>CALNYJ010000007.1:0-273433 GCA_942490785.1 uncultured Gammaproteobacteria bacterium | reverse complement strand
TGCTGCTCAACCGAATCGGACACTATCAACTCAAGCCCGCCAGACTGGACTTTCCCGATACGGCATTCGGACATCCCGTGCTTCGCATGGCGGATGACCCGGCCTCCACGCGACTGGCGTGGCAAACGGATACGGATATCTATTGGCACTTCCCAGTACTCAGGCAAAAGCCGGTGGCCACCGTGCTGATGCGCCATGGCGATCCGCGGATGCGTAACAACTACGGAGCGCATGTCCTGGCGGCAGTGCAGTATGTCGGTGCGGGTCGAACGGGCTTTGTCGGATTCGATGGAACCTGGCGGTGGCGGTGAAACGCCCCGGAACGGTTTTGACAGGTATTGGGTGCAGATGATTCGATTCCGCTGAAGGCAAGTTGCTTGGCGGCACACGTCGAGGCATGCTTCTGACGGAAAGCGATCAATACGCGCTCGGTGAAACGGTCACGGTCGACGCACGATTGTTCAACGATCGCTATGAACCCATCTCCGCTTCGCAGGTAACCGCCCAGGTCGAAGTGGATTCGCGACGCACCGATGTTGTGCTGCGCGCAAGGGGTGATCGTCCCGGCTGGTTCCAGGGGCAGTTCGTTCCGGACCAGACCGGCAACTATCCGAATCATGCTGACCATCCCCGATGCCGGAGATGAAGAACCAACCCATGCAACACGCGGCATTCACGTTTCAAGGCCGAACATTGAAATCCTCAACCCTCAGATGAACCTGGCCGGTCTACCTCGCTCGTAGAGCAGGCCGACAATGCTTCCTATTATGAAGTAGAGCAACAGCTGGCGAAATTCCGGATGCGATTCGTGACCTGCATGAAGAGGGGATGATTCGTTCACGACCCATGAGCCTCTGGGACACGCGTGCGACCGTCATGTCCATCCTGCTCGGTTTGCTGATCGAATGGGCCATGCGGAAATGGTGTCGATTGCTGTAGACAATGAATAACAGTCATGAACAAGAACATAAGACCCGTTGAGTTGACAAATGCACGATCAAGCAACAATTGAAACGCCAACGCCCAACCTCGCGCCTGAACTGGCAGGGCGGTTGGACGCGCTTGCCGGGCGACTGCGACGGATCGTGTTTGTTTACGGTCTGGCGATCGTCGTGTCGGTGTTTGTGACTGCCGCGCAGTACAACCCGCATTGGACTACTGGCTGCACGGTATTCAATGGACGGTGCGTGCGGCCATGTTGATCGTGCTGATCGGCGGGGCGACCCTGCTGGCAACCCGGCTCATTATTGTCCCGCTTCGATCGCCAATGGGTCGGTCGCAGATGGCAAACCTTGTAGAACGCAGGTACCCGCATTTGGCATCGTCCTTGATATCGGCCGTGCAATTCTCCATGGGACAGGTCGGCGCGGCGGAAAGCAATTCACGCGAAATGGTTCGCGCCGTTGTGGCTGGTGCGGGAGCGCGTGCGACCGGACTGGACTTCGACGCAGTGCTGGATTCGAAGCGGCAGCAACAGGCTTGCCATGCGCTGCTGGCGGTCGGCGCACTCATTACGCTGGGAGTATTCCTTCCGCAACAGTTGCGGGTAGGTGTTCAGCGAAATCTGCTCTTGTCCAATGTCGAATGGCCACGCCGAACGAAACTCATTGTCAATTCAGATGCCGGCGAGATCATTGCCGCCCGTGGTGACGATGTTGAAATTGAAGCCAGCGCCGAAGGCGTTCAACCGCGTTCGGTAGAGATTTTCTACACGACTGCCGACGGAGAACAGGCGCGAGAATCCATGTTCACGGTCGGCAGCGCCGGCGACTATCGATATCGCTTCACGGTCAAGGCTGTCGAGCAGGACTTTGCGTTCTATCTCGAAGGCGGTGACGATCGAACGAAGTTGATTCAGGTGAGGCTGGTGGATCGTCCGCAGGTCGTTGCGGCCACGATCACCGTTACGCCGCCGGCATACAGTGGCCTGAAAGAATTCAAGCTCGGTGAAGGGCAGCGTGCAACGGAAGCGCTGCCGGGAAGTCGAATAAGATTGGCCGTCACAACCAACAAGCCGGTCGCCAGTGCCACGTTGATGTCAGGCACGGAACGCATCGTGACAGCAGCGATTGACGAATACGAATGTGCCGCCGAATTTGATGTTCAGAAATCGACGACGCTTCACTTCGCGCTGGAAGATGAGACGGGCCTTGCCAACCGACGCCCGGTCCGATTCTCGGTGCGTGCCAGAAAGGACGATGCGCCTCGCGTCAGGCTGATTCTTCCTGGTGTTGGTGACATGGTCACCCCGGAAGCCGTCCTTCCCATGGAGATCAGCGTTCGCGACACGTACGGCATTGCAGACGTGATGCTTCGTTACCAACTCCTACGCGAGGGTGAAAAGGAACGGTTCATTGACTTGCCAACGTTTGATGCCGGGTCAAAGAGTTTTTTTTCCACGGTGAATTGGCCGTTGTCTGCCGCCGCCGCACAACCTGGAGATCGCTTATCCATCCAGGCGGAAGCGGGCGATTACGATGATGTGTCCGGTCCCAACCAGGCTCGATCGGCCGAGCACACGATTCGCGTTGTGACACGCGATGAACTGTTGGCAGAGCTTGCGCGACGCGAGCAGGAGTATCGGCAGTCCTTTGAGCGCATTCTCGATAACCAGGAACAGGTGCGTGGCCGGCTGCTTTCCGTTCAATCTTCCGTCGATGCCGATTCCAGTTCAACGATCGCAGCCTTGGCCGACCTGGAACGGCGCAACGCAGCATTACCGCGTCGGTGAATGTCATTCGTCAACAATTCAGCTTGATCTTGACGCAGTTGGAAATCAACCAGCTCGATTCACGCGACGAACGGGAGCGATTGGAGACCCAGATCATTGAACCGCTTGCCGAGCTTGCCCGATGAGACCTCATTGACGCTTCGGACTCTATTCGTGCGTGGTCCGAGGCGGGACGAAGTGAAACCGAGGGCGGGATTCGTGCGGATAAGGTACGGGTTGCTCCTAAAAAAAAAAAAAAAAAAAAAAAAAAAAAAAAAAAAAAAAAAAAAAAAAAAAAAAAAAAAAAAAAAAAAAAAAAAAAAAAAAAAAAAAAAAAAAAAAAAAAAAAAAAAAAAAAAAAAAAAAAAAAAAAAAAAAAAAAAAAAAAAAAAAAAAAAAAAAAACTTGAAAAAACTGCGAGCTGTGCTTTCAAACATGCTACAATGGGAAGGGTACCACGAAGTGGTCACGATGTTGCGCGATATCATCCGTCTTCAGCGAGAGCTCGGTGAGGAAGCGGAGAAAACCATGCTTGAGGATGCCGACGATGTTTTCAAAGATTAGAAACTCAGCCAGCGCAATCGGCTCAATGCTTCGCTTCAAGCTGGATGCGCGGCTGGCGATCGTCGTGATGGTCGCCGCCACCCAGCGCGCAGAATGCCGGGCCATGCCATGCCCAACGTTCAGCAGTGCGACGGCACGCGACGGATGCAGATTATTGCAGCCGAAAATCTGCGACGCTTTATTGCCGGCGAACCCCTGCTGAACGTTGTGGATATGGATGCCGGGTATTGATGGGTCTGCCATTAGACGACACCCATTTTATGAGCGTAGACAATAGTGGATCGTAAACCGCCTGATATGACTGATTTCCCATTTCAAACTTGGCTCCGGTTCACTCATATGTGCACATCAATGCTACATAACCTGTTGTCGGCGTGATCAACTAATATCGGTGTTAGTATGCAAATAAGCCAGCATCTCAAAAAAGCTGGCAGCTAAAGCATTGCCATGCGGCGGTCGGAACGTACTTATTGCATTGACGCGTTCCCGCTGTCGATAGACGCGAAAGCAATTTAGTAAAGCCGGTATGGCGGGGATATGACTAATGTGCGTTCGAATTTCTTTCAATCGTGCTATTGGCAGAATGAGCCGATCTTCTGAGATCTCGCAACAAACGTCTCGTTGGTGGCAAAGGCTGCACTGGTCAGGTGCAATGGTCGCCGTCATCTTTACTTTTATCTCATCGCACGCCATGGCGCAGCCGTTTCCTGCGGAATTCGATCTGGGCTCACTCGCGAGCGGCGACGGCAGTACGGGTTTCGTTCTTAATGGCGTTGATATTGCTGATGTGTCCGGCGTGTCGGTCAGCGTTGTCGGCGACATCAATGATGACGGCATAGATGATCTGTTAATTGGCGCATCGGGGGCATATTACGACGTTGGCGTCTACCGCGAGACCTACCTCGGTGGAGCCTATGTGGTGTTTGGCCGGGAGGCCGATGATGTTTTTCCGGCAGAGATCGAACTGGCCTCACTCGCAACAGGTGACGGCAGCACTGGGTTTGTCTTGTACGGCGAACGCGGAATTAGAGGCGATTTCAGGTCAGCCATTGTGGCTGGCTCTCGGAGCAGCGGCGGCGATCTTAACGGTGATGGCATTGATGACTTGATTATTGGCAGCATTGACTATTCTTACACTTCGTCTGGTGGCGGCAGCGTCTACATCGTATATGGTCGAAGTAATGTGTCGGCTGGGTTCCCATCGGAATTCGAACTGGATGACTTGGTCAACGGCGACGGCGTTCCGGGTTTCGTGTTTCGCGGGGCGGGAAGAGTTTCTGGAAAGATGGGCGATATCAACGGCGATGGCATCGATGACCTGTATGCCGCTGAGGTTGGCGAGCACGCAGATTCGCATGTCGTCTTTGGCCGCTCTGAAGCAGTGGGCGGCTTTCCAGCAGAGTTTGGCAGGGAATGGATACGCAGTGGCGATGGCAGCAGAGGGTTCGAACTCGGCATCACCCTCGAGTTTGACGAAGCGGGTTACGCCGCCGACATGGGTGATATTAATGGTGACGGAATAGACGATCTGGTTTTGAGCGCGCCGCGGGCGAAGTCGGACAACCTCTCAAGCGCCGGCGAAGTCTTCGTGATCTTCGGCCGTGATGCAGCCGCCGGAGCTTTCCCGGACCGAGTCTCGTTGGTTAGTTTGGAGCGCGTTCCCAGTGATATCGGTTTCACGCTGCGTGGGAGTGCCGTGGCTGACTATGCTGGAAAAGGCATCGGAGTCGGTGATATCAATGGCGACGGAGTCGATGATATCGTTATCGGTACACCGGGCGCTGACCCGGGTGGAAGCGACAACGCGGGTGCGACACATGTAGTCTACGGACGCAAGGGTGGTCGTGATGTATTTCCGTTCATCTTCGAGCTCTCGTCACTCGCCGAGGGCGACGGCAGTGCGGGTTTCGTCGTGAATGGCATCCAAGATCAAGATCAGATCGGCGATATGGTGGCTCTCGGCGACGTCAACGATGACGGCATTGATGACATTATTGTTGGTGCCAAGTCGACGGGCCGATCCGCCGGGCGCGGCTACGTGGTGTTCGGGCGAGATACGACTGCCGGCGAGTTTCCTGCTGAACTTGAGCTGGCTTCGCTGGCCGAGGGCATCGGAGTGGTGCTTGACGGGCTCGATCCGATTGCGCGTATATATTCGCCGGGTTACACGGCCGGTAAATCACTCAGTGCTGGCGACATCAACGGCGACGGCGTCGACGATGTGATTCTAGGCGACAGCTGGGCCAACCCAGGAGGTAGGGACGATGCGGGAATAACCTATGTGGTGTTCGGTCGACCTGACAATTCTTCGTCGGTTGCGAACCTAAGTATCGACAACAACCCGACCGCCAAAGAGGGCAACTATCTTAAGTTCAACGTCGTGCTTTCTGAACCGGTTGCCGAAAACGTCACCTTCGACGTGGATACAATCAATGGCACGGCCGTGTCACCGAACGACTACCTACCAAAGACAGGCAGTCGCATGCTCGCAGCTGGCCAGACCGAGCGGACTATCTGGGTCAAGACGATTGATGACGATGCTATTGAACTCAATGAAAAAATGAGTCTCAGGCTGTCGAATCCGACCAATGCCCAATTAGGTGATGACACCGCGGTCGGCATCATTGTGGATAATGACGATCAGAGCAACAAGGCACAGCTCAGGGTGGCCGCTGCCAGCGGGCTTGAGGGCAACAGTGCAAGGTTTAAGGTCACATTGTCGAAACCCACGAAAAATGACGTGAGAGTTAAAGTGACGACCTTCAGTGGCAGCGCCATTGAGGGTGAGGACTTCAAGGAGAAGCGGGGCATCCGGATCATTCCTGCCGGGACAACGCAAAAAACAATCTTCGTAGAACTTTACAATGATGAGCTGCAAGAAAGCACCGAACATTTTACGCTGCAAGTCACCGCGCAAAGCAACAATGTGATTAACGCTGATGATGGCCTTGCAGAAGGTACGATTGCCGATAGTTCGGAATGAGATCCGCTGACACCGCTCCGCTGCCCACTTACCATCCCCACCCAGTACTTATCACTTTAGAACCAATTGAAACGCGCGGTAGCGGGCCTCAAGACTGATCAGCCTCTTTTAGCTCCCCTATCAGGCTGAGAACCATAATACCTACAAGCATCACACCGCCTCGCCACTTTATGTCTCATAATTGCGGGTGAGACGGTAAAGTCAGTGAATGCTCGTGGGAGGGTATTGCAGTGAATACATTAATTTTTGTAGTCATTGGCATCGTCATCGGCATGATGGTCGGAGGCATGGGAGGCTCGTTCTACGCTGCGGTGTTCGGCGCGGTGATTGGTTTTTTGCTGGCCCGCGTATCCGACTTGCAAAGTGCGGTGACCCTTTTGCAGCGACGTCTGGACAAGCAGGCAAGTGAACCAATAGCTGAAAAAGAATCGGCACCCGAACCGTTGATCAGGGAGACTGCCACGACAGAGTCGCCGGCCTTGCCTTTAGCGAGTGCACCGAAGCGACCGTCCACACCGACAGTGTCTGATCCTTACAATTCGGATCCGTTTTCGGAGGAAAAGCCTGTTACTTCCAAGTCGGAAGCAACAACACAAGTTACTCGAGCTACCGCACCATCAGAACCAAGCCTGGTTGATAAATGGATGACTCTATCAAAAATCTGGCTCACGACCGGCAACGTGCCGGTGAAGGCTGGCGTTATCATTTCATTTTTCGGTATCGCGTTTTTGCTGAGATATGCAATTGAGCGGCAGATGCTTGTACTACCGATTGAACTTCGACTGATAGGGGTTGCCTGCTTCGGCATTACTTTGCTCGTCATCGGCTGGAGGTTGCGTGAAAAACTTCCCGTCTACGCACTGAGTCTGCAGGGTGGTGGCGTGGGCGTCCTGTATTTGACTATATTCACAGCTCTGCGCTTCTTTAGCCTGCTGCCGGCAGGCCTCGCTTTCGCATTGCTGCTTGCCTTAATGAGTTTCTCAGCCATGCTAGCGGTGTTACAAGACTCGCGTTCGCTTGCTATCCTGGGAAGCATTGGCGGTTTCCTTGCGCCTATCCTCGTCTCGACAGGTAGCGGCAACCACGTGTTGTTGTTTAGTTACTATCTCGTGCTGAATGCGGCGATACTGGGAATCGCTTGGTTTAAGGCCTGGAGAGAACTAAACCTCATTGGCTTTTTGTTCACCTTCGTCATCGGCGGCGTATGGGGCTATTCGAATTATCGCCCCGAGTTGTTCGCCAGCACCGAGCCCTTCCTAATCGCGTACTTTGTTTTTTACCAAGCAGTTTCAATCTTATTCGCGTTTCGACAAGCGCCCGTTCTTAAGCACGTTGTCGACGGCACTCTGGTATTTGGTACGCCGGTGGTTGCGTTCGCGCTGCAAGCACGACTGGTATCAGATACAGAGTATGGACTTGCCATCAGTGCCATCGTCGTAGCGCTAGCATATGCTGTAACGGCGCTCGCATTGTATCGATTCAGGCCAAACCATTTCCGATTGTTGGTTCAAACTTACATTGCGCTAGCCATCGCGTTTGCAACCATTGCGATTCCACTTGCGCTGGACGCTCGATGGACCGCTACTGCGTGGGCGCTTGAAGGCGCCGCGCTTGTTTGGGTTGGGGCTCGTCAAGGACGAAGACTGGCGATTTTTTGCGGTGGCGCACTGCAAATCGGCGCGGGTATAGCATTTACGATGTATGGCTGGAAGGATGGAGCAGGCATCGCCGTCATCAACGGCAACTACCTGGGTGGCATGCTGATCGGTGTTGCGTCTATCTTCTCCGCGCATTGCTATGACCGGTTTCGCGAAGGTGTTGCTGATGTTTTTTCACGCAGTGCGCTCGGGTTGTTTTGCTGGGGCATAGCGTGGTGCATAGGAAGCGGGTTCATGGAGATTGATGACCGTTTGTTCGCTACTTATAATCCAACCGGGCAAGTGGCCTACCTCACGGCATTCGCAGCGGCACTGCTGTATATCGGTATGCGTATCAACTGGCCCCTGGCGCGTGCAGCGATACTGGCGTTTCTGCCCATACTGCTGGTTCCCGTATTTTCCATCGCTTCGGCTTCTGGGCACCCGTTGCAGTACCTTGGATGGTTCGTATGGCCATTCGCTTTGGCAGTTCAGTACGGCATTCTTTGGACGCAGCGGGATCAGTTTGCGAGGCCGGTAGCTTTGCTGCATACCCTGACATTATTGTTTCTGACTGGCATGGCCATGTGGGAGGTCGTTTGGCAGATAGAAAGGCTTGGGGTCAGTCAAACTTGGTTGGTCGTCGGGGCGGGCTTAGTGCCTGGGCTCGTTCTATTGGCGGTGCGTACAATACGGCACCGACTTGACTGGCCGGTAAATCAGAATCTGGCGGCTTATCACATCGGCACCGGCGTGCTCGTTGCGGTCCAATTGGTCATCATCGGCGGAGCGAACATTTTTTCATCAGGCAATCCGTCGCCTTTGAGCTACGTGCCTTTGCTGAATCCCCTGGACATTGTCACCGCATTTACTTGTCTGGTTGCGATTTACTGGCTGTTACACGCGCGCAAGTCCGGGAAGATCAATTCACCAGACATCTGGCAATCTGGCCTGCGGGCGATCGGTATCTTTGCATTGGTCACGTCGACTGCTGCCGTAGTGCGTGCGACGCATCACCTGGGTGGTGTAGCCTGGGACTTTGACTTGTTGTTCCGATCCGATCTAGTGCAGTCAACCTTGTCAATTTACTGGGGGGTTCTAGGCTTCATTGGCATGGTGCTGGGAGCGCGTTGGCAGAACCGGGTCACGTGGTATGTTGGCGCGGGCTTGATGGCCGTGGTCGTCGTGAAGCTATTCCTGATTGATCTTGGCAATAGCGACACAGTTGAGCGCATCGTCTCGTTCATTGGTACCGGTGGTCTGCTCTTGGTTGTTGGATACTTCGCACCTGTTCCTCCGAGGAAGAACGAAAAAATGCGTGATGATGTGCATGACGAATCTAATATGGAGCGTACGTAGATGACTACGCTCCTGAAAAGCTGCATTTTCCTTGCATTGCCTGTTCTGTTCGCTTCATTGCAGGCGCGCGAGTTGCCAGATGCGGATGACTATGCCTACGGCTGGGCGGTTAATCTCGATCGGGCGGCGGATTTATATCAAATTCAATTGCCTCTGGAGGTTTACCAGTCTGCAACCGATCCAGCGTTGCGTGATCTGGGCGTCTATAACCGTGCCGGCCAACCGGTGCCCCGCGGCATTGTGCGGCCAGCAGAAGAACGTACAGTTGCAGAGACCTCCGTGCCTCTTGTACTCCTGCCGCTTTATTCCGGGCAAGACACGCACGCATCGAGCCTGAACCTATTGGTGAAGCGCAGTGCCGAAGAGACGACTGTCTCGTTGGAAAGTTTCGATCAGCCCGGGGATTTTAGGCAGCCAGACAAAAAGCTTACTTCCTACATTGCTGATCTAGGAAATCGCCCACAAATGTTCGATGCGCTAGATCTGGTGTGGCCCGAAAGTAACAATTCGTTTATCGGGCACCTGAATGTGCACGGTAGCGATGACTTGCAAAACTGGCGCCTGATAGGCTCGGGAAGCATTGCTTTCCTTAGCCGAGACGGCGAGCGAATCGAACGCCGCCGCATCAACCTGACAGCCAACGGCGAGAACGATCGCAATCAGTACTTACGACTAACCTGGCGTGATGTTCCTGACGACTGGTCACTGGCACAGATCACCGGTATTAAGAACAGTCCTCACGTTGATACAATCAGAGAATCGTTGACGCTTGCTCCATCAGGGCGTGATAAAAATGATGGCGGCTATATCTTCGACATTAGCGGCCCGATTCTCGTTGACCGCGTTGGGCTCAAATTGCCGGGCGACAATGTTACCGTGCGAGCAAGCATATTCGTATGGTCAGAAACTAAGGCCGTGGCTGGGGCACGGGCTACAAATCCGCACTGGCGGCGTGTCGCCAGCGGGCACTTTTATCATTTGCGAGGTGGTGGTAACGCCATCATCAGCGATCCCCTGACGATTCCCCTGCAGCGATTCAGTCGTTGGAAGGTTGTTATAGATAAGGGCAGTACCGACTTGTCCCTGCATCTTGAACTCGGCTGGCGCCCGGAGAAATTATTGTTCGTCGCACAGGGTGAAGGCCCGTTTCAGGTCGTGACTGGTCGGGCCGCGGATGCGGCTGAAGGATTTCCGCAGCAGCAGATGATCAGCGACGCAACGATCCACCAACTGGCACAGCAACACAATTTAATTGGCTCTGCAGAACTCGCTGCGCGAATCGAATTGGCCGGCCCAAGCCGGCTGCAATTTGCTGATCCACCGTTGTGGGGGCGTTCGCTAATATGGGCGGGCCTCATTGGCGGTGTGATGCTTGTAGGATTTATGGCGTTCAGCCTGATACGGGAGCTAAAAGAGGCTGATCCGTCTTGAGGCCCCGCACAGTCGACGCCATTTTTCTGCCACCATTCCATTGGTAATAGTCCAATACACGTTCTACACTATTGATAACGCTATATAGCGGGTGTCGTCTAATGGTAGGGCCTCAGCTTCCCAAGCTGAAGACGCGGGTTCGATTCCCGTCACCCGCTCCAATCTCAAAGCGATTTTTGTCCTAACCGCATAGAAAATCCCTTCGACAGCGAATCAAGTCGCTGCGGCCTGATTCTGCGGGAGCTAGCAGTGATTTCGACTGACAACCTTGTGACCTTGCTTCTTATGGGTGCGCGAGGTTGGGTTTATGAGGTTGATATCGAGTCTGGTTTTGCTGCTGCTGGCATCAACGGCTGACGCACAGCAGGATATTTCACGTTTTGAAATATTCGATCGCTACGATCCGACGCATACGGTGCACGAGGTCGGTGGTATCGCAGGGGAACATATTGATCTGCGAACACTCGGGCTGAGTTGGGAAGTCGAAGACTACGTCATACCTGGTAACGGCGGGCTGGATATGGTTATCAGTCGGTCGTTTAACCGCTTATCCCACACGCCATCGGATATGGGGCACTGGTACTTTGGTGTGCCGCGGCTGCAGATTCCCACGTCGCCCTGGCGCGGGCCCTATGACCCGGCCAGTGCGACGATGGATACTTTCACTGCCGCCTGGAACAACCTTTATGCGCGTATGGGCTTCGGCACCACCAACCTGTGTGCGAATGCCGGAAACCTGATTGATGAATATGTGGTCGGCTCATTGAACGGCCAGACCAAGGCGGGCATCTTGTTTGCGGCGCCGCTGATGCTGCATATCCCCGGCGAGGGGTCAAAATTACTCTTGGAGAAGGCCGCATCCGCGGATCATTTTCCCTTCACTGCCCAGTACGTCACCACCGACAACTGGATTGCCCGGTGTCTGGCTGCCAGCGCCGAGCGTCTGTGGGGCGGCTTCGAAGTTGTATCGCCCAAGGGCGTGACATACACCTTCGACTTTATTCAGTACATGGTACCGGGCGAGTATGCGCTGGGCAGTGCCGGTGGCTGGATAGAAATGGGCATTTCCAGTATCGAGGATGTTCATGGCAACCGCATCGACTATCAATACGATTTGGGGGCCGGCGGCACGGATCTGCTCACGCGTATGGAGGCATCCGATGGTCGTTTGGTGACGCTGGAGTATTATCCGGGCTCGATTCTGGGGGTGGATGTAAAGGGCAGCCCGCTTTCATTAATCAGCAAAGTGAACGTGCATGCTGACGGTGAGGTTCACACAATCCAATACGACTATTGTGATTTTGCTGATTTCTACATTCTTGAAGTTGGCTGCAGGCCGATTAATCTTGGGCCGGGTGAAGACCTGCCGGTGTTGCATCAGGTCACCTTCCCTGGCGGTGAACGCACCCAGTACCGCTACAACCCCGACATGTACTCGGTAAACATCCAGTTGGCGTGGGGAAACTTCGAGTTTCTGCTTGAGTCTGTCAGATTGCCGTCCGGTGGCACCGTCAGCTATGAATATGCAAACGGCTATCATCCCGTGTTGCAGAACACCAATTCGCCGGCCCCGCGGCTGTCCAGGCGGCGCACGTCGGGTCGAGATGTGCCGCCCGCCGAGTGGCGCTATGACTACGAGTTTTCGAACCATATTGAAAGAAGCACCGTGACCGGGCCGGGCGACCGGCAAGATGTATACGAGTTCTATGAAGGCCTGGGCACATACGAGTTTCGTATTGCCAAGTACCCGGGGCAGCATGGCTGGCCCGATACGGCGCCAACCGACTATGACGAAATCATGGGGCAGCTTAAAAGTCATTCGGTCCGGCGAGCATCCGACGGCACATTGTTTCGCGAGACCCGTTACGACTATGCGCTGCTGCCTTTTATCGGAAGGCAATACTACAGCGGTAACTGGTTGGGTTGGCCAACGCTGGTTCTGGCACAAATCCGTCCGATTCCGCTGAGTCGCACCGAGGTTATTGATTGGCATACGTCAACGGAACCACTGCAGTATGCGCGTTATACGAACGCTGCGGAGTTCGATGAATACGCCTTTCCATTAACCGTGCATGAGCAGGGAATTGATGTTCTGGCCCCCGAACATCTGCGCGAGGAACGGCGCGACTATGAGTGGCACCACGATACTTTCTACTGGATTATCGGTCTGCCGAGCGTTCAGTCTTCGGACGGCTACGAGGTGCGCCGCACTTACCGCTCTAGGGGTCTCGTAAAGTCGCTGTCAGATGGCGGTGTGCTTACCAACTATGAATACGATTCAACCGGCAATCTGCGGGCTGAAACCTGGACCAATGAGGGTCTTTCGTACCGTGCAACCTATGATGATTATCATCGCGGTAAACCGCAGTTTGAGTCTTATCCGGTAAACCCCTCGACGGGAGTTATGCAAACAATCGCCCGCTCGGTTAATGATCTGGGTCAAATTGTCTGGGCGGAAGATGGGCTGGGTCACAGGACTGTCTACGAACGTGATTTTCTCGGCCGGCCTGTTTCAGTGACTGAACCTGCCACGGCCGCCATAGCCATTGAGTATCAGAAAAATGATTCGGGTGACGTGGCTGAAATTGTGACGACACAAGGCAATCGCCAGCGTGTGGTGAGTATTGACGGCTTTGGTCGCGGGATATTGCTACGAGATTACGCCGACATGACCGACAGCGATGACGCACGGGCGCTGACCTGGCTGTACGACGAGAATGGCAGAACGGCGTTCAAATCATATCCCTTTGCATGGTCGTCTTCCGCAAACCCTGACGGTACGCATTTTGCATACGACGAACTGGGCAGGCCAGTGTCTGAAACCAATTCTGTTACCGGTCGCTCTATCGAGTTCTGCTATTCATGGCGTTGCAATAGCGGCGATTATTTTCAGGCCGTCGGACATCTCTATAACGGTTTCGTGCGCACCGATGAGGAGGGTTATCAGGCGGGTTTCGAATACGCTGCGGTTGGCCAGCCGCGGTTCGACCAGCTTGCCCGGGTAATCGAGCAGATCACTGGGTCTGCCGGCGCGGGTGCCGCCAGTTTCCGTCATACCTCGATGCGCATTGATGCCAATGGCAATATCCAGTCGGTCGAGCAGGGCGAGGTTGGTGGCGACGCGTGGATTCGAGAGTTTGTCTACGCGCACCCAAGGCTGCTCGAGGAGCATCACCCCGAGACAGGCGTCACCCTGCATGAATATGACGACAGGGGTAACCGGGTCTCGACCACGGTTGGCGCCGGCCCCGCAATACGGTTCAGCTATGACGGACTGGGCCGCATGACGTCGGTTGATTACGCCGGGGATAAAGATGACATCTACTATCAATACGATGCTGCGGGGCGCCTCCAGACTATCGAAAACGCAGCGACGCGCTGGGCCTATCAATATGACGAGGCCGATCGGCTGGTCTCAGAGGCCATAGTTTTGCCCGATACCACGGCGGAGTTTACGTACAGCTACGATGCACTCGGCAATCTGCAAACGCTGACGTACCCGTCCGGCACCGCTGTTGACTACGACCCCGATGGTTTCGGTCGGCCACGGCGTGCAGGCGAAGTTGTACAAAGTGCTGAGTACTGGCCCAACAACGCCATCCGCGCCATTCAGTACGGCAACGGGGTGTCAGCAAGCTTTAGGCAGAATAGACGACAGATGCCGCGAGAAAGGCTGTTCGTTGGTATGGATCAAAGTCTGCTAAGCGGGCAGCTCTACTCGTACGACAATGTGGGCAACATGCTGCGCATTACCGATCAGCGTGATACCGGCCAGGATGCGGCCATGAAGTACGATGGCTTGAGTCGGCTGGTGAGCGTGACCAATATGTTCGGTCGGGGTGATGTTGGCTACGATGCCACCGACAATATTCTCACCAGCACGATTGATGGTCGTGATCTTGAATATAGCTACGACTCCATGAACCGTCTTGAGTCCGTGCTCGCGAGTCAAACCTATCGTGTTGAGGTCGAACATGACGCGGCCGGAAACGTTACCGGCAGCGATACGTTCCGCTTCATCTATAACGCCGCTGCGCAGCTCACTGGCGTGTCTCAGTTGCCCGACCTGAGTTACACGTATGACGGGAACGGACGACGAACGATATTGGAGGACACCGACGGAGTTGCCTACAGCGTATACAACAAAGAGGGCAAGCTTGCTTACGTAAACAGCTGCGACAAGGGCGGCGAGATCAGCGAATTTGTCTACCTCGGTGTAGAACTTGTCGGGCGCATGGATTCTGCTTGCACACAGGGGTGTCACCCATGAAAACGATAAGCGTCTTTTTGCTTTGCTGCATTTCTTCGAGTGCCTGGGCCGTTACGGGTATCACTTACTACCACCCCGATGTGCTTGGTTCCCCGGTGATGGCCACCGACGCTACTGGTACCGTGAAGTGGCGTGCAGTTTATCTGCCTTTTGGCAGCAGCATCAGAAGCACGGAAAGCTATTTGAATTCGCTAAACAATCCCATAGGCTTTACCGGCCATGTGCATGATCCGCAAACCAGTCTGGTTTACATGCAAGGACGTTACTACAATCCCTTTTTTGCGCGGTTTATGGGCATCGATCCGGCGGGCTTCCGCTCCGACAATCCATCGGGTTTCAATCGTTATGCCTATGCAAATAACAATCCCTACCGGTATGTTGATCCCAACGGGGAGGACTCGCTTGAAGTAAACCTGATTGTGGTCGGCTTTACCGTGGGGAGCGATCACAAAAGCGGGCAACCCTTCTATAAATACCGGGTTGGCGCTGTCGGGTTGGGCTTAAGTTATGATCCGAACGCAAGCTTCAGCGATACCGATATTCGCGTCGGAAAGTACGAAAGCTTTAATCAAAAAGCACTAATACAAGGAATTAAAGGAAGGATAGGTGTCAGTGCCGGTCTGGGGCCATTTTCTGTTGATGCAAATATTGTAGAAACGCAATTCATGACGACCGAAATCGTGGATAGACAAGGTGACAGCAGCTATTCAATCGCCGCGGGCTCAAGATACCTGACTATGGGTGAGTCTGAACTTTCGGGTACCGGAATATTCGGCGACAAGAATGTCGGCGAACCCTCGGACAAAATAGGGCTGCAGTTCAGGGCGAATATATATTACGAATATGGCGAGACGTTCTAGCGTTTCTTCGTGTATCAGAGATGAAATACAGAAGACCGGGTTGGGTTTATACGACGATCTGTATATCGGGTGGGCTTATGATCCATGTATGGCCGTGGAAGATAAGCTGCGAATTCAGGGCGGCCTGCGGCAACAACGTTGCGCCCGATGAACTATCACGCCTGGTATCGGCGGAGCGCAACTATAAACTTATCGCGCTATTCCACCCGGTCTTTTGGTTTCTGATGGTTATTGCAACGCCCGCATGGGGGCCGCCAACGCCGGATGTTTTCTCGGTGATTTTTCGATTGGGATTGATAGAGGTGCTGGTGTTCTGCGTCCTCTTGGTGCGGCTGATATTCGTGTTCGAGAAGCAATTTGTGAGTTTTGGCCACAAGCCAAAGCTGTGGCGCACGATCGGCCTTACGGTGCTGGGGTTCCTGTCGGTAAGCGAGATGCAACGGCTTAGCAATCTCGCGCTCAAAAACCAAAAGGCGTAAACCGCTCCTTACACCCGCTTCCAGTTTTTCAGCAGGTCACCGAACTTATCGTCCACCAAATCCCAGACCTGCGGTGCACCTTCTGTCAGATGTTCGCGGTTGCTCATTGGGAAATTTTCCTGACCGCCTTCTTCGGGGATCTGGCGCGTTGCGTCTATGACGATCTTGCTGGTTTGAGCGTAGATAACCTGGCTGGGATCGGTGAACAGCCCCGGCGCTTTTTCCAGAATCTTGGATGCCGGATAAGGTTGCCAGCGGGCTCCTATGGCTGCCATCACATCGTTCGAGTCGAGAATGTTGACGTCGTCGTCAACGACAATCACGACTTTGGCAATGGGGTTGGTTTTGGCAATGGATTCGCCGGCCTTAATGCCTTCGAAAGCTTCCTGCTTATTAATGCTCAAAACCACGGTGCCCATCGCCCATTGCGGGTTGGTGTACTCGACAATATTAGGCACGTTGCGCTTCAGGAACACCTCGTAGAGTGCATCCATGGGCGCGGTCAGCATGCCGCGGCCCATGCCGGTGAATGCGTTCATCAGCCAGGGGTTCTTGCGGTGGGTGACGCGCTTCACGTTGATGATGAAGTTGGTCTCTTTCTTGGCGCCCATGTAACCGAACATTTCGCCGAAGGGGCCTTCCGGTTCCATTGATGCATCATCCAGCGGCACTTCGCCTTCTATAACAAATTCGGCATGCGCCGGAATCAGCATGTCGTTGGTATCGCTCTTCACCACGTCCAGCGCCTTACCTCGGAAGCCGCCTGCGATCGCCAGTTCATCCACGGGTTTCGGTCCGAAGCGCAGCGCCACTTTAGTGCCGCTGATCATCCACACGATGGGATCCTGTCCCAGCACCAAAGTTATCGGCGCAGTTTTTTCGCCGCGTTCTTTGGCGGCCATCATCATTTTGTAGCCGGTCTGATTGGGTTCAGGGTTGAAACCCAGTTTGCGCGGGCCGCGCAGCGCGCAGCGGTAGGTGCCAAAGTTGGCGCCCATTTTCGGGTCGCTGGTAAAGATGGATGCGGTGTTGCAGTAGCGCCCATCATCGTGCGGATTCGTTTGTATGAACGGAAAGCGTGTCAGATCAATATCGTCGCCTTCCAGGGTCACTTCTTTGCAGGGAGCCTGATCGCGCTCCAGCACATTGGGCGGAATTCCTGGATACATGCCTTTATTCGCTGCGAGTACTTCATGCATCAGCTTTTTAACTTCGCGATAGCTATCGTAATACTCCATGGGTTCGGTATCGAGCCCAAAGGCAATACTGTCGGTGTGCCAGTGCATCTGCATGTTGCCGAGTAACGGGCCGTCCATCCACTTGCCATCAACTTTGATTTTTTCGAACAGCAGTCCGGGCGAGCGGTACGGCCCGTACATATCACCCATGCGGAACACCAGCCCGGTGGCCTCAAAATTATCCTGATCCACTTCCGGAATTCTCATCAGCAGCCCGTTCGCATCCAGCGCGGCTACCCAGTCGCGAATCGAGTCGTAGGGCGGCATCGGCGCGGCGGCCGAGTTGCGTCCGGATGCCGATGCGCTGCCCGCTACGCTTGCACAACCCGCCGTGAGTGCGGCCAGCCCGGTGGTGGCAGCGAGAAATTCGCGACGATCAATAGACGGTGCTGATTTCGGTTGCTTGTCTGACATGTTGGGTTGACCTGAGGTGGGTTGCGGAAAGGCAATGATTCTGGCTCAGTATGCAGGCCGATTTCCAGTATCATTGCGGCCTATCGTCGCAGTGTGGATGGATGCACGCAGCCAATGGCCAGATTTAATACCGCAAACAGCTGGGGCAGCCTCGCACGCGCCTTTCACTGGGTCATGCTGGGCATGATCGTTATCCAGATTCCGCTGGGGTTCTGGATGGTGGAGGTCTATGAGGCTTATACCGAGACGTGGGGTGATGACACCTGGGTGATGCGTACTTCCAATGCGCATCACACCATCGGCTTTCTGGTCCTGGGGCTGGTCTGTCTGCGGCTTGCCTGGCGCGCAGTCAATACCACACCGGACTTGCCCCCGACGCTGAGTCGCCCGCAGCGCTGGCTTGCCCGCGCGACGCACGCGTTTCTATACATCTTGTTATTTGTCTACCCGCTCACCGGTTGGGCCTCGTTATCGGCTTACGAAGGGGAGTTCCCTATATTTTTCTTTGGCTTTGACTCCATGCCGCGCCTGGTGCCGCAGGTTGCCGAAGACGCCACTTTCAATTATGAATTTTTTGCGATTATTCATCGCTACTGCTGGCGCGTGGGTGCTGTTTTGCTGGCGGCTCATGCAGGCGCCGCACTTTGGCATCATTACGTGGCGAAGGATGGCGTGCTGCGACGGATGATGCATGGCCGGTGAGGCTGTGACAGCGAATGAAACGTCCCGGGTTTATTTTCAGTTTTCGGGGCAGGCGCGCGAATACTTCCGCATCTGGATAGTCAATGTGTTGCTGACGATCCTCACTCTAGGCGTTTACTCTGCCTGGGCCAAGGTGCGCCGCCGGCGCTATGTCTATGGCCACACCCGGCTGCAGGAGGGGCGTTTCGATTATCATGCAAATCCTGTCGCTATCCTGCGTGGCCGACTGATTGCCGTAACCCTGTTGTTGCTAGTGCTGGCTACGCGGGCGTTTGCGCCGGCGCTTATGCCCGTCATTGGCACGCTCATTGCCGTCTTCATCCCGTGGATTATCGTCCGGTCACGTATGTTCAGTATGCGCAATACCTCGTTTCGCGGCGTGCGCTTCGGTTTTATCCCCGCTTACTGGGAATCGTTCCAGATGGTTTTTTTCGCCGGCCTGCTGGCGGTCGGCACCTTCGGTATCGGCGCCCCGGTGGCGCACTTTCTACGCAACCGCTTCGTTATCAGGCATACGCACTACGGCAATTTGCGCTTCAATATGCAGCCGGTGATCTGGGACTTTTTCTGGGCGTACTTAATGGCATTTGTCGTCAGCTCCATCATTATCTTTCCGCTATTCAATTTCGCGTTCAATGTGCTCAATAGTCTGCAGCTGACTGCGGGTAGTTATTCGCAGCTTGTGAACTGGGCGCCGCGTATTATTACAGCGCTGGCCGCGTATCTCATTATTGCTCAGTTCGTTTCTGCGGCAACGCTGAGCCCCACATTGGAAGCGAGTTCGATCGGTAGTGCCGAGGAGGGTGAATCACCGTGCACTCTGGGTTGTGACTGGAGTCTGAACCGGCTGCTGATGTTATATCTGATTAACTTTATTGCCATCATTTGCTCATTTGGGTTGCTGCTTCCTTGGGCGCAAATGCGTGTTACCCGTTATTTGGTGAACGGCACGTGGATTGAGCACAGTGAAGTTTTGCACACCGTGGCAGGCCGACAGGTCACTGATATGTCATCGGTGGGCGAAGAAGTAGGCAGTGTGTTTGATGTGGATATTGGTTTGTGAGCGAGTTACGCGCATTTTTTTACGACGGTCGTTCAGCGGCGAGGCGTGCCGTTACAGTCACAGTTTCTGACTCCGGGCTTGTGACGGTTCGCGAGTTGGGCACCTCTTCACGGTATCGTTTAGAGCAGTTAAACATTCAGCCGCGAATCAGCGGGCAACCAGCTGTGGTTCAGTTGCCCGGAAATGCCCGACTGGAAGTAGATGACGCAGAGGCTTTTTTTGATGCCGTGAAAAGTCGAACCGGGAAACGGCAATGGCAATATAGTCTGGAGTCTCGCTGGTATTTTATTGCGGCGACGTTGCTACTGACAGTGGCATTCGGGTGGTCAATCTACGCGATTGGTGTTCCGGCTTTGGCCAAGCAAGTGGCGTATCGACTCCCCCGGGACATTGATTTGATCCTTACCAATCAAGGCTTGCTGGAAATGGATCGAACCGTATTTGCCCCGAGCACACTCAAACCGGAGCGGCGCCAGCGCATACGCGCAGCGATGGAAGAGGTGACGCGAGTGGTCGGGGGCGACGGATACTACTCACTGCAATTTCGCAGTGGCAAGAATCTGGGGGCGAACGCTTACGCCTTTCCATCAGGCACGATAATTTTTACGGATGATCTGGTGCGTCTGGCAACAAGCACCGACGAGTTGCGCGTTATCATGGCTCACGAAGTGGGGCATGTGCGCAACCGGCATACGGTGCGTAACCTGTTGCAGAGCTCATTGTTTGCCGGCTTGATCGTTGTTATTAGCGGCGACATAGCCGCGGTAGGCAGTTTGGCGGCAGCGATTCCTAAAGTGCTCGTTGAGGCCAGCTATTCACGCGAATTTGAGTACGCTGCCGATGCGGTCGCCAAGGAATATTTGCAGGCAACCGGCAAACCTAACTCGGTTTTTGTCGGCATCATGTCCCGCATTGCCGAGCAATCGGCAGCCCGGCCGGATGAACTCAGTTTGCTGAGGACTCATCCGGCCGTCGAAGAGCGCATCCGCGCCTTTCTTGACTGAGTCCATATATCTCAAACCCGCGCGGCCAATAGGTTCTGAGCGTATTTGCGCTGCACCTGCAAAACGCGATAAAACTGTGCGACACTCGGTAACGTAAGTATTTGTACCTATTAGCTTTTTTGCTGTGACGCAGCAACCGCCGATAGCGTTAATGCATAACCGTTTCATTGATTAATCAACCCGTTCACGGATGAAAGCAAAGGGATAAAACGTCAGCAAGAAGCAATTTAAAAACCGATACCACTAACTACGGAAGGGCAATGTGATGAAATGTTTGTACTATCTCGCGCCAACCCTTAACGAGACACACCGGATCTCCGAAAACCTGCATGATGCAGGCGTGGATGACTGGTTTCTCCACATAGTGAGTAAAGATGAAGCCGGGCTTAAGAGGAAGCAGCTTCATTCCAGCAACTATCTCGAAACGCTGGATCTGGTTAGGGACGGTTTTATCGGGGCTAACCTTGGTTTTATTATTGGCGTGATCGGCGCCGCTCTGATGATTTTCTTTGAGCCGTTCGGCTCCAATGTTCCCGCCTATGTCTACTTAATAGTTATCGCTGTTGCCACGCTGTTTGGCGCGTGGGAAGGCGGGCTGTTTGGCGTTCACAACGAGAATCAGAAATTAAAACGCTTTATGGAAGATATTGATGCAGGCAAATACCTGCTCCTTATCTATGCGCGTCGCGATCAGGAAGACACCATCAAGAAGATGATGGCCGAAAAGCATTCCAGGGCTCTGCATGTAGGCAGCGATCAGCATTTCATCAACCCATTCGCGGTAGTAAGACGTAAACGGGGGACACGGCAGAACACGTCCGCGGTTTCATAAGACGCTGCTTCGCGACGGTGACTGACTAAGAAAGTTTTAGGGGGAGTTGGGAATGATCGTAGCGATTGTAGTGGTTCTGCTCGTCATAGGGTCTCTGATATTTCACTTCGTCAGTCCCTGGTGGTTTACGCCCATCGCCTCGAACTGGAACATGATCGACACCACTGTGGACATCACATTCTGGGTAACCGGCATTGTGTTTGTATTGCTCAACCTCTTTCTGGCCTGGTGTGTGCTCAAGTTCAGGCATAAGAAAGGCCGCAAGGCGCATTACGAACCGGAGAATAAAAAGCTGGAGATCTGGCTCACCGGGATTACGACCGTTGGTGTGGTTGCCATGCTGGCACCCGGGCTAATCGTCTGGGGCGATGTGGTAACGGTTCCCGACGATGCAATGGAAGTTGAGGCGGTCGGTCAGCAGTGGCACTGGACTTTTCGTTACCCGGGCAACGACGGCGATTTTGGCGATGTTGATCCAAGGCTGATCAGTGTTGCAAACCCGTTCGGTATGGACCCGGATGATCCGGCCGGCGCTGATGACATACTTGTCTATAGCCCCGAGATGCATTTGCCGATTGACCGTCCGGTAAAAGTTTTGCTGCGTTCTAAAGACGTGTTGCATAACTTCGCGGTTCCCCAATTCCGCACCAAGATGGATTTGGTGCCCGGCATGGTGACATACCAGTGGTTCATCCCGACCGTGGAAGGTTCTTACGAAATCATGTGCGAAGAACTGTGCGGCATGGCGCATCACACCATGCGCGGTGAGGTTGTCGTTGAGCCGCAAGCGGATTTCGAAGACTGGCTAAACAGCTATCCAACTTTTGCCGAAGTTCAGGCGCGTGCTGAGCCCGATGCCGAAGCCGGCAAAATGTCCTACATGGCTTGCGCTGCGTGTCATGGACAAAACGGCGAGGGTAACCCTGCTTTGAACGCCCCCAAGCTGGCAGGCATGGATAGCTGGTATCTGAAGCGACAGTTGCAACACTACAAGTCGGGAGTTCGCGGCTCTGATCCTGCCGATACGTTGGGTATGCAGATGCGCGGGATGGCGATGACGCTGGTGAACGAATCCGCAATTGATAACGTAGTGGCTTACATAGACACATTGCCCGATGTTCCGGTTGTAGCGACGATCGACGGCAATGTAGAGCGGGGGCGTGACCTTTATCAAACCTGCGTCAACTGCCACGGTGCTCAGGGCCAGGGTATCTGGGCGATGAATGCGCCGCGCGCAGCGGGCATGAGTGACTGGTACACCGCCAGTCAGCTGCGCAACTTCCGGGACGGCTTGCGCGGCATCCATCCCGACGATCGCTACGGTCGTCAGATGGCGCAGATGGCGCAGATGTTAAACGAGGAAGAAGAGATTAATGACCTGGTGGCGTACATGAACACACTGGGTCAAACGCAGCTGGCAGATGTAAGCGCCAGTCGACGTTTCGAATAAGGGGGCATTAAGATGGCATACGTTGCGATCGCGGACCGGGATCATGAGCACGAGTTACATGATCCGCATACATTCATCACCAAATACGTTTGGAGTCAGGATCATAAGGTAATCGCGATTCAATACTCGCTGACTGCGATCTTTGTTGGCGTAATTGCGCTGATATTGTCCGGCATGATGCGCTTGCAGCTTGCCTTTCCGGATTCGTTCTCCTTCATTGCTCCTCAGGACTATTATCAGTTCGTCACCATTCACGGCATGATTATGGTGATCTATCTGCTGACAGCGCTCTTTCTGGGCGGTTTTGGCAACTACCTTATTCCATTGATGTGCGGCTCCCGCGACATGGTTTTCCCGTTTATGAATATGCTCAGTTACTGGGTGTATTTGCTGTCCGTCATTATTTTGCTGGCCAGTTTTTTTGTGCCGGGAGGGCCGACCGGAGCCGGATGGACCTTATATCCGCCGCAAGCGGTGATGCAGGGAACTCCGGGTTCCAGTTGGGGCATTATTTTGATGCTCGTGTCCCTGGGCGTGTTTATTGTTGCTTTCACCATGGGCGGCCTGAACTATGTGACAACGGTTCTGCAGGCTCGGTGCAAAGGCATGACACTGATGCGCATGCCGTTGTCGGTGTGGGGCATATTTATCGCGACAATTCTGGGTCTGCTGGCGTTTCCGGCTTTATTGGTCAGCGCCATCATGATGACGCTGGACGCAACCATCGGTACCAGCTTCTTTATGCCTGCTGTGCTTGAGGCGGGTGTGCAGAACGACCATGAGGGTGGCAGCCCGATTTTGTTCCAGCACTTGTTCTGGTTCTTCGGCCATCCCGAGGTATACATTGTTGCGTTGCCGGCTTTCGGATTAGTGTCTGACATCCTCGCCTGCCATGCGCGCAAGAATATATTCGGCTACCGGCAGATGGTCTGGGCAATTGTCGCAATCGGCGGGCTGAGCTTCATTGTCTGGGCCCATCACATGTACGTCAGCGGTATGGACCCGTACTTCGGGTTTTTCTTCGCCACCACCACGCTGATTATTGCGGTGCCGACCGCCATAAAAGTCTACAACTGGGTGCTGACTCTTTACGAAGGTGATATTCACCTCCGCGTACCGATGCTCTTCTGTATCGGGTTTATTTTCACCTTTATTCATGGCGGCCTGACGGGGCTCTTCCTCGGTAACGTGGTGGTCGACCTGCCTTTGTCGGATACCTATTTTGTGGTGGGGCACTTCCATATGGTAATGGGCGTCTCGCCAGTGCTGGTTGTGTTTGCCGCGATTTATCACTGGTATCCCAAAATCACCGGCAAGATGTATAACGAGACCATGGGTAAATGGCACTTCTGGTTTACCTTTCTGGGTGCGTACTCGATATATTTGCCGATGCACTATCTGGGCATTCTCGGGGTGCCCCGGCGCTATTACAGTTACGGCCCGACAGAGTTTATTCCGGAGTCGGCGCAGGCGATGAACGTGGGTATCACCTATTCAGCGCTGTTCGTTGCCGCTGCACAGATTCTCTTCTTTGTGAACATGTTCATGAGCTTGCGTGGCAAGAAGTCGGATCCTAACCCATGGGGTGCAACCACGCTGGAATGGCGTACTCCGCAGCATCCGCCTAAACACGGCAACTGGGGGCCAAGCCTGCCAACGGTATATCGCTGGGCCTACGACTACAGTGTTCCGGGCGCTGCCAAAGACTTTATCTCGCAGGATGAACCGGCCGCACCGGGCGCCGAAGGTTTTGATCCGGAGCATCCGAATGGTTAGGCGGGCAGCTCAGTGGGTGAGGTGCGCATGAGTATTCTCGGCAAGCTGGCGGAAAAAAGCTGGCTGACGCCCAGTGCTGCGGGCGACGGTGTCGACATTAATACGGGCCCCGAACCGGCCGCTAAAACAGCACTCGCGCTTTTTATAGCGGTGCTGACCAGCATTTTCTTTCTGTTTGCCGTCGGTTATCGCATGCGTATGCATCAGCCGGATTGGGAGGCCATCTCTGATCCGGGTTTGCTGTGGATTAACTCAGCGGCCCTGGTGCTGGCAAGTGTGTGCATGCACTTCGCGCGCAAGTCCGCGTTGGCCGGCGATATACGGGGTGTGCGATATGCATTGACGCTGGCGGGCGTTTTAAGCATCGCGTTTCTCGTGGGTCAGTTTGCGGCCTGGGGAATACTGCGTGATTCGGGTTTGTATGCCGTGCAAAGCCCGGCCGCCGCATTTTTTATGTTGCTGACCGGTATTCATGCCCTGCATTTATTCGGCGGATTGGTCGTTTGGGCGCGGGCTGCTGTGCGTGCCTGGCAGGGAATTGAAGTTAAACGCATACGGTTGAGCGTGGAGTTGTGCACGACCTACTGGCATTTCTTGTTGCTGGTCTGGTACGTGTTCTTCACGTTATTGCTGTTGACCTAAGGAGTTGTTCTGATGTCCAGCGATGCAGTTGCAGGTGAAGTTGCCGCCAGCCGGTGGGGCAGCGTCGTAGAAGACTGGTCTGCCGAGAAGCAGACGTTCCACGCCCCTTGGGGAAAGGCCATGATGTGGATCTTTCTCCTCAGCGACACGTTTATTTTTAGCTGCTTTCTTGTCGGCTATATGCACGTGCGCATTACTGCGCAGATTCCGTGGCCCCCCGTAAGCGAAGTCTTTGCGCTGAGTTTCGGTGGCGACCCGATCCCGCTGATCCTGATCGCAATCATGACGTTTGTTCTGATCACCAGCAGCGGCACTATGGCTATGGCCGTTAACTACGGCTACCGGAGAAATAAGAAAGTAACTGTATTGTTGATGTTAGCCACGGCGTTACTGGGCGTGACTTTTGTTGGTATGCAGGCCTTTGAGTGGACCAAGCTGATTGTTGACGAAGGTGTGCGGCCGTGGGGCAACCCCATGGGTGCGCCGCAGTTCGGTGCAGCATTTTTCATGATTACCGGGTTTCACGGCATGCACGTGTCGGCTGGGGTGATTTATTTACTGGTGATCGCTAACCGTGTTCGGCGCGGCGATTACGACAAGTCGGGCAGTTATGAAACGGTCGAGATCGCGGGGCTCTACTGGCACTTTGTGGATCTTGTCTGGGTATTCATTTTTGCGTTTTTCTATCTCTGGTGACTTTTCCCGATAACTAGAGTCAGGAGCTGAGCAATGTCTGAAGCAGAAGGGCAACAACATCCGATTAAAATTTATCTGTGGATATGGGCGCTGCTGTTTGTGCTTAGTGCCCTTTCCTACATGGTGGACTACATCGGTTTTCAGGGTTACCTGCGTTGGGGATTGATCCTGCTTTTTATGTTCCTTAAGGCGGGTTTCATCATTGCCATTTTCATGCACATGATGTGGGAAAAGATGGCATTGATTACCGCCATTTTATTGCCGCCGAGCGCCCTGCTGGTATTAATCGGATTTATGGCGATTGAAGGTGGCTACACATGGGGCATGCGTGACGCTACTTTCTCGGAGCCTGATTTTGTTGCCACGATGCCGGAGCACCACTGATCTCAGTTTTGCGGCACGGTCGGCGCATCGTCCGTCGTGGTAATCAGTGTTCCGGGTTCAATTGCCCCGGTGGCCAGAGCCTTGATATAGGTGACGGTTGGCAGGTGACAATAAGTCTGACCGCGCACGCGGTTCGGCATAATCCAGAGTAACCAGTCGTCCCAGTTGGTTTGCAGCCCCGGGCTTTGCAGGTGCACATTGCCCTCGGGGTCACGGTAACTCAGCTCGAAATCCTGCAGATAACTCTGACCCGTTATGAAGGGTTCATTGTCGTCAACAATGAAAGTGCGCGCCTGTGCGACTGCTTCGGGCGGGTTCTCGGCATCGAGTTCGCGTATGGCCTGACTGAGCGCCATGCGGGTCATAGCCGAGCAGATTTGTTGTTCCCCCGCAGCATCGTCACCATAGGTTGCGCGCAAATGATCAGCCGCCTTTACCTTGCAAGACACCGCAATGGGGCGCTTCTCATCGTATGTAACCACTTGATAAATCATCAGCGGATCGGGAGAGGGTTTGGACGCCCTGTAATCCGGCATGTTGTCGAACACGGTAATAGTGCCCGCCATATCCGTGTTCGCCAGCACCTGCTGAGCCAGTTGGCAGTATTCGCCGCTGGTCGGATCAGGTAATTCCATGGTCAATTTCATGGAGGATTCCATGTCCGCGGCTAGCAGTGGTGAGGTGAAAGCCATAGCGGCAAAGCTCGCGATAAGGTGGGAAGCACGGGCTGCCGTTTGCATGACTGAATAACCTCTTTTGCCTGAGGGCTCTATTGTGTCCGAGTGAGCTCACGGCGTAAACACCTGCCAGCGCTTGTGCTAGCATGAAATCGGTTCGCTGAGGAGGTTCTTATGGAGATTGTGGTTTCCGTATTTGCGGTGCTGGTGGGTCTGGGCTGTTTCTACGCTATATATCGTAGCGATAAGAAAGACGCTGAAAAAAACAAGTCAAAAAGTAAAGACGAGTAAGCCTGAGTGTCGGTTCATTTTGGCGCTGCCTAATGCATTGGCTGGTTGATATTGTGTTGGGTGTGTTACTGGCATGCATTTTGTACGCCATCGTTCGGCTGCGAATGAATGTAGCGCCGAAAATGCGTGACCGCTTTGGTAGCTTCGCCCGCTGGAGCGTATGGGTTCTTACCTTGGCGCTTATGGTGGTAATGGCGAATCTGGGGCTGCTGATGCTTCGACAATTGCTCAGGGAGTGGCTCGGTTTCCATTCCGGAATCATGGATGAGTTGTTGTTTTCGCTTGTTTCGCTTTCGCTCGGCGTATTGCTAGTCGCGCGTCATGTTCTCAGTAATCGCGCGAAGAAGCGTTGATCGCGCAACTTAGTCAAAGGTGATTTAGCTATGAACTTCACGAGCATGGATATGACATTCGCTTTTTGGTGTATTCCCCTTGCCATGTTCCTGCCATTAATTTGGGCAGGGTTTGCCAAAGCCGGTGCTTCGGGTTACGACAACAACCAGCCAAGAGCATGGCTGGCGAAATTAGAGGGTCGCGCCAAACGAGCCGACTGGGCGCAGCAGAATTCATACGAAGCATTCCCTCCGTTCGTGGCGGGCGTCATCGTTGCTCATCTGACCGGGTCTGAGCAGATAGTCGTGGATATTCTCGCCGGGCTTTTCATGTTGTTCCGTATCGGACACGGTGCATTCTATTTGCTGGACAATGGCATGCTTCGCTCGTTGTCCTGGACCGGCGGCTTTGCCTGTACCCTGGGGTTCTTCCTCGTATAGGCAGGTTTGCACTTACTGGAAAGAGCATAACTGGCTTAAAGCCGAGTACTACACCGATGTGCCGATCAATCCTTTTGCCAGAATGCCGACAGGCTGTCTTGACCCGCGAGAAACGAAGTGGATATTGACATCATTCTGAATGAATTTGCTGAGCCCCGCACTGCCGCGGAGCTCAGTCGTCTGGCGGAAAGCTATGGTATCAGGGGCGTTTGGTCGAGCAGCTATGCCGACGGACGTGACCCTTTTATGACCCTCACTCTGGCGGCCGCGGAAACGAGCAAAGTGCGCCTCGGTCCGCTGGCCATCAGCCCGTACGAACTGCACCCTTTGAAAATCTCCAACGCCCTGCAAACCCTCAATGAGCTGAGCGGTGGGCGCGCCATGATCTGTCTTGGCGGCGGGGGCGGGGTGATACAGGCGATGGGGATGGAGCGTGACCACATGATTGGTCACCTGCGCGAATGTCTCGATATTGTGCGGGGGGTGTCGCGCGACAAGCGCCGCAACCGCCAGGGCAAGTTCTACACCACATGGAATTACAATCTGCCGTGGATGGTCGATCCCGCTCCGCAAATTTACGTGGCATCTAATTACCCGCAGAGTATGCGGCTGGCGGTTGCCCAGGCTGACGGTCTGATGACCAGCGATTTTTGCGTACCGCTGATGCGTCAGCGAGTTGATGAAATCTATGCTGCTCTGGATGCAGCGGGGCGCTCACGTGAATCGTTTCGTATCAGCAACTTCTGGGCCTGGCATATCAAGGAAGATGCCGATGCATCCTGGAGTGAAGCGCGCCGCGAATTAATCTTGCGCGGTTATTTGGGCGAACAATATTTCGCACCGTTCCTGAGCCCGGAAGAGCTGCAACTAATGCGCGATAACTTTGACGTGTTTTTGCGCGCGTGGCGGCAGGGTAGCGATGAATTTCCGGGCGTGCCTGACGAACTGGTTCAAAAAATGCTGAGCAATATTTCTTTTGTCGGCGGTCTCGATGCCATTGACGCGGCCATCGGCACGTTGCGCGAGTTTGAGCAGGCTGGCCTTACTGAGATCGCTCTGCGCGTGCACGATGACCCGGCAGCCGCTATCGAGCTGATAGGCAGGCACGTGGTGCCGGCGCTAAAATAGGCGCTGTGCAAGTGCAGCGGGCCCGGTTGTGGCCCGTCAGGCGGACAAGGGGCCAGCCATCAGCGCAAAAAGGCCGTAAGGTGGAGAATCCGTATGGCGTTGGCTGCCGAATTCAGTAACGTTGCACAGGTAGACAGAGGATAGTTACGTGGCCGCCAGTCAGGAGGCCGTTTCGGCGACAGTCGCTTCGGCCAGTAAAGCTCAGAGTTCAGCGGAACGCATTTTGCCCTTCAGGTTCTGGTGGGGGCTGCTTTTTTGCGCGCTGGCTATGGGGGCGATTCTGGCGTTTGCGCCCTACAGCGATTCCAGTATGTTCGTGCCGGACAAGGGTAACTGGTGGTATTACTGGCAGCTTCGTGATGCGACCGCTATTACCCGACTGTCCGCCTGGATTCCTTACACGGCACATATCGTATCAATCTGGTTTTTGATCTATCACGCCAAGCAGGCCAAGCCTCGCTATGTGTTCGGTTTGCACACTTTCAATATATGGGCGCTGGGCGTCAATGCGTTCTTTATATTGCTGCACATCGCACAGACCAAGTATTTTTATGACGGATTAGCGCAGGACGTGCACGAAGCCACGTCAATGGGTTCTGTAACCCTGATGCTGTTCCTTATTCTGGTTATGGAAAACAATCGCCGCGGCCTGTTTTTTGGCAAAAAGGTGGGCTTTATGACGGGCGTGGGTGACACGTTGCGTCGCTATCACGGCTATTACATTTCCTGGGCAATTATTTACACCTTCTGGTATCACCCGGTTGAAACGACTCCGGGGCACCTTGCGGGTTTCGCTTATATGTTTCTGTTGCTGCTCCAGAGCAGTTTGTTTTTCACGCGCTTTCACGTGAACCGGGTCTGGACCATGACACTGGAAACCATTTTCGTCGTGCACGGCGCGTTGGTAGCGGCCTTTGTTCTTTCGCCGGGGCAGGATCAGATCTGGTCGCAGTTTCTGTTTGGCGGTATGGCTATTTTCCTGATTACGCAGCTGCACGGTCTGGGGCTGAGTGCCCGCGGCAAACTGCTCGTAGCGGCACCCATCCTGGCCGTGATGATCGGGTTTTACGCGATTAACCCCGGGCTTATTGCCAATCTGGGCGGGTTGCCGGTGATCATGTACATAGGCTCGTTCCTGGTTTTCCTGACCATTTTGCTGCTGCGCTGGTTTGGGAACGCGTTGTTCGGCAGTCGGGCAGCGGCCTGAAACCCTTTCTCAGTAACGTTTTCAGCCGTTTTCGACCGGCGGCGTTTTACATAAGTCGGCAGTCGGCGAGCTGCCTTTTTTTGCCTATTTTCCTTGCCTATTTTCCTTGCCTTGGGCGCCGGCAATCCTTATTCTTTAGGCGTGCCTTTGAGGAAGCCGCCGGTTCGTTAAAGCCTAAGCGGGGCGCAAATTCAAGATAGCCTTCATAAACCAATAAACAATAAGTGAACCACATGTCTAGATACAAACACCTGCTACTCGTCGCTGTTATCAGTTGGTTCAGTGCGTCTGCTTCGGCGGCGGTGGTTTTTGGCGATGATGTCAAGTTTACTTACGACGATTCCACGCTGTATGGCACGGCCATGACCCTTGGCAACAGCATATTTTTTCTTCCGACCAATTTTCGTGCTGAATCCACCGACGGTTCACCCGCCACGGATACTGCCAATGCAACGCTGAATATAACGGTGGAAGTCATCACCCCGGGATACCAGATCACCAATTTTGAATTGGCCGAAGCCGGTGATTACTTTCTTGACGGCGCAGGCGCAGAAGTTACTGCTAGCGGTCGTTTGCAAGTTAGCAGCAACACCACATCATGTGGGCTGTTCCCTTGCATCACCAGCAGCACTTTTGACGTCACAGGCCTGACTGTTCAGAACGTCACTACCGACTGGTTGAGTGGGACGAGCATTGATCTGGCCAGCGTGGCTGGCTGGGGTGCCGATACCAATGTCGTCGCACAAATCCAGAACAACCTGAGTGCTACGACGCTTGACGTTGGCGAGCAGGCCTGGATTCAGAAAAAGGCACAGCTGGTCGGTCTTGAAGTCACGGTTGTCCCATTACCTGCAGCCGTTTGGCTGTTGCTGTCAGCTCTGGGCATGACAGGCTTGTTCGGGCGCCGTTCACGCGTATAGCTTCTCTAGCCGGTATCGGTCTAACAGAACCTACCTTTTGACAATTTAGCTGCGGTGCCCTCAGGCGCTGCGGTGCGCCATTCAGTATAGCTGAGCGTCTTTCACCGCCGGCGGCCGCCAAAGGCTAGAATGGCGGTCTTCATAGTCTTCCGGACCCACTATGTCCGCATTACCTGCCATCCCAGCGCCGCGTCAGCGTTTGTTCAGTTACGCCAAGTACTGGGCAGAATGCTACGGCAAGGCCGAATTTCTGCCCACGTCGCGTGCGCAGATGGATGCGCTGGGCTGGGATTCCTGCGACGTCATTATCGTGACCGGTGATGCCTATGTGGATCACCCGTCTTTCGGCATGGCGCTGATAGGCCGGCTACTCGAAGATCAGGGATTCAGGGTGGGTATTATTGCGCAGCCCGATTGGCAATCGGCCGAGCCTTTCAAGGCTCTGGGTGCGCCTAATCTGTTCTTCGGCGTGGCTGCGGGCAACATGGATTCCATGATTAATCGCTATACCGCCGATCGCAAAATGCGTTCCGACGATGCGTACACGCCGGGTGGGGAAGGCGGCAGCCGGCCTGATCGATGTTCGATTGTCTATTCACAGCGTTGCCGCGAGGCGTTTCCCGGTGTGCCGGTGGTGCTGGGCGGCATCGAAGCATCGCTGCGGCGTATTGCGCACTACGATTATTGGCAGGACAGTGTTCGCCATTCCATTCTGCTGGATGCGGCAGCGGATTTGCTGGTTTATGGCAATGCCGAGCGCGCCGTTGTGGAAATAGCGCATCGGCTGGCCCGCGGGGATCGTCTGGAACGCATTACTGACATTCGCGGAACGGCCTTCATTCGCAAAGATACGCCGCCGCGCTGGATGGAAATTGATTCATCCCGGGTAGACCGGCCCGGCCGTGTCGACAAGGTGGTCAATCCATACATCAACGTCAGGGAAATGAGCGACGATGAGAAGCAGCGACGTGATGCGCCGTTGGCCGAATCCAGACCCGCCAGGCTCAACCGCAGCCGCACGGTTATCCGTCTGCCGTCTTTTGACAAGGTTAGAAACGACAAGGTGCTGTACTCACATGCAAGCCGGGTGCTGCATTTGGAGACTAATCCGGGCAATGCCCGCGCGCTGGTGCAGAAGCATGGCGACGTGGATGTGTGGTTAAACCCTCCGCCCGTGCCGCTCAGCACCGAGGAGATGGATTATGTCTACGGGCTGCCATTCGCGCGTGTGCCGCATCCGGATTACGGTGATGCCAAGGTACCGGCGTGGGAAATGATCCGGTTTTCAGTCAACATTATGCGCGGTTGTTTTGGCGGCTGTACTTTTTGCTCTATAACCGAGCACGAAGGGCGCATTATTCAAAGTCGCTCCGCCGAGTCCATTCTCAATGAGGTGGAGCAAATACGCGATCGGGTTCCAGGCTTTACGGGGGTTATTTCCGACCTGGGCGGCCCCACTGCAAACATGTACCGTCTGGCTTGCAAGAGTCGCACCATCGAAGCTGCCTGCCGTCGCCCGAGCTGTGTACATCCGGGCATATGCAAGAACCTCAACACGGACCATTCCGCACTAACGCAGCTTTATAAAGACGCCCGTTCGATCCCAGGCATCAAGAAGGTGTTGATCGGCAGTGGGGTGCGTTACGACCTGGCGGTTGAAGACCCGGAGTATGTGAGAGAACTGGTTTCGCACCACGTTGGCGGGTACTTGAAAATCGCGCCGGAGCATACCGAGGACGGGCCGCTGTCAAAAATGCTCAAGCCCGGAATCGGCACCTATGACCGGTTTAAGGACATGTTCGATAAGTTTTCCGCCGAGGCCGGCAAAGAGCAATACCTCATCCCGTACTTTATAGCCGCGCACCCGGGAACCAGCGACGAGGATATGCTGAACCTGGCGCTGTGGCTGAAGCGGAATGGTTTCCGGGCCGATCAGGTGCAGGCTTTTTATCCGTCGCCGATGGCGACTGCTACGGCAATGTATCACTCTGGGAAAAGCCCTTTACATAGAGTGGGTTACAAAACCGAAAGCGTGGATACCGTCAAAACTCCGGCGCAGCGGCGATTGCACAAAGCGTTTTTGCGCTATCACGATCCGGTGAATTGGCCGTTGTTACGCGACGCGCTTGAACGCATGGGCAGGGCTGATCTTATCGGTGACGATGAAACGCACCTTATTCCGGCGCAGCAACCCGATGAGGGTAGTCGCGGTTACAAAGCGCCACGTCGAAAAAATTCCAGTGCGGCCCACAACCGACGCAAAAAGGGCAAGCGCGGCGACATGCTCACTCAGCACACCGGGCTACCGCCGCGCAAGGCATGAGCTAAGGTTCGCTGACTTTAGTTTTCACCGGTCGGTGTCTGCCAATAGCGACGAAAAAACGCAGCCGTGGTCTGATTTGCGAAGTCGATCTGTTCGTCCCAATCTATAGTGGCATCGTTATCAAAGAACTGGTGCGAATAAAGCGCAAAGTTCTTGTGGTTAGCGCCGGCCAGCGTCACGAACTCCGTGCGTGCTGGCAGATTCGCCTGAACCTGTGCGAAGCGTTCGGGCGGCAGCAGGCCGTCATTATCACCCCGAATAAATAGCAGGGGAGTTTCAAAGTCTCGATGCGTTACCGGCATGGCCGCTGCCCAAAGTGCAACCGCCCGCACCTTCAGGTCGCCAGCACCGATTGATTCCAGGCTTGCCATCCCGCCCATTGAATGGCCGATGAAATACCATTCACCGACGGCAAATTCGCTGAGTCGCTCACTCATGCCGTTTACCAAAGCAATAGACATGCGCCCGGGGCCATAGGGGACGTAAACGGTGTAGCCACGGGCTGCGAACCACGCCGCTGTCTTGGCATAACTCCGGGGCTGTATAAGGGCGCCGTGCATAATGACCAGGCCCCGCCCGGTGGGCTCAGCGGGGGTAAACACCAGGCTACCGTCATCGGTTTCGGCGCTTCGGTAGCCTTCTCCCGTCATGTAGTCGGCGGCTTGCAGGGCCGGAATTCCGTCAATCCGGTACCAGATTGCCAGCACCGCAACGCCGAGGATGAACAGCGCCAGCAGGCCTTTCAGAAGGGTTTTGAGCATGGTCCTCTCGCTATTTGGGTGGGCGGGATGGCAACAACTTTACACAAACTGCTATGCTTCGCGACCCGGATGCAAGCGGCTTGTCGGCCCCCTTATTGGCCCCTTAGGGCTTGTTAGAAAAAGAGATTGTAGTGCCAATATTTGATTACCAGTGCGAAGCCTGTGGCCATGCTTTTGACATTTTGCAAAAGCTGGGTGCTGACGCGTTAACCGATTGCCCCCAGTGCGGCGAGCCGGCATTAAAAAAACTGTTGTCCGCGCCAGCGTTTCACCTGAAAGGCAAAGGCTGGCGCAACTCGGATGACACCCCGAAAAAGCCGTTCACCGGGCCCAAATTTGCACACACCGTTGATTCGGCAACGCCTCACGCCGAGCATGCGCACGATGCCGGTCACAGTCACGCACCCAAGAAGCCTGACCATAGTCATACGCACGACAAGGGGCATTCACACGATCACGGCCATTCACACGGCCATTCACATGGTCATTCACATGGTCATTCACATGGCCACTCGCACGGTCATAAGCACGGCCACGATCACTGATCGTCACCAGGGCAATACTTCACCGGTGTGGGCCAAAAACATACCGCTGTGTTTACGTTCGTATTGATCGATAACATTAATAACGGCTTCCGCACTTTCAGCGGTCGTAATCATGAAGCTTTTACCCTGATAGTTCGCGTGCTCAAGCGCCGCGTTCATCATGCGCGTGTCAACCGCGCCCGGCGAAATGAGGGCGATGGTAATTTTCTTGCGCTTAACGATCTTCGCCACCGAACTCATGCCCATGTTTAATGCCGTTTTACTCATTTTGTAGAACGGTATCAGCGGGTCGCGCAGCGATCCGATTGAGCCTTGCACGCTGGTGATTCCCACAATCTTTTTCTGGTCGCTGGCGGCCACGTGATCCACAAATGCCTCGGTCATTTTTAAGGTTCCGGCCACGTTGACCGCGAATACCTTGGCCATCTCCTCGTAATCATACTTGCCGAAATCCTGCACAGCGGCATCGCCCATGATCGCAGCGTTGTTAAGCAGCACATCGATAGGTACATCGCGCAGCTTTGCGGCCAGTGCATCAATGCTGGCGTGATCGAGCAGGTCCATGCGTTCCACCGTCACATTGTCGTTAGTTGCGGCGAGCGCATTCAGGTCGTCGGCTTTGCCCGGGCTTCGCGCAGTGGCTATGACTGTCCAGCCACGCTCGGCATAGTTTTTGGCCAGCGCTAAGCCGATACCGCGATTAGCGCCCGTTACCAGAACCGTGCCGCGGAGTTCGCTGCGTTTGGCAGGGTCGAACAGTCGATCGGGCGCAGCGCCGCCCGTGTGTCCGCCGGCCAGAGCGGTTTGGGTGGGTAGTGCAGCCGCCAGCAGAGCAATTGCGGTCAGCGGGACAATCGAAAATAGACGCTTGAGTGGGGTGAGTGGCATGATGATGACTCCTGAAAATTGCCATGTTCGGGTAGCATGTTTTGGCGGCTGCCTGACGGCACAGCTTAGCAAAGCCGCGGCCCTTGTGGGCCCGCGAATTAATAAGAGAAAAGCGCATGAGCACCCACGAAAAAGACACCTTTGTGAATACCTATGAATGGGCATCAAGCTGGGAAGACCTGCCCTGGGCGCACGATGAGCCGACGTTGTTTCTTGCAGAAATATGCCGGCGCCGCCCGCCGGGACGTGCGCTCGATATCGGCTGCGGTGCGGGGACGGATTCGGTGTTCCTCGCGCAGCAGGGGTGGGAGGTCACCAGTCTGGATTTTGTGCCCAAGGCCCTTGAATTCACATGTAAGCGTGCAGAAGAAGCGGGCGTTACGGTCACGCCTGTGGAGGCGGATATCACGGCATGGCAGCCCCCGCACAGCTACGATCTGGTGCTTGATCACGGTCTGCTGCACAACATGGATCCGGTGCGGTATTCAAAGTACCGCGAGGTAGTGTTGCAGGCAGTGGGTGATACCGGCGAGTTCGTATTGCTGCACTGGCATCCGCTGTTTCCGGGTCAGCCGAACGGCAATTACGGCCCGACCCGGGTGGACCGCGAAGATATCAAGACCTTTTTCGCGCCGGAACTGCAGGAGCGCTTTGCGGCAATAGAATATTTTGAATCCCTACCGCCGGCCGTCGGCGGCGGCATGGCCCAGGCGTACTATTGGTTTCGACCCAATCAGGCCTGGTTAAAGCCCGCTGAACTGGTGCAGCAGATTCGTAACACGCTTGCCAGGAACGATATCGATGTGGATGCGGCACCGGATGGCGATGGCGATGCGGACTTGCTGGCCACCGTTCTGGGCCCCGGTCGTTTGGGTTGGCGGCACGTCGCGCTGGCAGCCGACGAGGTATCTGACAGTATCGCTGAAATGGCAGAACGCAGCGGCGAATCACCGGCGGCATTGAATAAGCTTTTGGCGGTATTCAGCGATGCGAAACGGGGCAATATCTGCACTGCCGATGCGCGGTGCAATGTGTGCGAAGTCGATTTCTGTAAACGTCGTCGCTACCGCTAGTCAGTCTTCGTCGACTTCGAATTGTCCGGTAAGGCGTCGCCAAACGTGCGACCAGGACAACCCGATGCTTAGCAGCAGGGCGAGGCTCACCAGTGCAATCCAGCGAATCGCCGCAGCGCCATCGGTATTGAGCAGCCCGAAGTCGATTAGAAGCCATACCAGTGCCGCAATAGTGACAGCAGCCAGAACGACGCCGAGTAGTTCGAGCGCCCGCCACGTTGCGACCCATAGAATGATCCAGCCAACCAGTAGCACGACGCCAAAAAAGAAATGCAAGGCACCGAACTCACTTGCACCGAGCGCTGCGCTGGCCCATTCATAGTACGAATACCCGGTGGGATTGTAGGTCGCCAGCACCAGCGTCAGGCTGAATAAAAACCGCCATATGAAACTCATTGCAGTGAATTCGTGCGAGGCGGTTGATTTTGTGTGTTGAACGGGAGTTTTCTGATCCGTCATGGCGGAATCCTTGTGGCGTTATCAACGGCTGGCTTAGTTTAGCAGGTCAACCTGAACCTACCAGCTGGCAGCGGTTAGCCACCCCCTGATTTTGTGCCGTTTCTATAGCGGGTCTGGCAGAATAGCGATCTTTCCCGCGCCCGTTCCGCGCGCTTTTCTGAGGGATCAGGCATTGTCGACCGATCTGACAAAGGGGCCGGTAGGTCCGCACCTGCGTCGCCAGGCCATACCCATGGGCCTGGGGTTGGTGGCGATCGTATCGTTCGACGCCGTTGATCTGCTGTTTGTATCGCAGTTGGGTGATCTGCAGCTGGCTGCGATCAGTTTTACCTTCCCGGTTATCTGGTTACTCAGCAGTATTATCATTGGCTTCGAAGCAGGTGCGGCTTCGTGTATTTCGCGTGCTATCGGCAGTAACGACGTTGAAGGCGCACGCCGGCAGACAACGGATACCGCCGGTCTGTCGGGGTTGGTCAGTTTTGCTTTATGCATCACCGGGCTGCTGAGCATTGGGCCGGCATTTCGACTGCTCGGCGCTACCGAGGATGTCATGCCGTTTATCCATGACTACATGGGTATCTGGTATTGGTCCGCGCCGGCATCTGCTATTACCTGGACGTGTTGTTCGGCTATTCGGGCACGCGGTAATACGCTGCTTGAGGGCAAGATCATTACTGCGGGGGCTATCATCAATGCGATTCTCGACCCGCTGTTTATTTTCGGATTGCTTGGGTTTCCGCGCCTCGAAATCGCTGGCGCGGCGCTCGCCACGCTGATTGCCAATCTGCTGGTGCTAACCGGTACCCTGTTGTACCTGCATTTCAAGCTCAGGATTTTTGCCACCCCGTTTACCCGCTTCGCCAACATCATGAATTCCTGGCGGCTTATGTTGCACATTGGGTTGCCGGCCATGATGACGAATGCCATCGTGCCGATTGCCAACGGCATTGCCGTGGCTTTGATTGCTGGCTATGGCGTTGATGCGGTTGCCGGCTTCGGCGTTGGTGCGCGAATTGAGCCACTTGCCTTGATTGCTTTTTACGCACTGTCCGCGGTGACATCGCCGTTCATGGGGCAAAACTATGCCGCGCGAAAATTCGACCGCCTTGAAGAAGCGCGCCGCGTTATCGGGAGTTTTTGTGTCAAGTACGGTCTTTGTCTGGCGCTGGTAATGATTTTCGCGGCCCCGTATTTGGTAACGGTGTTTAGCGAAACGGAGGAAATTCGCACAGTTGCCAATCAGTACCTTTGGATCATGGCTGTCAGTTACGGCGGTTACGGTATGGTGATGTCGGCTTGCGCGGCATTTAACGGGGTGGGTTTTCCGTTGCCGGGGCTGATGATTTCCATGTCGCGGGCATTGCTGCTGTTTTTGCCGCTGGCATTTCTCGGGCAATGGTTGTTTGGCCTCAACGGTATATTCATGGCCTCGGCAACGTCGAACATTGTGCTAGGCGTGGTTGCCTTCCTGTGGATAGGTCGCCATATACGGTTGCATCCAAAGGGTGGCGAACCGGTGCTGGATTAGCCGGGTGAAGTTATTTGTATTGCCGCGTTTTTTAATGCTTGTCGCGGTCTTCAGCTTGTTCCAGTTGTGCCCGCGGGGCTGATGTGTGCAGGTGATGTATGCGCCAGCCGGCCCCCGTCTTTTCCAGGATGGCCGTCCCCAGCCCGCTGATACTGACAGGGGTGCCCTGTGCTTTTCCTGAAGCCGTGTACTTGTAGATGGCGAAGCCCAGCGAGCCCTGAAATTCTCCGCCAATGAGCGCGATGTCGTAGTTGACGTCGGTGAACGCATCCATTTCCAGCAACAAATGGTTGTCGCGGAAATCTTCCCACGTCCAGTTCGGGTAGCCGCTTTCTATTGTTGAAAAGTCGCCGGGAATAACGGCTTGTTCCATAAGCTCGACCGACTTCTGCTCCATCGCATCGCCGTATCTGTCGAGTACCGCCTGTATGGTCGCCTCGTCAGCGCTAAGTTCGCGATACTCGCGGATGGGTTTTTCAATGGGTCCGCCCGTGTGCTCGCCTACCGCGCCGCTCAAGGCCGGCAAACCAAGCGTAAACAGAAATATAGCGAGTTTGTTCACCAGTAAGTCCTTGGCAATGCCTTTATTTATCTGCAGACCGCGAGGCCGGCCAGCGAGCGGAACGGAGCGGTAAAGCCCGAGTCGATGGTTTCCACCAGCTTCCCCTTGTCCAGATCTATGCGCGCCGCCAGGCCGTTCCAGATATTGGCGGCCATCGCGTAGCGCGGATCAACATCCGGGCAACATTGCGCCCAGCCGTAGCCGGGGAGCTCCACCGTCAGTGTGAGGTTGCCTGCTTCGTCATACAACCGCAGCCCGTCCGACGCCGTGCACAGCAAGCGGCCGTCATCCATGTAGTGCGGGGCAATAAACCAGCGTTTGTCTTCCCTGTCGTTAGGGTCCGCGTCGGGATAGCTGTCAAAATCGTCCAGTTGCCTGTCGTTGACGTGGTCATATCTCATCAGGCGTCGCGATGTTTCGGTGGTGTAGGTAATGAATTCGCCGGACGGGTGCATGGTGCTGTGGGTGACACCTTTGAAGCCCGTGAATTCCGGTGCGGTTTCCACTTCAAAAACCTTTAACAGTTCCAGGTCGGGGCTGTACTTGTAGATGTTGCCGTCACCCAGCTTGCCGTCCGGCGCCTTCTTTGCGGTCGTCCCGTGCCAGATCTCGCCGTCAATAAAATACTCGCCCAGATAGAAATTACCTTCGGCGTCGAAGCTGACGCTGCCGAAGCCGCGGTCTGTTTCCCAGGTGTCCATTGCGATGCCATCGGGGGCGACACGCACGACCGCGTGACCCTGACTGTCAAAGCCCCATAAGGTGCCATCCGGGCCAAAGTTGCAGCCCACGATCAGGTAGGTTGTGCCGGCGGTATACAGCGTGCCTTTTGGCCGCCAGTTCTTGTCGAATTGTAGAATTCGACCTTCGCCTTTGTGATCATCCTTCGGGTCATTGAGGTAGCTGCAGCCCAGAAAAATATCGCCTTTGTCAAAAGGCTTCATCGTCGATGTTTTAAGCATTTAATTTCTCCGTTAACGCTACGATAAACCTTGGTGCTACCCTAGTGTCAAGAACCAGTGTCAAGAACCAGTGTCAAGAACCAGTGTCAAGAACCGGTGTCAATTGCCAGCGCAATTTCTCCGGCCTGAATATAACGAGCCAACATAGCTATGACCGAGAACAAGGCCGACCAGCCCTACATGACTGCCGACAAAGTGCTTCTGCTTTTCGGTCTGGTTACTTACGGTATCGGGCAGTCAATATTGTTTATCGTGTTTCCGCCCCTGGTTAAGGAAATAGGCCTGACGCTTTCGCAGTATGGATTCATCATGTCGGCATCCAGCCTGGTACTGGCGTTATCCGCCATCTTCTGGGGCAGACGCAGCGATCACGCGGGACGCAAACCCACGTTGCTGCTCGGCCTGTTCGGCTATGCGTTGGGTACTACCGGTGTGGCTCTGGCGCTGGAGTGGGGCGTGCGCGGTTCACCCGAGCCCTGGGTGCTGTTCGGTGTAATCCTGCTGGCGCGCTTTGTCTATGCTTCGCTCGCATCGGCGATAAACCCCGCAGCATCCGGCTACATCGCAGACACCACCAGTCGCGAGAATCGCGCGCGTGGTATGGCGCTACTCGGCATGACATCCGGCATCGGCACCATCATCGGCCCGGTGTTGGGAGGCGCACTGGCTTTTGTCAGCGTGATATTCCCCATGTACGTGGCCGTGACGCTGGCGTTAATCGCTCTCGTTACCCTCGCGGTGGTGCTCAAAGAGCCGCAGCGACACGTTGCGCCTCAGGGTCATAAGACAAAGAAGCTATCGCTGTTTGATTCACGTGTGCGGGCTTTTCTGTTTTTGTTTTTCTGCTTCTGGATGTTCTTCACCATGATCCAGGTGATCATCGCGTTTTATCTGGCAGATCAGATAGGCATCGAAGGCAGCGATAAAATTGCTCAGGCCACGGCAAGTGCGCTGATGGCTATGGCGCTGATGGCAACCTTCTTTCAGTTGGTTGTTATACAGACGATGAAAATCACACCACGGACTATGTTGCGATTAGGGTTGCCTGCTTTTGCTCTGGCCATGGGCGTGTTGCTGGTGGCAGAGAATCTTTACATGGTGTGGTTGAGTTTCGGGCTGTTTGGCATTGCGCTGGCTTTATCCAACCCGGGCATTACCGGGGGAGCCAGCCTGATGGTGGAGCCTCATGAGCAGGGCGCGCTGGGCGGCCTGTTTTCGGCAGCGCCCATACTCGGTATGTCGGCCGGGCCGTTGCTGGGTTCGCTGATGTATGAGCACGTGTCCCATGTGTTCCCCATGCAAGTGGGACTGGTCGCCTTTGTGATCCTCAGCGTGTATGCGTTTGCCCTGCATGTGCCTGACAAGTAACAGGGCACGGCGTTAGCCGGCGACTTTCTTCACGTATTCCTTAAACGATGTACCCGGCCGACCCATCATGTCCTGAAACGTAGTGGTCTTGATTCCCGGCGTGGTGCCATCGGCAATTTTTGCAAACAGAATGGCAACCGCATCGGAATGCCAGTCGCTGCTGACAAATGGACGAATGGCTTCCTGAAAAGCTTTGGGGTCGCAGTCTTCGTAAACAACCTCGCGACCAAGAACTTCGCCGATGACTTTGGCAATTTCATCAAAGGTAAACGGGTCGTCCGGGCCGGTGATGTCATAGCACTTGCCGTAGTGTTCATCGCGGTCCGTGGTCAACACCATGGCAATAAACTCGCCGCTGTCACCGCAGTCTGTCAGCGCAACCGTCCCGTTACCCATGGGCATGGAAATCTTGCCAGACGCTTTGGCACCCATGATCGAGCCGGTGAGGTTTTGCATAAAAAATGCCGGCCGCACCAGCGTCCAATGCATGCCTGACTCTTTCAGTGCTTTTTCTGCTGCCAGATGCGCCAGAGGCGTCGGGCTGGTTGTACCCGGCACGGCCTCCGGTGAGGACAATTTAACCAGATGGTCAACACCGCATTTTCGAGCCGTGTTGATAAAGCTCACTTCCAGCCGTTCCTGATCCTGACCGTTGGATAAAATCAGCACCGCTGTGTCACAGCCCTCTAGCGCTGCAGCGACCGATGCGGGATCGTTTAAATCCCCCTGGATCAGCTCCACACCTTTATCTGCCCATTCCGCCGCCTTTTCTTTGTCTCGAACCAGAGCGCGAAACTTCACGCCGCGCTTCAGTAATGCGGTTGCGGTGGCCCCGCCATTGTTTCCGGTTATGCCCGTGAGCAGAATCATTGTGCAATTTCCTTGTTTGCGGGCGAGCTATTTTACAGCACTCTCGGCGAGCGGGGCGGCAAGAAGGCCGGCTTCGTTGGCTTGTTTCAACACTGTTTGCCACGCGGGCATTGCGCGCGAGTTTTCGTACTTGTTGTACAGTTCCGTGAACAGCGTAGTGCCGGACAAGCGATCAAAGGTCGCGGCCAGCGAACGACCGCTTTGTGTTTCGCCTTCCGGAAGGCAGCAGGCATTGTAATCGCGCAGTACGTCATCCAGTGTCATCGGCCGGGGCAGGTTTCTCAATGCCAGATCGGCTTCCATAAAGTACAAAGCGCCGCTCCAGTACACCCGCATGAACGCACCTCTGTTACGCATATCCTCGCTCAGCTCCCCAAGGGTCAGGTCGGCGTGTCTGTCGTCCTTGTCACCGCGTTCGAAAGCAGCTTCGTAACGGGCGCGGACTTCTGTGCTGCTCAGCACACCGGCGCGCAGTTGCAGTATGTTTTGATAATAGCTTGCCAGTCCTTCCGAAAACCAGACATCGGCGCGCCCCGGGTAGGGAATAAACAAGTGGCCAAACTCATGATAGGGCGTCCAGCTGCTAATGAACTCTTGTGCCGGCCTTTCTGGATTGACATAGAACAGAATTCCTTCGGGGCGTTGACGCAGTACCCGGCCAAACACGACGGCGCTGGAGCTGTTGTATTTCTTAAGCGCGATCCTGATACGTTCGCGCGGCCAAGTGCCGTGCAGTAACTTAACAACGTTGCCCATGTGGCGCAGCCAGTCGCGCATTTCTTGCTTCTCTGCCGACGAAAACTCGTCGCGCCAGTCGATGAGAAAAGTGCCGCCCGCAAGCGGAAGGGCTTCAAGATCATTGGCGTGCGCCTGGCTGCCACTAAACAGCAGCAGGGCCAGGGTGAGCATAGGCATAACGTTGGACATTCATGCAGGCTGACAGCAAACAAAAAGGCCGGCAAGTGCCGGCCTTTTTGTTGTCCACGCTGTGCCGCGAGGCACGTCGCCGCTAGTTCCTGGATTTATCGATGATTTTGTTCGCAGCAATCCAGGGCATCATGGCGCGCAACTCTGCGCCTACCTTTTCAATCGGGTGAGCTGCATTCGCGGCGCGCGCGGCCTCCATCTCCGGATATCCGGCCGCACCTTCGGCGATGAAGCGTTTGGCATATGCGCCGTTCTGAATATTGGCCAGTGCTTCGCGCATGGCGGCACGTGATTCGTCGTTAATAACGCGCGGGCCGGTCACGTATTCGCCAAACTCGGCATTGTTGGATATTGAGTAGTTCATGTTAGCGATACCGCCTTCATACATCAGATCCACGATCAGCTTCAGTTCATGCAGGCACTCAAAGTAAGCCATTTCGGCAGGATAGCCGGCCTCTGTCAGTGTTTCGAACCCGGCCTTAACCAGTTCTACACAGCCGCCGCAGAGTACCGACTGCTCGCCAAACAGGTCGGTTTCGCATTCGTCTTTAAAGGTGGTCTCAATAATGCCGGTACGACCGCCGCCAATGGCTGATGCGTATGACAAAGCCGTCGCTTTGGCGGAACCGGAGGCATCCTGTGCGACCGCGATCAGGTCCGGGATACCGCGACCGAGGGTATATTCGGAGCGCACCGTATGACCGGGCGCTTTGGGCGCGATCATAATGACGTCCAGATCGGCACGGGGCTCGATTTCCTTGTAGAGAATGGCGAAACCGTGAGCAAAGGCCAGTGTTGCGCCCTGCTTAATGTTCGGTTCAATTTCATTCTGATAAAGCTGGCGCTGAAATTCATCCGGCGTCAGGATCATGACCAGGTCAGCGGACGCGACGGCAGCCGGTACGTCATCAACCCGCAGGCCGTGAGCCTTGGCCTTGGCGCGCGACGAGGAGTCGGCGCGCAATCCAACTACAACATCGACACCCGAGTCATTCAGGTTGCATGCGTGGGCGTGGCCTTGGGAGCCGTAACCGATGACGGCAACTTTCTTGCCCTTGATAATGTCCAGATCGCAATCTTTGTCGTAAAAAACCTTCATTGTTATTTCCTTGTAGGGGTTGATGTGCCCGGTATGGCGCACACCGCCGATCCCGGGAGGCGGACTATACGGCCCGCAGAGCATTGCGTAAAACGAAAGATATGCAATACAGTATGCCGAAATATGCAATAATGTCGCGATGGACAATCGCCAGTTGCAACAGTTCGTTAGTCTGGCTCAGACGCTGCATTTCGGCCGTGCCAGCGAGATTAGCCATATCAGTGCGTCGGCGCTGAGTCGCAGCATAAGGCAGTTGGAAGAGGAGCTGGGGGTCGTACTTTTCGAGCGGGACAACCGCTCAGTCGCACTGACCGCGCCAGGCAGAGTGTTTCTCGATTATGCGCGTGACGCTCTGGTGCAGTGGGATGTCATCCGACACAGGTTGCAAGAGGAATCGGGCGAGCTGCACGGTGTGGTTCGCATGTATTGCTCGGTTACTGCCAGCTACAGTTTTCTGTTCGAGTTGCTGAGCCGGTTTCGCATTGAGCACCCTCGGATAGAAATAAAGCTGCACACGGGCGACCCCGAGTATGCGATGCAAAGCGTTTTGTCCGGCGATGAGGACATAGCCATCGGCGCACGTCCAGACGTCATGCCGATGAATATGGCATTCAAGCCGATCGCAACTTCGCCACTCGTGTTCGTGGCCGCAACGGATGCGCACCATCAATTGGAAGCGCGCATGCCTGACCCTGACAAGTGGGCCGCTACGCCGATGATATTGTCGGAACGCGGGTTGGCGCGCAGCCGTGTGGATCGATGGTTCGCGCAGTTGGGTGTGCTTCCGAATATATACGCACAGGTGGCAGGTAACGAGGCGATTGTCAGCATGGTCAGTCTGGGTTTCGGCGTTGGCGTGGTTCCGCAGATCGTGCTCGACAACAGTCCGCTGGCCGACAAGGTCAGGGTATTGAAGGTCAGGCCCGATCTGGAAGCGTACGAGGTTGGCTTATTTACCCTGCGCAAGAAACTCAAAAGCCCTTTGATTGAGGCTTTCTGGTCTAATGTTCCTGACCATGCCTGAATTCATTAAAATTCTGCTGAGTTACTCCTTCCGCATCTTTTTTCTCTGCGGCACGCTGTTCGGTTTCCTGGTGATAGCGACCTGGTCGCTGGCGCTTTTGGGTTACGGCCCCCTCGTTGGACACCCTGACACTTACCAGTGGCATGCGCATGAAATGGTGTTCGGTTTTGTCTACGCAATACTGGCCGGTTTTGCTTTGACGGCGGTGGCTAACTGGACGGGTCGTGATCCGGTGTGCGGTGGGGAGCTTGCGTTGCTGGTGGCGTCCTGGTTACTGGGGCGCATTGGGAATATTTACGCCGGTACGTGGCCGGCGGAGTGGGTTGGCATACTTGATATGCTGTTCCCGTGTTTGTTCGTGTTCTTGTTCGGTCGCGAAGTGCTGCGCGGGGGTAACTGGCGTAACGCCCCGCTGGTCGTAATGATTGCGTTGCTGGGTGGATTGAATCTGCTGTTCCATGCAGGTCATGTCTTGTCACCCGGCCTCGAACGTATTTCGATTCTGCTTGGTGTGCATACCGTACTGATCATTGTTGCCCTTGTTGGCGGTCGGGTGGTTCCAAGTTTTACCGCCAACTGGATGCGCGCACAGGGCCATACTGAGAGCAATTTGCCGCGTATTGTGCCGGTTGTGGATATTGCGGCGCTGATCCTGACTGTGGCGACAGGAGTCGCCGTGACCTTTGCGCCGGTGAGTCCGCTGAGCGGGGTCATCGCATTGCTTGCGGCCGCGGTACATGCACTGCGGCTGGCCCGCTGGTCGGGGCAGCACACGGTAAGCGAACCGCTGCTATTTGTAATGCATCTCGCTTATGCCTGGTTCCCGCTGGGATATTTGCTGGTCGGGATATCGGTGTTTGGCGGATACATGGCGACGGTGGCATTGCATGCGCTGACCATAGGCGCGATTGTCGGCATGATTCTGGCGATGATCACCCGGGTGCCGCTCGGTCATACCGGTCGGCCGCTGCGCGCTGCCCGCATCACGGTTGCAATATACGTGTTGTGGATGATCACCGTGCTGATCCGGTTGAGTGGCCCGTTTTTCGGCGGCAATTACATATATACAGTCGAAACGGCGGCCAGCGTCTGGTTGTTGCTATTCATCCTGTACGGCTGGGCGTACTGGCCGATGCTGATCAGGCCGCGGATCGATCAATAGGGGTTTGCCGGCGTTGGGCTTGTCTGGCTTGTTAGCTAGAGCGGAATTTTTGCGCAACCCAGTAGTCCAGGCTGACGTATTTTCCACCACCTATAAATAACAGCGGTAACAACATCACGAAGTAGGTTACGGCCCACTCAATACCGTTGTTGGAAATAACGAAGTTGCCGCTTTCGGTGAGCCAGTCGTAATTACCGTGTTCTTTAAGCAGGCTCCTGGCCTTGCTTAATCTTTCCATCGCGCCTTCAATATCGGCGGGCGGGAACGGGCTCATCGGGTCGGCAATGGCCTGCCAGCCATTTTCCAGATGGCTGGTGAGCGCGGCGACGGCCATGGTGGTTAGCAGGGGAATGCTCGCCCACCGCACAGCCAGACCCAGCAGCAGGCATACCGCGCCGATAATTTCTGCGCCCGTGGCCATGCTGGCCATCAGTGTCGGGAAGGGCAGACCCAGCCCCCAGTCCGGATTACCAAACCAGGCCACGGTGTTTTCAAAACCGTTGAGCTTATTCATGCCGGCCACCCAGAAAACCGGCGCGAGGTAAAGGCGCAGAGCCAGGGGTGCCAGCCAGTCAACCGCACGTGTTGCGTCCAGCAGATCCTGCAGTTTGTTCAGCCATGTGATCATGAAGTTCTCTGCCGTCAGGCTGACGTACCGACAATAATGTCGGCTGCGCGCCACTGCTCGAGGATACGCTGACCACTTGCCAGCACTGCGTCAGGATCGTTGTGTTGTAGCTCGGTCGCGATAATTTCCAGGGCGGCCCGGCCTGTCAGCTGGTCATCGGTATGTAGCAGCTCGTACAAACGCGCGCTGACGATATTGAACTTGATGAATTCCACCTTGTCATCGGCATTGCGCATGACCAGATAGTGCAGCGGCTGGTCAGCCGGTGCATCGGGTTGGTTATCCGGGCCTATTTCATTGACAGCGTAGTTGTATGCCAGCAGCCACGCGGGTTGCCGTAAAAGCGGTGGCTGCTCCAGCAGGTCGCCATCAGGATCAACGGCCGCGCGTGGCTCCGGGTCGCTGGCCAGTGACAAACCGGATTCCACCCATTCGTAATGAGCCAGTTCGTACAAAAACGGGGGGTCATTTTCCGCGCGCGGGTTTTGGGCGCGTTCTTCGGCGAGATAATTTAAGAATTCTCGCGGCATATCGGGAAACAGCGGCGAGTGACTGATATGGTCGCGGTAGTAATCACGAACCAGTGCTGCCCAGCCGTCTTCGCCGAGAATCTTTACCGTGACAGGAAAGTTGCCGGCCAGAAAGCGTTTTACATTGTTGAAAAACAGCTCGCGGTAAATTTTCATGCGGCGCTCTTCAACATCCGCCGGCGCAGGGTTTAGCTGAGGGTCGCGCAGGTGGGCCGCAAATTCGTATTGCCGCCGGTGTAAGGCTTCCTGATTGTCTGCTATGTCAGCCATTCGCTGTGCGTGCATTATCAGCGAGGTACGGGGCCTGCAGCGACTTGATCTGCGCGACCTCATCGAGTAACTCGGTCAATGGCGGAAGATTGAAATCGCGCTCGAGCAGCGTCGGCAGGGCGCCGAAGCGTGCATAAGCTTTATCCAGCAATGCCCATACGGGGTCAATAACCGGTGCACCGTGAGTGTCAATGCGCAGGTCTTCCGCTTCCACGTAGTGCCCCGCCATGTGGAAGTAGGCTACCCGCTTTGTGGGTATCCCATTTAAAAAGGTTTCAGCGTCATAACGGTGGTTGATGCTGTTAACGTAAATATTGTTGACGTCGAGCAACAGTTGGCAATCCGCCGCTTCGAGCACTTCGTTAAGAAATTCCAGTTCTGTCATTTCCTGCGCCGGGGCGGCGTAGTACGAGACGTTCTCAATGATCAGGGGCCGATCAATAATGTCCTGGATGCGGTTTACGCGATCTGCCACGTGTTTAACAGCCGCCTTCGTGAAGGGTATGGGCATCAGGTCGTAAAGGTGCCCGGCGTCGCTGCAATAACTCAGATGCTCTGAATACAACACCGCGTTGTGTTCATCAAAAAAACGCTTGAGTTGTTTCAGGAATACTTCGTCCAGCGGGGCGGGGCTGCCAAGAGACAGGGACAGGCCGTGACAGGCCAATGGGTATGTTTCGAGCGCTTCGCGAAAACGTTTGCCGTAGCTGCCACCTACGCCGATCCAGTTTTCCGGCGCGACTTCAACAAAGCCGATATTGTCCGGCTTCTGTTCAAGCAACTCATCAAGCAGGGGCCGACGTAAACCGAGCCCCGCTCCACGCAGTAACGACTGCGCAGAAGCGGGGCCCGGAGATGTTGCATATGGCGTCAAGACGCTAAAGAAAACGCTTAAGAGCTACCGCAGCTACCTTCGCCGTCTTTATCTCCGCCGCAGCTGCCTTCGCCGCCTTTATCTTCACCACAGCTACCTTCGCCGTCTTTCTTGTCATCGCCGCACTTGCCTTCACCGCAACTGCCTTCTTTTTCGTGGGCGCCAGCCATCAGGTAACCGCTGTTCAGTTTTTCCATGGAAAACAGATCAGCAGCTGTGTCGGCACTTGCGTTTGCGATTCCGGACGCGCCCAGGCTGGCAACGATGGCTGTGCCAAGAGCGATGCTCAGGGGTTTACGAACTTGCTTCGACATAATTGAGTCTCCATTAGACTGCTTGAATAATACGTACATGCACATATTGCATGTTTTATATAAAGGGTGGAACTGCTTGTTGTGACCTGTGCCCGCGGCAAAAGTTTCGTTTTAAGGCGAACTTCTTTTCCTTCAAACAGTTAAGGCATATCCTTAAGGTCATTCGGTGCAAGTTTGTATCGATTCAGTATAAGAATACTGCTGACGTGCAACAGCGCCGGTGCAAGCACATAGGCTATGGCAATCCATTGCACCACCGTGTCAGATTGTTCGGGCAGACTGCCGTCATTGGATTCAACAAAGCCGACGATGGATAGAAATGCCAGCAATATGGCTGATCCCAGGGCATTACCGATTTTGTCCACTGCCGAATATACCGATGACAGAACACCTTCACGGCTAACCCCCGACCGGACGCGATCATAAGTGATGGTATCGGTCAGCACCGAGAAGGACATCAGGATAAACCCGCCGTTAAACACGCCAATGCCGGCAGCGATCAGCCAGACGATCCATAGCGAGTCCTTGTCGGCAAGAAAATACGCTTGAATCAATACCGCATAAATTACGAGACACCATTTGTATACCGGCATTTTGCCGAAACGGGCAGCTGCCCAGACCAGTCCGGGCATTGAGGCGATCGATGCGCCGCAAATAATAAACATCCAGATCGGAAACACACTGTAAGCGCCGACACCAAGGTCCAGAGCGTAGGCAAAGAAGAGCAATCCGCCTGCATAACCGATTCCGGCGCTTATGTACTGCACAATGTTGGCCGTGATTAATATCACGAACGGTTTGTTCGCCCAGGCCACCTTAAACTGCTCCATCAACGGCAGGGTTTTTTCCGATTGCGCTTTACCGGGCGCGTTTGCAGTGCCGAAGAACAACCACACGGTTGATGCCGCGATGACACCACCCACGATCAATGCCATCAATTCATATCCGGCGCGAGCGCTGCCACCCGATTCGGCGCTCACCCAGGCCACGATTTTGGGTGCAAGCGCGCCGCCGATTATCAGGCCGATAGCGAGGCAGGCATTGCGGAATGAAAGAATGGTCGTGCGTTCGTCCGGGTTTTCTGACATTTCCGAGGCCATGGTCAGATACGGCACGGAGAACAGCGAATAGCCGGTATTCATCACGAGATAAACACCCGTGATATAGATGAACAGCGTGAACTGATCATCGGAAGCCGGCGCGAAAAACAGCGCAATAAAGCTCAGGGCAGACAGCAGGCCGCCGGCCAGAATAAACGGGCGACGCCGACCCCAGGGCGTGTTGGTTTTATCCGATACCATGCCCGCAATCGGATCGGCTGCAACCACCCAGATTTTGGCAATCAATATGGCCAGTGCCGACAAGCCGGTATCCAGCCCGAGTACGGTAGCCAGATACATGGGCAGCAACAGGGTGGGGGTGTCGCGCAGAATCTGCCCGCCGATCTGGCCGACGCCATAGCCTATGTAAGTGGATATCGGTAGCAGGCCTTCCGGCCGACCGCTTCGCGCTTGGGCAGAGCTGTGTTGGTTGGACAAATCGGATGCCCCAATTCTGGCTGACGGAGCACCATAGCAAAAACCCGCTGCCTTGGGAGTGGATTTTGCTTTAGACGAGTTGCAGGGGCTTAACCTGAGCGGTCTCGCCGCCACTGAAGTTGCGCAACCATTCCGTGAATTTATCGGCCGGGATAGGCTTGCTCCAGTAGAATCCCTGCGCCCGGTCAACACCGTTTTCCCGGAGCCAACGCAGAGCGTCGCCATTCGTCACGCCTTCGGCGACGATTTTCAGCCCCAGTTGGTGTGCGAGGGTCACCGACGCGGACACGATGGCGGTGTCGGCCGGATCGGAAGGCAGGCCGGCGATAAAGCTGCGGTCAATTTTGAGTTCCTGCACGGGTAGCCTTTTCAGCTGCGAGAGCGACGAGTACCCCGTGCCGAAGTCGTCAATTGATATCGTCAGGCCGAGATCGTGCAAGCGTTCAAGAGCGGAATTCACTTTGCCGAAATCCTCGACCATGGCTTCTTCCGTTATTTCCAGAACCAGGCGTTTGGGGTTTAACTGGTGTTTCCGCACCACATCCATGACGAACCATGGCAGTTCTTCGTCGAGCAGGTCGTTGGCCGACAGGTTGACTGCGATACTGAGGTCCAGTCCTTCGCTGTCCCAGATCGCGAGTTGCTTGCCTGCCTGCTCAATGACCCAACGTGTCAGTATCAGTATGTTTCCTGATTTTTCTATCAGTGGGATGAATTCGCCGGGGGGCAGCCAGCCATATTCCGGGTGTTGCCACCTGACCAGTGCTTCGACGCCACATACCGACACGTCGTGCAACGCAATCTTGGGTTGGTAGTGCAGTTGCAGCTCATTTTCCTGAGCGGCGCGCTTCAGATCCTGCAGAAGATTCAGGTTGCGCACCCGTTTTTCCTGATCGCCCTGGTGATATAAGCGGAGCGACCTGCTTTCACTTTGTGCTTCGTTGCGGGCGATGGTTGCACGCAAGAGCAGTTCTTCAGCATCGTGTGCATGGTCGGGAAACAGTGCGATGCCAATCACCGGTTTTACGTTGATATTAATGGACGACAGGCGGATAGCGGTGCCGAGTTGGCTGATCAGGTCTTCCGCCACTTCTCGTACTTGCACGAAGTCGCTTTCGGTGAGGGCTATAAGAAAATCGTCGTTCTCAAGCCGCGCAAGGATGTAGTCGTTGCCGATGAACCGGCGCAGACGATTCGCTACTTCGTTAAGGTACGCCGCGGCCGTGTCGTGCCCAAGTGATCCGCTGAGTTCTCCCAAGGCGCCAAGGCGAACAACCATCAGGCCTATGGTGTCACCGGCCGTGCGGGCCGAAACCATCATAGGAGCCAGCTGCTCCAGTGCGTATTCCCGGTTGTGCAGTCCAGTCGTTGAATCGTGGCGTGCCTGATGTGCGATACGCTGCTCGCGGGCTGCAATTTCCGATTGCATGGCGTTGAACGCGCTGCCGAACTCACGCAGCTCGTCACCGGAGCGTATTTCAACCGGCACACCGTAGTCGCCTGACTGTATGCGTCTGGCGGCCTCCATAAGCCGGTTTATGGGATGGGTGAGCGCGCGCGACAGCATAACCGCGCCGAATAACGCGGCCAGCAGCGGCAACGTGCCCAGCACAAACGATGCCTGTTTGAGCAATGCGTAGGGCGCCATCGCCTCCGCCAGCGATTTTGTAACCATCACGCGCACGTCGCTTGTCTGATTAATAAAAGGCGCCACTATCGCGAGATGCTCACTCCCGCCGATGTCAACGGTGATGGGCGCCCGGCTTCCGGCAGGTGTATTGCTTGCCATCAGCAAGTCGGCTTTGTCCTTGTTCGGAATAGACGTGGCCACGACAGTTTCCTGGCCAGCGACATTGCTTATCAGTGTGACTTCCAGGCCGGTCAGCTGGTGCAGGTCGTGAGCAAAAGCGTCATCCAGCCTGAAGCCCATCGAAAGCCATGCAACTGGCAGGGGCGCGTTAACAGGCACTGTAAAAATTTCGTACGCCTCATTGCCGCTGACGTACAGGCGATGATTGTTTTCGGCAAAGGCATGCCCGGTGGTGTTTGAATTGTTGAGTGCGACGGTGCCATCGACCTGCCCGCTCGCAGCAAGCAACTGATCGTTGAGATCAATAATGAACGCGATATCTGCGCCGGCCCGACTTGCGTGATTTTGCAAGGCGGAGCGAACGGTTTCCGTTTCGCCCGTCCCCACCGCTTGTTTGAAGCCGTAGTCGGCCGCCAGTGCCCGGACGGTATTCCCGAGTTGATCAGCACGGCTGGCGGTGGCATTGGACAGTATATCGGTGCCGGCAATCAGTGCAGTTTCCGCGCGCTCGGACACGTCACTGTTGGCCGTAAACAGCACCGCGGATACGGTGCCGATCTGGCTCAGCATTATCAATAGTGCTGCGGTTGCAAGAATTTTGACGCGCAGGCTTCGCATAGACGGGCCGTTACCAGTCTGATTTCACACCTCATAGATACTACGGGTCCGTCGCGCCGAATTACGTGAAGTCGGTCACGTCCCCAAACTGCAAAAATGCCTATTTTTCGGATACTTGTTGCGATTACGGGCCCGGATGATCGTGTTAAAGAAACGTAAAGCCCTGCTATTGAGTTTGCTTGTGGCCTGCCAGACCTATGCCGGTGTCACCGGGAAGGTACAGGTGATTGATGCTGCGGGTTTACCCGTGCCGGATGCAGTTGTATATCTGGAAGGAATCGACCGCGGTCTCGCCTCGCCCGACACGGCGGCCATAGTCGATCAGATAGACAAGCAGTTTGTGCCGCGCATAACGGTGGTGCAGACAGGGACACGCATTGATTTTCCGAACCGCGATTCGGTTAGCCATCACGTATATTCGTTTGCCAATCCAAACAGTTTCGAGTTGCCGCTGTACAAGGGCGAGGCGAAACCCAGCGTGCATTTCGATCATGCGGGGTTGGTTACACTGGGATGCAATATTCACGACTCCATGCTTGGCTATGTTCTGGTTGTGGATTCGCCGCACTTTGCAGTGACCGATCATGACGGCATGGCTGAGATTGCCTGGGCTGCAAAGCTTACCGTCGATGCCCCTGTCCGCGTATGGTCGCCGGACCTCGCTAACGGCAAGGTGCTGATCGCAAAGCTTATCGATGCAGGCGGCGCTGCCGGTGATGGCGCTGTGCAGCTGGCCGTTAATGTCCTGCGAACCGGGACGGCAAGCATTGCCGACAGTTCTTTGTCGTGGGACGAGTACTGATGCATCTCTGGTCGATATTTGCTGTCGGCCTGTCACTGTGTCTCTCGGGCATCACGGCGCTGGCAAATACCACTGATGCTCATCACATCGAAGGAGCCGTTGATGTCTCGTTCTACGCCAGTGACAGCGACCTGGCATCGTGGTTGCGCGGCGGTGCGGGCAAGCTGCGTTTTGACGAGCAGCACGACGGTATACGGCTGAATCGCGTTTTTGTTGATTACACGGGGAGGTTGTCGCCGACATGGTTCGGCAAAGTTTCTCTGAACGCCAATAATGACGTTGCTGAAAAGATCGATGTGCTGGAGGCCTATCTTGAGTGGCGCCCTGTGCCACGCAGCGAATGGCGTATCCGCGGTCGCGTCGGTGCATTCTATCCGCGGCTCTCGGTGGAGAACACGGCGGCGGGCTGGAGCAGTCCGTATGCCTTATCCAGTTCCGTGATCAACTCCTGGATTGGTGAGGAACTCCGCACCATCGGCGCTGAGGTGCGGTTGGTAAATGACTTGCCGGGTCTGAAGGATCAACAACTGGTGCTCGAAGCGGCGGTATTCGGCTTTAACGACCCGACGGGTGCCACCCTGACCTGGCACGGTTGGGCCGCGCACGATCGACAAACGGGCATTTTCAGTGCAGTGCCGATGCCGACCGTGTCGACCATCGCGCCGTGGGATCCTAGTGGCGAGCCAATACCCAAGTCTAAACCGTTCAAGGAAATCGACAATCGACCGGGCTTTTACGTTGGCGCGCAATGGCGCCTGGCGAAAACCCTGCTGGTTAAGGCTCACCACTACGATAACCATGCCGATCCGGAAGCCAAATCGGGCGCAGACTATGCGTGGCGAACCTGGTTTGATCACCTCGCGGTTCAGGCATCGTTGCCCTGGCAAGTCGGTTTGCTCGGTCAGTGGATCAGCGGCAGCACACTAATGGGCCCCGATCTTGGGCTGTGGCACGTGCAGGACGTTGACTTTGATGCAACCTATTTAATGCTGACGCGCGCGTTCGGTAAGCATCGTTTGTCACTGCGCTACGAATGGTTCGATTTGCAGCCGTTCAATGACCCGGCCGCGATTACCAATCAGGATAAGGGCAACGCGGTAGCGCTCGCCTGGCTCTACCAATTCCACAAGAACTGGCGCCTGGGAACAGAGTTCCTGCAAATCCGCAGCACCCACTGTCAGACCGATATTTGCTATTGGCGTTTTAACGGTCTGCCGCGCAAGACCAACGAGAGCCAGTTGCAGATTTCGCTGCGCTGGAGTTTCGGGAACCGGTCGGAGTGATGGCAGTGCCGAGAGTGACAAAACTCTGCGCTGTGGCTTTGGCTGCTGTTGTCATGTCAGGGCTTGGCGGGTGCGCCAACGCATTGCGCTGGGACGACTCAGGGTCGCTCTATGTTGCCGCTAGCAGCGATCATGCACGGGCGGCGGCAGTTGCCCGGCAAATGATCGGGGTTCCCTATAAATGGGGCGGTGCCAGCCCCACGGGCTTCGACTGCAGCGGGTTGGTTCAGTACTCCTATAAGAAAGCCGGCTTGCGCGCGCCACGCACCTCGGCAGCTCAATTCAACGCCAGTGAACGCTTGCGACTTAAGGATGCAAGGGAAGGCGACCTGGTGTTTTTTGATTTCGATCGCAGTATTTCCCATGTGGGCATCTATCTTGGCGATGGCCGTTTCGTGCATGCGCCATCAAGCGGCAAGCGTGTCGAGGTGGCGAGCTTGACGCAGCCACCGTATAGCAATCACTTTGTCGCTGCCGGACGTATAGCCAACGAATAAAAAAGCCGGCAATAGCCGGCTTTTTTAACGCTTGCTGCAGCGGAGCGGCCAAACGGCGCTCCGCCCAGAACAGAACTGCTACTTTGCTGCTTTGCGCGCCTTCGTTTCTTCGATGACTTGTTCCGACACGTTCCGCGGACACGGCGCGTAATGCGAAAACTCCATCGAGAACTGTCCACGACCGGAAGTCATGGTGCGCAAATCACCAATATAGCCAAACATGTCGGAAAGTGGTGCTTCGGCCTTTACCCTTACACCGGTGGCGCCGGCTTCCTGTGCCTTGATCATCCCGCGACGGCGGTTAAGGTCGCCAATGACATCACCGACGTGATCTTCAGGCGTAAACACGTCAACCTTCATGATGGGTTCCAGCAGTTGCGGTGCAGCCTTCGGCACTGATTGACGATAGGCATTACGCGTTGCGGCTTCGAAGGCCATGGTGGACGAGTCAACCGCATGGAATGCGCCGTCGCGCAAAGTGAACTTCACGTTCACCAGCGGATAACCGGCCAATGTGCCTGCTTTCATCATGCCTTCAAAAGCTTTATCAATTGCGCCCCAGTACTCGCGCGGCACGTTGCCGCCGGTAACCGTGGATTCAAACTCATAGTTTGCTCCGCCGGGTTCAATCGGTTCTATTGTGTAATCAATTTTGCCGAACTGACCTGAACCACCGGTCTGCTTCTTGTGGGTATAACTGTCATCCACCGTCTGTGTGACAGTCTCGCGGTAAGCTACCTGAGGTTTACCGACGATTACGTCGATACCGTGGGTGCGCTTGAGGATGTCAACTTTGATGTCCAGATGCAGTTCGCCCATGCCTTTCATGATGGACTCGCCGGTTTCCTGATCGGTTTCGACCTGGAAAGAGGGGTCTTCGGCGATCATTTTGCCCAGCGCAATACCCATCTTTTCGGTACCGGCTTTGTCTTTGGCGGCGATTGCAATCGAGATCACCGGATCCGGGAATATCATCGGCTCAAGCGTTGCGGGATTCTTCTCATCGGCCAGGGTGTGACCCGTCCGGGTGTTTTTCATGCCCAGCAACGCGACAATATCGCCTGCCTGTGCCGAGTCACGTTCCTCACGCGAGTTTGCGTGCATCTCAACAATACGACCAATGCGCTCGGTTTTACCGGTGAACGTGTTAAGCACGCTGTCGCCTTTTTGGATTCTGCCCGAGTAAATCCGGGTGAAGGTCAGTGCGCCATAGCGGTCGTCCATAATTTTGAACGCCAGCGCACGCAGCGGGCCTTTTGGATCAACGATCGCAAACTTACCGGTTTCATTGCCTTCCAGGTCAACCTCTGGTTGCGGCTTAACTTCTGTAGGGTTGGGCAAGAATTTGACAACGGCATTCAGAACATTCTGTACGCCCTTGTTCTTGAACGCGGAGCCGCAGAAGGTCGGAAAGAAGTCCAGATTGATGGTGCCCTTGCGGATGCAACGTTCCAGGTCTTCAACGGAGGGCTCTTTGCCTTCAAGATATCCTTCCAGCAGAGCATCGTCCTGCTCGACGGCAGTTTCGATAAGTTTCTCCCGCCATTCCTCTATCTGTGCGGCCATGTCTTCCGGCGGATCGACAATTTCGTAATTTTCCGGGTTGCCCGAGTCATCCCATATCCAGGCTTTGCGCGTGAGCAAATCAACCACGCCGCAAAAGTCATCTTCGATGCCAATTGGCAGCACCATGACCAATGGGGTAGCGGCAAGCACGTCTTTAATCTGGCGGACAACGCGGTAAAAATCCGCGCCCATGCGATCGAGCTTGTTAACGAAAATGATACGTGCGACTTCAGAGTCGTTCGCATAACGCCAGTTTGTCTCGGATTGCGGTTCTACACCGCCAGACCCGCAGAACACACCCACGCCGCCGTCGAGCACCTTCAGTGAACGATAGACCTCAATGGTGAAGTCCACGTGTCCGGGTGTGTCAATAATGTTCAGACGATGGCCATCCCATTCACAGCTGGTTGCAGCCGACTGAATGGTAATACCGCGTTCCTGCTCCTGCTCCATGAAGTCAGTGGTGGCTTCACCATCGTGCACTTCGCCGGTCTTATGGATCTTACCGGTAAGCTTAAGGATGCGTTCCGTTGTCGTCGTTTTGCCGGCGTCAACGTGCGCGAATATGCCGATGTTTCTGTAGAGGCTAAGGTCCGTCATGGCTGTAATACCAGATTAAAAATACTGTTGTCTGTGGCCAACACCCTTAATAAAGGCTTCTTTCCATGAGCAAACGGCGCCCTGATCAAAAACTGAGAGCGCCGGCCGACATTGCAGTGTTGGATTTTTAGCCGGCTTTGGGCACTTCTACTCGCTATTCAGTTGCGAGAGAGCGATCGCGCCAGCATCCGGGGGCGCAATAATAATCGGTTTGCGGGAAGTAATAAAGAATTTCAACGGTTTGCAATCGGTGCAGTCTGGGAGTGGGTGCGCTTCCGCCCACTCTGCCACGCAGATCTAAAAATAGTCATTTAAAACAAATAGTTAAAGAATATCGCCGGGTTATGGCGCGCCGCCGCATGGGAATACGTAATAATCCGGCCGCAGAATTATGGCGGATTCTATACAGTCGAGGCTGGCAAGACCGCCGGATTGAACAAAACGCAGGGGCACAATCAGAGTGTTTAGAAGTACCAAACGATTTACCGGGTTTAGCTGCTGCCATCGGCAGCCGGCCCATGACGGTCATTGCAAGTTTTTGCATGGGTATTCGCGTGCATTCTATTTCGTCTTTGAATGCACGGAGCTGGAGCCTGAAACCCATTTTGTAATGGAGTTCGGCGGGCTTAAGCAGGTCAAGGCATGGCTGGAGCATATGTTCGACCATACGTGCCTTATTAATGCGGATGACCCGGAACTGGAATTGTTCAGGCAGATGGACGCAAGCGGTCTGATTCAGTTACGTGTGTTGCCAAACGTCAGTATGGAGGCGACCGCAAAGTTCGTTGCTGATCATGTGCAGAAAATGCTCGATGAGCAGGAGAAAGGTCGCGTCTCTATCTACGCAGTTGAGTGCCGTGAGAACGACAAAAATTCAGCGTGGTACTTTCCCGGCGGCACGGGCGAAGGGTTGGTCGAGAGCGGCTAGTATCGGCGTGGTGCGATGCACCCAGCCTTTCGGGCTAGTCTTGTGGTCTGGCGAGGGAATGACGGTTATGTGCGCGTCTTCCAGCTCACGCAGGCTTTTGACATCCACCGTGCCGAACTTGCTGCCGTATTCACCGGTAATCTTTCGAACCTGCACGAGCGTCCGGTCCGTATCTACCAGCAGTTCTTCGGTGACCGATGCCGCAAACACTGGCCGGGTGTTCTTTAACACCACGTAGTCTTCGTCCATGACGGTTTCGCGGGTCATGTCCACCATGGCTTTGTGCTCGTCGGCCGTCGCGCCCCGCACACGGCTGCCGTCCAGCACAGTCATTTCATGTTTCGGCATCAGGATGATCATAAAAATACGCGTATTGTATTCGTCGATGGGCGTAACGTAAGCCGTCACAATTTGCGGCGGGTAGCCCGGCTGATAATTGGTATTGCGGGACACACAGCTGATGACGTTGTACTCCATCATCAGTCCGGCCGAATCTGAGTAATCACCGTCCGGGCTGTGGGATGCATGCCAGGCGCGCACATAGCGATCAGTGAGTTCATGATCAACGATGCTCACCCCCTTGGGCAGCCATTTGGCAAACTCATGGATGTAGTGCACATGGCATGGGTCATTGTAGTTTTCACACATGCGGATGAAGTTGACGTTTTTCTCCCGCGTGATAATGCCCTTGTGCCATTCTCCTGAATCCCACTCGGGCATGATGTCGGCCACCGCCGGTCGTTCATCCTCTTGCAGGTCGCCGAGGAACACAAACAGCAGGCCGTATTTTTCCTGGACAGGGTAAGACGGTACACGTGCTCGTTTAGGGGGCTCGGTAGGCGTTTTACTGCCGGCAGGAATCAATGTGCATTTGCCAGCCCCGTTAAACTCCCAACCGTGTTGTGGGCATTGCAGGATGCCGTTATGACAGGTTCCCTGTGACAGTAGTGCACCCCGATGCACACAGTGGTCGCTGAGGCAGTGGGGCTGGCCGTTCTCATCACGAAACAGCACAAAGCTGTGCGACAGCATGTGTACCCGCTTGGGTTGGTCGCCTAGCGCCTCAACGGTGCAGGCGACGTACCAGTTGTTGATCAGCATCACCATCCTCCTTGGGATAGCACGATAGCATGTAAATCGCAGGGTCGACCGTGACGGCATGTTAAGCTTGCCTTGTCACGGAATACCACTGCAAGGGATGCAATTTGCTGCCATGCCAACTGTCTTGTCCGCGGCGTGGTTAAGGGCGTTACCGTGTGTTGCGGTGTTGCTGGTATTTGCCCAGGTGAGTGTCGCCAGCGACGCGGAAGAGTCCGGGCCACCATCCGCAGAAAATTCGCCAGACACCGAATTGGTAGACCCTTGTCGGCAGTTTGATGCGCAATATCCCTCATGGCTCGATCGCAGCCGTGTGGGTTTGTACCGCACTGTGTGCGGCACCGCCGCCTGGTTTGACGGTTTTTTTGGCGATTCCAGATACGATGAAAAGACCGGCGATACTTTCGGTCGGTTTTCCGTAGGCGGTTATTACGACCGTCGAGACAAGCTGGATTCTAGTGTTCGATTGCGCGCCAACTTTGCTTTTCCCGCCATGCGTGAGCGCGGATCGGTGTTTATTTCTCAAGAGTCTGAAGACAGCTTCGTTGAGGAGCGTGGTTCGGAGTCGTCCGAGCAGGGTGTCGAAGCGGTCGATAATTCAGGCGACGATGCCTTGTTTGCAGGGGTGGGCTATGACAAGTCAAGGAACCTCGAACGCGGATTCAGTCTCAGGTTAGGTTTGAAACTGCGGCTGCCCGTCGAGACGTTTGCCAAGGCGCGTTACCGCTATGGCTGGCAACTGAATGAGAAAACTTTGTTTCGCGTCCAGCCGCTGCTTTACTGGCGCTCGGATGAACGTTTTGGTTCAACCCTGACCTTGGAACTGGATCGGTCTATAAGTAATAATTTGCTGCTTCGCTGGTCGAACTTTGGCAACGTGGCGCAGGATCCTCTGGTGAACGGTATGCGCTGGGGCTCCACGGTGACTTTGTATCAGGCATTGTCGGACCGCCGCGCGATCACATACAGCACCTTTGTCCGCGGCGAAACCGAGGATGCGGTCAAGCTGCAAAACTACGGTGTGGAGTTAAAATTGCGTCGCCGTTTTTTGCGCGAGTGGTTGTTCGTGGAATACGTCGGTGGTTTGTCATGGCCTAAAGAGCTGCCAACCGAAAAGCGCGAAATAAACCCGGGAATTGGTATAAGGTTAGAGGCGCATTTTGGGCCGACACCCGAGAACAGGCTTCGTTGAATTGAGTACAGGGCAATGAGAATCGCAGTGACCGCGGCCAGTGGGCGGCTTGGAACAGCGACGCTGGAGCATCTGACGCACAGAGTGCCGCGTGACAATGTTGTGGCGGTTGCGCGAAACCTCTCCCGGGTTGCGGTCAAAGATATTGAAAAACGCGTAGGCGACTATCAGTCGCCGGAACAAATGCAAGCGGCACTCGAAGATATTGATACGGTGGTCATGATTTCTGCACCTGTGGCAGGTGGCGGCGATCGTCTGGCCATGCACCGCGATGTGATCAATGCGGCCAGGCAAGCCGGGGTTCGCAAACTGATTTATACCAGCGTTATAGGCAATGAACTGGCTGAGGATACTTACTTTGAGCCGTTTTATCGGGTGAACAAGGACACCGAGCGCTGCCTGATGGAATCGGGTCTTGAGTGGGTGGTAGCGCGCAACGGTTTGTATCTGGATCTGGATCTTCTACATATAAGGCACGCCCACGAGCACGGGGGCGTATACCGGAACAACGCCGGTGAGGGGCGTTGCGGTTATATCAGCATCGACGAGCTGGGTTTCGCGTTGGCCCGCGTCGCCGTGACGGAACACTGCGATGGCATGGCCGTAAACCTGTTCGGTGAACTGCACACTCAGGCAGAGCTGGTTGCCCTGGTGAGCAAGGCACTGGGCCTGAATGTCCGTTATGAGCCCATCAGTCTGGAGGCCAACGTAGCGCGATTTATGCAGGATGAGCGCATCGCGGCCCGGGGCGAAGACGTCGCGAAGATGCTGTCGGGTTGCTTTCAGTGCATGGAGAAGGGTGTCTACGAGGTAACCTCGCAGTTTGAACGCGCGGCTGGCCGACCGGCCCGGCCTTTGTCTGAACAATTAGCAAAACTTGCTTAAGCGATGACCGATCCTCTGGTGCAACTGGCGATAATGTGGGCAGGCGTGTTTTTCGCCAGCCTGCTGGCCAGCAAAACCAAGTTTACCGCCTATACGCTGATGTTTGCTATTTTCTGGCTGAATGTCGCTGTGCCGGTTACCCTGACCCTCTGGAAACCACGCTATGAAAAGGCTGCTAATATAAGTGCCCGCGGGGTTGCCAGCTAAACTGTTCAGACCCCGAAAATCATAATACACACAGATAAGGAGCGGACGTTCGCCATGTCTACCCTGGAACAGCAATTCGAGAAAGTTCGTACCCAAAAGGGTTTTATAGCCGCGCTTGATCAAAGCGGTGGCAGCACGCCCAAAGCGCTCAAGCTCTATGGTGTCAATGAAGATGCTTATAGCAATGAGGAAGAGATGTACGCAGCGGTGCATGCCATGCGCACCCGTATCGTGACCAGCCCCGCATTCAACGGCGATCGTATCCTTGGCGCTATCCTGTTTGAGAACACCCTTGACCGGGATATCGAAGGCAAGAGCTCGGCTGCGTATCTGTGGGAAGTAAAAAAGGTTGTGCCGTTTCTCAAGGTCGACAAGGGTCTTGCTGACGAAAAAAACGGTGTGCAACTCATGAAGCCCATGCCTGATCTGGATGCTCTGCTCGATAAAGCCTGTGCACAACCGGTCTTTGGCACCAAGATGCGATCAGTAATTAAATCGGCCAACCCGGAAGGCATTGCCGCCGTGGTTGCCCAGCAATTTGAGATTGGGCAGCAAATTCTGGCCAAAGGTCTGACGCCGATTATTGAGCCCGAAGTGGACATCAACGCGCCCGACAAGGCCGCGTGCGAAGCCATCCTGAAGAAGGAATTGCTCAAGCACCTGGATGCGCTGAAAGGCGATGCGCCCGTGATCTTTAAGCTGACGTTGCCCGAGCAGGCCGATTTCTACAAAGAGTGCCTGGATCATCCCAAGTTACTCAGAATGGTGGCGCTGTCGGGCGGCTATTCCAGAGAGGAAGCCAACCGGCGCTTAAGTCAGAACCACGGCATGATTGCCAGCTTTTCGCGGGCGACGACCGAGGGCCTTTCTGCACAACAGTCCGATGCGGAATTCAACGCCATGCTGGACAGCACGATTCAGTCGATTTACGACGCGTCATCGACCTGAGGCCACCGCTGTGCGACTGCTGGCTATAGTGTCGCTCACTTTGCTGCTCGCTGCCTGTATTCCGATGCCGCAGAGGGTGCTGGATGAGTTTTCGCGCTACGACGGTGAACGGCCCAATAACTTTATCACCGGAGGCGATCGTGCTGGTCAGGAGGAGTCTGGTCAGGACGTGGGGGAATGAGGCCGCTCATAACTCTTTTGGGATTGCTCTTATTGGGTGAGCTGGTTAGCGGTTGCACAAGCTTCAAAGATGCAACCTTTGCGAACTATCAAGCTTTCGCAGAACCGTCCGGTGAGTACTTCGATACACCGCTCGCATCCGGGCAGATCATCATGACCGGCTCAAAAGCGCCGACCGATATCCTGCTAGGGCTGCTGCCTCAGGAATTCAGCCCATACATTCACCTGGGTATTGTCATGATTGATGACGGCGAGCCTTATGTGTATGACGAAACAGGCGACCCGTCGCTGAATCTGGATCCGGAAGTGCCGCCTACGTCAACCATTGAGGGCATGGTAAGGCGCGTGCCGCTGGAGCGCTTTGTGGATCGGTACTTTTATGCGGAGATTTTTGAGCCGGCGGGTGCAGACCGCGCTAAAGTCGCCGAGTTTGCGCGCCATCATCTTTCGGCGCAGACACCATTCGACCGGTACTTCGACTACAACGACGACAGCGCGTTTTTCTGTGCGGAGTTTGTGGCGCGAGCGATTGAGCACGGTGGCGGTGAACGCGCAACCATAGTGCCGAACAGACCGAATCGTTCAGTCAGTGTGGTGATGGGCTGGTTGGGCGTGCCGGAGGAAACGATCGAGACTTCGTCTCTGGTAGATCAGAGCAATCCCGTCGTGCGAATGAGCAGCTACAGTGACAGCGAGATTATGGCGCTCAATGCCGTCAAGCAGGAATTCCATCGACGCTTTACGGCGGATCAGACGATAGGCAATCTGTTTCGCTGGGATGGTCTCCGGCCAATCATGCGGATCAATGGGCAGCGGTTACTGGATAAAAGCCTTGCCAGGGCAAAAAAACTGCCCCCGGACCCGCTGATCATTCAGGCAGAGGTGCGGGCCATCGCGGACAGGCTATACGGCGAATTCGGTGACTGATTACTCACCGGTCTGTTCGGCCTTCCAGGCTTCGTACTCGGCGCGTTCCTTTTCCAGCTTCCAGGCCTGATAGTCTTCGTCGTTGGCGCCGGTCTCATCTTCCCGAGCCTTGCGTTCAGCATCGTCTTCTATTTCGCCGGTAAAACGGCCGTCCGCGCCGGTAAATATCCCGGCACCCCGCGCATCCCGCCCCGGCGGGCCGATTGACGCGTCTGGGTTTACGCCCATGCTTTCGCAGCCTGCGACAAGGACCGTTACTGCAACAAATGGAAGCACTTTAAAAGTCATCATGCCGAACCCCGCGTGCTCGATTAGTGTGCAACAGATAATAGCGCATAAGGCAAAGATTCTCCTCAAAAATCGAGAGCACCTTATGCCCAGCGTAAACTAACTGTTAAACTGAACCGGTCAGGTAGGGCATCTCAGTAGATTGTGAAAAACATCGGGAAGCAACAATTTGCAGATTCCACCTAAATACCTTTCGACGCTTGATCTGGTGACCCTGCTGGACCAGTTGTATCAGGATGCACCCGCGCTCATGTTCGGTGCAAACGGACGGCTCACGCCATTCTGCTTCGTGATCATGCTGCTGATCTGTGCTGCCCTGTATCTGCGTCGCCGGCCGGCAGAAGGGTTCTGGCGCTGGGTTTTTCCACGTAAGGCGTATTCTGGCCCATCATTCTGGATAGACGTAAAGCTGATGCTACTGTCGAGCATCCTGAGAGCGTTCGGCTTTTTTGCCATTGTTGGCTTCGCTCCCGTCATCACGTTAACACTGCAGAACGCGCTGGCAGGAGATAGTTCAACGGATAGCACCTGGAGCCCTATTCTGGTTGCCGCAATTCTGCTTATTGTGACGGATTTCAACGGCTATTGGGTACACCGCATCTCGCACCAGTGGAAACGCATCTGGCCCTTTCATGCTGTTCATCATACCGCTGAGCAGCTCAACCCGTTTACCGTGGCGCGAAAGCACCCCGTCTATAACCTGATTGTCTCTTTCACCGGGGGCATTCTGGTTGGTGTTACACAGGGACTGCTGCTGGGTCTGGTAATTGGCCGAATCGATTTTGCCACCATCCTGGGGGTGAACCTTTTCTACTACGTATTCAATGTTACCGGCGCCAATCTGCGTCACACGCATATTTGGTTGTCCTACGGGCGCCTGATTGAGCATATCTTTATCTCACCTGCCCAGCACCAGGTGCACCACTCGATTGATCCGAGGCATTTCAACAAGAACTACGGCGAGGTACTGGCAATCTGGGACTGGATGTTCGGTTCCCTGTATATACCTGCCGGGCGCGAAGAATTGGTTTTTGGTCTCGCCGACGGTACCGGCAAACTACTGCCACAGATACATGGCACCTTAACCGAGGCGCTGGTGGAGCCATTCAGAACCGTGTTCTTAGCGAAAAAAGGAAAGCGACTGGTAGTGCCGCCCCGAAGCGGTTTTCTGAGCTAGACTGCTGATATGAAAAATATTGTTCCATTTGCAATGGTATTGCTTGTTGGTCTGCTACTGGACGTAACGAAAGCGTTACCCGCGTCGGAGACAGAAGCCCCCGAACGAGTGGATGCCAAAGAAGTCATCCGTAAGATGGATTTGCTTCTCCGTGGCGATTCGAGTTTCGGTTCTTACCGCATGACGATCACGGATCCCGACTGGCAGCGCACGCTGACAATGAATGCCTGGGAGAATCGAATTGAAGAAAAAACGTTTATAGAAATTCTGTCACCCGCAAAGGAAGCGGGTATCGTGACGCTGAAGATCGGCCTCGAGATGTGGAATTATTTGCCGCGTGTTGAGCGTATTGTGAAAATACCTCCTTCAATGATGTTCCAGCCCTGGATGGGCAGCGATTTTACAAATGATGATCTGGTGAAGGCCTCGAGTATCGTTACCGACTACTCCCACGAAATTGTTGCCGAAGAAACAGTCTCAGGGTTCCGGGCATACAAAGTCGAGCTTGTTCCTAAACCCGATGCGCCTGTAGTCTGGGGCCGGCTGCTCGCCTGGGTAAGGCAATCCGATTCCATGCCGTTGCGTCAGGAGTTCTATGCTGATGACGGCGATCTTATTCGGGTTCTGCGCTTCGACAATATTGTTGAGATTCGAGGGCGCGAAGTGCCCACCTATTGGGAGATGAAACCTGTTGGAGAAAAGGGCAGGCAGACCGTGATGGAAGTGCTCGATCTGGAGATCGACGCGAAGATAGATGACAAAGTCTTTTCTTTAAGAAACCTCAAACTTAAGAACTGAATATGGCGCTGTTTTTGCGTATCGCATGGCGCAACATCACGCGAAATCAAAGGCGTACGTCCATTACATTGGCGGCCATCGCTTCCGGGCTGGCCGCCATTATTGTCTTTTTCGGCCTTTCAAACGGTTTTCATGATCAGTGGATTACCAATTCTGTGCGGGTATACACGGGCCACATTGTCGTGTTTGCCGAGAATTATCGTGACGAGCGCAATCTCAACAGAGCTATTTCCGATATTGATGATCTGACCGCGCGGCTTGAAGGTCTTCCCGGTGTCGAAGCTGTCACGCCCCGGATTCATATCAACGGATTAGTGTCGACCGCACGCAATTCATCTGTGGCAGTGATTCGCGCGGTCGATCCAATACGTGAAACACAGATCAACGGATTGCGGGAGCGCATCATTGTCGGAAGCTATTTCGAAGACGACGCGCATCGACAAATTCTGCTGGGCCATAAGATGGCGGAGCGCCTCAATGCCGGGCCGGGCGAAAAGATCGTGCTGATGGTGCAGGCCGCAGACGGGTCGATCGGTGCGGAACTTTTCAGGCTGCAGGGTATTTTTCGTCTCGGTGCTGTCGACCTCGATGGCAGCCTCGCGATAATCGGTCTTGCCGATGGCCAGAACCTCGCCGCCATGGACAACAAAGTGACCGAGGCCGTTCTTATTCTTAGCAGTCCTTCCGAGGTGGCGACAACGGCCGGTGTTCTGGCCGCCGAACTCGCCGGATCCGGTTATGAAATCCTGCAGTGGGACGAGCTGATGCCCCAGGCAAAGGAAATGATCGCGCTCAGTAATGTATTCACCTATATATTGCTGGTGATCATCCTGATAGTAGTCTCGCTCGGTATTCTTAACACTATGCTTATGTCGATCATGGAGCGTACCCGCGAGTTTGGGATCATGCGGGCGCTGGGTACCCGGCCAGCGCAGATAGTCCGCCTTGTCCTGCTGGAGGCTGTTTGCCTGGGTGTCCTGGGCGCCGCACTGGGTGTGTTACTGGGAATTGTGATTAACGGATTTCTGGGCGCTGGTGGCATTGACCTCTCGCGCTGGTCGGGTGCTATGGATCTTATTTCAAGCCTCAAGCCGGTCATTTATCCGACGATCCATCCCGGCCGTGTTGCTATCGCGGCGCTTGCCGCCTTCATGACCACGCTTCTGGCGGCAATCTATCCTGCGGCGCGCGCGGCCAGGCTGAGTCCGGCTGATGCGATCCGCTCGCTCTGAGTATCCTTATCCGATGTACTGTCTGCGTACCGAAAACCTGACCAAGTTTTACCGCAACAACGGCCTCGAGATACCTGCTCTGAAGAATGTTGACTTGCGCGTGAAGCGCGGTGAATTCGTATCGCTGGTAGGCCCATCAGGCTCAGGTAAGACAACACTGCTTAATCTTGTTGGCGGCCTGGATATGCCGACATCAGGCAGGGTTTTTATCGATGATCGGGATATTACCGGTATGAGTGAGCGACAACGCTCAGATCTGCGCCTTGCGAGTATTGGTTTTGTATTCCAGGAGTTCAATCTAATACCGGTGCTGAGTGCTCGCGAGAATGTTGAATACGTCATGTTGTTGCAGGGAGTAAGCTCGGGAGAGGCTCAGCAACGTGCAGTCGAGACGCTCGCGGCCGTAGGTTTGCAGGGCCTTGAAAACCGTCGACCCAACCAGCTTTCCGGTGGGCAGCAGCAGCGTGTCGCGGTTGCACGAGCCATAGCGACGGGGCCATCCATTGTTCTGGCAGACGAACCTACTGCGAATCTGGACTCGGAAACCGGGCATAATCTGGTAGACGCAATGCGCCGGCTCAACGATGAGCTGGGAATCACCTTTCTGCTATCGACTCATGACCCGATGGTCATAGACAGCACCACCCGGGTCATTCGCATGCGTGATGGCGTCCTGTTGGAGGAAGCATGAAGCAGCGATATAGCATGAAGCTGATGGGGCTTGTTGGGCTTCTGATCCCGCTCGCGGGTATTGCGGCCGACAAAACTGAATTCCAGTTCAGTGGTTCATTCCAGAGCCTCGGCACAGTCTCCGAGACCCCTGTCGGCCGCGAGGACTACTGGAGCGACCTGAATCGCCTGAGGCTGGATTTTGGGGCCCGGTTCAATTCCTTTGTGGCTGCTACGGCAGTCATCGACAATGAATTTTTGATCGGTTCGATCATAGATACCGACGATTTCCAGTTGGTCAAGGACTCCGAACTGGACTCAAACACGCGTTGGGACTGGGATAATCTGGTTGTCGACAATGAGGATCTGGTGTGGCGCGCAAGTGTATACCGTGCCTTCCTGAAATTTACCTCCGAGGATCTGAACGTCGTAGCTGGCCGCCAACGTATTGCCTGGGGCACCGGTCGGTTATGGAATCCAACTGATGTCTTCAACCCCGTCAGTCCGTTGCAAATTGATAAGTCGCAACGTGACGGTATTGATGGCCTCAGCGCCGAGTATTTCATTGGTGATCTGAGTAGCATTGAGCTGGTCTATGCGTTGGGGCGAGAATCGGAATTGGACAGCCTTGGCGCACGTTTTGGTACGAATGTTGGCGGTTACGACATCGGGCTGCTGGTCGGCGATATTCGCGAGTCAGATTTGGTGGGGGTCGACTTTGGCGGCAATATTGGCAACGCCGGGTTCAGGGGGGAAGCAACCTACAGGAAGCCAGACAACGGCTCCGGTTATTCCCAGATTGTCCTGAGCATGGATTACTCCTGGCCGAACAGCGTTTACTTTCTATTGGAATATTTCTATAACGGCGGGAATCTGGGGGACACTGACATACCGGACGAAATTATCGAGGCGCGCGGGCGGCGCTTTAACGGTGAGATCGTAACAAAGAATCGCAATTTTTTGGCGACCGCGCTCGGCTACGACTTTACTCCGCTAGTCCGTTTCGATGGTTTAGTCATCTACGATGTCGACGAAGGGGGGCTGTTTTTCGGGCCATCGGTGAACTGGAACATCATTCCTAATTTGGACTTGAGATTGGGCGCACAACTATCTTCTGGAGATGCGGAAAGTGAATATGGCGATGATACGGATGTCTATTTCACCTCGATCAGCGTGTACTTCTAAAAGACAGCAAAAAAAACCCGACAAAGTGTCGGGTTTTTAGAAGCATTGTTTTTTTTGCTACCCAAACTCTAGTCGTGGGCATAATAACTTTCACAACTATTACAGCACCCCTATGGACTCGTAACCTTCACATCCGGTCAAAAACAATATTGCGCCTGCGGCGAGTAGCACCAGACGAGTAGCGCGGCTATTGAGCAGTTTGTTCCAGTAAAATAACATCGTGATTCTCCTCTAGGTACTATTAAGCGATTTGAGTTGCAGATTGACAAAGCCTCGCTAGGCTGGCTTTGTAGCTTCAAGACTAGCAATCTCTCCAGCGAAAAGCACTTCTAATTTAGCCGTTTTCAAGTGCTCAGGCTGACCGGACAGGAACGAAGCGCCAAGTTACTAAAAAACAATGACATATTATCCAATACACCGTGAATACAACCTGCCGATGCGATGCTCTTCGACCCGGATAGGGAGGCTGCAAGATGGGTGAGCCCGTCCAAACGGTAGTTAGTGCGCCCGACGATTCGCCGCGCAGACCTCAGGCCCGCTGGATTAGTGGTGCGCAAACGGACGTAATGATGGCGTTCAGTTGGATGCCTTTTACGCTGCTTGCATTGGCCCTCCAATCATCGCCCGATGCGCTGTTGACGCTGATGCTTGCCGTTTTCCTGTTTTCATTTACCCATCAACCGCTGACCCTTCTGCTCGTCTACGGTGACCAGAGCCGTTTTGCGTTGCGGCCACAAATATTCAAGTGGAGCCCACTGATCTTCGCCATCGCCATACTGGTCTTTATGAAGGTCAGTCCGCTGCTGTTGGCCATTGTCGCGGGCCTTTGGAACGCTGAACATACGCTCATGCAGCGCTATGGCATCACACGCATTTACGGACGCAAGGTGGGGCAGAATAGCGGTGGCGTCGAAATATACATGTTTTTTTCCTGGCTGATCCTTGTAGTGCTCTATGCAGCGGTAGATCCTGAGTTGCTCGATAAGGCTGCAAATCTGGGGTTTAAGGGCCCCAACATGACCATCATGGAAATGCTGACAAAACTGGCGCCCGGCGCTGAGCTGTTGCTGCCAGCAGCGATTGTTGCAGTGGCGGGGTTGGCAATCGTCTGGCTTTTTCAGGAATTCCGACGGCCGTCCAATTCAGCCAAGCTGCTCTACGTTTTATCTACAGCGGCTCTGTTCGCTGTCATGCTTATCAATCCCATCGCCGGGTTCATGGGGTATGTGGGCGCCCACGCTTACGAGTATTACGTGATTGTTAATCACAATTTGGCTATGCAGTATCAAAAGCCTGGAGAGGGCGGCGGTCGGGTTGGCGTCTGGGCACGCGGTTCCTACGGCCGCATCGGATTCTTCGCAGTGTATGCGTCACTTATACTCATGGTGTTTGTTCTCAGATCATTTCTGCCGGCGTTCTGGATCTTCTTTATTGCGTTCATGATTGGCGGCCTGCATTTCTTTTATGACGGTTTCATCTGGAAGCTCAGGATTCCATCTGTTGCCAAGGGGTTGGGAGCTAGTCCGCACAGGCAATGATCTGGTTGCCGCCGAGCAATTCTTCCCAGCTATATGTGCAGCTTGTTTCAAAGCCATCGGTAGCATCCAGATCGAGTTCTATAAGGGCATTCAAGCCGTCGCTCTGCGGTGTTACCTGAATGCGAGCCTGGTTGGCCCCGTATATGACACGCCGTCCTTCAGTCGGCCAGAGGTTGCCGGCAGCTGTTACGAAGGGCTGCGGGGTCTCAAAATAGGCAAGAAAATCGAAATCCGAGCTGGTTATACCGCCATCACTTTCTTCGCTTGTCTCGATAGCATCCGCTACCTGAAAATAGCTATACGCTGTTAGCGATCGTGTTGCCGAATCAATCTCGAAGTCGAATGCGCTTGTGGTGATGTCGGCAATCGTGCGTGAAGCGGTTTCGAGGTAGTCCAGTTTCAGTGATCCATTACCCCATGCCGTGCCGCTCGCGTCCGTTATAGAGAGACTCGTCATTGTAATCGTTGCCTGAAAATCGGTTTCGCTTGACGACGTCGCTGAAACATCGATCCGCAAAGTGCCGTCGAGCGTACCCGCGAATTGAACGGTTCCAAGGTTTGCGCTGATGTAGTTAAAGTCCTGGCAGTCAAAGAATGTAAAAATTACTATCTGACCGGACTCGTTAACATCTGCTTGGCCGCCGTTGCAGTAGTCCGCGCTGGCCGCAGCGGCGACCAGGGTTCCTTCATCGCCGGAGTTTTCCGGACTGGCCATTACGCTCGCGCTCGATACAGCAGCTGCATTGACTATAAGGCCCAGAATTATGCGTTCCGCAAAAGTGCTGGGGTCCTCAGCATTGCGCACCAGATCGACGGCATTGTTTTCATCTATGACCACAGTCGCGTCAGCTCGCGTGAGGCCGGCGCTGCCACCCCCGCCGCCGCCACCGCCGCATGCGGTAATCAGGCCAGTCGCCAGGGCAACAACAAAGGTAGCGTTTTTCCAGCGGGTAGTTGATCTGGCCTGAGTCTTTTCCATGGTGGTTTCACTATTGGGAGAGCGGGCCTTATTCTTGGCAGCTTGAAACGCTATTGTAAAGCCCCATCAGGACGGGGTCCTGTCTCAGCGTTCTGTTAGCGCAAAAAAAATGCCCCGGTTTCCGGGGCATTTCTTGTACTGCGATGTCTTTCTGCTTAGAAACGAACGCGAGTACCGACGATAAACTGGTCCCAATCTTCAGCAAGTGTCGCATCGGGATCCGCCATCGAGTAGCTGGCATAAACATCCACGGCGCCGTCGCTGTTGTACTGGTAGCCAATTGCCGTTTGATCTACTTCATCAAAGCCGTCATCAAGGTTGGCAAGGCTGATGCTAAAGGCATGGTTGCCGAAGCGTTGTCCCAGCTTGATGTACGTGCCATCAGCGTCGGGATCGGTACCTTCGTAGGACTCTTCACCGTAGCCCAGTGTCAGACTGGTACCACCCAGCAAAGCTGACACCGATGCTGCAATGCGATCGTCCGTACTGCTGAAGCTATCATCAGGGTTATTGATATAGCCGATTGCACCGATCCAGCGCAGGCCATCCATGTACTCGGAGTAAGCTTCCGCTTCCGAATCCCACGTCAGACCTACTTCCGTGGCGCCATCGGAGTCGGCGCTGACTGACAAGTTCAAGCCTGCAATGGACGGAGCATCGTAACGGACACGGTTGCCGCGATGACCTTCAAAACCAACGCGAATATCATCGCCGGTGGAATAGCGACGTACGTCGAAGTTGTCAGCCAGTTCTGTACCGGAGAGATCCTGACGCTGCGTGAAGCGTGCGGCGCCGTCACCACGACCGATCGAGAATGTACCCAGTTCGTGTTTAAAGGCGATATCCAGATATGCGGCGTCCAAATTATTGCTTGATGAAAAACCACCAGAACCCATCAGGTCGGGAAAAGTGGTCGCAGAGTTGTTGGCATTCCAACGGAATTGCGAATAGACCTCGACATCCATGCCGGCGAATTCGCCGCTGGCTGACAGGCTCACGCGCGATGCATTGGTGCCATTGTCGACAATCTGAGTATCAGTATCGTCGGTGTTCGAATCATCAACATAGCGGATCATCTGATTGACATGACCACTGACACTGTAATCAACGGCTTGCGCCACCGAAGACAGCCCCATAAGAGCCGCGAGGCCCAGACCGATCTTTAATTTAGTGTGACTCATTACAAGTCCCCCTGTTTAGTGTTAACGCACATTACATAACCACGCAGAACCGTACGGGATGATGTTGCGTATTGCCATATCAATTTGGGGGAAAATAATGAATATTTTGTAATACGTTAAAAAACAACAACTTAATTTGTTGTTTTTAAGCAATAACTAGCAAAAAGCTGTTGTTCAGACGCTAAAATCGCGCATTATTGCATTGCGTCGAGACTGTCCAGGGTGGCTGCGGTAATGATGCTGACCTGCTCGGCATTACTGATTTTCGGCTCCCAGAGCTCTTTATAGGGGCCCCCGATAAAGTCGCCGAAATACATATGTATGCCGCCCCTGATGGGTACATGCACGGTCTGCGGCGGGTACACATGCCACATTTCCTGAAACTTTTCGGGGGGTTTACCGTCCAGCGTGGCGCGGTAGATGTTGGTGACCGGTAGCCGGGAATCGGCCAGGCTGCTGGTATCGGGGGTGTAGGAATCCCAGAATATGACGCCGTCCAGCTTGTCCGGGTTGGCATAGGCATAGATCCCTGCGGTTGCCCCGCCCATGGAGTGACCTATCAGCACCCAGTCTTTGATCTCGGGGTAGGCCGACTGAATCTGATCGACCTTCGAGGTGGGCAGCATCACATCGACGATCGAGAAATTGAACAACCAGGTGGGGCCCACCACAAGGTAGCCATCGGCAGCGATGCTGCGCATGATTTCCGCATAGCCGCGCACATCACAGTTGGCGCCTGCATACACGATCACACCGCGGGTCGGGCTGGCACCCTTCGGCCGCATCACCAGCCAGTCGTCGAAGTTCACCTCAACGGTATCGTCGGAAACCAGCGCTGCCTCGGCGTTCGGCCCGGGAATCGCCCGGTTCTTTTCGGCGGTATAGCTGAGTACGCCGTAGCCCAGCAGGCCGATGGTGACCAGAATGGCCAGTACAAACGATAGAAACCTTTTCATGATTATTTCCTGATGGGCACGGAGTCCAGTACCCAGTTCTTCTCGGTACGCCGCGCCGGGCAGGGCACAGTGTAAACAATGTCGCCGCGATTCTCTTGCAAGGTTTTCATGTCGATTCGCCAGCCCTTGTTTTCCCAGCCTTTGAGGCAGTCGCGGTAGCGACCGACGCACTCGTCGCCGATTACCAGTATCTCTTTTGCGGATGACTCAGGGGTGCGTTTAGGCTGCAATTCATTAACGATGCCTATATCTTCGCCGGCGACCACCAGGTTGATGTCCATGATGCGCTCGTCATGTTTCGGATCCAGCATACAGTTCCGCATGTTGATGAAGAAAATGCGGGTGTGATCCGCATCCACAGGTTGCTCCCAGAAGTACTGCACGAAGCTGTTGTCCTTGGACAAGTTGATACGTGTCTCCAGGCCGTTGGGGCCGTGATGATATGAATAGGCGCCGAAGTGCTCCGGTTTATCGTCTTCGCGCAGGTTTTCCAGCTGGGTGGTACCCGGTTTTGGCGGATCCATCGTGACGTGCACTTTGGTTCCCCATGGCAAACTTTCCAGAGTGGTGCACTCGGGTTTGTAATGGACGTTGCCCTGACTGTCATGCACGAATTCGTTATGCACCGGGTCCAGGCCATTTTCTATGGAACGCTCGAAATAGGCATCCAGCTCAATGATACGCAGTGGACTGGCGCGCCAGCCTTCCTGGCCCCACTCTTTAATGGCAAAAAACGGTGCGCGGCTGTCTTCCGGCTCGTCGCCCAGAAAGGCGAAAACAATGCCGTAGCGTTCTTCGGTCGGGTAGGCGTCAACTTTGGCTCGCGCCGGTATTTTGCCGTCGTCGCCGAGCACCGGAATCAGCCTGCAGCGACCGTCACCGCCGAATTGCCAGCCATGATAAGGGCAGGCGATGCGACCGTTAATAATTTTGCCTTTGCTGAGCGAGCCGCCGCGATGCACGCACGTATCGGCCAGAAGGTGAGCCGTGCCGTCGCTGTCTCGATAGGCCACAAAATTGAGACCCAGAATGGTTGCTCGCAGTGGTTTGTCTTTGGCCAGCTCATCGCTGGTGCAGACGGGATACCAGAAGTTGATGTACATGCAATTAGCCCAATTTGATGAGTTCTGATGTGTGAATTACTGCGGTTCTGAGTATTTGGTGTTTATATAAGCATTATCGCCCTATTTATATATGATTTGGCCAAAGCACCCTATATTACGAGTTGAAATAGAGAGCGCGTATGTATCAATACGAATATCCACACCCCGCCGTAACAACCGATACTGCAGTTTTTACGATTCGCGGGGGTCGTCTGCATGTGCTGTTGATCCAGCGTGGCAAGGAGCCGGCCAAAGGACAATGGGCCTTCCCCGGGGGATTTATCGACATCGACGAAGATTTGGAAACAGCCGCGCACCGCGAGCTTGCCGAAGAAACCGGTGTATCCGGTATAGAGCTGCAACAGTTTTACACTTTCGGCACGCCGGATCGTGATCCGCGCGAACGCATAATCACTGTGGCTTATCTGGGCTTGGTGCCGGAGCACGAAGTAACGTTACAGGCCGGCGATGACGCTGCAGCTGCTGAGTGGCACCCCGTCGATGCCGTGCCGCCATTGGCCAGCGATCACAACGATATACTCGCAACCGCTTTGCGCGCGCTGCGCGAACGTATCGAAACATCTGATCTGGCTATGAATATGATGTCTGAGCACTTCACAATTGCGGATTTGCAGGGGGTCTATGAAGCGATCATGGGCGATTCGCTGGATGTCGAGGTCTTTCGCGACTGGGTTTTAGCGCAAGGCTGGATAGAGCAGACCGGATAGCAGGCACGAGGCAAAAAGGTTAACCGCTGAACCCACTTCTCAGAAATTTGATGAACAATGCGCGCGATTTGACGCCGATTGTTGTGGTTGTGGGGTTTTTCCAGCTTGCAGTGCTGCAGCAGCCGTTACCTAATATCGTCGAACTGATAGTCGGGCTTGTGCTTGTTCTGGCGGGGCTGACGCTGTTTATTCAAGGCCTCGAGATGGGCCTGTTCCCGCTGGGCGAAAGCATGGCCTATGCCTTTGCCCGCAAGGGCTCGGTGTTCTGGTTGCTTATGTTTGCCTTTGCGCTGGGTTTTGGTACCACCGTCGCGGAACCGGCGCTGATTGCCATTGCTGCCGAAGCCGCGGTTATCGCTGCCGAAGCAGGTGTTATCGAATCCACCGATGCAGCGCGCGAAGATTATGCCTTCGGTCTGCGCATGACAGTGGCACTGTCGGTCGGCATCGCAATAGTGTTGGGCGTGGTGCGGATTCTCAAAGGCTGGCCGATACACACGATGATTGCGGGTGGTTATGTGCTGGTGGTGATTATGACTGCTCTGGCACCGCGAGAAATTATTGGCTTGGCTTATGATTCAGGGGGAGTGACAACCTCGACCATTACCGTGCCATTAGTGACGGCGCTGGGCGTGGGTCTCGCATCATCCATCAAGGGTCGCAACCCCATGCTTGATGGTTTCGGACTTATCGCGTTCGCATCGTTGACACCGATGATATTCGTGATGGCTTACGGGATGCTCTTCGGATGATCAGCACTTTTCTTGACGTATTGATGGCCACCGTTCGCGATGTGTTGCCCATTGCGACCATTCTGTTGTTTTTTCAGTTCGCTATATTGCGTCAGCCTTTGCCGAATCCGAAGAAACTCATTACTGGTTTTATTTGCGTATTGCTTGGTCTGGTGTTGTTTTTGATCGGGCTTGAACAGGCGCTGTTTCCGGTCGGTCGACTGATGGCGCAGCAGTTCACTGCTCCCGGTTTCGTCGGCGCCGTTGCCGGCGAAACCGTTCAATGGCATCGCTATGGCTGGGTTTATGCATTTTCTTTCGCCGTGGGCTTTAGCACCACAGTGGCAGAACCCGCGCTGATTGCAGTCGCTTACAAGGCGAGCGAATTGTCTAACGGCGCCATAGGCTCATGGGGATTACGTATTGCGGTGGCGCTGGGAGTTGCAACCGGCATCTCACTGGGCGTGTTTCGCATAGTTTCCGGAATACCCATCCACTATTTTATTATCACCGGTTACGTCGTTGTGGTCGTGCAAACGGCTTTCGCGCCGCGCATGATTATCCCGCTGGCCTATGATTCGGGTGGCGTTACCACCTCCACGGTCACCGTCCCGCTGGTCGCAGCTCTGGGATTGGGTATGGCTGAGAACGTGCCTGGACGCAGTGTGCTTATTGATGGTTTTGGGCTGATCGCTTTTGCCAGTTTGTTTCCGATAATTGCCGTGATGGCGTACGCACAGCTGGCGGAATGGCGGGCTAAACGCAGCGGCGACGGCGAGGATGCAGCCGTCGCCGAAGTATCGAATACTCGTAATTAACGAGGGAGTGGTGTCATGAGGTTTAAATTAATTGTGGTGTTTGTCGAAGACGGCAAAACAGAAGAAGTGGCGGTGGCTGCCAAGCAAGCCGGCGCCACGGGGTGCACCCGCATTTACAGCGCCAGCGGCGAAGGGCTCGAAGAAAAGCAGACCTTTATGGGGCTTACGCTGGAGACGCAGCGTGATGTGTTGCTGCTGTTGGTTGAAGAACACAGGGCACGCAGTATTCTTGAGAGCATAGGCGAAGCCGGTGAGTTCGATGAAACCCCGGGCACCGGGATCGCTTTTCAGATTGATGTTGAAGACGCTATCGGAGTCGCGCATCAGGCCGCGGTGATTGCGCCGACCCTACAGGAAGCTGACTAATGAGTAATAAGAACATAAAGACGATTGCGGATGTCATGGACTCAGACTTTCTGAAGGTTGACGGCATCATCACGGTAACCGAAGCGCTGCAGCGTATGCGTGCAGCCGATATCGATTTTCTGCTGGTCGATAAACGCAATGACCATGACGAATACGGCATCGTGCTGGTCTCCGATATCGCCAAACGGGTGCTGGCACCGAACCATTCGCCGGATCGAGTCAACGTGTACGAAATAATGACCAAGCCCGTATTGACCGTTCAACCCGACATGAATATCCGTTATTGCGCCCGGTTATTCGAGCGCTTTGGCATATCCACTGCGCCGGTCGTAAGAGGTGGTGAAGTACTGGGTGTGGTGACGTACACCCGGCTGGTGCTCAACGGCCTGGCAGCCGGCTAACCGGTCCCGATTGCGATGCATTTGCAATGCCTGGGCGCTGCCGGTCGTGTAACCGGATCCTGCCATCTGGTGCAGGCGGGCGATCATCGTATTTTGCTGGATTGCGGCCTGATTCAGGGGCGGCGCAAAGACGAAGATCTGAATTATGACGATTTTCCGTTTGATCTCAGCCGCATCGATGCAGTTGTTTTGAGCCATGCGCATATCGATCATTCGGGCCGCATTCCCTTGCTAGTGAAGCGCGGTTATACCGGGCCAATCTATGCGCAAGATGCCACGGTCCAGCTGTGCGACATCATGTTGCGCGATTCAGCAAGCATTCACGAACACGCAGCGGAGCGCATCAATCGCAAGCGTGAGGCCGCCGGCGAAGATCCTATCGAACCGCTTTACACGGCAGCTGATGCGGACATGGCCATGAAGCAATTCCGGCCCATGCGTTATCACCAGAAGTTTGACGTTACGCCGTCCATCCGCGTGCGCTTCCGTGATGCGGGGCATATCCTCGGGTCGGCCATTGTCGAGCTCTGGCTTACCGAAGGCAGTGAAACCCGCAAGCTGGTATTCAGCGGTGACCTGGGTCACGCTGATGCGCCGGTACTGCGCAACCCGGATACGATAACCACGGCCGATCTTGTGCTCATGGAGTCTACCTACGGCGATCGCGGTCATCGCTCCTGGGATGAGACCCGCGTTGAAGTGGAGGCTATCGCCGAGCTGGCGAGCCGCGGCAAGGGCAACATTCTTATCCCCGCTTTTTCGGTGGGGCGCAGTCAGTTATTGCTCTACTGGATGGCGAGGAATTTTGACGAGGCGGGGTTAAAAAACTGGCAGATATTTCTCGACAGCCCGCTGGCCATTAATGCCACAACGGTTTACGAACAGAATTTAAAACTGCTGGACAAAGATGCTCAGGACTTGTGGAGTAACCGAAGTATTCAGGATTCCCTGCCGAATCTGCAGTTTACCCGCACGCCTGACGAGTCTCGCGCAATTCATCTTATAGAATCCGGTGCCATTATTATTGCCGGCAGCGGCATGTGCACTGGCGGTCGCATACGCCACCATTTGCAGCACAACCTTGGGCGCAAAGCGTGCAACATCATTATCATCGGCTATCAGGCCGCAGGCACGCCGGGGCGTCAGCTGGTTGAAGGTGCCAAAACGCTGAAAATTTTTGGCGACGAGATCCCGGTGCGGGCGGCGATCCACACCATCGGCGGCCTTTCTGCGCATGCCGGCCAGCGCGCTCTGGTTAATTGGTACGATCAGTTTGAGCAGCGACCGCCGCTGGTGCTGGTGCACGGCGAACCGGATGCGCAGTTGGTGCTGCAAGGGGTTATCCGCGATGAGTTCGCCGCGCCGGTGCATATTGCTGCCGAGGGCGATCGATTCGATTTGTTGCAACCTTTGCCGTTTTGACCGCCGTTTAAACCGTGCTCAGGTGGGCAGCTGCTCCAGATCGTTCTGTCGGGTTGAGTCCAGGTAATAGCTGCCAAGTGCCAGTACCAGACTGCGACCGGCGGTCAGCAACTCGCGATTGACATTTAGCAGCGATGACACCGTGGACTCATCAATCCGGTCTTCGCGTACGTCGTTATAGATAGCTTCCTGCACTGTGTCATGCCGTTGTTGCACGCGTTGCAGTGCTGCAGCGAGATCTTCAAAAGCAATCGTGCCGGTGTCCTGAGTGCGTATGGCATACAGCTCGCGCAGCTGCTGTTGCATTAAGTCCCGGAACCGCTGCGAAAACTGCTGTTCGGCTGTCGAGCCGGATTCTGCCAATTCGGTGAGGTTGTGACGGATGTCTTTAACGGCCTTGGCGCTGTGCATGGCTTCCCGGGCGGCGCGTAACAGCAGGGTCAGCCTCTCCGATTCAGCGCTTTGCAGGCGATCGGCCTGCAGTCTGACGACAAACTCAAGCAACTCGCCTTCCAGCGCTTTGGCGGAATGATACAGCTGCGAAAACGGCAGGTCGCTCAGCTCGTCGATGTCACGTTGAAACGGCACCGGGACGGTTCCCGCAGGCGGCTTCAAAGGTGGTTTGAATGCGCGCATCTGTAACTGCAGTGCGTGCGCAATAAGCAACGACGTTTCGCGCTCTGCCGCATCAACAGCAGCTTCTGCGGCGTTGGCCTGAATCTCATGCAGATAACCAGCGTGTCGATGTTGTGGCTCCGGAAACAGGTGCTGCAACAGTCGCGCGAACGGCGCAGTAAAGGGGATGAAGAGACAGAGTCCGAGCAGATTAAACAGGCTGTGGAATGCCACCAGTGAATAAAGCGGATCAGCTATGCCCAGCCACGCGACAAACATCAGAATGGGTACGCGCAGGGTAAAAGCGATGAGGTCTGTCACCACGTTAAACAGTACCTGACCAGCAGCAACCTGTTTGCGCGTGGCCGAGCCGTTCAGGGCGCCGATTATCAGCGTCGTGGTTGTTCCGAGATCCGCACCAATGGCGGCGGCGGCGGCATTCGGCAGATCAATAACCCCGGCGTGCAGGGCTGCAAGGGTGAGCATGATGGTTGCAGAACTGGATTGAATAATCGCCGCGACCAGTGTGCCGAACAACAGGTATTGCCACGGCGCGAGTGCTGCAAGGTCGTTCACGTCAATCAGTTGTTCGATGGCAGCGACGCTGCTTTTCATGAGTTGTAAACCCAGCAGCAGCAGGCCGAGGCCAAGCAGCGCCCTGAAATACTGCTTCCAACGCTCCTGAAAAAATACAAAGCCCAACCCGCTGATGCCTATAAGTGGCAGGCTGAGTTTGTAAATTTCAAATTTGAATCCCAGCGTCGCGACGATCCAGCCTGTGAGCGTAGTGCCCAGATTGGCACCGAATACGATTCCGAGGGCGGCCGTCAGGGACAGCAGACCTGCTCCGGTGAAGGCCAGCACCAGCAAGCCAACCACTGAACTGCTCTGCAATAGTGCCGTGGCAATAATGCCGCCGAACACTGCATTGGCGCCTCGACCGGACTGGCGTTTCAGGAATTGGGCGAGCGACCGGCCACCGACGGTTTTCAGGCCGGATTCGATTTGTTCCATGGCAAACAGGAACAGCGCGACGCCAGCGATCAGACCCCAATAGTCAACCTGACTGAACATACTATCGAGTATACGTCCTGCGCACCTGAAGCAGCTAAGAGAAGCAGCTAAGAGAAGCACTAAGAGAAGCGCTAAGAGAAGCGCTAAGAGTTGCCGATGAATTCCAGGGTTTTTTCGGCCAACTCTATGGGCACATCTTCGATCAGGAAGAACCCGGTATCCGGATACAGCGTGTGCGGTTGCCCGGCAGTGCCCGGTAGCTGGTTTTGAAATTCCGAGGGCTTAAATCCCCGGCGAGCCATACTTTCGCTGATCAAAATGACGGCGGGTTTGTGCCAGTTCTTTAACTTGTTCCACGCGGCGCGATTGGGCCCGGTTGCAGGATTTAAAACAGTGGCCGGAATCATCAGCGGAAAGCGCCGCGGGCCGCCTTTATAACGTTCCTCAGGATAGGGCGCATCGAGGCCCTGGAGGGTATCGGCATCCAGTTCATTGCCCGTCATGTTATTGACCATGGCGCTGATTGGAAAGCTGTCGGCCTTCAACGTCATGCGCCGCCAGCCAGCGACCCAAAGAGCGCCGACTATGCCTCGGGCGCGGGGCATGCCGGTTGTGCACAAAACCAGTCGCGCAAACATGTCGGGTTTGTCGACCGCGATACGCAACCCAAAGTAGCCGCCCCAGTCGAACATAAAGGCAGTGCAACCTTGCACCCGCAGTTGGGTGAGCGTGGCGTCCAGCCAGTCGACGTGTTTCTGGAAAGTATGTTGTTCCCAGTCTGCCGGTTTGTCCGAGCGCCCGAAGCCGATAAAGTCGGGTGCAATGACCCGATAGCCCGCGGCCACAAAGATCGGGATCATTTTGCGAAAGGAATAGCTCCAAGTCGCCTGACCGTGCAGCAGCAAAATAACGTGTCCGTCACGTGGGCCTTCGTCCAGATAGTGCACCCGCAGCGTGCCCAGGTCCGGGTCTTCAATCTCGACGTAGTGTGGCGCGAACGGCAAATCGGTGAGTGCGTCGAATCGGCTGTCAGGCGTGCGCAACACCGGTACAGCAGGATCGTAGTCCGGCCCGTTGCCGCGACGCTGCACGTCGTATTGATTCCACGCGGCCAACAAAAGCACCCCGGCAACAATCGTTAGTATTACAAGCAGTGCGGTTGTCAGCATGATGTTGCCTAGTGTGTGGGTTCGATGTCTTTACGCGCCTCGAGAAAATCGTCGAAGCCCTCGCTGACGCCCTTTTCAGATAGCGCCTTTATTGTCGCGCTGGTGGTTGCATACGCGGCCTTTTCGTCCTCAGTTTCAGCCGGATGTGCCTTCATCATTTTGCGCACCATGGTTGCTGGGCCTTGCGGTGCTTCGGCGTAGGCCGAGAGCTTCCAGCCGTCGCTGGTTTCGACGAACACCGCCATGATTCGATCCCAGCCATGTGCGGCGTTCATTCCCACGAGCTTGATGTCGTAGTCGAGTCTGTATGTGGCAACCGCAATATTTGCTGCCACGTATTTGGCGCGTACTTGTGAGTACCGATTGTCAATGCCGTCGAGAATGCGACGACCGGGCACGGGATTGAAGTAGTTATCCAGACGCTTTTTGCCATACAACGGGAAAGGAACTTCTTCGGCCATGTAAATGGGATTGCCATCGTCCAGCCACATGGCTTTTACCGCGCGGTAGTCCTGATTGTTGTACGCCTTAGCGTACTCATCAAGAAACTCGGTAATCTCCGCTGCGAGTTGTCTGTCGCCCGCGCTTATTTCATCCTCTGCATTGCGTTGAAAATGAAATTCCGCATGTGCTGATTGCTGTATCAATAGTGCCAGTGCGGCGACTACGCAGCAGAAGCAAACCGCGCGGCGAATTATTTGCGTTAAGGCCGTGGCAGAGCAAGTTGGCATTGGGAACCCCTGATCAAGGCGGCGGGCACCTGCAAAATGAGTGCGCCAGTTTCAGTGATTCTAACGTAAACGTGAAGCTACCGGGTGCCGTGCTTGGTTTCGATTTCTATGCCTACCGAACGCAGGAAACCTGTAGGGAGGATACCGCCCGCACTAATGATTACCGCATCGTTCGCGAAACAAATCTCACCCTGTGCGGTGTCGAGCGTGACCTTGTCGGGTTCTATGCGTACAACATTGGAGTTGAGGAACAGCCGCAAGCGCTCTTCATCAAGCGCCTTTTGCACCGCCTGGCGATTCTTCTGTTTGGCTCGGGTGAACGCTTCCGACCGATATGAGAGTGTCACCTGAATGCTGCTGTCCTGCGCCAGGGTGCATGCCGCTTCCAATGCACTGTCGCCGCCGCCGACCACCAGCACCGACTGATTCTTGTATTGCTCCGGGTCAATCAGCCGGTAAGTAACTTTGGGCAGTTCTTCCCCCGGAACACCCAGCGCTCGCGGCGTGCCGCGACGGCCAATACATAACAAAATTTTCTCTGGACGGTACTCGGTGCGGGTCGTGCGTACGATAAAACTTTTTGCGTCGCGTTCAATGCTCTCGACGCGCTCTTCAAAGTTTATTTTCAGGCCCGTCGTCTGCATAACGCCTTGCCAGAATTCAAGCAGACGTTCTTTTGAAGTCTCGCGGAAGCGCATTTTTCCTGCGACCGGTAAAGTTGCCGGTGCAGTCATCACCAGCTTGCCGCGCGGGAAATGCGCCACCGTGCCGCCGAGGCTGTCCTGTTCCACGGTTACGCACCGCAGCTTTTTCTCCATAGCGCCGAGCGAGGCTGAAAAGCCCGCCGGACCCGCGCCGACTATCAGCACGTCCAGATCGCAATTTCCGCGCAGGCTCTTGGCCAGGTTGCTAATCGCCTGTCGGCCCTGTTCGACCGCATTGCGTATCAGCCCCATGCCGCCCAGTTCGCCGGCGATGTAAATGCCCGTGACGTTGGTTTCGAAAGTCGGCTGCACCGCTGGAATATCCACACCGCGTTTTTCGGTGCCGAAAACCAGATCGATTGCACCCACGGGGCAGGCAGCCTGACACGCACCGTGGCCGATACAGTCTGTGGGACTCACCAGCGCAGCCTTGCCGTGCACGATGCCAATGACGGTGTGGGCCGGCATTTCGGGACAGGCATCGGCACAAGCCAGACAGCCAATGCACTTTGCCGGGTCAATCACCGGGTGCAGTGATGCGGGTTCGGTCAGCCCGGCCTCCATCGAATCGGCGCGTGTTTCCAGCGAAACCCGGGCACGGTGCCGGTACCGTCGCAGATAGACCATCAGGAAAAGTGTGCCCAAAACAACGTAAAGAATCGGCGACGCGATTTCGCTCATGCGTCCACCCGTTCGGGGCACCGAATTTTACATAACATACGGAACTGTATCCCAAAAAAATACTTATATGTATTAAAAATAACCAAATGCGTTAGTATTGCAAGCAATCTGATCTCAGAAAACGGCCTGTCGTTCCAAACTCAGGAGGAGCCTGCATGTCACGACCCGCCCCTGCCATTGATGAGCAACTGGCTATTTCGCATAACGCGGCGACGTCCGCCGCTAACTGGCGCAAACTTTTTGTGCGATTGCAGCTGCCTGTGGGTGCGTTACTGACAATCTTCGCGCTCGTGATCGGCTGGATTGGGCGCGACACGCGTGACATTACAGCCGAAAGCGGTCTGGGTTACTGGCTGGGCATTATCGGTGGTTCACTGATGGTGGCCTTGTTGATGTATTCGGTCCGCAAGCGCATTCCGTTGTTACGTCGACTCGGCGCCACCCGCCATTGGTTCAAGTGGCACATGAATCTTGGAATCATCGGGCCGGTCATTATTCTGTATCACAGCAATTTTGATTTTCTGGCCGGTGGCATTAACTCGCAGGTTGCGCTGTATTGCACGCTGCTGGTTGCAGCCAGCGGTGTCGTGGGGCGTTACTTCTACGCACAAATTCACAACGGTCTCTACGGCAGCAGTACCTCATTGCGGCAACTGGTTGCGACGGTTGAGCAGTCCGAGCAGTCGGATACCCATAATCCGGGTCTGACGGGCGAGGTGCGGGCAGAGCTGGCGGCGCTGGCGCAGCAGGTGCTCAAGAAACCCGAGTCCCTGGGGGCCTCTGCGGTATGGCCGGCCTGGTTCGGTATTAAGACCCGTTGGGTCAGCTGGCAATTGCGTCGAGTCGCGTATCGCAATATTGATGCGCTTGCCAATAGCTCATCGGTAGCGCGCGAGCATCGCTCGCGCTTGCGACGAGCAACCCGCAAGTACATATCCAGCCGGCTCTCGCAGATTCGCCGCGTGGCGCAGTTCAATTTTTTTGAAAAGCTGTTTTCTTTATGGCACGTCATTCACGTGCCGTTTTTTATCATGATGGTACTGACGGCGATATTTCATGTGCTCGCTGTGCACATGTATTGATGCCCGCGTGCGCGTCCTCTCCAGAAAGCTCATAGTGGTTATTGCGATTTTGGCGAGTTCAATGTCATCCGCGGTCGCTCTGGAGATCGAGAAGCTGGTGATGCCCGGGCAGCTTATCGAGGGTCATGCCGACATAGAAGCCGAGTGCGTTGCGTGCCACGTACCTTTTTCGCGCGAGCAGCAGGACAGTCGCTGTATTGATTGTCACCAAACGATCGGCGCTGACATCAACGTTAGGCGCGGCTTTCATGGCAAGAACCCTGATGTGATTAATGGTTCTTGCGCGGGTTGCCACACGGATCACATCGGGCGCGACGCTGACATCGTGCTGTTCGATGACAAGAATTTTCAGCACAAGTTTGCGGATTTTCTCCTACGCGGAGCACACATTGACGTTGCCTGTATCGATTGCCATGAGGATGACGCCTTGTTTCGCGAAGCGCCGTCAACGTGTATTGCATGCCATCGTGATGATGACGTACATGAAGGCGGTTTGGGCGAAGACTGTGCCAGTTGCCATGTCGAAGACGACTGGGTGACAGTTCGCTTCGATCACCTGGCAGAATCCGGTTTCGCGTTACTGGGTGCTCACAACGAAACTGGGTGCATTGATTGTCATACCAATCTGGTCTTTGAGAATACGCCATCTACATGCATTGGTTGTCATCGTGATGAAGATGTGCACAAGGGATTGTTAGGTGACGATTGCGCCTCGTGTCACAACGAAATCAGCTGGACGACAAGTCGATTCGACCACGACACGCTGACCGATTTCCCACTGCTGGGTAGCCATGCGCCCCTGGATTGTGAAGCCTGTCATGTGGACTCGGTAGTTACATCAACCCCGGGTACTGCTTGCATCGACTGTCACCGGGATGATGATCCGCACGATCTGCAGCTGGGCGAAGATTGCGGCGCCTGCCACAACGAGCGCGAGTGGCTGGATGACGTGCTGTTCGATCACGATTTCACGGCATTTCCGTTGCTCGGCGAGCATCGTGATGCGTCGTGCGACGGCTGCCACGAAACGTCCCGATTTAAGGATGCCAGTATTGAATGCATAGACTGCCACGGCGATGAGGATGTGCACGACGGCGTGTTTGGTGTCGCCTGCGGTACCTGTCACAACCCCAGAAGCTGGGATATCTGGCGCTTCGATCACTATGTGAGTACAGGCTTCTTGCTGGACGGTGCGCATGCTGAACTGGTGTGCGAGGACTGTCATTCCGAGCCACTGCCCATTGGCGCGTCGACGCCGTCGCGTTGCATTGACTGCCATCGCAGCGATGACATTCACAACGGCGAGTTCGGCAGGGACTGCGGTCGCTGCCACATCACTGCCACTTTCCGTGGCGCGGAGGATATGCGATGAGCTTTCAGTCAGGATTACGAGCCTGGGCCTGCGCAACGCTGATGCTGATCGCTGTGGCGGTAAGTGCGCCCTCGGCGCTGGCGCAAACGCCGTTTGAATCGGATTTCGATCATTTTACGACCGGTTGGCCTCTGGAAGGCGCGCATCGCAATGTGGATTGCAGCAGTTGCCACGTAGGCGGAGTTTTCGAAGGCACCAGTCGTCGCTGCACCGACTGCCATTCACAGGCTGGGTTGGTGCAGGCCACTCCCTTGCCACCTGGCCATATCGCGAGCACCGGAGAATGTCAGGATTGCCATCAGGAAAACAGCTGGGCTCCGGTTTGGCGAGTGGATCATTTTCAGGTGCTGGGCAGCTGTTCGAGTTGTCACAACGGCAGTCAGGCCTCCGGCAAGCCGAGTGATCACCCGGTAACCAACGAAGACTGCGAAAATTGCCATACCTCGTTCGCATGGCTACCCGCCGGTTTCGATCATGCCAATGTGATGCCGGGGACATGTAACACCTGCCATTTGCAGGATAAACCCGCGCAGCATCTGATTACGCAGGAACAGTGCGATGTGTGCCATTTGACCACGGCCTGGCTGCCCGCATTTTTTGACCACGCAACCGTGATGCCGGGTACTTGCAGCACGTGTCACGCAGGCGACAAGTCGGCCCAGCATCTGGTCACGCAGGAAGAGTGTGACCTTTGCCATCTGACGACCGCCTGGCTGCCAGCCAACTTTGACCATTTAGGGGTTCAGCCGGGTACTTGCAGCACGTGTCACGCAGGCGACAAGTCGGCGCAGCACATTATTACGCAGGCCGAGTGCGATGCCTGTCACCTGACCACGGCCTGGCTGCCAGCGACCTTTGATCATCAGAACATCACTTCAACGTGCACGAGTTGTCACGCGGGTGATGAAGACCCTGGTCACTTTATGACTTCGCAGGACTGCGGCACCTGTCACAACACTAACAACTGGTTGCCGGTGAACTTCTCGCACATGTCGGCGGCATACCCGGGTGACCATCGCCGCAATCTGGATTGCACGGATTGTCACGGCGGCAATTCTGAAATAGTGACGTGGCCATCACCGGCTTTCCAGCCGGATTGTGCCGGGTGTCACCAGAACGATTTCCGTTCGGGTCCTCACAAGAAACACGAGAGCCCTGATGTGAATTACACCGTGAGTGAATTGCGTGATTGTTCGGGCGCATGCCACGTATACACCAACTCGTCCCTGACAGTAATTAAGGAATCACGACCGGGGCCCGAGCATCGTGTGAATCAAAGTGGCTTCGATTAACCGCACGGGTACTTCCGTGAGAAGGAGCGCGTTACTGCTGCTGGCGCTATTGCCAGTTGCAGCGCAGCCGGCGGCTCTGGGGGTTGCCCGATTGGCTCAACGCGACGGATTAAATGTGCTGGATGTGCGTTTTGCCTGCGCCTTACGCTACGTGCAACATTTCCCGTCCGGCATCGCTACCGAACTGGAAGTTGAGTTTGTGCCAGTGGCAGGCGAGTGCGATGAGCTTGCTGAAGCCGCGACCGTATTGGAATTGCGTTTGCCCGAGGGCAGCAGGCAAGCGGGCCTCAATCAGGTTGAGATTACTTCACGCAATGATCGCCTGTTTTTAACGGTGCGCTTCGAGGCGCCACGCAAAGTTGCCGTTACCCAGACGACCGGATTGCGCTCCGTGCAGTTAACGCTGGGGCGCATGGCAGTTGAAAATGCCGATGCAAGCAATACAGGAACAACAAGCAGGACGGCTGCGGCAGCCGGTACTTTTGCCATTAACCTGGGGACCTCCACTGAGACCTTGGGCCTTTCTGATGTGACCGCATTGCCCGAGGGTAAACAGGTCTACGCGAAGACCACCGTAGTGGGGCGACAGACCTGGCATCACCTGCGCATAGGGTTCTTCAGCAGCGAAGGACGCGCCGAGGCGGCATTGCGAAGTTTGCTGAGCGCGTACCCGCAGGCGACGGTGGTGCGCGTTCCGGCCACCGAGTTCGAAGTTGCAGCCACCAATCGCGTGGCTGTTAGTACGACGGCCGACGCGGCCACCGTCACGGAATTGGGGAAAAACGCCGCAGGGTTGTCGGAAGCGCGGCTGGAAGAGTTGCTTGGCGATGCGCGAAAGAAGATGCAGGCGTCGGACTATGCAGCAGCGATTAATCTCTATGCAAAAGTATTGCGTGAAGGCGCGACTCGCTTTGCACCGGAAGCGCTGGAATACATTGGTCTCGCCCGCGAACGCAATGGTCAGCCGCGTTTCGCTATAGCGGAGTATCAGAGATATATAGAGTTGTATGCCGACACGCCGGGCGCCGATCGTGTGCGGCAGCGCCTGGAGGCCTTGGTGCTTGCCGAGCCCGTCAATGGGCGCCAGGCCGATGCTGTGGCACTGGCATCCGGCGATGAAAAAACTAACGACTCTGCCGGTGGATCCGCAATGGCAGTGCGATCGGAGAGCGCCGAGCCTGAACCGGAGTGGCAGTTCTACGGCGGCCTCTCGCAATACTATCGGCGTGATGAAAGTGACTTTTCGGGTCAGGGCTCTCAGGTGATTCAGTCCGCGGTTCTGACGGATGTCGATTTTATCGGCCGCCGCGACGGCAAGCGCTTTGATATTGCGACCCGCGTTAGTTTGGGGAACGTTTACGATTTATTGAGCGAACTCGAGGGCACCGGTAACGATACCCGTGTTTATTATATGTACGCTGATATTGCGGACAGAGAATCGCACATCAGCGGGAGGATAGGACGGCAAACCTTGAGAGGCAGCGGCGTCCTGGGGCGCTTTGACGGTTTGCATGTTGGGTGGCGCTTTGATCCGGACTATCAGCTGAACGTCATGGCCGGTGAACCCGTCTGGTCTGCCTCCGATGATAGTGGCCTGGACCGGTCGTTTTATGGCGTTAGTCTGGACGTATTCGATGTACGCGATACGGTTGATGTATCGGTTTACTTCAATGCTCAGGAAGTTGATGGCATCGAAAATCGTCAGGCGATCGGCGGTGAGTTGCGATATTACGATGATCGCCGTTCTCTTGTGTCGCTCGTTGACTACGATATTGGTTACGGCACACTGAACAACGCAGTGGCATTCGGTAACTGGAGTTTCGACAACGATCTCACGTTGAACGCCACTTTTGACTATCGGCGGGCACCCTTCCTGCTAACTGAGACCGCCCTGACGGGGCAACCTGTCAAAACCATCGACGAGTTGTTATTGCTGTTCAGCGAAGATGAAATCCGTCAACTGGCCGAAGATCGATCCGCTGATCTTACGACCATAACATTGGGGTTTTCCCGGCCGTTGTACGAACGATTTCAGATCAGCGCGGACGTGACCGCATCCGATTTAGGCGGTACGACGGCTTCGGGAGGCGTGCCTGCTCTGGATGGATTAGGGGCAGACTACTTTTATAATTTCAGCGTGATTGGGTCGAGCCTGTTCAAAGAAGGCGACAGTTCAATCTTCTCATTGCGTTACCACGATGGCAGCACGACACGCACGATCAGTCTCTCCGCCGACACGCGTTACCCGGTAACGCGCAATTTTCGTTTCAACCCACGTCTCACCGTGGCACATCGTGACAGTTCAGGGCTGGATTCCAGCGAATTACTGATTATTCCGTCGGTCAGGTTGTTCTATCAAATGCAACGTCGCTTGCGCCTGGAGCTGGAAGGCGGAACACGGTTATCGAACCTGGATACCGCGTCGGGTTCGCAGAGTTCAACATCCTGGTATCTGTACGCGGGTTATCGCTATGACTTCTAGAGCCGTGACTTCCAGAACGAAGATTTCCAGGATCGCTGCCGTATGGCTGGCCACGACCCTCGCGGGTTGCCTGGGTGTTTCTGGAAAGCCGGTAACCACCGTGGATTATCTGGATCCCAAAACGGTCAATACGGTAACGCATTTGAGTGCGCCGGTGGTGTTTGCACGCGAAGAACCCAGCCTGGCGGCCAATGTGCGCGACTATCTGTACGCAGGTCCGGTCGAAGTGAATCAGATGGGCGAAATTCGTTACTACTTGTGGATTGGTGAATGGAGCACAATAGATCGCCTGCCCGAGGAGAATGACCCCACAGCAGCAACGGATGAGTCGGCCGGTGCGATTGTGGTTTGGCTGGACGGGCAGCCCAACAGCTTATCCGATGACAGGCAGCCAACTCTCGGGCAAATGCCTTACCGCGGCCCCGTCGACAGTCTGCGCTCGAAATTCTTCAGGGTGTCCCGTGACCAGCTGCGGCAAATGGCTGAGGCACAGAATGTTGCAGTGCAGTTGCAGGATGCGGCCGGTTCCCGGCGTTATCAGTTGTGGTCGGGCGATCCGGCAACTTTCGCTATGATCAGTGACCTGCGAGCGATGCTTGAATAATGGGAAGCACCCTGCCAGTGAGTAATAAACTTAAAGATGCTGCCTTATCCGCGCTGCGCTTGGCATTGCGTCCTTTGGTTCGGATGATGATTAGAAATGGCGTCACATTTAAAGAAGCGGCTGAGGTCTGCAAGCAGACATATGTCGAAGTTGCGCGACAGGACTACGGTGTATACGGTCGGCCGACGAATGCCTCACGCATTGCGATCCTGACCGGCATCAGCCGTCACGAAGTTAAGCGGATTCGGGACGCGATGACTGATGAGCATGAAGCTTTACAGCGTATGAGCGGTGCAACCCGCGTGTTGGGCGGCTGGTATACCGATCCCGAGTTTTGTGATGCCGAGAACAAGCCTCGGGCATTGTCACTGGAAGCAACTGACAAGACGGGCAGTTTTGCTGCGCTATGCCGGCGTTATGCGCCGGATATCCCGTTCACGGCGATGCTAAAAGAGCTGCAGCGCGTAAACGTTGTTGCTTCAGTCAAGGGCGGGAGTTTGTATCCGACCGCACGCTACTACATGCCTGATTCGCAGGATCCGGACGCGGTATTGCGCGCCGGCAGCGTGCTTGCAGATGTCGGCAATAGTCTGGCCTTTAATCTTGCCCAAAAGATTGCAGCGGACGACGCAACGCGTTTCGAAGGGCGTGCAACGAATATCAGTATACGGGCGTCAGCCGCAAAAGATTTTCGCGCATACCTTGAAGATGAGGCGCAGGGTTTCCTCGAGCGAGCGGATCAGTGGCTGGCTGGTCATGAAAAGTCACCTGACAGCAAAAGTCGTGAGCGTACGCTGCGACTGGGCGTCGGTATTTATCAGATCAGTGACGATAACGAACGGTGATTGCGATGCGGCGAACAGAAAATCCAACCCCTGCCATGCTGTCAACAATAGTCGCGGCATTGCTCGTGGTTTCCTGTGGCGGTGGCAGCAGTCAGACCGCCGGCATTGATCGGGGTGGTATACGCACGACTTCCGTCGGGCCTATAGACGGCTTTGGCAGCATTGTTCTGAATGGCGAGCGCTACGATGTCTCGGCCGCGCTGATTACCGACAATGGCGCGGTCGTCACAGAAACTGAACTAAGGGTTGGCCAGATCGTGGTGGTCGATGCTGAGCTTGCTGGATCGGCTGCAACGCCCGTGGCGAAGACAGTTAGTTATGAAAGCAATCTAAAAGGCCCGGTGACATCTGTGGACCTGCAGGCTGGCGAGTTTGTGGCTCTCGGGCAAGTCGTCACCGTCAGTGCCGACACCATATTCGGCACAGGAATATCGCCTTCGGGCCTCAGCGGCATTAGCCCGGGCGATGTGGTTGAAGTAAGCGGGCTGTCGGATTCAACCGGCGGTATAAGAGCCACTCGCGTCGATCGCGAGACCGGTCCCTACGAGCTTCAACTTAGCGGTATCGCAATGGTGCAGGCCGGCCTGAATTTTTCCATTGGCGCACAGTTTGTGGATTATGCATCGGCGATGCTCACTGGTTTTGCAGGTGGCGTAATAAGCGATGGTGACCGCGTGCGCGTTATCGGTGCTGCACTCGGTGCGGCGAACGAAATTATTGCGACAGAAGTCGCCTACAGAGGCGATATTCTGGATGCTGAGGCGGGTGATGGCGGCGAAGTTGAAGGACTGGTCACCAATTTTGTGAGCGCGCAGGACTTTCTGGTCTCAGGGATAGCTGTTAGCACGGATGGACAGACTCAATACAGCGGCGGTATGCCAGCTGATTTGACAGACAACGTTCGTATTGAAGTCGAAGGAGTATTTGATAGCGCAGGTGTACTCAATGCCAGCCAGGTTGAGTTTAAGCGTGAAGGCGATGCCTTGGTTGAGGCAACTGTTGATACAGTCATTCCTGCTGACGGGCTTGTCACGGTGTTCGGTGTGGACATTGCGACCACAGCTATGACGGTCATGTCGGATGAGCGCGACAAGCGTCGGCCATTCACGTTAAACGATTTGGCACCCGGTGATTTCCTGAAAGTAATCGGGTCGTGGGATGGCAATCGCCTGATTGCATCACAGCTGGAACGCATTGCCGGCGAAGACAAATTCAAACTCAAGGGCATCATCTCTGCGGCGGCTGACCCTGGTTTCACATTGCTAGGTAAGAGCGTATCCACGGCCGATGGCACGACGAATTACGAAGTGAACGATGTGTCGGCTAGCCGGGCCCAGTTCTTTCTGGCCATTGACGCCTGTCTGCCCACCAGTGGCGGTTGCAGGGTCGAGGCGGGTTGGCAGGCCAGCGGTGGGCTGCTGGTCGCGGATGAGGTTGAGCTTGATTAATTGATTAAATAAATCAATGAGTTAATCGCTTAAGGTTGCCTTAAGCCGGCGTGGGCAGGATAAGCCTGTACCCACGAGCGTGCCAAGAGGCAACCGATATGCAGGACATCTCGATAAGCGCAAGCCAGACACTGCCGGGTGGCCTGTTCCCCGGAGCAGCGTTGCCGCGTGCAGTGCGCCGCCTGACACAGGTTCGACCGGAATTCCGCTTTCTCGATGCACGGGCTGCCGAACGCGCCAGTGCCGAAGAGTCTATCGCGACGTGTTTCGAGCGTACCTACGGCGCAACGATTTCTTCATTTATGCCACTGCTTCTGACCATGAAATGCTCCGGTCGCCTCAGCAGTATCGCAGGCATACGCCCGGCAGAGATGGGCACGCTGTTCCTCGAAAATTATCTCGATCAGCCTGTTGAGACGATGCTGACCGATCGCACCGGCACTCGTGTTTATCGTGAACAGATTTTTGAACTCGGTAATCTCGCCGCAACGCGACCCGGTGTCTGTTTCCTGCTCTATATTGTATTGGCGAACGTGATGTACCGGGCGGGTTTCGACTACGCGGTCTTTACTGCGACTCGTCAGGTCGCGCGCATTATCGACAAGCTCAACTTCTGCGTAATGGAAATCGGTGAAGCGAACCCCGACCGATTGGGTTCTGCGGCGTCGAGTTGGGGAACTTATTACGACAGCAACCCGAAGGTTATGGCTGTTGACGTGCGCAGCACCATGCAGGTTTTTCGTGGTCAACCGCTGCAGGCAGTCGCATCCGAGTTGTTTAAAGCAGAAACGGACTTTTTGGTTCGTGAACTCAATGCGCTGTCGGGCACTAGCGCCGACCGCGGGAATTTAACCCGAGGTGCGGTGTGATAGCTGATTTGCTTTCGATCATTCGAAAGCGACCCGCTACCGACCCCATCATCCGTGAAGGGGATCGTTCAATATCCGTCGCGGAGTTGCTGAAGTCTGTTGATATCTACAGCAGCTTGCTGTGCTCGCGCAAGATTAAAAGAGTGGCATTGCTGGCCAGAAATTCGGCTGAATGGATTGCAGTCGATTTGGCATGTCAGGCCGGCGACATATGCCTTATTCCGCTGCCCGGCTTCTTTTCGGACGCGCAGTTGCTGGTGTCAGCACGCACAGCCGGCGTTGACGCGATCATTACGGACGACCCCGAACGTGGCTTCGCCCTGGCAAAGCAACTTGGCCCTGTATCCGAATTGCCGGCTTGCGGCCAATTATCCATCTGCGGTATTGCCAGTTCCGGCCGTGCGGATATGCCGAACGGCACCACCAAAATCACTTTCACATCGGGTTCAACGGGGCAACCTAAAGGCGTTTGCCTGTCAACCGAGCAGCAACTTACGGTGGCTATGGCCCTGCAGAGTGCGATGGGGCTAAGCAAGCCGCATCATCTGTGTCTGTTGCCGTTAAGCACCTTGCTCGAAAACGTGGCCGGCGTATACAGCGCCCTGCTTTCGGGCGGTGTGGTCACGGTACTTTCCGAATCCGAAGACGTTTTTGTGGGCAGCGCGGGCCTTAACATCCCCCTGTTAACCAAGGCCCTCGATCGTCACCGGCCCGGCAGCATTATTTTACTTCCCCAAATGCTGCTGGGTCTGGTGGCTTTTTTACGCAACGGATGGAAACCGCCCGCCGAGCTGACCTTTGCGGCAGTGGGGGGCGCGCGGGTGTCGGCGTCGCTGATTACCGAAGCGCGCAGCCTGGGGCTGTCGGTCTACGAAGGCTACGGTTTATCCGAAGTCGCATCCGTGGCATGCCTGAACACCCCCGAACATGACAAGCCCGGCAGCGCAGGTTATCCCCTGAGTCACCTGGCCTTATGCGTTGAGGACGGTGAGATCGTTTTATACGGGAATGCTTTTCTCGGCTATCTCGGTCAACCGGAAACCTGGAACGCACGCCGGGTCGTCACGGGTGATCTGGGCCGTGTGGACGAGCAGGGCTTTTGCCACATTGTCGGTCGCAAGAAGAATGTATTGATATCGAGCTTCGGCAGAAATATTTCGCCGGAATGGCCGGAAAGCGAAGTATCACGACACCCCGAAATAGCAAAATGCGTAATCGTGGGCGACAGCCGGCCTTACTGTTGCGCGTTGATCAGCCCGGCACAGGGCGTCGATGACGTCGATGTCCAGGCCGTTGTGGATGGCGCCAACGCGACACTTCCGGATTACGCGCAGGTCCGAAACTGGTGCCGTTTGCCCGATCGTGCGGCGCTGGACAGCCGATATTTTACCGCCAACGGCAGACCCCGGCGCGCGGCAATTTCGCGCGATTTTGCGGAGCTGATCGAGGCTATGTATCCCAAACCTGTTTTTCACCACGATCGAGAGATAAATCACCGTGAGTTTTTTTGACCAGATTCAGGAAAGTACGGCAGCAGAACGTGCATACCTGAATGAAGCACCGCTAATCGCGGACAGTCTTAATGGGCGCATCACGTTGCAGCACTATGTAGCGTATTTGTGTCAGGCCTATCACCACGTTAAGCACACTGTGCCGCTGCTGATGGCAGCAGGCAGCCGGTTGCCGGAAAGCCATGAATGGTTGCGTGATGCTCTGGCAGAGTACATTGACGAAGAGCGTGGCCATCAGGAGTGGATTCTTAACGACATAGCAGCCTGCGGCTACGATCGCGAATCGGCCCGCTGTTCGGCGCCGACACTGGCCACCGAGGTGATGGTCGCGTATGCGTACGACACCATTAACCGTGGCAATCCTGTCGGCTTTTTCGGCATGGTGCAGGTGCTCGAAGGAACCAGCATCGCGTTGGCGGATGCGGCTGCCGCGAGCATTCAGGAAAGTCTTAGCCTTCCCGATGCTGCCTTCAGTTACCTGCGGTCTCACGGAGCACTGGATCAGGAGCACGTTAAATTTTTTAGAAGCTTGATGAACGCGATTGAATCCCGGGAGGAACAGCGTGTCATCTTGCACGGCGCCAAGGCATTTTATCGCCTCTTTGGGGATGTGCTGCGCAGTGTCCAGCCTGAGCAGGCAAATGCGCTCCGGCTTGTCGAAGGAGCTGCCTGATTGAAGCTTGACGGAAAAACAGTTGTTTTAACCGGGGCTGCGGGCGGTATGGGCGCATTGATTGCGGGCGCGCTTGCCGAGCGCGGCTGCAAGTTATTGCTCAGTGACCTGAACGAAGAAGGATTGCATCGGCTACAGGAAAAGCTGGGCGGGCAGCCCGTCATCGTTGCGGCGAATCTGTGCACCCCTGAAGGGCTCACGACACTCGTTGATGCCTGCCAGGCACAGGGCAGCGTTGACGTTCTGGTGAATGCCGCCGGAATCAGCGATTTCAGCCTGTTTGAAGCCATGCCGGCAGCACGTATTGCGCTTGCGCTGGACGTTAACCTGCGTGTTCCCATGCAGTTAACTCAGGCACTGCTGCCGTTACTAAAAACTGCACCCGAGGCGGCGATTATTAACATCGGCTCGACTTTCGGCGCCATCGGCTACCCGGGGTTTTCTGCTTACTGTGCCAGCAAGGCAGGCTTGCGGGGTTTTACCGAAGCTTTGCGCCGTGAACTGGCAGACACCTCTATAAGAGTCTGCTATCTGGCACCACGCGCTACGCGCACGGACATGAATGCTGCTGCCGTCGTGGCCCTGAATGAAGAGCTGGGCAATGCCATGGATCCTCCCCAGGTGGTTGTGGACAGCCTGGTGGCGCTACTTGAAAGCAATAGCAAGGGTGACTTCTTTCTCGGGTGGCCGGAGAAACTGTTTGTTCGGGTTAATGGCTTGCTGCCGAGCGTCGTCGATTCGGCGCTTGGCAAGCAACTGCAGGTTATTAAGAATTTTGCTGCAAAGTCTGTCAGGGGGTGACTCTCGTCATGTATGTTTTAAAGAAAGTTTTTTCAGTTGCTGAGTATGTTCTGGTGCTGATTTTGTCGGTCGCCACGTTGCCGGTGATGGCGGCAACGAGCTTGACCGATATCCAGCAACGCTGGGATGAAACCAATTTCATTTTGCAAGGTGATGCCCAGATAGCTGCATTTGAGCAGCTCGTCACCGATATTGATGCATATGCTGAAGCTCACAGTGACGAGGCCGAAGCGTGGGTTTGGAGCGGCATCATACGTTCCAGTTTCGCCGGTGCCAAAGGCGGGCTGGGTGCGTTGAAGCTCGCAAAGGCCGCGAAGCAAGATTTCGAGCAGGCATTGGAGCGCAATGAGCGTGCTATGGCGGGCGCGGCTCTGAGCAGCCTTGGGACGCTGTACTCCAGTGTTCCCGGTTGGCCCGTTGGTTTTGGTAACGATAAAAAGGCTGAGGAGTTTCTGCGCCGCGGGCTGGAAATCGACCCGGACGGCCTGGAAAGCAATTTCTTTTACGCAGAGTATTTGCGCGATCAAAAACGCAATAACGAAGCTCGTCTGCACTATGACCTGGCGCTCAATGCTCCGCCGCGGCCAGGCCGCCAGATAGCGGATCAGGGGCGCAAGCAGGCCATTAGGGAAATTCTCGCCGATATGGGTAGCTAGTGCAGCGGTAACCGGTTATACAATTGCTGCATGTCTATACTTCTTGTCGAAGACGATGCGGACTTAGCTGCTGGACTGCTCGAGGCTCTTCGTAAGGAAGGCTTTGCCATAAATCACGTGGCAAATGGCAGAGACGCGCTGCATGTTATAGCTGCTGAGCCGCCGGATATTGTCATTCTTGATCTGGGTCTGCCGGATATGGACGGTTTGACTGTTTTGCGCCGCATGCGTCCGGATCATCCTGAGTTGCCGGTGCTGTTACTTACCGCCCGAAATACTGTCGAAGACAAAGTGTCAGGTCTCGACAGCGGAGCCGATGACTACCTTCCCAAGCCCTTTGAGATAGCAGAGCTGCTTGCCCGACTGCGCGCACTGGGCCGCCGCATCAATACTGCGAGCAATACGAATATTGTGATCGGCGATGTCAGTCTAAACACGGCCACTAAACAAGTAGAAATTAGTGGCCGCCCGGTGGAGTTGCCCCGACGTGAATACATGCTGCTGATGGCATTGATGGAAAACGCAGGCCGCATTCAGACCCGCGACAGTCTTGAGAATCGGCTCTATAGCTGGGGCGAGGAAGTTGCGAGCAATGCGCTGGAGGTGCATATACATCAATTGCGCAAAAAGCTCGGTGCCGGTTTTATCGAAACGGTGCGGGGTGTCGGCTACACGGTAAAGCAAAAGTGACCTCGATTCGTCGCTTTCTGGTTGTCGTGCTGCTGGCGACGATTACGCTGATCAACTTTCTGGCAACCCTGCACGGCTACCGGACTAGCATGGCCGAGGCCGAAAAGCTTTTTGATACCAAGTTGGCTGATGTCGCGGCGGTTTTGGCGGCAGCCAGTATTAACGAGACTGATGCAGGTCGCGCGCCTTTAATGGAGCATGGCAACATTGTTTTTCAGGTCTGGTTCGGAGACGCGTTGTTGTTGTCGTCCGCAGGGGCTCCGGATCATCCGATTGCGCCGCTCAGACCCGGCTTTGCGGACGAAAATTTTGGTGGTTACCGGTGGCGCAGTTTCAGTCGTCATGAAGTCGAGGGAGATCGCTGGGTGCAAGTTGCAGAGCGGGCCGACCTGAGGTTTGCGCTGGCCGAAAAAGTCATTCTGGAATCCGTACTGCCGATTATCCTCGGCCTGCCGCTGGTGGGTTTGCTGATCTGGCTTATTGTCGGGCGCGGCCTTTACCCGCTTCGTAATCTGGCTGATGAAATGAGTGCCAAACGCAGCGATGATCTGAGCCCTGTCAGTGAGGATCGGCCACCGCAGGAACTGGCACGACTGATTCATTCGATCAATGGTCTGTTGCATCGCCTGGAATCCGCCTTCGATCGTGAGAAACGCTTTGCGGCGGATGCCGCACATGAACTTCGTACTCCCATTAGCGTTCTCAAGGTGCAGGTGCACAATATTTTGCGTGATTCTCCGGATGACAACGTTCAGCTCAGGAATCTGGAGGCTGCTGTTGAACGTATGGAGCGCTCAGTCGAGCAGGTATTGACACTGTATCGTACGGCTCCGGAGCAGTTTGCGGCGAGCTTTGTGCAGCTGGATCTGGCAGGTCTTGCTCGTCAGGTGATAGCCGACTTATACCCACAACTGGATGCAAGGCAGCAAACCATTGAACTGGTGGGCGATACGGCCTCAATGCAGGGCGACACGTTCGCGTTGCAAACGCTGTTAAGCAACTTGCTGGAAAATGCCAGCAAGTACAGCGGCACAGGCGGCAGCATAAAGGTATCGGTTGCAAAGCGCACGGGAGTCACGGCGCTCACGGTCGAAGACAGCGGGCCGGGCATTCCCGCGGACCAGCGCGAAAAGGTGCTGGAGCGATTTGTGCGTGGCGATGGCAGGCATAATGATTCCGGTGTTGTTGGCAGCGGTATCGGTCTGGCGATAGTGAAGCATGTGGTCGATATCCATCACGCAGAAATTGCTTTGCACGATGCGAATTTTGCGACAGGGCTTGCTGTGACGATCTTGTTTCCCGATCTGGAGAAGCGCGACATGACCAACGATGCGGCAGGAGCTCGGTAGTGTATAGATGTTTGAAAATATTGCCGTTATTGAGCCTGATGTGGAGTTGTGGTGGGCTTGCTGCTGCGCCCGTATTCGAAATCGAGATACGCGATCACTTGTTTTTTCCGTCCGAGTTCACAGTGCCGGCCGATCAGAAAGTAAAGCTTATCGTTTATAACCGCGACCCGACTCCGGAAGAATTTGAAAGTTACGAACTGAATCGGGAGAAGGTCATCATGGGCGGGGCGAAATCGGTGATCTTTATCGGGCCGCTTAAACCGGGCATTTATCCTTTTTTCGGTGAGTTTAACCCTAAGACAGCGCAGGGCAAGGTCATCGCGGAATGAAAAAGTAGTTATGTTGTTAAGTTCGGTAATTCTGGTTTTGCGCGAGGTGCTTGAGGCAGCCTTGTTGTTCAGTCTCTTGATGGCATTGTCGCGCAGACTGACGATCTCATGTCGCTGGGTATTTTTGTCATTAGGGATTGGGCTATTGGGTGCTGCTATATACGGATTCAACATCGATATAGTCTCGGAGCAGTTCGAAGGGGTGGGTCAGGAGTTGATCAATGCGTTTCTTCAGATTTCCATTTACCTTGCGTTGTCGGTAATCGCCGGGCTGTCTCTTGCTCACAGGCAGGGGCGAAAGGCTTCGCCCTTATTGATCACTGCGTTAATGACCCTCTGCGTTGCGTTGGCTATCGTGCGCGAAGGCTCAGAGATAATGATTTATCTGTCTGGTTTTCTGGCCGTCGAAAATCTTCGTATACCCGTATTGGCGGGTTGTGCCATTGGCGCTGCCATCGGGGTCAGTGTTGGCGCGGTGTTTTATTTCTTGTTGCTTAACCTGGACACCGGCACCGCACGAATCGCGGGTGCCGTATTGCTGCTGCTGGTAGCGGCCGGGATGGCATCGCAGGCGACGTTGTTGCTCATTCAGGCAGACTGGCTGCCGGCACAATACCCGCTGTGGGACAGCACCTGGCTGGTATCCGAGCAGTCGGTGACAGGGCAGTTGCTATATGCATTGGTCGGTTATGAAGCTACGCCGACTGCCCTTCAGGTCGGCGCTTATGTGGGTTCCATGTTGCTTCTTGCAGCCATTGCGTGGTGCATGAGTGAGATTGTCCAGCGTCGAGCGGTTATGCGCGCGCATGGAGGCGCAGGATGAGTAGGCGATTTCTCGCGGTATATTTACTGATAGCAGCTCCGGGCATGTCATTCGCCGATGGTCTGGCGGTAGATAAGGTCTACCACCCTTACGTGCAGCCTCTGGAGCGCGAACTGGAATACCGGTCCAGTTGGCTCGACGATGACGATATGCAGTTGGACGGTTTGCAAATCCATCGTTTAGGCTTTGGTGCTTCTCTAAACGACCGCTGGTTTGCCGAGTTCTACGTGATTGGTTCCAAAGAAAAAGGTCATAGTCTCTCGCTTGACGCCTACGAGGTGGAGCTTAAGTGGCAGCTTACCGAGCAGGGTGAATATGCCGTTGACTGGGGTTTGTTGTTTGAGCTTGAGGTCAATCAAGAGAACAGTGCCCGCGAATTCTCGACGGCGGTGTTACTCGAAAAAGAGTTTGGTCGCTGGACGGGAACACTGAATCTCGCGGGTATATACGAATGGGGCAGTCAAATCAGCAATGAATTCGAGTCATCGCTGGCTGCTCAGTGGCGTTACCGGTCAGGGCCCGGTTTTGAGCCGGCACTGGAGCTCTACTCCAGTGATTCCGCCAAGGGCTTAGGCCCGGTCGCGCTTGGCACCGTGCGCTTTTCCGGAGCAAGAAAGCTGCGGTGGGAAGCCGGACTCATATTTGCTCTGGACAGCGACAGCCCGGATCAGACGCTGCGGTTGATGTTGGAGTATGAATTTTGAACGGACGAGCGACCGTTCGCCGAACTAATTAAGGAGTAAGTATGAATCGCGCAACCATCACAAAAGTACACTTATTGCTGGCAGCATTTATGTTCCCGGTGGCGCTGATGTTTTTGGTCACAGGTGGATTTTATACGTGGGGCATAAAAGGCGACTATGTTTCAGAATCCTATGAAATTGAATTGTCCGAGCCGCTGACTGCTGATGCGCAAGTTTTGAGCGATATAGTTGCGGGTCAGTTAAGGATGCGCTCAATTGATCTGCCCAGCGGCGGCGCCAGCCTGAAAAAAGGCGGCACCTCTTTCAAGCTGGAGTGGACAGGGTCCGAACGGGATGTCGAGCTCGAGCCAACGGCGGATCCGCTGGTCGCCAGGTTGACGATTAAGGAAACCACCTGGTATCGCAATCTGGTACAGCTGCATAAAGCCAAAGGTGGTCAGCTATTCAAGTTTTATGCAGCCGGGCTGGCAATCTCGTTGTTTACCATTCTTGCGAGCGGGTTTCTGCTGGCCTGGCAGGTGCCTAAGCTGCGGCGCCTGGCTACCCTTTGCAGCATCTCAGGCCTTGCCGTATTTGCGATGGCGGTGCTGTTTAGCTAGTCGTGCCACAATGCCTTTAGACCGCCCTTAACTTTTTAACGAGAAACAGGGGGAGCCCCTCATGTTGCAAGCACGACTTTGGTTTGCGCGCATCGTAGCTCTATATGCGGTGTTGATTTTTGGCTATCTAGGCTGGATCTACGCGGTCGAGCCGCTTGATCACATCTCTGGTTTTGGAGTTAGTGCTGAAGGTTCGCCCGAATCCGCAAATTTTATTCGGGTATCGGTCGCGGCATTGTTCCTCGGTCAGGCCATTGTTGGTGTTTGGGGACTGGTGCGACCCGCCAATTTGATAAGCAGTCTGAAGATTCTGGTGCTGTTTTTGGGTTGCACGGTTGCGATGCGGGTTTTTGGCATTGTCGTGGAAGGCATTTCAGACGTGCAAGTAACGGAACTGCGCGATGAAGGCATTTCGTGGTTGTTCTTTGTCGCAGCATTGCTCACCTGTCCGCGATCGGACGAACAGTGATATTGGCGTTTCGGCTTTCCCCGATAGCGGCGGCAGGCGTGGCCGCATAAAAAGAACGTAGAGGAGTGTGCCATGACCAAGCAGTCCACCATGAAGCCTTTTGCCCCCGGGGATATATTTCTCGGGTGCACCTATTTGTGCGACCCGGACGATGATCATGCGGGCGACGGTCGCATACTGCAGTTCGACAAAAACATGGTACCGAAGGGAACCTTATATACCGAAGGCACCAGCCATCTTGTTGTTAACCTGCGTTTTGGTCGGGACGGCGTGTTATGGGGCTTCGACGGTTTTGAACACACGGTAGTGCGCGTCAGTCCTGAAGGCCGGCAACTTGAGAACGTAGATTTTGGAGATCGTGGTTGGGGCAATGTCTGTTTCGGCAAAGACGGACAAATCTATTTGGGCGAGTACCTTAATGGCGACAAGCCCTACCAGGGTGGCGACATGCGCTGTCTGGAAGGCACCAACGTGGTCGGTTACGGGAACATCGGCGTCTTTGACTCGGAGTTTAACAAGGTTACCGAATACGACCCCGATCTGTCGCCGTCACTGACGGGTTTTCATGGCATCACTCATACAGCCATGCACCCTGACGGGCGCACATACACGTATATGACGGATCTGGGTATGCGGGTGATGCGTTATGACGTTGTTGCAGGCGAGCAATTGCCCGACCTGGTAACGTATCCGGGCGGCGAAGAGTATGTGCGCAAGTGGACTACCGGCGTGGACTATCTCGATGACGGTACCTTGTTGCTGTTGCGCGGCAGCTTTATTGATTTTATTGACAACCAGGGTCGGTCGCAGCGTACGATCGAGCTGGACGAGTACGGTTACGCGATGATCACGATTTCCGCGGATCAGCGTCATGTTTTTACAAGTAATATTTTTACCGGCGTGGCATCCAAAGTCGAGCTGGATTCAGGCAAGATCGTCGGGCAAATCGATACAGGTCTCGCGAAGCCGCAACGGAGTCTGGCGGGCATCGCTGAGTACGCAGGCTAGATCAGGAAGCATATATTATGAATAACAATGTACCAGCCGGGCTGCGGGAGCAGTTGGAGCAGCTCAAGGCAGAGCTCATGCAACGCGTCGAAAAAATCAAGGCCGATATCGCACGCGGACTGGATGCAGATTCCAAAGAGCAGGCGGGGCAATTGGAGAACAAAGATGTACTCGATGCGCTTGCCAACGAGGCCACCCACGAGATCGCTGAAATCAATGCCTCGTTAAGGCGCCTTGAGGCGGGTCAGTACGGCGTTTGCGCGAAATGTGGCTCGGACATTGATGCGCGCCGGCTGCAGGCCTTGCCGCACGCCACAGAATGCATCAAGTGCGCCGCTTAGAGACGATTCCCATCGGCTTGACTATTATTTTGTAGTCTGCAAAATAACCCGATGAATCGGGTCGCAGACAAAGTCAGAACAAACAGCGCCACGCAACAGCCGGACGCGCGCTGGTCGCGCACCCGGCAGCGACTTCTGGATGGCGGCCGCAAGGTTTTTGCCGAGCGGGGCGTGGAGGCAACCTCCGTGCTGGATATCGTTCGTGAGGCCGGTGTTTCGCAGCCGTCCTTTTACAATCACTTTGATTCCAAAGAGACGCTCGCCAAAGAAATCACTACCGATTACTTCCATCGCGACAAGCGGGCCAAGCAAGCGGTATTTGATTCGGTTAAGGATCCTGCCGAAGCCATTGCGATTAACGTTGGACAGACATTGGCGATCGTTAATGACGACCCGGTCATCGCGTGGGCCATTGTGCGCAGTGAATCGTTGCGGCAGTTGGTCATTTCCAGTGACAAAGATCCCTTGGCACGCATGATTGAAATTGGAGTTGCGCAGAAGCGCTTCGCTGTTTGCAACAAGCGTATTGTCGCCCTGGCGATCAGGGGCGGTGCATTTGCTGTTATGCAAGACATGTTGAACGGCAACGCATCGTCCTGCGCCGGTGCCGACTATCAGGAACTGGTGTTGCGTATGCTGGGCTTAACCGCCGAAGAAAGTAAAGCGGTGGTGCACAAGGCAAATTTGCAATTTGAATAAGGTGCATTCCGGCCGCGGCCGGGAGCACCACGAGCGGGAGAAGAGCATGTATACAAATGTCTGGTATGTGGCAGCTTTTGCCAAAGATCTCACTAATGAGCCGGTCAAGTTTCGGGCCATGGGTGCCGACCTGGTGTTGTTTCGCGACTCGGACGGGGTTGCCCAATGCATCAGCAACGTATGTCCGCACCGGGGCGCATCGCTTGCGCAAGGCTGTTTATACAAAGACGGTACCCTGGCATGTCCGTTTCACGGTTACCGCTTCAATGGCCAGGGCGAGTGCACCGTCATTCCGTCGCGGCGCGACCATGAAGCCAGGGTTGTAGCGCCGAGTGTAAAGATTGACGCCTATGCGGTGCAGGAAAAATACGGGCTTATCTGGGTATGCCTGGGCGATGAGCCCGATGCCGCTGTGCCGCTATTCGACATGCCTGAATGGGACAACAACGAGTTTCGTGCAGCTATGCATGAAGAAATTTGGGAGGCCGATTACCACACCGCCAAGTTCACCAACCTTGATCTGGTGCACTTGCCGGTCGTCCACGGTATCTCGTTTAAGAGTAAGGAAAACCCGATACAGCCGCCCAAACATGTGATCAGTCTGACTGAGGGCGGCTTCACATCGGTGCATCGTTCCAACACCACGCCGAGTGCCGGTGCCTGGAGCGAAATGCGCGAAAAGGATACTTTCGTTGAGTCTACCCTGCGCTTTTTCATGCCCGGCTTCACATTGAGTGGCAAGCTGGAGATTGGCGGCATGGGTTCCGGGCTGTTCAATGTCTTTTATGAGTTTTCCACGCCCATCGACGAAAACCGAACCATGATGCGCTATTTCTTTTTTCGCAATTATCGTCCCGAGCCGGAGTTCGATGCCGAGCACGTGCGCCGTAATTTGCAGAATGTGCATCAGGATAAACGCATTGCTGAAGCTCAACGGCCCATTGGCGCGCTGACAGGCCCGCGTCCGGATGGCATCTATACCTACGACGAGGACAGGATCACGCTGGCCTACTGGACCTTGCTGGAGCGGATGCGGGACAAGGGCTGGCAGCTCGACCGCAAGTCGCTCAGTGACCCCGAAAAGAGTGTGCGTATCGTTCCGTCACCGACGCGCAAAGCGGATCCCGAGGGATGGGTCTTCACAGCCATGGAGCGAGTGGCGCCGGGTGCATCCAGCGAAGTGTCCGTGAAGGATCTCAGCTATGTCGATATCACCGATGTCCAGCCTACACGCCCCAAGGATTATGCATTGTCCGAACCGCTTGTGCCGCGTGATCCGCTGACCAGTGCCACGCTGGAATGGGAGGGCGATGCCAGAAAACGCGTCGAGCAGGCGCCGGAGTTTGTGCAGCCAATGATTATTGAGAACGCCGAAAAAGCGGCCAGGGAACGCGGTATCAATTTCGTCACCGTAAAACTGCTGGACGAGTTGCAGGAAAAGCGCGCCAGTTAATCCCTAAGCTCTTTATATCGAGAACAATATGGCAGATAGCAGCGAGCTTGACGGCAAAGTCGTCATCGTAACGGGCGGTACCATGGGTATCGGGTTTGGCATGGCAACCCGGCTTGCCAAATACGGCGCTAGCGTTGTGATCACCAGCCGCAATGCCGCCACAGGTGCGGCGGCATTGGAGCGGCTGCGGGAAGCAGTCGGGTGTGAGCCTGACAATGTTGCTTACATGCAAATGGATATTTGCAGCGAGTCTGACAACGAAAATCTGGTGAAATTTACCGTTGAAACCTACGGTCATCTGGATGCGTTGATCAATAACGCTGTTTCCCCCGGCGATTTTCAGTTGCTTGCTGATGAATCGCTGGAAAGCTTTCAGCGGGTGATGAATACCAATGTCACTGGAACATATCTGGGTATGCGTTTTGCGATTCAGCAGTTTCTGGCACAGGGTGCCAAGACAGGTGACAACTATTCCATCATCAACATCAGCTCCGGTGCGACCCGCGATACGGGCATGCGCATGGCGCCCTATATTGCCTCCAAGCTTGCGGTGGAAGGGCTGACGCAGGCTGCAGCGTTGGAATATTCACGTCAGGGAATACGCATCAATACGTTGCTGTTTGGTATGTTTGAGACTGAGAAATCTCGACAGATGTTTAATGCGATGCCGGCGATTGAGGAAAAAAGCGCCGCCAAGCATCACATCGGGCGCTTTGGTGACTGTGAGCATGATGCCGGTGAAGCGGCAGCCTATCTGATTTCGGATCGCAGCACTTTTGTCACCGGAGCTACGCTGCGTATTGATGGCGGTATGTGTCTATAGCCGATTTGCCGAAGGGGCATCATCATGAGAATGATTTACGTTTTCGCGCGGCCATTCGCTGTAATGCTTCTGGTCCTGCCTCTGGTGGTGCAGGCTCAGGCGCGACGTATGGAAGGCCCCATAGAAACGGTCGCGGTGCGCGATAATTTGTCCATGCTCGTAATGGAGCCGGCGGGGAACGTGTTGGTGTCTGTCGGCGCGGATGGCGTGGCGCTCATTGACGATCAGTTTGCGCCGCAAACGACGCGCATACTTGACGCGGTTAAGGTGCTGAGCGATCAGCCGTTGCGTTACGTATTCAATACCCATTGGCACGGGGATCACTCAGGCGGCAATGGCAACCTCGCCGATCGCGGTGCCGTGATTATCGCGCATGACAACGTGCGCAAGCGGCTTACGCAAGAGCAGTTCCATCTTGCGATTAAAGCCCGTTCCGCACCGCGTTCGCCGGAGCATCTGCCTGTCATTACCTTTAATAACCGCATGACGTTTTATCTTAATAATGACGTGATTGATGTAATGCACGTGCCGCATGCCCACACGGACGGTGATGCGCTGTTCTACTTTCGCAACGCCGACGTGCTGCATACCGGAGATGCGTTTATCAATCGCGGCTACCCGCTTATCGATGTTGCGAGTGGTGGCACCATCGCGGGGCAAATTGCTGCCACCCAAGCGATGATTGATCTTGCGGGCCCCGACACAATTGTCGTATCCGGCCACGGGCCGCTGGCAGACAGGCAGCGATTAATCGCTATGCGGGATATGTTGATTACTGCCCGTGCTGAAGTGCGCGAGCTGATTGATCAGGGCAAGACGCTGGAAGAGATCATAAACGCCGCCCCGCTGCATAAACTAGATGCGGAGTGGGGCATTGGTTTCGTAAAGGCGCCGATGTTTATAACCATCATTTACCAGAGCGAAACCGGCGACTGGGAAAAGCCTGAGGATATGGCGCTCGCTGAATAACGGCATCAGCTTTGCATCAAGCTATTGTCTGGAGTTTAGCCCTCGGTAGGCGGTTCGCTCGTCGTGGTTGTTCCTGATTCACCAGGGAAATCTGCAAACAAGTCTGCCGTTATCTGGCGCATCAGTTGAGCAGGGTTTGCGGGGGCGGCGGGCATTTCATTAACCGCAGTGCCTTCCCATACAACGGCTTTGGTGGACAGGCGTATCAAAGACACTTTGAGCTCGGTGACGTAAACGTCTTCACCCTTGGAGCCGCCAATCGGAATGCTAAGTCCGCCGCCGATACCGACATTGCCACCCCGGGAGGCGCCGCCGATGCCAATGGACATGCCGGAGCTTTTTGGTGCCTTCGGCCGCAAGCCACGTCGAACCGCTATTTCCGCGACGAGGTCAGCGCTGTCATCGCTAACCGGCGTGAATCCCAGCCCTGCGAGCTCGTCGCTTACATCTTGTGCATAGGTCAGGTACTCAATGCTTTCAGCGTTTTCTCCGGCAGCGGCGCGCACGATGACAGGCTCTGCGGTAATAGGCGCGCCCAGGTGAAACCGGGTCACTTCGGTGCGGGGCTGCGACGTGGCGCATGCGGCCAGCACCAGCAGGCTGCCAAGCACACCAATGCGTGTGACTGAGTTCGAGATTGCTAAAGTTCTGTTCATGACTGTCTCCGGCGGTGTATCAGTGAACGCGGATATTCGTAACGGCTAATCTTAACCTGCCTGCATACGCAGATTGCTAGAGGGCGGTTTCGATGGCCTTTCGGTGGCGCAGCAGGCCTACCAGGTTGCTTAAGAAAAACATGACTTCCATTGCTATGGCAACGGGTGTCCAGACAATAATATTGTGCGTGGCCCATAATACTTCTGTTGTCATCATCGTGTAACGCACAGTTTTTTCCGACCGTTGAAAGCTCCCAACCGTGCCAACCAGCGTTGCCGCCAGTGCCAGTAAGCTGACGGGCGACTGATAGGTCAGTGCAAAGCCACCCAGCGCTATAGCCAGAAAAAGATACATCAGGCGGTGGTCAGTCGTGAAGGACGATACCAGCAGTCGCGTTGCTGTGGCGAGCACCAGAAAACAGGCCTCGTAGGCACCCAGAAACCAGAAATGTGCGGCCGCGAACGAGGCCGCCAGAAACCACCCACGCAGGATGTGCTCGCGTCGTCGGAACTGAAATGCGGTCATACCCGTGATCAGCGAGGCTGCAGCGAACAATTGGGAAAGCAGAAATGGCGACATCGCGGCATTTTGCATCAATTTGTAACGATTTAGCTATCGGGAAATCTTTTGCCTCCAGCGGGTCGAATACCCTTTACACACGAGAGATCGGTGGCTATCAGAGACTTGATCATGGAGAAGAGTGATGCAAATTCCACATTTGGGCCTGGGACGAACCGCACCGGCATTGTTCGCGTTGGGTTTGCTCGCTGGAGAAACTGCTATGAGTTATGAACAACCGGATTACACAGTGCTTTTTAGTGATGGTGATGTGGAGTACCGGCAATATGAACCCTATCTCGTTGCCGAGACGGCCATTCAGGGCATGGACAACTATCGCGATGCCGGGGCGGAAGGCTTCAAAAGGCTCTTTGCCTACATCAGCGGCGCGAACCGCAGTCAGCAGAAGATTTCCATGACGGTGCCGGTCGCAGCCGCTGAGATTCCGTCGATGTCGAACAGTGAAAAAATTTCGATGACGGTACCGGTGCAGCAGTCTCAGTCATCGCTGGGTTGGACCATGTCTTTTACACTTCCCAGTGCTTATGACCTCAACACTGCGCCGTTGCCTGCAGATGAGAGGGTCTACATTCGGGAAGTGCCGGGCCGGCTAATGGCCGTGCAGAGTTTTTCAAGTCGCTGGACAGAGCAGAGTTTTTCCCGTCAGGAAGGCAAACTGCAGGCTCACCTTCGGGCGGCCGACGTTATCCCGACGGGCAAAATGGAACGTGCGGTGTACAACGCTCCATTCAGTCTGCCGTTCACAAGGCGTAATGAAGTGATGGTTGCAGTCAGCGGCTTGCCCGCCTATGCCCAGGCCGCAGTCGGGCCTGCGCTCGCAGCGCAGTAGTGAAAACGCAGTAGTGAAAACAAGGGAATGAAAGCAACGCGAGTCATCGTTGCGGATCGAATGCAGTCTGGCTATGAGTATTTGCGTACGGAGCCGGCAGGCAGAAATTTTCATCCTGAATTCAAACCCGAGCTCAGTCCTGCGAAGCTCCTCGAGCTGGGAATATTCGGCGGCAAGTACATGACCGATTGCCGTGCCGAATTTCCTGACAGTTGGTTCAGGAAGGCTCGCTTGAGTGGAGCTGGCAATGGCCATGACGCTGAGCTGAATTTTTTCGGTGTCAACGCTTCCAAGCCGCTGTCATATTGGCGCAAAAAGGGCTGGATATATTGGGAAGACCCGCGAGGCTGGTTTCAATGGTATTGCCGCTACTACTCCGGACGCCGCTGCCCTGACGATGATCGTCAGATACAACGGTGGAAAAATATGCGCCGGCACGTCGCGCAGTTAACAAAGCATTGTGAATGTGGTGATCTGGACTGCCGACCCCGGCAGCGTCAGGCCTTGCTTCATTGGGCTTATGATTCCCGTGCCATCTGACTTTGTCCCGGCCGGAAGGCGGGTATGTAACAGTGCGTAACACCGCAGCCACCCGGTGATTTTTAGAGGCATAATGCGGCACAAATAAAGCTATTGCGGAGGGCATATGGACAGGGATACAGCGGTTCGCATGGCGCAGCAAGCCATCCGGGAAAAAAATAAGCGCCTTGTTGATGCCGTACTAAAACTAAAGGCTGAGCGTGAGAGCAACGCTGGTTCGGCCAGGTCGTTACATGAATTGCCGCTAATCGCCGTGACGGTTGCCACGGGTTGGGAATGCTATGCGGTCGTTGACGAATTGCTCAAATCCGGCAAGTACCGCGTAAAAGCGCTTTACCGTACTCCCGGAACGCATGCGGCGGCCAAGCTGGAGCGACTGTCTGCAAAAATGGATGCTGAGCAGCCCGGCCTGCTCACGCTGCACTCCGGCGTTGATATGTATTCCGCCGAACAGCTAACGGCAGCGTTTAAGGATTGTGACGGCGTGGTCTTATACATGACCGCGAACAGCGCTAAGGCCGGCAAGATTACCAACCACGGCAACGATCCGGTCAATGGACGCATTGCTTTCATGAATCAGGTTAGCGCGTCGATTCAGGCGCTGCATGCAAATCCCAGCGTTAAACATGTGATCACGCTGGTGTTTCCAACTGATAAAGTGACCGGGATAGCGGATACGGCGGCGCAGATCCCATGGTGGATCGATCAGCGTCTGCGGACATCTGACTTTCTGCGTGCTCAGGGCATCAACGTGACATGTATCCATCGCCCTGCCTATTACTACGGCATGCATCGTGTTGATTATTCCAACCAGCTTGATCAGCGTGGCAGCACGTCAATGTCGAATAACGTTATCAAGGAAAATTGTGTGCCGGGCATCAACGAACCTGACTTCATGGTGAATTGGGTGGATGTGCGCGATGTCGGTAAGTGGTGCGGCACGGTATTTGAATATCCGGAAGTGTTTAGCAACGTGGATTTCTCTATTGCTTCAGCTGCCATGACAGGTGCCGAAGCAGTTGCGACCTGTGAGCGTACTAACAAGCACGGCACAAAGTTCAAGTACAAACAGTTTCCCCAGTGGGTCATGAAGATGATTACACTGTTTACGGAAGAAGTTGTTTATCCGTTGCGCTACTCACAGTGGTACAACGCGGCGGGAAACGGCTATGACTTCGCATCCAACGACGATCTGGCCGACCTCGACCGTATACACCCGCGCTGGACCTTCGAGAAGAAGCTCGCGGACTGGGGCATTACCGAAATCAAGCCCGGGAAGAAGTGAAGCGGGCCGGCAAGTTTGCGTGCTCCAGTATGTCTAGCGGCCAGGTGTTTTTTCGGGTGTCAGGGAGAGCCTTCCTGATTCCCGCACGCGGATCGGCGGCATGAACGTTCCCACGTCGAGTTTGGTTTCGACTTCGTAAGGGATGTCGTCAGCGGATTCGCTGATTAAGTCATTAAACAGTCGCAGCCCTTCCAGCAGGCTGGCTGATGCTGTCAGTGTGAAGGTTCCTTCGCTGTAGCCCTCGATTACGGGCAGGTCTTTGCCCGCACCGGTAACCAGCTTTCGACCGGCGAGGTTAACCGTATAGGACACCCCGCGCAGTTTGAGAGGTGCCGCACCCGTATTTACAACGCGCAATCCGATTTCGAAACTGGGGAACGCGCTGTTTCCAAATACGGGTCTGAAGGAGCTGATTGTAACCGTGGGTTGCTCAAAATCAGGTCGCAGCACGCTGCAGCCGGTCAGGCCGATGGCGAGGCAGCAGGCAAGCAGAATGCCCGATCTTACGGTGTTCATGCGACATACTCCGGTGATTCCACCCGTGTTTATAGGGTACGCGGCGGCTATGTACCAGTGTTTTTTTGTGATGAGCGCTTAGTGCCAGAGTGGTCACGGAAGTTAATCGGTCTTGGACGATGCTGGCGCTGCGATATGCTGGCAAGCAGGTGCGGTAACCTTGATGTCGCCGCGGGCAATACCGGTTCTATAAAAACAGTTCTAAAGGTGTACTTATGTTTTCTGTGGGTTATCTCATCATTGCAGTCATTGATTTCGCTGTGTTGCTGTGGGCATGGCGGCTTTACAGGCAGTATCCGAGCACGGCCCTGTGGCTTGCAACGGTGCCGCTTTATCTGCTGTGGTTTGATAACGTGACTATAGGTATCGGCAGCACTCTGGGCGAAGGCGCGGTGCTGAAGGGGCTCAATACCATACGCTTCCTCGGGCATTACATTTTGCTACCCTTTACATTCATAGCAATTGGCTCGATGGCCAGACAGGCAGGTTTTTCATGGGCGCAGCCGAAAGTGGTGATGGGTGCGTTTTGCGTGCTTGCGATCTACTTTATGGGGCACGATTTGTGGCTGTTCTATAACGCCACGTTCTACCCCTCCTGCTTTGCCGACACCTTGCGCTACACAACCCATATCTCAGAGTTCACTGCCTGCGGGCCGGATGCGCAGGTCGGTATTGGCACTAGAATTCCGCCTATACCGGCTATTACCCTGAGTAACATGACTATCCTGTTTGGTGCCTACTTGTGGTGGAAAATCGGCTACAAATGGCTTTTCCTGGGAGCGGTAGCAGCGCTAGGGTTTTTTGCTGTGCCCTTCGGCCCTACCGGCGGCATTGTCGGCAACGTGGGCGAGCCCGTTATTACGGCGGTGATATTGCTGGCCTGTGTTCACATTACAAGAACATTCGGCCCAAACAGGCAGGCGACAACTGCCTAGGATCGCTGACTAGGATTGCTGACCAGGATTGCTGACCAGGATCGCTGACCAGGGCCGCATTCCCGCACAGCAGTGCAGACCGGCATTTTTGTCGGGCGACTTGATGATATCGAACCGCCTGTTTACCAGGCGTCGATGTGCAACACGTTGTCGAGCGGCTTGCGCAATGCGGGTTTGAAATCTGTTCCCAACGTATAGGCCGTCGGGATCAATGCGCATTGCGTAATCTCGGCGTAGGGAATCCCGAGTATTTCTGCGGCAGCTTCTTCGTACATCAGGTGCACGGTTGTCCAGCATGTGCCCAGACCGCGATTGCGTGCCGCGAGCATGTAGCTCCACGTGGCCGGCAGAATTGAGCCGTAAACGCTTGCAATGCTGACACTGGCGGCGGGGCCGGACATTTTCTCTACCCTGCCGGGAATGCATGGAATAACCAGTACCGGCACCTTTTCAAGATTTTCGGCCAGATAATCGGCCGAGCGGGCCACGCGCACCATCTGATTGCGGTGTGTTCCCGCGCCGGTTTTCCTGGCCAGGTCAAATACCGAGCCATTGGCTTCTTTGTATATCGCCCAGCCTTTGCGGTAAAGCTCAGCAATGGCCGAGCGCCTTTCCGGGTCAAAGACAGCGACAAAATGCCAGCCTTGCGTGTTTCCGCCGGTGGGCGCCTGCAGTGCAATTTCAATGCACTGCCTTATCAGCTCTTCACTGACGGGCCTGCCAAAGTCCAGCCGTTGACGCACGGCACGAGTTGTCGAGAGCAGTTCTTCTGCAGAGAGGTTCAGCGTTTTCATCCGCCAAGTATAGTCTCAGCAAATGAATCCCGGGCCTGTCTGGAGCTGTTTAGTTATCTCTCGGTCGGTGAAACTTGCTGCGTGTGCGGCCGCCTTTGGAGGCCTTGTCCTCCCTCAATTCGCGCGGCGGATGGTAGAGCTTCTCAAAGCGATCGACATCGTCCTGATCATCCAATGCGCCCAGCATGTCCCAGTTACGTTTGTGCAGGGGGAGAGGTTTGTGCTTGCTCATCTCAACGAACCCTCGTCCCAATCAGACATATCGTCGAGCTGTTCTTTAAGCCACATGTCTTCTTTCATCATTTCGATCCGACGCCAGCTAATCGGCCGATTGCTGGTTGCCGAAATCTCGTATTCATGCTCGTCTATGGGGCCGTCATCGAATTTACCTTCGAGATCATCATCCAAATAGTCATCTTCGTCGTTCATGTCGAGTTCTCCAGATACTCGTGTTAACAATTTAACAGGGGGTTTAGTTTTGAATGACCCATTCGGACCACAGCCGGCGAGCCTGCTTGCGCGGGGTACCGGTAACGTTCCAATAGGCATGTAACAAAATTCGCCAGGTCACTTCCAGCTGGCGTTCGCTGGTGACTGGCCAGGTCAACAGGTTTTTTCCGGCCTTTAAGCACAGTCCATTGCGCACCAGATCATCGGCGACATCTTTGGGTAAGCGCAGACAAACAGAGCCGTCGCTGCATATAACCGCAAAAGCCCGACCCCGGATAAAGGTGTCGCTCTGATTCCGGCAGTGTGCGGGCTCTATATACAAGGGTATGCCGCTGATACCGGGTATGCCGCGCCCACCGAGGCGGACACCGTCGAGGGAACTTGCCCGCTCAAGCAGCATCAGGCCGCGCAGGCCCAGGCGAGCGGAGGCATTATCGGTGTGCAGGTGGGCATCACCGAGAGTGGGGTCGACGTGACCAACCCGGGGGGCGGGCAGTTCTGAAAAGCGGGCAACCATGTATAAAGGCTCCGGAAGTACTTCGATATCAAAATAGTTAATTTACGATATATACGGATATTATTTCGATGTCAAGCAATTTGATATAAAAGTAATAAACGGTTATCATTCGGCGATGATTGACCGTATAGACAGGCTTCTGGAGCAGTGGTCTCAGCAGCGCCCTGAGCTGGATTGCTCTGGGCTCGACGTGGTCGCGAGGGTGCAGGACGTGGCCAAAATGCTGCGCCGCACCGAAGACGAGGCGCTGGACTCGCTGGATCTGAGAATGTGGGAGTACGACGTGTTGTCTGCACTGCGCCGGCAGGGCGCGCCTTACCAGATGCCGGCAACCATGCTCGCCAAAGAGTCACTGTTGAGCAGCGGTGCCATGACTAACCGGATAGACAGGCTGAAAGAGCGTGGGTTGGTCGAACGGGATCCAGATCCGGAAGACCGTCGTGGTGTACTTGTCAGGCTCACGGACGAGGGCCGGAGTCTCGTCGATAAGGCCATCGAAGCTCGGCTGGGGGTTGCGAACCGGCAATTGGCCTCGCTGTCGGCTCAGGAGCGCCAGGCCATCTCGCTTGGGCTGCGCAAAATCCGCCTGCTTACCGGCTAGTCACTGCGGCCGGAAGGCCGGCTGTCGGGGCCGGCAAAAAAATCCAAAAAAAGCAAAAAAAATAGTAGCGCAAAGTCTAATTCGTCTATATATTCGCGTCCTCTCGGTAGAACGCGCCCACCAGGGTGCGGCGTCGCCGTCCTTAAACGCCGCAACGTAAAATAGCGGCAACTCAGGAGGTTCCATGCGTGGAAAGCTTCGAGTCGGTCTGCGACTATCTCAAAGCAGCACAACCCGTTAATCCAGTTCTCTGTCACCGGCCGCATACGGCTGCGCGGAGTGCTCGCTGGTTTCTGCAGAATTTCCCTGGCGACGTGCTATACGCCGTCAAGGCAAACCCTGCCCCACTGATTCTGGATACGCTCTATGCAGCGGGTATTCGGCATTTCGATGTCGCGTCCCTGTTTGAGCTGGAGTTAGTGAAAGGCTTTGCGGGTGCCCGGCACTACTGCATGAACCCGGTTAAGCATCCCGATCATATCCGCCGCATGTATTTTGAATACGGCGTGCGTGATTTTGCGCTTGATTGCATGGATGAGCTGGAAAAGATTTTTTCAGCCTGTGACTATGCCGACGATTTGTCGTTGCATGTGCGCATTACGGTTGATAACAGCACCAGTTGTGTCCCGCTGGACGCGAAGTTCGGAGCCCATCCGGATGAGGCGGCAGAGCTGCTCGTTGCGGCGCGCACGCGCGCAGCTGCGCTGGGCGTTAGTTTCCATGTCGGGTCACAAGCCATGAACCCGATGGCTTATGCCAGTGCGATCAGTCGCGTGAACAGCCTGATTCGCGATACCGGCGTGATCATCGATTCGCTTGATGTCGGTGGAGGTTTTCCGGCGGCCTATCCCGGCATGCAGCCACGGCCGCTCGACGAATACTTCCACGTAATCAGCGAGGCGTTTAACAGCACCCTGACCAGTGAGACCTGCCGTTTGATGTGCGAACCCGGTCGGGCGCTCGTCGCCGAATCGGCTTCCATGCTGTTGAATGTCACTCTGCGCAAGCGTGACTGGTTGTACCTGAATGACGGTGCCTATGGCAGTCTGTTTGATGCCGCGCATCTTGATTTTCCGTATCCGGTGCGCGCCATTCGTGACGGGCAGGAGCTTGCGGCTGACTACGATACCAAATTTGGTTTGTACGGCCCGACCTGCGACAGTATTGATGCGATCAAGCGACCGCTGAGTTTGCCTGCCGAAATGCGGGAGGGTGATTATCTGGAGATTGGCCAACTGGGTGCGTATGCGGATAGCATGAGGACAAACTTTAACGGGTTTGGTGAGCGCGACGAAATCGTAGTGATGGATGAGCCTATGCTGAGCTTGTTTAACCAGCCTCTACAGACGGGACTGCGTGTATCGGTAATAGCCGCGCATAGTGACGAGCAAACCAGGGACTAAGACCATGGCCGAACCCAAACTTCAATCCGACCCCAAAGCCGCTTTGCTGGACAAGACGGTCGAGCACATCGATATCACAAGCTTTGATGCCCGTCCGATTATTGATTCGATGGGGAAGATGTCGTTTACCTCGCGCGATCTGGCGCGTGCGTCGGGCATTTTTAACGAGATGGTTGCGGACAAGGATTGCTCGGTGATCCTGACCATAGCCGGCAGCACCTCGGCCGGTGGTTGCATGCAGCTGTATGCGGATCTCATTAAATACAACATGGTGGACGCTGTCGTGGCGACGGGCGCCAGCATTGTTGATATGGATTTTTTCGAGGCGCTGGGTTTCAAGCACTATCAGGCTGCCGGTGAAGTAGACGACAAGCAACTTCGCGATCTTTACATCGATCGCATTTATGACACATACATTGATGAGTCGGATTTGCAGGCTTGTGATCACGCGATCTGTGAAATTGCGAACTCGCTGGAGGCACGCCCTTATTCATCCCGCGAGTTTATTCGCGAGATGGGCCGCTGGCTGACGACGCATGCGAAGAAGCCGGGCTCTCTGGTGCAGACGGCTTTCGAACACGACGTGCCGGTATTCTGCCCTGCGTTTACGGATTCCAGTGCCGGGTTTGGTCTGGTTCTTCATCAGCACAACAATCCCGACCGGTACATGACCCTGGATTCCATACGCGATTTCCGTGAACTGACCGACGTCAAAATAGCAGCCGGTCAGACCGGCTTGCTGATGATCGGCGGCGGCGTGCCAAAGAATTTCGCTCAGGATACGGTTGTCTGCGCTGAAATTCTCGGCAAAGAAGTGGACATGCACAAATACGCGATCCAGATAACCGTGGCCGATGTGCGCGATGGCGCGTGCTCAAGCTCGACGCTTAAAGAAGCCTGTTCGTGGGGCAAAGTGGATACCGTAAAAGAACAAATGGTCTATGCCGAGGCGACCAGCGTACTGCCGCTGCTGGCGTCCGACGCTTACCATCGCGGTAACTGGCAGCATCGCGATCGGCGGCACTTCTCGCGGTTGTTTGCCTGAGCCAAACCCGAGCTCCCGTGCTAGGCTAACCGCCTTTTTAAAGAACGGAAGCGCATGCCTATATGGACGTAGGAATTCTGCAGCCGCAGCGTCGTGCGGGTGCCTGTCTGCATATCACCTCATTGCCTGGCTACTATGGCATCGGGGAGCTTGGTGACAACGCGAAACGGTTCGTGTTAGCCCTCGAATCAATGGGTTTGACGGTCTGGCAGATTCTGCCGATTGGCCCCACAGGGTTCGGTGACTCGCCTTATCAATTGCAATCAACGTTCGCGGGCAATGAATTGTTGATTGATATCGAAGAGTTACTGCGAGCCGGCTGGCTAAAGGACAAGGAAGTTAAAGCGCTGCGCAAGCTGCCGACTGATACGGTGGATTTCGGTCAGCTCATCCCGCTTAAGCAGGACGCGCTACAACTGGCGGCGGAGCGTTTTGTTCGCTCGGCCGATGCCGGGCAGCAGTCGGCATACCGGAATTTTGTGCAGCAGCACGATGGTTCATGGTTGCATGACTACGCTTTGTATCGCGTACTTAAAAGGCACCATGGCGAGCGGCCGTGGTACGAGTGGTCGTCTGAGTACGTGAAACGCGACCCGCACGCGCTGGCAACGCTCGAGTCAGAGCAAGCGGCGGCACTCGCTAACGTCAAGGTGCTGCAGTTTATTTTTTTTCAGCAATGGGCACAGCTGAGAACTTACGCGGGCAAACACGGGGTGAGTTTGCTGGGCGACATGCCGTTTTATATCGCGCTTGACAGTGCTGATGCCTGGGCCCATCCGGAATTGCTCATGCTGAATGAGGAACGGTGTCCGATTCAGGTTGCCGGCGTGCCGCCCGACTATTTCAGCGCAGACGGCCAGCTGTGGGGTAATCCGGTGTATGACTGGCATTATCATGCGCAGCAAAATTATGCGTGGTGGATAGCCCGACTCAGGCATGCACTCAGCATGACCGATCAATTGCGTATCGATCATTTCCGCGGCTTCGAGGCTTACTGGGCAGTGTCGGCCGATGCTGCCACGGCACGGGAGGGGCATTGGTTGCCTGGGCCCCGCGAAGCTTTGTTCGATGCGGCGCAGGCGGCATTGGGCAAGTTGCCGCTTGTGGCCGAGGATCTGGGTGTTATTACGCCCGCAGTGGACGCGTTGCGCATGAAGTACGGTTTCCCCGGCATGAAGGTGCTGCAGTTTGAACTGGCCGATCCTGAGTTCGACATTGACTCAATCGACAGCTGTAATATTTGCTACACGGGCACGCACGATAATGACACGGTTATCGGCTGGCTCACCGGCAGCCCCGACGATTTGCGTCCGCTCGATGAGATTGAGCAAACCCGCGCAGCGGTGCTGGGCCGGGTCGGCGGCGGAGTGGAGAGCGCGCATGTTAAGCTGCTGGAATTCGCTCTGGGCAGCGCCGTGCAGACAGTTATCGCGCCGCTTCAGGATCTGCTGGGGTTAGGCTCGGCCGCGCGCCTCAATACCCCGGGCACTGCCGGGGGCAATTGGCGCTGGCGTTTTCAGCCCGAAATGCTGACATCGCAACTCTGCGAGAGAATGCGCGATATGGTTAGGGAGACGCGTCGGGTAAGTGTATCGAGCAAGGGTAATGACGACCGATCAAAAAAATGAAGCCGAGAACCTGTCGGCAAAAGAAGATCAGCGTTTTGTCAGCCGGCTGACGCGGCGAACGCTCGGTCTGGTGCTGGCCGGCGGTCAGGGTTCGCGACTTTACGAGCTCACCAAGTGGCGCGCCAAGCCCTCGCTGTACTTTGGCGGCAAGCTGCGCATTATCGATTTCGCGCTGTCGAACTGCATTAACTCCGGCATCCGGCGAATCGGCGTGTTGACGCAGTACAAAGCGCATTCGCTGATCAGGCATGTGGTGCGCGGCTGGTCCTTCTCGCAATCTGACTACAACGAGTTTGTAGAGATTTTGCCTGCGTCACAGCGTATCGGTGGTGAGTGGTATCGCGGCACGGCCGATGCCGTATATCAGAACCTCGATATTATTCGCACTCATGAACCGGAGTTGGTGCTGATTCTTGCCGGTGATCACGTTTACAAAATGGATTACGGCCCCCTGCTTGCGGCGCACGCTGAACAGAAAGCGGACATGACTGTGTGTTGCATTGAAGTGCCGGTAGCTGAGGCAGCCGGTGCCCTCGGTGTCATGTCGGTGGATGAAAACGGCCGCGTCATCGGCTTCGAGGAGAAACCGGATAACCCGACACCGATTCCCGGGCAAACCGAAATGTGTCTGGCGTCAATGGGCAACTACGTATTCAACACCAGCTTCCTCTTTGAGCAGGTGATCAAGGACGCGGATACGCCCGGTTCGCAACACGATTTTGGCCGCAATATTATTCCGTCCATTGTCGATCAGTATCGTGTCTATGCGTATCCGTTTCGTGATATGCGCACGGGTGGCATGGCCTACTGGCGCGACGTGGGGACGCTCGACGCCTACTGGCAGGCCAACATGGAACTGATCAGCGTGACGCCACAGTTGGATCTGTACGACAAGACATGGCCCATTATGACGCGCCAGACACAGGCGCCGCCGGCAAAGTTTGTGTTTGATGATCCGGATCGTCGCGGGGAGGCGATCAATTCCATGGTCTCGGCCGGTTGTGTGATTTCGGGGGCAAGGGTGCAGCGGTCGGTAATCTTCAACAACTGCTTCATCAATTCGCGCAGTCTGGTCGAGGATTCGGTGATATTGCCGGAAGTGGATATTGGCGAGAACTGTCACATCAGGCGCGCCATAGTGGATCGCGGTGCCCGCATCCCCAACGGCACGCAAATAGGTATCAATGCCGACAACGACCGGGCGCGAGGTTTTCGCGTCACGGATTCAGGGCTCACACTGGTCACCCCGGACATGCTCGGCCAGCGACTGCACTTTACGCGCTGAGTAGGGTTGCGAAGCCGTTGATGAAGCACGTGTTGTTCGTTGCCGCGGAAAATGCGGCTCTTCCGGGCGGTAAAGTCGGCGGTATCGGTGATGTCGTTCGGGACTTGCCGATCGCGCTGGCTGAAGCGGGTTGGTCGACCACGGTGCTGATGCCGGCCTACGGTTTTCTGCACGAATTACCCCGTGCGCAGAAGTTGCAGACTGTCGCCGTGAACTTTGCCGGCAAAATCGAGCAGGTGCAGCTGTATTCTGTGCCCGGCAACAATCCGCACATTTGTCACACGGTGGCGGAGCATCCGTTGATGTCCCCGCACGGCCCCGGAAAAATTTACTGCGACGACGGGCCGCACCGGCCGTTCGCATCCGATGCGCACAAGTTCGCGTTTTTTTGTGCAACCGTGGCTGCTTACCTGACACAGCCGACCACCCGCGCGCCGGATGTCGTGCATTTGCATGACTGGCATGCCGCCTTGCTATTGCTGTTGCGTCACAGCGCGCCGGAGTACCGGTTGCTGCGCGAACTGCATTGCGTCTATACCATCCATAACCTTGCATTGCAGGGCATTCGCCCGTTACGCGACGACCCGTCATCGCTGGAAAGCTGGTATCCGGGTTTGGCATATGACAGCGCGTTGGTCGAAGACCCTCGCTACCGCGACTGCATTAACCCGATGGCGGTGGGCATAAGGCTTGCTGACGGCGTGAGTACGGTTTCGCCCACCTACGCACGGGAAATACGCTTGCCCGACAACCCGGCCACGGGCTTTTTTGGCGGCGAAGGATTAGAGCACGATACTCAGGCGGCGGCAGAGGCAGGCAAGTTGGTTGGTATCCTGAACGGCTGCATGTATCCGGGCGGTAAGCATATTCGTGGCTGGCAGCCGCTGGCGCGCGCATTGCAAAGCTTGCCCGACGCTTTGTCCGTGGAGCCGTTTGTCGAAACCATGCTGCGGCGCTTTGGTCGGCGTCGGCCGCGAACGATCGTGACCAGCGTCGGGCGCATAACGGCGCAAAAAGTAAGCCTGTTTCTGGAGCAGGTCGCTGATGACCGCGCTGATTGCCGCACTGATTGCCCTGCTGATTTTACGGCGCTTGACGCCATTCTCGAACGTCTGGGCGACGATTCGTTGTTTGTATTGCTCGGCAGTGGCGACCCGCAACTGGAACAACACCTGGCCACGGTGCTGGCACGGCACAGCAATGCATTGTTTATCAATGGCTATCACGAGGCATTGGCGGACTGTCTGTATGCATGCGGTGATTTGTTCTTGATGCCCAGCAGTTTTGAGCCTTGCGGTATCAGTCAATTGCTGGCCATGCGCGCCGGGCAGCCGTGCATCGTGCACGGTGTCGGAGGCTTGCGCGATACCGTTGAAAATGGCGTTACCGGTTTTGTGTTTGCCGGCGCCACACCGCAAGCGCAGGCATGCGAGTTCGTGCAAGCCTTCGATGCCGCGCTGACGATGCGCGAGACGCAGCCGCAACGGTGGCGTTCGATCGGGCAGGCCGCTGCCGCAGCCCGTTTTTGCTGGGACACGGCAGCGCAAGCCTATATTCGCGATCTGTATACCGCTGGCAAAGAAGCTGACCATGCTGCCCGTGACTGACCCGGCTGAGTTGGCTGCCCTTGTCAGCGGCGAACACGCGAATCCTTTCGCCGTGCTGGGTCCTCACAGGGTCGGCAATACCCGTATCGTGCGCAGCTTTCAGCCGCAGGCGCGCAGCGTTGAGCTGATCGACGCAAGCGGCGAGCTGGTCGCTTCGATGTCCAGAGTGCATCCCGAAGGGGTTTTTGCCGCCGAGTTGCCACCCCGTCTGCGCCGTTATCGACTGCGAATTACGCCGCATCAGGGGGAGGTGTATGAGGTAGATGATCCGTATCGCTTCGGCAGCACCATGGGCGAGCTTGATTTGCACTTGTTGCGCGAGGGCTCGGACGAACTGATTTACAACAAGCTGGGCGCGCATTGCCTGCGCATCAAGGGTGTTGCAGGCACGCGTTTCACCGTTTGGGCACCGAATGCGAAACGCGTCAGCGTTATCGGAGCGTTTAATGACTGGGACGGCCGCCGCCATGTCATGCGGCTGCATCCGGGTAACGGTATCTGGGAAATATTTATTCCCGGCATTGGCCACGGCGAACGCTACAAGTTTGAATTGCTCGACGGGCGAGGGCATAAGCTGCCTCTCAAGTCCGATCCTTATGCGCATTATTTTGAGCCGCCGCCAGGCAATGCATCGGTGGTTTACAAAAGTCGCTATCGCTGGCGCGACCGAGCATGGGCGACGCAGCGGACACAGCAGCCGCGCCTCGATCAGCCGATGGCTATCTACGAGGTGCACCTGAGTTCGTGGCGCCGGATGCCGGAGGACAATAACCGGCGCCTGAGTTATCGCGAACTGGCGACGCAACTGGTCGAGTACGTCGTCAGCATGGGGTACACGCACATTGAATTGTTGCCGGTCACCGAGCACCCGTTCGACGGTTCATGGGGGTATCAGCCAATCGGGCTCTATGCACCCACGCATCGCTTTGGCGAGCCTGACGATTTTCGCTATTTTGTGGATCAGTGCCATCGGGCCGGTATTGGGGTGATCCTGGACTGGGTGCCGGCACATTTTCCCCGCGATGAGCACGGCTTGCGCCGCTTCGACGGCACCGCGCTGTATGAGCACGCCGACCCGCGCAAGGGCGAACACGCTGATTGGGGCACGCTGATTTTTAATTATGGCCGGTCGGAAGTCGTCAACTACCTGATTGGCAGCGCGCTGTATTGGATTAACGAATTTCATATTGACGGATTGCGCGTGGATGCCGTCGCATCCATGCTGTATCTGGATTATTCGCGTAATGACGGCGAGTGGCTGCCGAACCGGCACGGCGGCAACGAAAATCTGGAGGCCGTTGAGTTCTTGAAACGGCTTAATCAGGCCGTGCATCGTTACGAGGCCGTTTCCTTTGCCGAAGAATCGACTGCCTGGCCGGGCGTGTCCCGACCGGTGTATGACGGTGGCCTGGGTTTCACCTATAAGTGGAACATGGGCTGGATGAACGACACCTTGTCCTATATGCGCGAGGAGCCCGTCCATCGCAAGCATCATCACGACAAGATGACGTTTGGTCTGGTATACGCGTTTAACGAAAACTTTGTCCTGCCGTTATCACACGACGAAGTGGTGCACGGCAAAGGGTCGTTACTGGGGCGCATGCCGGGCGATGAGTGGCAACGATTCGCGAATCTGCGCGCCTATTACGGCGCCATGTATTGTCACCCCGGCAAAAAGTTGCTGTTTATGGGCGGCGAGTTTGCGCAGTCAGCGGAATGGGATCACGATCGTTCGCTCGACTGGCATTTGTTGCAGTACCCCTTGCATGCGGGTGTGCAGAGATTACTGCACGACCTGAACAAGCTGTACCAGGATTGTCCGGCGCTTTATCAGCAGGATTTTTCGCCGGAGGGCTTTGATTGGCTGGACTGGAATGACCGTGAAAACAGCGTACTGTCGTGGTTGCGCAGGGGCCGTGATGATCAGGTTGTCGTGTGTGTAGCAAACCTGACCCCCGTGCCGCGGCACGACTACCGTATCGGCGTTCCGCGAGCCGGCCGCTGGCGTGCTTTGCTGAATACCAACGCCAGTGAATACGGTGGAACTGACACAGATTTCATACCTTTGCTGGAGACCGAGCCTACGCCATGGCACAACCAGCAAAGTTCGCTGTGGATCACGCTACCGCCGCTGGCGACCCTTATAATCGAGCCTGAATAGTTCGGTAAACCGCTTTGCAATAGTGAGTAATTAATGGAATTACAGCCCGACGCGGCTCATGGTAGCAACGGATCCGGCAGTAACGGATCTGGCGGCAAGGGCGGCTCGCCCGGCATTGAGCTGCTGCAAACGCCCCCGCTGGAAATGACCACCGACGCCCTGTTGCGTGATGTCATGCATTATTTTGGCCACAGTTTTGGTCAGCGTGTGATCAACACCGGTGAGCCCTTCATTTATCAGTCGCTGGCCCTTGCTGTGCGTGATCGTTTGTCGGAGCGCTGGACTCGCACCAGCGCGGCAGTCGAGCGCGATGACCGGCGTCAGGTGGCTTACCTGTCGCTTGAGTTCCTGCTCGGTCGTTTGCTGCGTAATGCACTACTAAATCTGGATTTGCAGGGGGCCGTGAACGATGCCATGGAGCGTCTGGGGCTCAACCTGGAAGACGTTTACGACCGCGAACACGATGCCGGTCTCGGCAACGGCGGCCTTGGCCGGCTGGCGGCATGTTTTCTGGACAGCTGCGCAACGCTGCGTCTGCCGGTTATCAGCTACGGCATTCGCTATCAGTACGGCATGTTCCGGCAACGGCTTGAGAACGGCCAGCAGGTGGAAGCCCCCGACTCCTGGCTGCTCGACGGCTTCCCATGGGAAATCAAGCGCCTGCAGCTGGCACAGACTATTCGCTTCGGCGGCCACAGTGAGGCCTATACGGACGGCGCGGGTCATGCCCGTTATCGCTGGGTCAATACGCACGATGTGCTGGCGGTGCCTTTCGATGTGCCGGTCCCCGGCTATCGGAACGACGTTGTTAACACCTTGCGGCTTTGGTCGGCCGTCGCCACCGACGAGTTTGATCTGGAAGAGTTCAACGCGGGGAGCTATGCCGATGCAGTCGCTGCCAAGAATGCGGCGGAAAACATCACCATGGTGTTGTACCCGAATGCAGAAACGGAAAACGGTCAGGAGTTGCGCCTGCGGCAGCAGTATTTTCTGGCATCCGCCAGCTTGCAGGACATGCTGCGCGCATGGGTAGAACGCCATGGCGACGATTTCAGCGAATTCGCCGACAAACGTTGTGTGCAGCTTAACGATACCCATCCTGCTGTTGCGGTGCCCGAGCTGATGCGGTTATTGCTGGATCGTTACGGGCTCACGTGGTCTGAAGCCTGGGACGTGACCAGTCGCACCATGGCCTACACCAACCATACGCTGTTGCCGGAGGCCCTCGAAGCCTGGTCGGTCGATATGTTCCGCAACCTGCTGCCGCGGTTGCTGGATATCATTCTTGAAATCAACGCCCGCTTTATTAAAACGGTGGGTGACCGCTGGCCCGGTGATTCCGAACGTGTCGCGCGCATGTCGATTATCGAAGAAGGGCCGACGCAAATGGTGCGCATGGCCTACCTGGCGATCGTGGGCAGTTTTTCGGTAAACGGCGTGGCTGAGCTGCATTCGCGGCTGTTACGCGAAGGCTTGTTCCGGGATTTCGCCGAGCTATGGCCGCATAAATTTAACAACAAGACCAACGGGGTAACCCAGCGTCGCTGGCTGGCCGCGTGCAATCCCGGGCTGGCGACCCTGATCACCGAGAAGATTGGTGACGGCTGGACTACCGATCTGGAGCAAATGGCAGCACTTGCGTCTTACGCCGGTGACGCCGAATTTCAGAAACGCTGGCGGCATGTAAAGTACACCAACAAGAAAAGGTTGGCTCGCCAGATTGCACGCTGCACTGGCATCAGTCTGGATTGTGGCATGTTGTTTGATGTGCAGGTGAAACGTATTCACGAATACAAGAGGCAGCTGTTGAACGTCCTGCATGCGGTTCATTTGTATGACCGCATCCGGCGTGGCGACGGCGATGAGTTGCCGCCGCGGGCAATTATTATCGGCGGCAAAGCTGCGCCCGGTTACGCCATGGCCAAGAGCATCATCAAGTTCATCAACAACGTGGCGGCAGTCATAAATACAGACCCCGCGATGCAGGGCCGCCTTGCGCTGGTGTTTTATCCGGATTACAACGTTTCCGCGATGGAGCTGATTTGTCCGGCCGCCGATTTGTCCGAGCAGATTTCGACGGCGGGCAAGGAGGCATCCGGTACCGGCAACATGAAATTCATGATGAACGGTGCGCTGACTATTGGTACCCTGGATGGCGCCAACGTTGAAATTCGCGAAGCTGTCGGCGCGGATAATTTTTTCCTGTTCGGTCTCACTGTCGAAGAAATTGAAGCGGCACGAGACGGCTATGATCCCACCGCCATCATTGCGCATGACCGTGATTTTTCCCGTGTTATGAAGTTGCTGGAGTGTGGCCATTTCAACCGTTTCGAGCCGGGCATTCTCGACCCGGTGATCGCCTCGGTGCGCTCGCCGCATGACGTATGGATGACCGCTGCCGATTTTCGCGGCTTTGTCGACGCGCAGAATCGGGTCGCCGAAGCCTATCTGGATAGTGCGAACTGGACGCGCATGAGTATCCTGAATACCGCATCAGCAGGCCGTTTTTCGACCGACCGGACCATGCGCGATTACAACGATGACATCTGGAAACTCGAACCCATTGAGCTTGGCGGGCGCTAAGCCGCCTATGGTTTGATGATACTGCCGTCCAACGGTCTGGGAGCGCGCTGTGTAGACGACGGCGTTATTTTCAGCCTGTACACTGCGGTGGCAGAAGCTGTAGTGCTTTGCCTTTACGCACCGGATGGCCGCGAGGTTGCGCGGCATGCCCTTGAGCTGGTTCGGGACGGCATTTGGTCACGGCATGTGCCCGGGTGTTTGCCGGGTCAGCGCTACGGTTACCGTGTGCACGGCCCTTACCGTCCTGCGGAAGGTTTGCGGTGCAACGCGCACAAGTTATTGATCGATCCCTACGCCCGACAACTGGACGGCGATCTGCAATGGCATGATGCGGTATTGGGTTATGCCGCCGGCAATCCTTATGGGCCTGAGCCCTGCACACGGGACAGCGCACCGTGGGTGCCAAAAAGCGTGGTCACTGGTGATGTCTCCGGGCAGCCGCTAAAGCGGCCCCGTATACCCTGGCGTGACACTGTGATCTGCGAAATCAACGTGCGGGGCTACACCATGCGTCACCCCGGGTTGAGTGCCGCAGAACGCGGTCGCTTCGCCGGGCTCAGCAACGGACAGATACTCGCGCATCTGCGCGCTCTGGGCATTACCAGTGTTGAACTCCTGCCGGTGCATGCGTTTATTGACGAGCGTTTTCTGCATGAGCGGGGTTTGCGCAACTATTGGGGATACAACACCGTTAATTTTTTTGCGCCCGCCGGACGTTATGCGGGCAATAACCCGGTGGCTGAGTTTCGGGCAATGACCGATGCCATCCACGACGCGGGAATGGAGGTGCTGCTGGACGTGGTTTATAACCACACGGCTGAAACCGATGAGTTCGGTCCAACGCTGACGTTTCGCGGTATCGATAACCAAAGCTACTACCGTAGCAGTCCCGATGCGCCGCAGGCATACATTAACGACACCGGGTGCGGCAATACGCTGAACGCCGATCACCCGCAGGTGCAGGCGCTGGTGCTCAGCAGCCTGGAATACTGGCACAACAAGATGGGCGTCGACGGGTTTCGCTTTGACCTTGCCACGGTGCTGGGTCGCAGCGCCACCGGCTTTACCGCGGCACACCCATTGCTAAACGCAATTGAACGCAGTCCGGCCCTGGCTGATGCAAAGCTGATTGCCGAGCCCTGGGATATCGGTCCTGGGGGCTATCAGCTTGGTCGTTTCGGCGCCCGGTGGGGTGAATGGAATGATCGGTATCGCGACACTGTGCGGCGTTTTTGGCGGGGTGATGTCGGGGCCGCCGGCGAGTTCGCCAGATGTCTGCACGGTTCAGCGGAACTGTTCGAACACAAGGGGCGCGGGCCGGAAGCGGGCATTAATTTTGTTACCAGTCACGACGGGTTTACGCTGACTGACGTGGTCAGTTATTCGCGGCGCCACAATGAAGTGAATGGCGAGCAGAACCGTGACGGTCACGCGCACAACTACAGCAGCAATTACGGGCATGAAGGCTTGAGCGAGGATGGCGAGATCAACGCTCTGCGACGTCAGCAGCGCCTGAACATGCTGGCAACCCTGCTGATATCCGGGGGCACACCGATGCTGCTGGGCGGCGATGACATCGGTCATTCCCAGCAAGGCAATAACAATGCGTACGCGCAGGACAATGAAATTGCGTGGCTGGACTGGTCAGGATTGCAGACAGACCCTGCGTTTGTGACGCAAGTGGGCGAATGGGCGGCGTTACGTCGGCGCGAGCCATTGTTGCGTCCGCGTGAATACCGACACGGTGCCACTACCGGTAATGAACGGTTGCCCGATATTGTGTGGCTGCGGCCCGACGGGGCAGCCATGGCCGAAGCGGACTGGAATGCCGCGCAAGCCTTCGCAATGGTGCTAACCGCGGCGCACGAGCCGGCTCGTCGCCTGGCCGTGCTGCTGAATGCCAGCGAGGCCGGCCAGGAATTTGCATTACCGCCTGCCGACGCTGACGATGCCGTGTGGCAATTGCGGCTGGCAACCGTTGCGGTGACAGTTTCCGCAAGCCGGGTTGCTCTTCCTCCGCGGTGTGTGGCTGTGGTTGGTTACGGTTAGCGGTAGCCTTCAGCCTGCAGGAAAAACAAGGTCGCATAAATGCCGTCAAGATCGATCAGTTCTTCATGCGTACCGCACTCGATGATACGGCCGTCTTCAAGCACCGCGATCCGGTCTGCCTGGCGCACCGTCGAAAAGCGGTGAGAAATCAGCACGGCAATTTTGCCGTCGGTGTGTTCGCGAAAATACTCAAACAACTCGGCTTCGGCGGCCGCGTCCATGGCTGCGGTGGGTTCGTCCAGCACCAGCACGTCGGCCTTGCTGCGCATGAATGCGCGTGACAGCGCAATCTTTTGCCACTGACCGGTGGATAACTCCTTGCCGCCTTTGAACCACGACCCCAGTTGTGTTTCAAAGCCCCATCGCAGGCGCTGAATAAAGGGCTTCGCCATGCCCTTGGTGGCGGCGTCGTCCCAGCGGTCCGTATCGCGGTAATCCGATACATCACCGACGCCGATGTTTTCGCCGACAGTAAACTGGTAGCGGTTGAAGTCTTGAAAAATAACACCAATACAGCGGTGCAGGGAGGACTGATCCCACTCGCGAACGTCGCGACCGTGCAGCATGACGCGCCCCGAGTCCGGCGTATAGAAGCCGCACAATAATTTGATCAGGGTGGATTTTCCGGCACCGTTTTCGCCTACCAGCGCGAGACTTTCACCCGGTTTTATATGCAGGCTGATGTCTTTGAGTGTGGGTGTTGCAGATTCCGGATACTTGAACGTTACATGCTCAAAACGAATGCCGTCTTCCGGATGCGGGCCCGACACGGCATCGCCGCCCATGGTGACGGGCTCCTGCTCCAGGTACTCATAGAGGTTAGTCAGGTACAAATTGTCTTCGTACATGCCACCAATCGAACCGAGCCCGGCCGAGACCGCGCCTTGTCCTTGCCGGAACAACAGCAGGTACATGGTCATTTCACCAATGGTGATGGTGACGTTGATAGCCGCGATAACGATCCATGCGTAGGCACCGTATAGGGCAACTGTACCGATAAGAGACAGGGCCAGCCCCCAGCCCTCACGGCGCAGCGTCAGCGCACGATCTTCGCCATAAACCTTGTTGAATATGTCGCGGTATCGCTGCAGTAACATCGGGCCAAGCCCGAACAGTTTGACCTCCTGCACGTGGTCTTCGCGGGCCATTACAATTTCGAGATAGTTTTGCTCACGCGCTTCCGGCGCACGAAACCGAAACAGCCTGAAGGCATCGCCGGAGAACTTGGTTTCGGCCACGAAGGCGGGCAAGCCGGCCACAATCAGCAACACCATGGCCCACACAGAAAACTGCGCGATCAAAACGCCAAAGCTGACCAGCGCGATCAGCTGTTGCATCAGTGCGAAGCTGCGCATGACCAGACTTAAGGGTCGGCTCGACGCCTCGCGGCGTGCGCGCAACAGCTTGTCGTAGAACTCGGCATCTTCAAATTGCGACAAGTCCAGCGTCAGCGCCTTCTCCAGAATCATCTCATTGACGCGGTAACCGAGTTGCGCGCGCAACAAGCTCTGGCAAGCGTTAATGCCACGCTGCGCGACATTAAGCAGCGCAATAATGCAGCCTTCGAGAAATACCAGCTTGAGTACGGCCGCATACTCCGCTGTGCCGCCGCCACGCACCAGATCCATCTGCATTACGACGCCGTCGACAATCAATTTGCCCACCCAGGCCATGGCTGCCGGCAGCAGGCCGGCGGTCAGGGTGAGCACGGCAAGCGTAATTGCCAGTGCGCGATTGGTGTCCCATACGAGCGAAACCGCTCGCCGGGTATACCCGTAAACAGCGAAATGGCGCGTCAGCGCGGCGCGAAAAGTCGGCGCGGGCTCGGCCAGCGGCATTGCGTGTGGGTTTGCCAATCGACTAACTCTTGATACCGATAGCTTCAAACCAGCACGCGAGGTATATCGCCGCCGGGTTCGCGGCAAATTCTACCCACGCGGCGGCCTGAGCTGTCAGATCGTCCTGCGTGCACCAGCCGAGTTCTATGTATTGCGGGCCGAGTATTTCATCAATCAGGTAGTTGTTGCGATCGATGTAGACCCGCAATTCGTCAGCACCGGCTTGCTGGTCGAAAAATCCTCTCAGGTGCTGCACATCGCAACCGGCCGCATGCACCCAGCCCCGCAGCCGGCGGCCGCAATCTTCAGCATGGCCGTTGTGCCTGCGCAGGCCGTGGTAAAGCTCTGCGCTTTTTTCCAGCAACGGTGACAGCGGCCAGATGATATCGCCGCCATGATCGAACTCTTTAAGCGCCATGATGCCGCCGGGTTTAAGCACGCGCGCCATTTCCGCAACCACCCGTTGCGGATCCGATACGCTGCCAAGCACAGCTGACGCGAACACGACATCGAAGCTTGCATCGGCATAGGGCAGCTCGTAAATATCGCCGGTCACAAAATGCAGATTGCCGATGTTTTCGCGCTGCGCCGCATTTACTGTCGCAGTGAACTGGCTGGCTTCGCGATCTATGCCGATGGTTTCGCCGGGTGCCACGCGTTTGGCAAAGCCCAGTGTCAGGGTGCCGGGCCCGCAACCGCAGTCAAGCAGACGCATGCCAGGCTTCAACCAGGGCAGCAGGAAGGCACCATGTACTTCCGCAGTGCGGCTGGTCATCCACTGCATGGCGCCCTCGCCGTAACCAAGGATGTAGTTTTCCTTTGCTGCGGGTTGTGAGTTCGATTTATTCACGTTGTTGAGTTGTTACACAAGAGTTCAAATTTTTCCACCAGCACGGGCATGTCGGCGCTGACACTAAGCCCGTAGGGCTGCAATAAGTTGTTCCAGTAGTGCGTATGCAGCGGAATCCAGACGGCCAGATCGCGCACCGGTGTGCCGTCAATGGCCGTGTGTTCGGCCGTAATCCCGCCAAACGCAACTTCCGCTATGTCTGTCAGGCGCACGACCAGCTGCGGATGGCCACCAAAGTCGACGAGAATAATCGTATCGCCTGGTGCGGGCGCCGACGTCTTGGTGTGCTCAATAATCCAGGGTAAGGTAAACGTGCCCGTCTTGTCGCCGGCAATAATTAGCTCGATGACCTGTTCGGTGGTTTCATCGTCCAGCCCGATCCAGCGCACTCCGTAATGATCCGGCAGCGATGCGTTGCCCGGTTCGCGGCGAAGTTTTTCCCACCAGGCCCGCAGTTCAGCGGGATCGGGTTGTGCACAGCCTCCGGGTAGGTAAGGCATGGCTGATTATCCTGCCGGGTCGGCCACGATGCCGGGTGTCTCGATCAGTTCCAGCCATTCGCCGGCGGGCCCGATGGTAACCCCGACGCGCCGCCCGTTGTAAGGAAATTCATTTACAGGTTGTGGCGTTGAACGCCAGTCAACGTCCAGAGCGTCCAGATCGGCGACTTCAAAGCTGACCATTGCGGTGCCCGGCGGCAGATAACCGGCCTGCACAGGGCGCTGCGGCACCGTATCCGGGTATTCATCCAGTTCCAGCAGGTAGTCTTTGGAGAGTATTGCGACCCGTAACGGATACAGCGTATCCGCAGCAACTCCCTGCGCGCCGGCCATGAACGGGACCGGCAGTTGCAGTGGCTTATCGAGCAACAGCCCGAGCTTTTCGCCATAGAAATCGCTCAACGAGTCCAGCGAGTTGCCGCCCAGAACCATGATGAACAGGCGGTCAACGTCCGTGTGGGTCGCAAAATCACCGTTGCGGGTCAGGTAGAGCACCTCGTCGCCCGGCCCGATTACCTGCATGGCCCGCGGCGCATTCGGCGCATCCCACAAATCCGCGGGTGGGCCGACAACTTCAAAAGGCGTATTCGCAAAGCTGGCCGCCAGAGCATCGGGATCGGTGACCAGCAATTCGGTTGCGTTCCATCCCAGCGTTGCCAGCGGCGCGTAGCCTTGCACCGGGACATTCTCGACAAAGCGAATATAAACATCGGCTTCACTGGCCGGTTGCATGAGCACGTACTTCCGGCCAGTCATGGACGGCGTGTTCCACACTTCGCTGAGGCTGGCACCGACAGTACCGCGCTCTACAGTCGTGTAATCCAGATGCTCCTGATAGGCCGGCTCGACGGAACCGAGCTTCAGAACAGAAATGGTGACAATGACAATACTTTTTAACACGGCATTAAAGTCCCGGCTGAATTTCTTATTGACGATAAAATAAACGAAAAAGCCGGCCGTGCCCACGGGCACGGCCGGCTGCATTGCCTGCCTTCCTTCGTCTTTGGTGCTAGAAGCTACGCTTTACGCGGAGGCCCCAGCGCACCGGATCGGCGGTGTACAGCACGTTGAAAAGGTTAGTGCCGAACCATTCCTCATCGAAACAGTTTTTGCATTCGATAACGGCTTCCCAGTTGTCATTGCGCCAACCTGCCTGAGCGTTCGCCAAAGTATGCGCCTCAATCTTGGTGTTGGGTGCATTATCGTTGCCCATATAGTAATCGGCCCAACGGGTAGCCTGTCCGGCAAAGAACACTTCACCGTTCAATATCGACTGCGGCACCACGTATTCGGCACCGATCATTGCGGTGCTGTTCGGTGTGCGCGTCGGCTCTGGCCCAATGCCCGCGAGCATGCCACCCATCGAGAGGCGGGTGTACTTGCCATCCATCAGACCAAGGTTGCCAAACACCGTCAGGTTTTCGGTTGCGGCCAGTGTTACTTCCAGCTCAAGGCCGTTAATCTTGGAATCACCCGCGTTGGTGGTAATAAACAGCGCCCCTTCAACAGTGGCGATCTGGATATCATCGTACTTGGCCTGAAATACCGTCAGGTTGGTGCGCAACCGGTTGTCCATCCACTCGGAGCGGAGGCCGGCTTCGATTGAGTCGACTTCTTCCGGCCCAAAGGCAGCCAGCGCTGCAACTGAACTGCCGCGGGCATTCCAGCCACCTGATTTGAAGCCGGTGGTGTAGGAGACGTAGCCCATGGTGTCGTCGTTGAACTGATAGCGGGCCCCCAGCTTGTAGGTGAATTTGTCCTCGCTTTGCTCCAGCGGTATCCCCGCGGCGATCAGATCGGCATCGGTCACCGGGACAAACGACAGCGAGCCGTTGATGCTGAAATCTTTCTCTTCATCCGTCCAGCGCCCGCCCGCCTGCAGGGTTAGCTGATCCGTAATGTCAAAGTCGAGCTGGCCATAGGCAGCCATGGATTGGGTGGAGTTCTTCAGCGGTGTGCGAACGTTGAACGCGACTATTCCGGGTTTGGTGCCTACCCAGTCGGTGAAGTTGGTTTCGTTGTCTTCGTCCATGTAAAACAAGCCGCCGACATAACGAAGTCTGCCGTCATTGGCATCGCCGGTGATTTTTATTTCCCCGCTGATCTGATCGTGCTCGCCGTTATTAGCGATAATAAAGGTGTCACCAAAGGCCGGGCCGAAGGGCAAATTTTGTGAGTTGTCGAGAAAATCCGCCGCGTAGTTCTGCTCAAGGTCGTAGTAGCCAACGATGAAGTTAACCGTGAAAGGGCCCGCATCGTATGCAAGGTTGGATGCGAACAACAGCGATTCCATCTTGTTGAAGCTACAGTTCGGTGCCGTGGTGCCCAGGGCATCGGATTTGGGGCCTTCACAATCAAACAGTGCTGTCTGGTTGAGCGTCAGGTCGCCGGTTTCTGGCAGGCGTGAGCCGACCGGAAAGGCAGCGGTACCCACAGCCTGTGCATCCGTATCGGAATACTGCAGGGACCCGTCCCACGTCCAGGTGTCATTGGGCGTAAAGCGCAGTGCGGCGCGCATGCCGTAGGCCTCTTCACCGTTGTAAGTGTCACCGGTCGTGACGCTGTCCATCCACCCGTCTTCGTCAATGACAAAGGCATTAAACCGGGCCGCCAGTGTGTCCGAGATCGGCAGGTTGAGACCGCCTTTCAGGTGGTAGCGGCTGTAGCTGCCGATGCCGCCTTCCACGGATGCCGAAAACTCATCGGTGGGTTTTTGCGAAGTCACCACAATGGCACCGCCGGTGGTGTTGCGACCGAACAGCGTGCCCTGTGGTCCACGCAGTGCTTCAAGGCTCTCAATGTCAAACAGTTCTATCTGGTTCTGGTTTTGCCGTGAAATATAAATCTCGTCAATGTAAGTACCAATGGGCACATCAAACGTTGCGATGGATTCGGCGTTACCGATGCCGCGCAGGAAGAACGAGTTTGAACCGCCCAGGGACACGTTGTGCGAGCCGCTCATGTTGGGGACGTTGGCAATGAGATCAAGCGTGCCGGTAATCTGCCGACGATCGAGGTCGCTGGGGTTAAAGCTGGTGACCGCGACGGGTATATCCTGAACATCGGATGACCGTCTTTCGGCGTAGGAAACAATTTCGGGCAGCGCCGCTGCCAGAGCCGTCGATGCACTGACGGAAAAGATGGAAAGCGCAAAAATAGCGGGACGTATATTCATAAGAACAAACTCGCTTTATTAGTGGGACATGTTATTGGTGGGCATGTTACTGGTGGGACATGGCACTCTTTTGCACCGCGTGCAGTCCATTGCTATGTATCAGCAGGATATAAATATGCCTATACCTTGTTACAAAGTCTAATAAGTGTTGCTGCAGCGGGGCGCGCCCCAGCTCATCGCTCTGGCGGTAGCCGGGTGCGCAAGTATCTCGATGCGAAACTTCTTGACATCAAAATATATAGTTATATCGTTTCGAAGCCAGTCCGGGCGCTGTTGCCAAAGGCTGCTATGGTCGGACTGTAATCCGCCCCGCGAAAGACCAATAAGGTAAAGACTATGGGTGAATCTGCCACGCTCACACTCCGCGGCGAAAGCTATGAACTGCCGCTCGTCGTCGGCACGAAGAACGAAGTGGGTATCGACATTTCCCGCCTGCGCGCTGCATCGGGCGCAATTACGCTGGACAGCGGCTACGGCAATACCGGCGCGTGTACCAGCAGCATCACCTACATTGATGGTGAACAGGGTGTGCTCGAATACCGTGGCTACCCCATCGAGGTGCTGGCGACGCATTCCAATTTTATCGAGACCTCTTATCTGCTGATCTTCGGCGAATTGCCGACCACGGCGCAGTTGACCGAATTTCGCCAGCTATTGACGAAGCACCAGTTCATTCACGAAGACATGCGGCACCATCTTGAAGGCTTCCCGCCGAATGCACCGCCGATGGCAATTCTGTCGGCGATGATAAACGTGCTGGGCTGCTTTGAAACGGACCTTAGCGCTGCGGATGATGACGCTCATTTTATGAAACAGGCCGCACGCCTGATGAGCAAGATTCGTACCATTGCCGCGGCCAGTTATCGAAAATCGGCCGGCCGGGCGATGAACTACCCACGCGCCGATTTGCGTTACACGGCCAACTTCCTGCACATGATGTTCTCGAATCCGTTTGAGCCTTTTGACAGCGACCCCGTAATTATCGATGCGCTTGACCGGCTGTTTATTCTGCATGCCGATCACGAGCAAAACTGTTCGACTTCGACAGTGCGCATGGTGGGCTCGGCTCAGGCCAGCCTGCATGCCTCGGTAGCGGCCGGTGTTTGCGCGCTATGGGGGCCGTTGCATGGCGGCGCCAACGTGGCTGTTATCGAAATGCTCCGGCAGCTTATCGACAGTGGGCAGTCGCTGGAGGATTTTGTGGCCTCGGTAAAGCGCAAGGATTCCAAAACCAAGCTGATGGGTTTCGGGCACAGGGTGTACAAAAATTTTGATCCGCGCGCCAGGATTATCAAGGAGGCCTGTGATCGTTTGCTTGACAAGCTCGGCATCAGCGACCCGATGCTCGATATGGCCATGCGCCTGGAAGAAGTCGCGCTCAAGGACTCTTATTTTATAGAGCGCAATTTGTATCCGAACGTTGATTACTACAGCGGCATTATCATGCGCGCGATTGGCATACCGACCAATATGTTTACGGTGATGTTTGCGATCGGGCGTCTGCCCGGCTGGATTGCGCAGTGGCGCGAAGTGCGCACCAACCCGACGTCACGCATAGACCGTCCGCGGCAGATATACACCGGCGCGGTGGATCGCAGCTATACGCCCATTGCAAAACGCGATTCGGCGTAGGGCATGAAAGATATTTTTTCTGATGCCGAACTGGCGCGGCTGGTGCGCGCCGGTGAATTGCTCTATGCGGCAGAGGATACCTTGCCGGTATTGGGCCGGACGGCGTGGTCGCCGGAGTTGGCGGAGAGATTTTTTGCCGCCGGTGCGCGTGAACTGCCAAACCCCGTTTATACGCCCGTTGATCCGGCTCCTGCACAGGATGCCGTTGCGGCTGCGCGCAAACTGATTAACGGCGACTCACCGGTGCACCGCTGGTTAACACGTCTCGCTGATACCGTGGGTGATACCGCCTTGCTGCTGTCACGGCTGGGCACCGCTGACATAGTTGAGCCGGCCATGCGCTTGTACGGTTACCCGCAAAAGCCCCTGGCTGATGGCAAGGTCACGGCGCTGGATCTGGCCACCCGGCTCGACGGGTTGTTGGGCGCATTTCAGGATTCAACCAAGCTTGCCGGGCAGCGCCCGAATTTTTCGGCTCAGCAGGTCAAGGCGCGCCTCGATGCCGAATTGCCAAAGTACTTCGCTGACGACGCGCCGCGTGTCGAGGTGGTGCCAAATTTGTCGGCCAAGGCGACGGCTGGCAAAAACATCATCAAGTTGCGCGGTAGCGCCATATTTTCCGATCTCGACACCACCCAACTGCTGCAGCACGAGGCGCTGGTGCACATCGCAACCGGCAAGAACGGCGGTCAGCAAAAACGCTTTCCGATACTTGGCGAAGCACATCCGGGCAATGCCCGCACGCAGGAAGGTCTGGCGGTGTTCGCCGAGTTTTTGTCGGGCGCGCTTGATCCGCAGCGCCTCAAGCGCCTGGCCGACCGCGTTATCGCCATACAGATGGCCCTCGACGGTGCCGACTTTTTGCAGCTCTATGATTACTTTCTGAACGTTTCGGAAAACGAATACGAGGCCTTCGAGAATGCCCGCCGGGTGGTGCGCGGCGGGCTCGTTACGGGTGGTGCGCCGCTAACCAAGGACGTGGTCTACCTGCAGGGATTGCTCGAGGTGCACAGTTTCCTGCGCGCTGCAGTGCAGGCGGGTGACCCGTCGCTGACGCGGCTGTTGTTCGTCGGCAAGTTTGATCTTGCCGATCTGGGCGCCATGCGCATGCTGAGTGAGGCCGGGTTGCTCGTTGAGCCGCGCTACATGCCTCCATGGGCAACGGATTTGCGCTTTCTCACCAGCTATCTGGCTTATTCAGTATTCCTGAACGAAATCAATTTGGGGTCAGTGTTAGATCGCTATCGCAATACCTTCGATTTTCGCGCACCGGCTTAATCGCGGTTCTTTTTGCTGAGCGTAATCGCGTCAAATACAACGCCGGCCAGCGCATTGATGCGTATTACGCGGAACACCAGTTTATGCAGCGCGATGGGACGCACCCGCTTGGCTTCCTTGAGTTTGGGTATAAGAAATAACATGACCAGGCCGCGCAGCAGCGACGAGACGACAAAGACACTCCATAACGGGCTGATCCAGCTATAGCTTGCGCCGGCGAGTTCGATCTGCACCGGCGTGACGGAGCCTAAGTATCCGCCCGCCGCGGCGCCCAGGAACAGACCAACGCCGGCCAGTACGTTGTGCGCTGCCATGTAACTGGCGAGATGTCGCGGGGTCATGAGATCGTAAAGGAAATTGCTGGCTGCCAGGCTGTATCCGGCCCACGCAAAGCCGCTGACTGTTTGAACCACCAGCAGGTACCAGAAGTTGCTCGAGACCATCCACAACAGTGGCAAGGTAACGATGAGCGTGCCGGCGGCCATGATGATGCGACGATTGCCGAACACGTCACTGATCCGTCCCCAGCGGGCCATGGTCAAAAACTGAGCCAGTACTGCGGTGCCGATGATGACGGTGAATTCAAGATAAGAGAATTGAAGATCACGCAGCATAAACACCGTAAAGTACGGCGAGGAAACGGCCACGCCCAGTTGCATCAGGGCGAAAAAGATCGAAAAGCGTGCGGCATTGGAATGATAAAGCCGTTTGAACCATTCGCGGTCCAGCCTGAGTTCGCTCTCAGTGGTATTGACCGGCGGGTCGATCATTCTCGCCAGGTGGTATACAGAAACGAATCGCGCTATCGCGGCAGCCGTGAACACAATTGCGAAACCAGTGAGTGTTTGGTTCAGCTCCGCGGTGTAGTTCAGGATCATTCCGCCAAAAATCAATGAGCAGAAGGTCACCGCCGTGGTTATGCGCGTGCGCACCCCGAAGAACTCGCCGCGCCGCCTCTCGGAGACCAGTTCCACCATCAGGCTGCTCCACTGCGGTGCCGCGAGGTTGGCACCGACCAGGCTGAGGATTGAACACAGGATCAACAGCGGAATCGCCTGCTCTGGAAAGATGATAGGCAGCACCAGCAGGGGTGGCCACATCACTGCCTGCAGACTTGCCCCGGCAAGAATAATGCGTCGGCGACGGCCTGTGAGGTTGCCCAGCCAGGCCGACAGAAGCTGCGCCACCGATGCGAGCAATGGCGGGGCGGATGCCAGCAAACCGATTTGCGCGGTGGTGGCCTGCAGGAACAGGCCAAAGGCGGAGATGTAGGTCTCGCCAAAGCCGGCCATGGCTGCAAAGGCAGCCGAATCTTTTAGCGAATGGCGCAGAGATTTATCAATCTCCGGGCTTTTGGAGAAACGTTGCATAACTCACAATGAAAAAGCGCGACACCGTATTCTACTCCGTAACGGGGTTTTCCAATTGCGCTCAGACAGTGCAAGATGGCAGTTATAGAAGTTTTTTTGTTCGGTTCGTCGGTGGTGCGCCGGCAGAGGACAATACGGTCAGGGTAGAAATCTATGGCAAATCATGACGCAAAGCCGCCTTTGGCAGATACCGATCAGGGGTCTGATTTCGACGGCGCACGTCCCTGGGAACAGCTAAGAGACTTGTTGCGGGGCGGTGATCAGGAGGGGCTGATCGACCTGTGGGAGAGCCTGCGATCCAGTCAGGTGGTTCGCACGTGGTTTCGTCTGAGTGACGAAGAGCAGGTTCAGTTGCTGCGGGCGTTGCCGAGCGATGCTGCAGCGGAACTGATTGAAGACGTGCCAGAGTCATACGCTGCGGATCTGCTCGAAGACATTCCACCCGAGCAAGCGGCTTCGATTATTGGCGAGCTCAATAGTCAGGACGCGGCCGATTTGCTGCGCGAAGTCAACGAAGAAGACCTCGAAGGCATTCTCTCGTTCATGGATGACGAGGATGCTGCGGACGCGCGGCAACTCATCAGCCTCGACCCGGATACGGCGGGTGGTCTGATGTCCACCGAATTTATCGCTGTGCGCGGTACGTCTAAAGCGGGTGACGTGATTGCCCAGTTGGCAGCAGCGGACAACGACGAGCCACTCTATACCGTGCAAAGCATTTACGTCACACGCCCATCGGGCATTCTGCGTGGGCGCGTGAAGTTGTCGAACATCGCTTTTGTCGAGCCGACGCAGCAACTCGGCGAACTGATCGAGCCAGTTGACACAGTGCGTCAGGATGACGACCTCATAGCCCTGTCGGATTTTTTTGAAGAGCACGATCAGGTGGTCGTGCCCGTGGTGGATTTTAAAAACCGGTTGGTAGGCGTGCTGCGTCGACGGATTTTTTATGAAGCCCTGGCTGAACGCGAGCAAGAGGACAACCTGAAGCGTCAGGGTATCGTGGGCGGTGAAGAGTTGCGCTCAATGCCGGTGTTCGTCCGGTCCGGTCGTCGTTTGTCGTGGCTCAGCGTCAATATTTTTCTTAACTTGATGGCGGCGAGCGTCATCGCCATGTATCAGGACACCCTGCAGGCGGTTATCGCGCTGGCAGTCTTTCTGCCGATTGTTTCCGACATGAGCGGCTGTTCCGGCAATCAGGCGGTCGCCGTCAGCATGCGCGAACTTACGCTGGGGATCCTCAGGCCGGTTGACGTTGCCCGGGTCTGGCTGCAGGAGGTGTCGGTGGGCGTGCTTAACGGTCTGGCACTTGGAACCTTGATAGCCTGCGCCGCCTGGTTGTGGAAAGGCGAGCTGTGGCTGGGGGCGGTCATTGGTCTGGCACTGGCTCTCAACACGGTGGTGGCCGTGTCGCTGGGCGGCACCCTGCCGCTGATACTCAAAAGCCTGAAGGTGGATCCTGCTATAGCTTCCGGGCCCATTCTGACCACCGTCACCGACATGTGCGGGTTCTTTTTTGTATTGAGTTTCGCCAGTCTGGCACTGGCGGCCTGACCAGAAAAGCCGGTTTTTGGGGGTAAAAATATTTTAAAAAAAGTGCTTGCAGGTACTTGCGCAATTCACTTATTGGCCTAATATCGCGATCGTGTCAGTGATTCGCAGCAGCGGGTCAGGTGGCACAAGGGATTGGGTGCCACTCTTACCGGTGCCCACTGATTGGTTATTTATACGCCATGAACCTAGACTCTGGTTCGGAGCTAGCCGAACCTCCCAGTCGCGACTTCGCGACTATTTCCCCCAACATAATTTCTAATAAAGCTCTTGCCCATGCGGTTTCGACCATGTCGAAACCCAAGGCGAAGTCTGTGCCGCGTTTTCCTTGCGGCAAAGACACGCGCGAGTTTCGGCGAAAGTTTTATCCCGGTATTCCAGACCGACTCTGGAACGACTGGCAGTGGCAGGTCCGTAACCGAATTCGCAGTTTGTTGGAACTGGAACGCGTGTTTCAGTTGTCCGACGAAGAGCGTGAAGCGGTTGCGCGCCACAGTGGTTCGTTGCCGCTGGGTGTAACGCCTTACTATGCATCGCGCATGAACCTTGCCGATGCTGCCAATCCCCTGCGTCGTACGCATATTCCGGTGATGGATGAATATCTGCGCACGCCGGGCGAAGCAGCCGATCCCTTAGGTGAAGATCATGACGCGGCCGTGCCCGGATTGATCCATCGTTATCCGGATCGCGTGTTGTTTCTGGTGACGGGTTTCTGTTCGACCTACTGTCGCTACTGCACGCGCTCGCGTGCGGTGGGCGATTCCGGTGGCGAATACAAGTTTCGTCCTCGCGAGTGGGAAGCTGCGTTCAGCTATCTGGAACAACACACTGAAGTGCGCGACGTTTTGCTGTCCGGCGGCGACCCGCTGACCCTGGGCGAAGACAAGCTGGATTACCTGCTGACGCGTCTGCGCGCAATTCCGCACATCGAGTTTATCCGTATTGGTACCAAGGTACCGATGGTGTTGCCGATGCGCGTGAACTCTGCATTGATTCGCGTGATCAAGAAGCATCGTCCGATCTGGATGAGTGTGCACGCTACGCATCCTGACGAGCTGAGTGCCGAGTCGGTTGAGGCCTTTAATCGTCTTGCCGATGCAGGCGTCCCGCTGGGTAGCCAGACGGTGTTGCTGAAAGGCATTAATGACAACGTCTATACTCTGAAAGAGCTGTATCACCGCTTGCTGCAGTGTCGTGTGCGTCCTTATTACCTGTATCAGTGCGACCCGATTACCGGTTCATCGCATTTTCGTACGCCCGTGGAAAAGGGCATCGAAATGATTGAAGGTCTGCGTGGCCATACGACAGGCTATGCTGTGCCCCAATTCGTGGTGGATGCTCCCGGCGGCGGCGGCAAGATACCGTTGTTGCCCAACTACGTGGCGGGCCGCGACGGTGATGATCTGTTGCTGCGCAACTTCGAAGGTAACGTCTATCGTTATACGGATCCCGAAGGCACGCTGGGTGCCGGCATAAATCCGTTTGCGACGGAAGGCTGTAGCCATGCGCGTCGGACTGACCTACGACCTGCGCGACGACTACCGGGCGCTGGGTTACAGCGAGGAAGCAACCGCCGAGTTTGATTCCATCGAAACCATTGATGCGCTGGCAGACGCTCTGCAGCAGCTGGGGTTCGCGGTTGATCGGGTGGGTAACGTGCGTGCCCTGGCCGGCCGGCTCGTTGCCGGCGACCGCTGGGATATCGTGTTCAATATCGCAGAAGGTGTCAGCGGCCGCGGTCGCGAGGCGCAGGTCCCGGCATTACTGGAAGCTTATGGCCAGTCGTGCATTTTGTCGGACAGCGTGACCTGTGGCGTGACACTGGACAAGGCGCTCACCAAGGCAATTGTGTCAGCCGCCGGCGTGCCGGTAACCCCGCACGCGGTCGTTAATGATCTGACCGTGCTGCCGGACATGGCGAAACAGATAGTCGGCAACCCGCATCTGCAGTTCCCGCTGTTCGTTAAGCCGCTCGCGGAAGGCACCGGCAAGGGCTGTGAACCGGCCTGCAAGGTCGCCAGTCGTGAGCAGCTGGAACAGACATGTCGGATGCTGATTGAGCGTTTTGCACAGCCGGTGATCGTGGAGCCGTTTCTCCCGGGCCGGGAATTTACGGTTGGCATTATCGGTAACGGTACTGACGCGCAGAGTATTGCAGTGATGGAAGTGCTGCTGGGCAAGCAGGCCGATGCCGGTATATACAGTTACCGCAACAAAGAAAATTTTGAATCGCTGGTGAGCTACAGACTGGTTGACGACATGACCGCCCGGCGCGCCGCCGAAGTGGCTCTGTCGGCGTACCGTGCGCTCAGTTGCCGCGATGCTGCGCGCGCTGACTTGCGTTGCAACGCTGACGGCGAACCGGTGTTTATGGAGATCAACCCGCTGGCAGGCATACACCCGCACCACTCGGATCTGCCGATAATGGCGGGCATGCTGGGTATTCCCTACACCACACTGATTGCCCGCATCATGCGTGCGGCGCTTGAACGCTGCGGCTTGCAGCTTCCTGCGGAGCTCTCGCAAGCGGCATGACCAAAAATCCCGGCGTTCCGGCCGAGGTCGTCATTCTGCATGGTGTGCAAGAGTCCTTACCGCAGCCCGATGATGCCGATACCTTGGTACAGGCTGCGGCCATTGCGGATGCCTTGCAGGCAGCCGGATGCGCTACCCGAGAACTTGCCCTGGGCCTGGATCTGAGTGTTCTGCAACACCTGCAGCCGCGTGCAGCAGCGCCCCAAGCAGCGGTGTTCAACCTGGTTGAATCGCTGGCGGGCCGCGGTGCTTTGTTGCACCTGCCGGTCGCTGTGCTGGAAACTTTTGGTATTCCCTTTACCGGTTCGGGTTCAATGGCATTGGCACTGACCACGGACAAGCCACGCTGCAAAGAGTTACTGCGTGCGGCCGGTGTACGTACCCCGGACTGGTGGTCGCAGGGTTCGTTACCTGTGGAGCAGCGGGTGATTGTCAAACCGAGTCGTGAGGATGGCTCCTGCGGCATAACGGCGGCATCCGTTATGAACGGCGCGGAGGCGGTTGCATGCATCAACGCGACAGCGGCCGATGCTCCGGACGCGGTTTTTGCCGAGGCCTTTGTGGACGGGCGTGAGTTCAACGTGAGTTTGCTGGATGCCGGTGACGGGTTACAGGTATTGCCGGTTGCCGAAATTCGCTTCGTGGATTTCCCGTCGGATCGTCCGCGTATTCTCGACTACGAAGCCAAGTGGGCGCCGGAGTCGGCTGTCTATCGCGGCACTCAGCGTCATACATTGCGCCAGGGTGAAGAGGCCTCGCTGACTGGGCAACTGGCAAGCATGGCGCAGCGAATCTGGTCAGTGTTTGGCTTGCGCGGCTATGCGCGGGTGGATTTTCGCGTGGACGACCGGGGCACACCCTGGGTGGTTGACGTGAATGCCAACCCCTGCCTTAGCCCGGACGCCGGTTTTGCCGCTGCGGCCGAGTCGGCCGGAATCGCTTTCCCGCAGCTGGTGCAGCGTATTGCGTCCGCAGCCGTGCTCAACAACCACATGCTCAACATTCACAAGGTTCGTTAAATGTTTCACATCCGCCGTGTCCCCGACGACATTACACCGGCCAACTCCACGGTGGTGCAGGAAGCACAGCGAATTTTGCGCGAACAGTTTCCTGGTATGGATCCTGCCGATATCGACAAACTTCCCGATCAACTCCGCGACCCCTATCAGCACCGTTTTGTTTCGCGGCTCTATGTAGCCGAAGGTGCGCGCGATCGGATTCTCGGCGTGGCCCTGTTATTGCACGAGCCGCAGCTGAATTTCTGCTACCTGGAATTAATATCCGCAGCTCCCGGGCGCACCGGTCGCGGTGTGGGTGCCAGCCTTTACAGTCGCCTGCGGGAAGTGGCGCATTCGCTCGGCGCACACGGCATATATCTGGAATGTTTGCCGGATGATCCGGCGCTCAGCCCGGATGCCAAGGTGCGCAAGCAGAATGAGGCCAGGCTGAAATTTTACGAGCGCTTCGGTGCCCGGCCGCTGGCCAACACCCGCTACGAAACGCCGTTGCAACCCGGTGACTCTGACCCCCCTTATCTGGTGTTCGATCCGCTGGGGGCAGCTGAATTGCCTGCGTATAAGACGTTGCGCAAGGTGGTGACAGAAATTCTGGAGCGCAAATACGGGCATCTGTGTTCGCCCGAGTACATCAAAATGGTAACCGACTCGATTCGCAGCAATGTCGCTTTGCGCGAGCCGGTGTATGTCACCCGATCGAAGCAGGCGGTCGCGCCGGTCGTTGCCCGGCAGGTCGCATTAGTGGTGAACGACAAGCACAATCTGCATCACGTGCACGAGCGGGGCTACGTTGAGGCCCCGGTTCGCGTCAACGCCATCCTCGGCGAGCTGAATAAATCCGGGTTGTTCGAGCGGTTGCCAGCGCGCAGTTATCCCGACCGCTTCATTCGCGAGGTGCATGACAGCCGGCTGGTGAACTACCTGCGGCGCGCCAGCACGATGGCGGGAAAGAAAAAATCAATCTATCCCTATGTGTTTCCGATCCGGAACAGCTCGCGGCCGCCACGCGACGAGACCGTGTTGGCGGGTTACTACTGTATTGATACCTTTACGCCGCTCAACGAGAGCGCCTACCTCGCTGCGCGCCAGGCTGTCGATTGCGCGCTGACTGCGGCAGCAGAAGTTTTAGACGGTCGGCCGCTTGCCTACGCGCTGGTCAGGCCGCCCGGGCATCATGCCGAGCGGGCCAGCTTTGGTGGTTTTTGCTATTTCAACAACGCAGCGATTGCGGCGAACTACCTCAGTCGCTATGGCAAGGTCGCAATCCTTGACGTCGACTACCACCACGGTAATGGTCAACAGGATATTTTTTACGAGCGCGCCGATGTGCTGACGGTGTCGGTGCACGGCCATCCCCGTTTTGCTTATCCGTATTTCACCGGTTTTGCTGACGAAACCGGGCGCGGAGCCGGCGCGGGTTACAACCTGAACATCCCGCTGGCCGAGGACACAACGCCGGAGGAGTATCTGGCGGCGGTGGACCGTGCTCTGCGGCGCGTTGCGCACTTCGCTCCGGATTATCTGGTGGTTGCGTTGGGACTGGATACGGCGCGTGGCGACCCCACCGGTACCTGGAGTAATCGGATTAAGGATTTTCTGGAACTTGGCAAACGGGTGGGCGCGGCCGAAGCACCGATTCTGGTCGTTCAGGAAGGCGGTTATCTGGTGCGTTCGCTGGGCAAGAATGTGTATGCATTTTTTCGCGGGCTGGCGGCGGCCACCGAAAAGCAATTGCCGCGCAAACGGGGCAGCAGAGCAGTCAAGCCGGCTAAACGACGCTGGCGCACCGCGGTTCGGCACCGTGATATCGAGGCCGTCAGGGCACTGGTAGCGAGCGCGGGGGTATTTTCAACCGAGGAGCAGGGCGTCGCGGCCGAGCTTGTGGCTACAACCGTCCACAGTGGCGCCGAAGCCGGCTATCAGTTTGTGTTCGCCGAAACGGGCGGACGGCTGGATGCCTACGCCTGTTTTGGTCCGGTGCCGGGGGCTCCGGGGCGCTTCGACCTGTACTGGATAGCCGTCAGCCCGGATTGCCGCCTTCAGGGTCTGGGCCGCGATGTGCTGGAGCGGGCGGAGCGCGAGGCGCGGCAGGGCGGGGCAACGCGCATGTATCTGGATACCGCCGGCCGCGCGGCCTATAGGCCTACTCACGCATTCTACAAGCGTTGCGGTTACAGGAAGGTTGCAGAGCTAAGCGATTTCTATGCCGAAGGCGACAGCAAGATCATCTTGATGAAAGAGCTTAGCAAGCCCGCATAACGCCGCGTGTTGTGCATAATGCACGCATGGCTGGCATTAACCTGAATCTTTCCGGCGGCACCCGCATTCAGACTGTGCAGGAGTGGCAGTGGTCCGACGTCGAGCTCGACTTTCTGTTGCATGCAGTTCCGCGCGATGAATTCGCCGCTACCGCGGCGGCCGCTGATGCGCAGTTCATGAATCTGGCCACTGGCCAGCTGCGCATGTCATCCCATTCAACTGTATTGCGCACGCCGCACGGCGTCGTTCTGGTGGACACGTGCGTGGGCAATGACAAGCACCGGCCGTTGCTGCAGCGCTGGCATCAGCAGTCATTCCCGTACTTGCAGCGCCTGTCCCAACTGCAACTGACACCGGCCGATATTGATTACGTGTGCTGCACGCATTTTCATGCCGATCACGTGGGTTGGAATACGCGCCTCGTAAGCGGCGAGTGGGTGCCGACCTTTCCAAACGCACGCTATTTATTCGCTGAACCCGAATTTCGTCATTGGGAACGTGTGCGGCAGGAAGATCCGACGCATATTTTTTCGCAGTCCTGGGATGACAGTGTTTCCCCGGTGGTGGCAGCGCGGCGTGCCGACATCGTGGCACCCGACCATGAAATCATCGGCGGGGTGCAGCTTCGGCCCGCGTTCGGCCATTCGCCCGGCAATGTGGTGATCGAGGTGACATCCGGTGACGATCGCGCCGTGGTAAGCGGTGATGTCATGCACCATCCTGTGCAGATAGAGCGGCCGGACTGGAACAGTCAGTTTGACCAGGATCGCGCACAGGCTCAGGCCACGCGTCAGTCGCTGTTAGAGCGCATTGCGGACGGACGTACCTTCCTGATTGCCGCGCACTTTGCGGGCCCGACGGCATTGACCGTCAGCGAGCGCAATGGCCACTTCAGCTACCAGAAGGTTGCCGAGATTTAGCGACCCGTTACCAGTTCCAGTGCAGTGTCCAGAGCAGACTGTGCATCGACTGCATAGCCATCGGCACCGATCTCGCGCCACAAACCCGGGTGTTCCGCAAGTGCATTCCCACCCAGAAGTATTTTCACCGGGTACTCACTCTGCCGGCGCACCAGTTCGATTGCGCGGGACGTGGCTTGCAGTTGCGTGGTCAAAGCAACCGACAGCAACAGCACATCCGCCTTGTAGGCATCCACTGTGTTGGGCAATTCCACCTGCGGCACATCGGACCCTAGGTAGAGCGTACGCCAGCCTTCCAGTTCGAGCAGGTAAGCAATTGCGCGTATACCAATGTCATGAATGTTGCCGGCGACGGCGCCGGCAATAGCTGTCAAGCCATTATCTGCTTTGCGCTCTGCCTGATTGGCCAGCGCGGTCATCAGGCGTTGTGTAGTCTGGCTGATCAGGTGTTCTTCCGAAACACTCAGCTCGTTCAAGTGCCACAATCGACCCACTTCTTTTTGTGCCGGCAGCAGTACCCGGATGAATGCGTCCTGCACTGAGACGCCGTGAGCCACAGCGTCCAGCACCAGTTGCATGCCCGGTAGCACATTGCCTGCGACCACGGTCTGTATGTAGTGCAGTGCCAGTCGATCGAGCTCGATGCCCGGGTCGAGGAACGGATCCAGTGGTTTGCCCTGTGTAGCAAGCGAGCTGATGGCCTGATCAATGCAGGACAACACGCGCGAACCGGATTCGTCTTCGAGGTGCTCAGCAATCACGGCCCGCAGCACGTCCAGACAATTGTCCAGATCATCCGAGCTTATACCGCGAGCATTCATGGCAGCGCGCGACCATGCCAACCGGTCGGTAAAGAGGTTGGGGTCATCCGCTGACAGGGCGGACGAAAGCTCGAGCAATCGCTGATGCAGATGGTCGGTCCAGACAACGCGCGCATCTTCGCCAAAGCGCTGGCCAATCTCGGCATGTTCAGCGAGCAATTTTGTGCAGGCACGCTCGACGATTTCGTGCGAGTGGCGCTCAAGTTCATAGGCAGTTTTGACGTTGGTGTTCACCGGTTGTCCTTGTTTATGTGTCGCGGTTCATGTGTCGCGCATCAGGCGGAGCGGACGGGTCGGTCTGAGTCATCCGGCGTACGCGGCCGGCGGCAAGCGCGGTCATTGGCTCGGGTATCAGGCGCTCGATATCACTGCGGATGCGGGCGGCAAAGCTGCGCAGCAGCTCAATGCCTGTCAAAAAGGCCGGCAACAAGAGCAATACGATCAGCGTGCCGAACATCAGTCCGAAGCTCAGTGATATGACCATGGGCTTTAGAAACTGAGCTTGCAGCGCAGTCTCGAACAACAAGGGGAGCACGCCCACGATGGTGGTGATAGATGTCAGCAACACTGCCCGCAGCCGCCGTTCTGCCGCCGCGATAGCGGCCTCTTTGGCGCCCATGCCTTCGTCGCGCAGCTTCTTGAACGCGACGGTCAGGATAATCGAGTCGTTTATGACGATGCCCGATAAACCGAAAAAGCCGAACACGGACATCATCGTGACATCGAAGCCCAGCAGCCAGTGGCCGAAAATGGCCCCGATCAGGCCGAAAGGGATAACGCTCATCACGGCAACAGGCCATAGATAGGAGCCAAGCACCCAGGCCAGAATAATGTAAATCATCAACAGTGCCAGCGGCAGTGCGAACCCGATGCCGCCCACTGACTCCGATTGCTCTTCGGCTTTGCCCAGGTATTTCCAGTCGAACCCGTACCGCGCCTGCAGCTCCGGCATTACGGTTCTCGCGACGATTGCGCGCACCGCATTCGCGTTGTTGACGCTGGAGTCAACGTCCGCGGTAACTCGCACGGCAAGCAAGCCGTTATTGTGTTTAAGATCATCAAAGCCGCGCGCATAGGCGAGTTGAGCAACGTTGGCGAGACTTGCCGTCGTGCCGTCAGCCAGAACTATCGGCAGCGTTGACAGTGACCGCAGTGATTCCCGATTGCGTTCCGCAAGACGCAGCCGAACCTCGACTTCTTCGCCCTGATCCTGAAATATCTGCACCCGCTTGCCTTCAAAGTTGGTGCGCAACTGGCTGGCCAGTGATACCGCGCTCAGCCCCAGTGCTCGCCCGGTCGGGGTCAGCTCAAAGATGAGTTGTTCTTTGCCATAGGACAGATCGTCTTTGATGGCGCTCAGGCCTTCGAAGTTGCCCAGGCTATCCTGCAAGTCCAGTGATGCCAGTTTGAGTTGCTCTGCCGGCAAACCGCTGAGGGCTATATCGATATCAGAACCGGGTACGCCACCGCGGCTCGATTTGATCAGAAAATACTCCATGCCAGGTAGCAGCACCACGCGTTGCTTCCAGGCCCTTATGATTGCCTGGTTGCTCCAATCGCCGCGCACATCGGGTTGGGTCAGTTCAACGGTGATCTGCCCCACGTGACTGCCTTTTTCGCCCTGACTGTTTTCGTTCTGACGCGCAACGATGAGTTTTATGAACTGCTCGCCGGATTGCGATTCGACTTCACGCAGCGCAGTAACCGCCTGCCGCAGAAAGCCCTCCATGCGTTCCGGCGGAGATCCGGCAACGAAACGTGCATTGGCCGTTATGGTTGTGCCGTCAGGTTGGGGGAAGAATGAAAAGCCGATGCGGCCGCCGGCAAGCAGGCCAATGGTTAGCAGTATTCCGGCCACGGCGATAGCCAGTGTGGTGCGGCGATTCTCGATGCACCAGGTAACCCGGCGTCGGAAAAAGCCGCTGCGAAAACGGTTGAAATGCACATCAACCGCACGTCGCCATGCCGGTGGCTGATGCTCCCCGACCCCCACGAGTGAGTGGCGCAGGTGTCCAGGGAGAACCACAAAACATTCAACCAGCGATGCAATCACCACACAGATCACCACCAGCGGGATCGCGAAGAGTATGGATCCGGTTGGCCCGCCGATGGCCAGCAACGGGGCGAAAGCGGCGATGGTTGTCAGCGATGCAGCGGTAACGGGGGCGAACATTTGCAGGGCGGCGTTCTCTGCTGCGCTGGCCGGTCCTTCGCCGTTGCTAAAACGAGTTACCGCCTCTTCACTAACCACAATCGCATCATCAACGATGATTCCGAACGTCATGATCAATGCAAACAAGGTCATGACATTGATGGTGCCGCCGAACAGATACATCGCCATCAACGCTGCGAATATGGACACGGGTATACCGACGGCCACCCAGAAGGCGACGCGACCGTTGAGGAATACATACAAAATCACCAGCACCAGCACCAGGCCCGAGACGGCATTGTTGATCATCAGATCTATGCGCTGATCCACTGTCCGCCATACTTCCTCGTATACGTCGAGTTGAACGTTGGGGGGCAGCTGTCCGCGTGCCTCGTCGACCCATGCATTCAGTTTTTCAGCGACCGTGATGGCGTCTTCGGTTTCGGCACGATTGACTACGATTTCAATGGCAGGATTGCCTTCCGCGTACAGTTCGATTTCGTCGTCAATGGCTTGCCGACTTACCGCTGCAATGTCCTGCAGCGTTACCAGACGGCCACCGGTTTCGGCATAGACCGGCAGCGAATTAAAGTCCGCTACCGTGCGCGCCTGATCTCTGCTGCGCAGCTGACGCGCTATGTCGCGCGCACCGACACTGCCGGCGGGCGTGTTGCGACTGGATGCGCCGACGGCATCCGCGATTTCTTCGATGGAAAGATTGAGCTCGCTGAGTTGTTCGGCAGCCACCTCAATACTTATTTCCTGTTTCGCCAGACCAACCACGTCAATACGCGACAGGCCGCGCGCCCGCAATTGTCGCTCAAACTGCAGGGCCAAAGGCCGCAGTTGCTCTTTCACCGGCCCCGAAAGCACGATTCGCGCCACGCCCTCGTTGCGATTCACTAACGTGACTTGCGGCTCTTCCGATGTTTCCGGCAGGTTGCGAACCTGGGCGACAGCGTTCTTTACCTCGTCGAGCGCCGCGCCCATGTCGGTGCCAGCCGCGTATTCAATGTCTATTTTGCTGCGCGCATCGCGCGATGCGGAGGTTACGGTGCGCACCTCGTCCAGGCCAACCAGAGCATCTTCCAGGGACTGGGTAATCGAACCTTCGACGTCCAGAGCCGAAGCGCCCGGCCAGTCAACCGATACCGTGACAATATTAATAGCGAAGGCGGGCAGCAATTGGCGGGTGAGTTGGGAGGTAGCCCAAAGACCGGCAATGATCATGATGAGCATCGCCAGATTTGGCGCAACGGGATGGCGGACAAAGCTGCGGATCAGGTTCTGCATAGTGTGCTAGTTGTTGCTAACCGGTTTGGCCATCTGGCTGTCGGTCAGTGCAGCAGCCGAGGAGGTGTCCGCGGGATTCGTAGTTTCCACGAGCAGGCCGTTTGCCGCATTCGCGAGTTTGGTAATAATGATCCGGTCGGTGGCGTTCAACGCCGGTGCGCGCACCAGTACTTCGGTTCTGCCGTCGCTGTATTCGCGTTCCCCGACGCGCTCAACCTCAATCATTTCCATGCGATTATCGGACACCTTGTAGAGCTGATTGCTGCCGTATATGGCTTCGCCCGGAACCGTGATGACATTCTTAACCGGCGGCAATTCAAGAGTGACGCTGACAGTGCTGCCAAGTCGCAGGCCCGAAATACCCTGATCGGCTTTAACGCCTATAAAGCTGTCTACACCGCCGGAGCCGACCGTCGTCTGCCCGGATACGCGCAGCAGCTGGCCGGCGACCGGTAATCCGTCGGTCTCTATCAAAGCGGGTATGGTCGCGCCTTCCTGCATGCTTTCGCTTAATGAGCGTGCGATGCGTGACGGCAATTGCGCGCGTATCTCGATCGCAGCCGGGTTCTGCAGCCGCATCAGTGGATCGCCGACGCGCACCCGGTCACCCTGCGAAACCTGCAGATCGGAAATTACCCCGGCGAAGGGAGCGCGAATCTGCGTGCGTTCCAGATCCAGCGCGGCCGCATCACGTGCAGCGGTTATGCGCAGAATGCGTGCATCCAGTTCAAGGAGCTTGGCGGCGTTCTCTTCTTTTAGCAGCTCCGCCAGATTGACCGCCAGTTGCTGCCGCGCCAGGTTCTCCCCGGCGGTTTCGAGGTCTGCTTTTGAAAGCAAGCCTTCACCGAATAGCTGCTCGGCGCGTTCAGCACGTTGCCGGGAAATTTCCAGTACTTCCTGCTCTTTCTCGAAGGCCTGCCGGGCGCGGTCGATGCGTATACGGGCGAAATTCTGCTGGGCTTTGGCTTCGCGCAGATCGGCCTCGGCTTGTTGCAGGGCCAGTTTTGCGTCACGGTCGTCGAGCCGTAAAAGCAATTCGCCCGGAGCTACGGATATGCCATCGCGCACCGGCATGGCGAGCACGACTGCCTCGACCCCGGCGCTGAGTTCCGCGTTCTGGGGTGACTGCACCTGACCAAACAGAGCCACCGTCGGGCTCACGGACTGCGGCGCCGCCTTGACCACCTCGACGGCCCAGGCGCGTTCCTGACGCTGCAGCGTTTCCTTGCTGGGTCGCGTGGCTATAAGCAGCACGACCAATGCTAAAGACCCAAGCAAAATCAGTGTGGGTCTGCCGACCCGCAGTCGTTTCAAAGAGGCTAATGGCATGGTTTTCCTGTTATCCGGTGTTGCCTGAGATGCACACGCGTGCGACCTGAGACCCCACTATAATGATCTATTCGTCAGGAAGTGCTCTCCGGTTTCGCCAAATACCGGGTTTTTCAACGCGGAAAGGCTGTCGAAGTCAACGGTATCAAGCGTTTGAGAGGATGAGCTGCACCAGACCGTAGATCAGCAGCACGAACACTATCGTCATAACGACGCTGATAATGATATAGGGCATAAAGCCGACTTTCTCAATATGCGCTTCGTCGGTGTCATGGTTCTGATTGCTTTGAATACCGGCAAAGGAGGCCAGCACGCTCAGGGTCATTTGCCAGACACCCGGCTTCACGGGAGGATCGTTTTTGTCAGAGGTCGCCATTGCTGCGGCTCAATAACCCGGATTTTCGACCCAGCTTGGGTCAACGGCGTGAAAGGTTTTATTCATACAAGCGGCATTTGCCAGGCAGCGCATGGTCAGGGCTGCCAGGTCGGGGCGGGTGACACTGCCCATTGCAGACGGATCTTCAGTCAGTTCCGCGGTGCCTGTCGCAGGTGTGCCGTCAAGCTTAACCACACCGTTGCGGATGATGGTGTAGGGAATACCGCTGGCCTTTAATAATTCTTCGGCCGCGGTTTTTTCTTCCATCACGCCGCGCATGCGCTGGTACATGGCTGAGCTGAAAACATGCTTACTGTTACCTGCGCCGATTGACCCATGCAAAATAAATTGTTTTACCGACTTGTTATCCACAGCCGCCAGCGTATTTTCCATCACAGCAATATAAAAGGGGTCAGAGTAAGGGCCGCGTGCCGACGCGTCTACCACAATGTCGAATGACTGATCGTCAATGGCGTGCGCGACGCTTTCAGCGTGCAGCAAGTCTCCGATGGCGTACTTGACCGGCAAACCTGCCAGTCGCGCCCGGTCAGAATCGGGTCGTGCGAAAACCGTGACGGTGTAGCCCGCGGCGACCAGTTCCGCAGCAATCGGAGCGCCGAGTCGACCGGTACCACCCAATACCAAAGCTGTTTGTGCCATTTCGCTGCTGTGTGCCATGGAAATCAGACAGCTAAGACCTGCTGCCAATGCCGCCACGCTGCATCTGAGCCAACTCATAATGAGGTTAGTATATGCAAAGAGGATTTACCGTGCTCACCGCTTAATACTGCTTGGCAGAGAGGTCATCATGCATTTGGCAGGTATTGTAGTAGCAATGCTGCAGAGAATTTTATTGTTTTTGGCATTCACGATGCCGTTGCAGCTGTTGGCCGGCGAGTCCGGCAACGCGAGCGTTATTCGCAAGGTCAGCGGCCATTATCAGTACACGGCACTAAGCGACGGTGCCGATCGCGGCGAAGAGGCGTTTCAGCTGATGGTGCATCCGGACGGTTCGCGGACGATGATGATCTGGCATGACCTGGCAGCTAAAGATGCGCAATTCAGCGTACTGCTGCGCACGGCGAGAAACTTTCGACCGCTCAGCGCCTACGTTTCGTACTGGGTTGAGAACGGTTACAAAGGGCAGACCTTGTTCACCGTCAATGGTGAACAGCTAACGGCGCATAATTTCGGGCCCTCGGGACAGCATACGCAGGTGCTTGAAGTGCCGGAGCAGTTTTCTATCGGTACCCACCCCGTGTCTGCCGACGGCTGGCACCTCTGGTATGCCGACAAGCTGCCCGCCACAGGCGCCGCCATCAACCTGTTCAGCGTGGAGGCCAGCGCCGATCTGGACAAGCCCATACTCGGGACGCTCGTGAATATGCCTGTCGAAATTGTGGGTGAAGAGGTGGTCGTGACGCCGGCCGGGCGCTTCAATACCACGCATTTTCGATTGATGGGCGCGACAGACCTGTGGGTTACGGGTGAGGATCGTCTGTTGGTGCGTATGGTGCAGTCCCGGTTCGACCGCGAATACGTGCTGACCGAATTGCACGTTGATTGATTGCGAAAAGTGATTATGAAGAGCACACGATTAAAGTTTGCAATTAGTCGAGTGTGCAGTTTACGTTTGTGCCATCGCTGTTCAGCTGAATGCTCGCTGCCCGCGGCGGCGCTTTAGCCACGGCTTGTTTGTTGGCGATGGTATCGGCGGTAATCAGGGTCAGGCGAAGCTCGTCGTCCAGAGTGCCGGACCCGGTGGGGTACGGCGCGCGCAACAACATCATACTCATCGCCTGATCGTTGGCGCCCTGGAGATCTGCGACGAAGCCGCGGTTATGCGCGCTGAAAGTCTGCATGCCGGTTGGCGTTTTCACTGCACAGGTATAGCGCGTGGTGCGGTAAAGCCGCAGATGAGTGCGATCCTGCCGGCCTACAAACTGCACCCCGCCGATGCGGTTGGTGTCATACAGCCAGAGTTCCTCTGGTGCTAATACCCACTCTGCGTCCGCAATAAATTCCTGACCGTTGCGTGATATATAAGAGCATGTGCCCGGACCGTGCTTGCGACCTTCGGGTCGCTTGGCATCCAGTACACCCACCAGCTGCTGTCCGTGACGGCGCCAGATAAAGCTACAGTTGATCGCCCCCTCGTCGGGCATGCGCGCCTTGCTCCAGAGCTCGGGCCGCCGGTGCAGGTCGGCAAACTTTTCGGGCTCGGCAAGGGGCTGCCCGTTGATGCTGATTACCCCCGCATCTTCGTCAATCACGGCTTTATAGAGCACCTGCGAGCGCGCCAGGATGGGGCCTTCGGGCCCGCCGATATTGACCTGTCCGTAAAAAACGGTGTCACCGACTTGCGGCGCTTCAATCAGTGCAAAAGTGCGATGCCAGTGGTCGTGTTCGCCTTCGGCAGGCAGGGTGACATTACGTTCGTACCAGATCTGCGGGTATGAGTTCCATTCGCCGGGGAGCCATGCCTTTAAGTCTTCGAGCGCCGACTGCAACTGCACGCGATCAAAATTATATGCAGGTGCAGCAAAGATCACGTTGGGCAGCATGCCGACAATAGCCCATGCCCAGTAAACCAGCGGGTTACATATTTTTTTCATTGATCCTTCACCGCAGTCGAATCCAATCCGGGTTCTGTGCCGAACAACTATACATGCAGAACATACCGTCTGCTGTTCATTGTTCGGAGTGATGATATGCGTTTCCCAAAATTACTAAAAGAAATGTCAGCCGTGATCGTGCTTACGTTATTCGCCACCCTGGCTCAGGCCGGCGGCCATATGGCAGCCAAGCAAGGTCCGGGTGACATCGTTGATGTGGCAGTGGGCGCGGGTACGTTCAATACGCTGGTAGCAGCGGTGAAGGCTGCAGACCTGGTCGGAGCGCTAAAAGGCGATGGGCCGCTGACAGTATTTGCCCCGACCGATGATGCATTTGCCGCCCTGCCGGCAGGCACTGTTGAAAATTTGCTGAAACCTGAAAATAAAGCCCAGTTGCAGGCAGTGCTGCTTTATCACGTAGTCCCCGGCAAGGTGATGTCCGCGGATCTGAGTGGCACCGTTAATGCAGAAACACTGCAGGGTGCAACAGTAAAGATCGTCGTCGACGAGGGTGTCACCATTAATGGTGCAAACGTTGTAGCGGCTGACGTGGCTGCCAGCAACGGCGTCATACATGTGATCGATGCGGTGATATTGCCCCCGTCATAACAGCAATAACTAATCTCCAAGTTGTTTGACTCCCCCCCGCCTGTACCCCAACAGGCACCCAGCCGGCGCAAGCCGGCTGTTTTTTTTATCCATGGGGTCAGAGTAAACTTCCCAAAATTCCAAACTTAACGGCGCGGCAGTATGGGCTTATGAACTGGGAGAAAATACTCGATGCAGCGCCGTGGGGTGTGCGTGCGATGCCGCGGGGCGCCGTTATGGACGGCTATTTCTACGTCATCAGCGGTCGCAAAGGCATGTTTAAAGTCTACTCTGACACTTGGCGCAGTGCCGATGGCGTGAACTGGGAGTGCATGTCAAAAAAGGCGGGCTGGGGCAAGCGCTGCTATCCCGACGTGGATGCGGTGGATGGCCAGCTGATTCTGACCGGCGGCCAAAGTCTGATGACTTTCTATAACGATGTCTGGCGCTCCGCGGATCAGGGGCGCAGTTGGGAGCAAGTGTGTGCGAATGCGCCGTGGGCGCCGCGCGCCGGGCATCACACCCATGTGATTGACGGCGATATTTATTTATTCGGCGGCGGGCAAAATTCTTTCGGACGAATTTTGTACCCCGAATTGTGGGTCAGCAGAGATTTGGGTGAAACGTGGGAGTTGCGCGCGCAGCTACCCGACGACATGGGTCGTGCCGGCATGCAGGTGGTGCATGTTAATGACACGATCTATTTCATGGGCGGCGATCATGACAACCCGGTGATTCAGGCGAACTGGCCGGGGCGGCGCAACGACGTGTGGAAGTCAGACGACAAAGGCGCAACCTGGCAACTGCTCGGTCATGCGCCGTGGGCGCCGCGCACCGGGCAGCAGGGCATTGCGCACAACGGCCTGGTTGTCATTATCGGCGGGCATATTCAGGGGCCGGACCCAAAGGCAAAACGGCAATACCTCGCGCACGATTTGTGGCTGTGGGATCCCAAGGGATGCAACGAAAGCATGGATGGCTGGCAGCTCATTAGCAATAACGTCTGGGGCTGTGAAGACAATCCCGGCCGTGACGGCAAGAGTGACTTTATGCTGGAAGTGCGTGACGGCAGGCTCTGGACTTTTGGCGGCGACCGCGAAGTAATGTCACCGTGGCCGCAGGACAACGACGTTTGGGTCGCGGATTTTCCGACATCAGTTGACTAGCGCGCGGCCGCTTCAGGTTCGGGAGTTAGGCCCGCAACCAATAATTTTTGGGAATTCGTTTGCGGTGCGTCCAGGGCGGCAAGAACTTTGGCATCCTTGCCGTAGATGTCGCGTGCGAAAACCAGTCTGCCAGCGTCGTCCAGATCAATGGTTGCGTAGGTCACCACGATGGGTACCGGTTGATCCAGACCAATAAAGCGAGTTGCATCGGTATTCATGGCAGCTTCCAGCCGATCCCTGCTGTGATGACTTTGCCGCATGACCAGAAACTCGGCGAGTTGCTCCGGATTTTCCACACGTATACAGCCTGAGCTGACCGCACGGTTTGTCTGCGCGAACAGATGTTTTGCGGGCGTGTCATGCAGATAAATCAGGTGCGGATTCGGCACCAGAAATTTCATTTTTCCCAGCGCGTTGTTGTTGCCAGGCCGTGCGCGCAGTCGGAACGGAAATTCTTCGGCGGTCGTTTGCCGCCAGTCTATACCCGAGCTGTCGACCGGACGCCCTTGCTGATCCACGACGTACATGCCCTGGCCGTCGAGATAATCGGGGTCGAATTGTAGCTGCGGCAGAATGTCCTCCCTGAATATGGTCGGCGGCACTGTCCATGCGGGGTTGGCCATAATCGCATTGATCGCGCTCTTAAAAACCGGAGTCTGGCGATTGCGCTTGCCGACTTGCGTGCGCATGGACCACACGCGCGTGCCTTGTTCTACCCACGTGAGCGTGTAGTGCGGGATATTGACGCGCAGATAATCGACGTCGTCAGACAGACCTGCCCAGCGTTGCCACTCCATATTGACGCGCAGCTGACTGATGCGATCCTGTAGCGATACGTTAAGGGCTCCGAGTGTTTGTGGCCCCAGCAAACCGTCAGCCGGCAGAGCATGTTCGGCCTGAAATGCGACCACTGCGGCAACAATTTCCGCGTCGTAAAGCTCCGGGTCGGCGACATTAACAGGCAGCCGCAGTCGTTCACGCAGCGCGGGCACTCGGGGGTCACGCATGCCCGGTTCCAGTAACCGTCCGTCGCCGATAACCGGCCAGTGTTCACCGTCGTCGAGTTGCGCACGATGCTGCGCCAGACTGAGTTGCAAGCGGCGATACATCAGTGTGTCCGGCGCCAGGCTATCAAGGTAGGTAAACAACGACTCGGAAATCGCGGCACCCGCGAGAAGTTGTTGTGATGCTTGGGCATCCGGAGTTTGTTGCCTTATCCCGTACGGGGCTCCCGGGTCGGTCTTGCCGTAGCGCAGGTGTCCGGCCAGGCGGGCAATACTGCGGGTTGCCAGCAATTCGAGGTGAACCAGTTCAGCGTCACTGTCCGTGTACATCAATGTATTGATGCGTTGCGCCAGTTCGGTGAGGTAATAGTTACCTGTATCAAGCCCGTGCAGTTCAGCGAGTTTAGTGAGTTGCCCCAGTTCCCGGAGTCGTTTGGTGTCCATCCAGACCGGCACAAAGTCGCGTTGCCGGTAGAAATCGGCGATGGCCAGGTGCTGTGTGCGATCGTTCGCACTTTGTTCGGCAGCGGTATCAAGCTGGAGCCGCAATTCCTGTTGCAGCTTTTTAAGCCGCTGCGCCGACGCAGAATGTGTGGCATAGCCTGGCGTCAGATTGGCCTCAGTTAGACTGGCCTTCCCTAAGTCGCGAAAAGCATCAGCAAAATCATCAGCAAAAGCCGCTTGCATAAGCATGCACCACATGACCGCAAAAAAAGCCATGCAGCGACAACGATCCATGACGGCAGGCATGACAGTGCCTGCCAGGGTGATTTGTGTCGATATCATACGAACCAACAATCACTTCTTATTATTAGAATTACTCTAGCACAGAGGGCCTGCAGCTACGCGGGCGCGGTACGCGTTTTATGTTTAAAAAACAGTTGTTTACATAAGTGTTGCCCGGTGTGTCCTATTGCGGCAAACTGCCTGCGCTGTGAGTGCAAAAGAAGACCAACACGCCACCGGCCCCTCAAATCCCCAGCGGCGACTGTTGTTGCGCGCCGCTGCGGCCGTTCCGTTGTTGGCACTGTCGCACCCTGTCCTTGCACTTTCCGGAGGGCGATCACTGCGTTTTTCGCACGCCCACACGGGTGAAACACTGCGCGCGGTCTATTGGGAAAACGGCGTCTATCTGCCTGACGCGTTGAGCGAGATTAATCGCCTGCTGCGTGATTTTCGCACCGGTGAGGTTTTTCCTATTGATCCGCTATTGCTGGATTTAGTGCACGAGATTCAGGCCCGAACGGGCAGATCAAACACCTTTACTGTCTTTTCAGCTTACCGCTCGCCCACAACCAATGCACAACTGCGCAAGTCTTCTTCGGGCGTTGCCAGAAAAAGTTTTCATATGCAGGGTAAGGCACTGGATGTTCGGCTATCCGGGGTCTCGGCGGATAAGTTGCAGAGCATTGCGTTAAGCCTCAAGTCGGGTGGAGTTGGTTTGTACCGATCATCAGGTTTTGTGCACGTCGATGTGGGGCCGGTGAGGCAGTGGTAGCCAAAGCCGATCAGTACGATTTGCTGATGCTCAGATAGATTCCACCCCAACTGTGGCTGCGCCGATTCGGACCTTTGAATTCCGCCGTGCGCCGCGTTCTGGCGTAAGTCAGGTTCCACCACAAATCACCCGAAACAAAGCCGCCGGTAAGGCCGTATTTGTAGTCGCCAATCGAACGCTCCAGGTCGCTGCTGCTGATTGTTACGGGGCTTTCACGAAACTGACCTTGCAGCAATACGTTGTAAAGCCAGTAAGTCACGTCTGCACCTGCCCAGCCGTAAAGCTCCCACTTGCTGCTTAAATCCCGCGAAGGGCACTTACCCGGAGGGTTGGTAGTGGGCTGACTGCTGAGTAACGAGGATTCCTTGATGGGTGCTGCCGAAAAATTCCACCACGGCGAGATGATTTTGCCGAAGCGGGCGCTGAGGCCGGCCCCCGCGTTGGTGTAGTAGCCGATGTTGCCCTCGCCGTGAGCCTGCAGGTCAAATTCGCGTGTGCAACTTATCAACCACTGCCCCGCGAGCCGATAACGGGCCGTAAGTTCGCCGCCATCCGATATCTGATTATCCCAGCCGCGCGGCGTTTGCGGATCATCACCCGGAAAATCCTGCATACGTTCGTGTATCCAGGTTTGTACGTTCTCCGCGATCTTGAGCCCGAGTACGCCCATTGAAAGTTCCGACGTTAAAGCAAAATTTCCACCCTCATCGACCGTTTGGCGCCGGGTTAAACCGAACAACAGCGATGAGTAAGGTCGGTCATCGTAAATCGGCTCCGGGTCTTCTATCCGGTCGGGAGTGTAGGCGGTGATGCCCACTTGCAGACTGTAAGCAGACCCGGACCCGTTTGCTGTTCGGTCATGCAATCGGTCGACGCTCAGCAGGCTGTCCAGGCCTGTATGAACGATGTTCAGTTGGCGGCTGTTTACGAATTCGCCATCGAATTGCAGAATCACGCCCATGGTGTAGTCGCGATCCTCATTCTGTTCCGGGAACAATATGTCGTTTTCAAAAAACAGACTGAAACCGGCAAACTCTTCGCTCGCCGGTTCGGCAGATGCCTCGTCTGCCAGAGCAGGCGGGGCCAGCAGCGCTAATGCCACTATTGCCGCGGCTGACGGTAATATGGCGTTGACGGTAAAACGGCAGAGCAACATTTTATTGTTGGTTAGACGGCGACCGGAAAAGCCAACATACTAGCAGGAAGGCAATTGATGAGCGGGAGAAACAGCGTGCATATATTGGTGACGAAAATCCTTCGCGGAATGTTGTGGCTGACCATGCTGGCGATGGCATTGTCGGCATGTTCCATGACGCCGTCGGCCGCTGACCAAGAACTGGCGAACATGGCCAAAGAGCACGCCAACGATGCGCCGGTTCCATCGCCAATGGCGTGGACCGAGCCGGCGCAGCCGGTGAGCGGCAAGGCAGTCAGGTACACCACCGTAGACGGTCAGGAGCTTAACGGCTGGCTGGCGCGCCCCGATAATGCCGTCGGTGACCTGCCCGCAATTATTGTGATTCATCAGTGGTGGGGGCTGGACGACAGCATTCGCCGTGCCGGGGAGCGACTGGCCGGGCAGGGCTACATGACACTTGCGGTGGATCTTTACAACGGCAGCGTAGCCGGTCAGCCCAAAGACGCAATGCGCATGAGTCGTGCGTTGAGCAATAACGAAGAGGCGGGGCTGGCCAATATCAACGACGCGATAGCCTATTTGAAAAGCGCGGGAGCCACCAAAATCGGCGTGATCGGCTGGTGCATGGGCGGACGCTGGTCGTTGCTCACTGCGTTGAATTTCCATGACGATATCGACGCGGCGATTATTTACTACGGTGGAGTTACGGACGATAAAGAAGAACTCGCCGTACTCGACATGCCCGTGCTGGGTATCTTTGCGGGCAACGATTTTATCGTGCCGCCCAAAAAAGCCTACGCCTTTGCCACCTCCATGGCGGAGTTGAAGAAGGATCTCGAGTTCTACATCTATCGTGACGCTGAGCATGCCTTCTCTAACCCCAGCGGCACCGAGTACAACCCTGAAGCGGCTGCGGATGCATGGGAAAAGACCACCGCGTTTCTGGAGCGCAATCTGTAGTTACTCGTCTTTAACAGGGAAGCTAAAAGCGCGCACCAGTTTGTCGCCCCGGTATTCGTACACGCCTAAAGTGCTGCGCGTGACCAGCTGACCGCCTTCACGGAACTGATCTTTTTCAAGTGCAATCACCAGATTGCCGAAACCTTTCAGAAAGGCCACTTCGCCCTTAACGTAGCTATCGCTTTCCAGCACCATTTTGAGTGCGGCGGTGGCCTGATCTTTGCCGTTGGCGCGAAGCTTCGGGCCGTCGTCGGTAATGCCGTAGAACTGATAGTCATCGGCCACAAAGCTCATCATTTTGTCGTAGTCCTGATCGTCATATGCCTTCGACGAGGCCAGGAACATGTCTTCGTATTTTGACATCGTGTTCTCCTGAAAAAATGCCCCGCACACTTCACGGTGTGCGGGGCATGGCATTGCAAGTGGCTGCTTAGCTTCTAAAAGCGATAGGTGCCGGTTACGCCAAAGCGGCGACCGTTGCCCTGATAAGCATCAATGCGCCGGTTGCCATCCAGCCCCGGCTGCAAAGCTTGCGCGTTAACGTATTCGTCATCGAATACATTCTTCGCCCAGAATGCGATTTCGTAGGCTTCCTGATACACGGCAACTCGCAGATCCACCAGTGTACGTTCGCCATACTCCAGCGCGTTAATGGAACGGGCGTAGTTTTCGCTTTGATAGTTTACGTTCGTTTGCGCATACCAGTTCAGACCCGAGTCGCCAAGCTGGCCTTCCAGCAGCAAGCCCAGGTTCAGCTGATGCTCGGCTGTCCGACCCAGTGTATTGCCGCCGACGTCAGCCGCTAACAGGCCGCCCGGTGTCATGACGATGTTGCACAAGGATCCATCCGTGCCGCAGGATGACACAACTGAACCGTCAAGCGTGCCGCTCTTGAATTCCGGCTTGGTGTAGGCGTAGCCGCCGGTTACGGTGATCATCTCCGACAAGCTTAGTGCGCCATCAATTTCCAGACCGTAGATATCGGCTCCGCCGTCAACGTTTGTTACATGCGTGCCAAAAGCATCGGCGTTCAGCTCAGGCAATTGCATGTCCGTCCAGTCGGTGTAGTAGATGGCCGTGTTCAGCTGCAAGGTGCCATCAAGCAACGTGTTCTTCGTGCCGATCTCATACGTCCAGTTTTCTTCAGGATCAAAGAAACGCTCGCTGTTCTGAGCCGCAGTACATGCCGGACCTGCCCCGCCAAAAGGGCTACATCCTGTGACGCCGCCATTGATGCCGCCGGTGCGCACACCTTTGGCAGCACTCGCGTAGATCAGCAGGTTCTCGTTGTCCTTCGGTTCGTAAGAAAGTGTCAGGCGCGGGGTGAAGTAGCTATAAGAACGGTCATAGGTTTCATCCGTGGGGAAGAAGTTAACCGTGATATGCGTTTCTTTATCTTCGTTTGTGTAGCGGCCTTCGGCGTTGAAGTTCAGCTCTTCCGTGATGTCAAAGCCCACTTGCGCGAACAATGACCATTCACGTGTGTCGGCCTCAAAAATATTAAACGGATTGGACTGCGTGAACGGGTCGTCGACCAGGAACGGAGGGGCGAAAAAGCCGGTATATGACTCGCCCGGCCCCAACTGGTCATTGCCCAGCGAGGCGCGCGTGGTTGTCGATGTATCGGACTCATAGTAAAAAGCGCCCAGCATCCAGGTCAGTCCCTCGGAGGCAGCCGAAGTAATCCGGAACTCCTGGCTGAAATCATCTGTTTCTGAGCCTGAGTGAGCGTATGACTGAACGCCCATGTCGGTGCGAATGACTGTCGGCGGAAAACCAAAGCAGCCAAAGCCAGCGCAGACGTCTAGTGACAGGCCGGTGCCCAGTTCCAGCGAACCGTAGTCGCGATCCAGCACGTTGTCGTAGTCCGACTTCGTAATGCCGGTAACGCTGGTCACTGTAAACAGGTCGGTGTCGAAATCGAGTTTCAGTGAGTACTGTTCGACCTTTGCGTCGGCGAAGCCGTTGCCACTGATGTCCACATCGCCCTGCGCGTCCAACGTGCCGCAGCGGTAGGTTGGCGCACCAAAGGCACTCATGCCGCAATTCAGCGGCACAAGAAACTGCGCATCCTGATCATTGGTGCGATCGCTGTACAGCATGTTTAGGGTCGCGGTGAACTGTTCGTTCGGTGTAAACACCAGAGCCGCTGCGCCAGCGGTTGATTCGTAGCCCTGGACGTTGTCACCACCGGCCAGATTACCGAAGGTGCCATCGAACTCGCGGTAACCGAGCGAAATCCGTCCGCTAAGCGAGTCACCCACCAGCGGGCCGCCGAGATCAACGGTAGCGCCATAATCTTCATCGGAGCCTAAGGTGGCGGTCACAGTGCCTTCGGCTTCATCCTGCGGTACCGCGTACACGTAGTTAATCGCGCCGGCAAATGATGATCGACCATAGAGAGCGCTTTGCGGGCCGCGTGCAACTTCGACGCGGTCGATGCCGACGAGTTCAAGATCTACTGAGTTGCGGCCGGACTGATAGATGCCGTTAACAAATATACCGACGTTGTTGTCGTAACTAAGGTCTGTACCAATGACGTTTTGCGCCATACCGCGAATCACTGGAGTAACAAAACCGCCCGCACCCTGCTGTTCAATACTCAGACCTGGCGTGCTGGCGGCGAGATCCGAGATGGCTACCATGTTTCTGCGTTCAAGGTCTTCAGCCGTGAAGGCTTCAATGGACATGGGAATGTCTTGCTTGTTTTCCGCGCGCTTGCGCACCGTCACCGTAATTTCGTCCGTAGCGGCCCAGCCGGCGGTTGGCGCTGCAAGGCTCATGGTGCCAACGGCCAGTGTCATGGCCAGCGCTAAACTTATTTGTTTGTTCAAAACGACCTCCCTAAGGGCTTGATGCCAAGATTGATGTAACCAAAACGTTACACCTTTGGTATTGAATTACAAGACGGTTGATTCCTGTTGTCGCTTAGTCAGCATCTCATGCAGACGATGCCAAGCCTTACGAAGGACTTATGCTTGGGCGGTCGGAAGTCGGTTCAGGGGCAGCGGTAGTTTTGGCAGACACAGCGCAGCAACGGTATGCGAATTGACAGGCGCGTTTGTATGGTTTATAAATCGCCACTTAAGACGAAATATATATTTATAGATTTATAAATCGCCAATAGTGACGAATATGGAAATCAACAAATTGCTGTCCGATGACGCCATTCTGTCGGAGCTGGGCGAACGCCTCAGCCGCTACCGCCTCGATCTGTCGCTCACTCAGGCTGAACTGGCCCGTCAGGCCGGGGTGTCCAAGCGCACGGTGGAGCGCGCCGAGGCAGGTGCTTCAACACAGTTGTCGAATCTGATCCGGATTATGCGGGTGCTGGAATTGCTGCCCAACCTTGAACACGCGCTGCCCGCGGCCGGGCCCCGGCCGATGGAGTTATTAAGGGGCAAGGGCAAAGTGCGTCAGCGGGCATCGGGCTCGAAAGTTGCCGCAGACGATCATGCGCCGTGGTCATGGGCTGAGTAATGACGCTTGCCGAGGTAAGACTCTGGGGCCGCACCATCGGGGCGGTGTCGCTCGCCGACGATTCCGACGTTGCCGCGTTTGAATACGATCCTGCATTCGCGGCCAGCAATATCCAGGTAGCGCCGCTGACAATGCCGCATAACAAAGCCAGCGCCCGCCGCGTTTACCGCTTTCCGGAATTATCGCGGCAAAGTTTTTACGGCTTGCCGGGATTGCTGGCTGATTCGTTGCCGGACAAGTTCGGCAATGAGCTCATTAATTCGTGGCTGGCCACGCAGGGCCGGCAACCTGCGTCGTTTAACGCGGTTGAGCGGTTGCGCTACACCGGTACCCGCGGTATGGGTGCGCTGGAATTTGCGCCGCTGATTGGGCCGACAATGCCGCGCGCCCGGGAAGTGCAAATCGACAAGCTGGTCGAACTCGCATCCGAGGTGCTAACCGCGCGCGAGAACCTGCAGGTGTCGTTCGCCGGTGCCGATCGCGAACAGGCGCTCATGGATATTCTGCGCGTCGGTACCTCGGCCGGTGGCGCGCGCGCCAAAGCGGTGATCGCGTGGAATCGTGAAACCAACGAAGTGCGCTCCGGTCAGGTGGCGGCAGGCGAGGGCTTCGAGTACTGGTTACTAAAGTTCGATGGGGTGCGAGGCAACCGGGATAAAGAGCTGGAAGATCCGCAAGGGTATGGCGCGATTGAATATGCCTATGCAGGCATGGCGCGCGACTGCGGGATCCATATCAACGAGTGCCGTCTGTTTGAGGAAAACGGGCGGCGCCACTTTATGACCCGGCGTTTTGATCGCCTGCCCGACGGCAAAAAATTGCACATGCAGTCGCTGGGTGCCATAGCGCATTTCGACTTCAATCACGCCGGCGCATACAGTTACGAACAGGCGTTGCTGGTGATCCGACAACTGGATCTGCCGATGAGCGCGGTGGAACAGCAGTTCCGCCGCATGGTGTTCAACATCGTGGCACGCAATCAGGACGATCACGTCAAGAACATCGCCTTTTTAATGGATCAACAGGGCCGCTGGTCACTCGCGCCGGCCTTCGATATGACCTACAGCTACAACCCGGCCGGTGCCTGGACCGCCAGTCATCAAATGACGCTCAACGGCAAGCGCGATGATTTTGTGATGGACGATTTTGAGGCGGCAGCCAAAGGCGCATCCATGCAACGGGGCCGTGCCAAAGCAATTGTCGGCGAGGTGCAGGACGTCGTACGGCGCTGGAACGACTACGCCGGCAAAGCCGGCGTGGCGGATGTGCAAGCGGAACAGATTGGCAAAGTAATGCGGCTTCAGTTCAACTAAAAAATACCGGCGGCACCTTTACGGTACCGCCGGCACTGGGCTGACACTGGGCTGACATGGGGCGCATGGGGGGAGTTAGCGCGGTTTCATGCCGGCTTCGTGCATGCAGTTTTACTCGCGGCGCCCATCTTTCCTGCGGCCATCACGGGGGCCTCGACGGTCACCAAACTTCGCCATCATGGCCTCGGCTTCGGCGCGTTGCTCGGGTGTGAGTTGCGCACGCACATCGTGCATGGTGCGTGCACCTATAACCATCAGTTCCGTCATCGTTGCGGCATTGGCTTGCAACTGAGCGCGCAGTGCCTGCTCGTCGAATACCTCGGCAGTAACAAACTCGCGCATTTGCCCGCGCATACCGGCAAGTCCGGTCCGCAGCGGTTCCGCCTGCGCGCGGCTGGCCTCCAATATCGCTTGTATGGATGCACGCTGTTCCTCGCTGAGGTCCAGTTTCTCGGTCATCCGGTCGGTCATGCGTTCAATACGTTCGATATCGAAACCTCTGCCGCCCATGCCGGGCCCGGCACCCTGTGCCCATGCCGCCGTCAAGCCGATGCCGGTTGCGATCACGCCGGCCAGCACAATCGCGCGAAAGGTTTTGCTGTGCCGACGTTGTTTGCGGGAACAGGCGCGCTCTGTTGAACGGCTCTCTATGGCATTGTTCTCGTTGCAAGTGTTCATGTTCGTGCTCCTGTATATGTCACGTTATGACTAAGCTCACAGCCAGTCTAGGCGTCTGCAACCGAAGTAGTGCAAGGCTTGCGCCAAGAAATGCAAAGATTTGCAAAGCTCGCTTGCAACCGTGCGCGTCATGCCGTGGAATCCTGCTATGTCCATCGATTCCAACCCCGATATGAATGTCTCGCTGAGCACCGCACGCGTGTTGCTGGTGGACGATGATCGGGTGCTGTGCAGCATGCTCGCCGACTATCTGGCGGCCGAACAGTTTCAGGTAACCGCCGTGCACGACGGTCAGCAGGGCGTGGAGCGTGTGCGCGCTGAAGCCTTCGATGCTGTCGTAATGGACATCACCATGCCCGTAATGAATGGCTTTGACGCATTGCGCGAGATTCGTGGTTACTCCAACGTACCGGTGCTGATGCTGACGGCGCGCGGTGACGAAACTGATCGCATCGTCGGGCTGGAAATCGGTGCGGACGACTACTTACCCAAACCTTTTAACCCGCGTGAATTGAGTGCGCGGCTTAAAGCCGTATTGCGCCGTGCCCGACAACCGGCCGATACCGGCAGCAAGCCGTTGCGATTTGCCGACCTGGTGTTGACGCCCGGCTCGCAGACGCTGGAAGTTGCGGGCAGTGCCGTTCCGCTGACCGCAACCGAGTACGGCATGCTTGAGCTGCTGGTGCGCTCGGCGGGCGATGTCGTGCGCAAAGAAGTGCTATCGGAAACCGTGCTGGGCAGACGACTGACGCCTTACGATCGCAGTCTGGATACCCACATTGCCAACTTGCGCAAAAAACTCGGGCCCGATGCCGACGGCCAGCCGCGTATCAAGACGCTACGCGGGCAAGGCTATTTGCTGGCAGCGAGGTAGGCACGATGTCCCGACTCTACTGGCGCATTTTTATTGCCTTCTGGATGGTGATCGTGCTCACCATGGTGGCGACCGTGACGGTAAACACGCTGATCTCCCGTGACGATGTGGAGACGTCCCGCTTGCAAGCGCTATTCGCGTCCCTGGATGCATTGGCTGAACAGGCGCAGCGCACGCTGGATAAAGAAGGCGAAGCCGGATTGCGTGAGTGGCTTGAGCAGAAACAGGCCAGCCTTAACGTGCCCATGTTTATTGTGGATCCTGACGGCAATGAACTGCGCGGCCAGCCCTTGCCGCGGCGTTTTCGGCGGCCGCCGTCGGAGTTTCGTGCCGAGCCCGAGTTAAGGCGTGAGCGTCGGCCCGGCATGCGGCCCAATATTCGCCCGGGTCTGGGTGCGCGGTCGCGAGTGCTGACGGGCCCGCGCGGTGATTACCTGTTTATTGCCATGGGTCTGGATCGTCCGCGTGCGCCCGGAATGCTGTCGCCGAATGCGCGGCGGGTGTTTCCGCTGATGCTGGTGCTGGTGAGCGGCGTGGCGTGTTTCTGGCTGGCGCGCTACCTGACGCGACCCATACAAGTGTTTCGCCAGACCGGTCAGCGCATCACCGCCGGTGATCTGAGTGCGCGAGTCGGTGCGCCGGTGAATCGGCGCAAGGACGAGTTTGGTGCTCTGGCAAAAGACTTTGATCGCATGGCCGAGCAGATTCAGGCCTTGCTCGAATCGAAGCAGCGTTTGTTGCGCGAGGTGTCGCATGAGTTGCGTTCGCCGCTGGCACGCTTGCAGGCGGCAACCGGGTTGTTGCGGCAGCAAGCCGGTGATGCTGACAACCCGAATCTGGAGCGCATTGAGCAGGAAGCGCAAACGCTTAATCATATGATCGGCCAGATACTCGCTTTCTCGCGGCTGGAAAGCATGGAGCGTATTGCGCGCGAAGCGGTGGACGTTACCGAGTTGATCGGCGAGGTGGTTGCGAACGCGCGTTTCGAAGCACAGGTGCTGGGGCGCGACGTGACTCTGGAAGCGCCCGAGACGCTGGCCGCCGAACTCGATCCGGCCTTGCTGCAGAGCGCCGTTGATAACGTCGTGCGCAATGCCGTTCAGCATGCCAGCCAATTGACGGCGGTAACGCTGGTGGCACTGCCCGACGGTATTCAGATTACGGTTACCGATGACGGGCCCGGCGCGCCCGAAGCTCACCTCGACCGGTTATTCGAGGCATTTTTTACTGCCGCACCGTCCAATTCCGCGCACGGGCAGGGCGCGGGTATCGGGCTCGCAATTGCGCGCCGTGCGGTGGACTTGCACGGTGGCCGCATTACCGCCCGCAATCGTACCGATGGCAGCGGTCTGGAAGTCAGTATTACGCTGCCCGCGGTATGATGTCGGCCTATGACATCGAGCACGGGTTCCAAATTTGCTGTTCGTAAAAGCGCCTGGACAGCGGCTGCGCTGCTGGCGGTGGTGCTGGCGTTCACCGGCGTGGTCGATCGCCCCAGTGAAGCGATTGCGGCCGACTCCCTTAAACGCGCACTGGTCACCTTTGCCGCTGCGCGGGCATTGAACGGTGCGATTTCGGCGGCGCAGGGCACCGAGCTTGCACTCGAGCCCGCGGGTGTCGGTGTGGTGCTGTCGGTGGGCCAGGTGCTGGATCCGATTAACGATCTGGTCGAGCGTTTTTCCAGCGTGATGCTGGTCGCGGCCAGTTCCATTGGCTTGCAGAATATTTTGCTGCGCATTTCCTCCACCGTCGGTTTTGATATTGCGTTGTTTGTGGTCGCGCTGTGGCTGATGCTGGCAACGTGGTCGCCGTGGTTGCAGGCATCAATGCCTTGGGCGCGGCGCGCTCTGCTGGTTGCCATTTTTGTGCGCTTTGCATTGCCGGCTTTGATCGTAGGCGGCGATCTGGTTTTCGAAGGCTTTCTCGCCACCGAACAGCAAGCAGCGCTGGAGGCATTGCGCGGGGTGCAGGCTGATATCACCGAGATCAGTGACGAGGCACCGGAGCCTCTGTCCGGGTCTCGCACACTGATGGAGCGATTCAGCGGGCTGATTGATGAAACGCTGGCCGCTGTCGATCCGCGCGAAACGCTGAAGCAGTTGAGCGAGCGTGTCGCCGACGCCAGTGAGCACATTATCAGCCTGATCGTGATCTTTGTGCTGCAAACCGTGTTGCTGCCCATCGCGTTTGTGTGGCTGTTTGTCGAAGTGCTTAAGGGTATCGGCTCGCGGCTGGCGGGACGGGTATAGCGCAATGCTCACGACCTTTCAGATTGTCGTATTGATGCTCATCGTGTTTGCCATCTATGTGCTGGCTAAAGTGCGCTCGTATATGAAAAAGAGCGAAGAGCAGTGGAAGCAGGTGGATAAATCCAGACTTCGGGAATGGAAAGACGAAGATGACTAATTGCCATTGCCATTGCCATTGCCATTGCCATTGCCATTGCCGTTGCCATTGGTACTGTGCCGCTGTTCGATGATCCGCGCGCAATATGACGTCATCGTCATCGGCGGCGGTGCTGCCGGGCTGATGTGTGCAATCACGGCCGGTCAGCGAGGCCGGCGTGTGGTGGTGCTGGAAGGCTCCAACAAGATCGGCAAGAAAATTCTCATGTCCGGGGGCGGGCGCTGCAATTTCACCAACCTGCATTGCGAGCCGGCCCGGTTTATCTCGGCCAACCCGCATTTTTGCAAATCGGCGCTCAGCCGCTACACCCAATGGGACTTTATTGCGCTGGTTGATCGGCACGTTGTTGCGTATCACGAAAAAGCATTAGGGCAATTGTTTTGTGACAACAGCGCCAAAGACATACTGGCGATGCTGCAAGAAGAATGCGCTCAGGCGGCTGTCGACATCGTCACCGATGTCGATATCACGGCGGTGAGCAAGGACGAACGGTTCGAGGTGGTTACCGCGGGGGACAGCTACGTCGCAGAGTCGTTGGTGCTGGCAACCGGTGGTTTATCCATTCCGAAAATGGGCGCATCGGATTTTGGCTACCGGCTGGCGCGTCAGTTTGGCCTGAAAGTTCGCGAAACCCGTGCCGGATTGGTGCCGTTCACGTTTACCGGCCCGATGCAGACATTAACCGGACGCTTGTCCGGGTTGAGCCTGCCGGCCACGATGACATGCGGTGATGTCTCATTTACAGAAGCGCTGTTGTTTACGCATCGCGGGATAAGCGGCCCGGTGGCTTTGCAGATATCCAGTTACTGGCGGCCGGGCGAGCGTTTGTGCGTAAATCTGTTACCCGGGCACGACGCAGCGGAGTGGTTGCTGAATGCCAAAGCGAAGCAGCCCAGAGTCTTGTTAAGGAATGTGCTGGCCGAACGCTTGCCGCGGGCTTTGGTGCTGGAGTTGCAGGCGTTGTGGTGGGCGGAGCACGCCGAGACCCGCTGCGGCGAGTTACCGGACGGGTTGTTGCGCAGCGTTGGCAATCAACTGAATCGCTGGAGCCTTACACCGGCGGCGACCGAAGGCTATCGCACTGCTGAGGTTACACTGGGCGGCATTGACACGGATGAACTGTCATCGCGGACGATGGAAAGCAAGCGTGTGCCCGGTTTGTATTGCGTTGGCGAGGTGGTCGATGTGACCGGTCATCTGGGTGGCTTTAATTTCCAATGGGCCTGGGCATCGGGGCACGCAGCGGGAGAAGTGGCATGAATATTTTGCGGTTTTGGTTGCTGAGTTTGCTGCTTACCGCAGGTTATGCGGCTGAGGGCTTGTACCCGGGTCGCTCCCCAGAGTTTGATGTGGCTGTGGACAAAACCGTGCAACTGGCGGCCGCCGATGAGCGTCCGGTGCCGCTGCGGATTTTCTATCCGCTGACAGACGGTCCGTTTCCGCTGATTGTTTTATCGCACGGTACCTTTTCAGCGAACGACCGTTACGATCTGATCGCACGTCATTGGGCGGCGCAGGGATACGTCGTGATCCTCCCGCAGCACAAGGATGCCAATTACGGCGTCAGGCCAACCGGTTATGCAGTGATGCAGGAAGTCACGATGTCGCGCGTGGCCGATATGTCGCTGGTTCTGGATAAACTGGCGGATATGCAGACGCAGGTACCCGCGCTTGCGGGCAAGATCGATCGCGATCATTTCATAGCAGCCGGGCATTCCATCGGCACGCAAGTAGCGATGCTGGTCACCGGCATGCAATTCAAAACCGGTTTTGACGGCGAATTGATCCGCTCGGATGAGCAGCGCTATTCGGCACTGGTATTAATCAGCGACCCCGGCAAGATGCGCCTGATGCCTGCAGATGTCTGGATGGCCAGCAACGTGCCCACCTTTATGGCTACCGGCACCGATGATTACGGGCTGATGGGCGAGCGCGGCGCGGCCACCGAAGCGCAAAGCGAGATTGTGCCCAGTGCTGCCAAGGTGCCGCGCTACCAGTTGTTACTGGAAGGCGGCGATCACTACTTTGGCGGGCTGGTGCAAAAAGAGGTGGAAGCCGAGCCTGATTATGAAGGCTTGGCTATCTTTAACGCCGTGTCCACGGCCTTTCTGGATGCGCAAACCAAGCAGTCAAAGGCGGCCCGGCGTTATCTGGACAGGGTCGATCTGTTGCAGATTACAAACCGGCGCGCTTCGCTTGAGCGAAGTGATTAGTCGTTATACTCAGGCAGCAAGCAAAAATCTTAAGGGCACAGGGCAATCCAATCGGGGGGGCAGTCTCATGAAATCGCTTAACGGGACGATGAGTATTCGTCCAATCACTGCGGGTATGGCCGCATTTTGTCTGCTCGGTGCGGGATGGGCATCGGGCGCAGTTAGCACTGACGCTGAATTCTTCGCAAGCTCAGGCAGTCGGTATGCGCCGATTATCCAGTCATCAGAGCAAGCCTTCATGAAGCGCGAAGTGGAAGGTTCGATAGCCAATCTCGATGAAGATTACGTGTTGTATGACATTAAAGAAGAGGGTGCGGTGGAACGCCTGCGCGGTGTCGAGGTGGTGCGTAAGGCCTTGGGTTTGATGTTTCAGTCCGATGTCTGGATCGAATCCGACGTAACGCGACTGGCGCTTGTGGAGAACACGCTGGTGCAGATTGAGCACGACACGTTTAAAACCGAAAACGGCCCGAAAACGGTGTCGACACTGGTGGTCTTTGAGCACCGCAATGGCAAGCGCTGGCGTGAATGGCGGTTTATTCCGGCCGACCGCTGATATTTATTACGGATCACTTTTCGAATTATGGGGAAAGCATATGCACAAGCCTTGGTTGCTGCTTATAGCGGCACTTGCACTGACAGCCTGCGGCGCACCGGAGTCGGGATCCATGAGTAACACTCAAAGCAGCTCGGCAACACAAAAAATTGTCGTGATAGGCGCGACCGCCCGATCGGGCCGCGTGATTATCGAGCAGGCGCTGGCGGCAGGCATGCAGGTTACCGGTCTGGCCCGCAGTCCGGAGAAACTGGGTTACGAGCATCCGAACCTGAGGCTTGTTAAAGGGGATGTCCGCGATGCCGAGTCGCTCAAGGCCGCGCTTAACGGCGATGAGGTGGTGATATGCATGGTCGGCAAAAGCGCACCCACCGATCCCACGCAGCAAATTGGCGAAGTCGACTTGTACACCGTGATGGGCGCCAACCTGCTGGAGGCGATGGCGGCCAAAGGCAATAAACGACTCATCATGGCGAGCTCCACTGGCGTGGAAGATCGTGTGCCGAACGATGCCACCGAGCCGCAGGGCCCCGGGATGTCGGACGGCTGGCGCTTTAACGCACGGTATCTTTATAACGACATGGCTGACATGGAGGCTCAGATCGCTGGCAGCGGCGTGGACTATATTTTGCTGCGCCCCGGTTTTCTGGTTGAGGATCCGGCGCGTAATGATCTGCAGCTTTCGCTTGACGGTAACACCCCCAAAGGTCGCACCATCACCTACGAAGATTTTGCCGCCTTTATTCTCGCGAATCTGGAGTCCGATGAATATGTCGGTAAAGCGGTCGGCATGTATTCCGATGAAATCATGGACCCGGCCAAAGAGATGCAAAAGTTCATGGAAAAGATACGGCTGCAAAAAGAAGCAGAAGCCGCCAAACAGGCAGGGAGCTAGCCACATGTGCCGTTCATTTTACCCAGCTGTTATTCGAAGCGTCGTTGCGGGCGTTATTGCGTTCGCCACTGCGCTGCCCGCATCCGCAGACGTGATTATTTTCGGCGGCACCCGCGGTGTCGGCCTGGAAACTGCCCGATTGTTGGCAGCGGCGGGTGAACCGGTCACGGTTATGGTGCGGGAAAGCTCCAACGTTACCGCGCTAAAAGAGATCGATGGTGTGACGCTGGTAACCGGAGATGCGTTATTGCCTGAGTCGGTGGCCGCAGCGTTTGCATCGGGCCAGTTCGATGCGGCTGTCAGCACATTGAGCGGCAATCCGGAAGCGGGTTTCACTGTGGATTCCGTGGGTAGCATCAACGCCGTTGACGCAGCGAAAGCAGCCGGCGCTCAGCGCTTCATCCTGGTCAGTTCGATTGGCGTGGGCGACAGCGCCAAGGCCCTGCCGAAGGCTGCGCTGGACGCGCTTGCGCACGTGCTGGTTGAAAAAACCAAGGCCGAAAACCATCTGATCGAATCCGGGCTGGACTACACAATCATCCGGCCCGGCGGATTACTGGATAAGCCCACGCAAGGTACAGGCGTGCTTACCGAAGACCCCATGGCAACGGGCATTATTCGGCGTGCCGAAGTCGCACGGCTGATTGTTGAAGCGCTTGCTGACGAGGCGGCATTCAACAAGGTGTATACGGCGATAGAAGAGAAATGATGAAACTCTACATGTGTCTCGGTTCCGGCAACGCTTATAAAGCGGAGCTGATGCTGCATCTGCTGAAGCTCGACTACGAGGAAGTGCCGGTCAGCATTCCCAAAGGCGAGCACTTGTTGCCGGAATTTAAAGCGCTGACGCCGTTCGGGCAGATTCCGGTGCTGGTTGACGGCGGTCGCACCTACACCGATTCGCAGGCGATTCTGTGCTACCTGGCCCGGCAATACGGCGGCGAGAGCGCCGATCAATGGCTGCCCGTCGAGCCGGATGCACTGGCGCAGGTGATGCGCTGGCTGTCGGTATCGGCCAATGAAATCCAGAACAGCATGACGCTGGCCCGCGCGATCAAGCTGCTTCGCTGGCAGCGTGATTATGACGGCGCGGTCGCGCGCAGCTACAAGCTACTAGCGCTGATGGATGCCCACTTGAATGATCGCGACTGGCTGGCGGCAGCTCATCCGACCGTTGCGGATGTGGCTTGCTACCCTTACATTCTGCTGGCCGGGGAGGGCGGTGTGGATACCTCGCACTTCGCGGCAGTCACCGCCTGGCTGAGGCGCGTGGAAAGCTTGCCGGATTTCTATCCGATGCCGCGCATCCCGAACCTGCCGCCGGTTGAGCCAGCCCCCTGGAATAGAGAATAATCAGCAACCATGAATAACGAAACACAAGCCAAGAAAACCATCCTCATTGTCGGCGCAACCGGCTACATCGGTAGCGCAGTCGTTGCCGAAGCGGTTAAGCAAGGTCACCGCGTAATTGCGGTTACGCGCTCTGCCAAAGGCTCAGATAAGTTGTCGGGCGCAGAAGTCGTGCAAGCCGATGTAACCGATCCGGCATCTATCGGCGCGGCGATTGGTACCGATGTTGACGCAGTGATTTCGTGCCTGGGCTGTCACTCGGGCCTTGCCAAGGATTTTGATGCGATTGACTATCAGGCCACGCTGAACGTGCTGAATGCTGCGATGGAAAGCGGTGTCAAAGAGTTTGTTCTGCTGTCCGCCATATGCGTGCGCCGGCCGGAACTGCCGCTGCAGCTTGCCAAGCTGAAATTCGAAGATGAGTTAATGCGTTCAGGTATTGACTACACGATCGTCCGGCCAACCGCTTATTTCTGGGTGTTCGATTCGCAAAAGAAGATGATCGCCAAAGGCCGGCCGGGTTTTCTGATTGGCAGCGGGGAGCAATCCTGTCACAACCCTATTTCCAAAGAAGACCTGGCCGAGTTTATGGTCGGCAGTATCGGTAACGAAGAGCGTCGCAACCGCGTGTTCGTGATCGGCGGGCCGGAAGTGCCCGGTAACGTCATCACCTATAAAGATGCGCTCACCATGATCTTCGAATCGCAGGGTAAAGAGCCACGGTTTTTGAGCGTTCCCGGATGGGCCATGACCGGCATGATCCGCATTACCTGGGTTCTGGGGTTGTTATTCAGAAAAGTCGGCGAGTTTTCCGAGCTGTTGAAAATCATCTATTACTACATGCGCTATGACATGCGCGCGGCCGGTTACGGCTCGGATACTTTTGAGCAGCACGTGGCCCAGACCATCGGCCAGCCGGGCGGCAAATAACGCTGGCTGCCTTGCCAGCGACTCTCGTTATCGACTCTAGCCGCGCTCTCTTAGCGACGCCTGCATCTCCAGCGCTCTGGGGAACAGCAGGTGATCTTCTGTGTGAATATGCAGCGTCAGGTCGTCGGCAAAGGCCTTCAGTTGTTGCAACATGTCGGCGTACTGCGCGTCTGCATGTGCAGGGGCTGTGAAGTCGTCGGTCAGTTCGCTCAGACGCGCCAGCTCCTGTTTCGACTGATTGTGGTCGTTGGTCATGCACTGAATCGGCCCGCCCACCCGATCGCCGCACGGCGTGGCGTTGATGGTGCCAAGTTCGGACATGTCACGGCACATCGGGAACAACGCACCTTCTTCGTGAACCATGTGGTCTTCAAGCTCCGTCGCCATTTTTTCAAACAGTGCCTGCACTTCGTGCAGGCGAGCGTCGCGTTCTGCGTGCGCGGCGACCACCTGTCTTACCAGCGCGACGGTTCCCGGCAGTGACTCACGGGCCGTTTGGTGATGCACGGCCTCAACGTGACTGACGATTTCCGGCAGCGACAGGTTTTCAAGTTCACTGATATCGATGTCCGGCGGCGGGTCATTCTGCCCCGCGCGCGCCAGCATGTTCAGGATAATCTGCGGATGCAGGCCAAAATCCAGACACAATTCGCCGATCGTGACGCTGCTGTCGCCGTCGTGGAACATGCCGGTGGACTTCAGTGCGGCCAGCATGGCCGGTGAGCGGGCCTCAAGCTCGGCGATGCTGGTGTTGCTGCTCAGTTTTTGCATGGTGGCTATCCTAATAATCTGCCCGCAGGTTGGCGAAGTCGTAGTTCTACCTACCGAATATCCTGCTGATATATGGGTAATAACAGCCTGGCTTCTCTATACTCGGCATTATCCAAGGAGTTCTGCATGACCTCAACCGCACGCCTTTTCAGCTTCGTACCGCGTCTGCGCAGCCCGCTGACCGCGCTCGCGGTGTTGGTATTGCCCGCACTGATGGCGACCGGCTGCAGCAGCACCGATGCGCTGCGCGCCACCGACAAGAAAATCGATTTGCCGCGGTTTATGGGTGACTGGTACGTGATCGGCAGCATCCCGATCGACTTCTTTTTTGCCAGCGAAGCCGGCGCGCACAATGCGGTTGAATCGTATGCCCTGAACGATGACGGCTCTATTGATACGCGTTACCGTTTTCGCAAGGATAGCTTTGACGGCCCGGTAAAAAGTTTTAACCCCACCGGTTTTGTGTACAACACTGAAACCAATGCCGAGTGGCGCATGCAGTTCTTGTGGCCGTTTAAATCCGCCTATCTGATTGCGTACCTCGCCGACGACTACTCAAGCACGATTATTGGTGTTCCCAATCGCGACTACATCTGGATCATGGCGCGTTCACCGGACATCAGCGATGCTGACTATCAGAAGCTGTTGGATATTTCGGCGGCGGCCGGTTACGACCTGGACAAGATTGTACGTATTCCGCATCGGTGGCCCGAGCCGGCGGCAGAATGATGAATGTCTGAACCCGCGGCGACGCCCGAGGCAGGCCGCCCCCTCGGACCCAAATTCCTGAAAATTCGCATTGCGCCGAACATATCGGGCTTCAATTTCGCCACTTTACTGTTCGGTTCATTTTTTGGCATCGCGATGATGGGTTTTGTGAATGCCTCACAACCCTACCTGTTTACCGAAGTCCTGAATATTCCTGCCGACGAGCAAGGGCCGCTGGCGGGCAATCTGACGTTTCTGTCCGAGGTGGTGGTGATTTTGACCATCGGCCTGATGGGTGCGCTGTCTGACAAGGTTGGGCGCAAGCCGATCTGGGTGGGCGCGTTCCTCATTCTGGGCCTTGGCTACTTGCTTTACCCGACCGCCACGTCGGCAGATCAACTGACGCTGTACCGCATGTTTTTTGCCATCGGCCTGGCGGGCAACACCGCGATGCTGCCGTCAGTGGCCAACGACTATGCGGTCGACACAGCACGCGGCAAAGTGATTTCCGTTTGTTTCATGCTGAACGGTCTGGGTTTCATTTTGTTGCTAACACCGTTGCGGTTGTTGCTGCCGGTGTTCAGCGATATGACCGGCGGCGATCCGGTGCAAACCGCCAAACTCTGGATATGGTCGGCGGCCGGTGTCTGTCTGTTCGTGTCCACCGGTTTGCTGCTGGGGCTGAAGCCGGGCGCACCGGCGCAGCTTGCAAAGCGCGAGCCCATGCTGGCGACGCTCAAAATCGGCGTTGCGGCTGCGAAAAAAATTCGTATTGCACTGGCTTACGTGGCCGCGGTGGTGGCACGCGGCGACATGGCGGTGCTCAGTACCTTCTTTGTGCTGTGGCTGACACAGGAAGGTATTGCTAACGGCATGTCCACCGGTGACGCGAGTTCGCTGGCGCTCAAGTTTTACATTCTGATCCAGGTTTTTGCGCTGTGCTGGCTGCCGTTTATGGGCATGCTGCTGGACCGATTTGATCGCGTGATCGGTTTGGCCATCGCGATGTTCCTGGCAGGCGGCGGCTATTTTTCCCTGTTCCTGGTCGAAAACCCGCTTGGGTCAGCGATGTATTTCTCAGCGGTGCTGGTGGGTATGGGTGAAATTTCGGCCAACCTCGCGTCGCTGACATTGATCGGTGCCGAAGCACCGGAAAAAGGTCGCGGCGCCGTGATTGGCTTGTTCAGTTTGTGCGGCGCCATCGGTATTTTGATGATCGCCAAGGTCGGCGGCATCCTGTCCGGAACCTACGGGGCGATTTCGCCGTTCATGCTGGTCGCATGTGCCAATGCGGTGGTTTTGTTACTGGCGTTGATGGTGTACTTCATCAGCCGCAAAGACAGGGCCAACTAGCAGCAGGACTCAGGGCGCATCCGCCGCATATGCGGCAATGCTGTCCACGCGCAGCCTAAACGCGCCGTCTTTCTTGTCGTAGATGTACAGGCCGAGTTCGGTGATCTCAGCCGTGTCGAGTTCAGGCCCATCCAGCTTAAAGCCGCGCACCTGCGGATAAAAACTCGAGAAGGGCAGATCAATCGTCATCCACTCGCCGTCCAGCGTGTCGAACTCGGCCCAATAGCTGACCCTATAGCCGCGGTAGACAGCACGGGATTGCAATTGCCAGGTGTACTGTCGACCGTCACCTTGCACCCGCAAACGGATGCCGTCGTAATTCGACAAATCCAGCTTGAAGGGTCGCGTGCGGATCGAACTGAAACCGCCGCCATTGGTGTTCGTGCTGCCGGCGAAGATAAGTTCGCCCGGTTGCTGGGTGTCGAAGCCGCCCTGACTGCGGCCGCCCATCACGTTGTCATTCTGCACGTACCAGCCGAGATCCGGGCTGTTGACCGCAAATTCGGTAAGCATAAGATCGGAGTCGGATGCATCCGAGGGTGAGCCGGGCAGAGTCATCAGCAATACTCCCAGTTGTAATAGGCGGGCCGTTAGTGTCTTATCGGGTGATGAGTGCATTGCGATCCAGCAGCGCGTGGGACATTCAGCATATTAATGAATTTCTGCAGACTGCGCTTATCCCCATTCGGTTGGCGTGCACCGACAGTGACGGCGTGCCGCTGATTTGCTCGCTGTGGTACCTGCACGCCGATGGGGTATTTTGGTGTGCGACGCAGCAGTCTGCGCATGTCGTCAGGTTGCTGGAGCGCTCTCCCGCCTGCGGCTTTGAAGTTGCTCCCGACTCAATGCCTTATCGGGGTGTGCGCGGCCAGGGTAGGGTGACTTTATTGCCTGAACAAGGGCCGTCGGTTTTGTTGCAGTTGATTGATCGCTATCTGGGCAGCCGCGAGACGAACTTTGCAGAGTGGCTGATAGACCGTTCTGCAAAGGAAGTGGCTATCAGGATCGAGCCGGACTGGCTCACCTCCTGGGACTTTGGTTCCCGCATGCAAAGCTAACGACGCGAAGACGAATCCGGAAGCCGTGCAGAAGCGAATTGTCAGGTAACTACTAATTGAATTGAAATGAAACTGCCAGAGCCTTTGTTCGCGATCATTAATCCGGTTATGCGCTTTTTGTTGCGCTCACCGGTCCACGGTTTATTTAGCGACAGTCTGATGCTTATTACGTTTACCGGCAGGAAAAGCGGTAAGCAGTTCACCACCCCGGTGCGCTATGTAAAAACCGGTGATACGGTGAGGTGTTATACGGCTGCAGAAAATCAATGGTGGAGAAATATTCGCGAAGGTGCGCGGGTCAGATTGCTGCTAAAAGGGCAGTCTGGTGAATATCATGCGCAGGCGATTTTTGATAACCCGGCGGTTATCAGGGAGCAGTTGGTGGCTTATCTAAAGTTGTTTCCTCAGGATGCCGCGTACCACGAGATTCGGCTCAACAAAGATAAATCGCTGAACGAGGAAGACCTTGAGAAGGCGGCGACCAATGCCGTGGTTGTCGAGGCGGTGCCGGTCTGATCTTTACTACCGGCTGCGGTGCATGAACATTGACGAACGCATACGTGACAAAGGGTATTCCTGAATTGCGGGTTTGGCCGAATCGGCCGTTAAAACGGCCCCGCGCGCGCAGGGCCGAAGATCAGGTGTTATTTACGCTGCTTTGGGCAGCTCCACGCCTTTAGGCATGACGACTGTATCAATTTCGTGAATTACGCCGTTTGATGTAGCAATGTCCGCTTTAACGACCTTTGCACCGTTAACCGTAACGGAGTTACCGTCTATGGCGACCGCAAGGCTTCTGCTTTCAAGCGTCTTCAGCTCGCCCGCTTTGATGTCTTTGGCTGCGATACTGCCGTCGACAACGTGGTAGGTAAGGATCGATTTTAATTTCACAACATCCTTTAGAAGCGCTTCCAGATCTTTTTGTGGCAGCTTCTTAAATGCGGCGTCATTTGGCGCAAATACCGTAAAAGGGCCTGCGCCTCTCAATGTGTCCTTAAGATTGGCGGCTTTAAGCGCCGTTAACAGGGTTGAAAAATGACCGGCTTCAAGTGCCGTCTCAATAATGTTCTTCATGTGTTGGTGTCCTTGTGTGGCATTAACGTTCTTTATTGTTCGACGCCAGTATGCGCGCTTTAGTACTCGCGTGCGGGTTTCACAAAAACTATATAGCTTGACTTATCGGCTAATGAAGAGACGCGCTTAACATGGCCAGGAAAATTGTTTAGCCGCAATGCGGTTCGACGATTTTCATACGTAGTTCAACTAATAGGAGTACAGTTGAAATCTCCGGGCCTATTCAGGAACCGGTTTTCCAATTGAGAGCTAAGTTGAAAAAGCGCACGTACTTTAGATCATTCGTCATGGCCTCGGCCCTGCGGGCTGAACCTTATGATCCTTGGTATTACTATGGAGCAGCAGCTCTGTATGCGGCGATGTTTACCGGGTGCATCTACCTTGTGTTGAACAACATCTAACGGGGTACCTGCTTTTTCGCTGTGAACTACCACCCGTGATGCGGGTGATTGCGCAGCAGTTCGTTGTCCTTAAACAACCAGACCAGTATTGCCCCGGCCACGAAGCCGCCGACGTGTGCCCAGAACGCGGTGCCGCCGCCATCAAGGCCGATAGATGACAGCCCGCCGAGCAACTGCACCACGATCCAGTAGCCCAGCATTGCAAACGCCGGCACGCGAAAAGTGGTCACGATGAGCACCAGAAACAACAGCATCGTGACCTTCACGCGCGGGTACAACATGATGTACGCACCCATGACGCCACCGATTGCACCGGATGCACCTACCATAGGTACCGCCGAGTCGGGCTGGCTGAACACCTGCGCTGCCGCAGCGAACAGCCCGCAGAGCACGTAGAAAATCGCAAAGCGGCCGTGGCCCATCGAGTCTTCAACGTTGTCACCGAACACCCACAGAAACCACATGTTGCCGATCAGGTGCATCCAGCCACCGTGCATGAACATGGACGTGAACAGGTTTGCCCAGCCCAGCCCGGCGTTGCTTGGGCACAGTGGCCGCGGATCAGTGAAGTTGCCGAGCGGAACGGTGTTAAACAAGTCCGCCGGAATCAACCCGAACTGACACACCGATGTCAGCAACCCCGGGCCGACGCCGAGGTTTTGCAGTGCCACCCAGGCTGTAACGTTCAGGGCGATCAAAGCATACGTAACGACCGGTACGCTGAGTTGCGGGTTTTCGTCCCCGATCGGAAACACGGTCCTGCTTAACTACTTACGAAAGTAGGCCATCATTTTTTCGAATGCAGCGCTGTAGTCATCCAGCAGCGGCTTGCAATCGGCGTGACCCTGCATGGCTTCCCACCAGGTCTGAATGCGGCCGCCTTGCTCAGTCGGATCGGGAATCTCGGCAAAGTTAGAGAACACCAGTACTTTAAACATGGCCATGTGCGGCCCCAGTGCGCAGTCGCCCAGCGTCGGTTCATTGCCGACGCAAAACGGCCCGTCACCCATGAAGTGATCCAGATAAGTCCAGACTTTGGCGAGTGCTTCGGTATTGGTCGCAACAACTTCCGCATCGCGGTTCGCCGGATTGATCTGACGCGCCAGCTGACTGGAAATTGGCGCCATGTACAGGTCAACAATGCGCGATATGGTGCGCGACTGTGCACGCCCCAGTGCACCTGCCGGCAGGCCGGATTTTTCCGGGAAGGCGTCTTCGAGGTATTCGCAAATCACTTCCGATTCCGGGATGCAATGACCGTCCACGTCCAGTGACGGAATTTTGCCAATGGGTGTAAAAGCGCGGTATTCGGGTTTACTGGGACTGCCGCCGGGTATATCCGCCTGTGGCAGATCCACGCCTTTGAGCTTCGCAAACAATAAAACACGTGCAACGTAGGGAGAGGCGAGTGCGCCGTAAAGTTTCATGGTGGTGAATCCTCAAAGTTATTCTTGTCAGGTGGCTAGCCTACACCATGTCGGTGGCCGCCGACATCTGCGCAGTCGGGCTACGTGTTAAGCTGTTTCTGCTAATCAGGGGTTGTGATGACAAGGGGGGTTGCCATGAACAGTTCCAGGAATGCTCGCGCAGTAAAAGAGTGGGGCGGTGTGATTGCCGCATTTGTGCTGACGATTGTTGTCAACGGTATGGCGAACGGTGTGCCGCTCGGCGGGCAGACCACCGGTGAGGTCTCTGCCAAGTACCCGACGCTGTTTACGCCGGCGGGCTTTACGTTCGGTATCTGGGGGCTGATCTATTTGCTGCTCGCCGCCTTTGTAATCTGGCAGGCGCTGCCCGCACAACGCACCAATCCCAAGATCACCGCTATCAGAGGGCTGTTTATCGCCAACTGCATCGCTAACGCGGCTTGGATTTTTGTCTGGCACTACGACCTGCTGTGGCTGTCGTTGTTTCTGATGGTCGCAATTCTGCTAACGCTGGTGCAGATCTATCGCGCGCTCGATGCAGCCGGCCCGCCCGCCAGTGCAACCGAGTGGGTGCTGCTGCGCTTGCCTTTCAGTGTGTATACCGGCTGGATCACCGTGGCGACCATCGCCAACATCAGTTGCGTGCAATACGCGATGGGCTGGGACAACGCAGGCCTGGCAGTGCTCGACTGGACCCTGCTGAAGCTGGCCATCGCCGGCGCAATCGGTGCGGCCGTTATTTTGCGTAAGGGCGACGTGGCCTACGTGCTGGTGATTGCCTGGGCGGCCTACGGTGTTGCGAGTAAGCAGGTGGCCACGCCGGAAGTGGTGGGCGCGGCAACTGTTTTGTCAGCATTAGCGGTATTACTGGCGCTGGGCAGTTCTATTTACAAAGCGATGTCCGGCAAAGCTGCCTGAAGCACCGGCAGGTCGCGAATACGTTTGCCGGTGGCGGCATAAATTGCGTTGCACAGCGCCGGTGCAACACCCGGTACGCCGGGCTCACCCACACCGCCGGGTCGCGGGTGCGAACTGTTGATCAGGTGAACTTCGATGGCGGGGCATTCGTGCATGCGCATGCGTCGGTAGCGATCAAAGTTGCCGGGCACGGCGCAGCCGTCAGTGAAATCGACCGAACCAAACAGGGCGGCTGATAAACCATCAACCACGGAGCCTTCCATCTGGGCTATGACGTTGTTGGGATGCACCACCGGACCACAGTCCACGGCGCAAACCACCCGGGTGACGCGTTCAAACTGGCCATCGACAACCGTCACTTCGACCGCATGGGCAACCACCGTGTCGTGCGATTCGGTGATGGCGTAGCCGACGTTCGTGGCAGTCTTGCCAACCTCTGTTGCCAGTGCGTCCAGTACCGCGCGATGCCGGGGCTGATCGGTCAGCAGTTGTCGCCGAAACGTCAGCGGGTCGCGACCGGCTGTTGCGGCCAGCTCATCAATAAAGCTTTCCATGAAAAAGGTAGTCCACGAATGCGCGACGCTGCGCCAGTAGCCTGCCGGCACGTGCAGTTCGGCCGGGATAAACCCCAGCCGCAGGTTGGCTACCGGGTAAATGGGCGGATTGATCGCTTCCACCACGGAGCTGTCGGTGGCCGCAGAGCCGCCGCGCGGCGTGGGCGTGCGGGTTTCGTAGCTGGCCACCACCGATTGGGTCACCAGCGTGTAGTCCAGCGAAAGCAACTTGCCATTGTCATCAAGCTGACCCTTGAAGCGGCACATCGCCGCCGGTCGATAGGCATCGTGTCGTATATCCTGCTCGCGTGACCAGAACAGTTTGACCGGTCGGCCCGGCACCCGCATGGCGACGGCTACAGCCTGTTCGATAAAGTCCATCTCGGCCCGCCGCCCGAAACCACCGCCCATCAGTGTGGTGTGCACGCGGACTTGGTCGTTACTCAACCCGGCGAGTTTGGCCGCAACATCGCGGGCAATGGAGTTGGCTTGCGACGGCGCCCAGATTTCCAGTGAGTCGCCTGTAAACAGTGCCGTGCAGTTCATCGGTTCCATGCAGGCGTGCGCGAGAAAGGGCACGGCGTAGTCGGCGGTCACCAGGGCGTCGGCACCGGCAGCGAGCAGAGTATCGAAATCCGGTTGTTGTGCATCGCTGTCGGCTGCGTCCGCAGCGGTGTCGGTAAAGTACACTGGCGATGCTTGGTCCAGCATTCGGCGGTATTCAACTTTCAATGCATGGCTGTTAACGGCTGTGCTGTTCGTTTCGGCCGGTGTGACGGATACCCGGCTTGCCGCTTGCAACGCCTGCCACGACGTATCGGCAACCACCGCAACCGCCCGTACGAAACCCGGCGCACCGGCTTCAAACACACCGTGCACGCCGGGCATGGTTTGTGCAGCGTCTGCGTCGAAGCTGGCCACGTTCGTGCCTGCAACCGGGCTATGCACAATTGCTGCGTAGAGCATGTCGGGCAGGGCGATGTCGAGGCCGAACTGCGCACTGCCGTTCACCTTCATGGGCGTGTCGAGTCGCGGGGGGTTATGGCCGATCAAACGATACGCGGCTGAATCCTTAAGCGTGACGGAATCGGGCGGCGTTTCGCGACTCGCTGCTTCCGCCAGTTCGCCGTAACCCAGGCGACGATTGTTCGCTGGATCGATAACAAAACCGCGTTCGGTCGTAAGCCGCTCGATGTCGACCTTCCATTCATCCGCCGCGGCCTGCATCAGCATGTGTCGGGCGGCAGCGCCGGCCGGGCGCAAGGTATCCCAGGCGTCAACGGTGCTGGAGCTGGAAATCGTCATCGACATGCCCAGCGCATGAAAACCCTGGCGGATCGCCCACGTGCCGGTGGCGGCGCGCCAGCTTGCGGCCGGATCGCCAAGCGGCTGCCCCCGCAGCAGCATGCCGAAGTTAAAGTAATCACGATCAACCGGCACGAACTCAAACCGCACGGTGTTCCAGTCGGCATCGAGTTCTTCGGCCAGCAACATGGACAGCGTGGTGGTAACGCCTTGTCCCATCTCGGCTCGATGTATCCCGCAAATCACGGTGCCGTCAGTTGCGATCTTTAGCCAGGCATTCAATGGTGCGGCGCGCACACCCTGCGCGGCGAACTTAATTGCGGCATCACCGTCGTCAAGCGCCCGCCAGCCATACCCGATAATGAGCCCGCCACCGATGGCAGTGCCAGAGAGAATAAAGCCGCGTCGGGAGAGCATAAGGTCATTGTAAAGCAATGCCGTTACACTGGCGGCCTGCGTTTTGCCGCTTAATCAATGCCAATGGCGGGAGTGTTTATCATGGTCAGGTTTTTTGCAGGCTCGTTGCTGGTCGCGCTGGTGCTGTGGGTATGGAGTACGCTGTTCTATGTTGTTTCGCCCATTCCTTACTACACCATGTCCGAAACCGCCGACGATCTGGCAGCAGGTCAGGCATTGCTGGAGCACTTCCCCGAGACCGGCACTTATATTCTGCCCGGCCGGTACAACAGCGATGAGGTGCGCAGCCAGATGCGCAATAACGGTCCCGTTGCAACGGTCTATTTCACCCGCGAAGGTTCTCCCGAAGCGTCCGTGACAAAAATTCTGATCGGCACCTTTAACAGCATCTGCATCGGCGTGCTGATCGGCTTAGCGATGTTATTGCTGAACCGTCACACCACCGATTACTGGAGTCACGTGGCCATTGGCTCCATGTTCGGCATTGCATACACGGCTTACCCGCGCTTTGCCGATATTATCTGGTCAGATTTTCCGTACGGTTATCAGTTGATGATGATTTTTTCAGACGGTTTTAGCTGGATACTCGCGGTCATGGTGATGGCCTGGTTTACCCGGCCGAAGGAGGCAGTGTGATGGCGATATGGCATACAAAAAAAGATCAGCCCGACATCGTGCCGCGCTTTATGCACTGGCTGGAGCAGCGCAATCCGGGCGAAACAGAGTTCCATCAGGCGGTGTACGAGGTGGGTATTAACGTGCTGCCGTATTTGCGCAATCATCCGGAATACATGGAAGCCGCTATCTTCGGCCGGCTGACCGAACCGGATCGCATTGTCAGTTTTCGTGTGGTGTGGGAAGACGACAACGGTAAAGTGCAGATCAACCGCGGTTACCGGGTGCAGCATTGCAATGCGATTGGGCCTTATAAAGGCGGCATCCGATTCCACCCCAGCGTGAACCAGAGCATTCTGAAGTTTCTCGCCTTCGAACAGACGTTCAAGAATTCACTGACCGGGCTGCCGCTCGGCGGCGGCAAGGGCGGGGCGGATTTTGACCCCAAGGGCAAGTCTGACCGCGAGGTGATGCGTTTCTGCCAGGCCTTCATGACCGAACTGTACCGGCACATTGGCATGCACACCGACGTGCCGGCCGGCGACATTGGCGTTGGCCCGCGCGAGATAAGTTACATGTTTGGTCAGTACAAGCGGCTGGCCAACCAGTTTACCGGCGTCATCACCGGCAAGCGGCTGGCGTTCGGCGGCAGCGAGATCCGCGTGGAGGCAACCGGCTACGGCACGGTTTACATGATGGAAGACATGCTTGCTGCGCGTGGCGACACCATCGAAGGCAAGACAGCAGTGGTGTCGGGTTCGGGTAACGTGGCGCAGTATGCGGTCGACAAATTGATCGAACTGGGTGCGAAGCCGGTAACCCTGTCGGATTCGTCCGGCTTTATTTACGATCCGCAGGGCATCGATTGCCACAAACTGCATTGGGTGCGTGAACTCAAAGACGTGCGCCGCGGACGTATAAAAGAGTACGCCGATGAATTCGGCTGCGAGTATCACGAAGGGCAGCGCCCGTGGAAGGTGCCCTGCGATCTGGCTTTTCCTTGCGCAACACAAAACGAACTCAACGCCGAAGAAGCCGAGTTGCTGCTGAAAAACGGCTGCATCGGCATTTCCGAGGGTGCCAACATGCCCAGTCGGCAGTCTGCCATTGACGTGTTTCAGCAGGCGAAGATTCTGTTTGCACCGAGCAAGGCGGCCAACGCCGGTGGCGTGGCGGTGTCGGGTCTGGAAATGACCCAGAACAGTATTCGCATGTCGTGGACACGGGACGAGTTGAACAGGCAGTTGCGCCAGATCATGACCGATATCCATGCACGCTGTGAGCGGCACGGGCGCGAAAGCGATGACTACGTGAATTACCTGAAGGGCGCAAACATCGCCGGGTTTGAAAAGGTTGCCGAAGCAATGCTCGCTTACGGGGTGATGTAGGCGGCCAGCGTCGCCCGATACCAGTCCCGAAACACCAGCGTCGGTTTGTCGGTGGCCACGGAGATTTCCGCCGGGTCGCTCAGCACGTCGCCGCTTTGCGATTCCACAATGGCGCGGTCTTCATCCAGAATCCGATGATCGGTGCCGCTCGCGTAGCGCGCATGGCGGGCGACTTCGTCAGCACTGCGCACTCTGCGCACCGTCATCACGCGGGTGTGGTGCTCGTTAACTGGAATGCAAAACACGTGCAGCCAGCGTTCCGCTACCGGCCCGAAATGCAGAATGGACAGGTTGGGGCGATGCCAGTGCAGTTGAAAACCCGACGTGCTGCTGCCCACGTAACTCATCATGATCAGGCCAAATTCGGTATTTTCGGTTTCGACGCGCGCGGTGCCGCCGCGCTCCGCGTAGTCGTGCATCCAGGCGCCGATGGTTTGTTCGTGCAGGTAGGGCGGGTGGGCAAAATCTATAAAGTTTTCCTGCGCGCGGGTCCAGTGTGCCCGCCATTCCTGATGATAGGTCACGAATAAATTCGGATCGCCCTGTAACGATTCCGACAACAGCGGTTCGGGTGCGTTTGCGTTATCGGGATCAGCCGCGGTGTACACCCAGATGGCTCCGGCGATCACCCGCGTCGGCAATGCAGTCGCGCGAACTTTTTTGAGCGCTGCATCGTTCAGGCCGTTCAGTGGCACGGCCTGGCAGGCGCCTTCGCCGTTGAATCGCCAGCCGTGATAGCCGCAGCGCAGATGACCTTCGTCCGTGACCACACCCAGCGAAAGCTTCGCGCCACGATGCGGGCAATAGTCGCGCAGGGCATGCCATTGGTCATCAAGGTCTTTGAACAGCACCAGCCCTTCGCCGGCCAATTCGACGGCCATCGGATTGGCCGTGATTGCCGTCAGCGGCAGCACCGGTGTCCACTGGTTCGGGAAACGCTCAAACATGCTTTATCTTCGCACGAATCCGCGCGCCCGCTGGTATCGGACGTTAGGAATACAACGCGATCTCTGCCAGCGCCACGTCGGCCTGAAATTCCCGCATCCAGCCAAGAATAGCAATGCGCTGCAGCCGGGCGTTGTCCAGCGGCTCGTCGATGCTGTTACCCGTGAATGACTCCCACGGAAAACGCATGCGCTGCCAGCGCGGTTCGGCAAAAAATGTCGTCCGATACGACTGGTCGTACCAGCCGCAATCCGAGGTGCGCACATGCAGGTTGTAGTCTTCGTTGTTACCGTAAACCAGCAATTCAATGCCTTTGTAACCCGAGCCGTCCAGCTCGTCATAATTGCGACCGAAATACATCGCCATTTGGATAAAACCGCCGTTACTTTCGCGGGTTACGTTACCCGTCAGGCGAATGCAGTTCTTACCTTCAACCGAAGCTGCCTTCAGGTCGGCATTTGAAATGCCGCCCATCACCCGATCACTGAATCCGCGCCAGCCGGCACCGGGGTGCATGTAGCCATTGACGAAATTGCTGAGCACCAGCTTGGTTTCCCGTGCCGGAAAATTTTGCTCCGCGCCCCAGCTTTTCATAAATGGGGTCAGAGTCGCCGCACCAGCGGCAGCAATCAACGAGCGTCTGTATGTATTCATTTGCAACCTCCTGCAAATCCGGGAACCGTTCTGTCGAGCCCCTTGTTATGGCTGCCCAGTATTCCCGGTTGTGATTATGTTTTCGTTACAGGCGTGCACACAGATTTGCGTCAATTGGCTTTGTTGCAATTTGTTACCGACTGCTGCGGTGCAGTCGAGGCGGGCTATGAGGCGCGCGCAGCCTCGCGGTTGAGTTCGTCCTGCGCGGCTTTGGAGCGCAGGCGGATCGCCAGCAGTACCAGCGTGGCGGTAATCATGCCCATCACCGTGTAACTGAACTGGTAGCCGGGCGCGCCGCCACCGACCGACGCGGTCATGCCGCCCACCAGCGCGGCACCGAGCAGCTGGCCGATGTTAATCGAGACATTTAACAAGCCTTGCGCTGCACCCCGATCACCGGGTGCAACTTCGGTCAGCACGATGATGCGTATCGGTGCACCGAGCGCGGTTGCAAAGCCGAGTCCGGCAAAACAGCCGGCGGTGATAAACAATGCCGTGGTTAGCGAGAGTTGCCCGTACAGTAAATAACCACCCGCAATAAAGCTGAGGCCAAACACCACCAACACCTTGGCGCCAAGCCGGTTGATCAGCATACCGGCGGTTGGTGAAGCGGCTGTCGTGACCAGAATGCCGGGTAACAGCAGCCAGGCAGCGTTCGCATCGGTCACGCCGAGTGCGGCGACAGCCAGCGCCGGATAAAACGCCGAAGCCGACTGCATGGCGCCGAGCCCGAGCGAGATGGTCGTGGCAATCGCGATTTGCGATTGCTTGAAAAAGGCCGGCCGGATGATCGGGTCGACTGCGCGTTTTTCGATTTGCCAGAAGGTTGGCAAAAAGATCGCGGTCGTTAGCAGGAACGGCCAGACGGCGGTGGTCTGCAGGCTGGACAGCGGCGCACTGGCGTCGAAATTGGTGACGGCAATGGCCAGTGCAGCCAGGGCAACGGACAACGTCACCGCGCCGCGACCGTCGAAGGCTTTGTGATCCTGGCCGAGCGTGCCTTTGGGCAACAGCCGCCATGCTCCCAGAATGAGCAGTGCCGCAATCGGCACGTTAATCAGAAACAGCCACTGCCAGCCGTAGTTCAGCAACAAACCGCCGAGCACCGGCCCGATCAGGAATGCCAGCCCGAAGACGGCGCCGAGCAGACCCAGTGCGCCGCCCTGTTGCTGCGGCGGAAACACATCGCCGATAACTTTCACGGCCACCGGAAAAATACCCGCACCGCCAAAACCCTGCACCGCGCGACCGACAAACAGCCACAACGGGTTTTGCCCCAACACCATTAACAAGGAGCCGAACGCGAATAACGCGATGCTGCTGATGTAGACCGGTCGCGGCCCGAGGCGGTCCGACAGCTTGGCCAGAATGGGGGTGCCGATGAGTTGCCCGAGCACATACAGGTTAAACAGCCACGCCAGACCGCGGGTTTCCATGCCGAACTGCGCCTGAATCGCGGGCAGGGCAGGGCCGATGATAGCCAGATCCAGCGCGCCCATCAGCACGCCGGACAACAGCAGGGCCAGTAGCGCCTTGCGGCGCGTTGCTTCATCCATGGGTTGAGGTTAGTCCTTGGGGGGCGGGCAGGGAGATATTTCCGAGTCGCGGATCATACTGAGGATTCGCCACGAACGCCGGGTTGGATGTATCGCCTGCACTGTGTCGGGCTAGAATGCCCGCATGAATCCTGTCAAAGGTAACTGGTGGCCGGTGGTGGATGCCACGGAGCTGGGGCACAAGCCCATCAGCCGCGTGCGCTTTGGCGAGCGGTTGGTGTTCTGGCGCGCCGGCGACACAGCCGTGTGCATGCGCGATCGTTGCCCGCATCGGGGTGCCGCGCTGAGTCTCGGCTCGGTGCAGGGTGACAGTATTGCCTGCCCGTTTCACGGTCTGGAGTTCGGCGTTGACGGGCGTTGCACGCGCGTGCCGGTGGAACAGAACTTTGCGATTCCCGATGATCTTTGTGTCGCCACCATTCCCGTCCACGAAGCCGATGGTTACCTGTGGATCTGGCGCGGGCCGCAGCCAACCGGTGAATATCCAGTCGTGCCGCAGCACCTGGACACGTTAGCGATGCGCCACGGCGATGCCGCTACATTGTGGAACGCGCATTACACCCGTTGCATCGAGAATGTCTGCGACTTCAGCCATCTGCCGTTCGTTCACAAGACGACCATCGGCCGCTTCAAGAAGGGCTGGCAAACCGCCATCGAAATGGAAGACGTGCCCGGCGGTTTTCGGGCGCACCTCATACAGGACGGTAAGCCGCATCAGAGCCTTGAGTTTTTGTACCCGAATCGTTGGTTGCTGCGTCTCGCGCCGCGCTTCATGTTCGGGCTGGTGTTCGTGCCGGTGGATGACAGTCACACCTATGTATACGGGCGCAGCTGGTATCGCCTGCCGGTGCCCGGTATCAACTGGCTGATGGATTTTTACACGCGCTTTTCGCAGTACCTGGTGTTTCGTGAAGACTGGCCGATTGTCGCCAGCCAGATACCGGGCGACGTGTTAACGGCCAGCGAAGAAAAACTGTTGCCCAGCGATGCGCCGGTTATTGCTTACCGTAAGCTGCATCGCGCGCACTATGCGCGTTAAACGGTCCGTCGCTTCATGGCTTCGCGGTAGGCTTCTGCATCACCGAACTCGGCGAATTGCGCGTAGCGATCGTGCGTGCCGAGCACCTTGTGCGCATGTTTGATCGGGCACCAGTACTGCTCGGTGCGCGCCACGATCTCGCGACTGTAAGCCACCAGACCATTGATATACCCGCAGTAGGTGCAGTTGAGCTTTTCGATACTGTTCAGGTAGGGCAGGTGATGCCGGTCTATGGCAATGTAATCACCGCGTTTGACCTTGGCTATTTTATAAAGCGGAAAACACAGCCACTGGTAGAGCGTGATGCACAGGTCGAGAAACGCGAACGGAATGATCATGCTGTAAATCACCGGAGCAGACAGCACATTGCGGGGATTGCTTTCCCACAGCCAGCGCAGTGAGCCGACTTTGAGTTTTTTCTGCGCTTCCCGAATCGCCTCCTCGAAGCGAACTTTGCCGTCTTCGAGCCTGTAGAAGAACAGGGTGTGTTGCTTTCTGACGAGCGTTTCGAGTTCTTCCTCGCGCTCACGGATTTCTTCCAGTAATTCGGCGATTCGGGAGTTCATATGCCTTTCCTTATGGCTTAGCGGAGCAGCCTGTGTCTTTGACTATGCTTTGGCCGCCTGAGCCTTTGTAGCAAGGTATTGCAGCAGCTACTGGTTAATGTGCCGTGTTCGCAGACTTTGCATTGAGCTGCTGTAACCAGCCGATCAACAGCGTGCCCGGCACAATGCTGACCGTGTCGCAGGCGGCAGTAACCATCAGCGGCCACCAGTTCACGTTGCCCCAGCCGGATATAAAAGTGTAGGTGCCAAAAAACGCGGCGACGCTGACCAGCGTGCCGGTGTAAATCGCGCGGGCCACCCAGCCCGCGGGTTTATCTGTGGTTGAAAACCACCACGCCGACACAAACAAAGGGATCATGAAGCCAAAAGTCATGCGGGCAATGGCGGCACCCGAAGCGGCGTTCTCGCCCGAGCGCAGAAAACCGTCAAAGCGCGATGCCGACCAGTCGTTCAAAAAGAACTCGGCGATGCCCCAGTTCAGATTGCTGCAAACAAAAAAGCCCACCAGAAAGGTCCAGATGAAACGGCCGGTGGATATATTCAGCATCATTTATTCTCCAATCGCCTTACTAAGAACGATATCGACAAGCACCAGCGCCTCACTGCCTTCGCAGATGGCGCAGTGATCCAGGTAGTTCTGCAGATTATGCCAGGCAGCATCGCGACCTTGCCTGCCACGCTCCAGCGGCACCAGTGATGCGAGTATCAGCTGCTCGACGTGTTCACCGTCCAGTTCGAGCGCTTGCGTGCGCGGGCGAAAATACTGCACCAGCTCCTCACTGGCGCCGAGCGAATCATGCTTGAGGGTACGGCGAATGTTGCGGATGGGTTCCACCACGTTCTTCTGCCAGTTCCCGGCACGGGCAATGGCGGAGCTGAGTTCATCCGGCGTGATTTTTCCCGGCCCGGCCAGCCCTGACCAGATGCAGAACAACACCAGGTTAACGTCCAGCCCATGCTCGTCCTGCAGTCGCAGACAGGCATCGCTCACGCCCGGTTGCGCGTAAAGCCGCAACGAATAGTTCCAGAACGGGTGGTTTGGCAGCGAGTCAGACACGCTGTCAGAACTTGATGACGGGCGGATTGTTCGCAAAGCTCCACACGTCAAACGGCACGATGGCGCTGGCGAACGGGTCGGAAAACAGCTGGTCGATCAGCCAGCGCCGGCGCATGTCATCCTGTGCCTTGATATCGGCGGCGGTGAACTCGTCATCGGCGCGTTCGCGAACGATGTCCATGTAGGTGCCGACAAACGCGTCAAACAGGCCGGCGATAAAGCGGATGCTGGCTTCCGGGTCGCCTCGATACACCGGCGGCCCGTAAAAGCTGACGCCTGAACAAGCCGGCTGACGACGAAACTCCGCCACGGTGTCGTGCGTACCTTTGCAGATCAGTTGCCGGTAAAGCGTCGGGTCTTTACCGGCTTTGGCAAAGTAGTCGTCGGTAACTTTTTTGAGCAAGGCCAGATCAGGTTCAATTTTGGTGCCGGGCATTACGCCCAGCCAGCCGCCGGTTTGCACCGAACCGTCCGCAAAAGTTTGCATGACAATGGTGGCGTGCAGCATCCCCACCAGCGGTGTTTTAGGGTGCATGTCGAGCGAATAAAAACGCCCCCATGTCAGCACGCCATCGCCGCGGCCCGGTGATTGTTTTTTGCCAAAGGACAACATGCGCCCGGCCTTTTGCATCACGTCGCCGCGGGCAACGCGCAGGTCAAAATCGGAGTACTCGGTGACGGCGGTGCGGTCTTCGACGTCCGCGTTGTCATTCATGTTAGCGACCTGACCGAAATATTTGTCATCCATGCCGCCGACAAAGCCTTCGAAGTAGGTGATTAATGCCGCGCGCTCGTCGTCGCTCAACGAATTGTCGGGTGCACCTGCCCCGGTGTGTCCGCCGGCGAGTACCACGGCTGGCAGCAAAAACAGGGTCGTCAATGCGGTGGTTAATGCGGTCTTCATCGCTTATCTCCCGTCTATGAACAGATCGCAGCCGCGCGTCATGCGCGGATCAATCGTGCCACTAATATGCCACAGCGTTTCGTCGCCGGCATTGCAATGAAACACGCAGGTACCGGCGATATCCGGCGTATCCGTGCGCTGGTCGCAGGCCTGGTCGCTGAACGCACCGCCGGCACCGTCATAGCGGTTTTTGGCGGCGGCCAGTGCTGTTTTGCTGGCGTGCCGGTTGCCGCATTCCTGCTGCGCGGTGGCGGCCGTCCATTGCGCGCCGCTGTAATCCTGACAAAACAGGCTGTCGGCGGGCGCAAAATAAAACAGGCAACTGCCGACGGTTGAGGTCATCGAATGCGGTGCATTGCAGGCCGTGTCCGTGGGCGGAATCAAATCAGCGCCGGCCTCGAATGCCGCTTTGGTCACCCAGCGTTGCATGGCGGCCAGGCTGATCAGCTTGCAGTGCTGCACGCCCTGATAGAAATTTTTCTCGACCGGGTTCCACGGCACGCGCACCGACGGCGCGCGCACGGTGACGTCGTTGTTCGCAGCAACACTTATATAAGCGTCCATCGTGACGGGCAGCCATTCACCGCCGGTGGCCAACAGCGCATCATCAGTAAAAAGCAATTGCCGGCCTTCGGTTTCATAGCGGACGCGCTGTTCCGGAGTGAGCCCGGCCAATGCAATTTGCAGCGTGGCTGCGTTGACGTCACGGCACTGCCGATCGGGGCCGGGAAGTTGCAACCCGAGTATGTCGTTCACCCTGTCTCTGTCCACCATCTTGCAGGCAATGTACGTGGCCTGATTCTGACCCTCGATCCGGGCAGTGTGCGTGGTCATCGCAATGATCGCAGCTCGTTGCTCCTGATCAATGCCCATCTGGATGGTGTGAAAGCCGTTACTTGTGCCGCGTTGTTCGATCACCGGGAACCCGTCCCCGGCGTTGATCAACAAGCGCTGCGCGCTGGCACATAGATTGGGGTCAGAGTCGTTTGCCGCGGCGGACAACGCCACAAGCGTCAGGGTCAGGGCTGTGCAATATCGAACCGGCATCTTGCTATATTACGGCATCGGCTCACTGATGCCGGTATCAGGCACCCGTGCTAAAGATTGAAACACACAGGAGTAAGGTCATGGCCAAAGCGCAACCCATAAGTGCCGGGCAGCCGGCGGCTTCACCGCAGATCAAGCGCCCCGCGCATTGGCGCGAGAACCACGGCAGCGGTTTCGAAGGCCGCGAGGCCTTGCTCGGGCAGGCGATGAGCATGGTGATCAAGACGCTCAGTCAGACCGAGCCCTATCAGCACCACGTCAACGGCGCGCTGGTGCTGGCGCATCTCGGTGCGATGCAGTTCGCTAAGAATAGCGGCTTGCTTAACGAATACGTGGAGCACGATCGCAAGATGATGGAGCCGGTAAATTTTCGTATCCGCAAACTGATTGAGGAAACCGGCAACAAAGAGCTGGCACTTGAAGCGACCTTCGACATTACCGAGTGTCATTATCAACTGGTACTGGATACCCAAGTCGAGCCGGGTAAACGCACCTGGGTATCACCGTTTAAAACCAGCATCGAGGCGTGCAGGCGCATGGGCATGATGGACATGACCGAGGCCGACGTGCACAACCTGTGGACGCGGCCCCGGCTCGAAGCCTATGCCAGAGACATGGGCGTCGAGTTTCGGGTGTCCGACCTTGGTGCGGACGGCACCATCAGCTGCGAAGTGGTGTAACCCTATCGTCGAAGAACGCAAGCTGGGCCCGTTTTTCCTGATGCCCGGCATCACCCGGATCAACGGCGTCAGTTACTTTCTCACCGCGATGATCGCGGTGCCGATGATGGCCGCGCTGAGTTTTCTGCAGCCCATTATGCTGCGCCTGGTCGGCGTCGACCGCGCGGTGCAGGGCACGTTAAGCGGCGACCTGGTGTTCTACCAGGAAATCATTGTATTAGTCTGCACGCCGTTCATTGGCGCGGCGGCCGACAAAGTCGGGCGGCGGCCGCTGGTGATGCTCGGCACGGCGCTGCTCGGTTTGGGTTACGCCTTTTATCCGTTTGCCGACAGTGTGTTCCAGATGTACGCCTACCGCACGGTGTTCGGGTTTGGCGTGGCGATCGTGGCCACCAGCATCACCATTGTGAACATGGATTACGTGCAGGATCGCAGCCGCGGCAAGTGGGTGGCGCTGGCGAGCCTGACGCAGGGTATCGGCATATTCGTGGTGTCGCAGTTGTTGCGCGTGCTGCCGGCGCGCATGGCCGCCGACGGCATGCCTGAGGCCGACATCGCGAAATATTTGTTCTGGGGTTGTACGGTCACCTGCGCGGTGGTGTTTTTAGTCGCAACCGGCGGGCTGAACAAAGGCAAACCGTCCGAGGCGCGTGAACGCGATTCCTTGCTGCAACTGGTGGGTGCGGGTCTTCGCACCGCGCGCGAGAACAGCAAAGTCGCACTCGCTTACGGCACCGCGTTTGCCGCGCGCGGCGACGTGCTGGTGGTGGGCACGTTCACGTTTTTATGGACGCAGCAAGCCGCCGAAGATCTGGGCCTCGGCATGGCAGACGGGTACAAGCGCGGCGGTATGCTGGTCGGCGTGATCCAGGGCGCAGCACTGCTGTGGGCCATGGTGATGGGTTACATCCTCGACAAGGTGGATCGCGTCACCGGGGTGATCGTGGCGTTCACGCTGGCTGCGGTCGGGTACGGCAGTTTCGGTTTAATGCAGGATCCGTTTTCGAATGCGATCTTGTTGCCGGCGATTCTGTTGGGCATGGGCGAAAGCAGCACCATTATTGCGGGCAATGCACTGATCGGGCAGAGCGCGCCGGCCGCCGTGCGCGGTGCCGTGCTCGGCAGCTTTGCGCTGTGCGGTGCGCTGGGTATTTTGATTGCCACCTCACTCGGCGGACGCGTGTTCGACTGGTTCGCGCCCGGTGCGCCGTTTTTTCAGATGGGCATTATTAATGCGCTGGTGTTGTGCGGCGCGATTTATGTGCGCTGGTCGCGGAAGAAAAACGGTGAATCAGCTTAGCCCCAAAAAACTGTTGCATACGAAATGGACGGCCGCGAAGCCGGTTAACCGGGAAAAGCATTTTCTGGTCACCGAGGTGCACGAAGACGACGAGGGCAATCCGCAGACCGTGACCGTGCAAGCGGTCTACAGCAAAAAAGAGCGAGTACTGGATTGGCGTGAGTTGAAAGATGACGGGCAGTGGCGAAGGGGGTGGGTTTAACGCCTTATCTACTGTGGGAGACTCGATCCCTCTAGCGGCGACGTCGATTCCATGTGCCGGTGAATCAGCCACTTGTCACCCTCGCGCTTGAAAATCGCTGTGTAGATGCGCTCCTCGACGAAGGCCGGCACGCTGGCGCCTTCCCGCGGTTCACCCGTCAGTGTGCTGCGGCCGATCATGTAGGCAATGTCACCGTGCACTTCGACGTCAAGCACCTTCAGGTTTGTCTCGAAACGGTAGTTCGACATACCCGGCGTGAAGGCGGCGCCGATTTCCTCGCGCGAGGCCTTGATCGGGCGCCGCATCGAAATAACCCAGGCATCCTCGGTATACGCCGCTTTGAAAGCCTCCGGGTCGGCCGCATTGTAGGCGTCGATTACGCCTTCCAGTTGCGCCTTCATGGCCGCGTGATCGGGGTTGGCCGACACGTCAAGAGAGGCGGGCTCCCCTGCTGTTGCCAGGCCCCAGACGAGCGCTGCGCTACACATCAACAATCGCAGTTTGCACAATGACATGATGGTTCACCTTGGAGACAATGAGCCGGATTCTACCTGTGTCCGGAGCGAGGCAGTTACTATCTGGCCGGTAGATTGCTGCGGTTTTCCGAGATTGCTACCGTTGCGGCCGGGTGGTTAGCTTTGCCGCCGACATTAATTTCCAGGTTCGACTATGTATATCAATTTCTGGTACCCCGTTTGCACTGCGGAAGAGCTGTCTGCCGACGAGCCGTTGCAGGTTCAGCTGTTGGGCCTCAAGTTCGTGGCATTTCGAGATTCCGACGGCAAGCCGCATGTGCTGAGCGACACTTGCATCCATCGCGGCGGGTCTCTCGGTACCGGCAAGATCAAGGGCGACTGCGTTGAATGCCCCTACCACGGCTGGCAGTTTGCCGGTGACGGTCGCTGCACACACATACCGTCAGAGGGCGATGCCAAGCCACCGGCGCGTGCAAAGGTCGATGCGTATCCCACGGAAGAACGCTACGGCATCGTGTTTGCCTTTCTCGGCGATTTGCCGGAAGACGAGCGCCCCGAGCTCTACAACATTAAAGAGTTTGGCGCCGAAGGCTGGCGCGCGAACAAAATAGTGATTCTCAACGTCAATTGCTATTACGAGCGCTCGGTCGAGAACGGCCTCGACCCGGTGCACAACCAGTTCGTGCATCCGGCGCAGGGCTTCCCGCCCATCCACAAGGATACGTTTCGCACGTGGAACGATGACTGGGGCGGCGGGTTTAAGGCCGATTTCGGCGACCCGGTGCTGGAAAACACCCAGATCGCCAAAGATCGCAACGTAACGGGTGAGCTGAGCGCCGGTTCGTGGCACCACGGCCCGAACACACTTGTCACGTCGATTTTTGTGAATGCGGCCAGCAATTTCGTGCAGGTGTTTTTTGAAGCGCCGGTCGACAAAAATCATACGCGCATCTACTTCGTGAACATGCGCAATTTCATCCTTGAGCCGGAAATGGATGACAAGGTGATCGAAATTAATAAGCGGATTGCGAACGAAGATATTGGCGTCCTTGAAAAACTCTACCCGGTGCGTACGCCCGATAACCTGACAAAAGAACTCATGACATCTTCTGACGGCGTTATCGTTAGCTATCGTGAATGGCTGCGCAAATTTGAAAAGAAGGGCTGGCGAATTGATCAGCGGACCCTGCAGCAGAACGAGGGCGACGTGGCCTATGCGATTCCGAGTCCGGCCCGGCGTGAGGCGGGCAACTGGGTGCTTGATCCGGTGCCGCTGATGCCCGCAGAATAGCGATTGTCATTTCCTGCCACGCCAACCTGAACCCGTCGTAAACAAGAGAGACAAAATGGAAACTGTCGTTGTGCGTATTGCTGCTCGCGAAGGCATGGAAGACAAGGTCGAGCAGTTCTACCTGAGCCAGCAGGCCGAGTACGATGCGGCCGAAGGCTTTATCAGCCGGACCATCCTCAGAGCGCGCACCGGCACCATGCTGGAGTCCATCTTGTCCCGCATGACGCCGGAGCAGATTGCCAAACAACCGAAGCCCGACGAAGGCGAGCACGAAGGCGAGCAAGGAACCGAGTTCCTGCTCATTGAGCGCTGGGAGAGCATCGATTCCCGCATGACCTTTACGCTGAATAGAAAGAAAGAGCGTGACAAGGAGCTCTTCCCCTACCTGCTGCCGCAGCATGCTGCTGAATACTATGACGAAGTTACCGGCTGACTAGCCTGCAGCCGGCCACATGACAGAGAAAATTCTGACGTCCGCTATCACGGACGATGCGGCTAAGTTTGGCCCTATCTGGCTGAACCCCGGCGTCAGCCGGCGCAACGCGCTCACCTATTTCTACGCGGCATTTTTCACGATCGGCATGCTGGCGTTCCTGGCCGCCATGCAGAACTACCTGCTGACTGCAAATCTCGGCATCCCCGAGAAAGAGCAGGGCGGCGCGGTTTCGCTGCTTGCCTTGCCGTATGAGTTCACGTTCATGCTGATGGTGGGCCCGCTGGGTGCCCTCGCCGACCGCATCGGCCGGCGCCCGATTTATGTGGTCGGTTTTCTCTGGGTCGGCGCGGTCATGATTTTGCTGCCGCTCACCGAGACGCTGCTGCAGCTCGGCATTCTCCGTGCATTTTATGGTGTGGGTTCGGCTTGCATCACCTCAATGATGGCAACGGTGCTCGCGGACTATCCGCAGGAACGTTCGCGCGGCAAGATGCTCGCCGTTTCCGGCATCTGCAACGGTCTGGGCGCGATTGTCATGGCAGTCCTGCTGGGACAGTTGCCAAGGTTGTTAAACAGTCTGGGCTACGATGCCCTGATGTCAGGCCGGCTGACGTACTGGTTTGGCGCGGCGCTGGCCGTTATCACCGCCGTCATTCTCGGCAGGGGGCTCAAGGCTGGCAAGCCGGGTGCCAGTCAGGAACGCATGCCCATACGCGCGGTGGTGGCGGAGGGTACGCGCGTGGCACGGTCGAACCCGCGCATTCTGATTGCGTGTTGCGAAGCCTTTATCGCGCGCGGTGATCTCGCGGTCGTTTCAACCTTCATGACCTTGTGGGCCAAGCAGGCCGGCCTGCTGTCAGGCCTGAGCCTGGGGGAATCCATTGCCGCGGCCACTGCGCTCGCCGGGACGATCAGCCTGGCGCAGCTGTTGTTTGCTCCGGTTGTGGGGGCCTTTATTGATAAGGTCGACCGGCTTACCGCGATGGCAACCGCGATGGGGCTGGCAGGAACAGCCTACCTGTTGGTGGGGTTCTCGGCCGATCCGCTGGCGCTTGTCTTCATTCCTTTTGCGTTGCTGCTGGGCATGGGCGAGTCGGCAGCCATTCTTTCCGGCGCCGCGGTGATTGGGCAGGAAGCCTCCGAGAAAGTGCGCGGCGTTGTTGTCGGGCTGTTCAATTTCTGCGGTTCGATCGGCACGCTGGCGATAGTTTTCGTCGGTGGCTTTATCTACGACGCGTGGATGCCGGGTGCACCGTTCGTTATGGTCGGCACGATCAACCTGCTGGTGATGGTCGGCGCAATCCTCGTCCGCCGCCGCACCGGATACCGCCCGCCGAGCTACCTGGCCGCACGATCCGAATAGGCAACGCCGGTCAAATGCGCGGCGCCCAGATGCTGCACCAGCCATCCTCATTGACACTGCGCCCCGGGAAGGTGGGGCACTCGATGCGGCCCGGCCCGACGCTGCCGCGCCCGTGGATGCAATTCGCGCATTTCTGCTCGACGCTGTGCGTCTTCGCCAGCGGGTGTGCGGCGGGCACATCGCCGGTGTTCGCGAAATAACCCACCGCCCGCGCGACGGGGTCTGTCGATTGCACCAGCGGCTCACCGTCCGACGTGATTGTGGTGATTGTGGCGCAGCCGGTCGCGACAGCCGGTGCGGCGAATACCGCACTCTTTAATAGGGTGCGGCGGGTAAGGGTTTTCTCTGAACTCATCGTGCTGCTCCCTGCTGAACTTCTGCATCCAGCAGACCAACCACCTGCGTAGCGAGCAGTTTGCCGATGCGCGGGTCTTCGTTGGCGGGTCGCCACAGTTGCCAGGTACCGTCGTACTGCCCCTGAACCGGACGGTCTTCGCTCGGCGGGCCCTTGCTCTGGTCGTAGCCCAGCAGACCATAAGCCGATACGTCGAATGCCAGTGACGGATCGGTATCCTCGCGAGCCTTGTTAAGCGGTGTCTGCCGCAGCGGGGGATACGGTTGGGCGCTGTTGCAACCGCCCATCTCCAGGCAGCAGGGCTCGGTCGCACCTTCCGGCCCGTCGATCACTTTGCAGACCGGGTCGATCCAAACGCCCCAGTAGTCGGCAAACGGATGGCCGACTTCCGGATAGGTCTCGAAGTCGAGCGTCTCTGCCTGCAGCCAGGTCTTCCAGCCGATTTCCTTGGCAATCTGGTTGGGCAGCTCGACCAGGTTCAGCACGCTGTCTGTCACGATCTGCGTGAACGCGATCACGATGTGGTCGATGTCGTCGCGCTGCCGGAATAGGTCCAGCGCTTCCCAATAGCGATACTGATGGTCGCCGCCGGGCAGTTCGCGGTCGCTCAGATAAAGCCACGCGTTGCCCAGGCTTTCCCCACGCATCTCGCGGCTGCGCTCGGTCTTCTTGCCGCCCATCTTGCTGTCAGGCAGGTTCGGGTTCTCGACCTTGAGCCCCATCCAGCTGCCGAGCACATTGTCGGCCTTCATGCCTGGAAAACGGCGCAGCAGTTCCTCTTTGACCAGCGTGTCCATGAGCACGGTGTCATTGACCTTTGGGTCGTAAGCCTGATTGCCGTCGCGAATGGAATGATTGACGATCAGGACGGCCGTATTGGCGGGCTTCACATCGGGGTTCATGCCGGCAACGATGCCGTCCACCATGGGATTAATCAGCAGCGGATCCTGGATGAGCGGATTCGGACGCCCCTCAAGAGGTATCTGCGGGTTCACCTTGGGTATCCCCGCCGAACGTGTCCAGTTGGGCGGATCCGTCGGGTAGCTCTCGCGCATGAGATCCGTCGGATCGTTGACCCACCGCACCTGCACCGCCGTGCCGTTGCGTTGGTTCCAGTCATCCACCATGCGGCGTGTCATGTCGACGACGTCGTAGGTCTTCCAGAAGCGCACGCCCGAAGTGGTGAGGTCGACCATGATGATTTCTTCCGCGCCGCGCTTCAGCAGCCGTTCACCGGGCCCGTCTATGTTGTAGCGCTCGGGGTTGCAGTGATCCCAGGGGCCGCCATCCTTCTCGCTACCGCAGTAAGTAAGTGGCGAGCCGCCTTTTACCTGCGGGTTATACATGTGGCGCGGCCAGGCAAGACGGTGGATGTAGGTTTGTGATCCGAGCCAGTGCGCGATATCGGTGACGAAGCGAATGCCACGCGCATTGCCGATGGCGTCCAGCTGGCGGGTCATTTCTTCGAACTGACGGTCAGTCACATCCGGCGCCGGGTCGGCGCCGCCGATACGGTCATTTTGCCACTTATATTTCTTGTACTGAGTGGAGGCGTTGGCGTAATCCTGACTGTCGCCCTGACGAACAACCATCGGCCACATCTTCGGGTTCCACATGATGCGCTGATAGATCACGTTATTGGGGTCGTACTGGAAGAACTGCAGCGAGTTGTCGAAGGTGTTACCGAGATCGTTTTCCTCCGAGCCGCCGTGAACGACAAACAGCACGCCCACGGTGCGTTCCGCTGCGGCAGTCTGTAGCGAGATGCTGAACAAGGCGACGGTGAGAAACTTGGTGAACCAGTTGAGTTTGATCATGCTGCTTATTCTAAAGGGTTGGATAGATTTTCGAAAACCCGGCTCGACCCCGCTACAGGCTTTGCAGAAATTCGCGTACGCCATTCAGCAACAGCTGGGTGGCCAGAATCACCAGTATCATGCCCATCAGCCGCTTCAGAGCAAGTGAGCCGCGCGGCCCGATCAGGCCGAGTATTTTGGGTGAGGCCACCAGGATGAGGGTGGTGGCGAGCCAGGCCACGAACAACGCAATGACCCAGTGAAACAGTTTGCCGGGCTGGCTGGAGCTGAGCAGCAGCAACACCGCAATGGTCGATGGCCCGGCGATCAGCGGCATTGCGAGCGGCACAATGAAGGGGTCTTCCGTCTCGACATCGTCGCTGGTCTCTGCCCCGTTGGGCAAGATCATCCGCAGCGAAATAATAAACAGCAGAACACCACCGGCGATGCTGAGCGAAGGCTGCGACAAGCCCAGAAACAGCATGATCGCGTTGCCGGCAAGCAGAAATCCCAGCAGGATAATCAGCGCAATGATCAGCTCGCGCGCAATAACCGGCACCCGCCGGCGCGGTGCAAGGCGCGCAAGAACCGCATTGAATACCGGTGCGTTACCCAGCGGATCCATGATCAGAAACAGCGTGACAGCCACCGATGCAATTTCACTAACGTCCATGGCGTCTATCTTAATGCCAAAAAAAGGGGGTCGAACCTATTGTCGGGGTGGACAGCGCAAGTGTGCGGGCCAAAAGGGTCACCGCCGTTTTGGCATGAGCTGAAAGACGACGGGCAGTGGCGCAGGGGGTGGGTGTAACGCTCAGGGTGTCCTGAAAACCAGCACCCGTAAGGTTCTGTTTAGAATAAGAAAGCACTTCACAAAGAAACGAAAAGTCAGTATCCTTTCTTAGTGAGATTCGTTAGGAAAGGATCGTTTCGTAGTGGCTGAAGTTAAGAAAGGCTCAAGAAAGCCAAACAATGGTCCGGGTTCTCGCCTGGGTGAGTTCGTCGAAACCGCCGTCGGCGGTGAGACGGTGCGCGCCTTTGTGCCGTCGCCGTTGCCACCTTTCCCGCCACTCAAACTCGACAAGCTTTACGGTCGTCTCGAGGAGGCGAACCGGGCGCTCGGCCGCCTCGATGGTGTGACCTCAATCCTTCCGGACTCGGATGATGTTCTTCCGCTGTTTCTCTACATGTACGTTCGCAAAGAAGCGCTGCTGTCGTCACAGATCGAGGGCACGCAGTCTTCGCTGTCGGACCTGCTGCTCTACGAAAACGACGAAGCGCCCGGCGTGCCGCTGGACGATGTGCAGGAAGTGTCCAACTATGTCGCCGCCATGAATTATGGCCTCGAACAACTGCGCAACGACATGCCACTGTCCAACCGGTTGATCCGGGATATTCACGGTGTGCTGCTGAGCGAGGGGCGAGGGGCAAACATGCAACCGGGGGAGTTCCGCCGTTCACAAAATTGGGTGGGCGGGTCCCGACCCGGTAACGCGACCTACGTGCCACCGCCGCACAATCGGCTCCCGGATTTGATGGGTGACCTGGAAGGGTTCATTCACAATAAAGATGTGGGTCTTCCGGTTCTGATCAAAGCGGCATTGGTGCACGTGCAGTTTGAAAGCATCCACCCGTTCCTCGACGGTAACGGGCAGCTGGGGCGTCTGTTGATCACCTTCCTGCTCTGCATGGAAGGCGCACTCAAAGATCCGATCCTTTATCTCAGCCTGTATTTCAAAACGCACCGCCGTTACTACTACGAATTGCTCCAGCAGGTCCGTGAAAAGGGCGATTGGGAAGCCTGGCTTGAATTCTTTTTGGAAGGTGTCAAGGAAACATCCGATCAGGCGGCCGAGACGGCCAGGCAGATTCTGGCGTTGTTTGAAGCAGACCGGAAGAAAATCGAAGGCTTGGGCAGACCTGCGGCGTCCGCTTTGCGTGTGCATCAGTACCTGCAGTCAAAACCGATTCTGTCTGTGCCAATCGCTGTTGCTGTGCTAAAACTATCTGCACCGACTGTGCGCAAATCTGTCGGGCATTTAATGGAGCTTGGGCTGGTCCACGAGACAACCGGCAAGAAGCGAGACCGCTTATTTGTCTACAGCGGCTACCTGGATATTTTGAACCAGGGCACGGAGCCGCTTTAGCTAGTAACCAATCCGTCTTGGTTTGAATCGAGCATCTCTTGCTGAATGTCGTAAGCGCTCGGATGCGTTTTCAGATTGATAAAAAAGCGCGATCCTGTTAGTATTTGTTTGTGGCTTTTCTGCCGCAAAACCCCGAAACCTAAAGTTGATCGCCATGTGAATGGCGACCGCAATACCGTGCCGCGGCAGCGGCGTTGGGCTGCTGTCGTGTGCGTCCGGAAAGGAGGCAAAATAAACGAATGCAATTAATAGAAAAGTTGTTTGACGGGCCGCTGGATATCGTCGGTGATATACACGGCGAAATTGATGCGCTGGAAGCCTTGTTACGCCAGCTTGGCTATGACGAGGAGGGCAATCATCCCGATGACAGGCGCCTGGTGTTTGTCGGCGACCTGGTGGATCGCGGCCCCGACAGCCCCGCAGTATTAAAACGGGTGAAGCAATTGGTGGAGGCCGGTAAAGCGCAGTGCATCATCGGCAACCACGAGATCAGCCTGCTGCGGGACGATGAGAAGCATGGCAATACCTGGTGGACGGCACCGGAGAAAGAGACCAAGCATCCGATGGTACGCATCACGCCCGATGACAAGATCACGTTGAGTCGGTGGATGGAGACTTTGCCGCTCGTGCTGGAGCGCGATGATCTGCGAGTTGTGCATGCTTGCTGGAACGCGGCCTCGGTCGAAAAGTTACGCGCCTTGAACGGCCCGGAGTATCGGGTTGCCGACCTGTACGATGCCTATCAGCGCGAGCTCGCGAAAGAGATGGCCGAGCTGCGCTTTATGAACCAGGTTAAAAAAGAGTGGGCGCAGTTTAAGCCCAGGCTCAACGATCCCGATTGGGATGCCAAGTTCATGCCGTACAAGGCGGAGCTTGACCGTCGCAGCCAGATGGACAACCCGATCTCGGTGGTGACTTCGGGCGAGGAAGAACCGGCACAAGTGCCGTTCTGGGCCGGCGGCAAATGGCGCATGGTCAGCCGGGTTAAATGGTGGGAACGTTACGACGATGATGTCCCGGTGGTGTTTGGCCATTACTGGCGACGTTTTAAAGATGCATCCAGTGTGCTCAGCGAGAAGCACGGCCCCGACTTGTTCGACGGCATCGAGCCGCATCACTGGATGGGCAAGCGCAACAACGTGTACTGCGTGGATTTCAGCGTGGGAGCGCGCGCCGGGCAGCGGGTTTCCGGTGAAAGCGAGTTACTTTGCAGTCTGGCGGCCGTGCGCTGGCCCGAAGCTGAGGTGGTGCACGATGACGGGCAGCGGTTTGGGCTGGAAGACGCCTGACTCACAAATCGGGCTATCATCGCGACACGCTTTATCGAATCAGAGTAACAACGGCGCCCGGTCGTTTTACGCGGGCCATTAATAGCGGTTACCCCGTCCATAGTATGATGGTTGTCATGCGATTCCTGATGCTTTTCCTGCTGGCCACGGTATGCGGCTGCGCAAGCGGCCCGGTAACGGCCGCCGCAGCCGATACTGAGTTGCCCTCCATTACCGTACCCGCCGGTTTCAAAGCCACGGTGTTTCACCCGGGTCTCGGCGCTGCCCGCCAAATTGCTGTGCGTGATAACGGCGATGTGTACGTGGCGCGTCAATTTCGGGTCGAGCGCAAGATGTTCCGGCAACCGGCCGCCTGGGGCGCGTTGGTTGCGCTGCGTGATGACAACAATGACGGGGTCGCCGATACCGTTACGCCGTTCGGGCCCACCGACAACGGCGGGGTGGTGCGTATTCATAACGAGCACCTGTATTTTGCATCGAATCAGGTCGTGCACCGCATGGCGCTGGATGACAACCTGGTGCCGCAATCGGTGGCCGAGCCGCTAGCGGGCGGTTTCCCCATGACGGCGTCGCACGGCACCAAGGCGCTGGCGTTTGATACCGCCGGCAACCTGTACGTGAATTCCGGTGTGCCCACCAACAATTGCGAGAGCAAACGCATGTCCCGGGCAGCGCCGGGCTTTGACCCGTGCCCATTCCTGGAGCGTTCCGGTGGCATCTGGAAATTTGCGGATGACAAACTGCATCAGGATCAGGTGCGTGATGGTGAGCGTTATGTGACGGGTACCCGCAATATTGTGGCCATGGCCTGGAACCCCTGGGCCGACAAACTGTATTTCGTGATGCACGGGCGGGATGCCATCGGCATGTTGTGGCCGGATTATTATTCCAAACAAGACAATGCAGACTTGCCCGCCGAAGAATTTCATGTCGCAGAAGCCGGTGACAACTTTGGCTGGCCTTACACGTATTTTGATCCGCGCACCAACAAGCGCATGCTGTCGCCGGAGTACGGTGGCGATGGCAAGACCAAAGCATCCAGCCGCAACGGCGAACAATACAAAGACCCGCTGATTGGTTTTCCGGCGCACTGGGCACCGAATGATCTGTTGTTCCATTCCGGGAAGGGTTTACCCGAGAAATACGCGCAGGGTGCATTCATCATCTTTCACGGTTCATGGAACCGCATGCCGTTCGAGCAGGACGGCTACAAACTGGTGTTCGTGCCGATGCGTGACGGCAAAGTCACCGGCGACTGGGAAGTCTTTATTGGTGATTTTGTCGGCCCCACACCCGTCAAAGACCCCGGCCAGGCCGCCTACCGCCCGACAGGCCTGGCGGAAGGCCAGGACGGCGCCATCTACATCACCGAAGACAAGCACGGCCGGGTCTGGAAAGTGACGCCGTCAAACTGAGGAACACACGTTGTCCGAGTCGCATAAATTTGTAAGCAGCCCCATGCGGGATAACTGGTATCAGCGCTGTTCTTATCTGGGTTCGACGTTCGCGTTGATCACCTCAGTGGATGAGGAGGGCCAGACGAATATCGGTCCGTATCAGCTGAGCTTTCCTTTTGAGGTGAATACCCGGCGTTCTTGGATGGTGATCAGTCGCAGCACCTCCAACACCGCCGCGAATGTAAAACGCAACTTAAAGTGCGCGCTGAATTTTATTGAATACGATAAGGATCAGATCGAAACGGTGCTTAAGTTTGGCTTTCCGGGCCAGACAACCGCAGAGAAAATGGCCTACAACACCTTTACGCTCATCGACAGCCCCACGCCGGGGCGTGAGCCGGATAACCGGCATCCGCAGATCATTGCCGAGGCCTATCAGGTCTATGAGTGCACGCTGGATATCGAGCGTATTAACGAAAACCCGATCTTGCGTGATTCACCCTCAGCACACCTGCTGCTGAACATAGACAATATTCTCGTTGCCGATGAATGGATGGGGCCGCTTGACGGCAGCGAGGACAAAATGCCGAACATCGCGATGACCTATGGCTTCCGCGGCGGCAACACTTTCTGGTTCGGCGAGCCGAAGTCGGCTTACAAGCTGCCGATTCCCGACATGGGCGCCAACCACGAGCTGGTGCACTACGAAGCCAACCGCCTGGACGACGAGGTGCGCTTTACGATGGAAGCCTGCAAGCAACTCACGGGTATCCCGAATAACTTTGTGCGCACTGTGCTGGAGGGTATTGTGAAGCAGGCCAAAGCGCGGGGTGTCGTCAAGGTTGATGAAGACTTTGTGTTGGCATTGAACAAGGAACGCGAAGGCCAGTAGCTCATGCGTCCGTTCACCCGCGGGGAGGCGTTGTTGTGAATTGTTTGAAAACGCTGTTGCTCATGACCCTCCCGGCACTCGTCGCCGCGGATGACGGCTGGCCCGTCTACGGGCACGATCAGGGCGGTGCGCGGTTCTCGCCGCTGACCCAAATCAATACGACGAATGTGGATGACCTTGAGTTGGCCTGGTCATACCGGCACGGCGATCTCGACAAACACCCGGAGCGTGCTGAATTTGCCGGCTTACACGTCACGCCTATTTTGTTGCCTGTTGAGGCGGGCGGGCACCTGGTTGCGTGCACACCGTTTAGTCGCGTGTTCGCACTCGATCCTGCGAGCGGTGCAGAGCGCTGGTCGTTCGACCCGGAAATTGAATTGTCCGAGGTGCCAACCCGGCTGAAATGCCTCGGCGTTGCCTATTGGCATGATCCGCAGGCGGAAACTGACGCGTTGTGTGCACACCGCGTTATCTGGGGTACGCACGACCGCCACATTGTCGCGGTGGATGCGCGCAGCGGCAAAGCGTGCGCGAATTTCGGGGTGGCGGGCAAGGTTAATGTGAACCCGCTGATTGCAGCCGCGGCGGTTACGCAGCCCGACGCCGCCGGCACCACCTTCTCGGCACCACCGGTGGTCGTGAACGGCGTTATTGTGATTGGCCATATCAATAACATGAAGAACCAGTACCCGGATGCGCCGGCCGGTGTCATTCGTGCCTTCGACGCACGCAGTGGTGCGTTGCGCTGGGAGTTTGATCCCATCCCCCGCGATCGCAGCCAGCCGCACGCGGTTGACTGGACGGACGAGGCGATGCAGCTCACGGGTGGCGCCAATGCTTGGTCGCTGCTCTCAGCCGACCCCGAACGCGATCTGGTGTTTATACCCACCGCGGGGCCGGGCCCGAATTTCTACGGCGGCACGCGGCCCGGCAACAATCGCTGGGCCAACTCGGTAGTGGCGTTGCGTATCCAGACCGGCGAATTCGTGTGGGGTTTTCAGGCCGTGCATCACGACGTGTGGGACTGGGATATTCCGGCGGCCCCGATGCTGGTAGATATTCCAATCGACGGCGAACTGAAGCCGGCCGTCGTGGTGCTGACCAAGCAAAGCCTGGTGTTTGTGCTCGACCGCGACACCGGCGAACCGCTGATCGAGGTGCAAGAGCGGCCGGTGCCGACCGACGGTGTGCCGGGCGAAGTGTTGTCGCCCACGCAGCCGTTTCCGGTCAGGCCGCCGCCGTTGCATCAGCCTTATATAGAACCGGACGATGCCTGGGGCATCACGCCGTTTGATCGCAACGCCTGCCGCAAGGTGATAGAAGAGTCGCGCCACGGCAGCATCTTTACGCCGCCGAGTCAGCAAGGCTGGCTGATGTACCCGAGCACAGCGGGCGGGCCGAACTGGGGCGGCGGGGCATGGGACCCCACCGGCAATCTGCTCATTACTAACGTGTCGCAGGTCGCGCTTTGGTTGCAACTGATGCCAAACGAAGACGCACCGCCACCACCGCGAGGCGATTACACGGCCGGTGCACCCATGGGCCCGCCCTCGAAGATTAATTACACCGACTACGCGATTCGGCAGAAGATATTTCTGAGCCCGATGTTTCAGCCGTGCACCAAACCACCGTGGTCGACACTGGTTGCGGTGGACATGCAGGCGGGCGAAATAAAATGGTCGGTGCCGCTGGGTACGGTCGAAGAACTGTCGCCGTTGCCGCTGCCGTTAAAGTGGGGCAGCCCCATTTCCGGAGGGCCTATAGCCACGGCCGGCGGATTGGTGTTTGTGGGTTCCACCGCGGACAGTTATCTGCGTGCTTTCGATACCCGTACCGGCGCAGAACTCTGGGCGGTCAAGACGCCGGCAGCCGCGCACGCCACCCCGATGACCTATGCGGTGGACGGCAAACAATACGTGGTGGTCGCGGCGGGCAGTCATATGTTTATTAATGCCAGGACGATCAGCGATTACATCGTGGCTTATGCGTTGCCGGATTGAAGGTTAGGGGGCAGGTCAGTAAGGAAGCCGAACCGGTGGTGCAACAGCCACTGGCGATGCTTCAAAGACGCCTCCCTACAACCCCGCCAATAGTTGTTACTCTGACCCCATTAATCAGGTCTGTCGCCCAAGGAGAACCCAATGGTCACTCAAATTCAACACCATGCAGCGGTGCTCAGTCTGTGCACAGCGCTGCTGTTTGCCGGCTGCGCCTCTGCCACGCCAGATAACAAGCCCAACGACGGCGTTCAGGGTCTCAATCAAAAGCAGCAGGCGTTCGCCGGCCGCTTGCTTCAGTTCCTGGACGATACCGACGCACAATTCTTTGGCCGAGCCGGCGAGATGAATGGCGGTCATGCATCGGATGTCAATAAAACCGTTAGCGATGAGTATGCGGATTTTTACGTGCGCGTGGCGCGCGGTGAGGTGGTGGAAAAGATAGGTCGCATGATCGCCCGCATCTACAAGCCTAAGTCCGACATTCAACGGCCGACCACATTCGGTCGTTACTACGGGCTTGATGTGCACGCCAAATCACCGCTCATGGGCCACATCCATACGGCCATTACGCTGCAGTACTATCCGGACGGCACAGGTGCACTCGGCGGTACATTAAACCTGCTGAAAGGTGCTGCTCAGGAAGAAGACATGGCCTACATGAAGAATGCGCTCGATAGCGTATTCGAAAAATACGGCCGCGATCCTGCGCCTTATCGCAAGCGTGTCTGCAAAACGGCCAAAGAGGAGGCCGTGAATTCGGAGTATCACCGCAAGGTGGCTTGCATCGGCGCGAGTTTTTACGGCTTCCCGATGATGGAAGTGAACGAAGAGAACTACCGCTTCATGACGGAGGCCTACTCGACGTTTATTGCGGCTTATCTGGATACGGTGGAACGCCGTAAAGACGCCCCCTTCACGGAAGCAGATGTCGCCAAGCAGGAAGCCATGCGACTCAACTGGACGGAAGACCAGTTCTTAGGTGACCCCTATTCGTCGGGCGGCATTGCCCCCTACGCGGTATGGGGCCACGCGTTCTTGCCGCCGGTTGTTAAGTTTTAGTAGGTGCTACTTTGTCAGGCAGTCTGCGGCGCCGACCACCCAGCCGAGATAAAGCTCCACGCCGCCTTGCGCACCCACCCGCTGCACACTGTTTATGGCGGGTGAATCCAAACCCATTAACCCGGCAAACCGGGCGTATTCATCAAACCACCGATGATCCTGACTGAAGGAATGCACCAGCATGACAGCCGTCCCGGCATGAAATCGCTGCGCCTCAATAATTGCTGAAGCTGTGCGGTGCAGAAGTTGGTAATAAATGCCGCTTAAATCCTTTTCCTGCAGGCCTAGTAATTCAGTCAGGTAATCAAGGCGCGTTTGTTTGCCCGCCGAAGGCTCCCGCGCCCATTCGGATACCAGCGGACCAAAGCTTTCGTTCACCTTGCCCTCAATGGTCATCGCCACCAGTCCGGCCTCGTTGCGGGCCAGCACAAAGGCATCGTTTTGTGATGCGATGCCGCCGCCGGGTAGCGGGACTTTGTGTTCGGGGATAATCGCCAGCGGATTGAGCGCAGCCAGATTTGTATCGCCGGAACTCGTTAGCGCATCAACAATTTCACGGGGGAAGCCATTGGCTTCTTCCCATGAATACGCCATAGAGCGCGCGGAGTAGCCAGTCTTCCATTGTTTGTCAGGTTCGGCGAGGAATTGTTGCCAGTCTTGAGGGCCCTGGCTGGGGATGTATATGTTGTTCATGCTTTTCTCGCTGATCCTGATTCGAGCGCAATTATTAGTTGCTTGCCGGGAACATTATAGTTGGAACCGTATGCGGTGCGGGTTTGGTTCAGAAATCACTCCGCAAGCGGCTGGCAACGCGCCAGGAATTGACGTATTAATAGACTCAAATGGCCGGTTCATAGGGGTGAATCAGCCTGAATAATAAGAACAGGGCGGGAGGGAGAAGCCGTGCCTTCGACCAAAACTGTCGCACGCCAGTTCGATATCCTGCGGTTCATCCACAACTGCCGCAGATCTTACAGGCTGGCAAGCCTGCCGTGGAATATTGGTCCATGATTGAGGCATTGTTACAGGGAAAACACTCTCGAGAGCAGGAGAACCTCGAGGATGTGCTTACCTCGGCGGCCTTCGTTCTTCCTCGCCGTTCGAGCAGGTCGACAGTTGTTATCGACGTAGTTTGTGGGCATGGCGGACGAGGGCCTGGCGGATTAGTAAGTGTCTTTGATGGCGAGCGAGCCGCAGGAGAATAGAGTTGTGGTTTGGGATTGATTTTTGCGAGGTGTTATTGATGGCGACTTACAAACAGATTCAAGAAGATATAAGAAATCGAGAGGGATGCAGTGTAAAGACATGCTGGATAGCGCATGTTAAAGAGCTGAACGGTTTAAAGCCTCGAAAGGCGCCAAATCGTATTTCGAATGCCAAGCGCCAACAGCCTTGTCCTGATGAGATGCGCCCAATGATAGAGGCGTCGATGCATCGGTTCGGCATGATATAGCCAGCTCAGATGTTCGAGTTAGCAAAAGTGATCTGTTTGAAGCTGATCAATCTAGTAAACGGATGGCGTGGCTATCTATAAGTATTTGAGGGCTAGTTAGGGTAGAAAGAATATTGTGGTGGTTTGGGAGTGAACGGGGAAAGCATGAGCAAAACAGCAAAGTATCTACAGGCGCTTAGATCTTTGGGGGGCTGGGTCGAGGTGTCCGAGTGGGCGCAGAAAGTGGGTGAGATGTTTCCAGAAATATTGGAAGAGGCAAACCAGCAAGCGGCAGGACAAGCCCGTGAGACGACAGGTGTGAGGGAAATTGCAGCTCGGATACATTCCCGGCTTTCTAGAGGTAGATACGCAGCCAATGTTGAGGCGGATGATTCGTCACCTAAGAAGGTGCGGTATGTGTCAGAAGAGGAGTTAGAACAGCAAGACCTTGAAGAAGAGAAGGAATTTCTTACTAGAAACCAAATCATCAAGCGGGATTGGGAACAGTTAAGCGATTATGAGCAATATAGGGTCCGACAGTTTCAGAACATTGCCGATGACTTGAAGTATTTCGGTGGTCTGGAGTTTGAGCTTGATCATGCCGAGGCATTGCTCAATTCGGAGGTGCAGGGCGGGCATCATCCAGACAACTTGCAGTTCTTGCAGAAGGCACATAACGCGAAGAAATCCAACAAGAACTGGTCACGCTTCACGCTCGAGGAGCAGCTTGACTACATACGGGCCGTTGTCGCCGTGCAGAGCAAGGTTGCCGACCGACTTGGGATCAAGGTTGATGATTCGGTACTGCAGGATCTGCTGGAAAGGCTTGCAAAGATCTATAATTAATTTTTCACTAACCAGCGCTCTCAAGTGACAAAATGACAACAATTCTACGGTTAGTAAATAGGGATACTGGATGACACCCCCTACAGACAAACTAGAAGCCAAGACCAGAGAGGAAATCGATGAAAAGTTGATTGCCGCTGGCTGGGCTATTCAAGATAAAAAGAAGATCAACCTCCACGAGTCGCTGGGTGTCGCCGTTCGTGAGTTTGATACGGACACAGGCCCCGCAGACTATATGTTATTCATCGCAGCTAAAGCCTGCGGTGTTATTGAGGCCAAACGAGAAGGTGAGACGCTGGGTCATGTCGCAGAGCAATCCTCTCGCTATGCCACCTCCGGTACAAAGTTCATTCAAAGGTGGTCCGCCGAGAATGATCCACTGCCTTTCTTGTATGAGGCCACCAATCAAGAGATCAGGTTTCGCGATGAACGCGACCCAAAACCGCGCTCGCGCAACGTTTTTCACTTCCACCGGCCAGAGACTCTAAAAGACTGGCTAGAGCGGGGCGACACGTTCCGCGCTAGGCTGCAACAACTCCCAGCCCTTAATGAGAAGGGGCTAAGAGACTGCCAGATTGAGGCAATCCACGGCATTGAGGGCTCCCTAAAGCAAGGGCATTCGCGCGCCTTGTTACAAATGGCCACGGGCGCGGGCAAGACCTTTACCGCCTGCACCGAGGTTTATCGCTTGGCCAAATTCGCCAAGGCGAAGCGTGTATTGTTTCTAGTCGATAGGGGTAATCTGGGCCGCCAAGCCCTCAAAGAGTTCCAGCAATACACCACCCCGGATGATGGCCGTAAATTCACCGAGCTCTATAACGCCCACATCCTCGGCCCCGGCGGCATTGGCGACGAAATCAAAGTCACCATTTCGACTATCCAGCGCCTGTACTCGCAACTAAGCGGTAAAGAGCTGGATGAGGATGTGGAAGAGCATTCGGGCTTTGAAATGGTGGTTGCGGATAATGCCCCACGAGAAGTGCGTTATAACCCGGCAATCCCGATCGAAACCTTCGATATCATCATCATCGATGAATGTCATCGCTCCATCTACAATCTATGGCGCCAGGTGCTCGACTATTTTGATGCTTTCTTGATTGGGCTTACGGCCACCCCAACCAAAAAGACCATCGGCTATTTTCACAAGAATCTAGTTGCCGAATACACGCATGAAGAGGCGGTGATTGACCGCGTCAACGTCGGTTACGATATCTACCGCATCAAAACCGAAATCTCCGAACAGGGCGGCTTAATGGAGGCCGGCACCAATGTCGAGGTCCGCGACCGCCTCACAAAGCAGAAGCGCTGGGAGCTGTTAGACCAAGACGAGCTATACCAGAAGACTCAGCTCGACCGCAGCGTCATCGCCCCCAATCAGATCCGAACCGTCATCCAGGCCTTTAAGGAGCGCTGTTTGCCCGAATGCTTCCCCGGCCGCGAGTGGGTGCCCAAAACGTTGTTCTTCGCGAAAGACGATGACCATGCCGATCGCATTGTCGACGCGGTTCGCGAGGCTTTCGGTGAAGGCAACGATTTCTGCAAAAAAATTACCTACAAGGTTGGCAAGAAGAGTGCCGAAGACACAATCGCTGAATTTCGCACCAGCCCCCGCTTACGCATCGCGGTCACCGTCGACATGATCGCCACCGGCACCGACATCAAACCGCTGGAATGCGTTGTCTTTATGCGCGATGTGCGCAGCCCCGCCTACTACGAGCAAATGAAAGGCCGCGGCACCCGTGTAGTCGGCGACGATGTGCTGCAAAAAGTCACCCCCGACGCCCCCACTAAAACCCGCTTTGTACTGGTCGATGCCGTTGGCGTCACCGAAACGGACAAAACCGAAACCAAAAGCCTGGAGAGCAAGCCATCCGTTTCCACCCAGAAGCTTATGCAGCAGATCGCCATGGGTGATCGCAGCCCCGAAAGCCTGCAATCGCTTGGCAATCGCCTAATACGCCTCGACAGCAAACTTACCGACGGCCAACGCAAGCAAATCAACAAGCAGTTGCATGCGGCGATGGAGCAAATGGGGGAGAGTGCCGAAAAAGCGAACCTGGCTCTGGTCGCCGGCAAACTCATTCACACCGCTAATCCGGATATTCTGGCGGAAAAGATCAAAGCGAAGCATGGTACCGATGAGGTCAGTGGTGAAGAGCGCAAAGCCATTTATGAGCCACTCGCCGATGATGCCATCAAGCCCTTTCATAACCCGGATGTGCGGGATCTTATCGAAGAGCTACGCCGCGACACCGAACAATACATCGACATGGCCCCGGACGAAATTGTCGACGCCGGTTACGACGAAGAAAAGGCCCAAGGCTTGGTTAAGCGCTACGAGCAATTCATTGAAGACCATAAAGACGAGCTCGACGCCATTCAGCTGATCTACGCAAAACCCTACAATCAGCGGCACCTGAGTTATCAGCAAATCGAAGACTTAGCGGACGAAATCAAACAGCCCCCGTACAATATTGCGCCACTGGAAGTCTGGAAGGCGTACGAGCAGCTGGAAAAGGCCAAAGTCAAAGGCGTGCCAGCAAGAGAGTTGCTGACCAATATTGTTAGCCTAATTCGCTTTTCTACCGGACTAAGCGATGTGCTGGCGCCATTTCCGGAGTTGGTCAATCAGCGCTTTGCGACTTGGCTAGACCAGCAGGAGGCAGAGTTTAGTGATGAGCAGCAACAGTGGCTGGGGCGTATTAAAGATCAGATAGCCAATAACGCGGAATTTGAAATGGATGATTTTGAGATGATTCCTGCGTGTAAAGAGGAAGGTGGATTGCTGAAGGCGCAGGCGCTATTTGGCAAGGAATTGCCTGTAATCGTGCAAGAGCTTAATGGATATCTGATCGCATGAGTGAAGAAGTGTTGAAAGAGCTACCTGATAGCTGGGAGTGGGCAAAGCTTGGCGAGGTGATTATCAAGATTGTTGGTGGAGGAACGCCTTCGAAGAACACTGCTAAATATTGGGAAGGCCAGATTCCATGGTTAACAATCAAAGATATGAGAACTCGCCGGCCCGTAGACACCATCGATCACATCACGCAAGAAGCCGTTGATGAAAGCTCTACAAATCTAATTTCGGCTGACACAGTAATAATGGCTACACGGGTTGGATTGGGTAAAGTCGTTCGTGTTCCTTATGATACTGCGATAAATCAAGACTTGAAGGCGCTAATTACGCCGCCTGAACTTGATAAATCCTATCTTGAGTATTGGCTTGTATCCAAGGCTCAATACCTAGAGAGTATTGGATCTGGCACAACAGTTAAAGGAATACGTCTAGAGCAGGTAAAGGATTTAGATTTCCCTTTTGCCCCGCTTGAACAACAAAAACGCATCGCCGCCAAAATCGAAGAGCTTTTCTCCCATATCGATGCCGGCGTAGCCGCTCTCAATAAAGCCAAACTGCTGCTCAAACAATACCGCCAATCAGTCCTTAAAGCCGCCGTCACCGGCGAGCTCACCAAGCAATGGCGCGAGGAGATTGGTGACAAACTAGAGCCTACCAGTCAATTGCTTGACCGAATCCTCCTAGAACGCCGTCAAAAATGGGAGGTGCAGCAGCTAGAGCAATTCAAGGCGCAAGGAAAAGCGCCGAAGAACGACAAGTGGAAGGAAAAGTACAAAACCCCCGCATCGTTTAGTGCGGACTTCGACACGCCTGAGTCATGGACGAAAACAACAACGGATCAAGTGTTTTACTACGTTACGAGTGGTTCTAGGGGCTGGGCAAAGTACTACTCAGATGAGGGGGCGTTGTTTTTGCGGATGGGTAACTTGGAGCACTATGACGTTCGGCTGGATTTGAGTGATATACAACGTGTAAACCCACCAAAAGGGGCCGAGGGCAGTCGAACGAAAGTGCAAGCGGGCGACTCTTTGATTTCGATAACTGCCGACGTTGGTATGGTCGGTATTGTCCCGTCGGGATTCGAGGAGGCATATATCAATCAGCACGTTTCGTTGGCAAGGCCAGTAATAGAGGACATGGGGCTATATTTGGCGTGGCTGTTATCAGGAGATTTCGCAAAAGAACAGTTCAAAGCTCTTCAACGAGGGGCTACCAAAGTGGGGTTAGGGCTGGAGGATATAAAAGCCATTCAGTTTGGATTGCCGCCGCTAGAAGAGCAGCTTGAAATAGTGAGAATCATCGAAGAAAGGTTAGGGGCGATGGAGCGTTTGAATCGTGAGATCGATCAAAAGATCGGGCAATCTGCGATCAACAAGCAAGCGATTTTGGCTGCTGCGTTTTCAGGCGAATTGGTCGAGCCACTAGAATCCGATGGCTCGGCTAGCGACCTGCTGGAAGAGATCAAGCAGCAAAGCGTATCGAGCGCGACGAAAAAGAAGCCAACGAGACGACGAGCTCCGGCGAAGAAAATGGGTGATTCAATGGCGAAGAAAGCAATTATTGATGTATTGAAAGAGACCGAGAAAGCATTATCCGCTGAAAAATTGTTCGATCTAACCGGGGCTGACGGCACCTCGCCGGATGAGTTGGAGAGCTTCTATGTCGAGCTCAAGGCGGCGCTTAAGGGCAAGAATGTGCTCGTTGAAGCGGTGCTTGATGATGGTGTCAAGCAGGGCGACTTGATTGCGTATAAGGCAGGCGCATGAAGCTAGATAGGCTGTGGCTTGAGGATTACAAAAACCTCAAAGATGTCGAGATTGACTTCGATCAAGGCGAGTTGGTCACGGTCGTTATTGGCTGGAATGGTGCGGGTAAGTCGAATGTCATTGAAGCCCTGGTGACAATATTTAGGAACCTGGATCTCGGCGCGGTCACGAAATTCTCGTATCGGCTCGAGTACCTGTGCCATGGAAAACGTATACGGATTAACGCCGACAAGGACAAAAAGACGCCTGACAAACAGTATCAAATCCAATACTGCAAGGCAGAAGAGGCGGAGGGTAAGGAGGGCTGGAAGGCTCTCCGGTTTTCAAAGCTAAATAACAAAGGTGATGACAAATTTCTGCCGTCCAATGTGTTTGGTTACTACTCGGGCCCAAGTGACCGTCTCGCTGAGCACTTCTTCGAGCACCAACGAAAGTTTCGCGATCAATTGCTTTACCCCGAGAAGCACAATCTGGACGAGAATACCCTGCCTTTGCGCCCGCTGTTCTACGCTCAGAAAGTCCACAGTAATTTTGTGCTGCTCTCGTTTTTTCTAGGAAAGGATGAAAAGGTCCAGGCGTTCCTGAGGGACAAGTTGAACATCGTTGGCTTGGAATCCGTCTTGTTCGTGCTGAACAAGCCTGATTGGGATAGTAAGGATGGTGATCCACGGTTTTGGAATGCCACCGGCGTGGTGCGGCCATTTTTGGACCGGTTGTTTTCAGCGTCACTAGCGCCGATGAAGCAAGTGATCAAAGTGCCGCATCCTTTGAAGAAACCTGAAAACGTGGAAGCGCTATTTCTCTACCTAAAGGATGTCAACGCATTACGGGAGGTCGGTGGACAGAATTCCGACAAGGACTTCTTCAAGTTACTGGAAAGTATCTACTTTTCAAACCTGATTCATGAGGTGCGCATCAGGGTCCAGATTCGAGACGATGATGGTCAAGAAGGTACGCTGACATTCAGGGAGCTATCGGAAGGGGAGCAGCAGCTATTAGCCGTTCTTGGCCTGCTGCGATTCACCCGTGAGGATGAGTCCTTATTCTTGCTTGATGAACCCGACACCCATCTTAATCCCGCATGGAGTATGGAATATATCAATTATCTCCATGAGGTCGCCGGTCTGGATGAGCATGTCGGCCAGAAGAAAAACAGTCACATAGTGTTGGCGACCCATGATCCGATTGTGATCTCAACGATGACTAAGGAGCAGATTCAAATCATGAAGCGCGAGGATAGCTCGTTGCGCGTCGTTGCGAATCCCCCTTTATATGACCCGAAGGGCCTGGGTGTGTCGGGGATTTTAACCAGCGACATGTTTGGGCTGCGGTCCGATCTTGATTCGGCAACGCTAAGTGATCTTGATGAGCATGCGATATTGTTTTCTAAGGAAGAGCGCAGTTCTAAAGAAGAAGGCCGGTTCAAAGAGCTACAAGAGAATCTGCGTAAGTCAGGCTTCTTGGATGCGTACTCGGACCCGTATTTCTCAGCATTCGTAAAGGCTTGGTCGCGTAAGCATGGAGATAACCTATTTAAGCAGTCATTCCTAACCGACGGGGATCGTGACAAGTTGAACCGGATGACCGATGAGATTCTCGCAGAGCTTGATCTGGAAGAGGCTGAAGAATAGTGCACTTTATTGACCAAGATGAACTAGAAGCGGATTTGCCTCCAGACTGGGCAGATACGGTCGAGGCAGCTTGGGAATACGTGAACGGAAAGGTAGCTGATGCGGAGCAGGCCGCTGAAGCGAAGGCTGACGAGGACGGCCTGGAAGGAGATGCGCGTCAACAACTTGTTGATGAGGCGAAAACTAAAGCTAGAAAGAAAGCTATTACATACAAAGGACTATGGTCCGATCTCGCCGAAATATTAGCAGCGCAGTCCACAGGAAAGTGCTGGTACTGCGAAACGAACGAAATTCGTTCAGATAACCCAATAGACCATTTTAGGCCTAAAGGAAAAGTGGCCGAATGCGACGGTCACGCAGGCTACTGGTGGCTTGCGTTTGATTGGAAGAATTTTCGATATGCCTGCACCTACTGCAACTCGAGAAGAGTGGAGGTAGAAACGGCTGGCGGTAAGCAAGATCACTTCCCCATATTTTTTCCTCCTGAATGGAATACTTGCGAAGAAGATGGCAACGCAGAGCGGCCAATGCTTCTGGACCCCGTAGAAGATAGGGATTGTCGGCTCTTAGGTTTTAATGAAAATGGTGAAGCATGTCCCATGGAGCCTGATAAAGAGAGTGAAGCGTTTAAGAAAGCTGAAAAGTCTATTGAGCTTTATCATCTAAATCATAAGCCTACCGCCCGGACCAGAAAGACGCTGTTTCAAAGAGTTCGAACCTTGGTTTCAGGTACGAACGACCTGCTCGAGCAAGGTATAGATGAGAATTCAGAAGCTCTCAAGTCCAATAGAAAAGAGCTAATTCGTCTTATTAGGCATGAATGCAAATCAACAAAATTTAACACTGCTGCAAGGATCTATCTTATGAAATTCAAAGATGAGAATGCTTGGGTGAAAGACATATTGGATAGAGCTTGATATGAGTAATTCAAACGCATCAGAAATCGTCAATAAAGTATGGAACTACGCTCACGTATTACGGGATGACGGCGTGAGCTATGGTGATTACGTTGAACAGATTACGTTTCTTATCTTCCTGAAGATGGCGGATGAAAGGGAGAAGTCCGATCAGGGGGCGACGGTTCCTGCTGAGTACAACTGGGCCAAGCTGATCAAGCTCGACGGTGATGAATTAGAAGTTCAATACCGCCATACCTTGGAGGAGCTGGGTAAAGAAGGTGGCATGTTAGGCACCATCTTCCGCAAGGCGCAAAACAAGATACAAGACCCGGCCAAGCTCGAGCGCCTGATCAAAATGATCGAGAAGGAGGCATGGTCCACTTTGCCAGTGGATGTCAAAGGTGAGATCTACGAAGGTCTTTTAGAACGCAACGCTCAGGACGTGAAAGGCGGTGCCGGCCAATATTTCACTCCACGCGCCTTAATTGAAGCGATGGTGGAGGTTATGCAGCCGGATGTGATGGATACGGTAGCCGATCCAGCCTGTGGAACGGGTGGGTTCTTGTTAGCAGCCTATGACTACATGGCGCCTGGCGCGACAGCAAAGAAAGCACAAAAACACCTGCGAGAGAGTGCATTGCGGGGTTCCGATATCGTCGATAGCGTCACACGCTTGTGTGCGATGAATTTGTATCTGCATGGTATCGGCAGTGCAGATACTGATTGTCCAGTCGTCACTCAAGATGCCTTAGCCAAAGAGGTGAGTGAGAAAGATCTCGTCGATATCGTGTTGGCGAATCCGCCCTTCGGCAAAAAGAGTTCGATAACGGTTATCAATGAGAAGACCGGCAAAGCCGAAGCCGAGAAGCTCACCTACGAGCGAGAGGACTTTTGGGCAACGACCTCAAATAAGCAACTTAACTTCGTCCAGCATATCGCCAACATGCTGAAAATTGATGGTAAAGCCGCTGTGGTTGTCCCGGACAACGTGCTATTTGAGGGAGGTGCTGGCGAGACCGTGCGGAAGAATCTTTTGGAGCGAACGAATTTCCACACGATTTTGCGGCTGCCGACCGGCATATTCTATGCGCAAGGCGTGAAAGCTAACGTTATCTTCTTCGATAATAAGCCTGCGGCTAAAAAGCCATGGACTGAAGATTTATGGATATATGATTTCCGCACCAACGTGCATAAGACGCTAAAACAGAACAAGTTAGCCAAATCCGATTTCGATGAATTCATCAAGCTATACAAAGCGAAAAAGCGCAAGCCAACTTGGGATGAAGAAACTGGCGAAGGACGCTGGCGGAAATACTCCTATGATGAGCTTGTCGCCAGAGACAAAACGAATCTCGACATATTTTGGCTCAAGGATGATGCCCTAGAAGATACTGAGAACCTGCCTGCACCCGAGGTTCTTGCGCAAGAGATTGTTGATCAGCTTGAATCAGCGTTGGACGACTTTCGGTCAGTAGAGACGATCCTGAATGCGTAGGCCCCAACAGTGACCGAATCAGTGCAAAAGTGCACGATTAATGAGTGCGACTTTGACGCTTATGGCGAAGGCGATACTTGCATTCTTCATTGTCCGAAGTCGACTTATGATGTGGATTTTGCCAAGGGTAGGTTCTTAAGTAGCTTCAACCAGGCTCTTATAGATTACATAGTAATCAGTCAGGGCAAGATCGCATCCAATCGAAATAACCTCGCAGGCAAGCCCTTAGGGGCTTATCTGGCCAGTGAACCTGTGGAAGACCATGCAGGTTTATCTCACTTTGTTGAGAAACTCACTATTCATTTCGGGCGTGTTATTTTCCCAAGTCATGACTCCCGCGATGTTTTTGACTATACAAAAGTCCTGAAAAAGCTTGGCGGAATTCACTTTGATAAATGTGAGTTTCATTCCTTTGGTCTAGACATTGACGAGGTGAGCGCACTCTACCAGGAGTGCGCATTTCATGAAGTCTGGGGCCTTTCTAATCAGAAAATGCTCCCTAACTACAAGTCGGCACTCTATTTGCGGTGCAACTTTGAGAATAGGGTGCATGGCTATGCAGAGGGTGAAAGGACTCTGACTCTAGATGCTGATGTTTTCTATAACTGTAATTTTGCTAAGGAGTTAGAGTTTTCCGGTGTCGAGCTTAATGGTGAATTATTTTGTAACGGGGCAACGAAAGAGACGGCAATTACCAAGCTGGCTCTTTATGAATGTGACTTTCATAGCAAGCTGTTGCTCAATAAATTTGAGATAGGCGAGTTTATATGCGAGGACACGGTCTTCCACTCAAAGTTTGAGCTGAAGCAAGCTGTATTTCATAAATTCGACTTTGTGAATAGCAACGTTAAAGAGGTTTTCGACGCCTTCGAAACTAAGTTTGGTAAGTTTTTCGTAAAGAAATCGATTTTTTCCAATTTTGTCGGGTTCGAACGATCGGAGTTTAAGTATCCGGAAAGTTCGGAAAACAAGCGGCCGGCTGTATTTCGATATGTAACGTTTCTCAAGTTCTTGAACTTCCGTGGGGCGAAGTTTCGAAATGGTTTGGATATTGAAAACATCAATATGACAATGGCGCCGAACTTTCTTGGTGCAGAAGTCGAGTTCGCTGGAACGAATCGCGAGACCTTTCGAATTATAAAGAGTTCATTTGACCGCTCCGGGAATCAAATCGAAGGCAACAAGTCATTTGCCCAGGAGATGCTCAAGTATAGGGAAGAGCTCTCAGATCAGCCCATGTCTCAGGAGCGGGTTGTATTTTGGTTAAACCAGGTCGTTTCCAATTTTGGCCAGAGCTATGTCAGGCCGCTTGCTTGGATTGTGGTATCGGGACTGCTGTTTGCGTTACTCAGCCATGGTTATGAGCAGTCATGGTTATACAAAGTTATCCCGTCTCTGAATGAAGAGATAGCCTCGGTTACGGGTCTTTTTAATTCATTTGCTTTGAGCCTGCTTCCATTCCATCGTTTGCTCGTGCCAGGCATGGAGTTTATTTCGCTCATCTTTGGCGTCATCGTCTCCAGTCTGGTTTGGCAGGTCATTGTTGCGGTAAAGCGCCATACAAAGCGTTGAGCGACTGATGAATAGGCCCAAAGTCAGAAGGTCCTGTACTGGTAAGAACTAAATGCGCTACTGGTGGGTCAACCAAAACAAAACCTTCAAGCACGAATATGAAGGTGGCTACCTGTGGTCGCCCAAGCGCAGTAAGGGTGATCGGCGCAATCCTTTTTACGACTTCATGCTGGGCGTGCAGCCGGGCGATATCGTGTTCTCGTTTGCCGGCACTGTCATTCCCGCCATCGGTATTGCCCAGAGTACGGCGTACGAGTTTCCTAAGCCCGTGGAATTTGGCAACGCCGGCCAGAACTGGGAGCAGGTGGGCTGGAAAGTCTCGATACGTTATTTCCTGATGGCCAATACCCTTAAGCCGGCCGACCATATGGGCGTGCTCGCGCCGCTGTTGCCGGACAAATACGCGCCGCTGCAGGCATCAGGGCGCGGCAAAGAGTTCTATCTGACCACGGTGCCCGAGAATCTCGCCCTGGCCTTAATCGCATTGATCGGCGCCGAGGCAAAAGCGTTGGTGAGCGCGAATCACGTGGCTGACAACCCGTTTGAGCAGCAGGATCAGGCAACCCGAGACCTGGATGCGTGGGAAGATCGAGTGTCCGAGCAAATCGAGAAAGACGACTCGCTAGATACCACAGAGAAGCAGGCGCTGGTCAAAGCGCGCCGCGGGCAGGGGCTATTCAAGCAGAATGTTCGCGCGATCGAAACTCACTGCCGGATCACCAGGGTCGATCGAATCGAGCACCTCATCGCCAGCCACTGCAAGCCCTGGCGGGATTGCGAGACCAATCGTGAGCGCCTGGACGGCGAGAACGGCCTGCTGCTGACACCGACCATGGATCACCTGTTTGATCGGGGGTATATCTCGTTTGAGGGCAAGGGTGATCTGCTGGTATCGCCGGTGGCCCATAAAGAGTCTTTGCTCCGTATGGGTATAGATCCCGAAAAGCGGGCTAACGTGGGAGTGTTCTCGGAGGGGCAGCGGGCGTATTTGGACTATCACCGCGAACAAGTGTTTATCGAGGCGAGACGGTGAATTGTTTCCAGCAATCACCACGCTATCCTCACGTTCTTATATTCCCTGACTTACATCAAGACTGAGGCTCCGGCGAGTTGGAAGTATTTGTTCTACTTCTGTTTGTTATCCTATTTGTCCTTATCGGGGCATATTTTCGCTCACCTTCAAGCAAAGGGGCGCGAGGAGAACGGCGAGTCAATGCGGTTCTGGACCGCCAGTTGCCATCGAGGGAATATAAGTCCTTTCACGATGTCATCCTTGCTTCGTCTCGGGGGCCTACACAGATTGATCATATCGTTGTGTCCCGATACGGCATATTTGTGATCGAGACCAAGAATTACACGGGTTGGATTTTCGGAAACGCCAAGTCTAAGCAATGGACGCAAACCATCTATAGGCGTAAGAGCCGCTTTCAGAATCCGCTGCACCAGAATTTCAAGCATACAAAGGCAGTAGAGTTATTTTTATCACTTAGCCCAAAATATGTTCATTCTGTTGTCGTCTTTGTCGGGGATGCCGAGCTTAAGACCGATCTGCCAGACAATGTTACTTACTTGCGGGGACTGTGCCCTTATATCCTCTCGCATCGAGATCTATTGCTCGAAACGAGCCACGTTAGGGCTATTGCGGCGAAGCTAAGCGACAACAGTATTAGCAACAAAACATGAATGGGCAGAGTAATAGCTGGTTGAAGCAACCTACCGGGGTTTAGTCTATTCTCATCCCAGCTATGCCAACGACCCCCCACCCCGAACTGGTAATCTAATGCCAAGACTGTAAATAATTACATTGTGGCGTACGCACAGCCATAAGAAAGGAGCAGATCAATGAGTGAATCCAGTGAAAATCCACTGTCACGCCGTGCCGTGTTGCTCTCGGGTGCGGCCGCCGCCGCGCTCAGCAGCGTAACGGGGTGTGCGGGTGCCAAGCAGACCCAGTCCTCCAGTGCAGCAGCGCCCGCACTGAACGCCCCGTTCGATTCCATGCGCGATTTTGTCGCAGCGCTTGAAGAACGCGGTCTGCTAGAGCGTTTTGATGGCGTGAATCAGGATCGCTTTGATGCGACTGCGATCATGTATGCGCTGGTCGACAACTTCGGCTTGCGCGAAGCACCCGCCGTGCTGTTCACCAATCTGCGCGCCAACGGCCAGACCTATGCTGGCCCGGTGGTCGCCAACCTGCAGGGCAACATGGCCACCGAGGCGTTAATACTGGGCGCGGAAATTGATCCCGAAGATTCGCAGCAGACTTACCGCAACGCCACCGCAAAAATGCAGGCCGTTCTTAACGAGAACGACGGTGACTGGCCGCAGATAGCACCCGTCAGCGTCCAGCGTGAAACCGCCCCGTGCAAGGAAAACGTCCTCGCCGGCGATGAGATCGACGTAACCCGTTTCCCGTTTATCCTCGGCAACCCGGGTGATGCCGGGGCGTACATTAATACCGCATCGGTCTACACGCGCGACCCGCAGATGGGTGTGAACCTCGGCACCTATCGCTGTCAAGTCAAAGGGCCGCGCAAGATCATGGTGAACTTCGAGGGTGGGCAGACCGGCATCAAAATGGTGAACGCTGCCAAGGCCCGCGGCGAGACCACCATCCCCGTGGCGCTCGTCATCGGCCAGGACCCGACCACCTGGATGGTGAGCAGTTCGCGTGTTCCCTCCAGACTCGGCAACAAGAAACCCATCGACGAGCTGGCGGTGTCCGGCGGTTTTCGCGGCAAAGCAATCGAGGTGGTGGCGACCGAAAGCGGTCTGTTCGACGTGCCGGCGCATTCGGAGATCGTGATCGAGGGCACGGTCGATATCTACAACATGGAAGAAGAAGGTCCGTACCACGAGATGTACGGCTACATGGGCATCAAGAAAGAAAAGAACTACGTGATGACCGTAAACACCGTGACCCATCGTAACGACCCGTGGGTCATGAACAGTTTCACCGGCGTGGTGCAGGAATACATCACGGCGCCACAGCGTGCTGAGAATATTTACCGGCTGCAAAAGTCCTTCCCGCAGGTGGTCGATTACCATTCGCCGCATGACTCGCAGGGTATTGTGTACATCAGTATTAAAAAGGATGCACCGGGCCAGGCGCTCAAGGTGGCGAAGCCGACCGCCATGTTCAACCCGCTGGCACGGGTGACCGTCGTAGTGGATGACGACATCAACGTGCTGGATTCCGCAGCCGTGCGTTTCGCGATTGGCTCGCGTTGGCAACCATCGCTGGCTACCCAGGTCTTCGAGAACCGCATGGCCTTTCCACTCGACCCTGCCTCACCCGACCGCAAGACCTCGAGCAAAGTGATTATTGATGCAACCCGCCAGTGGCCGGAAGAGGGTGGGCCGCCGTTCTACCAGGAACTGAACCGCACCGTGTTTGAGCGGGCCGAGCCTGATGCGATGGCGCGGGTGTTGCAGAGGTGGCCGGGGAAACTGGGTAAGGGTTAGTGAAGCGCGTGCGGTGAATGGGCAATTAATGGGGTCAATTAATGGGGTCAGAGTAAAAACTCGGGGGAGGCGGGTGATTTGTGGGTAGTCGTTTGATGGTGGGATCGGTCAAGCTGATGGGTGTGTTGGGTTTGGTTTCTTACTCGTGTCTCGAAAGCGTCGTGTTTGTCCACCGGGGTTGCCGGTTCATGTGGTTCAGCGTGGCAACAACCGCCAGGTTTGTTTTGCGGCCGATGCGGATCTCAAGGCTTACGCTCACTGGTTGGGCGAGGCAGCCAACAAGTACTCGGTAGCCATTCATGCCTGGGTCTTTATGACCAATCACGTGCATTTGCTGGTAACACCAAGCTCAGCGGATGGTCTCTCCAAATGTATGCAATACCTGGGACGCCTTTATGTGCGACGGTTCAACTATCGCTATCGGCGCACCGGGACTTTGTTTGAGGGTAGATTTAAATCAAGCATTGTTCAGCGCCGCAAGTATCTGCTGATTTGTCAGCGCTACATCGAACTCAATCCGGTTAGGGCTGGGATGGTCAGGGATCCGGCCGACTACACCTGGTCAAGTTATCGTGCGCATGCATTTGGCAAGAAAGTTGGACTGTGGTCACCGCATCCGGAATACCTGGCCCTTGGTGATTCGACAGAACGCCGCGGCAAAATATATCGAGAGTTCTTTCAATCGCAGCTCTCGGAGAAGGTAATAGACGATATCCGCAGTGCACTTAATCAGGGTTTAGTTCTGGGCACTGATCGTTTCCAGGCCGAAGTGCAAGAGCTGACAGGGCAGCCACAACAACTGCAGAAACGCGGCCCTAAACTCAAGGCATAATTTTTACTCTGACCCCATTAATTGCCCGCCGTCCGCCAGTCTGCCCCCAGCGATTTGGCAATCATGCTCGTATGATCGCCGGCAATACCCGCTGCCGCCAGGCACTCGGCTGCGAAGGCCACAAAGGCAGGGTCACTGGCCACCTGCGCTGTGCCCTTGTCAGCTTTGCGCCAGCGATGTGCCCAGCCACGTATGTGGCCGCGGATGACAAACACGCGTTCGGCCTCTTCACCGTCTGGCGCCAGCCAGATGGCAACCATCCGGGTGGCGCGGGCCAGTTTCTTGATGTGTTGAGTCTGCGCCTCGATGGCCTCATCAACCCACTGACCGCTTGCAGCGAAACCGCTGTCGGCGGTGTGGATCAGGCGCCGCGTGTCAGCGGGCAGGGCCCTAAGCTCCTGCTGCAGGCGCTCAGTCAGTTCTGCCAGCGACTGTGCCGCGGCGGCTGTGCCTGTCGTCGTGCCCGGCGAGGGCAGCTGCTCAAGCCCGACGGTAAGTCGGCGGCCGAGTTCTGCTGGACTGTCCATGCCGGAATAATAAGGGATAATCAGGGGCTAAATGTAAACTTCTTGGTGCCAACCAATACATTTATATATGGGGTATCGCCATGACCAATCGAGCCAATGTGCATGACATCAAATCCATGGTTGAGCTATTTAGGACCTATCCGGACGTGGCCCAGCCGCTCGGTGGGTTGCACCAAGCCGTCATGCGTTCGGCATCGATGTTCAGCGAAGGCGAGCGCGAGCTCATGGCATCACTGGTCTCGGCGCTGAATGCATGTGATTTTTGTGTGGGGATTCATGAAGCGGCGGCGGAAGGCTTTGGTGTCGAGCCCGGGCTGCTAAAGAGTCTGCTGGACGATATCGATTCGGCCGCGGTGAGTGACAAACTAAAACCCGTCCTTAAATACGTGGCCAAACTAACTCGCGACCCAGCTCGCATCGTGACTGCGGACACAGATGCGATTCGCGCCGCCGGCTGGGATGACGATGCCATTCACAATGCTGTTTGCGTGGTGGCGTTCTACAGCTTTATGAACCGCTACGTTGATGGAATTGGCCTGGAAGCTAAAGCCGATGAGTTAAGGTGGATGGGTGATCAATTGGCACGTTAGCAGTTCGACCCCTATTAAAATTTGCCTATTAAAATTTGCTATTAAAATTTGGCAGGGTCTTCAGCTTCCCCATTGCGCATAAAAGGCTTTTCTATGCGGCAACGAGAAAAATAACTTTTAAATTGGAGCGGGTGACGGGAATCGAACCCGCGTCTTCAGCTTGGGAAGCTGAGGCCCTACCATTAGACGACACCCGCTAAATGACAGATTTAATAGTGTAGAACGTCTGCTGGACGTGTATCAATTGGTTGGTGGTAGAGGAATGTTGCTGGTTGTGAGCAGCATCGCGCTATCGACGAATCTTGCTAGCCCGCTCCAACACGTACGCACGGGTCGCCTCCGCATCTTCGGCAGACAACACCTCGGCGAATGATCGCATGCCACGGTCAGACCTGCTGCCACCAAGCACGATCGCCGGCCACTGCATGAAGGATTCTTCCGAAGCGTAACGCAGGTCCGGGATGACGCCTCCCGACATCGCGCTGAGGCCGTGACACATATAGCAGTACTGTTCGTATATTTTCTGCCCATACTCCACAAGCGCTGTATCAGCGATAGCTGGACGTAATGCGTCAGGAATATTCACCGATCGTTGCTTCTGTCGCGCCGGCGGTACCACTGCCTCGCCGCCAAGCTTAAAAACCAGCAGGCGATTTTCGTTAACTAATCCCGCCCAACGCTTGCCGGTCGGGCCGCCGACCAGCCCGGCGCCACCGCCTCGGCCAACCAGCAAAGCAATATATTGCTGACCATCGACTGCATAGGTGACCGGAGCCGCCATCACCGTTGAGCCCACTGTAAATTCCCAGAGCTTTTTGCCAGTATCCGCAGAAAATGCATACAACTCGCCGCTCGCCAACCCCTGAAAAACGAGATTCCCCGCGGTAGCAAGGGTGCCACCGCCGAGGTCAGCATGTTCCACTCGCCAACGCTCAGTTTGCGTCGCGGGATCCCACGCGAGTAGACGCACACCAAAACGCAATTTCTGGCGCTCGCCCTGCGGGTTAAGCGCCCGATAATCTGCCACACCCTCTTCTATACCGGTGTTCTGATAGCCAGGCTTATATGAATAGGTGTCATGATGGTTGTAATAACCGGGCACGCTCAACGCAGGTATATAGGCCAAGCCGTTCGCCGGGCTGAAGCTCATGGGATGCCAGCTATGACCACCGGATGGTCCTGGAATAACAATCCGGCCCTGCTCTTTGTATCGGGCATAGGGATATTCAACTGGCCGCCCGGTCTCCATGTCCACGTGACTAGCCCAATTCAGGTTGATGTATTTTTCGGCCGACAGTAACTCGCCGGTAGCCCTGTCCAGCACATAAAAGAAACCGTTCTTCGGTGCCTGAATAAGCACCTTGCGCTGCTCACCATCGATCTCGAGTTCGGTCAGCACTATCGATTCCACCGCGGAAAAATTCCACGACTCACCAGGCGTTGTCTGATAATGCCAAACGTACTCGCCGCTATCCGGATTCACCGCAATAATGGATGATAGAAAAAGGTTGTCGCCACCTGCGGGACTGCGCAGCTCACGACTCCACGGCGTACCGTTACCGGTCCCGAAGTACAGGAGATTCAGCTCGGGATCATAGGCCATTGAATTCCAAGCCGTACCGCCGCCACCTGTCTTGTACCACTCCTCACCTGTCCATGTTTTTGCCGCCATCTCAAGCACAGCACTTTCCTGCGGTTTGCATGGGTCTCCGGGCACAGTGTAGAACCTCCAGAGCAGTGCTCCGTCGTTCACATCGTAGGCAGATACATAACCACGCACGCCGTAATCTGAACCCGAGTTACCAATGATGACCTTGTCTTTCACGACCCGGGGTGCGCCTGTTATGGTGTATGGCTGATCCTGATTAATAGTCAATACCGACCAGAGCACCTCGCCACTGGCGGCATCCAACGCGAGCAAACGACCATCGAGTGTCGCCGCAAGCACTTTGCCCTGCCACACCGCCAACCCACGACTGACAGCATCACAACAAGCATGTTCTGCTACCCACGCGCGCGACGTCTGCGGATCATGACGCCATAACAAGTCGCCGGTGACCGCATTGACGGCGTAGATATTGTTCCAAGCGCCACTCACATAGATGACGCCGTCTACAACGATGGGCGTGGCCTCCTGACCGCGGTGCGTGCCGAGGTCGAGATACCAGTCAAGCCCAAGATTCGCTACGTTTGTATCGTTAATCGCGGTTAACGGGCTAAAACGTTGTTCGTCGTAGGTACGGCCGTGCACCAGCCAGTTCTGTGATTCGCTATCAGCATTCAACACCCGTGCGGCATCGACATTTGCAGGGCCGGCGAACTTGTCGACGGTAAACCCACAGCCGAACACTGAGAACAGCAAAATAAGGACAATGAGAGGTGTTGCGGGTCGCTTAATCACCGAAGCGATAAACCAGTTCCAGTCCGTATGAGCGGCCAAACGCGGGAGATATAGAGTTCTGGTTCAATCCGGTTCCCGGCTGTCCGTTGGGATTGCCAGCCGAGTCAAAGCCATTGGCCCAGGTCGGACCGGTGATGATCGGGAAAGCAAATATACCGGTTGGCGTCAGGTTGTCCAGTATATTGTTCACGTACCCGGTGAGTGTCCAGTTGGCTGAATCCAGACCAATTCGACCGTTCCACAGTTTTCGGTTCGGGTATTTAAGCAAATTATTGGCGCTTGTGTAGCGGCCGGTCTCCAATACAAATTCTGTGCGCGCAAACCAGTCGAGAGACTCGGGGCCTTCAAGCAAATTCAGCGTGACTTCATTCGTATAATTCAGCCCGAAAATAAAGGAATGTTTGGGCGCACCCGGCAAACGCAGGCCCTTGGCATTGTTAGCAGACTTGTCGTAAATCACATCACCCCTGATATCCCGCTCCGGCTGGCCATTGGGCAGTAATTTCAGCCCCACAGCAGTGGTCTGGGCCAACGACTCATCGTTGTAATCAGTGAAGGTGCCGTTGGCGAGGCCGTAGGAGAACTGACCGCTCAGGTTATCGGAAAAGATGAAGCTGGTTTCCAGTTCGGCCCCCCAGACTTTACTCTTACCGGAGTTCACATTGATCTGCGTGAGCGTGCCGCCGATAGGTGTGTTTTGCGTGACGGCCTGATTTTTCCAGTTAATAAAAAACAGCGAGAGATTGGTGGTCAGGCGGCGATCCATCCAGGTTTGCTTGGTGCCGGTTTCATAGGTCCACGCTGTTTCCGGCTGGATTTGGGTAAAGCCCTCAGTGCCCTTCGCGGCTTCGGCCAGAGCTTCGCAGTGATCCGCCGTCGAACGGAAATACGCGAGCACGAATTCAGCGGGTTTATTGCCCTTGGCCGCCAATGCATAGTACATGGAGGTGTCGGAAGGCTCGTATCGCACGGTAAAGCGCGGGCTCAGATAATTATTGGACAGCTCGCCAACATTTGCCTGACCTTCAAACGGGTCGGCGCCAGAAATACTTACACAGCTAACACCGGAATCAATAGTTCTGTCTTCTTTCGACCAGCGCATCTCGGAGCTCAAGGTCCATTTATCCGTCAGGCTGTATTCCAACGATCCAAAGGTGGCGATGTTTTTGGTGTTCTGGTCCAGAGGTTTGGCGGTAAACTGGCCGTTGGCGAAGCCGATAAGACGACGTTGTAAGCTGGTGCGGTCTTGCTCGAAATAATTGACTCCCAGCGAGCCGCGTAGTGGCTTGTCACCCGGGCTCTCTATACGAGTTTCAAAGCTGTAGTCTTTCCAACTGGCTTTTTGCAGCATGTGGAACAAACCGTTACCCAGAATCGGCCGGCGCTCGCTGCGATCAAGATCATAAGCCTGCTCAAAAATATCTTCGTTGTAGGCGACGCGGGATGTCCAGGCCCAGTCATTTGCAAGGTCCTGATCGAACTGGAGTAAAAAGCGCTGCGTCTCGCGACGGGTGCCTGGCTCAGCGGGCGCGCCAATGCAGTCTGCGAGTGTGCTACTGGCGGTGCTGCCCTGACAACCCACGCTGCCCGTTATGCCGTCGTAGAAATCCGGCAGATTTATGCGCGTCTCACGCGGCGCACCGTTTGCCGGCAGCGAGTTGGCGATGCCAATAGGTGTGCCCGGCGGAAGGAAAGGAAATGCCCAGCCCGGCTCGTAGGCTTCGGCGTTGGGGTAGGCTGATACACCAAAAGACGCGTTACCCGGGTTAAAAGGGTTGAGCGGGGCATAGGTCACTTTGTCCGGATCCAGCGTTCCGCAAAAACTGCCCGCGGATGTTGTAAACCAGCTTTCGCCACTGTTATCCGCTGTTCCAGGATTGCCGACGGTTGGCAGAAAGCAGTTCAGTTCACCGACTTCCTGCAGCAGCGTCACGTAGTGGTCATCATCGCCTTTATTGAAGCTTGCTTTGAAGGTCAGCTCTGAAGAATCATTAGGCGTCCACAAAAGCTTTAGACTGATGTCCTTCGTGTCGGTGCCGCCGAGTCTGCTGCTGTCACCGCGCTGCGGGGCTGTCAGCGGAGCCGACAGATGAATCGGGGCCTGAAAGTCTTTCAGGCTGTTGCGGTATTCACCGCCGTAGGTGTCCCAGGATGCACCCAGGAAATAAAACAGCTGGTCCTGAACTAATGGCCCGCTGGCCCAGCCGCTGACGGTGGCTGAGTCGTGACTGGCTACATTGGTTTTGAGCTGGCTGGAAAAATTATTGGTGGGTCGTTTGGTGACGTAATTAACGGCACCTGCAAAAGTAGCCCGCCCGAACTGCGCTCCCTGAGGTCCGCGCAGAATTTCAACTCGCTCAACCGGGCCAAGGGTTAAAGTTTGAATACTGCCGGAAACAAATACGCCATCAATAAAATAGGATGCGTTCGGGTCCGCACCCGTCGACGGAGCGGACTGGCCGCGTATGGTCGGGCGATCAAGGCGCCGACCAACCTGCCGTTCGGTATTGAAGTTGGGGGTCAACAGGGCCACGTCTTCGTTATCGAAGGCACCGACCTTTTCCAGTTTTTCTGAGGTGAAAGCACTGATAGAGAGTGGCACCTCCTGCAGCGATTCCTGGCGTTTACGGGCGGTAACGACAATCTCGTCTGCTGAGAGTTTGGGCCCGGTTAGTTGGGCGTCTTCCTTATCAGCTTCCGCCGCCATCGCGAGAGAGGCGTTTGTAAAAGTTAAGATTGCAGTTAAGGCCGCAAATCTCGCGAAGCGATTAAATTCCAATAGCACGATACTTCCCCCGTCGGCTGTTCTCCACACTAAACTGTATAGCGCAAGAGAAACTTACCTATCAATCAACATTAAATCAAATGATTTAGTGTTGATGTCAACGAAAGGTAAGCGGATGCCAGTAAGTAAAGCCGCTGTGTCTAATAACAGGCCTGATTACAGTAGAGGCTGCAACAATGAGTCTTTCAGAAAGCCTGAATATACTGCTCAATCGCCGCTGCAATACTCAGTAAACGTCGATCGCTGCCCGGTAGTCCGTCCAAACATAACCCCACGGGCAAACCATCGCCTGTGACACCCGCAGGAATGGAAATACTGGGGTTGCCTGCAAAACTAGCCAGGGATGTGTTTATGAAATAGAACCATGCATAGACCGATTCGCCATTTAAGAACACTTTGTCATCAGTGTCTCTCGGCAGTGCCGTTTCTGGGGACGTGGGAAACAATAGCGCATCGATATTGTGTGCATTAAATAGATCATGGTGCAGCTGCTTAAGTTGGGGCGTAAGCTGCTCGACAGCTTCATTTAATTTTGCCTGATCAGGGACCCTGGCCAGCCTACGCTCCACGATTTTTTTCACTGTTGGGGAAGCTATCTGATCAGCAAGCACTTCCAACGACACATCGGCCGCATGCTCGGCTAGATAGTCACGCATCACCGGCACGAATTCTTCTTCCATAATCGTCATCGAAGCCTGACCGCCCAACTTAACAATCTCACCAAGATCAACGTCGACGAGCACAGCTCCCGCTGACTCAATTCGTTGTAGGGCCTTTTCAAAAACAGGTCTTACGGACTCTGATGCGCTGAGCAAAGTCGCGCGTGGGACACCGAATCGAAGTTGATCCAATTGCACCTTCTGAACGTCATTCGGAGTACAGGCTAATACGCTATCCAGCAGTGCTGCATCAGCGACGGTCAGAGATATCGGGCCTGCTGTATCGTAACTGGCGGTAAGAGGCACGATGCCCGCCCCCGGATAGCGGCCAGTTGTTGGCCGAAATCCCACTACCCCGCACAATGCAGCCGGGGCCCGCACTGAGCCTGCGGTGTCTGTGCCAATACCAGCCCTTGTAATACCAGCCGCAACCGCGGCCGCCACACCACCGGAACTGCCCCCAGGTACGCAAGCAGGATCGTGCGGGTTTTGCACTGCGCCGAAAGTGGCATTATTGCTGGTGCCACCAGATGACAATTCATGCAGATTGCCCTTGCCAACAATTATTGCCCCGGCGCGACGCAAGCGGCTAACAATCGGTGCATCTTTAGGTGGAACATTGTTTTGTAACGCTGGCGTACCACCACTCGTTGGCATGTCAGCGGTATTTATGTTGTCTTTAAGAATGAGGGAAATTCCGGCAAGAGGTCCGGGCTCATCGCCCGAAGCATTCGCACAAACGCCCTCTACCAAAGACGGATTCGTACAGGTAAAAACATTGTAGGGGTTTGCCTTTGTCATGCTTGCACAGAGGCACTCAAGACTTGTCCAAGCCTCGAACATTCATGATGGATGAGAAAAGTTGGTCGTAAACAGGGACTTCTATAAATGTTTCTATGCGCTCTATTCACGTGCAAAGGCATTCCTTTAACCAATGAGTCGAGCCGAAGCTCCGGCACGTCTCAAATTAAGCCTAATCGCCAAAGCGGTAAACCAGTTCCAGTCCGTAGGCGCGACCATAGGCCGGCGATGTGGAAACCTGAGCCGGATTCTTTCCGCCTGACCAGGTCGGTCCCGTAACAAGAGGAAAACCAAGAATACCGTTCGGCGTCAGGTCATCCAAAATATTGTTCACATAGGCTGTAAAGGTCCAACTGGATGAATCAAGGCCAACACGTCCATTCCATAGTTTTCGGTTAGGGTGCTTAAGCAGATTACTAGCGGAAGTTTAGCGATCCGTTTCGAGAACGAAATTGGTGCGGGCAAACCAGTCGAGAGTTTCAGCGCCTCCCAGCAGGTTAAGCGTGGCTAATAGTGTACTCAGACGGTTGAAAGGTTACCAATGTCTTGACGGTAGGGGAATAGTACCGGTAACAAGATATGGTAGGGTCTCAGCTTCCCAATTCTTCGGAGGCATAACAATGTCGATGATCCGAGCCACGCTGTTGGTTTTTCTACTATGTACGATTCCCCTGGCTCAGGGCGCGGAACCTTCCATGGGCCCGGTTATCAAGGACGTCGGCCCAACCTATCCTATCGACGATCGCGACGTGCCGTTGCGAGAGGATTTTGTCTACCGGGCTGTCTTTGATATAGCCGCGCAGAACACTAAGCCCGGGGCCGTCAACCAAAAGCTGACCAGCGTCGCCCGTTATCTGAACATGCATGCCCGTAATGGAGTCGGTCTGGGAAACATGGAGCTGGCTGTCGTCATTCACGGCAAGGCAATGAGCAGTGCCTTATCAAACGAGGCGCATGAAAAACGCTATCAAACCGCAAACCCGAGTCACGAGTTACTCAGGCAACTGCAAGACGCAGGAGTGCAGTTCTATATTTGCGGGCAATCCATGCGCTTCGCTCGGTTCGAGCGATCGGAACTTGCCCCACAGATGCAGGTAGCACTGTCGGCCATGACTATGCTGACGCAACTTCAGGCGGATGGTTACGCGTTGTTACCTTAGAAAAATAGGGGTCGAGCCGCAGTTTTAAAGATGAAACCGCGGTTCGACCCCATTTATTGCCGATGCCTGTCCGCACCGCACCGTGTTCGAACGTGCTGAGCCTGATGCAATGGCGCGGGTGCTGCAGCAATGGCCGGGGAAACTGGGTAAGGGCTAATCAACCGCATTGACTCGCCAAAGAGATCGTCGTTGATGCGCGGGTTCTCGATGCTGAGCGGCGATGTTTGCATGCGGTTGTCTGCCTAATAAACAGCTATGCAATAGGGGCGTAAAATTTAGTGTGTTGCCCATCATTCCAAACTATCCTGACGGGTAGTTTTCTACGAAACGGAATAAACATGCTTAAAGTTTTTACGTTTGCGCCTTCGTGGGGCCTCCCGACACCGAGCTCATTCGGTTTGAAGGTAGAAGCGTGGTTGCGAATGGCGAAGATTCCGTACGAATGTGAGTACGTTGCGCGGCCGATGGCATCGCCAAAGCGCACGGTGCCGTGGATACAAGATGGTGATCTGCTGTTGGCGGATTCGGGCTTTATTCTGGACTATCTGCGTGAGCAACACGGCGACCCGTTAGGCATCCGTTTGTCCGCTTCACAGCGTGCCACGAGTCACGTAATCAGACGTATGCTTGAGGAAAATCTCGCGCGGATCATTGGTTACACTCGATGGATTGCCGACGAGAACTGGCCGGAAACACGCGATGTTGCCTTCGGTGACATGGAAGAGCCGTGGAAATCGGATATCAGTGCCAAGGCGCGCGAAAAAATGCGTGAAGATATGGAGCTGCACGGTATCGGCAGGCACACGCCTGACGAAGTTCAGTTGCTGGGTATCGCTGATGTAAAAGCGGTAGAGCAGTTATTGGGGGATAAGCCTTTTATGTTCGGTGACCGGCCGAGCGATATCGATGCCACGGTTTTTGGTGTGATTTCTCAGTTTGTGGTGCCTCCGCTGAATTGCGCGACGTCGGACTACGCGCGTGGCAGCGAGCGGTTAAGTGCTTACGTAAGAAATATGCTGAAAAATTACTTCCCTGAATACGTGAGTAATTCATGACAGAACAACCCGTAGCTCGTTTGGGCCCCATATATCTCATCCCTGGTGTTACAAGAGCGAATGCTTTGGCATTCCTGATCGTTGATCTCATCGTTATGGGTGTAGTGGTGTTCGTTAACGTAAGTCAGGTATACCTGATGAACACCAAGCTAGGAATTCCCGAAGCTGAGCAGGGCACGCTCACCGGAAATCTGGGATTCTGGTCTGAGGTTACCGTGATTGCGCTGGCTGGGTTATTTGGTGTGCTGGCTGATAAGACTGGACGTCGTGGCGTGATGTCTCTGGGGCTGGTCTTGTTTGCAGCTGCGTATGTGCTTTTTCCGCTGGCCCAAACAGCGGATGGTTTGCTGGGGGCGCGGCTCGTTTACGCAGTAGGCGTGGCTGCCGCGACCTGCATGTTGACCGTTGTCGTGCATGACTACCCCCAGGAAAAGTCCCGCGGCAAGTTGGTAGCTGCCTCGGGTCTATTCGGAGGTTTTGGTGTTGCCGTTTTTTCCGCCATAAGCGGAAATCTGCCGGGCTTCTTCACCGCGCGCGGAGCGACTGACATCGAAGCGGGTTACTACCTGCATGCGGTAGTGGTCGCCATTTGCCTGATTGCGGCGCTGTATTCCTGGTTCGGAATGCAAGCCGGCGTTCCGGTATCCGCAAGCGCGCCAAGGAAAAAGTCTCTGGCGATCGGACTCAAAATGGCGGCGCGTCCGCGTATTGCGCTGCTGTATTTCTCGGCTTTCGCGGCCCGCGGGGATCTGGTGGTTGGTGGGACGTTTATTGTTTTGTGGGGCAGCCTTGCCGGCAAAGCAACCGGCATGCCTGCCGCGGAGGCTCTCAGCGCTGCAACCTTGTTGTTTGTCATTTCCAGCAGCATGTCGCTGGTCCTCGCGCCCGTGATGGGTTTTGTACTGGACCGTTTCGATCGGCTGCTGGTGCTGGCGGTTGGGGGCATATTGGCCACTGCAGGTTTCGCCGTGGTAGGCAGTCTGGATAATCCACTGGCTGAAGGCGTTTGGCCCGCATTTGTTTTTTTGGGTGTCGGCCAGGCGAGTTGTTTCTATGCCTCGCAGGCGATGATCGGTCAGGAAGCGCCAGCAGAAAATCGCGGTGCTGTTATTGGCACCTTCAGCGTTTTTGGCGCGGTAGGCGTGCTGGTTGCCAGCGGTGTCGGCGGTCGGTTGTTCGACAACATCGGTCCGGGTGCACCGTTCATGATGGTGGCCTCTGCCACCGGATTGCTTGCAGTTGCCGCACTGTTGATTCGGTTTCGGGAGCCGTCGAGCTAGCTTTTTTGTACCGAGGACTTAGTCATCTAACAGCGGCACGGTATCGTGCAGCCAGCTACCGCCGTCACGCCGCGCCGGTGAGGGAATAACCAGCACTTTTTCCATGGCGAGGTCGCGTTTTTGACGCCAGTCAATCTTGCCCAGCTCACGACCCATTTTTAGCGCTTTTTGCCGATAGGCTTTCTCGGGGCCATCGGGCTCTATAAACATTTCGTCGGTGAAATTGTCCGGTGTGAGCGGCGGGTTCAGGTAGTCAATGACATCGGCATCTTCCTGCAGTCCCCAATCGATGGTTTTCATCATGGATTCGTCATGCTCTGCTGCCATCTGGAAATTGCGGAAATGCAGGTTGTAGTGACGGGTGTGGGTTTCGTCAATCGGCGTCAATGCATTCCAGATAATCTGGTTATAGCCCGACGACATCAGCTGCGTGTTTTTCTGGATCATGCCAATAACACTGATCTCGATCAGCACACTGGACTCGTCGCGTTCTTTTTTGGCGGTGGGCGCATTGACGGCAGTTTGCGATTCCTGGTTTGGCTTCTCGCTATAGATTTGGGGGATTCGCACGCCCCATTCGGTTTCCTCTACTTCCCAGATATCCATTTCCGGAGACAGGTGTTTGCCAAATGAATGCACCAGAAACAGGTGCGACGAATCGGCCAGATTCTCTTTCAACCGACCCCAGTGCACATTCCAGTCACGCTGCAAGCGTGTCATGCGCCAGGTTTCTTCGTCACCATACTCGGCCAGCAGTTCCGGCAGAACAGGACGTTCGGACTCGGGCATGTCGCCTAAAAACACCCAAACCAGCCCGTAACGTTCCTCAATGGGGTAGCTGTCAACCCGCGCTCGCCGGGGAATTTTTGCGTCAGGGCCCAGCGAAGGAATCAGTTCCACACTTCCCTCACTGCCAAATTCCCAGCCGTGATAAGGGCACTGCAGTCGGCCGTTCAGGCATGCACCGCGGCTAAGCGAACCACCGCGATGACAGCAAACATCGCTCAGGCAAACGATAGCGTTGTCTCCGTTACGAAACAGCACAAAATCGCAGCCCAGCATACGGGTACGATGGGGCGTGTCTTTCACTTCGCTGCTTTCTGCGGCAACGTACCAATTGTTAATAATCATTTGAAATGACTCACTTGTTCTGACTGGATGCCGTATTACTGTCTTGCTCTGTTGCGGGCATCAATGGTGCCGACTTAAGCACCCAGTTTTTTGAGGTTCGCCTTGCCGGGCTAGGGATTGTTACGGCCGATGTCTTCTGCATCTCTCTCAGTGTTTCTACGTCGATACGCCAGCCTTGTGCCTCCCATTCAGACAGAAAACTTCTGTACAGCAAAACGGTCTCGTCTGAAGGTACTAACAATTCTTCGTTGGTGTGTGCGGGCGGTACGATGGGGCGAAGTTTTTTAAGGATGACCATGTCCTCCGCTGCCGTAGCACGGTTGCGCTCGTCCACGCCGTCGTCAACGCTTGGCTCGAGCCAGCTATTGCGCATATTGATGTGCCAGAAGCGTGTCCGGTTTTCGTCGACAGGTACACAAAACTGATACTGATGCAGCCAGTTTTCGGGCGTAAGGTGCATGCGGTTCCAGAGTTGATTGGGGCCGTGGTGGCCAGAGTAGGCTTCCATCGCGCCTTCTTTATCCTTCATGCCTTTTAGTTCGCCTCGATCCAGGGCGGGCGAGTAAAGGACAATACGAAAATATACACCCAGATCTTCGTGGGTGATTTCCATGTCTGGCACTTTGTAATCTTCCCGTTCACCCTGAAAGCCGTGGGTTGGATGCACAAATTCATTGTGCGACGGGTCGAGTGAGTTTTCTACGGCGCGTTCCATGTTTGCGTCGTACTCCCAACTCACCATCGTCGGGCGCCAGTTTTCGTCGTCCCATTCGAGTATTTTGCGTATGGGCGGCCGCTGGTTTTCGGGTAGGTCACCCAAAAAAACAAATATCAGGCCGTACTTTTCTTCAACGGGATAGCTGTCGACCTTGGCGCGCGCAGGAATTTTTCCGTCTCGGCCTATCGAGGGAATGCGAACACACTCTCCGTCGCCGGAATAACGCCAGCCATGGTATGGGCATTCAATGCAGCCGTCTTTGATTTTGCCATCGCCCAGCGAACCGCCGCGGTGTACACAGGTGTTTGCCAGGCAATGGGCTGCGCCGTCGGCGTCGCGAAACAGCACGAAATCCATGCTCAGCATTTTCACCGGCAGCGGTTCCTCTCGCAGCAAAGCGGTTTCAGTGGCCGGGTACCAGAAATTTATAAACATTATTCTTCCTCCCTAATCGTGTCCCAACTAGTCGTGCCCCACTAGTTGCTGACCTCTGCTATAGCGGACGAGCCATGTGGAGCGTCCGATTGACAGAGCTTAGATTAGCGCCATGCAGGCCGCATAAGTAAATCAATTGATTTAATCGGATTATAGGGAGGCGGGTTCATGAATGTCCATCTGGCCGAAAAGCCTGCACCTGAAGTAGTGGATCAAATTCGTCACGGGCTGAAACTAGTGCTATCCACTAGATGGATCAGGCAACTAAATCATATGACTTAATCGCTATTCCAGTTAGATTTACTGTCCGTTCTGTAGGGATTTTTCAGCTATAACTCGGGAGGGATAGCGATGAACGCGCAACCGCAGTCTGACTACCAGCACATAGAAGTAAGAAAAGTCGGGCGCCATATCGGTGCCGAAATCCTCGGCGTAAATTTAGCAAACGATCTGACGCCGGAAGTTGTTGCAGAGATCCGCCGTGCCTGGCTCGACAACATCGTGGTGTTTTTCCGCGATCAGGATATCACGCCGCAGCAGCAGACGAGCTTTATGGAGCACTTTGGCAAGGTGCGAGTGCGCGATGCAAACAGTTTTATACCGGGTATCGATGACGCCCCGGCAGTCGCCGTGCAGGAATACGATCAGTATTCACAAATCGGTGCCGACGTGGACTGGCATTCTGACAGCAGTTTCAATGAAATTCCGCAGAAGTGTTCCATTCTTTACGCACTGGATGTCCCCGAGACTGGCGGAGACACTTGCTGGATCAGTATGGAAGCGGCTTATGAGGGGTTGTCCGGCCCGGTACGAAGTATGTGCGATGAACTGGTCGCCATACACGATCTTGTTTCAACTATGGGCCCCGGGGTATGGAAAAGTGCCGGCATAGAACGGTTCAAGGCGTTTGCGGAACGGACACCACCGGTAGAGCATCCGGTAGTGCGCGTGAACCCCGACACCGGCCGGAAGGCCTTGTATGTAAACAAGCTGATGACCGCGCGTATCAAGGATGTCTCGCCCATCGAGGGCGACGCAATACTGAGAATGCTGTTTGAGCATGTGACTCAGGAAGAGTATATGGTGCGTTTTCACTGGGAGAAGGGCAGCGCGGCATTCTGGGATAACCGTTCTTCCATTCATCGAGGTATCAACGACTTCTCGCCGCAGCATCGTTTGATGCATCGCGTAGCGATCAATGAAGAAAGCCGTCCCGTGGCGGCCTGACCATCGGTGTTCGTTAATAGTTTGTTAGCTCGGAGCGCTACCGGGTGAATGCCGATAAGCGGGAAGGTATTAGCAGTTGGCTGAGCCCCGGCATCAAAATTTCAAACGCGGCCACGCTGTTTTTCTGTGCGTGGGTCAGCACGATGATGATGACGTACTTTGCCTTCCTCCGGCCCATGCTGTTCGTGGAAGTTATGGGTATTCCGAGCGACCAGCACGGCACCCTCACGGCGATACTGATGGTGGTCAACGACCCGGTGGTTTGGGCCGTGTCATTGTACGTGGGCGCGACGTCCGACCGCGTCGGCCGGCGGGTGTTTTTTGTTCTGGGCATGCTGATTGCTGCCGCGTCGGTAGCCTTTTTGCCTTTTGCGCGCGGTGTGCCCGATCTAATCGCGTTGTCTGTGATTGGCGGCGCAGGCTTCGGCGCCATGACCGTGACCATCAGCGCAATGGGGCAGGATTACCCCCGGGAGCATGTCCGCGGCAAGTTTCTGGGCATCAAGAGTGTGGTGGCGGGTTGTGGTGTGTTGTTCATGGCGTTGGTGCTAACCCGCATACCCAAGTGGGTCAACGAGGCCGGCTATAGTCAGGCAACGGCTGTGTCCGTGGCGATTTGGGCGGGCGCGGTGCTGATATTGATGGCGGCTATTGTTGGGTATATAGGGCTAAGCCCCAAACCTGCATCAGTTAAAGAGAAAAAGAGTACGTTTGCTGGTCTCAAGGAGGCGTTGCTCGCCGCGCGCTCCAATCGGAAAATTCGTTTTGCGTATGCGGTGGGTTATGTGGGTCGTGGTGATCTGGCTATCTTCAGCATTTTCTTCTCGTTGTGGTTCATGAGTGTTGGGCTGGAGGCGGGCAAGGAAAGCTCCGACATTGTGGCTTTCAGCGGCACCATGTTCGGGGTCGCAACGATTGCTGGTTTAATCGCCGGCCCGACTTTCGGCCTGGTGGCTGATCGAATCAAGCGTGAAACAGCCGTGATGATTTCGCTGGCGCTAGCAGCAGTCGCCTACTTTGCGATGGCGCTTATAGATGATCCGTTTGTGTTGGCGGCGATTATTCCCGCCTGCATAATTCTAGGTGCTGCAGAAATCGGCGTTATTGTGACCGGCGCATCACTGGTCGGCCAGGAAGCGCCAGAAGAGACTCGCGGCGCAGTAGTGAGTTGTTTTCAGGTGGTCGGCGGCATGGGAATCACAAGCTGTGTTTTCGTCGGCGGTATCTTGTTCGACCGGGTGTCGCCCAACGCACCGTTTATGATGATGGCGGTGTTGAATGTCTTGGCGGTGTTGTTCGGGATCTATACTTTGCGTAAGCCAAAAACCGAAACCAGCCCATCTTATTCAGAAGCGGGAGGCGGGTAGCCAGGTATCGGCACGGGCCCAACTCTCTGCCAATGCTCGATTCGCATCTGCATCGATTTTTTTCTGCGCGTTCAGCGCGAGTTCTAATCCGTGCAAAGACCAACCATCCATCGGGTGTCGTATAAGCTCGGCCCGATAGGCTTGCTCGGCCTCAGCAGCCCGGCCGGTTTCTAGCAAGGCAGCGCCCAGCCAGTGGCGTGCGGCAAATGGCATAGCTTCGGGCTCGTCCCATTGCATGCTGTCCTGCGCAGCTACTGCCGCATTAAAACTGCTTATTGCCGCAGCCAAGTCGTCGCGTTCGCGGTGTATTTCGCCTTGAAGAATAAACCCGAGCGTATGAAATATTTTTTCCGCAGGATGAAAGCGATAAATAGCCTCCGTGCTTTCTGCTGCCGCAAAAACAGCGGTTGCGCGCTGTTTCGCCGAAGAAATATTTCCTTGGCGTAAATCCGTATAACCTTGCGCAAACTCCCAGATAGTGCGACTGATTTCTCCATCCGGTCTGGCAATGCCACGAATTTCGTTGAACTCACCAAAGCGAATCAGCGTGAGTAATTCATGCATCGGGTCATCGGTTATTTCAGTGTATTTTTTTCCGGCGCGCATAGCGATGGCACCCTGGCCATCATACGAAGCGGCAAATGCCAGCATGTGGAGATTGTGTGGCGGGTAAATCGCGACCCCCTTGTTCTGGGCGGCTTTGACATCTGATTGCACGGCCCGCAGATTAGCGCGCACGGAATCCCCCCAGCGGCCCACTTCGTTCCAGACGTGCGAGGGCATGTGGTTCATGTGGCTGGCGCCGGGCACTAATTCGCCCAGCATTTCTGCACACGGCAACGACAATTCTGGCTTGTCCGACGACTCTGTTGCGTGCACATACAAATGACAGGCACCCGGGTGACGCAGGTCGTTTGCCAGTACGCCTTCGAGCAGTCGGTGAATACGCGCCACGTTCGGGTCGTCAAGTTCGCGCCAACCGCGGCGGTCTTCCAATAAGAACCATGCGCTTGCAGTGATAGTTGCTACGTCCATGTGTTCCGGATATTTTTTCTGAACCACCGACATCGCCCGAGCAAAGGCCTCATCTTGTTTGCGACGTTGCTTGGGTTCGAAGTTCTCAACGTAACGTGCGAGCGTGGCGTTGATCAATGCCTGCTCGATCGGTGAGGCATGGTTTGGCGCCAATTCAGCAGCCTTACGTATAGCCTTGAGCGCATACGGCGCTCGCCGTGATGTTTGGGGTACGTTCAGGTAGCCGCCCAGCGCGTAAGCCTCGCCCCAGTAGCAAATCGCGCAATTCGCGTCGGCCCGCCAGGATGCGCGAAAAGATCGAGCAGCTGCGTCGGTAGCAAAGGAATAGCGTAGCTGAATGCCCTGATCAAAATATTCCTGTGCAACCGTGTTGTCAGTAGAGATTGGCCAGCTGTATTCGCCTGTGACTGCGGGCAGCAAGGCAATGGGCCTTAGAAAGGCAGGCTCACTATTTGGGAACGATGTAGCTTCGCCAGAAGCTCGTCTGTTGGCATCGGTCATCGCGCAGCTTTGCGCCAGCAAAACACACGATAGAGCTACGAGTTTCAGCACGGATTCTCCCGGCAATAAATGCGTTGGCGCGGTATTAGCCAGCGGCTTCTTCCGACATAGGTTGTTTTGCAGTGGTTTGCGGAACCGGTTTGACCTTCGATCGATTTGCCGGGCTACCGAAGTTACGCATGATCGCGACCGTTAATGTTGCAAGCAGTATTACGGCAAACAGATTCGTCGCGACCCAGCCAAAGTTCGCCAGCAGAATGCCTGCGGACAGCGAACACACGGCCATGGTGCTGAACATGACTGTTTCGTTCACGCCCTGCACCCTGATTGCATTCTCAGTCGGGCATGCGGTGGTTAGCAATGTGGTGCCGCCGAGAAACAGCAGGTTCCAACCTATCCCCAGTGATACCAGAGCCATCCGATACTGCCAGAGCTCCTGACCGTTGATAGCAATCAGCACGCAGCAGGCTTCAAGCGCCAAACCAACAGACAGCATGGTGCGCAGGCCCAGTTTGGCAATCAGCCAACCGCTAAATAGTGAAGGGACAAACATACCGAGAATGTGCGAGCGGATAACGTCGGCTGTTTGCTCGACCGTGTGGCCATCGCCCACGTGCATGCTAACGGGTGTGGCCGTCATGATCAGACTCATGACACCATTCCCGCAAGCGACTGCGATAATCGCTAGTTGTATGTCGGTTCTCGACAACACGCTTTTTAGTGGCGTCGTAATTGTTTTCTCGGTTCCCGAGCCGTAGGGGTCTTTCATCGGCAAGAAAGCGATAATCAGCAACGCGATAAGAAACAGGGCCGGCATAACCGCAAAGCTTCCGCTGAACGGCGCTGCAAACAGATCGCGAAATTCCAGACTCACCCACGGCGCCAGAAAGGCAGCGCCCAGCATGCCCAGCATGACGAAAGCCAGCGCCCGGCTAACCATGGAGGAGGGTACGTTGGATGCAGCGACGAAACGGTACTGGGCGACGGTGGCCATGTTATTGCCCATCAGGTAGCAGGCAATGCAAAAGCCTATGAAACTGTTCTGCGCAATACTCCAGGAAGCGAGTAATGCTCCGCCGGATGCCCAAAGCAGCGACGCCATAAACACTCTCCGTCGCCCAAAGCGACGGATCAGACGGGAAACCGGATACGCGGCAGTTGCGACACCAACAATTTTTACTGTGATAGGTAGGGTTGCTAACGAGGAATCAGGTGCGAGATCGGCGCCGATGATGCCGGCCATGATTGCTAGCGTGACCTGACCTACAGCGGCGAGCAGCTGCGCAACTGTCAGTCCGCCTACTACTAAGAGGCTGCTGCGCGGTATATCCCAATCGAGTTTTCTGCCGATCATGCGTTTGAGCCCCTGTGGTCTGCCAGCGTGCTGGAAACGGGCAGAAGCGAAGCATTATAGCTACATTTAATCTGCTTGACTTAATCTTTCTCGCTGCCATGATGTTAATCACAATAAAGAATAAATGAGCACGCAGCAGAGTTGCGAGTGACCGCAAAGGGGGAAAACGTGGTCAGAATCATTAGGTGTTATTGGATTCACGCGAGTATCGCCGCAGCGTTATGGGCAGGCAGCCAAGCGCCAGTAATGGCACAAAGCCAGTCCGACGCGGCCGACAAGCGCAGCAAAGATGAAATCGTCGTAACAGCCCGTAAGCGAGAAGAGTCGCTGCAGGATGTGCCCTTGTCGATAACCGTTTTCACCGCCGACAAACTCGAAAGAGTTGGAGCATTCGACAACGAAGACGTTGCGTTGCTGACACCCAACTTCAGTACCAATCGGCAAACCGGTCGGCGGCTCGACCGGCCTACTATTCGCGGCATGTCGTCGCCAGCAACCGGTGCGGCCTCAAACGCATCCTATTTTATTGACGGCGCCTTTGTGTCGGGCAGCATTCAAACAACCACGCTGGGCAATGTCGAGCGCGTGGAAATATTGCGTGGTCCCCAGTCTGCTCAGTTTGGTCGCGCGACATTCTCCGGCGCGGTTAACTACATCACCAAGCGACCAACTAATGAATTTGAAGGTCACCTGAAGACGTCCTATGGCAGTCACGAGTCTGCGACTGTTTCTGCGTGGGCCAGCGGGCCAATGAAGCAGGACGAGCTTTACTATTTTGTGTCTGCTACGTGGGATACCTACGGTGGTGAGCATCGCAACAGCCTTAAATTTGGACAGGCACCGGTTCATCTGGCGGCACCCTTAACGGCGCCGGTGCGCGGCGATAACAGTCGGCTGGGCGGTACGGGTACTCAGGACATTGCAGCCAAGTTCATCTGGACGCCAACTGATTCTTCAGAGGTGACGTTTAAGATGAGCTGGAACAAGGGTGATGACGATCACTATGGGCAACTTATCCAGGAGTTCGGCGAACTAAACTGTTTTCTTCCGACCACTGGTACGCCTGGTACTGCGGACAATAGTGGAGAGGCATGGTATGCAACTTCCTCCGGTGCGTATTGCGGCGTTTTAGAGGGAGACAGAGTTTCTTACAGTCCGTTAAACCCGTTCAATCCCTCGAACGCTTCCTTTAGTCCCGGATTGTTCCCGAATGGTTGGGCCTTTCCTCCGGTGCCCGGGTTGAACGTTGGCATAGGTTATACGTTGCCGGCGGAAGGAGGACCGCGAGAAGCGAGATATAACCTTCCAGACCTGGTGGACGGGATTAACTGGGCGATCCCGCCGTTAAGTCTTTGTCTTGGCGGCACGGTACTTGAGGACTGTATAGCGGCCCCTACCGAGCCGGGCACCCGTCGCACCCAACAACGTTTTTTGCTGCAGTTTGAGCAGGACATCGATGACTGGACCTGGCTGAATCGGGTTGCTTACAACAAAGATGATCTGGAGCAGTCACTCGATTTGGATCGCACCGAACAAAGACCAATTCTTAGTCAGGGGCTATTTCACATTGAGAGCCAGTTTGACTGGGAGGATTACAGCATTGAGTCGCGCATAACCAGTCCCGCCGATAATCCACTTATTGGCTCGCTGGGAATGAACTTTTTTTATCTGGATCGTATTAATCATTCGCGGCGCTTTGTGGGCTTCGGTTCAGGGCAATTTCCTGCTGAGCCGGTTTTCCAGAAGGTCAAAAACACAGCCGTTTTTGGTTCACTGGAATACCAGTTGACGGATCAGTTGGCGCTTATCGGTGAGGCGCGATGGTCCAATGAAGATCGCGAGATCGATTCCGGCCAGACTTGTACGGCAGCGGGACCCTACCTGAACATGCGCAGCCGGCGCGAAATTTCCACTAAGAGCCTGACGCCGCGTTTTATAGCCCGGTTCCAACCTTCGGACGATACAAATTTCTACGCCAGCGTTGCTAAAGGCGACAAGCCCGCCGAGTTCGTCGAGCCCTATTACCAACCCACCGTGGACCCCTGTTTCACTCTGGGTGCAGTAGCCAACGACGGTCCGACGATTATTGAGGCGGAGAAAAACTGGACTTACGAGCTCGGCACTAAAGTCACTCGTATGAACAACCGGCTGACGGCGAGTCTTGCAGTGTTCTTTATCAACTGGACCAATCAGGCAGTCACTAAGACCGAGGATATCAATGGTGTGCCAACCTTGATTAACGTCAATGCCGGTAAATCCAAAGTGTGGGGAGCTGAGCTCGAAACCAATATGGATTTCACTGACAATTTGAGCGGCCAGTTTTCCTACGGACTGGCGAACGGAACTATCGTCAAGCATTTCAACGAATCTTTGGCTTCCACTACGGGAGACCTGTCGCCCAACAACGCTAAAGGGAAACGCATACCGGATGCGCCCAAGCATTCGCTCATTTTTGGCGTGACTTATCGCAATGAGGTCGCGCTGAATCTACTTGAGGGGCAGAGAAATATAGATTGGTTTGCCCGGACCGACTTTGTCTGGGAAACCCAGCGTTATACATCGGTGAACAATCTCACCAAGTTTCCCGTCCGCAAGCTGTGGAACGGTAGAGTCGGTCTTGATGAAGATGCATGGACGTTGACGGCTTATGTGAACAATATTCTGGATGATGCTACGCCGACGACAATTTTCGGTCTGCCAGCCATCACAGGATCCACATGGACAAACGGCAACGGTGTTGGCCAGAACTCTGTTTCACCGGCCTTCGGGCGCGCCTACGGTGTTGAGTGGATCTATCGTTTCGGTGACTAGTTTGGCGAGAATATTTGGCGTGTAACTTGTATGAATCAAAGACGGTTACAGAGCTTTGGCTAGCCCTCGTTTATTGAGTCAGAGCAATCACTGTTGCAGGTCGAATTGCCGCTGTGAAGTTTGCCAGGTGCCGGGCTTTCATGCGCAGATTGCGCGCCTCCTAAGCGGAAGGTCCTAGCTTTGAATCGTGGTCTGGGTGCCGTAAGCTGTGCCGCTGCAGTGCTTAATCCAGGTCCCCATTCAACGCGTCATTCCCTATGCCAGCGATACCCACTAACCCCGATCCCACCGGCCTGAAACTAGGCCCTCTATGGTTCATGCCCGGCTACTCAGCCGGCAACCTCCTGACCGTAAACTTCGCCTCGTTCTGCGTGATCGCGGCGATCACCTTCATGGGTTTTGCGCAGCCTTATGTGCTGACCGAGATTCTGCACATTCCCGAAGAGCGACAGGGCACCTTTACCGGTAACCTCGCGGCCGCTGCCGAAATCTTCCAGTTGCTGGTGGTGGGCTTTTTCGGCGCGTGGTCGGACCGTGTCGGGCGCCGGAAGGTGTTCACGATTGGTTTTGCACTGATCGCATTGAGTTATTTCCTGTACCCGCTTGCCACATCGGAACCCATGCTCGTGTTCTACCGCATGATCTTTGTGACCGGTTGTGCCGCTGCACCCATCATGATGAGTGCGGCGATTCAGGATTCGGTGCAGGAAGTGTCGCGCGGCAAGTGGGTCGCCATCAACAGCATTTGCACCGCCTTCGGCGTGTTGTTAATGGCGTTGTTCTTCGCGCGCCTGCCGGACATGTTCGTGGCGCGCGGCGTGGAACCGGCGTTGGCCGGTCGCTATGCGTTTTGGGTGGTTGCCGGGTTTTGTGCGGTGACCGGTGTACTGATTTACGCCGGTTTGAAAAAAGGCGTGACGTCCATTGACCCGGACAAAGTGTCGCTGTGGTCGAAGCTGGGTATGGGGCTCAAAATTGCCTGGGACAACCCGCGTGTCGCGGTGGCTTACGGTGCGGCGTTTATTGGTCGCGGCGATTTGGTCATCATCACCACCTTTCTGTCACTGTGGGTGGTGCAGTTCGGCACCGCGAACGAAGTGTCCACGGCCGAGTCGCTGAAAAAGGCCGGCATACTGTTTGGGATCGTGCAGGGCTCGGCGCTGTTGTGGTCTTATCCCATGGGGCTGCTGGCTGATCGTCTGAATCGGCTGACCGCGCTGGGCTTTGGCTTGGCCATTGCCACGGTGGGTTACACCGGCATGGGTTTGCTGGCGAACCCGTTCTCGCCGATGGCGATACCGACGGCGATGGCGCTCGGTATCGGCGAGATCAGCGTGCTGATCGCCGCCGGCGTGCAGATCGGCCAGGACGCGCCGATCAGGATACGCGGCACCATTATCGGCGTGTTCAGCATCATGGGCAGTGCCGGTATTGCCTTCGCGACCTTCATGGGCGGCATTGCCTTCGACCGCATCGGTCCCGCGGCGCCGTTTCTGATGATGGGCTTGCTGAACGGGCTGTTGCTGGTGTTCGCGGTGACGCTCAGGCGGCGTGAACTCAGCGGGGCCACCAGCTCTGTGATGAAAAGCTGAGTCCATCTGTCCGATCCGAACCCGCACCCGCCCTCAATTTGTTATGATTCGCGCCCCCTCACTGGCGCAACCTCATGATTTCAAATGCAAACCTGTCGATTCAGTTCGGCGCTAAACCCCTGTTCGAAGGCGTTTCGGTCACCTTCGGCAACGGCCATCGCTACGGCCTGATCGGCGCCAACGGTTCCGGCAAATCGACGTTCATGAAGATTCTGGCCGGCGAGCTGGAGTCCACTGCGGGCAATGTCAGCACGGCTCCGAATGCGCGCATCGGGCAGCTGCGGCAGGATCAGTTTGCGTACGAAGAGATGCGCGTGCTCGATGTCGTCATGCTCGGTCACGAACAGCTCTACACGGTGATGAAAGAGCGTGACCGTTTGTATGCGTTACCGCAGATGACCGATGCCGAAGGCATGCGGGTGGCGGACCTGGAGATTGAGTTTGCCGAACTGGACGGCTATTCCGCCGAATCCCGTGCCGGCGAGTTGCTCGAGAACATCGGTATCCCGGTGAGTGAGCACGAAGGGCCGATGAGTGAAATCGCCCCGGGCTGGAAACTGCGGGTGCTGCTGGCCCAGGCGTTGTTCTCGGATCCCGACGTGTTGTTGCTGGACGAGCCCACCAACAACCTCGACATCAACACCATCCGCTGGCTGGAAAGTTTTCTGGTGGAGAGCAAGGCGACCATGGTGATTATTTCGCACGATCGCCACTTTTTAAACAGCGTGTGCACGCACATGGCGGATCTGGATTACGGCCGCATTCAGTTGTTCCCCGGCAACTACGACGAGTACATGATCGCCGCCGAGCAGGTGCGCGAGCGCCAGCAGGCCGACAACGCCAAGAAAAAAGCCAAACGCGCCGAGCTGCAGGCCTTTGTCAGCCGTTTTTCGGCCAATGCGTCGAAAGCCAAACAGGCTACCTCGCGTGCCAAGCAACTGGAGAAGATTCAGCTGGAAGACATCAAGCCGTCCAGCCGCGTCAGCCCCTTTATCCGCTTCGAGCAGGACAAACCGCTGCGACGTATGGCGGTTGAAGTGCAGGGCCTCAGTAAAAGTTACGACGAAGGTCCGTTATTTGAAAACCTGAGCTTTGCCATCGAAGCCGGCTCGCGGGTGGCCATTATCGGCCCGAACGGCATCGGTAAAACCACGCTGGCGCGTTGCCTGATTGAAGACCTCGAAGCCGATGCCGGTGACATCAAGTGGGCCGAGAACGCCAAGCTGGGTTACTTCGCGCAGGATCATGCATCGGAGTTTGCCACCGACATGAGCCTGTTCGACTGGATCACGCAATGGCAGCCGCCGGGTTCGGACGAGCAGCTATTGCGCGGTACGCTGGGCCGCATGCTGTTCTCGCGTGACGACAGCGAAAAATCCGTCAAGGTGATCTCCGGCGGTGAAGAAGGCCGGTTGCTGTTTGGCAAGCTGATTCTGCAGCAACCGAACGTGCTGGTGATGGACGAACCCACCAATCACCTCGACATGGAGTCCATTAAAGCGCTGAACCTGCCGCTGGCTAATTATCCCAGCACGCTGATCTTCATCAGCCAAGACCGTGAGTTTGTGTCATCGCTGGCCACGCGCATCATCGAGCTGACGCCCGCGGGCGTGATCGATTTTGGCGGCACCTACGACGAATACCTGCGCTCGCAATCCGGCAACCCGGCCGCGCGGGTCGCGTAACGGCTACAAGCAATGGCAGACGCACGCATCTGGGTAGACGCTGACGCCTGTCCCGTGGTGATCAAGGAGATTCTGTTTCGCGCGGCCGATCGCACCCAGGTGCTGGTGACGCTGGTCGCGAACCAGGCTATTCAGGTGCCGCGGTCGCGGTTTATCAAGACTGTGCAGGTATCTTCCGGCTTTGACGTTGCCGACAACGAAATCGTGAAGCGCATGGCGGCTGGCGATTTGGTTATCACCGGCGATATTCCGCTGGCCGCCGAAGCAATTGAAAAAGGCGGACTGGCGCTTAGCCCTCGCGGTGAACTGCACACCGCCGAAGACATCGGCGCTCGCCTGAACATGCGTGACTTCATGGACACCATGCGCTCGAGCGGCGTGGAGGTCGGCGGTGGCCCGCCGCCGCTGAGCCAGAGTGATCGCATGGCCTTTGCCAACCGTCTGGATGCGTGGCTGGCGAAGCAGTCATAACGGGCCTGAATGACGCAACGCATTGATTTTCAGGGTTCATTAGCGCTAGCGTAATGCCATGCTGCTATCGATGGGGTCAGAGTAAAAACCATGCCGTACCACTTCCGCAACCTGGTGTTTGAAGGCGGTGGTGTCAAAGGCATCGCCTACGTGGGGGCGATGGACGTGCTGGGCAGGCAAGGTATTCTGCGGGATGTTGTGAGGGTTGGTGGCACGTCGGCCGGTGCGATTAATGCATTGTTGTTTGCACTCGGCTACAGCACTGCTGAAACCCGGCGTTTATTAGCCGCACTCGATTTCAAAACCTTTCTCGATGATGACTGGGGTGTGGTTCGTGATACCAACCGGCTCATCAACCAGTTCGGCTGGCACCGTGGCGATGCGATTCACGCCTGGCTGCGGGAACGCGTTGCCGAAAAACTCGGTGACGAACGCGCCACCTTCAGTCATCTGCAAGCGGCCTGTCGGCCGGATTTGTATGTCTATGGCACCAACCTGAGCAACGGTTTCGGGCAGGTGTATTCACCCGAGCACACGCCGGGAATGATGCTGGCCGATGCGGTGCGGATCTCGATGTCCATCCCGCTTTTTTTTGCGGCCGTGCGTAACGCGCGCGACGAGGTGCTGGTGGACGGTGGGGTGCTCGACAATTACCCGGTCAAACTGTTCGACCGCCTGCATTACATTGCACCTGCGGAGCGTGACATTGCCGCCCGCGAAACCGATTACTACGCCGGTGAAAATGCCGCACTGGCGAATTTGCAGGCCGACGGCCTGTCTCACGATTACAACCCGTACGTCTATAACCGCCAGACACTGGGGCTCAGGCTCGACACCCGCGACGAGATCGCGGCCTTTCGTGACGGCGTGCCGCCGGTGGGTAAACACATCGGGGATTTTTTTGATTACGCCAAAGCTTTAGTGACGACGGTGCTGGAAGCGCAGGGCAACCAGCACCTGCACTCGGACGACTGGCAGCGCACGGTGTACATCGATTCACTCGGTGTGGGCACCACCGACTTCGACATTGATGACGACACCAAAGCCGCGCTGGTGGAATCCGGCCGCGACGGGGCCACCGCCTACCTGGATTGGTTCAACAACCGCGAGGCCGCGCCCGTGAATCGGTGCGAGGGATTGAAGGATTGAAGGGGTCAGAGTAACGACTCTGACCCCACAGATCTCGCCACCACCACCAGGCGATAGGGGCCGCGGAAGGGGAGGTTGTCGGTGGGTTCGCAGGTGATCAGTATCAGTTCGGAGCCGCTCTGCAGGGGGCTGATGCCGTGCAGGCGTGCATCGACAATTTCCTGCGCGATGATTTCAAACTCGGTTTCGTAGCCGTACATGTCGGTCAGTCGCAGCAGTGCACCGGGGCGCACGTCGCGCAAAAAGCTGAAATGCGTGTCGCGGTGGCCGGCAATGATCACGCTGCCCGGGTCGCCGGGCAGGGCACTGCCGTCGACGTGGCCGGGGCCGAACGGCAGTGAACCGCCGTTGGCGCCGGCCAGCACGTATCGTTCAATGCCCAGTGCCGGCACTTGTAAGCGCGCCACCGGCCAGGTGTCGGCCCACGGCCACGGGCGCACCGGTTGGCGTTCATCCAGTGTGCGTTGCCAGGCGCGTTCGATCAGTTTGGGTGCCAGCCAGGCTTTGGCCTGAATGACGCCCGCGTTGCCGAATTGCCAGAGTCCGACCGCGATGAGTGCCGCCATAACCGGCTTCATAAAATCGCGTTTCATGCGCGCACCCGCGACCGTGCGATGGCCAGCGCCAGCAGCAGGCTCAATGCACCGAACAGCAGGCTCGGGTATGTGCCGGCATCGGTTTGCGGCAGTGCCAGCACCTGTCCGGCGGGCCGGGCATTGGGGACGCGGTTGCTGAGCGCAGGTTCTCCGGCCGGGCGCACGGGTGTTTGCTCCACCGCGACGAAACTGGTGTAGCGGCTGACCAGTTTGTGGCGCAGGCCGATCTCAACGATGGCATTGCGCACGGTATCGGATTCGCCGTGCTCGGTAATTTCATCGTAAAGGGCTTCAAGTTTGTCGCGCGCCCACAGCGTGCCCACGCCCGGATGCGCCGTCACCGACGGCAGGCGCAGTTCTTCACGCCACTGGTCGTTGCCGTCGGCAATGCTCACGCGCAACGGCGCGGCACTGTCGGTTAACTGAGCAGTGACCACCAGCGGTTCACCGGCGTACAGGTCCGGCACGCGAGCCGGAAACATCTCTGCCGTGCCCGACCAGTTGACACTGAGGTTGCTCAGTTGCGGCGCGGCCAGTTTGTCGAACAGCGCGGTCATTTCGTGCTGCGCTTCGGCCGTGTTGGCGATGTACGTGAACGTGCCGCGCCCGAACTGCGCAGCCTTGCGCATAAAGTGACTGTTGGGTGCACTGCCTATGCCGACGGTGAACAGCCGGCTTTGCCCGAGTTTGCGGTCGATCAGCCGGAACAGTTCGTCGCCGTTGCCGACGGCCCCGTCGGTAATAAAGATCACCTGGCGCACCGCGCCTTTGGCGAGCTCCGGCTGGCCGTCGAGGGCCGCACGCAGCGCGGGTGCCATCTGGGTGCCGCCGCCGGCCTGCAACCGGTTCACAAATTCCCAGCCGTCCTGCAAATAACTGCCCGCGGCGAGCTGTGCCTGGTGAAACAGTTTCACTGTCTGATCGTCGAACGCGATGATGTTGAAGCGGTCGTCACGCTCCAGCGTGCGCAGCGCCGAACCGAGTGCCTGGCGTGCCGCTTCGATGGACTGGCCTTGCATGGAGCCGGAGGTGTCGACCACAAATATCACTTCACGGCCGAGGCCCTGCGTGCTGCGGCCGACATCGGGCGGGACCACCATCAGCATGGCGTAGGTTGCATCATCAATGGTCTCGGCAAACAGCGCGGCCCGCGGTGCGGTGCCCGGTGTCGGGCGCCAGCGCAGCACAAAATCGCGATCCATCGGCACAACGTTGTTGGCCAGCGCCACGTTGTACGCAGTGTTCTGCGTTTGATTGTTCTGCGGTTGCGAGGCTGGCGACACCGGCGGCGCCTCGATGTGCACCGGGTGCGACGGGCTGCGGATTTCGGCCAGTGCCATGCCGGCATCGATGTGCGCGGTGATTTGCACCGGGTTGCGCGGCGCGGTGGAGTCTGCGAAATGCGGTTCGGTGTCGTTGTCCAGCGGCGGCATTTCGCCGCTCGCGCGCAGTTCTCTATAAGGGTCAAAGCGCTCGGTCACGGTCATCGGCAAGCGCAGGCTGAACTCGCCGCTCTGGTAAGCGAGTTTTTCCAGGTACACGAGTGTGACGCTGATCTCCTGGTCGGGGCCGAGGTTGGCGACGCGTGTGCGGAATAGATTCGGCTGGTTTTGTTCCAGCAAGGCCGCGCGTTGACCGGCGGCTTTGGCGTCGTTGTAGATCTGCTGCGCGGCCTGCTTTTCGTGAATCTCACCGACGATCACGCGGTCATCCACGGTGATGCGCATCTCGGCGACGGCCGCGGTTTCCGGCAGCGGGAACACGTAACTGCCCTCGGCCCATTCCCGATTCGGGTTCTGAAAGCGCTGCTCGACGGTGACGCGCGCGACCAGGCCGCTGACCTGTATGTCCACGCGGGTGCCGAGTCGCAGCGACGGTTGCCACTCATTGCCGCTCTTAAATAACAGTTCGCCGGCGCCCACTTCGTCGAGGGTCAGGGCGCGTGCCGCACTCAGCGGCAAGGTCAGACACAGCAGCAGCAAAGCCTGCAGTGCCGCGGTCTTATGGATCGGGTTAATGGGGCGCATAGCGAATCTCCGGGTCGGGTAGGGAACGCTGTTGAACACGGATGCCATTGAACGCCCGGACTCGGGCAGTGCCGGGGAACAATTCGGGCGAATTCGGGCAATGCATCGAACTGCCCCGGCTTTGCCCGATTTCATACCGGCTTTCACCCGACTGCTGCGTTTTCATGGCACTCGTTTGTTCACTTCGACACACGCTATTCACACAGGAGCACAACCATGAAGACAGTAACGACACGACCCGCCATGAAGCGGCTGGCTACCGCCGGTTTGATCGCAATGATGTTCGCCGGCAGCGGGGCCGGCGCGGCGCAGGGGCCGGAACGTCATTCTGACGCAGCGCTCGACGACAACGCCTATGCCGACAACTCCTATGACGACAACGCTTACGACGGCACGCGCGCGGCCATCACGTTGAGTCACGCCATCGCCGGTGCTTTTCTGGCAGGTCCCGTGGGTTACGCCGTCGGCGTGCTGACGGGCGACTGGGTCAGCAACAGGGTCATCAACGGCTATGAGAACCAAACATCACTCGAACAGGCCACGGCTTCACTGGCCAACCTGCAATCCGCCAACCATCAACTGCAGGCGCGGCTCACAAGCGTCGGCCACGAAGTCAGCGAGTTGCAGCGGCTGGCTGCCGAAACCCTGCAATGGCAGGTGTTGTTCCGCACCGGACAGGGAGCACTGGCTGCCGACAGCGCCGAGCGCATCGCGCAACTCGCGCAGTTGCTGCAGCGGCAGCCGGAATTGCGCGTGCGCCTCAGCGGTTACTCTGACCCCCGCGGTGACGAGCCGTACAACGATGCATTGTCGGCCGAGCGCGTTGCCAGCGTGGCGGAATTACTGCAGCAGCAGGGTGTGGCTGCCGCGCGCATTGATACGGCCGCCTACGGCGAGAGCCTGTCGAGCGCAGCCGTTGACGATCTCGACAGCTACGCGCTGGAGCGCCGCGTTGACATCGAACTGTTGCCGCCGGCCGACGACCTGAGTCTGGCGGACGCCCGCTGAATTGTCGCGAACCTTGTCCATGCACCATTGCCGCGTGACTGCGAGAACTTCGGGGGAGCCTGGCTCCCCCGCTTTTTATGCGGGAATGATGCTATTTTTACGGCGCTGACCCGGGAGGAACCGCATGCCACGGCGTATCGCCATTATCGAGGACGAAGCCGATCTGGCGCAGAACTACAAAGCTGCGTTGGAACGCCTGCACTATGCCGTGGACATTTATCCGGATCGCCCGGCCGCGCAGCGGGCGTTTGCCCAATCCCTGCCGGACATGGCGATCATCGATATTCAGCTGGGCGACGACATTGACGGGGGTCGGGAGCTGTGCCGCGAGTTGCGGGTGCGCTCGCCGATATTGCCGATCCTTTTTCTGACCGCCCTCGACAGCGAGCTGGATGAAATCATCGGGCTGAATCTCGGTGCCAATGACTACCTGTCTAAACGCTTGTCGCTGCCGATCATTACCACGCGGGTCAACAGCCTCTTTAAGATGTTCGATGCGTTAATGGCTACCGACGCACCGGCGCCCACCGAGATCAACAAGCCGCCGCTGCGCATGAACCTCGATCGCATGCAAGTGTGGTGGCGCGAGCGGCCGGTTGCGCTGACCTACACGCAGTTTCGTATGGTCGAGTGCCTGGCGCAGTGGCCGGGGCACGTAAAAAGTCGTGAACAGCTTATGGACGCGGCCGACAAAACCATCGAGCCTGAAAGCGTCAGCTCTTATATAAAGCACATTCGCAAAGCCTTCCGGGATGTCGATTCCGACTGCAACCCGGTGCGGGTGCATTACGGCACCGGCTACAGCTGGCAGGGAGCCGATCCCGGGTGAAGTTGCGGGCGCAGCTGGTGGTGGTCAGCCTGGTGGCGTTGCTGCTGCCGTGGGCCGGCTGCGAGTACGTGGCCGAAATGGAAAACACGCTGCGCGACGGCGAGCAGGACATGCTCGGCAAGTTCGCCGGTTCGGTCGCCGCGTACATCGAAGGGCAGGCTGCCCTGGTGACCGCGCTTGAGCCCGCGGCCGAAGTGCCGGGTGCGCAGAGCCTTTACCTGTTTACCGATCGCGACCGCGGTTTTGAGATTGACGGTTATCCCGACGATCAACTGAATATCGACACCGACGCACTGCGCATAACCGGCGCCGACCCGGCGGCCGAGGCGCGCGTCACGCTCAGTGCGATCGGCGATCGCGTGTATGTGTACCTGCAGTTCAACCGGCCGTCACTGCGCAAACGCGGGCTGACGAGTCGTGCGGACAATGGTTTTGATCACGTCGAACTGGTGATGGGCGAGCCGGATGATCGGCGCCGCTTGTTTCTGGCGCCGGGTGCTGCCGGCGCGTTTACCGCCGAGCGGTTGCAGGGTGAACGGCTGATCGCGCAGTACGGCAACGAGGCGTGGTGGCACGACGATGCCGACGGCTATCGCGTCGAGGCGTCGTTGCCGCGCAGTTGGCTGGGTGAGCACTTCGGTGTGCGGGTTTACGACGCCAGCACCGCTATCGAGGTGAGTACGTTGAACGCGGCCGGCGAACCCGCGTACCTGTATCAGCGCAGCGAGTTACTCGAGAGCAGTCTGCGGCATTTTTCCAGCAACGTGAACGTCACGCTGGTGGATGCGAACGGCTGGATACGTGCGTCCAAAGGCGGCGCGGATTTTCGTCAGGGCATCGAGCGTCCGCCGGCGTTCTGGTTGATCGAAAACCTGTATCGACGCATCGTCAGCTTTCAGCAGGAAAGCCGTCCATACGTGCCGCCGGCGGGTGGGCGCCTGCTGCGTCAGGAAGTGGACAGTGCGCTGACGTCTGCGGCAGGCGGCGCTTCCGGCTGGTACGTGCTCGGCCGTGAAGAAGGTGAGTACGCAAGCGAGCCGGCGGATGCGGCCGTGGTGACCTCGGCCGTGCGTATCAGTGATCGCGCCGGCAATCCCGTGGGCGTCGCGGTGCTGGAAACCAGCAGCCGCGGTTCGTTGTCGCGCACCAGTTCAACGCTGGTGAACGTGATCGGCATTGCCGCGCTGGTGACGCTGTTGATTGTGCTGGTACTGGTCGGCTACGCGACCTGGCTGTCGCAGCGCGTGCGGCGGTTAAGCGCGCAGGTCATGACCGTGATGGAGCCGCAGGGTCGAGAGTTGCGCGCTTTTCCGGAACAAACGGCGGGCGATGAAATCGGCACGCTGGGTCGCAACTTCGGGCGCTTGCTTGGCCGGGTGCGCGGATACACGGATTACCTGCAGTCGCTGGCATCGAAGCTTTCGCATGAACTGCGCACGCCGCTGGCGGTGGTCAGCAGTTCGCTGGACAACCTGCAGCATGAAGAACTGAACGCAGCGGCACAGGCATACGTCGCCCGGGCGCGCGGCGGCAGCGAGCGGCTGTCGCACATTCTGACGGCGCTCAGCGAAGCCAGTCGGGTGGAGCAGGCCATACAAAGCGCTGAGCGGCAACGACTGGATCTGAACGAGCTGACGCGCGACGTCGTTGCCGGGTACCGATCCGCCTGGCCGGGGCAACGCATCGAACTGGAGCTGCCCGAAGGCGACGTCGTGCTTGACGGTTGTCCGGAATTGATTGCGCAGATGCTCGACAAGCTGATGGATAACGCGCGCGATTTTTGCGTTGAAGGCAGCGCGATTCATTTTCGCATTCGGCGCGAGAACGGTACGGCGTTGTTGGCGGTGGAAAATGACGGGCCGCTGTTGCCCGCCGGCATGGACGACGAACTGTTTGAATCGATGGTCTCGGTGCGCGAAGGGCGTGGCGAGAATTTGCATCTGGGGTTGGGGCTGACCATTGTGCGCCTGATCGCCGCGTTTCATCACGGACGCGTCGTCGCCCGCAACCGGCCCGACGCCACCGGCGTCGTTGTTACCGTCACCCTGCAATTGGTGGGGTCCAATTAGTGGGGTCAGAGTCGTTACTCTGACCCCATCAATCCTCCCGCCAATCGTCTCGATGCAATTGACGAAATCTGTGCTAGTCTTTTTCCATGGCCGTGCTTATTAGCAGACTGAGAAATAGCCGCATTGTCGCTGTTGCGATGGTGTTGGCGATGTTTGCTCAGTTCGCCATGGTCACTCACGAGGTGCTCGCCGAGCATTCACCGGGTGAGCACTGTGCCATATGCGTGGGGCAGCACACCTTTGGCGACGCGCTTGCCGCTTCCGCCGCTGCGGCGATTCCGGTCGCCGTAAGATCGTTCTGGATTGATCAGCCCTCAATCGATTTTAGTTCTGCCGCCGTCTCCGCGGTCCGCAATCGCGGCCCTCCCGTTCTCTGATTCAACTTTAAAACACTTCGTATAACCGGATCGTTCATGACGATTGGGTTATGCGGCGATTAAAAATTGAACAGAGAATGGAATCATGCACACAATCTATCCAGTTGCGATGGCAGCGTTTATCGCTGTATTGGGCGCACCTGCCGTATTTGCCGACACCCCGGCCCGCAGCACTGCAACCACTGACGAAATCACCGTTACCGCGGTACCTTTAGCCGATTGGCTGCAACCCACTCAGGTGTTGAGCGGCGATGAGCTGTTACGCAAAAACGCGCCCACACTGGGCGAAACGCTGGCAAACGAACTCGGCGTCAGCAGCAGTTACTTCGGCCCTTCCGCGAGTCGGCCGATCATTCGTGGCCTGAGCGGTTCACGCGTAACGATGCTCACCGATTCGGCATCGGCGCTCGATGTGTCCGACGTCAGCCCGGATCACGCGATCGCCATCGAAGTCTTGCTGGCCGATCAGATTGAAGTGATTCGGGGGCCGGCGACGCTGTTATACGGCAGTACGGCGGCGGGGGGCATCGTCAATGTCGTTGACAGCCGTATTCCCAAAGCGCCGAGTGAGCGGCCGGTTTCCGGCGCGCTTGAAGTGCGCGGGGATACCGCGGCCGATGAGCGCGCCCTGGTTGGCCGTCTGGACGGCGGTATCGGTGCGTTTGCCTGGCATGTCGACGGCTTTACGCGTGAAACAGAGAATGTCGACATTGATGGTTTTGCGACAGCGGATCCCGCCGAACGGCCGGCCGACGAACCTCGCGGCGAGTTGCGCAACAGTTACAGTGAGACGGACGGTTTCGCAGGCGGCCTGTCGTGGGTCGGGGATCGCGGTTACCTCGGCGGCTCGGTCAGTGTGTACGAGTCCACGTACGGTTTGCCCGGGCCTGAAGAAGACGACGGCGGTCCTCCGCCACCGACTCCGGATCCGTACGAGGGGCCGTTCATTGACCTCGAACAGGTGCGCACGGATGTTCGCGGTAATTATGAGTTTGTCGACGGCGCGCTTGAATCGGCACGCTTTGTGCTGGGCATGAACGATTACAAGCACAAAGAAATCGAACCGTCCGGCGAGGTGGCGACCACGTTCGACAACGAACAGTATCAAATGCGCCTGGAAGCCGTGCACCGTCGTTTGTCCGGGTTGCGGGGCACGTTCGGTATCCAGCTGGATGACCGCGAGTTTTCTGCCGTCGGCGAGGAAGCCTTCGTGACCCCAACGGAAACCACGGCGACCGGCCTTTTTCTGCTCGAAGAAGCGGACTTCGACTGGGGCCAACTGCAGTTCGGCGCGCGGGTGGAAGACCTGGAGCATGACAATGCCACGCTGGCAAAATACAGCGAAACGGCATGGTCATTCTCGGTGGGTGCGAATGTTGACACGGGTTGGGACAGTGAGCTCGTTGCCAACCTGTCGCTGACGCAGCGCAACCCTAACTCGGAAGAGCTGTACTCGGAGGGTGCCCATATCGCCACCCGGCAGTTCGAAATCGGGTTGCTGGCCATACCGGGCGGCAGTGCTACGACCGAAGACGCGACCAACATCGAGCTGGGCTGGCGGCGCACGCAGGGCGACCTGCTGTGGGACGTGTCGGTCTATCACTATGACTTTTCCGACTACATTTACCAGAACCTGACCGGAGCGGTGCAAGACGACCTGCCGGTGGCCGTCTATACGCAGGACAGTGCCGAGTTTTATGGTGCCGAAGCCGCTGTTACCTTTCCGCTGTGGTCACGCGACACGCTCGACAACAACCTGCGGCTGTTTGGCGATACGGTCAATGCCGAATTGGACAACGGCGACAAGCTGCCGCGCATCCCGCCGTGGCGTTTGGGTGCCAATCTCGACTTTGGTCGCGAGAACTGGACGGCGGGTATTGACGTGATCTACTACGCTAAACAGGACGATATCAGTTCCTATAAAACGGACGCCTATACCATGGTAAATGCCAGCTTTCTGTACAAGATTCCGGCGGGTAAGACTGAGTGGGAATTGTTCGTGCGCGGAACCAACCTGGCTGATGAGGACGCCCGCAAGAGCACCTCATCGATTGCTGAGTTCGCGCCACTGCCCGGCCGTTCGTGGCACGCTGGTGCGCGACTCAGCTTTTGAGGTACGAGATTGATGGGGTCAGATTGATGGGGTCAGAGTCGTTACTCTGACCCCATAAGTTCGAGTAATTACTCCGACCCCATAGATCAGTTACTCTGACCCCATAGATCATGAATATTCTTACGCTGTTATTGATGCTCAGTGGTTACCCCGGTCAGGCGGTGGTGGTTGATATCCCCTTCGAGCCGGAACTGGAAGCCGTGACGCTGTCCTGGCAGGCGCAGGAAATCCGCATGGTTGCCACCGACGCGGGCTGGTTTGCGTTGCTGGGAGTGGATCTGGATGTTCAGCCGGGGTCTTACGAAGTGCAAGCGACATTGCAGTACGCGGATAACCGTCAGGAACAACGCACACTGCCATTAACCGTCACGCCCAAAGACTATCCGACGACGCGCCTGACGGTGGAGCCGAAGTACGTCGAACTGAGCGCAGAAGATCAGGCGCGGGCGGCGCGCGACAGCCAACAAATTAATGCCGCGTATGCGACGACGGCAGACACGCGCTATTGGTCGGACGATTTTATAGTTCCAATACCCGGTGTAACCGGCGGCCGTAACTTCGGCCATCGCCGCGTGTTCAACGATCAGCCGCGCGCACCGCATTCGGGTGCCGATCTGACCGCTGCCACCGGCACCGAAATTCACGCGACGAATCGCGGCAAAGTGGTTTTGACCGGCGATTTCTTTTTTAACGGCAAGGCCGTGTTCGTCGATCACGGTATGGGGGTGCTGAGCATGTATCTGCACCTGTCCGAGATCAAGGTGCAGGAGGGGCAAATGCTCGAACGCGGTGATGTGCTCGGGCTTGCCGGTGCCACCGGACGTGTCACCGGTCCGCACCTTCACTGGGGCGTGAAAGTCACCGGTGCGCGCGTCGATCCGTTTACATTGCCCGGTTTGTCTGCAGCGCCGTAACGACTCGCTATACGCGCCGATAAATCCGCGGATATATCGATGGATTCAAGCATACGGTCTGTTGACTGACGGTTAACCTTTGGTAACTGCTGGGCGGCGTTCGCGTCCAACTTTTGTTGCCAGCGGCGGCGCGGCTGCGAATATGGCTGTTTGATTGGTTCAGCCGAGAGCACTCGACCCCATGGCAGCGACTCCCGTTACTCCCGATCCCGCCGGTCTGGAAATTCGGACCGTTGTGGTTTACCCCCGGTTACACCGTCACCAACCTGCTCAGCACCAACTTCGCGTCCTTCTCCACGATCTGCGCGCTGACCTTCATGGGTTTGCCCAGCCTTACATACTCACCGAGATTTTGCAGATACCTGAAGAACGGCAGGGCATGTTCACCGGTAATCTGGCCGCCGGCGCGGAAATCTTTCAGATGCTGGTGGTGGGCTTTTTCGGCGCGTGGTCGGATCGCACCGGCCGGCGCCTGGTGTTCGGCATCGGTTTCGCACTGTTCGCGCTAAGTTATTTTCCTATCACGCTGGCCACCTCCGAAACCGAACTGGGCTGGCCTACCGCCTGATCTTTGCCGTCGGTTGCGGGGCCGCACCGGTCATGATGGCCGCAGTAACGCAGGATTCGGCGCAGGAGGTGTCGCGCGGCAAGTGGCTCGCCGTTAACAGCATCTGCACGGCTTTTGGCGTGCTGTTCATGGCGCTGTTTTTTGCGCGCCTGCCGGACTTGTTGGTGGCGCGAGGTTATGAACCGGCGCTGGCGGAGCGCTATGCCTTCTGGGCGGTGGCGGGCTTTTGCACGGTGACCGGTGTGCTGATCATGGCCGGCTTGCGCAAGGGCGTCACGGCTGCTGACCCGGCCAAGGTGTCGATCTGGAGGAAGCTGGGCGAAGGCATATGATTGCCCGGGACAACCCGCGCGTTGCAGTCGCGTACGGCGCTGCCGTTCATCAGTCGCGGCGACCTGGTCATCATCACCACCTTTTTGTCGCTGTGGGTTGTGCAATACGGCGCCGGCCAGAACATCACGACCGCCGAGGCACTGAAAAAAGCCGGCATGCTGTTCGGCGTCGTGCAGGGTGCGGCGTTGCTCTGGTCGTATCCGATGGGACTGATTTCGGATCGTATGAACCGGCTGACCGCGCTGGTGGTCGGTCTGGCCATTGCGACGCTGGGTCCCTCTCCCCCTTCTTTCTCCCCTCCCCTTCCTCTCTTCCCCCCCCCTTCCCCCCCGGCAATCGCACCATCTGCCGATTGATCTGCTCGGTCAGCACCTGCTTGGCGCCGACCAGTTGGTCTTTGTAGATTTTCGGCGAGGTGGCTTTCAACAGGGCGCACAGCTGAGTCACGACCGCCGGAGACGGCAGCAGTTCATGCAAGTCCTTTTCCAGTGTTTCGATGCGTAGCGACATATCCCGGTAATGATGCCGGTTCTTGATGATTTGCCCCTTTTCCGGACACGCAGGATGTTCGGCGATCACTTTGTGAGTGCTAAGATCGCTGATCCGGATGACGCCGTTAGCTTCATGCACGGCGACACGGGCGCATTGATACGCCATCGGTGCCGAATATTTATTGGATTGCCAGGCGATCAAGCCGGTTTTATCCGCCTTGCGGGTCATGCGGGCCTGGCTGGCGGTCGCGTCAACACAAGACGGCCTCAGGTAAGCCCGCATATGGTCTTGTTCGTTGGCCGCGTAATGTGTCGCCGGCTGTTGGCCGGTGGTGCCGTGTAGCCGTTGATTGGCTATCCCGTCGAGCCAGTCGGCCATATGGGCCTGTAAAGCATCCCAGTCGGCAAAAGTCTCGCCATACAAGGCATTTTGTTTGACGTATTTGACCCCGGCCTCGACCTTGCCTTTGCTTTCCGGATCATAGCCTTCACAAGCCCGAATAGTGAAGCCCGCTGCCGTGGCGTACTGATGGAAGCGCTGGTTCAAGCGTAACTCGCGAAACACTTCGCTGATGACCACCAATCTGGTCTGATCGTACACGCATTCTTGCGGCATGCCGCCGAAATAGCGAAATGCCGCATCATGCTGACGAATCAGCGTCTCGGTATCAATCGGCCTGGCGCAGACAGAAACATGCATCAGGCGCGAATACGACAGTACAAACACCATGAAATATACCGTCGTCGCCACACCACCAATCATCACATCGCGCAGTTCGCCGCCATCGACCTGGCATTGCTCGCCCGGCAACATGTCCAATACCGGCTCATAATAACGCGCCTGCTTAAAGCTGATCTCTTGCTTGAGGCTCTGTATATAACGCCGTACCGAACGATTGGAAACGGCCAAATCGTCCACTTTGGCCTTCAGTTTGCGCAACACTTTGACCGCTGACAAGCCCGGATAGGTTTGCAGCAACTGAATAATGTAGTCGCGGTAATCGTCCAGCTTCTTACCACGGGCTGTCTCTTCCTGCAGGCCGCTGATGTCCGCGGCCGACAGCTTCAGGTATTTGCTCACGGTGTTACGGGAAATACCCAATTGGCCGGCAATCTGACGCTCGGATAAGCCGTTGCCATCGTTGTATAACGCTTTAATCTTATGGATCACAATCCACTCCTTCATGACGCTCCCTGAAAAAATTCAGGGGCGAATTCGTATAATAAGTGCATAACCTGTTTAGCAAGGCGGGATGCCTGCCAACCGAAGCAGCCAAGCGCAAGGTGTGGTAAAAGGCATTCTGACATACCACTGACAGGAGACCTTATGGCTTATGCACAACTTACCTTTGTGGAGAGGAATTATATCGAAATGCGTTTGAAACAGGGGGATTCGCAGAATCGGATAGCACGGGATATGAGCCGTTCTCAATCCACCATTAGCCGGGAACTTGCGCGGAACACGGGGCTGCGCGGTTACCGCCATACACAGGCGAACAGGAAGGCCAAACAACGCCATGCAGCCAAACCGAAAGCCATCAAAATGACAAGGGAGCTGATGAGTCATATCGACCTGATGCTTCAGCAGCAATGGAGTCCCGAGCAGATTGGCGGCAGGCTGAAACGGGAAGGTCAGCTCAGTGTCTGCCATGAAACCATCTATCAGCATATCCTGAAGGATAAACGGGCAGGCGGCCAGCTATACCTGAACTTACGCCACCATGCAATAAAATACCGCAAACGCTATGGCAGCATTACAGGCAGCCGCAAGGGCATTCCCAATCGGGTAGATATTGATGAACGCCCTGAAGTAACAAACCGACGAGAACGGTTAGGTGACTGGGAAGCAGACACCATGATCGGCCAAGGACACAAGGGCGTATTAGTCACGCTGGACGAACGCAAGTCCAAGCTACGTCTTGCACTACCCGTGGCAAATAAAACCGCGGAGGCGGTGACATGCGGTATCATCACCCTGCTGGGTGTATTCAAGGATTGGGTGCATACCCTCACCTTTGACAATGGCAAGGAGTTCGCCAGGCATGAAGAAGTAGTGAACACTCTTGGATGTGAAACCTATTTTGCCAAACCCTATCACTCGTGGGAGCGTGGCCAAAATGAGAACGCCAACGGACTGTTACGCCAATACTTTCCTAAAACGATGGGGCTGCTGGATGTGACCGCCCAGCAGGTATTAGATGCTGTACACAAACTAAACAGCAGACCAAGAAAGTGCCTGGAATTCAGGACACCTTACGAGGTGTTCCGGGAATTGTCAGGCATAGATGTTGAAAAATTGGTGGGTTATGCACTTATTACTTGAATTCGCCAGGGACTCTGTCAGATTTATTCGTACAAATAAAGTCTGAAAAAGTGGCCCAAAATTGTTGGCCATTTTTGGCTCAGTTTAATTGGCCATTAACAACACGGCACAAAAACTGCCCGAAATTTCCCAGAAAATCGGGGTGGGTAGGCGCAGCGTCATCCACCATAAACCCGAAATCTTTTGATGGATGATAAATAGGTGGTGGATGACACTTCGCTTATCCACCCTTGCATATTAAAAGTGAGCAGCAAACTCGCTCAAAACTGTAAAGTAACAGCGTTTTCTGGGGAAGCCGTTCCACCCTGAGGTCTCGAACCCACGTAGATAGTGTCTGCCCGAAAACTAACAATTCAAATAAATAACAATGGATTACGTTTAATTCCGGCAAAGAAGATTAGAAGGAATTTGAAATAAAACGACGTAGATAGGCGGTTTTGTCGTATTTCAGGCCACAAAAACCCCAAACTTCGACAATAGTTTGAGAGAATATTCTTTATCACAAACCAACTTCGTTCGAATGAAATCCCCATGCGCGTAGTCCGAAATGCCCAAATGCAGTTAGTGAAAACTGACGTATCACAAATCAAATTTGATTTGCATTCCCGAGACGATATCCTCAAGGTGTTGCGCGGATTGCAGCATCTATAGCAATAATGCAACTGAACGAAGTGGCTGAA
>CALNYJ010000006.1:0-4475 GCA_942490785.1 uncultured Gammaproteobacteria bacterium | reverse complement strand
CACGGTCATGATTTGCATAGTCATGATTTGCATAGTCATGATTTGAAAGGGGACTGAATTGCTGAATGCCGCCGACATGGACGCGCTCTGGATAACGCTGCAGCTAGCGACCATGAGCACGACGGTGCTGCTGGCGCTGGGAACGCCTCTGGCATGGTGGCTGGCGCACACTCACTCGCCTTTCAAAAACACAATCAACGCACTGGTGGCAATGCCACTGGTGTTACCACCGACTGTGCTGGGCTTTTATTTATTGCTGGCACTTAGCCCTTCGGGCCCTGTAGGCGCAATTGCACAAACGCTGGGCGGAAAAACACTGGCCTTCAGCTTCGCCGGACTCGTTATCGGTTCGGTGATTTATTCGCTGCCTTTTGTGGTGCACCCCTTGCAGGATGCCTTCGGACGAATAGGCCCGAGGCCCATGGAGGTCGCCGCGACTCTGGGCGCAGGTAAACTTGACCGATGGTTCGGTGTTGCGCTGCCTTTGGCCAGGCCCGGTTACATCACGGCCGCCGTGTTCGGTTTTGCCCATACCCTGGGTGAGTTCGGCGTGGTGTTGATGATCGGCGGCAACATACCGGGCGAGACGCAGGTGCTGTCGATCGCCATTTACGACCATGTCGAGACCCTGCAATACGGACAGGCCCATCTGCTATCGGGGGTATTGTTGCTGCTGTCTTTGGTTCTGCTGCTGGTTGTTTATACGGTTAACCGCAGGTTCAGGATTACTTAATCGTGAATTACACCAGCGTGAATCAGACAAGCGTAAATCAGGACAGCCAATCGGGCGCTTTGGCCGAGGATAACGGCGTCCGGCGAGGCACGTTCTCGCTGACCGCCAAATTCCGGGTGAGCAATCCGGGGCGTGACCGCCATATACGGCAAATCTGGTGCCGGCAAAACCACGTTATTGCGAGCTATCGCCGGCCTGTCCCGGGCAGAAGGCACCGTCCATGTCGGCGAACAGGTTTGGCAGGATAAACACCGCTACCTTGAAACGCATCAGCGCCCGGTTGGTTTTGTTTTTCAGGAACCAAGCTTGTTTGAGCACCTAACCGTTCGGGGCAATCTTGAGTTCGGCATGCGTCGTCGCGGCGCGGGCGATTGCACCCAAAGTTGGGATGAAATTGTCAGTCTGTTGCGGCTTGAAACGCTCCTGACGCGATCAGTCATCGGACTATCGGGAGGCGAACAACAACGGGTGGCGATTGGCCGCGCCCTCCTCAGTAACCCACGTCTGTTGCTAATGGATGAACCACTTTCGTCGCTCGATGCACCGCATAAACTCGAGTTACTGGCGTACCTTGAAACGCTGCAACGCCAGCTGCAACTGCCCATGCTGTATGTCAGTCACTCGCCGGACGAGGTCGCGCGGCTGGCCGACGATCTGGTGCTCATGGAAAACGGGAGTGCCGTTGCCAGCGGGCCGGCATCCGAGATGCTGACACGTCTTGATCTGCCGCTCTCGCACGATGACAACGCCGCGGCGGTTGTTACAGCATTTTGTACCGGGCACGAAAAAGAGTTTGGCTTGAGCCTGTTCAATTTTGATGACAACACTCTGCATGTTCCGGGTGACCACACACACCATGGCGTCAAGCCATTAAAGCTGCGCATTCTGGCGCGCGATGTCAGCCTGACGCTGGAGCGTCAGCACGGCACCAGCATTCTCAACATTGTTCCGGCGCGGGTGTTGACGTTCTGGATCGGGAACAGCGCGTACTGCATGGTTAGACTGGATTGCAGTGGGCAGGTTTTGCTGGTGCGAATTACCCGGAAATCGGCCGCCGCGCTTGATCTTCAGGTTGGTCAGAATGTCTACGCACAGATCAAATCCGTTGCTTTGTTATGAACACTGTCAGCCTCGCTGCAGAACGGCGTATCGGGCTGGGCTCCGGTACCTGATTAAACACGCAACGGCTGGTATGCTGTGTCTGGCAAGCAAGTGAATGGCACGCACGAACATGAATCGCGATTCATTAAGACAAAAAGTAGAGGCCATACTGCCCAACTGGCGCAGTTGGTACCCCAGTGTTTTTCATGCCGCCGAAGACCCCGGTTTAATTCGCGCACAAGTATGCGACCTGAACAGCCTTAACCTCAACAATCGCCACGCGGCCATACAAAGTCAGGCGCTGTGGGCGCACCGCGAACAGTGGGGCGGTGACGAAAATCTTAACGGCGACAACAACCGGAAACTGCGTCGGATGGATTTATGGGTTTATATGCTGGAATGTGCCGACGGTTCACTCTACACCGGTATTGCGCGCGCGACCCTGGACAAACGACTTGCAACGCATAACGCCGGCAAAGGTGCTCGCTATACTCGCAGTCGCTTACCGGTCAAGCTGGTCTACCAGGGCTGTACCGGGATCGCGCAACCGCATCCCAGCGCGAAGCGCAGATCAAAGCCTGCAGCCGCGCAGCCAAGCTGGCACTGCTCTGAACATGAGGGTCTGGCCGATTGCCAGACCGATACATTGCTCCGGCTAATTCACTTCGGGTAGGGTATGCCTTCCGATAAATCAGGAGCCTGCCCGTGGCCAAAACTGACTCAACTACTCCCGAAAATAACGCCCCCGAAATCGTATCCCGTCGCAGTTTTCTGGCCGCGACGGCGGGTATGGCAGCGATTGGCTGCGAAACGCTGGATGCTGCCAATGCAAAAATTGCTGCGGCCGAGAAAACGGCAGCCGAGCGTCGCGCAACGGCGCCCAAACCACCGTTCGATACTTTAAGGGAATACGTCGCGGCTCTGGAGGCGCACGATCTGCTGCTGCGCTTTGAGCGCGTCGACAATGACGAATTTGAAGCCGCCGCAATTGTCTATGCGTTGATGGACAAATACGGGTGGTATGACGCGCCCGCGGTTCTTATCGAAAATATCAAGGAAGGCGGCAAGTGGCTTAAGGGCCCCATTGTGATTAACCACATGGGCCACTGGGACACAGAGTGCATCACCTTCGGGCTGGAGCCGGTTAAGGGCAACAGCCGGGCAAGTTACCAGCGGGCTCTGGACTACACCCGCGAAATGCTCGTTGACGGGCAAATTGCGCAGATTCCGCCGGTGGAAGTTTCGCGCGACAAGGCACTGTGTAAAGAGATCATTGAAACCGGCGACGACATCGACATCACCAAATTTGCTTTTATAACCAGCAACCCGGCTGACGGCGGTCGCTATGTCAATACCGGTTCAATTTTCACCACCGACCCGGAATTGGGTGTGAATTTCGGCACCTATCGCTGCCAGATACGCGGCCCCAAAATACTCGGCGTTAATCCCGAACCGAATCAGACTGGCTGGCGCATGCTGATGGCGGCCAAAGAGCGCGGTGAAAAATATGCACCAATATCTATTGCCGTGGGTCAGGACCCTGCGGTCTGGACGGTCAGCGGATCCAAAATTGCCCCGCGCGGTTTCGGCAAGAATATTAGTGCCGATCGATAACTGGCTGTTGCCGGAGGGTTGCGCGGCAAAGCGATTGACATGGTCAAGTCCGAAACCAATGACATCATGGTGCCGGCACACTGCGAAATGGTCATTGAAGGTCACGTTCCGCTTGCATGAACCGGGGCTGCCGGAAGGTCCGTTTGGAGAAATGTACGGCTACCTGGGCCGACGAAAGACGAGAACTTCTGGATGAATATTACCGCAATCACCTATCGAAAGGATCCCGTGGGTAATGAACCAGTTCACCGGCGCAACCGCGGATACGTGACCGCCCCCATCACGTCTATATTCAACGAGTCATTTTCAAACTGATTCCCGGAGTGATTGAAATCAACCAGGTAGTTGATACCACCGGACTGGGGCATTGTCAGGGTGAAGAAAACCGAACCCGGTCAGGGACTCAAAACCGGTAAGCGACTGGCCAGCTATCATTCCTTTGTTTAAAGTAACGATAGTCGTCGATGAAGATGTCGATGTGCTTAACTGGTATGAAGTGGGGCTCGCACTCGGTGCCCGCTACACACCTGCCACCTCCACCGAAATTTTCTCGGGTCGCGGCATGCCGCTGGACCCGGAGCAGGCGATCGTCGGCCTCTCAGCAGCAAGCTGATTATTGACGACAGCGGTGGTGGCCGAAGAAGGCGGCCCGAAATCTATCCGGGCCTGAATCGCAACCTGCTTGAGGAGCTGGCCCCGGATGCGATGGATCGGGCACTCAGCAAATGGGGCAACGTGATTAATACCTGGGGCAAACGCGACTTCGGCTAGCCGCAGTTGTCAGATCGCCGTCAGTTCGTGCAGAAAACCTGAAGGATCTTCGCCAGCCTCCAGGCGCTCTACCAGTGCCGAACCAACGATCACTCCGGTTGCATGCCGGCCGATCCGTTGCACCTGTTCGGGATGACGCACACCAAAGCCCGCGCAAACGGGTAAGTCGGTATGGCTTTTCACAGTATCGAGATACGTGGTCACCTCGGCCGGCAGTTCAACATCGCCGCCTGTGATGCCCGTAATAGTGACCGCA
>CALNYJ010000005.1:0-709402 GCA_942490785.1 uncultured Gammaproteobacteria bacterium | reverse complement strand
ACAGCGATTCTGCTGTTGTTGCAGGGTGTAGTGATGAGCTTGCGCAGCATCGTGACAATCCGGCAGCCGGGTCAGGTTTACTCTGACCCCAGAGATTAATAGATGGCCTGGCTGAGCTTTGTGATGTTTCTGGCGGTGGTCGCGATTTTGCTGGCCGGGTTTCCTGTGGCATTTACGTTGGCGGGCACAGCGCTGGCTTTTGCCGGCATCGGTGTCGCCGCAGGCGTTTTCGACCCTGTCTTTCTGGAAACCATGCCAAATCGCATATACGGAATCATGAACAACGGCACCCTGATCGCTGTGCCCTTGTTCGTGTTCATGGGCGTAACCCTTGAACGCGCGCGCATCGCGGAAGACTTGCTGGAAACATTGAGCATGTTAATGGGTCGCCTGCGCGGCGGGCTGGGAATCGCTGTGATTCTGGTCGGTACGCTGATGGCGGCAAGCACCGGTATTGTCGGTGCAACCGTGGTAACCATGGGGTTGCTGTCTCTGCCAACCATGCTCAAGCGCGGCTATCAGCCCAGTATGGCGACCGGCACTATTACCGCGGCCGGAACGCTCGGCCAGATCATTCCACCGTCCATCATTCTGGTGCTGCTTGGCGACGTGTTGTCGTCGGCGTATCAGCAAGCCCAGCTCAGACAGGGCATTTTTCGTCCTGAAACGGTTTCGGTGGGCGACTTGTTTATTGGCGCGCTGCTTCCGGGGTTGTTGCTGGTGGGCCTCTACATGGCATACGTGTTGCTGATGGCAGCCATACGCCCGGACAGCATGCCTGCCTGGAAACGACCTGATGAATCGCTCGCTGAGCCGGCTGTGACACAGCAGTCGGTGTCGGTCTGGCTCACGATCGTGAAAGCGCTGCTGCCGGCACTTTTACTCATACTCGCCGTGCTCGGTTCGATTATTTTCGGCATTGCGACGCCGACTGAAGCCGCCGGCGTAGGCGCTTTGGGCGGACTGCTGCTGGCTGCTGCACGCGGGGCGCTTAACGCATCGCGCTTGACGGAAATCTGTCAAAACACCGCGCGTTTCACCAGCATGGTGTTTCTGATTCTGATCGGCGCTTCGATGTTCTCGCTGGTGTTTCGCGGCTTTGGTGGCGACGAGGTGATTCAGGATTTTCTGACCAGCTTGCCGGGAGGCAAAGTCACGGCGCTAATTGTCGTCATGCTGGTGATGTTTTTAATGGGCTTCGTGCTCGACTTTATCGAAATCACCTTTGTGGTTGTGCCCATCGTCGGACCCGCGCTGCTTGCCATGGGCGTTGATCCGGTCTGGCTGGGCATCATGATCGCGATTAATCTGCAAACATCATTTTTGACCCCGCCGTTCGGCTTTGCACTGTTTTACCTGCGCAGTGTTGCTCCACCGGAAGTGCTCACCACCGACATATACAAAGGTGTCATCCCCTTTGTAGCCATACAGTTGCTGGCGCTGGTGCTGATTGCGCTGTGGCCGGAACTGGCAACCTGGCTGCCCGCGGCAGCTAAAGAATAGCTTTGGTAACCATCGTCCCGGCGCTATTCGGCGCCCGGAAAATGGCACGCAACCCAATGCTGCTTGTCATTGACCGTGGGCTGCAACGCTGGTTTTTGTTCGGCGCAAACAGCGGCGGCGAGAGGGCAACGAGTGCGGAATGCACACCCTGACGGAGGGTTGAGGGGCGAGGGCACTTCGCCTTCCAGCACGATGCGGGCCCTGTTGTTTCGCGGATCGGGGACCGGGATGGCTGAAAGCAGCGCGCGCGTGTAAGGGTGTTGCGGTGACCGGTACACCTCCATCGCGGGCGCCTGTTCAACAATACGCCCGAGATACATAACGGCAATGGTGTCGCTGACGTGCTGAATCACTGCAAGGTCATGCGAAATAAACAGCAACGCAATGCCGTGCTCATCCTGCAACTTCGCCAGCAGGTTCAACACCTGCGATTGCACCGAAACATCCAGCGCCGACACCGGCTCGTCGGCGACAATGAAATCGGGCTCAAGGGCCAAGGCCCGCGCAATGCCAATACGCTGCCGCTGTCCGCCCGAGAACTCATGCGGATAACGATTCAATGCATTGCTGCGCATGCCAACCGTCTGCAATAAATATTCCACCCGCTCGCGCCGCTCTGCCGGCGTACCAATGCGGTGCACATCCAGCGGCTCCCGAACGATCTGCGCCACCGTCCGTCGCGGGCTCAACGATGCAAACGGATCCTGAAAAATGATCTGCATCCGGCGCCGGGCTCGTTTTAGCGCGGGGCCGGATATTCCGCTTAGCAGCTCACCGGCGAGCCGCACTTCGCCGCTGGTAGGCTTTTGTAACTGCAAAATGGTTCGGCCCAGCGTTGACTTGCCACACCCCGACTCGCCCACCAGGCCCAGTGTTTCACCCGCAGCAATGTCCAAATTCACCCCGGCCACGGCCTCCAGCACAGCACGTTTGCGCAGCCAGCCACGGCTGACCGGAAAATGCTTGTGCAGATCGCGCACCTGCAACAGGGGTTCGTTGGAATCAGTTGGGGACATAACAGGCAACCTTGCTGTCGGCACGTCCTATAGGTTTCAGTTCGGGCTGTGCCAGGCGGCAATAATCCCTGACCTTGTCACAGCGATCAGCAAAGCGGCATCCCTCCGGCAGATTCAGTGGGTCAGGCACAGTCCCTTCAATCACCGGTAATTCAGGAATGCGTTGCTCTCGTATGCGCGGAATCGATGCCAGCAATCCGCCCGTGTAGGGATGACGCGGCCGCGCAAACAACTCCGTCACCGGCGCCTGCTCGACAACTCTGCCGCTGTACATGACCAGCGCTTTACTGCAGCTCTGCGCAACCACGCCCATGTCGTGAGTGATCAGAATCATGGCCATGCCAAATTCCTGCTGCAAGCGAACCATTTGCTCGAGCACCTGCGCCTGAGTTGTCACGTCCAGAGCCGTGGTCGGCTCATCGGCCACCAGTAAACGGGGATTGCATGACAATGCCATTGCAATCATCACGCGCTGGCGCATGCCTCCGGACAGCTGGTGTGGATACTCCTGAATACGCTTATCCGGTGCAGGGATACCCACTTTGGCGAGCATTTCGATCGCTGCGGCGCGCGCCTGACGGCGGGTTATACGCTGATGCTGCCGCAACACATCGATCATCTGGTTGCCGATACGAAACACCGGGTTCAGCGCCGTCATCGGTTCCTGAAAAATCATGGCAACCTTGCGACCGCGCACCGAACGCCAGCTGCTGTCATCCAGTCCTGCCAGTTCCTGCCCGTCCAGCCGGATACTGCCGCTCGCCACCCGCCCGGGTGGTGTCGGCACCAGACCGAGCAGGGCGAGCCCCGTTACTGTCTTGCCGCAACCCGACTCGCCGACCAGGCCAACCGTTTCGCCAGATGCAACCGAAAAACTGACATCATCAACAGCACGGACAACGCCCGCATCGGTAGCGAACTCGACCACCAGATTGTTAACTTCCAGCAAGGGCGCAGGCATGGCTATTTCACCGTGCGCGGATCAAGCGCGTCCTGCAGTGCGTCCGAAAACATGTTGAACGCCATTACCAATCCGAACATCAGCACGGACGCGGCAATAAAATTATTAAAGTAGCCAGCCAGCACCTCGAAGGTGCTTTCCGAAATCATCAGCCCCCAGCTCATGCCGTCTTTAACACCGAGCCCGAGAAAGCTCAGAATGACTTCCGACTTGATGGCGGCAACAAAACTCAGCGTGGCCTGCACCAGCAGTACATGGAAAGTATTGGGCAATATATGGCGAAAAATTATGGTCATTCGCCCAAGCCCGATCGCGTGCGCCGATTCGACGAATTCCTGCCCTTTAAGCTTGATGACCTCGCCACGCACCAGCCGCGCCGTGCCTATCCAGAAGGTCGCAATCATTGCGATATGCATGGCCCACGGGCTGTCCTGCAAACTGTAGGCAATCGCGGCCACCAGCAGAATAAAGGGCACGGAGTCCAGCACGCCCATCAGCCAGATCACTGCTTCGTCGATCCACGTGGCACTGAAAAAGCCGGCTATCGCCCCCAGCACCGCCCCGATAAACGTGGCGCCCAATGCGACTATCAACCCCACTTCAAAAGCGGTTCGGGTGCTGTAGACCGCTCGCGCAAAAATATCCTGACCAATAATGTTGGTGCCCAGCCAGTGCTCGGACGACAACGGTGCCCATTTCGGCCCACTGATATCTGCCCAGCCGGTTGCCCACCAACCCAATACAACGCCCAGCGCCACAACCGCGTATGCGCATACCACCAGCAGGGCAACCACGCCAACGCGATCGTGCCGGAATTTGCGCCATGCCTTGTTCCACAGCGAATCGCCATGACGGCGCTGCAATGCCTCGGCGGCGGCATTCATCGGGTCGAAGCCCCTAATGACACGCGGGGGTCCACCAAGCGATAACAAATATCGGTGAGTAACTGCGCCACCACGAACAGAATGGCTGTTAACGCCACCACCGCTTTGAGCACCGGCTGATCACCGGTGATAATCGCGTCGTAGCTCACCTTGCCGATGCCCGGAATACCAAAATAGGTTTCCAGTAACAGACTGCCACTGATCACAATGAGCGGTATGGAAAAAACCACCCGCGTGACGATCGGCACCATGCTGTTTTTCAGTATGTTGCGATAGAAAATTTTTGCCGGCGGGATACCAAAGGCACGCGCCGTTCGCACGTGATCGCGCGTCATCTCTTCAACAATAACCGCACGATAGAAGCGCGTGTTATATCCCAGTGCGACAAACACGGTGGCCAGCGTCGGTACCGTAACGTGCTGTATATAGGCAAGCGGGGTGCTGGTGTCCCATCCGCGCACGGGGAAAAGATCCAGCCCGTCCGCTGAAGACAACAGTATCTGAAAGCCAATGATGGCGATTAAATAGCTGACGGACATGCCAACGGCTGCGGAACCCATGATCAGCTTGTCCACCAGGCCGCCGCGAAAATAAGCAGCCACCAAAGCGAGCAATACCCCCAGCACATTGCCAAGGATAAAACCCGGCAAGGCGAGCAACAGCGACACCGGGATGGTGCGGGCCAGAATACTGCTGACTTTTTCGTCCGTGGATTCCGAGCTGCCAAAATCCAGCGTCACGATTTCGCGCAGGTAATCCAAATAGCGGGTGATAAAGGGCTGGTCGTAACCCAGCTGACTGCGGACTTCGGCGATTTGCTCGGCGGTCGGGTTCTTACCGACCAGCTCATAAGTTTTATCGGGCCCGAAGTAAACAATCAGCAAGAAGCTGATCAAGGTCACGCCGAGCACCAGTGGTATACCCGCAAGCAGTTTGCGCAACGAGTAGAGCAACACTTCCATCAGCGAACCGCGCTCCCGACTTCTGTGTCCAGCACGTCCACATACTGCAGAAACTGGCCACCGACAAAATTATTGTCGGGCAGTGCAACCACATTCTTGTGCCACAGTGCGATGCCGACCCGGGACAGGCCACTGATGACAACGCAATCGTCAATCACGATGCGGTTCATTTGCCGGTAAAGCGCGGTGCGCTCCGCTGAGGGCTGCATCACTGACGTCGCTTCATACAAACGATCGTAATCGGGATTGCTGTAGTTGCTGCTGTTCGAACCGGGTGACCGGTTTGGCCCGTAAAACAATTGCAGGCTGCTTTCGGCATCCGGGTAATCGAGCAACCAGCCCAACGACAGTAACTGTTCTTCGCTGTTGTGCCAGGCCTTGCTGAGGTCCGCAAAAGTCGCATAGGTTTTCAGTATGATTTTTTCTTTGGGATAACCAATGTTGGTCAGCCAGCCGCGAAACTGTTCGAAGAAAAGACGCGATGTCGGGCCCGGCTGCGAGCTGTAAACCAGCTCCGGCAGATTTCCGGCGTTCCAGCCGTATTCAGCTAACAGGGCGCGGGCGCCTTCGGGGTCGTACTCAACACTGTCGCGTGACAACTCGGGGTCAAACTCCGGCACCGAGCTTGGAATGATACCCGGGAATATCTCCCCCAGCCCGCCATACCAACTGTCGTTCCGCGCGTTCCAGTCGCGAGCTTTCATGATTGCGCAGCGCAGGGCCCGGTTGCGCTCGTTGCGAACCGGGTCGGGATGGTAACCGGTCTCGGGAAAATCCATGTTGAATGCCGTGTACACAAAACCGGCTTCTTTCTCTGTGCTCATGTGGTACTTGCGCGCGTACTCCGGCTTTAGCACCACCGGATCTCGCGATTCCAGCACACGATAAACCTGCTCGGCGGGCACCCCCGCCATCTGCACCTCGTTACCCTTGGTAAATGAACTCCAGCGCGCCGAACCTTCATCAATAAAGCTGATTTCCAGCCGGTCAATAAAAGGTGCCCGGCGCCCGTCGATCACTTCCAGACCATACTGGCCCTGTGTTGCCGGGTCGTAACCTTCCTCCGCCAGACTGACCGGTTCACGCTGAAAATTTTCATTGCGCACCAACACCGCTTCAGTCGCGTCATACGAAATCAGGCGAAACGGACCCGAACCCACCGGATTAACCGAAAACTCCCGACCGTAAAATTCCACCGCCTCGCGCGGAACCGCGGCGCTGGGGCCCATCGCAAGGGTATGCACCAACTGCGGGTAGGGTCGCGTCAGCCTGATCTGCAACACATAGCGATCAATCGCCTGCAGGCCCTCCACCGGCTGGTCGTAATCAGCGCCGTTACGCTTCCATTCGTCGAGTCCGACTATGCGCCCCTGCCATATCCATGCCGCGACAGATCGAGAGTCCGGGTCAAAGTGACGCTTCAGGGCGTAAACGAAATCTTCCGCCACCACCTCACGACCGCGGCCATTAGAAAATGCGCGATTATCGGCGTAACGGATACCTTCTCTAAGGCGGATCGTATACGTCAGGCCGTCATCGGATATCTCCGGCATCGCGGCAGCCAGACGGGGCTTTAACTGATACGGTCTTTGCAGGTATTTGTAGGCATACAAACTGTCGTAGAGCGTTTGCACCATGACATTGGCACTGACAGTCGATGCCCGCGCGGGGTCAAGACTGCCCGGCGATGAACGCATGGAAAAGTGAAAGGTTTTGACATCTGCGGGCGTCGATGACGCGTTGCCATTTCCATTGCCATTGCCGTCGCATGCAGCCGTGAGCGAGACGGCCACAAGACACAAAGCGATATTTTTTATAGTGCGAAGCGCAGTCACAAAACTTATCGACGTGTATTCAGGAATGCTTTTTCTGAAATTTCTGTCCAGCGCGCGGCTTTTGCTTTATAGGCCTGAAACGATGCATCGATTTTTGCGGCTCGCGGATCACGCGCCACCAACTCGGCGATGATCTCGTCAACATAACGCCGCAGTTCGTCCAGCACCTCATCGGGGAAGCGCCGTATATCGATGTCGGGATTGTCCTGCAAAGCCGCCAGCGACTCGGCGTTACGAGCGGTGTACTCAGCCATCATGCTCTCGTTCAATGCGGTGGTCGCAAGCTCAATGATGGTGCGCAAGTCTTCAGGCAGGCTCGCAAAAGCCTCTTTATTAACAATGCACTCCAGCGTGGGGCCTGGCTCATGCCAGCCGGGGTAATAGTAATAGCGCGCAGTTTCCTGCAAACCCAAAACCTGGTCATTGTAGGGCCCGACCCATTCCGATGCATCAATCACCCCGGTCTGCAGCGAAGTAAAAACCTCCGATGCGGGCAAGGTGACCGGCGCGCCGCCGGCGCGCGCCAGCGCTTCGCCGCCGATGCCCGGAATCCGCATACGCAAACCTTTGAGATCTTCAATGCTGTTAATTTCCCGGTTAAACCAGCCACCCATTTGCACACCCGTGTTACCGGCAGGGAAGGGCACCAGATTGAAGTCAGCATACAATTCCCGATACAACTCCAGACCTCCGCCGTAATATAGCCAGCCGTTCATCTCCAGCACGGTCATGCCAAAGGGGATAGTGGTGAAATATTGCGCGGCTTCGGTTTTGCCCTTCCAGTAATACGCAGCACCGTGACCCATTTCGACGCTTCCACGACTGACCGCGTCGAACACTTCCAGCGGCGGAACCAACTCGCCGCCGGCATAAATTTTGATCTTCAGTCGTCCGCCGGATGCTTTTTCAATTTGTTCCACCATTCGCATCACGCCAGTCTGCATGCCTGGGAAGCCGGGCGGCCAGGTGGTGACCATTTTCCATTCGAAGGTTTCAGCAGTGCCCGCGGGGCCCGTTGCCGATTGCTCGCCTGCGCAGCCTGCCATTGCAAGCGCACCTGCGCCGGTCAGAATATCCCTTCTTTTCATAGCTGAATCCCGTTTGCCTGAATCGAACTTGCTGCCGCTGCAGCAGTAAAAAGCTGCGGCAGCAGGCATAGTAGACCGCACTACCCGCTAATCCAACGGGAAGCTGCGACTTGTGCGGTCAGCGGCTCTGCGCGAGACTGCCCGCATGATCGGTTTGTTGCAACGAGTAAGCTCTGCCAGTGTTCGGGTTGCTGACGAAAACATCGCCGCCATTGGCAACGGGCTGCTGGTCCTGATCGGGGTGGAACGCGGGGACACCGAAGCCGGGGCGCGCCGTCTGGCCGAAAGGTTGCTTAACTATCGGGTGTTCAGCGACTCAGACGGAAAAATGAACCTGTCGCTGAATGAGATCGGTGGCGAGCTGCTGCTGGTGCCGCAATTCACACTAGCTGCTGATACTACCCGCGGCAACCGCCCGGGTTTTAGCGCTGCGGCGGAGCCAGCCCGCGGCAGGGAGTTGTTTGACTGTCTGGTTGAATCCGCGCGCCTGCAGCATGGCAAGGTACAGACTGGCCGGTTCGGGGCGGATATGAAAGTTTCTTTATGTAATGAAGGGCCGGTAACTGTCAGCCTCAGAGTGCCGCCCGATTAATCGTTGTCGGGCGACAATATGCTTTATTATTGTGCCCTTCAGAGATGCGTACGGGCCGAGGCCCGGTTGGAGACGAACATGGGATTAGGCGGTATAAGCCTGTGGCAGTTGTTGATTGTCTTGTTGATTGTGGTGCTGATTTTCGGCACCAAGAAGCTCAGCGGTATGGGCTCGGATCTGGGTGGCGCGGTTAAAGGCTTCCGCAAGGCGATGGGCGATGCCGACGCTGACGAGGAAAAGGAAAAGGCCAGAATCGACAAGCCCGACGCCGAATTCTCCGAAGCGGCAGACACTTCTAAAGAGTCGGCCAACGCCGAGCACAAACAGAACTCCTAAGAAAAATGTTCGATGTCGGCTTCTGGGAGCTGGTGATCCTGTTCGGGCTCGGGCTGATGGTGCTGGGCCCCGAGCGGTTGCCCAAAGTTGCGGCCAAGCTGGGCCGATGGGTCGGACAAGCTCGCAATATGGCCCGCCATCTCAGCAATCAAATACGCGATGAAATCGAGCCCTTCGAGTCGGGCCTCGACTCCGTCAATAAAACGCTGCGCAAGGATTTCTCAGCGCTGCGTCCTGAACCCGGCGCTGCCGCCCCCCCAGCTTCGGAAAAAGCGGGGTCGGAAAAAGTAGAGTCGGCGCCGGAACAGACACCTGATGACAATGGCGCCCAGAAGAACGCCGCGCAGAAGAACGCCCCTCAGAAGAACAATGAGCCACCGGCATGACGGAACGGAACCCGGCTGACCCCACTGGCACGAACGGGGACGAGGAAGCGCTTGAAGAAAGCAGCCTGGTCTCACACCTGATCGAGCTCCGCGACCGACTGATTCGCATTACGTTGTCGGTGCTGGCGGTTTTTCTTTGCCTGTTTCCGTTCTCTGAAGAAATTTTCACGCTGGTGGCACAACCGCTGATTGATCAGCTGCCAGACGGCTCCACGATGATCGCGACTCAGGTTGCCTCGCCGTTTCTTACCCCCTTTAAAACCACGCTATGGGTGGCGGTATTCGTGGCGATGCCGATTGTCATATACCAGGTCTGGGCTTTCGTTGCGCCTGGCCTGTATAAAAAGGAGAAACGTTTTGCCGTGCCGCTGGTCGTTTCCAGCATTGTGTTGTTTTACTGCGGCGTTGCTTTCGCCTATGCCGTGGTATTCCCGCTGATGTTCGCGTTTTTCAACGCTGTCGCGCCGGAAGGTGTGACGGTAATGACGGATATCAATAACTATCTGGATTTTGTGCTGGTGATTTTTTTCGCCTTCGGCATGGCTTTTGAAGTACCCATTGCTACCGTTATGCTGGTCTGGTCAGGATTGACCTCGACAAAGACTTTAGCCGCGAATCGCGCATACGTTTTTCTGGGTGCTTTTGTCGCCGGCATGCTGCTGACACCGCCAGACGTTATTTCCCAAACCCTGCTGGCTGTGCCTATCTATCTGTTGTATGAAGTCGGCATTATCATGTCGCGTATCATGGTGCCGCCACACGAAGAGCCGGCCGCCGACGGCCCGCCAAACTAAGGTTCGGGCTCGCAGGCAGAAGCACCGGCGCGACAGCAGCCACGCCGCTAATGCCCACTTGCACCGGCAGGTGGACAGAACCCCTGCGCATCAATTGCCTCAAAGCTTTTGCCCAGCATAATGATTGCGCTGTCGGATATTCAAAGTCCGATATATAAAAAATATCCTGGGGGATGAGTTAATGAGGAAGCTCACAGCATCGGTCGGTCCGTTCGCGCTCACAATGGCGCCATTGGTCCTGTTTTCCGCTTTGCCTGCCTACGGCAAGAGCGTTGATGAAATTACCGTTACGGTGCGAAAAACCACCGAAAGCATTCAGGAGGTGCCCATGTCGATCACGGCGATCGGCGCCGAGCAAATTGATCGGCAAGGCATCAAGGGCCTGGATGATCTGGCAGGTCAGGACACCAGCGTGCAGTTCGACCAGGGCTTCTCGCCATCGGATACGCGCGTCACCATACGCGGCTTGTCGCCGACGCGCGGCCGGCCTAACGCTGCTACGTTGATCGACGGAATAGATATCTCCAGCGAAGCGGTAAGCAACGCCGGCGGCTCAACGCTGATTGACCCGCGGCTGATTGATGTGCAGCGAATCGAAATCGTGAAAGGCCCGCAGAGCGCGCTTTATGGCCGTAGCGCCTTTGCCGGCGCCATTCAATACGTCACCAAAGACCCGGACGATCAACTCGGCGCCGAACTTTTTGTTGATTACAACCTCGAGGGTGACGAAGAGTTGCGCGGCAATGTCAGCATTCCACTCAGCGAAACGCTGGGGTTGCGCATTAACGGCCTGACCTGGCGCGAGGACGGCTACTACAAGAATGCAGCGACCGGGGGTGACCTGGGTGGGGGTGAAGGCTCCGGTATCACCGCGACCTTCAAGTGGGAACCTTCAGACCGCTTCAGCGCCAAGTGGCGCACCGACTATGCAGACGATCATTTCGATGTCGCCCCGCAAGCATTGCTGCACGACTTCAATACCATTTTTGATCTGGGTGACAGCGGCGGACTGGCTCCCTCAGTCAGTAATCTTGCTCCCGTCACCAATGCCTGTAATCCGATGCCGGGTCCGCTGGGCAGCTACGATTGCGGCCCGGGCTACATTCTCGACGGTTATTTACGCGATGAACCCGGCCGCGGGCCAAGCTCGTCGCTTATTTACGGTGCGTTTAACCCGTCGGGGTATCCGCAGGGCTTTGGCATCTACGATGTTAATGACGACTGGATCCGTAACATTTACAACCAGCAGGTTGTGAGCATGTTTGTCGGCCGTATTCCGGATGCCGACAAACTGCAGGCGGCGCTACAGCCCGATTACCGTCGCACTGCCAACCCTCTTGACGCAACCGATTTCGAAGGGACGGACCGGCGCGTGTTCCGCAATTCGCTGGTCTTTCAGTTTGACATCAGCGACTCGCTGATTTTCAACTCGTACACCGGATTTACTGAAGCGCAGGAAAACACCGAACAGGACATCGGCAAGTACTATGTCGACAATTGCCGGCCGCTGATCAGCCCGGGAGCCATCGGCGACCAAAGTGGCAACATCGAGTCCTTGCGCCAGCAAAATGACTGTACTGCGGGGGATGGCATCCATGACGGCGGCACAACCTTCTATCAGGACAGCGAGAACACCACCAAACAGTTCAGTCAGGAGTTCCGTCTGGCATGGGACATTAACGACAGCCTGACGTTTACGCAGGGTCTGCAGTTCTGGCGTGAGCGGGTTAAGCAACTGCAGTACAACCAGACCACCGTTACCGACACCGCATTTTGCTTCCTGTCCATGAACAACGCGGTGCTTGGTTCACCGTATGATTTCGCCTACGGCCCGCTAGGCCCGAATTACCAATGCGGCCTGACAACAGTGCCGGCAGCCTATTTCGCCAGCAAAACCTTTGCTGCCTTTGGCGAACCCAACGAGCTGCGCCGCGGCACTAACCATTATTCGTGGTACGGCAACATCAAGTGGAACGTCACGGAGCAGTTCAGAACCACCTTTGAAGCGCGCTTCTCGCGTGAAGATAATTCAGTCACGGGCGCGTCCATGCACCCTTGTGTAAACGGGCTGTCTGATGACTTCATTAACAACCCCGACAACCCGGACAAAGGCACCGTATCTGAGTTTCGTGATGCCTACACGGGCTTCCCGTTGTGCGAAGGCTATTTGACCAATCCGCTGGATGGCGGCGCTTACTGGAACGCACCAAACCAGACCAACGCACCGGCGACCAGCCTGGTTCTTGACCCCATGAGCCCCGACTGGACTGGCGGCCCGATGAGTGGTCGCATTGACGGGCCGGGGTCCGTAATCGCCTGCGGCTTTACCGGCCGCTGCGACCGACTGGAATCCGTCTCCGGCGGCTCTCCCGGAAACCCGGGCTCGTTCAGTGCCTTCGGTTTCGGCACGGCCGGAAGTTTTCAGCAACAGCTGAATCGCAAGGATCGTTACTGGGCGCCCAAGCTCACCCTGGAGTACTTCTGGAACGACGACATCATGACTTACTTTTCATGGTCTCGCGGCATTAAGCCCGGCGGTTTCAGTTTGCTGACAGCGGGTGCTTTCGGTCTGGACGCAAATGCCGACGGCGTCTATGAAGAAATTGAATACGAACCGGAGCGCCTGGACGTCTGGGAACTCGGCGCGAAAAGCACCCTGTTCAATGGCAAACTGCGGCTGAACGGCGCGGTGTTCTATCAGGATTTCAAGGACAAGCAAGTTACGGTGCAGGAAATCACGGCCTCGACCACGGGCACGCGCGTCCGCAACATCAGCGGCTCGGAAGTCAGGGGTCTGGAGCTTGATGCGGTATGGCAAGCCACTGACAACCTGCGTGTTGCCGCCGGTTACACCTTCCTGGACAGCGAATACACGGACTATGAAGTCCCGACGCGCAGTGCGAACGACATAGCGCGCGTGCAATACGGCAACGGACAGGGCTGTGTTCGCCTGGTGACAGCAGCCAACGGAGACATTTTCTGTATCTCCAGCTTCAACGGCAACGATCTGGAACGTGTGCCGAAGCATGCCCTGAACCTGAACGCCAACTACACCAACAACCTGTTCGACACGGGGCTTGAGTGGTTCGGCGAAGTGAACTTCCAATATCAGGATTCACGCTGGGTGGAAGCCTTTAATATTGTCGAATTCCCCGCCTACTCGCGCACCAACGTAAGTCTGGGCGTACTGGCGGACGTGTGGGATGTGCAGTTCTATGTCACCAACGTGTTTGACGATGACACCGTTATCAGTGGCGGCCCCAACCCGGGCATCCCGACAGCTCTGTGGCGACTCGGGCTGGTCTCTGATGACACAGGCACATACTCCGGAGCCGTTGCCGGTCCCAAGCTGCCCAGCGAGGCTTATGCCAACCTGCCGGCACCGCGCATACTTGGCGTGCGGTTTAATATCCGCTTCGGACAATAGGAGTTCACAGTGGCAGCGTACATGCTCGCGATATGCGAAATAACCAACCCCGGGCCGGGGCTAAAAACATATTCGGAAGAATCCGCGAAAATATCGGCGTCTTACGGCGGCAAGTATCTGGTGCGCGGCATGGCCGGTGAAATCATTGAAGGCGACATGATGAAAGGCAAGGTCATCATCATCTCGGAGTTCCCTTCCATGGACAAACTCAACGAGTTCTATCGCGATCCGGCCTATCAGGAAGTCAAGAAGCATCGCGAAGGTACCGGCACGTACCAAATCGTGTTTTGTGAAGGGCTCTGACTGAACTTATTCTGACGGGCCTAATAGAGCCTCTTTGTCGGGCAAGGCTTCGCAGCGACTTCGCGAAGCAGAGCAAGAAGACTTACCCGACGAAGAGGCTCGTCACGTCAAGGCTTGTCAGCTCAACGCTTGTCAATCACAAAAGCAGCTTTGGCTTCAGCCACTACCCGACCGTCATCGGGATGCAGCACGCGTCCCGCCATGTTGGCGACTCGGCCCTTACGGCTTAATTGCTCACCCTCCAGCAAATAATTGATGCCCGTCGCGGCCGGTTCGCGATAACGAATTTCGCAACGCCCCGTGTAGGCTTTAAGACCTTGCAGGTAAAGCCAGTTCGCCATGACATCGTCGAGCATGCTGAACAGAATTCCGCCGTGGGTAACGCCGTCAAAGCCGCAAAAGTGCTCGGGTGGCGTGTATTCGGCGCGGCATATATCGCCATCAAGACGAAACTTGATCTGCATACCGTGCACATTGCGCGGCCCGCATACAAAACAGTTGCTGCCGCTTAACGGGTATTCGTGCTCTGTCATAGCTCTGTCCGGTTAAGGCTTGATTCATGAATAGCCAGCGCCCAATATGCTAACACTACTTTTTTTGCTCCAGAGCAGGATGCGCCATGGCTTACGATCCTGAAAACGTATTCGCGAAAATTCTGCGCGGCGAGATTCCTGCTATCAAAGTCTATGAAGATGATGCAACACTGGCGTTCATGGACGTGATGCCGCAGGCACCCGGGCACACACTGGTCATCCCCAAAGTCGCGGCCGAAAACCTGTATGACCTGCCACCGGAATTTGCGACTGCGGTATCCGCGACGGTGCAGCGCATCGCGCCTGCGGTCAAACAAGGCATGGGGGCAAACGGCATGCGAATTTTCCAGTTAAACGGGGCCGCTGCCGGGCAAACCGTATTTCACTACCACGTGCACGTACTGCCTTGTTATACAGGTGTGCCGGAGCGGCGGCACAGCAGCGACATGGAAGACCCCGCTGTGCTTGAAACACACGCCGGCAAAATCCGCGCCGCGCTCGCTGCTAACAAATAACTAGCTGGTTAACAGACGGCCCAGTTCGAACCCGGCCCAGGCCGCGCCCAGCCCGAGCAACAACTTTACGAGGACATTGGTCAAGGCCATCCAGTGCTGCTCCTGGTGCGTCAAGGACAAGGTCTCCAGCGCAAATGTGGAGAAGGTGGTGAAGCCCCCCAGTAAACCAACCATCAGGAACAGTCGCAGACCGGGTTCCAGCGGTTGGCGCCAGGCCGCAACAAAGCCGATTAACAAACAACCCAGAACATTCACTGCCATGGTTCCGTACGGAAAGACCGCGGCCGGCAGCGCGCGATGAACCCAGGTACCCAACGCAAAGCGCAGACCGGCGCCAAAAAAGCCGCCCAGGCCTACGTATAAAAACTGCACAAAAAAACTGCGTTCCATGACTGCGCGTTCCTGTTAATCCCTGTACTTCATTTGCAGCGCTTCAGTTCCAGTCCGTCACCCCGGCCTGTTGCTTAAGTCGGGTGACATCAGGCTTGAGCGCTCTGGCACTGCGTTTGAACTCTTTATCCCTGTACATCGCACGATCCGCGAAGCTCATCATGTCCTGAATACTGGTGCCGCTGTCCGGATAGACGGCCCGCCCGGTGTTCACGCTTACCCGCTGCATGCTTCGATCAAACGACAACGTGATGTTGTATACATTCTGCGCTATGCGGTTAGTGACCACTTCGGCAATATCGTCGCCGGCACCTGGCAAAAACACCAGAAACTCATCGCCACCATACCGCGCAATCAAGTCGTCACTGCGGGTACTGCGTTTAATGGCATCGGCTACAGCAACAATAACGCGGTTGCCCTGTTCGTGCCCGTAACGCTCATTAAAAACCTGCAAATGATCGATATCTATCATTATCAGGGTGTACTGCCCGGCCCCGGCGGACGCTTTACGATGCTCAGTCTGCAGCATGCGAGTAAATGCCCGCATGTTCAGCAGGCCGGTCAGTTCGTCTTTGTAAGAAAGTGCCGTTATGCGGTTGCGCGTGTCGACCACCTCGCCGTTCAGACTGCGTATTACCCACAACAACAGTGCTGCGGGCAGCAGCGTCAGCACCGCGCCCAGCCAGCTATTAATATCCAGACCTTGCGGGTATTGACTTAACCCGAGCCAAAGACAGCCGCACGCAATCGCGGTCACCAACGCACCGCGCTGTGTCAACCGCAACACCGCATGCAGCGCCGGCAACCAGAGCATAAAACCGGCGTGGGCCGACCCGGCAAGCGCTGTGACCGCGGGTATCAATGCGATCATGAGCACCGTCAGGGCAATCGCCTGACGTCGCGGTGCCCGGCGGGCGAGTGGCAGCCCGATAACAATAGCCGCGAGCAGGGCGTAAGCCGTCATCGCCAGCACCAGGCCCTGCAACTGAAGTGCCCCGAGGTGGCTTTCGAAATAAGTAACCGCGATAGACAGCCCAACCCCGCAACCGTGGAAAAGTGCGAGTCGGGTGCCAGCTGCGGGCGTATTCCATTGGTTCCAGTTCATCTCAGCGACCCGCCTCGGAGGCAACCACCAGACCGGCGGTTGTCAGCGCTTCTTCGCGCTGCAATTCGCCACGGCTTAGCATGGTTACTATCTGGCTGACCGGAACGAGCAGAAATTCATCCTGATTCCGCAACTCCGGGATAGCGCGCTCAAGGTAGTCGAGCGTCGCGGGATAGGGATGGCCTATAGCAATGGCATAGCCATGTTCGCGGGCATATTGCTTCAGCCTGTCGAACTGCTCGGCGACACGATCTTCGGCCGGGTCATCATCAAGAAATACATGCCGGCGCGCTGACGGCACTCCGGCATCCAGTGCTGTTGCATAGGCAACGCTGGCCGGCGTGGTCACACTGTCAACAAAAAACAAATCACCGCGGGCCGCCAATGCATCCATCAGCCAGCGCATATGGCCGGGATGCTGCGTAATCAGACTGCCCATGTGATTGTTGATGCCTATCACATGGGGCACGGCTTGCAGGTCGCTGGCAAGGATTTGCTGTAATTGTCCAATACTGTTTTCGAGGCTGATCTCGCCCGGCCCTGCAATACGATTCATTTGCATCGGCTGCATGGGCAAATGCAGCATCACTTCCTTGCCCGCAGCGTGCGCTTCCCGCGCCAGCCTGACGCCGTATGCCGTATGTGGCATGACCGCGCAGGCGAGGGGTGCATCCAGTGCCACGGCACGACGGCCGGCAAGCAACTCGTTCCCTAAATCGTCAATAATAATGGCAATAAGCGCAGGCTCGCGGGCGCTGGTCAACGCCGGCATCGACAATACCCACAGACACGCAACAATAATGATGCGCCACAAGCACGGCATTGCCCTGCGTGCATCAAGCTCTGCGCGATGGCTGTTGTCAGTCTGTGTTCGAATACCGTGCATGCATCCTTCCATGGACACGTGACGCGTCAGTGCTGCTAATCCGGCATGTCCAGATCGGCCTTGCCCTGCACAATACGCTCCCGCGCCGCATCCTCCGGAGACTGCAGCGCCGCCAAAGCCACCCGCAATTGCGAGTCACCCTGCAACAAAGCCGCACCCGGGTCGGTCTGATGCGCCGTAATGCTGGCCAGCGCATCAAGAGCAGGGTCAGATTCAGCTTCCACGTCGGGCGTTATACCCACTCCCTGTATGGATGTTCCTGAAGGCGTGAAATAACGTGAAGTAGTGAGCTTGATCGCTCGACAACTGGATAACGGCATGACGGTTTGCACCGAGCCCTTGCCGAAAGTGCGGGTTCCTACCACGATGGCGCGACCGTTGTCCTGCAACGCTCCGGCGACAATTTCGGATGATGAAGCAGAACCGGCGTTCACCAGCACGACCATTCTGGCACCACCTAAAATATCGCCTTTGTGTGCGAGATGGCTGAAATTGGCATCCGGGCCTCGGCCACTGGCCGACACAATCATGCCGCCGTCGAGAAAACCGTCCGACATATCCACAGCGGCGTCCAGCACGCCGCCGGGATTGTTTCGCAAGTCCAGAACGATACCGCGCAAATCACCACCGGCGGTACGCCGCAGTTTTTGCACTGCCTTACGCGTGTCTTTCCATGTGGTTTCACTAAAATGACTGACACGCACGTAACCGATATCGTCCGTTAACATTTCGTAACGCACACTATGCAGTTGCACACTGTCGCGCATCAGATTAAAGGTTAGCGGCTCGGCTTCGCTGTCCCGGCGGACGGTCAGCTCAACGGGCGTACCGGGATTACCGCGCATCAGGTTGGCCGCCTCGGAAAAATTGCCGCCAACAAGTTCAGTACCGTCAATACTCAGGATGACATCCCCGGATTGCAGACCGGCAACGGCTGCCGGTGTTCCGTCAATAGCAGAGACCACGCGGACTTCACCATTGTCCACATGCACTTCAAGCCCGATGCCGGAATAGTTGCCGGTGGTCGAAATTCGCACCTCTTCGTATTCGTCGCAGTCGAGATATTGCGAGTGGGGATCCAGATCCGTCACCATGCCGCGCACCGCACTCTCGATCAGATCGGCATCGGCAACCGGTTCAACGTATTCTTCTCGTACACGCTCCAGCACTTCAGCCAGCAAGCGAGCCTGTTCCCAGGGCAGGGTTTCGGCAGGCGGCGAGTTTTTCTGCGCCAGCACTCCGGAGGCAAGCGACACCGCCAGACCGAGTAAGACTCCGGCTGCGACCAACAGTATGTTGCGGGGCTTGTGTGACATCGGTATTCCTGGGGCCCAAAAGGCGGTATCACCTTAGCACAGCACTGGTGCGTCGGGAATGGCGTAAGTTCTCAAAAATTAAGGGTTTTATTCAAATATCAGGCTATTTGACCCAGTTTCGGGGATTCACAGGCTGGCCGTCCTTGCGAATTTCGAAGTACAGCCCGGCATTGACCTGACCGCCACTGTCGCCAACATGTGCTATGGCTTCACCGGGCATGACCCATTCGCCGACTTCTTTGAGCAAATCCTGGTTGTGCCCGTACAGACTCATGTAACCGCCGTCATGCTCCACAATGGTCAGCAATCCCATGCCTGCAAGCCAGTCGGAAAACACCACGCGGCCGTGGTAAACAGCCCGCACTTCGGTGCCCGCTTTGGCTCCCAGGAGCACGCCATTCCAGCGCAGACTGCCGTCCGCGCGTGGCTGCCCGAACGCTTTTAGTACCGGCCCGTCCACCGGCCAGCTCAGCTGCCTGGTTTGCCCGGCGAATGGCTCGGCATCGACATTGGGCATTGCTGGCAATCGTTTCGCGAGCGCTGCCATCAATTTCCCAAGTTCTGCTTCCTGATTTTTGAGGCCGGCAATTTCCTGATCACGCGTGGCAATGCCCTTGCGTATGCGGGCCAGCAACTCCGCACGCTCGGCGCGCGTGTTGGCAATATCTTCGAGTTTATCGGCGGCTTGTAACTCCAGTCGCGCGAGCTGCTGCACCTCGGCCTCAATCTGCTCTTGCGTCGCGGCAATTTCTGCCAGTGCCGCGCGCAATTGTTCAATTGCAGCTTTGCGCTGCCTGGAAAGGTAGCCGTAATAGGTCATGCGACGACCCAGCACCGCAGCATCCTGCTGACTCAGCATGACCCGCAACCACTCTTCATCGCCATTGATGTAGGCCATGCGCATCTGGTTGGCAAGGGCGGCTTGCTGCACAACTATGGCAGCTTGCTGAGCTTCGGCCTCCGCCCGCAAAGCCGTCTCACGACGCTTTGCCGCCGCGCTCTTTTCCCGGGTTTGCTGTAATTGACGCCGCGCGGACTGCTCGGCTTTTTCTACTTCTTGCAGGGCCTGTTCGGCACGACTCTTGCGGCTGCTTTCATTACGCAATTCGACCTGCAACGCCTCAATGCGCTCCCGTACCGCTTCCAGTTCCGCGGCCGTGCGCGCGCGCTCGTCCGCTGCGGCTGGCAGCGTGATAAGGAACAGCAAAAAGAGTAACGGGCTAAGGCACCGATCCATGGCGCACCGAGTTTAGCACCTTGGAAAAGCGGTCGATGAGGTGAAAATGATCTGCCCCGGAGGGGGTATAATCCGCGCCCATTGTCAGGAGTCAATATGGACGCACTCGTCGAATTCGCCAACAACAACCTGTTGCTTGTCACCGGGCTGGTCGCCAGCGGTCTGGCAGCCACTTTCTATGAACTCAGGCTGAAATCGCGCAATGTCGCGAGCATCAGTGTCCCGTTGGCGGTGCGCATGATCAATCAGGGCGGGCGGGTTATTGATGTGCGTCCGGCCGACAAGTTTGCCGCCGGGCATATCGTGGATGCGCGGAACATCGAACGCGAGGCCTTGCTTCAAAGCCCCGACCAGATAAAGGGCAAAAATGCTGTGCTGGTTTGCGACACCGGTGCAGAAAGCGGCGAATGTGCAGCCCGACTCCGCAAGGAGGGCTTGGAGAATATATTCAGCTTGCGAGGCGGGCTGGACGAGTGGCGCAAAGAGAATCTACCGCTGGTTGGCGCAGACTGAATCGGCTAATGAGCCCGTCCGCTACTGTAAAAATCTATACCCGCCCTGGCTGTTGGTTTTGCAGCTCGGCACGCGAACTTTTGCAACAAAAGGGCGTGGCGTTTGAGGAGATCAATATCAGCGGTCAACCCGCCTTGCGTCATGAAATGGAAGAACTGAGCGGGGGTTACACAGTACCGCAAATATTTATTAATGATCGTCCCGTCGGCGGCTACAGCGATATCGCCGCGCTCGATAAGCGCGGCGAACTGGACGCACTTCTCGGCGCACCCCACGGCTAACGGAGCAACACAAAAATGAGCGAACAAAACCCCGCGGGGAAACGCGCAACCAACGGCAACGGTTCCGGCAATGGTGCCGATCACGGCAACAAACCGGCTCCGCAAACATTTTCCCTGCATCAGATATATGTAAAGGATTTATCGCTGGAAGCGCCCAGTACCCCGCAAATTTTTAGAGACACGGCCGTCGAACCGGAAACGGAACTGAATATACGCAACAGTCATCTGGCGCTGGACAACCATAACTTCGAGGTCGTGCTGAATATTACCGTGCATGCAAAACAGGCAGAGAAAACCATATTTCTGGTTGAGTTGCAGCAGGCCGGTATTTTTGTCATTAACGGCTTTACCCCTGAACAAACCGCTCAGCTGCTGGGCACTCAGTGCCCGGCGACGCTGTTCCCGTACGCGCGGGAAACCATTTCCACCCTGGTTGGCAAAGGCGGCTTTCCGCCGCTCATACTTCAGCCCATTAACTTTGAAAGTCTGTATGCTCAGGCTCAGGCAAAAGGTCAGCAGGGCGCTCAAGCCTGACGGAGCGAGTCGTGAATACGCCTGTGAAAATGCGCACGGCAGAAATCGGCGTCATCGGCGCCGGCTCATGGGGCACAGCACTTGCCATTCAACTCGCACGCGCCGGTCAGAAACCCACCTTATGGGGCCGTGAGCCTGAAGTGATCGAAGCGCTGACAGAAAAGCGCTGCAATACCGTTTTCCTGCCGGATATCCCCTTGCCGGATAATCTGGCTATAGAGCCAAGCCTTGAAAATTTAGTCGCGCGGAATCGTGACCTGCTGGTGTGCGTGCCGAGTCACGTATTCCGGCAAGTATTGGAATCTATTCGCCCGCATTTGCAAAAAAACGTCCGGATAGCCTGGGCGACCAAAGGTTTCGAGCTGTCGTCGGGCAAATTGCCGCATCAGGTGGCACACGAAACGCTGGGTATAGAGGTGCCCCTCGCAGTGGTGTCCGGGCCGACGTTTGCCCGCGAAGTGGGCCTCGGGCTTCCGACCGCCATGACGGTCGCAGCGACCAACGCCGATTTTGCCGATGAACTGGCGTGGCGCTTCTCGGGCAAAAACTTCCGGGCCTACACCTCGACCGACATGATCGGGGTCGAAGTAGGCGGCGCAGTTAAGAACGTGCTGGCCATTGCGACCGGCATGTCTGACGGCCTGGGCTTCGGCGCGAATACGCGTGTCGCGCTGATCACACGCGGTTTGGCAGAGATGACGCGTCTGGGCATTGCTTTAGGCGCGAATGCCGACACTTTTTCGGGGTTATCCGGCATGGGCGATCTGGTCTTGACCTGCACCGATGACCAGTCTCGCAACCGCCGCATGGGGCTGGCGCTCGCGGCCGGTAAAAGCGTCGACGAAACCTGCGCCGAAATCGGGCAGGTGGTGGAAGGTGTCAAGGCAGCAGCAGCGGTACATAAGGTCGCGCGCGATCTGGGCGTGGAAATGCCGATTTGCGAACAAGCGTATCGGATTCTTTATGAGGGGGCTGCGGCGCAGGAAGCCGTCGCTGCGCTGATGCAGCGCGAAGTCAAGTCGGAAGACTGACGCCCAAAAAAAAACAAGCGCCGGAGCCGTCCCTGGCTGCCTGCACGCTATGAGTCTAATGTAGCGTGACGAACGACGCTTTATTGTGACCTGTGTCACATTGTGATGCATTCGGGCAGGATGCTCAGCCAGATTATTGCCCGCCAATAAAATCCTGCTGTCGCCAGGCCTCATAGATCACGATTGCGGCCGAATTGGAGAGATTAAGACTGCGATTGCCGGGGCGCATTGGAATGCGCAGACACTGATCGGCAGGCAGGGCGTCGAGCGTTTCCTGCGGCAAACCACGCGTTTCGGGGCCAAACAGAAACGCATCGCCCGCGCGATACGTGACATCGCTGTAATTGCGCTTGCCGCGGGTAGACAGTGCAAAGATCCGGCGACCTTCGAGCACGGTCAGGCAAGCCTCCAGTGTGTCGTGCTGCCTGACCGCAGCAAATTCGTGATAATCGAGCCCGGCACGACGCATACGCCGGTCGTCGAGTTCGAAACCCAGCGGATGCACGAGGTGCAACGTAGTGCCGGTGTTGGCACAAACGCGTATGATGTTGCCCGTGTTCGGGGGTATCTCCGGCTGATAAAGAATCAGATCAAACACGCCTGTAGCTCACTAAAGCACTATGCCAGATAGCAAAAACAACACTGACACTCATAAACTCCCCGGCTCACTGGCCACCGGGTTTTGTGGCATGACGATGAGTTCGCCCATCGTGTTGCTGTCAGGCTGCGTTGGTTTCGGCGAAGAATACACCCGTGTGGCGGGTTTCTCGAACCGCGATGCCGGAGCTATCGTATTAAAGGGCACCACTGGCGAAGCTCGTCTCGGCAATGCCCCCCATCGGGTCTACGAAACGCCCGCCGGTATGCTGAACGCCATCGGGCTGCAGAACCCGGGTGTAGACAAAGTTGTAGACGACATACTGCCCACCCTCGACTTCAGCGAAACCCGCTTCATAGCCAACGTGTGCGGTTCAACCGTTGATGAATATGCGCGCGTAACCAAACGGTTTGATGATTCGCCAATTGATGCGATCGAGATCAATATTTCCTGTCCGAACGTCAAAGAAGGCGGCGTGTCTTTCGGCAACGACCCGGATATGTCTGCACGAGTGGTCGAAGCCTGCCGGGCAAATACGCGCAAGCCAATTATCACCAAGCTGTCGCCGAACCAGACCGACATTCAGGAGAATGCTCGCCGCTGCATAGAGGCGGGCACCGACGGGTTCGCGGTCATCAACACACTGATGGGCATGGCCATTGATGTCCACAAGCGCGCGCCGGTTATTGGCAACATTCAGGGCGGCTTGTCGGGGCCGGCCATCAAGCCTATTGCGCTGTTAAAAGTAAAGCAGGTCTACGAAGTCGCGCGCCGCCATAACATTCCGATCATCGGACAGGGCGGCATCACATCCGCCCGTGACGCGCTGGAGTTCATCATCGCCGGCGCCTCTGCTGTGGGCATCGGCACGGCGCTGTTCTACGATCCGCTTGTCTGCAAAGCCATCAACGCGGGCATCGCAGAGTATCTTGCCGCCAACCATTTCAAATCGGTTGCAGCACTGGTGGGCAGCATGCATGCTCCGGATGATGAGCTGGATGAAGCCGTTTCGGGCTAAATGCCGGTTCAAAATCCTCAAAATTCACTCCAAAAAAATTAGCAAGGAATAAACATGAGTAAACAATGGTCGAGCCCGCCGGAAATGCAGATCGATGCGGACGGCAGTTACACCGTATCGATGGAAACGAACAAAGGCACAATAGAGCTGGAGTTGTATGCTTCCGCGGCCCCGAAAACCGTTAACAACTTTGTATTCCTTGCACGGGAAGGCTTCTATGACGGCGTCATTTTCCACCGTGTTATTGCCGATTTCATGATTCAGGGCGGCGATCCGACCGGGACCGGGACGGGTGGCCCGGGCTATCGCTTCGAGGATGAGTTCGAGGGCAACCCACATCAGCATGAGCGTGGCTCACTGTCCATGGCCAATGCGGGCCCGGGCACCAATGGCAGCCAGTTCTTTATTTGCCACGGGCCGCAGCCTCATTTGAATGGTCGTCACACGGTGTTCGGCAAAGTGACCGAAGGGCTCGATGTCGTTGACGCCATCGCAGCGGGTGACGAAATGATAAAAGTTTCGGTCGCGGGCTAAGGCGCGGGCTAAGGCAGCTTTAATTTCCCCATCCTGCGGGATTCACGCCGTAATACCGTTCGAGTTGCGCATACAAGTCGGGAAGTTGCTCCTTCATTTGCAGCCCCCGCTCAAAAAAGGCTTCGGATGCAACGGCAAAAAATTCGGCTGGGGAAGTCGCGCCGTACTCATCGAGGACGCGGTTTCTGCGGCGGGCCGCGCGCTCGACCAGATCGGCAAACTCGCGGGACATGATCTGCGCCCAGTCCGGGTAGTCCCCATGGCGGCGCAGCACCGGCAGACCGTCCATGGGGCCGTTTTGTTCGTCAAGCTTGTGGGCGAACTCATGGATCACGACGTTGTGTCCGTCGCCGGGATTATCAATGCCCCGCAGCACGTCTGCCCATGAAAGGATCACCGGGCCGCGTCGCCAGGATTCGCCAAGCCGCACGGACAGACCCTCGTGAACAACGGCCCCATCCTGCGTAATCTCTGGTGCAACAAAAGCTTCCGGATAAAGAATAATCGTCCGGGAGCCCGGGAAGCGCGGGTTCTCACGGTTCAGTAACAACAGGCAGGCATTGCCGGCGACTGTCAGGCGCATCTCATCGATAACCGCAAGACCGCCAGAGCCGAAAAAGTTCTTGTCATTCAGGAATACGTTCACCAGGCCCTGCAGCCGAATCTGCAAGTCAGACGGCAACCGCTGATAAAGCGGCATACACCGGCGCAATATTTCCAGAAAACCCGGCTCGAGCGGTTCGCTGGCAAGCTGCAGGAAACGGCGCTGACGGGCTCGCTGGCGAAACCGCCAGACTGCAAGGGCCAGACAAATAACAGTGAAAGCAACAAGCAAAAGGTTCATGCGATTTACCGCTGTAAGCGGCGCCTGCGGTTAGCCCAACCCCAGGTCTTTAATCTTCCGCGTCAGCGTGTTGCGACCCCAACCCAGCAACCGGGCCGCATCCTGCTTGCGACCACCAGCCGCCTGCAGCGCCGCCACTATCAGCGTTTTTTCAAACTGCGGCTGCGCGTCATCCAGCAATGGCGCGACGTTACCGTTGGCCAGGCGGCTGGCCGCCCACCGCGACAATTCGCCCGTCCAGGCACTGCTTCGATCCTTGCTGGCTGTGCCGGCAATTTCCGCAGGCACATCGGATGCGCAAATTTCGTTTCCGGGTGAGGTCACAATCATGCGTCGCGTCGCATTTACCAGCTGCCGCACATTGCCCGGCCAGTCAAAGCGCGTCAGCAACTGCAATGCTTCATCGCTTATGGTCTTGCGCGGCACGCCCAGCTCGTCGCTCGACTTTTCCAGATAGTGACTGACCAGCATGGGAATATCTTCGCGCCGCTCACGCAGGGGCGGTGTGTTTATGCGCATGACATTCAGGCGATGATAAAGATCTTCTCTAAACCGGCCCTCCTGCACAGCAGTTTCGAGATTCTGATTAGTGGCGGCAATAATCCGCACATCGACATGAATTGCCTTCTGGCCGCCCACGCGATAGAACTCGCCCTCGGCGAGCACGCGTAACAAGCGGGTTTGCAGATCGGTCGACATGTCGCCGATTTCATCAAGAAACAGAGTTCCACTATGCGCCTGCTCGAAACGGCCGATGCGTTGTCTGTCGGCGCCCGTAAACGCGCCGCGCTCGTGCCCGAACAACTCCGATTCCAGCAACTCCGCCGCAATCGCAGTGGTATTGAGTGCCACGAACGGCGCATTGACCCGCGGGCTGTGTTCGTGCAGCGCACGCGCCACCAGCTCCTTGCCGGTCCCCGACTCACCGGTAATCAACACCGTCATGCTGGCGCGTGATAACCGACCGATGGTGCGGAATACGTCCTGCATCGCCGGCGCCTGGCCCACCATGCCGGACATACCCCGGGTAATTTCCGCAGCGCCGCCGGCCTTTCTTGCGCGACCCGCAGCGGCCGCGCGATTCACCAGAGACACCGCATCATCAACGTCAAAAGGTTTGGGCAAATATTCGAACGCGCCGGATTGATAAGCCGCAACAGCGCTGTCCAGATCGGTATGCGCCGTGATCACAATAATTGGCAGGTCAATATTCATGGCCGCGATCTGGCTCGAAAACTCCAGACCGTCCATGCCGGGCATGCGGATATCGGTGATAAGCACATCCGGCCTTTCAAGCGCGAGCTCGTCCAGAGCCGCATGCGGGTCGGCAAAACCACGCGCGAGCATACCGTCGCGCTGCATGGCTTTTTCCAGAACCCAGCGCACCGAATCGTCATCGTCAACGATCCAGACACTTTGTTTTGCCGCTTGATTCATGCGGCCGACACCGCCGTCGGGCGTTCTTCCGACACGGGCAAGCTCACCGAAAAAATCGTCTTGCCGGGGCGGGAAACAAACTCAATCAGTCCGTGGTGTCGATTAACCAGTTCCTGAGCCAGCGGCAAACCAATGCCCGTGCCGTCCTTGCGGCCCGTCACCAATGGGTAAAAAATAGTTTCGGCAATGTCCTCGGGCACGCCGGGGCCGTCGTCTTCAACTTCCACGACCGCGACCAGTCGGTGTATGCGATTACTGAGCACCTGGTTGGTGCCGACACGTGTCCGCAATACAACCCTGCCCACGCCGTCGGTTGCCTGTGCCGCATTGCGCGCGAGATTCAGAAAGGCCTGCGTCATTTGGTCCCGATCCAGCAAAAGATCCGGCAGGCTCGGATCGTAATCACGAACTAACTCCAGACCGGGGGTCTCACTGCTGACCAGTCGCGCGACATGCTCGAGCACTTCGTGCAGGTTGAGCCGCTGCAGTTTGGGTTGGCCGCCAGGGCCGAGCAGGCCGGCCACCAGCCCTTCTAAACGGTCAGCTTCGCCAATGATCACCCGCGTAAATTCTCGCAGGGACGGATCGTCCAGCTCGCCTTCGAGCAATTGCGCCGCGCCGCGCAGGCCGCCCAGGGGGTTGCGGATCTCATGCGCCAGCTGGCGCAGCATCCGCTGACTGACTCCCCGTTGCGCGACCAACGCGCTTTCGCGATCCAGATGATGGCGCTGGGTAATATCAAACAACTCAATAATGAGCGTATCGTTGCTGCCGTCGCCCGCCGGACTGACCCGCGTCGCTAGTTCCAGTTCACTGCCGTCACGTTGCGGTGCCATGATGCGCAACATTTCGCCGAAGCTCTGATTCTCTGCGCGCGCGCGGGCACAGAGTGAAGCAATGTTATCGAGACCAGGCGTCAGGCTTGCAAACGGTCGGGCCAGGGCCCTGTTCGCACTAACGCCGAGCAGGCCCTCGGCAGCCGTGTTCAGGGCCATAACGCAATTGTTTGCATCCAGCACCGCGACCGCGGTTGCCAGTGAATCAAACAGTTTTTCGAAATCGGCAGGCGCGGCGGAATTACCCGCAATGTTTTTATTAGTCATGCCGGCGCATTGGTCCGACGAGAGCCTCAGTTGCTGACGGTGCTCTGTTTGTAGAAAAACGTCACCGGTTCGGCCTGCTTCACCACGACGCCATTCACGTCCAGTATCTCCGCCGAGATACGGTGCTCCCCGCGATACACCTCTGACAACTGCACGCTCATCGCTCGCGATGAACTCTCGTTGACCGGATTCCCGTCGTAGTAAATTCGGACGCTGTGACCGGGTTTCAGCGCCGGACTCGAACTGACTGACACGGTGATAATGCCGCCGGTGTTCCAAATCGATTCCTCCTGCGTCGGGCTTACGATATCGAGGGTATCGTAAACAGCGACCGCTTCTGCCGCGGACGGTTCGACGGACGACGATGAGGAAGAGCGCGCAATGACGCCTGACGAAAACGCTTGCGCAGGATCAACATCGATCTGCTCGGCCCCATCACGCGGTACATCCGAGTAATGAACCTGGCCGCTGCTGTCTACCCAACGGTAGATCTGCTCGGCCAGGGCCGGGGCGGTTAACGTCAGGCTGGAAACGACCAGCGCAGTAAAAAGCATGTGCTTGTGCATGGTCACAGCATAACGCCAAGCCGCCTGATGAGCCAACACAACCTCCCGGGCTTGTGGCCCGGGAGGTCGGCCAGCTTATGTTTCATGCCTTAAGGCTTACAGGCTGTAGTACATCTCGATTTCGCACGGGTGCGTGCTCATCCGCAGACGCTGAACTTCCTGGTTCTTAAGATGTAGGTAAGCATCAATAAGGTCGTTATCGAACACATCACCCGCCAGCAGGAATTCGCGATCGTTGTCCAGCGCATTGAGGGCCTGATCCAGCGAATAGCAAACCGTCTTCAGCTGAGCTTCTTCTTCAGGCGGAAGATCATACAAATCCTTGTCCATGGCATCGCCGGGATGGATCTTGTTCTGTATGCCGTCAATACCCGCCATCAGCAAAGCCGAGAACGCCAGATAAGGGTTCGCGGTGCTGTCCGGGAAACGTACTTCGATGCGACGCCCCTTAGGATTAGGAATAAAAGGAATACGAATCGAGGCTGATCGGTTGCGGGCCGAATATGCCAGAATACACGGCGCTTCGAAGCCCGGCACCAAACGCTTATAACTGTTGGTTGAAGCGTTTGCGAAAGCGTTAATGGCCTTGGCATGCTTGATGACACCGCCGATGTAATACAGCGCTGTCTCCGACAAACCGCCATAGCCGTCACCCGTGAAGATGTTCTTGCCATCTTTCGACAAGGACTGATGCACGTGCATGCCGTTGCCGTTATCGCCTACCAGCGGTTTCGGCATGAACGTAGCGGTCTTGCCATAACTGTGTGCAACGTTCTGCACCACGTATTTGAGGATCAGCACTTCGTCGGCCTTTTTGACCAGCGTGTTGAACTTGACGCCGATTTCGCCCTGACCGGCGGTGGCGACCTCGTGGTGGTGTACCTCTACGCCCAGGCCGTACTCTTCGAGAGCCAGACACATAGCCGAGCGAATGTCATGCTGCGAATCGACCGGCGGAACCGGGAAGTAGCCGCCCTTGATGCCGGGACGGTGACCGGTATTGCCGTCGGCGTGCTCGGCATCACCCTGCCATGCACCTTCCGATGAATCCACCTTATAGCTGCAACCGTTAACGTCATTGCGGACCTTAACGTCGTCAAAAATGAAGAACTCATTTTCGGGGCCGAAATACGCCGTATCAGCGATGCCGGTGGAAGCCAGATATTCTTCTGCACGACGCGCGGTCATGCGCGGACAACGGTTGTAGCCCTGCATGGTGGACGGCTCGTAAACATCACAACGGATGTTCACGGTGGTGTCGTCGGTAAAAATATCAACCACGGCCGTATCCGGGTCGGGCATTAAAATCATGTCGGATTCATTAATGCCTTTCCAACCCGAAATTGAAGAACCGTCGAACATTTTGCCTTCGGTAAAAAAATCTTCGTCAATTGTGCTGGCAGGTACGGTGACGTGCTGTTCCTTGCCCTTGGTATCTGCGAAACGCAAATCAACGAACTTGGTATCACTCTCTTTCAGCATTTTGAGCACATCGGCTGATGTCGTCATGCTTGATCTCCTCCGGAGATAAACTCCACTGGGGTTACTAAATACGGTTAAAAAAACCAGTTATTCGAAATCGGCGGACAGAGCCACAGGCATAGCCAATGGCCCGGTAACCAGAGCAAGCATTAGTGCACAAAGCGTGCCAATCGTATGTCAGCGCTAAGAGACTGTTTTTTATGCTTCTTTTTCGAGCGCGCCCGAATTTCCTGCGCTATTCTAGTGCATTAGCGGGAGCTTTTGCACATTTTTAGTGCAGGGAGGCCGGTCGGTTGAGGCCCCGCGCCTCCACTTCGGGACGTTCGCATCGGCATCCATGCCTCAGGCTCACTGTGGCCTCGGCTCGCTTTCGCTATCCCTGCTTCGCTCGCCTCGGACACCCGCTCAGTGCAGGCGCGGGGCCTCAACCGACATTGCAACTGATACCGCAACTGACTCTATATAAAAGGGTCAATAACGCCAAAAATTGCTAAACTTCGCGCCTTTCAAGGCTTTGGACTGCACTCCGGTGACTTTTCAGGATCTCATTTTGTCGTTACAGCGCTACTGGGCCGATCAGGGCTGCGTGGTGCTGCAACCCTTCGATGCACCGATGGGAGCCGGCACCTTTCATCCGGCCACTTTTTTGCGGTCCATCGGGCCCGAGCCCTGGTGCGCAGCGTATGTACAGCCCAGCCGCCGACCGACCGACGGTCGCTACGGCGACAACCCATTCAGGTTGCAGCATTACTATCAGTTTCAGGTGGTGCTGAAGCCGTCGCCCGACAATATTCAGGATTTGTACCTGAATTCGCTGCGCCATCTGGGCATAGACACGGCCGTGCACGACATACGCTTTGTGGAGGACAACTGGGAATCGCCCACGCTGGGCGCCTGGGGTCTGGGCTGGGAGGTGTGGCTGAACGGCATGGAAGTCACCCAATTCACCTATTTTCAGCAAGCGGGCGGGCTGGACTGCAAACCCGTCACCGGCGAGATCACCTACGGCCTTGAGCGCATCGCCATGTACCTGCAGGACGTCGAGAGTGTATTCGATTTGGTTTGGACGGAAGGTCCAGCCGGTCGCGTGACTTACGGCGATGTTTTTCATCAAAATGAAGTGGAAATGTCGCGGTTCAATTTTGAGGAAGCGGATGTGCCGGTGTTGTTCGCCCGCTTTGACGAAGCCGAACGGCAATGCAACACCCTGATCGAAAAAGGCCTGGCCTTGCCGGCCTACGAATACGTGCTGGATGCCTCGCACAACTTTAATTTGCTTGACGCACGCAAGGCGATTTCAGTTTCCGAGCGGCAGCGCTACATTCTGCGGGTACGCACGCTGGCGCGCGCCGTGGCACAAACTTACTACGACGGCCGTGCCGCGCTGGGCTTCCCGATGCTGGTAAACAAGGATAAGGCGTCATGACGGCGGCCGACTTTCTGGTTGAGCTGGGTACCGAGGAGTTGCCACCGAAAGCACTGCTGACACTGCGGGATGCGTTCACTGCCGGCATCGTGCAAGGGCTGACGGAAGCCAATCTGCAACACGGCGCAGTACAAAGTTTCGCAACGCCGCGAAGACTCGCCGTCTGGGTTAAAGAACTGGCCAGCCAGCAAGCCGCGCAGGAAATCGAAAACCGCGGCCCCCCGGTGCGTCTCGCTTTTGACGACAACGGCAATCCCACGAAAGCTGCCGAAGCCTTTGCCGCCAAATGTGGGGTCAGAGTAAATCAGCTGTCGCGAACGGAAACCGACAAGGGCGAGTGGCTCTACTACAAAGGCCGCAGCGAAGGTGTGGCTGCAGCAGAGCTTATACCTGCCATCGTCGACAAGGCGCTGGCGGCATTACCCATACCTAAACGCATGCGCTGGGGCGCCAGCGACACAGAATTTGTTCGGCCCGCGCACTGGCTACTCATGATGCATGGTGAAACCGTTATTCCAGCAACGGTGCTGGGGCTGAAGGCCGGCAATCAAACCTTTGGCCACCGTTTCCACAGCCCCGGGGCCATTACCGTAACGGCACCGGCGCACTACGCAGACCTACTCGAACAACAGGGCAAGGTGATTGCTGATTTTGCCGCACGCCGGGCGCGGGTGGTTGCAGCCGCGCACCAGGCGGCCGCTGAGCTCGGCGGCGAAGCGTTGCTGCACGATGAAGTGGTTGACGAGGTAACCGCGCTGGTAGAGTGGCCCGTGCCGGTTGCGGGGCGTTTCGACGAAGCCTTTTTGCGCTTGCCACGGGAAGTATTGATTTCCACCCTGCAAGACCATCAGCGGTATTTTCCCGTGATCGATGGCGAGCATGCGCTCAAAGCGGCGTTCATCACGATCAGTAACATTGAAAGCACCCAGCCGGCTGAAGTGCGTCGTGGTAACGAGCGCGTGGTGCTGCCGCGGCTGGCCGATGCCGCGTTCTTCTGGGATCAGGACGGGCGCAGCAAGCTGGCCGACAGAATAGATGCCCTCGACAGCGTCGTTTACCAGCAGGGGCTCGGCAGTTTGCGCGACAAATCCGAGCGCGTTGCAAAGCTTGCCGCAGCATTAACCGGGGTCAGCAACGCTGACCCGGCCCATGTGGCCCGCGCGGCGCTGCTGAGCAGAACCGATCTGTTAACGGATATGGTGGGGGAGTTCCCCGAACTGCAAGGTCGCATGGGCTACTACTATGCAAGCAACGACGGTGAAGATGAGCAAGTTGCGATAGCGCTTGAAGAGCAATACCTGCCGCGACACGCGGGCGACCGTTTACCGCAAACAGCGGTGGGCAGAACTCTGGCCGTAGCCGATCGACTCGATACCCTGGCCGGAGTTTTCGCCCTGGGAAAGAAGCCCACAGGCAACAAAGACCCGTTTGGACTGCGCCGGCAGGCGCTCGGGCTTATACGGATTATCGTCGAAGGCGGGCTGGATGCCGATTTGCCCGATTTGCTGGGCCTCGCGGCACAACTTCAGCCTGAACAGACCAACAAGCAGGCACCGGCGCGCAGCGATGTTGCCCGGACAGTGCATGACTTTGTTATGGATCGCTTACGTGCATGGTATCTGGATGGCCACGCTCCCGGATTTAGCAAGGGTGACGTCACCCCGGAAATGTTTGCCGCGGTCCTTGCGCGCAATCCGCGATCACTGCTCGATTTCCATGCCCGGATTAACGCGGTGCGAAACTTCATGCAGCACGAAAGCGCTGTCAGTCTCGCCGCAGCCAACAAACGCATCGCCAATATTCTGCGCAAAGCCGACGATAGCGCCGGGACAAAAACGTCGGACGTGGATACCGGGCTGTTCGAAAGCAACGTCGAACAGCAATTGCACGAAGCTATTGAGGGGTTGCGCGCCGAACACGGCCGGGACCTGGACAGCCGCAACTATGAAGGCCTGTTGATTCGTCTGGCCGGATTGCGAGAGCCCGTCGATAACTATTTTGATGACGTCATGGTAATGACAGACGACGATCGTCAACGCAATAACCGGCTCGCGCAGTTAAGCGCGTTGCGAACGCTTTTTTTGGATGTCGCTGATATTTCGCAGCTATGACCCCGAGCATGCCGAAAGTTGTCATTCTCGACCGCGACGGTGTTATCAACGAGGATTCCGACGCCTACATCAAGTCCGTGGATGAGTGGGTGCCCGTACCCGGGAGTCTCGAGGCCATCGGACGCCTGCACAAAGCCGGCATTCTGATAGGCATTGCCACCAACCAGTCGGGCGTTGGCCGGGGGCTGTTTAGCATCGACACGCTGTGTGACATTCATCGGCACATGCTGCAGGAGATTGTCGAGCACGGGGGCTTTGTACAGCATATTTTCTATTGTGTGCACACGCCGGAAGACGGTTGTGACTGCCGTAAACCCAAGCCGGGTCTGCTCTATCAGGCTGCCGAGTACTTCGCCTGCGGCCTGGGCAACATGACTTATGTTGGCGACAAAGTATCGGACATTCAGGCGGCTCGCACGGCCGGTGTGCGCCCGGTGCTGGTGCGTTCCGGCTGCGGTGCCACAACCGAACAGACCATGAATGCGTCCGAGCTCCCGCCGGTATACGACGACCTCGCGGCATTTACCGACGCGCTGCTCGGGCACAATCCATGAGGTTTCTGCGCTTCCTGCTTTTCAACATCGTTTCATGGATAACGGTGATTATCTGGGGCACGGTAACGCTGCTGGTGACACCCTTCGGGCATCGTTATGCATATGCGGTCGCGCACCACTGGGTTGGCATCATTCGCTATTTTCTAAAGGGAATCTGCGGGCTCAGTTATCGCGTTGAAGGCAAGGAGCATTTTCCGGATCAGCCCTGCGTGATGTTTATCAAGCATTCGTCCGCGCTGGAGACTTTTGTGCAGATTGGTGAGTTTCCGCGGGCCTGTTGGGTGCTAAAGCGGGAACTGCTCTGGGTGCCATTCTTCGGCTGGGCCCTGAAGGCTCTGCGGGCCATTGCCATCGATCGGTCTGCCGGCAGCGCGGCCGTAAAACAGGTGGTCGATCAAGGCACGCAGCGGCTGGCCGAAGGCATCTGCGTATCGGTGTTCCCGGAAGGCACCCGCATGCCGCCGGGAGAGACCAAACGCTATGGAATCAGCGGCACATTATTGGCGCAGGTAAGCGGCGCATACATAGTGCCCATCGCTCACAATGCGGGCTATCACTGGCCGCGACGCGCCCGGGGAATCAAACCGGGTGAGGTGGTGTTCGTGGTCGGACAGCCGGTAACCGTTGGCAATCGTGACTTGCGGGAGTTTAACGCCGAAATCCAGAACTGGATGGAGAACGAGGTCGAACGTATAGTCAGTCTGAGCTAAGGGGGGAATAGCCATGACCGACTCGACCTTTCCGGTAAAGACAATATTACTGGCGGCGGCGGCCGCACCGATTTCATACGGTGTAACACTGATGCGCAAATCAGTGCCGGGAGCGATAGCGCTGATCGCCGGTTATCTATCCATTATGGGTCTTGTTTTTGCCACCAGTCTGGAGATGCTTACCAGCAGGTTGGTTGCGGCTGCCGGATTTGTGGTCTGCTTTGCAGCCATCATCTACGGCTATACCCTGCTGGCCATCACCTTCCACCGGATATTCTTATTGGGCGCGCGGGCGGTCCCCGGCATCGGCATAACACACTGGACGTACAGGGAGACCCGGTTTTTTGGCTGGGGGCTTGCCATCGGATTGCTGATGATGGTCATCGCCGTACCGCTGGTTTTTCTGTTGGGAACATTTTTGGCCGGGAATGCTGGCGACGTTTTGGCCGACGAAGAGGTTGGGCCGGGCGCAACTCTGGCATTTTACGCGGGCGTGCTTCCCATGATCTATGTAATCAGCCGCTGGTCATTCATCTTTCCGGCAACCGCGACAGACTCCAGACCAAGCCTGAGTTGGGCCTGGGGCTTTAGTCAACGCTACCACTGGCAGGTGTTTCTGGTTATCGGGTTATCAACGCTGATCATCGAAGTGGCAACGGAACTTCTGGCAGCCGTGCTGCCGGCCTGGTTAGCCATCGTGTTCAATGTAGTTGTCGGCGTATACCTTGGCGTATTTGGCATCGCCGTATTGTCGTTCAGCTACGGCTTTCTGAAAGAAGCGCAACCTGACTTGTTGCCGCCCGGTATAGACGAGGCAGCCTGAAAATTTTCGTCAGCCAATAAGGCGTCGAAAATTAAACGTCGAGATTTTCGACCGTCAGTGCGTTCCGCTCGATGAACTCGCGGCGCGGTTCGACATGATCGCCCATCAGCGTGGTGAATATTTCATCCGAACTGACAGCATCTTCGATGCGTACTTGCATCAGTCGGCGGCTTTCGGGATTGATGGTGGTTTCCCATAGCTGGTCAGGGTTCATTTCACCCAGACCTTTATAACGCTGGATACTCTGGCCCTTGCGAGCCTGCTGCAGCAACCATTCCATGGCATCCCGGAAACTGTTGACATCCTGACGCTGCTCGGCGCGTTGCACATACGCGCCCGGTTCAACGAGGCCTATCAACTTATTGCACAGTGCGCCAATTTGCCGGTACTCCGGTGAACTGAAGAACTGAGCCGGGATTTCGCTGGTCATCTCGACGCCATGCCGACCCCGGTGCAATAAAATTCCCTGCACCGCGCCCTGATCATCTGCTTTCACACCAACGGCCCAGCTGCCACCTTCGCCGTTCAATGTGGCTTTAAGTGCTTCTTCGAGACGCTCAGCCCAATTTCGCGTTAAGTCAGCATCCTGCAACGTAGCCTCATCCAGGGCCGGCAATTTGAGCAACTGATCCAGCACCGTGCGGTCATAGCGCGATGACAGACGACCAATGATGCTCATGACATTCATATGCTGCTGCGCCAGTGTTTCGAGCGCGGTTCCGGTGATGGGCGGTGCGCCGGGTGAAATATGCAGCTCTGTTTTCTCTAACGCGACGTTAAGCAAATACGCATTCAGTTCTGCGTCGTCTTTAACGTAGTGCTCCTGTTTACCGCGTTTAACCTTGTACAGCGGTGGCTGCGCGATATATATGTAGCCGCGCTCAATAAGTTCGCGCATTTGACGATAGAAAAAGGTCAGCAACAAAGTGCGGATGTGAGAGCCGTCAACGTCAGCGTCGGTCATGATAATGATGCGGTGATAACGCAATTTTTCGACGTCGAAATCGTCTCGACCGATGCCCGTGCCAAGTGCCGTGATCAGCGTGCCGACTTCCTGCGACGACAGCATTTTGTCGAAGCGCGCTTTCTCAACGTTAAGAATCTTGCCTTTAAGCGGCAACACGGCCTGTGTCCGGCGATCACGCCCCTGTTTGGCCGAGCCGCCGGCGGAATCGCCCTCGACGATAAACAGCTCCGACAAGGCCGGGTCTTTTTCCTGGCAGTCGGCCAGTTTTCCGGGCAAACCTGCGATATCCAGCGCACCCTTGCGGCGGGTCATCTCGCGGGCTTTGCGCGCTGCTTCGCGCGCCCGCGCCGCATCGATGATCTTCGAGGCAATTATTTTTGCTTCGGTAGGATGCTCCAGCAAGAACTCCTCAAGCTTGGCGCTCAGGCAAGTCTCGACAACGCCTTTTACTTCACTCGAAACCAGCTTGTCTTTGGTCTGAGAGGAAAACTTCGGGTCAGGCACTTTCACCGACAGCACCGCCGTCATGCCCTCGCGCGAATCATCACCGCTGGTCGCAATTTTATCCTTGCGCGAATTCAGTTCTTTCTCGATATAACCGTTCAGCGTGCGGGTCAATGCTGAGCGGAAGCCGGCCAGATGCGTGCCGCCATCGCGCTGCGGGATGTTGTTGGTAAAGCAAAACATGTTTTCCTGGTAGCCGTCGTTCCACTGAATAGCGGTTTCGACAACCACGCCGTCTACCTCGCCCGTGAAATGGATCACGTTGGGATGCAGGGGCGTTTTGTTGCGATTCAAATGTTCGACGAAGGCGCGGATACCGCCCTCAAACTCAAAGATATCTGTTTTGCCGTCACGCTCGTCCTTGAGGTGAATGCGGATACCGGAATTCAGAAATGACAGCTCGCGCAAACGGCTTGCGAGAATGTCGTAATGAAATTCGACGTTGGTAAATATCTGGTTACTGGGCTTAAAGCGAATGGTTGTTCCGGTTTTATCAGTAGCCCCGGTTTGCCGCAGCGCCGCAACCGGCTCGCCCATGCGGTATAACTGTTCGTGTTTTTGGCCAGACTTGTAAATCGTCAACTCCAGTTCTTCTGACAACGCATTCACGACGGACACGCCCACGCCGTGCAATCCACCAGATACCTTGTAGGAGTTGTCGTCGAACTTACCGCCCGCGTGCAGTACGGTCATGATCACCTCGGCCGCGGAACGCCCCTCTTCGGGGTGCATGTCCACAGGAATACCCCGCCCGTCATCGGTTACGGTTACGGATTCGTCGCTGTGGATGATGACCTGGATTTCGGAACAGTGGCCGGCCAGGGCCTCGTCAATTGAGTTATCGACAACCTCAAAAACCATGTGATGCAAACCCGTGCCGTCATCGGTATCACCGATGTACATTCCCGGTCGTTTGCGCACTGCTTCAAGGCCTTTTAAGACCTTGATATTACTGGAATCATATTGGTTTTCTGTGGCCATCTGGACGCCCTTGAAACGAACGTCACATTATAAGCTAAAAGGGCCTGTGAACGGTGCCTGAAAGCGACTTTATCTGGGCTCTTCAGGCCGTTTTGGCGGCTACAGCCGTGAGGATAATTTGCCGTGCTCCACGTGAAACATGAGCCCTTGATCGGACCATGGCAAGTCTTCCGGTTCGAGGGCCGTAACGAACATTTGCGCGGGAATGCTGTGCAACAAGTCGAATAGCCGGCCACGGTTATCGCGGTCCAGTTCAGCAGCCGGATCATCAACCAGCAAAACCAGATCCGTAACGCCGTGATCGGCGACAAAACGGGTCTGAGCAATCACCAGGGTCGCGGCCAGCAGTTTCTGCTGCCCGCGCGAGACGCGATAGCGCGCGCGCCGGTCATGGACGGTTACCGCGAGGTCTGCACGGTGCGGACCCATCTGGGTGGAACCCATGGCGCGATCGCGCGCCCTGCTTTGGTGCAGAGCCTCCGACAGGCTCTGATCTTCAGGCCAACCACGGCGATAGAAGCAAATAGAATCAAAAGGCAGCTTTTCATGAATTATAGGCGACAATAGCGACAAATAGGCATCAAAATACTCACGGCGGCAGGTATCGACTTCGGTTCCGGCTGCGATTAACTCTGCGTCCCAGGCTTGCACGCTGCTATCCGGCTGCCCCATGCGCAGGGCGGCGTTCCGTTGTCGCAAGGCTTGTTGATAACGACGCCAGCAGCTCAAAAAGGAATGTTTCACGTGAAACACTCCCCAATCCAAAAAACGTCGCCGAAACTCCGGGCCCCCCTGAATAAGGTTGTGCACCTCGGGGTCGATCGCCTGCACTGGAATAATGTTCGCCAAATCGGCGGCTGTGCCGTTATCGCCATTAATACGAATGTGACGCTCGCCTGCTGCCACCTCGATGCCGGCACGATGCATCTCCCCCGCCGCCCGAATTTCCCCGAACAAGGTGAAGCCCTTAGCGCCGGCTTTTATGAGCTCTCGATTGCCACTGGCGCGAAACGACCTTCCGCGGCTCAAATAATAGATGGCTTCCAGCAAGCTGGTCTTGCCGCTGGCATTGGGCCCTGAAATGAGATTAAGAACCGGGTCCGGCGCGAATTCCAGATCTTCGAGACAACGAAATCCTCTGGCTTTGAACTGCTGCAGGCTCACGCGCCGCGACCCGCGTGGCGGCCGCTACAGCCGCATCGGCATGACAACGTAGAGACTGTCCTTGTCGCCCGGCGCACGCACCACACAACTGCTGCCCGGATCCACCAGACCAAACTCCACCTGGCTGTTCTCCACCGCCGTCAGCGCATCCAGCAGATAATTGACGTTGAAGCCAATCTCCATGTCCTGGCCGCTGTAATCCACTTCAACTTCTTCCTCGGCCTCTTCCTGATCCGGATTATTGGCCTGAATCTTGATTTTGCCCTTCATAAATTCGAGCCGGACACCCCGGTATTTTTCGTTGGACAAAATCGCCGCGCGTTGCAAAGCGTGCCGCAGTGCATCCCGGTCAGCTTTGAGCACGTTGCCGTCGGGTGACGGTATGACACGATCGTAATCGGGGAAACGGCCATCGATCAATTTCGACGTGAAGCGAATACCGCCCAGAACTACCCGAATGTGATTGCTGCTTAGCGACACGTCGGCGGCTTCCTCGCCATCCAGCAAGCGCTGCAATTCCATCACACCCTTGCGCGGCACAATCACTTGCGCCTTCGCACCATCTGCACCTTCAAGTGCGGTATCGCTCAACGCCAGGCGATGGCCGTCGGTCGCGACGGCCCGCAGTTTGCCATTGCCTGTTTCCAGCAATAGTCCGTTCAGGTAATAGCGCACGTCCTGCTGCGCCATCGAAAAATGGGTGCGATCAAGCAGCCGGCCTAACTCTGCCTGACCAATCGTGAACTGGCGGTCCATCGACGCGTCTTCAATTAACGGGAACTCGGCGGCTGGCAGGGTCGACAACACAAATTTGCTGCGCCCGGACTGAATGGTCACGCGATCGCCTTTAAGGCTCAATTTAACTTCAGGGCCGTCTTCCAGTGCCCGGCAAATATCCAGCAGCTTACGACCCGGTACAGTAATTTCACCCGGCGTTGTCACCGTGTCCACGACGCTGGTTGCCGACAACTCCACTTCCAGATCGGTTGCCGTCACTGTTAGCTGCCCATCGTTGACTACCAGAAGAACATTTGCCAACACCGGCATAGTCTGACGACGTTCAACCACACCGATGACCGTTTGCAAAGGCCTTAAGAGCGATTCACGAGAGGTACTAAGCTTCATTCCTTCACCCGTATTTCAATAAATATATATTTGTATATTTAAATCTGTTGTTGTTACTGAGCGCCACTAAAAGTGTTTATAAAGATAAAATATAACTTTAAAATCAATAACATATAAAATTTCTAAATTGTGGATAACCGGCAATTTTACAGCTACGTGGTGTGCATAAACTGTGATGAAAAAACGCTGACAAATTTATCCACAAGCTGTCCACGTCTGATCCACGCAAGCGCGAACAACTTACTAATATCCAACCCGATACTACGAAGACAATGTCCGCAGCAGATTCTGGTAATCCTCTCGCATGCGGTTATCGGCATCTCTCAGTTCCTTCACCTTGCGGCATGCATGTAATACGGTGGTGTGATCACGCCCGCCAAACGCATCGCCAATTTCCGGCAGGCTGTGGCTGGTTAATTCTTTAGCCAGGCTCATGGCCATCTGACGCGGTCGGGTAATGGAACGGCTGCGACTCTTGGACATTAAATCGGCAACGCGAATTTTGAAATAGCCGGCGACAGTGCGCTGAATATTTTCGATGGTTACCAGTTTATCGTGCACCGCGAGCAAATCGCGCAAGGCCTCTTTGGCAAAATCCAGCGATATGGGCTGCCCGGTAAAGCGCGAATTGGCCATTACCCGTCGCAACGCGCCTTCCAGCTCACGCACGTTTGAACGAATATGCTGGGCAATGAAAAACGCCACGTCTTCCGGCAAATCCACGTGCTCGGCCTCAGCCTTGGTCATCAAAATGGCAGCGCTGGTTTCCAGCTCGGGTGGTTCGATTGCCACCGTAAGACCCCAGCCAAACCGCGACGTGAGCCGTTGATCGAGGCCGGAAACTTCTTTTGGGTAGCGGTCGCAAGTCAGCACCACCTGCCGCTGACCTTCAAGTAAGGCATTGAAAGTATGGAAGAATTCTTCCTGAGACTGCTGCTTCCCGGCAAAGAACTGTATGTCATCGATCAGCAAGGCGTCCAGCGACCGGTAGGTTTGTTTGAACTGCGCGATGCGGTTGTGCTGCAGCGCTTTAACCATGTCACCAACGAATTTCTCGGAGTGCACGTACGCAACACGCGCCCCCGGGCGTCGCTCGCGGATAAGGTTGCCGATGCTATGCATCAAGTGAGTTTTTCCCAGCCCGACGCCGCCCTGAATAAACAGCGGGTTATAGGCCAGACCCGGATTCTGCCCGACCTGCAGCGAGGCCGCCCGCGCCAGCTGATTGCTCTTGCCCTCAACGTAGGTTGAGAAGGTGTAGGCCGGGTTAAGCGCCCCGCCGGGTACGGGTGTGGTTACAGCCTCTTCGCGCTGAGCAGCCACCGGCGACACAGTCTCCCGGTGTTGCTGCCCTACTTCTATGCTGACGGCACCGGCTGGCCAGTTGGTTTGCCCGTCAACGACCTCGTCTATGCGGTGCCGGCAATTGGCATTTATCCAGTCAACAATGAAGCGGTTGGGTGCCAGCAAGCGTAACCGGTCGGACTCCTCCACCGGCTGCAAAGGCCGCACATACATGTTGATCTGTTGCTCACTAAGGTCCGCTTGAAGAGCCTGAATACATTGATTCCATAGGGTGGTTTGCACGTTTGTGGATCCGGTCTCGATAGCTGTTAATTTTTGTTTTTTTGATGCAAAGCGGACGGGCAAGTCTATACCTCTTATGTTGAGTTATCCACAGGGCAGGAGCAGTATTGACAAGGTCTGAAGCGGCGCGTAACCTTCGCGCTCTTTTTTGGGACATTGTGCTCCCTACTTAATCAGCGCCCGAAACAGACCCGGCTTAGAACAAATGAAACGTACATATCAGCCCAGCCGTATAAAGCGTAAGCGTACTCATGGTTTCCGTGCCCGCATGGCCACCAAGGGCGGACGCGCGGTTCTTCGAAGCCGGCGCCAGAAAAAGCGCGCCCGTCTTTCTCACTGATATCCGCAAGGATAGCCCGGGCGCGACAAGGAGGATGGTGCGACGTCCTCAAACAATTTCAGCTTCGGTCGCAATTCAAGGCTCATAAAGCCCGCTGAGTTTCAGCAGGTCTTTGCGGCTGCACGGCGCTCCGCTGATCGTTATTTCACTGTGCTCTATCGTCCCAATGGCGGCGCTTTGCCGCGCCTGGGCTTCACGGTTGCGAAGAAAAAAATATCCACGGCAGTGGGCAGAAACCGGGTGCGGCGGCTGGCGAGGGAAAGTTTCCGGCTGCAAAACCAGACATTAGGCGGGATAGACATTATCATTCTGCCCCAACGTACCGCCGCCCAGGCATCCAACGCACAGCTTTTCGCCAGTCTGGAAAAACACTGGCAGTATTTGCAGCAGCGCGAAGACATGCCTCGTCGGCTCAAGGACAAGAATTAATGGATAACCAGCGTATTATTCTCTGGGGGCTGTTTGCGACCCTGGCATTCATAACCTGGACGGAGTGGCAACGCCAGACCCAACCCGAGCCAGTCATTTTGCCCGCCGCGGAGGTCGCCGCCCCGGCAGCGCCCGCGCCCGGCGCGGCCCTGCCGATCGATAGTCTGCCTGCCCCGACCGCCGACAAAGTTGCCGGCGGCGATCCTTTGCCCGCACAACCAGAGGCCGCCAGCCCGGTTCCAACAGTGGCGAACATCGTTGTCGAAACCGATGTACTGCGGGTCGAGATAAGCCCCCGTGGCGGTACGCTTGTTAAAGCCGAGCTGCTCAAGTATCCCGTCAGCAAAGAGGCACCGAATGTTCCGGTCACGCTGTTCAGCGAACAAGCCGGTGATCGTTATGTGTTGGAAAGCGGGCTGATCGACAGCAAAAAATCGGGTCCGACGCACGATGCCATGCTGGTTACCGCAGCCAAAAACTATAAGCTGGCCGACGGCTTACAGACCCTGAGGGTGCCGCTGACCTGGCGTTCCGCTGACGGCGTGGCGGTGACCAAAACTTACACCTTCAAACGCGGTCGTTACGACATTGATCTGGATTACGAGGTCAACAACGGCAGCACTGCCGATTGGTTCGGGCTGACGTATTTGCGTATCAGCCGGCTGCATAACCCGCCGGAACGATCAATGTTTGACGTGGATTCGTATTCCTTCAACGGGCCGGTTTACTACGATACGGAAAAATACGAAAAGATTGATCCGGAAGACCTCGCTGACGATCCGCTCAATGTCACGGTCGCCGGCGGCTGGATTGCATCGTTGCAACATCACTTTGTGTCGGCCGCAGTGCCAACCGGAAATACGGAGTACCGTTATGACGCGAGCTTTGACAACGGTATTGCGGTCGTGCGCGCCAGCGGGGCGGAATGGTTAAAAGTGAAGCCCGGCGAGCAGGCTGTGCTTGAAGCAAAGCTTTTTGCCGGCCCCAAGAACCAGAAGAATCTTGAAGAAACGGCCAAGGGGCTGGCGCTCACGGTCGACTACGGCGTGCTGGCGATCCTGGCACGACCGCTGTTCTGGTTGTTGCAACAGGTGCACGACTTTGTTGGCAACTGGGGCTGGGCCATTATTCTGGTTACTTTTTTAATCAAGGTCGCGTTCTACAAGCTGACCGAGGCCAGCGGCCGATCCATGGCGAAAATGCGCAAACTGCAGCCACGCCTGAAGGCTTTGCAGGAGCGTTATAAAGACGACCGTCAGCAACTCAGCCAGCACATGATGGACCTGTATAAGCGCGAGAAAGTAAATCCCGCCGCCGGGTGTCTGCCGATGCTGATTCAGATCCCGTTTTTCATCGCTTTCTACTGGGTGTTGCTTGAAAGCGTGGAAATGCGTCAGGCGCCGTTTGCTTTATGGATCACAGACTTGTCTTCCCGCGACCCCTTCTTTGTCCTGCCCTTATTGATGGGTGCTGCCATGTTCGTGCAGCAAAAACTGAATCCGGCGCCGCCTGATCCCATTCAGGCCAAGGTGATGATGTTTTTGCCCGTCATGTTTACGGTGTTCTTTGCCTTCTTCCCGTCGGGTCTTGTGCTTTACTGGTTAACGAACTCGGTGTTGTCGGTGCTGCAGCAGTGGAACATCAACCGCAAAATGCACGCGGACTAACGTCCGATACCATCGTTGCACGCGCTTCGGCGCCGGGCAGGGGCGGTGTTGCCGTTATTCGTGTATCGGGCACCGGCGTGCCCGACATCGCGACGCAAATGCTCGGGGAGTTACCCCCGCCGCGCTATGCCAGGCTGGGTGACTTTTTAGCCGCAGACGGCAGCGCCATTGATCAGGGTCTGGCGTTGTATTTTCCGGCGCCGCATTCGTTTACCGGCGAACACGTGCTGGAGTTGCACGCACACGGCAGCCCGGTAGTCACCGAGATGCTCATTGAACGCATCTGCGCCCTGGGTGCGCGCATGGCCGAAGCAGGGGAATTTTCCAGCCGCGCGTTTTTGCATGACAAGATTGATCTTGCGCAGGCCGAAGCAATTGCCGATCTGATCGACAGCGCGTCACGCGTGGCCGCAATGGCAGCACAACGATCCCTGCAGGGCGACTTTTCTGCACTGGTGCACCGGCTTAACGATCAGGTCACGGCGTTAAGGGTATACGTGGAAGCCGCGCTGGATTTTGCCGAAGAGGAAATCGATTTTCTTGATGACGTGGCCTTGTCTCAGCGCCTGAATACAGTGCGCGCGGCTTTTGATTCGGTTGATCACACGGTTCGACAAGGTTGCCTGCTGCGCGACGGCGCAACCGTGGTCCTGGCGGGCCGGCCCAACGCTGGCAAGTCGAGCTTGTTGAATGCGCTGGCCGGGTACGATGCGGCGATTGTTACCGAGGTGGCGGGCACAACGCGCGATCTGGTGCGCGAGCAAATTGAGTTGCACGGCCTGCTGGTCAACATCATTGACACCGCCGGTTTGCGTCCCACGGGCGACGCGGTTGAAGCAGAAGGCGTTAAGCGCGCCCAGCAACAATTGCGCACCGCGGATCACGCCTTGTTGATTATTGATGGCTCGGCGGATGACAGCCAGGAAGCCGCACTGTTAGAGGAATTGCCCGAGGGATTGACGTATACGCTGGTCTACAACAAGTGCGATTTGAGCGGCGCTGTGCCCGGTGTTGACCGCGAGCATGAGCACCGGGTGCATGTTTCAGCGCGAACCGGTGCGGGTATTGATGCACTGCGCACCCATCTGGAACAACAACTTGGTTATCAGCCTGCCGGCGAAGGCGCGGTAACGGCCCGCCGCCGCCATTTGGAAAGCCTGCGCAAAGCCCGCGACCATTTCACGGCTGCCAGCAACTTGCTCGTCGATACGGCGGCCGGCGAACTGGCTGCGGACGAGCTATTGCAAGTGCAGAATGCCCTGGCGGAAATCACCGGGCAGTTTTCCAGCGATGATCTGCTGGGCGAAATTTTCGCCAGTTTTTGCATCGGCAAATAATTCCCAATGCCACTCCAACCCCGCGCACCGGTTGCGGTAAACGTGTATGGATACCGGGGCGGTTATGCGTTACTTTGAGGCAATCCAGAATGCTTTTTTGAGGGATGCTATGCCTGAGCAAACAAACCCGCTGACCGCGCTGATTCGGTTAACCGTTGTGGCTGTTGCCACCGTTTTTAGTTTGCCGGTGTATGCGCAGGCCTTTGACGAATATTCAGGTCAGGAAACCTACATGCGCTTTTGCGCTGCCTGCCACGGTGAGTCCGGCCAGGGTGATGGCCCGGTTGCCGAGGGGCTGCCAATTGCAGTTCCGGATCTGACAGGTCTGCGAAAGCGCCGCGGCAATAATTTCCCGGAAGACGTTTTGCGAAAAATCATTGACGGTCAGGAAACCGTCGTGGTTCATGGCACGCGGTACATGCCGGTCTGGGGTTATGAGTTCTGGGTTGAAGAGGGCGCGGATGATGCCGCCCAGGAACGCGTCGATATCATTGTCGACAATCTGGTTGAATACCTGCGCTCGATACAGCAGTAGTTAATCGGCTACCAAGGGTCCACTAAGCAAGGGCCCACTAAGTCAGGATACGCAGGTTAGGTTGCGTGCCGGTGTCACGCAGTTCCACCGGGCGGCTGCAGCGCACGCGGTTGCGTCCGTCGCGTTTCGCCTGATACAGCGCTTCATCGGCCCGCGTTAATAACTGGGGCACGGTTTCACCCAGCTTGTATTCAGCCACACCCACTGACACCGTGATGTTGTAGCGATCGCGGAATTCGTGCCGGGCAATGATGCTGCGTATACGTTCAGCACAATACTCGGCGCCGTCTGCGTCGGTCGCCGGCAGGATGGCCAGAAACTCCTCGCCGCCGTAACGTCCGAAAGAGCGCTTGTGCTCGGTGGTATTCACGCTGTCCATGCCACGCAGTTCGCTCTTAACCCGCGAGGCGAAGTCAGTCAGTATCTGGTCCCCGACGAGATGGCCATAGCGGTCATTGACCGTTTTAAAGTGATCCAGGTCGAACAGCATGATGGAAAAGGTGTTGCCCGAACGATCGGCACGCGATTTCTCCCGTGCCATGGTTTCCATGATATGGCGACGATTGAACGATTTCGTCAGGTGATCTTCTTCTGCAATGCGCGTCACGCGTTCGACCACGTTTTGCAGCTCTTCGTTACGGTATTGCAGTTCAAACCGAAGATCGCGAAGTTTGCGAGCATACATATATATCCATGCCGATACGGCGATCAGCACCAGAAAGCGAATGCCGTCGTTCACAGGGGACACGGCAAGGGGCGAGCTGACGGCTTGCGTGGCAATCATCAGCGCGTGGCTGGAAATCGCCGCGATGCTCAGCGCCAGCAGTTTGCGTGTGGTCACATGGAACACGGCGAACATCAGCGCCGTCATGTACATGCCCAGTACCAGGTCACCCGCGCCCTTACTGAAATAGAAGTACGCTGTGGTCCAGGCAATGCCCAGTATGGTTTGATACAGGGCCAGTGTGTTGATCATGCCCGGGTTGTCACGTTCTACCCGCGACAGGCACATAAAAAATATGTTGGTGCTGACTATGCCGCCGAGCAGGAACATCGAGGCCGCCGGGCTGATGCTGGAATGACCCAGCCAGCCGCTTAGCGTGGCTAGCCCGACCCACAGACCGTAAAACCAGACCAGGCCGGGTATTTCCCTGCCAATATTGGGTTCAGCAATATTGGGGTCAGAGTCGTTGAACTGCGGAGTCGCCATATTGTTTTTCTTATTAAGGCTCATTTGATCCGTTTCCCGCGCTCGTGCGCGTGTTGCAAAGGAGCAAGCACATTGTTGCAAAAGCTCAGGTTGCAGTCCGTGATCGGGGTCCGGCGATTATGACAACCTGACGCCATGTCCCGAGCGGCCCCGGCTCTCGACGAATCGTATTTCGGGCTCAGTCGCTGCGCTCCGATTCGCCCTCAACACGACCGTCTGCGCCGGGACCTGTCACAGCAGACTTCGGCGCGGTAGAATCGCGCCCCCGGACAAGTACGGTAAGTTCCGGTTTCGGAAGCATTTATGAACGATTTTGATGTCATTGTGGTGGGCGGCGGACACGCCGGTACCGAGGCTGCAGCCGCGGCGGCGCGCTGTGGTGCGCGCACGCTGTTGCTGACGCAAAACCTCGAGACCGTCGGACAGATGAGCTGTAACCCGGCCATCGGCGGCATCGGCAAAGGGCATCTCACCAAGGAAATCGATGCGCTGGACGGTGTTATGGCGCGGGCAGCCGATCTGGCGGGCATTCACTTTCGCACCCTGAATGCTCGCAAGGGCCCCGCTGTGCGCGCGACTCGCGCCCAGGCGGATCGGGCGCTTTATCGGCAGGCCGTGCGCGCCATGCTGGAGCAACAGACAAACCTGTCGATGTTTCAGCAAAGCGTCGACGATCTTATCGTCGAAGGCGACCGGGTTGTCGGTGTGATGACCTCCGCGGGCTTGGCATTCAGGGCCAAAGCCGTGGTGCTGACGGTCGGTACATTTCTCGAGGGCCGTATACACGTTGGTCTGACGCAATCGGCCGGCGGCCGCGCAGGCGATCCCGCGTCCATTGGCCTGGCGCATCGCTTGCGCGAACTGAACATGGGCGTGGGCCGGCTAAAAACCGGCACGCCGCCGCGTATCGACGGCCGCACCGTCGACTTTTCCCAATTGCAGGTGCAGCCGGGCGACGAGCCGCGGCCGGTATTTTCCTTTCTGGGCAAACGCAGTGATCATCCCGCGCAGGCGGTCTGTCACATCACCCACACCAACGCCGCGACGCATGACATCATTCGCGCGGGGCTGGATCGTTCGCCGTTGTTCACGGGTGTCATTGACGGGGTAGGGCCGCGTTATTGTCCGTCCATTGAGGACAAAATCACCCGCTTTGCCGATCGCGACAGTCATCAGATTTTTCTCGAGCCCGAAGGCCTGCACACCCGTGAGCTTTACCCCAACGGTGTGTCCACCAGTTTGCCGTTCGACGTACAGGAAGCCTTTGTGCGTTCCATCCGCGGCCTCGAAAACGCCCGCATTACCCGTCCTGGCTACGCGATTGAGTACGACTACTTTGACCCGCGCGGCCTGAAGAACACGCTCGAAACCAAAACACTTGGCAACCTTTGGTTTGCCGGGCAGATCAATGGCACCACCGGTTACGAAGAAGCGGGTGCGCAGGGCATTCTGGCTGGCATTAACGCGGCGCGCCGGGCGCAGCAGTTGGACAGCTGGTGCCCGGGTCGTGAAGCCGCCTATATCGGCGTGCTGGTGGATGATCTGGTCACGCGCGGTACGCTCGAACCCTATCGCATGTTTACCAGCCGGGCCGAGTACCGCCTGTTGCTGCGCGAAGACAATGCCGATGAGCGGTTGACGCCGGTAGGGCGCGAACTGGGCGTTGTCGGCGATGCACGCTGGCGCAGCTTTGGTGACAAACGCGAGCGCATTGCGCTCGAGCAACAGCGGCTTGGCGCAATAGTCGTACATCCGCACGATTTGTCAGCAACACACATCAACACGCTGGGCAAAGGCCTGTCGCGCGAGCACAAGGCACTCGAGCTGTTAAAACGCCCGGAATTCGACCATGCCTTTTTGACGAGTATTGCCGCGGTAGGTCCGCGTTCAGCCTCTGCCGATGAAAGCGCCGAGCAGGGTGAGCAGATTGTCGCGCAAATAGAAATCGAGGCGCGTTACTCGGGTTACCTGGTGCGTCAGGAACAGGAAATAGAGCGCAATCGAAATAATGAACAGACGATTTTGCCCGACGATATCAATTACGCCCAGGTGCTGGGCCTGTCGAACGAGGTGCGCCAGAAGTTAACGGCGGTGCGCCCGGCAACGCTGGGGCAGGCTTCGCGCATTCCGGGCATGACCCCGGCCGCTGTTTCGCTGTTGCTGGTGCACCTCAAGAAAGCGCGCATCAAAACCAGCGGCCGAAAGACCGCATGATCCTCGCACGCCTTGCCGGCGTATTGCTTGCTGCGCTTCTGATTGCGTGCAGCAGTGACTCAGATGCCCCCGTCATGCGTGATTACGGCCAGATTGGCGGCGCCAGCGGCACCGAGCTGGCCGACGAGCAGGTGTTGCATCGTGATAACGAAGCCGAGCCGCAGACGCTCGATCCGCACCGGGCGCAGGGGGTACCCGCCAGCCGCGTGATGCAGGATATCTACGAGCCGCTGGTCGCGGAGGCGCCGAATGGCGACCTGATACCCGCGGCTGCCGAATCCTGGACGATCAGCGAAGACGGCCGCGTTTACACCTTTTATATGCGTGCGGATGGCCGCTGGAGCAACGGCGACCCGGTTACCGCGCACGACTGGGTGTTCAGTTTGCGGCGCGGTGTTGATCCGGCCACGTTGTCCGTTTACAGCGGCATTTTGTTTCCGATCAAGAATGCGATGGCGATTAACAACGGCGAGTTGCCGCCCGAGCAATTGGGCGTGCGCGCGATCGATGATCTGACCCTGGAGATCACGCTGAATAATCCGACGCCTTACTTTCTGGGGCTGCTGACCCACTCGATGGCCTATGCCGTGCATCCGCCCAGCGTGCGCGAGCACGGCGAAAAATTTTCCCGGCCGGGCAAGCTGGTTGGCAACGGGCCTTACGTGCTTAAAGACTGGGTCGTGCAGTCGCATATCGAGCTGGAACGCAACCCGCTTTACAGACAGAACAACAAAACGATTATTGACCGGGTGTTTTTCTATGCCAGTGAAAATCTGGACGCGATGTTTGCGCGCTACCGGTCTGACGAACTCGATTTCACCACCACCGTTCCCGCGCGGCAGCTTGAATTCATCAAGCGCAACATGCCCGATGAATACTATCAATCACCTTACTTGTCGACGTACTACTACGGCATCAATACCCGTAACGAATTGTTCGCCGGCAAACCAGGCTTGCGTCTGGCTTTGTCGATGGCCATTGACCGTGAAATTATTGCGGAGAAAATTCTCGGTGGGGCGGCGATTACGGCATACAGCTGGGTGCCGCCGGTGCAGGGCTACGAGCAACAGCAACCCGAGTGGGCGAACTGGACACGCGAACAACGCCATGCCGAAGCGCGCCGCCTGTATGCAGAAGCAGGCTACAACGAAGCCAACCCGCTGACGCTGGAGATTCTTTACAACACGTCTCAGGATCATAAGCGCGTTGCCATCGCGATCAGTTCGATGTGGAAGCAGGTGCTGGGCGTGCAAACGCAATTGCTCAATCAGGAATGGAAAGTCTATTTGCAGACCCGTACGCTGCCGAATGCGCAGGTTTTTCGTTCAGGCTGGGTTGGCGATTACAACGATGCCAACACTTTTGCCGAGATTCTGCATTCACAGAGCCCGCAGAACGACACCCAATGGTTTAACAAGCGCTATGACCGGCTGGTTGATGCCGCGGCAGCCGAATCGGATCTGCAGGCCCGAGCGTTGCTGCTTCAAGAGGCCGAGAGGGTGCTGTTATCCGAAGCGCCGATAATCCCGATTTATTTTTACGTTGCCAAACATCTGATCAAGCCCTGGGTGGGCGGCTACGTGCCGAACATCATGGATCGCACTTACACCAAGGATTTGTTTATTCTTAAGCATTAATCAGCGTGGTGAGTAACGCACGTCGTCAGGTATCGCTGTGTAATGCTTGCACCGCATCAAAGGTCGCGCGGGTGACTTCAACAATCTCTCCGAACGGAATTGGTGCCGTGCCGCCGTCACGCAGTGCAGAAACGAATGCTGCCGCACAGGCCTTCTGCCCCTTGTCCTGAGTGCGCAGATTCATTTTCTTGAACCCGGGCCAGCCGTAGCCCGTCATGCGACGGAAATTATCGAGCTGCAAAACAGAACCGCCGCAGAATACTTCGAGTCGCTCTTTTGGGAAGGAGCGGTGTCCGTTGGCAAGATAGTGCACAGTGCCGAAAGAACCGTCTTCGAAAGCCATCGTTATCGTCGCCTTGTCGTCGCGTATCGCAACACCCGGTACGGCACCCATGCGCGTCGCCCGGATTCCGCTAATAGGTGAAGCCGCGAGGAACCGCAGCAAATCAATAAAGTGACAACCCTCACCGATGATGCGACCACCGCCCTGCACGGGATCCTGTGTCCAGTGATCGGGCGGGATATCGCCGGCGTTCACTGTCATCACGAACGACTTCGGTGCAGGGTTGGCATCGAGCAGCGCCTTCATCTTTACAATCTGCGGCGCAAAACGCCGGTTGAAGCCGACCATGATTACGGGATTGAAACCGGACTCGACCGCAGCAGCGTAGGCATCCTCGATTTCTGCCAGTTCTTCGGCAGCCACCGTTAACGGCTTTTCGCAAAACACATGCTTGCGATGCTGGAGCGCCTGCAATACGTACCCGGCGTGTGTGTCGTGGCGAGTTGCAATCACCACTGCATCCGTGGACGCGCTGCGGAACACCTCTGCGGGGTCCGTTGCTGCCGCCTGGAAGCCGAACTTTTTGCCGTGGTGCACACTGGTCACGCCACCGGCGCTGACCAGTGTATCGAAACGCGCCCCACCGGCCTGAAAAGCCGGTATCAGCACTTGCCCGGCATAATTGCCGGCACCGATAAACGACACACCGGGTGCTCCGGCAACCGGCTTGATGGCACCGCCTGGCAGTGCAACGCGCCGTCCCGCGCCGACGTCAGCGCCAGCATTCGGGTATGTCAGCACGATACCGAGAGGGCTTTCTTCGCCGAGAACGCGATAGGCTTCTTGGGCAGCGTTAATGTCGAAACGATGCGTGATCAGCGGCTTCACATCCAGACGGCCAGTCGCCATCATGTCCAGTACCGCCTCGAAGTTGCGCTGCTCGGTCCAGCGGACAAAGCCAAAGGGATAATCCTGACCTTGTTCTTCATAGGCCGGATCGTAGCGCCCCGGGCCATAGGAGCAGGACACCTGAAAAGTGAGTTCCTTTTCAAAGAAATCCGCCCGCGATAATTCCAGACCGACCACGCCGACCAGCACGATCCGCCCGCGCTTGCGGCACATAGTGGCAGCCTGATGCACCGGTTCATTGCTCTTGGTGGCGGCCGTGATGATGACGGCATCGACGCCTCTGCCACGCGAAAAGCGATTTGCCACGGCCACGGGGTCTTCACCGGCCGACGGCACGCACGTTGTCGCACCGAATTCCCGCGCCATGCGCGCACGCTCGGCATCAAAATCGATGCCCAGGACATTGCAGCCGTGCGCCCGGAGCAACTGCACCGTCATCAGCCCGATCAGACCTAGGCCGGTCACCACAACGTTTTCGCCGAGCGTGGGCTGGACAAGGCGAATGCCTTGCAAGGCAATTGCGCCCAGCACCGTAAAACTGGCGGACTCGTCATCAACCGCATCGGGAATTCTGGCGCACAGGTTGGTGGGCACACAGACCACTTCGGCATGATGGCCGTTCGATACCACCCGATCACCGGGCTCGAAACCGTCGACACCCTTGCCGACTTCTGCGACCACACCAACGTTGCTGTAACCCAGCGGCAGCGGCTGATCCAGCTTTGAGCGCACGGCCTGCAGTGTAGGCCCGATACCGTCAGTGCGCGCCTTTTCGATAACCTGCTTCACTTTGTCGGGTTGCTGCCGTGCCTTGTCGATAAGGTTGGCTTTGCCGAATTCAAGCAGCATGCGCTCGGTTCCTACCGACACCAGACTGGAGGCAGTTTGAATCAGGCAACAGCCCGCACTTGCCGACGGAGTCGGCACATCGGCTAAGCGTGTTTCACCTGACTTCAGGTCTTGTAGTACTTGTTTCATTTCTCACCAGTTGAATTTATTGCTTTATCCCACTCACTCTAAAGTGGAGCAAGAATGAAATCTTTTGGCGGTACGCTTTGTCCGAGTAACCGCTCCATGCTTTCCTGCATATCGCCAAGGAATGGCGACAAACTTTCTTTAGTCAGCCTTTTCGCACGGTCATCCCGATTGACGATTATGGCTAGCTGACGTCCATCGTCACGCGTGAACAGACTTACAAGGATTGAACGTTCCTGCCATGAAGTATCTAGCTTCCAATAGCCCGTAAATTGACTTTGGCCGATTCCAAAGTTGTCCATAACATCATAAAGGCGGCTGCGGAGTGCTGCCGGCGCAAGGGTCCAAACAGGTATGTCGTGCAATAACGCTACCGCCATGAAGTTCCGCCACCCGCGCTCGTATTCGCGCGACTCGAGCCATGCCATGGTATCTGCCCTGTACTTGGCCGGTCGTCTTTCAGCCAGGTATTCGGACCACACCTCCTCAAGCCAAATAATCGGAAACCCGAATTGCCCTGATGCGTAAGTGGTCTGGATCGTCTCCATATCCACGGATGACAAATAATCGAACCCTTTAAGTCGATTGGAGTTGTATTCTTCGCCTTGAACCAATGCAGTTACGAAACTGTATGCGGGAATAACAGTAGCCTTCGAGTTGTGAACATAGATTAGTGGCTCTCGGCCCCGTTCGTACAGCATCGTGGCAAGACGTTTGAAGAATTTTCGCACGGCTAGAATATCTGATGCTTGGGGGGGCCTTATACGCTGATCGTTGGGCAGGTGCAGCTCGTTCCCAGAGCCCATGGGTGCGCCCTGGTCAAAATAAAATCCTCGGACGGGAAGGTCGGCAGCAACTCTATCTAGGTGTTCAATCATGTAATCAGAAAACCCCGGAGCCCGATGCGAGAAGAATGGCCGTGCGAAACCTTGACGGTAAGGCCCGTCCCCAGCAACGGGTGTGTCCCTTTCCGGATATACTCGCCAGCGTTTTTCATTCTCGATTACCAATGGGTCCAGCACAGAGGGTGCTCGCAGTGACATGTAGGGTAGACGCTCCAGGCCGAGTGATTGCCAGACCTTCAGATTCCGGCGATTCGCGGTCAATCCGGGGTATGCTGCCTTATCGGCTTCGGTGAGAGTCTTCAGTGCACCCGGGGGGTAATTCAAGCTCGGTAAGGAATAATGAGGTAGTGCCTCGACCCACCAAAGTTGCCTGTTGCCGAGTTCTGCCTCCTCATTCGTTGCTCGGGGCACAACGCGATTAAGCCGGCTTGCAGCGGGCAAGTCTTTAACAGGCGTCGCCAGAAACGCAAAATTCAACTCCAACGGAGTTGATAGCTCCAGCTGCCCCATAAGTGGTTGTGCGATGCGCACCCATTGGGTATCGCATGTCAAAGTTGTTGGTGGTCTGCTTTTTTCCCGACCGGGGAAAGCCGGCTCATCAGTGAAGAGCCAAAAACTGCGCTCGGTGTCGGGAAGGCCCAAGACACTTTTGTACTCCAGCTCGCCGCACAGGGGAAAAGTTTCCTGCTTGCCGTAGTTGTAAATGGTCTTTGGGTCATACGCCAGCAGCCGGAGGTCTTTCCTCCGCACTACTGGCGCGATTACGGTCAGCCCCTCTATATCCACGCTGCCATTCGGCGAGATGCTCAGGCGCACGGTCGCTAGTCCATCAAACTCGATTCGGGTTCTAGCCTCTATACTAAGCAGTCCAGCCAATTCGCCTTTGCTAATAATCTCAACGTGATGATCACTGGATTCCAGTACGCGGAACGTGTCTGCGGATATGGGGAACGATTTGCCACCGATAGTTGCGACAAGGTGCATTGGGCCAACCAGTTCAGAGCCTTTGGAGCCGATACTTGCCGGCAGCAGTCCCTCAGCCCATTGATACGAGCGCCCAGCGCCCAGCGTTATTTTCTTGCCATCTAACGCTACTGGCGAAAATCCGGGCAGTACAACCTCGGCCAGACCGATGTTGTTTTCTTTCGCGACCGATGTCGCTGGCAAACTCAGTGCCGCGAAGAGGAAAACCAAAGGCAACAGCGCAACAGTAATCAAGGATTTCCGTTCCAGCCATCAATAGAAACAGGCTGCGATGTATCCAAAGCCTGTTTGGTGCGCAGAAATAACTGGCCTGCTTCCCAGACGTAGGAAATGTCACAGCCAGGGGCCGCAGAATCCATCGAAGTTTCGTAGCTTCGTACTACGGATCCCTCGTGTCCGTGGTCGCGATGCCAGCGCTCCCATACCTTCCGCGATGGCCCGATGTCAGCGACCAGACGCTTGAAGTCATCCATAGCAATCAATACGTTCCCGCGATGTGCGGCATATCGCTCCCGGACCCCTTCGAATGGCTCTCCCTTCTCAGAAAAAGCTATTGCACCGATTGAACCATCGCCAAACACATACGTAACTGCAAGATCACAATCCGGCCGCTCAGATCGAGTTGGGGTTATCAGTATAGGGAATCGTCTTTCGGGTGGCATAACCTGATAGGTGAAGTCTGCCCAATGACAAAGATTTCCCAGTACCCGTCCACCTTCCTTTTCACCGTGATACCAGTGACCCGGAGCGATTTTATGTCCCGCTACAAACCAATTTTGAAGAAGATCGCCATCCTCTTGCGCAATAAGATCTCGAATACGCATACCAATAGCGCTGTGGGGCCTGTTGAACCCAATAGATACGATGCGCCCGTCATTTCTACTTACTTCCTCGCAAAGACGATTAAGCTGATCATCATCGACGATATGCGGCTTCTCAATATGGACATCTTTACCCGCTCTTAATGCCCTGATTGCGTATTCTGCATGGCTTGCGTGATTGGAAGCTATGTATACGAGCTTGATGTCTGGATCCGCGAAGATTTCCTCCGCATCGTCCGTGTAATAGCCGACTTTATACTGCTCAAATAATGAGGCCGCGCGGTTGATGTCGATGTCCATGCAGCCGCGAATTACGTAGCCAAAATTCTTCTTCAGGTAATAAGCAATTACAGAGAACCCGAAGTTTCCGCACCCGATGAGTCCAACTTTCCCCCGCGACTGACCAGGGCGTTCTCTTGCCGGCAATGACGAATACACCTTGTTCATATGATAGCGGCCGCGAATTTTGACTAGCGTTCGACGAACGCCGTAGAGGCTGACGTATCTCATCGCTTTTCGCACTCGAAAGAGCAATGGTTCTGAGGTGTAGTCCATAACGTATATCGCCTTGCATCAAAATATCGGCCGCCGCGTATTCGGGCCAAATTCTCGCACCCGCGTCACAATTTCGTCGCGCAATAATAGCGTATACTCATGTGCCAGATCGTGAACTGTACTTAACTTTTTGATGTCCCTGAAGAATCTTCGGCTAAGCAGGGCTAGCGGCCTGCCGTTTACAAGCTATGGCAAACAATAGAGCAATCAATCCGACCTCCGGTCGTAGCTTAGAATCGTTAGCACGCACTAGAGGCCGTGCTCAAAGACGTCGACCGGGGCTTGCGATGTTAAGGCGTCGGGGCGCTGTCGCTCCATTGTTATTCGCTAGCTTCATTTTGCTGTTTCTGTCTCTCTCAATGATTCCTTCAAGCGACTCTAAGCTTATTGGCGAGACTTTCGCGCCTTCTCTTGCAGCGGTCATCTGGCTAGCGGTTTACTTGTTTTCAACCAAAATAGCGTTTGGCAGTATCTATCTTTTTTCAAGCGCTTTCGTTGTGAGCCTTTTTCTTTTTCACTTTGGGCTCGTCTTGCAGGATGGCTTTGGGTTGCTGCAAGTAAAAGACTGGCTCGGGCCTCTTGGCGCATGGGCCGTCCGTGCCGCTTGGTATACGAACATCGCCCTCTCCTGCATAGGCATCGGTCTGTCCATTTATTTAATGCGGTACAAGGCTAAAAGACCGCCATCGCCAGAATTGGTAGAGCGCGCCTTTTCTCAAAATAGAGCCTGGCTCTACGATCAAGGCATTGGTTTGTTGCTCGCCTCGGCCCTGTTACTAGCTCTGTCATTCGCGACCATGGGAAATATATTTGCGCTTTCTCGCCTCGAGCTTTTCCATTTATCAGATACGCGCTTCATTAGCGTCTTTTCTATGATGGCACCAAGTGCAGCAATCGCCATGGTCATCGCGGCGCAATCCCGAAGCCAAAAACGCACCGCATACATTGCGGCTGCACTCATCCTGCTATTTTTCCTGTTGAGCGGCCAACGCACAACCGCACTCTTTCCCCTGCTCACGGGAATAATTTTGTGGGTCAAGTGCGGTCGACGCATCAATCCAATGTTGGCCGGCGCGACTCTTTTTGCCGTGCTTTTGCTTATCCCGCTAATTGGTTATCTGCGTACTCTCGGAACTCTCGGAGAAATTGCCAGCGTGGATGCGATTGCGGAAGCCACAGAAGTCGTCGACCTGAGGGATTCTTTTGGTGAAATGGGCGGCAGCATTGGCCCGTTGATGTATACAATCATGCTGATCCCGGAAGAGGAATCCTATCGCTACGGCAGAACCTATCTGAGTTATCTGCTGGACGTCATTCCTAACATCGGACTTACCGCAGATTACTCGACGTCTCGCGCGGCCGCCGCGGAGAAAATTCGAGGCGGTGCGACCGAAGAGGCTCTTTTCGAAATGCAGGCAGGCGATTGGGCCACGTATCACATTATTCGCGAGCAATTCGAAGCGGGTGGCGGCGCAGGATACAGTGGGGTCGCGGAGCCCTATTTCAATTTTGGTTTGATCGGTATTCTTGTGTTTTTTATTGCGATGGGTGCATTTCTTGGTCAATTCGAATGCGTGCCGTTACTGCTTCATCGTTATTGGTTTCTTTTTGCCAGCACAATCTTCTGGCACGTTCTTCCGATTGTCAGAAATGGATTGGCGGTATTTACTAAACCCGCCGTATTCACCTTGATCGTGCTCCTAATATGGAAGTTTGTTCGTCCTTACGTTCCAATTTCGAAACCACGGCAGCCAAAACGTCGAAAATCGGCTGCTGTTAGTAGCCCCGATTCCGCCGACCTTTAATTTGTGTGACTATTGCGTACTTGGATGCACTACTGTTAATGCCTAATAAGAAGCGCTTTAGTGGCAGCCTTATTACTGCCTACCATTGTTCGTATTCGATTCTTTCTGAAGAACAATTTAAGGGACTAAAAATGTTTAGGTTGCTCTTCCGGCTCCCCACGAATTTTAAAAATCGGCACATAGTGCCAACGGCGAACATCTGATGTGCGGTATCGCCGGACAGTTTTTCCGTGCGCCGCAAGTTCCGGAAGACGAAACGCTCCGGGCAATGGGAGATGCCATGGAGTACCGGGGGCCGGATGATCAGGGATTCTTTAGCGCTCCGCATATAGGCTTAGTGCATCGACGCCTTACTATTCGCGATTTGAGCTCGGCAGGACACTGTCCCATGGCCAATGCTGACGGCAGCATACAGGTCGTGTTCAATGGCGAAATTTACAACTGGAGGGAGCTGCGCTCCGAGTTGCTGGAGGCTGGATACGCATTTAGTAGTCAATCGGACACAGAAGTGATCGTGCAGGGTTATCAGGCATGGGGGGAAGCGCTGATACCCAGGCTTAGAGGAATGTTTGCGATCGCACTTTGGGACAACCGGCAGCAGCGCTTACTGCTGGCTCGTGATCGGCTTGGCGAGAAGCCGCTGTTTTATCGCCCGACAGCAGACAGTTTGGATTTCGGCTCCACTATCGAAGCCCTGGCCACGATACGAGATGATCTGATCATCGACCCGGAGGCCATTGTGTGTTTCGCGGCCCATAGCTTTGTTCCAGCAAACCACACGATATGGCAGGGTGTGAAGGTTTTGCCGCCAGCCCATATGTTGTTGATCTCGCCTGATCAGGAAGTGCAGGTAATACGTTACTGGGATTTTCCACCCAGCGCCCCTCAGCGCATGAGTCTTAGTGACTGCATGCAAAAGACAGAGGCCGTTATCAGCGACAGCGTCGAGCGCTGTCTCGATGCTGATGTGCCGGTGGGGGTGTTTCTCAGTGGAGGGGTAGATTCCTCATTGGTTGCCGCGATGGCGGCGCGATTCCGGCCGGGTTTGCCGGCATTTTCACTGGGGTTCGGCGCGCAGGATTTCAGCGAGCTACCCTACGCGCGTCAAGTGGCCACGCATCTGAAAATACCGCACCATGAGATTGAAGTCGGCGTGCGTGACCTCATCGACTGCCTGCCACATTTGGTTGTCCAGTATGGACAGCCGTTTGGCGATGCCTCGGCTGTCCCTTCTTATCTTGTGTCCCGTTTTGCCCGCGAGCAGGTCAAGGTTTGTCTGAGTGGTGACGGAGGTGACGAGTCGTTCGGCGGGTACTGGCGCGTGCAATCTGGTGTGTATGCACAGCGTTACGCCGAGGCATTGCCGCTGACTGTCCGCAAGCACGTCATTCCTCGAGTTACGGCATTGATGGGCGGGTTAGGCCGACGCTGGTCCGCAATGAATCAGCTCTCTATCGCTCCGCCGGGTGAGGGCTATACAAATTCCCAAAGCTGGCTCGACTGGTTTGGAGAACTGGCGGGTCCGAGCCTTCGACCGGGACTCATTCATGACCTTGCGGTTTGCCGCAACGGTCATGTGCGGACCAGCGATAAAGCAAGCGTGGTGCAACGTCTTCTCGCAGCGGATTTCCAAGTGCAGTTGCCGGACGACTTGCTGACCAAGATGGACGTGGCCAGCATGGCTGCCTCGCTGGAGGTACGGTCGCCATTCCTTGATCAGAGGGTCATTGAGGAGGCATGGATACTTCCGGACCGCATGAAGCTGCATTGGGGGCAGCGCAAGTGGCTACTAAAACGAATTGCGGCCCGCTGGGTTCCGCGCGATGTGATATACCGGCCGAAAATGGGGTTCGCGATCCCGTTAGTGCATTGGTGGCGTGATGAGCTAGGTGATTGGCTCCACTTGCTCATGAAAGACAGCGTTGCGGTGTCAGAAGGTTGGATCAAAAGTGAGCCCGTGCAGCGGATGATACGACTACACAGGTCAGGCGAGAATCACCATACCCGCTTGTGGCTGGTTCTCTGGCTCGAGTTATGGTTCCGTCTGGTAGTTCTGCGTACTGATCCGTTGCAATTACCGCGTGTTTAATTTCGGTTACTTTGAGTTGCAAATATGAGCCCTCCTGTCCGTGTTCTGATGGTAGTGCCATATTATCCATACCCCGTGGTGGGCGGGCTCGAACGTCAGTCGCACGAACTGGCCAAATCGCTCGTTGAGCTCGGCATCGGCGTGCAGGCGCTATCCTACAGATTCGATCGATCTCAGCCCGCCCGAGAGGTGGTTGAGGGCATCCCGGTATACCGAATCCCGTGGTCGCCAAAGAAGTTCGTCCGCTTCATTCGAAATCCGTTTGATCTGCTGAGGGCACTTTATTCGTTAAGACACAGCTATGACATTGTGCATTTCCATCAGTACAGTTGGATCAGCACGTTTGCCATTGTGGCCGTCCGGCTATTTCGTAAACCGGTATTGTTAAAGTTGTCCACGGTGGGCTCCCGCTCGCTGCCCGGTATCGCTGCGTCCCGGTTTGGTGCGTTAAGGCTGGCAGTTTTCAAAAAGGCAGATGCGGTGGTCGCCATGACCAAAGACAGTCTTAGCGAACTCAACGCAATTGGTTACCCAAAACAACGAGTGCTCACGACTCCCAACGGTATTCGCATGCGCAGTAATGCCACAGGTTCGAGCAAGCGCAGATCCTCGCGTTCACCATGCCGCGTCGTGTTTGTCGGGCGACTTAATCCGGAAAAGAATATTCATGATTTGCTACATGCCTGGAAGCGTGTTGTCGATTCGGCTAGCAGTGCGGTGGAATTGGAGTTGTGGGGCCGCGGACCCGATGAAGCCGAACTGAAGGACCTCGCCATGAGTCTTGGAATTGCGGATTCGGTGCTCTTTCGCGGCTATGTAACTGAGGTGCGTGACAAGCTAGAGGATATGGATGTGTTCGTCCTAACCTCCAACCGCGAAGGCAACTCAAATGCAGTTCTGGAAGCCATGGCTGCAGGTTTGCCGGTAGTCAGCACGCGAGTAGGTGGCACGCCTATGCAGGTGGGGGCCGAGGGCGCCCGTTGGTTGATCACCCCCGGGGATCGGGACGCTTTGTACGCCTGTCTGCTTGAGCTCGTAGACGACGCTTCATTGCGGCAACGGTTGGGTGACGCGATGCGCGAGCGCATCCTGGCGCACTTTGAGATCAAACATGTGGCGGGCACTTATGCGGCGGCGTACCGTTTGCTGGCGGACGGGCGGCGCGACGAGGTGAACGGGGTTGGTGATCCGGTAGTTGTTGCCTAAGTGCAGGCTTGCGAGCGCAGGGCCCTTGAGTTAGTGGAGCAAAGCGCTGAATTAACCTCCGGAAGACAAGTACGATTAGGCTCAATATCGAGGAAAGCAGATGACTAACGACAAATTTGCTCATTTAGTGAGGCAAGCAACCCCGCTACCGGCTGGCATTGTCAGCAAATCTCGAGCAGCGCTTCGAAGCGCAATACTTCACGCATTCGCCACTGTAAATCGATCTACAGCAGATACATTTCTTCGCTGTTTGTATTGTCATTATGTGTTTGACGACCAGATTGAACAGTTTGAAAAGATAATTTCTCGATTGAAGACGCAAGGCGAATTTGTCACTACCGATGATTGCGTAGAAATGATCAAAGGTACGAAGCAAATTGATGGAAAGTATTTTCACCTGTCCTTTGACGACGGATTCCGGAATAACTTTTTAAATGCTTTGCCGATTTTGGAGAAACATAAAGTGCCGGCAATATTCTTTGTGCCATCCTCTCTTGTAAGTGCAGGTTTGGAAGAAATGACACGCTACTGCCTTGAGACGACCAACAACCTTGGTGTTATCGAAACTTTAAAGTGGAGTGATTTGGAAAAGATGCTCTCTCTTGGCTATGACGTCGGTTCTCACACAAAAACCCACGCTCGATTTTCTGAAATTTCACATAGTCAATCGCTACTAGAAGATGAGATTATTGGTTCAAAGCATGTATTGGAAACGCATTTAAACTACGAGTGTAAATACATCTCTTGGCCGTATGGAAGAGTGAGTGATTCCGACGAGGTTTCGCTCGAAATGGCGAAATCGGCTGGGTATGAGGCTTGCTTCGGAGCTTTTCGCGGTACAGTTGTTTCTAAAGAAACAGAGCTTTTTAGAATTCCTAGGCATCACTTTGAGGTCGAATGGCCATTGCGACATATTGAGTTCTTTGCAAGAGGTAATATGGAAGCAACATTATGAGAATCATTATTCTTGCATCCAGCGTGCGCGGGACCGCATCTAGGGTTTTACCTGCGCTATGTAAAAATGCTGATATTGATATTGTAAAAGTTGTATTGGCCCAAGGTCAGCCTCCTAATAAGAAGGTGCTACTGAAGAGGAAGATAAAAAAGCTATTCAGAATAGGGCTGCTTGGGTCGATTAACGGTGTGCGCATGCGAAGTTGGTATGCAGATAAAAAGGCTGAAAATCTAGAAGTTCTGTGCAAAAAACTTGGGCTTCGGCTCGAAAGAACCCCCGCCATTAATAGTGAAACCACACGGCAGTTGTTCAAAGATGCTGATGCTGATCTTGGCCTTTCGCTTGGGAATGGATACATTGCTGAGAGCGTTTTCTCAATTCCCCGGCATGGAATGGTAAACCTCCATTCCGAGATACTTCCTCAGTTTCGGGGGGCGCAGAGTATAATTTGGCCAATATACGAGGGTGTAGAAAACACCGGAATCACTATTCATCAAATTGATAAGGGAATAGATACGGGAGTGATTCTATATCAGAAGAAATATCCCATCGATTTCCATCCTACGTTACAGGAAACAGTTGTAAATAACGTTTACAAAGCTAGAGAGCTTATTCCGCAAGCGTTTGCTTATGTATGCACAAATTATGAGGTTCTGAGAGCCAATGCGACGCCTCAAGAAGGTGGGAAGTCTTACACCACGCCTTCTATTTGGCAATTTATACGAATGGTTAGAAATAATTCAAAAATGTATAAGCTACACGCTAGCCAAACTTAGCAAAAGGCCGCTTGCTCTGTGAGCGACTCTTACAGGTGCAGGCTGACGGTGTCCGTTGGTGGGTCGCCAGAATCTATCGAGACGGGTGATTACTCTGCGATGCGGCTGCGGATGATTTTCGCCGGGTTACCCGCCACAACCGAGAACTCCGGCACGTCTCTGGTTACAACTGAGCCTGCACCAACGATGCTGCCCTTGCCGATCTTAACACCAGGCAAAATGGTTATTCTGCTGCCCAGCCAAACATCATCGCCAATTTCCACCTCACTGACGTCAGTGTAAGCCTGCAATCGCATAGGGATGTCCGTGCGATCGAAACGGTGGTTTCTGTTTAGAACCAGCACCTCCTGGCCCATCATCACGTCGTTACCTATAGTTAACGACGTTGGCAGACTGGCGTTTATTCCGATTCCGGAGTTATCGCCAATCTTTATACCGGCCCCGCTTCCGAATTTTGCACCCTTTTCAATATTTACGTTGTCGCCAACATACAAAAAGAGATGGCGACAACACCACGTGCGCAACCGCTTCGCAGCGGCGCCCAGAATTCTGGTGCTTGATGAAGGCAAATGTCTCGCAAGCCAATAAAACAAAAAATAGAAGAATAATCTATTGATTTTCATAATAAAACTTGCCTACCGAAAAATCGCGTCGGAAATCAATTTGCGCGTTTGCTCAAGTAACTCTGGTCGCCGTGAATATTCCATCGCACGAGCTTGTGCGCCATGTGACCAATCGCTGAATTCAGGCTCGCCCATCTCCGCAAATCTGCTGATAGCGCTCCTGAAACTGCCCAGATCTTCCAGCGGGACATCGTAGCCCGCGCGATCAGCGCGTAAGTCCCTCCAAGGAGTGCGATCGGATAGCAACACGGGACACCCCGCTGTTAGTGCTTCAAAAACAACATGGCCGAAATTTTCTCCCAGCGTCGGGAGCAGCAATACATCGTATTGCGACAACGTTGCAACGACCTTCTCGGGTATCACGGGACCGAGATATCTTGCGCTGACATTGGCTGGTAACTCATCGATCAAACTTTGGCACTCATCCCAGTATTGCTCATCTTCTTTTGTTCCATAGATAAAAAAATCGACGTCATCAGGTACTTCCCTCAATATCTTCAACGCCCCATCGAGATTCTTCATGCGCGAAATGCGCGACAGGAATACAAGCCTTAGTTTCCCGGCGCGCTTGGATGACGTCCGGCGGGGCTGTGAATCCGCAACTCTGGGCGGAAGGTTTGGCGCAATGGAAACAGAAACTTGTTCTCCCCAAAGAGCACGAATCTGGGCCGCTTCATCTTTGTTCGTAGCTTGCCAGTTGACCCCTTTGTATAGTCCGATAGCTTTGGCGCCCAGAAGAAAGAATTTCTTCCTACGTCTCTTAATTGACCGGGCTCCTGGGCTAAATTCTCCTCTGGGCGCTACGATTACCGGAAGTCTTTGACTGATCAGTCCGACTCTGCGCAGGATCAGTGGGATTATCGTCAAGCAAACATCGAATGCACTGTGAAAGTATAGAAGCTGAGGCTGCGCTCGGTTGAAAGCTTGAATCAACGGGCGCGGCGACCAGAATGGCCGTGACAGATACCAAACGGTTGACTGATCCACGGCTTGCCAAGAGTTAGCAGTGACATCTTCATACGCTGCCGTACTCCCGAGATCGTTATTCCGGGTCACGATGAAGAATTGGTAGTCGCCCGCTAGCCACTCCTGTAAATTAATAAGGCTACGCAGCGGCCCGCCGAACATGAAACCCGGCAAGTAATAGCTAGAGAAGCACAGGATTCGCGGTTTATTCATGCAATTTGTAAGCCACCGTTTTATCTACGCCTAAATAGAATGCTGCCGAAGAAGCACGACGCCAGCAATATACAATATAGTTGAGATGGAACCGAGTCGACGCAAAACAGGACCTTTGTCCCTAAAACTGAACTTCTCCTGGACTTTGGTTGGGAACGTCGTTTTCTCAGGTTGCCAATGGTTAATTCTGGTAGCAATTGCGAAGGTGGGCACAACTGAGGTTGTAGGCCAATACGCACTTGCGCTCGCCATCGTCACGCCCATAATGATGCTGACAAGTCTGCAAATGCGTGCACTCCAGTCTACTGACGCCGCTCGAGAGTTTTCGTTTGGCGACTACCTTGGCCTTCGAGCAATAACAGTGGCGCTCGCTCTGGTCTCCGTCATCGCAACAACTGGCTGGCTTAAACCACTACCGGCAGTCATTGCTGTGACCATGGCCGTCGCCGTTTCCAAGTCATTCGACTCCGTCAGCGACGTGCTCTACGGGTTTTTTCAACAGAACGAGCGCATGGATAGCATCTCCAAGTCCCTCGTTCTGCATGGCATTCTTCAGCTAACAGTATTCGTCGCTGCGATTGTAACCACCGGTAGTCTCTTCTTCGCCGTTAGCGGCATGGCGGTTGTATCTCTGCTCCTGCTCGCGTTTTTCGACTGGCCCATGGGAAAGGAATTGTTCAAGTCCGTCTTGGCGGCAGAGGTTAAGAATCAAGACAATGTCGCAGATTTCATGACGCCTCGGTGGAATCTCGCCACTATGCGCAAGATCATCTGGCTTGGCCTTCCATTGAGTCTAGTAATCGGCATCAATTCGCTGGTGGGGAGCGTGCCCAGATACTTCATCGCCGACTATATAAATGAAAGCGCGCTCGGCATCTTTGCGGCGTTGTTCTATCTAACTATAGTTGGCAGCACAATCATGGGTGCGATGGGCCATTCCGCGAGTCCGCGGCTAGCAAAACTGTATTTGCTCGGAGACGTTCCCGGGTTCAAGAAACTACTCTGGAAATTGATCGCGATCGCGATATCGACCGGTATCTTTGGTCTCCTGTTGGCACTCGCTGTTGGCCGTTATTACTTTCCTTTTCCCGGCGAATCCCACACCGACGACTTTCCTGTGGCTTATGGGCGCACGGGTCCGATGTACATTACAACGATGCTAGGCGTTGGTATTACGGCAATGCGCCGATTCCATATTCAGGTGCCCTTACCATTGGTAAACTTGGCCTTCACAACGGTGGCGGCCGCCCTTCTGATACCAAGGTTCGGGCTGGAGGGTTCTGGTCAGGTGGTATTCCTCAGCGCGTGCTTTGCGATGCTTTCCGCCTTTGTAGTTATTTTGATATGCCTAAGGGCAAAATAGCAAGCGACGCGCCTCTTAGACGGCCACCGACTCAAGCACCTACTTTTTTGTCCTCGGTAGCGTAGCTCCACAACCCCATCTTCCCGCGATCCTCAAGGACGCTGTGGGCAGTTTCTATGTCAATCGGATTCTTCTCGGCGGAGAAGCCATACACCAGTGCCAGATCGCACAATGCGTTCACAACTCGCGGCACGCCTTTACTGGCGGCTGCCAGCAGACGCAGGGCGCGGTCAGTAAATATGGCCGGGTCACCGCCCGCCAGTTCTATGCGATGCCTGACATACTGCTGGGTTTCCTGGTCGGTCATCGCGTCAAGGTGAAAGGCAATCGCTATCCGCTGCAGGAGTTGCTTCAACTCCGGTGCTTTGATCAGGTTACGCAGCTCGGGCTGTCCAACCAGGATCATATGCAAAAGGTATTCTTTTCTGGCATTAACGTTTGACAACATGCGCAGTTTCTCGAGCCCGGCGAGACCCATGTTCTGCGCTTCGTCCACGACAAGCACGACCTTTCGGCCCGCCGCGTATTCGCGAATCAGGAACTCCAGAAAAGTTTCGTAGATCGCCGTTTCTGACTTGCCCTCGTAATCCAGGCCGAATGCCATGGCGACCCACTCAAGGATGTCGGTGGACCCGACCTGGGTGAACGAAAGCACGCCCATCAGCACTTCGTCCTCGATGCTTTCGACAAGCTTGTTAATAAGAGTCGTCTTGCCTGAGCCGATTTCGCCGCTCAGAACGGTGAATCCCTGCCCGCTAAGCAGGCTGTACTTCAAAAGCACGAGAGCCCGGTTGTGGCCCTTCGACATATAAAGGAAGGAGGGATCCGGCAGGATTGAGAAAGGTTTTTCCCGCAGTCCGTAAAAGGCTTCGTACATCAGAGCTTATTCCTGCCTGGCAGACGGCGGCGCGTCAGTCGCTGCCATAGCGGTAACGCTTGCCTCGTGAGCCCGTCTCGGCACGATTCAGGACCGTGCCCAGCAGCGGCACATCTTTGAGTATTTGCAGCGCCTGCTTAAGGTCATCGCGGCGCGTTCCGCCGGCTTCGGCCACCATCAGCATGGCGTCAATATAGGGCGCAAAAGTGAGCGCATCGTCGGTTGCCAGCATCGGTGGCAGATCGCAGATGATCAGCCGGTCGGGGTAGCGGCTCTTAAGTTCGGCTATCAGGCTGACCATCTTGGGTGCGCCGAGCGTCTCCGAAGAATTCAGCACGGGCTCGCGACCCGGCAGCACCACGAGCCGTTCGATACCGGGCGAGAACAAAACGTCTGACAGCGGTACGTCGTTGTGCAGGTAATCACTCAGACCGGTGGTCGGCTGGTAATTGAAGTACTCGTGGATACTTGGATTGCGCAGATCCAGATCTGCGAGCAACACCGTGTGATTCACTTCCCGAGCCAGACTGATGGCAAGATTGATGGCGGTGAGTGTCTTGCCGTGGCCGGTCGCCGGGCTCGTCAACGCGAGCGTATTCCATTTATTCGCACTCATTTGCTGCAGCACGCGGGTGCGCAACATGCTGTATGAATCCGCCAGTTCGTGACCCGCAAGTGCGGCAATTAAGCGGTTCTTTTCGAACACGGCATCCGGCACGCTGATAACTTTGGTGCTTTGGTATTGAATACCTGCCGCGCACCTTTTCACCAGTGGCGGCTTCGCTCGCAGGCTCAGTGGGTAGCGGGGTCGCTGCGGGGCGTTGCTGGGATCGGGCCTCTGCACGAGCCTTTTCAGCTTGCTCGAGTGCTTTTCGAATATGTTCCATCGTCTTTTCCCTTTTACATCCCCAACTGGCGAACCGCGGTGTACCACAATACATCGAGTGGTCGCACGGCGAAATGAACCACTACCGCCATCAAGACGATAGCGGCGGGAATGCCGCCGTATGCTAGCAGCCTGATTTTGCGCTTACGCGCCACATCATCAGCGTTCATGATTAACGGGATGGATGCAATCGGCGCAGCACCCTGCAGAAATTCGATATCGTTAGCCGTCCATACCGAATCATCGATTGATTGCTTCAGCTGAATCATGCCTACGCCTGCCGCCGGTGCCAGAAGCATCAACAATAGCAACAGCGCTGGTCTATTGGGGCTGGACGGTTGCAGCGGCATCTGCGGTGGTTCCACCAGAACGAAACGTTCGCCTTTGCTCTGGCTTTCCAGCGCCTGACCGATCTCAGCACTGAACTGGCGATCACGCATCGCGATGTAGCGTTGTGTAGAGGTCTGCAGTTGACGTTGCAGCGCCAGCAGTTCCTGCTCAACACGCGGACCGGTCAGCAAATTGGCTTCGATCTCGGCAATACGGTTGCGCAACTCCTTCTCGGTCTGCTTCAGCGCGGCTTCGTCGGCGTCGATCTGATTGAGCTGTGTGGTGATCTGTATAAAGGCAGGATTATCGGGCCGGACCAGCGCATCCGCCTCGTCGCGTGCCGACAATGTCTGCGACTCGAGGTTTTCGGTCAGTCGCTGCAACCGCTGCACCTCGGGATGATCCTCGGTGTAATTCTCCTTCGCCTTGATCAAATCGGTCCGCGCTGACGCCAGCGCCGCCGTGACATCGGAAAGATCAGCGGTGATGCCCGTCTGGGCACTCAGTGCGTCCAGCTCACGCGCTGTACGCACCACATCCGGATGGTCGGGGCTGTATTGGCCCTGAAGCATGGCAAGACGCGTTTGCAGCGCCTTGATCTGACTTTCAGGCGACACCACAGCCTGCCCGTCCGGCAAGATGGTCGGCGCCATCTTGTCCACCTGAGCCAACTGGGCGCGCAGCATGATGCGGCTCTCTTCCATTGACTGCTGCTGCCGGCGAATGTCCAGCAACTGGTCTTCCGTGCGTTGCAGGATCTGCAGTTTCAGCTGCGCGATCTCCGGCAGGGCATCCTGGTTGGCTTCCTTGAAGGTGGCCAGCTCGTCTTCGAGCCTTTTTACTTCCTCGTCCAGCCGATCCACTTCGGCACCCAGAAATTCGCTGGTTTCTGCAGTTTGTACCGTCCGCGACCTCACATTTTCTTCCATGTAAAGGCTAACGAGTTCATTGGCCACTTGCTGTGCGGTGGACGGATTTTCGTCTTCAAAACCGACGGTGAATGCAATGGTGCTAAGCGCTGCCCGCCCCGAACCCGGGTCAGTCAGCTCAACGTTAACCAGGTCCATTTGCACCTGGTCCTGAACGTCTTCGACCAGCAGCAATGTCGGCAGGTACTTGCGCTTGTCTGCATACAAGTCGAACTTCTCAATGATTCCGGCCAGATTGGAGCTGGTCATCACGCGCTGGTTGATGAGCTGTATCTGCTGGGCCGCAAAAGTTGTCACGGTCGTCTGCACCAGCTGCTCGGGAACTTCCGCCTCCTCGATGAGGATCACGGCGGTTGATGTGTATTTCGTTGGCCAGGCAAACGTAACGATTGCGCCAACGATGAAAACAATGGCCGCGGTCAGCGCGCCAAGGGTTTTCCGCCGGCGCAGGCTGGCGATAAAATCACCCAGCCCCTTGCCTTCGTCGGCAATATAATCCCTGTAATCTTCCATATTCTTCTTAAGAACCCGTTTAGGGTTAACCAGTTATCATACAAAGTTGAAGTCTAGCACGCATCTTTCCGGTGGTTTGTGACCGATGGCTCAAGACTGTTTTTGAGCGCTACCGGGCCTTCGGGTGCAGTAAACAGCCTCGTGAGCAGCCGATTATGTCGCACGCGCGCTAACGGCAAGCTTGTATTGTTCTTTACCGGGGCGGGTTCGACCTCACTAAGCTGTCGAAGTTCAGCGGCGAAGCTGACAGAATCGGCGCATGTTGTCGTTTGCCTTTCGCCGCTTTTTGTCCGGTATCCCCACGCTGCTGGTGCTGCTGGCACTGTCTTTTGCGCTCATTCGCGTTGCACCCGGAGGCCCGTTTGACACCGAAAAGCAGGTGCCGCCCGAAATCCAGGAGCGCCTGAACGCGGCTTATCACCTCGACGAACCGTTGTGGATGCAGTTTGGCCGCTATCTGGGCAATCTGATGCAGGGCGATTTCGGGCCGTCTTTTCAGTACAAGGATTACACCGTGTCCGAGTTGATCGGCGCCGGGTTTCCGGTGTCACTGCAACTGGGCGGACTGGCCATGCTGCTGGCTTTGCTGGCGGGTATCAGCATCGGTACGACGGCTGCGCTGAAGCAGAACAGTCGCACCGACCACGTGGTTATGGGCATGGCCATGACCGGCATTTCCATCCCAAACTTTGTATTGGCGCCGTTGCTGGTGCTGCTGTTTGCCGTGACATTAAGGTGGCTGCCCGCTGGAGGGCTGGGCGAGTGGCGCAGCCTGGTATTGCCGGTGATATCGCTGGCCTTGCCGCAGATCGCCTACGTGGCCCGCCTGACCCGCGGCAGCATGATTGAAGTGTTGCGCAGCGACTTTATACGCACCGCCCGAGCCCAGGGGCTGCCGACGCTGGAAATCATAGTCGGGCATGCACTGAAACCCGCACTGGTACCGATCGTTTCGTATCTGGGCCCGGCAACGGCGGGCATCATTACCGGGTCGGTCGTCATTGAGCAGATTTTCGGTGTGCCCGGCCTGGGGCGCTTTTTTGTGCAGGGCGCTCTGAACCGGGATTACACGCTGGTGATGGGCGTGGTGGTTTTTTACGGTGTATTAATCATCGTGTTCAACTTTCTGGTGGACCTGGCCTATCGCTGGCTGGATCCCCGGGTGCAATTGTGAGGTTGTCTTGAGCACTTTGGTTACCGGGCCGACCGGACGCAGCCTGTGGGACGATGCCCGCGACACCCTGCGAAAAAATCGCGCGGCCATGACCGCCATCGCGTTGATGGGGTTTATTGTCTTGCTGGTTTTGGCAGCGCCGTTGCTCAGCCCTTACAGCATTGACTCCACCGACTGGGAACGCATTTCTATTCCCCCGTCGTTTGCAACATCGCATTGGTTTGGTACCGATGACGTCGGTCGCGACCTGTTCATACGCACGCTTTACGGCGGGCGCATCTCATTGCTGGTCGGGCTGGCGGCAACTGCCGTGAGTTTGCTGATCGGCATCGCGTGGGGAGCAACCGCAGGTTATGCCGGCGGCAAGATTGATCAGGTCATGATGCGCATTGTGGATGTGCTGTATGCCATGCCATTCATGTTTGTCGTCATTCTCTTAATGGTGTTTTTTGGCCGCAATATTTTTCTGATCTTTGTCGCGGTGGGTGCGATTAACTGGCTTGATATGGCGCGTATCGTGCGCGGCCAGACACTCAGCCTGAAAAAGAAAGAGTTCATCGAGGCAGCGCGCGCCGGCGGGGTGTCCCCCGCCAACATAGTGCGACGCCATATTGTGCCGAACCTGCTGGGCGTGGTGGCGGTTTATGTGACGCTGACTATTCCGCAGGTCATTCTGGTCGAATCGTTTCTCAGCTTTCTGGGCCTGGGCGTGCAGGAACCCATGACATCGTGGGGCGCGCTGGTAAACGATGGCGCGCAGGTAATGGAAACAGCGCCGTGGGCGCTCGTGTTTCCGGCCGTGTTTCTGGCGGTAACGCTGTTTTGTTTCAACTTTATCGGCGACGGTTTGCGTGATGCGCTGGATCCGCGCGACTGTCGCGACAGCTGAACCGGCAGGCAGAAGAACCTATGCAAACAGCCAGGCAGCCGTCCCCGCAAGCAACTGACCCAGCTTTATTATCCGTTGCGGATCTGAGCATCAGCTATCACGGTGAGCAAACCGTTCAGGCGGTGAGGGATTTATCGTTTTGCGTGCGCGCCGGCGAAACGCTGGGGATAGTCGGCGAATCCGGATCCGGGAAAACGCAGACTGCTCTTGCCATTATGGGTTTGCTGCCCGAAACCGCGCGGGTAAGCGGCGGCGCAACCTTTATGGTTGGGCAGCAATCGCCGGATTTGTTGTCGATGCCGCAGCAGCAACTGAACACCATTCGCGGGCGGGCGATCAGCATGATCTTTCAGGATCCGATGACCGCGCTGAATCCGCATCTGACCATCGGCAGGCAAATGGCGCGGGTGCTGGAGCGGCACCGGCGGCTATCCCGCCAGGCTGCGTATGCGGAAGCGGCACAGATGCTGGATGCGGTGCGCGTGCCCGAAGCGCGGGCGCGGCTAAAGCAATACCCGCATGAAATGTCCGGCGGTATGCGTCAACGCATCATGATTGCGACGGCGTTGTTGTGCCGACCCGAATTGCTGATTGCCGACGAACCCACCACCGCGCTCGATGTCACGGTGCAGGCACAGATCCTCAACATCATGGCCGAGTTGCAACGCGAGATGGGCATGGCGTTGCTGCTGATCACGCACGATATGGGCGTGGTGGCTGCCAACTGTGATCGCGTGCTGGTGATGCGCGATGGCGTGGAGCGCGAAAGCGGCGATGTCACTCAGGTGTTTTCTGCACCGGCAGATCAATACACGCGGGATCTTCTCGCTGCGGTTCCGCGGCTTGATGCGAAGAGCCGCGCGGTTGTTGGCGACACGTTGGGTGGCGGGGGCGATCGTGTTGAGGGTGAGTCGGAGCGTAGCGACCGAACCCGAAATACGATTCGGCCACGGCAACCAACGCGGCCACTCCTCGCAGTACACGACCTGCGCGTAACTTTCGATGTCGGCCGCGAACGCTGGTTCAGCCCGCGCAGACTATTGAAGGCTGTTGACGGCGTCAGCTTTGAACTTGCGCCCGGCGAAACGCTGGGCGTGGTTGGCGAATCCGGTTGTGGCAAGTCCACCCTCGCACGCGCGGTATTGCAGTTACTGGATGGCTACGCAGGGCGAGTAACTCTGCTGGGCGATGAGCTCGGCCATTTAAGCGCGGCAGCGGTCAAAGCGCATCGGCAGCACATGCAGGTTGTGTTTCAGGATCCGCTGGCTTCACTGAATCCCCGCATGACGGTGGGCGATATTGTCGCGGAGCCATTACAAACATTCAGTCCGCAGCTGTCACGCACAGAACGGCTGCAGCAAGTGCAGCAGTTGTTGGCCAAGGTAGGCCTTAAGCCCGAGCATGCGTTTCGCTATCCGCACGAATTTTCCGGGGGCCAGTGTCAACGTATCGGTATTGCGCGCGCATTGATCTGTGAACCGCAGCTGGTGATATGCGACGAGCCGGTCAGCGCGCTCGATGTTTCTGTTCAGGCCCAGGTGATCGAGTTACTTATGGGTCTGCAGAAAGAACTGGGGCTGGCATTGATTTTCATTGCTCACGATCTGGCGGTGGTGCGACAGATCAGTCACCGGGTTATGGTGATGTACCTGGGTCGGGTTGTTGAACTGACCGACAGCGATACCCTGGTTGAATCACCACAGCACCCCTATACCCGCGCGCTGATAGACGCGGTGCCCATACCGGACCCCGCGATAGAGCGGAATCGCGAGCGGCTGTTATTGCGCGGCGATATCCCTTCGCCGCTGAATCCGCCGAGCGGCTGCGTGTTCCGAACCCGCTGCCCGCTTGCACAGCAGCGCTGTACCGACGAGCAGCCGCAGCTGGCGCCGTCAGGCAACGCGCACGTGGCGTGTCATTTTCCGGTCAGTTCGTAAACAACGCTTACCTGCGCATCAAAGCGCATTTCTCCCGGCACATAACTTTCTTCAGCACCTGATGAATCGGCCATCAGGGCCGCACTCTGCGCACGCATTCTTGGCATGGGCATTACCGGCATGGAACTGCTGTTGATGCTCAGCACGCGCCCGAGTTTTTCGCCAGCGGCACTGGCCAGGCGACCCGCGTTTTCCTGCGCGTCTTTGAAAGCTTTGGCGAGCGCATCACGATAGGCATCCCGCCGCGCGCTGCTGTCGAGTTGTGGCGGCGACAGTTGATTCACGCCGGCCAGCGTGACTTGTTCAATTAAAGGCCCGAGCTTTTCCAGATCGCGCAGTTCGACGGCAATGTTGCGTTCGACAATGTAACCCAGCAATTCCTGTTCTTCGGTGCTTCGATTCCAGCGGTAATCGGGCCGGATCATTGCGCCCGTTGTATTGATGTACTTGCGCTCAATGGCGAGTTTTTCGAGCAGCTTGAGCACCTTGTTGACGGACTCGCCGGCAGCGGCCTGCGCCGCGCTTGGTGAAGCGTCGCGCTCCACGATGCTCATGTTAATGCGGGCGATATCGGGTTCGACTGTCACGAATGCTGAACCGCTGACAGCCACCGTTCGTTCGGTAGTGTCATCAGCAATAGCGAAGGTGGATGCTGCCGTTAACAGCAGTGCGATGAATAATTTGCCGGTAGTCATAATGATGTCCTTTATGCTTGGCGTTACTATACAACCAGAATAAAACGCGACCGCGAGGTAAGTATGGACAATTTCAGGGCGTTACGGGTTCACGCCACAGACACGGGTGTGGAACCGCGCCTTGAGAATATTTCTGTGAATGATTTGAGCGATGGCGAAGTGGTCATTCGCTGCGCATGGTCGTGCGTCAACTATAAGGATGCGCTTGCTGTCACGGGTGCCGGGAAGATCATGCGCCGTTTCCCTTTGGTGGCGGGCATAGACGTTGCCGGCACGGTCGTGGCATCCGACACGCCCGACTGCAAAGCAGGCGACAAAGTGGTCGTTACCAGCGCCGGACTGGGCGAGACCCGTGACGGCGGTTACGCTGAATACGCGCGCCTGCCTGCCGCAGCAGTGATCCCCTTGCCCCCGGGTTTCAGCATGCGCGACGCGATGGCACTCGGCACGGCCGGCTTTACCGCAGCCCTTGCAGTGCACCGCATGGAACAAAATGGCCAGCGCCCCGAAAACGGCCCGGTCGCAGTCAGCGGGGCGTCCGGCGGGGTGGGCAGCGTGGCGATTGATCTGCTTGCAGGGCGCGGCTATGAGGTGCATGCCATCACGCATAAAAGCGCTGCTGCCGAGTACCTGCGCGATCTGGGTGCCGCGGAAGTGCTGTTGTCTGATGATCTGGACATAGGCACTCGGCCGCTCGAGAAAGCGCGCTGGGCAGGCGCCGTGGACAATCTCGGCGGCGACATGTTGAGCGGGTTCACCCGCACGATCGAATACGGTGGCAACGTAGCTAGTATTGGCCTTGCTGCCAGCCACAAACTTGAAACCACGGTAATGCCTTTTATTCTGCGCGGCGTGAACCTTCTGGGGATTAACGCAGTGGACACACCCCGCGAGTTAAGGCTGGAAGTCTGGCGGCGCCTGGCTGACGATCTGCGCCCGCGGCATCTGGATAAAATCGTCAACGGCGAAATCGGCCTGGATCAGGTGTGCGGCTGCATGCAGGACTGGATAGACGGCCGGGTGATCGGCCGAAAGCTTGTCAGGCTCTAGCTTTGTCGGTAGCAGAGGTGTTTCGCGATTTTCTGCGGTAGAATTTCGACTGTACATAACATTGGCCCGCGAACGGGTCGCAGCGGGGTAGATCATGCACACATCAAAAATATGGGTACTGGCGGCAAGCGTCTGCTTAGTAACGTTCAGCAGCGTTCATGCCGCAGAAGATGTCAGCGATAAATATTTCGATTTTATGATCAGCGGCGAAAAGGCGGATCGTGACCGCCTGGTCGATGACGGCCTGAACGGCGCCACCGCGCGACTCGGTAAAGCCTTCAATGAGCGGTGGAACCTTGAGTTTGCTGCGAGCGGATTAAAAATGTCCGGTGATAAATCCAAAGGCGGCAAGGACATTAACCAGTTCGCCGTGGGCGGCAATGCGCTGGCGGTCTTTAACCGTGGCGGCCAGTTCCAGCCCTATATTCTGACCGGCATCGGTGCGGCGCAGTCGCGCTACCAGAGTGCGCCGAACGACACTAACCTCTACTACGATCTTGGCATTGGCGCGATCGTGCCGTTGTTTGACGGGGCCGGGCGGTTGCGCGGTGAAGTTTTGCGGCGCGCTGACAACGACATGTTTGATTCCAAGGACTGGATTCTGAATATTGGTTTCGGCACGTTTTTTGGTGCCAAGGCAGCCGCGCCGCGCGCAGCCCCCATCGTCGCAGCACCGGTCGACAGTGACGGCGATGGTGTTCCGGATACCGCCGATCGCTGTCCGGGCACGCCCGCGGGTGCTGCAGTTGATGCGAACGGTTGCGAACTCGACAGTGACGGCGATGGCGTGGTTGACCGGCTGGACGAATGCCCCGGCACCCCTAGAGGCACAGCTGTTGACGCTGTTGGCTGCCCGCTGGTTACCGTGATCAATCTTGAAGGCGTTAACTTCCAGACCAACTCAGCAAATTTGAGTGGCGGCGCTGACGAGGTATTGAATGAACAGGCCGCAACGCTGGTCGCAAATGAAAAAGTGACGATTGAAGTCGCCGGCCACACCGATTCCGACGGCGAAGCCAGTTACAACCAGGGTTTGTCGCAGCGACGCGCTGAAACGGTGCGTGATTACCTGATTGCTAAAGGCGTGGCTGCCGACCGGATTATTGCCAGAGGTTACGGCGAGTCTGAGCCCATTGCCGACAATGCTTACAAGGCAGGTAAGGCCGCCAACCGCCGCGTGGAACTGCGCATCCGCAATAAATAGGGTGGTGTTCGATATTGCCGAGACCGGCGCGCAGTTGCGTGCCGGTCTCGTTCATTTTGCACTGCCCGTCGATGCGGAAGAGTTGGCCGAGTGCCTGCTGCTGTATCTTGCGGAGCTGCACAAATGGAACGCCGCCTACAACCTCACGGCAGTGCGCGATCCCCGGCAGATGCTGCCGCGGCATATCTATGATTCTCTCAGCGCTTTGCCGTTTATGCACGGGGAGCGCATCGTCGACGCAGGCACCGGCGCCGGCTTGCCAGGGATTCCGCTGGCCTTGTGTTACCCCGACAGGCAATTCACTTTGCTCGACTCCAACGGCAAGAAAATTCGTTTTGTAGACCATGTGGTCCGTCGTCTGGGGTTGTCCAACGTCACCGTGGCGCAAGCGAGGGTTGAGGAATACAGCCCACCCGGGCTTTTCACTGCAGCAGTTTCGCGCGCATTTTCGTCGTTGCGGAATTTTGCGGCCGGCACCGAACACATGCTGGCGCCCGGCGCGCGGCTTGTCGCCATGAAGGGCAGGTTTCCCGCCGACGAGCTGGCAACGCTCGAAGACGATTTACCGCAGTGGCGGCTGCAACAAAGCGTGTCCCTGCAGGTGCCGGAGCTCGAGGGTGAACGCCACATCCTGGTGCTGGAGCGGTTATGATGGGCACCATCAAATAGAGGCAGTCCGGCGTGGGTCGAATAATTGCAGTCACAAACCAGAAAGGCGGCGTGGGCAAGACCACCACGGCCGTGAATCTGGCTGCGTGTTTGTCTGCCTGCAACCAGCGCGTGTTGCTGATCGATCTGGACCCGCAAGCCAACGCAACAACGGGCTCAGGCCTGGACAAAAACGAGCTCAATTGCACCACCTGTGAAGTGTTGCTGGGTGAAGCGCGCGCCATGGACGCCATCGTGCCGGTGGAAAGCAGTGGTTACGCGATTCTGCCGGCCAATCCCGACCTCACTGCGGCCGAAGTGCGATTGATGCAAGAGATTGGTCGTGAACTGAAGTTGCGACAAGCGCTGGAACCGGTAGCGGGCATGTTCGACTACGTGCTGATTGACTGTCCGCCTTCTATCAACACACTTACTCTGAATGCATTGACCGCTGCGCAGGGTGTGCTGATTCCTATTCAGTGCGAGTACTACGCGCTGGAGGGATTGTCATCGTTACTTGAAACCGTGCGGCAAGTCCGCAACAGCGTTAATCCCGGTATCGAGATTGAAGGCCTGCTTCGCACCATGTTCGATCCGCGCAATCGGCTCGCGAACGAGGTATCGGCGCAGCTGCTCAAGCATTTTGGCGACAAGGTTTACACCACCGTGATACCACGCAATGTGCGGCTGGCCGAGGCACCCAGTTTCGGGGTTTCGGCGCTTGTTCATGATCCGCGCTCTTCCGGCTCATCCGCATACATGGAGCTGGCCCGCGAAATGGTATCCCGCGATACGCCCGCCGAAAATATGGACGTGGCTTAAGCCCTCTGAGTTAGTATTCATCTCATGGCAACCAAGAAAACAGGTCTGGGTCGGGGTCTTGATGCCCTGCTCGGCGGGTCTCTGAACGAGCCTGCCGCTGCGGGTACCGCTTCCGCGCCCGCAGGCAATCCGGCATCGGTCGATGTCACCGGGGTCACCCGCAACCCCTTGTCGGGGCCGGCAGTTGTGGCCGGCAACGGTTTGCGCGATCTGGATCTTGACCAGCTGCGTCCTGGCAAATACCAGCCCCGTCGCGACATGCACCGTGAAACCCTGCGTGAGCTGGCCGACTCCATCAAGCAGGAGGGCGTTTTGCAGCCGATTTCGGTGCGGCCCCTGGGTGACGGTAACTCCGGTACCGTGCGCTACGAAATTATTGCGGGCGAGCGGCGCTGGCGGGCAGCGCAACTGGCGGGGATCGAAAAGATTCCGGCGATCGTCAGGGATGTAGACGATGAGCAGGCAGCAGCCATAGCGCTGATCGAAAACCTGCAGCGCGAAGACCTCAACCCTTACGAAGAAGCACTCGGGCTGCAGCGCCTGATTGATGAGTTTCAGCTCACCCATCAGGAGGCGGCCACCGCAGTGGGCAAATCCCGCGCGGCGGTATCTAACTTAATACGGTTACTGGAGCTTGCGCCCGAAGTGCAGAAACTGCTGGCGGACGGGTCGCTCAGCATGGGGCACGCGCGCGCCCTGCTGGGGCTCTCAGGGGCACGCAGCCAGGCGAACGCCGCTGCTGACGTGATAGCGCGGGGCCTGTCGGTGCGGCAAACCGAGGCCCTGGTGAAGAAATTGCAGGCCGGCGGGAGCGCCCTGCCAGCCCCCGGGCCGGCCATGAGCGCCGACATACGCCGCCTGCAGGACGAGCTGAGCGGCAAGCTGGGGGCCAAAGTCGCCATCCAGCACGTCGCGACCGGCAAGGACAAGGGCAAAGGCAAGCTGGTTATCAGCTACAACTCAGTCGACGAGCTGGACGGCATCCTCAAGCATATTAAGTAGGGGCGGCCAGCCTTCCCGGGCGTCCGCGCAGGCGATCGCATTCTGGCCGAGTCGGAATACGGCGACCGAGGCCGGAACATGATTCGCCGCGAGCGGGCGATCTGAGGGTTGCCCGCCGGCCACGATATACCTACAATTCGCGGGCTGAACAGCACGGGCTGCTGTTCGGGTGCCACCTGTGTGGCTTTTTTTGTACCCGTGAAGCCCGCAAAAGATGGGCAACTCACGCACATTTCAGAAAGCTCGTATCGCTGTTCTCTGCCTTGCCGGAGGCCAGCTCCTGTTGACCGTGTTGCTGACCGCGACGGCGTGGTTAACGGGTTACGACAACGCGGCCCTGTCCGTGTTTGTCGGGGGAAGCATCGGAATGATTGCCGGGTTGTATCAGGCATTGCGCTTGTTGCAGGTTGATTCAGCCGGCGGGCCTGACGCATTTTTGCGCGGCTTGTGGGTTAGCGAAGCAGTAAAAATTTTATTGACGGTCGCCATGTTTGTGCTGGCGATACGTATTTTAAAGATTGAAATGGTGCCGACCATAGTCGGCTATGCGGTGACCTACATCGTTTACTGGATAGCATTAGGGACTCGCTATCCGTGGATAGAAACTGACATGCCCGTTGCAAATCTGCGCGATCGCAACTGGCCCGATTAACCGAGACGATAAAGCATTATGGCGAGCGAAGGCGGAACAAAAACCGGCAGCGAGTTTATCGAGCATCACCTGCAGAACCTGCAGCTGTGCAAAGGTGACGACGGTTGGGTTTGGAACGTTAAAGAAGTGTGCTCGGGGAATTTCTGGGCATTCAACGTTGACTCGATGGTTTTCTCACTGATCCTCGGTCTGTTTTTTGCCACGCTCTTTAGTTATATCGCCAGAAACGCCTCGAGAGGCGTGCCCAACAAAATGCAGGCATTAATCGAAGTGGTCTTCGATTTTGTGAACGGCAGCGTCAAAGACACCATGCACGGCACCAGCCGCCTGATAGCGCCGCTGGCCCTGACCATCGTGGTCTGGGTGTTCTTCATGAACCTGATGGATCTGTTGCCTGTCGACCTGTTGCCGCGCATCCTGGAATTATTCGGCGTGCATTACCTGAAAGTTGTGCCGTCCACCGACCCCAACATCACCTTCGGCATGTCGATCAGTATTTTCCTGTTGATCCTTTACTACAGCTTCCGGGAAAAAGGTGTCGGCGGATTCGTGGTCGGCGAGCTGATGATGAACCCGCTGAATCCTAAAGACCTTGGTGTGCCCAAACTTTTCTGGCCGCTGGTTTGTGCGTTCAATTTTATTCTTGAATCGGTCGCCATGCTTGCCAAGCCTCTGTCTCTGTCGCTGCGGCTGTTCGGCAACATGTATGCCGGCGAATTGATGTTTATCCTGATCGCTTTGTTATTCGGTTCTATTCTGACGCCGTCGATCGCGAATATTGGTTTGGGGCTGGTCGGTGCCGTACTGCATTTTGCATGGGCCGTGTTTCATATTCTGGTGGTGTCTCTGCAGGCTTATATTTTCATGATGCTGACCATCGTGTATCTGAGTCAGGCTAAAGAGGCTCACTAGAGTTTTTTGTTTATTTAATTGCTTTATTTTTAAGAATGCTTTTGTAGGAGCAACTGATGGAAACTGTAATTGGTTTTACCGCGATCGCTGTCGCAATCCTGATTGGCCTGGGTGCCCTTGGTGTGGGTATCGGCATGGGCCTGCTTGGCGGTCGCTTCCTGGAAGGTTGTGCGCGTCAGCCTGAACTGGCTCCGATGCTGCAGACCAAAATGTTTCTGGTCGTCGCGCTGCTCGACGCCGTGGCCATGATCGGTGTAGGTATCGCGTTGTTCTTCGCGTTTGCCAACCCGTTTATTGGTCAGCTGCAAACTGCTGCAGGCGCTTAACTCAGTCGAAGATTCGGGCCGGGCGTGACGCTTTGCGCGGCATGCCATAGCCAGATCAGGAGTCGGATAAGTGGACTTAAATGCAACCCTACTAGGGCAAATGCTCGCCTTCGGCGTTTTCGCGTGGTTCTGCATGAAATTCGTGTGGCCACTGTTGCTCGATATTATCGAAGAGCGTCAGACGCAGATAGCCGATGGTTTGGCAGCCGCCGATAAAGGCAATCGCGCTTTGGAAGAGGCCGAAGCTGAAAAGCAGGCCATCCTCGAAGCAGCTCGCACTCAGGCGCGTGAAATCATCGATCAGGCGAATACACGTGCTTCGGGCATTGTGGACGAAGCGCGCGGTGAAGCCGGGAATGAGAAAGAGCGCATTCTGGCATCCGCGCATGCCGAAGCGGAACAGGACGCCAATCGGGCGCGCGAAGAACTTCGCGGCCAGTTGGGCGCACTCGCAATCGCTGGCGCTGAAAAAATTATTCGGCGTGAAATCGACGCGAACGCGCATAAAGACCTGCTCGACAGGCTTGCGGCGGAGATCTAGACAGTCATGGCCGAAAATACCGCCATAGCCCGCCCTTACGCGCAGGCCGCTTTTGAGCTCGCACGCGATGCAGGGCAACTGGCAGGCTGGTCGGATGCCCTCGCGGCTGCGGCAGCCGTCGTTGCCGACCCGCAGGTAAAGGCCTTAATTGGCGCTCCTGCCACCGATGCCGAGCAACTGGTTGGTTTAATTGCGGGTATCGCGGGGCAGTCGTCGGCCGGTGTTCCGGCAGACAAGCTGAACAACATCGTTCGGCTGCTCAGCGAGAATCGCCGGCTGGCGGCACTCCCGGAAATCTCGGCAGCGTTCGATGCGCTCAAAGCGGAGACCGAAAACCGGGTTGAAGTGACGTTGACCGCAGCCAGTCCGGTGGATGAAGCGCAGCAGGCGCGTATTGTGTCGGCGCTGCAGCAGCGTTTCGGTCGCGATGTCAGCCTGACTGTCGAGTTGGATGAAACATTGATCGGCGGAGCACGCCTGCGGGCGGACGACCTGGTGATTGACGGCTCTGTACGCGCCAACCTGGACAGGCTTTCCAGCGCGCTTGCAAATTAGTTGAATCAGGCTTGGTCAGTTAGTTAAGCGAACAGATATTGATTTCGCCACGCGGCGAAAGAGGAAATAAAGATGGCTATTAAAGCTTCTGAAATCAGCGCCCTTATTAAAGAGCGCATCAGCAATTTCGAAAGTGCTGCTGAGGCTCGTGATGTTGGTACGGTTATCGCTGTTACCGATGGCATCACGCGTATTCACGGTCTGAGTTCTGCTCAGTACGGCGAAATGCTTGAGTTCCCCGGCGATACCTTCGGTCTCGCTCTGAACCTTGAGCAGGATTCTGTCGGCGCTGTGGTGCTGGGTGATTACAAGCACATTTCTGAAGGCGATACCGTCAAGACGACCGGTCGTATTCTCGAAGTGCCAATTGGTGAAGGCCTGCTGGGTCGCGTTGTGAACTCGCTGGGTGAAGCCATCGACGGCAAAGGCCCGATTAAGGCAGAAGGCACCTCGCCAATTGAAAAAGTGGCGCCCGGCGTTATCGAGCGTAAGTCGGTGGATCAGCCGGTGCAGACGGGTTTGAAATCCATCGACGCCATGGTGCCGATCGGTCGCGGCCAGCGCGAGTTGATCATTGGTGACCGTCAGACCGGTAAATCAGCGGTCGCTATTGATACAATCATCAACCAGAAGGGCACCGGTGTTAAATGTATTTATGTCGCGGTTGGCCAGAAGGCCTCAACCGTTGCCAACGTGGTGCGCAAGCTCGAAGAGCACGGCGCGATGGAGCACACCATCGTGGTTGCTGCCACCGCATCCGATTCTGCCGCCATGCAATACATCGCACCGTATTCCGGTTGCACCATGGGCGAGTACTTCCGCGACAAGGGCGAAGACGCGCTGATTATTTATGACGATCTGACCAAGCAGGCCTGGGCCTACCGCCAGGTGTCGTTGCTGTTGCGTCGTCCGCCGGGCCGTGAAGCCTATCCGGGTGACGTGTTCTACCTGCATTCGCGTTTGCTGGAACGTGCCGCGCGTATCAACGCCGAAGAAGTTGAGCGCCTGACCAACGGCGCAGTAAAAGGCAAGACCGGTTCGCTGACCGCGCTGCCGATTATTGAAACGCAGGCCGGTGACGTGTCGGCATTCGTGCCCACCAACGTGATCTCGATCACTGACGGTCAGATCTTCCTTGAAACCGACCTCTTTAACGCAGGTATCCGCCCGGCCATCAACGCCGGTCTGTCGGTGTCGCGTGTGGGCGGTGCAGCGCAGACCAAGATCATCAAGAAGCTCGGTGGCGGTGTGCGTCTGGCATTGGCGCAGTATCGTGAGCTGGCGGCGTTCGCGCAGTTTGCTTCCGACCTTGATAAGGCCACTCAGGCTCAGCTGGCGCGCGGTACCCGCGTTACCGAGCTGATGAAGCAGTCGCAGTACTCGCCCTTGTCAGTCGCTGAAATGGCGTTCTCGCTGCTGGCGGCCAACGAAGGTTATCTGGATGATGTTGACGTGGCCAAGATCGTGCCTTTCGAAGCGGCGATGCACGCGCATCTGAATGACAAGAACGCTGATTTGCTGGCCGAAATTAATGCCTCGGGTGATTTCAACGACGACATCGAATCCAGGATGAAAGCTGCGCTCGATGACTTCAAAGCGAACGGTGCTTACTAAAAAGGGATCTACCTGAAACCGGATCTACCAAGAGAAGCTGAATGGCAAGTCTTAAGGAAATCAGAACCAAGATCGGCAGCGTAAAAAACACGCAGAAGATCACCAAGGCGATGGAGATGGTTGCCGCCGCGAAGATGCGCAAGACGCAAAATCGCATGGCAGCCACTCGCCCCTATGCTGACAAAATTCGCACCGCGATTGGCCATCTTTTTCAGGCGAATCCTGAATACAAGCACCCGTATCTGGCGCAACGCGAAAACACCAGTCGCGTCGGCTACATCGTCATTACCACCGACCGCGGCTTGTGCGGTGGCCTGAACGTCAACGAATTTCGACTGTTGCTTAATGAGATTCGTGACTGGACGAAGAAAGGCGTGGAAGTGGATCTGGCCTTGCTGGGTTCCAAAGGCGTGCAGTTTTTCCGCAACTACGATGTCAACGTGGTGGCCGCCGCATCAAACATCGGCGAAAACCCCAAAGTTGCCGACCTGATCGGTTCGATCAAAATCATGCTCGACGCCTTCGAAAAGGGCGGCCAGGATGGCGGTATCGACCGGCTGTTTTTGTTGCACAACCGTTTTGAAAGCACCATGAGCCAGAAGCCTGCCGTGGTGACGTTGATACCGGTTGAAGCCCCGGACGCTGATGAATTGCCGGAGCATTGGGATTACCTCTACGAGCCCGAAGCGACCGAGCTGCTGACCAGTGTGCTGGAGCGCTATATCGAGTCGCAGGTATATCGTGGTGCCGTCGAGAACGTGGCGTGTGAAATGGCGGCCAAGATGGTGGCAATGAAGAGCGCCACCGACAATGCCGGCAAACTGATTGATACCTTGCAGCTTGATTACAACAAGGCACGTCAGGCCGCTATTACGCAGGAAATTTCAGAAATCGTTGGCGGCGCCGCCGCGGTTAGTGAATAAAACACTGGGGTCAGAGTAAAAATTTATTTTTACTCTGACCCCAATTGATTGACAGAGGTCAAAAAAAATGAGTTCCGGAAATATCGTACAGGTCATCGGTGCTGTGGTGGACGTCAAGTTCCCGCACGATTCGTTGCCAAAAGTTTATGACGCGTTGCGCATCGAAGATCGCGACCTGACCCTCGAGGTGCAGCAGCAGCTGGGCGACGGCGTTGTTCGTGCAATTGCGATGGGGCCGTCGGAAGGTCTGTCGCGCGGCATCAAGGTGGACGGCACGGGCCAGCCCATTCAGGTACCGGTCGGTCAGAAGACGCTGGGTCGCATCATGGACGTGTTGGGCAAGCCGGTTGATCATGCGGGCCCGATCGGCGAAGAAATCAGAATGCCGATTCACCGTGCAGCACCCGCATACGAAGATCAGGCTTCCGCGACCGAGCTGCTGGAAACCGGCATCAAGGTGATTGACCTGATCATGCCGATTTGCCAAGGGCGGCAAGATCGGCCTGTTCGGCGGCGCCGGCGTAGGCAAGACCGTGACGCTGATGGAACTCATCAACAACATCGCAAAAGAGCACGGCGGGTTCTCCGTGTTCGCCGGTGTGGGTGAACGTACTCGTGAGGGTAACGACTTCTACCACGAAATGACTGACTCGGGCGTTATCGACAAGGTGGCGCTGGTGTACGGCCAGATGAACGAGCCGCCGGGTAACCGTTTGCGCGTAGCATTGACCGGTCTGACCATGGCTGAATACTTCCGCGATGAAGGCCGCGACGTGTTGATGTTCGTTGACAACATTTACCGTTACACGCTGGCCGGTACCGAAGTGTCCGCGCTTCTCGGTCGTATGCCGTCTGCGGTGGGCTATCAGCCGACGCTGGCCGAAGAAATGGGTGTGCTGCAGGAACGCATCACTTCAACCAAGACCGGTTCCATCACATCGTTCCAGGCCGTGTACGTGCCGGCCGACGACTTGACCGACCCGTCTCCGGCCACGACCTTTGCCCACCTGGACGCAACGCTGGTGTTGTCGCGGCAGATCGCAGAGCTCGGGATCTACCCCGCTGTGGATCCGCTGGATTCTACCTCCCGTTTGCTTGACCCGAACGTGATCGGTCAGGAGCATTACGAAGCAGCCCGCGGCGTGCAGGGTATTTTGCAGCGTTATAAAGAACTGCAGGACATCATCGCTATTCTCGGCATGGACGAACTGTCGGAAGAAGATAAACAGGCTGTGCAACGTGCGCGTAAAGTGCAGCGCTTCCTGTCGCAACCGTTTACGGTTGCCGAAGTGTTTACCGGTGCCCCCGGAAAATACGTTTCGCTTAAAGATACGATTCGCGCCTTCAAGGGCATTGTTGCAGGTGAATACGACGATCTGCCCGAGCAGGCTTTCTATATGTGCGGCGGCATCGAAGAGGCGGTTGAAAACGCCAAGAAGATGTAAGCCATGGCAACTTTACGGGTCGACATAGTCAGCGCCGAAGGCGAAATTTACTCCGGAGAGGCGGTTCGCGTGTTTGCGCCTGCCAGTCAGGGAGACGTGGGTATCGCGCCGCGTCACGCGCCGTTACTCACCAATTTACGTCCGGGTGATCTGCGCGTAGAAACGCCTGAAGGCGAGGAGAAATTCTTCTACGTTACCGGCGGTGTGCTCGAAGTGCAGCCGCATCTGGTAACGGTGCTGGCGGACTCGGCATTGCGCGGCGCCGAACTTGACGAGGCCAGTGCGAAGGCGGCGCAAGAGGCTGCCGAGAAGGCTGTTGGTGCGGCCGGTGACAAAAAGAGCCTTGAGCATGCCCGCTTGCAGCTGGTCGAAGCCGCTGCGCGTTACCGCGCGGTGCAAAAGCTCAAGGGCAAAAAGGCCTGAGCGCGGGGCGGGGTCAGGCCCCGTCAGCAGATCGGCTTCTGTGATCATTGCACGTGACCCGGGTTTCGAGCCGCAGTAAAGTGATGCGATGAATATCAGCGTCGTCATCCTGGCCGCGGGCAAAGGCACCCGCATGCGTTCCAGACTCCCCAAGGTTTTACAGCCGCTGGCGAGCCGCCCGCTGCTGGAGCACGTGGTTGCCACCGCTGAATCGCTCGATGCAAAAAGTATCTGCGTGGTCTATGGCCACGGTGCCGAAGCCGTGCAGGAGCATTTTGCCGGGCGGCCGCTTAAGTGGGCTCTGCAGGAGCCGCAGCTCGGAACCGGCCACGCTGTTCAGCAGGCCATGCCGCATTTGGGCGCTGACGAGATTGCCGTCATTCTGTACGGCGATGTACCGTTAGTGAAGTCCGAAACCGTGCGGCGCTTGGCCAGTGCCGCGACAGATGGCCCGGCGATACTCACCGTCGTTGAGCGTGACCCCACCGGTTACGGACGCATTATTCGCAATCCTGCGGGCGCGGTGATTGAAATCGTCGAAGAAAAAGAAGCCAGCGACGAACAACGGCGTATCACAGAAGTGAATACGGGGTTGCTGGCGTGCCCGGTCAAATTGCTCGGTCCATGGTTGGAAGCACTAAAGTCCGATAACGTTCAGGGCGAGTACTACCTGACTGACGTGGTCGCCAGCGCGGTTGCCGACGGCATAAAGGTTGTCGCTGTCAGCGCTGATTCGGCCACCGAGGTCATGGGCATCAATGACAAGGCCCAGCTGGCGGTGGCGGAGCGGGCTTACCAGCGATGGCAGACTGCTGCGTTGCTTGAGGCCGGCGTTACACTCGCAGACCCCGCTCGCGTTGATGTGCGGGGTACTCTGGCTTGCGGCAGCGATGTATTCATCGATGTGAATGCCGTTTTTGCCGGTGACGTCGAGCTCGGCGACAACGTCCACATTGGCCCGAATTGCGTTATCAGTAACACCAGAATCAGTAACGGTTCGGTTATTCATGCGAACTGCGTTATTGAAGAGGCGTTGGTAGGCGAGAATTGCAATGTCGGCCCCTTCGCGCGGTTGCGCCCACAAGCGGAAATGAAACAAGGCTCGCGCATCGGTAACTTTGTGGAAATGAAAAAATCCACACTGGGCGCGGGCAGCAAGGCTAATCACCTCACGTATCTCGGCGATGCGACCATTGGCGAAAATGTAAACATCGGTTGCGGCACCATTACCTGCAATTACGACGGCGCCAACAAGCACCAGACGATTATCGGCGATAACGCCTTTATCGGCTCCGGTGTAGAGCTGGTTGCTCCGGTCGAGATTGGCGCCGGCGCAACCGTCGGTGCTGGTTCAACCATCGGCAAAGATGCACCCGCCGGGGAACTAACCATTGAGCGTTCGCGTCAGAAAACCATCAGCGGCTGGCAGCGGCCTACCAAGAAAAAACAATAAACATAAGTAATATCTGGACGAGACCGAATATATGTGTGGAATTGTAGGCGGTACGGCTGAACGCAACGTGGTCCCGATACTCATGGAGGGCCTGCGCCGCCTGGAGTACCGAGGCTATGATTCTGCTGGCATAGCCGTGGGCCATAGTGACGGCATTGAGCGCTACCGGGCTTTGGGCAAGGTTGCCGAACTGCAGGCCAAACTTGATACCAACCCGTTGGAGGGCTACACGGGGATTGCGCATACGCGCTGGGCAACACACGGCGTTCCCAGTGAGGAGAATGCTCATCCCCACGTTTCCGCGCCGGATATCGCCCTCGTCCACAACGGCATCATAGAAAATCACGAAGCTCTGCGGGCTGATTTGCTCGCCAAGGGCTATGAGTTCTCCAGCCAGACCGATACCGAGGTTGTGGCCCACCGAATTCACATGCATCTGGCGCAATCTGACGGTCTGGAAGACGCCGTTCGCAAGACCGTGGCTGAGCTTGAAGGCGCCTACGCGCTGGTCGTTATGAGCAAAAGTGAACCCGGCAAGCTGGTGCTGGCTCGCGAGGGTTGCCCGGTTGTGATCGGTGTGGGCATTGGCGAGAACTTCGTCGCTTCCGATGTGGCTGCGCTACTGCCGGTAACCCGCAAATTCATGTTTCTGGAAGAGGGCGACATCGCTGTCGTTACCCGCGACGGCGTGGTTATTTCGGATGCGGGTGGCAAACTGGTGAAACGCCCGATAGCCGAGAGCGAGCTGTCCGCCGATTCCGTAGACCGTGGCAAGTTTCGCCACTACATGCTCAAAGAAATCTATGAGCAGTCACGCGCCGTTGCTGACACACTGGCAGAGCGCATTGCTGACGGCAAGGTGCTGGATGCTGCTCTGGGCCCCACCGCCGCCGAGGTGCTGGCGAAAACCCGGGCCGTGCAAATCGTAGCCTGCGGGACCAGCTATCACGCGGGGTTGATTGCACGCTATTGGATCGAAGAACACTGCGGCATTCCCTGCCGCGTAGAAATCGCCAGTGAATACCGCTATCGCAAAGTGGTGATTCCCGAAGGCGGCTTGTTCATCACCATCTCCCAAAGCGGCGAGACGGCCGACACCCTGGCCGCACTGCGCAAGGCCAAAGCAAGTGGCTACCTGGCGACGCTGGCAGTGTGCAACGTGCCTGAAAGTTCTTTGGTGCGCGAGTCCGAACTTGCGCTGATGACGCGCGCCGGCCCGGAAATCGGCGTGGCGTCGACCAAGGCATTTACCACGCAGCTGGCCGCACTGGCGCTGGTTACCATTGCGTTGGCAAGGCACAACGGTATGAGCGCCGAACAGGAGCGTGAGCTGACCAGCCAGCTGGTCGAGTTACCGCGGCTCATTGATCAGGTACTGACACTGGATGACCAGATTAAGACCTTGTCCGGTCAGTTCGCTGAGCATCAGCACGCGCTGTTTCTGGGTCGGGGTTCACAGAACCCGGTAGCCATGGAAGGCGCGCTTAAGCTCAAGGAAATTTCCTACATTCATGCCGAGGCTTATGCTGCCGGCGAATTAAAACACGGGCCGCTGGCGCTGGTTGACGAGCAAATGCCGATTGTCACGGTGGCACCCGATGACGATTTGCTGGAAAAGCTTAAATCCAATCTGCAGGAAGTGCGGGCACGGGGCGGCCAGTTATTCGTGTTTGCCGATCCCGAGGTGCATTTTGAAGAGGGCGACGGGGTGCACATCATGCACATGCCTACTCATATAAAAGCGTTTCAGGCGCCGATTCTTTACACCATTCCGCTGCAGCTTTTGAGTTATCACGTGGCCGTGCTCAAAGGCACCGATGTCGATCAGCCACGCAACCTTGCCAAGTCCGTAACTGTCGAATAACGCGGTGCAAGCTATGGACCTCTTTTCGCACTGGGTTGGGATCACGGCGCTGGTTGTTCTCGGCGTTGCCTACATTGCGGTGATCGGCGAGGAGCGCACGCATATGCGCAAATCAAAGCCCGTAATGTTTGCCGCCGGCATTATCTGGGGATTGGTTGGCTATCAGTATATGCAGGCAGGTCGTTCTCAGGAGGTTGAGCACGCGGTCGAGCATTTTCTGGGCGAGTTTGCGCAACTGTTTATGTTCCTGCTGGCTGCCATGACTTACGTCAATGCCATGACCGAGCGCAATGTTTTCAACGCGCTGCGTACCTGGCTGACCAGCCGGGGGTTTAGCTTCCGCGCGGTTTTCTGGATAACAGGAGCGATGGGCTTTTTTCTCTCGCCGATCATCGACAACCTGACGACGGCATTGGTGATGTGCGCCGTGGTTCTGGCCGTGGGTCAGGGGAATCCGCGTTTTATCACGGTTGCCAGCATCAACATTGTAGTGGCCGCGAATGCGGGCGGCGCCTTTAGCCCTTTTGGTGATATAACGACGTTGATGGTCTGGCAACGGGGCATCGTGCCTTTTCAGACATTCTTTGCGTTGTTTTTGCCCGCCGCGGTGAATTACCTGGTGCCCGCAATTCTGATGTCGTTCGCGGTGCCCCGCGACACCGTTACAACATCAGCCAATGATGTTGTGCTCAAACGGGGCGCGAAGCGCATCGTCACATTATTTGTTGCCACGATTACCACCGCAGTGTTGTTTCACAGTGTGCTGGGCTTGCCAGCCTTCCTGGGCATGACGACCGGGCTCGCCTACCTCAAGTTTTTCGGCTATTACCTGAGCCGCACCCACGTGCCTTTGCAGTCGGACAGCGCCGGTTACGGCAGTGTGGGCGACGTTACGCCTTTCGATACTTTCCGCGAGATTGCTAATGTTGAGTGGGATACCCTGCTATTTTTCTTCGGCATCATCATGTGCGTGGGCGGGCTGGGTTTTATTGGTTATCTGGATCATCTTTCCGGCTACCTTTATGGCGAATTGGGGCCAACCGTGGCCAACGTCATGATCGGGGTGTTGTCCTCGGTGATCGACAATATTCCGATCATGGTGGCGGTGTTGGAGATGAGTCCGGACATGGACATGCAACAGTGGTTGCTGGTGACGCTGACGGCCGGAGTTGGCGGCAGCTTGCTGTCAATCGGATCCGCCGCAGGCGTTGCATTGATGGGTCAGGCGCGTCCTTACTACACATTTTTCGGGCACCTGCGTTGGGCGCCGGCCATCGCCCTTGGCTACGGCTTAAGCATCTGGGTTCATATGCTCATCAACACGCAGTATGCCGATATGCTTCATTAAGTTAAATTTCACGCCCGGTAAATTGCGAACCAGTTCCGGCACCCGCGCCTCGCGCGTCGCATAATGGTTCCCGCACCTTCGAATAAGAAAAATAACGAGGAAGGGTCGCATGATTATCCTGCTTGTATTCGTCCTGCTGTTTGCCGTCGTGTTTGGCGTTGTCACGCACAAGAGCCGCGTGGCAGGCACCGGTTTCATCAGCGCTTCGCAGCTCACGCGCTGGTGGGGTCGGCAACCGCCCGTCAGAGACCATCGTCCGGCGGTTGCACGCCGCGATTTTCGCGCGGTTTCCATCAAGTGCGGCACCGCTTGTTGCCAGGCCGCCAGGCGACTCGAGGGAAAGCGCGGTTTCCCCGGCCAGATCCCTCGCTTGCCGCTGTCGCAGTGCAAGGCAGAGAAATGCACCTGCACTTATGTGCAGCACAAGGACCGGCGAAGCAGTGAGAATCGTCGTGACGAGATTGCCGGACTTGGGCGCAGCTTCCGCATGGGTGACGAGCGCAGGCTGCGTATTGACCGTCGTTCCGGTGCGCCAGCGGAAGATATGGAGATGTTTAACTTCGAAAAGCATTAAGCCTCATTTGCTCCGGCTCATTTTCTCCGACGATGGTCACGCGGCCTGTACCTTGTTATTCTGCCCGCCTCGATTTGAGTAACCACCCGGAGCAGTTATGAAAGTTTTCGATATTCGTGTCCAGGCAGTGGCTGTAGTGCTGGCGCTGTTTTCAATGCTCGCACAGGCAGCGGACCCCGCGCCCGCCCAGTTTTCATTCCTGGATTTCAACGCCCCTGACAACAATGACGTCAAAGGCGTGCGACTCGCTGCGCTTTACGGGAAAACCGGAAACGTTACAGGAATAGATTTTTCCTTTGGCTTGTCGGAGGTCGATAACCTCAAAGGCATCAGCTTTCCGGTGGTTTTTGGCGCCAACCGGATTAATACCAGCATGACCGGTCTGGGCATGGGTATCGTTAACCTGCATAAGGGCAGCGATAAGGGTGTAAATCTGGGGCTTATCAATCTGACCAACGACGTTGAAGGCGTCAATATCGGCTTTCTGAACGTCAGCACAGGTGACACGCTTGCCGACGTTAGTGCGGTCAATATCTCGGATACGTCCACGTTCCAGCTGGCATTTTTTAATAAAACGGAAATACTGAAGGGACTGCAAATCGGGCTGCTAAACTGTGCCAGCAATGGCTTTCTGCCGTGCTTCCCTATCTTTAATTTTGCGTCTGACTGAGCTGTCAGTTGATGTTTATTGTTGTAAAAGGCCGCTTCCCAGCGGCCTTTTTTATGCCGGCATATTGCGCATGAAAAGCTTCACTGGTTCAAGCACTGCTTGTTGATCGCCGACGAACCACCAGTGATCAGCGCCGCTCAGGGAAACAAATTGTGCGCCCGGAATCCGGTCGGCCAGATCACGCCCAGCGCCGACTCGTATCATGCGGTCACCCTCGCGATGGAGTACCAGCGTCGGACACTGAATAGCACCCAGGCATTCGCGGACGTCAATCTCTGCGAGTGATTCCAGGATGCCGCGAATAATTCCGGGTGAAGCTGCAGCTCGCAGATAGCGCGCCCAGCCATCCTGTACCGTAGGGTCATCGGCGATGCTGGGGGCGAAAAACTCCAGCGAGGCGGGACCACCCCAGTTTCTGATCAGTTCGTCCAGCCATGCCTGATAGAGTTTCGCGCCCGGCATGTGCCGATAGTCGTCGGACTGCGAACCTTTGGCGAAGGTCCCGAACAGGATCAGAGCCGATACCCTGTCCGGATACCTTGTGGCCAGCTGGCAGGCGGCGGGCCCTGACTCGGATACCGCGAAAATAACCGCCGTTTTGGAGCCGGCCGCGTCCAGCACTGCCTTCATGTCCGCAACCGTGTCTTCGAGATTGGGGGGTCGACCGATGCGGTCCGAGAGGCCAACGCTGCGCTTGTCGAAGGTAATCACGCGGCGCCCCACAGCCAGCTGGGAATCGAAATCAGCCACTTCCTGAATGCGATACCGAAAATCCAGATGCGACACAAAACCCGGCGCGAAAAAGATATCCTGCGGCCCGTCACCCAAAGTGCGCCAGGCGATGTGCACATCGCCACTGCGCACGAAGTGTACATCCGACAATCCTGCGGCGAGAAAAACACTCGCTGCCGGTGCACGAACATTGGCCACGAAACGGAAGCCCTTGCGTGGCACAGTGCGTATGACTTCGGGCTCGTGGGCGGGGTCGCCTAGCGCTTTGCGGGCTTTCATGACGGTGCGTGACAAGGATGCTTCAGTCACGATAACACCCGGCCAGAGGGTTTCCTGCAGCTCGTCCTTGCTAACCACCCGTTCGCGGTTCTTCAAGAGGTACTCAATCAGGTCGAAAACTTTCGGCTCAACGTCGCGCAGTTCATCGCCAATGCGCAGTTCCCGCAATACCGGATCAAGGGTGCGGCCTGCAAAGCGATAACTGTTGGCGCCTGGAGGGCTCATGTGCCAAGGATACCGCGCCGGACAGACGGTTTGTGCGCTGCGTACCGTCGCGGTCACAAAAAAGTCAGAGATTGGTTATGCGAGCGTCAAGCTTCCGGGCTGATACACCCGCAATATGCAGCCATGCCTTGCGAGGCCCACTACACACTGAAGGAGCACGACCATGATTATTCGTAAACCCGCCCTTACCCTGATGAGCGTTCTGTTCGCTGCCGCATTATCTGCACCCGCCTTAGCCGGTGAACCGTTACCGCCGCAACACTATGCCGACGAACTGCAGCGCTGTATCGCGGCTATTCGGGCTGAACTGATGGTTGACGACAACGCGCAGCTGCAACATCGTGTGACCCGCGTGACCAAGGAGAACATCTGGTATGCCTTTGAGATCGAGACCGTTCAAAGCCAGCCAAAAGAGCATTCCGAGCAGTTGTTGTCGGCAAGCGAATGCCGTGCATGGCGCTTTGGTGACCAAACCGTGGCTACGGTAACGCCGTCTGCAAGCAACGAGCCGCAATTTGACGCTTTATCTGCGCAAAGCCGCGCAGCTAAGTTGTTGTAAAACCGCCAAAATTTTCGCACCGCAACGAAATGTGATATCAGGCGGCATTAATGGATGTTCGCTAACATACTGTTAAATAGCCGGTTTTGCGAGTGTGCAAAACCGGCTATTAACCTTATGTAAAGTGCCAATAATGTGACGTTTTTCCTGCGGGTTGAATTGACTGTCGCCACAATTAGACTGGCTTCGCCGGCTTGGGTGAAGCGGGCGATTTGTACGGGAATAAATGCAAGGGATGCACGGTTGACGGCAGTTGCATGGGCGCAGCGGCCGAAAGCCAGGAGCGGAGGACACGGAAGTTGACTCCCAGCTACGCAGATTAGTTTCAATCTGTCTTCATTTTTCCCATTTGTTGACCCAGTCGCAGCGTGTGCGCGCGCAGTGTTTGGGGTGGATTAATGGTGCTCTTTAAGTAGTGCCGGGCGGTGGAAATTGATGATGTTTACTTATAAGCGTTCCCTGTTATTGGGAGCACTCCTTCTGTGCGGCAACGCATACGCACAAGATTACACCTACTTAAACGATGCGAATCAGCAAGCTGATGGCCCGTCTTATCCGGGTAATTTCCCGAAAATTGTTGCGTCGGAAACGCAGTCAGATAAGGGCACGCCCGAGCAGTGGTCCAAGTACGATGTGATTGGTGCCAAGTCGGGCATGATGTACAAGGTTGCACCGGCTCAGCAGATCAATCCCGACCTTGAATTCCACTACAGTTTTCATCCGCGCGCATACCTTGGCTATTTGTCGAGCGATCCCTGCAACATTGCTTATGGCATGCCGTTTAATTCCACGGCTGAAGTCACCGAAGGTTGCTCGGTTTATGCGGGACACTGGCTTTACAGAGCAGGTACCCGGCTGGCGACATCTATCAACAACACTGCGACTACCTTGCGGGTTGCTGATGCAACTCGCCTTAGCCCCGGCGGCTACGTGGTTATCTACGACGGGCCTCCCGGTTCCTTCAATAACGCCGAGCATGCCCGGGTGGCATCGATCAATACATCCACCTCGCCGCACACGGTCGTGCTGGCCAATCGTGGCTTTAAATCAACGGCGCGCGCTCACGGGGTGAACTCCATTGTGGCGGAGCACGAGCAGGGCAGCGGCGGTTCCACGCTGAACTGGGCGTACAACATCACCACCACGGCACCGCGCGATGCGAACGGCAGAACCATTGCGCAGGCCATGGTGGACTTCATTCAGAAGAACATGAACCGTAACAGCCGAGGCCAGGTGCAGAATGTCAACGTGACCGGTATCTATTTCGATGAAGACGGTTACATCATGCCCACTTTTGATGCCGATGCCGACAACGATCTGGTTGTCGACAACGGTATCCTGTCCAACGGCACCAACGTGTGGGGCGACGGCCTGGATAATTTTTATGCACTGCTGCGTGCCAGATTACCCTCCAAACGCATCGTGGCAGGCTGGCGGCAGAGTCGCGGTTTCGCGAGTCTGAACGGCACGCAGATGGAAAACTGGTTGTTGTCAGGCAGCGAGTTCGCGGTGAACCCTGACTACACCGGGCGCTTTGGTATCTATTCGCAGTTGCACAATTACATGATTCACCTGGCGTTTCATCAAACCGCCGACGGATATACCGAAGCACTCAGCAAACAACCGACCAAGCTTTATCCGGGCACCGTGAAATCCGGCCCTAACCCGACCGTGCCGAGCAGCAACGCCGGGTTTCGCCTGGGCTTCGGGGCGGCACTGCTGGGCACCGGCCACTACGGTCGTCAGAACTCCGACATGCACCCCGACCCGTGGTACGACGAATTTGCGGTGGACGTAACGCCGGGATCGAGCACCTATGGCCATGCCATCGCTTCGAACGTTAATGATGAGAGCGCTATCCGGGCGCACAAAGGCTGGCTGGGCAAGCCACTTTGGCAACGCAAGCGTATTTACGATGCGCAGCAGTTCAGTCCGGAGCGCAGCCTGATCAGTAATGGCAGCTTCGAGTCGGGCACCGCGGGTTGGGTGATGAAAAACATCAACGTCGAAATCGACACGACCGCGAAGCAGGACGGTGAGCAGTCATTGAAAGTCAACGGCCACCAGGAATATTCATTGAATGTGAGCGGTGCTACGTTGCGCGGCCCGGCATTCGACATGGTGAAAGGCAAGACATATACCATCGCCTTTGCCGCCAAAGCGAAAGAAATGCGCGAGATTCTCATCCAGCTTGACTGGTCTGACCAGCAGGGCATTTATCTGGTACCGGAAAAATGGTCGCGCTTTGTTTTCACCATGACCGCGGCTTCCAGCGGATCATTCCGCCCTGTTATTTCACTGGGGCGAGAAGAAACGGCAGTGTGGTTCGACGACTTCTACGTTTTTGAAGGCGATCCTAATGTCTTCCGCCGTAACTTTGAGAACGGGATCGTGGTGGTCAATGCCACGCCCGAAACGCAAACCGTGGATCTGGCGGGCAAGTTCTATCGCATCAAGGGCACCGGCCAGGATCCGGTTAACAACGGTGCTGAAGTGCGCGAAGTGACCTTGCCCCCGTTTGATGCGGCCATTCTCGTGCGGCCTGATCCGAGCGAGGCACCGACACCGACACCGCCGCCGCCGACACCGCCACCGCCACCACCGGCACCCGTATCGGGCGGAAACGTGACTGTGGGTGGCCAGTCGTGGAATGACACGAACGGTGACGGCATCCAGGATCCCGACGAGAACCCTTATGACGGCTTGCCGGTGCGTTTGCTCGACTGTAATAACAATCAGTTGGCCAGTGCCGTGACCGCAGGTGGCGGTTACTACGAATTTGCCGGCATTGCCGCAGGTGGTTACGTCATCAGTGTGACCAAGCCGGGTGGTATGGAATTCAGCCCCGCGCTGGTCGGTGATCGTGGTGATCTCGACAGCAACATCCAGCTGGATCCCGGCAACACGGCGTGCATGACTCTGGTGGACGGCAACCGGCGTATGGCGGTTGATATCGGTCTGGTGCCCGGTTCGGGCGGCAGCGGACTCGACAAGCCAGCCACGGCAACCTTGGGTGACTGGGTCTGGTATGACACCAACGCCAACGGCATTCAGGATGCCGGCGAGTTCGGCGTAGGCGCCCAACTGATTAGTTTGCTCGACTGCGACGACAACCTGATTACATATACGCAGGCGGATGCTGACGGTAAATACGAGTTTGCCGTGCCGGCCGGAAACTACAAGCTCGCGATTTGCGCTGCCGCCGGGCATGCAGTTCTCACCGGCATTGCAGGGCAGTTCGCGTGCCAAAGACAGCAACGTGAACCCCACCGGCATCACGGGGTGCATGACGGTTAATGATGGCGACACGCGTCAGTGGTTTGATGTGGGCATCATTCCGTAGCCAATTGTCAGACGGTTTTCCGGCCTGACCGCGGCCCGGATTCCGTTACGCGACATAATCACAGGCTCCCGCAGGCAAAGCCCGCGGGAGCCTTTTTTGTGGCATGATGTCAACAGCCGCAAGGGGGCTGCCGGGCGCAATATAACAAGCCTCCTCACGAGAATAATGACAGGGGCTCCTACGAATGTTTGACTCAATACGCATGCTGACGCTTCGTTCAGCAATTATGTTTTCTTGTGTCTTTTTTGCCCAGTCTCTTTGGGCTGCCCCCGGACTGACAGCACGCCCCGATAACGACACCTGTCTGGCTCCCGATCGTCCCGCCAGTGACGCGGATATTCAGCTTCAGCAAGTGATCAGCGCACCTTTTCCGCTATCTATGGTGCAGGCCCCCAACAGTACCCAGCGGTGGTATGTGGTGGATCGTTCCGGCTTTATCAATATCTACCAGAACGGTGCGACCTTTTCTCTTCTGGGGCAGTTCGTCAACATAGATGACCGCATTACGCGCGAATTCGAAGGCCGTGACTGGGGCGAGATGGGGCTGTTGGGCCTGGTGTTTCATCCCGACTTCGCCAATAACGGCTATGTCTATCTTTATTATTCTGCCGCCAACAACGATCCGAACCTGCCGCTGAAGGGCGTGGTATCGCGCTTTGTCAGCAATGATGGTGGCCTGACGCTGGATCCGTCTTCCGAGCAGGTGATCATTGAATTTGAGCGCGATACCCAGTGGCACTGGGGCGGCCAGATGCTGTTCGGTGACGACGGCTACTTTTACATGGCCATTGGCGATGCTGGCCGGCACTTTAATGCACAAGACATAAACTCCCTGCACGGCAAGATGCTGCGTCTGGATTTGGACAGCGCTTTTCCGTATGCGGCACCGGCGGGTAACCCCTACGTGGGCATCGCCGGCCGCGATGAAATTTATGCGCTGGGCTTTCGTAACCCGTGGCGCTGGAACTTTGATGACGTTACCGGCGAATTATGGATGGGCGATGTCGGCACCGACAGCTACGAAGAAGTCAACAAAGTTGTCATTGGTGGTAACTACGGCTGGAGTGTCCGCGAAGGCGCGCACTGCACGGGCAAAGTGCCTTGCACGACGGCCGGCCTGATCGATCCGATTTTTGAATACCCCCACGATCCAAATTCGGCCTTTAACGCCATTATCGGCGGCTACGTTTACCGCGGCACCTCGCTGACCGGTTTGCAGGGCGCTTATATATACGGTGACAACTACACGGGTGAAGTACACGCGCTGACCTTCGATACCGCAAATAACCCGACGTCCCAGTTGCTGCTGGAAAGCGGCGAGTTTCTTACCACCTTCGCGCAGGGTCCGGACAACGAGCTATACCTGCTTGCGCAGAACGGCGTTTACCGATTGATCAACGCCGCGCCGGGCGGCGGTGGTGGCGGAAGTGTTTTTCCGCAGTTGTTATCTGAAACTGGTTGTTTCGACCCCGTTGATCCCAAACAGCCTGCTGCGGGGCTGATCCCCTACGATCTCAATACCCCGTTGTGGTCTGACGGTGCAATCAAAGAGCGCTGGATGGCGTTGCCCAATGGCACCACCGTTGACCGCGATGCCGATGGTGACTTCCTGTTCCCGATCGGTACGGTGCTAATCAAGAACTTCAGTATCGGCAACACCCTGGCTGAGACTCGTCTGTTTATTCGTCACGATGACGGTGGCTGGGCCGGCTACAGCTATGAGTGGAATGCTGCGCAGACTGATGCGACCTTGCTGGATGACAGCAAAATCGCCGTGGTTAACGGACAGAGCTGGTTTTACCCCAGTGGCGCGCAGTGCGTTCAATGCCATACCGATGTATCGAACCGGGCGCTTGGCCCGGAAATCGCACAGCTCAACAAGGATTTTACCTATCCTTCTACGGGGCTGACCGGTAACCAGCTCGAAACGCTGGAGCACATCGGGGTGTTTACGCTACCGCTGGGCGACATTCCGGCTAACCTGCCCGCACTTGCAGCCGTTGATGATTTTGCCTACAGCGCCGAGGATCGTGCTCGCGCGTATCTGCATGCGAACTGTGCGTTTTGTCATCGTCCCGACGGACCGGGGCAGGGGCCGGAAGATTTTCGTTACTGGATAGCCAGCACCCAGATCGGCGCTATCAATGTTCCGCCTACCCAGAGCGATCTGGGTATTCCCGATGCCTTGCTGATTTATCCCGGCAATCCCGGCAAGTCGATTTTGTCGCTGCGTATGCACGCGCTCGACGGTTCACGGATGCCGCCATTGGCAACCTCAGTCGTTGATCCGGATGGCACCGGCGCGGTGGACGAATGGATTCGCTCTATTGATCAGACCGCAACCTGTGGCGCACCCACATACAGCCCGGGTGCTGAAGCCGCCATGTACGTCTGGGAAGAATGCGGCACCGGCATCTGGACCGTCCGTACGACGGCTGGCGGCGATTATGGCCGCTTTACGGGCGACGTCACCTCGAATGCACCGTTGTCCTTTGTTACGCCGTTCTCTATTGAAGGACATGATGATTTTGATTTCACCACTGATCCGCAGGTGATCGATTTTGATCTTCAAATCTGGGGCAGTGGCGAAGACGGCTTTGAGTTCGGCTTTCAGTCCGGCAGTAGTGCGTGTCTGACGGTGGACAGTGGCTTGCCGGTTTACATTGGTTCGCTGGCGACGCCACTTGTCACGCCGGTTGACCTTGAAACGCTGGGGCCGTGCCTGGCACCGCCTCCACCTCCGCCGCCACCACCACCACCTCCGGGCGGCACACAGGACGGGCAACCGACCTACAACCCGGGTTCGAACGCCGGTTTTTATCTGTGGCGCGACGCCGGGGATATCTGGCATATTCGCGCCACTGCGGGCGGTGGCTACACCAACTATGTTGGCAGTCTGACGGATCAGTCGGCTTTGCCGTCAGTCACACCCGTCTCTATTGAAGTGCATGATGTCTTCGACTTTACTACCGATCCATCACGCATTGATTTCAATCTGCAGATCTGGGGCGCGGGCGATGACGGTGCCGATTTCCGTATTCCTGCTACCGGGTCGACCTGCCTTGAACTCATGTCGCCGGCGGTTAATCCGCAGGTCATAGTGGGCGCTGGCAACACAGTCATGGTGCCGCCGTTTGATATTCGCACCCTGGGTGCCTGCGACGGCGGTCCTCCGCCGCCACCACCGCCGCCGCCACCGGATCCGAACGACGGGCCGCCGGACTATGATCCCGCGACGGAAACTGCCTTCTTTATCTGGCACGAAGCGCCGGATATCTGGCGTGTCCGCAGTACCGCCGGTGGTAATTTTGGCCAGTACATCGGCTCCCTGAGCTCTAATCAGCCGTTTACGTCGGTACTGCCGGTGTCCGTTGAAGGGCACGACACTTTCAATACACCGAATGTGTCGCGGATTGAATTCAATTTCCGCATTTGGGGCACCAGCGAGGACGGATTCGACATCACAATTCCGAACGGTGCACCGCTCTGTCTGAACGTTGATCAGTCAGCGGGTGCACAAATACAGGTGGGCGGTACCCGCGTCAGCGCGACCGCTCCGGTTGATGTGACCACAATGTTGCCTTGCGTGCCGTGACCCTGGAGAAGCATCAGCGCATTGCACTGATCATTTTTGCAGCGGTCATTGGTTACGCTTACTGGCGTGACGGACAGCAGGAGGCCTTCGCAAAAGGCCTGATTTTGCTGATGTTTCTGCTCGGGATTTTGTTTTATCGGATCACGGCCTTTTTTTCCGGCTTCGGGTTTCCGGAATACTTTGCCAGGGATTTTGGCTCCGAAAACCGGCCCGGCCCTTACGCATTTTTCTTTTGGCTGTTGTACCTGATAGCGTGCGGGTTTATCGTTTTCGATCTGAGTTTGTATTGAACAGGAAGCTATGCGTTGGCGGAACAACCGGTATTCTGGCTGGGTGGTAAACCCGGCAGTAAAGACAAAGGGCGCGAACCGCCCGAGGCGGAGCGTTACGAAGCTGCTTTGCGGGAAGCCTGCGAGGCGTGCGGTTACGAGGTTGACGAATACGTGACGGCACTGGGAGGTTTCGGCGGCTGGCTGGCCCACCTTGAACGGGATCACACGCGCTATCGCCTGTTCTGGAACGGCAAAGCCGGGCAACTCGCTTTTGAAGAGCACCAGGAGCGCAGCGGCTGGCACGAGTTGCGTGCCCGTGAAACTCCCGACGAAGGGCTGCTCGGTTTTATCAATGCGGTGCGGAATATTCTGCAGCCGGAATCAACCGACAAACCAGCGGCTTAGCGCACCACCGGGCGAATTCAGAACATGGCCAGCAAAAGCGAAGTCATAGCGCCGCAACCCCGAGTCGTGGATTTGGGGGCAAAATTTTCCCCCGCCGCGCGGGAGCGTGTTGAGAGTTATCTGCGCTCCTTTGTCAGCTTTGAGCCCATGCTGGGATTGCTATACAGCGATATTGAAAACCCGCCGTCATGGAGCCTGGTGGCATTGGGGAAATCCACCGTGGATGAACTGGTGAAACTTTACGGCAGCTTTGGAGCCGTGGTGTGCTATGACATTGACGGAATCTCAGTCATTGTTCCGCAAATGGCGCATATAGAGCAGCTGGATTCTGGCACCCTGGATTTTGTCGGTGACCGTTTGCACAGCACCGCTGCACAGGGCGCTTAGGCGCGCATGGCTCACGACTTGTACACCGACTTGTTCGCTGAACTGGGTATTCCCGCCGACTACGGTGTGCGACCACCTATGCAGCGTTACAAAGAAGTCCGTGAGTTGCAGGACATAGGCCAGAACATTGTGGGGCGCATGCAGCAGCTTGCCCCCGAATGCGCCAAAGCCTGGCATGCCATGGTTCGGGCTGCGGCCAATGATCAGGTTACGCTGCTGCCGGTGTCGGGTTTTCGCAGTGTGGAATACCAGGCCATGCTCATCCGCAAGAAACTGAGCGCCGGCCAGCGTATCGACGATATTCTCAAGGTTAATGTTGCGCCCGGCTTCAGTCAGCATCACACCGGCAACGCCATGGACATAGCGACCCCGGGCTACAAGCCGCTGTCCGAAGAATTCGAAGAATCGCCGGCCTTTGAGTGGCTGTCTGCCAATGCCTACGAATACGGTTTCAGCCTATCGTACCCACGCAATAATAACGAAGGTGTCATTTACGAGCCGTGGCATTGGTACAGGTCAATTTGATCAAGCCCAACAGAATGAAAAAAACGAACATATATACCGCCGAATGGCGCGAGACGTCCCAAGGCAATAAGTTTCAGCGCGGACACATTCCACTGACCGATCTCAATGACGACAACGCGCTGGGCTGCGGCGCATTCAAAGTGGATCCGGGTAAACGTGCATTTCCCAAGCATGCTCATCTGGCCAACGACGAAGCGCTGTTTGTCGTTTCGGGGAGCGGTGCATTGACCATTGGCGACCAGACGGCCCCGGTTTGCGCGGGCGATTTCATCATGCTGCCGCGGGGCGAGCAGAACGCGCATGTGCTGATCAATGACGGTGACGAGCCGCTGGTGTATCTGTGCATGTCGACCATGATCATGCCCGAGGTGGTGCACTACCCTGATTCCGGCAAGCTCGGTGTGCTGGGTTCTAAAGATTTCTGGTCATCGGGGAAAGCCGGCGTGAGCGGTTTTTATAAACCCAATGCAGTCGGTTACTGGGATGGCGAAGAATAACGCCGCAAGTCTGACGCGCATCAACTTGGTTTAAGGCGGTTTGTCGTTCGTCAGGCCGTGGCCAGCACTTTTGGCGCTTTGCGCAAATCGGTCAGCTTTTGATTGACCAGAATATTTGCGGCAATCACCGGGTCATCGTTCACCGTAAAACACGGTGGTGAGCGTCGCAGCGCAGGCCATTCACCCGTTTCGATAATGTGTTCCAGATAAGCAATGTTGCGTTCAATGAATGCGAGGTAAGGGTTTTGGCCATTGTATAAGGCTTCGACATAACGATAGGCCTTATTGAATTCCTGGTCCAACCGTTTTTTTACAACGTTGCGATAGAAGTCCGGGGTTTGCAGCAGCAAATCGATGCCCGACTGATAGCGCACGGTGCGGGTGCCGTCACCACCGTCTTCGATGGCGATCCCGGCCAGCACAAATTCCAGATACAGACGATCACGGCATTTTTCCAGATAGCAGCGATCCGCCATTTGCGCGATCAGATCGCCCGTGCCCAGCAGGTGTCCGACCATGCTGTCGAGCGGGTCGTCGAGTACGATTTCGTCCAGCGGCTTTTCATAGCCGGTAAAGTGCAGAATCTCTGCGGCTCTTGCTGCGTAAGACCCCAGCCCTATGCGCCGCAGGTAACTGCTCACCATCACGGCACCCCGTGCGATATGGCATTTGGTAAGCTCAGCGCCGTTACGGTGCTCACGGTCGACGCTTTCGCGAATGTATCCCGCATCGTGAAACAGTGCGCAAATAATGCCCAGTACTGCACGATCGGGCCCCAGTTGCTCCGCCTGATCAACACTGATTTCATACCCTGCCAGCAGGCGCGCGGTGGCGAGCGTCATGTCCAGCGTATGTTGAATGTCGTGATAAACCGTATCGCAACCTTCATAACCGGGCATGCGGCCCTTAAACAACAGTTCGAAATCGTGGAAGGTGAGCCAAAGCTCGTCGAAGCTCGCGCCCGGCCATGTTTGATAGAGAATCTCCCGGGTGGCGCTGCGCACTTCATCGATGCAGCTGACGTTGACTGTATTGGTGACGTCGTAATCAAAACGGCGTACCTGCGGCGCGGCCATAATGGTCGCCGTTGCGTCCTTGCTGTGCGTGTCCGCTCTCATCCCCTGTCGCCTAAGCAATCCCCCTGAATTCGCTGCTACCAAAGGGCCTTCGGCGGGCCGCAGATTATGGAAAAGCATTTTCACACGGTGGATAAGGCCAGACAATGTTAAATAAGCGGCGAAAAGCACCGTAAACTGTTTCTATCTGCGCAATGAACAGAACAGCGATAACCACGGGGGAAGCGAGGTGAACACAGACGGATCCGCGTTTCAGGATCTGATGCCGGACAATTCCTGTTTCGGTTGCGGCCCCGATAATCCGCACGGTTTGCGGATTAAGAGCTATTGGTCGGACAGCGCCTCGGACGAGGCAGTGTGCGAGTTTCAAGGCGCTCCGCATCACAATGCCGGGTCAGCGAACATTCTTAACGGCGGAATCATTGCCACGGTTATGGATTGTCACTCAGTCATTACGGCAATTGCGCAGGCTTACCGGGATGCCGGTCGCGAATTCGGTGGCGAACCCAAAATCTGGTACGTCACGGGCAGTTTCGAACTGAATTACAAGGCTCCCGCCCCACTGGGCCGCCCGGTGACATTGCGCGCCCGGGTCGTCGACAGCACAGCCACAAAATCGGTGGTGACGTGTGAGTTACTGTCCGGCGATAAGGTCTGCACGACCAGCAGTATGGTTGCCGTGCGCGTTCCTATGGAATGGCACGATGCCTGAGCGAACTGACTGGGTGGCGCTCGCGGCCAAAGCGGCCTCGATCATGCTGGGCCTTTGTGCCCTGCTGTTTGGTGCTGTGTTTTTGAAGTCAGTGTACGAATTTCTGGCACTGGGCCCTGAAAACGGCGCCACCGGAGTCCTGATGATCGACACAATGTTTGTCGGTTTTATAAGTTTTGTGATGTCGCGCGTTTTGTGGATATATGCTCGCAAACGCCAACATCCACGTGTCGCGGAGGAGCGATGAGTATGCGCGAACTGGTCAAAAAATTACTCGACAATGAGTTATCCCGGCGCGACTTTGGTCGCGCCATGCTGGCCATGGGCTTTAGTTCTGCCGCTGCCGAATCGGTGCTCAGTTCGGTGGCGCATGCTGCCGATGGCCCTGCCCCCGGAGGTTACGAATTTACCGGCAACGGCGGTGAGATCGTGGCTGAGTGCTTGCAGGCAGCCGGCGTCGAGTATGTGTTCGATGCCAACTCCACCGGGCAGGCGACATTTTATGACGCGGTCGGGCAGCGACCCGACATGAAGCTCATTATTGCGTTGCAGGAAGGTCAGGCAACCGCTATTGCACACGGCTACGAGCTGGCCAGCGGTAAAACGGCGGCACTGTTTATGCCGAGTATTGGCATGCCGAATACCCTGTGTAATTTGTATAACGCCTGGAAAGACCGTTCGTCTTTGCTGGTTTTTTCCGATGGCCAGGCCAGCAACCAAACCGGGCGTGATGGCTTTCAGCAGGTCGCCGACTGGTTGCAGCCGACGGAGCAGTTCACCAAGTGGCGCTGGAAGATAACGCACGCGGATCGCATTGGGGAGATGACCCGGCGCGGTTTCAAGTTGGCCGGCACGCCGCCCGGTGGCCCCGTCTATATCAAGATTCCCCGTGACATACTCGGTACGCAAAACATTACGCAGACGATTTATTCGCAAGACAGTTTTCGCGTGCCTGTCGAAATGGCACCGCAACCCGAGCTAATAGAGCGTACCGCCGATTTGTTGCTGAACGCCAAGAGCCCGATGATCAATGTCGGCTCTGAGGTCACGCGCGCTGGCGCGGCACCGGACGTGCTGGAACTCGCCGAGTTGCTCGGTATCCCGGTCTCGCAGGGTTTCAGCGTGTTTGGTGATTTCCCGTACGCCCATCCGCTGTTTCGCGGTTTTGCCGGTATGGGTTTTCCGGGGGGTGTGCGGCGCGCCGACGTGTTTCTGAACCTTGGCGCGCTGATGCCGGATGAATCCATTATCACGCAGCCGGTGAGTGATAAAGCCACGGTCATTAATGCCCGGCTGGAATACGACGTGATCGCCAATCGCTATCCCACCGACGTTGCGATTGCCGCCGGCATGGGTGAAACCACCCGCGCGTTGATCGATGCAATTAAGGCACGCAGCACCGAAAGCCAGCGCAAGGCCCTGCGGGAGCCGCGCATGGCTAAAGCCGAAAGTGATTACCAGCGTTCCCGCGAGCGCATGCTCAAACGGGCAGAAAAGACCTGGAACTCGTCACCCGTAGCAGCAGAGCGCTTGTGTTATGAGATGGACACGCTGCTCGAAGAAGATGCCATCGTGGTGGTTGAAACGGGGGGCCGCGACCCGCAAAACTGGATGACTTTTGCGCCCGGTAAAAAGCAGGTGATCGGGCCCACCACCGGCTATGCACTGGGCTGGGGCATCGGCGCGGCCATCGGCGCAAAGATGGCGCAGCCTGACCGGCAGGTCGTGGCGATGATTGGCGACGGCGCGATGCTGTTCGGGCAGATCGAGGCACTGTGGACGGCCGCGCGTTACGAGGTGCCGGTTATTTTTGTGGTGTTCAATAACCACAGCTATGACGGCGAACGCGGCCGCATCGCTCTGTTCTCACCGCTGGCACGGCAAGACAGCAAATCCTGGAAAGACATGTCCTGCTATCTCGGCAACCCCGACATCAGCTTTGTCGATATTGCCAAAGGTTTCGGCATTGCCGGTTCGAAGCTGGAGAAGCCGGGTGATATCGCCAAAGTTGTGCGACGGGCCGTCGCTGCCACCCGGGAAGGGCGCCCCTTTATGATCGATGCTTCGATTGCGCGCCGTGGGCCTGGCGCGGAGTCCACCTGGCACCCCGATATTTCTATAGCCCGCAACCGCACCCGCAAGGTTTAACGCATGGATATCAACATTATTCTTGAACCCGACGTCACGCCGCAGCAGTTTGCCGAACTCGCGGTCGAGGCAGAGCGCCTTGGTGTGCGTGCCATGTGGTCATCGAACTACCACATGCATTACGACCCCTTTTTGTCGTTGGCACCGGCGGCAGCTGCAACCAGCAAGATTTTGCTTGGGCCGCTGGCCGTTAGTCCGTGGGAGATGCATCCGCTTAAGATGGCGAACGCCATTTTGACGCTGAACGAGATGAGTAACGGCCGCGCGATGATCGCCGTTAGCGCCGGCGGAGGCCCGCTGGGTGCAATAGCGTGGCGCCCGGCCGATGGCGCAGAGCCGTGGCCCTATAAACATCCGGTAAAGGGCACAGTCGAACCGGATCGTCGCGTGGTCGGCGTGGTCGAATGCATAGAAATTCTGCAGCAGGCGCGCTCAGGCAAGTTCTTCATGGGCTATGAAGGCCGTGTGTTCAATATACGGCGACCGTTCGGCATGATGTGGGCCAAACAGCCCGGGCCGCTTATCTATAGTTGTTCGACCGCACCCATGATGTGTCGCATGGGCGGCCGCGTTGCTGATGGTATCCAGATCAGTGATGCCACGGTGGATATGCTGCCCGAGATAATGGAGCAGATTCGCATTGGCCTGGGTCGCCGCGAAGAGCCGGCAACGGATTTTCGCATTGGCAATTTCTGGGCCTGGCACATTAAGCCCGACCCCGAGGTGTCCATGTACGAGGCACGTCGCGAGCTGATCTGGCGCGGAGCGATTATTGGTCAGGTGCGTGAGCACATCCGGCCTTTTTGTCATGACGATGCCGAGGTCGACAACATTATTGATAACTGGGAATCGTTCCGCGTGGCCTTTCGCACCCGCAGCGGCAAGATCGAGGGCGTGCCGGAAGATTTGATCAACCGGCTGATTGCCGGCATGGCATCAGCCGGGGGGCTCGATGCCATTGAACGGGAAGTTGAGCGCTATAAGTCGATGGCGGCTGCCGGTCTGACCGAGCTTGACCTGCGACTGTTCGATAATCCGATGGACGGCCTCAAGCTGATCGGCGAGCACGTGCTGCCGGCGGTGCGCTGACGGTCAGGCAAACTCCACGATCACCGGTGCGTGATCGGAAGGGCGTTCCAGCGCGCGCGGTTCCTTGTCAATGCGACTCGCGATGCAGCCGTTAGCCACGGCCTGGGAGACAAGCAACAGATCTATACGCAAACCCAGATTGCGTCGAAAACCTGCCTGACGGTAATCCCACCAGCTGAACAGCGCTGCGTCTTGTTCGAACAGGCGGAAACTGTCCATGAGCCCGAGCGCCAGCAAGTCATTCAGCGCCGCGCGCTCGGCGTCGCTGCAAAGTATTTTGCCGGCCCACGCCTCCGGGTCATGCACGTCGCGGTCATCCGGTGCGATATTGAAATCGCCCATCACTATAACCTTGTCGTGCTGCGCCAGTTCCGTATCGACCCACTCATGCAGCGCTTTGAGCCAGTTCAGTTTGTATTCGTATTTTTCGTCGCCAACGGCCTTGCCATTCGGCACGTATAAATTAATAACGCGAACGCCGTTGAATGTACCCGCTATGACGCGTTTTTGCGGATCCGGAAATGCGGGCAGGGTGCGATGAATGTCAGCCCCCTCCATGCGCGACAGCAGCGCAACGCCGTTATATGTCTTCTGACCGTCAACAGCGCTGTGATAACCGATCTCGGCAAAGGTCTCGACAGGAAATGCCTCGGTCGGCATTTTGATTTCCTGCAACCCCAATACATCGGGTTGTTCGGTTTCAAGCCAGTCGAGTACCTGCTGTTCACGTACGCGAATGGAATTGACATTCCAGCTGGCAACTTTCATCGTGCGAAAAACCTTGCTATCTGATTGAATTAAAAAACAAATTAAGAATTGTCGGGTGGCAGGGTATTGATGCCGGCCTGTGCCAGCAATGGCTCAATGCGCGGTGCGCGGCCGCGAAATATGCGAAAAGCTTCGCCAATATCGCGGGTACCGCCGATCTCGAGAATATTTTGTCTGAAGCGATCGGCGATCTCGCGATCAAACAAACCGCGCTCTTCAAAAGCGGAAAATGCATCCGCGGCCAACACCTCGGCCCACTTATAGCTGTAGTAGCCCGCGGCATAACCACCGCCGAAAATATGCGAAAAACTATTGGCGAAGCGGCTGAACGAGGGCGGCTTGATAACGGCCACACGGTCACGTACCTGCGCAAGTATTTCGCGAAAACGCGGCCCTTTGGCGGGGTCGTATTCGGAATGGATGCGCCAGTCGAATAACGAAAACTCAACCTGACGAACCATCTGCAGCCCGGATTGAAAAACTCGCGAGGCCTCCAGCTGGTTGAGCAAGTCTTCCGGGAGCGGCTTGCCGGTGTCCACGTGTTGTGACATGCCGCGCACGACATCAGGATCCCAGGCAAAGTTCTCCATGAACTGGCTGGGCAGTTCCACCGCATCCCACGGCACGCCGTTGATTCCGGATACGCTGGGATAATCGACTCGCGTCAGCAGGTGATGCAAGGTGTGCCCGAACTCGTGAAACAGCGTGACTATCTCGTCATGACTGAGTTGCGCAGGTTTGTTGCCGGTGGGTTTGGTCAGATTGCACACCAGATGCGCAACGGGCAGCTGAACCTTACCGTTAGTAAGCCGGCGCAGTATGCACTCATCCATCCATGCGCCGGGCCGCTTGTTCGGCCGCGCATACATATCCATAAAAAAGCCGCCAATTTCTTCATCGGCATCATTGATAAGCGCGTAGTAGTGCACGTCGTTTTGCCATCGATCAACGTCGTACTGTTCGCGTGCGCGTATGCCGTAGAGTTTCTCCATGACGCTGAACAGGCCGTCCATCACGCGCGGTAGCGGGAAATAAGGACGGAGTTCTTCATCAGAGATAGAAAAGCGCTCCAGCCGAAGTTTTTCGGAATAGTAGCCAATGTCCCATGGGCTTAATTCGCGGCCCACCCAGGCCTGAAGCTCGGCGAGCTCGCGCTCCGCGGCTGGTTTGGCAACCGCGGCGAGATGCAGCAGAAATTCGGTGACTTCGTTGATGTCACCTGCCATCCGGCTTGCCAGCGCATACTCCGCGTAGTTCCTGAAACCCACCAGATTGGCGGCCTCATGGCGCAATGCCATGATGTCTTCCATGACGTGTGTGTTGTCATGGGCGCCGCCTACCGGCCCTTGTTCGGAGGCTCGCGTAACCCAGGCTTCGTAGAAATCCTGTCGCAGACGATCGTCGTCGGCGTAGGTCAGCACCGCCACATACGTTGGCTGATCCAGCCGCAACACCCAACCGTCTTTGCCTTGCTCGACTGCATTGGCCGCAGCAACTTCGAGCACGGCGTTGGGTATGCCGCTGACTCGCGGCGCACTGATTTCGTGGTGCTCCCATGCGCTCATAGAGTCCAGCACGTTTTGCTCAAACTTCGCATGCAACCCGGACAGATCTTCCATGACTTGCTTAAAGCGTGCTTTTTTATCTTTTGGCAGGTCAACCCCCGCCAGATGAAAGTCGCGCAGCGCATGCTGCAACAATTGTGTACGTTGATCGTTTCCATCATCGGACGGGATGTTTTTTTCAGCCACCGTCTTGTACAGCTGGTAAAGCCGCTCGTCCTGCGATACTTCCGTGGAATAGCGCGAGAGTTTCGGCAGGCAGCGGTTGTACACTTCGCGCAGCTCGGGGGAATTGGCCACCATCTGCAGATGGCTGACGGGCGACCAGACCCGATGCAGACGTTCGTGCAGGTCTTCCAGCGGCAGGATGGTGTTGTCGAAATCGGGCACCATATCGGCTTCGAGCAACAGTTCCAGCTCCTGACGACTTTTTGCCAGAGTCTCATCCAGTGCAGCTTCTACGTGTTCCGGCCGAATCTGACTGAACTGCGGCAAGCCTTGAGTCTGGAGTAACGGATTGGTCGTGGCCGAGTTACTGGCCGGGATCGTAGCGTGCGTCATGGCAAGGCTGCGTCAGCGGTTGTGGAAAGGCGGAAATGCTATCACAGGTGGGGTCGGCGACCTTGCTGGGGCATACTTAGCGCCGGAGGATTTCGCGGTTATGACACAAGAGCAAGCAGACAAACCGGTCGCTTATGACCTGATTGCCATCGGCGGTGGCAGCGGCGGGCTGGCGGCCACGCAACGCGCGGCCGAGTACGGCGCGCGCTGTCTGGTTATCGAGCGCGATGGTAAATTGGGCGGCACCTGCGTAAATGTCGGTTGCGTGCCCAAAAAGGTCATGTGGCATGCTGCCGAGATTGCGCAGGTGATGCGGGATGCGGGCAACTACGGGTTTCGGGTTGATGAACCGGTGCATGACTGGGCCGCCCTGGTGGCCAGCCGTGAGGCATACATCGCCCGTCTGAACGGCATTTACGATCGCAATCTGGCCAACAAATCGGTGGACTGGATCACCGGAGAGGCCGCGTTTGTCGATGCACATACGGTGCGCGTCGGCGACATTCACTACACAGCACCACACATTATTATTGCGACTGGCGGCGAGCCTCTGGTGCCGGAGTTACCGGGTGCGGAACTCGGTATGACGTCTGACGGGTTCTTCGCCATGCAGACGCGCCCGCAGCGCGTCGCTGTTGTGGGCAGCGGATATATTGCCGTCGAACTTGCGGGCGTACTGAGTTTCCTGGGGTCTGATGTGGATCTTTACGCTCGCTACGACAGCATTCTGCGCTCACTCGACCCGATGTTGCAGCAGGCGGCGATCGCGGCGCTGGTGAATCACAATGTCACGGTGAATTTGCACAGCGTAGCCACGGAATTGCAGTCAGGCGCTGCCGGATTGCAGCTGCAGCTTGAAAACGGCAGCAAGGGCAGCCCGGTCGATACCGTAATCTGGGCTGTCGGGCGCCGTCCGCTGACCGAAAAACTCGGGCTCGCTCGTGCCGGTGTGGCAATCACCGAGCGTGGCCATGTGAAGGTGGACCGTTATCAGCAAAGCAATGTTGAAGGCGTTTATGCAATTGGCGACGTCACCGGGCAGATTGAACTGACGCCGGTGGCTATTGCCGCGGGGCGTCGCTTGAGTGACCGTGTGTTCGGCGGCATGGAAGGGCGCTATCTGGACTACGACAACATTCCTACGGTGATATTCAGCCATCCGCCGATCGGCACAGTCGGCATGACGGAACCGCAGGCGCGCGCAAAGTTTGGTGATGCTGCAGTGACCGTATACACCGCGGGTTTCACCCCGCTGTACTACGGCGTTTTGGAGCACAAGGTGCGCGCCGACATAAAGCTGGTTTGTGCGGGCGAAGATGAGCGTGTGGTTGGTGTGCACATCATCGGGCAGAGCAGTGACGAAATTTTGCAGGGCTTCGCGGTTGCCGTGAAAATGGGTGCCACCAAAAAAGACCTGGACGACACCGTTGCCATTCACCCGACTTCGGCGGAAGAACTCGTCACGATGCGCTAGCTGGGCAACTGTTTTCGGACGTCTGTGGTGTCGGGGCGAATGTCGCGCCAGAGTTTGAATGACTCAGCAGCCTGCTCGATCAGCATGCCCCAGCCCTGGTGAGCCGCCGAGCACCCCTGTGCTTTCGCCCAGGTAATAAAAGGCGTCTCGCGCATCGAGTAGGAGAGGTCGTAGCACACGGTATCCGGGCCGATGATGCAGCCCGGAAACGGCGGCACAGCCCCCTCCAGCCCGGCGGAAGTTGCGTTGATCACCAGGTCGAACGCCAGCCCGGAATCACCATCCTCGTCGCTGTCGCTGTCGCTGTCGCTGTCGTTGACGTAGCCGTTGTCGTCATCGTCACTGTCGTCATCGATATAATCGTCAACATCAAGGTCAATCACTTCCGGGTCTGCTTCGGCCAGCTCTTCAAATGAGCGCGCTTTAATGCGACCGATATCGGCGAACTCATCCACGATATCCAGCGCTTTGTCGAGGGTGCGGTTAGCGATGACCAGCTCTTCTGGCCGCAACTCTGCCAGCGTCGCGAGGATGCCGCGTGCTGCGCCCCCGGCTCCCAGCACCAGAATGCGCATGTTCTCCAGATCAAGTTCCAGGTTATCCTGCAGATCAATAAGCAGACCAACGCCATCGGTGTTGTCGCCACACAAACTGCCATCTTCGAGCTTAATGACGGTGTTCACGGCGCCGGCAATTTCCGCGCGCTCGGTCAGCGTGTCCATCAGTTCGATAATCGCCTGTTTGTGCGGCACGGTGACGTTGAGGCCGCGTCCGCCCAGCGCAATAAAGCGTGTTACCGCGCTGTGCAGCTCTTCCGGAGCGGCATCAATAGCTTCGTAACTGATGTTCTCCCCCGTCTGTTCGGCAAACACCTTGTGAATGACCGGCGATTTGCTATGCGCGATAGGGTGGCCGATAACGGCGTATTTTTCGGCTTCAGACATGAGTAGAGCTCGGCGGCAGATTCAGGGACACACAAGGGCACCCGGATTCTGAACCGGCAGGCCGTTCACATCAACATCTATTATGGTCAGACCGAGCTCGCTGCTTACATTTTGCCCGTGCAATATGCCCCCCAGCCACAGGCCGTCATCCAGATTGTTCCACCCGGCACTGATCGCCGGTGTGCTGCCATACGTGGCTGACCCGGGAACATTGGCAAGTGTAAGGTTGCCGCCCGTATCGCTTCGTCCCAGGCCCCACGCTAACACGCAGAACTGCGTGTCAATGCCTTCGACGTCGAAACCGTGCACATCAATAATGTAGGTTCCCGGTTCGGGCCGGTACACATCGATTTCTTCGTCGGAAGTCTCTTCGTGCTGCCCTGCGCCGACAAACTCGACGTTTTCACACAAGACATCCAGACAGTACCAAAGGTACAAGTCCAGATCGTCGTTGCCGGCCGTCAGTTCATCGAACAGTGATACGCGGAATAACAAGTCGTCACCGGCATCGACATTCACGAACAGGCGCTCTACCCAGGGTTTGGTGCCGTCTTCGAACTGATAGAAGTTGAGTGGGTCCTCGCTCACCATGGCCGGCGAGGTATTGGTGCAAATGCTGTCGTTAAGGTTGTTGTCCGGCAGCACACACGGTTGCTCCATACCCAGTGCCTGCGCGCTGAAGCTGCCGTTATAGCCGAAACGCACGTCAACAGCAGCGTTGCCCGAGGCGCCGCTGCCGTTAACTTCGTCGGGCCATGCAAACGGCGCCGGCCGCACGGCAAAGGGGCTGCGCACCCGATGATTGTCGCTGACCCAGGTGTAGCTGCCGAACAGCCATTCATCCAGCGGCGCATTGTCGGTGGTAAAACTGACCGTGAAACTCGCGGTGCTGTCCGCACCCACCAGCATGCTGTCGGGCGACACCACCACCTGCAACTCTGGCGGTGCATCGATTTCTACAGAAAAATTTGCAGCCGGCCCCGGGTTGCGAACGGTGCGGGTTACCTGCTCATTGACCACCAGTTCTGTGATGGCCACCGAAGGCAGGTTGATGTCTTTGGCCTCCAGGCCCGCCAGCGTCAGCGCGGCGCATTCCTGTGCCGAAATGCGCGCGATATCCTGATTGCACAGATAAGCATCGTATTCGTCGATGGCGGTGTCGTATAGCAGGCCGGGATCAATTGCGGTGTTCGGCACCACGTGGCCCGCGCCCATATCAAAAGGATCCGCCTCAGCACCGCCTGCTTCCTTGAGAATGTTCTGCCGCGCGGTCGTCATCAGCGACGATTTAATTTCCGCGGGCGTCCAGTCCGGATGCTGTTCCTTAATAAGTGCTGCAAGACCTGCGACATGCGGTGCCGACTGTGAAGTGCCCGACAGGTACTGAAAATCTTCGCCGCGAAAACCGTTCGCCACGCTCGGTGACTGACCCGCGAGAATGCGCACACCCGGCGCGACCACATCTGGCTTCAGAAAATCCGAACCCACCGTAGCGCGATACTCCGACATTAAATCCGTGGGGTCAGAGTAAACCATTACCTGCCCCGGTCGCTCCGGCCCGGCCAGCGTCGGGCCGCGGCCGGAAAAACTGCCCATGACGTTACCGGCTTCAGCGAAATTAATAAAAATGGACTTATCCAGCGTGACTTCAATGGCGTCGCCTTCGGCCAGCTTGTCACGCAGCAACTGCCCGTCGGCCTGGCCGATCATCACGGCGGGAATGCCGATACCGGCACTGTCACCCGCCATCACCTGCAGCGGATTGTCGTTGCTGAACACGACGACTGCGACCGCACCGGCATCCTGCGCGAAGCGAATCTTATCCACGAAGTCGCACCCGCCACGCTGTATGTAGGCAATTGCGCCGCTCATCTCTTCGGTGTTTACCAGTGCACTGCAGGCATCAAGCGCGGTGCCAATCTCACCTTCGGGCGTGATCGCCATGTTGTCATCTGCCAATACCAGATCTGCGGTGACAGGCCCGGTGCTCACCAGAGTCGGTGTGAAGCTGGCTTCCATACTTTCATAGTTGGCTGCCACCGACGCTGGTTTATTCACCCGGAGACCTTCGGCGATGCGTGAACCCGTGCGGCTACTGGCACCGACACTCAGCACCCAGGGCGTCGTGGCCGGTGCCATCATCGTGTATGGCTCGGGGCCGCTGTTGCCCGTTGCCACCACGCTGAGCACCCCGCTTTCGGCGGCTCGTAATAATGCGAGGTCGTCCGGATCCGTCAGGCTGTCGTCAAGGCTGCCCACCGAGTAGTTGATGATGTCCACGCCGTCCGCCACGGCATCGTCAATTGCACGCACCAGGTCGGCGACACTGCACGTTGCCCTGAAAGCTCCGGGCTCCAGCCAGCAGGCTTTGTAGGCAGCCACTCGTGCGCGCGGTGCGATGCCACTAACCTGTCCGGCGGAGCGCCCGAATACATCGGCTTCCACCGGGTTGCCTGCGGCGATGGATGCAATGTGCGTGCCGTGACCGTCGGCATCGGCTGGCGAGTCAAATTCGTTCTCGTCGAGCTCATAACCGTCTTCGAACAGGAACCCCTCGTTGTAAAACCGCGCACCAATAAGCTTGTTGTTGCAGTCCTCTGCGGTGAAGTTGATGCCGGTTTCGCACACTCCTCGCCAGTTGGCCGGAAGGCCGTCGAACAACGGCGGGCCTGGCCGCTTAAAGCGGCGACACAGCCACAGGCCCAGCAGCGAGTTTTCGCCCCACTGCGAGCGGCACAGTCGCGGTTGTTCTTTGACGGCCCGATCGGCAAAGCTCGGGTGATTGGGCGTGATGCCGCTGTCAATGACACCGATGATGACGCCGTCGCCCTGCAAGCCAACATCTGCGCGCAAGCCGCCATCGGTATCCAGCAGGCCCATAAACCCGGCGCTATAAGCTGTGGACACGCGGCGACGCTTGTCCTCCCAGATATTTTTCACGCTTTTATGCAGACGCAGCGCGTTGGCCTGCTGCGGTGACATTTTCACCGCGACGCCGTTAAACGTGTAACGGTATGAATGCAGTTGTTTGTGGCTCAGATTCAATGAGCGCAGCAGAGCATCCTGTTTGGCCTGCAAGGCGCGCACGTGATTTCGCACCGGGCCTGATTCCGGGTCGAAGCGCCGCTGTTCAGTGGTGCCGGCAAGCAGGCCCTGCGTAACCGTGCGCGGACCGACGGCCCCGGGCGCACCGAGCGCGGGCGGATCGGTGAATTGCACGATATACAAACGCTCGGCCGATGTACCTTGCAGGGTTTCCGTCAGCGTACCCGCGCGACTGACCTGCCCGTCTATGCCGCGAAGGTCGGCATGGGCGACGCCCGCGAGCCAGATACCCAGCAGTGCGAGCAAAAGTTTTGGTCCGGCCAGAGTGCTATCCATGCTTAAGGCTGTGTCCCTGTTATTCTTATTTGTGCGTTCAGAACTGCAGCAAAGCGTCGGCCTTGTAAGGCCGGGGCGCCATTTTACAAAAAATTGATGCGCTGCGCTCAGGAAGCGGCGCGAAGTACCCGATTGTCAGCAGCCACGCGGATCTCAGAAGGGCCTGATGCCCCGCCCAGCGGCCCTGATATTACATAATCCAGCATTCTGCCCAGTTTGAGCCGTGCCTGAAACGCGCTCATGGCCGGTGCATTGCCGCTGCGGTTTGCGCTGGTTGAAACCAGCGGCTCGCCCGTTGCGACGCTTAATGCTGCCGCAAGCGGATGCTCTGTGATGCGCACCGCAAGCGTATCGCGTCCGCCGGTCAGCAGCGGGTGCACATGGGTGCGGGCAGTAACAATCCATGTGGTCGGGTAATCCACTGGTCGTTGCAGATTCGTCAGTTCGGCACGCGTTGGCGCGATCCAGTCATCCAGTAATTCAAGATCGGCAGCGATCAGAATCAGTCCGGCGTTCGCGCTGCGCCCCTTGATGTCGATCACGCGGGCTACTGCCTCGGGGTGACCCGGCAGACAGCCGATGCCGTAGACACCCTCGGTGGGGTAGGCGATAACACCGCCTGCTTCGAGGCATTGGGCGGCTTTACGGATTTGGAAATTCATGTTTGATCAACCGAGCAAAAAGCGGCCAATCTCACCCGCGAAAAAACTCCCGGCTTCAGCCAACCGAGCGAAAAACAGCCGCTAATTACTTTCTTCTGCGGGCTTACCATCAGATTCCGCAGCGGCTGTTTTCTTCGCGGTGGCTATACCCGCCGTAGACTTTTTCTTTGCGGCTTTTTTTGCCACTTTAGTTTTCTTCTTTTTCTTCCCCGCGGTTTTCTTTGCTTTCTTCTTAGCCTTTTTGCGGGCCTTCTTTTTCGCCGTTTTCTTCGCAGCCTTCTTGGCGACTTTTTTCTTTTTGCCCCGACGCAGCGGTGCCTTGTCCAGCAATTCCTTGCACTCGTCCAGCGTCAGCGTATTCGGCTCGCGGTCTTTAGGAACCCGGGCATTCTTTTCTTTATTGGTGATGTACGGGCCGTAGCGGCCGTTCAGCACCTGTATGCCGTCATCCGGGAAGTCCAGAATCAGCTTGTTGGCATCGTCAATTTTTTTCTGCTTGATGTGTTCCAGCGCGGCTTCGAGCGTAATGGTGTAAGGGTCATCGCCGCGAATTGACACAAACTTATTGTCATAGCGAACGTACGGCCCGAAGCGCCCGATACTGGCAGTCACTTTCTCACCCTCGGGGGTCTCGCCCAGTTTGCGAGGCAGCTTGAACAGCTCCATCGCTTCGTCAAACCCTATGGTGGCGATCTTCTGGCCCGGACGCAGCCCTGCAAATTTTGGCTTGTCTTCGTCGTCTTTAGTGCCTATCTGCACGAAGGGTCCGTAGCGGCCCATGCGCACCGACACCGGTTTACCGCTCTTCGGATCCGTGCCTAACTGCCGGGCTTGCGCGGCCTCTTCGCGCGTGACGTTGGCTTCTTTGTCTTCGACCAGTTCGTGGAAAGGCGTCCAGAAATCCTCCAGCACCGGCACCCAGTCGCGCTCGCCACGCGAAATTTCATCCAACTCGTCTTCCAGGTTGGCGGTGAAATCGTAATCCACATACTTCGCAAAGTGGTTGCTCAAAAAATTGCTGACAATCCGCCCTACGTCGGTGGGCATGAATCGCTTGCTGTCCATTTCGACGTACTCGCGATTTTTGAGCGTCGAGATAATGCTGGCGTAGGTAGACGGACGGCCGATGCCATACTCTTCCAGCGTTTTCACCAGGCTGGCTTCGGTGAATCGCGGTGGCGGATCGGTAAAGTGCTGATCGGCCTTGAATTCGTTGAGCTTCAGAGTTTCACCAACTTCAACGGGCGGCAGCGTCTTGTCGGCCTCGTCATCCTTCACATCGTCGGAGCCTTCCTGATAGACCGCAATAAAGCCGGGCTCAACCAGCGTCGAACCCGACGCCCGGAGACGGGCAGTATCGGGGCTACTTTCCGGAACCATATCAATCGCGACGGTGTTAAACACCGCAGGCACCATCTGGCAGGCGACGGTGCGTTTCCAGATCAGCGTGTAGAGCTTGAGCTGGTCGCCGTCCAGATACTTGCTCATGTCTTCAGGCGCGCGCAGCGCGCTGGTCGGACGTATGCCCTCGTGCGCTTCCTGTGCATTCTTCGATTTGGTCTTGTAGGTGCGTGCCTCTTCAGGCACGTTTTCCTTGCCGTAGCGCTGCTTGATCAGCTCACGGATTTCCGCCACCGCTTCATTGGCCAGCGAGACAGAATCGGTTCGCATGTAAGTGATCAGGCCGACGGTGCCTTCGTCCGTTTCCACGCCCTCGTAGAGATTTTGCGCGGTACGCATGGTGCGCTGGGTATTGAAGCCGAGCTTGCGCGCCGCTTCCTGTTGCAGGGTCGAGGTGGTGAACGGCGCTGCCGGGTTGCGACGGCGCTGTTTCTTGTCGATATTCGTTACTTTGATCGCACCGTTGGCAGCCGCAATCACGGCGTCGCGCGCAGCTGTGGCAGTGGCTTCATTCTCAAAGGTGAACTGTTCTACCTTGTCGCCCTGATACTCCGCGAGCCGCACCCCGAATGCGGCGTCGCCGGTTGCGACCTCGCCTTCCAGTGTCCAGTACTCGCGGGGCTTAAAAGCTTCAATTTCTTCTTCGCGCTGCACAATCATGCGCAAGGCGGGGCTTTGTACGCGACCTGCCGACAGTTTCGGCATGATCTTTTTCCACAGCAGCGGCGAAAGATTGAAGCCGAACAGATAATCAAGAGCACGACGCGCCTGCTGCGCATCGATTAACGAACCGGAAAGTTCGCGCGGGTTATTCATCGACTCCTGAACGGAGTTCTTGGTGATTTCATAAAACACCACGCGCTCAACTTTCTTGCCTTTGAGCGCGCCTTTTTCTTTCAGCAGTTCGTGCAGATGCCAGGAGATGGCCTCGCCTTCGCGATCAGGGTCAGTGGCCAGACACAGTGTGTCCGCCTTCTTTAATGCTTTTTCTATCGCCTTGACGTGTTTCTCGTTGCGTTCGATGACGTCATAACGCATCGCGTAGCCATTCTCGGGATCAACCGCACCTTCTTTAGGCACAAGATCCCTGACATGGCCGTACGAGGCCAGCACGGTGTAGCCCGGGCCAAGATACTTTTCGATCGTTTTGGCTTTAGCCGGCGATTCGACGACGACGACGCTGTTAGTCATGACTTATATATTGCTGCTGTGGTTTTCACGGTTGTCATTTTTAGCGGACCCCTAAAGCGACAAACCGCGGTCATAGCCGCGGAGCACTTAAATAACACGGGAATAATCTCGCTGTTTGCCGGGATTTATCAGTGCAGGGAGCCGCTTACCTCTTCAAAAACAAGGTCTTCCATACGAGAGAACGCAGATTCCTGACCGGGCTGGCTGAACAGAACCATCAGCACCACCCATTTAACCTGCTCCACTTCGATATCCAGAGTGTCGAGCGCCATCAGGCGGTCGAGTACTACCTCTCGCTGCACCGGCGACAGGATGCCGATTTGTTCCAGATAGGCCAGATAGCCCCGGCACTCCACGTCCAGCCGGGTCAGCTCGTGTGCGCTGTATATCCGGGTGGAGCGGTCTGCGGGTTTGTTGGCAAACGGCTCGGCATCAGTGGTGGCCAGTTCCTCCAGCCAGTCGAGCGCGCGATCAACCTCGGGCTCGCCGAAACCGGCCTGCAGCAGTTCATCCCGCAGTACCACCTGATCCGGCGTGTGCTCGTATTCCTGATCGGAAAAATTCTCGAATAGGTACATCAGTACATCGAGTACGGTTTCATTCATTACGCGCGGTCCATCCCGTGACTGGTCTTGATGGTCTGCTGGAAACGGCCTCCGGGCAACGATTCGACCCTGCCTTGCAGCTCAAGGATCAGGAGCATGGAGGAAAGCTCTTCTGCCGTCAATCCGCTGCGCGAGACGAGCCCGTTGATGCTGACCGGGTCATAACCCATGAGATTCAGCAGCTCCGCGTGATCCGGATCCGCCGGCAGCGCGGATTCGGAGAGGTCTGATCGTTCTGTTTGGGGCATGGACTCGGGGGTCATAGCGCGCGCAATTATGCCGATCTCTTCTATTATGTCGGCCGCCTGCTCAACAAGTTTAGCGCCTTGGCGAATTAAACGATGGCAGCCTTTTGCAAGCGGGTTATGTATCGACCCGGGAATAGCAAAAACCTCACGTCCGAAATCGCCGGCAAAACGCGCGGTGATCAGTGACCCGCTGTTCATGCCGGCTTCTACCACCAGTGTGCCGAGACTCATGCCGGCAATGATGCGGTTGCGCTGCGGGAACTGAGCTTTGCGCGGTGACGTGCCCGGAGGAAATTCCGAAACCAGCGCGCCCGCTGCGATAATTTTTTCCGCCAATGCGGTGTTGGTACGCGGGTAGATTTCATCCGGGCCCGAGCCCAGTACGGCGACCGTAAGGCCCGAGCTGCCGTTCATCAATGCACTCAGCGCGCCCTGGTGAGCCGCCGCATCCACACCCAGCGCGAGTCCGCTGGTGATGACCAGGCCGCATTCAGCCAGATGAGCAGCAAACTGCCGGGCCGTATCAAGCCCGCCGGGCGTGGCGTTGCGGCTGCCGACGATCGCGAGTTGCGGCAGGCTTAGTACGTCCGGGTTGCCCGCCACGTATAGCTGTTCAGGCGGCCGAGGGATGTCGCGTAACAGCGGCGGGTAGCGCGGGTCGTCCAGCGTCAGCAGGTGGTGATCGGGTTGTTCCAGCCAGAGTTCCGGTGACATGCGATCTCAATCAAAACGGGTGCAAAAAAAACGGGCGTGCATCGACATCGATACACGCCCGCCGGTATTTTTACCAGCTGTCAGTAACAGAGAATCAGGGGTTAACCGCCCTGTCTCCGACGCGCATTTCGGAAACGGCCTCCATGACCAGCGCATAGCTGACATCTTCATAGGCCTTCACGACCATTACAGTACCCGCAACGTTATCGGGCAAGGTCACTTTTTTGCCGAAACCTTTGGCATTGGGATCGCGAACGGTTTCGCCGCGCTGCCAGATTGACAATACGCTGCCCGACTCAAGGCCATCTTCAGCGCCCCGATTGATAATGACCATCTGGTACTGACCAATCAGTGCGACACCGTCGACCACCGAAATGATGCTGCCATCCACGGCCTTGGCAGGCGCTTTGGGGAAGAAGGTTAGCGGCAGGCGCAAATCCACCAGCCGCACCTTGTCGCCGCGCATGGCCTCACGGTCGGAATCGGTCAGGAACAGGGTGTCAGGGCTGCCCGTCCCGCGCAGTTCAGCATTGCCGAGATACACCACTTCGTAGCCCAGCACTTCACCGGTTTCCGGGTCTTTCAGTTTGTCATCCAGGCGAAGTACCGCGAATTCAGTACCCAGCGGGGTGTTGTCATCAATATCGCTGACGTAAACCTCGTTGCCGGCCCCGGCGATCAGGTGATCCCGCAGCGCGACAATATACGGCAGCGAATCGGCTTCATCCTTGTCCATGACCATGCCGCCGCGCAGGAACGGCGCGATCGCACTGTAGGGAATCGCGGTGATGGCCTCATCGCTGTCGGTTGTGCGCACCGCTGGTGACAGCCGTGCCGTGCCGCTGCTGCCACGTTCCAGGCGTAATTGCGGCCTGCCGTCAACGTAGACCAGCGTCAGCACATCACCGGGATATATAAGGTGTGGATTCTCAATCTGGGGGTTCACATACCAGATTTCCGGCCAGTACCACGGTTCCTTGAGAAACATGGCCGAGATATCCCACAGCGTGTCGCCCTTGACCACGACATAGCGGTCAGGGTGCTCGGGGTTCAGCTCGATCGTATCCCCGGACTGGGCTCCCGCGCCGGTCGCGACGACCAGCAGGGCAGCAAACAATGCACTACGCAGGGCTTTCCATGTTCCAGCGTTGAGGCAGCTTTTCATTGGCGCTCCATCCCTAGTAAACAGCATGCCGACCACCAGAGCGGCATTGCTATAATTCTGCCCAACCCTGAGCGGGGAAACTGTGAACCGGTTCCGGCCACAGGTTTCCGCCCTGAGGGTGCAATGGGGCAGCTATCACGCTCATATAACATAAAGTAGAGGCGATTTCACAGCAGGATACCAGTGAAATAGCAGGTAAAACCATGGCTTTATTGGAAATTCTTGAATATCCGGACCCGCGGCTTAGAACCGTGGCGGCTCCCGTGGCCAAAGTGGATGATGCCGTCAGGAAACTTGCGGACGACATGCTGGAGACCATGTACGCTGCGCCGGGCATCGGCCTCGCCGCCACCCAGGTGGACGTGCACCAGCGCTTACTGGTGATCGATATCTCCGAGGATCGCTCCGATCCTCTGGTGCTTATCAATCCGGAAATCGTGACGCAGTCAGGCGCAGTGAAGGGTGACGAGGGGTGTCTGTCGGTGCCTGAAATCTACGAGGCCGTTGAGCGCGCCGAGTGCATCCGCGTCAAAGCCCTCAATCGCGCGGGGGAGTCGTTTGAGCTGGACGCCGAAGGCCTGCTGGCCATCTGCATACAGCACGAAATGGATCATCTGGAGGGAAAGCTGTTTGTGGATTACCTTTCTGAGATGAAACGGCAACGATTAAAGAAAAAACTCGCCAAGGCGCGCAAGCGCGATCTCGGCGTTACTCCGCAGCAAGCGCTCTGATCTGCATGGCGCGTATCGTCTATGCAGGGTCGCCCGATTTTGCCGTGCCGGCACTGCGTGCTTTATTGCAGACCTCACACGATGTCGTCGCTGTGCTAACGCAGCCCGATAAGCCGGCAGGCCGCGGTCGGCGCCTGACCGCGAGCCCGGTGAAGCTGGCCGCACTGGATGCGGGTCTGCGGGTATTGCAGCCCGAGACACTCAGCGAGTCACTGGTCCAGGCCCGGCTCAAAGCATTGACAGCGGATCTTATGGTGGTTGCTGCTTACGGTCAGTTGTTGCCGCCCGAAGTGCTGTGTATCCCGCGCTTCGGGTGCGTCAACCTGCATGCATCGCTCTTGCCCCGCTGGCGCGGTGCCTCACCGATACAAACCGCCATACTTGCCGGCGACCGTGAGACCGGCGTCAGTCTGATGCAGATGGAGCGCGGGCTGGACACGGGCCCTGTCTATGCAACCGTGAGCACGTGCATCGCTGATGATGATACGGGCGGCTCGCTGCATGATCGGCTTGCGCAACTGGGCGCGCGGTTGTTGACGGAAAATCTTGATGCACTGCTGGCACAAGCTATTACTGCCCAACCGCAGCCCGCTGACGGTGTTTGCCATGCACCCCGCATCAGCAAGGCCGACGGTGTGATCGACTGGCAAAAGCCGGCTGCAGCAATTGACCGGCAGGTTCGCGCTTTTAATCCCTGGCCGGTCGCGCAGACGCTTTTGAACGGCGAGCCGTTGCGCTGCCTGATGTCATCCCTGGCCCCGTCAGGTGTCGCCGATAAAACGGTCAACCTGCCGCCGGGTGCCGTTAGCGGATTGAGCGACGACGCGTTGCGGGTGCAAACCGGTGCGGGTGAATTGCTGTTGCACAGCGTGCAGTTGCCGGGCCGCAAAGCAGTCAGCGGCCGGCAGTTTGCCAACGCCCGCGAGCTGCGTGGTCTGGTGCTGGGCGCTTGAAAACAACCCGGGCGATAGCCGCCACTGCGGTGCATCAGGTGGTGCACAGTGGCCGGAATCTGAACGATGCCTTGGGCCATGCCGGAGCCGACGAACTGGAGCCGCGCGATCGCTCGTTTGTGCGCGCGCTGGTATTTGGCACTCTGCGTACGCATCTGCGCAATCGTTACATCATCAGCAAACTGGTTGAGCGCCCGTTTCGCCGTCGTGATCTGATTGTTGAAGCATTGCTTTCCACCGGCCTGTTCGCGCTGCTTGATTCTCAGCAACCGGACTATGCGGCGGTGTCAGCGACGGTGGATGCAACGCGCGAACTGGGGCGACCGGGCATGCGCGGGCTGGTCAATGCGTTGCTGCGGCGTTTTTTGCGCGAGCGCGATGATCTGCTCGCAGCTGTGCAACATGAACCAGAAGCTCGCTGGCAACATCCGCAGTGGTTGATCGAACGTGTGCAGCAAGACTGGCCCGATGACTGGCAGTCTATTCTGGAAGCCGGCAATCAGCAGGCGCCGATGTGGCTGCGCATCAATCGCATGCGCACCACGCGTGCAGACTGGCTTGCCCGCGCCAATACAACAAGTGAATTTGCAACCGCGCCATTGCAGGCATTGCCAGCGGCGGTTGTGTTGGCCCATGCGGCAGCAGTTGACGAGTTGCCGGGTTTTGCGGCCGGTGAGTGCAGCGTGCAGGATGCGGCTTCACAGGTTCCGGCCATGCTGCTGGCGCCGCAACCGGGTATGAGCGTGCTCGATGCGTGTGCGGCGCCGGGCGGCAAGACCGGCCACCTTCTGGAGTGGGCTGACAACGCTGCCCGCATCACCGCGTTGGATAATTCGGAACAACGTCTTGAGCGCGTGCGTGAAAACCTGCAGCGGCTTCATTTGTCAGCGAACGTGGTTTGCGGCGATGCGCTGCTGCCCGACAACTGGTGGGACGGCGAGTTGTACGATCGTATTCTGGTTGATGCGCCGTGCTCTGCTGTTGGCGTCATTCGGCGTCACCCTGATATTCGTTTTTTGCGTCGTGCCGATGACGTAAATCAGTTGCAGCAAACGCAACGCGCACTGCTGAACCGGTTGTGGAGGCTGCTGAAGCCCGGCGGACGCTTGTTGTACTCCACTTGCTCGGTGCTGCATGCAGAGAATGAGGATGTGGTTGCTGGCTTTCTGGCCGGCGAGAACACCGCGGTCAGTCTTGATTTGCGCGGCTTGCTTCCGGCAGGGCTGACAGAACCCGCTGACCACGGGGCTTACCTGCTGCCCGGTCGCCATGCAACCGACGGTTTTTATTATGCTCTAATGGAACGCGTTGCTGGCTGATTTTCATGGCTCACGCCCTATGTCCGTAAGTTTTTCCATTCATGGCACATCAAGGTGGCCGCGCTTTCGACAGGCGGCGGTGCTGCTGTTGCTTGGGGTGTGGCTGCAGGCTGGTAGCGCGGCAGAGGGGCGTTTTGAAGTCATCAACGCAACGGCCCGGTTAGAAGGCAATGCCTGGCTCGCGGACGCGCGGGTCGATCTGGTCCTCAATGACGATGCCTTGCAAGCACTCAAGAACGGCGTGACATTGCGTATCGCGTTTCAGCACGAGGTTGTGCGATTGCGACGCTTCTGGGCCAACGAAGTCATCAGCACCGGCCAGCTTGAGTATGAGCTGGAGTACCTGTCAGTCAGCCAGCGTTATCTGGTGCGCAACGTCGCCGATCAAACGGTGAACAGCTATGCCACATTGTTTTCTGCACTGCGCTATTTAGGGCAGCTGCGCGACTTTCGGATAATAGATGATCGTTTGAGCGACGACCCGTCGCGTTATGAGTTTGCATTGCGTGCGGTGCTGGACTGGCAGAAATTGCCCGGGCCACTGGCTATGCTGACGTTCTGGCGCGGCGATTTCAGTCTGGAAAGTGACTGGTATCGATGGACACCAAAGAAATAAGACGGGGTGCGGTGGCAGTGTTGCTGGTTGCCGCACTGGCACTGGCGCTGACCGGGCTTGCGATGCTCAGTTCCATCGGCAACGGGGATATGGAATTCGGTGACGCGTATCAAGCCATATTGATCGTCAACGTAATCGGTGCGCTGGTTCTCGTCACTTTAATCGCAGGTAATCTTGTTCGCCTGTATCGCGACTACCGGCGTCGGGTTACCGGCGCGCGGCTCAAGGCTCGTCTGGTGTCCGCTTTCGCCGCGCTGGTGATCGTGCCGATGGCCGTGGTGTATTTCTATGCCGTACAGTTTCTCAATGAGGGCATTGATTCCTGGTTTGATCTGCAGGTCGAACAAGGCCTCGGCGACGCAATTGAACTGAGTCGCGTAGCGCTCGACGTGCGCGTGCGCGACAACCTCGAGGAAACGCGTCGTCTCGCCGAAGGGCTGTACGGCGTGAATGATCTGGACATGTTCAGCTATCTGAGCCGGTTGCGCAGTGATTCGGGCGCAGCAGATGTCACCGTTACCGTCGGCGCCTCGCGCATAATCGCCACGAGTTCGGCCAACCCGTTGGGTCAGAGCCCGCTGTTGCCGAATGCAGAAGTTTTGCTCAGCCTGCGTCGCGACGGTTATTACGCGGGCCTTGAGCCCAATGCGGCGGGCATTTACCGCGTACGCACAGCGGTGGCTTTGCCGGGTCGCTACGGCAACGATGCCCGTGTGTTACAGGCGATTTACCCGCTGGGCAACCAGATTGCAGTATTGACCGATTCGGTCGAAGCCACTGCCGATCGTTATGCCACGCTTTCGTATTTGCGTGCGCCTTTAAAGAGCACGCTGATCATGACGCTCAGCCTGGTGGTGCTGATATCGCTATTGCTCGCGGTTTACGGGGCATTCTTCTTTGCGCGCCGGCTTACCGCGCCAGTGCAGAACCTGGTGGCAGGTACACGCGCAGTGGCTCGCGGTGACTTTGATACGCCGTTGCCGCCCGCCGATGATGACGAACTTGGTTCTCTGGTCGATTCGTTTAACGACATGATGCATCAGCTCGGTTCGGCGCGAGCTGAAGCACGCCGCAGTGAAGCACAAGTCGAGAACGAGCGGGCCAACCTGGAAGCGATTCTGAGTCGTTTGTCGAGCGGCGTGCTGGCCATCGAAAACAATCTGAGCATTCGCACTGCCAACGAGTCGGCAAGCCAGATTCTGGACTTCGATTTCACCGGGCGAGAGGGCCAGTCCGTCGTCAGGTTGGCGGAAAAGCATCCCACGCTCAAGCAATTCATCACGCGTTGCCGCGAACTTATTGATGAAGGTCGCTCGGAATGGCGGGAGCAAATGATACTCAACGCAGACGGCGATCGGCGCGCGCTGGTATGTGCCTGCACCGTTTTACCGGGCAGTTTTCGCAGCCAGGGTGGTTACGTGATTGTGTTCGAAGACGTTACGGAGCTGCTGCGTGCGCAACGCGACGCGGCATGGGGCGAAGTCGCGCGCCGGCTTGCGCATGAAATCAAGAACCCGTTGACGCCCATCAAGTTATCGGCCGAACGTATTCGTCACAAATACCTTAAGCTCGTTGACGGCGAAGATGCAGAGGCGCTGGACCGTTCCACGCAAACCATCATCAGGCAGGTGGAAGCCATGCGCGACATGGTTAATGCCTTCAGTGAATACGCCCGCTCGCCTGAGCTGAACCTGGTGGAAATCGACATCAACCGGCTGATTCGCAATGTCGCCGATTTGTATCCGTCATATAAAGGCGCGTTTAAAGTTCGTTTGCAGCTTGATGAGGAATTGCCGCGCATTCGCGCGGATGCGTTGCGGATGCGCCAGGTGTTTCACAATCTGATACGTAACTCCATCGAGGCGCTGGAAGAACAGGGCAAGGGCGAAGTCACCATTCTTACGGCGTTAACAGCAGTAAAGGGCCACCCGCGTGTTGAGGTGGTTATTCACGATAACGGGCCGGGATTCCCGGCTGAACACCTGGAAGAAATTTTCGAGCCTTATGTAACAACCAAGCCGAAAGGCACTGGCCTGGGATTGGCTATCGTGCGCAAGCTGATAGAAGAGCACGGGGGTAGCGTCATGATTGACAGTCACCCGGGTGCAGGCGCGACAATCCGCATATATTTGCCGCTGTCCGGCGTCGCATCACACGATTCCGGGCCGGACGATAGCGAGGCTGCAGCATGAGCAATGCGTCGATACTGGTCGTGGATGACGAACTGGGTATTCGTTCAACCATTCACGACATACTGACAGACGAAGGATACTCGGTGGAAGTCGCCGCGGATGCGCGCGAAGCCCGCTCGCGTTACCGTGCCGATAATCTCGACCTCGTGTTACTCGATATCTGGATGCCTGATACCGACGGCATCAGCCTGCTCAAGGAATGGTCCGATGACAACGGGCTGAAGTGTCCGGTGGTGGTAATGTCCGGTCACGGTACGGTCGAGACGGCCGTCGAAGCTACGCGGCTGGGCGCCGTGGACTTTATCGAAAAGCCCTTGTCCCTCGAACAACTGTTGTCCACCGTGCAAGCAGCATTGATGACGTCCCCTTCCGGTGGCGCGTTGCCGGTTGACGCGTCCGTTTCACGGGGGCGTGTCGAGATTCCGATGGGCAAAAGCCCTCTAATACAAGCGGTTTGCGAGCAGGCCAGAAAAATTGCCCGGCAAAAAGGCCCCGTGCTCATTGCCGGTGAGGCAGGTTCCGGTCGTGATCTGTTTGGCCGGTATATACACAGCCAGAGTGAGCGCCCCCGTGCACCTTTTGTGCTCGTTAGCGGCGCAGCGCTGACCGACAATAATGCGGTTGATCAGTTGATCGGGCATGGCGGCGTCAAAGGCTATGAGCAGGGTTATTTGCGCAAGGCCGCCGGCGGGACGCTGTTCATCAGTGAATTGCAGGAATTAAGCCCCGCCGCGCAAAGCTATTTGCTGGGTGTGGTCGAGCATGGGGTTTACACGCCGCCCGGTAAAACGCAGCCGGAGCCCTGTACCGCGCGCATCATGGCTTCCGTGCAACGCACGGTCAGCGACGGCTTACGCGCAGATTTGCTCGCCGCAATGGGTGTTATGCAACTAAGCATTCCGCCGTTGCGTGAGTACAGCGAGGATATTCCGGAATTGCTGCGCCAGTATGTGCACGCACTGGTTACCGATGAGGGTTTGCGCTATCGGCGCTTCGGCGTGCCGGTGCAGAACCGGTTGCGCAATTACCCGTGGCCCGGCAATTTGCGTGAACTGAAAAATCTCGTGAGGCGTTTGCTAATGCAGAATTCGGCCGCAGAAGTGTCACTGCGCGAACTCGAAGCGGCGTTGGAGCCCACAGTCGACGGCAGCGAGGCATTAATCAGGCAAGATATTCTCGCGCTGCCCATGCGCGAGGCGCGTGAACAATTCGAGCGTATTTATCTCACCCAGCAACTGGCGTTGTGCGGCGGCAAAGTCGGCAAGCTTGCCGAACGTGTTGGCATGGAGCGCACCCACCTGTATCGAAAACTGCGCGCCTTAGGCGTGGATTTTGGTCAGGGCAACGAGTTGTAGGTGTTCCAGAACATCACCTTTTTGTCGCGTAGTTTGCCGGCTTGCGCGTCGGTAATCAGCCCGGCCACGGCCTTCGCGGTGTAGGTCATTGATACCGGTTGTCCCGTTGCTTCCTGCCAGAGTTTTGCGCCGCTGACACTTGCCTCAGTCGGATTGGCATAACCCCCGCCCAACTGATCACCGCGCAGATTGAGTCGTGCAAGGGCCGCTGCCGTTGTGGGTAGGCCTTCTGCTTCCGGGGTCAGCAGTTCGGCGGCACCCGTTATAAGACGCGCCGAAAGGTCCCGGTGGTTCAGGCTTTCGGGCGTAACCAGCACGGCTTCAATGCTGCTGCTCAGGCCCGCCAGGCCGAGTCCCAGCGCGAGTCCGGCCACGGTACCAGCGGTGCCACAGGCCATATAAATCAGCTCGGGTTCGTCCAGTTCGCCGGCTTCGATCTGCGCGGCCAGTTCCAGCGCACCGTTGACAAAGCCGAGCGCGCCTACAGCGGATGAGCCGCCGAAGGGGATTTCGTAGGTCTTTTCCGCACCAAACTCTGCAGCAAGGGCATTAGCGCTGCTGCGGATATCGCTGTATCCGGTGCTGTAGGCAATGCGTGTACCCAGTGCTTTGTGCCGTTTGAGCGCTTTTTTGACGGCCTCGGTTTCGGGCTCAGGCGTCAGCACCGCGCCGCAGATCAGCCCCAGCTTTTTGCAGTTTATGGAGGTGGCGATGGCGTGGTTAGAGCCAAGCCCGCCAAAGGTAACCACGTGCGTTTTCCCTTGCGCGCGCGCATCGCCCAGCAAAAACTCCAGCTTGCGAATTTTGTTGCCACCGTAATCCGTGGCGCTGACATCGTCGCGCTTGATCGTGAGTGAGCCAATGCCCAACTGTTTCGCCAGTTGATCGGCTGCGTCCACCGGCGTTGGAAATTCACCGAGTGCAGTGAACGGCAGTTTATCCCCGAGCGCAGGCCAGCGATGAAACAGTGGCCGGTCGGGATGTTTGTGCATGGTGTTCATGGTGTGTTGCCCGCGGGTACTGCTAAAGTCTCATTGACATAGAGCATGCCGTCTCCGGAAATTCCCAGTTGTCCTTGCGGAAAGTCCAGTTGGCTCAGCTCGCGAATCATGTTCAAAGCGCGCTGTTTAACATCGGGGCGCGGCCCGTTCGGCCGCTGCTGAATAAGCGCGTGCAACTGCCCGGCCTTGAATTCTCCCGTGCCATCCATTTCCGCCCGCAACAGGGGCGCGTAGCCTTTGGCACCGCTGACGCTGATTCCGAAATAGGTGGCGAAGTTACCCAGACTATAGGCAATCAACCGGCCCTTATACAGTTCCATCGCACGCGGCACGTGCGGACCGTGACCGATGACCATGTCAGCGCCGGCGTCAATGACCCGATGCGCAAAGTCCACCACATCACCGCGCGGTTCGCCGTAGGCATACTCCATGCCAAAGCCCAGTCGCTCCGAGCCTTCGCTGCCCTCGGCACCGCCATGAAAGGACACCAGGACAATATCGTGTTCGGCTGCCAGTTCGGCGACGGCATCCTCGGCCACCGCCACGCTTAGCAGCGGCCACGAACCCTTGGTCGGCGAAAACGCAATCAAAGCAATGCGCAAATCGTTTTGTTGCCAACTGGCTACCGCGCCCTCGCGACCCGAGTGGCGGATCCCGGCGGCATCCAGTGCCGCCATGCTGGCATCACGACCTTCCTCACCAAAATCCCGTGCGTGATTGTTGGCCAGACTCATCACGTCAAAGCCAGCCGCCGCGAGGTGGCTTGCATAGTGCGGCGGTGAGCGAAACAGGTAACAGGCGGCGGGGTTATTGCATGTCTTGGCAGGTTCCCCGCCGCTCATGAGTACGCCTTCAAGGTTGCCGAACGCGATGTCGGCGGATTGCAGCAACGGCGCAGCCGCCAGCAGGTAGCCTGCGCCATCGTCTTCGGCCAGCCGGTCTTCCGGAAAGTCCGTGCCGAGCATGATGTCACCCACTGCTGCAATGCTGAGCCGCAGTCCGCTCAGGTCGCGTTCGGGTGGCTGGCGTTGCGTGATAACCGCCGTGTCGCCGGCGTCGGTTGCAACGGGCGCGCTGGCCTCTTCATCGGGCGGCGTCGGACGATCCGGTGCCGACGAGCAAGCGGTCAGCAAGGCAGCGACACCCGCCAGAACAAAGGGCGTCACCCGCTGCGCTTGCCGCCGATGAAGCTTAGTCACGGACACGTTTGGCCAGCGTCTCGATGCCGTTTTCATTCAACAGGTCACGCACCCGGTTCACGGTTTCAGGAGTGTCGAGCGGTTGTGTATAAACCCGATACACAGAGCGCCCGTTTGCATCTCCCTTCTTCACTTCGGCGCGCACGCCCAGCAACGCGATCTCGCCTTCCCGTCGTTGTGCGTCGCTCAGGCGTGTGAACGAACCGGCCTGCAGAATGTAAATACCGGGTGTAATGACGCGCGGCTTCGGTCTGGCTTGTGGCCGGGGAGCACTGCTGTCTTCGAAAATTTCCACATCCAGATTGGGCAGCATGTCGTAAAAGTCGAACTCGATGCTGTCGTCTTTGGGCGCATCAGCGCTGTCAGATTTAGCTGTGTTTGCGGATTGCGGTGCCGCAGAGGTTTTTGCCGGTGCAACCGGTGCACTTAATGCACCTTCACGACGATCATTGACGTAGATTCCGGCGGCTACCGCGAGCCCGATGGCCAGGCCGAAAAACATGTACAGCCATCCCGGCAGCCGTTGCTGCCCGTTCTTTTTGCCTGCTTTACGTCGTTTTCGCTTCGCCATGGCCTCTCGCTTAAGGGGTTCAAGCCTACATTTGTTCGGGTGCGCTAACACCCAGCAGCCGGAGGCCGTTCTCCATCACCTGCCGGGTTGCCAGCACCAGCATCAGCCGGGCATTGCGTATGTCGGCCTCATCAACGATGAACTTGTGCGCGTTGTAGTAGGCGTGAAACTCCTGAGCCACGTCCTTGAGGTAGTGCACCACGTGTTGAGGCGCATTTTGAAGTGCGGCGGCTGCCACCGTTTCCGGGAGCTTTGACAGCGTCAGCATCAACTGCAGCTCCTGTGCTTCCCCGAGTTGGTTCAGGTTGGCGACAGCCGTGTTCCTGTCCCAGCTGAGGCCGCGTTCTTCCAGCTGCCGCATCACGCTGCAAACCCGTGCGTGCGCATACTGCAGGTAGTACACCGGGTTGTCGCTGCTTTCGGAGGTGGCCAGATCCAGATCAAAATCGAGATGCTGTTCGTTTGAGCGCATCACAAAAAACAGCCGTGCCGCGTCGTTGCCGACTTCGTCACGCAGTTGCCGCAGGGTGATGAACTCGCCCGAGCGGGTCGACATCTGGGCTTTCTGACCGCCGCGGTAAAGGGCAACGAACTGCACCAGTTCGACGTGCAGGCAGGCCGGATCCTCGCCCATCGCGGTCATGCCCGCCTGAACACGCGGAATGTAGCCGTGATGATCGGCACCCCACACATTAATAAGCCGATCGAAGCCGCGTCTGCGTTTGTTCAGGTGATAGGCAATGTCGGAGGCAAAATAAGTCGTGCGACCGTTGTCGCGCACCACCACCCGATCCTTTTCATCACCGTAGTCGGTTGCCCGAAACCACACTGCGCCGTCTTTTTCGTAGGTGACGCCGTTCTTTGCCAGCAAGTCCAGCGCCGTTTGCACGTCACCGGTAACAGTCAGGCTTTTTTCGCTGAACCACTCGTCGTAGTTCACGCCGAAGTCGGCCAGATCATCGCGAATGTCATCCAGTATGGCTTTCAATACATGTTGCAGGACGGTGTCAAAGCCCTCTTCACCGAGCGCTTCCCGCGCTCTGCTGATCAATTCGTCGAGCTGGGTGTCAGGGTCGGCCGATAAGTCGGTGAATAATTCCGGTGGCACATTGGTTGCGAGCGAACCCTGCTTTGCTGCCAGCTCGGCTGCAATGGGCAACAGGTAGTCACCCTGATAAGCGCCTGTCGGGTAGTCGAAGCTTTGACCAGCGGCCTGTAATCCGCGCAGCCAGCAACTTAAAGCGAGTATGTCCATTTGCCGGCCGGCATCGTTGACGTAGTACTCGCGATGCACTTTGTGGCCGGTGGCGGCATAGAGATTGGCCAGCGTCGCACCATAAGCGGCATGCCGCCCGTGACCGACGTGCAGCGGCCCCGTCGGGTTGGCGGACACGTATTCCAGCAATACGGATGTGTCTGCGCCGATCTGACTGTTGCCGTAGGTTTCCCCGCTGTCGAGTATGTTCTGCAACTCCGCGTGAAAAGCAGAATCGGCTAAACGAAAATTGATAAAGCCCGGGCCGGCAATGTCGACACTCGCGACGAAAGTCGAGTCGGGCAGGTTGGCCACGACCGCTGTCGCAATATCGCGCGGCGATTTTTTCAGAGGCTTCGCCAGTTGCATGGCGATATTGCAGGAGAAATGACCGTGGTTCGCGTCCCGGGTACGATCAATTTCGACCCGACGGCCTTGCTCGGCGGCGCCTGGAATCGCTTCAAGTGCTGCAGTGACGAGTTGTTGGAGCTGTTCTTTCATAAGGCGCGAATTCTACCTGCTTCGCGCTTTGCGAATCATCTATTTGCCATTTCGGCTGTCAGAAGAGCTCAAGCGGGTCCACGTCCAGCGACCACCGCACCCGCCGCGCATCATCGAGCCCGGCAATGGCGTCGCGAAAGCCCGGCAGAAAGCGTTGCAGATGCCCGCGATGGGCGGTGTGGATCAGCAACTGTGCCCGATAGCGTCCGGAGCGCCGCTCCATGGGCGAGCTGGCCGGGCCCATAACGCTGATTTCTGTGCCGGCCAATCGGATCGCGACATCGCGAGCATGATTCAAAAAGCGAAACAGCAGTTCCTTTTTGGCACACTCGCTGCGCAGCAGGGCGAGATGGGCAAACGGCGGCCAGGCTGTCTGCTCGCGTTCGTTCAGCGCCTGTTTGGCGAAGGCAGGGTAGCCGTCATTTAACAAGGTCGTCAGCAAGGGATGCTCGGGATACCAGGTTTGCAGCCACACCTCCCCCGGTTTCTCACCGCGACCGGCGCGACCTGCCACCTGCAGAATGGATTGGGCGAGGCGTTCGCCGCTGCGAAAATCGGTGCCGAACAGGCCCTGATCCGAATCCACGATGCCCACGCAGGTCACATCGGGAAAATCATGTCCCTTGGTGAGCATTTGCGTACCCAGCAATATGCGCGCTTCACGATTGCGCACCTGTGCGAACAGCTTCTCGAGTTCACCGCGCTTGCGGGTCGTGTCGCGGTCGATGCGCACCAGCGGGTAATTCGGGAAAACCGCTTGCAGGGTTTGTTCCAGTCGCTCCGTGCCAAGCCCAACCGGCACCAGTTCGCCCTGACAGGTATCGCATACCGCAACGGCCGGCCGTTCACTGCCGCAGTGATGACAAATCAGGCGATTGCGTTTTTGATGCAGCACCATTCGCGCATCACAGCGGCGGCACTCTTCGGTGGTGCCGCAGGTCGGGCACAGCAGCGTGGGCGCAAAACCGCGGCGGTTCAGATAAATCAGTGCCTGGTCGCCGGCATCCAGATGTCGCTGCAAAGCCGCCAGCAGCGGCTGACTGAGTCCCTCGGTGAGCGGGTACTTGCGCAGATCAACAATGTTGACATGGGGTTGTTGCGCGCTGCCCGGCCGCTCGGGCAAGAGCAGGTGCTGATAGCGTCCGCCCCAGGCGTTATGCAGCGTTTCGAAGGCCGGCGTTGCCGAGCCCAGCACCACCGGCACATTCAGTTGCCGGGCGCGCCATACGGCAAGGTCGCGCGCCGAGTAGCGAAAACCGTCCTGTTGTTTAAACGAACCGTCGTGTTCTTCATCAACTATGATCAGCCCGGGACTGGGTAACGGTGCAAAAATTGCCGAGCGTGTCCCGATTATCACGCGCGCTTCGCCGCTCAAAGCACTTAACCAGTTGTTGAGGCGTTGCGCGTCGCTCAGGTTGGAATGCAATACCGCAATGCCGCCGCCCAGCCGTCGTTCGAATCGATCCAGCAACTGCGGTGTTAAACCAATTTCCGGAACCAGCACCAGGCTTTGCCGGCCAGCGGCGATTTGCTGTTCGATCAGGTGCAGATACACCTCGGTCTTACCGCTGCCCGTCACGCCTTCGAGCAGACAGGCGTCAAAACCTTTTACTCTGACCCCATTGATGGCGGCTTGTTGGGCAGCGGTGAGTTTGGGGGCGCGGTCGCCTGGCGGGGTCGCGACCGCGGTGTCGGGCGCCGGCTGCTCGAATTCTTCGCAGACCACCCAGCCGCGTTCGACGAGCGTGGCGAGTGTCTTGCGCCAGCCGGGGCTGACGGCGCGCAGCTGTTCGGCGGTGGCCTGACGCGTATTTGCCAAAATTGCCAGCAGCGCCGATTGCACCGCGGCTTTGCGCGCCAGTGCCACGGTATCCACATCGTGACCGGCGGGGGTGAGCGACCAGACCTGCACCGATGCCTTTGCCGCCGCATCGCCCTGGCGCATTGCCACGGGCAGCGCGGCTGCAATCACTTCGCCCGGCGGATGCTGGTAATAACCGCTGGCCCAGCTGAGCATTTCCAGCAGCGGGACGTCCAGTATGGGTTCGGCATCGATCAGCTCAATGGCCCGTTTAAGTTTGTTCAGTGGCAGTTCGCTGTGATCGCAGACCTCCGCAATAACGCCCACCAGGCGTCGCCTGCCAAAGGGCACGCGCACACGGCTTCCCGCCACGGGCACTTTGCCGGCGACCGGCAGGTAATCGAACAGCTTGTTCACCGGGGTGTTGATGGCGACCCGGATGACGGTGGGCGACGGGCTCATAAATTGTGGATAACTTTGTGGATGAACGAGGATAAAGCGTATCGAAACCCGAGGGTTACATCATTTTTGCTCACCGGGCAAAAAGCCCGCTGTCGGCTTCTATCCTATACAGTACAAGGGTTTAGGCGGCTTCCTTGAGGTTGCTACGCTGCAGTCAGCGGTAACCTGTCACGGTACCGCAATATTGTGCATAACCCCGTCGATCGGTTGGGGTTGATCGGGGGGTCAGAGTTCCTTAACCGCCTGAATCAGCTCGGAAACCGCAGCCTGCCCGTCGCCGTAAAGCATCCGTGTGTTGTCGAGGAAAAACAGCAGGTTCTCGATGCCGGAAAACCCCGCGCCCTGGCCGCGCTTGATCACGATGCAGTTCTTCGCCTTATCGGCATTCAGAATGGGCATACCGAAAATCGGGCTGGACGGATCGGTGCGCGCCACGGGATTGACCACGTCATTTGCACCGATCACGAGTGCCACATCAGTGCTTTCAAAATCAGCATTGATCTCATCAGCATCGTAAATCAAATCGTAGGGCACGCCGGCTTCGGCCAGCAGCACATTCATGTGACCGGGCATGCGACCCGCCACCGGGTGAATGGCGAATTTAACGTCCACCCCGCGTTCGGACAGCAGTTGGGTCAATTCCCAGACTTTATGCTGGGCTTGCGCAACCGCCATACCGTAGCCCGGAATAATGATGACCTTTTGCGCAAAGGCCATCATCACGCCCACGTCAGTGGCTTCGATCGCTTTCATACTGCCACTGACTTCGCCGCCGGCTGCAGCACTTTCGCCGCCGAAGCCGCTGAACAATACGTTGCCCAGCGAACGGTTCATGGCCTTGGCCATCAATTGCGTCAGCAGCGAACCGGCCGAACCGACCACGGTGCCGGCAATAATCATCGCGGCGTTGTTCAGCACAAACCCTTCAAACGCGACGGCCAGTCCGGTCATGGCGTTATAGAGTGAAATCACCACGGGCATATCGGCGCCGCCAATCGGCAAGGTCATCGTAACGCCCAGCAACAGCGTCAGGCCGAAAAACAAGGTCAGGGTGCTAATGTCGGCGTGTCCGCCGGCCACCGTGATGCCCAGCCAGGCGATGATGGCCAGCAGCGCCAGGTTTACAAAGTTCTGGCCTTTAAAACGAAAATCTTTGCGGATGAGCCCCTGCAGTTTGCCGAAAGCGATCATGCTGCCGGAGAACGACACCGAGCCGATAAACCCGCCCAGCACAGCCAGTACCATGAAGACGGTTGAATGCGCAGTCGTTCCGGAGCTGACGGCTAACAATTCCACGCCGGAAATAGCTGCCGCGGAACCGCCGCCCATGCCGTTATAGAGTGCGATCATCTGCGGCATGTCGGTCATGGCGACTTTCTTGCCCGTCCACCAGGCCAGCACATCCGCCGACAAAAATCGCTGTCGTCATCAGCATGAAGTTGTGCATGCCGGGATAAGCGAACGTGATGGCCGTGGCGACCACCATGCCCACGCCCGCCCACTTGATGCCGCTGGCAGCCGTCACCGGCGAGCTCATGCGCTTCAGGCCCATGATGAACAGGAACGCAGCGACGTAGTAGCTGGCCTGTATGGCGAGACTAAGCGTGTCTTCCATCAGCCGTTACCCTCGCTTTTCTTGGCGTTCTTTTTGCCGCTGGATTTGAACATCTCCAGCATTCTTTCGGTAACCACATAACCGCCGACGGCATTTCCGGCACCGAGAATAACGCCGATAAAACCGATGATCTGACCGCCGGTTGACTCGGCATGTCCCAGCGCAACCATCGCACCGACAAGCACGATGCCGTGTACAAAGTTGGAGCCGGACATCAACGGTGTGTGCAGAATAGCCGGCACTTTGGCGATCACTTCGTAACCGGTGAACGCCGCCAGCATAAAGATGTACAGAGCAGCAAATGCGCTGAGTTCAATCATGACTGAGCTTTCCCTTTTATCGCTTCACGTGTCTGTTCATGCACAATTTCACCGTCACGGGTTAACACCGCCCCGGCAAAAACCTCATCGTCCCAGTCGATTTTCAGTTCGCCATCGACAATCGCGGGCGACATGAAATTGAGCAGATTGCGGGCGTACATTTCGCTGGCATGCCTGGGCAGCGTAGCGGGCAGATTGACCGGCCCGATAATGGTGACACCGTTGTGGTCAATGGTTTTACCGGCAACCGTTAGTTCGCAGTTGCCGCCGCTTTCCGCACCCAGATCAACAATCACCGCACCGGGCTGCATGGTGGCTACCGTGGCCGCGCTGATGATGCGCGGCGCCGGCCTGCCCGGCACCGCTGCCGTGGTAATTACCGCATCCATTTTCGCGATGCGCTCCGCCAGCGCTTTTTGCTGTTGATCCTGTTCTTCTGCCGTCAGTTCGCGCGCATAGCCGCCTTCGCCTTCCGCTGACACGCCGGTATCAACAAACTTGGCACCCAGTGACTGAATCTGTTCTTTGGTTGCCGAGCGCACATCAAAGGCCTCAACCACAGCGCCCAATCGTTTGGCGGTTGCAATGGCCTGCAATCCCGCAACGCCCGCACCGATAATAAGAAAACTTGATGGCCGGATCGTGCCCGCCGCGGTGGTGAGCATCGGGATGAATTTATCCAGCGCATCGGCGGCGATTAACACAGCACGGTAACCGGCAACTGCAGCTTGCGATGACAACGCATCCATAGACTGTGCGCGCGAGATTCGCGGCACCAGTTCCATGGCGAAGCTGGTGATTTTTTTGTCGCACAGCTGCTGCACCATGGCCGTTTGCTTGTAGGCCTGCATGAAGCCGACGACCACGGTACCCGGCCTCATGGCAGCGATTTCTTCCGCGGTCGGCGGTTGCACCGTGAAAATAATGTCACTTTTTTCGATGATGCCAAGCGGGTTGGGGGAAACCGTAGCCCCTTTAAACACCGCGTCAGGCAGGCGCGCGGATTCACCGGCGCCGGATTCCAGCAGGACTTCGGCCTTGAGTGCGGTGAGCTTGGTCAGCACCTCTGGAACCAGCGCGACCCGGGTCTCGCCAGCCAAAGTTTCCTTTAATACTCCGATCGTTACGGGCACCCGATACTCCCTGAGCGTTCACGTGGTGCCCGGAATGATGCCATATATGAAGAGTGTCCGACACCACGCTTAATTCGGCGGAACACCGCCTGTATTGCTTTTTTCGGGCAACTCTGGAATAAATCCGCTACGAGGTTTCAGGGACTTCTTCCCATGCCTCCGGATAACAACCGATGGATTCTGCGCCAACATCGTTTGAGCTGAATCAACAGGTGCTCCGCACGGATGTGGCGGGCATGCCTGTGGAGTGGATTGATTACCGCGACGCGGTTCGGCTCTACCATACCGGGCAGGTAGCCTATACCTGCGGGGAGCCCCTGTACGTTGTGCACGGCGGTTTCAGTGCTCTTACCGGCGAGCGCAGCCTGGTCGAGGTAAATTCCATCATCGCCACGGTGGGTCACCAGTCGGGACATACGGAAAAGCGCCACAACTACGTTCCACCGCTCAATAACCGCACGTTATTCAGGCGCGATGCCAATGTGTGTATGTATTGCAGTGTGCGCTTCATGTCGCGCGATCTGACACGTGACCATATCAAGCCCCTCAGTCAGGGTGGCCGTGATCTCTGGCAGAACGTGGTTACCGCGTGTCGTCGTTGCAACAATCATAAAGGCGGGCGAACGCCCGAGCAGGCCGGTATGGAGTTGATTGCAGTGCCATTTATACCGACCTATGCCGAGTACATCTATTTAAAGGGTCGTCGAGTACTGGCCGACCAGATGAAGTTTCTGCTGGCCCATTTCCCACGCAAAAGCCCCCTGCACGATCGACTGCGCGAGGATTTTGGCAGCCCGCTCGGCAACCAGCACAGTCGCTGACGCCAACTTTTTATTTACTGGACACCGCTGCAGCAGCGGCTAGTATCAGCACATGTTCTATGTGATCGATGCGAGCTACTACGTCTTTCGTGCCTGGTTCTCAATGCCGGATGATATGCGCGACCATGACGGTAATGCCGTCAACGCGTTGTACGGATTTACCCGGTTTCTCGGTGACTTTCTCGAACACACCCGACCGGAATACCTGGCGGTCGCATTCGATACTGCGCTGGAAACCTGTTTTCGGAATGAGATTTACCCCGACTACAAAGCAAATCGCGATCCGGCACCCGAAGAGCTCAAACAGCAGTTCGACCGTTGCCGCGAGGTCACGCGCGCACTGGGTTGCCGCGACTATGCCTCACCGCGTTTTGAGGCCGACGACATTATCGGCACGCTGGTTACCCGCATGCGCGAGCAGGGCATGCGTTCCACTATTCTCAGTCGCGACAAAGATTTACTGCAGTTGCTGGATGCCGGCGACGCGATGTGGGATTTTACCGGTGGCAAACGCACACACTATAAAGATGTTGCCAGCCGCTTCGGCGTGACGGCCGAGCAGATGGTGGACTATCTGGCGCTGGCGGGTGACAGCGTGGACAACATTCCGGGCGTGCCGGGCGTCGGGCCAAAAACCGCCGCGGCACTGCTGGAGCATTTTGGCGATCTGGACAGTCTTTATGCGCGGCTCGATGAAGTCGCGGCGGTGAATGTACGCGGTGCGGCAAAACTCGGCGCCAGACTGGACGCGCATCGCGAACATGCCCTCATCTCCAGACAGCTGACGCGCATTGCGCGCGATGTACCGCTGGAGTCCGGGCGCGAGCATGTCCGGCGGCAGGCTCCCGATATGGATGTTTTGCACGCGCTGTTTGACAGAGCAGACTTTGGCAGCAGTCTGCGCCGACAGGCCGAACGCATCGCCGGTTGATGAAGGACGCATTAGGGGAAAGACAACCATGACAGATAACATCGAATCCATTCTTGATGAACAACGTTTGTTCGAACCCCCCGCATCCTTTGCCGCGAGCGCCCGACTGAAGCCTGCCGATTTGCAGGCGCTGCACGACGAGGCCGCCAACGATTACCAGGGTTTCTGGGCTGCACGGGCCCGTGAGTCATTAATCTGGGACAAACCGTTCACGACTGTTCTCGATGACAGCAAGGCACCCAACTACGCGTGGTTCAGCGATGGTGAACTGAACGTATCGGCAAACTGTCTGGATGTGCATCTTGCCGAGCGGGGTGACAAGACCGCGATAATTTTTGAAGGTGAAGCCGGCGACCGGCGCACGTTGAGTTATCGGGAACTCACGGTGGAAGTGTCGCGCTTTGCCAATGCTTTGCAGGCGCAGGGCGCGGTGGCGGGTGACCGTATCGTTATTTACATGCCCATGGTGCCCGAAGCGGTGATCGCCATGCAGGCGTGCGCGCGCATCGGCGCCGTGCACTCGGTAGTCTTCGGCGGATTTTCAGCAACCGCCCTGCGTGACCGCATAAACGACGCCGGCGCAAAGATTGTGATTACGGCCGACGGCGGGCGTCGCGGTGGTGGCATTGTGGAGCTCAAGCAGGCGACCGATACCGCCGTGGGCGAAGGCTGCCGAACTATTGAAAAGGTGATCGTGCTCAAACGCACCGGTCATGAAGTGAACATGACCGCCGGGCGTGATATCTGGTGGCACGATGCGGTGGCAGGCGTGAGCGATGCGTGCCCACCCGTGCCGGTAAACGCCGAACACCCGTTATTCTTGTTGTATACCTCCGGATCCACCGGCAAGCCCAAGGGCATCCAGCATGCCAGCGCGGGTTATCTGTTGCACGCCAAGCTGACCAACCAGTGGGTGTTCGATCTCAATGACAACGACGTGTTCTGGTGTACTGCCGATGTCGGCTGGATTACCGGTCACAGTTACGTTGCCTACGGGCCGCTGGCGGCAGGTGCGACCATCGTCATGTATGAAGGCGGCCCGGTGTATCCGGACGCCGGCCGGTTCTGGAAGATCTGCGAAGAACTGGGCGTGACCGTGTTTTATACAGCGCCCACCGCTTTGCGTGCGTTAATGAAATTCGGTGATGACTTTCCGAACCAATATGATTTGTCGAAAATTCGCTTGCTGGGAACCGTTGGCGAACCGATCAACCCGGAAGCCTGGATGTGGTACCACACCGTTATCGGCAAGGAGCGTTGCCCCATTGTGGATACCTGGTGGCAGACCGAAACCGGCGGCATCATGATGACGCCGGTGCCGGGTGTGACAGCAACCAAACCCGGTTCCTGCACGCAGGCATTGCCAGGCATCATCATGGATATCGTGGATGACAACGGCAACCCTGTTGAAGCAGAGGGCGGCGGTTACCTGGTGATACGCAAGCCCTGGCCGTCTATGCTGCGCACCATCTGGGGCGACAACGAGCGCTACATCGAAACCTATTGGCAGAAATTTCAGAATCGCTACTACGTGGCAGGCGACAGCGCCCATCGCGACAAGGACGGCTACTTCTGGATCATGGGGCGCATTGATGATGTGGTGAACGTCTCCGGTCATCGTCTGGGCACCATGGAAGTGGAGTCGGCGCTGGTGGCGCATCCGCGTGTGGTCGAAGCAGCCGTCGTGAGTCGCCCGCACGAGATCAAGGGCGAGTCCATTTTTGCCTACGTGGTGTTTCGCGGCGACCGGCCGGTGGGCGATGAAGCCGATACGCTCACCAGGGAACTGCGCGACTGGGTGGGCGAGCAGGTGGGTTCCATTGCCAAGCCCGATGACATTCGTTTTACCGATAACCTGCCGAAAACCCGTTCCGGAAAAATCATGCGGCGATTATTGCGTGCCATTGCACGCGGTGAGGAAATCACGCAGGACACGTCAACACTTGAGAACGAAGCAATCCTGGATCAATTGCGTGGGCTGGCCTGACGGTCAGAGGCGCAGGCTTTGTTGCCTGCTGCGCTGCTGGCTTTTGCGCCGGATCATCGCCGTCATGATCTGCGGCCGGTTTTCGGTCCAGTGCTTTTTGTAGTCCATCAACGGCCCCATGTCGTAACGAGTGATACCTTCCTCGCAGAGCCAGCGAATGAGCTCCAGTTGTAACAAGTTGCCGATTGAATACGACTTCCAGTCTTCGACGTAGCTGAACTGCTGACCCCGGTAAATGTTGTCAGCCAGCCCGCCAAATATATAGCCGATGTCACGCTCTTCATGGCGGGCAAACATGATGCGTCCGCTGGCGGATGCAGCAAGCCGCCGCATCATGCACGCGTAATAGGCCCGGGATGGCTCCTCAGCCATGCCGCAGCGGCCGACACCCTTCCAGCTTTGTTCCTCGACCGTAATCATGCGCGCATACACTTGTGCGGCGGCTTCCTGATCCCCGGGGGCATGACGTTCAAAGGTGACGCCTTGCATGGCCGCCCGCCGTGATTGCTTGCGAAGGTTGCTACGGTATTTGGCGGAACGGCGCGACAGAAAACCGTCCAGCCCGCCGTCGAGCGAAGCATTGCAAAGTGTCTTGGTATGAATGCGGTAGATGTTGTAATGCGGACTGAGCTTCCCGAACAGCGTGTTAACCACACTTGGCCCCTGCGGTATTCCGCTGATCACGAACCGGGGTGCGGGCGCTCCGGCGTCGGGTGTGTGATCTTCCAGAATGTCGCTCAGCAGATCCGGGGCATCGGGCCCCAGTAGCGGGCTGCCGAAAAACCAGTGTGATTCTAGCGGGCCAAACAACAGGCCAGGCCGCGCATCGTGCAACTCCATCAGCGCCACGAGACTGCCCGGAGTCTCGCGCACAATCAGCCGGCCGCGATCACCCATGGCTTCGTAAAAAGAGAGTTGCCACTCCGTGCGGCAGCAGAAAGGATCTGCCTGCGGAGTGCTCATGGCCGCGACATTCCAGTTGGAGCCGGGAAAATCCCAGGCACGAACTGCCGTCAGATCAGAGGCCAGTTCGTTCACAAGTGTGACGGGTAGCCGGGCATGAACGGTCGGGCCACCACCTAGATAAGCCCCGGCAGATAGAGTGCAATCGCCGGAAACATCAGCAGCAGAACCATCAGCACCAGATCGCATAGCAGGTAGGGGGTTGCTGCCCAGGCAACCTGCCCCAAGGTCGTGCCCTTTGGCGCCACACCCTGCATTAAGAACAGCAGCAGCCCGAACGGCGGCGTGCTCAGGCTCATCTCCATCGCCAGCAACACAATAATGCCGAACCAGACCGGGTCAAAACCCAGTGTGGCGGCCAGCGGGAAAAAAATCGGAATGGTCAGCAGCATGATGGAAATCTGATCCATGAACATGCCGAGCAGCAGCAATGTGCCAAACATCAGGAGCAATTTAATCAGCGCACCGGTTTCAATCCCGACTGCCCAATCCACCAACGAGGTACTTGCGCCTGCAAAGGCCATCAACTGGCCGAACACCGATGACGCGATTACCAGCAGAAACACCATCGAGGTGACCTGAACGGTATTCGCCAGTGATTTCCGGAGTGCGTCCAGTGTAAGGCAGCGCATGCAGGCTGCCAGGGCCACTACCGACAGGGCCCCGAATGCTGCTGACTCCGACGGCGTGGCAATGCCGAGAATAATGAAACCGACGACGCAAAAGATTACCAGGCCGAGCGGCAGAATATTTTTGGCAAACAGCGCTACCTTGGCGCGATGCGGCACCTCTTCGGCATCGTAGGCAGGTGCTGCGTCCGGGTTGATGCGCGCCTGTATCCAGATCGTCAGGCAATAGAGACAAGCCAGCAGCACACCGGGTAACAGCCCGGCGATAAGCAATGCGCCGATATCAATTTGTGCCAGCGAACCCAGCAGCACGCCCAGTGCCGAAGGCGGGATCAGCATAGCCAGTCCGCCTGTACCGATGATCGGCCCGATGGACATGTGCGTGGAGTAACCGCGACGCGACATTTCCGGCACCATCAGCGAGCCCAGCATCGCGGTGTTCGCCATGGTGGACCCGGTGAGCGTGGAAAAAGTTGCCCCGCCTGCCACCGTCAGATAACTCAGGCGCGCCGGAATGCGTCCAAACAATGTATCCAGAGTGTCGAACACGCGCAGCGCCAGCCCGCTATGAAACAACAACGCCCCCATCAACACGAACATGGGTATGGCAACCAGCGTGAACGACGTGATCAGGCTGGTAGAGTTATCCACCAGTTGCAGAAGCCCCTCAATGCCGCCCATGATGATTGCCGCGCCGATGAGATTGGCGGCCAGAAAAGCGAACGCAACCGGTACGCCCAACACCATAAACAACAGCACCAGAAAAAAGATCAGGGCGCCGGTCGCGAGCATGGTTAGATCGCTCCCTGTTTATCGTTCGGGTCCGCCACCGCTTCACCCCGGATGGCGAGCCGCAGGAATTCCGTGGTCATCAAACCGAAACCAATGGCAAGTGGCGCAAACAGCAACGCGCGTGGCATTGCCAGCGAGCGGATTTCGATTTCGCCTCGCGACCATGCCTCCACGGCCAGCACACCTGCCAGTGCCGCAATGAGCGCGGCTGTAACAATGCAAACAGTCAGTATCAGCCGATCTGCCCACAGTCGCACGCTGCCCTGAAAGCGGGAGTGCAGCACTTCAACCACAATGTGTCCGCGGGTGCGCACCAGCCAGGGCGCGGCGGCCATCGTGAAGTAAAGTAAAGCGTATTCGGTTAGCGCGACCGTGGAGTCGGGCGGCTGCAACCCCAGATTGCGGGCGATCACGTCATAGACGATCAACAGGCAGACGCCGGCGACCATTAAGCCTGCCAGCGTTGCGAGGCCTTCAATCAGGCCGGTATATAGTCGTGCGAGCGCTTTCAATGCGCATACTCCGGATAGAAGATTGGCTTGAGTTGCGCCGCAGATTCGGGTGCGCGCGTTTCGAACCGGGACCACACGACTTCGTGCGCAAAATCACGCCAGCGTTTGGCCACATCATCGGACAATTGAATCGACTTGAATCCGGCGGCGTCCAGTTCGGCAACTTCCTGCGCCGTTATCGCAAAGAGATCCTCGCGACTTTTCTGCTCGTAAATGAGCGCCTGTTCGGTGAGTATGTCGCGCGCTTGCTGTGATAACGCGTTCCAGACGTCGAGATTGATCTGCAGCGTGACCGACAACTGCAGCACGTCGGGATCAATGCGGTAATGCACGAACTCGCTGATGCCCAGATCGGGAAAGCCAATCGTCGGCCAGGCCAGGCCGTCCACGGTGCCGCGTTGAAACGCTGTGTAGATTTCCTTTACAGCGATTTGCACGGCACGGGCATCGAGCGCTTTAAGCAATTCGACGTTGGTCGGTGAGGTGCGGATCTTTAACCCGCTCAGATCGGGCAAGCCGTCAGCGCGAAACCGTGGCGCTTCACTCAGGTAAATGTGCGGGCCGATGCCGGATTGCATCCAGCCGATCAGGTGCGCATTGATGCGCTCATGCCAGTAGGGCTGCAAGGCATCGAGGGCACCGATTTCCCTCGCAATAGCGGGATTTATGGTGGCGCCGAATAAAGCATCGCCCTCGGGCAGCACGCCGCGGTAGTAGGTCATGCCGCCGAACGCCATGTCGATCACGCCGCGCCTTAGTGCATACAAGAGCTGCCGCTGCGGCACCACTTCGGGGCCACCCAAAAACCTGATCTGTACCACGCCTTTGCCGGCTTCGTTTACGGCAGCCACGTATTTGAGGAAATGCGCGGTGAAGTTTTGCCGGCTGTTCCAGCTGCTGACCAGCGTCAGCGTGGTTTCGGCGAGGGCAGGTGCCGCAAGTAGCAGCTGGATAATCAGCAGCGCGCTGAGTCGGGAAGCGAATCCGTAACGGCTAAACAACGACACGGGTCAGGCAGGTTTCTCGAGGATGTCGGGTTGAGATTGGAAATAGGGTTTCATCGCGAGTTTAAACCAGAAGTAACCCAGCAGGCCGGTCACAATATTGGCACAGAAAGCCGCCAGAAAAACGCCCCGCAAATCGAAGAACCATGCAAGCACAAAGGCAAGTGGCGCATAGACGCCGATGGTGCGGGTCATGGAAATCAGCATGCCCGGCGTGGGCTTGCCAATGGCATTAAAGGCGCTGACGCAGACCATGGAGATGCCGAGGAAAGCGTAGCTCCAGGGCACCATGCTCAGGTGCATAGTGGCCGTCCCGACGGCTGTCGCGTTGTCAGTAAAGAACAACGCAATGTATTTTGAACTGGCAAACAGAATAATCGCGACGGTCAGGCCGTAAAACGTACACCAGCGCCATGCAAAACGTGCACCGCTCATTACCCGGTCGTACTTCTTGGCGCCGTAATTTTGTCCGGAGAAGGGCGTGACCGCCGCACTCAACGCCATCAGTGCCATCAGGGACAAACCTTCAATTCGCGATGCCACGCCGAAACCAGCCACCGATTCCTGGCCAAACTGACTGACTTGCCATGTAATAAATGCAGTGGTGACGGGCGCAACAAGGCTGCTGGCCATGGACGGTATGCCCACGTGCAGGATACGACGCCATGAATCGAGCAGCATCGGCCAGTCTTTCATCTTGAAGCGGAACAACTGATCACGGAAATAAATAACGCCGACCGACAGCGCACCGACCAGTGCGTTGCACGCAACAGTCGAAATGGCCGCACCTTCGAGCTCCATGCGCGGAATGGGCCCCCAGCCGAAAATCAGTATGGGGTCGAGTATGACGTTGAGCACAGCGCCCAGGGTCATCAGCAACGAGGGGGTCTTGGCATCGCCGCTGGCGCGCAGCACCGAGTTGCCGATCATCGGCACGATCAGAAATACGCCACCAAAGTAGTAAATGCTCATGTAGCGATGGATCAGCGGCAGCGTGGTCTCATCGGCACCCAGCATCATGAACACGGGATCAATAGTCAGCAGCCCGAGTATCAGCACAGCAATCCCCACCATTACCGCAAGCAGTGCGGCGTGAGTTGTGATGCGCTGAATGGTGCCGGTTTCGTTCGCGCCGAACAGGCGCGATGCGACCGATGAGGTGCCTACACCCAGCCCCATGGACAAGGCATTAACAATGAACGCGACCGGAAACGTGAATGAAACAGCAGCAAGTTCCAGCGTGCCGAGTTGGCCGATGAACCAGGTGTCGGCGATGTTGTAAGACACCAGCGCGACCATACCGATCATCATCGGAATCATGAGCGACACGATGGCCGGTCCGATCGGCCCCTCGGTCATGTTCATGCGCATTCTGGTCGGTTTCATTGCGTACCGGATTCCGGTTTCGTCGGCAGGAAAAGGCCGCTATTGTACGCTCTGGACTTTGCAGCAAGCGAATTAAAGAATTCGCGGCATCAGTACACGGACAGGCAGACAGATGAAATTAGCCACCATTCAGCTTGATGACCGGGCGGTCTACGGTCGTGTCAACGGCGCGGAACTGATTATTCCGGCACAGTCTTTTCTGCGGCAATGTCCGACCTTACAGGACGTGCTGGCCGCGCAGCGGGTGGCGGATTTGCCTGCAGCAGGCGAATCGCAGCGCGTGAGGCTGGACGCAGTCCAGTTTCTGCCGCCGATACCGGCGCCCGCCAAGGTGATTTGTGTGGGCGTGAACTTCATGGCGCACATGCGCGAAATGGGGCGGCCCGAACCCAAGTATCCTCTGCTGTTTACGCGCTATCCCGATACCCTGGTCGGCCACGGGCAGCCTTTACTCCGACCCCAGAAATCAACGGACTACGATTTTGAGGGCGAGCTGGCTTTCGTGATGGGGCGCCGCGCGCATCATGTTTCGCGAACCGATGCACTGGATTATGTCGCGGGCTACACCTGTTTTATGGACGGTTCATTGCGCGACTATCAGCACCACACTACGCAGCTCACCGCAGGCAAGAACTTCTGGCGCAGTGGTGCCTGCGGGCCGTGGCTGGTGACTACCGATGAAATACCCGATCCCGCCGTGCTCAATCTGGAAACGCGATTGAACGGTAAAGTGATGCAACACGCGCCGATACATGACATCAAGTTCGACGTACCGTACCTGATCGAATACATCTCATCTTTTACGCCGCTCAGTCCGGGCGACATTATCAGTACCGGCACGCCAAGCGGCGTGGGGTTCGGCCGTGATCCGCAGTTGTGGATGAAGCCGGGGGACGTTATCGAGGTCGAGATTGACGGTATCGGCGTGCTGTCGAACCCGGTCATTGCCGAGTAACACCGCGGCGATAGCAGGAATTTCAGCCGGAGGCGTCACGTTAGTCGAGCTCGGCCTCGTCGAGTTCTTCCGGAATGTTTGCTTTCTGCGACTTGCCATCCCACTCGCCGGGTTTAACCCCAGGGTCAATGACGGTGTAGGTCTGGTTGGTCAGTGTCGGGTCATCGAGGCCGGCTACCAGTTTTCTCGCCAGCTCCCGCCGCGCGATAAGCCCCATCGTCTTTGGTTCTTGGGTGAGGATTGCGTTGCCCGTCGCGAGACCCGTGTACAGGCCGCCCGGGCGATAAATCGTGTAATTCAGTCCGCTGGCCCGCAGGTATTTTTCGGCGCGGCCTTTCATGTCTATTTGCTCGGTGAATATCTTCTGGAAACGCGGCTCCAGCGCATCGAAGGTTTCGTCAATGCCAACCATGGTGATCAGCACGTAGTGCTTAACGCCACCGGCAACCGCGCCGTCAATCGCGTTTCTGTTGCCAATAAAGTCCGGTTTGTTTTTGGTTTTAAAGCTGCTGCCAAAGGTGCTGATGACTGTATCAAACTGACGTTCCTGAAAGATCGCTGTCATTCTTTCGGCATCCAGCAAATCGCCCGTCACCGTCGGTACGCCCAGTTCATCCAGCCTGGATGTGTCCGAAGACTCCCGCGCCAGCGACCACACGTTATGGCCTTGCTTTTTAAGCAGCTTCACCACCTCGAACCCGGTGTTGCGCGTCCCACCCAGCACGAGAAAGTCTTCTGCCAGAGCAGTTAAAGGAGAAAGGGTCAGCAGAAGAAAGACGATTTTGCGAAACATTTTTATAAGTGCTCAGCCAAAAACGAAAGTGTCAGTTGCCGGGCCTGCTCTGCCACTTTCTTGTGAAAGCTCGATCGAGCCTCGCAATTAAACCCGTGCCCGGCGCCGCCCCAAACGCGCACTTCTCCGTCACGCTTGCGGGTTATCTTCTCGACGATCTCCAGCGGAATGAGCGTATCGGTTTCGCCGTAGTGATAAAGCATCGGGCACTGCGGTTGCAGTTCCAGCCATTCCACGGTCATGCGCCCATAGTAGGAAACGCCGGCATCCACCAGTCCGTGACAGGCGGCAAGGTCGGCCAGCGCGCCGCCCCAGCAGTAACCGACCGCGCCGACTTTGCCGGCAGCCCTGGCGTAATCGGCTGCTGCTGCGATGTCCTTTACCCAGTCATCGCGGGTAATTTTCTCCACGTACGAGCGGGCTTGTGTGAAATCTTCATAGCCCAGCTCCACCCCGGGTTCGGCGCGGTCGAACATGGCAGGCGCCACCGCGAGATAGCCGTCGGCGGCAAAGCCATCGGCAACGCTGCGGATGTGCTCATTGACGCCGAAGATTTCCTGAAGCACCACTAAACCCGCCCGCGGTGTTCCCTCGGGTCGTGCCACGTAAGCCTGCAACTGATGCCCGTCGCTCGCGGTAAGCGAAATTGTTTCTGAAGCCATGGTAATTTCTTGTCCTGCGTTATTTTTGTCGTGGATGTTTTTCTACGTCCGCACCGCTGATTACGTCCTCCAGTTCGGGGGCGGCATGACCTGCGCCGAACTCGCCGTTATCAAGACGACGCACATAATCTTTGTAAGCGCGCATCGCCTGGTTGCTGAACATCCAGATGATCGGCACGTTAACAAACAGCATCACGCCCGTGCCGAGCCCGGACAGGTTATCGAGCTGTGCATCAGTCTGCAGGTAACCGAGGGTTGCCACGATTGCCAGCAGGCAATACACCACTTTATAGGGCATCACCGATTTATCGCCGGCGAGGAATACCATCGCCTGCTCGCCGTAATAGCTGTAAGAGATCATCGTGGAAATGGCAAATAGCCACACTGCCAGCGTCACCAGCCATTTTCCGAGCCCGGGAATGATAGTGTCGAACGCCTTCGCAGTGAGGGTCGCACCGGCATAGCTAAGGTAGATGCCGCGATCGCTGATATACGGTTTCTTGGTAACGGTGAGTGTGCTCCATTCGACAATGTAGTCACCGTTGTTTGCCAGCAGCACGGTTCCGTCAATGCGATGCAGGTTGTTACCGCTGCGCGGATTTTCATCAGCGCTGACAACCAGAAAAACGTTTTCGCCCGCCGACCATGCCGCGCCATCGCGCGCCGAGACGCGACTGTTTTCCAGCGTCCAGCCTTCACTGCTTTCGGCAAATCGGGGCTGGTCGAGCAACACCGCTTCTGCACCGCGCTGCCACACGCCCGTACTCAAAATAACCATGGCCGTAAGCGTGCACACAACAATGGTATCCAGAAATGGCTCGAGCCCGGCAACGATGCCTTCGCGCACAGGCTCTTTTGTTTTTGCGGCGGAGTGTGCGATTGGTGACGTGCCCTGACCTGCCTCGTTAGAAAACACCGCACGTTTCATGCCGAACATGAATGCATAACCCATGGTGCCGCCAATAAATGCACCGCTGGCATCCAGGGTGGAAAAGGCTCCGCTAATAATCAGGCCGAACATTGCCGGAATTTCGACAAAGTTGACGCTAAGCACATAGACAGCTGCGAGCAGATAGAGCACAACCATGATCGGTACCAGCCGGCCGGCCACGGCGCCAATCCGTTTGATGCCGCCGATAATCACCATGCCGACGATGACCGCCAGCACCATGCCGGAGGCAACCGAGGGCACGCCGAAATAGACTTCTGTGAGGGTGCCCACATTCCAGGCCTGAAACATGTTGCCGCCGGTCGCGGCCATGATCAGGCAGGTGATACAAAACAACCCGCCGATGATGCCGCCTGTTTTGCCCGAGTTCGGGAAGCGCTCCTTAAGGCCCTTCTGAATAACGTACATAGGGCCGCCATGCGGGTTGTCTTCTTCATCGGTATTTCGATAGAGCATCGACAGGATGACTTCGGTCATCTTGGTGGCCATGCCCAGCGCACCGATCACCCATATCCAGAAAACCGCTCCGGGGCCGCCCAGCGAAATCGCAATCGCAACACCGCCGATATTGCCAAGCCCCACGGTGGCCGACAGTGCGGTGGCCAGGGCCTGAAAATGATTGATCGCGCCCGGGTCGTCCGCTTCGTCATAGCGCCCCCGTATCACATGCACGCCGTGTGTGAGCGCCCGATACTGGCAAAAGCCGCTCCAGATCGTGAAGGTCAGGCCGGTGATCACCATTGCATAAAGCACGTAGTCGTGCCAAAGGATCGCGTTTGCTGCGATTAAGAAATTATCCATAGTTTTTTTCCACTATCGCCGTGTCACTCGATCCGCAGCGCCGCAGGAGTTGCTACTTCTCCAGAATCGCAGTGACACCCATTCCGCCGGCGGTACATACAGATATCAAACCGCGGCCCCCGCCGTTACCCTCCAGAATTTTGGCCAGCGATGCAAGTATTCGCGCGCCGGTTGCTGCAAAGGGATGACCGACAGCAACGCTGCCGCCCTTTACATTCAGTTTGCTGCGATCAATAGCGCCCAGCGGGGCATCGCGACCCAGTCGTTCGCGACAGAACGTCGGGTCTTCCCAAGCTTTCAGTGTTGACAGTACCTGGGCCGCAAAGGCTTCATGAATTTCAAAAAAATCAAAATCGCTAAAGCCGAGATTTGCATCGCTCAACATTTCCGAAACGGCATACGCCGGCGCCATCAGCAGGCCCTCGCTGCCGACAAAATCCACCGCCGCGACCTTGCCGTAACGTAAATAGGCGAGTACCGGCAGTCCGCGCTCGGCAGCCCATTCCTCCGATGCCAGCAGCACGGAAGCCGCACCGTCAGTGAGTGGCGTGCTGTTGCCGGCGGTCATGGTGCCGGCAGGGCTGCGATCAAACGCTGGCCGCAGTTTGGCCAGCGATTCGGGGGTCGAATCGGGGCGCACATTGTTGTCGACTTCTGCGCCCGAGAAAGGCACCACCAGATCCTTGTAAAAGCCATCCTGCCACGCAGCTGCCGCTTTCATGTGGCTTTGATACGCCAGTTCGTCCTGCGCTTCGCGCGTCACGCACCATTCCTTCGCGGTGATCTCCATGCTTTGCCCCATGGACAAACCCGTGCGCGGTTCTATAACAGCAGGCAGTACGGGTTTGAAAAAGCGCGGCCGCAAACCCAGCCACGGCTTTAGCTTTGCGCCCATGCTGCGACCGGTGGCGCTCTTAATAAGCAGTCGCTGGTATTCGTCGGTGTAAACAATCGGCGTGTCGCTGATGGTGTCGGTGCCTGCCGCGATGCCTGCATCTATCTGGCCAAGCGCGATTTTGTTGCCGATCAGAATAGCAGCCTCGAGGCTGGTGCCGCAGGCGCGTGTTAAGTCGAACGCTGGCGTTTCCGGCGCAAGCTCGGTGCCCAGCACGCATTCGCGCGCCAGATTCCAGTCACGCGAATGTTTGATCACCGCGCCCAGCGACACGTCGCCAAGTTTCTCGCCCTTGAGGTTGTACTTGCTAACCAGCCCGTTGAGGGTGGCGGTCATCATGTCCTGGTTGGATTGTTCCGCATACGCAGTATAGGAACGACAGAAGGGAATACGTGTGCCGCCAATAATGGCGACCCGGCGAGGTTCACGGTAGTGCATACAGGGTCTCCGCCCGGCCAGTCAGATAGCCTAACGATAGACAGGTTACAGGGATTCAGCAATCAGGCCGAATTGCCTGTCCGCACTTAAGTGGAGAGATGCGCTTCCTCTTCGCCCGTGTTTTCCCGGCCCAGAGTGGCATTGCGGTGCGGGAATCGGCCGAATTCGGCGATGATGTCATGGCGCAGTTCGGCGAATTGAGCCACCGTATCAAAGGTATCGCGCAGAGTTTCCGACACACGGTTGGTCAGCGCCTCGAAGATTTTCACCGAAGTCTGCTGAATTTTCAGCGACTCGATTCTTTGCAGCGGCATGAAAAAGAACAATTGCTCAAGCGCACTGAGCTTTTTATAAGCACCGCTGGCCACGCCTTGCTCGCACAGTTTCAACGCTTTACGGTCACCGCGAAAGGCTTGTTTGCTGTGCTTGTAGATGTGACGCGGGAACTGACACAGCAAGAGAATCAACGCCAGCCGGCCGCGCGGCTGCTCGGCCCAGTGATCCAGCTCGCCCTGCAGCGCCTTGTCCACCAGGCCGCAATAGCGCTCAGACACTTCCGCATCAAAGGCCGGGTCATTGCCGAACCAGCTGTTCATCCGGCTGTCCACGTTGAGTTCGTCCTGCTCGCGCGTCGCAAACCAGTGGCTCAGTAACTGCTCGTAATCGTATTCGCCCATGGCGAAATCATCGCCGTTTTGCGCCGGCGAATACTTTGAAGAGCGTCACAGACCCACAATGAGCCGAACCCGTGCGCAGGGCGAATAGCGCAGAAAATTCTGCAAATACATGTGCTTATGTTCCGGGGCTTCGCAGGGTGGATTGAGTTCAGCGCGAAATTTTGGCTATAATGCGCGGTTCTCGCCAGCTTGGTGCGTTGTAACATAATCATGACAAAAAATGTTGTGACAACGCTTTTAGAAACAGTAGCTTAGGGCCGAGCGTCGGTTCAACCGACAACTACGCAAGCCGTATTGAAATGAACATTGGGCGGTCCCCCGCGTCGGGTATCGCCGCGAAATTGTGGAAACAGAGTATGGGTGTGCACAACACACGCGGATTACCGAAAGCGCACGGCTTATATAGCCCGGACATGGAGCATGACTCCTGTGGAGTCGGTTTTGTCGCGCATATAAAGGGTGAGCGCAGTCACCAGATCGTTAAGGATGCTGACCACCTCGGTTGCCGGATGGATCATCGCGGTGCGCGTGGAGCCGAGCGAAACACCGGTGACGGTGCCGGCATGCTCACGGCACTGCCCCACGAGTTCCTGGCCCGTGTAGCCAAAGAAAGCTTTGATGCGGAATTGCCCGAAGAGGGTCGCTACGCCGCCGGTAACGTCTTTTTGCCGACCGATGCCGGCGAACGCGATCAATGCAAGGCACTGATCGCGGAATTGTGCGAGCAAGGCGGTTTGCAACTGGTGGGCTGGCGCGATGTGCCGACCGATGCCGATGCCGCAGATCTGGGCCCGACCGCGCGTGCGTCCGAACCCAAAATTGAACAGCTGTTTGTCGCCGCGCCTGACGGACTGGACGTCGATGTATTCGAGCGCAAGATTTACCTGATGCGCAAAAAAGCGACGCATGCGTTGCGCAACGATATCAGCTTGAGCCAGGCTGACATGTTCTATGTCTGCTCGCTGTCGCCACGCGTAATTATCTACAAAGGCATGTTTGCCCCGGATCAGGTTGCTGCCTATTACCCGGACTTGCGCTGTGAAGATTACACCTCGCATCTGGCGATGGTGCACTCGCGGTTTTCCACCAACACCTTTCCCAGCTGGGATCGTGCGCAACCTATGCGCTACATGTCTCACAACGGCGAGATCAACACCCTGCGCGGCAACACCAACTGGATGCGCGCGCGCGAAGGCGTTGCGCAAACCGAGTTGTTCGGCGACGAGATTAAAGAACTGTTCCCGATTATCGAGCCCGACGTATCCGATTCGGGCGCGTTCGATAACGTGCTCGAGTTCCTGCTGATGTCCGGTTTTTCGCTGCAGAAATCCATGATGATGATGGTGCCGGAGGCGTGGCAAAAAGACGATTTGATGTCGCCCGAAAAGAAGGCCTTCTATGAGTACAACTCGGCGAAGATGGAGCCCTGGGACGGCCCGGCGTCTATTCCGTTTACCGACGGCCGCTACATCGGTGCGGTGCTTGACCGCAACGGTTTGCGCCCCAGCCGCTACTACCTGACCCACGATGATCGCGTCATCATGGCCAGTGAAGTGGGTGTCGTGCCGGTCGATCCGGCCAACGTCAAGTTCAAGGGCCGTCTTGAACCGGGGCGTATGTTCCTGATTGATTTTGAGCAGGGCCGACTGATTCCCGATGCGGAGCTCAAAACCGAATTCGCCACCAAGCGCCCTTATGCGCAGTGGCTCGAAAATCAGCGCATGATCATGAAGGATCTGAACCCGGCCGGTAAAGGTGCGGGTCTGGATGATGCAACGCTGATAGAGCGCATGCAGGCTTTCGGATACACCACCGAAACCATGCAGTTCATGCTGCGACCGCTGGTCAAAGAGTTGCGCGACCCGGTCGGTTCCATGGGCAACGACTCGGCACTGGCGTGTCTGTCCGACAAGCCGCGCATGATTTACGACTACTTCAAACAGATGTTTGCGCAGGTGACCAATCCGCCTATCGACTCGATTCGCGAAGAGTGCATCATGTCGCTGGAGTGCTACATCGGTCCGGAGAGCAACCTGCTCGATACCAGTGAAGCGAGTTGTCACCGGATTGCGCTGAAGCACCCGATTCTGAACAACGACAATCTTGCCGCGCTGAAGTCCATGGATCACCGTGGCCTGAAGTCCATTGCGCTGGACATGACATACCCCGCCGCAGATGCGCCCGGTGGTTTGCAGCCCGCGCTGGAACGATTGTGCGCCGAGGCCGAGCAGGCCATTGATGACGGCTACGCCTTTATTGTGCTGAGCGACCGGGCAATGAGTGCTGAACGTATTGCCGTCAGCTCGTTGCTGGCGTGTGCCACCGTTCATCATCATTTGGTGAGCACCGCCAAACGCACCCGTATAGGCTTGATTGTCGAGACCGGCGAAGCCCGCGAAGTTCATCATTTCTGTTTGCTGACGGGTTACGGTGCCGATGCTGTTAACCCTTATCTCGCCTATGAGGCGTTGTGGCAATCGCACCGCGATGGTTTGCTGGTGGGCACGAATTTCTCGAACGATCTCGAAATCGTTGATGCGTATCGCAAGGCCATCGGTAAGGGCATGCTTAAAGTGATGGCCAAGATGGGCATTTCCACACTGGCCTCATACAAAGGCGCGCAAATATTCGAGGCCCTGGGAATTGCGGATGAAGTGATCAACCGCACATTTGTCGGCACGCAGAGCCGGCTTAAGGGTGTTGGCTTCGATATTCTTGAAGAAGAAAGCCGTCGCCGCCATGCGCTGGCTTACCCGAAGCGTGTCGAAGACAAGTTGCCCGATCTGCCGAACCCCGGTGACTTTCACTGGCGCAGTGCCGGTGAACGCCATGCCTGGGAGCCGCAGAATATTGCCAACCTGCAGATTGCCGCGCGGGGTAACGACGCCGAGGCGTACCAGCGTTTTGCCAGCCAGATTAACGACAACGCCAAAGCCAACTGCACGTTGCGCGGCCTTATCGATCTGAAAACCGACGAACGGCGCTCGGTGCCGCTGGAAGAAGTCGAGCCCGCCAGCGAAATCGTGAAGCGTTTTGTGACCGGCGCGATGAGTTTCGGTTCTATTTCCAAAGAGTCGCACGAGGCGCTCGCGATTGCGATGAACCGGCTGGGCGGCAAGTCGAATACCGGCGAAGGCGGTGAAGACCCGGAAAGGTTTAAACCATTGCCGTCGGGTGATTCACGGCGCTCGGCAATCAAGCAGATTGCCTCGGGCCGCTTCGGCGTGACCGCCTGGTACCTCACCAATGCCGACGAGCTGCAAATCAAAATGGCGCAGGGCGCGAAGCCCGGTGAGGGCGGTGAGCTGCCCGGCCGCAAGGTTGATGAAATCATTGCCCGCATCCGGTATTCCACGCCGGGCGTGGGGCTGATTTCGCCGCCGCCGCATCACGATATTTATTCGATTGAAGATCTGGCTCAGCTTATTCACGATCTAAAAAATGCCAACCCGTCTGCCCGCATCAGCGTGAAACTGGTGTCCGAAGTTGGCGTGGGCACCATTGCGGCAGGCGTGGCCAAGGCGCACTCGGACCACATTCTTATTTCCGGCGACAGCGGTGGTACCGGCGCATCGCCGTTAACGTCCATCAAGCATGCCGGTCTGCCGTGGGAACTGGGCATTGCCGAAACCCACCAGACGCTGGTACTGAACGACCTGCGTTCGCGGGTGGTGCTGCAGGCCGACGGCGGCTTGAAGACGGGTCGCGACGTAGTGATCGCGGCCTTGCTGGGTGCCGAGGAATTCGGTTTTTCGACCGCACCGCTCATTACCATGGGCTGCATCATGATGCGCAAATGTCATCTGAACACCTGCCCGGTGGGCATCGCCACGCAGGATCCGGTGTTGCGCAAAAAGTTTGCGGGCAAGCCGGAACACGTTATCAATTACCTGTTTATGGTTGCCGAAGAGGCACGGCAGATCATGGCGGATCTGGGTTTCCGTCGCGTGGTCGACATGATCGGCCGCACCGACGTAATGGACACGCGCAGGGCCGTTCGCCACTGGAAGGCCGACGGCCTGGACCTGGCGCCGATTCTCGCGCCGGCGCAAAAGCCGCGGCCCAACGTGGATGTCTATTGCACCATGCAACAGGATCACGGGTTGCAGCTGTCGCTGGATAACCGCCTTATTCAGCTGGCACGCCCTGCCATTGAAAGCGGCGAGCGGGTTGAGCATGAGCTGCCGATTGTAAACACCAATCGCACCGTTGGCACGACCCTGAGCCATACCATCGTTAAACGCTGGGGCGAACGGGGTCTGCCAATCGACACGGCGCACTTTAAGTTTTTCGGTTCGGCGGGCCAGAGTTTTGGCGCCTGGCTGGTGCGCGGGGTAACACTCGAGCTGGAAGGCGACAGCAACGACTACGTGGGCAAGGGCTTGTCCGGTGGCCGCATCATTGTGTATCCGCCCAAGAACAGCACTTTTGTTGCCGAAGACAACGTGATCATTGGCAACGTTGCGTTATACGGCGCCACCACCGGCAGGGCCTTCTTCCGTGGCCGAGCAGCTGAACGTTTTTGCGTGCGCAATTCCGGCGCGCGGGCGGTGGTTGAAGGTGTTGGCGATCACGGTTGTGAATACATGACCGGCGGTCGTGCAGTGATCCTCGGCCCCACCGGCCGAAATTTTGCGGCGGGCATGTCCGGTGGCGTGGCGTATGTATGGGATGTCAACGGTGATTTCGAATCCAAATGCAACATGGGCATGGTGGATCTTGATCCCGTTAAAAACGATGACGATGTCTCTGAGCTGCGCGAGATGATCGAGCTTCATCTGGAATACACCGGTTCGGAAGTGGCGCAGCGAATACTGGAAAACTGGCCCGAAGTCACTGAAGAGTTCGTCAAGGTGATGCCCACCGATTACAAGCGTGTGCTTACCGAGCGCAAACGGCACGACGAAGAAATGGAGTCGGAAATACACGAAGCCGATCAGACGGGCGTTTTTGTGGCGAGAAAGGCGTGAAGCAGAGAACAACAGATCATGGGTAAGCCAACAGGATTTATGGAGTACCGTCGGCGCACTGTTCCTTATCGCGATGAAAAGGAACGGTTAACCGACTACAAGGAAATTTATACGGCTCCGGAAACCGAGCGCCTGCAACGTCAGGGTGCGCGTTGCATGGACTGTGGCGTACCGTTTTGCCAGTCAGACGATGGCTGTCCGGTCGACAACCTGATCCCCGAGTGGAACCACCTGGTTTACGAGGGCCGTTGGCACGATGCTCTGACACGTCTGCACAAGACCAATAACTTCCCCGAGTTCACTGGACGCGTGTGTCCGGCACCGTGCGAAGGCTCTTGCGTGCTGGGTATTAACAACCCTGCCGTGACCATCAAGAATATTGAAAACGCGATCATTGATCGTGGCTTCGAAGAAGGCTGGGTGACGGCACAGGTGCCCAAAACCCGCACCGGCAAGAAAGTTGCGATTGTCGGTTCCGGCCCCGCCGGGCTGGCCGCAGCCGAGCAACTGAATCATGCCGGGCACAGCGTGACGGTATACGAGCGTGCGGACCGCATTGGCGGGTTGCTGATGTACGGCATCCCTAATATGAAGCTGGACAAAGGCGTCGTGGATCGTCGTATCAATCTGATGCGCGAGGCGGGTATTGAATTCGTCACCAACGCCGACGTGGGCAAGACCGTGGCCGTCGAGCAGTTGCAGCAAGACAACGATGCCGTGCTGTTTGCCACGGGAGCGACCACGCCACGTGATCTGCCGGTTCCGGGGCGCAACCTCAGTGGCATTCACTTTGCCATGGAGTTCCTGACAGCCCACACCCGCAGTCTGCTTGATTCAAATCTTAAGGATGGCAATTACATCAGTGCAGCCGGCAAAAAAGTTGTGGTCATCGGTGGCGGTGATACCGGCACCGACTGCATCGCCACTTCGCTCAGGCACGGTTGTGCAGCGATGGTTAACTTTGAGTTGTTGCCGCAGCCGCCCGAAAAGCGTCCCGCAAATAACCCGTGGCCGAAGTGGCCGCTGATTTTGCGCACCGATTATGGTCATGAAGAATCCATCGAAAAGTTCGGCTGTGATCCGCGTGCCTACGGCATAGTTACCAAGGAGTTTGTCGACGACGGTAACGGCAACGTGCGTGGCGTGAAGACCGTATTCGTAGACTGGAGCAAAGATGCCGACGGCCGCATGCAAATGCGCGAGGTCGAAGGCAGCGAGCAGTTTTATGAAGCCGACCTGGTGTTGCTGGCAATGGGCTTTACTGGCCCCGAGCTATACGTCGCGGATTCGCTGAATCTGGAACTGGATGCACGCGGTAACTACAAAGCCGGGTACGGCGAATACCAAACCAGCGTCCCCGGGGTTTTTGCCGCGGGCGACTGTCGCCGCGGCCAGTCGCTGGTGGTGTGGGGCATCAACGAGGGTCGCGGTGCGGCCCGTGCTATTGATGCCTACCTGTGCGGCGAAAGCTTTTTGCCCGCGCCGATGGTCAGTATGGGGACTGCGACGGGCTGACGCGACGGGTTGATCGCACTACCAACCACCGCCGCCACCCCCTCCGCCGCCGCCGCCGGAAAAGCCGCCACCTCCTGACGAGGATCCGCCGCTGCCGGAGCTGCTGCCAGGAGGCCTGGCGGATGCGGCAACCACTGTCCCGAGGGTCGAACCCAGCGCGCTGACGCCACGCCCGGGCTGCCAGCGGGTGCCCCGATACCAGTTTGGCCTGTAACCATTGCCCCGGTAGGCTTCAGTGCTTGCCGCCGCAAGCACCGCCGCGAATTTTTCGTTCCACTCGTTTTCAACATCGAGTGCCATCGCATAAGGCAGGTATTTTTCAAAAAGCTCAGGGGTTTTTTCGGGCGGGTGAAAAAATTGCAGACGTGCTTCTTCGGCGGTTTTCAGATACATCCGAAAACCTTCAATTTCGTCCATGAGCTTGCGCCCCGCGAGCGTGGGACGCTTGAGCAAAAAGAAAAACGCTATGTTCAGCCCGCCGAGCAGGGCGAAGCAGAGGGTTAGCAACGCGTTGCCGGCAATTTGTGCTGCAATCACCCCCAGGCTGCCAAAACCCACGAATAGCAACATCATCCCGAATTTCAGCAGTGAGGCCAAAGCAGTGCTGGCAGGCAACATACTGAAAGGGAAAATCTTGAACGTTGTATCGCGATCATCGCCCCATAAACGCAGCGCGAAAAAAGTGGGTACGGCGGCTATGGCAGCGATAAACAAGGCGATCACCGGGTGCGTCGAACCGTTGCCCACCAAAAATGTCGCAACCAGGGCTAACAAACTGAGTAGCAAACCGACAACAAACAGATGGGTGTTGCGCGCAAACGCGGCGTGTTCGTATTCTGCCTCCAGGCTTAGTCGCAGCTTCTTGATGCTTGCGCGCAAGGTGATGTGATTTTCCTGATCCAGCGTGAAGCTGCCGCTGGGGTGCAGCAGGTGTTTGGCGATGCGACGCTCGCCATTAGCCAGAACTTTCAGGTCGGCCGCTTCGGTTTTGTTTAGGCGAAAGCCCTTTGACCCCTGCTCTTCGATGGTCAGATAGTTCTTGACCGCCATGCTGATCAGCGCTGCCGAATAGGCTTTGCGATCAAAGTTCATTAACCGGATAAAGCGCGTCGCGGCGGGTGACAGCCCTTCGGGTGGCTCGAAGCGGGGGATTATCGTGCCAGGCTGCGGGTCTCGGCCGTAACGGCGCCACGCCCACAGGTAATAATTCAGCACCAGCACAAGCCCGCCAAGCGCGGAGCCGCTGGCCGCATTGTCGCGCATGAACCAGCGTATTCGGTCAGCCAGTGTGGGCTCCGACACATAGCCTTTGGGCCAGGCGATCGCAACAGTCAGCCCCTCGCCGGGTTGCAGTATGCGCGTGGTTTTCCAACCTGCTCCACCGTCAACGTTAATCGCCTGATAGTCTTGCCCGGTGTCGCCCTGATGACCCGTGTAAGCGGCTTTGCGCACGACGTTCGCGCCCGCTGGCAAGGTCACGGCCGCGGTAGCGGATTCGATGGCAAAGGCCCAGCCATTGCCAGTTACGTTCCAGTACAGCTCATCGAAGTCGTCAAAGAAGCCCAGTTGCCGGTTGCTGCGGTAATCAATGTAATAGGTATGAATGCCGGTATCGAGCATCCGGTCGGCTCGCCCGATACGTATGCGGATACCGTTGTGCAGAGGCTCAATGCTAAAAGGCTCTGCCGCGCCATCGCGTTCAACGTTCAGAATCTCAACATCCACTTCGACTTTGTTGCCGTAGCGGTCTCGGTAGCGCGTAGGAAAGTCGCGAAAAATACCGCGGCGTATGTTCGCGCCTTCGGCGTATACCTCGATGGTTTCTCTTACCGTAATCGAGGCGTCCGTGTTGACCGTGATATCGCTGTCAAAGCGCGTAATGACTTCTGTCGCATTTGCCTGTGCAACCAGCACAACCGCCAGCATTAGCAGAGCTATACGAATACCGTGCATTGAATATAGCGCCGTCAAGCGGCGCAATCAGCCGCCGAACGCGACCTTGGGAACCGCCCTGTCGTCATCGTTTTCAATTTCGAAAAATTTGGCCTTCACGAAAGCAAACTGCCTTGCCACCAGGTTGCTTGGAAAGGCCTCAATCAGAATATTCATGTCACGTACGGTGCCATTGTAATAACGTCGTGCGAGCTGAATCTGATCTTCGGTTTCGCTTAGCGCCGCCTGCAGCTCCTGAAAGTTCTGATTAGCTTTCAGGTCGGGATAGGCCTCGGCCAGTGCGAACAGGCGGCTCAGCGCAGCAGTGAGTTGGCCTTCTGCCGCGCCACGCTCGGCGACATCACTGATAGCAACAGTCTGATTGCGCAGCCGCACCACGTCTTCCAGCGTGTCTTTTTCGTGGGAGGCATAGCCCTTAACCGTTTCCACCAGATTCGGGATGAGGTTCGAGCGTCGCTTGAGTTGCGTCTCAATGCCACTCCAGCCCTCCTCAACCAGATTTTTGTGACGCACCAGACGGTTATAAAGGTTGATAACGTAGACGACCAACGCCACGATGATCACGATCAGGATGAATCCGGTAGACATGACAGGCTCCCTCTAAATAGCAACAGGCACAGCAGTGGACCCGATATCGGGCATTTATTCTAACGCCAGCGCGGCAGCTTCGGCGGCGCAGTCGCGGTCGAGCGGTAAATTCTTGGCTTTTACTGTCATAAGTTCATCACGTGCCGCGTCCAGCGCCGCACGAAATCCGGCGCTACCTCGCAGTCGTGCGAGCAGCACCGAACCGGCAATGCGCCCTTGATCGATATCGCTTTGCCAATGCACGTTGCATACGGCACGACTTTGGCCGAATTGACGCCCACGTTGCACCAGGGCATCGGATTTTTCCGGCAGCATTTCGGCGAGCAACAAGCCCCAGACCCAGCCCGCAGCCGAATGCCCGGAGGGATAAGAACCGTCCTTTTGCAGAAACTTCATACCCGACGGCGTGCATACCGGTGCGCCATTCACCATAAACGGTCGCGGTCGCTGGAAGTGCTGCTTGGGTGCCCGAGTCGACATTGCAATCTCAATCGCCGTGCCGCTCATCAATTTCATCGTCAGTGGCGTGGTTTCAGCCGAAAGTGGCAGGCCGGCGGCGCAGCTAAAGGCTGCCGCGCCCCCCGGATAGCGCATGGCCGCATCCTGAATGGCCATATCCCAGCGAGGCGTATTGACGAGGGTGAGGTACTGTTCGCTGATAACCCTGTCAGCCTGCGCGGCCGGTGAATTATCAGACGGCGGTTGCGGCAGCAGCGCCACCAGATCCGGTCTCTCAGACTCCTGCAAAAAGGTATTGATGCTGTTTCGCTTCGGGCCGGCTCCTGACACACAGGCTGTATTGAGCAAAGCGATCAGGGCAGCAACAGTAAAGACCTTGATGTGCATGAATTATTAAAACCAAAGATCAGTTGTCGGCCGGCGAGTGGCCTTTGTTATAGAACTTAGCTGCCGTGAATGCCAGTGTCGCCGTCAGTAACCCGTCAATCGGGTAAGAAAAGAACGTGGATAAATCGGATTGCGGTACGTTCACCACGGCGACCAGCAGTACGCACATGCCAAACAGCCACGGCCAGCGGCGCTTTATCAGCAATATCAGACTGGTGATCACCAGCACCAGCGTTGCCAGTGGCACCGTCAGCGGTAAACCGAAAGTGCCGTCCCCGGTTTGCGAGCCGGCGCATTCCTGCCCGGGTGGCACTTGCAGTACATAGCGTTTGACGTCGAACACACAGGCTTCATGGAATACCCGGTCCCATGCCTGCACCGCTTCATAGCCGCCGAGCAGGATCGCCGCGCCCAGGGCGATAGGCACAATCAGCCGGTGCTGTGCCCAGCCGAAACCTGCGTTGGCAAGCGTTGCTGCGCAGATGACCCACATCAGCGGCATGCTGAACACGAACCACGCATAGCGAATACGGTTAAGGGTTTCGAGTGGTTCGCCAAAGCCCAGCCAGCGACCGGACGCTACGGTCGCAGAGTCAATGCACACCGGCAGAATAATCAGCAGCACCAGCCCCAAGGCTATGTTGCCCCGGTCTTGTAACCAGAGCCGCAGTGCCCAAATCAGTAAACCAGCTTCAGCCAGCGACAGTGTCGCCATAAAGTAGGACATGCGGTCGCGCTCCCCAAACTAAGCAAAGTAATTTCTGACGGCGTCCGCAAGCACGTGCATGTCTTCAACGCGCCCCATGCTAACCCGCGCCCAGGTGGGGTATGGCGAATAGCTCATACCTGTCAGGATGCCGGCCTTGCGCATCCCGCCCATGAACTCCCGTGGTGACCCGCCGGTATCAAAGTAAACAAAGTTCCCGCGAGAGGGGGCGTAGGGGCGACGCACTTCATCCAGCACGTCGGTGGTGATCTTCAGGCATTCGCGAATGCGCGCCCGACTGAATTCCAGAAACTCTGTGTCCTGCAGGCTTGCCGTTGCTGCCATCACGCCAGCAAGGTTCATCTCGGTAACGCGCAGCGCATCGAGTCGTTTGATGATGTCTGGCCGCGCCAGTGCGTAGCCAACGCGCAATCCGGCCATGCCGTGCAGTTTGGAAAAAGTTCGCGTGATGATGACGGGTTTTTCTTCGCGCACGGCAGTGAGTGCCGTGTGCTCGGCCATGTCATCCCAGAGATCGAGATAGGCCTCATCCACAACCACGGGCGCGCGCGGTGATACGGCATCGAGAAAGGCGCGCAGGTCTTTGCCATCCAGCAGTGTGCCGGTGGGATTGTTTGGCTGACACACATAAATAAGGCGTGTGTCTTTATTCACGGCCGCCGCCATCGCATCCAGATCGTGTTTCATGTCGGCATCCAGCGGTACTTCATCCACTTCGCAACCAATACTGCGCGCATAACCGGGGAGAAAGCTGAAGGTGGGCGTCGCCGCTACAACCCGGCCGCCCTGCTGCCCGTAGGCCAGCGCAGAAATACGCAAAGCTTCACTGGAGCCCGCCGTAACGATGACGTTCTGGGTGGCAACGCCTTCAATTTCGGCAATAAGTTTTTTCAGTTCGCCGGTTTCCCGCGACGCGTACTTCCAGCCTTCGGCGACGGCTTTATTCGCCGCAGCCCGCGCGGCGGGTGAGGGGCCATAAGGGTTTTCATTGGCGATCAGGCGTAACATCTCGCCGCGTTGGGGCCCGCCGGATTGGGCGAACAGCAGCGGCGCGGCGCCGGCACTCAGCAGCCCGCCGGTACCCAGAATCAGTGATCTGCGCGATAAGTTCATGGCATCTCAATATACACCAAGTGTCTTGACTCGGTGCTGCTTCGCTCAGCCCGCCAGCTGCTGCAGTTGCCGGTCGTGCATGCTACGCAGTAACAGCAACGCGGCGATGGCGCCTGCCAGCGCAAAGGCCATGTCCGCCTGCGTATCCCAGACATAGCCCTGGGTGCCCAGAAAGGCTTCGGCGGCCTCGCCTGAAATCGCCGCGACCAGCCACTCGATCAGTTCGTAAAAAGCACTGAAGGCGAGACAAATGCTGACAATAAAAAAGTTGCGCCATTGTGCCGAGTCGACAACGTTTAGCCGCAGCAGAACTTCGCGCGCAATAATCGCCGGCACGAAGCCTTGCAGAAAATGCCCCAGCTTGTCGTAATTGTTGCGCTCAAAGCCCAACAAGCCGTCGAAAAACGGCACGTCGGCATAGGTGTAGTGACCGCCGATCATCAGCACCACACAGTGCAGCAGGATCAGTGCATAAAGTAGCGATGTCAGTGGAAACGAGCGGCGCGTGAGCAGCAGAATAGCCGCGCCGATAACGGCAGGTGAAACCTCAAGCGCCCACGTCGGATAGTCTTTCGGCCCGATGCCGGACCATACCAGCACCGCAGTGAACACCGCGATCCATAGCCAGTTGATCAGTGTCAGCGGCATGGGCTATTCGTTTTCATGTGCCACCGAAACATAGACTTCATCATCGCCTTCAACAGTAACCAAAAAATTGATGGGTCGGCAACACACCTGACAATCTTCAATGTAGTCTTGATGCGGAATAGAGCAATCAATAAGCACGTCAATGGCCTCGCCGCAGTATGGGCAATCAACGGTTTTGTTTTGCAGGCTTTCCACGGGTTCAGCAAACGACAGGCTAGTTTCGCTTTGGTTTAAAGCGCTTGCGCGCCTGTGACACTTTCGGCCTGATCACGCAGCCTTCGGCGTGATCATTGACCAGCCCCATGGCCTGCATAAAGGCGTAAACGGTGGTGGGGCCGATAAACTTCCAGCCGCGCTTTTTTAACTCTTTCGACAGCGCAACGGCTTCCGGCGACGTGGATCGGGTTTGCGGCTTGCCGGCGTGTTGGCCATTCGCTTCGAAGCCCCAGATGAATGCGGCAAGTGAACCTTCCTGTTCGACCATTTCGCGGGCACGTTTCGCGTTATTAATGACGGCTTCAATCTTGCCGCGGTGACGCACGATGCCTGCGTCTTTAAGTAAGCGATCCACGTCGCGCTGCGTTAAGCGAGCAACCTTGTTGAAATCAAAACCGCGAAAGGCGCGGCGAAAATTTTCGCGCTTGGCGAGTATGGTTCGCCAGCTCAGGCCGGATTGAAAACCTTCCAGACACAATTTTTCGAACAGCCGAATGTCATCGCTTACCGGAAAGCCCCACTCGGCGTCATGATAAGCCGGAAACTCCGGTGCACCGTCACACCAACTGCAACGCGCCTTTCCGTCTTCACCGACTGTTGTGCTTGCCATGCGCCCTCACAGTGCTGCTCGAATCGTCGCGACCAGATCGCTGTACTGCGATTCCTCTAAATAGACTTTCCGCATCTCGTCTGGCGAGGTTGTCCATATGGGGCCACCCCACCGCGGATCACCCACGTAGCGGGGAATGATATGCCAGTGCAGATGCGGCACCACTTGCCCGAGGCTGGCTATATTAACGTGATCCGGCTGAAACGCCTTGATCAGTGCCAGTTCTGTGGCCCGAATGTCGCTGGCCAGCCGAGCCCACTCTGCAGTATCAAGCTCGTCTATGCGGGTAACGTGGCGTGCGTCAAACAGCAAAACACAATGTCCGCGATAGGTTTGTATTTTTTCCAGATACAGCGTCGCGGCCGACAGCGTTTCAATCTTGACCATTATTTCCCCGATGTCTTTACGCGGCAGGCAGAAGCCGCAGCCGTCAGACGATCGTCGTGCATCCCATTCAGGCTTGGTCGTCATGGGTAAGGTCCGCCGCAGTTAGTCAGTTTCATGGCATCCGGTATCAGACGGGCACGTAGCGAAACTACTGAATAGCAGGGCGCGATGTGCCGAAAACCTGGGTGTGTTCGGCCACCAGTTTTTTACCTTCGGCAACCTGTTCAGTATTCATTTTGCCTTTCCAGACCAGCCAGTCCACATCAGCGAGGCTTCCGCCCTCGATACCACCGGCGTTCCCGAGCGCTATCCATTTATAGGCCAGCACCAAATCCTGTTCGGTTCCCCAGGCCTGGCCGTAGTGCATGCCCAGCGAGTACTGCGCCTCGGCGATGCCCGCTTCAGCGGACAACTTGGTCAGCCTGAACGATTCACGGTAGTCCTGTTCAAAATTAAATAAATAGTTCGCGAGTTTGTATTGCGCTCTGGGCTCACCCTGATCAGCAGCCAATTGGAACCAGCGTTCGGCCTCCTGCCAGTATTCCTCGGTGCCCCAGCCTTTGTACGCTGCACGGTCCCATTGCATGCCGACTTCGTACTGGGCTGACATATCACCCGCCAGCGCCCGGCTTTGCAGCGTTTCATCGATCACCGGCGGTGCGGTGGCACAGCCGCCGACCGTCAGTAAGGCGATCAGTGCGCCAACACAAGCGATGCGGGATTTGATCATCAAGGCCTCAGGAAATCAGACCGATGCCCAGCATGTGATCCAGATAAATGGCCGCATCCGGGATATCAAAAATGAACGAAAATATAATGCAGAAAGTGATGGCACCCGACCAGATCGCGTACAGAGACCGACCCCGCATAAAAGGCCGGCGCGTCAGCAGTATGTAAAGGGCAGGCGACCAGCAGATCAGATGTACCAGCGAAAACAACCCCGACAGCGGCACTAGCCCGAGCAATCGTCCTGACGCCACCGTCATCAGTGCCATAGCAATAAAACCACCGACCACCCAGCGCGCTTCAACATGGCGCCGCACAAAGAACAGGCCCAGAGCGAAAGTGCTCATCATGATGGCCAGCCAGATCTGCACCCATTGAGGCATGTTGGCGCGAGCCGCGTTGTCCCATATTTCCAGCGGCTGGTGCCCGGATTCGTACGGTTGCGCAAGCGCGGGTTCGATCAGGACATATCCGCCCAACAGCAGGCCGACAAGAATTCGTGCTGCATTATTCGCTTTCATTTCCGATCACTCCCCCTGTTACTTGATCGCCGCGCGTGCCTTCCGGGCGGCGTTAAAATATGCGGCGCGGTGATACCAGTTGAGTTCACTATCACCGCGCGCCATCGCGATATAGGTATCTGCCATTTGCGTCAGCGCTGCTGAATTGTCGGGTTCGTTCGTCAGCACGGCGTCGAGCAATTCCAGTGCCAGCTGATGTTCGCCATTACCGGCCAAAGCCTGTGCTTTGGCAAGCAGTTCGGTATTCCCGCCGGCCAGTTCCGCCAGCAGCTTGCTGCGCTGCACAGTGGTTGACGGCCTGAATGCCACCGGGTTGCGGCCGTAATAACCCGTGTAATTCTTGAACAGCCTGTTGATGTAAGGCTCACGGCAGGCCGCGAAGCTGGCCGCCAGTAGCGGATCGTTGGCAAACTCGGGCGGCATTTTTATGGCTGCCAGGGTTTCTTCGAGATTACGGCCGGCGCTGACAGATTCGCGCACGGCAGTCATCAGCCAGGCAGTTACGCTGCGCATTGCTTGCAGGCTTCCCAGCGTGGTGTCATCTATGCGGCCGTGGCCGGGAATCAGCACCCGGGGTGCCAATGACTCGATAAGATCCACCGCTTCAATAAAGCCTTCGGCATAACCTTCCGGCATGACCGGTGAACCGAGATTCGCATTGTTAAGGTCGCCGATGAAAATCACTTCTTCATCCGGCAGGTGAATCAGTGTTGCGTCGCTGGTTTCACCCATGGCGTGATACAGCTGAATTTCGCGGCCGCCCAGCTTTAGACGGTGTTTCTCTCCGTAGGTTATGTCCGGATAAACAGTCGGTGCCTCGCTGGCTTCGCCCAGCACCGTCTGGTTAATGTGCTCAAGCCCTTTAAGGTTTTTCAGGTTCCATACCAGGTTCTGCTGAGCAACAAACTGCACGCCCTCGCCCTGAAAAGCGGAGGCGCCATCGACGTGGTCGTAGTGGTAATGAGTGAAGATGACATAGCGCACGGGTTGGTCGGTATGACGGCGAATGTCCTCCAGAAAGGCCTGCCCCAGTTCCGGCGTCATGCCTGTATCTATAACCACAACGCCGTCTTTGGTGACGATAAAGCCCATGTTGTTTGAGGCGTATCCGGTGGCCGCGTACACGCCGTCGGCGACTTCAACAACTTCACGTTTTGGCATCGGTTGAGCGGTTGCCTGGTCCGCCGGCAGCCAGAGCAATGCACACGTAATCAGAATTGTCAGCGTCTCCGCACATGTTTTCATAAATCCTCCTGAAAAAGTCCGGTCGGTGGCAGGGCGCGTTATGCCCCGACACTCTAAATCATATGCGATTGCCGCAGCGAATAGAGCCTTGCCACAGGTGATTTTTGTGAACTGGTTCTGTCGTTCCCGGGCGTGATCCGTGCACACTCATACAGCGAAGACTTGTTGCGGCGGTAAGGAAGGGCATGTGGAAGTAGACGCTCCGGAACGTGATGGGGTTGACGGCGAAGTCGAGACCAGCCGCTACCTGCGGCATGTGATCGCAGGCATTAACCCTAAACATCTCGAGCTTCCGGCCTTTCCCGAAGTGGTCAACCGCCTGCAGGTACTGTTGGCTGACAGCGAAGTGGCGATGAAAGACGTCGCTGCGCTGATCCAGTCCGATCCGGTACTCGCGTCGAAGCTGCTGCGCACCGCCAATTCGGCCGCGTTTAACACCAAGGGTGTGGCAATCGATAACCTGAATGTTGCGCTCAATCGGCTTGGTGTCACGCTTATTCGGAGTATCTCCATGGCGTTTGCCATGCGACAGGCCGAGCAAGAACCGTATCTGCAACCCATTAAGAAAGAGCTGCGCGAAATACTCCGGCGCAGCAATCACGTGGCCGCCATCGCTTGTGTGGTTGCCCGTCAACTACCCGAGGTCAATGCCGACCAGGCGATCCTCGCTGGGCTGGTACATCAAATAGGTACCCTTTTCCTGATGGTCAGCGTGCAGCGGGATGAGCCGTCGCTAGCGGAAAATCTCGATTACCACGAGGCCGTTGCAGAACTCGGCGCGAGTGCGGCCGCGGCGGTTCTGAATGCCTGGCAGTTTCCGGCGGCGGTGCGCGATGCAGTCATCGCGCAGGACTGGTTGTTGCAGGACGAGCGCCCCGAGTTGACGCCGGTTGCAAAACTGCTTGCCGCATCAAAACTCCGTGACCAGATGGAAAACGATCCTCTGCTGCGCGAACGTTATCCGCAGGCTGGAGAAATCCTTGCCGCCGTCCAGTTCGGGGAACACAATTTTTTGGGCATCGTGGCCGCCTCGCAAGGCGACATTCGTGATATTCAGGATTCGCTGAACATGAATGTGGCCGCTGCTTAACCGGTCCTTTTCTTTACTGCAATCTGCTGTCGGCTCTGGGCGCGTCGCTAGCGGACTGCTCAGCCTCCGGTTAACCAGGCTCTGGCGGCAACTTCGTCACCCGACGGAAAATACTGAATATCCACGGGCCTTAAACCGGCCAGGCTGAACATGAGTGCATCATCACGCCACTTTTCGTCGCCGACAATCGCGAACCTCGACAAGAATTGATCATTGGCATCCGCAAAATCGGTGTTCTCCCACCCTTCGCCCTTTGCCCATCCCTGGAAGCCATCAAGGATCGCCAGGAACTTGATATTGCCCGATGCCCGGATGATGGGTTCTACAGCGGTCTGAAATTCTTCTATTTCAGGCAGCGCAAGTTTGCCCGTGATACGGGCAACCAGTGTATCGTCCGGTTCTTGCTTCCATGTAATAGGCATATGGGTATCCCCTTTAGTGACAGCGCCTCAGGATATCAAATGCAGTGCATATTCCGCGACCTATCAACTCAGCATTGCGCCCAAAAATTTGGCAGGCTTGTTCAATTGATCATGCAGGGCTATTAGCGCTTAGTTTTAAACCCGCTATGCCAATGACTATAAGCAGAATACAGCCTATGCGAACGGCGTTGGCGGGCTCGCCTAACCAGACGATTCCGAAGATCGCAACGCCCACGGCGCCGATACCGGTCCAAACGGCATAAGAGGTGCTAACAGGAAGCGACCGCAGTGCGTAAGCCAGGCATGCAAAGCTTAGCAGGGCAGTTATGCCAAAGATTACAGACGGCCAGAGCTTTGTAAGCCCCTCTGAATACTTCAGGGCGACAGCCCAGGCAATCTCGAAAAGACCCGCAATAATAAGAACCAACCAAGCCATGGTGTTTGCCTATCCCCGCGGTGAATCAATTGGGTCAATCACAGTGCTTCCTGAATTGCAGATACTGCATCTTCCGTGTTTGTGTCACGACCCTACGAAAGACTCGTTTCGCCCGCAGCCGCGCCGCTTCCGCCGCGACTCTGAGCCGGTGTGATCCCAGAGTATGTCCGTCCTGACGCAAATCATACTGCCATAGCTGAATGGTTTAGCCAATTTGCTGCACCCGCAGCCTTTTTTGGGTAGTGTTCTGCATAGTCGGGCCGCAATCAAAAGCCCGTCCACTATCCATGGAGTCCGATGTAATGACGAGAGCGTATCAGGAGTCCGGAGATGCCCGAGGCACTTTTCTCGGACATCCCAAGGGCTTGTATGTGTTGTTTTTTGCCGAAATGTGGGAGCGTTTCTCGTTTTACGGCATGCGAGCTCTGCTGATTTTCTATCTTGTTCAGCATTGGCTGTTTTCTGATAGCGAGGCCGGCATCATCTACGGTGCCTATGGCGCGATGGTTTACGTCACCCCGGTTATCGGCGGCTATCTGGCGGATCGATACCTCGGTCAGCGCAAAGCGGTTACATTCGGTGCATTGCTACTGACTTTCGGTCACTTCCTGATGGCTTTCGAAGGTGACGGTAGCGGCCAGGCGGACCCGGCGATCAACGTATTCTGGGCCGCTTTGGCATTCATTATCGTTGGCTCTGGTTTTTTAAAGGCCAATATTTCCGTGATCGTAGGGCAACTGTATTCCCGCACCGATATCCGGCGTGATCCCGCTTATACGATCTTTTATATGGGCATCAATCTGGGCGCCGCCCTCGGCGCAATCATCGCCGGCTGGCTAGGTCAGACTAAGGGCTGGTCCTACGGCTTTGGTGCGGCCGGTGTGGGCATGCTGTTCGGTCTGATCGTGTTCGTATGGGGCAAGCCTTTGCTGATTGGCCGCGGTGAACCCTCGGATCCTGAGCGTCTGGAACGAAAAATTGCCGGTATCAAGTTTGAGTGGCTTCTCTATATTCTCAGTTTTGCAACGGTTGGCCTGGTTTGGATCTTGATCCAGTATCAGGCGCTGGTCGGTTCGCTGCTGGGCATTGCGGGCGTCATTCTTGTTGTTTATGTCTTGTACACCGCCGTCGCGAAACTGGCGCGCGAAGACAGAGACCGCATTTTTGCCGCGATGTTTCTGATATTCGGCTCAATACTTTTCTGGGCGCTGTTTGAACAGGCAGGCTCCTCCCTGAATCTCTTTACAGACCGTAGCGTTGACCGAAACATTTTTGGTATTGAAGTTCCCGCGTCGGTTTTCCAGTCAATCAATGCGATCTACATTGTTTTGCTGGCACCGGTATTTGCACTGCTCTGGACCTTTCTCGGTCGGCGCGGGCTCGAGCCATCGGCGCCGGCAAAGTTCGGTCTGGGTTTGATCCAGCTCGGCGCCGGTTTTCTGGTGCTGGTAATGGGCGCGCTGGCGGCAGGTAACGGCAACCTGACTCCGGTTATCTTTGTCTTCCTTATCTACCTGTTGCACACCACCGGCGAGCTTTGCTTGTCGCCGGTTGGGTTAAGCGCCATGAACCGCTTGGCGCCGCCTCACATGGCAAGCCTCATCATGGGCACCTGGTTCTTTGCATCGGCGACCGGAAACTTTGCCGCCGGATTGATCGCAGCAGCCGTGGGCGCGGAAGATGCGGGCCCGGAACGCGTGCTGGACGTCTACTCCTCCGTTGGCTGGTTCTCCGTGGCGGTAGGCGTGGGCGTGATTGCCATTTCTCCGCTGGTCAGAAAAGCTGATGCATCTGGATACACTCGCGGACGAACATGTGGATGACAGTCTTGCGGGGCAAAGAGAAGTTGGCGAACCACAAGCGGGCGGTGTGCATCCGGCGACCAAGTCATAGCAGCTTGATGGATCAACTGCGCGAACAGCCGGTTCAGCGGCGGCGCGGGAGCGCCGTCCGCTGCAACCGTTCGTTACTTGAAGTGCAATCGAATAGTTCTATTTCACAGGTTTAACTTCGAGCGTCACCTTATTGATCTTTCCAGTAAACCGCGTCTCTGCGCCCTTCGGCAACTTGCTTACCATTGACCAGCAGCGCACCGGCGCTTTTGCATTGCGGGCATCGAGCCCTGTCTTCTTCGATTTAGCTTCAAGCTCTTTTAAAGCGAATTCATTGATACGCAGCTTATATCTTGCCACGTTTCTTTAGACCCTTAAGGACATTTTCAACCGCAGATCCGGTTAGCCTGCGCGTTTTTGGTTGGAGGAACAACATACCAGGTGTAAATTACCAACAGCGCGAAAATTGAGTATATGCAGATAAACACCCAAGCCGGAAAATTCCAATAGATAAGTTGCTGCAACCAATGCTCAATGAAGCTTTCGCCATACGTCGCAATACCGGCCTTTTCACGCAGCCACATTTCGAGTGTGGTTAGCGGGCAGATTACGCCGGCCCAGGCTTGAGCCACGACAATACAGATTCCTGCCAGATGCGCGATACGGAGCCAGTAGATACGCACCCACTGCCAATTAAGGGATTTGCCAAGATAGATACATGGAACTGTGAGTACGACGAACGCTACGAAAGTCGCGTGAATGGCAAGGACAGTGTTAGCTAGGATTGGATACACCGCACTATCGTAGAGCAATCGACACCTAACGCTCGCACCAGAGGCCGACCGAAAGCTGGTCCGAATGTTTGTAGTGGTTACGCGGCATTTATCCAGTGTAACCGAGAATAAAAAACCCGACTCAAGGTCGGGCTTTCCAGAACATGCCTTTGTACTGATCTAAAGGGTTTGCTGGCGCCTAATCCAACCCAAGCCTGCCAGAGCCGAACCAAACAGCCAGACTGCCGCCGGAATAGGAACGACTGCAGGAATGGTGAATGCTACCGATTCGCCAAAACCAAACTGCCCGTCACTTTCATACAACAGCGATGAGTTATAAAGCAGGGAGTAGCCTCCGGCCCCCTCGTTACAGCAGAGACCGTCGCCATAGGCGTCGGTGATTGTGAAGATATAGTCATTGGGGGCGAGAAACAGCGGGACGCCCAGAGTCGTGCCACCCAAGGCTGAGCCATAGCCACTACCCGAGGCAACATTGTTGCCGCTGCCGCTTTCTGTGATATTCCAGGCAATGTCTGCGGGATAACTGTCAAAAACAAGATTAAGATCAAAAATGGCTGGCAAAGTAAATCCAATCGTTTCACCGGCTCCGTATTGACCATCACTGGAATACAGCAGCAGTGAGCCGGTAGACAAAGTGTAGCTGCCTATCCCCTCACCGCAACAGATCCCATCGCCATAGGCGTCGCTGATCGAAAACAGATAGTCGTCTGGAGCCAGTTCAAACGGAACAACCAATGAATTGTTGGCTAACGACGGACCGTAACCACCACCAGAAACCAGCGTTGTGCTGCCGGTGCTGTCTGAAAGACCCCAGGCAACATCGCCAGGATAAGAATCAAAATTGAGTGTTAGGTCGAGTATGGCTGCATTTGCGCCAAGCGGTAAAAGTATAGAAACAAAAAGCAACAGGAATTTTTTCATCAGGGGCAATCAACGAGTCTGCAAATAAGTCGCTGAACTATAGCAACGCGAAAACAGGCATGCAAAATGCGTTGGTTCTTATGTCAAGAGCTTGGCGCCGTAACTCCCGCAACAGGGGCGCGGCGTCAGCTCATTTGTCCTCTGTGGGGTGAGAAACCCCGGTAAATTTGTAAATGAGATTGCTGAAGGGTTTGTTCAATGGACGAAATGCATAAGCTGCTACTGCAGGCGCTAATGTGTAAAACAACCTTTCTTCATTGTCCTCGGCAACAAACAGAACTAATAAAACCATAATTGCAATAGTTACCAGAGCGTAAATAATCCACGCCTTTTTCACGTAGGACGCATACTGCTCGTTTTTGCTTTCTGACATAGATCTCAACTCCGAATAGCCCTTATTGAATATCGCCATACACTTTTATAACAAAATACCTGACGCTTTGAGCACGGGCGGCTGCCGAAGCCAGACATCCGGCACGCGTAGCGAGCCGATTGCCCTAACTGGTTAGGCAGCACCGAAGTGAATTGTTTCGACTTTAGATAGATCAGTCGAACGCCGGGCGCCCCAAAGGTCATACGTGTGCTGCATGGCCAGCCAGCTTTCCGGCGAGCGGCCAATGGCCTTGGATAGCTTCAGCGCCATCTCGGGGCTGATGTTGCTCTGGCCGTTGATCAACCTGGTTACCGTAGACGCGGCCACGCCTAAACTTTCGGCAAACGACCGAATGCTTACGCCATGGGGCTCCAAGTAGGTTTCCCAAATAAACTCACCAGGGTGAGGAGGATTGTGCATAGTCATCAGTGGTAATCCTCGTAATTCAAAATATGTACATCACCGTCGCGGAACTCGAACGTAAGACGCCAATTCCCGTTGACCCAGATAGACCAACGATTCTTCGCCTTACCCTTCATTTTGTGCAGCCGATACCCCGGGATGTCCATATCTTCAATGGTTAGCGCGGTATCGAGTGCTGCCAGCTGTAATCGAAGCCTCTGCGCATGCTTGGACTGTATCCCTGACTTGGTACCGCGCTCAAAAAAGCGCTGGAGTCCTTTATGCCGGAAAGACTTGATCACCGGCCAAGTGTAGCATGTTGCGCATCACGCAACAAGCGGCCTAACGCCTGCAACAGGGGCGCAGCGTCAGCTGCGTCCAGCGACCAAAGGGAGCAAACTGCTTGTGCTGGTTACGGGGCAAATGCGCCTCCGAGCTTGAATCCGTGCTAAATACGATCAGTCTAAACGAGATGAATACGGGTGTCCGCTTACGAGCAATAACCGGACGCAAATATCAGCCGAAAAGAGAACTTGCATCAGACGGCTTTCGGCCACAAGCGGACATTGTGAAGACAAAAAAGAAGCTACTTTTCCACGTCAGGGATTAACTGGCCACAATGTAACTTCCATTGTGCTGATAGTTCCGTGGTGTGCATCACCATCGAAAGGCAATTCGATGGTCTGATAATTACTTCCCCAGAAATAGTCATCTGAACTAATTATAGGTGGGCGACGTTTTTCCATCAGCAGCTGTACGTAAACTCGATAGTCGCCACGCAGTACTTCCTCCCGGTAATACGTACAGGCTGGTAACGTTACGGTTATAGCGTTATCTGCATCGAATTTTGGAGTGGCAATAACATTGTCTGCCGTACCGCCATCTGGAGGCGAAGCCGGTGGAAACCGCCATTTGTCATCAGCGTAGAAAAACACCATTAGTTGCGCCGGCACCGTTGGCAATACTTCAGGCACGCGAATTTTTATTTCCAGTTTATCGGCCACGTCGCAGGCATTCGCCATTTCCGTTTCTGCTGGCAGGAAGGTGTTAGCCGGCAGTAACCCCGTCTGCTCCGCAACCAACCCTGCTCTTGTGCACCGAACGTCGCCGGCACTATTAATGTGGTTGTAACCAAGACTAGCTACATCAAAGGATACGTAGGCCTGCCATAAATCTGTGTCAGACGGCTGATTGGCAGCCCAAATCTCAAGCACCTGCGTCGCAGTAGGTGGACCTGGCTTGTTGCACGTGCCCCGAAGCCAGCTTTTTGTATAGCAACCACTGGCTCCGGGCCCCGCATAAGGCTTGCGTCCCCAGCATGCACCGCTCAGTGTTTCGCTGCGCTCGTTGCCAACGATCAGCTTACATTGGCCGCCCGGTTCGGTCGCAGGATTGCCCGCTATGATCCCACGCAACTCGTCACTGTCGGGCAAACGCCAGTCGTCGTAACCGCCCAACTCAAGCTCATCGCAATAGCGCGCTGCCTCCGGGGCGGACAGCCCGTAGTCAGACAAGTCATAGGCTTTCCGCTGCGGATCCTGCCAGCACAATTCGGATGACTGATCGCAGCGTATCGCGTAATGCGCGGTCGATGCCGTACTAATCTCTATGAACTGCACAGTTGCCACGATTATGATTTTCTGCTGTTCATCCAGTGATATTGTTGCCTGTGGCTCCGGTCGATGAGCCGCCAGAATGTAATCACCAAAGTACGTATGGGCTGCTCCCGCCATGGGAACACGGAACGCGTCTTCCGGCAGCAAGTGGTCCACCGCGCGAAAACTATCAGGTGCAACACCCTCCGCATCGGTCCTGTAGATCTGCCCGACAGCAAAACTTGCTGCTGTAAGATTGACTGTCTCCGGTGGGTAAGCATCCCACATCAATACGCCCGACACTTCGTCTGCATGCGTAGCCGCAAACTGAGCCGCCATTGCTCCACCCATGGAATGCCCGACGATAACCCAACTGTCTATCTCCGGATGCGCGGCGATTACCGCTTGCGCCTTGTTGGGAGCCATGACAGCTAGATACCGCGGCATGGTAACGGCAATAACCAAATAACCCTGCTCTGCAATAGCGCGCAGTGGCCGACCGTACACGCGGGGGTCGGTTTCAGCTCCGTGATAAAAAATCAGCCCGGTACTGACATTTTTTTGCCGAGGGGTAAATACAACCCAGTCGTCTAGAGCGATATCGACCTGCTCATCGGATTCGAGTGCCGCCAAGGCTAATGCAGACGGCCGACTGATGCGCTCGCCCCGGCCGATGTCTGCCATCGTCTGGCCTTCGCCCAGCGCCATCCCGGGGTACTTATCCTGCGGCTTTGCCCCCGTCTGGGCCAGCACACTGGAACCAATAAACAGGCAAAACAACACAGCAATCCGGAGTAAGCGCATGACTATCATCCACTGCCTGCCAAGGTGGCCAATGCACCCTCTAAACGGACCAGAGAGTCGTTGTCCGTGGTTGGGCAAATATCGTTGATCACTGCCGGGCAGCCTGATGCTCCGGATCCGTTAGATAATGTTCACGCAACAGGTCATCACCAAAGTCGGCACCCGGTTTCCGGTAAACGGAATGAATATGGTTTGAATCAGGAATGTTGTGGTCACCCGGGATCACGTTGCCATCCTTGTCCAGTGGCACGCCGCCCTTGTCACCACCGTGATTCACTGCATTAACGTACTCAATGATCACCGATGGGCCGTGCACTCTGAAATAGATGGGATAGCGGATATCGTTAACCGGCCCCATCCAGGAGAAATATATATTCTCAATGCCATCTGCCTCTATCTCGGCGAGGCGTTCCTGCGATATCTCGTGCTCATAATTTAGAACGTACTCGCGAATAACGTCGCGTAGCATCTCCTGCTGGATCGCGGTCATTTCAGAGGCGGGCAAGCCTTCGTACGCTTCGAAAACATTCAGGCGATTGGGGTCGGTAAAAATATTCTCTGCCATCTTCGGGTTAATGAGCGCCTTGGCTTTTTGCTCCTTGTCCAGATTACTCATTAACAAGAACGCTTTATCCTTCTCATATCCCAACAGATGCCAACCCGCATAGTTGCCCTCAAGAATGACGGTTGGACGCGAACCCAGGAAAGTCGGCGTGACTCCCACCTTGTCACCTACCATGGTGAAATTGATCGCAATATGATGGCCTTCGAGCTGCCACTGCCATGGTTCATCTGCTGATGGTTCACCAAAAATCGCCAGCCAGTAAGCGCCCGAGCCGCCAATCGCACCCATTTTCAGGGAGTCCTTAATTCCCTGATCTGGTAGTGTCTCCCAGCCTACCTTCTCGCCGATCATGACGTTAGCCACCTTGGAATAGCCCTGGCTACTTAAACCGCAGCGAATAAACTTGTGCCCCAGTATGCTCTGCTCATCATTCATGTCTTTGAATGCGACACCCTCCTCGCGCTGATACACGGTCGGAATGCTGTTCAGATAGTGCCACTTACGGCGTTTTTCCATCGGGTCGAATAAACGCTCTTTTTCTGCCTGATCATTGAAGCCGTATTGCGCCGTCGCAAGTTGCTCGTCATCAAGCGACGCCAGCCAAGTATTAGCCAAATCGTAACAGCGGGAAGCTACCGTCGAACCGTGCACTTCTGCGCTGTCATGCGCCAGCAATTGACCACCAAACAACATGGAGATTAGCAGCAGCGCCCGTGAGCAACGTTTCAAAAATACATTCATCATAATTCTCCGGATCCAAAACACGGGGCACCCGATAGATACCCGCTTGTATTCAACGTGACAGGCGCGCGCCTACCGCGCGCCCAATTGCATAGATAAGAATCAGAAATGCCAGCAACAACGTCACCCATTTAATGGCTGTGAATGTGGCTGCGAGCACAGCAAGCCCGTCATACCGGTCGGGATAGAGCATGACGAGAACATTCTGCAGCTGGTTTTCAAGAAAATCGAACAACGAAGGCAGCGGCGCTACCAGATTTAGTTTTAGCTGACTGCTGCCGGGCACCAACGCATAACGCAGCAGGGCACTGGTGGACAGAGCCAGAAATGCACCCAGCGTCAGTAGCCAAAGCGTTGCATTAATAATGCGGTAGCTGACAAATTCTGCACGCCCCTCAGGGCCATAAGCATCAAGCTGCCCGTAAAAGTCCGTCGGGGCATACACCAGGAACTTAAACAGCGGGAACAACAAGGACTCGCCAACAATCCGGTCTACATCAGCCGAATTGGGCAAAATGTAGAAAACGTATAAACAAAAAATCAGCGTAATAACCAGCACGGTAATCGGGTTCGTGATCTGATAAATAAAGTCTGAAACTCTCTGTGGCATAGTGCTTTTCAACTGTTAGTTTGTTGGCCGCTAATGGCTGGCAGCGGCATCCGATGGCTCCGTCGTGTCATGCGACTCGAGGTAATGCTCGCGTAACAGGTCACGGCCAAAATAGCGTTTGGGGTTTAAATAGATTGAGTGGATATGGTTAGGGTCGGCAATATCATGCTTGCCACGCTTTAACGTGCCATCCGCATTGAGCTTGGGCGCTTTTTTGCCACCCAGATTTGAGGCATTGGCAAACTCGATCACGACCGACGGCCCGTGAACCCGGAAATAGATCGGCTTACGCTCACTGTCAGTCTCACCCATCCAGGCAAAATGAATATTCTCTATCCCGTCCTGCTTGATCTCGGCAATACGATCAGCCGAAATCTCATACTCATAATTCAGAACATACTCATTAATAATTCGCCAGAGCAAGGCTTGCTGCTCCGGGGTCATTTCGCTCGCAGGTAGACCAGCATAGGCTTCAAACACTTCTAGCCGGTCAGGATCCGTAAATATGTTATTGGCTACTACATCGGATATAACCGCCGTTTGTAGTTGCTCCGGTGACAGGCTGGCTAACAGCGCGAATGCCCGCGTTTTCTCATAACCCATGGCATGCCAGCCAGCGAATTCACCTTCCAGAATCACATTTGGGCGGGTACCCAGAAACGTTGGCGTAACCGAAATCCCGTTATCCGCAAAGGTGAAATTCAGCGCGACATGATGCCCCTCAAGCTGCCACTGCCACGGCTCGCCGGAAGACGGATCACCGAAGACGGCCAGCCAATAGGCGTCCATGGTGCCCACGGTATCGCTCATGCGCTTCGCGACTTCGACACCTTTGTCTGGCAACTGGCCCCAACCAATACTTTCGAGAATCATGATAGCCGTGGTTTTCTGATAGCCCTGACTGCTCAAACCACAGCGAATCAATTCATGGCCAAGAATGCGTTGCGCAGAGTTCATCTGCTTGAAGACCAGGCCTTCTTTGCGCATATATATAGGGGGCAGATTATTCAGATAGTGCCAATCACGCCGCTTGGCTTCGTCGAAGGGCGAGACCGCGAGCTGCGTTTGTTCAGCATCCAGAGAATCAATCCAGGCACTGGCCGCTGCGACGCAGTTATCCGCGACAACAGATTGGTGTAAATCACCCTCGTGAGCAAATACTGATGTGGATAACCACAAGATTGCCCAGGCGAACGTCTGTGTAAGAGTCCAAACCTTAGAAAAATTCCGCATGCCCATTTAGCGCCACCCAATAAATAATGCTGGAAAATTAGATCAGACTCGGCTCAGAATCGTCCTTAATCGCGTATCGGGACGCTATTTAGGCGGATTTTTACGGTATTCGCTGGGTGTACAGTCGGCAAACCGCTTAAACATCAGATTGAAGGTAGATTTCGAGTTAAAGCCTGAGGACATTGAAATATCCAGCAGAGAACGCGCCGCATTCGCTGGGTCACTCAACAGGCGCCGTGCCTCGACAACTCTTAGCCTATTAATTTTATTAGAAAAACTATTCTTGTCGGTCCGATTGATCACCTCGGACAACTGGCGCGGCGTCCAGCCCAGTTGATCAGCCAGTTTTTTAACCGTCAGCTCGGCATCCAGATAGGGTTGCTGAGCCCCGAGATATCCGTTGAGCTCCTCCGCCATTTGCAGCTGTTCAGGCGTTGGCTCGCCCGCAGCGGTACCCAATTCCACCGCGATAGCCTGCTCTGCCTCGGTCACCCGCGGAATCCAACTGGGGTTGCGCAGCACTTTGGCCGTCAATAAAGCCAACGTAGCAGCGATGCCAATCGAAACCAGCAAATTCAAACTGGCCATTATCTCAGCCGGAGCTACCGTGGCCAATACAGAGCGCAACGCCAGCACCAACAAAAACCCGGTATACACCCACAAAGCGGATCTGACCCAAGCGATCGCTGATCCGGTATCGAGCGAATGCGATTGCTGGACAACCCTGGCGTACTGCCGCAGCTCACGAAATCCAGCTATCACAAAAACAAGCTGCACCAGCGTTAGCAAAAAACCCAATGTCGCCAAATTCACTGTTTCGCTTGCAATCAATACCGCAGCCAAAGCCACCGGAACAATGACGATAAATACTTTTACGAAGTGAAACCGCTCAAATCGAAGTAAACCTCGCAATGCCAGATAGATCAGAGGGCCGTAAGCGAATGCAATCGCGAAAGAGTAAGTATCCAAGAATGTGCCAGCGGCAAATGGCATCCGCGAAAAGGCGCCATGCAGACCGATCGCGAGAAAAAATGAGCCCAACCAGCGTGTCTGCGACTGCCCCAGCGTTAGGCCCGCAAGCACTAATGCGAATGCGACAAATACGAATTGGGGTAGAAAGAGCCATTGAGTTTGCACCGCCCGATCATATCCCGATTGTTGCCTTGTTAGCTCATGTCTAGCGGTGAATTTTCGGTGCACCAAACTGTAATCACCAACAATTACTGGCAATAATTGACAACGGCGAAAATATGACGGCTCGCTGATTCAGCAGTTATTTATGGTCGTGATCGGTTGTAAAAACCAGAACTTTGCTACGTCTGCTTTGGGTCGGAAGCAGACAGCTGCATCGCAGCAGGGCGAATGGCTGCTTTGGATCGGGAAGCAGACGTTCGGCTGGGTTACCGAACTACGCCCCGTAACGCCTGCAACAGGGGCGTGGCGTTAGCCACGTCCAGCGACCAAAGGGAGCGACTTGATTGCACTGGTTATATGGCAAAGCACTCGCTCCCCCGAACACAAGCTACAGATTAAGCCAGACCCTAGTGACAAGCACTAGGTAAATAGCTGAATTACACCCAAGAAAAAAGGCTCCCTTAAGGAGCCTTTATATATCATGAATATAGAGCAGCATTTTGAGTTAGTAAACGTGATATGCCATCAATATTAATCTTCCGCCCATGCTTATTAGGCAATGGCAGCTTTACTCAAAAGCACTATGGACATCTAGAGTTCCATATCTGATCACCGCCCAAGCTGAGTTTACAAAGATCAGCTGCAGGGAAACCTGGAGCGTCTGCGCCACAAATTTGCTCATATTTGGCGATGGTATCGGAATAGTAGAATCTCTTACACTGGTAGGCCTCTGTATTAGATTTTCTTGAAGCTACTGAAGCAATACACTTTGCGTCAATCTCACACGCTTGAGCACATTTTCTATCAAGGATAACGTCGTTAATAGACAAGATGTCGTTAAAAGCTATGTAGCCCCCTTCCAATACAAACCAGGCACTAGCGTCACTTCTGTACTCAATACTCAAAAGACCATTGTTTGGGCTAAAGTTACAGCTTGTTGCACCCTGATTGCTATCATCAAAAAATTGGTTACGTCCGATAAACGTCAACGTGCCTGATGGGGCGGGAGAGTTAGCCGAGGGACAGCCAACCGGGTATTGACCAAGCGCGGCAAATGCTTCGCAAAAATATTGATGGTTTAATACAGCTTCAGGGCTTTGTTGACCTGAGGCTGCTGCCGCAGCTGCGGACGATACTAAAGCACAATCTTGCACGTCCCAAAGACCATCTAGGTTTATATCTTCATTAGGATCATCTATTCGATCTTCATTAAGATCCCAACAGTTAATACCGGCTAATCCATCAGCACCATCAGCACCATTAATGCCATTGATTCCGTTAGAACCATCATCGTCACAACCCGCGAGAATCAATGCGCAAGAGGCAACAATCAATAAATTCAATTTCACTTGGTTAACTTCCTATAGCTTGCTAGCTTTCTTGCAAGAAGCTTATTTTAAAGCACCCGCCTTAAAAAAGTCATGTTCTTTACGCTTATGTAATGGGGCATTTCGGGTGTCAGTCTCTAATTTATTTGAGTTTTTGCATCAACCAGATTCATTAGAAGGCCTGTAATGGTCCATTGATGAATCAACCTTCCCTAAGGAAGTCTATTCAGACACTAAATAACTGACACATAACGCCTTGGGCATGGGCGGCACGCGAAGCGTGACGTCCCGCTCGCGAAGCGAGCGAATTGCCCCAACTGGTTATTGGGCGAAATGTATAGATCACTCATTGGGTACCCAGTAACGTTGAATGACCGCATCGTGCTCCGGCATAAACTCCTCACTATCCAGTAAGCCACCGTTGTTAAGAATAGTCTTTGCAGAGGCAATATTTTCCTTCACGCAGGTAACTCTGACATTCCCAATGCCTTTTTTACGGAGCTCAGCAAGCGAGAGTTCAAGCATTCTTGTAGCGCAGCCCTGGCGCCGTGCCGATGGGCGAACCCCATACCCAACATGCCCACCATACTCTAAAAGTGAGGGCGTCAGCGTGTGACGTATGTTCGTTACGCCCAGAACCTCGCCGTTGCCAACTAACCAAAACGTTGAATTCGGAACAAAACCTTCATTGAGGCCAATGCCCAGCGATTGTCGTTCTAACCATTTTAGGTAGTTAGTAAAGTCGTCGCCGACCTCGTCTAGCACCCATGGAACCAGCTCTTCGTGATGCGAGTGAAAGTCATTTATTAGCTCGGCATGACTCTCGGCGAGTGAAAGGGTTGGTGGTACTAAATTTAGCTCAGTGAACACGGCGCTATATAGATGGATTAAGCCCTATAACGCCCAAAGAAGGGGCGCATTTATGCGTCCGCCTTCCTTTGCTTGTTAGCGCTCATCCAGGCGGCCATCGTTTAGTCCAGCGGCTAATTCTAGGGTGAGCTTCGCGGCTGGGATATCTTTGCATCCAGTTGGATTCTGGCCAGACCACAGTGAAGAGAAATCACCAGAGCACCGCCTTTCTGCCTCTGCGCGCAACGGAGCAATGGCAGTTGACGCGGTAGGAAAATCAGGGGGATAGACGCTGATGGGGCCATGCTCCTTTATTAATCTGTTCACAATGCTGCGGGCTGGGCGACCGGTGAGAATATTAGTGACTGCAGTGTGACTGGCTGACAAGCTTTTGAGGGCGGTGCGGTGAACTGCACTAGTATTGGCTTCTGGGCAAAGCAGATAAGCAGTTCCAATTTGTACGCCAACGGCACCGAGACAGAGAGCGGCAGCAATTCCTTTATTATCCGCGATACCACCGGCCGCGATAACGGGCAGCTTTACTGCCTTAACTATTTGTGAAACTAGTGAAAAGGTGCCAACTTGTGTAGTCAGGTCATCGGACAAGAACATACCACGGTGCCCGCCAGCTTCAAGGCCTTGCGCTATAATTGCATCGACCCCCTGTTCTTCGAGCCAGCGCGCCTCTTCAACAGTCGTTGCCGATGATAATATCTTGGATCCATAACCTCGTATGCGCTCCACGAGCTCAGTCGAAGGTAAACCAAAATGGAAACTGACCACGGCAGGTTTAAATTCTTCCAGCACCTCGGCGGCGTCCCAATTGAAAGGCTCAAGCGTCGTTGAGTCCTGGATAGTGTCGATGTCAATTCCATACTCTTCGTAATAATGTGCAAGAGTGGCTCGCCATGCCTCTTCACGTTTAGCAATTATTTTCGGCCGCGTATGGCAAAAGAAATTTACATTATAAGGCTTGTCAGTTTGATCTCGGATCGTCGTCAGCTCGCTACGGATAGCATCAATACTGAGTGCAGCACAGGGCAATGAACCAAGGCCGCCAGCATTAGACACTGCCACAGTTAGGGGACTGCCTTGAACTCCCGCCATAGGTGCTTGAATGATCGGAAGCTCTATACCCAGAAGTTGTTGAAGGGTCATTTTTTTATCCAACTTGGCTCCTCCGTGTAGAACCACACTATCGGCAAAAAAGTCTACAGCCGGTTGTAGTTATGGCACTTTAGGCGCTAACGCCTGCAACAGCGGCGCTGCGCTAGCAGCGTCCGGCGACTGAAAGGAGCAGACTGGTTGCACTGGTTATATTTCATCTGCCGCGTAAATTTGCTTGTACTTTGAATGCCACAAGAATGTTGCTCGCATGGCATTCCCATAAAAGAACATAAAGATGAGCGCCATAGGCAGCCCCTGAACGCCGCCAAGATCTGTCCACTGCACCAGTTTGGATCCCACAAAGTAAACAAACATCAAGGTGGCCGCGACCCTTGATCTCTTATACATAAAGAAAACCAATATCCCCATAAAAACAATGTCTATGAACATCAATGGATCGGCGTAATACGCCAAAAGATCGTTATCACTTCCAGAAAAGATGCCTATTAAAACTACTAAAATGGTCAACCCAATCGAAACGGTACCTGCTATCCAGCCATTTTTCATTGCTTCCAAACAGCCGGCTGTGTCTTTGATTTTCAACTGGTCAGCAAATGATGTTTTTGACTTTTCTTCCGTCATTAATCCACCCCTGTATTTTAAGAAATATAACGCCCACAACAGCGGCCAGCTGAAAGCTGGTCCAGTTGCTTGTGCTGGTTATGGGGCATTTAGTTAGTGGAATAAAATAGAGAGATGCGCTTGGCCGCTCGAAGTTTTTACTCTGACCCCGTTGATTCTCTGACCCCGTTGATTGGTAAATTTGTGCTGGATGAAGCGCGGACCGCTTATTCGATGGCTTGCACCGTCGGCAAAATACGGAAACCCTCGATACTGACCAGATCACTGGGCTGGTAGTGACGAATACCCAGGTTAAACACCCCTGAATCATTTGCCGTGCTGATGTTATTTATCGCATCGTCACCGCAGCCCAAGCTGATGGTGTACGTACCGTCAGCATTAGGCACGGCCGTGTTCGAGCTCAGGTTAGCCAGGTCATTAAACATGAAACCGGCCTTGTTATAGACGGTGATCGACCAGAAGGCCCTGTTCTCAGGGTCGGCAAAGTTAGCCTGATGACAAACATCGGCCGGGTAATTACCCGATACCTCATAGATGTTGTCGATCTCCTGCGCGCCGCCCCAGCCAATGGCAGCGCCTAATTCGTATTTCTCCTGCGTGAACAGTTCATTCGACGCATCACCCGGCGCGGTAAACATGCCTACCAACGCGTCTTTACCATCGCGTTCATTAATCGCCGGCATCTGCGCTTTTAATGCGTTCTCAACCGCTTCAAATGATTCCTCAGTAACCGGTTGCGCAGTGAACTTGTTGCTGCTCGCCGCTTCGATCTTCATCTGATCCTGATAGGTAGCCGCTTCGGCCTCGCTAAAGGTCGCGTCGAGACGAACCACCAGATACAGATGACTGCCGGTGTGCGTCGCCAGGTCAAATGTCCCCGCACCATAGAACATCGGTTGAATACGATGGTCTTCGGTGACCGGCTGCACAGAAATGTACTTGCCCTCCGGAACCTCAGGCATCGTCACCGATGCACCTGCCGAAACATCGACCACCGCCAATGAGTAATAGGTGTCGCGATTCATGCGCACCACCGGTTGTTCATCCGTCGGGGTCAACTGACGCTTGTGCAGGAACTGATTAATGCCGGCAAGATCCTGATTCTTCAAAAGCTGACGAGAGGTTTCCACCGTTGGGTAAGTGGCCGGCGTTACGGTTGAACCAGCGGGTGCAAAGAAGCCTGCCAGGTTATCAACCGACTTGCCCGGCTGTGACGATTCAGGTTGCGATGACTCAGGCTGTGACTGATCCGGCTGCGAGCAGGATGTCAGGACTATCGCCAGTGCCAGAAATTTAAACCAGTGAGTAATCTTCATATGCAGTTCCGCCAGCAAGTGTGTGTGGATATTTTGGTTACAACTCTACTTTATCAAAAATTATGCTGGATAGGGGCAGGACGCTCAGCGCTATTTGCTTAGCAATAAATAATTGGGGTCAGAGTAAAAAGGCAGGTTCCAGACGCTAAGTTTTAATAAATGGAGTCTGAGTTTTTACTCTGACCCCAATTATTCTTTCTCATAGTAGGCTCAGGAGCAGAAGAACTTTGGTACGGCCAGGCTAAAAGAGCAACGATGGTTAATAGAGAGCCAGCGAGCGCAGACCCAAATACTATTCCTGCAGCTTTTATTCCCTGAGCTGCCATGCGTTTCTCTAAGCCTTATAACGCCTTGGGCACGGGCGGCTGGCGAAGCCAGGCGTCCGGCACGCGTAGCGTGCAAATTGCCCCAACTGGTTATATGCCCGCATTTTCAGAACCTGTGCGAGCGTATAGATAAGCTGGCAACGCACAGCTTAGCCCGATGGTGAGATTCAATAAGATAAAAAGAATAGGGTTCGGCCCGCCTTTCTTACGCTCTACATACATAAAGAGCCAAAACACGAACGAAGAAAACAATAGATCGGCACTGAAGCCGCCCGCTGCGCTGTTAACGAACAATGCACTGACAAACTTAGGAACGTCGATGCCATTGGCCTGGAAGAAGCCAAAGAAAAATAGATACGGAATAATTGCGCCGACAATCGCCAGAACCAAATACAGCCGTTTCATGACTCTGCTCCTAAGGGCTTATAACGCCTTGGGCACGGGCGGCTGGCAAAGCCAGACGTCCCGCTCGCGAAGCGAGCCCATTGCCCCAACTGGTTAAGTGCTCGGATCATAGTCTGGGTTTTTCCTTCGATATTCATCGGCAATCTCTTTGATCTCTCTATTTTGAGCTTCGATTTTCAATTTAAGATTATGCTGATTGATACGACCCTGATTTAAGTGCACCCACATTACACGCACGCACTGCCTGAGAATGACCCTGAACTTAGTAAAGGATTTAGGCTCTTTCCCGTATAAGTGCTTAAAGAATTTTGAGAATGACATATACAGTTTCTTCGCATTCTCAGAGCCAATTTCAATATCTAAATTGTGCGCGACCTTGTTCCTCAAAGCGTTAAGCTCTAGAAAAGACTTCTTCTCTTCGGGTTTCAATAGCCCTAGGGAAATCGCTAGCTCAACTTTTTTTCGGAACGACAGGTCGGCGATGTCAATTGCTTTTGGATTGACCATAGCCATTGACTCCGAAATAAGCTCAATCAATTCTGCTTCGATATATAGGTGACCGCGCACAATTATTTGCAATGCATCGCTTTCCTTCAGATGCTTAGCAAATTTTCCCAGCCTGTGCTTAAAGTCGACGTCATTCATCTAACTAGAGCACTTAACGCCCACAGCATGCGCGCTTGATGCGGCAAGCCGTTAGCGATAGCAACGGCGCAGACGAGTCAAGCGTCGCTTGCCTGTGCTGGTTAGCTATCGACTGGAACCAACTTATATTCATTTTTCAGAGTTTCAGCCAACTGCCGCATGATTTGCCTTACATCAGACCAATCGTCTAAAAATTCCTGTAGCTCTGGATATTCCTGTTGTCGGACGAAAGGCGCTTGACGTTTGTCACTTTGATGTTCCCACCAATGCCTATATCGTGCCTGCCATTTTTCCAGGAACGGTCGCATTACATCAAGCATCATGCGATTAATAAGGCAGCCCAGATGGTTCTCTGAAGTAGCGGATAGGCGACCGACTGGAAACTTTCGCATTATTTTGCGAGCTTCCTGAAAGAACGAATACAAACTATTCAAACTTTCTATATAGATCTCGCCGTCAAATAGTTCGGCACCTTCCGTATCAGGCTTACCAACGACTGCGGCTCGAGTTACTAATTCCGTATACAACTCCCATGCGCATTGGCGATCGTCATCTGATAGGTCTCCTCCCAGCCTAACAACGCCTAAATTTAATGCAAAAGAGCCTTTTGTAATCGTGGCCACTAAGGTAGGTTCCTTTTCATCAATTCTCGCCAATTTCTAATTGCTGAATATGGGGCATTTATGGACTGCTCAATACGAACTTTTAAATTCGCGGGGTCTACAAACACATTTTCCCACAAATCCCAAATCGCGTACCCAGAATCAATATTGTCCTGTAACCGTTGGGGTTTCGAGCACGTATTGGCCAGATGATTTATAGGATTAGTTGGCAAATTTATCCCAATAAGCCCGTGTTCTTTGTCTAGCGTTGCTTTGATTTCCCAATCGATATATTTTCGTTTATAAGCTTCGGCACCAACCAGAACAATTGTGCAAGAACTGCCGGAAATGTGTGATTCCCGAATTCTTCTCATTACGTATTCGGGGTTATCAGAGTCGAATGCACGTTCGAGTGATCTGTCGTAAGCAATGTCGTAGACATCGGTCATCAGTTCAGACAGCATATTGCAATATGCTTGATCATTACCGTGATGGTAGGAAATGAAAATCTTCCGCTTTGTCTGAAATCCTGCCAAAACCATGAGTCGCCTTTAAGATAGCTAACGCCTGCGACAGCGGCGGGCTTCGGCTGGCGCGGCTTTTGCGCAAGCAAAAGGCGTGACTGACGAGACCGCCCGTTGCTCGCACTGGTTAGGTGCCATTGCTCGCCTCCCATGCCCGAAGAGCGAGTACCCCGGCTTCTACTGGGCCGTCTTTACCTGCCACTAATCGCCACTCCTCGGGGATTGGTATTGGCAATTCATCTGTCACTATAGCTTTGCCGCCACCACCGACTTCCATAGAAACCGCGAAGAGAGCGATTTCGCAGCCAATGTCAGGCGATGCCAGCTGTTCAACATTGGCAACGACGGCAGTAGACGTATCGGCAGAAATAAAGTCTTCTGCTGTTACGAACCAAGCTTTCGATCTATTCTCAGGTCGTATGGCCACAACAACAGCGTATGTCGAAGGTTCCGTCGCTTCTTGCGTATAAGTTGCTTCGATAGTAGAGATCACGCGCTCCGCGTACTCAGCTAGCGGAACTGCAGTGCCCCCGAAACAAAGCTTCAATTCTCCGTCGGGTTGGTAGAGCGATATGCTCTGACCACAGGCCATGGTCGAAAAGAAAAGAGAGACGATCGCAAGAGTGCTGACTTTGCTCATGGATCGCGGCACCTAACGCCTTGGGCAGGGGCGCGGCGAAAGCGGCGCGGTCGCTGCAGACTGTCCAGCGCAGAGGACGCGCCGCTTTTGGCGCGTCCGGCACGCGAAGCGTGCGAATTGCCCCAACTGGTTAACTGCTTTGGCTGTTTGCACAACTATTTGCATGGTCGAAGCTAACCCCCTTTCTTCATCATCAGCCACAGCGTTAGAAATACTTTTGAAGGCAGTAGCAATATCAATCCGGTGCCAGCAACTGCGGAGATGATCTTAATTCCCTTCATTCCCATTTCATTGTGGAGGTTCGCAAATACGACCAAATAGATGGCGACTAAAACGAGCCCTAGCCCTAGAAACATGGCACATGTAAGTGCGCGTTTTAGTGTTGCATCCTTCATTTACGCAGTTAACGCCCACAGCAGGGGCATTTGAGGCGGCAGACGTTTTGCGGTAGCGAAACGGCTGACGGGTCAAATGTCCGTTGCCTGTGCTGGTTATGTGTCTCGGCGCCTATCTGCAAATTGCTGGACAATTTTCACCTGTACCGCCCGGACCGGAATAGCACGGCCCACCAGGCCCGGCGTAACAGGCCCCACCAGGACCATCATATGCAGGACCTCCTGGCCCGTCATGTTCGGGGCCGCCGGGTCCAGAATATCTTGGCCCGCCGGGCCCGTCATCCGCTGGACCGCCGGGGCCCGAGTATTCTGGCCCTCCCGGACCCGCATAACACGGGCCGCCCGGGCCATCATATGCCGGACCTCCAGGCCCTCGATAGGCTGGGCCGCCTGGCCCGGAATAACACACCCCACCAGGACCGTCGTCGCCTTTGCAGTTACATACATCGTTTGCAAATGAAGGCACTGACCACGCCACAAAGAGCACAAGTGCAATTGCCGAGTAAACTTTCATGAGGATTCTCCGATGAATTTTGACCAAGCTCGAAAAGACACATAACGCCTTGGGCAAAGGGCGCGCGCGAAGCGCGGCGTCCAACGAGCGCAGCGAGTGGTTTGCCCCAACTGGTTAATTTGCGGCTCACCTAATTTCAAAGTTCTACTTAACAAGAACATAAATTAGAGATGCTAAGGCAATTAGCCATATCACAAAGTGTACTCTTGCTCTGCGTACCGACGCTCTATCTGTAGCAATTACCGCATGATATCGCCCAAACAGGATAAACGATGCTGCAACGCCTAAAGGAAATACTAGAAGCCCCAAAAAGCTTCCGATGAAGAAAGCTACGACAATCGCTGCATATAGTAGAAATTCGGTGGAAAAGGGTATCGTAAACGCCGACCAGCTTGATATTCGGTAAAGCCCGGAGCAGTTGGAGCATGATCCAGGACGGATGCTTCCGCTATTTATCTTTCCCCAAGTGGAAATGGTGGGCTCACCACAATGTGGGCATTCGTGAAGCAAATTAACGCCTTGGGCTGGGGCGGAGCACGAAGTGCGACGTCCCAGCGCGAGTGAAATGAGCGCACAGACCCAACTGGTTAGCTAGCCTCACCCGCTCACCACTGAATAAACTGCTGCTGGAAGGGCAACACCTTTATGCATGATTCTATTTTCTGCGATGCACTCTAATTTGGCTCCAATCTTCTCGGCTACTCTACGACTCGCCAAGTTGTCAGCCATGATGACAATCTCCAGTCGAACCAACCCAAGTGTACCAAGCCCAAATTCAGTAATTGCCTCCGTAGCCTCAGTGCATAGGCCGCGATTCTGCATCGATTCGCGCACCCAATAACCGACGTTGCCAATTCGGTAGTCGGGGTCAATACGATTTACAGATATGCCGCCAATCAAACTGCACCCATCTTTACCAAATATGCCAACGTCATAAGCCGTGCCGGCCTCTATCGCTTGTGCGCAGGAGTCAAAAAAATCGCCGGCTTCCTTAGCTGAATAGTCCGATTTCCACCAAGGCATGGTTGGCTCCAGGGTGGAGCCGCTTTCTAGAACAGCTGCTACAAACTGATTGATATCGCCAGGCTCAAACGGGCGAATAACGAAACCATCACCGTGCAGCGAATGCATCACTGGCTAGCTAACGCCTTGGGCAGCGGCGCAGCGTAAGCTGCGTCCGGCACGCGTAGCGTGCGTATTGCCCCAACTGGTTAGGTGGCATATAGATCTACCCCAAACAGAGTTGATTCAACATGCTCTGGATCATCGGAGCATGAATAAACATTATAGGTTTGCCCAATATCATTAACCATGAAATCTTTTAGAAGACCAAAAACATCGTCGCTTTCTGGTAGATCTGTAAACAGAGTAACACTAGCTTTTTGTCCGCCCATACCAAAAACCAGGCTGAGATAAATACCACGGGTTGTATCTCGAAAACTTTGGCTTCCGCCAGGCAGTTCGCCGGTAGTAGTTAGTGAGTTCGTTGCTGCGAATTCTTCAAAAGCAGGAACTACGGCCCGGCCATAGTTGAAAGTTTCGGCTAACTTCGGATTCTGATTAGCATCGATGGAATAGCAGGCTTTTGCTATATGTTTTTGGGCGCTTCCACATGCTGCGAGAAGAACAGCAGAAAGGATGCAAAGAGAGAAGAGCTTCACTGGCCACCTAACGCCTGTGGCAGCGGCCGGAGCGTAGCGACGTCCGGCGACCGTAGGGAGCGAACTGACCACACTGGTTAGGTGCCCGGCTCCAGCTGTTTTCTGAGAAGTAACTGAACTTCACCTCGAAAAATCTCCCGCTCGTACTCAAAAAATCCGTTTTTAGTATAAAACTTTATTGCGGCCGTCTGCTGCGTCAAAGTATCCAAGACAAGCTGGCTATACCCATGGGCAATAGCCAGTTTCTCTAGCTCATCGTAGATTCTTTGCCCATAACCCTGCCGTTGGGCATTCGGCGCGACCCGCATACGTTTGATTTCAGCTACGAGTGACTCGATTTCGCGTAACGCACCCATCGCGACGATCTCCCCCTCGAGCTCCCCGACCAGAAAGTCACTCCGGTCCTTGAGATAGATGCGTTCTATGTTTCTTAGATCATCGTTCCATGGGCCTGGACCCATATTCGCCCCAACTTGGTCCATCGCTGATTCGTGCAGAAGCTGGACGGCCTCAGAGTCTTCAGGGACAAAGCGCCGAATCTTCAAAGGACACCTAACGCCTTGGGCAGGGGCGGCTGGCGAAGCCAGGCGTCCAGCACGCGCAGCGTGCGGCTTGCCCCAACTGGTTATATGCAGCAATTTGCCATGATACAAACATCGATGTACTTGCCGTTGATTACCCGCGCTTTCCTTTTTCTGCCTTCGTGAACAAAGCCAGAATTCTCGTACAGTGAAATGGCAGCGTGGTTGTTAGCAAAAACCTCTAACTCTATTCGCTTCAGACCGTTGCGCCAGGAATGTTCTATTGTCCGTTGCAGCAGTGACTTTCCAATGCCTTTGCCTCGGTGCCCCAAGATTACACCCATTCCAAGCACACCTGTATGTGCGAGGGATTCAACCTGACGCGGAATGATATCTGCCCAGCCAACCAGCTCGGGGCCAAGATACGCAACATACTGCGCATAGCCAGACGCTATGTTATTGCGAACGAAGACCTGAGCCTGATCCAGCGGTGGTGCTTCTGCTGTGAGAAGCCAACGCTTCTCTCGAGCTACTGAATCGACAGCCGACCTGAAGGCTGGGATATCAGATTCTTCGATGAGTCGGATCTCTATCGACATATTACCGCTGCATATAACGCCTCAAGCAGCGGCGTGGCAGAGCCACGTCCAGCAGCAAAGCTGCGTGCTGCCTTGACTGGTTAGGTTCCCGGCTCCCACTTTGGCTAAGCAACCTCTAGCAAAGCTTTCGGATTTTTCGCAGCGATTAGTAGCAACGTTCTAGCAGCCCCGGAAGGGGCTCGACGCCCTTGCTCCCAGTCTTGAAGTGTTCTCACGGAGACACCCAGCAGAGCAGCAAAACGTGACTGCGAAAGGCCCGTTTTCTCCCGAATCTCATTGACCGCAGGTACGTTTATAGCTCTACCAATGCTGCCGCCTTTGAGCTCTTTCAAGCCATCAAGAATTTCTTTTCCAATGTCTCTTTTGTTAGTCATCACCGATTTCCTCACGTATCTGCTTCAGCACATGACCTGGAATACTGTCTGCTACGTTCTTCGGGTACATCGTCAGCAGCCAAATGACGCCTTTCGGTCGTCGCACCAGGTAAATGACTCGATAACCGCCACTTTTTCCGCGACCTTTTGCAGCCCAGCGAATTTTCCGGACACCGCCCGAACCTTTAACCACAGCCCCAGCCTCTGGGTTGCGGATTAGCTCTTGCTGCAAGGCCGCGTAGTCATCGTCAGTTAAGTAATCCTTCACCAATCGTGTAAACAGCGAAGTTTCGATGAAGGTAAACACGGTTGGATTATACGGCAATGCCGTATACTGTCAAGGGCTGCATCAGCGCTTGGCAGGGAACCTAACGCCTTGGGCAGGGGCGGCTGGCGAAGCCAGGCGTCCGGCGACCGAAGGGAGCGAATTGCCCCAACTGGTTAGGTTCCCTTGGATACAAGAGCATGTTCTAACTCCATGACAACGGATTTCAATATGTCCTCCGGGATCGGACGATCACAGTCGTTGTCGTAGACTCCAAATTCGAACTGATGCTGATCAAATGGGTTAACACCAAGTATCTTCATATCACTTCGCCACATTTCAACCAAGTATCGAGGCTCAACCGGCTGTACTTGCGCGATTCGAGTCGCGAACCCTCGGCTTTCTCCAAACTGACGAGTGAGCTCTAAGAAGTCTTCAATCTGTTGGCCTGCTATATCGACCGTCAATGTTGCTCGTGGCAGTTCTTCGGCAGTTGCGAGAATAGAAAGGCTTCCCGCCAAGATTAGAAGAACTACGACTGACGTGAACCGAGTGTGGATTCTGTATTGCATGGCCTTCGCTGGGAACCTAACGCCTTGGGCATGGGCGGCACGCGAAGCGTGGCGTCCAGCGAGCGATAGCGAGCGAATGCCCCAACTGGTTAGAGGGCAGCCATCCTATCCAAGATCGTAAGTGCGACATTCAGTATCCAACCGAAACCCAAGGCCCATCCGCTTATGCCCCCGCGAGACCTCATCTGTTTTAATGCAGCGTCCCCAATTCCCGAACTGCTACGGGACTCCAAAATAACTTTCTTCGCCTTTTTAAGGTACAGCTTATTAGCCATTAGTCCAAGCCAAAGCCTAACCGGAATCAAGGCTAGCCATGAAACTAGCGCTATCTGAGAATTTGTTAGCTCGAGCGGAGCTATCGCGATCGAAGCAATGATTATTAGAATTATTCCTATAAGAAATTCGGCGGCGAAGATGCCTGCCGCGACGCCGTACATTTTACGGTAGAGACACCAAAGAATGCCGGTTAGGAAAGCCGCACCATTGAAGCCGTTCCAGCTTGATTTGCCCAACAGCACAGGCCGCCATTTTTCGATGTAGTAGCCCGGCGTTGCAAAAGTGGCCGCTTTAGCAGCGTACTCGTCTGTGAATGCGTCAAGTTCTTCCGATGTGAGGGGCTCCTCTTCTGGGAAGTCTGCGGTCCCAGAAAATACTTCGATAGCGGGATTGCTCATTACTTGCCCTCTAACGCCTTGGGCAGGGGCGGCTGGCGAAGCCAGGCGTCCCGCTCGCGCAGCGAGCCCATTGCCCCAACTGGTTATGTGCCCACATGTGCTTTTCTCAATTTCGAGTGAATATAAAAAACTGCGTAACCACTTGCTGCACCAGCAATAAGAAAAAAGATAACAGATAAAATGACCTGAACATCAGCAAAGCTAGCTAGAAATAATACGGAAACCGCCGACGAAAATAGGCTAACTAATAAGCAGAACCCTAAATCTAGCTGCCTATCAAACCCACCGCTAACACTAACAATCGCAACAAAAAATATACCTGCGATCACTCCAAAGATTGTTGTGAGGAGTGGGATAGCTTCCCACCCATGTGCGCCTATAGCCAGACCAGTGACTAAGCCGGCTATTGGCCAAAACAGAAACCACACTGATAGCGTTGCTATAAATTTCATGCGGCGTGACTAATTTTATTAAGGCACATAACGCCCACAGCAGGGGCATTTGAGGCGGCAGACGTTTTGCGGTAGCGAAACGGCTGACGGGTCAAATGTCCGTTGCCTGTGCTGGTTATGTGTCTCGGCGCCTATCTGCAAATTGCTGGACAATTTTCACCTGTACCGCCCGGACCGGAATAGCACGGCCCACCAGGCCCGGCGTAACAGGCCCCACCAGGACCATCATATGCAGGACCTCCTGGCCCGTCATGTTCGGGGCCGCCGGGTCCAGAATATCTTGGCCCGCCGGGCCCGTCATCCGCTGGACCGCCGGGGCCCGAGTATTCTGGCCCTCCCGGACCCGCATAACACGGGCCGCCCGGGCCATCATATGCCGGACCTCCAGGCCCTCGATAGGCTGGGCCGCCTGGCCCGGAATAACACACCCCACCAGGACCGTCGTCGCCTTTGCAGTTACATACATCGTTTGCAAATGAAGGCACTGACCACGCCACAAAGAGCACAAGTGCAATTGCCGAGTAAACTTTCATGAGGATTCTCCGATGAATTTTGACCAAGCTCGAAAAGACACATAACGCCTTGGGCATGGGCGGCACGCGAAGCGTGACGTCCCGCTCGCGAAGCGAGCGAATTGCCCCAACTGGTTATTGGGCGAAATGTATAGATCACTCATTGGGTACCCAGTAACGTTGAATGACCGCATCGTGCTCCGGCATAAACTCCTCACTATCCAGTAAGCCACCGTTGTTAAGAATAGTCTTTGCAGAGGCAATATTTTCCTTCACGCAGGTAACTCTGACATTCCCAATGCCTTTTTTACGGAGCTCAGCAAGCGAGAGTTCAAGCATTCTTGTAGCGCAGCCCTGACGCCGTGCCGATGGGCGAACCCCATACCCAACATGCCCACCATACTCTAAAAGTGAGGGCGTCAGCGTGTGACGTATGTTCGTTACGCCCAGAACCTCGCCGTTGCCAACTAACCAAAACGTTGAATTCGGAACAAAACCTTCATTGAGGCCAATGCCCAGCGATTGTCGTTCTAACCATTTTAGGTAGTTAGTAAAGTCGTCGCCGACCTCGTCTAGCACCCATGGAACCAGCTCTTCGTGATGCGAGTGAAAGTCATTTATTAGCTCGGCATGACTCTCGGCGAGTGAAAGGGTTGGTGGTACTAAATTTAGCTCAGTGAACACGGCGCTATATAGATGGATTAAGCCCTATAACGCCTTGGGCTGAGGCGCGCCGCCAGGCGCGTCCAGCGAGTGAAACGAGCGGATAGACCCAACTGGTTAGGGTGCGTAATCACTATGATTGGTCCAGACATTGAAATGGAACGAATGGTTTCGCGGGAGACGACGATATTCGAAGGGTCGAATAACCGCGGCGGATGGAGAATTCAACATGAGCTGGGTCCACTAGGTGCTTTAGCTTCTTAGACTTCGCCGCTTTCTCAAATCTATGCACCCACTGTTTAGTGGAAGAATAGACCTCTGAGCCCACAAAATGAAAACCGTTTCCGCTTTTAAATAGCCAGCCTTTTCGGCCTTTCAATGCAGCTTTGACTGTCGGTTCATCATTGTGATCAATGTCTAGAAAAAGGAGATAACCGTCGGCCCTCTGACCAAGCCGATTGTTCCAGCCTAAGACATAGTCTTCCTCACGTGACGCGCCGAGAGTCTTGATGGCGCGTTTTCCCGCCAACTTTATGCGCTTGCAATAATGTTGATCGTAGCTATCACCGAGAACTTGGATCTGGATGCGCTCTTTATGGATATAGGCTTTCGGGCAGTAGTAGTCGAACTCCAGCCCAAACTCCCAGTCAACGCCGCTGGCTATGTCTTCAATAAACTCTGGGTAATAAAGCAGCGGAGTCTTGCTCATCACCTTCTTTACTAGCTTCGAAACCCTAGTCACGAAAGACTCTGCCTGATGGTAGTCGTCTGGCAGGGATCCATGATAATCGTAAGTATCTCTGAGCACCCTGAGCTCGTTGAGTGTCTTTACATAGAGTTTTGGCACCCAACTTTTCCCAGTGCCGAAGCGTTTGTTGAATTTTCCAATCCAAAACTTGTGTGTTGTGGATTTTGAGCCTAAGTCTGCGAGTGCAGCCTGGGCAGAAAAATATGCTGCATAGTAAGCGCGTGCGATTGCTGCGCCGTGACTTCCGGCAGCATGAAGTTGCTCAGCAACCTTCAGGTGGGCATGGGCGATGCCTAGCTTCTCAGCGGCAAAAGCCTTGCTCTTACTAGATAACTTTCTCATAAGAGGCTCAGCACCCTAACGCCTTGGGCAGGGGCGGCTGGCGAAGCCAGACGTCCCGCTCGCGAAGCGAGCCCATTGCCCCAACTTGTTAGGTAGCAAGGTCATAGCTGTAAATAAACCCACAGTCCTGCCGCCATTAAAAAGATGGTTGGTGCTGTGCCTATGATACGCGCTTGATTCGTGAGAGAAGAAAAATTTCTAGCGGTCTTTGCCAGAGCCCACACTGCCAGCACCACAGAAACCACGAATAGGGCAATGAAAATGAGGGCAGCGGATGTTGCCGATGCAAAGCCCCCTTCGTCGGGTATTACGCGTGGAAGTATGAGAGAACAAGCTAATAAGAACGTGCTAAGTGATGCAATGCGAAGAATGCTCACCTTAGACACAGTGTTCATGACTCGACCCGCTACCTAACGCCTTGGGCAGGGGCGGCTGGCGAAGCCAGACGTCCCGCTCGCGTAGCGAGCTTTTTGCCCCAACTGGTTAGGTGTCTGAATGCCCAGCATAGCCAACTGATTTTTTGAAAAGTTCATAGCTGTCCGGATTTTCAGGCTTCCAATACTCCAACCAAGTATGGCCCCATAAACGATTAAATGTATCTATCGCTGCGAACAGTTCCGGTTGCGGCGCTTCTAGCACTACCTTCGCAAGGACAATCGCTGCATGAGCAAGCAAAGCTTCATACTTACCTCGATCCTCTGCTCGATTCGTGTTCTCCCAGCCTGAGCGAAGATCCTCGATATGCATCGCCAGCTCTTTACTCATTACGACACCTAACGCCTTGGGCATGGGCGGCTGGCGAAGCCAGGCGTCCGGCACGCGTAGCGTGCGTAATGCCCCAACTGGTTAGGCATTTTGGTCTTATTCTTTGCTAGTAGCATGAACGATTTTTCCGTCGCCGTAGGAGTGCCTAACTTCCGATACTACTACTTGGTACCCGTTATACCATTTTGAATATTGGCGCTTGGCTTCGAGGTGCTTTGAATTCTTAGAAAACTCTTTTAGAGCTTCCCCATCTCGCCAGTAGTAAGTTGTGTTGCATTTTTTTCGGTCTGGAGAAAGCCAGAATTCCTGACCAATGTAGCCATCTGTCGATTCTGCTGCTTCCTGAATGAGCTTGTTTAGGCTGTGGAACTCATCATCGAGCTCCCCTGGTTCAAAGATGAAAGCTACCGAATACATTCAGATGCCTAACGCCTGTGGCAGCGGGCGCGGCGAAGCCGCGTCCAGCGAACGAAGTGAGCGTGCTGACCACACTGGTTAGTGTGCGGTTGGCTAAGACCTTCCGGTTTCGTATCCATCGCTACGTGGCAACTCAGCATCTAAATCCTCCCAACAGGCCTTAGAGGATACAAAATTATGAGATATCGGGCGCTCTGAAATCTCGCTCTCGATTACACCCAGCCTGACTCGAACTCTGCTTGGGTCTTCGTTGTTGCTACTGTAAATGGGTGAGCCACAGGTGCTGCAGAAAAACCGCTGTTTCCCAGGCTTGTACTCGAAAGCTGTGAGGGCGTCCTCGCCGCTGACTAGCGTAAAGCTTGCAAGGTCTACAAAGCCGTTAGTGGCGAAGGCAGTGCCGCTGGATTTACGGCAGAGCGAGCAATGGCAATGGACAATACTGCTGATCGAGCCTTCGAGGTTGAACTGAACCTGACCGCACAGACAGCTACCTCGATACATCACGTTTACCTTGATGCGCGCTCAAGCACACTAACGCCTTGGGCACGGGCGGCTGGCGAAGCCAGGCGTCCGGCACGCGTAGCGTGCAAATTGCCCCAACTGGTTATATGCCCGCATTTTCAGAACCTGTGCGAGCGTATAGATAAGCTGGCAACGCACAGCTTAGCCCGATGGTGAGATTCAATAAGATAAAAAGAATAGGGTTCGGCCCGCCTTTCTTACGCTCTACATACATAAAGAGCCAAAACACGAACGAAGAAAACAATAGATCGGCACTGAAGCCGCCCGCTGCGCTGTTAACGAACAATGCACTGACAAACTTAGGAACGTCGATGCCATTGGCCTGGAAGAAGCCAAAGAAAAATAGATACGGAATAATTGCGCCGACAATCGCCAGAACCAAATACAGCCGTTTCATGACTCTGCTCCTAAGGGCTTATAACAGCTTATTAAATGGAAAGAGGTGTTGACCTTGGAACGGCGCATATGAAACTTCCCCCAAAAGTCGGAAACGACCCTTGATAAGTTACTAACAGACCGAAACAGGGTCAAACAATTCTGGAACATAAGAAGTGATAGTAAGAGCTCCAAGGGGAAAACAGAGAACACAAAGTGAGCTTAAGTAGACTATGTCTACGTTTGGTGGCGGGGTTGTCGCGCTGAATCCCCTCGAAAACCCCGGTATTAGGCCTTTCTCTCTTTGGCGTCATTTTTCATAGTGCCTGATCTTTCTTTGTCTAAGGTCATTGGCGATGAAACAAGCAGACGATGTTCGGCCTCCCGTTAAGCTCAATTCCAATCGGCTGCTTGATCAGTTGCGATTGCATATGCGCGCATCGCGTCTGGCTTACACCACCGAGAAAACTTACATCCACTGGATTCTTGGCTTTATCCGCTTTCAGGGCCGGCGGCATCCGCTCGACATGGGTGCGGCTGAAGTGGATGAGTATCTTTCCTGGCTTGCCAATCAGCGGCATGTGTCGCCGGCAACGCAGGCAATTGCTCTGAATGCGCTCACCTACCTCTATCACCGTTTTTTCGATATCGAATTAGGCAACCTGCAGTTCACGCGGGCGCGTCCGAAGCGTCGTATTCCCCAGGTGTTGACTCATGGCGAAGCGATGGCCTTGATCAATCTGATGAGCGGTGCGACGCAGTTGGTCATCAAGTTGCTTTACGGTTCCGGCTTGCGGCAGGCGGAGGCGCTGAATCTGCGTATTAAGGACATTGATTTCGGCATGCATGAGATCGTGGTGAGACAGGGCAAGGGCGGCAAGGACCGACGTACGTTGCTGCCCGAAATGCTGCGGGAGGATCTGGAAAAGCAGGTCGAGCGGGTGCGGTTACTGCACGCCGAGGACATCGCCCAGGGTTACGGTGATGTCTATATCCCCGAGGCGCTGGCGCGCAAGTACCCGAGTGCCGTAAGGGAAACGGCGTGGCAGTTCCTGATTCCGTCTGCAAGCGTCGGCGCGGATCCCGCAACGGGCGTGTTGCGTCGCCATCACCTGCATCACACGTCGGTGACCAAGGCGCTCCGCAAAGCCAGGCGTGCTTCTAATATTCCTAAACACGTGACCTGCCACACATTCCGTCACAGCTTCGCCACTCGTTTACTCGAAAGCGGCTACGACCTGCGCACGATTCAGGAATTGCTGGGCCACAGCGATATCAGCACCACCGAGATTTACACGCACGTGCTGAACAAGAACAGCCGCGGCGTGTCAGGGCCGCTGGGGTAGCCGGGACAGATAACGTCTTGACGGTAAAACGTTTAGACGTTATGGTGCGTTATGACTGAAACTACGCAGAAAAGGGCGACGGTGTATTTTGAGCCCCACTTGCACCGGGCGCTCCGGCTGAAGGCCGCGGCGACGGACACCAGCATTTCAGAATTGGTGAACGATGCGGTGAAAGCAGCCTTAGGTGAGGATGCAGACGATCTGGAGGCTTTCGACGAGCGCGCCGGTGAACCCGATCTCAAGTTCGAAGACGTACTTAAGGACTTGAAGCGACGTGGCAAGTTATAGCCTGCGTATCAAGAAATCTGCCGCCAAAGAACTTGAAGCAATAGCCCGCAAAGCAGACCGCCGGCGAATAGTGGCAAGTATTCAAGCGCTAGCCGATAACCCGCGGCCTGCGGGGTGCAAAAAACTTTCGGGTGCGGACCGCTACCGCATCCGTCAGGGCAATTTCAGAATTGTCTATGCGATAGAAGACGCAGAGCTGGTCGTATATGTCATCAAGATCGCTGATCGCAAAAATGTGTATCGCGCCCGCTAGCCGGAACGGCGCAATTGCAATGCGCTGCGCCTGCCTATGATCGTTGCTGACTACAACGTGTTCTTGTAAACCTTGCCGTCTTTCATAATCAGCCGGATGTTCTGCTCATAGTTTTCGAGCAGGGTAATGTCTTCCAGCGGGTTGCCGTCCACGATCAGCAAGTCCGCATAAGCACCTTCCGTGATCACGCCCAGCGGGCCGTCCTGATAGGGGTTGCGCGGGCCGGTCAGTTTCAGCAACTCGGCGTTGTGTTTGGTGGCCTGAGTCAGGATTTCGGCAGAGTCGAACCAGCGCGTGCGGAAACCGAACTCAGTCTGCCCGCTTTTGTAGGCGCGCAGTGAACCAAACGTATCAGTGCCGAAAGCCACCGGCAGCCCGATATCCCGGGCTGTGGTCATCAAACTGTCCACGCCTTCCATCACGTCGGCCGCTTTGCTGGCCGCACCTTCTGTGGTGCCGGGCTTAATGAATTGCCGTACAAAGCCGAACGATTGCGATGACAAATACGCGCCTTCCTTCTTGATGCGTCTGATGGTCTTTTCGGAAAGCAGGTGACCGTGCTCGATAACTTTTACGCCGGCATCCAGTGCCCGGTTCACCGACTCATCGGTGTAGGCATGCACCGCTACGTAGGTGTGCCAGTCGGCCGCGGCTTCCACGGCTGCGCGCAGTTCTTCTTCGCTGTACTGCACAGTGTCAATCGGATCGTATTCCGATGAAATGCCGCCGCCGGCCATCACTTTGATTTGCACCGCACCCATTCGCAGTGATTCGCGCACCGCGCGGCGCACTTCGGCCGGCCCGTCAGCCAGCAGTTTAAAGCGGGTGGCAATTTCATCCTGATGCCCGTTCATGTTGGGGTGGGGGGTGTTCAGTTTGCGCAAATCGCCGTGGCCGCTGGTCTGCGAAATGATCATCGCCGACGGGTACACGCGCGGACCCGGTACGATGCCCTCATCAATGGCTTTGGCCAGTCCCTGCGACGGGCCGCCGATATCGCGTACGGTGGTCCAGCCGCGCATCAAATAAATTTCCGCTGCCTTGACGGACACGGCGCCCATGTAGCCGAGGTCGGTGTTGTCGAGCTGGTCGGGTGGTGCCGACAGGGCGAGGTGAGCGTGCGCATCGATAATGCCGGGTATCAATATCCGCCCGGCGCCGTCGATAACATCGGCGCCGTCAACGGGCTCTGCGCCGATGGCTTTGATCAGGTTGTTCTCGATCAACACGTTCTGCACGGCGCTGAGTTCGCTGCCGTTGCCGCCCCAGACGCGCACGTTGGTAATCAATGTGCGGTTGACTTCGGGTTCGGCTGCAGGCTGACCGGTATGTCCGCCGGCGGTGGCTTGAGCCGCCATCAGTATGCCCAGCAGGCCAACTGTGGCAGGCAAGACTTGTCTCAGATGATGGGCAGCCGCCCTCGCGATGCATTGTATTAGTGTGTTCATATCGGTTCCTTAATCAGTACCATGGCGAACATGGGGTAAAGCATGATCATGCCTCCTTATGCTTCAGTCGGAAACTCCCAGTCCGACAAGCCCTCGCCGCTGTCGACGACGGATTCAAGGGTGGCAAAAACTTCCCGGTCGTAAACGCTGCCGAGTTCCTGCCGCAATGTTTGCAGGGCATCATCCGATGACAATGCATCCCGATAGGCGCGCGGGCTGACCAGGGCAATATACGCGTTTGCGACCGACAGTATGCGGCCGAGCAGGGTGATGCGGTCTTCGCTCAGCCCTTGCGGATAGCCGCCGCCGTCCAGATGTTCCTGCTTTTGCGCGATGGCCGCCAGCACCGGGTCGTCGAAATCCAGTCGGCGCAGTATTTCCACGCCTTCTTCAACGTGGGTGTGCAGCAGTTCGGCTTCGCTGTCGGACAATTCGTCGCGTTTGGTGAGCAACTCGCGCGGCAGTGAGATCTTGCCGACATTCGCGAGCATCGCCGCAGTGACCAGGTTGCTGAGGCTTTCCTGATCGAGCCCCATTTTCATGCCGATGGCGCGACACAGTTCGGCCAGGCGCGCCGAATGAAAGGCCGAATACGGGTCGTGCAGATCAATAATGTCCACCAGTGAAGCAACGAGCTTGTTCAGCATTTGTTCTTCGCGCGAGGCCGGACGCTGGTTGAACTGATTGCCAATCACCATGGGCAAATAGTTTTTACGTTCCTGCAAGCGAATGCTGCGTTCGCGCCACGCCCAAAATAAAGTGGCGAGCAGGAACACGCTCAGGGCCAGCGCCACAAAGTAGGCGAGAATGCGTTGCTGCAGGGTTCCCAGTGCCCGGTCGGCATCCACGCGGCGCACCAGTTTCCAGCCGGTGCCCGGCACTTTTTGTGCCGACTGCAATACCGCGGCCCCTTCGGCGCTTTCGGTCTGCGAGAAACCCAGCGTAATCACCTTGTCGACGCCGGTCAGCGGTGCACGGCCGGTCAGTGCCACGACCGGGTCATCGCTGCTCGCGATCAGCAGATGCGCGTCGTTATCAAAGTAGCCCGGCAGACTCTTTAATAAGGGTCGCAATAACTCGGCGGCATCGGTGGCGGTGACCAGCACGCCGCCGATGGCCTGTTTGCCAGCCGCGCCCGGGGGCGGCTCTACCACCACTGCCATATATAAGGTGGCATTACCGTCGGCATCGCGCGCCAGTACCAGTTGTCGGGTGCGGGTGTTAATTGCCTGGCGCGCAATCTGCAGCGCTTTTTCGGTGGTGGCGGCCCCCGGCGTGGTCAGCACCGTGGACAGTTGTGCATCAAGCAGCGCCAGTGTCTGGAATGCGCCGCTGCGGGTGCGCGCACGCGTGCCGGAATCGGTATTTGCCGCCAGCAGGCCGCGCAGGTAATCGAATTCGGCAGTGGGCACGTTGCGGTTGCCCTCGTCGCGGCTGACCAGTGCCCATAAATACAGTCTTAGCGAGGCGTTGTCGGCCAGTTCCAGCAACGCTGCCGACTGGCTTTCAACCTGTCGGCTGATATTGCGCGCCCCGGCAAGTGTCGCGGTATCGAGGCGCTCCGCCCATTGATTGGTTTCGTTGGTGAGTTCAGCCGCCTGGTAACGCAAGCCGAAAATCAGCGCGGTGGCTGCCGCGACGATCACCGCGGTGGTCAACGCAACATCGCGCAGCCGTTGTCGGGGTATGGCCCTGCGCAGGTTATCGGCCGTAGCCGCGTTCAGGTCGTCGGAAGATGTAGCCACCACTGCCGGTCACTGATTGAGTACACCGGTGCATAGTGGACGATTGTGCGCTCGGGCACAATTATCGAAGCCTGGTTGTCGAGGATGTAAACGTCCTTGCCGGATGCGACCGCAAGAATCGCGTGCGGCAAGCGCAGGTTGGTGTCCTGCACCACCACCAGCCGCATGGCATCAACGCTCCAGCCGAGCCAGCGCAGTGAGAACAGTTTGACGATCACGTAGTCTTCGCAGTCGCCGCCGTTTTCCAGAAACAGTTCAGGAATGGCCCAGTAGTCTTCGCGCCCGTAGTTTTCGATATCGAGCACGTAGTTCTTCTCGTTCGCAAAACGATTCACGGCATCGAGTTGGGCATCGCGTGGCAGCGTGCGAATGCTTTCAAGATAAGTGTGCCATTCGGTCAGGTGACACCGGTTGAAGCTTGCGGTGTCGCTGCACGAGCCTTCTTTAAGGTCACTTGTTAGCTGTTCTTCGAGTACATCCAGCCACTGGGGAAATACGCTGATGTCATATTGCGGAACTTCCTGATAACCGAACAGTCCACCGAAAGGGCTGAGGGTATCTCTCGTATTGTTAAGCGGGTCTGCTACCGCTGCGCTGCTCACCAATATGAGGGTGGCCAGCGTTGACATAATCCTGCGTAAATTCAAACGGATGTGAAACAGTCCGTGTAAAATCAACGATGCTCCACCTAAAATTCGCATAGCTCGAATAAAACCAATAACAACAATAAATATAAGAATGACTGTCGTGCGTTTAATAACCAAACCGTTGCCGATATTTTTCCTGTCGCTGCTGCTGCTCGCCGGGTCCGCTGTTGTGCTCGCCGACGACAGTGCATCCGACAACCAGCAAGCCATTCAGGCTCGCTTCGACACCGCAATGACAGCGCTTAATGCAGAGCGTGCGTACACGGCGCGCAAGCTCCTTAAGGAGCTGCTGGCCGATTACCCGACGCTGCATCGCGCCCGCCTCGAGCTGGCTCGCGCCAACTACCTGATTCGCGATTTCGATGCCGCCGAGGCTGAAATCCAGACGGTCCTTGCAGACCCTGAGGTTCCGGCCTCGGTCAGGACCACGCTACTGGCATTTCAGGCCCAAATCCGTGACGACAAGCAGACTTTTGCCAGGCGGCATAACTGGTCCGGGCAGGTCTATGCGGGCCTGATGTACGACTCCAACGTCAATTTCGGCATTAATGATGTTATTGATATCAATGGCTTACCGTTTATTAACCCCGAGCTCAGCGATACCGCTGCAGTGCTTGATGCCGGAATCCTGCACACCTACAACCCGAACCTCACATTTAGGTCCGGCGAGAAAACCGGCTATTTCCTGTGGCAGACGCAGGGCAACGGTTACTACCGGGCGTATTTTGATGAAAGTGATTTCAATCTTGGTGTGCTGACGTTGCGTACGGGCCCCGCCTGGGTCGTACCGGATGAGTGGCGTGCATCAATTGGTTTGCAGGGTGACCAGATATTTTTCGGTGGTGGCAACCAGCCCGGCTCGAGCGGCGGCAAGCTGGCATTTTTCACCACCCTCAATCCGCAGATCACCTGGATACTGGATGACCGCAGCGACGTGACGCTCGAGGCGAGCGCGACCGATCGCGATTACGAGGAAGCCATCGATACGCCGCGCAACGGCCGCGAGTATCGCGCCGGCATCAGTGCATCGCGGTTGTACATGGATCGCAAACTGGGTGCACAGGCCGGTGTTGCTTATTCAACCTTTAAAGCCCGCGCACAGCGCTACGCTCACAAAGGGCCGGAGGTTTACGTCGGTGCTTACTACGAAGCCTGGGAGCGCGGTCAGGTTTATGCCCGCCTCAGCTATCGTCAGTTCGATTTCAAAGGCCCGGAGCTGTCGCCGCCGTTCCAGATTCGCGATGAGGATGAATGGCGTCTGATCGTCGGGTTCCGGCACGAACTGCAAAGCGTACTGCCGTGCTGGGAAGTGCGCGGCGATATCAGCCATACCCTCAACGACTCTAACGTGCAGCTTTATGATTACGACCGCACGCAGATCAGCCTGGGGTTACAGCGATCCTTTTAAAAAAAATCCTTCTAAAAAAATAATGACCAAGTTCGCAGAGACAAAGATCATGGGAAGAAGCAAACAGATTCTGGCAAGCCTCATTCTGGCCATGCCCTGGCACATTACGACGGTGGCAGCCGCCGAAGACGTCTCCGGCGTCGATTGTGCTGCGGTGTTGGAGAGTTACGCCGCCAACCCCAAAGCGGTGCCCAAGTCGGTGGCCGATGCCTGTCAGCAGGCCATTAACATTGCACCCGGTGCGGGCAGCGCTGCCCCGCTGGCTGCGGCTCCCATCGCGGCCGATCCTTGCAGCGGTGCTGGCGCACAATCTTCCGTGCAGTGCTGGGGCCCTTGGCAGGCTCCGCCGCAACCTTTGGCCGGCCCGATTCTGGCCGCGCAGGATCTGACGCCGTTTGACGAGCCGCGCCCCGAGCTGCTGGCGCTTGAAGTGGATCCGCCGCCGCCGTTCGATCCGCCCGTGACGCCGTGCGCGCCCGGCTTGCCATGCGGTTTTGCGACCGTCGTCACCGGTACGCAGAACGTAGCGCCTGCTGAGGAAACTGTATTTGCGCGCTTTGATCTAGCACAGGATGGCAGTCAGTTTGTGGTGGACCCGGCCAACGGCGATGCAGAAATTGAATCCGTCTCTGGCATGAGCACCATTTACACTGCGCGCCCCGATCAGTTTGAAAACATGCGTGCAGCGGGTGCTGACGGTGATCTGCGGTCGCGCCTGGTGGCGCGCGTATTGCGTCAGGGTCAGGACATTCAGATTTCCGGTGACATCTGGGCGCACGGCAATGTTGCCACCGGTGATGCCAATTCCGGTTTTTACGCCTGGGGCATTGCAGCGACGCAGGCCGATCTCGACGCATTAACCAACCTGGGTGCCACGCTGAATTTCAGTGGCCCGATGTCGGTGGATAATTCGACCGCGGCCAACATCAGTTTGTCGTACGCCGCGACGCCGTCGTGGACGGGTAACTGGACAAACCCTGCCTATGCCTTCAGTGCCGGCGGTAATGTGTCCGGTGCGAACTTCCTGTCCGACCCTGCCCAGTTCAGCACTAACGTGCAGGACGGCTTTGTGCAGGGTGCGCTGGTGGGGCCGGCCGGTTCGCGTGCCGCTGCGCACATCATCGAAGTCACGCTGGACGGTCAAGGGCTGATACGCGATGTGGGTTTGCTCGCTGAGTCCGTCGTGCCTTAATTGATCTGCAGATTGACCCATGTCTCTGCCCAGAGTGTAGCCGTGCGTTATTCCGTGCCCGTGCTGTTGCTGAGCTTGCTCAGTGGCTTTGCGTGCGCGGCCGACCGCACCGATGACATTGCAGGCAGCTATCCCGAGTTGCTCGATACCGCGGATTCGTCGGCCGCTGCGATGCTGGCGGGCGATCAGCCCGCACTGCTCGATGCGGCCATTGCGCGCTATGAGGCCATTGCTGCCGATGGCGGCTGGGCCGCGATTGATGTCCGCGATGACGGGCCGGGTCTCAAGCCGGGTATGCGCGACGCACGCGTGCGGCTGTTGCGCCAGCGCTTGCGGCTCAGCGGTGATTATCAGGCCGACATGGGTGCAGACCCGCTGGTGTTTGATGCCGCTTTGTACGATGCCTTAATCGCTTTTCAAAACCGTCACGGACTGTATCCGAACGGGGCAGTCGCCGGACAAACGCTGGAGTTGCTGAACCTGCCGGTCGAGCAGCGTGTTGCGCAGTTGCAGCAGGCGCAGGATGCATGGCGCGCCCTGCCTGCCGCTGGCAAAACCGGGCGACGCATCTGGGTGAACATTCCGGAGGCCGTGGTCAGCGCGTTGAACAATGGCCGGATTGAGTTGCAGCTGCGTGCCGTGGTTGGCCATGCAACGCGTCCCACGCCCGAACTCAGCAGCACGATTACGCGCGTGGTGGTGAACCCGGCCTGGAACGTACCGCAGAGTATTGCCGGCGAAGACATTTTGCCGCGCCAGCTCGATAACCCCGCCTACCTCAGCGAGAACGGTTTTCGGGTTTTCGGCAGCTGGACTGACGACACCTCCGAAATGAACCCCGAACTGATTGCGTGGCAGTTGATCAAGGCCGATCGCTTTCCGTATCGATTGCGTCAGGAACCCGGCCCGTCAAACAGCCTGGGCCGGTTTAAGTTCGATTTTCCGAATTCCTTCGATGTCTACATGCACGACACGCCGTCGCGGTTGTTACTCGATCTGTCGGTGCGCTCGTTAAGCGCCGGGTGTGTGCGTGTTGATGAACCGGCGCTGTTGGCAGAATGGTTGTCCAGCCCCAATCCGGTATTGTCGAACATGATACAAACCGCCGCAGAAGATCCGGCGTATGCGACACGCACCTTTGCCTTGCCGCAAAGTGTGCCGTTGGATTTTGTATACCTGAGCGCGTGGGTCGCGCCCGACGGACGCACGCATTTTCGTCGCGACGTATACGGGCGCACTGCGTCTATTGCAGCCGCGCGATGACCGCATCCGCAAAAGCTTGCGTACCGAGCTTGCCGCCCAGATCAGCGGTTTTTTCACCGGCCTGCAAACAGGCATCGTAAGCGGCTTTAATTTTTTCAGCGGCCTCTGCGTACGACTCGTCGCCGCTGGTTTCCGTCAGGTGTTTGAGCATCATCACGCCCGACATTAACAGCGCCAGCGGGTTGGCTTTGTCCTGCCCCGCGATGTCCGGCGCTGAGCCGTGCACGGCCTCGAAGATGGCGCGGTCTTCGCCGAAATTGGCGCCCGGCGTCACGCCCAGCCCGCCCACCAAACCGGCCGCCAGATCGCTGACCACGTCGCCGTAAAGGTTTTCAAGCAGCAGCATGTCGAATTGCGTCGGATCCTGCACCATGCGCATGCACGCGGCATCAATAATGGCCGTGTTGTATTCGATATCCGGGTAATCGCGGTGCACTTCTTCGGCACACCGCAGGAACATGCCGTCTGTCAGTTTCATGATGTTGGCTTTGTGAAACGCCGTTACTTTCTTGCGGCCTTTGGCACGGGCGTATTCGAATGCCCACTTGGCAATGCGTGTGCAGCCTTTGACGGTTGCGACCTTTGTGCTGGTCACCACGCCAGGGGTGATTTCGGCTTCGACGCCGCTGTACAGGCTCTCGGTGTTTTCGCGAATCACGATTAAATCCACGTCGCTGAAGCGCGTTTCGACACCGGGCAGGTTGCGCACCGGGCGCACGGCGGCATACAAATCGAAGGCTTTGCGCAGTTGCACGTTCACCGATTTGAAGCCTTTGCCAACCGGCGTGGCGCAGGGGCCTTTGAGCGCGACGTTGTGCTCGCTGATGGCGTCAATCGTGCGCTGGGGCAGCACTTCGCCTTCCTGTTCCAGTGCCGATTCACCGGCCAGGCAAAGCACCCACTCGATGTCGGCGCCTGCGGCGGCAATAACTCGGGTGGTGGCTGCGGTGATTTCGGGGCCGATACCGTCACCCGGTATCAATACGACTTTTTGGCTGCTCATGGTTTTCTGTACGGTTTTCTGTATGGTTTTCTGCAATGAAACAAGCGCGGTCTCGCGGTTCAGGCGGTCGCGGCTGATTATTAAATTGGAAGGCCGCGCATTATAGCCACCTGCATATGCCGGTACCACAGGTGCATCGCCAGGCTTCTGCAAGCCATAAACAGTATCAGCGCCGCCCACAGGGCATGGTTGCCGTCGATACCCAGAATACGATCCAGCAGATACCACGTGGGCAGGAATACCAGCGCGACGGAGCCGACCATCACCGTCATCATTTCGCGCGAGCGCGTCATCCCGACGTAGACGCCGTCATATAAAAAACACCAGCCGGAGGCGACCGGCAGCAGCCACAGCCAGACCAGGTATTCACCCGCGATGCGACGCACGCTGGTCAGGTCGGTGATCATGGCGATAATGTGTTCACCGGCAAGCCAGTAGGCAGCCGTGAACACAATAGTAAACACCCCGGTCCAGAACAGGCTGCGGTTGACCGCGAGCGACAGGCCGCTGACATCGCGATCACCGATAGCCTTGCCGGTGAGTGCTTCGGCGGCATGGGCGATGCCATCCTGTGCATAGGCATAGAAGTACAGGAAGTTCAGCAGCACCGCATTCGCGGCCAGCACGGTGTCGCCGATGCGTGCGCCTTGCGCGGTGATAAAAGCGAAGGTGAACATCAGCGCGGCCGAGCGCAGCAGCAAATGACTGTTGACGGCTAACAGACGCCGGTAGGTGTGAAGCTGCAGCCAGTCGGCCGGAACCCAGTGGGGTGTGCGCTTGCCAAGCTCTTGGATGACCAGTAACACACCGATCAGCAGGCCAATGTATTCCGCACACAGCGTCGCCACCGCGACGCCGCGCACCTCCATGCCGAGCACCACCACCAGCCACAGGTCGAGCACGACATTAATGCCGTTGGTAATGACCGTTATGAGCAGCGGGCCGCGGGCATTCTGCATGCCGAGCAGCCAGCCGATGATGACCAGGTTGGCGAGTGAGGCGGGTGCACTCCAGATGCGCAGATAACTGTACTCGCGCAGGTAGGGCGTGGTTGCTTCACTGGTGCCCAGCAACTTTACGCCCAGTTCAATCAGCGGCACCCTGAACAGCAGCATCAGTATCGCCAGCAATGCCGCAAGTATCAGCGGCTGGGCGAGGCTGTCGGGAATCGCGCGGTTATCGCGCGCGCCATAAGCTTGCGCGGCAATGCCCGTGGTGCCCATGCGCAGAAAATTCAGACCTATGTAAAGTACGTTAAAGAGCGCGGCACCGGCCGCCACTGCTGCGAGAAACCACGGGCCGTCGAGATGCCCCATGACGGCAGTGTCGACCAGTCCCAGCAATGGTGCCGAGACAGCGGATATAATCATCGGCAGCGCAATGCTCCAGACCGCGCGGTGACTGTAATCGTGACGGTCTGTGGTTTCAGCGGACACATTCATGGCGGAACTCTGCCACGGATTGGTGTTCCAACCAATCGATAGCTCACAAAGGAGTGATGCATGTTGAATCAGAATTCAAAGGCCGTAACCGGCACCGTGGCGGCCATTGCCGCAATGGTTGCTTTGGCAGGCTGCACGACGCTCGACCCTTACACACGCGAAGAAAAAACCAGCAACGTGGCCAAGGGTGCTGCTATTGGCGCGGCTGCGGGTGCGGTGGTCGGTTTGATCTCCGGAGATAACTCCAAGGAACGTAAGAAGCGCGCCCTGATTATGGCAGGTGTCGGCACGGTGGCCGGTGCAGGCGTAGGCGGCTACATGGATCAGCAGGAGATGAAACTACGCCAGCGCCTGGATCAAACCGGTGTCAGCGTAACGCGCATGGGTGACAACATTACGTTGAACATGCCGGGAAACATTACCTTTGCCGTGGACAGCGCCGATATCAATGCGAATTTTTACGACGTGCTGGATTCGGTCGCGCTGGTCCTGAACGAGTTCAATAAGACGCTGGTTGAAGTGGCCGGGCATACCGACAGTACCGGCACGGAGCAGTACAACCAGGCTTTGTCGGAGCGCCGTGCCAACAGCGTGTCAGCCTATCTGCGCACACGCGCGGTGATGGCCGACCGACTGCTGACGGTCGGTGCCGGCGAGCAATATCCGATTGCTGACAACAGCACACAGGCGGGGCGGCAGCAAAACCGCCGGGTGGAAATCACGATTGTGCCGGTTACTGCCTCTTAAGCAGGTGTCATCGCTGTACGCAGTTTCCTGATTGCGTTGGCCTCTATCTGCCGAATGCGTTCGGCAGATACGCCATAGCGGTTTGCGAGCTCGTGCAGCGTGGCCTTTTTCTCAGCCAGCCAGCGCGATTCCAGAATCTCGCGACTGCGTTCGTCGAGTTCTTCCAGCGCATCAACCAGCGCATCACTGGCCTGGCCGTCGAAATCGTCGGCTTCTGCCTGCACCGCCGGATCGGCTTCCGGGTTAGGCAGGTACAGTGCCGGTGCATACGGTTTTTCTTCATCCTCGTTCGGAGTCGGGTCAAAGGAAACATCGTGACTGTAGAGCCGTTGTTCCATCTCCGTCACTTCACGTTCGCTGACACCCAGATCTTTAGCAACAGCGGCCGTTTCAGCTTTGGATAACCAGCCGAGGGATTTTTTGGCTTTACGCAGATTGAAAAACAGTTTGCGCTGCGCCTTGGTGGTTGCGACCTTAACCAGCTTCCAGTTCTTCAGCACGAATTCGTGAATTTCCGCGCGAATCCAGTGCACCGCGAATGAAATCAGGCGAACGCCGACACTCGGATCGAAACGTTTAACGGCTTTCATCAAACCGATGTTGCCTTCCTGGATAAGATCACCCAGCGCGAGACCGTATCCGTTATAGCCGCGTGCAATGTGCACCACAAACCGCAGTTGCGACATCACCAGTTGACGGGCAGCATCGAGGTCGTTGTCTTCACGCAAACGCCGCGCCAGTTCAAATTCGGTTTCTTTATCGAGCACCGGAACGCCATTAACAGCCTGAATGTAACTGTCCAGGCTGCCGGTGGGGCCGGCCAGAATTAAGTTTTGATTGGCTATAGTCAAAGCTTGGTTCATGGTTCTCTCTAACGGGTTGGGGAGTTTAGCACTCCCGGTATTAGAGTGCTAAGAAGCGCATCAGTTCCGTGCGCGAGCAGCGACCGCCATCGGCGGGCCGATTTAACATAAAACCATTAAAAACAGCAGTTTAGTGGGGCTGGATTGCGGCCAGATGGCGCGCCACGGCGCTCCAGGCACCGCCCCAGCCGGCGAACAGGCCACCCGCGGCCACCAGCAGCAAGGTGCTGCCGTCGATGCCCAGCAAGGCCGTGTCGCTGGAATACAGCCCGATCAGCGTTTCCACCGGGCCCGACAAAATCAAGCCTCCCAGCAGCAGCAGCACCACCGCCAGCAGGCTGCCGAAAATGCCGTACCACAGGCCCACGTAGAGAAAAGGTCGCCGCACAAATCCGTCGCTCGCCCCCAGCAGTTTGAGCACTTCGATTTCATCGCGCCGGCTCTGGATGTCCAGCCGGATGGTGTTGCCGACAATGATCAGCACGCCGATGACCAGCATCGCCGTTGCGACGATAACCACGCGGCGCAGAAAATCGAGGATAGCGTTCAGCCGCTCCACCCACGCCGTGTCGATTTGCACAATATCAACCGCCGCGTTCAGTCTAAGTCGCTCGGCCAGCGTGTTCAGATCCGCAACGCTGATATCCGCCGCCGGTCGCACACCGAGGGTGTGCGGCAACGGGTTGCCCTCCAGTTCATTCAGCACTTCGCCAAAACCGGTCGCTGCGGCGAATTCGGCAAACGCCGTGTCTGCATCGGTGACGGTCACCTGCTCCACGCCGGTCATCTTTTCTATATCCGATGCAAGTTTGCGTGCAACTTCCAGTTGCGTACCGACTTGCAGATAGACCGAAAAGTCACGGGCGTTGTCCCAGCCGCCGGCGAGATTGCGCCCGTTCTTGACAAGCAGGTTCAGCGAAGCGGGCATCGCCAGCGCAATACCGATGACAGCCGCCGTGAGTATCGTGGCGAGCGGGCGCGCGGCCAGATCAATCAGCGCGCCCTGACAATTCCGTACATGCAGTTTCAGCCAGTACCTCATGCGCTAAAACACCAGTGCATCGTCTTCGGGCTCCGACAATTCGCCGTCGGCCAGTTGTATGCGTCGCCCGCCCAGTTTGCCCAGCAGGTTCAGATCGTGCGTCGCAATCAGCATAGTGACGCCGATGTCGTTAAAGCGGCCAAACAGTTTCATGATCTCCAGTGACAGCCACGGGTCGAGGTTGCCCGTGGGTTCATCGGCGATCAAAACACGCGGGCGCGTAACCACCGCACGCGCGATGCCAACCCGCTGCTGCTCGCCTAGCGACAGCGCACCGGGTTTGCTGCGTTCCTTTTTTAGCAGCCCCACCTGATCCAGTGCCGCCCGCACCCGGCGCGCAATTTCGCGATCGCTCAGTCCGGCGATGATCAACGGCAGTGCAACGTTGTCGAATGCGGAGCGTTCTGCCAGCAGTTTATTGTCCTGAAACACCACGCCCAGCTGCCGCCGGTGTTTGGGGATTTCACGCGGAGGCAGACGCCCGATATTGCGTCCGTCCATCAGCACCTGTCCGCGCGTGGGTCTTTCGATCAGCGCGATCAGTTTCAGCAACGTGCTTTTGCCGGCGCCGGAGCTACCGGTGAGAAACACCATCTCACCGTGGTCAACCTGAAAAGAAAGATTGCGTATGGCTTCGCCCGTGCCGTCGTAACGCTTGGTAACGCTGTCGAATCGAATCATGCGCGTGCTTAATCCTGCTTCTCGGGGCTGTCCGTGGGGCTGTCCGTGGAAATCTCCAGCAAGGCATCGACAAACTTATCGGCGTCAAAGGGCGCCATATCATCGGCCTGCTCACCCATGCCAAGAAAGCGGAACGGAATGTCCAGTTCGTTGGCGATAGCGAGCAGTATGCCACCGCGTCCACCGCCGTCCAGTTTCGTCAGGGTAATGCCGGTGACGCCGACCGCCTGACCGAACTGCCGCGCCTGCACCAGCGCGTTCTGCCCGAGGCTGGCATCCAGCACCAGCATGACTTCGTGCGGCGCGCTGGCGTCAGTTTTACCGGCCACGCGCACGACTTTCTGCAGTTCCCGCATCAGGCCGTCCTGATTCTGCAACCGGCCGGCCGTGTCGGCGAGCAACACATCCGCGCCGCTGGCACGCGCCGCCGCCAGGGCGTCAAAAATCACCGCGGCCGGGTCCGCACCCTGTTTCTGCGCAACCACCGGCACGTCGTTGCGCTCACCCCATGCCTGCAGTTGCTCGGTGGCAGCCGCCCGGTAGGTATCACCTGCTGCCAGCATCACCGACAGGCCTTGTTGTTTGAACCGTTTGGCCAGTTTGCCGATGGTGGTGGTTTTACCGGAGCCGTTCACACCCACCAGCAGAATCACGAAGGGTTGTTTGGCGCGATCGATTTCCAGAGAGACTGCGCGCGGTTTCAGCACCCCCAGTATTTCTTCGCGCAGGGCAGCACGCAAGGCGTCACCGTCATTGCGCTCCGCGCGCTTAATGCGATTGCGCAAGCCCTCCATAATTCTTTGCGTGGTGTCCACGCCGACGTCGGCCGTCAACAGCCGCTCTTCAATTTCTTCTTCAAGGTCTTCATCCAGCTTGCGTCCGGACAGCCAGCTCAGTGCGGCAAAACCGCTGCCACCGCCTTTGTTAAGGCGTTGTTTGAGGCGCGCAAAAAAACCGGGTTTGGATGATGTGTCAGCGTTCATGTGCGCGCATGGTAACCAATATGCAGGCGACTCGGTACGTATGTCTCGGCTATGCTTGTTGTCATGAATCGCCCGCCACGCCATCCCGACTATTCAACGGTGCGCATTATTGCGGGCCGTTGGGGCGGGCGTAAGCTGCGCTTTCTGGCCGACGGCGTAAGGCCTACCGGTGATCGCATCCGCGAAACCCTGTTTAACTGGCTGGCGCCGCACCTGCCCGGTGCGCGTTGCCTGGATTTGTTCGCCGGTACCGGCGTGCTTGGGCTGGAGGCATTGTCACGCGGAGCGGCTGCTGCCGTGCTGGTGGAGCGCAATCGCGCGGTGGCCGACGAGATTGCCGGGCAGATCGCGATTCTGGAGGCAACCCACGCGAAGTTGCTGCATGCCGACGCACTGCGTGTTGATCTTGCCGTGCACGGCCCCTTCGACGTGGTGTTTCTTGATCCGCCGTTCGTTGCGGCCGATGCCGGTGCGGGTCTTGATCTGGCCGATTTGTGTACACTGCTCGAATCGTCCGGTGCGCTTGCGAATCCGTGCAGGATCTATATAGAGATGGACCGCAACCGGGCGCTGCCGACCATGCCGTCGAACTGGCGGACTGTGCGGGAAAAAACCGCCGGCAAGGTGCGCTATGCACTGGCCGAGCGGATCGTGACCGACAGAGGTACATAATTTATGAGCGGTGCTTTATACCCCGGAACTTTTGATCCGTTCACTAACGGCCACGACGAGTTGGTGCGCCGCACAGCCCGGATGTACGGGCGCGTGGTCGTGGCGGTCGCTGCCAGCCCTTCCAAGGCGCCATTGTTTGCGCTCGAACAGCGGCTGGCACTGATTCGCGAGGTGCTCGCGGACGTACCTGACTGTGAAGTGACCGGCTACGAAGGGCTGACAGTGCAGGTTGCACGCGAGCACGGCACCGGCATCATTGTGCGCGGCCTGCGCGCCGCCGGCGATTTCGAATTTGAGTTTCAACTGGCCAGCATGAACCGCCATCTGGATGCTGATGTGGAAACGGTGTTTCTCACACCGAGTGAGCAGCACATGTTTATCTCGTCATCGCTGGTGCGCGAAATCGCGGCAATGAACGGTGACGTGTCTGAATTTGTACATCCGGCGGTGAACCAGGCATTGATGGCACGGTTTTCCTGATGCATCGATTCGCGGTTATGAGCGCGGTTTTGCTGCGCCGGTTCACCCGAACAGCGGTTGTCAGCCTGGCGCTGGTTGTCGTTGCCTGCGGGCTGGTAATTCCCGACAACATGCAGCGCTTCACGCCGGCCAACGCCGGGGTTGCGTCGGCCGATCCGCGCGCCACGCAGGCCGGTCTGGATGTGCTTGCTGCGGGCGGCAATGCCTTCGACGCCGCGGTTGCGGTGGCGGCGACACTGGGTGTGGTGGAACCGTCGAGTTCGGGTTTTGGCGGCGGCGGGTTTTTTCTGCTGTACGAAGCTGACAGCGACCGTTATCGCTTTATTGATGCGCGCGAAACCGCACCGGCTGCGGCCACGCACGACATGTATCTGGATGCGGACGGTAACCCGGTCAAAGGGCTGACGGTAAGCGGCCCGCTGGCGGCCGGCATACCCGGTGAGCCGGCAGGCATGGTTTATCTGGCCGAGAACTTCGGCACCAAACCGCTGGCGGAACTGCTCGCACCGGCGATTTACCATGCAGAAAACGGTTTTCCGATGAGTCGTCGTGCACTGCTGGGTTTGCGTTTTCGCAAGAACTCCGTGAAGCAGTCCCCGGCAATGGCCGATGTGTTTCTGCCGGGCGGCGAATTACCCGCGGAGGGCGACGTGATCCGGCAACCCGATCTCGCGGCCACGCTTCGGCGCCTTGCAGCCCAGGGTGCCGACGGTTACTACAAGGGAGAGACGGCGCGCTTGCTGGTCGACGGCGTGCGCGCTGCGGGCGGCATCTGGACGCTGGACGATCTGGCGAATTACACCGTTATCGAGCGCGAGCCGCTGGTCACAAGTTATCGAGGCATGAAAGTGGTGACAGCGCCACTGCCGTCATCCGGCGGTATTGTGTTGGCACAGATATTTAACTTTCTGGACGGTTACAGCGACGAGCAACTGGCGGGCGCGCAGGGACAGCATTTGCTGATCGAAGCGATGCGCCGTGCCTACCGCGATCGCGCCTTGTATCTGGGCGACACCGACTTTGTCGATGTGCCGGTGCAGCGGCTGATATCACGCGACTACATGGATGCGCAGCGGGCCGACGTCAGCCTGACGCGGGCTACCCCGAGTAGCGCACTTGAAGGGATACCTGACGACGGCAGCTCCGGTGACCAGACCACGCACTTTTCGATCATCGATACCGACGGTAATCGCGTGGCCGCAACCATCACCGTCAACACCTGGTACGGCGCGGCGTTTGTCCCCCCGGGTACCGGGGTCATCCTCAATAATGAGATGGACGACTTTTCCATCAAGCCCGGTATACCCAACGAATTCGAACTGGTGGGCGCCGAAGCCAACTCCGTGGCGCCGGGCAAACGCCCGCTATCCAGCATGTCACCGACCTTTCTGGAATCCGACCGCGGCGTTGCCATTGTGGGTACGCCCGGCGGCAGCCGCATTATCACAATGGTGCTGCGTTCAGCGCTGGCCTGGCTGAACGGCGCGACGGCTGAAGAAATGGTCAGCATGAAACGCTTTCATCACCAGTACCTCCCCGATCGGGTCAGCTACGAAGCCGGTGCTTTCACCGCTGCAGACATTGCCGCGCTGCAAGCCATGGGCCACGACCTCAAAGAAGAACCGCGGCCTTTCGGCAACATGAACGTCGTAACCTGGGACACGTCAGCCAACCGCGTGACCTCCGCATCCGACCCCCGCGGCGAAGGCGAAGGCCGCGTCTATTAATGGGGTCAGAGTAAATATCATTGGGGTCAGAGTAAGCCGCGCACTCAGCGCTGGCAGCTCTTGCAGTAGTAGGTTGCACGCTGGCCCTGCACAATGCGCGTGATGGGCTGAGCGCATATCCGGCAGGGCCGGTCGCCGCGTTCGTAAACATTCAGTTGCTGCCGGAAATACCCCGGTTTCCCGTCACCGCCGCGATAGTCACGCAGGGTGGTGCCGCCGACTTTGATTGCCTCGAGCAATACGGCTTTTATCGCGACGGCCAGTTTTTGCAGTCGCACGCGCGAAATTTTTCCCGCCGCACGTTTGGGGCTAATGCCGGCACGAAACAGCGCTTCGCTGGCGTAAATATTGCCGACCCCCACAACCACGTGACTGTTCATGATGTGCTGTTTGATCGTGACTTTGCGACCGCGTGACGATTGCCACAGGTAATCGCCGTTGAAAGCATCGTCGAGCGGCTCCGGTCCCAGTTTGCACAGCAGCGGATGCGCGTCGGGTTGCAGGCCCGTCCACAGCAGCGAGCCGAAACGTCGCGGGTCGTTAAACCGCACAATCTCGTCGCGACCCGAAACTTTATCGACGGTGACGATGTCGAAATGATCATGTTTTTCTGGTTTTTCATCCGCCGGCACGATCCGCATGCTGCCCGACATGCCCAGATGCACCATCGCGCAGCCGTTTTGGGTTTGCAGCAACAGATATTTGGCGCGCCGGGTGACGCTGAGTACCGGCTGGCCGCGCAGCCGATCTTCCATATCGTCGGGAATGGGCCAGCGTAGCCGCCGGTCGCGCACCCGCAGCTCCTTAATGGAGCGTCCTTCCAGCGCGGGGGCTATGCCGCGGCGCGTTGTTTCGACTTCGGGTAGTTCAGGCATGCGGGGTTCGATATAGTGTCCGCGAACGAATATTGATTGGGTGATTAAGTGAGTGCCTTCATAGCAGATTATATGCACGGATTGTTAGACCTGAGCTTCTGGCAGCTGGTGGTTGTGTCCGTCGTTGGTATACAGATTTCGATGATGGCCGTGACGCTGTACCTGCATCGCGACCAGGCGCACCGTGCGATTGATTTGCACCCCGTGCTGAGACATTTCTTTCGCTTCTGGATCTGGGCGAATTCCGCCATGCACACCGACGAATGGGTGGCTGTGCACCGCAAACACCATGCCATGTGCGAGCGCGAGGGTGACCCGCACAGCCCCGTCGTGTTCGGAATAAAAAAGGTATTGCTGGAAGGCGCCGAACTTTACCGCAGCGAAGCCGACAAGAAAGAGGTCGTCGAAAAATACGCACGCGGTACGCCCGACGACTGGATTCAACGCAACATTTACTGGCGCTATCCCAATGCCGGCATCGTATTGCTGATACTGGTCAGCCTGCTGTTATTCGGGGTGAACGGCATCATCATTCTTGGCATACAGCTGATTACCATGCCGGTGTTTGCTGCCGGCGTGATCAATGGCCTGGGCCACCACACCGGCTACCGCAATTTCGAAACCGCCGATGCGTCCACCAACCTGACGCCGATTGCATTCTGGATTGGCGGCGAAGAGCTGCATAACAATCATCACGCTTTTCCGACATCGGCTAAATTCTCGGTGCAGTGGTGGGAATTCGATATCGGCTGGTTGTGGATCAACATTTTGCGTGCCCTGGGGATGTGCAAAGTGCGCCGGCTGGCGCCCGCGCCGCGACTGGAATCCAGGCCGCAGGTGGACATGCAGACATTGCAGGCGGTGCTGGTCAACCGTATGCACGTGTTGCGCGATTACACTCGCAGTGTGACATTGCCGGAATTGCGCAGTGAGCGCCTCGCCGACCGCGGCAATGCGCTGCTTGCCAAGGCCCGCAGCGCGCTGGTGCGCCGTCCGGAGCGGCTGGACGAGGCCGCCCAGACCCGCCTCAACCGCGTGCTCAAAAACCACGAGCGACTGCGTCAGGTACACGAACTGCGCGAACGGCTGGTGCAGATATGGGAGCAAGCCAACGTCAGTAATGACAAGTTGCTGGCACAGTTGTGTGAGTGGTGTGCTGAAGCAGAGGCGAGCGGCATCCGGTCGCTGGAAGAATTCGCCGCCCGGCTTCGCGGTTACGCGTTGCAGCCTGCCCAATAACGAAAAAGCCCGCTAAAAAGCGGGCTTAAGAAATAGTAAGAGCGGGTGCTCACTTAATCTTCGCTTCCTTGTACATCACGTGCTTCCGCACGACAGGATCGTACTTTTTAGTCTCCATCTTTTCCGGATGCAGACGCTTGTTCTTGGCGGTGGTGTAGAAGTGACCGGTACCAGCCGATGAAACCAGACGAATCTTATCTCTCATGTCTTGTTCCTCAGACCTTCACGCCGCGCTTGCGGAGATTGACCAGCACCTGATCGATGCCGAGCTTGTCGATAATACGCAGACCTTTTTGCGAAACACGCAGCCGAACGTAACGCTGCTCGCTTTCGACCCATACGCGTTTGTAATGCAGATTGGGCAGGAAGCGACGTCGCGTCTTGTTATTAGCGTGCGACACGTTATTGCCGGACATTGGCCCTTTTCCGGTGACCTGGCAGACGCGGGACATTTGCAACCTCTTTAAAAACAGTAACTTGTTATCGGCGGGAACGCCGTGAGCCGCGTTTTATACCAGTACGGGGCCGCGGAAACAAGGTTCCGGCCGGTATTTCGTGTTATTTCGGCGTTTCCGGGCGTCCCGACCCGGTCATAACATCCCGCGGCTGGCCAGGGATATGCACTGGTTGTCGCCGATGACAAAATGATCCAGCAGCCGGATATCGACCAGTTCCAGCGCATCCCGAATGCGCCGCGTAATGAGCTGATCGGACTGGCTGGGCTCGGCCACGCCGGACGGGTGGTTGTGCGCCAGGATCACGGCGGCGGCGTTGCGCGCCAGCGCCTGTTTGACGATTTCGCGCGGGTACACCGCGGCCGCATCAATGGTGCCCCGAAACAGTTCGTCAAAAGCCAGCACCCGGTGGCGGTTGTCGAGAAACAGGCAGCAAAAGACCTCGTGCGGCCGGTCGCGCAACGATGTCAGCAGGAATTCGCGGGAATCGCCCGGCGACCCGATCGTGACTCCCGGGCGCAAGCGTTCGCGCACATAGCGCGCACCGCATTCGCGTGCCGCCAGCAAAGCCGCCGCCTTGGCTGGCCCGATTCCGGTAACTGCGCACAGCTCGGCGACGCTGGCGTTGAGTGTGCCGCGGATGCCGCCGAACCGTTCCAGCAGGATGCGCGCCAGTTCGACCGCGCTTAAGCCCCGCGCGCCGTGGCCGAGCAGCACAGCCAACACCTCGGCATCCGCCAGTTGCCCGGCGCCTGTGCCGCCGCGTTCCCCGGCAAGCAGCCGCTCCCGCGGACGCTCGCTGTCGGGCCAGTCCGGAATTCGCAGCGTCTTCATGGGTTCATTATTGCGCGCTGTCCGACGTCTGAGCATCGTATAAACTTACGTTTAGAATGACTTATGCAAACCATGCGTGAACTCCATGAATGAATTAAAGGGGCGTAAAGTTCTGCTCGGTGTAACCGGCAGCATCGCCGCTTATAAAAGCCCCGATATCGTGCGCCGGCTCAAAGAGCAGGGGGCACAAGTGCGCGTGGTGCTGACAGCCAGCGCCGAGAAGCTCGTTTCGCCGACGGTTTTTCAGGCCGTGTCCGGCGAACCCGTGCGCGGTGATATCTGGGATGAAAAAGCCGAAGCCGCGATGGGGCACATCGAACTGGCAAAGTGGGCGGACTACATTCTCATCGCGCCGGCGACTGCCAATGTCATCGCACAACTAGCGTCCGGCAGCGCGGACAATTTACTGACGACGCTGGTGCTCGCCAGCGATGCGCAGCTGGCATTGGCGCCGTCAATGAATCAGGCAATGTGGAACGATTCCGCTACGCAGGCCAACTGCGATGTGCTGCGCAAACGCAATGCACTTTTTATCGGCCCGGCATCCGGCGAACAGGCCTGCGGTGATGTCGGCCCCGGGCGCATGTCCGAACCGGCAGACATCGTGAATCGTTTAACCCGCGGTGGTGCCGACGGCGCGCTCGAAGGGCTGAAAGTTGTGGTCACTGCCGGCCCGACGCGGGAGCCGATTGATCCGGTGCGCTTTGTCAGTAACCGCAGTTCCGGCAAGATGGGTTTTGCGGTTGCGCGTGCGGCAGCTGACGCCGGCGCGCACGTGACGTTAATCGCAGGGCCCGTCAATTTGCCGACCCCGCCCGGGGTTGATCGTGTGGATACCGAGACGACCCAGCAGATGTTTGATGCAACCATGGCCGCCGTTGCGGATGCCGACATTTATATAGGTGCCGCGGCCATTTCGGATTATCGGCCGGAGCATGCCGCGCCTCAGAAAATCAAGAAGTCGGCCGATACTTTTGAACTGCTAATGGTGAAATCACCCGATGTGCTGGCCACCGTTGCCGCACTCGATGATGCGCCTTTCACGGTCGGCTTCGCCGCGGAAACCGAAAAGCTTGAAGAACATGCGGCCTTAAAACTTGAGCGCAAAAAGCTCAACATGATCATCGCCAATCTGGTGGGCGTTAATTTGTGTTTTGATGCCGATGACAATGAAGTGGTGGTGCTGTGGCCCGGCGGCCGGCAGCCTTTCCCCAAGCTGTCGAAGCAGGAGCTCGCGCGGCAGCTGGTGGACACGATCGCCTCACGTTATCGTGCTGACCGTGCGGCAGCTGCGGTTCCGGCCGGGTAATACCGGAACGGTTGTTGCAGGAAATAATTTCTAAAGAAAAAATTTCAGAGAGATAATTTCAGGAGCAGTAGAAGTGAGTCGCCGCAAAGTTCAGCTGAAAATTCTTGACCCTCGTGTCGGGCAGCAGTTCCCTCTGCCCGAGCACGCTACCGACGGTTCGGCCGGCGTTGATTTGCGTGCTTGTCTGGACGACACGCTGGAGATTGCGCCTGGGCAGACAGAGCTGATCCCGACCGGCATTTCGGTATACATCGAGGATCCGGGTCTGGCGGCAATGATCCTGCCGCGATCAGGGCTGGGCCATAAGCACGGTATTGTGCTGGGCAACCTCGTGGGCCTGATCGACTCCGATTATCAGGGGCAGCTGTTTGTGTCCTGCTGGAACCGCGGGTCAAAGCCCTACGCACTGGAACCCGGCGAACGGCTGGCGCAGATGGTGATCGTTCCTGTGGTGCAGGCCGAGTTTGAAGTCGTTGAGGACTTTGTTGAGAGCGCTCGCGGTGCACAAGGCTTCGGGCACACCGGCACCGGCTAGTTGTTCAGCGTGAGGCCCTGCAGTTCTCTGAACCGTTTGATATCGGCCGCAAACTTTTGCTGCACCTGTTTGGTTTCATCGCGCGACTTCGCCAGATTCTTTTCATAAAGCAGAATCGAGTTCAGCGTTTCCGAGAGTTCCCGCGCCAGCTTTTCGTCAATCGGCGGCGCGTTGGGTTCCGCACTGTACGGGCTAAAGCGCTGCGCCTCGCGTTCCAGCTTGAGGAGTTTAGCGCGCAGGTTGTCCAGATATTTTTGCGTGATGCGCAATTGCCCGGCCAGCAGTTCAACGCGACGGTCGCGCAAGGCCTCGATTTCTTCCACCGAGAGATAGGTGCTTAACAAAACCTTGTCGCGGATCACTGCCTGACGCAGAGCTTCATCGGCTTCCGCTTTGATTCTGGCGCGTTCGCGCTGGGCCGCGAGTTCTTCGGGCGTAAGCTGGCCCGCCACCGTTTCAATAGCCACGCCGTGCTCGTTCAGCACCGTGTGTGCATTGCCCGCGTATTCCGGCGGTACGCGATCACCGTAGTAACTATCGCCGTTTTTGTCTTTCCAGCGATAGACCCGCGTATCGTCTTCGGCACGGGTCGGTAGAGTCCAGATCAGTGCAATCAGTGTGACGACGGCAACAAGGAGTTTTGTAAACTCGATTCTGTGCAGCCCAATAGTGTTTGAAGTCGTGCTGTGCATGGTGCGCCCTTTTCACTCATGTCCGCATCGGGAGCCTCCCGATATACATAAGGATTATTGCGATTCGACGGAACGGGAACCGTGACGCAGGTCAGGTTTAGCACGACCGGGCCCTCAATCAGGCCTGAATCGGGCCGGAACCGGACGCGGGCAGCCGGCTACTGATCGACCCCGTAGCGATCCCGGTAAGCCAGCACCGAATCAAGGTAACCAGCTGATTTATCGTCATTTTTAAGATGATCTATCAGGTCGGTGAGACGAATAATGCTGAACACCGGGATGCCGAAGCCGGATTCGACTTCCTGCACAGCCGACAGCTCGCCGGTGCCCTTTTCCTGGCGGTCCAGGGCCAGCAGTACGCCTGCGGCCCGCCCGCCGGCATCCTGAATAATGTCGATGGCTTCCCGAATCGCGGTGCCGGCGGTGATGACGTCATCCACAATCAGCACTTTGTCGGTAACCTTTGCGCCGACGATGGAGCCGCCTTCCCCGTGCGCTTTGGCTTCCTTGCGATTGAAGCAATAGGGCAGGTCGCGACCGTGGCTGTCACTGAGTGCGGCTGCGGTGAGAGCGGCCAGCGGGATGCCTTTGTAGGCGGGCCCGAACAACGTGTCGAAATCCACATCGGCTTCGCTGGCGGCCTCGGCATAACAGCGACCCAGGGTGGCAGCCGCTTTGCCTCCGGAAAACAATCCGGAGTTAAAGAAGTAGGGGCTGATGCGCCCGGACTTAAGCTCAAATTCGCCGAATTTGAGCGCACCGACTTCAAGAGCCAGTTCGATGAAGGTTTTTTTATAGGCCTGCATGGGGAAGAGCGTCCGCGGCTAGCTGTTCTGAAGAAGTGAGGCTGTTAGAGTATCGCAATGCGTATCGTCAGTATCAATGTTAACGGGATCAGGGCCGCTCAGCGCAAAGGTTTTTTCGACTGGTTGCCGCGGCAAAAGGCGGATGTGTTCTGTCTGCAGGAAGTGCGCGCGCAAGCTGAGCAGATTGCCGACGCGGTTTATTGGCCCAAGGGTTATCACACCTACCACGAATATGCTGAACGCAAGGGCTACAGCGGTGTGGCGCTGGTATCCCGGCATGAACCGGACGATGTACGGTACGGTTTTGGTTCGGCGGAATTCGATGCCGAGGGCCGCTATATAGAGGCGCGCTTCGGCAAGCTCAGCGTGGTCTCGGTGTACATGCCATCCGGTTCGTCCAAAGACGAGCGTCAGCAGGCCAAGTTTCGCTTTATGGAGGAGTTTACCGAGCACCTTAAAGCCATCCGCGCGTCAAAAAGGGACTATATTCTGTGCGGCGACTGGAATATTGCGCACAAAGAAATTGACCTCAAAAACTGGAAGGGCAATCTGAAAAACTCGGGCTTTCTGCCGGAAGAACGCGCATGGCTTGACGAGGTGTTCGGGTCGCACGGGTTTGTCGACGCCTTTCGCCGGGTAAACCCCCATCCGGATCAGTACACATGGTGGTCGAACCGGGGCCGGGCGTGGGATAACAATGTCGGATGGCGCATTGACTACCAGGTTGTCACGCCATCAATGCAGCACAAGGTGGCCGACGCATCCATATACAAGCGCAAGCGTTATTCGGACCATGCCCCGTTGATCGTTGATTACGATTACGACCTCTCCAGATGATGCGCCCGCTGTCAGCCTGGGAGGCATGGATGAAAGCGGCGCGGGTTTACCGCGAGCCGCGTATCGCCGCGATGCTGCTGCTGGGCTTCTCCGCGGGTCTGCCCTTTGCGCTGGTGGCCGGCACGCTGGCAGCGTGGATGACCCGCTCGGGTGTGAGCATCAGCGAAGTGGGCATGTTTTCGTGGGTCGGCATTCTGTATGCCTTTAAATTTATCTGGGCGCCGCTGGTGGATCAGATTCATTTGCCGCTGCTGACGCGCTCGCTCGGACGTCGCCGGGGCTGGATGCTGTTTGCACAGGTGGGGGTTGCGGCGGCGCTGGTCGGCATGTCGTTAACCGATCCGGCCGGGCAGGTTTTTACGCTCGCATGGCTGGCGCTGGCAGTGGCCTTTTTTTCCGCCACGCAGGATATCGCCGTCGATGCCTGGCGCATTGAAAGTGCACCCACCGATCAGCAGGCGGCGATGGCCGCGTCTTACCAGTTGGGTTATCGCGTGGCGCTGCTGGCAGCAAGTGCCGGCGCGCTGGTCATCGGCGGCACGGCAGGTTGGCCATTGGCGTATCAGGTGATGGCGGCGCTGATGCTGGTGGGAATCGTGACGGTGTTGCTGGTTGCCGAGCCGGAGCCGCTGAGCCAGCCGATGTCCGAAACCATGGTGCTTAAAAACATGACGCCCATGTCGCATCCGAGCCGGTGGCTCGACGAAGCGATTGTGCAGCCCTTCGCGGACTTTTTTAAACGCAACGGCTCCAACGCTTTGCTGGTTTTGCTGTTCATCGGTATCTACCGGATAAGCGACATGGTGCTGGGCGTCATGGCGAACCCGTTTTATCTGCAAACGGGCTTTACCGAGCTGCAAATCGCGGGATATGCCAAGACCGTTGGCTTTGGTGCGGTGCTTGCCGGAGCCGCATTCGGTGGCGTGGCAGTGGCGCGTTTTGGCCTTGGCGGCCCACTGGTGTTCGGGGCCGTTATTCTCGCGGTTACCAATCTGGCGTTTGCCGGTTTGGCCATCGCCGGCCCTGATGTCAGTCTGCTGGTGTTAACAATCACTGCCGACAACCTTGCGCAGGGATTCACCGGCACGGTGTTCATCGCCTACCTGTCGGGGCTGACCAACGTGTCTTACACCGCGACACAGTACGCACTGTTTACGTCGCTTATGGTATTGCCCGGCAAAATACTGAGCGGTTTTTCCGGCAGCGTGGTCGAGCAGGTGGGTTGGGTTACTTTCTTCTTTTACGCCGCGGCGATGGGGTTGCCCGCCATCTGGCTGGCCACGCGTGTCAATCACTGGTTCGCGACCGAGCGCGCATGAAAGACTGGCCGGTCGCTCAACTCGATGACATTGCGGAGCCTGGCGCGCTGGAGTTCACCACGGGCAAGGGCGACTGGCCGTTTCGCGGCGTGGTAGTGCGCTGGCAGGGTGAAGTGCATGCCTATGCGAACGTGTGTCCGCATCAGGGGCATCCGCTTAACATTCTGCCCGATGGCTTTTTCACTCCCGATAAAGGTCAGCTGATCTGCGTGTCACACGGCGCGATGTTTGATCCGGCCACCGGTGTATGCACTTTCGGCCCTTGTGCGGGGCAAAACATGCGGCGTCTCGCATGCCGGGTTACCGACGGCGAAGTGTGGGTGTCGGCTCCGGCCTCCATGCTGGACGTTTAAAGCACCTTAGGTATCGTTGCCGCAACGGCGCCAAGCTTGCTCCCAGTTTGAATGCCCGAGGCGCTGGCCGCGGCTGTCGAAACGCGACACCGAGCGGTCGCCGGGCGGTTGTGCAAGTTTTATAAAGTCGGGCGTTGCGGCCATGACTTCCTCAATATGCCCGGCATAGTTTTCCCAGTCGGTGGCGACATGAAAAACCCCGTCGGGGGACAGTTTTTGCGCGAGCAGTGTGATGAACTCGCGATTTACTATGCGTCGCTTGTGATGCCGTTTTTTGGGCCAGGGATCCGGAAAAAACAGATTTACGCGCGCTAAAGAGTGGTCAGCGATCATGTTACGCAGCACCTCGATAGCATCGTGTTTCATCACGCGAACATTCTGTAGCTGGTATTCCGATATTTTCAGCAGGCAATGGCCGACCCCCGGCTCATGCACCTCGATGCCCAGAAAATTGGTGTCGGGCGAATGGCGCGCCATGTCAATCAGGTTGTCGCCATTGCCGAAGCCGATTTCCAGCGTAACGGGCGCATCCCGGCCGAAAACGCCGGCAATATCGAGCACTGACGGGCCGAATTCGACTCCGAAGCGCGGCCATTCGACGGTCAGGGCGCGGCTCTGGCCAACCGTCATGCGGCCCTGGCGCTTCACGAAGCTGCGCACCGTACGGCTGAACCCCGCCCCTTTTTCCTGGTCAGTTTCTGTCATGCGCGCATCATAACGGCTAAAATGGCCGACCCGGCGCATTGGCCACTTTTGTGCCGGTTTTTTTGCAGCCTGCTTTACAAAATTTTGAGTACGAATTCGCCCGCTGCAGCAGCATCGGGCAGGAGAGTTTTATGCGATTGATTTGCAAACCCGTTTCGGCCGTCACGGCGCTGATTTTTGCGATGGCGGGCGTGGGTTTGAGCGGCTGCGCGGGTGGCAATACCGATCCCGATCTCGACACCGGGCCGGACTTCTCCGATTCGCCGGTGCAGGTGAAAACGACGTTTACCGATGCAGACCCGCAGCTTTTCGGCGAGATAGTTTTTGTCTGGGAGGAAGTCGCAGGTGCGACGCACTACAAGTTTTTCTACGACCCCGATGGCGACTCGGACGATGACGGCGAACCCGAATTTGTTCAGGTAGGTGCCGACATCCCCACCGGCACGGATCCGCTGGAAGCGGCCCTGGCAATTTCCGTGCATCTGTTTGATTGGGACAATGCCCGGTTCCGCGTCGACTGGTGCGATGCCATGGGCTGCACCGAACTGGGGCAACAAGTCGCCAGCTTCCTGTCACGATTTTTTATCAGCCCGCTGATCAATGCGGGAACCGCGTTGGCATACGCTGAAGATGGCGCGACGCTGGTTGTTGGCGCACCCCGCACCAGCATTTTTGAGTGCGAGGTGCTCGTTGCGGTTCCGGAGGACGAGGTTGATGAGGAATGTGAATACCCCGATACCCTGACTCCCGAAGAAGTGGACGAGCTATTCTTGCAGGAGTCCATTCCCTTTGCGGGTTCTGCCGGGGTGTTTATTTTTCAGGATGGCATCTGGGGCCTGCAGGCCATACTCAAGGCATCCAATATAGAAGAGTTTGACGCCTTCGGTTCTGCCGTCGCTATCAGCGACGACGGCAACACGCTGGCTGTTTCCGCAATAGGCGAAGACAGTAACGCGACCGGCATAGACGGCGACGGCTCGAACAACGATGAGCCAGATTCCGGCGCGGTTTACGTATTCCAGCGCACAGACCTGGGCGGCGGCATGTTCGAATGGAACGAAGTTGCCTACATCAAGGCGTCGAACACCGAGGGCGACCCGGATCCGGATGATGGCATCTTCGGCGGCGACGGGTTTGGTAACAAGCTTGAGTTATCGGGCGACGGTACAACGCTTGCCGTCAGCGCATCGCGCGAAGACAGTAACGCGCTCGGCATTGATGGCGATCAGCTGGATAACAGTGCCGCCGATGCCGGTGCGGTCTATGTCTTCAGGGATTTCGGCGGCCCGTTGTGGATGCAGGAAGCCTACATTAAGCCTTCAAATACCGATGCCGGAGATGTGTTTGGTTCCGGCATGGCCCTAAGCGCCTCTGGCGACCGGCTGGCCGTCGGCGCGCCGCTGGAAGCCTCCGGGGCTTTCGGCATTAACGGCGACGGGTTTAACAACACGGCTGCCGCTTCGGGTGCTGTCTATGTGTTCGAGCGCAGCGGTTCGGCCTGGAGTCAGCACAGCTACATCAAGGCCATGTCGCCTGATCCGAATGATGAGTTTGGTTTCTCAATCGATCTGAATGCCGCCGGTGACGTGTTGGCGGTGGGTGCCGGTAAAGAGGACAGCGCCGAACGGGGCGTTAACGTCGATCAGGCCAACAACGACTCGGTTAATTCCGGTGCCGCCTACGTGTTTGAAGAGTCCGGGGGCGCATGGGCGCAAACCGCTTTCTTCAAGGCATCGAATGCCGACCCAATCGACCAGTTTGGTTTTGTCGTGAAGCTCAGCAGCAGTGGCGACGCCCTGGTTGCGACCTCCGTGTGGGAGGGCGGGCGATCGCAGGGTATCAACGGCAATGAGTTGCTGGACGATTTTGTCGGTGCGGGAGCGGGCTACCTGTTTTTGCGTGACGGCATGAGCTGGCAGCAGCAGTCGTATATCAAGGCGCCTAACAACTCGCCGAACGCAAATTTTGGTTTCGATGTGGACATGGCGCTGGATGGCGAGCGGCTGGCCATTTCCGACTTTCTTAATTCGTCGGTCTACACTTTCTGATTGTGGATCAGGATCAGCGACTGGAGGCGATTATCGAGCGCTTGCGCGGCGTTGAGGCGCTCGAAGAGATGCAGGTGCCGCCCGAGCTTGCTGAGCCCAGGTCGTTTCTGAAAGTATTGCGGGCCAATCATTACAATTGGTCATCACAGCGTTTCCGTAAAGTTTTCGGCATGCGTTACCGGGTGAAGATCCCCAAAATCGAGCAACTCAATTCGATTTTTTATCCGCGCGACAACTACGATGTGCCCGTGTTTATATTTTTCCTGATGCAGACCAAGCGCAAAGTAATCGCCCATCTGAATGTCTGCTGTCCTTTCGATGACGATGCGTATCGTGCCAAATGGGTCGATCCGCTGATGGCCATAATGAATCGTTATGAACCCTTCGAGAGCAACGACCGGTATCCGGAGTGGATGAAAAAATATCGCAACGCATCGACCATCTACGGTTTGTTTCCCGGTGACCGTATTGATGATATCAGCGCATGCTGTTTCGACTATCTGGATTACTATCTGTCGCAGCTCGCGGCTGCAGAGCCGGTGAGCGATCCGGCCCGGCAGCAGGCAATCGCGCGGTTTCAGGGCGGCTGGGTGAATGACATCCGCACACAGGACAAGGCGCAGGGAATGATCGCCAAGATGATTGGGGCCGACACGGCACGCCGGATTTTCTACGAAGTTACAACCTGAGTTCTCAGATGGAAAAAATTGATCGCGACATTCTGGACTGGATAGCGGCCGAGACGGGTGATCCGGCGCTTGCCGCGCAGATAACCAAAGCATCGGTGAAACGACGCGACTACACCCGCACCGGGTTTTTCGTATATTTTGAGCCTGATCCCGCCGCCGACCCTGCCGGCGCAGCCCCGGTATCAGCCCGCCTTGATGCGCCGGGCCTCATGGATGGCGCGGGATGCGACCTGTTTCTGCGCGACGGCCGACTGCACTATCTTGAAGTCTATGCGCGCGGCGGGTTCCTGCCCGAGCCGCTGGCGGATTATCGGCTGGGGCGCGACCATGACTAGTTTTGGACGGTGGTATGATCTGCGCACAGAAATTGATCGGTGTATCTGACGATGACTAAACAAGGCAAATACAATCTTCTCGCGGTTATTTTGTTACCGGTAGCGGCGGTTCTCGCCGGTGCAATTGCCACGGCAAACGGTGTCTGGGAAGCCTACGGCAAGACTTATGGTTTTTTGTTCGGGTTGAATTTCGTTTTTATGCTGGTGGTGGCGTTGTTCAGCGGGCTCTTGCTGCTGTGGGCAGCGGGCGATAAATCGCGCTGGCTGGCCGTCGCACCGACATTGCTGACAGCCGGCGTGGGTGCGGTCTGGTATATCTGGAGCGCCATATTTCCTTCTGCGGTTGCACCCGGCTGGCAATTTATCGGCGTGCCGCAGTACCTGTTAAACGTTGCCGCAGTTTCACTGGTCGTGGTGCTGGTGTTGCGTCTGACGGGTATCGTTTCCAAGACTGCCTGAACATACATACTGATACGTAAATAAAATTTATTTGCGCCGCACCGATCGGAGCGGCGTTGATCTGCTCCCCGATATTTTTCACATGAGTGACCGTCTTCCCGCCCCCGCGCGCTATTGCCCGTACAGCCAGCTCGGTGATCAGCCCAATATCGTGGTTGACGGGCAGGCGCAGCGCGCCACTCAACTCACGCTCTCGCACTGGCCGTGGAATTCAACGCCGGAGGGTCTGTTGCGTGATACGTCCACCGACATTGTGTTTGCCTACCTTGACAGGCCCGACCTGCACGTGGATATCCCGCTGGTATCGAACAGCCATTTTGATGAAGACGGTCTGCTCAGTATGTACGGCCTGGTGGATCCTGCGAATGCGCTGCGTCATCGCGAGCTGATGATCGGTGCTTCGCGTGCCGGCGACTTTGCGATTTACTCTGACCCCAATGCTGCGAAGCTGTCGTTTGTTCTGGCGGCCTATGCCGATCCGGCAACGTCGCCGTTGCCTGCAGAGGTTTTTAAGGGCTCGGCACCGGCGCAGATTGCCGGGCTTTACACGCTGATGTTGAAAGAGTTGCCGGGGTTGCTGGATGACATACCCGGGCAGCGGCAGCACTGGGAAGCCGAGTTTGAACACCTGCAGGCCAGCGAAAAGGCCATCGCGGACGGTCATGTGGTGATTGATGAGGTGCCGGACCTCGAGCTGGCTGTGGTGCGTATTCCCGCAGATATGCCAGTACGCACGGTACGGCGGTACCTGATGCGCTGGCAGCGCAGCGTGCATCCCTTTGCAGTGCACAACATTACGGACTGCACCCGCCTGGTATGGCTGAAGGGCGAGTCCATTGAATTTCAATACCGTTACGAGAGCTGGATACAGCTGGCGTCGCGTCGTCCGGCACAGCGTATAGACCTGACCGGTCTTGCCGAGCAGCTTGGCAATCTCGAAACCGGCGGCGGCCAGTGGTTATTCGAGGGGGTCAACGAGGTTGCCCCGCGCTTGCGTCACCAGGGTTCGTGTCGTTCTTCGGTGAGTGCCGACACATTTATGGAACATCTGGTCGACTGGCTGCGCACGCAGCCGCCCGCATGGGACCCGTATAATAAGGGCTTTGAATAGCGGCCAATCCCGATGCCTTTGCAGCCTTTTCATGTTGCTGTGCCGGTGCACGACCTGAGTGCGGCACGACGTTTTTACGGCGGTATATTAGGTTGCCCTGAAGGGCGCAGCGCTGCCGAGTGGGTGGACTTTGACCTCTACGGCCATCAATTTGTTTGTCACCTTGCCTCTGCAACGGCTGCTGCCGATATGACGAATCCGGTTGACGGCCACGACGTGCCGGTGCCGCATTACGGGGTGGTCTTGCAGTGGGCAGACTGGGAAGTGCTGGCCGACCGGCTGACCCGCGCCGGTGTGGTTTTTGTGATTGAGCCCACGGTGCGTTTTGCCGGTCAGCCCGGTGAACAGGCCACCCTGTTTTTGCGCGACCCCTCGGGGAATGCACTTGAATTCAAGGCCATGCGCAATGAAGCGAATTTATTCGCCCGCTGACAGTGCGGCCGGAACAGGTTCCGCGGGCCTGGCTGGTGTGGTGTTAGCTGCCGGCGCATCATCGCGTCTGGGGCGCGCCAAATCCCTGTTGCCCTATAAGGGTCGCCCGTTAATCTGCGGTGTTGTAGCGGCCGCCGGTGCGGTGTGCGATGCCGGCGTAACGGTCGTGACCGGTGCCGGGCAGGCGGCCGTCACTGAGGCACTGACGGGCATGGTGGACAGCCCGGGTGTGTTGAACTGCGTGCACAACGAGCAATGGCAGGCCGGCATGGGCAGCTCGCTGGCGACCGGGGTTCGCTATGTGGCGACCCACTTGCCGGAGGCGCGGGCAATCTTGCTGATGCTCTGCGATCAGCCCGGAGTCGGTGCGCATCAACTCGCGGCACTGGCACAACTGTGGCACGCGAAGCCGGACTTGCCGGCGGCGGCGGCATACGCTGAAACCTATGGTGCGCCGGCTGTGTTCCCGCGCAGCTGGTTTGACCGGTTGATGTCGTTAGACGACGATCAGGGTGCCCGGGCGCTGCTGAGGCAATGTCCCGATCTGCAATTACTGGACATGCCTGAGGCCGCGGCCGACATTGATACCGTCGATGATCTATATTTGCTCGACTAGTTTTGGTTCCTGCTGATACCGTGCTCAACCCGATTGAATAGCCCATAACCATGAAAACCGTTCATATCGAATATTTTGCCGTGCTGCGTGAATGTGCCGGCCGCGATACGGAAGCCGTAAGCACCGCTGCGGAGACCCCCCGGCAATTGTTTGCAGAGCTGGCTGCGCGGCATGATTTTCCAGCCCTGCAGAGTATTAAAGTGGCTGTCAACGAAGAGTTCAGCGATATGAACGCAGCGCTGACGGACGGCGATACCGTGGTGTTTATTCCACCTGTGGCCGGGGGTTGAGCACATGCTTGAATTCGACATTCAGGATGCCGATTTACAGCCTGACCAGTGGCGGCAGGAGCTCATGGATCCGGCCTGTGGCGGTCATGTCAGTTTCGAAGGCTGGGTGCGCGATAACAACGAAGGTCAGCAGGTGCTGCGATTGGAGTATCAGGCTTACGTGGCGCTTGCGATCAAGGAAGGGCGACGCATCCTCGATGAGGCGCAACAAAAGTTTCCGATTTCACATGCCAAATGCGTGCACCGTGTCGGCGCACTGGAAATCGGCGGCATGGCTGTTTGGGTGGGCGTCAGCGGCGGCCATCGCGACGAATGTTTTCGAGCCTGTCGCTATATTATCGACGAGGTAAAACACCGGGTACCGGTGTGGAAAAAAGAGCACTACGTTGGCGGCGACTCGGGCTGGGTCAATTGCGAGGCCTGCGCCGGCGGACACTAGTCAACGAACACCGGTCAACGAACACCGGTCAATTAACACCGGCCGCGAGGCACTAGCGTTCGCGGCGCTCGCGTTCGACGAGTTCGTCGGTAACCTGGAGTTGTACCGCGCCGCTCGGAACGTTCTCGCTTCGTTCAACCACGTACTTGCCGTTCACCACGACGACGGGTGTTGAGCGAATACCGTAGCGCCGCCCCAGGTTTTCAGCGCGCTTTAAGGCACTGGTGACACCGAAGGAACCGTAGGCTTCACGGAAAGTTGCTTCGTCTACCCCAGCGGCTGCAAACAACGCAACGATTTCTTCATCCGTCGTGAGCGTCACGCCTTTTTGGTGAATCGACTCGTACGTGGCGGGATGAATCTTGTCGAGTACGCCCAGCACTTCAGCGGTGTACATGATGCGGCCGTGAATCTGGTGGGTGGGCGACCAGATAACCGGTATTTTTACGACCGAAACATCAGCGGCCACCTGTTTCATCCATGAATTAAATATGGGTTCGAAATCCGCACAATGCCCGCAGCCATACCAGAACATTTCCGCGACTTCGATTTTGTCGGGTGCGCTGCTGGTGCCCTGGCTGGTTGTCAGACGGCGGAAATGCGTGCCTTCCGAGTACTGCCAGTTGGCATCTTCGGTTGCGGCGGTCGGAGCCGTCAGCTCGATGGCATCGTCGGCGGCGGCTTCGGCATCGTCACTAACGGACTCTTCCACCGATGCCAGTTCCGACGTTTCGGTCACGGGTTTCTCGCTCTCCTTGACCGTCTGCGCCTGCTCAGCCGCTTCGGGCGCCGCGCCTTCGACAGGTGCTTGTTCGGGGCTATCGCAAGCGCTGAGAGTCAGCACCAGCGAAAGGATGAAAAGTGAAATCAGCTTACGAAAATTCATGCAAATACCCCGGAATACTATTTTCAGGCAAATTCTTGTCAGACGGGTTTATCGTAAACCCTGTATGTAGGCAGCAACGGCTTCAATTTGTTCCGCGCTCAGATTAGCGGCAATGTTCCGCATGATCTGCTGGTCACCGTCGCTGGTGCGTGCGCCGCTCTTGTAATCGTTTAATTGCTTGGCAGTGTAGACGGAATGCTGACCCGTCAGCGACGGATAGCCGGCCGGCGCATTGCCGCGACCGGACGGGCCGTGGCAGGCTATACAGGCACTGACCTCATTATCCATATCACCGCCGCGATAAATGCGTTCGCCGGCTTCGGCGAGCGCCGGGTCGGCCGTCCGCTGCGTCGGCGTTTGCGCTGCAAAGTAGGCCGCGACATCGGCTAAATCGGCATCCGGCAAAATCATGGCCTGCGCATTCATCAGCACATCCGAACGCATGCCGGCTTTGAACGCCGCAAGAGTATCGGCAATGTAACTGGCGTGCTGACCTGCCAGACTGGGCCATTGGGGGTTAACGCTGTTACCGTCCATCCCGTGACAGGCCGCGCAGGTCGCGGCTTTTTGCTGCCCGGCTGCGGCATCGCCGCTGGTCACGCCTTCCGCCATGGCCGGCGGCACCAGTGCCGATAGGGCAACAAGGATGGCGATGTTTTTTGCCATCGGTTTGGCCAGACGAAAATTCTTGAGCTTCATGTTCTTGAGCTTCATGGTTATGCTGATCACGCGTTAAATCCTGCTCTGCATCACTTGATTAAAAAGGAGTCTGCCGGGTGCATGTTACACTGCGGGGCAGCGGCGCATTTTACACGAAAATCGGCGGCACCGTGCCGCCGGAGCAGGCCAGCCGTGAGGGTTCCATGTCGCACTATCCCGACGCCGACTTCCTGACCGGCGCCTTTCAGCCCGGGCAGTTCTACGCCGACACAGGTGCCGAGGTGGCTTTCGCCGGGCGCTCCAACGCCGGCAAGTCCAGCGCGATCAACGTAATCGTCAATCGCAACAACTTTGCCCGAGTCAGCAAAAGCCCCGGCCGCACGCAGATGATCAATTTTTTCGTGTTGCGCAAGGCAGGTGCCGATGTCGGTGCGGGCGAGACTGTCCAGCAGCGGATTGTCGATCTGCCCGGTTACGGGTTCGCTAAAGTCACCCAATCCATGCAGCGGCACTGGCGCGAGTTGATGACGGCCTATTTTGAGCAGCGCAAGTCATTGGTCGGTTTGTTCATCATCGTGGATATACGGCGGGGCATCGGCGATTACGATCGCCAGATGTTGCAGTGGGCTGAAGCGTTGAATTGTCCGGCGCACGTTTTGTTAACCAAAGCAGACAAGCTCAAACGCGGTGCAGCCAAGGCAGCACTGTTTAAAGTATCGGGTGAACTGAACACAGAGTTCAGTGGGGTCGCCAGTGTGCAACTCTTCTCGGCACTGAAACGCGACGGTGCAGACGAAGCACGTCGCGCATTGGATGGGATGCTTCAGGGCGACAAAGACAAAAGCGCATAACGCAGACAAAAAAACGCCCCGGGCGCCGAGTACAGGGGAGCGCCCGAGGCTGCGATGCCGACTTGGGGAAACCGGCATCACCCGCCAAGGGAGGATGGCGGGAGACGTAAAACGTCTGTCACCGATTATGCCGATAACAGGGGCCGGTGCAAGTTGAGTTTCTCGACAATATGTCGGTAAAAAAGTTCAGATGCCGCAAAAAAGTTTGGCGATTTTTGTTTGGCGGTTTTTAGTGCGCTTCATCCCAGTTTGCGCCAACACCGGTATCGACTTTTAGCGGCACGTTTAATTGCGCTGCAGCTGACATGATGGAAGCCACGGCCGAATTGACCTCATCGATGTAACCGACCGGTACTTCAAGTACCAGCTCATCGTGTACTTGCATGATCATGCGCGCGCCGCTTTTCGATTCGTTCAGCCAGTGGTCTACGGCGAGCATTGCCATCTTGATAATGTCCGCTGCGGTGCCCTGCATCGGCGCATTTATAGCGCTGCGCTCGGCGTACTGGCGACGCTGGGCCTGGCGGGCGTTGATATCGGGCAGGTACAGACGCCGCCCGAACACGGTCTCCACATAGCCCTGGCTGCGCGCTGTTGCGCGGATTTCGTCCATGTATTTCTGCACGCCGGGGTAGCGCTCAAAGTAAAGATCCACGTAATCCTGCGCCTCGTAGCGCGGTATACCCAGCTGCTTCGCGAGCCCGAACGCAGACATCCCGTAGATGAGCCCGAAGTTAATGGCTTTGGCCGAACGCCGTTGTTCGGTGGTGACATCATCGAGCGCCACCTCGAACACTTCGGCTGCAGTGGCCTGATGAATGTCGCGATCTTCTTTGAACGCATTTACCAGACCGGTATCACCGGAGATATGCGCCATGATGCGCAACTCGATTTGCGAATAGTCGGCGGCCAGCAACACACAGCCTTTGGCGGGCACAAAGGCCTGCCGTATACGACGACCTTCCTCGGTGCGTATGGGTATGTTTTGCAGGTTGGGGTTCGATGACGATAGCCGCCCGGTAGCGGTCACCGCCTGATGATACGAGGTGTGAATGCGCCCGGTATGCACCGACACCTGCTCCGGCAGTTTATCGGTGTAAGTGGATTTCAGTTTGGCAAGTGAACGGTGCTCGAGGATGATCCGCGGCAAAGCGTACTCTTCGGCAAGTTCCTGTAACACGTCTTCGGCAGTTGACGGCTGACCTTTGGGAGTCTTGCGCACCACCGGCAGCTCCAGTTCTTCAAACAAGATGGCTTGCAACTGTTTAGGCGAGCCCAGGTTGAAATCGTGACCGGCCTCCTGATGGGCTTGTTTTTCAAGCGCCGCGAGCTTGCCCGTGATTTCTTTGCTCTGGTCCGCCAGCAACTGACTGTCAATCAGCACACCGGTTGCTTCCATCCGCCCGATGACATCGATCAGCGGCTGTTCGATGTTCTGGTAAAGCTCCTTGAGCGACTTTTCAGCACTGATTTGTGGCCACAGGGCATGATGCAGGCGCAAAGTGATGTCGGCGTCCTCCGCCGCGTAGGGTGTTGCCTGTTCCAGCGGCACTTCGTCGAAGCCAATCTGCCGGGCACCCTTGCCGGCGACGTCTTCGTAATGAATGGTTTCGACGCCCAGATAACGCTGCGCCACCGAATCCATGTCGTGCCGTGTGGCAGTGCTGTTCAGCACGTAGGATTGCAGCATGGTGTCATGGGCGATGCCGCGCAGCGTGATGTCGTGATTCGCCAGCACGTGCGCATCGTATTTGAGGTTGTGTCCGACCTTGGCGCTGGCAGCATCTTCCAGCCAGGGCTGTAACTGATCGAGCACCCAGGTCCGGTTCAGTTGTTCGGGCGCGCCCGGGTAGTTATGCGCTACCGGGATATAACAGGCTTCGATGTCGTCATCGCCGTTTGCAACGGCCAGCGACAGCCCGACAATCACGGCATCCATGTATTCGAGGCTGGTGGTTTCCGTGTCGAAGGCCACCAGTTCCGCAGCTTTGATTTTTTGCAGCCAGCTTTCGAAGTCTTTCCTGGTCAGCACCGTCGGGTAGTCGGCCGACTTTCTGCTAATAGCCGCAGGTAAGGGAGCTGCAGCCTTCGCCGGTGCGCGTGCTGCGGTCTTGCCGCCCGCTGCGGGTTCTTCGTCCAGACGCTTTAGCAGTGAACGCAGTTCCAGTCGGACAAAAAGTTCGCGCAGGGTGTCGTTGTCCGGCTCGCCAAGTTGCAGGTCTTGCGGTTTGCTGTCGAGCTCCAGGTGGGTATCGATGGTGGCGAGCTTGTACGATAGCAGCAACATCTCGCGGTTGTCTTCGATGCGTTGCGCAACACCTTTGGCGCCGCGAATCGGAAGTTCTGCGACTTTGTCGAGGTTGGCGAGAATGTCATCAACGCCAGCGAATTCGGCCAGCAAGGCAACTGCGGTCTTGGGGCCAACGTTAGGAACGCCCGGAATATTGTCGGAGGAGTCGCCCACCAGTGCGAGGTAATCAATGATCTGCTCGGCCCGCACCTGAAATTTCTCGACCACGCCAGCGGCATCCATTGGCCGCGGTTCGCGTCCGCCGCGCGGCATGGTATCCAGCAGCGTAATGCGCTTATTAACGAGCTGCGCCATGTCTTTGTCGCCGGTTGAGATGACGGTCTGCATGCCGGCTTCTGCTGCCTGCACCGCCAGCGTGCCGATCACGTCATCGGCTTCGACGCCCTCAATCCGCAGCAGTGGCAGACCCATGGCCTCGATGGCGCGGAGCAGCGGGTCTATCTGCTCACGCAATTCGTCCGGCATCGGCGGGCGCTGAGCTTTGTATTCGCTGAACAGTTCGTCACGAAAGGTTTTCCCCGGCGCATCCATAACCACGGCAATGTGGTCCGGGCGATGCTCGCGCAGTATGCGATACAGCATGTTCAGCACGCCCAGAACGGCGCCGGTGTTGGTGCCGTCGCTGGCGGTCAGCGGCGGCAGCGCATGAAAAGCACGATACAGATAAGAGGAGCCGTCAATCAGCAACAACGACTGGCCGGCTGACGGGCTGTTGCTCATGGTCTGGATGCAGCTTCGGCTGCCGCATCCGCGGCAGGTGCGATCTCAGGTGCAATATGTAATCTCAGGGGCGGTGTCGTCTTCGGGCAGGTACAAGTCACCCTTGAGGCCGCAACCTGCAATCGCGCCCGAGAAAAACATCGCAGCGGACACCTGCAGCAGAATAGTTTTTATACGGTTCATTTGTTGTTCGATTCTTTATTCAATTCCGCAGCCACCCGCAGGTACGCCTCGCGAAAGCTGATGCCTTCGCCGGTCACGAGTTTGTTTGCCTGTTCGGCGGCATGGATGGATGCGTCGAGTTTAATATTCTCCGGCACAAACCGCAGACCGCCAATCAGCACCGCCATGATCTCGGCTGAGGCCAGCGACGTATCGATGGCCCGAAACAGCGCCGGTTTAATCCGTTGCAGGTCACGCTGGTAGCCGGAACCCAGCTTGGTGCAGATGCCGAGCACTTCATGCAAGGCTGCATTGACCGTCGCGGTTGCACCGCGCACCAGTTCCAGCACATCCGGATTGCGCTTTTGCGGCATGATGGACGAACCGGTGGTCATGTTCTCGGGCAGGGTGACGTACGCAAATTCCTGCGTATAAAAGAGCATCAGGTCGGCAGACAGTTTGCCCAGATCCTGCATCAGCATAACCAGCTCGAAAATTAACCCGGCCTCGGCTTTACCCCGCGATAACTGAACCGCCGTGACGGGTTCGTGAACGATGTCGAACCCGAGTGCCGCGCGCGTATGTTCGCGGTCGATATTCAGTCCCGGTGTGCCGTAACCTGCTGCGCTGCCCAGCGGATTCTTGCTGATGCGCCGTTTGGCACCCGCCAGCCCTGTGGCATCGTCATTCAGTTCGGCCGCAAAACCGGCGGCCCACAGGCGCACGGAGCTGGGCATGCCATGTTGCATGTGGGTATAGCCGGGCAGGGCAACGTCGGCTTGCCGCTCGCCCAGTGCGGTTAACGCCTCCGCCACTTTATCGGCGGCGGCTTCCAGCTCGGTCGCTGCGTCCAGCATGTACAAACGCAGCGCTGTCAGTACCTGATCGTTGCGTGACCGGCCGAGATGCACCCTTTTGCCCGCTTCGCCGATGGCGTCGGTCAGATGCCGCTCAAGTGCGGTGTGACAATCTTCATCTTCGAGGCTGATCGACCAGTCGCCTGCGGCATGACTCTCGGCCAGTGCATTGAGGCCGATCTCTATTGCCTTGAGGTCATCCTTGCTCAGTAATTTTTGTGCGCACAGCATCGTCGCGTGTGCGATGGAAGCGCGCACATCGTAGGGCACCAGCCGGGCGTCGAGGATATGATCCTCGCCTGCCGTGTAGCGCAATACCCGCTGATCCAGCGGTTCACCCTTGTCCCAGAGACGCTTCATGTCATGCTCCGTGTCTACGTTCAGCTCAGTGGCCGGCGCCCGCCGACTGTTCCGCTGCCGTCAGTGCCGCAATGCTTTTTACCACCAGTGTGCCGGTGCCTTCATTGGTAAAAATTTCCAGCAACAATCCGTCCGGCACCGCATAGGAAATCACGTGCACCCGGGGCACGCCGCCTGCCACCGCCATTTCAATCGCTTTGGCTTTGGGCAGCATGCCGTCTGCCAGCGAACCGTTTTCGCGCAGTTGTTGCAGCCCTTCAATATCGGTGTACGACACCAGCGAACTTCTGTCATTGATGTCTTCAAAAATACCCAGCGCGCCGGTGGCCAGTATCAGCTTTTCGGCGTGCAGCTGCGCTGCCAGCGACGCTGCTATGGTATCGGCGTTGATGTTCAGCAGCGCGCCTTCTGCATCACAGCCGAGCGGGCTGATGACCGGCACGGTTCCCGCATCCAGATAAGCTTGCACCGCATCGGCATCAATGCTGTCGATGTCACCCACAAAGCCGAAATCAACCAGGCCGGCGTCGCCCATTTGCACCGGTGCCCGTTTGTGCGCCCGCACCGGCCCGTCAGCGCCCACCAGTCCGTGCGTGGGCATCCCCAGTGCGTCGCAGTTGGCCTTGATCTGCGCCCTGATTTCCGCGTTAACCTGCTCGCAGACTTTCAGTGTCTCGGCATCGGTAACGCGCCGGCCCTGCACCATCTGCGCCTGCAGACCCAGATCCCGGGCCCGCTGTGTCGCTTGTGGCCCGGCACCGTGCACCAGCACCAGGCGTATGCCCACCTGATGCAGTATGGCCATCTGTTCCAGCAGCGCGCGCGTTTTCGCGTCGTTCAGAAACAGTTCTCCGCCTGCCTTCACGACGAAGGTCTTGCGCTTGTACATGCGGACGTAAGGCGCCGCATGCCGCAGCGCTGCGACCACCAGGCCCCGATCTTTTTCGTTGTTATTCATTAGCAAAAAACCTATCTCAGCATCTGATGCAGCACGGCCATTTGCGCATACATCCGGTTACGCGCTTCGGGAATGACTATGCTGCGCGGCCCGTCGAGGATGCGATCGGCTACGACGACCCCGCGACGCACCGGCAGGCAGTGCATGAAGCGTGCATCGGCAGCAGCCGTGTCAAACCACGGTTCGTCGACACACCAGTCTTCGCGCCCGCGACGTGCCTCGGCATCTGCGGGCAAATTGCCGTAGTGACGCGTCGACATCCAGGATTTCGCATAGATGATGTTGGCGCCTTCCAGTGCGGCCGCCCGGTCGTCGGTTTCCGTGACTGAACCCCCGGACATTGCCGCCGCTTGCCGGGCTTTGTGCATGATCGGTTCCGGCAGCTCAAAACCCTCGGGCCTCAACACCGTGACATCCATGCCGCGCATGGCAGCCATATGGACGGTCGCAGACGGAACCGCCAGCGGCAACGCGCGCGGATGATAAGCCCAGCTCAATACAAATTTGCCGCCGTTCGCCGGAACCCCGAGATCGTCCATGGTCTTCCAGTCGGCAAGACTTTGGCAGGGATGATTGATCGCCGATTCCATGTTGATGCGCGGAATGTCGCACAGCGCTTTCAGCTTGTTGAATTCTTCGTCCGCGATTTCGCTTTCAAGATTCTCGCGCTCTGCGAAAGCCCGAATGCCGATGGCATCGCCGTAAGAGGCGATCACCGGCACCGCCTCACGGATGTGCTCCGCGGCCATACCGTCCATAACGATACCCGGCCGCGTTTCCAGGCCGTGTATAGACATGTCCGGGGAAATCACAAACGACCCGCCGCCGAGGCGCACCATGGCGGCCTGAAACGAAGCAAGGGTGCGTAATGACGGACTCAAAAACAGCAACGCCAGTACCTTGCCGGCGAGCGCCCGAGGCTCGGGGTTGTGTTCCAGCCGGGTGGCCAGTTCCAGCAGCGCTTTGACTTCCTCTATCTGGAAGTCGCCCAGATCGTTAAATTCTTTCATGTCGTATCCTTGATCAAATTGACTTCAATGCCGCAACCAGCGCATCCACGTGTTTGTCCTCTAAGGTAAGCGGTGGCAGCAGTCGCATGACGTTCGCATCGTTACTCGAGCCGGTCAGAATCCCGGCGGATAACAGCTTGTTACGCACCGGCGCAGCACCGCCGGCGCACCGCAGCCCCAGCAGAAACCCTTCACCCGATATCTGCTGCACGGGGCCGACGACACATTCTTCTTTGATGCGCGCCGACAACGCCTTTACGTTATCGATCAGCCGGTCGCGTTCAATAACGTCCAGCACGGTGTTAATCAGCGCGCATGCCAGTGGCCCGCCGCCAAAGGTGGTACCCAGATCACCGTTGCCGAGCACTGCTGCCACGTCTTCGCTGAGCATGACTGCGCCGACCGGAAAACCGGTGCCCAGCGCCTTGGCCGTCGTCATGATGTCGGGCCGCACGTTGTGCCGATGAATTGCAAACGGCGTACCGCAGCGGCCGACCCCGCATTGCACTTCATCGCTGATCAGCAAAGCACCGGATTTTTTGCACGCGTCCGCCACGGCCTGAATGAATTCCGCGCCGAGCACATACGCACCGGCAATGCCTTGCACCGGTTCCAGAATGACGGCCGCAACGCTGCCATCAATGGCGGCAACTGCCGCCGCGGCGTCGTCCCGCGAAATGAATTCCACATCAAACGGCGTGCGTGGGAAGCCGTACCATTTATCGGCTGCACCCCACGTCACCGCACCGGCCGCCGCGGTGCGCCCGTGAAAACTGTGTTCCAGCGCCAGTATTTTATTCCGGCCCGTTTTGCGCAGTGCAATCCGCAGCGCATTTTCATTGGCTTCCGCACCGCTGTTGCACAAAAACACACGGTCCATTCCGGAGAAGGCTGCCAGTTTATCGGCTGCCTGCGCGCGCACTTCCAGTGCGACGGCGTTGCTTTGAAAAAACAGCTTTTCGGCCTGCGCTGAAATCGCCCGCACCGCATCCGGGTGCCCGTAACCCAGCGAGGCGACTGCATGGCCGCCGTAAAAATCCAGCAACTCGCGACCGTCCCGGCAAATCAGGGTTACGCCGCTCGCGGCCACCGGTTCAAAATCGTACTGGCTGTAAACCTGCAGCAGATGAGCCTGTTCTGCCTGCCTGGCGTTAAAGCCTGCATTATCAATTTGAGCATTCATGATCTTCTTGTGCTGCCTCGTCTAAATCCAGCCGGGCCCGGGAGCCAGCAGCCCTGCGGTTTCGTCGAGCCCGAGCTTGATGTTCATCCACTGCACACAACTGCCGGCGGCACCTTTCACCAGGTTGTCGATGGCAACAAAAATTGCCAGCGCAGAGCCTTCCACGGCTACGCCGATATGAGCGAAATTGCTGCCGGCAACATCCTTGATTCTGGGCATGCCATCCAGTACTTCGACGAACGGCTGGCCCTCATAAAACTCCCGCAACAACTGTGTTACGAAAGCCGCATCAACGTCTTTGACCAATTCGGCTTGTAATGTCATGTGTATGCCCCGGGCAAACGGACCCGAATGCGGAATAAAACGCAGGTCGAGTTCATTACCGGTGAGCATTTCGCAAATACTCACCACTTCGGGCGCATGCCTGTGCGACAAAGGTTTGTAAGCGTACAAATTGGAATGCCGCAGCGGGTGATGGGTCGTCGCAATCGGCGAGCGCCCCGAACCGGTACTGCCGGTAATGCCGAAAGCATGAATGACCCCGTCACTGATGCCCGATTGCAGCAACGGCACTGCACCGAGAAGCATCGAGGTGGCAAAGCAGCCCGGCTGCCCCACGTGCGGTTTGTCAGCGCTGCCGGCTGACATGCTCCGATGTTCGGGCAAGGCGCTGGTGAACTGATCAAGTAACGCTTGCGCACCATGCGGGTGGCCGTAAACGGCTTCATAAGCAGCGTTGTTGTCAAAGCGAAAATCCGCGGATGCATCGACCACGGTCAGTGTGCAACCGGCCTGGTCAGCAGACTGCAATACGCTTTCAATCATGGCCGCGCTGGCACCGTGTGGTGCGGCAGAAAACAGCGCGACGTGCTGCCCGGCCAGCTTGACCAGTGTTTCATCCAATTCATCGCGACCGATATAGGCCTGATTGGCAAAAGCGTTTTGCAGATGCGGGAACACCGACTTGATGGCTTCACCCGCCTGACTTTCGGACACCGCTGCACACAGCTGCAGCTGCGGATGCCCGGCAACAAGCCGCAGGAGTTCACCGGCCACATAGCCGGTGCCGCCGAGTATGACGGTGGGGACGGCATTACTGTTCATGATGTTGTTCCTGCAGGCCGATCATCGCGGCCACGGCGTCGCCGAGGTCATTCGCGTTGGTGATGGCGTTAATGCCACTAAGCCCGAGCCGATCCTGAATAATGGTGCGCCCCACCTGATTGTCGGTTGCGGGCCCTGTCACCAGATGCGCCTGCATGCCGAACTCACTCTGCAATAAAGCCACGCCGCCGCATGCGCCCACCGGATCATTGGCGCACAGAATCAGGCAGGTGATGGACTCTGCCACTGCCTGATCATTAAGGATTGCGTCCACGCCGTAAGTGCCGAGGATGCCGTCGCCCAGTTCGAACACAATCGCATCCGGTTTGGTGGCCGCCAGCTTATTCAAAATCGTGCGGGCCACTTGCGCACCGTTTTTCGACGTCGTGGTGATAACGCCAAAGTCGGTAAATATCGAAGTGTTCCGCGCACCGGCATCTTCCATGGCAAGAATATCTCGCCGCAGTGAAACCCCGGTGGCCTTGAATGCGTCAACCGTGTGACCCAGATGCCGCAACCGCGCAACAATGGCACAGGCCGCTGCGGTTTTTCCCGAATCCATGCAGGTGCCGGCCAGTGCGACGACCGGCACACCGTGCGTGTTCACGGTCGTGTCGTTGCCGAGCTGTTCGCCACCGGCGCGCGCCGGCACGCCGATGCGTTCACCGAGATACGGAAACTCCAGCACGGTGCCCAGCACTCTGGCATTGAACGGCTGACCGAAGTTGGCATTGATGGAATCGCAAATGCCCAGCACACCGCCGATATTCAGCACCTGAATCTCGTCGCCGGGTTTAAGCGTTTCGGGCAAATGACCGGAATAACCGAACAGCGCTTTACGATGACCGAGCGCACCGACAATGACATCGCCGCGCTTGATTTGCGCCATCCGGCCACTGGTGAGTTCGAGGGTGTTGTAGGTGGATTTGTTGTTCAGTATTTCCACGGCTACCAGCACGCCTTCCTCGCACGGAATCTCGTCGCTGACCCGCAGCTCGCGTTTGAGCCCCCGGTGCTGTGCGACCGATGCAATTTTGTCCGCTATGACGGTTTTCATCATGATTTGCTCTGGTCGATTTTCTGGTCGTGTGTCTGGCCGCTTTTCCGTGCCCGTGATTGCAGCATCCCCGGCAACGCGAGGATGCGCGAATAACCCAGCGCATCCTGCGGTGTCCATTCACCGGCGGATTCACCGTAAACACCCTTGGTGGCGGCCATCAGCGAGAAGGCGGAATCCACGCCGGCCACAAACACGTTGCCTGGCCGCAGGATCAGTTTCACGTCGCCGGTCACGGTTGCCTGTGACGAATCCAGCAATGCCTCAATGTCACGACACACCGGGTCGAGTTGTTTCCCTTCGTGCACAAAATCACTGTAGTTTTGCGCCACGCTTTCTTTAATTTTCATCTGCAGCGCACTCAGGGTGAGTTTCTCCAGCTCACGGTGTGCATTCAGCAATATTTCCGCTGCCGGCGCTTCGAACGCCACGCGGCCTTTGGTGCCGAGCACAGTGTCACCGACGTGTATGCCCCGACCGATGGCGTATTCGCCACCGATGCCTTCCAGTGCTTCAATTAATTCGACCGGTGTCATGGCTTTGCCGTCCAGCGCCACCGGCACGCCATGCCTGAAACTGACGCTCAGTTCTTTGGCGGGCAGGTTTTTATCAAACGCGCCGGCAGACAATACCCACGCCTTTTCCGGAATGGTGTTACCCGAGGTGAGAGTTTCGGCACCGCCGATGGACACGCCCCACATGCCCCGGTTAATGGAGTACGCGCCACCCGAGGGCGGCATGGGGTAGTGGTTGTCCTGCAGGTATTTGATTTGCTGATCCCGCTGAAAGGCCTGATCACGCACCGGAGCCAGCACTTCCAACGCCGGGTTCACGGTGCGCAGGGCAACCTCGAAACGCACCTGATCGTTACCTGCCGCGGTACAGCCATGCGCCACGGTAGTGGAACCCCGTTCGCTGGCCAGCTCTGCCAGCAGGGTTGCCTGAATGCCCCGTTCGGCACCGACACACAGCGGATACAGATTGCCACGCCGCGCGTTGGCAGCGATTAGATACTTCAACACGCGATCGAAGAAGATCTGCCGCGCCTCAACCAGCACGTGTTCCTGTGCGCCGAGCGCTTTGGCCCGTTCTTCCAGGCTGGCTGCAGCCGCATCGTTCAGCCCGCCGGTATTAATGCATACCGTTACGACAGGCCGGTTGTATGTTTCCTTTAACCACGGCACACAGAACGATGTGTCGAGTCCGCCGGAGTAAGCCAGGATAATCGGTGATGTGTCAGTCATGTTCTAAACTCAATTCATGCTCAGTTCATTAACGAACGCAGCTTGCTCAATAATTGCTTCTGGTCGTTCGCGTTTTTGGTGGCAACAAAAATCGTGTCATCACCGGAAATCGTGCCAACAATCTCCGGCCAGTTACTGCGGTCCAGCGATAACGCTACGCGGGCTGCGGCCCCCGTCGCGGTTTGTATCACCGTCAGGTTCGCACCTGCGGTTTCGATGTCGCGAACAAAACCTCGCGGTACGTCCGCGTCATCCAGTCGCGTCGACGCCGACAGCTGTGCGTAGCCTTCTCCCAGCTTGGCAATGCCCAGCTCGCGTAAGTCGCGGCTGATACTCGACTGCGTTGCATCAACACCTTTGGCTAGCAGCAGCGCGACAAAATCAGACTGCCGTGCCACGGGCCGTTCCTCGAGAATTTCGAGAATGGCCTGACGGCGCCGGGCCCTGATGTCGGGTGCGGTGGGCATCAATATATGCGCATAAAAGTAACAGGGTGCGCATGATACGCATATAAAATGCTAGGTCAAGTGACTATTATCACAATTATGCGCATAAATTAAGGCTTGCGAGTCGCGGGCCGCCCCACCGGTCAAACCACGCTTCGATCAGCCGGAAGGCAATGGAATTTTGCGGGGGCAGGTTGACGTCACCGGCAGCCAGCTGTTCGCGGGTAAACCAGCCGGCCTCGGCAAGTTCGCCATCATTGCGGACGATGTCTGTGCTCCGTGCCTCGGCATGAAAGCCGATCATCATGGCGCTCGGGAATGGCCACGGTTGTGAACCCAGGTAGTGAACCTTGCCGACCTGCACATTGGTTTCTTCCCACACTTCGCGGCGAACGGCATCTTCCAGTGACTCGCCCGGCTCGACAAAACCGGCAATGGTCGAAAATCGACCCTCGGGCCAGCGTGTCTGGCGACCGAGCAGGCATCGCTCATTGTGCGTGACCAACACAATGATCGCGGGATCAACGCGGGGAAAGCAGCGATGCGCGCATGCATCGTTACTGCAGACCATCACAAAGCCGCCTTCCTGCGAAACGTTTGGTGCACCGCAGAGCCCGCAATAGAGATGCCGCTGCTGCCACTCCACCATGCCTTTGGCATAGGCGAGGATCGCGCCATCGTCGGCCGAGCTCATGGCCAGCAGGCTTGAGTGGCTGGCGAATTCCTCTGCCTGCGGACCGTCGTGCGGCAGATCGTTCGCAAGTGCGACGGCCAGCAGTTGCTGTCCGGCCAGCTCGCCGAGGTAAATGGCGTATTCGCGTTGCCATCCGCCGCCCAGTTCCGCGCAGCTCAGGTACACGGGCCCGTCGTCGGCGATCAGGCATTGCGACTGCCAGATCGGAATAAAGCGAGTCGCCGCATGATCGAGCAGCGCTGCCAGCGTATCGGCATCGCTGCGCGACAAGGCATGGCGGTTTATCGGTCCGGCAGAAAAAAATGTATCAATGGCCACGCCGTACAATATAGCCGCTTGTTGTGTCGCTTTGGTGAAGCCTGCAATCAGCCGGCCGCTTTCAGTTCACAAAACGGACAGCGCCGGTAGTCCAGAGCATAGCGGTCTTGCACATAAATGCCCTGACACAAAGCGCAGGAAGCGAAATATAGTTCCTGCTCAACCGCCAGGGCGCGATAGAGGTTCCAGGCATTTTCGAAGCAAAGCTGCGGTTCGGGATGCAGCGCCCGATAGGCTTCGAAGGCATCGCAAAAACGTTCGCCCAATTGCAGATTGTCCAGCCGGGTTCTATGCGGGTAGCCGTCGGATAACCCGGGTAACACGACGCCGGCATTCACCATGAAACAGCCGAGCAGGGTGGCTTCTGATTGCTGCCGGCTGGAGGCGACAAAGCAGGTGATTTGTCGCGGCGTCTTGCCGCGCCGTCGTTTGACGGTGTTGCCGCGGCGATTCTTGAAATAGGTGCCGTAGATTTTGCGGATACGGTCTTCGGAGAATCCGGTGCAACGGCGTATGGTGCCGGTGCGTGCTTCATGGCCGATCATGCGGACGGCCAGGTTGAACTTTGCCATTTCGGTGGCGTAGCGGTTGTCGGTGACGCGCATGGGTGTTTTCCTCCTGTGTCGGGGTGGTGGGGGCTTTCTGCCCGGAACGGCCGCAAAGGGGTTTGAGGCCTAAAAATACACGATTTTTACCTTTTATGGTCATTTAAGACCATATATAGTAATTTCTCGTCAAAACCGAAGGAGCCCCCAAATGTCGCCTGTACGTCCTGAAAGCCCTGCAAGCTCGGATTTGCAGGCTGAAATAAGCGCGATGAACCGCGAGTTTCTGAGCCTGCTGACCCACCCGGCAGTGAACAGTCGCACGCGTTTACTGGGCCTGAGCCCTGATGTCATCGACAGTCTGCGACGCATGAGCGTTGCTCAGTTGGATCAACTCGCTACCGCGCCCCTGTTACTCGCCGGCTTTGCGCTGCTGCCGGGTGCGCAACGCTACCCGTTGCAGGCGACGGGCAAGGTGGCCGAAAGCCATGTTTCCCCTGAATGGTCTGATTGCGCATTGAACTACGCCAACCGCTTGCTGACTTCGCTCTGGCATTACAGCCGCCAGCCTGACGGCATTACCGGTTTTTGCATGGGGCTGAATCCGGCCACCGCTGACGCGCTGGCGAACATGGATTTTGTAGAACTCTGCGAATGTGCGCGGGTAACATGCGCCAGCCTGCATGCCCGGCATGCCGATCATCCGGCTTGCTGGCCGGATCTGGTGAACAGCGTCTTGCAGGGACACGGCAAACAGCTTGCGGTCGCCCACCTCAGTCTCATTCCCCTTACGGTGGCTTCCCAGTTCGCTGCGCGCGCGTGAATCATGCACAATCGCCGTTCTATGCAGGCGCTCTCTATACGCAATCTAAGTAAGACCTACGCGAACGGCGTAACGGCTTTACGCGGTATTGATCTCGATGTCGCGGAAGGCGATTTTTTTGCTTTGCTCGGGCCGAACGGCGCGGGCAAGAGCACCGCTATCGGCATTGTGACCTCACTGGTCAACAAGACGAGCGGCACTGTGGAGGTGTTCGGCCACAATATTGAAACCGAGCTGGAAAAGGCCAAGGCGTGTATCGGCGTGGTTCCGCAGGAGATCAACCTCAATCAGTGGGACACGGTTTATAACTGTGTGTACAACCCGGCGGGGTTTTACGGCTTGAGCGCAAGGCGTTCGCGTATCCGCACCGAGACTTGTTTACGTGAACTGCAGTTGTGGGAGCGTCGCGACGAAACCGCGCGCAACCTTTCCGGCGGTATGAAGCGCCGCCTGATGATTGCCCGGGCGCTGGTGCACAAGCCGAAACTGCTGATACTCGATGAGCCCACGGCCGGTGTTGATATAGAAATTCGCCGTTCTATGTGGGATTTCCTGCGGCACATTAATCAGAAGGGCACCACCATTATTCTGACCACCCATTACCTGGAAGAGGCGGAGAACCTGTGCCGTCACGTGGGCATTATTGATGACGGCCGGATTGTCGAGAATGACCGCATGTCGGCAGTGTTGCGGAAACTGCATCAGGAAGTGTTTTTGCTTAACCTCGAGGAGAGCGTCCCCGCTGATTTTCAGCTGCCGGGCTTTAGCTCCACCGTCGTCAACGAAAATGAAATTGAAGTGGAGATGCACAAGGGCACCAGCCTGAATCAGTTATTCAATGCGTTGTCTGCTGCCGGAATTAATGTCACGAGTATGCGCAATAAAACCAACCGCCTGGAAGAACTGTTTATGCGCCTCGTAGAGCGTCGCGAAGATGAGCGCACCCGCGAAGTGACCGAGCCGGAGCAAAGAATCTGATATGCAGACACGCGGCCAGCTTCGAGCACTCAAAACCATCGCACGCAAGGAAACCGTGCGTATCCTGCGTATCTGGATTCAGACCATCGTGCCGCCCGTGATCACCATGACGCTTTACTTTGTGATCTTCGGCAATTTAATCGGCCGCCGTATCGGCGATATGGGCGGCTTTGATTACATGCAGTACATGGCACCCGGCCTGATCATGATGTCGGTGATCTCCAACTCTTATGGCAACGTGGTGTCGTCATTCTTCGGGGCGAAGTTTCAGGGGCACCTGCAGGAAATGATCGTGGCACCCATGCAGACCTGGGTGATCATTCTCGGGCACGTTGTCGGAGGCGTGATCCGCGGTCTGTCGGTGGGCCTGGTGGTCACCATCGTGGCATTGTTCTTTACCCATCTGGAAGTTCAGCATCCGCTGACAGCAATCAGTATTCTGGTGCTGACCTCGGTGGTGTTTTCGCTGGGCGGCATGATAAATGCCATTTTCGCCACCAAGTTTGACGATATCTCCATCATTCCCACGTTTGTTCTCGGCCCCCTGACCTATCTGGGCGGAGTGTTCTACACCATCGCATTGCTGCCCGATTTCTGGGCCAAAGTGTCGGCTTTTAATCCCATACTCTACATGGTGAATGGTTTTCGCTACGGCGTACTGGGCGTCTCCGACATTGATATCGGCATGGCCTTTGCGGTAATTCTGGTTTTTCTGGTGCTGGCTTTCGCCACCTGTTTTTACTTGATTTCGCGCGGTATCGGCATCAGAGAGTAGGGGCGACTGCAATGACCAGCGCCTGCATCCCCGCATGCACGCCGAGTGCTGCGCCAATCTCCGTCTGCCAGGCGCAGTGCGCATCGGGCAGCGCTTCTTGCAGATGGCCACTCAGCAATTCAGCATCGGCGCCTTCGGTGTGGCCGTGTGCGATCGCAAATTCGACCGGCCCGCTGGTTTTATGTTTTCGGACGATGTGGGCCGCAAAGCGTCGCACCGGATCACCGTGCCCCAGTATCACGCCGCCTAAACCGATCGTGCCGTCGTTTCTTCCGGTCAGTATCGGGGTGAGCCTGAACCAGTCGGCGAGGTGTTTCATCCACGGCCTGACGCGGCCGCTACGTACCGCATTGCTGAGATCTGAAACCATCGCATAGATTCTTATCTGGCCGGCGAGATCGCGCACTGCATCAGCCAACTCATCTCCTCGTAAACCTTGTTCCGCCAGTTTTGCCGCGTGCACTGCGAGCAGACCCTGGCCGGCTGACACGCTGAGGCTGTCGACCACGCGAATGCGTCCACCCAGCGCGGTTCGCTCCGCCGCTGCCACCGTGCCCTGGTGCGTGCCGCTAAGCCCGGCGCTCAGCGATACCGAGAGAATTTCCTGGAAGTGGGTACCGAGAAACTCGAACATGCGCCGCAGATCCCCGGGCGTGGGTTGAGACGTTCCCGGCGTATTGGGGTTGGTCTCCAGTTGCCGACGAAACTCAGCCGGACTGATGCCGCTTTTGTCGAGATGACTTTCGGTGCCGAATTGCACGCGTAACGGCACCATGTGTATGTCGTACTGGCTGAGAATATCATCCGGAATATCCGCGGCCGAATCGGTGACAATCGCCACATCGCGGTCGGCGCGATTCAGTGTGCGTGCCTGACCGATCATGTCGTCAGCTTTGGTTTTGCCGACCTCGCCGAACGCCCCGACGAGATCAAAAATGGTTTCGGGTTCGTTGGTGTGAATGTGAATGCGTAGTCGCGTTTCGGAACCGGCAATGACCATGCTGTTGCCCAGCGCTTCGAGTTCCTGACGAATGATCGACGGCTTCAGATCGCTGCCCGTAACCATGCACTCGGTGCAATAGCGAAACTGCAAATCCGTGTCGTGTTGATGCTGTTCGCCAAATGCCTCTTCGATTATCACCGGCGCGGCCGGTTGATCGCGCAGCGAGCCGTGCAGTAAATAGTCGGTGCAGCCTTCCAGTATGCAAACCAGTCCGCGCGCGCCGGCATCGACCACGCCTGCCTTGCGCAGTTCATCCAGTTGGTCCGTGGTTGCGCTAAGCGCCTTGCGGCTGGCCTCCAGGATGGCGGGGAGCAGCTTGGCAAAATCTTTGCTGTTGCGTTGGGAACCGGCTGCCGACGCCGCTGCGTCCAGCACCGTGACGATGGTGCCCTCGCGAGGGTTCGTCAGCGCACTGCGCGTGCCGGCCGCTGCATCAGGAAAGGCATCGGCGAGTTCAGCGGCGAGGATGCGGTGCTTATCGGCCAGCGCGGTTGCCAGCCCCTGAAAAAATTGCGCCAGAATAGTCCCCGAGTTGCCTTGCGCACCGTCCAGAGCGCCGTCGGCAAGACGCGCGAGGATTTCACCGGCGGATTCATGCGCTTCGGCGATGGCTTCCCGGGCGGCCAGCGCGGTTTGCGCCAGATTATTTCCGGTATCGCCGTCCGGCACCGGAAACACATTGATCTTGTTCAGGTATTCACGGTCAGCGATCAGGCGGTCGAGCCCTGCCGTCAGGCAACGCTGCAGGCGCGGGCCGTCGAGATACGCTACCCCTTCAGTCATCAGCAGGTTTAATCACGCGTCAACAGGAAGTCGCGCCCCTGATAATTCAGAATCACGCCTTCCTCGTTAATGGTGGTGACCGTCGGTCCTTCGCGAGTCTGTTCGCCTTCGCCGTAGCGGTTGGTATTGATAAACACGAAACGTTCGGCCGGGTTGGCACTGTACACATGAATATCCAGATGCAGTGGCGTGACGCTCAAACTGCCGTCCAGCATGGCTTCGGTAACCGTGGGTATGCCCGATCCCGACTTATTGGAAGAATTATTGGCTGCTTCAGGTGCGGCCGGGCTGGCGGACGGCGGTGCGATAGACGCGAAGCGCGACGGCTCCAGAGATTCTTCAGGCTCCGATTGCAATTCAAGTTCGGCCGACAAACGCCGGCCGACTGACGTATCGACATCCGTTGCCGGCCGCGCCGATGCTGCGCTCGGGTTGCTCGCCAGCGGCGCGGCAGACGGCGCGACTGGTTTGCTGCCGACAAACCACAACACGCCCAGCAGCGCCAGATTCAGGCCCGCCAGCAGCGCGACCAGCGGAATCCAGAGGCTGCGGTTGGGTTGTTTTTGCGGGGTGCGCATGTCGGCAATACCCGGTGCCCGGTTGCGTTGCCGCTCGTGTTCAGATTTGCGCAGGGCATCCAGTATGAAAGACATCTTAGTCCGCCCTCGCCAGTTGCGTCGCCATCAGGCGCGGCGCGCCGATATCCAGATCGGAATTCATCAGAATCTGAGTTTGCTGACCAACCGTACCATCTACCGTCAGCCGGCGGTCTATCTGATAGTCGCGGACGCGGGCTTCGAGTTCTTCATCGAAATAGCTGGAACCCATCGGTTCTATCGGCTTGCCCTGAATGGCAGCGAGGCTTTCGCGCAGCCACACGACGTCCGGATCCGTCATGCCGGGAAAAAACGACTTCACCGTTTCCATTTGTGGCCGCCATAACAACAGGTACTCACCGAACCAGTACTGACTCAGGTCACTGAGTTGCACCCGGTAATCGTTGTCGCCAATGCGGATGATCGCATCGCCGGCGCCAAGCCGCTGCAATACCACTTGATGGGATGCACCGATTGCATCCTGAACGGTGAGAATGGCAGGACGGTTCAGCAGGGAGATTTGTGCCAGCGAGCCCTGCTTGTAAAAACACGACAAGCCGTAGTTGCGGGCTTGATCGCACGCGGTCTGCGGCCCGGGCACATAGGCCACGTTCCACAGAGCAAACAGGCTGCCAAACGCGGCGGCCGTGTCGGTGTAATCGGCTTGCGCGGCGAGCAGCGCGCTGAGGTCGCTGATCGCGGCAGCCTCGCCGTTTGCTGCCGAATCCGAGGGTTCAGTTGTTGCATTCGCGGCCTCATCCGCGACCGCAGTAGGCGCAATCACTGCGCCGGGTCCGGCCGAAGGTGCGGGCAGAGCTGCCACCGCTTGTGGTGCCGACGGGTTAACCAGCCGCAGCGCGGTGAACACGGACGCGCCAATCAGCAATGCAGCGACGCCCGCTATGGCCGCTACCCGCAGGCCGACCTTCCAGCCGCTTTCAAAGTCAGGGTCTTCGCCGTAAACCTCTGCCGCTGCGCGTCGGACCAGACCCGGTGAGATGAGCTGTTCCTCGCTGGTGAAAGCGCCGAGTAACGCCCGGTCGGCGATGACATTAATAATCCGCGGTATACCGCCGGACAGCCGGAACAACTCGCGGCACGCCTGCTTGCTGAAAATGGGGCGGGTTGCGCCGGCAACCTTCAGGCGGTGCTGCAGGTACTTCTCGGTGTCTTCCTGGCTTAGCGGTTCAAGGTGATAGCGCGCCGTGATGCGCTGCGCCAGCTGCCGCAGATCGTTGCGCGCGAGCATGGTGCGCAGCTCCGGCTGACCGATCAGCGTGATTTGCAGCAATTTATGTTTGGCCGTTTCCAGGTTCGTCAGCAGACGAATCTGTTCGAGCACATCAACGGCGAAGTTCTGCGCCTCGTCAACTATGAGTATAGTGCGGCGGCCCTTGCTGTAACTTTCCAGCAAAAATTCATTCAGCGCATCGGTCAGTGCTTTGAGGCTGTGTTTCTCTTCCGGAAGGTCTATGCCCAGCTCTTCAAGGATGGCAGCCAGAAATTCCGTGGCCGATAATTGCGGGTTTAAAATCAGCGCAACGTCAGCGTTGTCAGGCAGGCGTTGCAGCAGACCGCGAATCAGGGTGGTTTTGCCCGTGCCCACTTCGCCTGTTAGCTGAATAAAGCCGCCGCTATCCTTGATGCCGTAAATAAGATGGGCAAGCGCTTCCGTGTGTCGCTCACTCATATAGAGGTAGCGCGGGTTCGGTGTGATCGAGAATGGCTTCTCGTTGAGTCCGAAAAAGCTTGTATACATTTAGTTACGGCGAATAAAACGGCTGAAAGCGACGTTCATTCTAGCCTAATTCCCTGCCGGCCATGACCGGCCTATGACCGAACCATGACCGAACAATGGCCGCAGCGCGACCGCCGGAGCGCATCTACATACAGCGACTTACCATGTGCGACTTACCATGTAACGTGCGATTTCTCGCAGCGGATCAGCCGCTGTGCCCAGCGATTCAATCTCGCTCAGCGCAGCCTCGAGCAGTTCGGCGCTTTTTTGTTTGGCAGCCGCCATGCCGAACAAGGCAGGCCACGTGGCTTTATTGCGTTCAATATCGGCACCCTGTTGTTTGCCGATGACTTCGGTAGCACCTTCGACATCGAGCACGTCGTCGCGAATCTGAAAGGCGAGGCCGAGATTATCAATGTAACGCGTCAGCAACTCGACGGTCGCATCGTTCGCACCGGCGGTAATTGCGCCGGCAAGCACACTGGCTTCGAGCAGGCAGCCCGTCTTGAGTTTGTACATGTGCTCAAGTTGCGCGGCGCTCAGCTTGCGTCCTTCGGAGCTCAGGTCTATGGATTGACCGCCGGTCATGCCCAGCGAGCCGCAGGCATCAGCGAGCAATTGAATCATGCGTAACCGTGTTTCTGCGGTCACCCGCAAGTCGGGGTCGGTCGCGAGCACTTTAAATGCCAGCGGCTGCAACGCGTCTGCTGCCAGTATTGCGGTGGCTTCGTCGAACGCGATGTGGGCAGTCGGCCGGCCACGGCGCAACTCATCGTCATCCATGGCGGGCAGATCATCGTGAACCAGCGAAAAAGCGTGCATGAGCTCGATCGCGGCAGCCGGGGCATCCAGTGCTTCGATGGGTGCCCCCAGAGATAATCCGCTGGCGTAAACCAGCAATGGCCGGACGCGCTTGCCGCCGCCGAGCACCGAGTAGCGCATCGCCTGATGCAGTTTCTGCGGGTGTTGCGTATCGGCGGGCAACACTGTGTCGAGTTTGTGCTCGACGCGAGTGATCCAGGCTTGCGTGGTGGTTGCGAGATTCATGCGGGGCTCGTTCTATAATGCCGACTTTCCATACGGTGGACATCATATGCAGGCCAGCGCGATTGCGCACCCTAATGTTGCGTTGATCAAGTATTGGGGCAAACGCGATACCGGGCAAAATCTGCCGGCGACGGGCTCGCTGTCCCTGACGCTGGAGGGTCTGCAGACGCGCACGCGGGTGAGTTTCGATCCCGCGCTGCAAGCCGATCAGGTGAGCATCAACGGTGCAGCGGATGCCAAAGCCGCTGGCGGGGTTGTGCGGTGTCTGGATCAGTTGCGCGCTATTGCGGGCAGTCGCGACTTCGCCCGGGTGGATTCCGAGAACGATTTTCCCACGGGGGCAGGGCTGGCTTCATCGGCCTCGGGTTACGCGGCATTAGTCCGCGCGGCGTCCGCGGCACTGGGCATCGCGGGGCACGAAGCGGAGCTTGCCAACATAGCCCGGCAGGGTTCGGGGTCGGCACCGCGTTCACTGTATGACGGCATTGTGCTGCTCGAGAATATTGACGACGGTATTGCCTGCCGGTCTGTGTGTGCACCGGAGGATTGGCCGTTAAGCGTGCTGGTGGCCGTGACGTCCCGCGCGCCCAAGTCGGTCGGCTCTACCGCGGGCATGGAGCGCAGCCGGCTGACTTCGCCTTGCTACCCGGGCTGGCTGGAAACCCATCCGGCCGATCTGCAGACCGCACTCGATTGTGTTGCCCGGCGCGATTTCGACAGGCTCGCCAAAGTGAGTGAACACAGCTGCCTGAAAATGCATGCATTAGCGATGAGTTCGCAACCGGCTTTGGTGTACTGGAATGCGGCGACCATGGCTGCGATGCAGGTGGTTCGGGATTTACAGGCGAGCGGCGTGCCGGTTTTTTTCACCATCGACGCGGGGCCGCAGCTCAAGGCGGTGTGCCTTCCTGAGGCGGTGCCAGACGTTAAGACAGCATTGGCAGAATGCCCCGGCGTGCTGGAATTGATTGAGTGCACTCTGGGCAGGGGCGCACGCGAGATTGCCCCGTGACGACTGTCCGCGCAACCGCACCCGGCAAGCTGGTGCTCATCGGCGAGTACGCGGTCTTGCAGGGCGGCCCCGCCATGGTCTCCGCCGTGAACCGCCGCGCCAGCGCCGAATTAATGGGGTCAGAGTCAATTTCGCTGTCCGAATTGCGCATTAACAATGACGGCCGGCGCTATGAATTTGAGATTCAACAAGGCAGCGTGCAATGGCATGACAACCCGGGCGAACAGGGCGCCTTGCTGGAAGCCGCCATTCAGGTATTGGCGGACAGGGGGCTGGACGTTGCGAGCCTCGCACCATTTTCGCTGCAACTATGCTCGCAAGATTTTTATGCAGACCAATCGCGCAAACTGGGCCTGGGTTCCAGCGCGGCAGTCGCGGTCGCGTTGACCGGTTGTCTGCAACAGGCCCTTAGCGGCACCCGCGATTGTGATGCCGCGCTGGCGGTGCATCGCAGATTTCAGCGCAATCGCGGCAGCGGAATTGATGTGTGCGCCAGTTATTACGGCGGCGATCAGGCTGTCCATCATGGCGCGGTTACCGCGCTGACGTGGCCACCTGAACTGCACCGGCTGGCGGTGTGGACCGGGGTTGCTGCTTCCACATCGGCGATGCTCAATGAGCTCGAAAAATTTGCCGCCGCTCACCCCAAGCAATATGACAATCTGTTGTCCGCATTGTCGGCGCGCTCAGCGTTTGCGGTGCAAGCCTGCGAACAGGGAGACGCGGCTGCCTTGCAGGAGGCGCTGAACGCCTTCGCCGCTGCTATGCATGATCTCGACGTCGCGACGGGGCTGGGCATTTGGTCGGCCGAGCACCTTGCACTGGAAAATCTGGCTGCCGATGCAGGATTGATTTACAAGCCGTCCGGCGCCGGCGGTGGTGATTTTGGCCTGGCCATCGGAGCGGATGCAGAAGCGGTCACGCACTTTCGCGCCAGGGTGGCGGAAACCGGGTTTAGTTGCATTGATCTGGAATGGGGTGCCGCCGGACTGCAGCTGAGCTGACCGGCAAGCCGCGGAGCGCGCTTATTCTACGAAGCGGTAGTACTCGATGCCTTTATCCTGAAAGTCGCGGTTACTGGAGGCACCGACTCTTTCAACAATAAACTCGTCACTGGGTTGATAGCCCAGATCTGCCGTGCTGCCCTGATGCAGCGAGCGATACTGGTCTTCACTCAGATCAACCGCCCCCGCCATCGCTGATGCCATGTCGATTTTTGCCGCTGCCCGTTCCCAGCCGTCCACCAGGGTGACGGGCATGGCTTCGGCCGCGTCACCGCTGCCGTAGCCGAACAGCAAAATTTCTTTTCCGGCCAGATCAACCGACTCTTGAGCAGCCTGCTCGAGGCCTGCCGCAAACCAGGCCGGCAAGGCACCGGTGTAGAGATTGCCAAGTTCCTCCATCACCGCGGAGCCGAGCTGCATTTTGTCGCTGATTAGCTGCGGATACTCGTCGGAATTGCGAAAACAACGCAAAACTTTGTTGACCAGCGGAAAGGCATCCTGGGCGATACGCTCCTGCACACCGAATTCGCTCAGGTGCGGCCGGTTGTGCATTTCGTTGCACAGGTCGGCAAAGTTGACTCCGGCTAAGTCTGCGTAACCACGCAATTCGTCCTGATGTGCGTCAACCAGCAGACTGAACAGGTAGGCCATGCCCCAGCCGTTTTCCGGCATGCGTTTGAACGGACGATGCATAAAGACGGCCGTCAGCCGGCGCGCATATTCGTTGGCATCCAGGCCGCGTCGTGTGTACATATTCTCGAGCGCGCTGAGTAATTCATCAACGTAACAGGATGCCGAATAGCGGCCGTTAAACACCGGGATATTGGTGCACGCGTAGGTACGACCGTCGCCGTTGGTGTATTGAATGGGCTTGCGAAAATCGACAACCCGGTAGTCCGATGCATTGCCGGACTGGTTCAGGTCGATGCTGGCAAGCGTCGGGTTTGCCTGCAGCAAGAGCGCCACGGCGCCCGACCCTTGCGTGGGCTCGCCGCTGCTGCCTTGCTCGTAAAGTGCGATATCGGAGCACACGACAATGGCGGCGGCATCCTGCCCGTCAGTTTGCAGAAACCGTAAGGCGTTCTTGATGGCGTAAACGCCGCCCAGACAGGCGTGTTTGAATTCGGGCACTTCACAGTTACGCGACAGCGGTGCCTTGCCTTGCTGCCGCAGAGCGTTGTCAACCATGCCTTTGGCGATGACGGCACCGGCGGAGTTATCGGTGCTGGATTCTGTGCCGAGCCCGAGGTAGCGCACGGTGGACGGATCGACATCGTAGGTATCAATCAGCTTGAGTACGGCGTTCGCGGCCATGGTGTAGACGCTTTGTTGTGGCCCGGGCAAACGGAAGCCAGTGCCGACCACATCACGAATCTTGTTCCAGTCTTCGCCACTCCAGTCGCACCAGCTTTGCAGGTCCACACGAAAGGGCGGGACGTGCACCGCGATACCGCTGATACCGATGGGGCTCTTGCTCATAATATTTAAGAGTTCGGGCTATTCGCTGACCGTAACGGTGATGATATCTGAAGTCAGCGGCGGCTGGTGCGGAACATGATTACCATCGCCCAGCAACAGCTGCAGCGTGTGTTGCCCCGGCGCCAGCTCCAGCGTGGTTTCAGTCTGACCCTTGCCAAAATGCACATGCCTCTCGTCGGCGGGTATCGGCTGATCCAGCGGCGGTATTCCGGTATCAATAAGCAGATGGTGATGCCCGGTATTTGCCTCGTAGGTACCCGCCGGGGCCACCGCATAGCCTTCAATGCCGAAAGACACGGTGAGAGGTGAGCTCACCACTGCACCGTCAGTCGGGCTGATGATGTAGACGCGCGCGGTGGTAGTGTCGTTCGTGCCTGCGCTTGCTGCCGGAGTCTCCGCCGAACTGACGGCAGGTGACTCGGGCGGGTTGCCGCAGGCGCTCAGCGCCAGGGCGCAGGTCAGTGTGGCAATAAGCTTCCTGTGAATCATTTTTAGCCCCCGGATTGAACAAGAGCGGGATGGTAACGCGTCCATAGGTCGCTGTCATGGGGCATGGTCGTGGGCATGGTCACGGCCGAGTCGGCGGCGCAGGCCTCAGCTGCGGCGCAGGGCTTCCGGCGGAAAATCATCCACCCGGATCATCTCCATCACGGCTGCATCCTGGGCAAGCAGGCTGGCGGCCTCGTCAGCACTCAGTATCCCGGCATCACGGGCCTCATGAATAGCCGCGATATCGTCCCCGGGAGTGACCAGCTTGCTGCGGATAGCGTCCTGCAGTTTGCGGCTAAGCAGCGCATTCGCGTCGACCTGCTCCAGCACTTTCTGCAGGCGGCGCGGCATATTGCGCGGGTCGTCACCCTTGTAAATATTGGCACAGAGGCGCTCGCGCGCTTCTGTAGGCCGTGTCAGCAGTCGTACGATCTGCTTGCCGAGTTTGTCGGATGGCGCGTCATAGCTGCGCCCGCGCGGAAAGATCAGAAAACGCAGCATGCCGGCAACGGCGCGGTTGGGGAAGTTCCGCAGCAAGCCGTGAAATTGCTCCTGCGCCTTGTATAAGAGTGTGCGACACGACCATTCCACCAGCGGCAGGTCTTCTTCCGGCGAGCCCTGGTTCTCGTGATGTTTCAGCACCATGCTCGCCAGATAGATATAGCTGAACACATCACCCAGCCGTGAGCTCAGCGTTTCCTTGCGTTTCAGTTCGCCGCCGAGTATCAGCATGGCGGTGTCAGCAGCCAGCGCAAACGCCGCACTGTAACGGTTGATGTGCTGGAAGTAGCGCTTGGTTGGGCCCTGGCGCGGTACATCGGTGTATCGCGCGTGTGTCAGCGCCATCACAAAAGCGCGGGCCGCATTGCTCATTGTTGCGCCGATATGGCGGAACAGCAGGTTGTCAAAATCACGCAGACCTTGTTCGAAATCAGGGTTTGCAGCCGCCTGCATTTCATCAAACACGAACGGATGACAGCGAATGGCGCCCTGACCAAAAATAATCAGGTTGCGGGTCAGGATGTTGGCACCTTCTACGGTAATGCTGATCGGAATGGAATCGTAAGCGCGCCCCAGGTAATTTTCGGGCCCTGAAATAATGGCTTTGCCGCCCTGTACGTCCATGGCGTCATTGCCCACCATGCGACCCATTTCGGTGCAGTGGTATTTCATGATGGCCGACGGTACTGCGGGAATCTCGCCCTGCTTGATGGCTGCCATGGTGCAGCCGATACCCGCGTTCATGATGTACGTGTGGCCGGCCATGCGTGCCAGCACTTCCTCGACACCTTCAAAACGGGCTATCGAGATGCCGAACTGTTTACGAATACGGCAATACGCAGTGGACGCATAAACAGCGGCCTGCGAACTGCCTTGGGATTCTGATGGCAGTGAAATGGCGCGCCCGGCGGCCAGTTGCTCCATGAGCATTTTCCAGCCCTGACCGGCCCGTTCGACGCCGCCGATAATGAAGTCCAGCGGCACAAAGACATCTTTACCCTGGGTTGGGCCGTTTTGAAACGGTGTATTTAAAGGCAGATGTCGGCGACCGGTAACGACACCCGGCGTGCTGGCGGGAATTAAAGCCGCGGTGATGCCGTACTCGTCCTGGTCGCCAATCAAATGATCCGGGTCGTAAAGCTTGAAAGCCAGACCGACAACCGTCGCCACCGGCGCCAGCGTGATATAGCGCTTGTCCCAGTTCAGACGAATGCCGACAATTTCCTTGCCTTCCCACTGGCCTTTGCAAACCACCCCGGTATCCGGAATTGCGCCGGCGTCCGAACCCGCGCGCGGCCCGGTCAACGCAAAACAGGGAATCTCTTCACCCTTCGCCAAACGCGGGAGCCAATGATTTTTTTGCGCCTCTGTGCCGTAGTGAATGAGCAGTTCGCCCGGGCCCAATGAGTTGGGCACCGCAACCGTTGTAGCCGCGACCACCGAGCGACTGCAAATCTTCGCTAGCACGGCGGAATTGGCTACGGCGGAAAAGCCAAGGCCGCCGTATTCAGTGGGAATAATCATCGCGAAAAAGCGTTCGTTGCGCAGGTATTCCCAGACTTCAGGCGGCAGATCCGCCAGTTCGTGGGTGATTTTCCAGTCGTCGAGCATGGCGCACAGTTTTTCCACCGGGCCGTCCAGAAACGCACGTTCCTCTGACGTGAGTTCCGGCGCTGGTTGCGACATCAGGTTCGCCCAGTTGGGCAGGCCGGTAAATAATTCACCGTCCCACGACACCGAGCCACTCTCCAATGCCTCCCTTTCGGTGTCGGAAATCGCCGGCACCATCGATTTATACACGTCAAACAAGCGCGCGGTGATTTTCTCACGGCGAAAATCGGTGAAGTTGATAACGACCAGCGGGGCAAAAAGAATCCACAGCAGCAAAAACCACAGTGGATGTCCGTAACCGATCAGCGAGTAGACGATCAGTGCGCCGCCGATGGCGAGGGTAGAGCTCCCGAGATCTACGCGCCGATATGCCATCGTGATCGGGACCGCCGCAAACAGCAGTAGCCAGAACAGGCCGATAAGTAGGTCAGTCATGTGACCAATCATACCGTAAGGCAAGGTGCGGAGTGCCAGCCCTTGTAGGTATTTATCGCAGGGGTTTTGCGGGATTACCGGATACGGTTGGTCGCGTTGTGGCCTTAAATTGGCTTCGGTGGCGGTATGGATTCGTCTGTCGCTGATTCTCTATAAGGAAGCAAAACATGAACAAATCATTATTCATTAAGGGTGTTGCGGTATCTGTTCTGGCGAGCTTCGCCGCAACGGGTGTGATGGCGGCTGAGGCATCGAAGTACAAAGCCAGAGTGGGTCTGACCAACGTTGACCCCAAGAGCAACAACGGCACGCTTGCTGTCGGGTTGTTGCCCAGCGAACCAACCGGTCTTGCCATTGATGTACAGGACGACACCATGCTGACCTTTAACGGGGTTTACATGGTTAATGACAATTTTGGCGTTGAGTTGCTGGCGGCGTTGCCGTTTGAGCACGAGATCGAAGCATCCGGCCCTACAGTGGGTGCCCTCGGCGAGATCGGTAGCACCAAGCACCTGCCGCCGACTTTGAGTGCGCAGTGGTATTTCAACAATGATTCGGCGTTTACGCCTTACGTTGGTGTGGGTATTAACTACACTCTGTTTTTCAGCGAGAAACTGACTTCCGGCGCTGCCGGCCTGCTCTCATCCGAGCTGGGCACTACGGTCAACACCGGTGATATATCGCTGGATAACTCAGTCGGACTTTCGTACCAGGTCGGTGTCGACTACGACATCAATGACAGAATGCTGGTCAACCTGGACTTCCGTAAAATGGATATCGATACCGACGTAAAAATCATCGGCGTTAAGGTCGGTGAGGTGAACATCGATCCGACGGTAATCAGCCTGAACATTGGCTACAAGTATTGATTGAGCCCTAATCAGCAAATAAAAAACCCGGCCAATGGCCGGGTTTTTTTTGGTTTGGAGACCGTTTCAGAAGCAATTTAAAAGTTCTACGGTTTCTGACCGACCGTGGCCGTGAAAGTTCACCGGTCATAGGCCTTTTTTACCGATAGTTGCTTCTACAGCAAATGCTCAATGGCGGCGCGCTCTTCACGCAGTTCGGTCTCGGTGGCATCCATGAGCCGGCGGCTGAACTCGTCCACGTCCAGGCCCTGCACGATGCTGTATTGGCCGTTCGCGCAGGTTACCGGGTAGCTGTAGACAATGCCCGGCTCAATGCCATAGCTGCCGTCCGAGGGGATGCCCATGCTGGTCCATTCCCCCGCCGGTGTCCCCAGCGCCCATTCGCGCACGTGATCAATGGCACTTGAGGCGGCCGAAGCAGCGCTCGACAAGCCGCGCGCCTTGATGATGGCCGCACCGCGTTGCTGCACCACGGAAATAAACTCGCCCTGCAGCCAGCCGGTGTCGGTGGCGTCTTTGGCGGCCTGGCCGGCAATGGTGCAGTGCGAAACATCCGGGTACTGCGTGGCCGAGTGGTTGCCCCAGATGATCATGCCTTTGACGTCTGTCGTGTGTTTGCCGGTTTTGGCAGCCAGCTGCGCCATCGCGCGGTTGTGATCCAGACGCGTCATGGCCGTGAAATTGGCTTTATCAAGGTCAGGTGCATTGCACTGCGCAATCAGTGCATTGGTGTTGGCCGGGTTGCCGACCACCAGAACCTTGACGTCACGGCTGGCGTGATCGTTCAATGCCTTGCCTTGCACCGAGAAGATCTGCGCGTTGGCTTCCAGCAGATCCTTGCGCTCCATGCCCGGACCACGCGGGCGGGCGCCGACCAGCAATGCATAGTCCGTGTCTTTGAAGGCCACGTTCGGATCATCAGTCGCTACAATGCCCGCCAGCGTTGGAAAAGCGCAGTCTTCCAGTTCCATGGCGACGCCCTTCAGGGCATCCAGTGCGGGGGTGATTTCCAGCAGTTGCAGGATGACGGGTTGATCAGCGCCCAGCATCTGGCCGGAAGCGATACGAAAACATAACTGGTAGCCAATCTGGCCGGCGGCGCCGGTAATGGCGACGCGTACAGGTGCGCGAGACATAATTTTTCCTAAATATAATGTGGGTCGATTTTGCTTAGAATTCTGTTTTGGTCAGCCCCATTTGGAACAAGGCTTCCCGTAAGACTTCCCTTAAGGGGCGAAGATTTTAGCATTACCGGAGCATCCGGGTACTTCGCCTTACCGAAACCTGGCACACAGCGATGACAACCTTTGCAGATGACAGTGATCAGCGCCATGCCGGATCGCGCCAGATTCGGCCCGCCGACTTCAGGCCGACCTGGTGGGCGGCAGGCCCGCATGCCCAGTCGGTGCTGTCGAGCGCACAGCCCCGGCGCTGGCTGATCAGGCGCGCGGCACAGGATTTCCGGGCCGACAGTCAGGAGATACTGATCGACTGCGGTGCCGGCGTGCGCCTGCTGGGTCACTTCAACGCGGCGCAGGGTAAACCCAACGGCCGTCTCGCGGTGATCATTCATGGCTGGGAAGGCAGCTCCGATTCCATCTATAACCTGACGACCGGGCCGCTGCTTAACCGGCACGGTTTCGACACGTTGCGCCTTAATCTGCGTGACCACGGCGAGTCACACCATTTAAATGAAGAGCTGTTCCACTCTTGTCGGCTGGAAGAAGTGCTGGGCGCCTTTAAGTGGATCAATCGCCAGTTTCCCGAGCGGACGGTTGCCATCGTGGGGTTTTCGCTGGGCGGAAATTTTGCCCTGCGGGTTGCAAACAAGGCGCGCGAGCAGGGCATCGTGCTGGATCAGGTGGTGGCGATATGCCCGGTGCTCGATCCGTCCGAGACCATGCAGGCGCTCGATCAGGGCCCTGCGATTTACGAGCAGTACTTCATACATAAATGGCGTCGTTCATTGGCCAGAAAGCGCGCGGCCTTTCCGCATATTTATCATTTCAATGAGCTCGCCTCGCTGAAAAATCTGATGCACATGACCGATCATTTTGTCGTCAACTACACCGAGTACGATGATTTGCAAACCTACCTCAAAGGTTACGCAATCACCGAGGGCAAGATCGATAGCATTGATGTGCGCACCACGGTGTTGATGGCCGACGACGACCCCGTCATACCGATCGGCGGACTGCGGAATATGCACTTCCCGGATGCCGTCGAGTTATACCGCAGCCCGGCCGGCGGGCACTGCGGCTTTCTGCAAGGCTGGCGATTGCAGACCTGGCTGGATCAGTTTGTGTTGCGGCAGCTTGTTAGTTAGGCGCCGCTGTCATCACCCGCCGAAGCGCCAGTTGAAGCGCGCTCCAACGATGCGCGGTGCCGGCAGGTTCGCATAGACGTCACTGGGTAGTTTTGGCCCTGCAACCGCGCCGTCCGCCAGACCAAGTCGCCACTGCGCTGTGGAAATGCCTGGGTTGGAACCGCCGCTGGTTACCGTGTCATCGTCCAGCACGTTGTTGATATAAAACTGCAAGTCCCATTCCTCGGCCAGAATGCCCGCGCTGATGTTGGTGCGGGTGTAGGAAGGCAGTTCGACCAGATTGAATGCCTCCAGCCAACGCGAATCCTGATAAAGAAAGTTTATTTGTCCGAACCATTCCAGGCCCGTATCCATCAGGTTGTTGGTGTAATTGGCATCCAGCAGGACGGCATGTTTGGGTGCCCGCTCGAGTTCATTGCCGTTAAAGCTGATGGTGCAGAAGACATCGCCGCTGCCAGCCGGAACCTCGTTGACCTCAATGCAGCCCATACCATTGCCCAGTTGTCCGCGAGCAACATCGTTGGCGCTTTGCGTGATGGTGGTGTAATCGGTGTACTCGCTATCCAGGAAGGTGTAACCGCCCGACAAGCGCAAATTGTCCGTGGCCTGAAAGGTGACATCCATTTCCAGACCCTTAACCTCGGAGCCGCTGATGTTTCGAATGCGGGTACCGGTGGTGTTGCCGATGACTTCCTGCACACTGATTTGCTTGTCTTTGAAGTCCTGGAAGAACAGGGCGCCGTTCAGGCGCACACGACCGTCCATTAACGTCGTTTTGGCACCGAGTTCCCAGACGTCGAGCCGCTCAGGCGTAAATTCAATTTCGTCATAGCGGCCATCGCCGTTACCGTCCAGACCGAAAGAACCCGCTGTCAGCAAACTGAACCCGCCCGGTTTGATGCCCCGCGACCATGAGAAATACGTCATGATGTCGTCGGTCCAGAAATATTCCAGCGTTGCTTTAGGGGCCCAGTAACGATCCTTTTTTCGCAAGGTGCGGCTCGTAAAATTCGCCTGACCGTAGCCGAAAGCATTAAAGGAGCCTGGCACGCCCGGCGAGCCGCCCGGTGCAAACTCCAGCCGGTCGCAGCGACCGCCGAAGCCGCAAATGATGTAAGAGCTTGGGCCGTCGATGCGACCGCTCATGGGTCCGCCCGTCCAGTCCGGAGAGTTCGGATCCAGGACTAAAGATGTAGCGGGCGCATTAGTCTCACCGGGCAAATTCCAGAACGCGCCGCCGTCCAGCGGGTTGGTCAGGTAGTTCTGGCAAAGCGCATAGCCGGTGTACGCATCGCGAAACGGCGATACCGTGCCTGCCTCCGGGTTGTCGGGATTATCGAGGTAGTCCTGTGACAACCCGTTCAGGCAGACATTCATGTCCGGACCGGTCACCGAGTTGTCTTCGCGGGTGAGGCGCGCCTCAAGGGTGCTGCGGAACTTGTCGGTAATGTTCCACTTCAGATTGCCGTACCAGGAATAGTGGTTGGTGCCGCGGGCAAAAATAACCGGCTGATCGAGTTCCGCGTAGGTTTTGCTGGCGAAGTAAGCGGCCGGCACCGTGGTTAAACCGCATTGGAAATTCGGGCCCAGCGGTCCGAACGCAAAGTCATACGGCGTGCCGAGCGCAGGATTGCCATAAGACAAAAAGCAAAACGCATCGGCAGTGACCGTGATCTGGTTGCGTTGATCCTGAACCACACGCTCGCGCCAGTATTGCAGACCTTGCGTAAAAGTCAGGCTGTCCGTGACGTCCCAGGCCAGCCGGAATTCCTGACTAAGTTGTGTCGTGTCGGTTAACTGATCCTGATAGAAAGTAGTACCGCCATCATGAATCCCATCGCCAGCCGTGCAGTCATTCTGTTGGCGCAATTCGGTGATTTTGCCGGCCTGATCCGCGCCGGGTCGGCACCGGTCTTCATACCATTTGCCGAGATCCTGCTGCGACGACGCCTTGGCCTCTGTGTAACCCGTATACGAATTTGCCACCAGTGAATCACTGATCGTCCATTCCATAACCAGCGAATTGCGAAACACCTCGCGTGTGCTGCCGACAAAATCCGTCGCGTCCAGCGGGTTGCTCGAGTGCCGGTAATCCGGCATCAGGCTGGCCTGCAGGTGTTTGGCATCGGGAATGCGCCCCGAAAACAGCTGTACAACCTGCTGGTTGTAAATATTGCGTATCCACGGGTCGTTGGCGTCGTACAGGCCAAAGCCATCGGGATAGGTGTTGCCAAACGCATTGTAAATAAAGGATGAACTGGGTCCAACACCGGGGACATCGCGCAGATACTGATCCAGCGCTTGCCCGGGGCCGCAGTCATAGCTGCCAATCGGGCCGGGGGTGGCGTTGCATTTGTTGGTGATGGGCGCCACATTGCTGACGGATCGCCCTTCGGAGTCGGTGCCGCTCAGGCCGCCGCTGGTGCCCAGGTCATACAAGGTGTTGAAATCCTGTAACAGCGCCTGCGCAGCCTGATCAAAGGCGTCGTCGGAATAGTCGGTGCGCCACTTGGCGCTGAAGTTGTCGCCGGGTTCCCACTTGAATGTCAGCGCAATTCCGGAACCGTCGCCCCCGCCGAGCGGATTGCCGGTGGCCGCGTTCTTGTAATAACCGTCCTTTCGCCAGGTTAAACCGTTTATTCGCATACCCACTGTTTCGCCCAGCGGAATGCTGATGTTGCCGCGAATCTCCTCATCGCCTTCGACGTTCCAGTCCACGAACACGCCGCCACCGAGGTTGTCATCCGGGTCTTTGGTGAAGTACTGGATGGCACCCGCAAAAGCACTGCGACCGTAGAGCGCGCTTTGCGGGCCTTTAACAATCTCGATGCGTTCGATGTCGATCATGCGGGGGTCGATCAATACTGAGCCGCCGGCGTTGGTCACGGCTTCTGAAGAAATATCAATGCCGTCAATCAGCGTGGCGGCATTCGGACGGCCACGTGTCGGCGACAAACCGCGAATCGTGATGCGCGTGTCAGACTCGGCAAAGCCCAGATCAAACTGCACGCTGGAATCCTGCGTGGCCAGATCATCGAGGCTTTTGATTCCGAGTCGATCGATCTGCTCGGCATCAACCGCGGTAACCGCGAGCGGCACCTCCTGCAAATTTTCTGCGGTTTTACGCGCGAACACCGTGACCTCGTCCAGCGCTGCAGCTTGCGCGGCCATCGGAATGCTCATTGCAAACGGAGCCGCTGCAGTTGCAGCAGCCAGCACGATACGGAAACGCCTCATTACTCTTCCCCCGAAAAAATTGTTTCACTGGCTTTGAAAGTTACCTGATAGTAACATTACGCCAAGCCAAGTCCACCGTCTGCCTATTTGTCCATGAATTCAGTGTCTATGCAATCAACCAGTAAACGACGTCAGTTGACCGAAGAGCGCTTGCTGGATGCGCTGGAGGTCGTGCTTATTCGTGACGGCGTGCGCAAACTGTCGGTTAATGCCATTGTCGACGAGGCCGGCGTTGGCAAGCCGCTGCTGTATCGCTATTTTGACAATCTGCCAGGCCTGCTCGCGGCCTGGGCCGAGCGCCGCGGGTCGCCGCAAGCAAGTTATGGCGGTACAGGTGACGGCAGAGAGCCAGAAGACGATGAAGAGTTTCGTCAACGCATTGCGGCCGAACTGGTGGCTATGGCCACAACCTTGCGGAATCAGCCGATCATGCTGGAGATTCTGGCCGAGGAGTTGACCGCAGACTCGGAGTTGTCAGAGATTTTGCGCGATGTGCGTCGCCGTCAAAGCCGGCCTTATCTTCGTGCCATGCTCAACGACAACCGCTACGTTGATCCTTCCATACGCGGCCGAATCATTATTCTTAATGCGGCGATTCACTATCTGGCCATGCGTGCCTGTCGTGCACCCGCGTTTATGGGTTTGCGGCTGGATACGGTAGCGGGGTGGAACGAAGCAATGGCCATGGTGGAGGACATCGCACGTGACTAAAACGCATGATCAGACAGCATCACTGCCACTCGCCGATGTGGCTATTGTCAGCGAAGTAACGGCGATCATTCAAAAGATGGGTGAGTGCTTCACGGACATTCACGGCCCGCAGCCAATTACCCTGTTCGATCCCGAAGAACCCGCGCCCCAGTATCTGGGCGAAGAAATGGACGACTGGATGATTGGCTGGGATGCGCTCAAATGGTATTTCGAGACGCCCGAGCGTTTCGCCATGATTGATGCCATGGACTACCACCCATCGAATATACGCGTGCGCTCACTGACCGACGAACTGGTGCTTGCTACCTGGGATGTGCATGCCGAAATGAAGTTTCGTCACGGTGCACCGCTGGGCGAAAGGCTGCGTGCCAACGCGATCATGCGGAACACTAGTAACGGCTGGCGTTTTATCTATTACGCGGAAGCCCCGAAATCGGCCATGGCTTACATGCAGGATCTGTACGCCAATATGGCATCGCCGGAATTTAAGGCACGCTTCGCTGCGGGTAAAAAGCTGACGGATCCGCCGTCGGGTTCGCAGAACAAAAAGGAGTCAGAATGAAACATTCGACGGGTCGTGGGTTCAGATTGCCGGGTGTTTTGCCCCTGATGCTTGTTGTGCTGTGGACAGGATCAGCACAGGCGCAGGTGAATATCGATGCCTATCGCGATTATTTTCTTGTCGGTCAGTTCGGCGAGGTCTGCACCATGTGCGAGATTGTCGTGCTGTGTGAAGCCGGCACGGAACTGCCGTCAGACGAGGGCGTGCCGGACGAAGGCGACTTCACCTTGTATCACCTGCAGACGCGCACATTTTGGTCTCAGGTCAGCACAATTTGGGAATGGTTTATCAGTAACTTCACCGCTGACGCGCTCGCCGCGCGGGGGCACACGCGACCGGTGCATGTCTACACCGCTGCTGCAGGCAGTTGGTCGGGGCCGAAAATTGTTGAAGCTCGTCTGGTGCTCGACCCGGGGGTGCTCGAATTTGGCGATTACAAAATTGATCGCATCAGCCGTGCATGGCAAAAAGCCAGCAGTGGCGAAACGGTGGGTTATTGCTCCCGCCTGCCGCTTTGGGATGCCTTGGATACGATTGCAGCAAATGCGCCCGGGGGTGAGTCATGAGTCTCGCGATTCAGGAGTTTCAGCAGGTCTGGAAATGGATGTGGATCAAGGCCCATCCGGTTCGCTTCACCGGCATTGCTTTGCATTTGTTATTGCGCACGCTGTTCGCCTTGTTCTGGCTGGCAGCCGGCATTAACAAAATTAACAAGGACTGGCTAAGCAGCGACATTCTGAAACAAATTTTTCTCGACCGGTTGACCGAGATGCCGCCCGACGCTTTTGCGTCACTGTTTTTGCAGAATTTTGCTATTCCGCTCTATGTGCTGGTCGCGTGGGTTATCACCTGGGGGGAGATATTTTCTGCCGTTGGACTTTTGTTGGGCGTGCTGACCCGAACCGCCGCCGGGGTAAGCTTATTTATTCTGATTGGTCTGGCCGTCGGCGGCTATTACGACGCCTCCCTGATCCCCTTCTTTTTGCTAACCGCGGCATTTCTCTGGTGGCCGTCCGGCTTGTGGCTGGGCCTGGATCGTCCGCTGGCAAAGCGCTACCCGGATGTTCGCTGGTTCCGTTAAAAAAATTTCAACAGGATATTTCACATGAACCGATGGCCTGGTCTTTTGCTCACGACGATATTGAGCCTCTGCCTGATCGCCCCGCTGCAACTTGGTGCGCAAACCGATGGTACGCAAACCGATGGTGCCGAATCCGTCGCGGTACCCCCGACCGTATTGATTACAGGTGCAAACCGCGGTTTAGGGCTTGAGTTTGCGCGCCAATATGCGGATCGAGGTTATCGAATTATCGCCACCGCTCGTCGTCCGGATTCTGCAGACGAGCTTCAGGCGCTCGCCGCTGATTACCCCCTCATCGCAATCGAAGCTCTGGATGTGACCGATTTTGAACAGATTGATCTGTTGGCCGAAAAATACCGCGGGCAGCCGATTGATATTTTGTTGAACAACGCAGGAATAACCGGAGATCCGTTTAAGACGCAGGTCTTCGGCAAGATCGATTACAGCGTTTATGACCAGATCATGCACGTGAACGCGCTCGCGCCGCTTAAAATGGCCGAGGCATTCTATGACCATGTTCTGAGCAGTGAGCAAAAGAAAATTATCACGGTATCGAGCAGCATGGGCTCAATTGCCACGACCTTTGGCACCGGATATTTTTACCGTTCCAGCAAATCAGCGCTCAACATGATGATGGCCACTCTGGCGAAGGAAAAGCGCAAAAAGGGCATCATAGTCGGCCTCATGAATCCGGGCGCTGTGGCCACAGACATGATGGCGGCGATGAAGGGGCGGATGGAACTCAGGGATCCGGTGGTGGCTGCCGCGGATGTGATCCGAAACATAGACAATCTTACGGTTGAAACCACGGGTTCTTTTGTCGAATACGACGGCACCCCGCTGCCCTGGTAGATTGTCTCAGGGCATTATCGAACCTGCATTGCGTGAACGGTTATATAGGTACTAAGGCAATAGCCTAAAGCCATTTGACAGAGCACGGGCCAGAGGTTCCAATCCACTCTGCATTGTGGCGCTGGCAAAGCCTGTGAAAAATTCCTACGAACAACGTTTAGCGGCACTGTCGGAACACGGCGGTGGCGATTTACTTGCAGGTGGCCACCGCGGCGTCGAAAAAGAGAGCCTGCGTATCACTCCCGAGGGCCTGATTTCGCGCGAGCCGCATCCGGTAGCGCTGGGTTCAGCATTAACGCATCAGTTCATTACTACCGATTACTCGGAAGCCCTGCCGGAGTTCGTGACGACGCCTGAAACGACCGCATGGGCTGTCGCGCAGTTGCTCTGTGATATTCACCAGTTTACTTACCCCCGCATCGGCGACGAATTGTTGTGGCCACTCAGCATGCCGTGCCGTTTGCGCGGTGAAGAAGACATACCGATCGCCCAATACGGCGAATCGAACATCGGGCGAATGAAGACCATTTACCGCCAGGGGCTTGGCAATCGTTACGGCCGTTATATGCAGGCCATTGCCGGCATCCATTACAACTATTCGCTGCCTGAGCCCTTCTGGCCCGCCTGGGCCGGGATTGTCGGGCGTGACCACAATCAGCAACTAAAGTCTGATTTCTACCTCGGTGTAGTCAGGAACGTGCGGCGCCTTGATTGGCTGATTTTGTATTTGTTCGGCGCGTCACCTGCGGTGTGTAAAAGTTTCCTGCTTGGCAAAGACGCCGGGCTGGACGAGCTCGACCACGGCACGCGGTACGGAAAATATGCGACCTCGCTGCGCATGAGCGATCTCGGTTATCAGAATTCCAATCAGTCAGCGGTGGTTGTTTCTGCCAACAGCCTCGATGAGTACATTCGGGATCTCAGTGCCGCAATTTCGCGCCCCAACCCCGATTACGCCGTTTTGGGCGTCAAGCGCGGCAGTCAGTACATGCAGCTGAACGACAACCAGCTGCAAATTGAGAATGAGTTCTACAGCACCATTCGCCCGAAACGGGTAGCCCGCTCCGGCGAGCGCCCCACGGCGGCTTTACAGCGCGGGGGTATCGAGTATGTCGAGCTGCGCGCGCTGGACTTAAGCCCCTTTGACCCGGTCGGGATCAGCCATTCGCAGCAATTATTTCTCGAGGCATTTCTTATTTATTGTCTGGTGAGCCCCAGCCCTCCCATCAGTGACATCGAGGCAGAGGGTAATAAAGCCAATCATCTGGACGTGGCGCGGCGAGGCCGGGAGCCGGGTTTAACGCTGCAGCGGGCAGGCAAACCCATCAGTCGCGACGCGTGGGGCCGCGAAATACTTGAAGAAATGCAGCCGATTTGCGCGATGCTGGAAGCAACCGATGGGGGTGAGTATCTGGCAGCCCATGCGGCGGCAACCGAGGCGCTTGCTGACCCTGAAGCAACTTATTCGGCGCGATTGCTGCGCGAGCAAAGTGAATCAGGCGAGGCGTTTGCACACTTCGGTTTGCAGTTGGCAAACAACTACCGCGATTATTTCCTGAGCATCAACGATGATTTCAATCAGCATCTGACAATGCTCGAAACTGAAAGTCGCGAGTCATTGCAGCGACAGAAAGACATCGAAGCTGCCGATGATCTGAGCCTCGACGATTTTCTGGACATGTACTACGCCTGAGCGCTTGTTGCTTCTATTGCCGCTGTTGCCATCTCTTTAAAGTCTTTGCTGGTATCAGCCAGATCCTTGATGGGGATTTTGGCGCCAGCCGCTACCAGTTTTTTGCCGAGCATGAATTCGCGCGGACTGTTGATGGCATCCACGGCAACTATTTTTCCTTGCTGCAAATAAAAGGCCGCAAACGAACGCGTGCGAGGGTCGCCGCGCATGACGAACTGTTCGTGCACATCGCTCATGCCGGCAATCTGCATTTTGACGTTGTACTGATCCGACCAGAACCACGGTACCTGGTTGTAGGCGACCGGCTCACCGATAATGTTTGCGGCCGCCGTCTTGCCTTGTTCGATGGCGTTGTGCACCGATTCAAGCCGCAAGTGTCGCCCCAGCAATTTGTTGGGATGCCGGGTGCAGTCGCCAATGGCAAGAATGTCGGCATCCGTCGTCTGGCAATATTCATCCACGACAATTCCGTTGGAGCATTTCAGTCCGGCAGCTTCGGCCAGTTCTACGTTGGGGATGATGCCAATGCCAATAACCACCATGTCGGCTGCCACCGTGAATCCATCCGCGCAGCTGACTGATGTGACTTTGCCATCCGCACCGTTGATTTCCTGCACGCGGCGACCGAGTTCCAGAGTGGCCCCTTCTTCCCGATGCATGTTCTGAAAGAACTGCGATATTTCGCGAGCCACCACACGGTTCATAACCCGTGATTCGGTTTCCAGAATGGTGACATCCAGCCCGGTTTTGACCGCCACGGCAGCCACTTCCAGGCCGATATAACCGCCGCCAACGACAACAATTTTTTTGCCCGCCACGAAATCTTTTTGCATGGCTTCGACATTGGCAATGCTGCGCAAATAGTGAACGCCGTCGAGGTCGTTGCCCGGAATCGGCAGCTCGCGCACCCGGCTGCCGGTTGCCAGAATCAGCTTGCTGTACTCCAGTGATTCACCGTCTGCGGTGATCACGGTGTGCGCTGAAGGGTTAATGCTCGCTACCCGGGTGCTCAGTTTAAGCGTGACGTTGTGGTCGGGGTAATAATGCGCAGGTTTGAAGTACAGCCGCTCTACCGTCAGTTCCCCGGCCAGAAAGGCTTTGGAAAGCGGCGGTCGCTGATAGGGCACGTAGGCTTCATCGCCGATCATGACGATCTCACCCGCGTACTTTTTTTGTCGCAGCGATGTGGCTGCCTGGCCGGCCGCATGACCCGCGCCGACGATGATTACTCGTTCAGTCATGGCGAGGCATTATACTGGCGCTAGCCGGTCGTCTGACAAGACGGCAAAAATACTTACACACCAGCGCAGCAAGTGAGCGAGCAAATGTCTAAAGCAATAGTCATAAATGAATTCGGCGGCCCTGAGGTTCTGCAGTGGCAGGAGGTTACGGTCCCTGAACCCGGTACGGGAGAAGTGCTGCTAAAGCACACGGCCGTGGGGCTCAATTTTATCGACACCTACCAGCGGTCCGGGCTTTATCCCCTGGAATTGCCAAGCGGGCTGGGTCTGGAGGCTGCCGGTGTGGTTGAGGCCGTCGGGCCGGGCGTGGACTACGTGCAACCCGGAGACCGTGTGGCCTATACCAGTATGCCGCCCGGCGCCTATGCTGAGCAGCGGGTCTATGCCGCGGACAAGCTGGTGAAACTGCCTGACGGCATAGCCGACCAAACTGCCGCGGCGGCCATGCTCAAGGGCCTGACGGCCTGGTACCTGCTACATCGTTCTTACAAGGCGCAGTCCGGCGATCATGTGCTGCTTTATGCGGCAGCCGGTGGGGTCGGACTGATTGTCTGCCAGTGGGCCAAAGCGCTGGGCGTCAACGTCATCGGCGTGGTTAGTACGCCAGAAAAAGCCGCGCTGGCCAAACAGCACGGTGCTGTTGCCATTGTCATGGCCGATGCCCCGGATTTTGTCGAACAGGTGCGCGCATTGACCGGTGGCGCGGGCGTTGCAGCGGCCTACGACTCGGTCGGCAAGAACACCTTCATACAGTCACTCGATTGCATTCGTCCGCACGGAACCATGGTGTCATTCGGCAATGCGTCCGGGCCGGTGGATCCGATATCCCCGCTGGAACTGGGTAAACGCGGTTCATTGTTTTTAACGCGACCCGCAGTGTTTGATTTCGTGCGTACCCCGGCAGAATTGCGTGCCGCTGCAGAAGAGCTGTTTATCGTGCTGGAAAACGGCAGGGTCAGTATCGAAATTAACCAGACCTGGCCGCTGGAACAGGCAGCCGACGCGCACCGTGCCCTGGAAGCACGCAAGACCACCGGTTCAACGGTGTTGTTGCCTTAGTTTAGGGACGGGCAGTCGGGCTATCAGGGATTGACATAGCTGATCGGCCAGAACAACGGCAACAAAAACATCACCGCCACAAAGATGACCAGCGTGAGCGGTACGCCGAGCTTGATGTAATCCACAAAGCGGTAACCGCCCGGGCCCATCACCAGAATGTTTGCCGGATGTGAAATCGGGCTGGTAAAGCTGGCCGAGGCAGCCATCGCTACTGCCATCATGGCAGTTTGCGGCATGATCCCCATCTCCGCTGAAGCGGACAAAACAATGGGTGACATCAGAACCACCAAAGCGGCGGTCGGAATGATCATGGTGGCGAGAGCTGTCAGCGCATACAAGCCGACGATAACCGGCCACGGCCCCAAATCGCCGAGCAGGCTCATCACTTCCCCAGCGATAAAACCTGCGGCGCCGGTATCCGCCATCGCAATGCCGAGTGGCAACATGCCCGCAATGAGAAATACAGCGCGCCAGTCGATGGCGCGATAAGCCTGTTCCATGCTCAAGCAGCCGGTCGTCACCATGGCTGCAGCACCGATGATTGCGGCGATGTAAATTGGCAGGATGCCCACGAACACCACGCCGACCACCCCAACCATGATAAATGCCGCGAGCGGCGCCCGTTTGATATCCGGCGGCGCCTTGGGCGCCGGTGTCATGGTGATGAAATCGGCGTCTTCACTGAATACATTGATTTTGGTGCGCGGTCCGAGCAACACCAGCGCGTCGCCGAATTCCAGCCGCAATTGGTTCAGATCAGAGCGGATGGTTTCACCCGAACGCCACAATGCGACCAGCTCAAGGCCGTATTTTTCGCGGAAGTTGATGTCGCTGATAGATCTTCCGACCATGTCCGATTGCGGTGCCAGCGTCACTTCCAGCATGGCGAGTCGATCAGACTCATAGCTCGAAAATTGCGCCGAAACGGCGCTGCTGATCTCCAGTTCCTGCAAGCCCCGCAATTCATCGAAATCCTCGGGCCGGCCTTGCAGCAACAGCAAATCGCCACCCAGCAGTAATTCATCTGGCTCGGGCATCAGTTGCAGAGTGTTCTCACGAAAGGTGGCGAGCAAGCGGAAATCAAAGGCTTCACCAAGCCGGGTTTCAGCCAGACTCTTGCCGCCGAGTTGCGAGTCACGCGGAATACGGATCACGAAGACGCTTTCCTGCATGCGGTAGACGTCCGTAAGGGTGTCCTCGTCCACGGTTTCCACTTCACTGAATTCGGGTGAACGATCCAGATCGGCCAGGGCATCCTGATTTCCCTGCATCAGTAATTTATCGCCTGCTCGCAGCGGCACCTTATTGATGCCCACCCGGCGGATCAGCTCATCACGCCGGATGGCCAGTACGTTAGTGCCAAACCTGCGCCGGTAATCGGTGTGGTTGACCAGCGATTTGATCAGCGCCGAATCTCTTAGCAACCGTGGCTTCGACCAGTTGCACCCTCTCGCTGACCAGCGACTGCAGTAATGGTGCTTCGCGCTCGATAACCACCTCGCCCCAGCGTCGCAGTTCTTCGAGACGATCGAGTCGACCCTGCACCAGCAACTTATCGCCACCCTGGAGAAGTGTTTTAGTCGACGGTAAGGCTTCTATGCGTCCAAAGCGATCCAGCGCTACAACGATCAGACCGACTGCTGAACCGATGCGTGAGGCCGCCAGGCTTTTCCCCACCAATATCGAGTTCTGCGGAACCGTTCACTGTAAAAGTGCGTTCCTGCAGGCCGTAAAGTTGCCGAAGGTTGCGCTGACTGCGATTCTTTTCCCCCTGCACACGCGTTTCTTTGGGCAGCAAAAAGCGAGCTGCCAGCGCGACGAAAAGTGTGCCGACCAGCAGGGCGCCCATACCGACTTTTGAAAAATCGAACATGGTAAACGGACGCTCACCGGCCGCTTCCAGCGCGCCGGAGATCAGCAGATTGGGCGGCGTGCCCACCCACGTGGTGAGACCGCCCAGCAGCGAGCCATAGGCCAGCGGCATCAAGCAGTCGGGAAGCCGGGATTTCCGTTCGACGCGCAACATCGATGACCACAGGCAACATCAGCGCAGCTACCCCAATGTTGCTCATGAAAAACGGACAGACTACCGGCAGTCAGCATGATTACGACGATCAACATGAATTCGCGGTGACCGGCAATACGCAGTACCAGGGTGCCAAGAATATCGGCGATGCCGGTGCGTGTCAGGCCGTCGCTCAGAATAAACATGGCCCATACCGTCACCACGGCGGGATTACTGAATCCGGATAAAGCCGATTCGGTATCGACCAGCCCGGTGATCGCCAGGGCAACCAGCACCAGTAGTGCCACCAGATCCATGCGCAGCACTTCTGTGACAAACAGAATCAGCGCGACGCCAAGTATGCCCAGTACGAGCGCGATTTCGTACGTCATCGAAGCACAGGGAAGGGATGATGGTCGGTGAACATTCGTAGTAACGAAGTATACTGAATGCATGTCAGGCAGCGAGAGTTATCGAAGAATTTGGGAGCAGGCGGCGCTTATCCCCGAAGGTTCGGTCGCCAGCTATGGCCAGATCGCCAGGCTTGCGGGTCTGTCAAGAAGGGGTGCACGAATGGTCGGACGTGCTCTGGGCGCTGCACCCAAAGAGCTGCAATTACCCTGGCATCGCATCGTCAATGCGCAGGGTGAGATTGCCATTCCTAAGGGCACGCGTGGCTATGAGCGGCAGCAGGAGTTGCTGCGAGCGGAAGGTGTAGATGTCCGGGACGGGAAACTGAACATGGATGTTTACCGCTGGGAGCCGACGCTGGATGAACTGGTCTGGGGCCCCGGGCGCTTGCACGATCCGCGTTTGCACGACCCGAGCCAATAACCGAGCCAACCAAAACCGAGCCAAAAAAAAGCCGCCCCGAAGGGCGGCTGGATGGGCGCGGAATTGTTGTCACGCTCGATGCTGCATTTGTTGTTGTATGAGTCATTGCGACTCTTTAGTTGCTGCGTCGTGCGTGCTGGTTTTTTTTATTGTTATAGGTGTTGCTTTGGGCGTAGTCGTTGTTGTTTCGACTTGCCCTGTATGTTGCAGGTCTTGTGCCAGCTTGATGCCAAAGTCGCTGTGCTTTGACATAAGCCTGGCAAACCCGAAAATTCTGTGACCGGAGTCACGAAAAAACCCGCGTATGAATTGGCATGCGGATTACGGTGTTGGCATGAAAAATGCCCGCGACGGTGCGAGTGTCAATCCTGGCGACACTGAATGGGTTTCAGGGTGTGACGCGCGTCACAATAAAAATAGAAACCTTAATAAAAACAATAATATAGTGCTGATTTGCGCCTGTAAGAATTCCCGACTGTTGGTCGAGAGGCCTTGGAAATCAAAGGGTTTCAGGCGTTCAGGTTGGGGATGAGGGCGCTCTCGAGCTTAACAATCATGTCCTTGATAAGCAGCTTGCGCTTTTTCAGGCGTTTTACCAGCAGCTGATCTGCCGAGGGGTTGTCGCGGAGTGCGGTGATCTCATGATCTAGATCGTGGTGGGCAACCCGCAGCTCTTTAAGGCGCATCCGGCTCTTGAAAATGTTGGTTTCAATACTGGCAGTCATGATGTTGTTGTTCTTATTACTCTGTTTCGAGCATGTTAAGGCGCATTCTACTCCAGATAGGTCGTCCAGTCTCGGCTATGGTCGCCGTAGACGATAAAAAACGGATTCAGAATGTCGTCCTTGGTGTTGTAAAGCAGCGGTGAGCCATCGGTCTGCACCACTTTGCCGCCGGCGCACTCCACCACGGCCTGAGCAGCAGCGGTATCCCACTCCGAAGTTAGACCCAGTCTCGGATAAACATCCGCTTCACCCAGCGCCACCAGACAGAGTTTAAGTGAGCTGCCCATTGGCACCATTTCGTGTTCGCCCAGACGCGCCAGATAGGCATCCAGCAATTCGCCGCGGTGTGAGCGGCTGCCGACCACCCGCACGGGGGTCTCGGCATGATCATTGACACGAATACCGCGGACTTCGCCGGCTGAGTTCCTTTCAAACGAACCCCCACCCTGATAGCCGTAAAAACAGCGGCCCTGCACAGGCACATAGACAACGCCCAGCACGGCCTTGTTACCCTGAATGAGTGCGATATTGACCGTAAACTCGCCGTTGCGCTTGATGAATTCCTTGGTTCCGTCCAGCGGGTCGATTAGCCAGTACTCATTCCACTGTGACCGCTCCTCCCACGCCACTGTTCTGGATTCTTCAGAAAGTATGGGAATTTCCGGTGTAAGGGTTGCTAACGCTGCAACGATGACATTGTGTGACGCCTTGTCGGCCAGGGTAAGCGGCGATGCATCGTCCTTGGTTTCGACGCCAAAGTCGTTGCTGTTGTAGATTTCGAGTATGGCATCGCTGGCCTTGTCGGCAATGTCGACGACCGGGGCTACAAGCTTTTCGAGGTGCTGGTGCATTAATATATCGTTCAGTAATTATCGCGGCTGTCGCCGCTGGTTGGCGGGGCGCAAGTATAGGCTATGACGGAAAAAATCTCAGGTCTTAGCGACCCTGTCGCGGTTGATCGCTACGATACGATCCTGCTCGATATGGACGGCACCTTGCTCGATTTGGCCTTTGACAACTATTTCTGGCGGGAGCTGGTGCCGCGCGTTTATGCACGCCAGCAAGACATAACGCACGATGCAGCGAGAACGCATATATATGAGTTGTACGCCGGTCGGGAGGGCACGCTTGACTGGTATTGTCTGGACTTCTGGGCACGGCAGTTACAGCTGGATTTGCCCGCACTGAAGCAGGCAAGCAGTCACCGCATACGCTTTCTTCCAGGCGCTCGGGAATTCTTGCAGCGCGCCCGGCGGAGCGGGAAGCGGCTGGTGTTGGTGACCAACGCGCACCAACTTACGCTGTCGATAAAAAAAGATGTGACCGGGCTGCACTACTGGATAAAAGAGTTTGTCAGCTCACACGATATTGGCGCCCCTAAAGAGCAACAGGATTTCTGGGCAGCGCTCCACAAGCAGCTGCAGTTTGACCCCGACACCACGTTGTTTGTTGATGACAGTTTGCCGGTCATTGAGGCCGCTACGGAATACGGTCTGGCCGGCGTTATCGCAATTCGACGGCCGGATTCGAGGCAGCCGTTACGGGAAGTGGCAGGTCACGCCTTCGTGGACGGGGTAGAGCATTTGACGACCGGCTTCTGAAGGCCCGGTGGAGTTTGATTTTAGCGTCGGCGGGCACCGCCACCGCGATTGCCGCCACTGCGATTACCGCCTTTGCGGGGGCCGCCTCTGCCGCCGCTTTGCTCACGCCTTTCGGGCTTGGGCGGAATCTTTATCTTGTATAGCAGGTCATCGCTAATGGATTGAACCGGCAGCGAGTGGCCGATGTACTTCTCGATGTCGGGCAGCGACATGGCGAAATTCTCGCAAGCAAAACTGATCGAGTCGCCGGCAGCGCCGGCACGCGCAGTGCGACCTATGCGGTGCACATAGTCTTCGCAGTCAGTGGGCAGGTCGTAGTTAATAACATGACTGACATCCGGCACGTGCAGTCCGCGAGAGGCAACGTCTGTACAAATGAGCACCGGCAGTTCGCCATCCTGAAAGCTTTTCAGCATGCGCATGCGTTTGTTTTGCGGCACGTCACCGGAGATAGCCTTGGCGTCAATGCCATTAAACGGCAGGAATCGCTCAAGTTTCTCGGCCTCGCGTTTGGTGTTCACAAAGACCATCGTGCGGCGGGCATCGGTCTTCTTCAGCAGACCGATCAGCAGGGGAATTTTTTCGAGGTTGCCGGGAAAGTAGACTGCTTCGGTAACCAGATCGGCCGTCAATTTTTCCGGTTCAATCTGCACCGACTCGGGGTCGTTCATATGCTCGTAGGCAAGCTCCAGAACTTTCTGGCTGAGTGTCGCCGAGAACAACAGGTTGAGTCGTTGATCGGCATCCGGCAGGCGCCGCAGGATATAGCGTATGTCCTTTATAAAGCCCAGGTCGAACATGCGGTCGGCTTCGTCCAGCACAACGACTTCGACGTTCTTTAAATTAAATACGCCTTGCTTAAAGTAATCGATGAACCGACCGGGGGTGCCGATCAGTATATCCACGCCCTTGTCGAGTTTGTCGCGCTGCTTGTCGTAGTCAGCGCCCCCGAAAACCACCTGAATATTAAAGTCTGTGCCACTGGCAAGGACTTTGGCGTCCTCGAATATTTGTATGGCCAGTTCGCGGGTAGGTGCCAGCATAATTGCGCGCGGGTTCTTGCCGTCTGATTCCTTTTTGCTGGTGAGCAACCGGTTAAGGGCTGCCAGCAGAAAAGCCGCTGTTTTGCCGGTGCCGGTTTGCGCCTGCCCGGCGATGTCGAGGCCGGCCAGGGCTCGTGGCAGCGTGGCCGCTTGTATGGGCGTACAGCGTTCGAACCCGGCTTTCCGGATTCCGGCCTGCAGTTCGGCAGGCAGGTCCAGTGAGTCAAAACGGACTACGTTGTCTTCTGTCATGTATGTGCTTATTTTATGTGTGTAAAAAAAGTGCTTTATGGTACTTGCAATCTGCAGCGGAAGCGGTTCAAAATGAGTCAACCCGGCGGCGCCCATCGCGCCCGCAGATCTTCTACCAGCTCACCTGTTACTTAACCAGAGGAAGCTTGCCAAGCGCCTGAATAATGCGCGGTAGTTGGCCAGGACATAAATACGTCTGTGTTCCAGACCCAGGCGAGCCCGACACAGGCGGGGCGGCGACCTTTTTACTGTTTCCACGCTTTTTAATCAACACTTCATTTTTCAACAACTAACAGCAGAAGCGATTTCTATGAGCCTTTTACATATCAGCGATGACAGTTTTGACGCAGACGTGATGAAGTCAGAGACACCGGTTTTGGTGGATTTCTGGGCAGAGTGGTGCGGCCCCTGTAAGGCGATTGCACCCGTATTAGACGAGCTGGCCGGCGAATATGACGGTAAGCTTAAGATCGCAAAGCTCGACGTGGATTCCAACCCCCAGACTGCCAGGCAGTTCAATGTGCGCAGTATTCCGACCCTGATCCTTTTCAAGGACGGCGACGTCGGCGCGCAACATGTAGGGGCAGCGTCGAAGCAGCAACTAAAGAATTTTTTGGACAGTAACTTGTGAGAGGCTTCTTGGGTAATCAAGCGCGTACGCGATCCAAACCTGGAAATCGCGGAAATTCGGGAGGCGGTCAGGGGAAGAAAAAATCCCGCCGCCGTGGTGGCAGGCCGGGTTCTGAAGAGACCGGCAATTTTACTGCCGATGACATTGTCAGTAAGGAGGAGCTCGAAGCAAACGGCGAGCTGCTTCACCTGAATGAACTGAAAATGATGCAGGCATCCGAACTGGTTGCCATGGCGGAGGCGGTCGGGTTGGAAAATCTCGCCCGCTCACGCAAGCAGGACATTATTTTTGAGGTTCTCAAGGCGCACGGTGCCAAGGGCGAGGCCATCTACGGTGACGGCACGCTGGAGATCCTGCAGGACGGCTTCGGCTTCCTTCGCTCCGCCGACAGTTCCTTTCTGGCCGGCCCCGATGACATTTACGTTTCTCCTAGTCAGATCAGGCGCTTTAATTTGCGCACCGGCGACACGGTTGGCGGTTTGGTTCGCCCGCCCAGCGAGGGCGAGCGCTATTTTGCGTTGCTCAAGGTCGCGGAGATCAATCTGGACGATCCAGAGAACGCGCGGCGCAAGGTTCTGTTTGAAAACCTTACACCGCTGTTTCCGCGCGAAGTCCTCAAGCTGGAGCAGGGTACCGGCAGTTCCGAGGATTTGACCGCTCGCGTCATCGACATGGTCGCGCCCATTGGCAAGGGGCAGCGGGGTCTTATTGTGTCGCCACCGAAGGCCGGTAAAACCATGCTGTTGCAGCACATTGCCACGGCTATAACGGCCAACAATCCAGACGTAGTGTTGATGGTGTTGCTGATTGACGAGCGCCCGGAAGAAGTGACCGACATGGAGCGCACCGTCCGCGGTGAAGTGGTGTCCAGCACCTTCGACGAGCCGGCCAGCCGGCACGTGCAGGTGGCCGAGATGGTGATTGAGAAAGCCAAGCGACTGGTTGAACACAAGAAGGATGTTGTCATTCTGCTTGATTCGATCACCCGTCTGGCGCGTGCTTACAACACCGTCGTGCCTTCCAGCGGTAAAGTATTGACCGGCGGCGTGGACGCCAATGCATTGCATCGCCCGAAGCGTTTCTTCGGTGCGGCACGCAACATCGAAGAAGGCGGCAGTCTGACGATTATCGCCACGGCATTGGTGGATACTGGCTCAAAGATGGACGATGTGATCTACGAGGAATTCAAGGGTACGGGCAACATGGAAATCCATCTGGATCGCCGCATTGCTGAAAAGCGTATTTATCCTGCGATCAACATCAATCGGTCCGGCACGCGTAAGGAAGACTTGCTGATTGAACCGGATGAGCTGCAGAAAATATGGATACTGCGCAAAGTGCTGCACCCCATGGACGAGGTTGCGGCCATCGAGTTTCTGACCAGCAAGATGCAGGACACGAAGACCAACGCTAAGTTTTTTGATGCTATGAAAAGGTAAGCGGTGAAAAGCCGAGCCGCCGTTGCCTGGGAAGCAGGCAAACCGCTTGAAATTACAGAGATTGACGTAGCAGGGCCGCGTGCAGGAGAAGTCCTGGTGCGTATCGTTGCCACCGGGGTGTGTCACACCGACGCTTTCACGTTATCCGGCGCAGATCCTGAAGGCCTTTTTCCTGCAGTGCTCGGCCATGAGGGCGGGGGCATTGTCGAGGAAGTGGGTGCCGGTGTCACCAGCGTCAAGCCCGGCGATCACGTCATTCCTCTGTATACACCCGAGTGCGGCGAATGCAGCTTTTGTACTTCCGGCAAAACCAACCTGTGTCAGGCGATACGCGTTACCCAGGGGCAGGGCCTGATGCCCGACGGGTCAAGCCGTTTTTCCAGGAATGGCAGTCAGATTTATCACTACATGGGCACGTCCACGTTTTCGGAATACACGGTGTTACCCGAAATCGCGTTGGCCAAAGTGAACCCCGCCGCACCGCTGGACAAGATTTGTTTGCTCGGCTGCGGTATCACCACCGGAATCGGCGCAGTGCTGAACACAGCGAAAGTGGAACCCGGGGCGTCCGTTGCCGTGTTCGGACTGGGCGGTATTGGTTTAAGCGTCATACAGGGCGCAGTGATGGCCGGGGCAGGCCAGATCATTGCCATTGACATTAATCCCGACAAGTTCGAGATGGCCAGAGCTCTGGGTGCGACTGACTTCATCAACCCCAGGGAACATGATGCACCGATTCAGGAAGTCATCGTGGACTACACCAGCGGTGGCGTCGACTATTCCTTCGAGTGCATCGGCAACGTTGACTTGATGCGCTCGGCACTGGAGTGCTGTCACAAAGGCTGGGGAGAGTCGATCATTATTGGTGTTGCCGGAGCCGGCCAGGAAATTTCAACGCGACCCTTTCAGCTGGTCACCGGTCGTGTCTGGCGAGGCACGGCTTTCGGTGGCGTAAAAGGCCGCACCCAGTTGCCAGGCATGGTGGAGCAATACCTCGGCGGCCAAATTAAAGTAGACGAAATGGTGACCCATACCCTGCCGCTCGATGACATTAACAAGGCCTTCGACTTGATGCACGAAGGCAAAAGCATTCGCTCGGTTATTCAGTTTTAAGGAACAACAGATGTCTCAACAAAGTGACGTAAAAACCATTCATGAATTTCTTGCCGATAATCCTAATGTAGATGTATCCAAGCAATGGGAGCGTTGCTGGAACATTCACGGCAAAATTCATGAGCGCATTCTTGCCCGGTTCAGTGACGCGAAGCTGCACCCAATTTCTGAAGGTGCTGAGTACTACACGTCCGCAGACAAGCAGATGGAAGGCTCGTTCTTTGGTTATACGGGCGGCGGTATCGACTGGTATGTGAGGTCATGGATCGGCAACCGCAAGGCCAGCATCATTGATATGAACATCAACGTCACCTTGAGCCAGCACATTAAAGTACCGAATCTGATGATTATTTTTGGTACGGTGCCGAACCTTCTGTTCTATGCAGATTACGTCGCGCGCACGGATCTGAAGGTTGATGAACCGTATGTGAATAAGTACTACGAAGGCGAGGCTAACGCGGATTACCTTACTTTCCGTGCCAATACCGATTTTGTCTGGTCAGCCAGTCACGGCCCGGTGATTCGTGCCATGCAGTCCCCGGTATGCTCAAGCTATATCACCAGCCTTACCGACGAGCACATTGATTTATGCGAAGCGTATCTTGAGAAGTTCGTGGATCGTTGGTTCCGGTGGATAGACGAAGCAGAAGAAGTCCCGATGGCTGAGCGTGACGCGCTGCAAACTTATGATTTCACCTACCGTGATTACACCAACCGTTCCGACCCGATGAATGTACTTGCGGAGCGGGCATTTGGCGCCGAGCAAGGCAAGTTCATGCTGGATCGTCGTGGGGGCCACGTGCAAATGGATGCCGATCGCGGTAAATGGAAATAGGAAGCCGACGGTTTATTGGCGTTCCCGCGCAACGGCCCGGTAACCGATGTCGTTGCGGTAATACACGTTGTCCCAGTTGATGCGTTTCACCAATTCGTAGGCTTTGGTCTGTGCGTCGGCCACGTTTTTGCCGAGCGCGACCGCGCACAGCACGCGCCCGCCATTCGTGGCAACGCCCGCCGAAGTGGCTTTGGTGCCTGCATGGAATATTTTCACGTCCTCGGATTCGTCGGCATCCAGGCCGGTGATGATGTCGCCTTTGTTGTAGCTGTCCGGATAACCACCTGCAGCCAGCACCACCCCCAGCGATGGTCGCGGATCCCAGTCGGCCGAAACCTCGTTTAGTTTCCCGTCGAGGGCTGCATCAATCAGATCGACCAGATCCGTTTTCAGCCTGAACAAAATGGGCTGCGTTTCCGGATCGCCCATGCGGCAGTTGAATTCGAGTACGCGCGGCACCCCGTCTGCGCCGATCATCAGGCCGGCGTAAAGAAAGCCGGTGTAATGTTCGCCGTCTTTTTTTAGACCTTCCACGGTGGGACGCATTACCTCGTTCATGACACGCTCGGTCATTGCTGCGTCAATCACCGGGGCCGGTGAATAGGCACCCATGCCGCCGGTGTTAGGGCCTTTATCGCCATCGTCGCGCGCTTTGTGATCCTGGGAGGTTGCCAGCGGCAGAATAGCTTCACCGTCGACAATGGCCATGAAGCTCGCTTCTTCGCCGTCCAGAAAATCTTCGATGACTATCTCGTTACCGGCTTCGCCAAAAGCGCGGTCATTCATAACCCTGTTGACCGCCGCAACGGCTTCTTCGCGTGTATGGGCAATAATCACGCCTTTACCGGCCGCCAGCCCGTCAGCTTTTACGACGGTGGGGAGCGTGCAGGTCTCGGCGTATGCCAGCGCCGCATCAATGTCGGTGAAATTCTTGTACGCAGCCGTGGGGATGTTGTAGCGCTGCAAGAAATCCTTGGTGTATGCCTTGGAGCCTTCCAGGCGTGCGCCCGACGCGGTGGGCCCGAAACAACGCAAGCCATGCTTTTTGAAGCGATCCACAATGCCCGCCACCAGCGGCGCTTCCGGCCCGATTACTGTCAGGTCAATTTGGGCTGTTTTGGCCAGTTCCAGCAGGCCGTCTATGTCTTCGGCACCGACGGGTACATTTTCAACACCGGGTTCCGCTGCAGTGCCGGCGTTACCCGGCGCGACCAGCACATTGTCCACCTGATCCGATTTGGCCAGAGCCCATGCCAGTGCATGTTCGCGACCGCCGCTGCCGACAACAAGAACTCTCATTGCTTAGTGCCTGAAGTGCCGCATGCCAGTAAACAGCATGGCGATGTCATGCTCATCGGCGGCATCAATCACTTCCTGATCGCGCATCGAACCACCGGGTTGAATAATCACTTTGATGCCAAATTTGGCAGCCACATCAATACCGTCTCGAAACGGAAAAAAAGCATCTGACGCCATGGCAGCGCCGCTCAGGTCGAGCCCGGCTTCGGCGGCTTTCTGACCCGCAATCTCGGCGCTCATGATGCGGCTCATCTGCCCGGCACCGATGCCCAGAGTGGCGTTATCTTTGCCGTACACAATGGCATTGGACTTTACGTAGCGGCAGACGCGCCAGGCAAGCAGGGCATCGTCAATTTCCTGCGGGCTGGGTTGGCGCTTGGTCACAACCTTGAGGTCGGCCCGCGACACGTCTTCGACGTCCTTATCCTGCACCAGCATGCCCGCCTCGATTTGTTGCACCACGCGACCGCCTGTTGCAGCATTTTCCCAATGCCCGCATTCCAGTACCCGCACATTTTGCTTGCCACTGAATGCTGCAATCGCGCCTTCGGCATAGGCCGGCGCTACCACCACCTCGACAAACTGTTGCGCAACAATTGCCTCGGCAGCGGCTTTACTGAGCTCGCCGTTAAACGCGATGATTCCGCCAAAGGCGGAAGTTGGATCGCAGGCATAGGCTTTTTGATAAGCACGCTCGCTGTCGCTATCAAGCGCCACACCGCAGGGGTTGGCATGCTTGACGATCACACAGCCATTGCCGTCCAGCGCCTTTGCGCATTCCAGCGCAGCGTTGGCGTCCGCGATATTGTTGAAAGAGAGTTCCTTGCCCTGATGTTGCTTCGAACCGAGCAAGGTGCCGGCCGCATTACCCGCAGTGGCATAAAGCGCGGCTGATTGATGCGGGTTCTCGCCGTAACGCAGTGTGTTTCGAAGCGTCAGACCCAACGGCATGCGCTCCGGGAATTCACTGTCGTTATCCTGGCCCTGAAAATAATTCCAGATGGCGGCGTCGTAGCAAGCGGTGTGACCGAAGGCTTTTTTTGCCAGCGCACGACGTTTCTTCAACGACAGTTCACCATTGTTTTTGAGCTCTTCGGCAACGCCTGCGTAATCGGTCGGATCCACAACCACGGCGACATGAGCATGATTCTTTGCAGCCGCCCGAATCATCCCGGGGCCGCCGATATCAATGTTTTCAATAGCCATTTCTGGCGTGCAATCGGTGCGCGCTATCGTTTGTTCAAACGGGTAAAGGTTGACCGCCAGTACATCGATTTGACCAATGCCGTGCTCGCGCATCACCTCGGCATCCTGCTCGCCCCGACCGAGCAACCCGCCGTGTATACGCGGGTGTAATGTTTTTACCCGGCCGTCCATGATTTCCGGAAACCCGGTTACGCTTGATACATCGGTGACTTCCAGGCCGGCGTCGCGCAGTGCCTTGGCAGTGCCGCCGGTGGACAACAACTCTGCGCCCTGTTCGGCAAGCGCTCGTGCGAATTCAATAACACCGGTTTTGTCTGAAACGCTGAGCAGCGCCCTGATTGCTCGGCTCATTGTGTAGAGCAGCCGCGCAGGTCGTACTGCTTGAGTTTTTTACGCAGAGTGGCCCGGTTAAGCCCCAGCATATCAGCCGCAAGTGTTTGATTGCCATCAGTATATTCCATCACCGCGCGAAGCAGGGGCGGCTCGACTTCGCCCAGCACCATGCGATAGATTTCCGCCGGCTTATGGCCGTTCAGGTTCTTGAAGTAGGACCGCATGGCGTCCTCGGTAAAACTGCTTAGCAGTCGATTGCGACTCTGCAAATGTGTTTCGGTGGCTTGGCTCTTGGGGGATTTTGCTTGTCGGGATACAGCCAGGTCGCTTTTTTTAGGCACTGAGATAACGCTCCGCTGCGAACGCGCGGATGCACGTTCGTCATAAGTCTGTTTTTTTGTCGAAAAATTCTTTTGTAAGTTGCAACTGATCCGCTGCACTTTCTGCCCGTACGACTGCGTTGCGAAAATTTTCTGCGCCGCGCAAGTACTTGCAATACCAGGTCAGATGCTTTCTTCCTATCCGCACACCACGACTTTCTCCGTGAAGCCGGTAAAGCGCGTCGAGGTGAGCGAGAATGATATCACGGACGGCGTTAACCGGAAGGCTCTGGAAGCCATTCGGATAGGTTTTCTGCTCATTTATTGTGTCACCGCAACTTGGATCACCATGTTCGCTGCCTGCCTTAAGAAATTCGTTTATCTGCTCGAATATCCACGGTCGCCCCAACGCTCCACGACCAATCATGATCGCGTCGGCGCCGGTTTCACGCAGCACGTGCGCTGCTTTTCGCGGCGAATCGATATCGCCGTTCGCAATCACCGGAATGCCCACTGATTGCTTAATCTGCCGTATGGTCTCGTACTCTGCTTCGCCCCTGAACATGCATGCCCGCGTCCGGCCGTGCACGGACAGTGAGCGGATGCCGCTGGCTTCTGCGATACGGGCAATGCCAGGCCCGTTGCGGTGCTGCTTGTCCCAACCGGTGCGAATTTTGAGCGTCACTGGCAGCTGTGTAGCGGCGACCACACTTTCAAGAATTGCCGTCACGCGTTTTTCGTCTTTAAGCAGGGCCGAGCCCGACAGTTTGTTGCAAACCTTCTTGGCCGGGCAGCCCATGTTGATATCAACAACATCGGCTCCCATATCGGTGGCAACAGCGGCCGCCGTTGCCATTTGATCGGGTTCGCTGCCCGCAATCTGCACGATGCGTAGCCCGTTCTCGCCGTCAAGCCGCAGCCGGCTGCGGCTTTTGGTGGTGCGCCACAAGGCGGTGTCGGCTGTGGTCATTTCAGTGATGGCCATGGCTGCACCATATTGCCTGCACAAGTTGCGAAATGCCTGATCCGTCAGGCCCGCCATCGGCGCCAGGACTGAACGTCCGTCAATACGATGGGGACCGATCGTAAAGCCGCTCACTTGAAAGGTTGTCCCGTGCATTCAAGGCCCGTGCCTCGTCGCGGCAGACAAAGCTCCAACTCGAAGCCCTGTGCGCCTGAGCCCGGATCCTGAATGCTGACGTGGGCGCCAATGACATCGCCCGGTTGCAGCAAGCGGTCATCGGGCAATGAGCGGGTGTCGGCATAGTCGCCCGGTCCGAAATCTTGTGCCGCCACCGGGTTGGCCCAGCGATCACGCAGCACTACGCGCAGCCGCGGCAAGCCCGAGGGGTACTCCCCGATATTCGCAATCTGTGCGCGGATGTCGAGTATGTCCACACCGGTTTCTCCGGCAATGGCTTCTGAGCCGCGAATTTCGTAGTCATTAACATTCCAGAGTGGATAAAGCTCGCTACCCAGTTTTGCGTAAACACTGCGCAGCGTCGCGCCATACTCCGGGTTCGCGGCCAGGGAATCCCGGTTGTAATGAATCAGTTGGGTGACAAACAACAGGGCCAGCAAGGTAACGCCGACAGGCGTGAATCGCGCCAGTGCAGAGCGTTGCTGCGGTTCCTGCCAGACGGGAGTGAAAGCTTTGTCGTCGTCCTCATCCTCATCCGTATCCGTATCGTTGCCATGCTCGTCAATGTCGCCGAGCGCGGCTGCGGCATCATCGCTGCCGGCGGCCAGCGTGGCCCAGGCATCGTCGGATGCCGCTGCTGGCGATTCTGCGGCACTGCTGCCGTAATCCTCGTCGTTGCTAATGGGATTGTGTTCGGGATTTTGTTCTTGATCGTCTGCAGCAAGCGCCGGCGGTCGCCATACCGATGCCACCTGCCCTTTGGGTAGCGGCCCGAAGAAGTTTGTCCACTTGTCTTCGGGCACGTTGAATTCCAGATCGTCTGAATTCTCGTCTGAATTCTCGTCCGGAATTTTCTCGTCCGGATGCTCAAGGGGGTCGAGCGCACTCGCGTCATCAAACCCCGCCGCATCCGCGACATCCTCCGCGTCACGTCGGGCGGCGTCAGCACCTACTCCCGGAATGCTCTCCCAGACGGCGTCATCGAATTCGCTGTCGTCTGTGTCATCGCTGTCGTCTGCGTCATCCGGATCATTCAGGCCTTCCGCATCGTCATCGAGATCGTCATCGGGATCGTCATCGGGGTCGTCATCGTCGCCAATGTAAAGAATCGCCCCGCCGTCCTCATCATCGCTATTGTCGTCGTCGTAATACTGATCCGCGTCGTCATCCGCGCCGGTATAGGGAACATCCGTAAATGCGGACGTTTCATATTCGTCAAGATCAGGGTGGACGTCGCCCGAGGGATTCGCCGCGCTGCTGGTCCAACCGGGTGCAATGTCACTCGCGGTGTCAGCTGTTACCGCAACCTCTTCTGCCAGGTAGTCGAGTGCATTGAACACCGCGTTGCAGTCGCCGCAGCGCACTTTGCCTTTGGCCCGGCGCAGATCGTCGGCACCTAGCTTGAACGTGGTTTCGCATTCAGGACACTGCGTGTACATCGCAATAAAATTCGCTATTGAGTTTCGCGCTTGTTTCCACTGAGCAGCACCCAGTCATCGGTCTGATCATCCACCCGGAGATCCGCCCACGGGGCCCACGCACTGCGGACTGTTTCGGCCTGATGCGCCAGTATGCCTGTCAGCGCCAGCGGCGCGCCGGGGAGCAACAACCGTCGCAGCTCGGGCCCAAGTTCGATCAGAGTACCGCTCAGGATATTCGCAACCAGCACATCATACTGCGAGTCGGCGGGAAGGGCATCGGGTTTGACGATAAGCAACTGTTCTTCGCAATCATTGTTGCGCGCGTTATCCCGCGTAGCATCCAGTGCCTGCGGGTCTATGTCGACGGCACAGCCGTGGCGGGCACCCAGTGCCAGCGCGGCTATCGCGAGCAAGCCGGAACCGCATCCGTAATCGAGCACGGTGCAGTCTTGCAGCGCTTGGCGAGTCAGCCATTGCAGGCACATCGCAGTGGTTGGATGTTCGCCCGTTCCGAACGCCAGGCCGGGTCGCAGGCGCACGATTGCGGCATTGTCGGGAACGTCGGCATCGTCCGGCATCACCCATAAACGGTTGCCAAAGCATTGCGGCTTCAGACTTTGCTGCCATTCGGATTGCCAGTCACGGTCGCCCACCCGGCGCACCGTCAGTTCGACGTCGGGCAAGGCGTTCTGCAATGCGCCGCGTAGCGCTTCTTCCGAGCCGCTATCCTCAAACAGGGCCGTGACCAACGTTTCGGGCCATCCCGGTGTTTCTCCGGGTGCCGGTTCAAGCACCGGCGCATCGCCAGCATCCCGCAGCCACACAGCAACGGCACCCAGTTCGGTGAATGTATCTTCAAGGCTTTGCGGGTTGCGCTGCCCTGCTGCGGTTTCGACCTGAAGCCAGGGCATGGGCGCTGCCGGCACTCGGCTCAAAGGCCGAGCCGTTTTTCCAGATAGTGAATATCGGTGCCGCCTTTCTTGAAGGCAGCATGCTGGAAGATTTCCCGGTGCAGCAGCGTGTTGGTTTCGATACCGTCTACAACCAGTTCGGCCAGCGCGCCCCGCATGCGCGCAATAGCTGTTTCGCGCGTGTTCCCCCAGGCGATCAATTTGCCGATCATGGAATCGTAGTAAGGCGGAACCGAATAGCCGCTGTATATATGACTATCAACGCGAATGCCGGGGCCGCCGGGCGGGTGCCAGGTGTCTACCCGACCAGGAGAAGGGACAAAGGTGCGTGGATGCTCGGCGTTAATGCGACATTCCATGGCGTGCCCGCGTAACTGTACGTCGTCCTGGGTAAAACTGAGTTTTGCGCCACCCGCAACCAGAAGCTGCTCTTTTACGATGTCTATGCCAGTGATCAGCTCTGTGACCGGATGCTCCACCTGCAGGCGAGTGTTCATCTCAATAAAATAAAACTCACCGTCCTGATACAGAAACTCAAACGTCCCCGCATTGGTGTAGCCCAGTTGTCGGCATGCTTCAGCGCACCTCTCGCCCATCCGCATGCGCACTTCATGACTGATGCCGGGAGCAGGGGCTTCTTCGATAACTTTCTGGTGACGCCGCTGCATCGAACAGTCGCGCTCGAATAAGTGTACGGCGTTGCCGTGGTTGTCCGCCATAACCTGAAATTCAATATGCCGCGGCCGCTCAAGATATTTCTCCATATACACCGCTTCATTGCCAAAGGCCGCGCCGGCCTCAGACTTGGTCAGATTTATGGAGTTAATCAGCGAGCCTTCCGAATGCACGACGCGCATGCCGCGTCCGCCGCCCCCACCGGCCGCTTTAATAATGACGGGATAGCCGATCTCGCGTGCAATGCGCCGGCATTCATTTGGGTCTTCCGGCAGTTCGCCGTTGGAGCCCGGCACGCAGGGCACTCCTGCGGCCTGCATGGCCTTAATGGCCGAGACCTTGTCGCCCATCGTTCGGATCAGTTCGGGCGGTGGCCCGATAAAGGTAAACCCGCTGCTGGCAACTCGCTCGGCGAAGTCAGCATTTTCCGACAAAAAGCCGTAGCCGGGATGAATGGCGCTGGCGTCTGTGACCTCTGCGGCGCTGATGATAGCCGGCATGTCCAGATAGCTTTGTTTGGATGGCCCGGGCCCGATGCACACCGTCTCATCGGCCATGAGCACATGTTTCAGGTTGGCATCGACCGTTGAGTGCGCAGCTACGGTTTTGATGCCGAGTTCAAAGCAGGCGCGCTGTATGCGCAGCGCAATTTCGCCGCGATTGGCTATAAGGACTTTATCCAGCATGTCGGGTTCTTTTTTTGTTGAGAGTGTTAGCCAATTTTGAACAGTGCCTGACCGAATTCGACGGCCTCACCGTTCTCCACTTCTACGCTGAGTACAGTGCCTGCCACTTCTGATTCGATCTGATTCATCATTTTCATGGCTTCGATAATGCACAGTACGTCGCCAACGCTGATGCTGTCCCCCGGCTTAACAAAGGGGTCGGCTTCCGGCGAAGCAGCCCGGTAAAACGTGCCGACCATGGGCGAGGTGACCGTCTGGCCGTCTGCAATGGGCGCCTCGGCGGGCTCTTGTGGCGCGGTGCCCGCTTGCGCGACAGGTGTCGTCACGTGTGCCGGCGCCTGCGCCGGCATATACATTGGAGGCATCGGCACTGCGCCACCGTTGCCCTGCGGATAACGGCTGATGCGCACCGACTCTTCACCTTCGGTGATCTCGATTTCCGCAATGCCGGACTCCTCCAGCAGTTCGATCAGTTTTTTGACTTTTCTGATGTCCATGTGACGACTTTCCTGGTAAGACCGGCCTGGCCGACGAGTCAGGCCTTAGATTTTAGTAACGAGTCAGCAGCCTGCATCGCAAGGCCATAACCTTGCGGACCGAGACCCGCGATTACACCCGCAGCCACATCGGAAAAATACGATTGGCGGCGAAACTCTTCGCGTGCGTGAATGTTGCTGATATGAATTTCTATAAAGGGTATGGCGACCCCCAGCAGTGCGTCGCGCAGCGCCACGCTGGTGTGCGTGAACGCGCCCGGGTTGATCAGGATGAAATCGACGCTGCCGGCAGCGGCCTGCACGCGATCCACCAATGCCGCTTCGGCATTGCTTTGCAGGCAGTCGAATGAGTGGCCAAGCGCAGTGGCCTGGTTGCGCAGGCCCGTTTCGATGTCAGCAAGGGTGGTGGCTCCGTAGAGTTCCGGCTCGCGCGTGCCGAGCAGGTTCAGGTTGGGGCCATTGAGCAGCAGAATGGAGGCCATCAATACTCATAGATTAACTGCAAGATAGCCGCAATATTAACGGAATTCGCAGCAATTTAAAGCTTTTTCCGTGATTTTTTATGCGAGTTGTACGTCAGATACCGGCCAGTTTCTGGCGCGCTGCAGCCAGTGACAGCTGTCCGTTTTCATAGGCTTGCGAGATGGCTACCAAGGCGGTCATTTGCCCGGCATCGATTTCACCGATATGCACGGTCAGGATTTTTCCATCCCCGCCGCTCAGTGCCGAAAAAGGCAGGCCCAACCCATCAAGCCCGAACAGGCTGCTGACTTGCATGGCATCGGCCTCGCCCACCAGATTGGGATAGGTTACGCCGTACTCCGCCAGAAATAGTTCCACATCGCTTTGTCGATCTATGGCGACACCGACAACCTGTATCCCGCTGAGAGATTCCCGCGTATGCAAATCCTGCAACAACGGAATCTCGCGTCTACACGGCGCACACCAGGTGGCCCAGAAATTGATTAACAACGGTTGTCCCGACCACTCGTTTATATGCCGCAGATTCCCCGCAACATCGTGCAATGCAAACGCCGGCAGGTTTTCGGGCGCGCCGCGCAGCTGTCCCATCTCGGGTAATTCATTGTCGGGGGTGGCGCGCGCCTGCAGTTCCAGATATAGCCGCATGCCGAGAACAGCAGAACAGATTAATGCCACTCCAAACAGAGTGTTTCTGGCCCAGACGTTCATGGCCCAACCAGCTATCCAACGGTCGCGGGCGGATTGCCCGGCTTGTCTTTAACAATCGTAGTGGCCAGCGCGATCATCGACGAAAGATCAGTAAGTGATGCCGGCACCACCAGCGTGTTTGATTCTTTGGCCAGTTTGCCAAACTGCTTTACGTAGTCCTCGGCAATGCGCAGCTTCATCGCGGCATCGCCACCGTCAGTGGTCAGCGCGGTTGCAACCCGCTTCAGGCCTTCCGCGGTCGCCGTTGCAACCGCAAGAATTGCTTCGGCCTGACCCTGTGCCTCGTTTATCTGCTGTTGTTTCGCGGCCTCGGACTGTTTGATTACCCGTTGCTTCTCGCCTTCGGCCTCGTTGATATTCGCATCGCGCTCACCTTCTGACGTCAGCACCACGGCACGTTTTTCACGCTCCGCGCGCATTTGCTTCTCCATCGCCGTGATCACATCCCGCGGCGGATTGATGTTTTTGATCTCGTACCGCAGAACTTTGACACCCCAGGGATCCGAAGCTTTATCCAGTTCTTGCACCACATTGGCGTTGATAGCACCGCGTTCTTCAAACGTGCGATCCAGATCAATCTTGCCGATCTCGGAGCGCAGTGTGGTTTGCGCGAGCTGCGATATGGCGAACACATAATCCGTAATGCCGTATGAGGCCCTTTCAGGATCCAGCACCTGCATGTACAAAACCCCGTCAACCCCAACCTGCACGTTGTCTTTGGTGATGCACACTTGTTCGGGAATATCGATGGCGAGTTCTTTCAGGCTATGCCTGTAGGCCGCGCGCTCTATGAACGGAATAAGTATATGAAAGCCGGCGCGCAGTGTGCGGCTGTACTTACCGAGGTTCTCAATAACAAAAGCACTTTGCTGGGGGACAATAACCGCCGTCTTGGCGAGAACAATGATGACGATAACGGCGACGGTGATCGCCACAAAGAAAGCAGTGTTTTCCATAGGGTCTCTCCTCCCGCTAAGTGGTGCTTATTGTGTTATTCGCCAACGATCAGCGTCAGGCTTTCGGACCGCACGATTTTTACGCGCTTGCCCTTTTCTAAAGTTTCAGTGCCCTGATTGTGCACGGTCCATTCCGAGCCGTGGAATTCCTGTCTGCCGGACTCGCCGGGTTGCAATGTGTTGGCCAGCGTCAGGAAGTCAGCGCTCGGGCCTTCCGGGTAATCCTGAGAGACCCCGCGAAATTTTTCATACAGACGCCGCCTGAAAACCACCATTGCAATGAGGGAGAGGCCGGAGAACAGCAGCCACTCAGCCCAGGGTTCCAGCCCCACGCCCGAGAGATCGACAAACCCGGTTAGCAGGGCGGCCACTCCGAGAAATACCAAATAGAATGCGGCATCCACGCCCAGCAGTTCTGCGCCAAGCATCAGAGCGCCAAAAATCATCCATCCCCACCAAGACATGTCGTGCCCCTAGGCTCTTAAACTATGCACGGCAAGACTATACATGAGTTTCCCGGGTCTTCAGTTTCGCCGGGCGGCGCGTGCTGTTCGCGAGCCAAACCATTTGTTTTTGAGTTTCACCAGTCCGGGGCTGACACGCGCCAGCAATTGCCGGTGCAGTGGCGCATTCTCCGGGTGCCACACGGTTGGACGGTAAGCCGCGGAGCCGTCCTGATGCATGTATGCATAAGCGGCGATTGATGTTCTGAAGGTGCCTGCGGGAAAGTTGATCGGCGCATAACCATGCAGTGTGTGTTCTTGCGCAAGCATAATGACGCAGCGATTAAGCAAGGGTTCAACCGACGCTTCGTTGCCCGTTTCCGCGCTTCGCAATTTCAGTTGTCCGCCCATTTCAGGCCGCCACTCCGGATTCAGGTACAGCAGTATATTCAGGTGTCGTTGCCATTCGTTATTGATTGGGTGAAGGTTGAAATCGGCATGCATGTCCAGATAGCTGCCGCGACCTCCCTGATGCACCCCGCCGCCGACAAAATCGGGGTCAATAAAGACCTCTTGTCCGGCTAGTGCTGTCAGCCACTCGCTAAAACGGGAATGCAGTAACTCTTCACGCAGCTTTGCCAGCAGCGGATGCACGTCTTCCAGTTGCGGGAATTCGTATTTTTCTTTAGCGAATACCAGATCCTTGCTTTGGGTAACGCGCGTCTGGCTGGCGGTGTGAATTGCCGCAAGAATGTCGGGCAGCAGTTCGGGGCGGAGAAAATTCTCGATGATCAGATGCGGGAAAGGCCGCGCAGCAATAAACTGCTTATGCAGTGCCTCGCGGGTATCCCAAAGCGGCTCGAAGCGTATGGTTTCCATACGCGCAGATTACCGCAACACGTAGTCCAGGTGGGCGAGAAAATCGTCCGTAGCCATGTAGCCAATCACGCGTTGGTCGATGACTTCGCGCCCGTCGCGACCATAGAAAACAATGGTAGGCGGCCCGAAAATGCCGAAGTATTCGAGCAATGCCTGATCAACCTCATCATTCGCGGTCACGTCCGCCTGAACAAGCAATGTATCGGCCAGCGCTGCGTGCACGCGATCGTCTGTGAAAGTCCAGGCTTCCATTTCTTTGCACGAAACACACCAGTCGGCGTAGAAATCGAGCATCAGCGGTTGATTGTTGGCTGCCGCCCGCTGTCTCGCGGCTTCGAAGTCATCCACCGATTTGATGACTTCAAAGGGCAGGTGCCTCTCCTCTTGGGCTTCGCCGGTAATGCGCGCCAGCGGCTGCAGTGGATTGGTCGCGCCACTGAGTGCGCCGATGCCCAACGCCAGACCGTAACCCAGCATGATCACGCCGCAGGTTTTGCCAATCAGCGCACCACGCGTGGCAGAGCTTTCCAAACGGGTCAGCGCGCCAAACCATACACCGGCAAATATCGCCAGCGCGGCGTATAGCGCCATGGTGACCACGCCCGGCAGAAACCGATCCAGCATCCAGATCGCCAGACCCAGCAACATGAAACCAAACACCGCTTTGATGTTGTTCATCCATGGTCCGGCTTTGGGTAATAGCTTGCCGGCTGAGGTGCCAAACACCAGCAGCGGAATGCCCATGCCCATGCTCAGGGCAAACAGCGCGAAAGCGCCTCGCGCGACGTCACCGGTTTGCGCAATCACGGTAAGCGCGGCCACCAGCGGCGGTGCCACGCAGGTACTGACAACCAGAGCCGAGACAGCCCCCATGGCCGCAGTGCCGATGTAGGAACCCGCTTTACCCTTGTTGCCGAGTGCTGTGAGCCGGGTTTGCAGGCTCGCCGGAAGTTGCAGTTCATACACGCCAAACATGGCAAGCGACAGCACCACAAACATCAGCGCCACCAGGCTGATCACAACGGGTGTTTGCAGGGCCGCGCTGATAGAACCGCCGGCGGCACCCACAATCGCGCCCGCGATCGTATAAGTGAGCGCCATACCCATTACGTAACTGAGGGACAGCAGGAATGAACGTGCGGTTGTGATGTTGTCGCCCTGGCCGGCGATGATGCCCGACAGGATCGGCACCATCGGCAGGCAGCAGGGTGAGAAGGCCAGCAGCAGGCCAAGCCCCAGAAAGACCATGGTGACGGTGGCCAGGCTGGCATCGGCCACCACGCCAAACAGCCGCGCCTGCTCCGAGACCGGCGCATCCGGCACGCTGGCGGCAGTCGCCGCTGGCAGCGTAACGCTCAGCACAGCGACATCAGGCGGATAGCAAATGCTGTCTTCTTTGCAGCCCTGGTAGGCCAGCGCAAATTCTGCGCGCAGCGCATCCGCGTTTCTGGACAGCGGGGCGCGGAAAACAACCGAGTCGAAAAACACTTCGACTTCGCCGTATTCCAGATCATCGACCATTGTGCCCTGCGGTAATTGCAGTGCGCCTACCTGAACATTGGCCGGGCCTGTAACCGCAAAGTCCTTCTTGTAAAGGTAGTAGCCTGGAGCGATATCCCAGCGCACCTCCAGGGTGAAAGGATCCACCACGGTGAGACTGGGAATAAAGGCCGCTTCGCTGCGCAATGGCGCATCGGTTTCGCGGTCGCCACCCAGCCAGCTTGCCGCGCCGCCAGCCTGTGAGCCTGCGGTGCCAGAGAACCCTGCAGTGCCGGAGAACACGGAACTGTTTTGTGTTGGCCCGGACGGGGTGCGCACGATGGCTTTCCACTTCTGGGGCGGATAGCACAAACCAAAGTCGGCGCAGCCCTGTGAACGAATTTCCACTTCTGTCTGGTCTGCCGCAGTGCTGACTGCGGTTACCGGAACACGCACTGTAATCTTGCCGCGAAACACAACCTGTTCGCCGAAAAACTCATCCGCATGGATCTCGCCAGCAGGCCAGACCGGCGCACCGAATTCAATGCCGTCGGCGATAAACTTCATTTTGTCGCGATAAAGGTAGTAACCGTCTTCGATAGTCCAGTTGACGATTAACTCTGACCCCACGGTGTTTGCTTCATAGAGAAACACTTGTTCGGGCCGTTTTATTTCGCGTTCGGCCTGCACCGTCGTCGCGAACAGCAGTGCAGCAAGCCATGCGGCCGTGCGCAGTTGCGCCCGAAAGTTGATCATCGAATTCTTATCACATTTTCTAAACATCGGTCTCGTCCCGGATCCAGTCCAGGTATGCCGGTAAACCTGCGTCTATTGAGACGGCGATTATCTCAGCGAGTTCATATGGATGGCGGTCTTTAATCGCGGCCTCGACGGCGGGGTATTTTTCCGCCGTGCACTTAATTAACAGCAGCGCTTCGCTGCCCGTCTTCATTTCGCCGTGCCACTTGTATATAGAGGTTATGCCCGGCAATACGTTGACGCAGCCGGCCAGCCCGTGCTCAACCAGATTTGTCGCCAGCGCGGCACCGACCCGCTCGTCCGGGCAGGTGCAATAGACCAGCATCAATTTCCCCGCCTCAGTGCCCGTCATGCTGCGACGCAGCCTCCACGCCCGACTCCGTGCCGGGCCATTCCACGCGCCGCAAGCATACCCGCCGGCAGAATATCTGTCATGGAACTGCTTCTAACCCTTGAAATCCCAGAATCCGCCCCTATTATTAGCACTCCTCGCAGGTGAGTGCTAAAGATAAAAAGGGCCTGAAGGCCTTTTCTCATGCGCTCCCCACGGATTTTTTCACAGTTTTTAGAACCATTTTAGGAGTTCAGAAATGAATATTCGTCCGCTTCATGACCGGATTATCGTCAAGCGCATGGAAGAAGAGCGTATGTCGGCCGGCGGCATTGTGATCCCCGATTCAGCTGCCGAAAAGCCGATCAAAGGCGAAGTCATCGCTGTCGGCAACGGCAAGCATCTTGATGACGGCAGCGTCCGTGCGCTGGATGTCAAGGTCGGGGACACGGTGCTGTTTGGCAAATACAGCGGCACCGAGGTCAAGGTTGATGGCGAAGAGCTTCTGGTTATGAAAGAAGACGACGTCATGGCGGTTATCGAATAACTCGCCGCAAAGAATCTGTTTTTTTGGCCGGCTTGCCCGGTAACCCGTAAATTATTTTAAGGAGCAGTGCAATGGCTGCTAAAGAAGTGAAGTTTGGTGATGACGCCCGCGCGAGAATGTTCGCCGGTGTTAATATTTTGGCGAATGCCGTAAAAGTTACGCTTGGCCCCAAAGGCCGTAACGTTATTCTCGATAAGTCTTTCGGCGCTCCGACCGTTACGAAGGACGGTGTGTCGGTCGCAAAAGAAATCGAGCTGGAAAATAAGTTCGAAAACATGGGCGCGCAGATGGTGAAGGAAGTTGCTTCACAGACTTCTGATGTCGCCGGTGACGGCACCACAACGGCAACGGTTCTGGCGCAAGCGATTCTGCGTGAGGGCCTGAAGTCGGTTGCTGCTGGCATGAATCCCATGGATCTGAAACGCGGTATCGACAAAGGTGCCGCCGCTATCGTCGAAGAATTGAAAAAGCTGTCGCGCCCCTGCGCTGACAGCAAAGCCATCGCTCAGGTAGGCACTATTTCGGCGAACTCCGATGAAGCGGTTGGCCAGATCATTGCCGATGCCATGGACAAAGTTGGCAAGGAAGGCGTGATCACCGTAGAAGAAGGTTCGGGTCTGGATAACGAGCTGGAAGTGGTTGAAGGTATGCAGTTCGATCGCGGCTACCTGTCGCCTTACTTCATCTCCGATGCCGCCAGCCAGAGCGCGCAACTCGACAATCCCTACGTGCTGTTGTTTGACAAGAAGATCTCCAATATCCGCGATCTGCTGCCGCTGCTTGAGTCGGTTGCCAAATCCAGCCGTCCGCTGCTGATTGTTGCTGAAGACGTGGAAGGTGAGGCACTGGCTACGCTGGTGGTGAACACCATCCGCGGTATTGTAAAAGTCTGCGCTGTTAAAGCACCTGGCTTCGGTGATCGCCGTAAAGCCATGCTGCAAGACATTGCGATTCTGACCGGCGGCCAGGTGATTTCCGAAGAAGTGGGTCTGAGTCTGGAAAAAGCCACACTGGAAGATTTGGGTGAGGCCAAGAAGATTCAGGTTAGCAAGGAGACCACCACGGTTATCGACGGTGCGGGCCAGGCCAAGGAGATTCAGGCTCGCGTTGAGCAGATTAACGCAGAGATTGCTGAGTCAACCTCCGACTACGACCGCGAGAAACTGCAGGAACGCGTTGCCAAGCTGGCGGGCGGTGTTGCAGTGATCAAGGTGGGCGCTGCTACCGAGATCGAGATGAAAGAGAAGAAGGCACGCGTTGAAGACGCTCTGCACGCAACTCGTGCTGCGGTTGAAGAAGGCGTGGTTGCCGGCGGTGGCGTGGCGCTGATTCGAGCCAATGCGCAGATCGGCAACCTTAAGGGTGCAAATGACGAGCAGGATGTTGGCATCGTTATTCTGCGTCGCGCACTGGAAGAGCCGTTGCGGCAGATCGTTGCCAATGCGGGCGAAGACAGCTCGGTGATCCTCAATAAAGTTGCCGAAGGCAAGGGCGACTTTGGGTATAACGCTGCAACCGGCGAGTACGGCGATATGGTCGCGTTCGGCGTTATCGATCCGACCAAGGTGACCCGCTCGGCGCTGCAAAATGCCGCATCGGTTGCCGGCCTGTTGCTGACTACCGAAGCCATGGTGACGGAACTTCCGCAGGATTCACAATCTGCGCCGATGCCTGACATGGGCGGTATGGGCGGCATGATGTAAGCCGTCTCGTCCTGACGAAGCACGAGAACCCCGCCCGGAAATCCGGAGCGGGGTTTTTTTTACGTAAAAGTGGCGTTGCATGGCGGTTCGCACTCGTGCACCTTTAACAACTATGTCATTGTCATTTAGCCACAGCGTTCCGCAGGTGTTGCAGCCCGCCCTGAATAAGGCGCGGGAGCGTCTGGCCGCGCATGATGACTGGCCGCGCATCGCAGACCTCGATGCCAGGGTCACAGCCCAGCTTGATCGCGTTCTCGCTTGCAGTGAATACTTTGCTGACGTGCTGGCGCGTTACCCGCAGGCCTTCGCCGAGCTGATCGAGACGGGCCGCTTGCACAGGCCGTTGGACGACGGCGAACTGGAACCTCTGTTTTTATCGGGCGCCCCCGATGCGGAAAGCGAAGCCCAGTTTATGCGCCGCCTCAGAATATTTCGCCACCGCGAGTTAATGCGCATTCTGTTTCGGGATCTTGCGGGCTGGTCCGATACGCATGAAATGCTTGCCGAATTGTCAGCGCTCGCCGATACGTGTGTTCGCGCTGCCTATTTTTACGCCAGCAGCCAATTGCAGCAGCGTCATGGCGTGCCGCGCGGACCGGACGGCGAGGAGTCCACCCTGGTTATCGTGGCGATGGGCAAACTCGGCGGCGGCGAGCTCAATTTTTCGTCCGATGTGGATGTGGTTTTTATCTACTCATCGTCGGGTGAGACCGACGGAGATCGTGCGCTGACCAACGAAGAGTATTTTCGGCGGTTGGCACAAAGTCTGATCAATCTGCTCAGCAAGAAAACCGCCGACGGTTTTGTGTATCGGGTTGATGCGCGGCTCAGGCCATTTGGCGACAGCGGTCCGCTGGCCTGCAGCGTCGGCGCCTTCGAAGACTACCTGGTGCAGCACGGTCGCGACTGGGAACGCTACGCGTGGGTGAAAGCGCGCGCGATTAATGTTTGGGAAGGCACCCGGGAGTTTTATACGTCGGTTCTGCGGCCTTTTGTCTACCGTCGCTACCTCGACTTCGGGGTTTTTGATTCGTTGCGCGAAATGAAGTCGATGATTGAGCGCGAGGGCAGGGCGGCGGAAAACCGCGAAAACATCAAGCTCGGCCCCGGCGGCATACGCGAGATAGAATTTATTGTGCAGACCTTGCAGCTCGTGCGCGGCGGCATGCTGCGGTCATTGCGGGAACGGCGCCTGATTGCCGCGCTACGCGAACTCGCGGTCGAGGGGCTGATGGAAACCGCGATCGCGGCCGAACTGGAGACCGCGTACTGTTATCTGCGCGATGTGGAGAACCGTATTCAAGCCATTGCCGACCGGCAGACTCATCAGCTGCCTGCCGACGATATTAATCGCGCGCGACTGTGCCTTGCGATGAACGCGGCTGACTGGGACGAGCTTTACCGTGAGCTGAATCGGCATCGCAACATAGTCAAAGCGGACTTTGAGCAAATTTTGCGGCATGACCGCGGCGGTAGCGAACCCGAGCCTGAGGCAGAGAGCATGTCCGACGCCGCTGCTTTGCGGGTGTTGGCCGGGCAATACTTCGAAGATCCCGCGGTCGCGATGGAGCGGGTCGAGGCCCTGCTCACAAGCGGCGTGTACAAGCGGATGGACGAGATCGCTCGTCAGCGACTGAACCGCTTGCTGCCGGCTATGTTGCAGGCATGCGGCCAGCTTGGCAGCAGAGGCGAACATGCGCTCGACCGCATGTTGCGGATTGTCGAGGCGATCGGGCGGCGTTCCGCATACATCGCATTGCTCAATGAAAATCAGGCGGCGCTGGAGCGCCTGGTGCTGTTGTGCGCCAACAGTGATTTTCTGGCGCGGCAGATCATTGCGCATCCGCTGTTGCTTGATGAATTGCTGGATCCGCGGGTTTTTAGTGCCGCACCCACACGTCAGGATCTGGAACAAGAGGCGCGACAGCGGCTGAATGGCATTGATCCGCAGGAAGCCGAGCAACGTTTTGAGGCACTGCGAAACTTTCAGCAGGCGGCGGTTTTTCGGATTGCGGTTGCCGATTTGAGTGGCATCCTGCCGCTAATGCGGGTCAGCGACCGGTTGACCAATGTTGCTGAAATTGTGCTGCAGGAAGCACTCGATCTGGCTCTTGCCGAATTGGGCGCACGCCACGGGCAGCCGCGCTGCATTGTCTCCGGCAAGTCGCGTCCTGCTGGCTTCGCGATTGTGGGGTACGGCAAGTTAGGCGGTTGGGAACTTGGTTACGGGTCGGATCTGGACATCGTTTTTCTGCATGATTCCGAAGGCGAGCATCAGGAAACCGACGGCGAGAAGCCGCTCGACAACACCGTATTTTTTGCCCGGGTAGCCAGACGCATCACGGCCATCCTTACCATGCACACCCCCACGGGAGCACTGTATGAAGTCGATACCCGATTGCGTCCCAGCGGCAACTCGGGGCTGCTTGTGACCAGCCTGCACTCGTTGGATTCGTATCAGCAAAACGATGCATGGACGTGGGAGCATCAGGCCTTGTTGCGGGCCCGCGCTGTTGCGGGCAAGGAATCAGTCCGGGATGCGTTTCGGGCATTGCGGAAAAAGACGCTGCTCCAGTATGTGCATCGTGACACCCTGCGCGAAGACGTGATCACCATGCGCGCCCGCATGCGCAAGGAACTGTGCAAGAGCACCACCGAGCACTTCGATATCAAACAGGGCGAGGGCGGCATGATTGATATCGAATTTCTGGTGCAATACCTCGTTCTATTGCACGCACCAGAGCATGAGGCATTGTTGATCTGGTCCGACAATATCCGACAGCTTGAGGCTCTGGGGGTGGCCAGAATACTCGACGAGGCCGAAGCGGCCGAACTGGCGGAGATTTATCGTGCCTATCGCACCCGGGTGCATTTGTTATCCCTGGCTGGCGAGTCCCGGTTGGTGCAGATTGACGAGTTTCTAGCGCAGCGCGACCTGGTTCAGAGGCAATGGGATCGCTTTATCCTGCTACAATCCCGCTCCGGTAAAACTGATAGACCTGAGTGATGAACCAACAAGCGCACCAACCCGCCCAGCCGGAACTGATTGAGCCCAACGCGCAGAATCACTACACAGTGACGGCCGCGGCTCTGCCGTTAAGCTGTCCTATGCCGGGCATGAAACTTTGGAACTCGCATCCGCGGGTTTACCTGCCCATAGAACCCGGCGAAACCGTGCGCTGCCCATACTGCAGCGCCACTTACGAACTCACACCCTGATCAGGCGGCGGCGTTCTGCTTCGTTAGCAGGTTGTAGGGTGCCATTTCCGGGTGACGGCAACTCGCCAGCGGCAACACCGCCGTGTAGTTGAAACAGTGTTGCCCTGAAATACAGGCGTGGCTAACCATGTCCGTAAGGACCATCCATGCTGACATCGGCGGAAAGCGCATTTCCACCCGGCCATCGGGATCGGACTGAAAGTCCGGCGTGTCTTTCATGAAATTATGAAAGCGGCGCATTGCCCGGTCATACGGGCTGCTGTCGAGCGCTCTGGATACGGGCATACCGAGTTTATCTATGGCACGCAGCATGCCGCTGCGCAGGTGACCGAACGGCCCTTTGACGAGTTGCTGGGGCGTCAGGCCGGCGAGCCCGGCTTCCGCGGCATAACGATTCAGCAATTCCGGGAAAGCGCCGCGCGATAGCCAGACCCGATCCGTTGTTTCATTGACGTTTACAAAAAAGCGCAATAAACGATCACCGTTTGTAGCGCCATAAGCCCCCGCGTCGATGTGTATTAATTCGTTGCTGGCGTGTGGTTTCAGTTTGCGGCCTTGTTCTTCCATGGGCCTGAAGCTGCAAGTGCCAATTAGCGCGTTATCGAACAAACCGGGCAATACGCCCCTGAGAAACTCGCTTACCCTGTCGCTGTGGTTCACCAGTACTTGCTGAACCAGATTCCGGATGGGTGACTCTGCGTCCAGGCCTCTGACCGAACCGGCCTCCGGGTGATAGCTGATATTTTTTAGCTTCAGCTGTTTGGGCAATTCGCGGCGCAGAGTGTCCAGTTGATCGGCTGCGGGTAACTGAACGGGACACTGCGGAAAGTAAATAATCTTGCCCGACTCCAGCGCGGCACCCATTTCGTCCGGGCCACTGGCAGCAAGCCTGTCTGTGTCATAGGTTTCCAGCAATGGATTGTTCATGTGATGTCCTGTACCGGCACCTGGGTGCGTGCCTGAGGGTGAGCATAATCAGCCTTAAGAACAGTATCTATCTTCTCTGCAACCTCCGCCAGAGTGATAAGGCTCATCGCTTCGGGATTGCGCACCCGTTGTCCCCAGCGCAGTTCGCTGATCGGTTTGCCAAATTCGTCGGCCACCGCATCCGGATAACGATCGGCAACCAGATGCTGGCTGAAGTAGGGGCCGGTGCGATGCCGGTTCGACGTGGCGTAAAGACCGACCACCGGCGTGCCGGTAGCAGCGGCCATGTGCGCCGGGCCCGAATCCGGGCACAGCACCAGTGTTGCCTTGCCAATAAGGGCCAGCAATTGTTTCAGTGAGGTTTTCCCCGCGAGGTTGACAATGTTTTCCCCCGCTGCGGCAATGGCCGCAGCGTATTCCTGTTCGATCGCTGTATTCGCGCCCGTTACAATGATGCGCGCCGCATGCCGCTGCTGCAGATGCCGCACGATGCCGATATAGTTTTCAATGCTCCAGTTGCGGTAGTTCCGGAAACGCTGACTTGAGCAGGGGCTGATAATGACCAATGGGCCCGATCCGCTTGCATGCCCGGCGGCAAATTGCTCGTCGGCACGGCCAACAGGAATGTCCCAACGCAATGTGCGATCGGTTACGCCCAGGTATTCGGCAAACTCAAATAACCCGTCCATGACATGCCGATGGCGGCGCTCGGGAATACGCTCGTTGGTAAACAACCACTGTTTGTCGCGCGCCCGTAACCGGTCGAATCCAATGCGGCGCTGCGCGCTGATAACGGCACTGGCCAGATTGGAGCGCATGGACGCATGCATCTGCAGCATCACCGGAAAGTGTCGTCCGCGCAGTTGGCGTCGCACGTCGAGCACCGCACCCATACCGAGCGACTTGTCGAAGGTGATAAACTCGATACCCTCCGCGCCTTCCAGCAGGCTGCGCTCGGTTTTCCCGATCACCCAGGTTATCGGGGTGCCGGGAAACGCAGCTTGCAGTGTGCGCACCACCGGTAGTGTGTGACAACAATCGCCTATAGCCGAAAGCCGGATAACGCACAGTGATTCGGGCTGAGTAGAAGTTGGGGGCATGACGGGACAAGCAATTCAGAGGCAGGGCAACAGCGTCATCCTATACGATGAGTCTATTGTCAGCCACATACAGCCGGGGATGTTCGGTGCTGAATACTGGGCTGACGCGCGCATTGTTCCGGGTTATTCAGGCGGACGTGGCGCAACCTTGTTTGTTTGTCATCAGGGCGATGACTGGGTGCTCAAGCATTATCATCGTGGTGGCCTGGTCGGCAAATTGCTGAATGATGGCTTTTTGTATGCAGGCTTTAAACGCTCACGCTCGGTGGCCGAATGGCAGGTGTTACGACTTGCGCACGCGGCGGGTTTGCCGGTGCCGGTGCCGGTGGCCGCTCACGTACACCGGCGCGGCCTGATTTATGCAGCCGATCTGATAACCCGGCGCATTCCGGATGTGGTGCCTTTTTCAACCCGCTTGCACGAACGGGCAGCCGACCCCGCGGTGTGGCGCGCTGTCGGACGATGTGTGAAACGTTTTCACGACGCCGGCTTTTATCATGCCGACTTATCAACCCACAATTTGCAGATTGATAGCGATGACCGCATCTGGTTGCTGGATTGGGACCGGGGCCGTCGGATGCAACCGGGAAGTTGGCAGGCCGCCAACCTGGAACGTTTGCGCCGTTCCTGTCGGAAGATTCATGCTATCGATGCCGCACATTACGCCGACGACACCGATTGGGCGGCCCTGTTAGCGGGTTATTCGGGCTCGCCCTGATACGGGTCGGGATAACCGTCCGGCCGACCTTTGAAGCGACGATGCACCCAGTAGTACTGCTCAGGTGCCCTGCGGATCTGGGTTTCCAGTAACTTGTTCAGGCGCACGGCGTCGGCTTCGTCATCACCGCTGGGAAAATTTTCTAAAGCCGGAAGAAACTCCAGCGTATAGCGCTCGCCGTTATTGTGGCGCAGTGGAATAAAGGGCACCACGGCTGCCCTGCTGACCTTGGCAATCTGGCTGACGGCTGTATTGGTGGTTGCCGGCTCGCCAAAAAACGGGGCGATTACGGTGCCTTTGCGGCTGTAGGCCTGATCGGCGGCATACCATACGGGACGGTTTTGCTTGAGTGCTTTGAGCAACTGCCGGACGCTGTTTTTCATGATGAGTTCGCTCACCGATCGGCCGCGACACCGCCGCATAATCTGATCATTCAAGGCGTTCTTGCTGGGACGGTACATGGCCGCAATCGGCGGCACCTCGGGTTTGAGGAGGGTGCCCGTGATTTCCGCCGTGGCGAAATGACCGCTCCACATCAATATGCCGTTGCCGCCCTCAAGTGCGGCATGGACATGCTCCATGCCACGTAACTCGACCAGGCCAGCCAGTTCTGCGTCGCTGCACCACCAGGTTACGCCCAGTTCAATGACACCCATTCCCAGCGATTCAAAATGTTGCAGTTCCAGTTGCGCGCGAGCCGGGTCGTCGAGTTCGGGAAAGCACAGCTCCAGATTGCGCCGTACGACACGGACACGGCTGCCCAGCAGGCGGTGGACAAGCCGACCGAGACCGCGCCCGATGCTCATCCGGATGCGCTGCGGCAGCAGCACAATCAGACGCAGCAACGCGATGCCCAGCCACGTCGGCCAATACCGGGGTTGCCAGTATGTGTAAAGAGGTTTCCTGTCGGAGTGCATGCGCAGTAGGGGTGCCGTTTATTTGTGACCGCTTGCCTTGAACAAAGAGTCCAAATGGTAGACATTTGCAGGGTTCCTGTCGCCTGCAATGAACGGATTCGGAGTACGTGTTGAACCAAAGGAATTTGCCTGCCGGACTGGCCCTGCTGCTGACGCTGCTGCTGGCAACGTTTTCAGCGCAGGCCGAGGATGCGGGCGCGATCGACATTTTCGACCGGCCGGCGGTGCTCGAAGACGATATTCGTTTCTGGCGGCAGGTTTTTACCGAGATCGATTCCGATCATGCCTACCTGCACGACAGCCGTTATCTGGATGTCGTGTATGAGACAGTGCGTATTCCACCCGATGCTCAGGCCCGCGATCGCCGGCGTATTGCCGACCGGTTGCGCGATCGATATCAAAAAACGCTGCTGCTGCTAGCAAGCGGCAAACGGGATGGCCTGGATGCCGAGGAGCGCCGCATTCTGGCGTTGTGGCCCGCTGACGTCACCAACAAGGAGCTTAAGGAAGCCGCCAACCGGATTCGATTTCAGCAAGGCCTTGCCGACAATTTTCGGGCAGGTTTGCAACGCGCCGGTGCCTGGCAACCCTATATCAAGGCTCAGTTAAGCAAGCACGGGGTGCCGCTCGGTCTGGCCGCACTGCCACACGTTGAATCGTCATTTAACCCGGAGGCCCGTTCTCACGTGGGCGCATCGGGCTTGTGGCAATTTACCCGCGGTACCGGTCGGCGCTTTATGCAAATCGATCACGTCATGGACGAGCGCCGCGATCCCTTTCGTTCCAGCGAGGCCGCCGCAGAGCTGTTGGCATACAACTATTCGGTGTTGCAATCGTGGCCCCTGGCCATCACTGCCTACAACCACGGAGTCGCCGGCATGCGGCGGGCGGTCGAAAAGCTGGGCACCGAGGATATTGGCACCATCAATCGTGAATACCAGGGCCGAACCTTCGGCTTCGCATCACGGAATTTCTATGTGGCTTTTCTGGCTGCTCTTGAGGTTGAACAAAACGCCGAGCAGTATTTCGGGCCCATCGAACCCGATGCGGTTCGTGACGATGTGATTGTGCGCATGCCACGTTACGTCCCCGCCCGCAGCCTCGCCAATGCTGCCGGGGTCAGTGTAAAACAATTACGCGAGACCAATCCCGCGCTGTTGCAGCCCGTTTGGGACGGCACCAAGCACGTGCCCCGCAATGCGCACATACGTGTACCCGCGAGACTTACTCAGAAAAGCGCCACCGAGATTCTGGCCGCCATTCCTGCGGCGCAGCTGTATGCCCGGCAAACACCGGACCAGTTCCACAAAGTGCGCAGTGGCGAAGCGCTTTCAGTCATTGCACGTCGTTACAATGTGTCAGTGCAGGAATTGGTTGCGCTCAACGGGCTTGAGAGTCGCCACAAAATTCGCATCGGCCAGACTTTACGGCTGCCGGTTGCCGGGGTCGCTATTCCGGAAGGTGCCCTGACTTACAAGGTGCAATCCGGTGACAGTCTGAGCGTTATTGCGCGTGATGCAGGGGTCAGTCTGTCGCGCCTGATGGAATTAAACGGTTTGACCGACCGCCATCGAATTTATGCAGGCCAAACGCTTTACCTGCGGCCGCCCGATGACAAGCCTGCCAGCGGCAAGCCTGAACCGGAATCTGCCGCAACTACGTCTGCAAATACGGTCGTTGAAACGGAAGTCTAGCCCCGATGCATAAACTCGTTACCCTGGTGTCGTGCTTTTTGATGGCGGGCACCGCCGTTGCCGGGGACGGGCTGGCAGACCGGGTGGTGGTGAACAAATCGGAGCGTAAACTGTACCTGCTTGACGGCACAGAAGTCATGCGCAGCTTTGATGTTGCGCTGGGGCTGGCACCGGAGGGCCACAAGCAGAGTGAGGGCGATTTTCGCACGCCCGAAGGCGACTACCTGTTGACCAACAGGCTGATAGATTCTGATTTTTTTATGGCCATTCAGGTGTCGTACCCCAATGCAGAGGATGTCGCCCGGGCGCGGCGCCTTGGGGTCGATCCCGGTGGATTAATCATGATCCATGGTCAGCCGGGAGAGCCGCGTAAATCGGCTGCATATTATTCAAAGTATGACTGGACCAACGGTTGCATAGCGGTATCCAATGCCGCGATGGTCGATATCTGGCAACTCACTACGCCGAACACCCCGATTACTATTTTGCCGTGACATACCCGTCACACTGCTGGCGAATAATTTTCAGTGGCTTGTCCGCCTGATAACGTTTGTCTATGACAGTGGAAAAAGAATTTTTTGTTGAAGTGATGCCGGAAGGCAGTCTCGAGGTCTTGTCGCGGCAGGAGGTGGAGCGGTTGCAACGCACCGGCGACGGCAGCCTGCACGCCTTGTTGCGGCGCTGCGCTCTGGCGGTACTGAACTGGGGCAGCGAAACCGACAGCGCAAAAGAAGTGCTGGAGCATTTCAGTGATTTCGATTTGCGCATTCTGCAGCAGAATCACGGCGTCACGCTGGCATTAAAGAATGCTCCGGCCAGCGCTTTTGTTGACGGCGAAATGGTTCGCGGCATTCGCGAGCTTTTGTTTGCGGTGCTGCGCGATCTGGTGTTTGTCGATGTGGCCCCAGTCGACGGTGAAGTCGCCGTTGGTCAATACGCCACCGAGCGGGTGTTCGATATTCTGCGCAACGCCAATGTGCTGCGCTACGGCCAGGATCCCAATATCGTGGTTTGCTGGGGCGGTCACGCCATCGAGCGCGATGAGTATGACTACACAAAGTTGGTCGGGTACGAGTTGGGTTTGCGCGGCCTCAACGTCTGCACCGGTTGCGGGCCGGGCGCCATGAAAGGCCCGATGAAAGGGGCCACGATCGGACATTCAAAGCAGCGCATAAAGGACGGGCGCTATATAGGCCTCACTGAACCCGGGATTATCGCCGCCGAGCCGCCCAACCCGATCGTCAGCGAGCTTGTGGTGCTGCCGGACATGGAAAAGCGACTTGAAGCTTTTGTGCGCATCGCACACAGCATTGTGGTGTTCCCCGGCGGCGTAGGGACGCTGGAAGAAATTCTGTATTTGCTCGGGATACTGCTGCACCCCGACAACCGATCGGTGCCCTTGCCCGTGATTTTCACCGGCCCCGAGTCATCGCGTGAGTACTTTGCGATGGTGGACGAGTTTATTGTCGCCACGCTAGGTGAGTCTGCGCGCGCGCACTACCGCATCGTGATTGATGATTCTGCGGAAGTCGCGCGCCGGGTGCGCGAGGGGGTCAATGCTGTGCATGCCCACCGCCAGAATAATCGGGATGCGTACTACTTTAACTGGGAGCTGCAGGTTCTGCCGGATTGGCAGCGACCCTTCGTTGCGACGCACGAAACCATGGCGGCGCTGCGCATAGAGCACGGTATGGCAGCACATGAACTCGCTGCTAACCTGCGCCGGGCGTTCTCCGGTATCGTCTCGGGAAACATCCGCGACGAAGGTATACGTGCGATCGAGGCACACGGCCCATTCGAGATTCGTGGCGACCAGACATTGATGAGAAGGCTCGACGACCTGTTGGCGGCGTGTGTTGCCCAGAATCGCATGCGCCTTCCCGGCAAACCTTACGAACCCTGCTACCGGGTCGTTTCAGCAGCCACCATGTAACATAATTATCATTAATAATCAGTAGGTTAAATGCTCTCGCTTGTGAAGCAGTTCCTCGTCTCGTTATGACTATACCGATAATCTTTATCGCGACTATTGGACAAGGACAAGCCAATGAGCGATGCAAAACTAAACGGTTTTTCGAGCCGGCTGGCTACGAAATACGAACAACAATTATCGCGTAACAGTGGTGGCACAGCGGTAGCAGATGTTTCATCTGCGAACAGCGGTACCTCACAAGTCGGCAGTTGGGATGCCTACAAGAACTGGCTCACCAAGGTGCAGGCACCTGATCAGAAGCGGAGTTTGCCGGATCCGGCACTGTTCAGCTTCAAGGGTTACCGCAGCTGGGCCGAGAAAGTTCGCCGCGACTGGGACTCCGAAGAGGAATAAGTCGCGTCGACCGCGGCAAATCGCGGTTTCGTACTACGAGCGCCATCGCACCGCTAGTCGGTCGGTGGCGTTTTCGATGGTGCATTTAATACCTCAAAACGTTTGCGGTTCATCGTGTGTAACGTAATCACGGTACGTTTTCTCGAATTAGAAAACTCCCGGATCAGCTGTGATGATCTTCACAGAGTTGCAGCGATTGCCGCAGTAAATTGGAACTTCACAAACAGGCCTCGGGCAGACTAGCCGGAACCAAAATGGAAAATAAATACAATAATAATTTGATCAAGAACGCGGATACTCGCGCTCGCCGGGAGTGGATAGCATCCGCGCTCGAAAGCGTGCGCGCGCATCTGGATGTTTCGACCTTTCAGACATCCGTACTCGAATCCCAGGGTTACGAGCACCAGGGTTATGAGCACCAGGGTTACGAGTACGAGGGTCAGAAATGCCGCGTTGGTGAGCCCGTAGCACCGTCCGGCACCGTCGATAAGCCCAGCCTTTATCTGGCCTGGTCTGACGGGCAGCGCCGATCAGGCACGTAACGGCCCAGCCCTTGAAATTCGTCTGACCGACCCCATTTCTCAGACCTGAAGGCCTGCGGGCGAGTCCGCCCGTGGGCAGGTTTAGGGCAGCAAGCCGTGCATAGCGGCTTGCGCCTTTATGAATTTCGAGTGGGAAGACGCATGACCGGAGAATCAACCGAAGCAACCCGGCCCAGTGGTGCCGAGACACTGGGGTTTCAAACCGAAGTAAAGCAGCTGCTGCACCTGATGATTCATTCCTTGTACAGCAACAAGGAGATATTTCTGCGTGAGCTGATATCCAATGCATCGGACGCGTGCGACAAGCTGCGCTTCGAAGCCGTTTCAGATCCGTCTCTGTATGAAGACGAATCGGAACTCGCCATTCAGATTGATTTCGATCCCGAAGCAGGCACCATCACAATATCGGACAACGGCATTGGCATGTCACGTCAAGAAGTGATTGAGCATCTTGGCACCATCGCCAAATCCGGTACCAGCGAGTTTCTCTCCCGGCTGAGCGGCGACCAGCGCAAGGATTCGTCGCTGATCGGGCAATTTGGCGTGGGTTTCTATTCGTCCTTTATTGTTGCTGATCGAGTTGAGCTGTTAACGCGGCGGGCAGGGCTGTCAACAGCCGACGGCGTGCACTGGGAGTCTACCGGCGAAGGCGAGTTTACAATTGAACCCGCCGAGAAAGCCGGCCGTGGCACCACGGTGATCCTGCATCTGCGTGCGGACGACAAAGAGTTCGCCGATCCTTACCGGCTGCGGAATTTAATCCGCCGCTATTCCGATCACATCGGCTTCCCCGTCAGGATGATTGAGCAGCAGTTTGCGCCGCCGCCTGCCGAAGACGATGAGGAACCCGCCGAACTGCCAGAGCCGGGCTATGAAACGGTGAATGCGGCGCGTGCTTTGTGGACACGACCGCGCACCGACATTAAGGACGACGAATACATCGAGTTCTATAAGCACATCTCGCACGATTTTCAGGATCCGCTGTCTTGGAGCCATAACAAGGTGGAGGGCAAGCGCGAGTACACCAGCTTGCTGTATCTGCCCGCCAAAGCCCCTTTCGACCTTTACAACCGCGAAGCGCCCAAGGGGCTCAAGCTCTACGTTCAGCGCGTATTCATCATGGATGAGGCCGATCAGTTTTTGCCGCTGTTCCTGCGCTTTGTACGTGGTGTGGTGGATTCCAATGATCTCTCCCTGAACGTTTCGCGCGAACTTTTGCAGCAGGATGCCCACGTCGAGGCCATCCGTTCGGCCTTGACCAAGCGCGTGCTCGACATGATCAGCAAATTAGCCAATGACGAGGATCCGGAGAAATATCAGGCGTTCTGGAACGAGTTTGGTACCGTCATGAAAGAGGGGCCCGCCGAAGACTCGGTGAACAAGGACAAGATCGCCGGTTTGCTGCGTTTTGCTTCCACACATACGGGCGAGGCAACCCAGAACGTATCGTTGGCCGATTACATCGGCCGCATGCAGGAAGGGCAGGACAAGATCTACTACATCACGGCCGACAACCACAATGCTGCCAAGGCCAGCCCGCACCTTGAGGTATTTCGCAAGAAAGGTATAGAAGTGCTTTTGTTGTCGGACGCCATTGATGAGTGGGTGACTGCCCATTTGCAGGAGTTCGATGGCAAGGCCTTTGTCGATGTGGGTCGTGGGCAGTTGGACCTCAGTGAAATCGGCGCGGCCGATGAAACCAGCGCCGATGAACTGAACGAGGCTAACAAGGCACTTATCGAACGTATTGCGGGTGTGTTGGGCGATGCCGTCAAAGTTGTGCGCGCAACCAACCGGCTTACCGAATCGCCGGCCTGCCTGGTGGTGGACGAATTCGACATGGGCAAGCAGATGCGCAGGGTGCTTGAGGCCAGCGGCCAGAAGCTGCCGGAATCCAAACCGATTCTCGAGATTAACCCGACGCATGCGCTGGTTGAAAAACTCGCCGCCGAGCAGGACGAAGCGCGCTTTGCGGACCTGGCTCATGTGCTGTTCGATCAGGCCGCGCTGGCCGAGGGGCAGCAGCCCAGGGATCCGGGCTTGTTTGTGCAGCGACTCAACAAGCTGCTGATCGACCTCAGCACATAAAAATACACTGTTGTATGAAACAATACATGGCTGTATGCTATGGGCATGAGCGATCCCGTCATCCAGCCACGCACCGGCAGCACCATACGCAGCGCTAAAGTGGTGTCGCGCCGCGCCAAGGTGCGCGCACGATTGCTAAAAGTGGCAGCCGAGCTGTTTGTCGCGCGTGGCCATGGCAATGTGAGTGTCGAAGATCTGATCGAAGCAGCGGGGATATCGAGAGCAACGTTCTACGGATTTTTTGCCAACAAGGCGGAACTGGCAGCCGCCTTGTTGCTGCCGGTATTCGAGTCCGCGACCGCTCTGTTGGAAGAACCTGCAGAGGACAATCCCCGGTTGCTGGCCGACCGACTGGTAGATCTTTATCTCCGGCTTTGGGACAAGCATCGTCACGCGCTGTTACTGACCGGCCAGGTGGACGCTTCCGTATATCCGCTTATAGACAAACCTCACCGGCAGTTGGGTAAAGTCATGTTGCGGGTTCTGAAACGAGTCGGTGATGCAGGAATGTTGCGCAATGGCAGTGCCGAGCTTTCTTATCTTGTGCTCGCAAAAACCGGTATTCCGCTGTTGCGCCTTTATCATGATCAGCCCGACTTTAAAAACCTTTACCGCGAGTCCATGCATGCGTTGATGTTCAAATATTAGTCAGCGATTTTCCAGATATAAAACTTATAAAGGGTGACCCCAATGAAAAAATTTCTAATCGTGATTGCGCTGTTAACCGCTCAGCTGGCCTTTGCCGAAGCGCCTGCCGACTTCAGCGGCACGTGGATTCTGAATACGGATAAAGGCGAGAACCTTGGCATGATGAAGGCGGTTAAAGAGACGCTCATCGCCGCACAGGATGATGAAACGCTCGTGCTCGATATGACGGATGTTTTTGCCGGAATGACAACCACCCGGCAGGTTACTTACGATCTCGGCGGCAAAACGATGCAAAACAAGGCAGCCATGGGCGCGGAAAGCGAAACCGTTAGTTCGTGGGACGGCAACAAACTCGTTACGGTCTGGACTGCCGAAGGCGCTATTCTGGGCACCAAGACCGAGCGCACTGAAACCCGCTGGCTTTCCGCAGACGGTCAGGAAATGACGGTGTCCACAGCGCGGGCCGATAATCCGCCAATCGTGTTTGTTTACGAGAGATCTGAATGAGACCAGTTGTTCCGGTGATCGCGCTGGCCGTTATTGTTGCGGCCGGCGGTTTCTGGTGGGCAGTGTCTCCGCCCGCCACAGACGATGCGTCCACTGTCACTTATGCCACCGTTGAGTCGAGCTCAGTAGCCGCCACTGTGCTGGCCACGGGCATTATCCGACTGCGCGTCGGTGCCGAAGTCCGGGTCGGTTCCCAGTTGTCGGGCATAGTCGAAGAACTCAACGTCATCGTCGGTTCGCGTATTGAGCAGGGCGAAATCATCGCCCGAATCGATTCGCGCAGCCTCGAAGCGCGGTTGGCGCAGGCCAATGCGCAGGTCAGCGTTCTGGAACAGGAGGTTCGTCGAGCTGAAATTCAGCTGGAGCGGGCGCGGCAACTCGACAGCAAAAAACTCGCGCCGGCGAACGATGTGGAAGACAGGTCGCTCGACCTGGCGGAAGCACAGGCACGTCTGGAAAAGGCTCGAAAGGACGCTGCTGTGGTGCGCAGCGATCTCCAGTACGCGGTTATTCGCGCACCCATCGCGGGAACGGTAGCCTCTGTGTCGACGCAAAAGGGTGAAACGGTAGCGGCCGCTTTTAATACCCCTACTTTTGCGACGATTATCGCCGAAGACGCACTTGAGCTCGTTGCGATGGTGGATGAAACCGATATCGGGACGGTGGAAGTCGGTAATGCCGTGACCTTCACGGTAGAAGCTCACCCGGCAATCGAATTTACCGGGGTCGTTAAACAGATCGCCCCCAAAGGCACGATCATTTCAGGCGTCGTCAATTTTGAAGTCATGATTGATATTACGTCGTCTGTTGAAGTGCTCAAGCCTGACATGACAGCCAATGTTGCCATCCGCACCGCAGAGCGACAGGCATTGGTGGTGCCCAGCCGTGCGCTGCAACGCGACGGTTTCGAGCAGTTTGTTTATATCGAGAAGAATGGCGAACTGGTGAGGCGTCCGGTCGTTGCGGGTACGCGCGAAGGCGGCTACACCGAAGTCCGGCAAGGCCTGAGCGTAGGTGAGCAGGTCGCCATTGTGAGTGATCGTCCATCCGCATCAACACGGTTGAGCAACCCATGATTGAAATCAGCCAGCTAAAGAAAACCTATTTCCGCGGTGACGGCACGCCGGTGCCCGCGTTGATCGATGTGTCATTCGATATCGCGGACGGTGAGTTTGTCACGATTCGTGGCAAGTCCGGCTCGGGCAAGTCGTCATTAATGAACATTCTGGGTTGTCTGGATACCCCGACATCGGGACGCTACTTGCTGGCCGGTGAAGATGTGTCGGGTTACAACGACCGGCAGCGTTCATTGTTACGCAGTCGGCGAATCGGTTTTGTCTTCCAGTCGTTCAATCTTCTGCCGCGCACCACGGCACTGGAGAATGTTGAAGTGCCGGCCCTGTATGGCGAGCACGAGTTAGACCGCAGCAAGGCTTTGGCCCTGTTGCAGCGGGTTGGGCTCGGTGAACGCGCCGAGCATTTCGTCAGCGAATTGTCCGGAGGTGAGCAGCAACGTGTTGCCATTGCGCGCGCCCTGATGAACGATCCGCCGCTGTTGCTGGCGGATGAGCCTACCGGGAATCTCGATTCGGCAGCGGGTGAGTCTGTCATGGCTTTGCTCAAGGAATTGCACCGTGACGGTCGCACAATAGTTGTGGTCACACACGACGAGGCGACCGCAGCCCATGCGGATAGGGAACTGCTGATTCAGGACGGCGTGATTGCGTCGGATATTGTCCGCGCTGTTTCGTCCGGGACGGGCAAATCATGAAGCGCTTAACGGTACTTTCACTGGCAAATCGTTCGATGCTGCGCAACCCGCTTCGCACCGTGTTCATGATGCTTGGCGTTACGGTGGGTATTGCGGCGTTGATCGCAATGTCGACAGTCGGTGAATCCACCCGTCAGGAAACCATGCGACAGTTCAAGAACATGGTCGGCACATACGACGTCATCAATATTGAGCCGGGTGCCTCGGCAACGCGCGGTATGCCCTCGTTAACGACGGTGCCACCGACCCTTAAGTTTGCGGATGCGAAGGCACTGACGGAGCAAGTTGATGGCATTGTGGCCGTTGCCGAAGTGCAGAATGCGTTTGACCTTGACGCCAAGTACCGCGACAAATCTACCGCTGTCGCGCTGTACGGTATCTCTGCCAACTGGCTCGAAATGCACAGCTACTTCATCGATTTTGGCAGCGTTCTGACGGATGAAGATGTTGCGACAGTTGCGCGCGTCGCAGTGATCGGCCCGGATGTTCGGGATGCCTTGTTCCCTGGCGAAGATCCCCTGGGCAAGCAAATTCGCATTGGCAATGTGCCGTTTCAGGTCAAGGGCGTTCTGGTGACGCGCGGCGCCGGGCCGGGTGGCAGCAGCCTCGACTCAATTGTCTTTATTCCAGTGTCGACTGCATCAAAGCGGTTGTTTAATCGCGATTACCTGACAACCATTACCGTGCAGCTTGAGGATCCGCTCAACCCTGAACCGGTTGCCGATGCCATCACCGCCGTGTTGCGAGAGCGGCACGGTATCGTGCCCCCTGGCGAAGATGATTTCTCACTGGGCAGCCCGCTGGCTGCCGCCGAACAGGTGGCGGATGTTGATTCCACGCTCACCCGGGTACTGACCGGCGTTTCCATCATTGCCACGGTCATTGGCGGTACCGTGATTATGAGCCTGATGCTGATTGCTGTGTCGGAGCGACGGCGTGAAATCGGTGTTCGCCGGGCCGTCGGCGCGACCCGTAACGACATCATGTTGCAGTTCCTGGTTGAAGCCGCCGCCGTCGCTTTTCTGGGCGGTCTGGTGGGCGTGTTGCTGGGGTTAGGAGGCGGAGTGCTGGCGACTGTGCAGCAGAACATGCCACCTGCGCTGCACTGGAGCAGTATCGTCTGGGCTGTTGCATTGTCAGTCGGTGTCGGTTTGCTGTTCGGCCTGCAACCAGCATGGAAAGCAGCCAACACCGACCCCATCGAAGCTTTGCGTGGCTGACATCGCAAAGCGACGCTGGCAGCTGATCCGCGTTGCATGGCGACAAATGCTGCGGTACCGGCTGAGGTCCGCGCTTATCGTGGGCTGCGCCGCGCTGGGCGTGGCCGGTGCGATTTCGGTGGTGAACTATGCATCCGGCGGTCGCCAGCAGGTACTCGAACAAATCCGTCGGTTGGGAACCAACATCGTTGTCGTATCGGCACGGCAAAGCCGGGCTGTTGCTGATCGGGAACGAACCGGTGCGGTGGTGACGACACTGGTGGAAGCCGACTACCGTGCTATTCGCGAGGAAGTGCTGGGCCCGGTGCGATCGTCGGCGGTTGCCGCAGCGCCGCTGCGCCTGAAAGCTGGTTACGCATCCAACGTTGCCACAGTAGTGGGTGTCGAACCCGATTATTTTCCGATGAAAGCCTGGCAGTTGCAGCGGGGTCGCTGGTTTGGCGCCGATGAAGTGCGGCGCTCCGCGCGGGTAGCGTTGTTGGGCCACAAGACGGCTGCCGACCTGTTTGAAGATATCAATCCGCTGGGCCAGCGCCTGTTTATCAACCGGGTGCCGTTTGAGGTGATCGGGGTATTGCAGGAGCGAGGGCCGGGGCTGGATGCAACGGACGAAGATGCGCAGGTCTACGTACCGCTGACGGCCGCGATGCGCCGGTTGCTGAATGTCGAACATTACAACGCGATTCTGTTCGAAGTGCCGCAGCTCGAGCAGATGGCACAAACGGAAAAATTACTCACTCAGCTCATGAGTAAACGGCACCGCAGTTCGGCAGCTCGTCCGGATGATTTTCAGGTGCAGAGTCAGCGCGAACTGATCAAGACGCAAATAGCCGCCGCCGAGCGACTGCAGTTTCTGGTCAGTTGGATTGGCCTGAGTGCGATTCTGGTCTCGGGTCTTGGCATACTGGCGATTGCATGGATTGCGGTGCGTGATCGCACGCGCGAGATCGGCACGCGGAGAGCGCTGGGCGCCACTGCCGAAGATGTCTTTTTTCAGTTTGCATTTGAAGCGAGCGTGTTGGCCACATTCGGTGTGATCTTAGGTGTCGCAGCCGGGTGGTTTGTCAGCCAGTTCATAGCCGGTCAGGCGGAACTCGCTTTTGTATTTGACCGAGGTAACGCTTTAACCGCGATGACGATCGCGCTGGTGCTGAACCTGATATTTGCCGGATGGCCGGCAATGCGCGCTGCGCGGCTCGACCCGATTATTGCCCTTCGGCACGAATAGGCTGCCGCTCGTTGCGTCTGAGTGCCAGTGCGCACAGCAGCACGATCGTGTTTGCCGCAGCCACTGCAATGAACGGTGCGCCGGGTGCGACCAGATCGAACAGCTGTCCACCACCCCAGGAAACTGCAAGAATACCCACCGCGCCGAAGAAGCTCTGCACGCCAAACACCGAACCGCGTATGTCCGGAGGGCATTGCTGAGCAAGCAGCACAGTAATGGCCATGGCCACGCTCGACTGACCAAAACCCGCAATAACCAGTGCCGGGACCATGCCGCCGAACGACAGCACATCGGTGGACATGCCGAGCATCGTGTAGCCGACCGCCGCGGTGGCAAATGCACCGATCGTCAGCGTCAACCGGTCTATGCGATCAGCAACGATGCCAATAACCGGCGCGCAAGCCAGGGCGGCCAGGGAGTAGACCGCGACATAAAGCCCCGCGCGACCCTGCGCTTGCGCGGGCGTCATGCCATCCGCCCCGCCGGCCTGTATCACCCAGAGAATCATGAACAGCGTAACAATGGCCATGTCAGCGCGTGCCGCAAAGGCCGCGATGTACGACAGGCCGATGCGCTTATTGGATGCAGCGCGCAGGCCTTCTTTCATCAACTGCAGCAGCGGCGGTTTGGCATCCGCATTGTCAGCTTCTTCGGGGCGCCCCGGTTTCAGGCCGGTCATGACGATGGCACCCGCGAAAGCAATCGCGGCAACCGTCAAATAAGCATAGCGACCTGCCCATAATTCGTCCGCGCCCTGCGCCTGATAAATACTCGGCAGTTGATTCAGGACGCCGAAGAACACTGCTGCGCCCAGCCCGTTAAGAAAAAATGCGATGCCGGTCATTTTGCCGCGCGACTGATCCAGCGGGTAGTCGGCCAGTATGGCTGACAGGTTGGTGGTGGTAGCCGCAACGCCCAGCGCGAAAACGATGCGCAATACAAACAGCCCCTCGATGGAGGTCGCGAACGCATAGATGGCGTATGCCAGTGCCATGACCAGCCAGGCGAGAATATAGGTCGAACGCCGGCCAAAGCGATCGGACAGAGCGCCCCACCAGCCGATACTTGCCATTACGACAATTTCCTGCAGGAACTGCAGGTTGCCAATTACCCGGCCATGCTGGTCTTCCGGGATACCGAGATTCACCTTCAGGATGTAAGGCGTCAGCGACATCAGGTACGTGAACATGCCGATGCTGATTAGCGCCGCAAACAGGTAACACAACACGTGGCGCGTCGTGACGCCTGCGGCCAGTTTTACCGGGCCGAAGGTGCCGGTGGTGCTTACATTCATGCTGAAAACTCTCAGGCCGGCGCGGCGCCGCCGCCGGCCCTGTTTTTATGAGCGCCTCAACAGACGCATGCCGTTAAGTGTGACCAGCAGTGTAGCACCCACATCCGCGATGACCGCCATCCACAGGGTCGCGATGCCCGGTATGGCCAGTGCCAGAAAAGCGAGCTTCAGCCCCAGGCTAAGTATGATGTTTTGTTTGATGATTTGGCGGGTGGCACGGCCCATGCGCAAAGCCATGGGCACGTGCGATAAGTCGTCCTGCATCAGCACGACATCAGCGGTTTCCATGGCTTGCGCAGTGCCGCCACCGCCCATGGCAATGCCAATGTCTGCACGCGCCAGAGCGGGCGCGTCGTTTATGCCGTCGCCCACCATTGCGACGCCCAGCCCACCGGCACCCAGTTCTTCAATCGCCAGCAGTTTTTGATCGGGCAACAGTTCAGCGCGTATTTCATCGACGCCACCAACCTGACCGGCTACGCGTTCTGCCGAGCGCTGGTTGTCTCCCGTCAGCATTACGCGCCGGACCGGGGGATCCATCTTGCCAAGTTCCGCCAGCGCCGCAGCGGAATCAGCCCGCACTTCATCCTGCACACCGATATAACCGACAACCTTGTCGTTGTGTGACACGTACATCACCGTCTGTCCGGCGTCTTCGGCGGTGCGAGCTGCCGCGTCGACTTCGCCGTAGCCTTCCTGGTTGGCATCGAACAATCTGCGGCTGCCGACCGCGATCGTGTGGCCGCACTCGGCCGTGCCGCTGACACCCTTACCGGGATGTGCCTGAACGTTCTGGGCTATACCGACATGCTTACCGTTGCCGCTGGCAGCCGCCACAATCGCGTACGCCACCGGATGTTCTGAAGCGCGCTCGACCGATGCCGCAGCACCCATCACGTCATCGCAAGGGTCGCATAGGGCAAAACTCTCAGCCGGATGAACGCAATTGCGGGTCAACATGCCTGATACCACAGGTTTCCCATGCGTCAGCGTGCCCGTCTTGTCAAAGCCGATCACGCGAATGTCGGCGAGCCGGTCAAGCAGCGCACCGCTTTTGACCAGCACACCCAGTTGAGCGAGCCGGGTCAGACCGCTGACCACCGTGACCGGAATGCTGATTACAAGCGCGCACGGGCAGGCGATGATGAGCAGCGTGAGTCCGCGGTATAGCCAGCCGCGGGTGCCGTCCACGGTATCCAGAAATGGCGCGCCAAATGCCAGCACCGGGATTGCAACCACGGCTACCGCCAAGGCAACGACAGCGGGTGTGTAGTAGCGCGCGAACCGGTCGATAAAGCGCTCGGCCGGGCTGCGCTCCGACTGGGCTTTTTCGACCAGCTTGGCAATACGTGCAATTGTGCCCTCCGATGAGGGTCGGGTTACCCGAACTTCCAGAGCGAATTCGCCGTTGACGGTGCCCGCCATGACTTCGTCGCCAACTTCCTTGAGTACGGGAATGTCCTCGCCGGTTACCGGCGCCTGATTGATCGACGAGATACCTTTGATGACTACGCCGTCCACCGGAATGCGTTGCCCCGGTCGCACCAGAACCCGATCGCCGACTCTGACGAGTTCCACCGCCTTGATGACCTGATGGTCGTGCGATTCATGTCCGCCATGCTCATGACCATGATCGTCGTGCGCATGGTCATCGTGGTCGTGATGATCTTGCCCGCCATGATCATGTGCATGATCATCGTGCGCATGTTTGCCGTGATTATGGTCTTCGTGGTCATGGTTTTCGTGGTCATGGCCGTCGTGATCATGATCGTGGCCGCTGCAAGTCTCCCCGTGATCCTCATGGTCGTCATGACTGTCGGAATGGCTTTCCAGTACACAGGCTTCCTGTGGCTGCAACGCCATCAGGCTGCGCAGAGAATCGCGTGCCCGCTCGGCGCTGAAAGCTTCCAGCGCTTCACCGAGCATAAACAAAAGAATGACGGTTACCGCTTCGCCGGTCTCGCCGATGCCCAGCGCACCGAAGCAGGCAATGGCCATCAGCAAATCGATCGTGATGCGGCGCGCGAACACCAGCGCGCGGAAGCCTTTAACAAATACCGGTAAACCGGCAACCAGCACACCGGCACCGAACAGCAAGCTCAGTGCGGGCATGCCGAAAATGTCGCCAGCATTGAGCGCAGGAAGAACGAGAATCCCGGCGAGCATAGCCGCGGCAACCACCAGCGCGGTTCGCAACGGCGGTTGTTCCCACAAGAAGTGCACAAAGCCGGAAAAGCCTTGCCGGTCCGCGACCACTTGTGGCGCAGCATCGTCTTCGTTGGCAATCCGGTAACCCAGTTCTTTCAGTCGCGACTCGATAGCGCTCGCGTCGACATCGCCGGTCAGTTCCATCGTCTCGGTCGTAAAACTGACGCTGACATCGCGGACGCCGGATAACTGGCGCATGCTGTTTTCAATCGTCATGGCGCAGCTCCCGCAGTCCATGCCGACGATCTTTACCTTAAGTGCTTCCTGCTCCGCAGGAGCCTGGTTGGCAGCCTGATTCATGGGCGTCCTCACGCAAATACGTTTCTGTGAGGGTCACTCTAGAGCTTAAACTCGCCTTTAAGGTCAATAGAGCGTTGCGTCCAAGCAGCTGTAGTCCGGGTTACCTGCTCGCTCCTGCTTCGCGAAGTCGCTGCGCGGGCAACCCGGACACGCTGCTTTGCCGCAAAGACTTGTGTCAGGTGTCGGCAGTTTCCAGCGCTAGAAACAACTGCGCAAACATGAAGGCATTGTCGCCCCGCGCGCGGAACATGACCCCGTCTTCGGTCGGCGCGACTTCCGGGGTGATGTGAGCGCCGCAACTGGACTCGGATTTGGCGAGTTTCTCCAGGGCGTGGCGCACCGCATCGGTCGCCTTCACATAGAGAATAGAGTAGCCGCCATCGTCTTCGCGCCACACATGCACGTGATGGCCGCGCAGGGCTGTCAGCATTTTTTCCCACTCCTGATCGGCCAGGTCGCAACCCAGCCGGGTGGTCAGTCTCTTAAGCGGCGGTCCGCGATGATCGTGGCTCTCCATGCCGCAGACCTGTTCCATGAGTTCACGGTACTGCAGCGCGACCTCAGGATTGGCGGCCTCACCGATCTGTTCCGTCACGTCATCCAGAAACAACTCCAGTTCGTGGCGCAGCACCAGCATTTCGGTAAAGCGGCGTTCGATCTCCATAAACCGCTGCTCTGCAATATCGCGGATGTTGTGGGGTTGATCACCGTCGTGCGCGATGCCCCGCATCATCTTGATATCTTTTAACGAGAAACCGTATCGCTGTGCCTTGCGAATAAACAGCAAATGTTTGAGTGAATCCGGGGCGTACAGGCGGTAGCCGGCCGCGGTGCGACCGCTGGGCTCAAGCAGCCCCTCCTTTTCGTAGTAGCGCAGCAGGGAAGTGGCCACGTTGCCCCGCTTGGCCAGTTCGCCGATTGTCAGTGGTTGTTCATACATGGGCTTGACCTTAAACCATACTTTAGGGGCTAGTATCGGGACAATCAATATCCGACCGGCTGCGAGGCAAGCAGCCTGAGGTCTTAATTTAATTAAGCAGTTAAAAGTACCGGAGCAATACCATGCTGGGCGTAGACGACAGATTAATAACCCCGGATACCATGAAATGGGTCAGGATCGGCTTGTTTGCCGGGCTCGCCACGGTGCCCGCCACCATCGTGCTGTATTACGTCTTGGGCATGGCCGTGGATTCGGCTTATGCCCAATACCTCATTAACACCGGCACCACCTGGGCTGGCAAGGCTATTTCGGTCGAAGCCGGCAATCTCGCGGTGACTTACCTGCCGTGGCTGGTTGCATTGGTGTTACTCAAGGCCGGGTTGTCATGGGTTTTTCGTACCGGGCAGTTTCGCGCCTCCAGCGAAGCCAAGCTCAACGTGCGCGACCAGATATACAAGCAGGTGGTAAGCCTCGGGCCTGGCATCCTCGGCAAGCGTCGCACCGGTGAAATTGCCAATACGGCCACAGAAGGGGTTGAGTACCTCGACTACTACTTCAGTGTTTATTTTGTGCAAATCTGGATTGCGATCGCGATCCCGTTCTTTTTGTGCGCCGCTATTTTCTGGATTGACCCCATTGTTGGCTGGTGGATGCTGGCCGGTGTGCCGCTGACCCCGCTGTTCGTCGGTTCGTCCGCGCGCGGTTTCCGCCGAATCTCCGGTACCAACGAAGAGGTCAAGAACCGCAACAGCGCGAATTATCTTGATTCGGTTCAGGGCATGTCCACGCTCAAGATGTTCAACCACGCCATGCGTCGCGGCGAACAGATTCAGGCCGATAACGAAGTGCAACGCAAAGTGACGATGAAATTGCTGTTGGTGGCTCAGGTGCAATTTGTGTTTCTGGAGCTGGGGTTTGCGTTGTTTTCCACCGCGGTGGCCATGGGGGTTTCTTTATACCGCGTAACCAACGGTTTCATGACGCCGGGTGAAGCGGTTGCCGTGATTCTGCTCAGCCTTGAGTTCAGTCGCACCCTGCTGCTGATCGGTGAATTTTTCTTCGCCGGTGCCCTGGGGCGCGAAGTAGCAGCCAGCGTTATCAAATTCCTGAATGAGAAGGCGCCGGTTCTGAATGTTCAGGGCGCCAAGCGCGGCGGTGCCCGGGGCAAGGCCGTCAGCGTGGAGCTGAAGAACGTGACGTTTACTTATCCGAATACCGAGGAGCCTGCCATTCATGACTTCAGCATGAAGCTGATACCCGGTGAGACGGTTGCACTTATCGGTAAAAGCGGTTCTGGCAAAACCACCATCACCAACCTGATGTTGCGAACGCTGGATCCTGAATCGGGCGAGATTTTGTTTGACGGTATTCCCGAGCAGGAATTGTCGCTGGATTGGATTCGCGAACAAATAAGTCTGGTGCCGCAGGATCCGTTCCTGTTCTATGGGACTATTCGCGAAAATCTCACCATGGCCAAGGAAGATGCCACCGATGAAGAGTTGATGGCGGCGATAACGGCTGCCGAGCTCAAGACTTTCATCGATGCCTCGCCTGATGGCCTTGAAACCAAGGTGGGTGATCAGGGCATGGCGTTGTCCGGCGGTCAGGCACAGCGTCTGGCCATTGCCCGCGCTCTTCTCAAGGATGCACCGATTGTGATTCTGGATGAGCCGACGTCACAGATTGACGTCGAAACGGAAGCCTTGTTGAACCGGGCGCTGGAGCGTTTGTGCGCCAACAAGACGGTGCTGTTAATTGCGCATCGGCTCAGCACCATTGAGCGTGCGGATCGCATTGTAGTGATGGAGCAGGGCCGACTTGCCGAGAGCGGCACCCGGGAAGAGTTGCTGGCCAAGGGCGGTATATACGCCTCGATGATCCAGACCAAAAATGACATTGAAGCCGCAGCGGCTGCAGCAGGTTAGGCGGAGAGTAATTATGACGACTGTAGAAGCAACCATGGAAGATATGGAAGGCGTGGAAGACACCGGGGCTGGCCTTGCCAAAGGCAGTAATTTCGACATTATCAAGCGCTTGCTGGGGTTCATGCGGCCATTTAATACCATCATGATCTGTTCCCTTATCGCACGGACGGTCAAGTTCATCGGGCAGGCCGCCGTGCTCGGCATCGCCGCTGCCAGCGTGGGCATTTACATTGAAGCTTACGAACCGGGAGTCGTGAACTGGGGCATTATCTGGAGCCAGGTGCGTTGGATCGCTCTTGCCGGGACTATCGTGGGTTTTTCTTCTTATATAGAGAATTACACCGGCCACTACGTGGCGTTCAAGATTCTTGCCGCGTTTCGTGATCGTTTCTACTTCGCCATGCTGCCACTCGCACCCGCAAAGACCGCCAAGCTGCAATCGGGTGAAGCGGTGTCCCGCGTGATGACCGACTGCGAGCGCATCGAGCCTTTTTATGCGCACACCATTGCACCAGCAGTAGTGGCCATCATCGTGCCGATTGTCATTCTGTCCTGGTGTTACACGATCGAACCGTCGTTTGTTTATGTGCTGGCACCGTTTTATCTGGGCACCACCTTCATCCTTCCGTGGCTGGTTTCCAAGCTGGGCGGTGACGGCGTGGATTACCGTCGTCAACTTGGCGAAGTAAATGCTTTTGTCGCTGACAGCATTCAGGGCGTGCGGGACACGGTGGCTTTCGGCTATGAAAAACAACGTGCCAAACAGCTTTACGCTATTGGTGAAACCATGACTGAAGGGCAGGAGAAGCTCTACGGCGCTGATGCGAACCAGCGAGCGCTGGCAGAGATTTTCATTACGGTCGGCATCCTGGTTTCTGCCTGGTGGGGAACCGAACTGGCGCTGGCCGGGAAGATTCATCCGCTGATTGATTTGCCGGCAATGATTGCGGTATCGGTGGTTGGTTTTTACCTGTCCGTCGGCCTGGCAAATAACTACACCGATTTCCGTATTGCCATTTATGCAGCTCGGCGGCTGTTCGGCATGATGGATCAGGAACCTGCGGTGGAAGATTCCGCCACCGTGAAGCCGGAAGTTACGTCTGCGTCGGTGACCTTCAAGGACGTGGTGTTCGAATACGATGCGGATGACAAAGCCTGGAGCCGCCAGAAGAAAGTGTTCGACGGGTTCTCTGTGCATATTGAGCCGGGTCAGCATGTTGCACTGGTCGGGCCCAGCGGCACCGGCAAGTCTACCGTCGTGAACCTGTTGTTGCGGCAGTGGGACGTGCAGAGCGGCGAAATCCTGGTGGGCGGTAACAAGCTGCAGTCATTCCCTCTGGAAGATTTGCAAAGTCAGTTTGCAGTGGTTTCGCAGCGGAGCTTTATCTTCAATGACACCATCCGCGAAAACATCCGCATGGGTAAATACGATTCGACCGATGAGGAAATCATGCAAGCTGCGCGCGAAGCCGGTTTGGAGGAGTTCATCAAATCCTTGCCGGATGGCCTCGAGACTCAGTGTGGTGAACGCGGTAGCAAGATTTCCGGCGGACAGCGGCAGCGCGTCGCCATAGCTCGCGCGGTATTGAAGAACGCGCCCATTGTGTTGCTTGATGAAGCAACGTCGAGTCTGGATGTCGAAACCGAGCTTGGTGTTACCCGCGCTCTCAAGAAGCTGAGTGACGGACGAACCACTCTGATGATTGCGCATCGTCTGTCCACGGTGGTCGACAGCGACGAGATCCTGGTTATGCTGGAAGGCAAAATCGCGGAACGTGGCACCCACAGTGAGCTGATGGCGCGCGGCGGCTGGTACGCGAAAATGTTCGAAATGCAACAGGACGAAGTTGACGTCACGTTGGTCGCCGAGGACGAATAATCTAAGACGAATAATTTTGTTTGACTGATTATTTCTGATATTCAGGGTCACGGGAGGCAGATTGTCGTCGAGGCGAGTCGGAGCGTAGCGACCGAGCTGAGAGGACAATGTGGCTCACGGGGCCAGGTATTAACCGGGGAGGATCAGCGCAATGAAAAAAATCATCCTTGCCTTCGTTGGTGTCATCGCGCTCGCTCTGGGCGTGGCGAGTCTCTATTACTCGCTGTTTCTGCCAAAACAGCGCCCAGCCCCCGATCTGCAGGTGGAGATAACACCCGAGCGGGTCGAGCGTGGCCGCTACCTGGTGGTGAATGTTCTGCAATGCATAGACTGCCACTCCGAACGTGACTGGAACTACTACGGCGGCCCGCCCATAGAGCCCATCGGTGCAGGTCGTTCCTGCATGGACAGAAATTCGCGCCCCCGCGGCGTGAATGCCGGTGAGGAAAGTTTTCCGGGGCGGCTTTGTATCAGAAACATTACACCTGACCCTGAGACGGGTCTTGGGAACTGGACGGACGGTGAAATCGTGCGCGCAGTGCGGGAAGGAGTCAGCCGTAATGGCGAAGGACTGTTCCCCATCATGCCGTATTTTATTTATCGCAATGTATCAGACGAGGACATGAATGCGGTTGTTGCGTATTTGCGTTCCATGAAACCGCAACAGTCCGATTGGCCGGAACGCACCGTCGACTTCCCGATGAGTTCCCTGATACAGCTCTGGCCGGCACCGCTGGAAGAGCCGGTAATCGCGCCGGACCCCGGCAATCGGTTGGCTTACGGAGAGTACCTTGCGGTTATTTCCCGGTGTGAATTCTGTCATACGCCGAGGAGCCCCAATTCCATGGAAGGTTATGCTGACCGCCGGTTTGGCGGCGGCATGCCATTTTTTCTTAATGGCCAGACCTTGTACTCGATGAACCTCACGCCCGACCCGTCCGGGTTGGGTTCGTGGAGCCGGGAACAGTTTATACAGCGCTTCAAATTGCACGCTCAGCCGCAAAAAGTCAGTCCGGAGAACAATACTCTGATGAACTGGAATGCTTTTGCGGGCATGACTGAGGAGGATCTCGGCATGCTGTACGATTTCCTCATGACGCTCCCGCCTGTGCCGCTGCGGCTCGAGCCCATATAAACAGGCTGACCGCTCTGTGAGCACTGCATGGGGGAGCGTGCAAGGCCGTTGTGGGATGCCTATTATGGGCGCATAACAACAAACATCCGATAGGGAGCCCCATTATGAGCAGGTTCATGCGTATATCCAGCGCAGTTGTTTTGCTGTGTTTCTCGTTGCTCGCGCAGGCGGGCGGCCACAAAGTTGTCTTGCCGATGGTTGAGATTCCGGTTGACCCGGAAGTGCGTGATGGCGTCATTAAGACCCTGAAGGCAACCGAGGCAGGCTGGAATTCGCAGGATTTTGCGACCATCCTTGATTTATGGGATGAGGATCAGGCTTTCCCCACGTACATTGCCGAAGAGCAGGCGCAATGGTTTGTGGGCTGGGATCGTCTGCGCGGGTATCTTGATCCGCCGCGTCCGAATCCGGCTATCGAAGCCTTGCGCATGAGGTACTACGATATTCAGGTCAAACAGATAGCGCCGGACCTTGCCATTGCGATCTGGTATCTGCATTTTGAAATGAAGGTCATTGCCTCGAATCCGATCGGCGAAGACGTCCGCGCCAGCGGCGTCTTCCGCAAGAAAGATGACGGTTGGAAATGGATTCACTACGCCGAATCACCCAAGGCAGCGCCTGTTTTCCTGGAGGATTTGATGGAAACGCAGGTCGAAGAGGGCTGGGATGAATTCTACGAACAGGCTATGAAGAACAAAAAAGAAATCTGGAAGCGTAAACGCGAAGAACAAAAAAGGAGTGCCCAATGAGTCTTGCACACCCATGGTTGGAACAGGAACCCTGGCCTACAGCGCCGTTGCCACGTGATGAGCTGGAGAAAAAAATTGAACGTATTCTGACGCTCACCAATATTGCTTATATAGGCACCGTAAAAAAAGACGGTTCGCCGATAGTAAGCCCGCTGGAGTTTTATATTGACGGCCTGCAGTTATACATTTTCCCGCAGCCAAACAGCCCCAAGGTATGGGCTATACGCCGCGACCCGCGAGTTTCAATTGCGGTAGCCAATCCAATGGCTGGCTGGGCCTGCGTGATGGGTTGCCAGATTTTCGGCAAGGCGACCCTGCTTGATGTCGGCACGCCCGAGTGGGAACACGGCATGAAGATATTCAAATGGCAGGCATCCTCCTCGGAACTTGGCAGGCCGTTAAAAGTGCCGCCGCAAGGGCAGCTGGCACGTATAGATCCGGAACGCATCGTTTACACCGAGCATCTGATGCGTAAATACGGCTATGCCCCGCGCCAGATATGGCATGCCGATCAAACCGAGACGCAGGTAGTCCCCGGTGGAAACGTCTAGCCGCAAAGGCTTTTCAGGTCTGCAGGTAACGCTGATTGTACTGGTGACCATCACGGTCACCGTATTTGTCGGCTGGTGGGTGATTCGTACTTACATATTTCCATCGCAACTTGAACCGGTGCAGTTGTCTCGCAGCGAACAGGTTGAGTTGGGCCGTAAGCTGAAAGCCATTGGTGTGGTAACCGGGCCCTTAGTGACCAGCGACGATAATGCAAACAGCGCGGTTCCGGAGCCATATTCCGAGGCGGGAGCAGATCGTGTCGTTTTCCTCAGCGAGCGTGAACTTAATGGCATGATCGCGAACGATCCCGCATTGGCATCCAATTTTGCTCTTGATCTTGCCGACGATCTGGTCAGTTTCACGTTGCTGGTGCCGGTACCGCATGATTTTCCGGTGATGCCGGGCCGGATCGTTCGCGTGCGGGGCGGCGCCGAGGTGGCCTTCGTCAGCGGCCGCCCCAGCATTGTCGTAAAAGGCGTCAGCCTGATGGGAGTGCCGCTGCCAAATGCGTGGTTGGGGAACCTTAAAAACGTTGATCTGGTGCACGAGTTTGGCGACACCGGATTCTGGAAAGCATTTGCCGAGGGAGTGGAGAGCATAAACGTGCAGGAAGGGCGTCTGCAGATAGCTTTAAAAGAATAGATAGGCGTGCCGTAACCGGCGTAAAATCGCAGCCGTGCGGCCGGCAACCCCCGGCGTTTCCAATAGAGACATGAATAACGACGCTGTCAAAAAAATCACCAGCGGTGTAGCTGCCGTGTTCAAAAGACCATTGCTGATTATCGCTGTGACGATTTTAGCTATTGTTCTTTTGCTGTTTACCCGCCCCAAACTCGAGCCCGTTTTGCTGGACGAGCGCGTCTGGCCGGTTGAAATTGCCGAGGTTTATCGCCGCGATGTGCAGCCCGAGCTGAAGTTATTTGGCGAAGTAGTGGCCGGACGTCGCAGTGAAATGCGTGCGCTTGTGCCTGGCCGCATTGTTAAGGCGGGGCCGAACTTTAGTGAGGGTGCGCGAGTGGTAGCGGGAGAACTGCTGGTTGAAATAGACCCCTTCGACTACCGCAACGACCTCGCCGAGCAAAAAGCACTGTTTTCAGAAGCGCAGGTTCGTATGCAGACCGTTGAGCGCGAGCTCAAACGCATTCGCGAACTCTACGATGAGAATAACGTGTCCGAGCAGAACCTCGACGACGCTGTGCTTGCGGTGGAGCAGCAGACAGCCACGCTGGAGCAGCGCCGCATCAGCCTTGCGCGCGCGGAGCGTGCGCTGCGTGATACCCGGCTGACGGCCCCCTATGAAGGTGTCGTGCATGCGGTGTCGGCCGATCTGGGCAAACAGTTGAGCGTTAACGACAAGGTCGCCGAAGTGATTGACACGGGGCGTCTGGAAGTTCGCTTCTCGTTGTCCAACGCGCAGTATGGGCGTGTTATTGCGGACGGCGAGCCTGTTGAAGGGCGTCCGATAGGCGTGGCATGGCAGGTCGGCAGCGAGGTCTTGCGTTTTGATGCGACGCTGGCACGGGTGGGCGCGGAGATTGACTCCAGCACCGGCGGCGTAGATCTATACGCGGTAATAGACAATGCGGATGAGTCGCCGTTGCGACCCGGCGCCTTTGTCTGGATCACCATGCAAGACATGTTGTTCAAGAGTGTCTTCAGGGCGCCTGACAGCGCGCTTTACGGCTCGAATAATGTGTATGTGGTGCGCAACGGGCGAATGGAGTCACGCGAGATCAATGTGCTGGGTTACACCGGCAATGACATGTTGTTCGAATCGGCCGGCGAAGTGCCCATTGTCGATGGTGATCAGGTTGTGATTACACAGATTCGCGAGGGCGGTGCAGGGATCCGCGTTGAAGTGCGCCAGTAATGACCGTCAAAAACACAGGCCCGGTTGCTTTTTTTGCCAAACATTCGGTGGCTTCAAACCTGCTCATGATCCTTATGATCCTGTTGGGTTTATTTGGTATGAGCAACCTGAATCGCCAGGTCATGCCGGACTTCAATCTGGAGATGATTCGTATAACTGTGGAATGGCCGGGTGCCAGTCCGCAGGATATAGAAGAAAACGTCGTTGAGGTGATTGAGCCGGAGGTTCGGTTTCTTGACGATGTCGATCTGGTGCAGGCGACCGCGTTTGAAGGCCGTGCTGAAGTCATTATCACCTTCACAGAAGACGTCGATATGTCCAAGGCACTTACCGATGTGCAGTCGGCAGTGTCGCGCATCAGTACATTCCCGCAGGAAATTGAGCGCCCCGTGGTGGCACAGATCAGTAATGTCGACGAGGTTTGCCGCCTTGAAATCCACGGGCCTTTCCCCGAACGCGCATTAAAAACTTACGCACGACAAATCCGGGATGATCTGTTGAACCGTGGGCTGACCAAGATCGATATTGTCGGCGCACGCAGTGCCGAGATCTGGGTGGAAGTGCCCGATGCAGCGCTGCGCGAACTCGATATCAACCTGCGCGATGTTTCTGATCGTATTGCATCGGCAAGTCTAGACCTGCCGTCGGGCAGCATAGAGTCGGGCGGCCGGTCGCGGCAGATTCGCAGTGAAGGACTGGCGCGCAACTCCGCTGAAGTCGGGAAAATAGAAATTGTTTCCCGCGAGTCAGGCGAAAAGGTGCGCCTGCAGGATATCGCCACGATTTCAGAGAGTTTCAAGGAAGGCGAAGTATCGCGCGTTCGTGCGGGCAATACGTCAGTCGGCATCGTGGTAACGCGTTCGAAAGGGCTGGATTCGATCGTTGCACAGCAGGCTATCGTCAAATATCTGGATGAACTCAGGCCCACGTTGCCTCCAACCTTACAGGTGGATATGTACGATGTGTTTGCTGACAACGTCACTCAGCGCATCGATATGCTGCTCTGGAATGGTCTGACCGGCTTGATTCTCGTGATGGCGGCGCTTTACCTGTTCCTGAACGGTCGTATCGCCTTCTGGGTTGCGGCCGGCATCCCTATTTCCATCCTGACCGCTTTGTTCTGCATGTATTTGCTCGGCGTGACCCTGAACATGATCAGTATGTTCGGCATCATCATGGGTCTCGGCATCATCGTCGATGACGCGATCGTTGTGGGCGAGCGCGCGGAAACCCTGCACCGTCGAGGCATTAGTGCCGATGAAGCAACCCTGGAGGCTGCCCAGTCCATGTTCGCCCCCGTTATGGCGGCTTCGCTGACCACCATTGCCGCTTTTTTCCCGCTGTTGATGATTGGTTCAGTGATCGGCAAGGTGGTCGGGGATCTGCCGAAAACCATTATTCTGGTCATCATCGCCAGTCTGGCCGAATGTTTTCTGATATTGCCCATGCATTTGCGCAGTGCACTGCGCCGCATGGACAAGTTCGGCGGTGCGAAGCGCAGCAAAACTATTCTCGCCTTCAACGAGTTTCGTGACGGAATTTTCACCAAGTGGCTGCAGGCATCGTTCAGATTGCGCTACAGCGTTGTGACTACAACAATCTGTGTGTTTTTTGTGGCTCTGTCGATCATGATTTCGGGGCGTGTTGGATTTGAGTTTTTTGCCACGCCCGAGACCAATGTCGTGTTCTCCAACTTTTCACTGAGCCCGGGCACTCCGCGTGAGCGCACTGTGGAAATGGTTCGGGAGCTGGAGCGCGCCGCCTATGAGGTGGAGCGGCGTCTGACCAACGGGAACAGCGATGTCATTTCTTACTCGGTAGGCAGCGTTGCCACCACTGAAGGTCGCCAGGGTGAAGCCGAGGCGGGTGGCGACCATGTCGGGAGTTTCACGATTGAGTTTATCCCCAGCGACCAGCGCGATGTTCGTAACAATGTGTTTTTGCGCGAGTGGGAAAAGGAAGTCCGACCGGTCGCCGGCGTTGAGAACCTGATTCTGCTGGAGCGCAGCGCGGGCGGGCCTCCGGGCAAGGACATTGACATCCGCTTGTTTGGCAATGATCTGGAGATGCTGAAAGCTGCGGCCATGGATATACGCGGCAAGCTGCGCAACATCCCCGGTGTAATGGCAATCGAAGACAATCTCCCCTGGGGCAAGCAGGAGATTGTTCTGGAGTTGACCCCAGCCGGGCGTGCGATGGGCTTCAGTACCGAAGCGATTGCCCGACAAGTCAGGGCGGCCTACGAGGGAGCCATTGCCAAGCGGTTCCCGCGTGATGAAGAAGAGGTCATCGTGAGGGTCTCGTTGCCAAGGGATGACACAGCTGATGCTTCGAGCAGCTCTATTCGTGATCTGTATGTGCAGGCACCTGCCGGACAGCGGGTGCCGCTGACCGAAGTCGTGGAGTTGAAGCCGCGCATCGGTTTTTCGACCATCCGTCGCGAAGACGGTGTCCGTGAAGTGTCGGTTAGTGCCGACGTTGACAAAGAGGTCAGCACCTCAACGGTTGTGCTTGCGGCGTTTGTGGAAAATTACATGAGCGAGGTGCAGTCGAAATACGGCGTGCAGATCCAGTTTAAGGGCCGAGCCGAGGAGCAGGCCGAGGCCTCATCGGACGTTGGCAAAGCGTTCGGTATTGCTATTGCCACTATGTATATCGTGCTTGCCTGGGTGTTCTCGAGTTATCGCGCACCCCTGGTAGTGCTCTCCATTATTCCCTTCGGATTCATTGGTGCATTGTTCGGGCACTGGGTGATGGGCTTTAACCTGGGCATGTTCAGCATTTTTGCTCTGGTCGGGCTGGCCGGCGTCATGGTGAACGATTCGATTATTCTGGTTGCGGCCATCCGCAAGTTGCTGCATGAGGGGCGAGAACTTGCGGACGCGGTTGTGGAAGGTACGCGTGATCGACTCCGGCCCGTTATTCTCACCACCATGACCACTATTGGCGGGCTGACGCCGTTGCTGTTCGAAACCAGTCTGCAGGCTCAGCTGGTGCAGCCGCTGGCAATCACCCTGGTGTTCGGCATGCTGGCATCACCCTTGCTGGTGCTGTTTTTTGTGCCAGCCCTGCTGGGTGTCGGCGACGACGTTATTCGACGGGTGTCAGGTCGTAGCGACCTTGGTCAGCCGGCGAGGCAGTAGCCGGTGTAGCTGAATCTGGCCGCGGCGCATCGCCGCGGTTTTCACCCAGTTGCTGTTCGAGTTCGAACACCCGGAATTCAAGCCGGCCGATCTGATTTTCCATCTGTTCCAGTTGGGCCTCAAGCTCGGCTGTGCTCGGCTGCGAGCCCGAAGGATCGCAGCCTGTCACGGCGAAGCAAAGCAGTGCGAGACACATTGTCGGAATTTGCGGAAAGTTATTCATGCTTTAACCGTTGCCCCGATCGCGCGACGCGTATCTGATAATCAAGTAGCCCAATATACCCGATGCCAATGATCCGACGATAATGCCCAATCGGTCCGGCCGCGAATATCCAAGCCCGGTGCCCTCGAAAGCCAGCGATCCGATAAACAGACTCATGGTAAAGCCGACCCCGCACAGTGCGGCGGTGCCATAGAGCTGGCCCCAATTCACACCCGCCGGTCGTTTAGCCACGCCGCTGACGATAGCCAGCCATGCGAAGCCAAACACACCCAGCTGCTTGCCAAAAAACAGCCCCGCAACGATGGCCACAGGCACACCACTGAATAAATCATTGACGGTCATGCCGCTCAGGTTGACACCCGCGTTGACAAACGCGAATAGCGGCAAAATGCCAAACGCGACGCCATAGTGCAGGTCATGAATCAGACTGTCGAGCGGGTAATGCACATCACCGCCTTCATCAACGGATTCCATCGGTATAAAGAATCCCAGAATGACGCCTGCCAGCGTTGCGTGGACGCCCGATTTCAATACCGATACCCACAGCACCAAGCCAATAAGTATGTAGGGTGTTACGCGGGTAACCTTGCGCACCTTTAACAAGCCGAGTGCCGCTATTGCTCCGCCTGCAACCGACAGCGACATCAATGACAGCTCGGATGTATAGAACAGCGCAATAATGATGATCGCGCCGAGATCATCAATAATGGCAAGGGTCATCAGGAACAGTTTGAGGGTTGCCGGTACCCGGGGCCCTAGCAATGCCAGAATGCCCAGTGCAAATGCGATATCGGTGGCGGTGGGTATAGCCCAGCCTTGAATAGCGGCGCTGTCGCCGGCCGTTAGAAGAATATAGATGCCGGCGGGCAAAGCTATACCGCCGATGCCCGCGATCAAAGGCAAGGACAGCTGGCTCGGCTGCGAAAGTTCGCCGATCAGCACCTCACGCTTTACTTCCATGCCGATCATAAAAAAGAACACCGCCATGAGCCCGTCATTGACCCAAAGGAATAGCGGTTTGGCGATTTGCAGCGCGCCAATACGAATTTCCACCGGTGTGTCGAGAAATGCCTGATATAAATCGGCTACGGGCGAATTATTGAGGATCATCGCGAGGGCTGCTGCGATCAGCAGCAAAATCGCTCCCGCCGCTTCGAGCCGAAAGAAGTTCTTGAGTGTCGCCTGAAGCATTTAACCGGTTCCTTAACGGTGCTGAATCAACACACGTGTGATGGATGACTTGTTATGATTCCCGTTTTACGCAATCAAGTAAAGCCGCAGACCGCACAGGTTCAGGGGGGAGCAGTGATATCACTGATGATCAACAGTCGATGCACGATGATATTCGCGTTAGCGTTGGTGCTCGGCGGTTGTGCGCAAATGCATGACAGTACCGATTACGAGCGTCACGCCAACAGCCGTATCAGCACTCCGCTGGCCGGAGGCGATTTTATTTGGTACGACGTAAAGCTCACCCCCGCGCTGCCGCTGGATAATGATCAGGCAGAGCGAGAGCGTATGGTCTGGCTGCAGGCATGGCTTGCGCAACGCAACCTTTGCCCATCGGGGTATGAAATTGAGGAACGCCGACCGTTCGAGTTTCTCGAACACAATCCGGCACAAATGGACGTTCGCTACAAGGTGCGTTGCAGGGTTGCGCCTGTCGATATCGACTAATTCGGGCTGTCCAGCAGGCTGATTTGGTCGCCTGTTTCAATGCCGAAAGCATCAATGCTTCCGGCATTGAGTTCCAGTACCAGCGCCGATTCTTCTACCGAACTGATGATGGTCGTGTCATGCGGAACCGCACCGGCATGCAGGTACACCACAGTTCCTTGCGCATCTGCAAATACCATGTCTAGCGGAATGTTTGTGTTTTTCATCCACATGGAGATGACCCGGGCGGTGGAGTACAGGAACAGCATGCCTTCGTGCGAATCCATTGCTGTCACGTACATCAGGCCCTGCGCCCGTTGTTGTCGGCTCTGTGCAACGTATGCATCGATCAGGATACAGCCGCGCTCCGCTGTGGACAGAACCAGTGGCGCGCGTTGGAATCCACGCACGAGCTCTGCAGGTTCCAGAGCGAAAACCGCATTCACATCGCTTACCAGCGCCAGTAACAAAATAGCTATGCGCGCACCAGACCGCCCTGAGCACCGGTCTTGCGGCGTGCTTGCGGCATGCGCTCGAGGGGCCTTAAGCTGAACCACAGGCAAACGCGCGGCGGGGTGTTTTTTTCGCTGCATTTCTATGAAGGTGAACATCATGCCGCTAAGCATAAACCCGATTCCGGTTGATCGCAGTGCCACTATCGTGTGGGGTCGGGCGATGATTTCGGGGTCGGAGTCCGGGTACGGCATATCAGCAACCTGCATGGTCGCGGAGTATAAAGGTGCGCTGTGCTGGCTGGATATTGCACCGGATGAACATGCACACGAACAATTATTCGGGCATTTCGCCGGTGCGGACTTTCAGCATAACGATCAACGTGTGCAGACGTTATTGCATGCTGCCCTCGATTTGATGGCTGCGAACGGAACGCTTCAGGTCTACGTAAGCGGCACGCCGTTTCAGTTGCAGGTATGGCGTGCCCTGACAGACATTGGCATGGGGGCCTGTGAAACTTACGGTGCCCTGGCCAAACGCATTGGCAGGCCCGGAGCAGCCCGCGCGGTCGGATCCGCTGCTGCCGCAAATACCATCGCTTTGTTCATACCCTGCCATCGGCTGGTGCCCGCGCACGGTGGCGGCGGTGCCTACCGGTGGGGTGCTGCAATGAAGCATCAGCTGCTGGAGGCTGAGCGCATCGCTGCATAAAAACCCATATATGGTCGTAATGGAACATATGCGTCGGATTTAAACCGGCTTTCGTAAAATGTGAAGCGCTTGGTATAGCGCTGCGGGGGCCTTGCGTAGTTTGCCGGGATGGAAAGCACCATGACACGCCATCGAGCCACCGGCTCCCTTTATGAAGATCAGCTTCATATGGGTTTTAATTCCTTGCGGTTTTCCGATTTTCTGGAAGAAGAATTTCGCGAAGTCTATGCGCGTGATAATTATCAGAAATCACGGTTAGTACTCGGTCTGTGCACCATCGTGGTTATAGTCGTAACTCTGGTGCAGATGACTGCCTATACAGGGACTTCGGTGCCAAGCGGGCACCTTGGGCTCGCGGTCATGGCACCGGTCATGCTGTCTGCGTTACTGGTTTCATATCTCGACAATCGCTTGCTGTATCAGGCTTTACTGATTTTAAGCGGCCTGCTGGTGGGTATCGCCGGAGCAATCGTTGATGTGCAGGCCAGCCTTGAAGGCCAGGGCTATTACTTTGCCGGACAGGTAGGCTGGATATTTATTCTGTGGTCCATGCTCGGGCTGTTGTTTGCGCCAGCCGCCGCCTTATGCCTCGGCGTGTCGCTGATATACATCGGCTGTGCGGTGTATGTGGCGTTGCCACCCGAACAGGTGTTTTTCGAAGGATTCATGTTGTTGAATGCCAACCTGTTAGGTGGGTACAGCTGCTACAAGATCGAGCACTTCTCCCGCCGAACCTTTCTGGAATCGCGAATTCTCAATAAACTGGCTGAACGTGACGGCTTGACCGGCTTGCACAACCGTCGCGCCTTCGACGAGTACATGGAGCGAATCTGGCGGCAATCGCGTCGCGAGAACACACCGCTTACGGTCATGCTGATCGATATTGATCATTTCAAGGCCTACAACGATATGTATGGCCATCAGGCCGGCGACGATGCGTTAAAACAAGTGGCCAGCGTCATTGCATCAGGGGTGCAGCGACCGTTGGATATCGCCGCCCGCTATGGGGGCGAGGAATTTGTTCTGGTGCTTTACGGGCCAGCGACCGAATACGTAACGAGTCTTCCCGAAATGCTGCGTGAAGACGTTATGCATCTGGGTACGGAGCATGCAGGCGGCACCGAGGCTAAGTGTCTGACCGTAAGCATAGGCGTTGCAGTGGTCTCCCCCGATGCCGGCCGCAGTCAGGCCGGCGCTATACAGATGGCGGACGAGGCGCTTTATCAGGCCAAGGAAGAGGGACGCAACAAGGTGGTGATAAAAATGTCAGGTACCACGCTTATTGAAACGGGTCGTTTTCGCGCCCGCGCGGTGTAGCACAGGGCCCCCAAATTCTCGCTGTTACCAGTGGCCCGTGTTAGGCATGGATTGCCATGGCTCTTCCGGTTTAAGAGGGCCTCCGGCCTGCAACAGCTCTATGGATATGTTATCAGGCGACCTTACAAAGGCCATGTGGCCGTCTCGCGGTGGCCGGTTGATCACCACGCCGGCGTCCATGAGTTTCCGGCATGTTGCGTAGATGTCCTCAACTTCATACGCAAGATGACCGAAGTTGCGGCCTTCGCTGTAGTCCTCCGGATCCCAGTTATAGGTAAGTTCGACCATCGCCGCTTCATCACCCGGTGCAGACAGAAAAATCAGCGTAAATCGCCCGGCCTCGCTCTCATAACGCCGCCGTTCGCGGAGCCCCAGTTTATTGCAGTAAAAATCCAGTGACTCTTCAACATTCGAGATGCGGACCATGGTGTGCAGATATTTCATGTGCAATGTTTCCCAACGCGACTTTCTGTGACTATTGTTAGCGACTAAGATGTCCCGAGTCCAGACGAAACGCCGAAGTCTGCTCACTTAAACTCGACACCAACATGCAGCATATTACAGCGATATATTTTGATCTGGACGATACCCTGTGGGATATGCAATTTGTTATTCCGCGGGCTGAACAACATCTTTACGAATGGTTTGCTGAGCATTATCCGCGTGTTACTGACATTTATGCTCCAGAGCAATTGCATCGGTTGCGGCACCGCATTGGTCTTAGACATCCGGAGTTGTGCCATGATCTCAGTACCCTGCGCATGAAAATGCTGAGGGAAATGTTAGTTCGGGCAGGTTATGACGAAGCTCCGGCTGCACAAGCCTTCGAAGTTTTTCAGGCAGCCCGCAATCGGGTTCGGTTATACGATGATGTAGTGCCAGCGCTGCAGCTGCTTGCGAAGACGCATCGTTTGTTTGCCCTCACCAACGGCAATGCATCGCTGCAGGCTATCGGTATATCGCAGTTGTTTGAAGCGTGTGTAACGGCTCGCGAACTGGGAGTTGCCAAGCCGGATCCGCAGTTTTTTGAGCGAGCGCTGAAGTTCACCGGGCTAACGGCAACTCAGGTATTGCATGTGGGGGATCATCCCGAGAACGATATACAGGCGGCCGGCCGAGTCAGTATTGCCACGTTGTGGCTGAATCGTAAGAGCGCTGTGTGGCCTTTACTGGACTGCGCACCTGATCATGAGTTGTCAAACCTCGCACCGTTAGCGGCTATGCTGCAGTCATGACGATCAATCATCCCGCGATTATTTTTGTGCCTGGCATACGCGCCAAGCCACAGGCAGTTGAACAGCAGGAGCAGTTGCGTCGTTGTTTGAATTACAGTCTCGGCGAGCTGGGCGTGGCTGATGCCCACGACCTGGCAGAGCAGCTTGAAGTGGCGGGCTGGTCCTACTCGTTCTATGGCGTAAACGCAGATATATCACCCGATCTTCCGGGCATCGAGGCATTGCTGGCCGGTGCCGGCGACCCGGAAGCCGATATTGCCGAGGCGCGCAGCCTGAAACGACGCTTTACGGCGGCGATGTATGCTATTGGTGACCAATTCACGTTATTGAGCAGTTTATTTGCCACCAGCCGGATGGAAGCGCGGCTACAGGAAATTAATCGTTACTTCGATAATCGCAATGGCGAAGGTACGCAAGCGCGCGACTTCGTGAAGCAAGCTTTGCAGCAGGCATGGCAGCAGAATCGGCGTGTCCTGCTCATGGGGCACAGCTTCGGTTCGGTTATTGCTTACGATGCGTTGTGGGAGCTGAGCCATAGCCAAGCGGGCGGGCAACGCGGAAGGGTGGACCTTTTTGTCAGTATGGGTAGTCCGCTCACCATGCGATACGTACGTCGCCGCCTGAAAGGCGCCGGTCAGCAGGGACGTTTGCGTTACCCGGCCAATATTGACCGCTGGCTGAATCTTGCTGCCGTGGGTGAGGTCACGGCACTGGATCGGCGCATGTCACATTGCTTTCGAGCCATGCGTGATTTGAATTTGCTGCTAAGCATTGACGACAATCTCAATGTCGTGAACCGTTTTCGCGGGCCGGACGGCTTGAACGTCCACAAATGCTACGGGTATCTGGCGAGTCCGACCGTGGCGGCCGTTGTCAGGGACTTTGCGGCGCAGGCGTAATCAGTACATCGATGCGCCGATTTTGGGCCCGGCCCGCTTCGGTTTCATTGTTTGCGACCGGTCGTGTTTCACCAAAGCCTGCAGCAAAAATTCGATTCGGGGGAAAGGAGGTCTCCTCAATAATCCTGTTCATCACGGCCAGAGCGCGATTCTGTGACAGGCGCTGATTCAAACGGTCGCTGCCTTTGGAATCGGTATGACCTTCAATATTGATCGTAGCCCCCGGATAAATATTCAGCAGCTGGCGCAGCTTGGCAAACATGCCATCGGCGGAGGCATTTAATTCTGCTGACCCACTGGCAAAGTTCAGGCCGGTCAGGCGGGCAATAATGATCCCGGACTGTTCGAACACTTCCCCTTCCTGCGCAGTGAACAGGCTTTTTGCCTGTTCCAGCTGTTCTGCGGCTCTGGCTTGTGCTTCCAGCCGCATGACTAACTCACGGCGCTCGGCTGTGGCACCGCCGAGGCGTTGGTCAAGAATGCGGATTTCTTCTTCAAGAGCGGCCGAGTACGCGCGCGCATCGGTGAGGTCGCGATCCAGCTGCTGTTCACTGGCGCGCAAGCGGGCAATTTCGGCCGCCAGTTGGTCTGTGGCGGTGGTCATGTTCTGATCAGCTGTCTGGGGTAAGTCCGCAGCGGTTTGCAGTTGCCAGATTCCGCCTGCCTGATTCAGCAGCAACTCCTCGACGGCCGGTTTGTCACGAGCCGTGCTGACGATGCGCTGGGCCAGCCTGGCTGTCGCTGCTGCGTTGTCCGCCAGCGCGGTTGCGCGATCGATGGCACTGCGATCATCGCTTAGCACTGCCAGCGCTTCCGCGGTAAGTTGCTCGGCTCGCGCCAGCGTTTGCGGTGCGTATTTTTTTGCGCGGACTTTGCGCGCGGCCGTAAGCTCCGCGCGCGCCTCCTCCAGCACAATATTTTGAATGGCCTTCAGTTCGGCATCCAGTGCCGCCTGACGTGCCGTTTCCGCTGCTCCGGGTATTTCCAAAGTGGCTGTGGGCTCCTGCGCGCCTGTGCCCGCAGCCCACAGCAGGGCCGTCATAAGGAAGATTAGGTTTAACCGTGTTCGCATCGGATCGGGCCCCGGATTGGGTGGTTTTGGCTGCGGCAAAGGTTACCGCAGGCCTTAGAAGGTATTGTAGTGCATCACTTTTATCCTGTTCCGGTGTGGATTTCCAGCGCGGCCGGCCCGCATTCGTGGTGCCCGGACTTTTTGCCATAAGTTCTTCGTGCCACGGCCAAAAATGTGCGCTCGCGCACAGTAATCGACGGGCGCTATCCATAGGCTGTACCCATGGCTACCAAGTACTACACGCGTTTTTTGCTGCAAACCGTCGATCACGCCGAGGTCGACGAATACAGCGGTGTAGTGGAAGTCAAAAGCGCACCGGATGCGGTGCTCGAAGCGAAACAGATCGAAGCGCTGCTGGCCAGTAGTTTTGATCTGGAGTCCGATCAGATTCAGCTGCTGAACTGGTCGCCGCTCCACTAGGTGCACCACTAGGTGCGCCATGAGGCGATTTATCAGGCCTCCCGAATTTTAGTCTTCCCCCTGTACTTGCCCGGTCTCTGACCGGGCTTTTTTTTCTGTCTCAATTACGGGGTGGCGGACAAAATCGCACTCCCGTCGTTCGCGTCGGCATCCTTGCCTTTCGCTCACTGTGGCTTCGACTCCCTCTCGCTGTCCCTGCTTCGCTCGTCTCAGACACCCGCTCGCGCGACATTGTCCGCCACCCCCGCCACCTGACGCAGGGCGTTGGTGAGTGTCGCCGAGACTGCAGCCGTCTCGGTTTCGTGCGAAAATCGCCGGCGAGGCTCAATTTCAGGCCGGTTCAGAAGAATAATGGCAGACTTTAAAGGCATTCCCGTCGTCACCGCCGAGCGGATAGAGTCCGGTACCAAGTACCGGAACAAGGTTGGTGTGACGGCGATTAAAGACGGGATAAAAAAATCACCTCATGCGCGCCCGCCTCAACCCGGCAAGCCCCGCTGGTTGAAAGCCAGCATCCCGTCCGGTCGTGGTTTTGCAGAAGTGCGTCGCAATGTGCGTGAGCATCGCCTGAGTACTGTGTGCGAAGAGTCGAAGTGCCCGAACATTGGCGAGTGCTGGAACAACGGTACGGCCACTATTATGCTCATGGGCAACGTGTGCACGCGCGCTTGCCGGTTTTGTGCCGTTGATACCGGCAATCCCGGCGGATGGCTGGATGCTGAAGAGCCGGCTAATACAGCCCGCTCGGTGAAGTTGATGAATCTGCATTACGTGGTGCTCACTTCGGTAGACCGCGATGATCTGTCCGATGGCGGTGCCTCCCATTACGCAGCTTGCATAAAAGCGGTGAAAGAACTCAATCCCGGTACGGGGGTCGAAGCCTTGACGCCCGATTTTCGCGGTGTGGCCAGCGCCGTGGAAACCGTGGTCACAGCCGGGTTGGATGTGTTCGCTCAGAATGTCGAGACCGTTGAGCGTCTGACCGGCTATGTGCGTGACCCGCGTGCGGGTTACGGCTCTACACTGGGGGTGTTGGAACTGGCTAAACGGCTGGCGCCCGATGTATTGACCAAAACCAGCCTTATGCTGGGGCTGGGTGAAAGCGACGCTGAAGTATTGAAGACGATGGACGACTTGCGCGCGCGCGGCGTGGATATATTGACACTGGGCCAGTACTTGCAGCCCACCGCGAACCATCTGCCGGTAGCACGCTTTGTTGCGCCCGATGAGTTTGTCCGCCTGCGTGAAGAGGGCTTGCAACGCGGCTTCATGGAGGTTGTGGCCGGCCCACTGGTGCGTTCAAGTTATCGTGCGGACAAAGTGTGGGATAAAAATAACGCGGGTATCGGAAGCTGATCCGGTACGCACAACATAAAGAAAGGGTTGTTGATGGAATTTTTATCTGAATACGGGTTGTTCCTGGCTAAAGCGATGACAGTGGTCGTTGCTATAGCTGCTATCGCCATCATTATTGCGTCGGCTTCCCGGGGTGACCGCAGCAGCGGACAGCTGCGGGTCGAGAAACTGAACGACAAATATCGTGAACGGGCCAACAGGCTGCGTCAGACTGTGATGACTAAAAGCGAGTGGCGCGACGAACTAAAGCAGCAGAAGAAGGCGGCCAAAAAAGCGGCAAAGTCCGACGACGATAAACCTCGAAAGCGGGTATTCGTGTTGAACTTTAAAGGGGATATTCGCGCAACAGGCGTAGACTCGCTGCGTGAAGAAGTCAGTGCGGTGGTTGCGGTGGCTACCGCGGATGACGAGGTTGTCCTGCGTCTGGAAAACGCCGGTGGCGCTGTGCATGATCACGGCCTGGCAGCCTCTCAGCTGCAGCGTATTAAAGATCACGGCATTCCATTGACGGTGATCGTCGACAAGGTGGCTGCCAGCGGCGGTTACCTGATGGCGGCAATTGCTGATCGTTTTGTGGCAGCGCCGTTTGCGATTATCGGGTCGATCGGTGTGTTGCTGCAGATTCCGAATTTCTATCGCTTTCTGGAGAATCGGGGTATCGATTTTGAGCAGATTACGGCCGGCAAATACAAACGCACGTTGACCATGTTCGGCAAGAACACAGAGGAGCACCGGGAAAAAACCCGCGAGGAACTGGAAGACGTTCACGAGCTATTTAAGAGCGCGGTGCGCAGCCATCGGCCCGAGCTGGATATGGAAACGGTTGCCACCGGCGAACACTGGTATGGAACGCGGGCATTGGAGTTGGGCCTGATTGATGAATTGGGCAGTTCGGATGATTATTTGATGCAGGCTGCAGAGAGTTCCAGCCTTTATGAGCTCAGTTACAAGGGGCACGAAGGGCTGGTGCAAAAACTGCAGGGCGCTATGTCGGCTGTGCTGGAAGCCGCCGGACTGGATCGTCGTCCGCCCCTGGGTTAAGTAACTTTGGGTTAATTAACAGCGGTTAATTAACTTTGGGTTAATTGAGAGAAGCTATTCATGAACAAGTTTGGGCTACTTGTAAGTGTGTCGTTACTGACCGGGTGCGTCACCGCCTCGCAACTCGAGCAGGCGTCCGTGAGCGAGTTTGCGAAGATGCGCGAAACCCTCACTATTTCAACCAATGATCGTGATCGCGCCTACGTGCAGTGCATTGCCAATTCCATTGTTGCGCAGCTCGATGAGCCATACGCCAGCTACGATTGGGATGTCGAACTCTTTGACGAAGCTGAAAAGAATGCTTTTGCCATGCCGGGTGGACAAATAGGCGTATTCACCGGCATTTTCGAAGTCGCCCAGACTCAGGATCAACTGGCGGCCGTTATGGGGCATGAAGTTGCCCACGTCACTTTGGGTCATTCACTCAAGCGGGCAAACAGTCAAACCGCAACCAATTTGGGGATACTGGTGGGCAGTGTTGCGAGCGAAGTGGTGCGCGACAACGTTGGGCTCATCTTGCTGGGAGCCCAGGTGGGGCTGCTGCTGCCCTTCAGTCGGTCTCAGGAGAGCGAGGCCGACCTTGCCGGCCTCGAGCTTATGGCGAGCGCGGGTTTCCGGCCGGAGGCGAGCGTCGATTTATGGCGCAATATGGCTGCCGCAAATTCGTCCTCGACCCCGAGCTTTTTATCTACACACCCTTCCAGTGCAAACCGCATCGAGAGCCTCGGTGAGCAGGTGGCGGTTGTGATGCCACAGTATCAGCGGGCTCAGGCCGCGGGTCTGCGACCTGCCTGCAGTCGCTGAATTTTCCGCAGCCGGTATAATTGCGCGCATGGGTGTGGTGCGTGGTCTGCTGTTGTTGCTGGTTGTTCTGGCGCTGTCCGGATGTACGGGTTTATTTCGCGATCCCGACTCGCTATCCGGCCTGACACCTGCGGTCATACCCCCCATCGTGAGCGATCGTTTTCTGCTGACCAATGATGATCAGCGCGTTGTTGGGGAGTTGCAGGTTATCGAGGCGCAATACGACGATACTTTTGTTGATATTGCACGGGCCTACAATCTGGGTTTTGACGAGCTGGTCGAAGCCAATCCCGGGGTTGACCCATGGCTGCCTGGAGAAGGCACCCGGATTGTACTGCCGACCCGATTTGTACTTCCCGATGCCGAACGCGAAGGCATAGTCATCAACATTGCCAGCAAACGCTTGTACTTTTTCCCGGAACCGGACGAGGATGGTGTCCGGGCGGTGATTACACATCCCATCGGGATCGGCCGCGAGGGCGCAGCTACACCAACCGGCGTGACGACCGTGACATCCAAAGGCCGCGACCCTGTCTGGTATCCCCCTGCGTCCATACGGCGTGAGTACGCTGCGGAGGGCAACCCGCTGCCCGCCAAGGTTATGCCGGGGCCGGACAATCCGCTCGGCAGGCATGTGCTGGTGTTGGGCATGCCGTCCTACCTTATTCACGGCACCAATAAACCCGCGGGTGTAGGAATGCGTGTGAGTCACGGTTGCGTGCGCCTGTTCCCCGAAAATATTGAGGCTTTGTTTAATCTTGCTCCGGTCGGCGTCAAGGTAACCATTGTTAATGAACCGTATTCACTGAGCTGGGACGACGGGCAGCTGTTGCTCGAGGCACACGCCCCGCTGGCTGACGATGAGCGGGATTGGACTGAGTTATTAAAGGAAAAGGTATCAGCCCTGATTGCTGCGAACGAGCTTGCGGCGGTCGATTGGCAGCGGGTTGCTGATGTGCGTGAAGCCGCGATTGGAGTTCCTCTGCCGATTCTTGTTTCAGCCCCCGGTGTTGCCGACGTGCTGCTCGACGCGACCCGGGTTAACAATCTGGTTGCACATATCCCTGCCGATAAGGCACACTAAAGCTCATCCGCGAGGGACCGTGGTAACTGATTGATGCCGAAAGACTTTGAGCGCGGCGAAGGGGCGATTTACGGCCTGTCCGGGGCGGTACAGATTCCTGTCGATGCCGAATCCGTCACTGCTTTTGTGGGGCCTGCACCTCGCGGCCCGGTTGACCGGGCGGTCCCTGTCCAAGATACAGAGTCCTTCGAAAAGCAATTCGGCGTGCCCGAATACCCGTGTCGAATGGGCTTCGCGATCCGGCAGTTTTTTGCAAACGGCGGCCGCCATGCAGTGGTTGTGCGAGTCAGTGCATGTACCGAACGCAACCTTATCGTGCTGCACGGTGATACCGGTGATTTGTGTCTCGAAGCCCGCAACCCGGGGCCGCTGGAGTTTTTACGTGCTTCGGTGGATTACGACAGCATCCCCGCGGATGAGACCCGCTGCTTCAATATTGTCGTGCAGAGGTTGCGCACGGCAGACTCGGCATGGATAGACGAGCAGGAGTATTTCCGTGGCGTTACCACCGACCCCAACAGCCGTGATTACATCGGTCGGGTGCTGGCGCAATCGGAACTGGTTCGATTGCACGGAACCGCGCCCGAGGAGAGACCGGCGTTAACCATTCGCCGCGGTTCGATCAGAGAGTCAGGCTACGTCAGTGCACTGGCTCGCACCGTCAGCAGTCCTGCTCCCACGGACTATGATTTGGTCGGGTCGCAAGAGTCGGGCACCGGCATTAGCGCACTCGAGGGTATTCCGGATGTTGCGCACCTGTGTCTGATTTCCGGTGCGCCGGACGCGGCCATCGGCCCTGTCGCGTTGCTGGCCGCCGACCAGTTTTGCCGTGCGCATCAGACACTGCTGATTGTCGACCCCCCTGCACGATGGCAATCGGTCGATGATGTCATACACGATCAGCGGCGCTCCGATTTTTCCAGCCCTAATACGGTGACCTGGTTTCCGTGCGTACGGACCAATAACGCCAGCGAGCAGAAGGTTCTGGCCAGTGCGACCGGCGCTGTTGCAGCGGCGCTGGCGGAGGTAGAGTGCACGCGAGGCATGCAACGCGTGCACGATGAGCCAATGATTATGCCGCGCGGCGGACTGAAATTGGCGCAAGACGTTTCCGCAGAGGAAACCCGGCGCCTCTTGAGGGCGGGCATCAATGCGCTGATTCGTCGCAGCGCACTCCACTTGCAGCTGCTGGGCAACGTTACGGAGGCTCGCTACGCAAGCGTTACCGCCGGGTTCGACGATCTGCACGTGCGCGCTGAAGTGCTCACCATCGCACGCCGCATTCGGTTGGGAACCCGCTGGGCGGTTGCATACGAACCAAGCCCGCGACTGTGGCGTGAGTTGCGGAATCAGGTGGACGAGTTCCTTGCCGCTTTATACGCGCGCGCGATGTTGGCCGGAGATGGCGCAACCGACTCCTGGTTCGTTAAGTGTGACCGAACAACGAACAAGGGCTCAAACGCGCCCGGCGATATCGCATTTCTGGTAGGCGTGGCCCTGCGGAAGCCCGGCGAGTATTTCGTCATGCGTTTTCACCATCATCCGGCCGGCTGCAACGTTGCCGAACTGGGCTGGCAACCCACAATGGCCGCAGCAGAGGCGCAGGCCATCTGAAGCTTGTTATGCCGGTCGAGGATGCTCTAAGCTGGGCATCGTCTAACTCCTACAGCCACGTACCGGAAATTGCCATGTATTTCACCCCTTCTGCTTTAACGAAGTTACTCAGTTTGTCGTTGGTCGCGCTGACTCTCACTGCTTGCAGCGATGCCAGTACATCGGTGGAAAAGAAGTCGGTCAACCAACAGAAACTGGCTGCGGCACTGGCCGGAGCACATCGCTCGGAAGCCAACAAGGCGCGTGACCAGTGGCGTCACCCCGCGGAGGTGCTGGAGTTTTTTGGCGTGAGCGATGACAAGGTGGTCATGGAGATCTGGCCGGGTGGAGGCTGGTATTCCGAAGTGCTTGCACCGTACCTGCGCGATTCCGGAACGTATATTGCTGCGGGCTGGGATCCCGATTCCGAAATTCCGTTTATAAAAAATGCAGCTGCCGCATACATGAAAAAGCTGGCCGAGTTTCCGGAAGTCTATGATCAGACTAAAGTCGGTGTGCTGATGCCACCGGACCTGCTGCAACCTGTGGCACCCGGAAGCGTGGATGTTGTGCTTACCTTCCGCAATATCCATAACTGGATGCCGCGCGGCTCGCAGCAAATGATGCTGCAGGCCATGTATGACGCTCTGAAACCCGGTGGTGTGCTGGGCGTTATCGAGCACCGCGGTGTGCCGGGTGTCGAACAGGATCCCAAGGCTGCCAGCGGCTATGTTAATGAAGACTATGCTATTGAGTTGATTGAGAGCACGGGCTTTGTGTTCGATGGCAAATCAGAGATCAACGCCAATCCGGCTGACACCAAGGATCACCCCGAGGGCGTCTGGACGTTGCCGCCCACGCTGCGGCTCAAAGAGCAGGATAAAGACAAGTATCTCGCGATTGGCGAAAGCGACCGCTTTACGCTCAGGTTCATTAAACCCCTGAAGTAACGACACTCCGGCATGCGCGAACCTATTTTGGCTGAACTATTGCAGTCTGGGCATCAGACGCCGGTTTATCGCGACTCACTGACCACGCCAGTGCCAGCATGACGATAATCGCCGCGACCATGAAAAAGCTCGTGACCGCGCGTGATTTAGGGTCAAGTTTCATGCGGTGCTTTCATCGGTTAATGGCTTAATTAACAGGACGCCGATAATCGCGACAAAAGCGACGACGGTGACAGTTGCAAATGGCAACAGATAGCTACCTGTATTGGCTTTGAGTTGTCCGGAAAGCGCCGTGCCCAGCGCGCCGCCGAGCGAATCTACAAAGATAATGATGCCCAGCAGTTTGCCGAGCGCACGCTGTCCAAAGCACTCCACACAAACCAGCTGGATCATGGTAAAGCTGCCGCCGTAGCCAAGGCCGAAAACAACGGCAAAGGCCATGAGCTGTGGCGGATTCTGGCTTAACTGTATGCCATCGCTCCCCGGCGTAAATACCAGCATGCTGCCGCAGAAAAGCAGCGTGGCCGAAATCAGCATGACCTTTTGTTTGCTGATTTTGTCACTCAGGGCACCGAACAAAAATTTTCCTGCAACGCTGCACCAGAAAATAGCCGAATACAGCAGCGTTGCATTCGCCGGCGTGAGCCCTGCATCCTGCTCAAAAAATATCGTCGCCTGACTGTTGATGGAAATGATGCTGTACCAGAGGCAGGCCGAGCTCACCGCAAGTGCCCACAACGTGCGCGAACGCAACGCTACGGCAAAGGGCACGCCGCTTTGTTCCTGTGCCAGCCGGGTGGCGAGCGTGTTCTCACCGTCTGTCGCGATGCGGCCATCAGGCAGTTGGCCGACGTCTCCGGGAGATGCTTTAAGCGCCAGTAATCCTGGAATCAGGCCGAACACGATAAAGGCTATCGCCAGCGCACCGAAACCCCAGCGCCAGCCGTAATCCGGGTTCAGAACCAGCGGCGCTATGGCCAGTGGCAGCAATCCTCCCGCCAGGCTGGAAGCCGACGTCAGCAAGCCGACGACGGCGCCGCGGTACCGCACAAACCATTGTGAAAGCAGCACCACGTTCGGCATCAGACCGCACAGCACCAGGCCAAGCGCGAAACCCGCGTGCAGCAGATATAACTGCTGAAGATTGGCGGCGAAGGGATACAAGCAAAAACAGATCGCCAAAAACAACAGACCAACGTGAATAATGCGCAGTACGCCGAAACGATCAATCAGCCAACCTACGAAAGGCGCCATCACGGCTGTGCCGAGAAAACTGATGGTAGCGGTTATGCTGACCTGACCCGCGTCCGCGGAAAAATCCTCCATAAACCGCGGAAAAAGGTTCTGCGGCACGAAAATGGTCATGCCGTTGGTGAAAAAGTACACCAGCACGCATACCCCGGCGATTAACCAGCCATAGAAATAGCGCGGTTGTGTCGACATGGCGCTCAGGATTGCAGGCGTCAGCCGGCCGGCTCGTTTACAAGCTGGCCGTCTGCATCAATATGTCGGATCTCGCCAATGTTCAGATCACGCAACCCGACTTCGATTTTCTTCCGGTCACCGATCACTACCCAAACCAGCCGATCCGGCTGCAGCGTATCGCGAGCGACCGCTGTAACTTCGTCTAACGTCAGAGCGTCCAGATTGCGTGCATAGCTGTTCCAGTAATTGTCAGGCAGGCTGAAGCCAACCATCTCGCCCATCGCGCTGAGTACGGCCATGTTGGTTTCCCAACGTCCGGGTAACGAGAGAATGCGGGAGCTTTTAATGCGCTGCAGTTCCTCCGCCGTTGGCGGGAGAACCGTCCGTATTTCTCTGATTTCGCGGCGCATCTCTACGAGTGACTCGCGGGTTTTGTCGGCCTGCACCGGCGCGTAGGCGATAAAAGGCCGCTGAGCGCGAGTGGCCGAGATCAGGCTGCGCGCACCATAACTCCAGTGCTTTTCCTCACGCAGGTTCATGTTCAGGCGGGCGGCAAACTGGCCTCCGAGAACATCGTTCATCGCCTTGATCGCAACTTCATTCGGTCCGGACATAGGCTCCACCAGCTGGCTGGCGAAAATAATGGACTGTTCCGCATCGGGTTTGTCCACGAGATAAATCATCTCGTCCGCAGGATTATCAACCAGCTTGACGTTCTTGGCAGGCACTTCACCGGGCTGCCAGTCGCGAAACAGCGCTTCAATTCGCGGTGCAATCTCATCAACGGTTATATCGCCAACGACCACAAGCGTTGCGTTGTTGGGTCTGAACCAGGTTTGATGCCAGTTAATCAGGTCACTCTTGCTGATGCGTGCAATGCTGTCTTCGTTGCCCGTGCCGGACAGCGGCTTGGCGTAGGCATGGCCCTCGCCATACAGCAACCCCGGCAACAGGCGCAGCGCGATACTGACCGGTGCGGTTTTCTCCTGCTTGATGCCGTTGATGTACTGCACCCGCAAGCGCTCCAGTTCAAACTCCGGGAAGTCGGGTTCGAGGATGACGTCGGCAAACAATTGCAGCGATTCATCGAGATTTTCGGTGAGTGCAGACATGTTGACGGAGACCGTGTCGAGACCGGCACCGGTGCTGAGGCCTGCTCCGAGCATGGCCAGCGCTTCGCTGATTTCCAGCGCATCGCGCCCGGCAGCGCCTTCATCCAGCATGGACATGGTCAGGCTGGCTTCACCGGCGCGCTGTGCATCGTCGGCCGCATAGCCTGAATCGAGGATCAGGCTCATTTCAACAACAGGAATAGTCGGGCGGTGAATTACCCGCAATTCCAGCCCGTTGTCCAGGGTGCGCCGCGCGAAGTCCGGAAACACGGCGGGCCTGGGTGTGCTTGGCTCCGGCAGCGACGAACGATCGGCTTTGCTCGCAGTTGCCCGCAACTCCTGATCAAAAGGCACAATATGGGCGACAAACGGCGCCTGTCCGAACCAGTCGGCCGCGACGGACTGCACGTCTGCGCGGCTGGCGGCAGCGATGTCGTCGAGTTGTCGCTGATAGTGACCGGGGTCATCACCGTAGACAGTATTCTGCGCCAATACGTCGGCCTTGCCGCCGTAACCGCCAATCTTTTCTATGCCGCGTATAAATCCTGCCCGGGCAACGGTTTTGACCCGCTCAAGTTCGGCCCTGGTAGGGCCTTTATCGACAAAACGGGCCAATTCTTCGCGAATGGCTGCTTCGACGCGCGCTATGTCGACACCCGGCTTAACCGATGCTTCGACGATCAGCATGCCCGAGATCTCAAGAAAGAAGGCAGCCAGATCAACGTCGGTCGCAATCTGATCGCGATAAACCAGGCGTTCGTAAAGGCGCGAGTTTTTTCCGCTCGACAGCACATCCACTGCAAGCTGCAGCCGGTGTGCATCGGTAGTCCCCCAGCGCGGCCCTGTCCAGGCCAGATAGACGCGCTCCTGCGGCACGCGATCCTGCATAATCTCGCGACGTTCTATGTTGTGTCGCGGTATCCATTCTTCCAGTGCGGCTTTGGGCGGCCCCGGGGGTATCTCGCCAAACCAATAGGTGACGCGCTCCAGCACTTCCTGCGGGTCTACGTCACCGGCCACCACGACCACAGCGTTATTCGGGCCGTAGTATTTGCGGAACCATTCCTGCATGTCTTCGAGGCTGGCCGCCTCAAGGTCTGCCATTGAGCCAATGGTTTCCCACGAATAGGGATGCTGGGGCGGGAACAACTGCTTGACCAGTGACTCCCAGATTTTGGAATAGGGTTCGTTATCGCCCTGACGTTTTTCGTTCTGCACCACGCCGCGCTGCTCATCGAGCACTGCCTGATCAATGGCTTCCAGCATGTGCCCCATACGATCGGATTCGAGAAAAAGAATGCGGTCAAGCGCGCCTTTCGGCACGGTCTGAAAGTAATTGGTGCGGTCGAACCAGGTGGTGCCGTTCAAATCCGTGGCGCCGATGCCATCAACCAGATTAATGTACTCACCCGGCGAGTTGCCGGACCCCTGAAACATCAGGTGTTCGAACAGGTGCGCGTAGCCGGTTTTGCCCGGTTCTTCGTTGCGTGACCCCACGTGGTACCAGACGTTGACCGCTACCAGCGGCGCCTTGTGATCTTCATGTACGATCAGTGTCAGCCCGTTGTCGAGGGTGAATCGCTCAAAGGGGATCAGCTCCTCGGAGGCTGTCGCGGGCAACGCGATCAGGGTGGCGAGCAGAAGTCCGGAAATATAGCGGGTAGCAGGCATACGGTTCATGATCCTCAAGTTCATGGTTCTCGATTTAGGGTTCTCGTTTTACGGTTCTCGTTTTAGGGTCTCTTGCGGGTTAAGCGAGCCCTCGGACTCGCCGGGCCGCTCAGTATACAATGCGAAATATTATGAATAATGTACTGATCACCAATGCGACGGTCGTGAACGAGGGCGAGAGCTTCGCCGCGGACGTGCGGGTGCGCAACGGGCGTATCGACTCGATAGCAGGCAGCCTGTCTGCTCTTGCGGGCGAGAAAGTGCTGGATGCGGCGGGAGCCTGGTTGCTGCCGGGCATGATTGATGATCAGGTGCATTTTCGTGAGCCGGGCCTGACGGCTAAGGGCGACATGGCCACAGAGTCGGCGGCTTGCGTCGCTGGTGGCATCACCAGTTTCATGGAAATGCCTAACGTCAAGCCAGCGACCACCAATCTTGAAGAGCTGGAGGCCAAGTATCAGCGAGCGTCCGGCCGTGCCCGCGCCAATTTTGCGTTCTACCTGGGTGCCACCAACGACAATATTGATCAGATTCGCGCCGTTCAGCGCGAGCAGGCCTGCGGTATCAAGGTCTTCATGGGGGCCTCGACCGGCGCCATGCTGGTGGATGACGAGCAGGTGCTGGAGCAGATCTTTGCCGATTCGCCGTTGCTCATTGCGACGCATTGCGAAGACACACCGATGATTAACATCGCCGAGGCGGCGGCACGGGAGCGGTATGGCGAAGACGTGCCGATGTCCGAGCATCCGAAAATCCGCTCGGCCGAGGCCTGCTACAAGTCCTCATCGCTCGCGGTGGAGCTGGCGCAGCGGCATGGTTCCCGGCTGCATGTGCTGCATCTGACCACCGCTCGTGAGCTGGAGCTGTTTTCGGCAGGTCCTGCGGCTAAGAAGCGCATCACGGCCGAAGCCTGCGTGCATCACCTGTTCTTCGACGAGTCGGATTACGCGCGGCTGGGCGCCCGGATCAAATGCAATCCGGCCATCAAGCGCCGTGAGGATCGCGAGGCACTGGTTGCTGCGGTGGCCAACGATGTAATTGACATAATCGCGACCGACCACGCGCCGCACACCGCGGAGGAAAAGGCCGGGAAATACTTTTCAGCTCCCGCCGGGCTGCCCCTGGTCCAGCATGCTCTGCTGATGACGCTGGAGCACGTGCACGACGGGCATTTCAGCGTGGAGCACGCCGTCCGCAAGACCAGCCACGCCGTGGCGGACGTATTCGGGGTGCGGGAACGGGGCTACATCCGTGAGGGCTGGTGGGCCGACCTGGTGCTGGTGGACCGTGACAAGCCGACTTTGGTTCGCGCCGAGGACCTCTTATATAAGTGTGGCTGGTCGCCGCTGGAGGGCTACCGGTTCCGCTCCAGTATCCGCACGACGCTCGTGAACGGCGAAATCGCGTGGTCTGACGGGCGGCTCGCGGAGACTGTCCCGGGTCGCCGCCTGAGCTTCGATTGACCCGGCGCTACCTGCCGGCGGGCCTCGGCAAAGAGGATGTTTCGCGGATTCTATTTGGGTCTTGAATCTGTATAATCCCAACGCCCTGAACCTCTCCAGAGCGTTGTAGAATCAGCGAAAACAGGCATTGGCCAGAACTTCTTTCCTTTAACTTTCCAGCAAAATTGCAGGCACTATTGCTATGCGTCCTACGGATACGGCAAACCCAGAATATTTTCACAAGGTAGTTGATTGTCAGTACGCCTGCCCGGCACATACGGATGTGCCCGGCTACATACGGCATATCGCCCAGGGTGAATTCACCGAAGCTTACATGCTCAATCGTAAGTCGAACGTATTTCCGGGCATTCTTGGCCGGGTTTGCGATCGTCCGTGCGAGCCTGCCTGTCGGCGTGTTCGGGTGGAAGAAAAGCCGGTCGCCATTTGTCGCCTCAAGCGCGTAGCAGCCGATAACCGCGGTGACATCAGTGGCTTGTTGCCTAAAGCCCCGGCTTCAAATGGTAAGAAAGTTGCGCTGGTAGGAGCGGGTTGCGCGTCACTCGCGGTGGCCAACGATCTGTTGCCGCTGGGTTACGAATGCACGATTTTCGAGAAGCTGGACGTCAGCGGTGGTCTGATGCGTTCCAATATTCCTTCCTTTCGCCTGCCTCACGATGTACTCAATGAAGAAATCGACAACATCGTAAACATGGGCAACTGCGAGGTTAAGCTGGGCACCGGTATCACCAGCATGAGGAATTTGCTGGAACAGAACTTCGATGCCGTGTTTGTAGGCACAGGCGCGCCGCGCGGTAAGGAGCTTGATCTGCCAGGGCGTCAGGAGGCCGATGCCAACATTCATATCGGCATTGACTGGCTGGAGTCGGTGGCGTTCGATCACATTGAGTCCATTGGCAAAAATGTATTAATTATCGGTGTCGGCAACACCGCTATGGATTGTTGTCGCACGTCACTGCGGCTCGGTGCCAAAGACGTCAAAGTCATGGCGCGCAAGCCGCGCGAGTTCTTTAAAGCTTCGGCCTGGGAACTGGAAGACGCTGAAGAAGAGAACGTTGAGATAGTCATCAATCACTCGCCCAAAGCTTTCGTGCTGGAAAACGGCAAGCTGGTTGGCATGCAGTTCGAGCTGATGGAATACGACGTAGACGAGAATGGTCGTATCGTCGATACCCGGGTTACAGGTGAAAAGATCTTGCCGGCTGACGACGTGATTCTTGCCATTGGTCAGGAAAACGCCTTCCCCTGGATAGAGCGTGATCTGGGCATCGAGTTCGACAAATGGGAAGTGCCCGTGGTTAATGAGAAGACTCACGAGTCGACCCTGGAAGGCGTGTTCTTTGGAGGCGATGCGGCTTTTGGCCCCAAGAACATTATCTGGGCCGTTGAGCACGGTCATCAGGCGGCGATCTCCATTCACAAGTATTGTCAGGGCGAAGACGTCTCGGAGCGTCTGCCCGACGGACAGACGCTTGCCAGCACCAAGATGGGCATACACGAATGGAGTTACAGCAACGACTTCGATGGTTCTACGCGGACGATCATGCCGCATGTCAGTCTCAAAGAGCGTTTTCAGAAGCTGAATATAGAGGTTGAGCTGGGTTTCTCGCCCGAACTCGCAGCTGAGGAAGTCGAGCGCTGTCTGAACTGCGATATACAGACGGTTTTTACCGACAAATTGTGCATTGAATGCGATGCCTGCGTTGATGTTTGTCCGGTTGATTGCCTCACCATCACGGCGAATGGCGATGAAGCTGATTTGCGCACTCGTCTGACAGCGCCCGCGGAAAATACCGAGCAGGATTTATTTGTCTCCGGCGCGCTGCCGCAAACTGGGCGCGTGATGGTTAAAGATGAAGACGTTTGTGTGCACTGCGGTTTATGCGCAGAGCGCTGCCCGACGGCTGCATGGGATATGCAGAAGTTCACTCTGCATCATCCGCACGCTGTCGACGAGGCTGCGCCGCCACCGGAGCAGAAAGAAGTCGCCTGAAGTTCAGTAACCATTAACCCTTAGAGTGCCGGTTTGCCAATTTAAATGGTAGCCAGGCGTATTGTGATTTAAATAATGAACAAACCGTCAGTCAACGAGTTCACCATCAAGATCGCCAACGTGAACGGAACAGGTTCAGCCAGCGCCAACGGTCTGATAATGAAAACCCTGTTTCGCATGGGCATACCGGTAGTCGGCAAGAACTACTTTCCCTCGAACATTCAGGGGCTGCCTACCTGGTACGAAATCCGTGCCAGCGAGAAAGGGCATCTGGCGCGTTCTGGCCGCGTTGACCTGATGGTCGCAATGAATGCCGAGACCTACAAGCAGGATCTTGCGGAAGTCGCCAGCGGGGGGTATTTAGTTTATGACTCGACCTGGCCGCGGCATAACTTGCTGCAGCGGGACGATATCACCATTATTGGCGTGCCATTGTCCAGGATGTGCAACGAAAACTTCCCCAATGCGCGGGCGCGTATTTTGATGAAGAACGTTGTGTATGCGGGCGTGTTGGCCGCGCTGCTCGATTTCGATCTGGACGTGATCACGACCTTGCTGAATGAAACCTTCGCCAAGAAGGCCCATCTGCTGGATGCCAATCAGCTGGCTATACGCATGGGGTACGAATGGGCACAGGCGAACCTCAAGACCCCCTTGCCGTTTACAGCGCGCACCAGCGACAAATCTAACGGGCATATCATCATTGACGGTAATACGGCCGCCGGTTTGGGCGCTGTTTATGCGGGTGCAACGGTCGGCGCATGGTATCCGATTACCCCGTCGACCTCGTTGATGGACGCGTTCAAGCGTTTCTGCGAGATGACTCGCAAAGACCCTGAAACGGGTGAGAACAATTACTGCATCGTGCAGGCCGAGGACGAGCTTGCCGCAATGGGCATGGTGCTGGGCGCTAGTTGGGCGGGCGCCCGAGCGTTCACGCCAACCAGTGGCCCGGGTGTGTCATTGATGAGCGAGTTTCTTGGATACGGCTATTTTGCCGAAATTCCGGCAGTACTGTTTAATGTGCAGCGCTGCGGGCCTTCTACCGGCATGCCAACGCGTACGCAGCAGTCCGATATTGTGGCCAGCGCCTTTGCCTCGCATGGCGATACTCGTCACATACTGTTGTTCCCGGCCAATCCCGAAGAATGCTTTTATACGGCATCGACCGCGTTCGATTTGGCCGAACGCCTGCAAACGCCGGTCATTGTGCTGAGCGATCTGGATATCGGCATGAACGATTGGATGACCAAAGAGTTGCAGTGGAGCGATACCTATCAGCCTGATCGTGGCAAGGTATTGCGAGCCGACGAAGTGGCCAAGCTGGATAAATTTCACCGTTATCTGGATGCAGATAAAGATGCGATCGCGGCGCGCACGCTTCCCGGCGATCATCCCAAGGGCGCTTACTTTACCCGCGGATCAGGGCATAACATGTACGGTGCTTACACCGAAAACGCCGATGAGTATAAGGAAGTTGTTGATCGTCTGCGGGCCAAGTGGGAGACCGCCAAGAAATATGTTCCGGAGCCAGAGGTTATTTATTCGGCAAAGAACAGCATTGGCGTTATTTCTATCGGAAGTTGTGACGAAGCCTGCAAGGAAGCGCTGGACACGTTACGTGAGCAGGGTATAGGCATCAATTATCTGCGTATTAAATCATTCCCGTTCAATGGCGACGTGCAGAAGTTTATTGATGATCACGAAAAGCTGTATGTCGTTGAACAAAATCGCGATGCTCAGCTTAAGTGCCTGTTATGCATTGAATGCGATGTAGCTGACGAAAAACTGAACGAAATACTTCATTACAATGGGCTGCCCCTGACAGCGAATTTTGTTGTCGATGCGATCCATGCCGACATGGCGAAGGGAGAAGCGGCATGAGCTTTATCAAGAAACCTGCAGTTCGTCATCCCAAGTTGCCGCTAAATGAGCTGGGGCTGACCGTACGTGATTATGAGGGGGGCATGTCCACCTTGTGTGCCGGTTGCGGTCATGATGCGATTACCGGCGCGATAGTCGAAGCAGCATGGGGTTTAAGCATCCCGACGCATCGTTTTGCAAAGCTGTCGGGCATTGGCTGTTCGTCAAAAACACCGGCGTATTTCCTGCGGGATTCCCACGGCCTGAACTCGTGTCACGGGCGTATGCCGTCGATCGCGACCGGTGCTAACTCCGCAAATCGGGATCTCTACTACATTGGTGTGTCGGGTGACGGCGACTCTTTATCGATTGGGATGGGGCAGTTTGCCCACGCCATTCGACGCAACCTGAACATGACATATATTATTGAAAACAATGGTGTTTATGGCCTTACCAAGGGCCAGTTCTCGGCCGCTGCCGACCGCGGAAGCAAGGCCAAGAAGGGTGAAGTGAATTTGCAGCCGGCCATTGATCCCTGCAGCACCGCCATTACGCTGGGAGCTACATTTGTTGCGCGCAGTTTTTCCGGCGACAAAGCACAGCTGGTGCCGATACTGAAAGCAGCTTTAAATCATCGCGGCTTTGCAATGATTGATATCATTTCGCCGTGTGTCACGTTCAATGATCACGAGGGTTCAACGCGCAGTTACAAGTATTCTCGGGATCATTTTGCCCCGGCGATCATGGCCGATTTTGTGCCGCCTGCCGAGGATATCAAAGCCAGGTATGAAGAAGGTGAGGCCATGCCGGTTGAGTTGCATGATGGCAGCCGCATCGTATTGCGCAAGATCGACAAAGACTATGATCCTACTGACCGCGTGAATGCAGTATCCAATCTCATGCGCAATAATGATGCAGGAGAGATCACCACGGGCATTCTCTATCTTGACGAATCTCAGCCGGAGATGCATGAGGTCAATAACACAACAGCAACCCCGCTGATTGATGTTCCTTACAGCAAGTTGAATCCGGGCAATGACATGTTGCGCAAGATTCAGTCGCGGTATCGCTAGTTAGTGACCGACCGGCCGCCACAGACGACTGCAGAACACATCACGGCCAATATACGGCCGCAACCGGCAATCCCGGCCGTGCTCGCTATGTTTGCCCTGGTCTTGTTGCCTGCGCTTGCGGCGCGCGGCGGAATTAGCGACTGGCACTTGTGGCTGGTGCCGGCAGGTCTGGTTATATCCTGTGGCCTGACCGTCGCGGCAGGTTTCTGCTCGCTCGCACCGCACGTAATCTATGCGATGCTCGCCCTTTGGGCCAATGCTTTGCTGCAGGGTGCCGGTTTCCCAGGCTTTCATACAGGTTTGCTGTATGTCAGCCTGGGGATTACCGCTGCGATGTTCGTCGTGCAGCTCTGGCGCATCAAGACCCGGCGTTTCGTACCGACTATTCGGTAGAAAGCTACCCGAGACTAGTTGCCGAATCTTACTTCCAGCGTTATGCCGAAGGTTCTCAAGTTGGGATGCGTCGCTGATATACGCCAGGGGAAAAACTTATTCGGTGTGGAGTTCACCGGCATGGCCTGGAAAATATCATCGGTGTTGCCGAAGTAGACATTGCGGTAGCCCGAGATCGGCGTGTTATCGTTAAGGAGGTTCTTGACCCACAGGCTGATTGTCCAGGTGTCAGATTCAATTCCGAGCCTGCCATTGACAGTTGTGCGGGACGGGATGGTCCACTGATTGTCCAGACCGCCGTAGTACTTGCCCTGATACAGGATGTCGGTACGTGCGCTAAACAGCCAGTCGGAACCGAAACCGCGTTCATAACGGATATTGGCATTGGCTTGTTTCTTAGGCTGGCGCAGTACGTCATTGCCGGAGACATCGCCATCGGGTGCAAATGAAGGGAAGTCCGCAAAACTCTCCAGTTTCGCCGTATCCATGGTGGCGTCAGTAAACGACAGGCCGATCCCGCCCGACCAGTTGTCGGTAAACGAAAAGTCACCCTGCACTTCTAAGCCGTTAACCGTTGCATCGCCGGCATTGGTATTAAACCCTTCCGGTTGCTCCAGGTCCTCGCCGGTATTAGGTTCTTTTTCGAAAATCTGCGGAATGACGATGTCGTCCCAATCCATTCGATACAGTGAAAGGTCTACCCGGGCGCGACCGTCAAGCATGCTGCCTTTGTAACCCAGCTCATAGGCAAGAATTGTTTCTTTTTCGAAGGGTATGACAACGATGCGATTTTCAGACAAGCCCGTCATGCCGCTGATGACATCAACTTGCTCGACATCAAAGCCGCCTGGTTTGGCACCTGTGCTAATCGAGCCGTAAATCATTGAGTCGTCATTGAACGCCCATTTTAGGCCCGCTCTGCCTGTTGTAGAGTCGAATGTCTTGCTTGCCTTGGTTTGCTGACCTACTCCGAGTGTTGAATCAATGCTCTTGGTTTCCGAGGTGAACCGAGCCTGAAAATCAGCCGTTAACTGGTCGTTAATGTCGATGTCCAGCGTTGCGAACGCGGCGTAGGCTCGAGTCTTATCAAATATGAAAGAATCCTCGGCGACAGTGGCTGTCGGGGAAAACACCTCGCGAAACGCGGGATCACCAATAGCATTCGTGAGGTTCAGCCACGGACCGAAGGCGGCTCCCGGCGGCAGGGTGCCCGGACCGGTCATCGACTCAAGCCCCGCCGGCAGTGAGGGAGCAACGCCAAGTAACGTGGCTCCGACCCCATGCAGCGTTGACTTGTAGACATAGGTGCCGACGGAATAACGTACCGACTGATCCTGCGGACTGGCAAAACGCAATTCCTGGCTGATTTCAGTGGTTGTGTCACCGGGCGATGCCACCAACAAACCTGTGGTGAAGCGGCTGGCCGGGCCAAAGCCGCTCAGATTATCGAGGCAAATCGGCACCGTACTACCGGGATCAAAATAGCCAATAACGTTAGTGCAATAGGCGAACGGCTGGGTGTAACCAAGGCCCTCGGTTCCGTCCACCGTGGTCTTATATGAAACTTTGGAGTAACCCGTGGTTGCAGTGATGTTACCTGCACCAATATCCCAGTCGAATTTCAGGCTGCTTCTGGCGACCTGACGGTCTTCGCCCAACGCTTCAGGTATGCGGGCGATTTCTTCTCGACCGGTGCGGAACTGCAGGGCCGTCGGGACGTTGGGGTTACCAAGAATGCCCTCATTGTAGGCTCTGCGGGCTTGATCCAGATCCCATACATCGCCGCACAGATTAGCCAGTCGCGAGTTGGCCCCGGCGTCGGAGCCAACGTTCTCGCAATTTGCCGGTTGCGCAGTGATTGGAGCTTCATCAATGGCGTCATCCGACAGGTAGGCGTTGAACTGCACCGTCAGATTGTCGGAGGGCATAAAGTCGACACCCAGAATCGCGGTCTTGTATCGATAGCCGCCCACATCCGAATCAGCAATAGGATTGTCGTAAGAACCGTCCCAGGTGTCGTAGCCCAGCGTCAGGCCGGCATGCAAAAAGTTCTCGATGAGCGGGCCACTGATATTGCCTTTAAGTTTGGCCCGGCCCCGATTACCTGCCGTGGTTTCGACCCTCGATGAAAACTCATTGGTAGGGCGCTTGGTCACGTAGTTGAGTGCGCCACTGAACGCGTTGCGACCGTATAGCGCACTCTGCGGGCCTTTGACCACTTCTATTCGTTGCACATCGAGCAATGCGAAGTTCAGGCCTTCCCGACCGGCAGCGTACACGCCGTCAATAAAAACTGCCGCGTTGGTTTCACCAAAAATGTCGGTGGGCGCGACACCGCGAATCACCGGTACCGGTAGTGAGTTGCCGACCGGGCTAAAAAAGTTCAGTCCCGGGGTGAAGGATGCAACGTCGTCAAGGTTTTCGATGCGCGCTTCTTGAATGAGTCGTTCACCGAATGCCGTCACCGCGATCGGCACGTCCTGCAGCCGCTCGTCGATTTTTCGAGCGGAGACAACAATTTCATCGACGGCCGCATAGCCCGAAACCGGTGCGAATAACAGCAAGGCTGCGCTACCGAAAAGGAAATTACTGATACGAAAAGGCATGCTGATTTCTCCCCAGAGATTCATTCTATTCTAGCTCTTGTTCTTGTTCTTTTTATAGTCGTCGTTATTCGCCGAATCTTACTTCCACCGTTATGCCGAAGGTTCTGAGATTGGGATGCGTCGTGGATATGCGCCAGGGGAAAAACTTATTCGGTGTGGAGTTCACCGGCATGGCTTGGAAAATATCATCGGTGTTGCCGAAGTAGACATTGCGGTAGCCCGAGATCGGCGTATTGTCATTTAGGAGGTTCTTGACCCACAGGCTGATTGTCCAGGTGTCAGATTCAATTCCGAGCCTGCCATTGACAGTTGTGCGGGACGGGATGGTCCACTGATTGTCCAGACCGCCGTAGTACTTGCCCTGATACAAGACGTCGGTACGTGCGCTAAACAGCCAGTCGGAACCGAAACCGCGTTCATAACGGATATTGGCATTGGCTTGTTTCTTAGGCTGGCGCAGTACGTCATTGCCGGAGACATCGCCATCGGGTGCAAATGAAGGGAAGTCCGCAAAACTCTCCAGTTTCGCCGTATCCATGGTGGCGTCAGTAAACGACAGGCCGATCCCGCCCGACCAGTTGTCGGTAAACGAAAAGTCACCCTGCGCCTCGAAGCCATTAATCGTTGCGTCGCCGGCATTGGTATTAAACCCTTCCGGTTGCTCCAGATTTTCCCCTGTAATTGGGTCTTGCTGAAAAATCTGCGGAATGATGATGTCTTCCCAGTCCATTCGATACAGTGAAAGGTCTACCCGGGCGCGACCGTCAAGCATGCTGCCTTTGTAACCCAGCTCGTAGGCAAGAATCGTCTCTTTCTGGAACGGCACGACGACAATGCGATTTTCAGACAAGCCCGTCATGCTGCTGATGACGTCAACTTCGTCAATGCTAAAGCCGCCCGGCTTGGCGCCTGTGCTAATCGAGCCGTAAATCATTGAGTCATCATTGAATGCCCATTTGAGGCCGACACGGCCTGTAATAGAGTCGAAGGTTTCGCTTTCCTTTCGGTTCAAACCCAGCCGTGGCGATGTGATATCCACGCTTTTGGCGTCGGTCGTATACCGTGCCTGAAAGTCAGCCGTTAACTGGTCGTTAATGTCGATGTCCAGCGTTGCGAAAGCGGAGTAGGATCGTGTTTTTGCAAATTGAAAAGCATCCAGGCCCAGGCTACTGGTTTCGGTAAACACCTCGCGAAACGCCGCATCACCAATTGCATTTGTGAGGTTAAGCCAGGGGGCGAAAGCTGCTCCCGGCGGCAGGGTGCCCGGACCGGTCATCGACTCAAGCCCGGCCGGCAGCGAGGGCGCAACGCCAAGTAACGCAGCCTCGATGTCATGCAGGGTTGATTTGTATATATAGGCACCCACGGAATAGCGCACCGACTGATCCTGTGGGCTGGCATAGCGCAATTCCTGGCTGATTTCGGTGGTTTTATCCGTTGGCGATATCACCAACATGCCTGTGGTGAAGCGGCTGGCCGGGCCAAAGCCGCCCAGATTATCGAGGCAAATCGGCACCGTATTACCGGGCGCATCGAAATAGCCAATAACGTTAGTGCAATAGGCGAACGGCTGGGTATAGCCCAGCCCGTCGGTGCCGTCGCGGGTACCGTCAAATGAAACTTTGGAGTAGCCGGTAATCGCCGTGATGTTGCCGGCGCCAATGTCCCAGTCGAATTTCAGGCTGCTTCTGGCGACCTGACGGTTTTCGCCGGGCACCTCGGCAATGCGGGCAATCTCTTCGGGGCCGGTGCGGAACTGCAGTTCCGTGGGGATATTAGGATTCCCAAGAATGCCCTGATTGTAGACTCTGCGGGCTTGATCCAGATCCCATACATCGCCGCACAGATTAGCCAGTCGCGAGTTGGCCCCGGCGTCGGAGCCAACGTTCTCGCAATTTGCCGGTTGCCCGGTGATTGGAGCGTCATCAATGGCGTCATCCGACAGGTAGGCGTTGAACTGCACCGTCAGATTGTCGGAGGGCATAAAGTCGACACCCAGAATCGCGGTCTTGTATCGATAGCCGCCCACATCCGAATCAGCAATAGGATTGTCGTACGAACCGTCCCAGGTGTCGTAGCCCAGCGTCAGGCCGGCATGCAAAAAGTTCTCGATGAGCGGGCCACTGATATTGCCTTTAAGTTTGGCCCGGCCCCGATTACCTGCCGTGGTTTCGACCCTCGATGAAAACTCGTTGGTAGGGCGCTTGGTCACGTAGTTGAGTGCGCCACTGAAGGCGTTGCGGCCGTATAGCGCGCTCTGCGGGCCTTTGACCACTTCTATTCGTTGCACATCGAGCAATGCGAAGTTCAGGCCTTCCCGACCGGCAGCGTACACGCCGTCAATAAAAACTGCCGCGTTGGTTTCACCAAAAATGTCGGTGGGCGCGACACCGCGAATCACCGGTACCGGCAGTGAGTTGCCGACCGGGCTAAAAAAGTTCAGTCCCGGGGTGAAGGACGCAACGTCATCAAGGTTTTCGATGCGCGCTTCTTCAATTACGCGCTCGCCTAAAGCCGTCAACGCGATCGGCACGTCCTGCAGCCGCTCGTCGATTTTTCGAGCGGAGACAACAATTTCATCGACGGCCGCATAGCCCGACACCGGTGCGAATAACAGCAAGGCTGCGCTACCGAAAAGGAAATTACTGATACGAAATGGCATGCTGACTTCTCCCCAGATATTTGTTCTATTCTAGCTATTATTCGTATTGTCGAAAGGATTTGGCGCAGGTTGGCCTGGCGCGACTATTCTGACAATGATGGCAAACCACTAATAATACCGCCTGATATGCCCCTGCGGGCACAAAAGGCGCCTAGGGTGCCCACCCGTCGAACGCAATCCCGCCCCACTTCGCATACGGTCTATTTAGTGACCAAGGCGCAAGCCGTTGCGTCTTTCGCTGGCAGGTTTGGCGGGGCTGGCAAGCAACAAGACCGGCAACAAAAAAAAGGGCCGGCTGATGCCGGCCCCGGGGGGGTGCAACGCGGTTACCAGGCGCGTTGCGGCGATGACATCCCAGTCATCATGCTCCGAAAATCACCGCCTAGGGGGGAGTGCGATGTCCCGGAATTTTTCTTCGTCGATGAAAAAATCGTTAGCCCCGTTCCTTCACGGCGGCGTCGGAAGCCGCCAGCAACAACGCCGGGGAGCGCGTCAGCTCGATTGCCAGATCGGCTGCCACGCTGTCACCCAGCTCTTTGGCAGCCAGCCGGGCACCGGCGCGAAACGAGTCCGTCAACTCCGTGCGCGAGTGCTGTGCATGCTTCGCGACGAGGGTTGGCGCAATTTGAGTGGCCTGCTGCCCACCGGAGCTGATCACGTAGCCCGTGATTCCGGCCAGAAGCAGGGGCGTAATTCCGATTAAAGCGGGAATCATTGCTTTTGCCTGACCTTTCATTGCTGTAGTTCCTCAATAATCCGCAAACATCGTGTTGCGGTTCGGGCTTACTATTGCAGGAAATGTGCCAACTTTTTATATGCAAAAATATCAATAACTTACAGAAAAAGGTAATCGCGATAATCCGCTAATAACGAAATATCATGATTTTTAAATAACGAAAAGCCGTGTATAGTTCGCCGGATGAATACGCCTTACAGAAAAAAAGAACTGTTCTCGCGCATGCCCGTGATGGCCGCCGTGCTCGACACCAACGGTCGCTTTCTGGAAGTCAGCGACAGCTGGATCGAACGGACGGGCTACACGGCGGAAGAACTCCGCGGCCGCTCGCCGGAAGAAATCGCAACCAGAGAGTCAGCAAAGCGCATACGCGAGGAGCATTTGCCCGGCTTTCGGCGCACCGGCAAGCTGGATCACGTGTCGGTCGGGTTTATTGCGAGGGACGGCACGACGCTCGAACTGCTGATGAAGTCCCGCACGATTTACGATGATCAGCGCAACCCGCTGTATTCGATCTCGGTGTTTTTCGAAACATCGGCGCTGGCGCGCGCTGAGCGGCGCTATGAAGATCTCTACCATTCCACACCGGCCATGCTGCACACCATCGACACCGACGGCTGCATTACGGATGTCAGTGACCATTGGCTCGACAAGCTTGGCTACACGCGTGAGGAGGTCATCGGCCGGTCTATTCTCGACTTTATGAGCGCGGATTCGAGCCAGAAATCCAAACAGCGCCTCAAAGACATTTTCGAAAAGGGCAACCTCAAGAATATCCCACGGCAAATGGTTACCAAGTCGGGCGAGGTGCTCGAAGTGGTTTGCTCAGCCCATACCGAGGTTGACAAGGTTCTGGGCATGCGCAGTCTGCTCGTGGCGACCAAGGACATGACCGAGCGCACGCGTGCGGAGTCAAAATTGCGCGAAGCCTACGGTGAAATTGCCCGGCTAAAAGAGGAACTCGAGCGCGAACGTGACTACTTGCGGGAAGAAGTATCTGTATCGATGAATTTCGGGCGCATCGTTGGCGAAAGCCCAGCTTTGGGTGCGATGCTTGCGCGGATTGAGGCGGTTGCGGATACCCCGGCCAACGTCTTGATCATTGGCGAAACGGGCACGGGTAAAGAACTGGTCGCCCACGCCATCCATGCGAGGAGTCGCCGCGCTGATGCGCCGTTGGTGAAAGTTAATTGCGCCTCCATCCCTCGTGAACTGTTCGAAAGCGAATTTTTCGGGCATGCCAAAGGTGCCTTTACAGGCGCGTATAAAGACCGGTTAGGGCGTTTTCAGTTGGCGGACGGCGGCACGATTTTTCTCGATGAAGTCGGAGAAATTCCTCTTGAGCTGCAGGGAAAATTATTGCGTGTACTGCAGGAGCGCGAGTTTGAACGCGTCGGCGAAGACGTCACGCGGCGGGTTGACGTACGTGTGATTGCGGCGACCAATCGCGATTTGGAAAAAGAAGTCGAGGCCGGTAATTTTCGCGAAGACTTGTATTACCGCCTCAGCGTTTTCCCGGTGCAGGTTCCGCCCTTGCGTAAGCGGGGCGACGATGTAATACAGCTTGCCGTGCATTTTCTCGAAAAGATTTGTCGTGATTTCGGGCGATCCGTGCCGAATTTTACTCAGACCCAGGTTGACGAAATGCGTCGCTATGAATGGCCGGGCAACATTCGCGAGCTTAAGAATGTGATTGAGCGTGCCGTTATCTTGTCGCGTGAAGAGGGGCGGCTGGACTTGTCACTGCCCGCCAGCGGGGCGTTGGCGCGCACCGTCGAGGCTGCCGCAGTCGTGCCCCTGCGGAGCCCCTCCGGCAATGGGCAAGGCTTTGTTACCGAGGACCAGATGAAACAACAGCAGCGTGAAAATATCCGTCGCGCCCTGGAGCATGCCGGCTGGCGTGTGTCAGGTGAGGGCGGCGCTGCCGAGTTGCTGGGTTTGAAACCCAGCACTTTAACTGACCGAATGCGCACGCTTGGGCTGGAAAAGCCCGCCAATGTGAGGCGCAGCCGCAGGGCCGCGGAATGACAAGCAACAGCCTCCTGTTGGGCCTGGTGGTGATGTTGCACTTCGCAATCAACGGGTCTGCGTGGGCTCAATCGGTCGCTGGCCCTGCCGACTGGTCGGAAGTACCCGCCCCCTTACGACGCGTGCTCGAAGCGCATGACGTCAAGCCCGATCAGGTAGGAATTTACGTTCAGGCGCTGGATTCCGATCAGCCGCTTGTCAGTGCCAACCCGGCGACGGGTTTTAACCCTGCCTCAACGATCAAATTGGTAACGACCTGGCTGGCTTTGTCCGAATTGGGGCCGGATCGCACGTGGCCCACGGAAGTTTATCTGAGTGGCGAACTCGACCGCGGTGTACTGCGCGGTGATTTGGTAATCAAGGGATATGGCGATCCGTATCTGCTCACGGAGCGGCTGTGGGCGTTGCAGCGGCAGCTGAAACTTCGTGGCCTGCAGCGTATCGACGGTGATCTGGTGATCGACAACGGTTACTTTGCGGTTGAGGATACCGATCCGGGCGCCTTTGATGGCGACGAGCTCCGCGTTTACAACGTATTACCCGATGCGCTGCTGGTGAATTTTCAGGCGCTGACGCTCTACTTTGCTCCGGATCCGGCTCGCAACAGTGTGCGCGTTTTTGCCGAGCCGATGCCGGCAAATCTCGCAATTGAAAACCGGTTGCGCCTTAAGCCCGGTCGGTGTGGTGGATTTCGCAATGGCGTGAGCCTTGAATTGCAGGGTGGCGCTGTCCGGAATCGGCTGGTTGTCTCCGGGGACTACGGTGCGGAGTGCGCATTGTGGTCGATGAGCCGTTCAGTGCTTACGGCACCCAGTTACGCATACGGAGTGTTTCGTTCCCTGTGGGAGGAGTCCGGGGGTGTACTCAACGGCACGCTTCGCGTTGATCCGAATGCGCTCACCGGTATTCCCCAGGCCAGCGAACCGTTTTTGGTTGTAGAATCGCCGCCGCTGGGTGACCTGATTCGCTCAATCAACAAATACAGCAACAATGTGATGTCGCGACATTTGTTCCTTACTCTGGGGGCAGATGTATTCGGGGCACCGGCAACCAGTGCCAAAGCTCGCAAGGCGGCAGAGCTGATTTTGCGGCGACAGGGTCTGGACACCTCAGCGTTGTATTTGGACAACGGCTCAGGTTTGTCTCGTGATGTGCGCATCAGTGCCGGCACCCTGGCCAGCATATTGCGCAATGCCGGCAGCAGCCCATGGTTTGCCGAGTATGTGTCGTCCATGTCATTGGCGGGCCTCGACGGTACATTGAAAAAGCGTTTTACAGCAGAGCCCGCCACGGGCCGAATGCATTTGAAAACCGGCCGAATCGATGATGTCTATGCGACCGCAGGATACGTGCATGCGGCGTCTGGCCGAGATTATGTTGTGGTGATTTTGCAGAATTATCCGGACGCCGATCGCGGGCCCGGTGAAGAGGCGCAAGCCGCATTGTTGAGGTGGATTTATGAGCAGTAAGGCGCAGCTGTTGAGATTTAGGAACTGGGTCCTGACCCTTATGTTTGTGTGGGTGGGCGCGCAAGCGGAGACCGGTTACGTGACCGACATGTTGCAACTCGATATGTATGCCACGCAAGCCATGGACGGCGCACCGCTAAAAAAGCTGCGCAGCGGCGACAGCTTCGAGATTCTTGAACGCACGGGCCGCTATGCCCGGGTGCGTCTGCCGGGTGGGCAAAGCGGTTGGGTCAAGTCGCTGTATTTAGTTACTACCGAACCAGCACGCACCCGTTTGAATGCGCTGGAAAAGCAAAACGCTGATTTGCTGGCGCAACTTGAGGCGCTCAACGAGCAGCTGGCGGAGCGGACATCGATGGTGGCCGAGCTCGAGGGTGATCGAGGTACCGAGGCCGAGCAGTTGGCCGCGGCCAGCGAGGAGCTTGCCGCTTTGCGCGACCGCAACACAGCGCTCGAAAATACCCTGTCAAGCTATGGCAGCAGCGTACCCCTCAGCTGGCTGATTATTGTTTCGCTGCTGGCGTTGGTACTCGGTGTCGCGGCAGGCTGGTACTTTATAGACAGTCGCAGTCGTGCCCGGCACGGCGGTTACCGCGTGTATTGATTATCGGCGCACGGTGCCTGCAGTAAGGCAAGCATGGATTCCCGGTAGAGCTGTGTACCGTCCGGATGCGCGGCGTAAATCTTTAGCAACGGTACAGCGGTTCTGCTGATGACTTTAAAGCTATATGCCGCATCGCAATTTCTAAGTAACCCTGCATCGGCCGCCTTGCGCAACACGCGCTTTAGCGCGCTGCCGAACTTCTGATGGCCTGATTCAATATACGGTGCGATTCCCGGGTCATTCAGTGCCGCAATTGCGAGCAGTGCCTCACGATGATGCGCCCATAGTGTCAGGTAGCACTCGATCGTACCGACAAGCAGATTCTCAGGCTCTTGCTTGAGGACTGACTCCAGGAACAGCGCTCCTTCATCGAATGCCGGATTCATGACGCTTGCCAGTAACTCCAGTTTGTTCGCGAAATAGCCGTAAAACGTGCGTCTGGAATACCCGGCATCACTGAGGATTTGTTCAACGCTTACCTGGTCCAGCCCGTGCTCAGCCACCAGCCGCACGGCACTGCTCTGTAATGCGAGACGCACCCGCTCCCGGTTGCGCGCGCGACCCGGGGTGGTGCCGCCTTTTGCGGCCGCGACGGTCATGGGGACGGCTTCCACAAAGTATACATATATGTATACTACAAGCTTTATATCCTGTGGAAAAGAGCAATGGCAAGCACCAAGGCAGAGATATCTTCGTCGTCCGGCGAGCCTAAAGGCTCGCGACTTTGGCAGGCGCCTTATGTCGGCATCGTTGTGCTTATTGCAATGCTGCTCGGTATCGGACTTGCCCATGCCGTCATGCGGGCGATTGAAGAAGCCCTCGGACACGACCTGACCTACATCGCGCAACTTTTTATCGGCGCTGCCGCAGTTATCTGGTTGTGGTACGGCGTTAGGTCCAGAAGTGAAAACTTTGCGACATGGACGGGGTTTTTTACCGGCATCGTCATCTGGATGACCTGGGTAGAACTCTTTTACATGTACTACGGGCGCAAGAATTTCGGCATGATGCCGCGCGTTGATGGTGGCGTGAGTACCGAGCCTGAGTATCTGATCATGACGGCAACGACGGGCGTGCTGATGTTTATGCTGGTGTTCTATATCTTTGATAAAGACACGCGTTGCAATATGTTCGTGTGGTTCCAGAAAAAGCTGGGGCTGCGCGAAGGCCTGGGGCCCAGCACCAAGACTGCTCGCGATCGCAACTACGCCATCATAACCTTCATGGAAACGGTCTACGTGACTTGGTTTTGCTACGCGTGGAACTTGCTGGTGTTCGATCCGGCTTTCGTCGGTTACGGCAAAGACGCATTTTTTGCCGAACTTGCAACCGTATTTGTATCCATAACCTGGGGCGGTTACTGCTTCAGCAGGTTGTTAAAGTATCGACGAACCTCGACAGCCGTTCGCTACGGCATCCCCACCGCTAATATCCTGTGGATTTCGGTTGAGATCATGTCTGGCTGGGGTCTGATGACCGAGGTCTGGCTGCAGCCCAGTAAGTATGTGGTGGAAGTGCTGGCGATCACCGCAGCATTCGCTGTGTTGTCCGTGCTTATTTACAGAGCGCCCAAGAAACCATCGGAGTTGCAGGAATGGTAAATCGTCTCGTCTCAGTAATAATTATGGCCATGCTTGCGGGCGCAGCGGGCGCCGAGAATACGACCAGCCGCGTGAAGATTCATCCGGGCATGGGTGGTGTGTCCGATATCGGCAATGCAGATTGCTCACTCTTCAATGAAATGCACTACAACGGCCCGACCGGCATGGAACACCATGTGTTGACTTGGGTGCAGGGCTATGTGTTCGCCAAGACCGGGGCGAATATCGATGCGCTGCTGGAACCATTGCCCGACGGCGGAGGTTGGGACTTTGACAGTCTTAGCCGCGTGTTTGTTGATTACTGCAAGGCCAATCCAGACGCGAAGGTCTCCACAGCAGCAATCAGCTTGTGGTCGGTTCTCGAGGCAGGTCAGTCTGCACCCTGAGGGCAGGTTGGTGTAATGGCCTAATGCAGGGCCGGCCGTAATTCGAGATTGCTGCAGATTTCCGCTTCAAGGGCGGTTATTTCATCCAGCCGTGCATTTACAAGTTCCGCTTCGTACTCTTTGTGCAGCATCTGCACAAACACGTGCGCGTGCTTGACCTCGGCTTTCCACAGGCGTTCATAGAATGCGGCCAGCTCGGGGTCAGCAATGTTTTCGGCGACTAAACGAAAACGTTCCGCGCCGCGGCGCTCAATCACGGAGGAGATCAGCAGGCGGTCTATGAAGCGTTCATCCCGGCCATGCCGGGCGCTCGCAAGCAACCGGTTTACGTAAGGGTCCGGTTCGTCTTTGCCCAGTTGCAGCCCCCGTTTCTCCATAAAGCTGTATGCCTCGGCGAAATGTTCCAGTTCCTCCAGCGCCAGCGCAATAAGCTGCGGAATAATCCCGTTGCGATCCGGGTACTTGGCAATCAGGCTCATCAGTAGCGCATTGGCTTTGCGCTCACAACAGGCGTGGTCGATCAGAAAGCTGTCGAAATCATTTAGAACCGTTTTAATCCACTCCGGAGATGTGGTGTATCGAAGGTCCGGGGATTTACTGCCCATACGTCAACTCTCAAAGGATTTAAGCTAGAATAAGCACCGCTCGGGTTGGGCTATTCTGCTCAGCCAAGAACAAATAACAAGACCGGGGAGCATTCATGAAGCTGATAACAGCCATCATTAAACCATTTCGTCTGGACGATGTTCGCAATGCGCTTGCTGAGGTGGGTGTAAGCGGCATGACGGTGACTGAGGTGAAAGGTTTTGGCCGTCAACACGGGCATACCGAACTGTATCGGGGGGCAGAATACGTGGTGGATTTCCTGCCCAAGTCCAAAATAGAAATAGCGGTTAGCGATGATCTTGCAGAACGCGCTGCAGAGGCGATTATTGCCGCTGCACGCACAGGCAAGGTAGGTGATGGCAAGATCTTTATCACCAGCATTGAGCAGACCATTCGAATTCGCACCGGTGATACTGGCGACAGCGCCCTTTAAACCCTTCGGTGGAGATGGCGAATGCTGAAGAAGCCGTTAGGTTCAGGGGGAAGTATGATTTCTAAGCGACGCAAATTGCTGTCTGTGGCACCCGTGTCAGTGTTTTTGGCGCTGTTATCTGTGACGGCTCAGGCGGACGGCCTTGATAGCGGCGATACCGCCTGGATGCTCACGTCCACGGCGCTGGTGTTGTTCATGACGCTGCCCGGTCTCGCGCTGTTCTATGGTGGTCTGGTGCGCACCAAGAATATCCTGTCAGTGCTGATGCAGTGTTTTGCTATAGCGTGCATGGCGTCGGTGTTGTGGTTCATTGTCGGCTACACCATGGCCTTTGGCGACGGCGGTAGCGGTTGGCTGGGAGGTTTTGGCAAGACATTCCTGCAGGGTGTTGATACAGATTCTCTGTCGGGTACCTACCCCGAAACAGTGTTCGTGATGTTCCAGATGACGTTCGCGATTATTACGCCGGCACTGATTATTGGCGGCTACGCCGAGCGTATTCGTTTCAGTGCCATGATGATTTTCTCTGCGCTATGGTTGCTGTTGGTATACGCACCGGTCGCACATTGGGTGTGGTCCGGTGACGGCTGGCTGGCTCAGCGCGGGTTTATGGATTTTGCAGGCGGTGGCGTTGTGCACGTCAATGCGGGTGTCGCGGCACTGGTTGCAGCAATCTACATGGGGCAACGTAAAGGTTTTCCGATGACACCCATGCCGCCGCACAACCTGGCCATGACCGTGACCGGGGCTTGCATGTTGTGGGTAGGCTGGTTCGGCTTTAATGCTGGCAGCGCGCTGGCCGCGAACGGCAGCGCCGGCATGGCGATGCTGGTGACCCACATTGGAGCGGCTGCTGGCTCGCTGGCATGGATGACCATGGAATGGCTGCGTTTTGGCAAGCCGAGTGTGCTCGGTATTGTCACAGGGATGGTCGCAGGCCTTGGAACGATTACACCGGCATCCGGTTTTGTCGGTCCTGCGGGCGCGCTCATTATCGGCTTGTTGGCGGGCGTGATCTGCTTCTGGGCCACGCAGATTCTAAAGCGTAGATTCGAAATTGATGATTCGCTGGATGTGTTTCCGGTGCACGGTGTGGGTGGCTTTCTTGGTTTGTTCATGACGGCTGTATTGGCTAACAAACTTGGCGGACAAGGTTTCCTGAGCGAGAAAATTACCTCCAGTGGTCAACAGTTTATTGAACAGCTGATCGGTGCTGTGTCGATCGCCTTATGGTGCGGCATCGTTTCGTTGGTCTTGTTCAAAGTGATTGACATGATGGTTGGCTTACGGGTTTCAGAAGAACAAGAAACTGAAGGCCTGGATATCACGCAACACGATGAGCGGGCGTACAACGGCTAATACCATTGGCCGGTACGCAAGATTGATGCAAGCTGTTCAGTAGCGGGGTGGGGTTACTGTTGTTACGCGTTCGGTTTAAACCGGACGCGTTTTTTTTTGACTAGACGACTGCCCAGTAACGCCGTGAGAATAGCCGCATAAATCAGCGGTTCGGTGATGACCTCTTTAACCTGCCACCAGAAGTGCCAGACAACAAGAATAGCAATGAGGTAAACAAGTCGGTGCAGGGTTTGCCAGTGTTTCCCGAGCCGCACCTGCCAGCCCCGGGTTGAAGTGATACCCAGCGCAATCAGCCCGGTCAGCGCGAGCGCGCCAAGCGTGATAAACGGGCGTTCCACTATGTCCTCAACGATGGCAGCCCAGTTCAGCCCCTGATCGGGAACAAGGTAGTTCAGTAAGTGGGCACTGGCATAGAACAAGGCGAACAGGCCTGTCATACGGCGCAACTGAACCAACCATATTAATCCGGTCAGGCGCCGGGCCGGTGTAATGGCCAGCGTGACCAGCAGCAGGCGTAGAGCCCAGATGCCGGTGAAATCCTGGGTCGCCTCAATGGGATCAGCGCCCAGATCATCGCCTGCCAGACCCAAAGCGCGCAGGCTCAACCATGCGAACGGTGCCAGACATGCTGCGAACCAGAAGGGTTTTACGATCCAGCGCAGTTGCCGGCGATTCGGAAAACTCATGAACAAGCGTTGTCAGTAGTAGCGGGAGAGATCCATGCCCGCATAAAGCGAAGCAACTTCGTCTGCGTAACCGTTAAACATCAGCGTTGGTACTTTGGACGCAAAAAAACCACCACCTATAGGACGTTCGCGAGCCTGACTCCAGCGCGGGTGATCCACTTCGGGATTTACATTTGCAAAAAAGCCGTACTCGGATGGAGCCGCATCGTTCCATGTTGTAAACGGTTCGTCCTCGACAAAACTGATTCGCACAATTGATTTGATGCTCTTGAAGCCGTATTTCCATGGCACTATCAACCGCAACGGCGCGCCGTTCTGGTTCGGCAACTCGACACCATACAGGCCCGTAGCCAGTATGGTCAGCGGGTGCATGGCCTCGTCAATGCGCAAGCCTTCGCGATAGGGCCAGCGCAGCAGGCGACGGCGTTGACCGGGCATTTCGTCCGGGCGGTACACTGTCTCGAAGGCAACATATTTGGCGTTGGATGTGGGTTTAAAGCGCTTCAGCAAATCACCCAGCGGAAATCCGGCCCATGGCACCACCATGGACCACGCCTCAACACAGCGCAGGCGATAGACGCGTTCTTCCAGAGGATGTGGCCCAACGATATCTTCGTAGGTAAACGTGCCGGTCACCTCGGCGGCACCGTCTACTGTGACGCTCCATGGCTGCGGTTTAAAGTCACCGGAACGCGTGGCCGGATCTGATTTGTCCAACCCGAATTCATAAAAATTGTTATAGCTGGCGACATCGGCGAATTCGGTGGGTTCCGCATCCGTGCTGTAAGGGCTCTGAGTCAGTTTGCCCAGCGACTTAAAGTTCATTTCTGACTCGTCAGCATGCGCAGCGCCACTGATCATGCCAGCGGTGGTAATCCCCGCCGCGCGCAGCAATTCGCGCCGGTTCAGGTAAACCGACTCGGGTGTGATTTCTGAGCTTTTAATAGCGGGGGGTTTTCTTATGAGCATAAGTGTCGTCCTGAGTGAACTTCGACAACGCGGCGGGGGTAAAAGTTGCCAACCGGGTTTCTTTGGGCAGAGCCACTGCACTTGCTCCTGCAGGGACTGCGTGTGATTCTAATGGCTCTGACGCCGCCGTGGTAATCCGCTTGCGTCGCTATATTCCGGCTCTTTTATGAATATGTTCTTAAAATTCAGCGCACTAGTTGTGGTGCTGCTCTTATCAGGTTGTGAGCCGTCGGGCGTGAATGAGCGGCCAGTGACCATTGCCGGTACCAGTTTCCCGGGCACCATAGGCGAGGGCCATTGGTTGGAGTTTCATCGCAAATTAGAGGCAGCCACCGGCGGGCGCATGCCTTTGCGCTTGCTTATACACGGACAGCTGGGCTCAGAAGACCAGTTGGTGTCCGGATTGCGTCGCGGGCGGGTTCAGTTTGCCAATCTGTCGGCGATGGCGGTGAGCACAGTGGTGCCCGAGATGGCTTTGCTTTATGCACCGTTTTTGTTCGATAACGAAGCTGAATCGGATTACGTCTACGATCGTTACCTTACTCCGCTTTACGGCGAATTGCTGGCTGCGAAAGGCCTGCATCTGGTTAGCTGGTACGAAATCGGGTTTATTCAAATTTACGGTAAGGAGCCCTTGCTGGTGCCCGAGCAGATGCAAGGTCTGCGATTTCGCGTGGGTGCGGGTCCGGCAGCGCGATTATTTGCGAAGGCCATCGGTGCCGACGTTATCCCACTGGGCTTTGCGGATGTGGTTGCATCCTTGCAGACGGGGCTGGTGGTTTCGGGCGAGCAGGCGGTGAGTCTGTATGCCCGGACTGGCATTGCTGGAGAGGCGCCGCACCTGACCATGACCGACCACTCGTTTGGCGTATCGGCCATCGTGGCCAGCAAATCGTGGTGGGACGGCCTTAGCGAAGCCGAAAAGGCTGCCGTTATGGAGGCTTGGCCACCAGCTCCCCGAACACGGGCAGACGTGCGTGCCGAGTCTGCTGCCGACCTGAAAGCGGGGGCTGAATTAGGTATCCGGGTGCATCGTATCAGTGCAGAGCAGCGTGATTTATGGCGTCAGGCCACGGCACCGGTAACTGATAAACTGATAAAAACCATTGGCGGTCGTTCCGCCGATATATATGCCGTCATACAAGCGGCACGAGAGGAATTTCGTGAGTCAGCCAGCACACTACGTTAACGGTCATTCGATTAGTGAACCTTTCCCGGACGGTATGCAGAAAGCCATGTTTGGAATGGGTTGTTTCTGGGGGGCGGAACGGAAGTTCTGGACGTTGCCGAATGTTTACGTGACAGCAGTTGGTTATTCGGCGGGCAACACACCTAACCCGAGCTACCAGCAGGTTTGCAGTGGCTCTACCGGCCACAGTGAGGTGGTGCTGGTGGTGTTCGACCCGAACAAGCTCAGTTATGAGTCATTGCTGCAGGTGTTCTGGGAGTCACACGATCCGACACAGGGTATGCGGCAAGGTAACGATATGGGTACCCAGTACCGCTCCGGTATCTATACCTACGATGAAAAGCAACAACGGGAGGCACTGCAATCACGCGAACGTTATCAGAGTGCCCTGAGTGCCGCCGGGTTCGGTGCTATAACCACAGAAATTATTCCTGCAACCGCGTTTTACTATGCGGAGGATTACCATCAGCAATACCTGGCCAAGAACCCGGGCGGTTATTGCGGTCTTGGCGGCACCTCTGTCGCAATGCCCGACTGAACGGGCTTGCTGGCATAGCTGTGTGACGCAGTTCACACTGCGCCGCTATCTTCGCTTCAAACTGTGACATCTGCACCGCAAAATAATGCGGCGGCTACATAACATGGCCCTTCTGATGGAATAGCAAGGGCCTTTTGTGTCAGGCAAGCGGATAAAAATTGACGCGGCCGATTTAGTGCCGGGGATGTATGTCGCCCAGCTTGATCGGCCGTGGCTGGAAACGCCATTTCTTTTTCAGGGCTTCGAGATCAGCGAGGAGTCAGAAATAGATCAGCTGCGGCACTACTGCCAGCACGTCTATGTCGATCTCAAACGCAGCAGCATGTCCGCCGACGAGATACAGGGCCGGCAGCGCAAGGCGGACGACCCGGTGCTGGTCGCGTTTGAACGGCGCAAGCCGGGCCACGCAGCAAAGCCCCCCGGCCTGGTTCGCCGTATCGCCAGCAAGTTTGCCCGAGTTGATCCGACCGGAACGATATCGAGGCGGTTAAGCGGGTTGCAGGACTATCGCAACAAAAGCAGCACCCGCAAAGAAGCCCCCAAAGCCGTTAGCACCTATAACAACGCTGTAGCGATCATGAACGACGTATTGACGACGGTTCGTGACGGCCGCTCCGTCGATGTCGAAACGGTGCGCTCGGCCGTTACACCGATGATCGACAGCGTGTTACGAAACCCCGACGCGATGTCGTGGTTTGTGACGCTGCAAAAACAAGACGATTACAGTTACCACCACTCAATTGCGACTTCTGTTTGGGCCGTGGTGCTTGGCCGTCATCTGGGTTTTGATCGGCGCAGTCTCGACAAACTGGCCATCGGTGGAATGTTGCTGGACATCGGCAAAACTCGGTTGCCGCAGGAAATTCTGCAGAAACCCGATCGCCTGAGCCCTCATGAAGCTGACCTTATGTGCCAGCATGTCGATTTTAGTCTCGACATGGTTAAGTCATCGCACGGGATCAGCCGCGACATTCTTGACATGATCCAGAGTCACCATGAACGTCATGATGGCTCCGGTTATCCGCAAGGCTTGTCCGGTGCCGACATCCCGGTATACGGACGAATTGCCGGTATTGTGGACTGCTATGACGCCATGGTGACAACCCGGCCCTATCAGGGGGCCCGCTCGTCATATGACGCTGTGCGCGAACTCAACAAGCTTTCCGGCACACTGTTTCAGAAAGAACTGGTCGAGCAGTTTGTGCAGGCCCTTGGTATGTTCCCCACCGGTAGTCTGGTTGAGTTCAACACCGGCGAGGTGGGAATTGTTGTCGAACAAAACCGGGTGCGGCGCTTGCGCCCTAAAGTCATGTTGCTGCTCGATCAGAGCAAGCAGCCTATAAAAAAGAACCGCACGGTGGATCTCCGTAAGCTTCCGAGTGATTCGAAGAAGCCCAATGCTGTCTGGATTGCGCACGGTCATGAAGCCGGGGCCTTCGGCATAGACCCGAAAGACTATTTCATGTGAGCTGCCGATGAAGACGAATCCAAATACGGCGAATCGCTACAGTGATCTTCTGGGGATTATTGACGATATGCGGGTCAGCGCAGCGAACGGAACGATCGCCCTGGTGCTGGGAAAAATAGACGGTGTGGGCGGTTTGAATGCGCGATTCGGTTATGCAACCGGCGATAAGGTCATAGAAAGTTTCCATGAAAAAATTCGGGGTATTGCCAGACAAAGTGACATCGCCCTGGAGACCAGCAGCAGTTCCTTCGCGTTTATCATTCATTCGCCACTCCACGAAGGTCATGTCATGTTGGCGGCGGAGAAAATAGCCCGTATCGCAGAGGAATGGATTCAGATTAACGATACCCGTATGCGTCTGGATGTGAGCATGGGTTGTGCTTTAATTGATAATGCCCGGGACAGTTCTGATTTGCTGTTGCAGCAGGCTGAAAAAGCACTCCGAAAATGTCGTTCGATAGACCAGCGCATGATTTTCTACAATGCGCAAGATGATGATACGTTGGGTACGTCCTCTCATCCCATGTTTGATGCGCACAAAGCCATCGAGAATGGCGAATTTCGGGTGCACTATCAGCCGCAGTTTAATCTGAAAACCCGGCAGCTGGTCGGCGCTGAGGCGCTGGTTCGCTGGAGCGGGCCGGATGGTCTGGTTTCGCCGGGCAGCTTTATGAACGAACTGGAACGTGCCAGGGCGCTGATGCCGCTGCTGCAATTCGTTATGAACAGTTCCTCACGCGAAATGGCCCGTTGGGTGCGGCGCAAACCGACCATGCAGGTTGCCATCAACTCCAGCGCAACGGACCTTGAGGACGCCGATCTGGTGGAGATCATGCGCGAGGTTCTGGGTATGTGGAATCTGGATCCCTCGCAGTTGAAGCTGGAAATCACCGAAACCAGCCTCATGCGCGATCCCTGCATTGGGTATAGATACGCTATGTCGATTGCGTGAACTGGGCGTCAAGACTTCGATCGATGATTTCGGAACCGGTTATTCCAGTCTGTCGTGGCTAAAGAATCTGCCAGTAGATGAACTCAAGATCGATCGCTCATTTGTACGCAACATTATTGATGACAAGCGAGACCGAAAAATTGTCGAGTCCATTATTGACCTCGCCCACGCCATGAATCTGACAGTGGTCGCAGAAGGAATCGAGGCCGAGGGTGTGCTGCAGTTGCTTGCAGAGGCGGGTTGCGATGTGGGTCAGGGATTTTTCTTCAGTCAGCCGTTAACCGGTGCCGAGTTTGAGCGTTGTTGGCTAAACGACCGCCAAATTGCTTCTCTGGAGCCAGCCGCAACGTAATCGTGTTATGACTACCGTAATCTCAACCGTGCTGGTTTCCTCGCCTGTCGCTTTTATGGCAGGTTGGTTGCTGTCAAAGGCCGTCGCCAATCACCTTGCTCGCGGTGTACGGCCAGAAGCCATGGCTACCAAACGAGCCGAGCCCATCGGCGTGGACGATCGTGATGCACAGATTGCAGAGCTGCAAAGGCAACTCGATCTGGCGGAGGCACGCGTCGCGAAATCGAAACGGAGTTTCAAAGTCTGGCGCGAGCGCATACGCCCGATAGCGCAGCAGTTTCGTCAGCAGCGCACGATAATCAGTGAACTTCGGGATGAGCTGCGCCGGCGAGACTCGCTGGTGCGTCAGTCAGAAGCAAAACAGCCTGCCGCAACCAGCGCGGCACGTGAAGCAACCAAGGTTTAGTCGCGCTGGAAGACGCTGCCTACCGGCTTCTGGTTATCACCCCACCGCTGGTCAATTTCCTGCTTTGAGACTGTCAGCTGGCTTGCGTTATCGCGCAAGGACTGCCATTGGCTTGGTGATTTAAGGTACTTGGGGTGATGTTTCTCGGTATAAGCAAGAATTTTTTCTGGTATTTGTTTCACCCCGCCCAGCAGTTTGTATGAGTCGCTGTGATAAACCATGATCCCCGGCCGGTTCCCCATTTCCATAAAGGGCAGCCACTGGCCGACACGAGACCAGGAAGTTACGCAACTTGCTGACGTGATGTCCGGATTCATGACCTCGCTGACACGGCCGTTCATCATCCAAAGCTCTGCAGCCTGATATTTGTTGTCTGCGGAATGCAGCGGGTAGTCGGCGCGCGGCATTATTGAATCCCGAAAACTGAAAACGCTGATCCGGAACACCAGATCATCGCCAACCACTGTATACGGCCACGGGAATGGAAAGCGCCCGCCGTCAAAGGCATAAAAACGGTGCACGGGATCATTCAGAATATGCATGACTTCGACCCGCTTGCCGGTGTACGGGTTTATCCAGTCATCGAGAATTTCCCCGCTGTCGGGATCAAGGTAATAGAGCAATTCGCGGTGATAAAAACGCCAGCCGTCTTCTACCTGTTCTGCGTGGCTGGCACCAATACCGTAACTTCTGAACAGCAGTTTGTTGCCTTCGCCGGGAACCCAGCCCCACACTTCGCCGGGAAAACCGCCGATAACATCAGCGCCGGAAGTGTCGGCCTGCAATTTGATCAGCGCGGTGAGGTTGTCGCGCGGGTTGTCGAGGTCAAGCCCTGTTGCTGCCGCTGCCGAGCCAGCCCCCATAGCCGTCGCTGCTATGCCGGCTGCTCCGGCCAGAGCGTCGCGGCGCGTAATGCGTTTTTCATATCCGGCCGGTGTCGGGAACGTGGTCTTTTTCATGAGCCGTATTATGCCTCACTTCGGCATGCGCGCAGCTGCCATCCGGTGCGGGCAGAGCGGTGTATTCACGGCGTGGTCTCAGGCGATGGTTTCAAGGTCCGGTGCGGTAAATCCCGGGCTGGCCCGGTGGCGCGCACGAATAATGGGATTCAGTCGGCTTGCGTTGGCCGTGTGCGCATCCATCGGCATGCCGTTGGCCTTACTGACTATTGCTATGCGTGGTGACAGGGGCCAGTGATGGTTTTGAGCGCAGACTACACCGATTGAGCCGTCCAGCAGTTCCACCCAGGTGCCGGTGGGATAGATGCCCATGGCATGAATAAACTCCTGCAACAGTGCGTCGTCGAACTTGATGCGACGCTGGCCATTGAGATAGCGCAATGCGGTGTGAGCAGAAATGGCCGGCGCATAGCGCCGATCCTGAGTAATGGCATCAAAGGTATCGACAATGCCGGCGATGCGGGCGAACAATGGAATCTCGGTGCCTCGTCGATTGTGCGGATAGCCACTGCCATCGAAGCGTTCATGGTGATTGCTCACCATGCTGACGACCCGATTCGGCACCTTATCCATGATGCGCACCAGCTCAACAGCGTGGCACACGTGCTTGCGCACCAGGCCGGTTTCTTCCGGTGAGAGATTGTCGGATTTGGCCAAGATTGGCACCGGCACTTCGATCTTGCCGATATCCATCAGCAATCCGCCCAGTGCGAGTTCCATAAGCGCAGTGCGATCGAAACCCAGTTTGTCGCCGTAGATAATGCAGGTGATGGCCGTGCCAATCGACCGCCGGTAGATATAACCGTCGCTGTTGTCGGTGCGGAGCAACCACAGCAGTGCGTCCGGGCAGCGTTTTGCGCTTTCCACGGTCGGCACCAGGCCGGCATTGAGGGTTGCAATATAAGGCAGCCGGCCACGCCGGACATCTTTAACCATGTCGCGAACCGTTTGGCGCAACAGATTAAGCGCCTGACGTGCCCACGGCAGTTCTTCTTCAATATCAAGACGTTCTACACGCGGTGCGAGCAGCGTCGTCGGCAGTGGCTCAAACGGCAGCGCAATTTCGAGCGTTTCCTCGCTGCGCTGTGGATCCACATACACATAGGTGCAGTAGCGACCTATGCGTTCAATCTGATGTTGATCGCGAATATAGAAACCTCCCGGCGGGAAGGGTGTATGCAGCCAGAGACGATCCAGCGATGACACATACATGCCAGGCCGCAGGCGGTCGGCTTTTAATGCAACGAGGTGGTCGTCGAGAGCACTGCCCATGCGATTTTCTTCTTCTTTTAATTTATAGGGCGTAACGCTGCATTAGCAGATGCAGCAATACAGGCAGAAACTTTATCAGGGCACCGGGGGATAAACTGTGACTCTCGTCACACGCGTTTGCGGTGCGGCAGCCTTAAGTCAAATGATCTAGTCCACGCTCTTGAGATACAGCGCGATAGCAGCACGGTCTTCGGCACTCAGTCGCGATGTGTTGTCTTCAATAACCGCCGCCATGCTGCCGCCCGTGAAATCCCCGTCCGGGGTCATGCCTAATTCCAGAAAAAACTCGATGTCGCTGAGATCCCACCCGGCTAACCCGGATGAGCTGTTATTAATTGCGGGTGCGCCATTGTCGCCGTCGCTTTTGGGGCTACCGGCGAGTTCAGCGCTCAGGTCAAGACCGCCGCCCAGACCGCGTCGTGTATGGCACTCTCCGCAGTGACCCAGATGTCGAACCAGATAGGCGCCGCGTTCTGTGCCGGGCTTCGGCGGATCATAGCGCCAGGGGGAGCTCAGTTGCTTCCATAGTCCGAGCATGCCGCGACCCGGGACGAACCAGTGAAGTTGATGCGGTTCGTTGAACCGGCGCACCGGGGTCAGGCTGTCCAGATAAGCTTTGATAGCGACTACATCGGCATCGGTCATGCCTGCGTATGAAGGGTAGGGGAATGATGGATAGTAATGGCTGCCATCAGGCGCAACACCGGCGCGCACAGCGGCAGAGAATTCCGCTTCGCTCCAGCCGCCGATACCGGTTTCCATATCGGGGGTGATGTTCGGCGTATAGAACACTCCGTAAAGTGTTTCTAATGTGTGCCCGCCCGCAAACGGTGCGCCGTTATTTTCTTTATCGGTATGGCAGCTCACGCAACCGCTGGCTGCGGCCAGATAGGCCCCTCTGCCGACCGTATCGGCACTTGCCGATAAGGGTTTGCCGGCGGTTTCGCTGGCAATCCCGGGGACAACAGCGGCCAGTAGTAGACACAGTATCCCTAGTCTAATCCCTAGTCTGATGATGGTGTAATTTGCCGGTTGCGGCAATCTAGTCATCTTCCGCCTTGTAACGCTCGTGGCAGCCTTTGCATGCATCGGCGACCGCCTTAAAACCTTTTGCTATTTCTGCCTTGTTGCCCGTGGCCGCAATTTCGGCAAATGCAGCGGTGGCATCAACGGCCGCTTTTGCCGCCGCGGCGAATTTCTCGGGTTCGTCCCAGATCAACGGCAGCGCATCGGCACCCTTGGAGCTCTCGGGAAACAAACCGCCGACCAGTGTTGCTGATTCTGCCAATGCGCGGGCGTTAACCTGCATTTCGTTCGCCCGGTCAACCTTGTTTTGCAGGATAAGCCCCATGGCGGCAACCTGATTGCTCATTGCTTCCATGACCGCATGGCGATAACGGATTTCAGGGTTCTTCTGATTATCGTGCGCCGCCGCCAGCAGCGGCAGTGAAATCGCAGCGAGAACAGTCAGTCGTTTAAGCATTGCAGAGATACTCCGTATTGAAATTCAGTTGCTCTAGTGTGCATCAGCGGCCGGACTGTCGTTCGCTGCCCGCTCGATCAATCCGGTAGTGCGATCACCTGCTAAAAAGTTAATCACATCCGGCACAATTTCCGCGCCGGCTTCCTGCACCGCCATGTGCCCGACGTTGGGGTAGCTGATAAAGTTGATCGACGGCGCGCTTTCCAGCAGGTGCAGGATTTCTTCGTGCTGCTCAAATTTGGCTGTCTGGTTGTCTTCGCCCCAAAGCAGCAGCACCGGAACGTTGATTGAGCGATAAACCGAATAAATGTCGCCCGAGTCGTATTGCTTCAGGCGATCAAGCTGCGCTTCGCGTTGCCCGGGATAGCGCCACAGCTCGAACCACTGATTGATCAGTTCATCGCTTAGTTTGGCGTCGTCGCTGAATCCGCTCGTCAACATGGACTTGGGCAGGGCACGCGGCATGATGTATTTCAGCAGATAGGCAGCGTCCGGCATTTCGCCTCGCGGGCCGGCTTTTTGCTCCTTGCCTTCAATGGAGCCCGGACTCAGCAGAATAAGGTTGTTAATTCGTTCCGGGTGCTTGGCGGTGTACAGCACCGATACTGTTCCGCCCAGCGATGTGCCAGCGATGGTGAAGGTTTCCAGACCGACGGCATCAATAAATTTTTCGGTCAGTTCCATGGTGCGTTCCAGCGTGTAATCGCCGGTCGGGTCAGGACCGGAAAGTCCGTGGCTGGTCATGTCGAAGCGGACGACGCGGTAGTCGTTCTTCAGGGCTTCCGCCCAGGGTTCCCATCCCAGCAGGCTGGCAAAGTTGGCGTGAATCAGCAGTATTGCCGGAGCATCGCGCGGACCCTCGTCGCGATAATGGAGTCGCGCGCCCGCAATATTCATGAAACGCGACTCGCTGTTCATATATTTTGCTTCGAGCTGCTCGCGAGGGATATCGCGATAGGCCCACAAGGCTATAAGCAGTGCGGCAACGGCTATCAGCACTAAACCAAGCAGCGCCTTCAAAAATTTCATCGCGACATCCTATCCTTTGTCAGGGTTGCTAAAACTACCGCGTAGCGCTGCCAAAGCAAAGCAATCCGGCGTTTTGCGCACAATCGCGCGAGTACCGACTATCGACTTGGAATATTGACCCTGTCCGAAGTCGAGGGTTATATATCGACACTCTGTCGATAAATGATTACAACCCATGTTTATAGCTATACGAGATTTGCGATTCGCCTGGGGCCGCTTTTTGCTGATGGCGGTCGTGGTGGCCCTGGTGGCCTTTCTCACCACCTTGCTGAGCGGGTTAGCATCGGGGCTGGTCAAGAACAACATTTCCGGGCTGGAGCAGCTGGACTTTACCCACCTCGCTTTTGAATACGGTAACAAGCCCAGCTACCGGAACAGTCTTATAGAGCGCGACATGTGGGAGGGTTGGCGAGAATTGCAGGGGGTCGAGGCGCTTGAGCCGCTGGGACACAGCACTTTTAACGCCAGATTGCTGGACAACACATCGCTCGATGACGTGGTGCTTTGGGGCATAGAACCGGGCAGCTTTCTCGAACCTGTCGTGCTCGAAGGAGAGCAACTTGGAAATGTAGAAAACGGCGTAATCATTTCAGAGTTGCTGGTGGAGCGCGGTTTAAAGATTGGTGACACGTTCAAACTGGATCGCGCACTAACCGAGCTGAAAGTCATCGGCGTCGTCCAAGAGCTCAACATCGGTCACGTGCCCATTGTTTATACCCCAATACGCAAATGGCAGGAGGCAACTTACGGCCCGCCGGGTTATGACGGCAGCGAAAAGCTTCCCGACGTCTTGTTCGACTACGCCACGTTGATCGCGATGAAGCTCGGCTCCGGTGTTACTGACGAAGCTATTGCAGAAATGGATATGGAGATGGGCACGCTAACGGTTGACCGCCCAGGCGCCTACATAGCATCCACCGGTTACCGTGAAGAAATCATGACTGTGCAGATGATTCAGGGCTTTTTGCTGGTGATCTCTGCAGTGGTTATCGGCGCCTTTTTTACGGTGTGGACAATTCAACGCACTCAGGAAATCGGCCTCGTCAAAGCGCTGGGTGCTTCCAATGGCTATTTAATGCGTGACGCCCTGGGGCAGGTGGTCATCCTCATGCTGGTCGGAGCCGCGTTGGGCGTTGCAGTTGCGCTGCGGCTGGGGGTGGTATTTGTGGAAGGCGGTTTCCCCTTTGCCATGGAATACAGCGCTGCCGCCGCGATGGCCGTTTTGCTTATTGCGGCGGGTTTGATTGGTAGTGCGCTCTCGGTCGGGCTGATCACCCGGGTAGATCCGATCATCGCATTGGGAGCGCAGAAATGAGTCTGGAAATTAATGACGTTTCCCTTGTACTGGGCGATGGCGATCAGCAGGTTAAGGCGCTTGACCACGTCAGCGCGACGGTGCAACCGGGCGAGTTGATTGCGGTAGCTGGCCCTTCCGGCGCAGGTAAATCCAGTCTGCTTGCCGTATGCGGGGGCCTGCGGCAGCCTACTTCAGGCACCGTTTCGATTGGCGGCACTCAAATATCAAGCATGTCACCGGCTGATCTGACGCGCGTCCGCCGCGAAAAAATTGGCTTTGTGTTTCAGCTTTCGAATCTGGTGCCGGCACTCACTTCTCTGGATCAGTTGCTGATGTTGGTGCATCTTCAGGGTCGACGACCCAACAAGGCCGACCGCGAACATGCGCGAGCGCTTCTGGACGAGGTGGGTATGTCACATCGTGCGGACCGCCGTCCGAACCAGTTGTCCGGCGGTGAACGCCAGCGCGTCGGCATTGCACGCGCCTTAATGACATCGCCGGAAATCATGCTGGTTGATGAGCCGACCTCAATGCTTGATCACAATCGCGGTCACGCTATCGTCGAGCTGCTTGCAGCCCGTTGTCGGGACCACGGCGTAGCGACGCTGATGGTCACGCACGACCGAGGCATGCTCGATGCAGCCAGTCGCGTCTTTAACATTCTTGATGGAAAGTTGAGCGAGGCAGTCTGATGCCCCGTATAGAAGCGGCCAGTATTGACGAACATGTGCGCCGGCAAACGGCCCGCATAACGGCGTCTGCCAAAAGGATGTTTGCGCGTCAGGGCTTTCGGCGTACCGATATGGCGGCCATCGCTGCCGAAGTGGGCCTGGCCCGTAACTCTCTCTACCGTTATTTCCCGAACAAGGACTACATCCTGCTTGCCTGTATAGAAGAGGACATGGCGCCTCATCTGGCGTGGCTTGAGACACTGACGGAGAGTTTTCCGGATGCGCGCGAAAGAGTGCTCGCCTGGGTGAACGCGCAGTTCGATCTGGCCACCGGGCCTTCTCACGTAACCATGGAATTCATGGCGGAAGTGGATAGAGGCAGTGTCGAACTCGCGCGGCGCATAGCCGACCTGCACATGGCGCCAAATCGCGCATTGCAGCAAGCGTTGGCGGAGTTTCCCGAGCGTTCGGACCACGCTGGCCTGCATGCGGCCATGATTGGCAATATGGTGCTGGCAGCAACCCGCGAAGCTCAGGGAAAGACGGCTACAGAAGTGACGGCAATCAAGCGGGAACTGACCCGCGTGGTCGCCAGTCTGTTGAAATAGTTACTGAAAGGAATAGTTATGCTGCATTCTCACTTTAATAAGCTTGCAAGCGGCGTTGCCGGCATTGCACTGACTTTAATTTTCGCTGCCGCCCCGGCCGTCGCGCAGGATGCCCATCAGCATCACGGCCACGGCGATATTCCCGCAATGGATAAGGAAGGGCGCCGACTCGACCCCAACGCGGCGGCCCATGAAATGACCGACGAGCAGCTTGCCGGTTTACGCGAGAAGGTCGCGCTGTATCGCGCCCTGACCGACCGCGAGGCGCGTATGAACATGGCCATGATGGGGCCGAACTACGAGTGGTATATCAGCGACCCTGAGTTGAGAGGCGATGTCGGCGTACTGATACTTTCGCACGGGGTGGGTGAGAACAGCGACCGGCTTTTGGTGGAATCACTCAAGCCGATGGCGGAGCAACGGCCGTCGGCGATTGCCTTCGGCATGGCCATGATGATGTCGTCGCAGATCCAGTCATCGGTGGATGATCTCACCGCGCGCGGCGTCAAGAAGATTGTTCTCGTCCCGACTGCACTTACGGAGTACAACTCCCTGAGTCGTCATTGGAAGTATATATTCAATATGTACGATGAACCGTCCTATCTTGATGTGCCACGAGTAAAGTCAGACGCGACCTTTGTCATGACCAAGCACCTTGATGATCACCCTCTGATCACTGACATATTGCTGGACTACACGTTGGAGAAAAGCAAAAACCAGAGCAATGAGGTGGTCATCATTGTCGGGCACGGCCCGGAAGAAATAGAAGACAATGAGCTTGACCTCGCGATATTGCAGAATCACGTTGATCGAATTAAGGCGCGGACTGATTTTGCCGACGTGAAAGTCATCAATGTGCAGGACGACGCTCTGCCGCCGATAAGAAAGTCCAATGTGAAGAAATTGCAGCGCTGGATTACAGGCGCCAAGCGTCGCGGTCAGGATGTCATTGTGACGGTCGCCGCTTCGGCAAGTTTCGGTGTGCAGCAGCACATCGAGGAAGATCTGCGTGGTTTCGACTATGCATTTGCTGACAAGGGCTTTAACGAGCATCCCAACTACATCAAGTGGATCAAAGCGGCGGTTGATGAAAGCCTTGCCAGCGAGAGTTTAGCGAGCGCGAAATAGCCCGGTTTTTTTGCCTGCCCAGCGTCCGGCCGCGCTCAATAACAAGAGCGCGGCAACGGCGAAACTCGTGTACATACAGGCCAGTTTCGCTTTTTTTGCCAACACGCCCAATTGCGCTGCGAGCTCTGCCGGCTCGGGCCATGCTGTGACTACCCAAAGAAAGTTCAGGTTCTCAAGGTAGTCGAATACGGTGGCAAGCATCAGCAGCAGCAACAGCTTGCGGTCGACGGCTATGGCATACCAGCGTGGTGCAGCGTGGCGCAGCGCAAAGGCGCAAACAGTCGCCATAAACAGTCCGGCCAGTAGTGGAAAGGCAAAATCAATTGCCTGAAACAGGTAATAGTCGGCAAAGGCCTGATCTGTGTAGCCGTTAAGTTGTTCAAAAACCTGCGCGGCTTGAAGATTGTTTTGCATGTCAAACGGCACATTTCCCGATGACACGTCTGGAAAACCAGCGGTAATAAGGCTCAGGCCCTGCAGTGTGGCGAACTGCCCGGCGAACAGCAGAAGTATTTTCCACCAGGATTCGGAGCAGTTCACGATGAAGCGATTCAATACGGATAACACGGCAACTCACCACCTTTTGCATCAGCATATCAGCGATGGCTGATGTTACCATCGCCGGGCCACGCTGCTCCCCGGAAGAACAAGTTGCGTTCACGCAGCGCGCTCAACGAGAGAAAATTGCGATGCGATTGCCGCTTATCCTGCTATTTGTATTGGTTTTTCACCTTGCCGGATGCACGGGTAATCCGGCTGCGCGAGCGACGATTATTGAAGCCAGCGCCGAAGTTCGCGAAATACCCGCGGCACCGCCGGATGCCGAAGGGCGGCAACTCGAGCAGGTTCCTCACGTTATGGATGAGGCAATGATGGCGGAGTTGCGACACCGTTTAGACCGTTACAAGGGCCTGAACGATGAGATCATTATGCAATCCATGCGCGCGATGGGGCCAAACTATACCCGGTACATCAGTGATCTGTCGCTGCGTGGCGATATTGGCGTGCTCATTTTGACCCACGGCTTTGGCGACCATGGCGATCGTTTGCTGGGAAAGCGCGTGCGTGCAATCGCCGAAGCCAGGCCCACCGCATTGGCAATGGGCATGAGCATGATGACTTCCGATCATGTGCAGTTGGCGCTGAACAATCTGGCCGCTGCCGGCGCGAAGGATATTATCGTTGTGCCGGCGATCAGTACCCGCTTCAATTCCATGATGCGCCAATGGAACTATATTTTTGATTTGCAGCAGGAACCCGCTTACGCATCGGTTCCTCATGTGGTTCCACCCGCGCGCCTGCACATCGTATCGCCGCTTGAGGATCACGAGCTTGTGGGCGAAATCCTGGTGGCGTACGCAGCAGAAATAAGCACTGATCCTGCTAGCGAGGAAGTGATTGTTGTTGCGCACGGCCCTGTGGGCAGTGAGGATAATCAGACGCAGCTCGCCATGCTGCGGCGGTTAGCCGATTACATTGACGAGCGAGCGGAGTACGCAGCGGTCAGTGCGTTCACCTTACAGGATGACGCAGCAATCGATGTTCGCGTTGCCAACGTGCGCGCGCTGCGCGACAAGGTTCGCGCAACGGAAGAGTCCGGACGTAATGTGCTGATTGTCACCAACTTGCTGGGCACTCGTCTGGTGCAAGGCAATTTGCGCCGCGATCTTTCGGGGTTGAACTACAAAATGAATGCCAAAGGCCTTATCCAGCACCCGAACTTCATACGCTGGATTGAGTGGACTGTCGCCACGGCGGCGGCTGACATAAAATGACACCTTAATTCCGGGGGGATAATCGTGTTGGAGACTTACTACCTGTATGTAGGGTTGGCCCTGCTGTTTGGCATTTTTATGGCCTGGGGCATTGGTGCCAATGATGTCGCCAACGCCATGGCGACCTCCATCGGTTCAGGTGCCCTCACTATAAAGCAGGCCTTGTTGGTTGCTGCGGTGTTTGAATTTGCCGGCGCCATTCTCGCGGGCGGTGAAGTCACTTCGACTATACGCAAGGGCATGGTGGATGCGTCTTTGTTCGCCGACAGTCCCGAAGTGCTAATGCAGGGCATGCTGGCTTCTCTGCTGGCAGCAGGTACTTGGCTCCTGGTTGCGTCAGTGAAAGGCTGGCCAGTGTCCACAACGCATTCGATTGTAGGCGCAATTGTGGGTTTTGCCGTCATTGCCGTGGGCTTCGACGCGGTTGAGTGGAGCAAAATCGGCACTATTGTGATGAGTTGGGTAATTTCGCCGCTGACTGCCGGCTTGATTTCCTACGCAGTGTTTTACTCCATTAAGAAATTGATCCTGGTACGAAATAAGCCTTTCAAGCGCGCCAAGCGATATGCACCTTACTACGTGCTGGTGGCAGTCACCCTGATTGTATTGGTCACCATTTTCAAGGGTCTCAAGCACGTGGGGCTTACCCTGTCGACTCTGGAAAGTTACTCCATCGCGCTATTGTTCGGGGTGGTAGCGGCATGGCTGAGCAGCATCGCGATCAACCGTGTGCGCATTGACGAAAATGCTCGCAGGCAGTTCGAGCACAAGAAGGTTGAAACGGTATTTGCGATTCTGATGATATTTACCGCCTGCACGATGGCTTTTGCGCACGGCTCCAACGATGTGGCAAATGCAATTGGCCCGGTTGCGGCGGTGGTCTCAATCGCTGAGCAGGGCTCAGTGGCGCAAAAATCGGGAGTGCCTGTCTGGATTCTGGTGGTTGGCGGGCTGGGCATTGTCGTGGGTCTGGGTACTTACGGGCGCAAAGTTATTACGGTAGTGGGCTCGCACATTACTCAGTTAACTCCGGTGCGAGGGTTTTCGGCAGAAATCGCGGCGGCCTTTACCATTGTCATGGCATCCGGTACGGGCATGCCCGTTTCCACCACTCATACGCTTATTGGCGCGGTACTGGGCGTGGGTCTGGTTAAAGGCCGGCGGGCAATTAACACCGGAGTGATTAAAGGAATCTTCTTATCCTGGCTGGTCACGGTGCCCGCAGGCGCCATGTTGTCGATTGTGTTTTATCTTGTGTTACGTGCGGTGTTGCCCGCGCCATTGTGATCGGCACTGTTAATGCAGCCATAAAAAAACCCCGCCGGAAGCGGGGTTTTTTTATGGCTTAAAGCCGTGAACTGATGAGGTCTTATTCGACCGCCACCCAGTCACCGCCCTGAAAGCCGCAGCCGATTTCAAGGCCGCCGGCATCGCCGGAGTAGTAGCGCAGTTTGGTCGCACCTAAATCACATGTGCCTACCAGCCCTTCGCTCGCACAGGCACCAGCGGCGTGCACGGCGTTGGCGTTGTCATCGGTTTCACCGAGAGCGGTACAGCTTTCCGCACCCACCGGCTCCTGACAAACGTCAAAAGGCCCGGCAAACATATTTTCCTGCACATAGGTGCAGCTGCCTTCGCCTGAAATCTCGGGGCCGCCTTCATGAGCGCCTGCGAATACGGTGGAAGTACTGCCCAGTGCAATAACTGCGGCAGCGACACTAAGAATCTGGTTAATTTTCATTGTTACCTATCTCCTCCAATTTAGAGACTGTGTTTTGAACTCGCAGCGCATCATATCAAAAGGATGCTGGCGTATACCCACTTTTTATGTATTGACTCGTTATATCGTGCGGCAATCAATAGTGCGGCGGCCTTTCGTCAGCCGGATCAGCCTCGACCCCCGACTCTGCGGTTATCACGCGCTGCCGCAAAGCTTCGCACTTGAGTTCCAGGGCGTCTATATGTGCTTGCTGAGCGTAGACCACGTCACTGATCTCACTCAGTGCCTGCTCCAGATGGGCCAGCTTTATTTCAATTTCTATAGATTGATTGGTCACGGTTTTACATCCTGTTGCGCCAATGCGACCGACGCATTGTTCTCGCTGCGGTCATTTGCAGCAGGGCTTTCGTCATGCAGATGGCACAGCATAAACTATCCACGCCCCACATTGATGCCGGCATTTACGAGGACAGACAGCATGGCGACTCAACCTGAACGCAGGGTTATTGCACCCGGCACCGCAGAATCCGCAGCCCGGCGACAGTTTTTGCGAATCGGCGGTGCGGGCTTGTTGCTTGCCACTGCACCATTGTCCCTGATGGGCGCGTCTACTGCGCTGGATCTCGATGACCCTTGGGATCGTCTTACGGCACTGGCCAAATTGCGTGGCGACATCGACGGCAGCACGGTTATGTGGTGGATGAAAGGGGTTCGCTATGGCGTAGTGGACAATATCATCACGCCATTATTTGGCATGTTGATTGGCAGTTTTCAGCGATTGCGACCGATACCTGGCAAAGGCTTCGAACTCAACATGTTGGAAATGTCCTATTTCACCGACCTGCAGACCGGCGCAATACTGGACACCTTCAAGAATCCCTATAACGGCAAGGTGGTCAAAATTCCGGAGCAGCGTCTGGGCCCTTACCCGGTGCTCATGAGGCCCACCGGCGTGATCTTGCCCGATGCGCCTATGTTCGGCGATGTCGAATTGCAGACTCAGGTCGGCCCGGCCATCATCAGCGGCGACGACGTATGGATTCGCGATGACAGCACCGTTCGCGTGGACTCGGATCACCCGATGATGGGCAAACACATCTACAACGAGCTGGTTACCTATCGCGGCCGGTTGAGCGAACTCAACAATCCCGAAATCACATCGGCCAGTGCGGATATCAGCTTTCAGTCCGTTACCAGCTGGCGGGAATGGTTTGAAGCTGAGGACGTGGGTGGCCATACGACGGCACGTGCGAATGGCAGCAAGATTTATCGCATTGAGGATTTCCCCGCCGAGTATCTCGCAGCCGCTCGTGAGCGACACCCCGAACTGATCGCCGATCCCGATGCCGTGCTGGACACCGCCCCGCCACTAAAGCTTCCGTGATCACCCGCCGGCGTTTTTTTCTGGGCGTCGCCGCGGTCGCGGGTGGCGGCCTGGCGCTGACATGGTTGCGAAAAGAAAGCGACTCGCTCGCCGATGCCGCGGACGTGCTGGAACCAAATGCATTTCTGCAAATAACGCCCGACGGGCGCACCATTTTTCAACTGGACAAGGTTGAAATGGGGCAGGGCACCATGACCGGCCTGGTGACGCTGGTGGCAGAAGAACTGGATCTTGATCCGTCGCGGTTTGAAGTGCGTTTCGCACCGGTACGTGGAATCTTTCAGCGGCCGATTTTGCAGATGACGGGTCAGAGTCGCAGCACAGTGGATAGCTGGGACATACTTCGCGAGACGGGTGCAACCGCCCGGGCGATGCTGCTTGCGGCCGCCGCCGCGCGTTGGCAGGTTGCGCAAGATGAATTGCAGACCGACGATGGCCGGGTGTTGCACATTCCCAGCGGTCGTGTTGCGCGTTACAGCGAACTGGCCGCTGCAGCTGCTGCACTGACACCGCCGTGGACGGTAAGGCTCAAAGAGCCGTCAGCGTATCGCTGGATTGGCACGGCCGTGGCCCGTATGGATGTGCCACAAAAAGTCAGCGGTGCAGCGGTCTACGGCATCGATGTCTGCCCGGAAGGTTTGCTGACAGCCGTGGTGGCGCGCGTACCGGAACGCGGTGCCATGCTGAAGCATTACCGGGCTGATACCGTGAGCTCGATGCCGGGTGTGCGCGGCGTGGTCGAATTGCCAGCGGGTGTGGCCGTGGTTGCCGACAATTACTGGGCCGCCTACCGGGCTGTGCAGCAGGTGGAACTGGAGTGGGAGCCGGGGCCGCTGGCCGATATGGACGACGCCCGGCTGCGCGAAATTCAGAGTGCCCAATTCGAGCGCAGTGAAGCCGATTACATGCACGGTAACGGCGACAGCGCGGCCGCATTGAAACTTGCGGCGCGGGTTCTGAAGGCCGAATACCACACCCCGTACCTTGCACATGCCCCCATGGAACCGATGAATGCGACCGTTCATGTACAGCGCGAGCGCTGCAACGTATGGGTACCCTCACAATCGCCCGATATGGCGCAGGCTATTGTGGCCGAGTTAACCGGATTGCGGCGCGAGCAGGTTGAGGTGCACACAACCTTTCTGGGTGGAGGTTTTGGTCGCCGCGTTTTGTGGGATTACGTGCTGGAGGCCACCCTGATAGCGCGTGAATTCGACCGGCCTGTCAAAACGGTCTGGACGCGAGAAGACGATATACGCCACGGTTATTATCGTCAGCAGACTTTGCACCGCATGCGAGCGGGTTTGGATGCTGACGGTCAGCCGGTCGCCTGGGAGCATTGTCAGGTTGCCGCACCAACGGCAGGTGTTTTGATGGGGCCAACCATGCGCACCTTATTGCCCGAAAGTCTTGCAGTAGAGACACGGTGGGCGGTGGGCGAATGGATGACGGAAAAGTCAGTGCAACTGGTGGCTGCGTTTCAGGCCCGGGAAGGGGCTCAGGATCTGATCTACGACTTTCCGGATGTGGATTTCGTGCAGTATGCCCACGACCCAGGCGTACCGGTTTCCATCTGGCGTTCGGTCGGCAGTTCTTATAACGCATTCGTGGTGGAAAGTTTTGTTGATGAACTGGCTTACGCGGCCAACACCGATCCGGTGGACTATCGTCGCGCCCGGTTGCCCGATGCGCGCTACCGTGCTGTGCTGGATAAGCTCGCGGTGCTGGCCGGCTGGGGGTCCGCTCCGCAAGGCCGCGCTCAGGGGGTCGCTTTATTCAAGTCCTTCGATACCATCGTCGGGCAGGTCGCAGAGGTATCGCTCGAGGGTTCTGCGGAGCATCAGGCTATACGCGTGCACAGGGTGAGCTGTGTGGTCGACTGCGGACTCGCCATTACGCCCGATATCGTCAGGCAGCAGATGGAAGGCGGCATTGTGTTTGGTTTAAGCGCGGCCTTGTACGGCGAAATAAACATCACGGCAGGTCAGATTCAACAAAGCAATTTTCACGATTACCGAATGGTGCGCATGGGCGACGCACCTGATATCGACGTCGAAGTGATTCTCAGCGATGCCGAACCGACGGGGGTTGGCGAGCCGGGTGTGCCGCCAATCGCACCCGCGGTTGCCAATGCGGTATTTGCGCTGACGGGCCAACGCTTGCGATCCCTGCCCTTAAAATTGCAGCGCTAAGAGCCGCATTTTAAGCGGATGCCTGTCAGGCTTCTTTCACCGCCATGATCAGTTCTTCGCGTGAGGTCAGCGGCAGGTCGCATTGCATGCCTTTACAGCGATAGGCAACCGTAGAGTCTGTCGCGGTGCGTTCCGCCAGTGCGCCGGGCAGCGCGGTTTCTTCAGCCGGTATGGCGAACACCAGGCGCCGCGGCGCATAGAGCGCGCTTATGGTGCGTGACCATTCTGTCGCGTCGGTGCGCGTGCCGCGAATCACGATAATTTCCGGCGGATCCAGGTACTCGTCAAGCGCAATAATCAGGCTGGCATGACCGTGCGGAAAATCTGCCATAAGCGTTCCGCCCGCCTGCAGGGTTCGTTCTGCCGCGGTCAAATAGCGGTGTTCGCCCAGCAGATGCCCCAGCCGCCCCAGCGCGAGAGCGGCCACGCCGTTGCCGCTCGGCATGGAATCATCACTGAAGGTCCGTGAGCGATGCACCAGCTTTTCATGGTTGCTCGCGGTGAAGTAAAAGCCGCCTCTCACCTCGTCGGCGAAATCGCTCAGCAAGCGATCTGCCAGTTGGGTCGCAAACTCGAGTAATGCTGTATCCCAGCGTGCCTGCAATACTTCCAGCAGGGTGTCGATAAGAAATGCATGGTCGTCCAGATAGGCAGAGAACCGGGCCTGTCCGTCAGCACGGACGGCCAGCAGTTGTTTCCGGCCACCGTTTTGGTCAACGAGATTAGTACGCAGAAACTGCACCCCGGACACGGCTGCGTCAATGAGATCGTCACGCCCCAGCGCCCGGCCCGCAATCGCCATGCCCCGGATCATTAACGCGTTCCACGAGGTCAGAATTTTTTCGTCTCGCCCTGGCCAGATACGTTGATTACGAATATTCAGCAGTTTTTCGCGGCTGCTGTTGATCAGCGCGTTGGCACCGGAGTTTATTTGTCCCGCGGCGGCAGCAGCGTTCTCAATGGAGTCGCGTACCTGCAGATGCCATTGGCCTTCGAAATTTGGTGGCAGGTTCAGGCCGAACCGACATCCGAATGCGGCGTACTCCGATTCCGTCAGCGCTGTGGCCACTTCGTCAGGCCGCCACGCATAGAACTTACCTTCCTCGCCTTCGGAATCGGCGTCCAGCGTCGACCAGAATCCACCGTCCGGGCCGCGCATCTCGCGCAATGCCCAGTCGGCCGTTTCGTGCGCAGCCCGGCGGAAGGTGTCATCCCCGCTGGCTTGCCAGAGCTGAGCCAGCAACGCGAGCAGAGGCCCGTTGTCATAGAGCATTTTTTCAAAGTGCGGAATACTCCATTCCCGATCCACCGAATAGCGGAAAAAGCCACCACCCAGTTGGTCGTAAATGCCGCCCTCTATCATGCGCGTGAGGGTCAGAGCGGTCATGAACAGAGCCTGCACATCCGGTTCTTCGCCATGAGCCGATGCTCGCCAGTGACGCAACAGGTATTCCAGACTGCTGACATGCGGAAACTTGGGTGCATCACCGAAGCCGCCCCAGTCTGCATCGAAATTGCCTTCGAGTTGTGCGCGCAAACCCGCCAGCGGCGATGCGTCGGGCATATAAGCCGGGTCAGCCGAGCCGGCCTCGAAACTTCCCAGAGCGTGAACCACGGCGGTTGCCTGCTGCACAACTTCATCGCGGTGCGTCTCGAAGTATTGCGCGACCTGCATGAGGAGTTCGGCAAAAGCCGGCATGCCGTAGCGGGGTTCATTGGGGAAATAGGTGCCGGCAAAAAACGGCAACTGGCCGTCGGGGGTCAGAAAAACGGTCAGCGGCCAGCCACCGCCCCGGCGCGTGATCAACTGATGAGCGGTCTGATAAATCTTGTCTATGTCGGGACGTTCTTCACGATCGACCTTGATGTTTACAAACAGTCGGTTCATCACCGCAGCAGTGGCTTCGTCTTCAAAAGATTCGTGGGCCATTACGTGGCACCAGTGACAGGCCGAATAACCGATGGACAGCAATACGGGTTTATCTTCCCGGCGCGCTTTCTCCAGCGCTTCGGCACCCCACGGATACCAATCGACCGGATTGTCGGCATGTTGGAGCAAATACGGACTGGTTTCATTTTGTAGACGATTCATGCGTGCATCATACGGAATCTCGACCAGCCCGGTGCTAGACTTGGCCCATGTTTGTTTACCCAGAGATTGACCCCATTGCGATAGAGCTGGGGCCGTTGGCCGTGCGCTGGTACGGCCTCATGTACGTCATCGGCATTCTCGGCGGATGGTGGCTGGGCCGGGTGCAGGCTCGCCGCCCCTGGTCACCGCTGACCGCAGTGCAGGTTGATGACATGGTCACGTGGATAGCGTTAGGCGTTATTCTCGGTGGCCGGGTGGGCTCCATTCTGTTTTACAACTTCGGCGCTTTTTTAGACGATCCGTTGATGTTGTTGCGAATCTGGGAGGGCGGCATGTCCTTCCACGGCGGTTTTCTGGGTGTGCTGGTGGCGATGTGGTTCTACGGCCGAAGCACGGGCGCGGGGTTCTGGGCGTTGACCGATTTTATTGCCCCGGTCATACCCATTGGCCTTGGTGCCGGCCGGATTGGCAATTTTATCAACGGCGAATTGTGGGGCAAAGTTACCGATGTGCCGTGGGCGGTGGTCGTGAACGGTGTTCCTCGACATGCCTCGCAGCTGTATGAGGCTGCTCTGGAAGGTCTGGTGCTATTCGTGTTGCTGTGGACCTTTGCGTCCCGGCAGCGGCCGCGCATGGCGATTTCCGGGTTATTTCTGGTGGGTTACGGCGTTGCCCGCTTCGGGGTGGAATTTGTGCGCTTGCCAGACGAACCCATCGGCTACATGGCCTGGGGCTGGCTGACCCGCGGTCAGTTGCTGACAGCGCCGATGATAATATGGGGCGTGGTTTTGCTGGTGCTGGCGTACCGTCGCAGCGTCGCAACCGCTTCCTGAGACAACATCAGATTATTTGGTACGGAGATAACCTTGCAGCAGTATCTTGATCTCATGCGCCACGTTCGCGATCACGGCGCGCGCAAAGAGGATCGAACCGGCACCGGCACCCTGAGCGTGTTCGGTTATCAGATGCGATTCGATCTGGCCCGCGGCTTTCCGATGGTCACGACCAAGAAATTGCATACGCGTTCTATTATTCATGAGTTGCTTTGGTTTCTTAACGGTGACACCAACGTCAAGTATCTCAATGACAATAAAGTCAGTATCTGGGATGAATGGGCGGACGAGAACGGTGATTTAGGCCCGGTATATGGAGCGCAATGGCGTTCCTGGCCCGCACCGGACGGGCAGCGTATTGATCAGCTGCAACAGGTACTCGATACGTTGCGCAGCGACCCGGATTCCAGGCGCATTATCATCAGCGCGTGGAACGTTGCAGAACTCGACAAAATGGCATTAATGCCTTGCCACGCGTTGTTTCAGTTCTATGTGGCAGAAGGCAAGCTGTCGTGTCAGCTCTATCAGCGCAGTGCGGATATCTTTCTGGGCGTGCCTTTCAACATCGCGTCATACGCCTTGCTGACCCACATGGTTGCCCAGCAGACGGGGCTCAGGGTCGGCGAGTTTATCTGGACAGGCGGCGATTGCCACTTGTATTCCAATCACCTGGATCAGGTGGAAGAGCAGCTGGCGCGCAACCCCTTGCCGCTACCTAAGCTGGCGATTCGCCGGCGGCCCGATAGCATCACAGGTTACCACTTCGACGATTTTGAAATTATCGGTTACGAGTATCACCCGCATATTTCCGCGCCGGTTGCCGTCTAAAAAACTTTCGCTTGCCGGCTGTCCACTTGCACCAGCGGTGCAGGTTCGTCGAGACGCAGCGCCGATAATTTCCCGCCCCAGACGCAGCCGGTGTCCAGGCCGATCACGTTGGCCTCGTTGATATAGCCCAGTGTTGACCAGTGCCCGAATACTATTCGCGTCGAAGCCGCCTTGCGTTTCGGCATGCGGAACCATGGCGTCAGTTTGCCGTTGCTGCGGGCTGCATAATGTTCGGGGGCCAGTTTTGCGGCAAAGTCGAGACTCCCGTCCGGGTTGTAATAGCGCATGCGCGTAAAACAGTTAACGATAAAGCGTTGTCGGTTTATGCCGCTCAAATTCTCTGACCAACGGTTCGGTTTAGCGCCGTACATTTGCCTGAAGAAGCTTTCCGGTTCATCGCCTTGCAGTACTGACTCGACTTCTGCGGCATAGCCAAGGCATTCATCCACTCCCCATTCGGCACAGATACCGGCATGCACCATAAGCGTATTAAGGGTCGGATCATGATGAACCAGTGGGCGGTGCCGCAGCCACCTCGTCAATTCATTGCAATCCTCGGCTTCGAGCACCGCTTGCAGGCAGGCATCGGGCGCAGGTGCGTTATTTACCAATGCCAGCGCGAGCAAATGCAAGTCGTGATTGCCCAGCACCGTGATGGCACTATCGCCCAGCGACTTTACCAGGCGTAGCGTTTGCACCGACTGCGGGCCGCGGTTGACCAGATCGCCGACAAACCAGACGCGATCCGTTACGGGGTCGATATTCAGGACATCGAGCAGCTGCCGCAGTTCATCGCAGCAGCCCTGCACGTCCCCGATGGCGTATACGGCCACGGCTTAGTTCAGTACGCCCGGCACCGCCAGCCGGAATACGGGTATGGGCGCATCAAAACCAGTGCCTTCGGCACTGACCATGCCATAGCGTCCTTCCATGGTGCCGACCGGCGTTTCCAGAATCGCGCCGCTGGTATAGGTGTGCGCCGCGCCCGGCTTGATGACGGGTTGTTCGCCGATTACGCCATCGCCATGCACTTCCTGCAAGCGACCGTCTGCATCCGTTATCAGCCAGTGTCGTGTCATCAATTGCACGCTCTCACTGCCAAGATTTTCAATGGTGATGGTGTATGAAAAAACGTAGCGCCGTGCGGCCGGATTTGATTGCTCACGCAAATACATGGCCTTGGTGGTGATGCGCACACTTTTCGCGAGATCGCCGCTTGGTTCAGTCTGTTGATTCATTGCATTAGTTTAGCTGTTCAGCCCCGCGCTATCCGGGTCAGGGAAACAAAATCGTTTACGGTAAGTTGTTCCGCGCGCTGCTTGGGGTCTACTCCGGCCGCAGCGATTGCGGCTGAGTCCAAAACCGGTTGCAGGGCGTTGCCGAGTTGTTTGCGGCGTTGCCCGAATGCGCAGCGAAGAATTTCGTCGAAAACGGGCCATTCTTCTTGTTGTACCAGGGGTACAGCGAGCGGGGAGAGACGTGCAAAGGCCGATTCCACCTTGGGAGCCGGCTGAAAGGCGCCGGATTTGATAGTGAACAGCGACTCAACGCGACAGCGCGCCGCCAGTGCCACGCTGAGCCGTCCGTAAGTGCGACTGCCCGGCCCTGCCGCCATGCGCTGCACCACTTCTTTCTGCAGCATCACGTGAATGTCGCTGAACAGGTGGTAGTGATCGAGAATATGAAACAACAGCGGAGTCGAAATGTTATACGGCAGGTTCCCGGTTAAACGCATCGCCGAACCGGCATCAGCACCCTGTGCAGTAGCATCTATCAGCTCGGCAAAATCAAAGCGCAACGCATCAGCGCGATGCACTGTGATCCGATGTGCCCAGTCTTGTTGTTCAAGATCGGCTGCCAGATCCCGGTCAATCTCAATAACATCCAGTTTATTGCAGAGCTGGCTCAGCGGTTTGGTCAGGGCGCCTCGGCCCGGGCCGATTTCAACCAGATGATCGCCCGGCTGTGGATCGATAGAGGCAACGATGCGCCCGATAACGTTTGCGTCGTGCAGGAAATTCTGTCCGAAGCGCTTGCGCGCCGGACGGCTGGTCACAGTTGCACCTGCGAGCCGCGCCGCCGGTTCTGGCTGACTATATCTTCTGCCAACTGCAGTGCTGCCTTCAGACTGCCTGCGTCTGCATCACCTGTGCCTGCCAGCGTGAGCGCCGTGCCGTGATCAACCGACGTGCGCACGATCGGCAGACCCAGAGTGATATTCACCGCGCGGCCAAAGCCGGTGTGCTTCAACACCGGCAAACCCTGATCGTGATACATCGCCAGCACCGCATCAAAGTGCGCCAGCGATTCTCGAGTGAAGGCACTGTCGGCGGGTAGCGGCCCCGATACGTTGAGTCCGTGCCCGCGCAACTCCTGAATGGCCGGCTCAATGCTGTCGCGTTCTTCGTGCCCCAGCAGCCCGGCCTCACCGGCATGCGGATTGAGGCCAAGTATTGCGATGCGGGGTGACGCGATTCCGAACAGCTGCTGTAACCCGGTATTCAGAATTGTGGCGGTTCGGGTGACGCGTTCATGCGTAACGTTTGCCGGTACCTGCGACAGCGGCAGGTGCGTAGTCAGCAGCGCGACGCGCAGATCGTCAGCGCAAAGCAGCATGACAGGTAGCGGGGCTCCGCATAGCTCAGCAAAGTATTCCGTATGGCCGGAAAACGGTGTGCCGGACTCGGTGATGACGCTTTTTTGCACCGGTGCTGTTACGACCGCCGCAAATTCGCCGGACAGGCAACCGGTGCCGGCCCGTTCAAGGGTGGCTAAAACGTAGCTCGCATTGTTCTTGTCAAGAACGCCCGGCGTGCAGGGCGCGGACAACGCAACGTGATCCACCACAATGCGCCCGCCGCTGCTCGGGACGGGCAACGCTCTGCGGTCGTAGGGCAGTGTGGTTAGCGGCAGCCCCAGCTGCGCTGCTCTTGTCTGGAGCAGGGCCGCATCGCCGATAACCACGAGTTCGCACTCGTGAGCATTCTGGGCCAGAGCAGCAACCAGATCTGGGCCTATGCCGGCAGGTTCGCCTGCGGTAATGGCGATGCGCTGAACCGGGGTGTTCACTACTCAGAGTCGATATTCGACAAAGGCTTCGTCACGCATTTGACGCACCCAGAGCTCGGTCTCTTCGGCGAGCTTGCTTTCGCGTATGGCCATAATGGCGCGTTGCTGACGAACATCGTCGGTGGTGTCGTGCACCCGGCGCTCCAGAAGCTGGATGATGTGCCAGCCGAACGGTGACTGAAACGGCTCGCTTATTTCATCGATTTCAAGATCGTTCATGACTTGTTCAAATTCGGGCACGAAGGTGCCGGGCCCGGCCCATCCGAGGTCGCCGCCTTCGATGGCTGAACCCGGGTCTTCAGAGACTGCTTTGGCAATAGCGCTAAAGTCATCGCCGCCCATAATGCTTGCGCGGATGTCCTTGAGGCGCTGCTCAATCACGGCGTCATCCATGATCTCATCCGGCTTCAGCAAAATATGCCGGGCTCTGACCTGGTTCTCCATGATGCGCTCATTGCCTTCTACCGCTTCGAGGCGTACCACGTGAAAGCCACTGGCGCTCCTTACCGGTGCTGCCGTCTCGCCGGCGGCCAGCTCGGGCACAATCGTTGCGAACAGCGTCGGCAGTGAATCACCCTCGCGCCAACCCATGCTGCCCCCTTCGAGCGCATTCTGTGCATCCGAATACGCGACCGCGAGTTTTGCAAAGTCTTCGCCGTCCAGGACGCGCTGATAAATTTCCTGTGCTTTCTGTTCCGCGGCCGCAATATCTTCGGGCGTTGCTGCAGACGATATCGATATGAGGATGTGCGAAATCTTAAAGCGCTTGTCGCGATACGATGAGCCTTGCTCGCGTTCCAGGTATTCTTCCAGTTCTCGCGGGGTCACGCTGATTCGTGATATGACTTCGCGCTGCCGGAGTTGTTCCACGATCAGTTGTTGGCGCATTTCCTTGCGGTAGGCGTTGTAATCCACGCCATCCGCCGCCAGCAGCTGCGGAAGCTGCCCCAATGTCGTGCCATTGCGTCGCGCTACGTCTGCCAGCGCCCGGTTCAACATGCTGTCGGGTACCGTAATTCCGCCCTGCGCAGCGCGTTGCAGTTGCAACTCGCTGATAACCAGCCGTTCCAGTATTTGCGGAATCAGTACTTCCCGCGGCGGAAGATCGGTGTTTTCTTCACGCAGTCGTTGAACGATCAGCTTAGTTTGTTCATCCAGCTCGCTCAGCAATACCACGCCGTCATTTACCACGGCCGCAACGCCGTCGAGCAGTACGCCCGTATCACTCAAATCCAGATTTTGCGCCATCGCCGAAACCGGCAAGACGCCCGCCAGTATAAGACCGGCTGCTATGTGCTTAAGCTTTTGCATGTTGTTATCGTCGACAAATGGGCGGCTGCCGCGGGTGGCCCGGGCAGGTGCCTAGAAACGTGTGCCGTCTAGGATATCACGCTGCAGGTCGTCTGAGGTTTTGTTGCCGAAGTTAGAAAAGCCTTTCAGGGCGAACTGCAGAGCCAATATGGATTCCGTCTCGTCGGTGCCCCTGGAGACGGTGCGCCTGCTCAACAGGCTGATTCCCCAGCAGCAACTTTCATACTCCACGCCAAGGAACCGGTCCAGCGCCAGATTATCAGGAATGGAATAGTTATAACGACCGATGACATTCCATTGTGTTCCGATCGGGTAGCTAAAGCTAAAGTCCGTCTGCTCCAGCGAGTCCCGTGCATAACGATAGGCGGCATTAAACGCTTTGCCATCGCCCGGCCGGTACTTGAGGCGTATCGACGTACGATCGGACGCCTTGATGTCCGTGTCGTATTGATAGCGCAAGTCTACATTCCACTTTTTCCAGACCTTGATGCCGAGTTCGGCAATGTAGTCCGTGGAATTCTGAGCGGACGGAATTTCCCCGGGTAGTATTACGTCGCCGCCATCAAAAAACACGGTTTGCCCGACTGTGGCTGTCAGCAGTTCTCTACCGTCATCCGCTTGCAGCATCCGGGCGGTAACGCCCATGCTGAGCTGATTCGTATCGGACAGACGATCCGGCCCCAGGAATCGGTTATAGCGATACAGCTGAACGAGGTTAAAGTCCGGCCGTATGGTGTCAAAAACCGGTAAATCATTCTGATTCCGGAACGGAATGTAAGCGTAAAGAACGCGCGGTTCGAGAGTAACAAGGTAACGGTCGCTATCGCCGGCAAGGCGCTCAAAGACCGCCCCGGCATCCACACTTGCAATAGGCGCAAGACGTGACGGCGACTCGTCCGAAGTGGTGGTCAAGTCCTGCAGGCTGTATGCGGTGTAATCCACGATGAGCTGCGGCTGTATATACAGACCGCCTCGTTGCATGGGTATGGATACCCCGGGCTGCATGTTAATACGCGCGCCGGTGGTGCTGTCTTTGCGATAAAAGTAGTTCGCTTCCGATGCAAACTGATAGTCGAGCCCTAGCCATTTGTCCCGCCAGTTGCCAACCGCCATCAGTTGCGGGAGTTGCTGATAAGGCTCATCCGGTTGAGTAACCGCTGCATCAATGGTCTGGTAGCCCTGAAAGCGCCCCATTAACGACCAGATTTCGTCGTAGTATTCGAAAGTGATGCTGCGGTTCAGGTGCGTTTGGCTGCTGCTCGACTGGCGTGCGCTAAGATCTTCGAAATATTGATCATCCGAGACACCGACTGCTTCTGTGGTCGCGCGCCAGGATTTCGGCAATAAAGTCGTTACGTACAGATCGTATTGCCAGCGGTCTATATTGGCCCGGTCATCGTTTGGCAGGTAGTCCAGCCACAGGATGGCATTATTCCGGCGAGTCATCAGTCGGCTTTCCGCGCCGAGCTGCAAGCCGCGTTGAGACATGTAATGCGGCTCCACCGTCATGTCGTAATTGGGCGCGATATTCCAATAGTAAGGTTGCGTGACTTCGAAGCCACGACTGTCGCTGGTCCCGATGCTTGGAAACAATAACCCTGACTTGCGATCGTCAGTAATCGGATACGTGAAATAGGGCAGGTACAAAAATGGCACACCTTTGAAGCGCAGACTGGCGCGTTTGGCTGTACCTGTTCCGCTTTGTCGATCCAGCTTTATGGAATCTGCTTGTAGCATCCAGCTGTTGTTGCCAGGCGGGCACGAGGTGTAACTGACTTTTTCCAGTCGAACGACGCCCGTTTTGGTCACGCTGACATTCTTTGCCGAGCCCCGCGCCGGCGTGTGGCCGATCAGGAAATCCGTGTCGCTTAACTCAAGGCGGCCGTTTAGCGTGTCATAAAGCGCGCTGTTGCTGCTGAAACGACTGTCGGCATCGCTGAATTCCACCCCGTCTGCGGCACTAAACATGCCGGTTTCAGCATCGTAGCGCCCGCTGCCAGCCTTGATCAGATTGCCCCGACTGCGAATTTCAACGGCGCCGTCAAACTCTGCGCTGCCGCCCGTCTGAATGCTGGCATTATCGGTGGTGAGTTCGACAACGTCGTCAGGCAGCGCAGCGCTGTCAGAAGTTGTGGTCACCGCAACCGGCAGCGCATCGGCCCAGCAGGCAATTCCGCGGGCGGACTCTGCACGGCTGCTTATTGGCAAGCTCAGCGCCGCGAGGCTGGAAAGCAGAGTCAGCAGGCTTGCAGTAGTGATGCGCATCTCTTGAGATTATAGAGCAGTGATCCGGTTACGTCCCCAATTGTCGCGGCTCAGGTTAGTATCGTCTTGCTCGTGCAAACAATCATGAATCCGGGTTGCCAAATGAAAGCAATGATTCTTGCCGCAGGACGAGGGGAACGAATGCGACCCCTTACCGATGCCGTGCCGAAACCGCTGATCAAGGTCGGCGGTCGCCCCTTGATCGACTACCATTTGGTCGCGCTGGCGAATGCCGGTATCCGGGATGTCGTGGTTAACGTGGCATGGCAAAAAGCTCAGTTGCGGGAACATCTCGGCGACGGGAGCGCTTTTGGTCTGCGATGCGATATCAGTGATGAAGGGGACGCCGCGCTGGAGACCGGCGGCGGCGTTTTTCGCGCGCTGCCAAAGCTTGGTGCCCGGCCCTTCTGGTTGGTAAACGGTGATGTCTATGCGGAATACGGGTTCGAGCAGCAAACCCTGCTGGCCGACAGGCTGGCGCACCTGCTGTTGGTGCCTAATCCGGCCCACAATCGCGCCGGCGACTTTGCTCTGACAGGCGGCGAGGTTTCGAATCAGGGCGCTGCGATGCTGACGTACAGCGGCTTGGCCATTTTGCACCCCGATTTGTTTGCCGGCTGCAAGGACGGCGTGTTCCCGCTGGCACCGCTGCTCCGCAAAGCTGCCGATGAAGGTCGCGTCAGTGGCGAGTTGTTGACCGGGTACTGGTGTGACGTCGGTACGCCGGAGCGGTTGGCGGCGCTGAACGATCGTTTGCAGCATCAGGACTTGGCCAGACCTACTCCCAGTTGAACCGATAAATTTTTCAGCAGGTCGGCACCGACCGTGTCCAGAGAAGGTATGTCTGTGGGTTTTTCTGTCGCCTTCAGCGCTGCAATACTGGTAACGGCCAACCCTTGATAACCGCAGGGGTTAATGCGGCTGAAGGGTTCGAGATCGGGATTAACATTTAGCGCGACCCCGTGATAGCAGCAGTTTCTGCGGATTCTCAGGCCAATGCTGGCAATCTTCTGGTTGTCCACGTAGACGCCCGGTGCCCCTTCGCGTCCGGTAGCCCTGATGTTGTAGCCAGCGAGGGTGCCTATTACGCTGTTTTCCAGTTGGCATACCAGGTCGCGTATGCCAAGGCGCAAGCGCTTCAGATCCAGCAGCACATAGGCAACGAGCTGACCAGGGCCGTGGTAGGTGACCTGGCCGCCGCGATCCACCTGCACTACCGGTATGTCGCCCGGAGCAAGCACATGGCCGGCGTCGGCGTGGGTGCCCAGCGTGAATACCGGCGGGTGTTGCAGTAGCCAGATTTCGTCGGCCGTGGTGTCGTCTCGCTGCAGAGTAAAGTCCAGCATCCGTTGCAGGGTTGGAGAATAATCTGCGCTGCCGAGCTCGCGCACCACGATCGGACTTGGAATAGGGTGATTGCTCACGTGCGGTGCCGTCAGAAAACCATTAAGACCAGTTCGTGATCGTGCAACGCCTGATAAATTGCGTCTACTTGCGGTTTGTTTTCTGCAATGAATGTCACGGTTACGGAGATAAAGTTTCCGTTTGCGCTGTGCTGCTCGCGCACATCGTCTTGCGGATGAAACTCGGCATGTATCGCCACGATTTCTATAACGGACTGACGAAAACCTTCGCTCTTTCTGCCCAAAGCCTTAATCGGAAAGGCAACGGGAAACTCCAGCAATGTCTCGTCTTCAGCCATTCCTGATTAACCGGAATTATTCGAACCAGAGCAGCAGTTCGTCCCACGCCGTGCTCAGCAGCCCGCCTTCCGGGATGTCCACTGCGCTGTATACCGGAGCTGATGCGAGTGTATCGATACCGAGTTTTGCACTGACCGTGCCGATGGACTCGTTCGTAGTCAATGGGGCGACAAGATTTCTCGGAACCTCCAGTTCAGTCTGAACGCTATCCAGAGCACCGCGCGGAACCGCTACGTAGACAGCGTCATTGACGACCAGATCGGTGATGTCACTCTCGCCTTTCCACACCCGCGCATTGCTGACTACCTCGCCTGCATCCCACAGTTTGTGGCTTTCGAAAAACCGGAAGCCATAATTAAGCAGCGCCTGAGATTCGTTGGCACGAGCCGATGGACTTTTAGTGCCCAATACCACGGCAATCAATCGCATGCTGTCGCGTTCTGCGGATGACACCAGGCAGTAACCGGCCGACTCCGTATAGCCGGTTTTCATACCGTCCACACTTTCATCCCGCCACAGCAAGGCGTTTCGATTGCCTTGGGTGATGCCGTTATATGTGTACTGCTTCTGTGAATACCACTTGTAGTAATCGGGGAACTCCCGAATCAGCGCCGAGGCAAGCTTTGCGATGTCATTTGCCGATGTAACATGCCCTTCGGCAGGCAGGCCGGTGCTGTTGCGGTAGTGGGTCCGGTCCATGCCGAGCTCGCTGGCCAGTTGATTCATTATCTCGGCAAACGTTTCCTCGGTGCCGGCGACGTGCTCAGCCAGCGCAACGCTGGCATCGTTGCCGGACTGCACTATCATGCCGGGGAGCAAATCCTTTACGGGTACGCGTGTTCCAACCTCGATAAACATGCGTGAGCCCGGCGTCCGCCAGGCTTTTTCGCTAACCAGTACTTCGTCATCAAGGCTGATTTGCCCGGCACGGATGGCGCGGAATACCGCGTACGCTGTCATTAGTTTGGTAATGCTGGCGGGGTCCAGCGGGCTGTCGGCATTCTTGCTTGCCAGCGGCTGCCCGCTGGCGAAATCCACCAGCAGGTATGCCTGGGCGTTCAGCGCCGGTGCTGAAGGTGCTGCAATCTGGGCTACCAGAATTTGCGGCAGTAGCAACGTGACAGCAGCAACGGAGAGAAAAAATGCACGTAATTGACGGTACTTCATAACCGGATCAGATCCTGATTTGTGTTAACGGAGGTCGGCAGGCTGCCGGGAGTGGTCGGGGTCTTCTACCACCAGTCGGGGGTTCGTGATGTTCAGTGACGCGACTTGCGTGGCTACGCGATCGTAGTCGCCTATGCTGGTAAACGGGCCGATGCGCACGCGATACATCGCCGGGGTTTCGCCGTCGGATCCATGCACGGCTACGCCCGCAATGCCTTGATTCGTCAAGTGCGTCGCCAGCGTCCGGGCATTGTTTGGCTCGCCAAAGGCACCCACCTGCATGTACATCAATGCCCCCGGATTCGCACCGACCGGTTCCGTAATCTTTTCGCCCGGCGGCGCAGCTGCAGCGGTAATGGCGCCGGTATAAGAAGTGTTCAGCGCTTCGACTTCAACCTGTGCCGTGCCGGCCCCGATGATGTCGAGCTCCTGAGCCGCCGCATACGACAAATCTATCAGGCGGTTCTTCACGAAAGGCCCACGATCATTAACGCGCACTATGACAGAGCGACCGTTACTCAGGTTGGTAACTTTTACGTTGGTCGGCAGCGGCAACGTCTTATGAGCTGCCGTCATGCGGTGCATATCGTAGCGCTCACCGTTAGATGTGGGGTTGCCGTGAAACTTTTTGCCGTACCACGAAGCTACGCCGCGCTCCTTGTACCCTTCGCTACTCGTCATGACAATGTAGCGCACCCCGAAGACTTCATAGAAAGGTGGATTACCGCGACGTGTGCGGGTCATGTCCTGACTGGCGGGCGCTTTGGACGTTGCCTGGGCAACGGGGGTTTCCCAGCGCGTTGTGCTGCAACCGCTGATTAGCAGCGCGAAGGTTATGAACAGTGTCGAGCCAGCGAACCTCACAATGCATTCTCGGCCAATTCGCCAGCTGCGCGATCGGCAGCTTGCATGATTTCGTTACCCAGCTGCCATGCCGCCAGGGCATACATCACGCTGCGGTTGTAGCGGGTGATGACATACAGGTTATGAAATCCAACCCAGTATTCATCGCCTTTTTCACCTTCCAGTCGCCACAGTCCTGCTGCCGCGTCGCCATCCAGTTCGGTCGCGAACAACACGCCGGCTTCACTGAGCCGGTTGACGCTGGAGTCCGGCTTCAGCTCTGTCTGCAATGCAGGTTCGGCGGCACGCTCACTCAACGTTGCCGTGGCTGCAACCGGTTCGCCGGCTTTCCACTTGTGGACCGCAAAGTAGTTGCCCACACTCGCCAGTACATCATCCCAGTTGCCGATCAGATCGCGTTGCCCGTCACCGTCACCGTCTACCGCGTAGGCGCGATAACTGCTGGGAATAAACTGCGGCGGCCCCATTGCGCCGGCGTAAGAGCCCACCAGAGATTCCAGTTCGAGCCCTTCCTCGCGCGCGAGCAAGAAGGCCTGTTGAAATTCCGAGCGGAAGAATTTCGCGCGCGGCGGGTAATCAAAACCCAGCGTAGCCAGCGCATCAATTACGCGGTGGCTTCCGGTAATTCGCCCGAAAAAACTTTCCACGCCGACAATCCCCAGAATCATTTCCGGAGGTACGCCGGTTTCGGCTTCGATTGATTCAAGTCGTTCCCGATGTTCAGCGTAGAACTCCACGCCCGCATCGATGCGTTTGGGGGTAAGAAAGATTGCCCGGTATTCATGCCAGGGTTTGACGCGTTCCGCCGGGCGGCTCATCGCATCCAGAATGCTTTGCTGTGTCTTGCTGTCCGCCAGTACAGTGCTGACATACTCGCGATCCAGCCCGTGTTCCTCAACCATCTGCGCGACAAAACTTTGCACGTCATCGCGTTGCAGATCGAGAGCGGCAGCGGGGGTGGTCAGGCCTGTAAGTGACAGCGTCAGCGTCACGGCGAGGGTTGTAGTTGTCTGCAAAGCCGACATCGGCCTCGCGGGAAAGGAAATCCGTTTCATCTTGGCAGCAGCTTCCGGTGCGTCTGAATGGACATCAGAATACCGAAACCAGCCAACAGGGTCACCATTGATGTGCCGCCGGCGCTGACCAGTGGCAGCGGCACACCCACGACGGGAACCAGACCGGTAACCATGGCCGTGTTCACGAAAATGTAGAAAAAGAAGGTAAAGCTGATCGCGCCCGCCAGCAGTCGCGAGAAGGTGTCTTGCGCTGCAGCAGCGATATAGAAGCCACGCGCCACAATCATCAGGTACAGCAGCAACAGAATCGATACCCCGAAAAAGCCAAATTCTTCGCCGATCACGGCAAAAATGAAATCGGTAGAGCGTTCCGGAAGGAATTCGAGCTGCCCCTGGCTGCCGTTAAGCCAGCCCTTGCCGAACCCGCCGCCGGAGCCAATCGCAATTTTTGATTGAATGATGTGATACCCCGCGCCCAGTGGATCCTGCTCCGGGTCGAGCAAGGTCAGGACACGCTGCTTTTGGTAGGGCCGCATGAAATACCAGAGCAGCGGCATGGCAGCCAGTGTCAGTGCGCCGGAGAAAAATACAAAGCGCAGACTGATGCCGGCCAGAAAAATGACCGTTGCGCCGGTCAGACCTATCAAAATGGCCGTTCCCAGGTCAGGCTGCAGCGCGATCATGCCCACGGGCAGAGCAATCAACGTGAGCAATCCACCGATCATCAGCAGTGAAGGCGGCAAGGCACGTTCGTGCAACAGCCATGCAAGCATGGCCGGCACGGCCAGCTTCATCAGTTCAGAAGGCTGGAATCGCACACCGATATCGAGCCAGCGCTGCGCACCGCCGCCTATCTCGCCCCGCACCAGCACCAGCGCCAGCATGATCAGGCCCGTCGCGTACAGCCAGGGCGCAGCGCGTCGCAACCAGACCGGTTCCACCTGCGCAACCGCGAGCATTACCAGGGCGGCCAGACCAATTTTTGCGGCCTGGCCCCACAGCGGATCGAGGCGGCTACCGGTGGCGCTATACAACACGAAAGCGCCCAGAATCAGCACCGTGCCAATGCCGGCCAGTAGAGGCGGGTCAACGTGTATGCGTTGCAATAAGCGGCTAACAAAGCTGTGTCGCCCCGCGCCGGTGTCGGTAGCGCGCGCCACTACAGAGCCACCTTGCTTAAATAGGCATCAATAACCTGCCGCGCGACCGGGCCGGCTACGCCGCTGCCACTGCCGCCGTTCTCGACAATGACCGCAACCGCAATGCGCGGGTCGTCAACGGGGGCGAAGGCGACAAACAGCGCATGGTCGCGCATGCGCTCCGCCAGTTCGTCGGCGTTGTATTTCTCGTCCTGGGCGACCGAAACTACCTGTGCGGTGCCGCTTTTACCGGCCAGACGCCAATTAGAGTTAACACCGAGTGCGCGTGCCGTGCCTTTCGGGTCGTAGATGACCGCTTCCATTGCACCGATGATCTGATCCCAGCGCTCCGGCGTGGCCACTTGCACCGGCGGCAATATGCGCGGTTGTCTTACGGCCACGGATCCCGATACCGGGTCGCGCATGCCCCTTACCAGCGAAGGCCGGTAGCGTATGCCGCGCATGGCAATCGTGGCCGTGGCGTGCGCCAGCTGCAGCGGGGTGGTTAGCATAAAACCCTGCCCGATTCCCGCGATGACCGTTTCACCCGGATACCAGATCTGATCTTCGGGATCCGCGAAATTGCGGCGTTTCCATGAGCGAGTTGGCACCAGTCCGTCGCTTTCGGGGCCGATGTCCAGCCCGGTGGTCTCGCCCAGTCCGAACTCCTGCAAGGTGACGGCCATGGCATCAATGCCGATTTCATTGGCGAGGTCATAAAAATAGGTGTCGCAGGATTGCGCCACGGCATCACGCAGGTTAACCAGGCCGTGCCCTTCGGGCTTCCAGTCTCGGTATCGATGTGTGCTGCCCGGAAGACTGAAATGGCCGCGGCAGAATATCTGCTGGTTTGCGCTGACGGCATTTTGCTCAAGGCCAGCCAACGCGATAATGGGCTTTATTGTTGATCCGGGCGGGTACTTGCCACGCAATGCGCGGTTAAACAGCGGTTGATCGACGTCAGTTTGCAACGCATTAAACTCTGTGCGGCTCAGGCCGGCCGTAAAGCTGTTGGGGTCGAAGTTCGGCGTGCTGGCCAGCACCAGTACTTCGCCATTGCGCGGGTCAATAGCGGCCACCGCGCCGCGTCTGCCGCCCAATGCATTTTCGGCTGCGATCTGTGTATCGATATCCAGGCTCAGAAGCAGGTCACGGCCAGGCACTGACAATTGCGTATCCAATACCTGCATAACCCGGCCATGCACATTGACCAGAACGTCCTGATGCCCGACCGTGCCGTGCAACTCGTTCTCGTAGGCTCGTTCCGTGGCCACTTTGCCAATGTAGGAGGTGCCCGCGTAGGCGGCCGGGTCGAGCTTGTCCTGATCGGTGGCACTGATGCCGCCGACGTAGCCCAGTGCGTGTGCCGCAACCGTTCCAAACGGGTAAGTGCGGGCAAGCCGTGCCCGAATTTCCACGCCTGGAAAATAGGGTCGCAGCACGGCAAAGCGCGCCACGTCCTCGTCCGTCATTTTTTGTCGAATGGGGATGCTGTCGAAGCGTCTGCGACTATTAATGAGTCCGCGTACCCGGTCCAGGCTCTCTTGCTCGAGCAGTCCGCTGGCGCTGAGGCGTTCCAGTGTGTCGTCTAAATCCGGCACCTGCTCCGGTGTGATCTCAAGCTGATAGCTGGGCGTATTTTCAACCAGCAGTTTTTGGTTGCGGTCATAAATCAGCCCACGCGTTGGCGGCAAGGGCTGTACGCGAATGCGGTTGCCCTGCGACTGTGCGGCATAGTAGTCGGCATTGACCAGCTGGAGGTTCGCCAGACGCACGACCACGATGCCCATCATGATCAGCGCCAGAAACGCACAGATAAGAATGCGGCTGTTAAACAACTGCTTTTCGCGCCAGTGATCCTTGATCTGATTCGCGTGTTTCATATGCTGTGTTTATAGATTCCCGGCCGCACTAAAAGTTGCTGGTGCGCATTTCGCTTTGCATGCGTACCCGGTCGAGCAGGGCCATTACCGGCTGCCACAGCAGTGTGCCGCAAAGCACCGCCGGCCAGCGATTCAGGCCTGAAAGCCCGTACCCGGCTATACCTTCGACCACGAATAACAGAGCCGCAGCGAGCGTCAGCAGGGCGAGCACCGTCATGGTCATCTGCCACAACGGGAAAATTCTGATCTGTAAATGAAAGCGCACCGATATGTAAGTGACCGCACACAGGGCCAGGGCGTTCTGTCCAAGTAGCTGTCCGTGCAAAATATCCAGCACAATCCCCAGCGCAAACGCCGTGAACAGGCCAAAGCGCTCGGGCCACATCATCGTCCAGTAAATCAACACCATGGCGGGCATCGGGGGGCGAAAGGCCTGTACCGCATCCGGCAAAGGCATGATTTCGATGGCTATGGCGGCAAGAAAGGTTACCAGAACCGGCCAGGTGCGGGTGGGCCGCGCCATCAGGGCTGCTCCGGCTCGACGGGAGGCATGTCGTCGCCGCTGTCGGCCGTGCCGGCGTTACCGTCCGGCTTGATCAGCAGAACTTCGCGCATCCGGTTTAATGCTGCTGCGGGTACTGCGTCGATTTCCAGAAACGGCTGTCCGGTTGTGCCGCGAATGTTTTTAACGGTGGCAACCGGGTAGCCCGGCGGAAATTTCCCACCCAGCCCGGAGGTAATCAGCAAGTCGCCTTCGCGGACATCGGCGTTACCCGGCAGAAAGGGCAGCGACAAACGGTCCAGTTCGCCGGTGCCCACGCCAATGGTGCGCAATCGGTTGCGGGCTATTTCGACGGGCACGGCATGATCAACATCGGTGACCAGCATGACTTCGGACGTGTAATGCCGATCCCGGGTAATTTGTCCGACGATGCCGTCGGCATCGATGACCGGTTGACCGACAAACACACCGTCCTTACCGCCACGATTGATGACGATCATGTTGCGGAACGGGTTCATGTCCACGGAGACGATTTCTGCAATCAGCATTTGTTCGCCAACCTTGGCGGTGGAATCCAGCAGGGCCCGTAGTCGTGCATTCTCGGCCTCGAGCGCCGCCATGCGTTGCAAGCTGGCGCTGCGCATCAGCGCTTCGTCCTGCAAGCGCCGGTTTTCCGCCTGCAACGCGTCACGGGTTGCGATGCTTTCAGATAACGTGCGGCTCAGATCAAACGGAGCACTGACCAGAAATTCCACCGGATATAGCAACACCGAAAGACTTTTGCGCACCCCGGTCAGGTATTCATTCCGATGGTCGAGCACCATCAGCACAATGGAAACAATGCACAGCAGAATCAACTGCAGGCCAGGACTGGCATTACGAAACTGGCCCGGTTCACGCTCCACGCTTGTCAGAGCCATGATCTGACCCTCGTATTCCGGTTTTACTCTTGAGCAAAGACGCCAGGGCCTTGTTCATCAATGAGTTCAATGATGCGACCGCCGCCACGGGCTACACAGGTGAGTGGATCGTCGGCGATTACGACGGGGAGACCGGTTTCTTCCATCAAAAGTTTGTCGATATCGCGCAGTAACGCCCCGCCGCCGGTCAGCACGATACCGCGATCGGCCACGTCCGAGCCCAGTTCCGGCGGGGTTTGTTCCAGCGCGCCTTTGACCGCACCGACAATGCCTTGCAGCGGTTCCTGCAGGGCTTCGAGTATTTCATTGCTGTTCAGGCTAAAACTCCGCGGCACACCTTCTGACAGGTTGCGACCGCGTACCGAAATTTCTTTTACTTCATCGCCCGGGTAGGCCGACCCGATTTCATGTTTGATGCGTTCTGCCGTCGCCTCGCCGATCAAAATGCCGTAATTGCGGCGCACGTAATTGAGAATTGCTTCATCAAAACGGTCGCCGCCAATGCGAACCGACGCGGCATAGACGATGCCATTGAGTGAAATCACAGCAACTTCGGAAGTGCCGCCGCCGATGTCGAGCACCATCGAGCCGCGCGCTTCGTGCACGGGCATGCCGGCACCGATAGCGGCTGCCATCGGCTCGTCCACCAAAAAAACCTTGCGGGCGCCCGCGCCTTCGGCAGACTCCTTGATAGCCCGGCGTTCGACCTGCGTGGACCCATAGGGTACGCACACTGCAACCCGCGGGCTCGGGCGGAAAAACTGGTTGCCATGCGCTTTCTTAATAAAGTGTTGCAGCATTTTCTCTGTCACGGTGAAATCCGCGATTACCCCGTCCTTGAGCGGCCGGATAGCGGTGATGTTGCCGGGGGTGCGGCCGAGCATATTTTTTGCTTCGGTGCCCACCGCCGCTACGCTCTTGCGTCCGCCGGCATCCTCGCGAATAGCCACCACAGACGGCTCATCGAGCACTATGCCCTGACCGCGCAGATATATAAGAGTGTTCGCCGTTCCCAGATCTATCGACAGATCATTGGAGAAATAACCGAGCAGGTTTTTAAGCATGAGCCTCAGCGCTTTAGAGAGGGGATGTGAAGTGTTGCGTACTCTAGCAACGAGGGGGATTTTGGGCAACTGCGGGTGTATTATTACGCGCCTTTCCGGGCTGCGGCCCACTCACCTCGGCACCCAACTCACTTTCGGATAGAAAACGTGGCACTTACTCGCAAAGACATTGAATACATTGCGCATCTGGCAAGACTGGAGGTCCACGAGGATGAAATCCCTGCTTACACCGACAAGTTGGGCAAAATCATCGGCTTTATTGATGCGTTGGACGCAGCTGAAACCGGCGATTTGTTACCCATGGCCCATCCGCTGAACATGAGCCAGCGGCTTCGTCCTGATGTGGTAAAGGCCGCAGATCAACGCGACCTCTACCAGCAGAACGCGGCCGAGAAAGAGGGCGGACTCTATATAGTGCCCCGCGTGGTCGAGTAGCGGGGCAGGCATGGCGGAGCAACGACAGACATTGGCCGAGATGGCGCGCTTGCTGGAAAGCGGCGCGGTTAGCAGTCGTGAGCTGACCGAGGCGAGCCTTGCCCGGATTGAGGCGCGCGACAGCGAACTCAACGCCTTTATCACGGTAACGGCTGAATCTGCGCTGGCGTCAGCTGATCTCGCCGACGCGCAGCGGGCCAAAGGCAATGCAGGGCCCTTAACCGGCATACCCATTGCTCAGAAGGACATCTTCTGTACTGCAGGCGTGGCAACGACCTGTGCATCCAGAATGCTGGAAAATTTTATTTCGCCCTATGACGCAACCGTGGTGGAGCGTCTGAACGCGGCCGGATTGATCAGCGTTGGCAAGACCAATATGGATGAATTTGCCATGGGGTCGTCAAACGAGACCAGCTACTTTGGTGCCGTTAAGAACCCGTGGGACCCGGCCCGGTCTCCCGGCGGCTCTTCCGGAGGTTCGGCCGCGGCCGTTGCTGCCGGTATCGTGCCGATGGCCACCGGCACCGATACGGGTGGCTCGGTGCGCCAGCCTGCTGCTCTGTGCGGCATTACTGGCTTCAAGCCGTCGTACGGGCGCGTGTCGCGATACGGCATGATCGCTTTCGCTTCGAGTCTGGATCAGGCCGGTGTGCTGGCGCTGACCGCCGAAGACGCCGCACTGATCACGCAATTAATTGCCGGGTTTGATGAGCGTGATTCCACCTGCTCGGACCATCCGGTGCCGGATTACATGGCAGCCCTCGCGAACAGCATAGCGGGCAAGAAAATCGGCGTGCCAACGGAGTACTTTGACGGGCTGGACGACAATTGCGCGCAAGCCATGCACGCGGCATTCGATGTATACAGGCAACTGGGCGCAGAGATTATTGATGTGCACCTGCCCAATTTGCCGCTGGCCGTGCCGACTTACTACGTGGTATCGCCTGCCGAAGCGTCCAGCAACCTGTCGCGTTTTGACGGCATACGGTTTGGCTACCGGGCCGATGGCGCGGAAGACATTGAGAGTCTCTACAAACAAACCCGTTCGGTCGGATTTGGCGATGAGGTCAAGCGGCGCATCATGACCGGCACCTATGTGCTGTCGGCCGGTTATTACGATGCCTACTACCTCAAAGCGCAAAAAGTTCGTCAGCTGATCAGTAACGATATGGCCAGATGTTTCGAGCAGGTGGACATTATCGCGGGGCCGACCACACCAACGCCGGCTTTTCGTCTGGGCGAGAAAGTTGATGATCCGGTGCAGATGTATCTGAATGACATCTATACCGTGTCCGCAAATCTGGCCGGGTTGCCGGGCATTTCGGTGCCCTGCGGTTTGGTTGATGGTCTGCCGGTGGGGCTGCAACTTATCGGGCCGCATTTTGCCGAAGCTGCCGTGCTTAATTTTGCCCATCAGTATCAGTTGCACAGTGACTGGCACAAACTGTTACCGGGGGGCACCGACTGATGCAGTGGGAAGTGGTCATCGGCCTGGAGATTCACGCCCAGCTTGCTACCAATAGCAAGATTTTCTCCGGGGCATCAACTGCTTACGGCGCCGAGCCGAACACACAGGCTGATCTGGTCACGCTCGGTTATCCCGGGGTGTTGCCGGTGTTGAATCAGGAAGTGGTGGTGATGGCCGCGAAGTTTGGTATGGCGGTAGGCGCTACGGTCGCGCCCCGCTCGGTTTTCGCACGCAAAAATTATTTTTATCCCGATTTGCCGAAGGGCTATCAGATCAGTCAATACGAGCTGCCCATCGTCGAGCACGGTCATATCGACCTGACTCTCGAGGACGGTTCAGTCAAGCGCGTTGGAATTACGCGCGCTCATCTTGAAGAAGATGCGGGTAAGTCCCTGCATGAAAACATGGGTGGCAAAACCGGTATTGACCTGAACCGCGCCGGCACTCCGTTACTCGAAATTGTTTCCGAACCGGATATGCGTTCCGCAAAAGAAGCGGTGATTTACATGCGCCGTATTCATCAGATTGTTCGGTATCTGGGGATTTCTGACGGCAATATGCAGGAGGGGTCATTCCGCTGTGATGCCAACGTGTCAGTGCGACCTGTGGGCCAGCAAGCGCTCGGTACGCGCACCGAAATTAAGAACCTGAACTCATTCCGCTTTGTCGAAAAAGCTATCAATTTTGAAATTGAACGACAAATTGAAGTCATTGAGGACGGCGGCAAAGTCGTTCAGGAGACGCGCCTTTATGACTCCGATCGCGACGAGACGCGTTCGATGCGCGGTAAAGAAGAGGCAAACGATTATCGCTATTTCCCCGATCCGGATTTGCTGCCGGTGGAAATATCCGCTGAATTTCTCGAGTCTGTAAGAGCAGCCATGCCGGAGCTGCCTCAGGCCAAGGCTGAGCGCTTTGCCGCGCAATACGGCCTGAAAGCCGGGGATATCGAAGTGCTGACCGCTGCACAAGGGACGGCCGACTATTTTGAGGCAGTGGCTGCCGGTTGCGACGCGAAGCTGGCCGCGAACTGGGTTACCGGTGAGCTGGGCGCAGCGCTCAACCGCGATGGTCTGGACATTGCTGAGTCACGCATCGGTCCGGCCGCGCTCATCGGCCTGCTGAAGCGCATCGAAGACAACACGGTTTCCGGAAAGATCGCCAAAGATGTGTTTGCAACGATGTGGGACGAGGGCGGTGATGCCGATGCCATCATCAATGCCAAGGGTCTTAAACAGATCACCGACACCGGGGCGATTGAAGCAGCGGTTGATCAGGTGATCGCCGACAATCCCGAGCAGGTACAGCAGTTCCGCGAAGGCAAAGACAAGGTGTTGGGGTTCTTTGTGGGCCAGGTGATGAAGGCGACTCAGGGTAAGGCCAACCCCGGGCAGGTTAATCAAATGCTGCGTGACAAACTTAATTCCTGATACAAGGTTCGTGCATGTCCCGTAGCAAACCGCCTGCCAGTAACGTCGATAAATTACGTCGTTTTGTCTTCGAACAAGAGGACATACGCGGCAGTATTGTCCGGCTTGATGCGGTCTGGCAGCGATTGCGCGAATCCGATGATTATCCGCGCAGCGTATCCGCCCTGCTGGGCGAGGCGCTGGCAGCCACCGCACTGCTGGGTCGCAATCTCAAGTTTGACGGCCGTATGACGCTGCAAGTGCAGGGTGGCCAGCATGTGCGCTTACTGGTCTTGCAGTGTGACAATCATCTGCGTCTGCGTGGTCTGGCGCGATTCGGCGATGACTTGCCTGATGCGTTCACAGAGCTTGTTGATGGTGGCGCGCTGTGTATCACGGTGGAATCGGGTAAGGCGCGGGAGCGCTATCAGAGCATTGTGCCGCTGTCTGAAATCGATCTTGCGCAGTGTCTGGAGCATTACTACAAACAGTCTGTGCAATTGCCAACGGTGTTTCTGCTCGCGGCGGATGAAGAGCGTGCCGCCGGTTTAATGTTGCAGGTGATGCCCGAGCGCGTGCCTGGCAGCGGAGCGTGGCAGCGGCTCACCACCAGCCTGGCCAATATGGACGTGATGCGCATGAGTCGGCTGGATGACGAGACCTTGCTATCGGTCGTGTTTCCCGAAGACGATATACGGCTGTTTGAGCCGGATCCCGTAGAGTTTCATTGTGATTGCTCTGTTGAGCGCATCGAAAACATGCTGCGCATGTTAGGCGCTCACGAGCTGGTCGATTTGGTCACGGATCAGAATATCGTCGAGGTGCGTTGCGAATTTTGCAATCAGCCCTACAGCGTCACGGCAGAACGAATTTATGCGCTTGCTGCTGAATTGAGCGGCGGTCAGGGCAAGTTTGTGCATTAGCAGCCGTACCTAAGACCGGCGGTCAGTAAAGATTCCGATCAAAACGCAAAACGTGCCGCCAGCCCCACCGAGTTGACATCGTCGCTAAGCTGACCGGTCAGGGCCAGAGATAAAGCCTCGGTGAAATGGAATCGTGCGCTGCCAATCAGACTCTGGTCGCCTTCCCCGTCAATATGGAAATGCCGAATAGCACCCTCGGCTTCAATGTGCTCCGTGAGCAGTGCGCGCACACCGACGGCGATGGAGTAACCCACGTCGCTTTGCTGCTTGCTGCCCGCGCGTGCCTTCGAATGGTGAATTGCAACCGGTGCTATCAGGTCCACTTTCTCGAACAAGGGGAAGTGTGCCGTGAGTCCGGCCGCGAGATCGCGCGTATCGATGTCACGAGGTGCCCCTGTTTTGCTGGTCTCCACCTCACCGGTCATGCCGGACACAACGGCCGCAAAATTCTCGGTCAGGTTGTAGGAAACAACACCGCCGATCCTGTTGAAGTCCGTATCGGTTCCTGACCGGTCCACCTCGCCCGTCATGTAAAGGCCTTCGACGTAGGTGTAGTTCAGTTCGTCAACAGCCAGTGCCAGGCCCGGCAGTAGCAGGGCCGCTGCGGCCGCTAATTGGCGCAATTTCATCGTTGATCTCCATGAATGACGGCCCCGTCTTTGAGCCGGGGCGTATTGGCGCCAAAGTATCGGCCAGAAAACCTGCAAATACGACCTTTACAAATATAAAGAAACCTTTATATTTAGCCTCCATGAAACCGCAAGACACACTCCAGGACTCTGTGACCACCCTCAAGGCGGCAGCGGATCCCACCCGCTTGCGCTTGCTGGCGTTGCTGGCTGCAGGTGAGGCCACGGTCGGAGAGCTGGTCGAGGTGCTGGAGCAAAGCCAGCCAAGGGTTTCGCGGCATCTGCGTATCCTCTGTCAGGGCGGTTTGGCGGATAAATTTCGGGACGGGCAGAGTGTTTACTATCGCTTGCCTGACGATTCGGCGGCGCGAGCCTTTGTTTCCGTGCTTATCGCGCAGATGCCGGCAGATGAGCGCATTTTAACCGCAGATGCCACCAGAATGGCTGCTGTTAGGCGCAGGAGAGCCAGTCAGGCATGGACCGACCGGGCAGTGCTGGTGGAATCCGGCAAGGCCGTGATTCCCGGTTTGGCCGCCGACAATGACCTTGCGCTGGCATTCGGCGAACTGGCCGGTGATCTGGGTGATTTTCTCGATATCGGCGTGGGCACCGGGGCAGTGCTGTGTCATCTGGCCTCGCGGGCGCAGTCCGCGACCGGTGTGGATGTCTCCCCGGCCATGCGGGTAGTGGCGCGCACCCGGGTGCGTGACGCCGGGTTGGTGAACTGCACCGTGCGCAAGGGTGATATGCACGCGCTGCCGTTTGCCGACCATTGCTTCGATACGGTGTTGCTTGATCAGGTGCTGTCCTTGACGCAACGACCGCGCGTCGCAATTCGCGAAGCGGCGCGGGTGCTTCGGAAAACCGGCCGGCTCGTTGTGCTGGATCGCTTTGGTCCGGTCAAGGCCAGCCTGTCCAGCGGTCACGGTCTGGGCGGCCTGGCGGAAAACCAGCTTGCCGTGATGCTGGCCGAAGCCGGACTGCGCGCAGGACGGCGGCGTGATCTTGCCGGGCGCTTGCCCGGCTTTGCGTTGCTCACCGCGCTGCCGGCAATAGAAATCAATACGGGTACATACGCCTGAATCAGGGTCGGCCAATCGCCGCACCGGAGCAAGTGAATAACATGACGATCAACACACAAAATCTGCCCCTTGTTTCGTTCGAGTTTTTTCCGCCGAAAACGGAACAGAGCGAAACCACGCTTTGGTCTACGGTCGAGCGCCTGGCTCCGCTGCGGCCGCGCTTTGTGTCCGTCACATACGGAGCCGACGGCTCAACGCGCGATCGCACGCATCGTATTGTCAGCCGCATTAACCGCGACACTAACCTTACCGGCGCGCCGCACCTCACCTGTGTGGCGGCGACCGTGGAAGAGGTGAATGGTATTGCTGCGGATTACTGGGCGGAGGGGGTGCGCCACATCGTTGCGTTGCGTGGCGATCCGCCGCAGGGTCAGACCACCTATACCCCTTATCCCGGCGGTTACGAATACGCTGCCGATCTTGTGGCCGGGCTCCGCCGCGTTGGCGATTTCGATATTTCGGTTGCGGCTTATCCCGAGGTTCACCCGGAGGCACGCAGCGCAGCGGCTGACCTCGATAACCTTAAACGCAAGCTGGACGCGGGCGCTAATCGGGCCATTACGCAGTTTTTTTTCGAAGCAGACAGTTTCTTGCGCTTTCGTGACCGGGCGGTCGCGGCCGGCATATCGGCATCCATTGTGCCGGGGATTTTGCCTGTTGCGAACTTCGCGTCGCTGCAGCGCTTTGCCGATGCTTGCGGCGCGACAGTGCCGACCTGGTTGCATGAAAAATTTGCCGGTCTGGACGATGACGCCGAAACCCGCCAGATGATTTCGGCCAGCATTGCGATTGAGCTGTGTGAAAAGTTGCAGCAACACGGTGTCAGCGAGTTTCATTTCTACACCCTGAATCGCGCCGAACTTACTTATGCTATTTGCCACGCGCTCGGCGTGAGGCCGCTAGCCAGTCAAAACCAGGTTGCAGGTGGCCAGCATGTCTGATCGAGAGACACGCAGAAGTCAGCTGCTTACGCTGCTCGATGAGCGGATCGCGATTATTGACGGCGCCATGGGCACGATGGTGCAGGAACACCGCCTGGGCGAAGCGGACTACCGCGGCGAACGTTTTGCCGACTGGCCGTCCGAGCTGCGGGGGAATCACGATCTGCTGACTCTGACCCGGCCGGAGGTTATTGCCGGGGTGCACCGTGCCTTTCTGAAGGCGGGCGCTGACATTCTGGAAACCAATACCTTTAACTCCAACGCCATCTCGCTGTCTGACTACGGCATGAGTGAGCTGACAGCGGAATTCAACGAGGCCGGCGCGCGACTGGCTCGCCAGGTGGCTGATGAGGTGGCTCGCGAGACCGGTTCGCCGCGCTTCGTCGCCGGGGTGCTCGGGCCGACCAGCAGAACAGCTTCGTTGTCGCCGGACGTTAACGACCCCGGGTTTCGCAACGTAACTTATGAAGAACTCCGCGCGACCTATCGGGAATCCATTGATGCGCTGGTTGCCGGCGGCGTCGATATTATTTTGATCGAGACGGTTTTCGACACCCTGAATGCCAAGGCGGCAATTTTTGCGCTGGAAGAATATCGCGCACAGAGTGGCGATGATATTCCGTGCATGATTTCCGGCACCATTACCGACGCTTCGGGACGCACGCTGTCCGGGCAAACCACCGAGGCCTTCTGGAATTCGGTTTCGCATGCGCGCCCGTTGTCCGTTGGCCTGAATTGCGCGCTGGGTGCAGCGGAGTTGCGCCAGTATGTCGCCGAACTTTCGCGAGTTGCCGGCACGCGCGTCAGCGTGCACCCCAACGCCGGATTGCCAAATGAATTCGGGGGCTATGACGACACGCCGGAGTACATGGCAGGCTTGCTGGGCGAGTTCGCACAGAGCGGGCTGGTCAATCTTGTCGGCGGGTGTTGCGGCACCAGGCCGGAACATATCGCCGCAATCCGCGCAGCGGTTTTGCAGCACGCGCCGCGCAAGGTGCCGGCGATTGCGCCTGCGCTTCGGCTAAGCGGTCTGGAGCCATTCAATGCGGATGCAGACTCGTTGTTCGTCAACGTGGGTGAGCGCACCAATGTGACGGGTTCGGCCCGATTCAAGCGACTGATTCTGGAGGACGACTACAACGCTGCCTTGCAGGTTGCGCGTCAACAAGTAGAGAGCGGCGCACAGATCATTGATATCAACATGGACGAAGGCATGCTCGATTCGCAGGCCGCGATGGAGCGTTTTCTAAAGCTGATTGCATCCGAGCCTGATATTGCGCGGGTGCCGATCATGGTGGATTCGTCCAAATGGGCTGTTATTGAAGCGGGGTTGCGTTGCATACAAGGCAAAGCGATCGTTAATTCCATAAGCCTGAAAGAAGGGGAGGAAGCCTTTCTGGCGCAGGCGCGGTTGCTCAAGGCCTACGGCGCCGCCGTAGTGGTCATGGCTTTCGACGAACAAGGTCAGGCGGAAAGCGCCGACCGAAGGGTCAGTATTTGTAAACGCGCCTACCGATTGCTTACCGAAGAAGTGGGCATGCCCGGTCAGGACATTATTTTTGACCCGAATATTTTTGCCGTTGCGACCGGTATCGCAGAGCACAATGATTACGCACTGTCGTTTATCGAGGCGACCGCGCGCATTCGCAAGGAGCTGCCGTTAACGATGATTAGCGGTGGGGTCAGCAACGTTTCCTTTTCTTTCCGTGGTAACAACCCGGTGCGCGAAGCCATGCACTCGGTATTTTTGTATCACGCCATTCAGGCCGGGATGGGCATGGGCATTGTCAATGCCGGGCAACTGGCTGTTTATGACGATATTCCTGATGAACTGCGTAATGCCGTAGAAGACGTCATGCTTAACCGGCACGCTGATGCAACCGAAAACCTGTTGGCTATTGCTGGCAAGTATCAGTCATCCGGTGGCGCGGCCGAGGAGGAAAAAGTCGAAGAGTGGCGCTCACTGCCGGTGAATGAGCGGCTTAGCTATGCGCTGGTCAAAGGCATCGACGCCTTTATTGAAAGCGATACCGAGGAGTCGAGGTTGCTCGCCGAACGGCCGCTGGATGTTATTGAAGGGCCGTTGATGGATGGCATGAACACGGTCGGCGACTTGTTTGGTGCCGGCAAAATGTTTCTGCCGCAGGTGGTGAAATCCGCCCGGGTGATGAAAAAGGCGGTGGCTTATCTGATTCCATTCATTGAGAACGAAGAAGGCGGCGTTGTCGAGAAGGCCGGAAAAATCATCATGGCGACCGTGAAAGGTGATGTTCATGACATCGGCAAGAACATTGTGGGTGTCGTGCTCCAGTGCAATAACTTCGAGGTCATTGATCTGGGTGTGATGGTGTCGTGTGAGAAAATACTCGAGGCGGCAAGGCGTGAGCAGGCCAATATGATCGGGTTATCCGGGCTGATTACCCCCTCCCTTGACGAAATGGTGCACGTCGCGCGCGAGATGACACGCCAGAACTTCGATGTGCCTCTGCTGATCGGTGGCGCCACGACTTCGCCTGCGCATACGTCGGTAAAGATAGACCCCGAATACGCGGGCCCGGTCATTTACGTCAAAGACGCGTCGCGTTCTGTTGGCGTGGCGCAGAAACTCATCAGCAAAACCGGCCGCGATGACTACGTTGCGAGCATTAAGGCTGACTGCCTTGAGCGACGCGAGCGGCATGCGAGCCGCAGTGATCGTACGGTGTATCTGGGGCTTGCTGACGCACGAGCCAACAAAAGTGAAATCGACTGGGCTCATTATCAGCCGCCGCAGCCGGCACGTCCCGGCATACACACGCTGGATATTCCGCTGGCGGTGCTCGTGGACTATATCGACTGGATGCCGTTCTTCAATGCGTGGGAGTTTCATGGCAAGTTCCCGGCCATACTTGAAGATGAACTGGTGGGCCCTGCCGCGACTTCGCTTTACGCGGATGCGCAGCAGATGCTGCAGAAAATTGTTGCAGAAGAGTGGTTGCACGCACGCGCGGTAATAGGCTTGTTCCCGGCTAACAGCACCGACAATGATGACATCGTGATCTATACCGATGCCGACCGCAAAGAAACGCTGGCGACCTTGCATCATCTGCGGCAGCAGAAGCAGGTTCGCAGCGGCAACGCCAATCGATGTCTGGCCGACTTCGTGGCGCCCGCCGCTACAGGCTTGCGCGATCACATCGGAGCGTTTGCAGTGACGGCCGGAATTGGTATCGACAAGAAGGTCCGCGCGTTCGAAGCTGCGCACGACGACTACAACGCGATATTACTGAAGGCACTGGCAGATCGCCTTGCCGAAGCCGGTGCGGAATGGCTGCATCAGCAGGTGCGTAAAGACTATTGGGGTTATGCGCCTGACGAAGCGCTCCGGAACGACCAGTTAATTGCCGAGGCCTACGAAGGCATTCGCCCGGCGCCTGGATATCCCGCCTGCCCGGATCACACCGAGAAGGCAACGCTGTGGAAACTACTGGATGTCGAAAAGAACGCGGGGATCACGCTGACGGAATCGTTCGCGATGTTACCCACCGCGGCAGTCAGTGGTTTCTACTATTCGCATCCGGACGCATCATATTTCGCCGTTGGCAAAGTGGGCCGCGACCAGATTGAAGACTATGCCGTGCGTAAAGGCATGAGCATCGCCGTCGTCGAGCGGTGGCTGGCATCCATTCTCGCGTATGATGACAAGGCAGCCTGATCTGCGAATCAAAAAGGGGGGGGGTAGCAGTGACCGACTACAAACAAGTGTATCTGGCCTCGGCAGAAGCCTACAAAGCGGGGGATATAGACGGAATGCTGTCATATGCCACGGATGACTTTTCCTGGTACAACCTGGAGCCACAAGGCCCGGTATTGCTGAGCGATACCAAGGAAAAGGCCAAGATGGGGATGCAGTTTATTCTGAACAATCCGGATTACCTGTCCGGGCACGTGGATTACGCCAAGGCCTTCGGCAATGTGGTCGTCGTGGTGGAAACGGACCGTATCCGTAAAAACGGCGACGAAGTCCTGCAACGGCGCATGAGTGTTTACGAATGCAAAAACGGCAAGCTGCATCGCTGTATAAGTTTGCCTGTTGCTGACGATAGTACCGGCGGTGACGCATGAACATTGCCATTCTGGGAGCCTCCGGACAGACCGGTAAGCAACTGATTGAACAGGCATTGGCGGCCGGCCATACAGTTACAGCTTTGGCCCGCAGTCCGGAAAAGATTTTGTTCGACGACCCGCGTGTCATTAAGCGCGCAGCCGATGGATTCGACGAAGCGTCTGTTGTTGCCGGCCTCGAAGGTGCCGATGCCGTCATCACCACAGTCGGCAAAACCAATTTGCGCGACAAGCGCGTGAACCTCAGCACGGCGGCCCATGCGGGTGTTATCGCCGGCATGCGGAAGCACAACATTAAGCGCCTGGTGGCTATTTCGTCGACGGGAGCGGCACGTATCAAGCGTGACGGTATACGCCGCAACATTTACCTGTTCCTGCGGCGCAAGTACTACCGCGACATGTACGAAATGGAATTGCAGGTGCTGGCCAGCGGCCTGGATGTAACCGTTTTGCGCGCGCCATTTCTGATTAATGGTCCGGCTCAGCAACAGTACAATGTGATTAAAGATGAAACGTACCCCAATGGCAGCCGTGTATCGCGTGCTGATCTGGCGCAGTTCGCGCTGGATGCCATCGAGCAGGGAACTTACATTAACGAGGTTGTTGCGATAGCGGATCCGCTATAGCCCACCGCCGCATACGGGGCAGTCGTCAACGGGGCTAATGCCGAGGTACTTGCTGTAGCCCGCCAGCGCGTCATATACCCATAGCCGCGCTTGAGCATCTTGGGCTTCGCCGGCATTTCCGGTTAGCAGCTTGATTGTTTCCGTCGCCATCATGACGCCGACTGTGCCGGCGACCGATGCAAGCACGCCCTGTCCGGCGCAATCATTCAGGTTTTCGTCGGCTTCCGTGTACAAACAGCGATAGCAGGGGCTGTTCTGCTTATCAAAGCGAAACAGAGTCAGCTGTCCTTCGAACCTGATCGCCGCGCCGCTTACCAGCGGCGTTTTTTCGGCATGGCAGATTTCGTTCAGTCGCCAGCGGCTGTGAAAGTTGTCAGTGCAATCCAGTACAGCGTCCGCAAGCTGCACTTCGGCTGCCAGTGCTTCTGCGTCAAGCCGCCTGCTGATGCCGATGGCGGTTATGCCCGGATTGGCCTCTGCCAGCCGCAGCGCCAGTATTTCGGCCTTTGGATGACCCACGTCGGCATCGCGGAACAGCACCTGGCGTGGCAAGTTGCTTTGATCCACGGTATCGAAGTCACTGATAACAATGTGGCCAATGCCGCTGGTGGCGAGGTAAAGCGCTGCAGGGTTGCCCAGCCCGCCCGCGCCGACGATCAATACGCGCGAATTGGCGAGACGTTCCTGACCGGCGTTGCCGATCCGTGACAAGGCGAGCTGACGGCTGTAACGCACCGAATTACTAAGTTCTGAATTGGCCATAACTAACGCGTGGGTGTCCGGACAGGTCGTGCACATTATCCACGGATTGGTAGCCGGCTGCCGCCAGCAGCCCGGCCGCATCCGGTGCCTGAGCAAAACCGTGTTCAAAAAGCAGCCAGCCACCTCGACGCAGGTGGAGGCTTGCGCCGGCGACGATTTGGCGAATGGCGTGCAAACCGTCTTTGCCGCTAAACAACGCATCCACCGGTTCGAATGCCAGCTCCGGATCGGTCAGCGATGTTTCCTGCTCGCCTATATACGGCGGGTTGGCGATGATCACGTCAAACGCTTCGGTATCCGCAGGCAATGCCCCGTACCAGTCGCCCTGCAGGAAGGTGATTCTGTCGGGGCAATGACGCTGTGCATTCTCTGCGGCAACATCGAGCGCGCCGGCACTGCGATCGGTTGCGATGATTGTGCAGTGGGGGCGCTCGCATGCGATCGCAATCGCGATGGCACCGCTACCGGTGCCCAGATCCAGAATACGGCTGCAGCTATCGGCTGGAATGCGGTTCAGGGCAGCTTCAACCAGCGTTTCGGTTTCCGGGCGTGGCACCAGTGTGTGCTCATTGACAGCCAGTTCCAGCGACCAGAATTCGCGCCGACCGGTCAGGTGCGCAATCGGTCTACCCTCAGCCCGCTGCGCCAGCAACGCCCGAAAAACCTGTGCCTGCTTTTCCGTCAATGGTTCGTCGGGATGCGCATACTGCCATGACCGATCCTTTCCCAACGCTACCGCCAACAACAGCTCCGCATCGAGCCGCGCGGAACTGCTGGTGTTTATCAGCACCGTGGACGCCGCCTGCAGCGCATTGCGGACGGTAAGGAATTGCTCGCTGGCGCTGCTTGTCATGCTCCGATGCCTTCTATTAACCATCAGGGAATTCTATAGTAGAGATTCGTGCGCATTCACGAATGCGTAATTTCAGGAATCGAGACAGATCATGAGCCGCAAAAGCAATAAAGCAGAGACCCGGTGCATCCATGCGGGTAATACCGTAGACCAGGCAACGGGCGCGGTCATGCCGCCGATTTACACCAGCTCAACATTCGAGAACGCTGCTTTCGGTGAGCCGCGGGAATATGTTTATTCACGCGGTGCCAATCCGACCCGCGATGCACTGGAGCGGTGTGTCGCGGAGCTGGAAAGCGGTGTTCGCGGGTTCGCATACGGGTCCGGTATGGCCGCCACCGCCGCTGTGCTGGATTTGCTGCCTGCAAACTCGCATGTGGTGGTACCGAATGAGCTCTACGGTGGAACCTTCCGTTTGCTGGAGGACATCCGTGCGCACTCGGCGGGCATCCAAACCACCTTCGTGGATTTTTCCGATCCCGCCAATGTGGCTGCCGCATGTCGTGAGGATACGGCGCTGGTGTGGTTTGAGTCGCCTACTAATCCGCTGCTGAGCGTTATCGATATCGCCGCGATTGCTAAAGTTGCGCATGACAACGGCGCACTTGCTGGCGTCGACAATACTTTTGCCACACCACTGAATCAGCGGCCGTTGGAATTGGGTTGTGACATCGTGATGCATTCCACAACCAAGTACATCGGTGGCCATTCGGATGTCATCGGCGGTATTTGCGCGGTTGCATCAGAAGATCTGGCGGAGCGATTGGCGGGCGTATCCGCGATAACGGGCGGCATCGCCGGGCCTTTTGACGCTTATCTTGTGTTGCGCGGTATCAAGACACTGGCATTGCGCATGGAGCGTCATCAGCGCAATGCGCTCGCCATTGCCGAGCGGCTCGAAAAACACCCGCGCGTGCAGCGCGCTATCTATCCCGGGTTGCGCAGCCACCCGCAACACGAGTTGGCCAAACGACAGATGGATACCGGTTACGGTGCGGTCGTCAGCTTTGAGATTGACGGGGGTCGTGAACAGGTCGCCGCTTTTATGAACAAGTTGGAGTACTTCGCCATTGCCGAAGGGCTGGGCGGTGTCGAGAGCCTCGTCGGGCATCCTTATACGATGAGTCATTCGCGCGTACCGGAAGATCGTAAAGCGGAGCTTGGGCTCACGGACAACCTGATCCGGCTGTCAGTTGGGATTGAGCACGTGGACGATCTGATCGCGGATCTCGAGCAGGCCCTCCGCTGAGGTTCATGCGCCGGTTAGAGCGTGAGCCAGTCCGGCAATTCGAGTCCTTTGGAAGCCAGAAACGCGCGGTTAAACAAGCGCTCGCGGTAGCGCAACCCGGAGTCGCAAAAAATCGTCGTAATAACGTGTCCGGGGCCGAGTTCGCGCGCCATCCTCACGGCGCCCGCCACGTTAACGCCGGTGGAACCTCCACAGCACAGGCCTTCCTGGCGAATGAGATCGTACACCAGCGGTATCGATTCGGTGTCGGGTATCTGGTACGGAATGTCCACGCACGTATCGGCAAAGTTGGCGGTAATGCGGCTGGTGCCGATGCCTTCGCTAATGGACCCGCCCTCGGCCCTGAGTTCGCCGGTGGTGAAATAGTTGTAGAGCGCCGAACCGGTAGGGTCGGCAATACCAATGGCAACTTTTTCACTGTGAGCTTTTAGCGCTCGAGAGATGCCGGCAAGCGTGCCGCCGGTGCCAACGGCGCAAATAAAGCCGTCCACTTCGCCGCCGGTTTGTTCCCAAATTTCCTGACCGGTTGTTGCCTCGTGAAACTCCCGGTTGGCAACGTTATCGAACTGATTTGCCCACAACGCACTGCCCGGATCTTTTTCGTTCAGCTCTTCGGCAATGCGGCGTGACTGATGCACAAAATGCCCGGGATTGGCAAAAGGGCAGGCCGGCACGAGGCGCACGTCGGCACCGTAGGCCCGCAGCGTGTCGACTTTGTCCTGGCTCTGGTTATCCGGCATGACAATGATGGTCGGATACCCGAGTGAATTGCCGACCACCGCGAGGCCAATGCCTGTGTTTCCCGCGGTGCCTTCTACAATGGTTCCGCCCGGCCGCAGTAAGCCTTTGGCTTCCGCATCCCGCACAATCCCCAGGGCAGCGCGGTCCTTTACCGAGCCGCCGGGGTTCATGAATTCGGCTTTGCCCAGAATTTCGCAGCCGGTTGCGTCGGATAAATGATTCAGGCGAATTAGCGGTGTGTGCCCGATGCGGTCCGTTAGCCGCATGTTAGTCAGTTCGTTCATGGCGTACTTAATTATCTACGGGTTTTCTATAGAGGCCAGCAGATTGGCCTGATGTTCGGCTATCAGTGGTTCAACGACGCTCTCGAGATTTCCTTCCATGATGTCATCGAGCTTATAAAGGGTCAGGTTGATGCGGTGATCCGTAACGCGACCCTGCGGAAAATTATAGGTGCGAATGCGTTCGGAGCGATCACCACTGCCGACCAGGCTTTTACGCTGCTCGGCCTGCTCTCGTGTTTGCGCTTGCTGCTGTTCGTCAAACAGCTTGGCCTGCAGCAGCGACATCGCCCGCGCCCTGTTTTTGTGTTGCGAGCGTTCGTCCTGACATTCAACGACGATGCCGGTGGGCAAGTGAGTGAGTCGCACGGCCGAGTCGGTTTTGTTCACGTGTTGTCCGCCGGCACCGGATGCGCGGTAGGTATCCACGCGCAGATCAGCCGGGCTAATGTCGATCTCTTCGATTTCAGCAGCCTCGGGGAGAATCGCGACGGTGCAGGCCGACGTATGAATGCGGCCCTGCGACTCGGTTTCAGGTACGCGCTGCACCCGGTGCGCGCCGGATTCGAATTTTAGCCGGGAGTAAGCACCCTTGCCTTCAATACGGCTGATGATCTCCTTGAAGCCGCCGTGTTCACCCTCGCGCTGGCTGAGTATTTCGAGCTTCCAGCCCTGCGCTTCGGCATAGCGCTGATACATCCGAAACAGGTCGCCGGAAAAAATAGCCGCTTCATCGCCGCCGGTGCCGGCACGGATTTCGAGAAATATATTGGCGTCGTCATGCGGATCTTTGGGAATCAGATGTTTCCGCAATTCTGTCTCGAGCTCATCGCGGCGATCCTCGGCCGTTTGCTGTTCCTCCCATCCCAGAGTGCGGATTTCCGGATCGGCATCCTCAGCCATCTCGGCAGCCGCCTCGACATCCGTAACGGCTCTTTCGTATTGTCTGAACAGGGTGGCAACGGGTTCCAGCCGCGCGTATTCCTGCGACAGGTCGCGGAATTTATTCTGGTTGCCGATCACATCGGGATCGGACAGCAATCCAGCCAGCTCCTCGTGTCGTGAGACCAGCTGTTGCAAATTATGTAGGAGTGACTCTTTCATGCGGCGGAGAACTATATCAGTTCACAGAGTATGATGAGCCATGGTCTTTAGGTATGAAAAGCTGTTACCGGTATGCGCAGCGCTAATATTAGCGGGTTGTGCCGGCGTGGCCGGAAATCGGTATGCCGGCGGCGCAAACCCAATTGAAAGCCAGCTGCTGGCTGAAATTGCCCTGGAGCGGGGCGAGTACGCCGTGGCCGTCACGCATTACCTGAACGTGGCGCGGCAGTCCGATGACCCCGAGTTTGCCCGGCGCGCCAGCGAACTGGCCTACGCATACGGATTCGATGCGCACGCATTGGCGGCCGCAGAACGTTGGGTGCAACTCGACGGCGACAGTTCGGTCGCCCGCACATTACTGGGTATTCTGCAGGTGCGGTTCGACCAGCAAGAGGCGGCCTGGCGCAATCTGGAAATAGCGCTCGGGCCACCCGAAGACCGCACCGATCAGCCTTACGCCTCCCTGTCGGGCGACCTGGTTGAATCACCCCGGCGCGGACTCACGCTGTTTGAGCGTTTTAACGAGGCCTATCCCGATACGGCCGGACTGACCCGGTCGCTGGCCGAACTGGCCGTGCTGTCGGGTGATCTGGATCGCGGCATTGCGGCCGCCCGCCAAACGCTCAGCCTGCGACCGGACTGGACGGCGACACGGGTCTGGTTTGCCCGCCTGCTGTTATTAAGCGGCGAGCGCTCGAGCGCGTTCGAACAGATGGCCTTTGCGCTTGAAGCCAGCCCGGGCGTGGATATGGAGCTCGAGTTTGTCCGGTTGCTGGTTTACGCAGACGAGCTGGAAGAGGCGGCAGCCCGGCTGGAACGCATCAGCGATCGTTACCCCGAAGAGGATGCAGTAATACTGACCGGTGCTGGTTTATTGATGCAGGCAGGGCGACCCGACGACGCGGAAGCGCTTTACCTGCAATTGCTCGCGACCGGTGGTTGCCTTAACGATTGTTACTGGCATTTGGGACGTATTGCCATGGCGCGCGAGGATTATCAGGGCGCTATTGACCTGTTCAGACGCATCGGCGCCGGCGAATGGTTGCAGCCCGCCGCGCTGGCCATGGCCCAGTCTTATCATGCAATGGGCGCGTCGCAAGCGGCACTGGAAACACTCGAGAATTTTGCGACGAATTATCCCAAGCGTGCGTTTGCGATGCTGCAGCCAAAGGCAACGTTACTGCTTGAGCAGGAACGTTATGCCGAGGCCGCAGAGGTCACCGCTACGGCGCTGGATTACCGGCCATGGAGTGAGGATCTGTGGCTGGCGCACGGCAGTGTGCTGGAGCAGGGCGGACGGATGAAGCCGGCGCTGGAAGCATTTCGCACCGCGTGGGAACTGGCTCCCGACAGTTCCACCACGCAAAACGCCTACGGCTATACCCTGACCGTGTCTACGCGTCGTTATGCGGAGGCCGAGCGATTAATTACCCGCGCCCTCGAGCAGGATCCGACCAACCCCGCCATCATGGACAGCAAGGGTTGGGTGCTTTTTAAACGAGGTAATCGGGAAGCAGCACGCGTGTGGCTGGAGCAGGCCTACGCGTTACTGAATGACCCGGAAATCGCGGCGCATCTGGGCGAGCTGTTATGGGTCAGCGGGGAGCGCGAGGCAGCGCGAGCGATTCTTCTGGAAGCACAACAGGAATTTCCCGAGAACCGGTCATTGCAGAAGGTGATCCAGAGGTTGCTCAATTGACGGTAACACGGTTGCTATGGGCGGTGTTGCTGGGAACGTTATTGAGCGGCTGCACGGGCCTGCAGAAAAAGCCATCGAGCATCGATTGGGACGCGCGCCGCGATGCGTTGCTGGCGGTCAGCGCCTGGTCCATGCAGGGGCAGGTGGCCATCAAGGCCGACAGCGGTGGCGGACAAGCCAGCATCAGCTGGCAGCAAGCGGACAGTTTGAGTCGATTGCGCCTGGCCGGCCCGTTTGGAGCCGGGCAGGTGGAACTGACGATTGCGCCCGCGCTCATGACACTCGCGGACGCATCCGGTGAGCAAACCGTGGCTTATACCGGTGCCGATGCGGCCGAGCGCTTCATGGCCGAACGGCTGGGGTGGTCGTTTCCGGTGCACAGCGCGCGGTATTGGGTATTGGGCTTGCTGGATCCTGCGGGCAATGGCGAGCGGCGGTTTGATGCGAGCGGCACGCTGCGCTCGCTGACCCAGCATGGCTGGACAGTAAATTTTGATCGCTATGCCGAGTTCGACGAACACTATTTACCCGCCAAACTGGTGATCGAAAGCGCGGACTTGCGTCTTCGTATGGTGGTCAGGGGCTGGACGCGGGATGCGGTTTGACACTGCACATAGCCCTGCGCACAATACCCGCGCCTGATCGGGGGGTCTGGCGATCTGCAGAATTGCGGAGTTTTATTAGGTACTACTGGGGCGTAGCCAAGTGGTAAGGCATCGGGTTTTGATCCCGTGTATCGTAGGTTCGAATCCTACCGCCCCAGCCATTCTCCCCGGCCACATTGCACTCTGGACCAGCGAACAGCGATATTAGTGAATAGCCAATCTCAAGAAGTACTGTCCAATGTTTCCATACTCACCGGAAATTCCAATCCGGGCCTGAGTCAGCGAATTGCACGGACGCTAAATCTGCCCATCGGCAAGGCGCACGTCGGGCGGTTTAGCGACGGTGAAATTAACGTAGAGATTCTCGAAAATATTCGCGGCCGCGAAGTTTTTATCGTGCAGTCGACGTGTCCGCCGGTGAACGATAATTTGATGGAATTGCTGGTGATGGCCGATGCGTGTCGGCGCGCATCCGCTGCAAGCATCACGGCGGTCATACCTTACTTTGGCTATGCGCGTCAGGACAGACGGCCACGTGCTGCGCGGGTGCCGATCACGGCGCAGCTGGTCGCGAGCCAGATTGGCGCCGCCGGCATTAACCGGGTGCTGACCATCGATTTACACGCTGACCAGATCCAGGGCTTTTTCCCGATTCCGGTGGACAATGTGTATGCATCGCCGGTGTTGCTGGGCGATGCATGGAAGCAGGATCGTGAGAACGTGGTGGTGGTTTCACCGGACATCGGTGGTGTTGTGCGCGCCCGTGCACTGGCGAAGCGGCTGGACGATGCTGAACTCGCCATTATTGATAAACGTCGGCCGCGCGCCAACGTGAGTCAGATCATGAACATCATCGGCGATGTGGAAGGCAAGAACTGCATCATGATCGACGACATGGTGGATACTGCCGGCACGCTCTGCAAAGCAGCGGATTTTGTTAAAAACGAGGGTGCCCGAAGGGTGGTTGCTTACATTACCCACCCCGTGTTGTCGGGCCCCGCTATTGAGCGGATAAACGAATCGCAACTCGACGAACTGGTCGTCACAGACACCATACCGCTAAGCGCTGAGGGCCAGAAAAGCCCTAAAATACGCCAACTTGGCGTTGCCGAGCTGCTTGGCGAGACCATGCGTCGCATGGCTCTTAACGAGTCAGTCAGCTCGCTGTACCTCGACTGAGGCGCAAAAAACCGCCGTTGCATCCTTTTGTCTGGTATTATCGCGCGCCCCTGCCTAGGGGCCAGCAGTCCGGCGTGGTCGAAACCCGGTCTGATTAATCAATTTGGAGAGCAATCATGGCATCAGAAATAAACCTGGTTGCGGAGTATCGGGAAGACACGGGGAAAGGTTCGAGCCGCCGCCTGCGTCATGCCGGGAAAGTACCCGCAATTATCTACGGGGGTGGCCGCGAACCGCGCGCACTGACCTTCGATCATAATGAACTGTTGAAAGCGACAGAAAGCGAAGCCTTCATGTCCAGCGTTCTGCAAATCAAGGTCGGCGAGAACATGCGCCGTACGATTATCAAGGATATTCAGGTGCATCCGGCCAAGCGTCAGATAATGCACATTGATTTGCAGCGAGTGGTTGAGGATGAAGTGATCCGTATGACCGTTCCGCTGCATTACCTCAATGAAGAAATTGCGCCGGGCGTTAAAGCAGGCGGCAGCGTATCCAAGACCGTTATCGAAGTCGAAGTTGTGTGTCTGCCGCGATACCTCCCTGAATATATCGAGGTGGATCTGGCCGGTATGGAGCTTGATGACATGTTGCACATGTCGGATATCAAACTTCCGGAAGGCGTACAGATTACGGCGCTTACACACGAGCCGCCAACCGACGAGGCAATCTGTTCTGTGCACGTCATGCGTGTTGCTGAGGAACCCGAGACAGTGGAAGGGGAAGAAGGCGACGAGGATGCGGCACCGAAGAAAGCCGGCGATGCCAAGGACGAAGAGGGCTCGGGAGACTAGCCTGTCTTTGCATGCTCGAGACTTTTTATGAGCATTGCCGTCATCATCGGACTCGGTAATCCGGGCGATCAATACGCCGCTACCCGCCACAACGTGGGCGTGTGGATGCTGGAGCGTATCGCTCGTGCTGCAGGCGGCGTGCTCAAAGCCGAGAAAAAGGTCATGGGTGATGTTTGCCAGGTTTCCATTGGCAACAGCAACGTGCGGTTATTTCAGCCGGCGACCTACATGAATGAGAGCGGTCAGGCAGTGCGTCGCATGCTCGACTTTTACAAGCTTCAGCCCGAACAGATGCTGGTGATGCATGACGAGCTGGATATCCCGCCGGGTGACGTCCGCCTGAAAATGGGCGGCGGCCACGGCGGGCACAATGGGTTGCGGGATATCATCAGCCATTGCGGCAACGAGTTCATGCGCTTGCGGATTGGTATCGGTCATCCCGGACATAAATCGCAGGTGTCAGGTTTTGTGCTAAAGCCGCCCGGGCAGGAAGAAAAGCAACTGATCGAGGCAGCGTTGCCGGATGCCGAGCGCGCGATCGAAAAACTGCTGGCCGAAGGGCCGGAAAAGGCCATGCACTTTTTGCACAGCTCCGACTAGCCTCAGACTTGCTTCAGGGTGGCAGTTACTGAGTACTTGCCAATGACCGTGAAGCGCCGGCCGCCCTGTAGGGGAAGCGGGAAAAAATTTCGTTAATGATTGCCGCTGCCGAGCCGCCCATGTTTTCACGGACTTCGTCCGTGATACGCGAAATATTTATGCCTTCCCAAACGACGCTCATGGTCTCTCGATCAACGACTGCGACGCTCAATGTGCCCTCGGTGTATTGAGTTATGTTCTGGCCGCCATAGCTACCGTAATAGCCGTAACCCGGGTAAGGGCCGTAACCGTAATAGCCGCCCAGTGATGTTGACGGTGTGGACCGCAATTTTTCTTTGGTAATCAGCGCAAAGTCGATGATCACATCAGGATTATTCTCATCCATTTGATAGCCACGGCTATCGAGTTGTGCCGCAACCTCCATCATCAGGTACTGGCTCATTAACGAACGCACGTCGGCCTGATTGTCGGTACCCAGTTGTTCCGCGAACGCATAGGTGCGATAGCGGTCAATCTGTGCACCGGGTGCTTCGTTTACGAATACCCGCGGGCTGGACGCACAGGCGCTTAGCAGTGCTGCCGCCAGCAGCATTAAAACGGGCGCGGAAGAGCCGCGTGTAATCAAATGGGTTGTCGTGGTGTGTTTCATGTTCAATCCTCTGCAGTGCCTGCCGGCCCCCGGCTTCATACACTATAGGACAGCATAGCAGGCGCAGGGTTCGCTCAGGAGCATAGTGATTATGTCTGAAGCCGGCTGCGGGCAAGTGCGGCCCCCTCGCCCAGCGCCCGGATTTTCGCCAGCGCTACGCCGTAGGGAATGGGCGTCATGCCGCAGTTGGTGCAGGGCAAAATTCGCTCCGCATCGACATATTTCATGGCTTCCTGAATAGTGGCGGCAACTTCTTCGGCCGACTCCACCCGGTCGGGAGTGACTGCGACGCAACCCACCATCAGCTGTTTGTCGCTCAGGTGACGCATGACGGACAGCGGGACGTGCGAACTCGCGCATTCCAGCGATACCTGATCTATATGACTCTTGTTAAGCGCCGGAAAAATCTCGTCATACTGCCGCCACTCGTCGCCAAGTGTTTCTTTCCAGCGATTATTTTCGTCGATACCGTAGCCATAACAAATATGCACGGCTTTGGTGCATTTTAGCCCTTCGACCGCACGGTTCAGGGTCTCAATACCCCACTCATTGACGTCATTCATAAAGACGTTGAAGGCCGGCTCGTCAAACTGCACCACGTCGGCACCGGCGGCTTCCAGTTCAAGCGCTTCTGCATTCAGCAGCTCGGCAAAGGCCATCGCCATTTCCGGTCGGCTGCCATAGTGATCATTGGCAATGGTGTCGCAAATGGTCATTGGCCCGGGCAGGGTGATTTTTAGCGCCTTGTCGGTCAGGCTTCGGGTGTATTTGAAATCGTCCAGAAACACCGGAGCAGACCTGCCAACGGCTGAGGTGACTGTGGGTACCTCAAGGTTGTAGCGGTTATCGCGGATGCCCATTACCGTCTTCTTGTTCTGGTCAATGCCACTGATGCCTTCCAGAAAGCTGTGCACGAAATGCCGGCGATAAACCTCGCCGTCGGTCAGTATGTCGATTCCGGCCTCTTCCTGATGCTGAATCCACTCGCGGCAAGCACGCCGTTGGCCCTCTTTGAGAGCCTCGCCTTCCAGTTTCCAGCCGCCCTTGAGCCGCTCCGGTTCCGCGAGCCAGTCGGGACGGGGCAGGCTGCCGGCGATAGTGGTTTCAAACATGATTCGGCTCCGGAGTACGATGCAGGGGAAAACGATGCTAGCACAGCGCTATTTCGATCAGTATATTGGCAGCCCCGTTAACAAGAATACTTCCCTTCATGGCCATCCAATGCGGAATCGTGGGCCTGCCTAACGTCGGCAAGTCCACCCTGTTTAATGCCCTCACTGCTGCAGGTATTGCAGCGGAGAATTATCCTTTTTGCACCATTGATCCGAACGTGGGTGTGGTCACTGTCCCCGACACCCGGTTGCAGGAACTTGCCGATATTGTGCATCCCGAAAGAGTGTTGCCCGCCACAGTGGAGTTCGTGGACATTGCCGGTTTGGTTGCAGGTGCATCCAGGGGCGAAGGGCTGGGTAACAAATTTCTCGGCAATATCCGGGAGACACATGCCATTGCACACGTGGTGCGCTGTTTCGAAAATGATGACATCACGCACGTTTCGACCGGCATCGATCCGGTGCGTGATATTGAAGTCATTAATACCGAGCTGATGCTGGCAGATCTGGACTCGGTCACTAAAGCGTTGGATCGGGCCAGCAAGAATGCCAAGACGGGCGAAAAGAAAGCGATAGCGTGGCGTGATTTATTGCAGCGGCTATCCGAACATCTGGACAGCGGGCAGCCGGTCCGGACGCTGTCGGCAACGCCCGAGGAATTTGCGGCCTTGCGTGAGCTCCATTGTCTGACTGCCAAGCCGGTTATGTATGTGGCGAATGTTGACGAGGCCGGCGTGGGCGGCAATAAACACGTGGATAAAGTTCGCGAGCTCGCCACCGTCGAAGGCGCGGTCGTGGTGGTGGTATGTGCGGCTATAGAATCGGAGATTGCCGAGCTGGATGGCGAAGACAAGCAGGCTTTTCTTGATGACCTTGGTTTGAGTGAGCCAGGCCTGAACCGCGTGGTGCGCGCCGGCTACGAATTGCTGGGCCTGCAGACTTATTTCACGGCCGGTAAGAAGGAAGTGCGCGCCTGGACCGTTCGCCGCGGCTCGACAGCGCCTCAGGCCGCGGGCGTTATTCATACCGATTTCGAGAAAGGCTTTATCCGCGCGGAAGTCACCGGCTACGACGACTACATTCGCTGTGGCGGGGAGCAGGGCGCCAAGGAAGCCGGTAAACTGCGTCTGGAGGGTAAGGAATACATCGTTCAGGAAGGCGACGTCATGCACTTTAGATTCAATGTCTGATTTGCTCGGCAGGCTAACCGCCTTCGGTGTGTCCGTGGGCATAATTATCGTTGTGCTCGCCGTGCTTTATTTCATTCATCGGCGTTTATTGGTGTTCTTTGCCAGCCGACCCGCGCAGCAGCATGTTCGCCAGCTGCTGATGGCAGTCATTTCTCTGGTTGCCCTGTTTTCTGCAGTGCTGAGCATGCCAATTGCCGATGAAACCCGCGGGAATTTGGTCATTTTTCTCGGCATTCTTTTCAGCGCCACTGTTGCGTTGTCGAGTACTGCATTCGTGGGCAACGTGATGGCTGGCTTTATGCTGAGGTCGTTGCGCGCTTACCGCGCAGGTGACCATGTTCGCGTCGGCGAATTTGCAGGCAAGGTCTTGCAGATGGATTTACTCCATGTTCGGCTGGAAACAGCAGCGCATGATATTGCGGCGTTACCGAATCTTTATCTGGTGACGAACCCCGTTACCTTGGTCAACGAGACGAATGCCCGGGAGCCACAACCGCCTGTGGGGGTGTTGCCTGATAAGTCACCGGAGAAAGCAGAGCCTGCTGTTGATGAGCACCCTCAATCCAATCCCGACGCCGATCCTGAGGCTGCTGCGATCACGCCCGACCAGCAGGCGCTGATTGACGAGCTTGAAAGTCTGAAGCACGACTACACCCAAGGCAGCCAGCGACTTTTGGAACTGGAACGCGAACTCAAGGAGGCGGGTCAGGGTGATGAGCGGCGGCCGTTGTTGCTCGAAAAGAAGAAGCTGGAAGCCTCTCTGGCGCGGCTTGGGCGGCAAATTGAGCAGTTGAATGCTGAGCTGCGCCATTGACAGCAGGCCATCCGGAGCCGAAAATGCCCGCCCTTTAACGGGAACACCTTCCCGTCGCGACAGACAATGGTGATGTAGCTCAGCTGGTTAGAGCACGGCACTCATAATGCCGGGGTCGGTGGTTCAAGTCCACCCATCACCACCAAATTATTATTCAAAGCCGTCCTCAGACGGCTTTTTTTCATCTGAAACAAATATATAGCCTAAATATAGCGTCACTGGTGTCCATTTACGTCCTTTGACATGTGCCCCCAATTCGGGGTTTTCAACTACACGGATGATCGGCAAGCGTCTCGATAAACAACTAGAAATTTATCAAAAATTCCTTAGGCGCGTCTTAATCGCTTTCCGGCTAGCCCTATGAATTTTTCCCGTAACTCTCTCAAGTGAGTAGGCTTCTATCTATCTAGATTGCTCATCGCTCGACTCCAGTCTGCCCAGTGATGAATCGATTTTGAGGCGGTTGTTGAGGTGCGTAACCCCCTATAGGATGCGGTCAGATATCTGCTATCGGCAGCCCAAAGCAGCCACTCACGATTGCCTCAAAATACCCGCTTTCAGGTAAGCAGGTACGTCATCAACTTGGAATGCGGAATGACATCGAAAGGCACTTGCTTCAGCGGGGGTTATTTTATCTTACAATTCGCACATATCGTGCTCGCATCTACAGCAATTGTTCGCCTAATTCGATTGAAGGTAGAGACGCAACATTTTTTCACGTAGTTCCAATTGGCTAGTTGCCTGAATTGTTTGAAGTCCGGCACCTGCGTTTACCACATAACTTGCGGCCGAGATTTTGGACTTTAGTGTTGCCAAATTTGCGCTTGCTGCTCTTAGTTTTGCATTCTCTTCGAACATATCCAAATTATTGCCTGCCAGCATTGGGTCAACCGGCTGACCAGCAGAACTGTTTATCACCCCGACTGCTAGCGCTGTCCCCATGCCTTTCCAAAATGTCCCCTCCGACTGACTGCGGGCAATATCCTCAACATCGAGAAATGCCCGAACGGACTCACCCCAGTCGCCATCCATAAGGTAATTAACAGCATCAGCCTGCATCGCCAATAAAAAATCTACTTCGGCCTTGTAGAAGCTCTCGAGATAATCACCACGGAGAACCGGGTCAATACTACCCGCTTCAGGATTAGCGTCCTCCGCCTCGGCAAAAAGCGTCTGCCATCCTCGGCCATATTGCTCTAGCCGTTTGTTTTCAAAGTTACTTGCGAAAAGCTGGGATCTGACATCACGAATAATCTTGACAGGTATATCGCAAACAGCAGGCGATTTTGCATTGCGGCCGCGAAGTATTCGCGGTGGTATCGCTAGGTAACTTCCATTGACCCAAGGCCGAGCGCGTGAAGCCCGCTTTCTCCACATGCCCGTCGGCTCTATGGCGCCATATGTCCAGCCAGCTGGAAATCTAAAGGCATAATCGAATTCATCGCCAGCGTTCAACAAATCTACTTGCGTTACGGCAGCCCCTGACCTCGCATCCCATTCAGACCATTCTGGGCGAAAATCCAATAGCGCCTGCGCCAATTCAGGAACAGCCACTGCACCGGCAGTATTAGGGGCGACCGCAGTGCCCACAGCAATCGAAAACTCCGGAACCAACTGATGACCAAAAGTGGTAAACCAATCACCACGTTGGGTATCCGGATCAATGTGAGGCGCCGCGTGAACAACTAACGAGGCTGGAATCGGAAGATCGGGGGAAATTTCAAAAAATTCCCCATCTGGCTTTTGGGCAATTGTGACCGGTTCAACCAACACATCTATGTCGGGAATGCTAGACGCGATGCAACCAGCAACTTCCAGCCCATAGTAAACTGACTTTACGAAAAACGAGTTGAAAGCTCCTTGCAAACCTCGGGTATCTGTAATGGCTCTCGTTGGACCTGTGCTCAAATACCTCGTTCTAGCTGCTTTATACGAATCCGGCAACGCGCCCTGATAGTATCGAACAACAACAAGAAATCGGGGCTTTTCATTCTTGGTGATAGGCAGTGCTAGCGGCTCAGGTTTCGTTAGGCTTGACGGGTATTCTGTAGTTGACAAGCTTGAACAGGACGACAAAAGCACGAGGGTGCACGGTAGGGAAACTATTAGCAATAATGGCCTTAACCAACCGGCTCGATATTTCTTATAAATAGTCATATTGAAAATACCTAGTTAAGAGAAAGTAGGGAGCTTCCATTCCGAATTGCAGAATGACTCCAGTAATTTAGCCAGCTAACGCCTTGGGCAGCGGCGATTGGCGCAGTCGAATCAGGCAGCGAAGCTGCATACAGCCCCAACTGTTTAGGTTGCTTAGTTGGTTGAGCCATGGGCAACTTTCAAAGGCTACTGTGCGTAAAGTCTGGCGATTTTCTCTCTCAGTTCGGTTTGGCTGCTGGCCTGAATAACCTCCATCGCGTTACCAAATTCTACCGAGACGGCGAAGCTGGCTTGTCTTGTTCTCAGTGTTGCGAGATTAGTTTCATTCATCGATTGGTTCGCACTAGCCTCAAATTTCTCTTGCGTCTGAAGCATTTGCATTGGGTCGGCCTGCATGTCAGATGCATTGTAAATTGCGCTGACGGTTGCTGCTGTCGCAAAGCCTCTCATCATGGCTCCATCTGCAGCTTTCCCACCGGCTTCTTCAGTTGCCATTATTTGCCTGACGCCTTCGCCCCAAACACCGTTGAGAAGTAAATCAGCTGATTGCGTCTGAATAGCTGTCAGTAGCTTCAGTTCTGCACTATAGATATTCAATATATCGCTTTCTGACAAGCTATTAGGGTCAACGCCGACATTCCTGAAAGACTCGGAAAGAATATTTGAGTATTCTTTTAGTCGATTCTTTTCCGTCTGAGTCTCGCGTAAGTAGAACTGAGCATCTTTGACGATCTTTGAGGGCAACTCACATAGTTTTGGCGGCTTCGCTCCGTCGTCCATCAGATGCTTCATAGGGATAATAATGCTGGTATTTGGGGTCCATGGCCGGCTTTTGGACAAGTAATTCTTCCAATCAGGGTGCGTTTTCCACGCTGTCCATAAACCCGGCGTCTCATTGCTGTTGAACGCATCAACCTGTGTGGCCGTTGCGCCTGAGCGCGCATCCCATTTTGACCACCCAGGTTTAGCATTCAGCAGGCCCGAAAATGGCAACCAAGCTGCAACATTTCCTTGTGTACTTGGGGAAGCCCCTTTAGCAACTCGCATCGAAATTTGCGGTACAAAGGTTGTTCCAAAGGTGGAGCCAAAACCGGCGACGGTGGCAGGCTGGCCGTCAGGGTCGATATGTGCAGCTACGTCGATTACTAGTGACGCTGGAATGGGATTTCGCGCGCTAAATTCTAGGAAACCGCCGGCTTTGGACCGACCTATTGATACTGGCTCTAGCAGTATATCCGCGTTAGGTAGTCTGTCTCTTAAGCAGGAGGCAAACAATAATCCATAGTAGGTTGATTTGATCAAAAAGGCGTCGAAAGCATTCTCATCTATCCCACCATTCGTATTCAATATTAGCGAAAACTCACCACTCGTATCGACGTTTCGTGCGGCGTCGCTCTGGAGGAACCGCTGCTTAGCAAACGGATAAGCATCGGGGGTGGTATCTTGGTAGTAGCGCACTACTACTAGAAACCGCGGTTCATCATCCCTCTGTTTTATAACCTGTGTCGGTGGATCGAGTAGGGCGGCTGGGTACTTAATTGTCGACCACGACGCCGTCTCACACCCTGCTAATAGTGAGCTGCAAATGAGAGTAATCAGTAGCTTCAATCTAATTGACATATCAGTACACCGTAAATTCAGCGTTCATAGTTTCGCGGCCCAATAAAAAGGGTGAAGCAAGATTAAATCGACAGTTCCTCATCGCTTTCCGACTAGCCCTATAAATTTTTCCCGTAACTCACTAAGTGAGGAGGCTTCTATATTTTGCTCCTTAGTGCCAAAGACAAAAGTCACGTTTGTGGCGGCCGTTATTGCTCTGCCGACTGAACTGTCTAGTTCAGCAACGGCTGTCTCTGCGGCAATTTTGCTTTGACTTGCAAGTTGGTTAGCGGAATTGATGAGAGCCTGATTGCCCGAAGCTCCTCCAGCTAGCGCTAGCGCCAACGTTGTGAACTTGCTGGCGGTTCTGTTATCGCTGTTTGAATCTGCGAACTCGGCTTCCTTTTGCCGCAGTGTGCTATAGCTCGTATAGATCGATGTTTCCTCTATCGCAGCAGATAGCCCTGCTGACTGCTTCGTTAAGAAAAGCATTTCTGCTTGATATAGCTGCTTTACCAAATCTATGTCGGTATCCGGAGCAAGCCCAAGCACTTCACGATAGTTTTCGTAGATAAGCTCCCGCGCCACAGCGTTTAGGCCGTCGATCGTCAGATTGACAATTAGTTCATTGACAGGCGTCGCAAACTCGACATCGCCCATGATCAAATTACTGTTTGCTATGGTAGACGAGGGCCATGGAATAAGGATTGCGGTATTTTGCCTCCATGGCCTCAACTGGGTGGTGTCCCGCCGTTCGTATAGCATTATCTGTGGCAGTTGGGCGTATTCAACCTGTGCCGAGTTGCGCTTGTTCGTTAGCCATTCTGGATAGCCGAGGTTCAATGAATCATAAGCATTGTTCGTCAGGCTGGCTTTCAGGCTGTCAGGATGAAGCCTTGCTGGAGCAGCGTTAACTCCATCTATTTTTACTACGCCATCGCGGTGATGTGGGATATATCCGCCAGCAAAAACTAGTCCCCGAGTTGATGAGGACCGACGTGAAGGTATGCTCATGGATACTAGAGCATGGAGTTTGCGACCAAACGTACGGCTAGAAAAATTAAAATTTTCGCCATTGCCGAGGGCGCCAATCGCGGCAAAATCGATTATTGCGGACGGAACCGGTTTTACTGACCCTTCAGTGTATTTGTATCTATCCTGATTTGCGTCATAGTCCACTGCCTCCAGCTCAAGTGCAAAGTCCGCTTCTGGAATATTCTCTTCGAAAAAGGTCAATATGGCAGGGCCGTATATGAACGATTTGAATATCGTCTCTTCAGACCTCATCACGTTATCATAGTAGCCCGTTGTTGCCTCATAGGCTTGATCGGTGAGTTTGTATGGCACCCGTATAACTACCAGATGTCTTGCGGTTTGACCTGACTGAACTAACGCTGGTCTGCTACCAGCCCCCTTGCTGTAGTCCGTGGGCTCGAAAATAAGTCCAAGCCCAAGGCAGCCTGTGAGTAGCATGCTGGAACAGCAAACCGCGACTAAAATAAGTTTCTTTGCACCCATTAAATCTTCCGATTAGGTTCTAGCACATGAAGTTGCAATACAATAGTGTATATTATTTCAGAACTTTTCCAGTCGGGCTGCTTCCATTCAGCAGGCTCGCTTCGGAGTAATCAGTTCGAGAGGTAAACCGATGAAACCACTAGCTAATCGGATTTATGCTTTTCGCCAGCGCAACATACGATGCGGCAGAAAATCTGCATACGCAGAATGGCGGTGCCTTTCAGCAATGCTTGCGCTAACAATCTTGATTCCGCCAGCCATCGCTGGCGACTCAATTGCGCCCATGACTAGCATTACTGACTTGCGCCAACGCGTAATGACAAGCAATTGCCCTAAAGAGTTTGTTGAACTTTGGAACAAGGACTATTCGTTAGTTCAGAGAAACATTAAGACCTATGAAGACAGCGTCGCTTCATATCAGAAGCTAAAAGGCGAAACCCTAAGTGATGAAACATGGTGGGGCGGCTCGGCATGGAGCACAAACACGAAAATGCTAAGCGATGGGCTCACCGCCATAAAAATATCTGCCGAACTCTTTCTGTCCTTTACCGGCGCTGCAGCAGCGAAGTCTTCTACCACCGCTGCATATGCCCTTTATCAAGTTCAGGATAAGGGCAAGGACATATGGGAGATCAATCAATATTACGCAAACAGAAGCCAGTCAGGATTAGCATATAAAACTGCCACGAGTGCATCAGAGCTTTATCCCACTAACATCGCGTTCGTAGCTGATGGGGCAAAAACAATTCTGAGTCTTGTGGCCAACATCGATGAAGCAATTGATAACAGCAATGCCTACGATGGGTATCGAGATGAATTAATAAGGGGCCTCGATAGATTTGATCAAAATATTGCAGACGCTAGTAAAAAACTGTTTGATCGCCAATGGGCTTTTTATGAAAAAACAATTACCGGCATAGAGAAAGCTTGCGGCAAAAAAGACGACGACAGCTTAGAGGATGCGCTAAAAGCCCTTGTTGACGATCAACTGGAGGTCGCAGATGGTCAGCGCCAAGCCTTGGCTGATTCCCCCGATATTCAGAGCTCACTAAATGAGCTTAATGCGGCGGCCGAGGAAGCCAAAAATGCGAGTCCTACCGCTAATTCCGATATTGGCATAGCTCTAAGCGCCATTCTAAACGCCGCTGCTGCATCTGGAGCTCTCAACGGAGACAGCAAAACAGAGGACACTAGTGACAATAAAACGCCGGAATATAAGGTTGAAAAATATGATGTAGACAATATAGCTATAAATGAATTTCCGGCCAGATGATGGAGCCAAGTATAAACAGTGGCCGCTTGACGTTTTTAGAAAAAGGGCATGCGGAGCGAGCGCTGCGAGTAGGGCTAAATGAAATTGAATTTTCTATTATGACCAAAATCAAAATACCGCTACTGGCCCTTTGTAGTTGGTTCAGCCGAATGGTTTTTCGATACCTGATGATTTCCGTGACCGCACTTGCCTCCGCTGTTTGGCTCGACTGTGAATTAGCTGAGAAAGATGCGTTAGTGACCTCTCAGCTCTGGGGGCAACTTTGGGGGCATCCTGACTAGCCTGCAGGTTGAAAGCCAGTTCTTTTGGGCATTCTGCCCTGCTTGTCGGTAGTACCCATCACCACCAAGCAAATAAGAAGGGCGCCACTGTGGCGCCCTTGTTATTTTCGGTCAGTTAATGCGGTTATCATGTCCGCAAGAACAATAAACTTTTCTCGTAATTCCGACGATTTCAAGCATGACGAACATTCAGGTCGTTAAGGACTCGTTTGCACAGCACCGGCGTAAGATTCTGGCGGGTGCGGGGGTCATCGTTGTCTATTCATTGCTAGGCGTTTTTCTGCTGCCGTGGGTGGTAGAAAAGATTGCCGTATCGGTCTATCGCAATCTTTACAACGCAGATTTGAAAGTCGCAAAAATCGTCGTCAACCCCTACGTGCTCAGCGTGCGTGTTGACGGTCTCGAGGTAGCCGAACCGGATGGTGATGTATTCGCGCGGGCGGAGCAGGTCTATGCAAACCTGCAATTGAGTTCCATTTTTCGACTGGCACTGTCTTTTGCCGAGGTGCGTCTGGACTCGCCCGAGGTGTTTATCGCACGGGATGCGAACGGGGCGCTGAATGCCGAATTTTTGCTTCCTTCCGAGCAGACAGAGGATGTGGAGAATGCGCGCGACGACAGTGAGCCTTTTGGCTTTCTAATCGACAAACTGTCGGTGAATGATTCGGCTTTGCATTGGCAGGATGGCGTACCTGCCAAGCCTGTGGATACCACCTTCGGACCGGTCAACGTGGCCATGCAGAACCTCAGTACCTTGCCAGGCAGAGAAGGTCAGCAGGAGGTGGTCATCACGACCGAGACGGCGGGCACCTTTAGCTGGAGCGGCAGCCTGCAGCTCAACCCATTGAGTCTGACGGGGCGCGCCGGTGTTAAAGGGTCGCACGTCGAGCTGGTGTCCGCCTATGTTCGCGATGACATCGGGTTCGAATTTACCCGGGGCGACGCGGACATTGAATTGAATTATTCCGTGGAAGCCACCGACAACGGTCTGCAGGCGCGTATAGACAACCTTGAATTTATACTGAAAGACGCGCTGATCAGGACTTACGGCCAGCTGACCGAGAGTGAAGAGACGGATGACCAAGACGTACTTGCTATTCCGCAGTTCAGTATCTCGGGCGGTACGCTGCGATGGCCCGAGCAAACGGTCTCTGTCGAGTTCGTGTCCATCGCCGACAGCGTATTGTCTTTGCATCGTGACGCAGACGGCGTGCTGAACATTCTGCCTGATGATGTTGCAGACAATACTGCGACTGATTCCACGGTTGACGCGGCGATCGTTGGTGAATCCGCGGCCGTATCCGAGGCGGAGGGGGAAGCCGATGCCTCGCAAAGCAGCCCCGCATCCGATGTGTGGACCGCGACGCTTGGTCGCTTCGCTATTGATCGCATGAAAATAAACCTGCTTGACGAAAGCGTTGAACCGGCTGCCGATATGGGAATTGATGATCTGACATTGGCCATCACCGATATCGATTCGCGCTCCGGAGCGGTGTTTCCAACCGAGTTGTCGATCCTCACACGCACCGGCGGCACTGTCAGTGTGACCGGTCAGATCGGCATACTGCCTGATCCGGTTGCCGATCTGGCGATCAAGGCCGACGGCTTGCTGCTGGCGGAAACACACCCCTATCTGAAACGGCTGGCCGACGTGAATCTTGACGGCGGGAGCCTGGCTTTGGAAGCCAAAGTAAGCAGTTCGCCCGCCGATGAGTTTGCGCTGTCGGGTGATGTTGAGGTCACCGGATTTTTGCTCACTGAGACAGACGGGGATTCGCGCCTCGGCAGCTGGGATCGCCTGTTGTTTGATAACGTGCTGGTCAGCGCCCGGCGGCAGGCTATAGAGGTCGCAGAAGTCCGGCTCGAAAAACCCTATGCCGACGTGTTCATCGCCGAAGACGGCAGCATCAACCTCGGTCGCGTGGAGCCCGGAGTGCAGTCGTCGGTCGCCGAGCCTGAGAGCGAAACGACCACAGAGCCGCAGACTGGCGCAGTCGAGCCTTCTGCGGAAGACAGTTTTGCCGTAACGGTCGATCGCGTCACGGTCGTCGATGCGGCGGCGGACTTCGCCGATTACTCGCTGCCGCTGCCTTTTGACGTCAAGATCGCGGCACTGAATGGCGGACTGACAACTATCGCAACGACCAGCGAAGAGCCTTCGCGGATTTCCCTGGAGGGCAAGGTTAACGACTTTGGTTTGTTGAGCGTAACCGGCACTCTGACGCCGCTGGATGTAACCCGGAACACGAATGTCGAGTTGAGTTTTGAGAACGTCGAGATTCCGAGATTTTCCGCTTACACGGTGGCATTTGCAGGCCGGGAGATCGCCAGCGGAAAACTCGATCTTGGGTTGCAGTACGAAGTTAACGACAGCGCACTGGTCGGGGAAAACAAGGTCATCCTGCGGGACTTTACGTTGGGTGAAAAAATTGATCATCCGGGGGCGATGAGTCTGCCCCTGGGTCTTGCCGTCGCGTTGTTGAAACAACCGGACGGCACAATCGATATTGATCTGCCCATTCGCGGCAATCTCGACGATCCGGAATTCCGCTATGGGTCTGTGGTGGGCAAGGCGTTGGTCAATCTGATTGTCAAAGTCGTCGCCTCACCGTTTGCGTTGCTGGGCAAACTGGTGGGCATAGAGGCGGGTGAACTGGACCATATTGAATTTATGGCGGGTCGTTCGGACCTGACGCCGCCTCAGCAGGAGCGGGTTGCCAAGCTCGCTGAAGCCCTCGGGCTGCGTCCTGAGCTCGAACTCGAGGTTACCGGGGTCGCGGACAAGGAAGTTGACGGACGGGCCATTGCTGCCGCGCGACTGGATGCTGTGATTGAAGAGCGCATCGCGCGCGATGCGGGTGATGATGCGTCCGGTGAAGAATATGCACGGTATCGGCGGACTGCCGCCGAACGACTCTATCGCGATGCAGAATTTGCCGATGAGATGCCGCTGAAGGAGTTGCGGGAGCAGTTCACCGCGGAGGTAACCAATGCTGACAACGGCCGTGCCGAGACCCGGTTTGATGCAGTCGCCTATACGGAGTACCTGCGGCGCCGGCTTATTGAGTCGCAGGTTGTCGACGACGCGGACATCGCCGCTCTGGCCGAGCAGCGCGCGAGGGTAACCCTTGAAGCGCTGGTTGCTGCCGATCCGGCACTGGACAGCAGGTTGATTTCAACAGAAGTCCAGTACATTGACACCAAGTCTGACGATGGGCGCATAAAGATGCCGGTCAGCCTGGCTACCCAAACACAGAGTAAAAAGTGAATTTTCTGGAGAACTTAATATGAGCAAATCCTCCGACACCGAAGTTAATCGTCGTGAATTAATGACCCGGCTAGCGGCGGTCATGTTGTTAACCGGTGCTTCGACCGGCAGTGAATCCGTGCAGGCAGGCGGGCACACCATGCCCAGGGACGTCGGTTACCCGCCGAGTGACCCGGAGCTGTTCAAAGCCATTAATGCCGTACTGGCCAAAACCGAGTCCATCTGGAATGCGCAGGAATGGTGGCGTTTGCCAACAGAGATCTGGGATCGGGAAGATCCGACACCGATTTATGTCGCTGAAGAGCTCTACAACGTCATGGTGGGTTGGGACATTCTGGATCGCTACATTTTTCCGCCAACCAAGAACATGGCAGCGTTTCGCTGGGGTTATTCCAACCTGTTTGTGAAATACCTGGCTCCCGGCGTTGCGCTGGCGCTTTACGACCACTGGTTTGAGATCAAGGTCAGGGAGACCGGCCCAATGAGCACACCTCGCCACGGCTTTGATCGCGTTCTGTCCATTTATAACCTTCGCGATGACGGCTGGCGGCAGTCGCTTTATGCGCAGTGTCCTTTGGGGCCCGATACCTACGCGCGCCGCATGGCAGAAAAACTCGTCGGCGATGACTGGGACGAGTTCTACAACGAGGTCAAGAACAAAGACATCCGAGACCCGCGGCTTAAAAAGTAACGGCGCTTTACTTTACTTCAACATCGGGACCGGGCTCACAGCCCATTCCTGATCCAGCTCTTTGCGGGCCGGGCCTGGAATCGCGTAAGCAGTGCGCTGTCGGCTGGCATTCATGGTTTCGACATCGATGCGCCAGCCCTTAGCCTGCCACTCGGTCAGCATGCGTCTGTAGGTCATGAGCACATCATCGGCGGGCACAATGAATTCGCCGATGGCCTCTTTGGACGGGATAACCGGGTCGAGTTTTTCCACGACAATCCGGTCTTCCTCGACAGCCACCGCCATGCGTTCCAGAAAGCGTTCGTCCATTTGCGGATCAAGGCGCGTGTTACGCGTGTTAATCAGGAAAATCTCCAGATCGTCTTCGTCCCGTGGGCATGCATAGATGTACATGTTCATGCCCTCAGTCGCATTGAAGTGGATGCGCGTCCAGGTCATGGATGCTCCGTGGAAACCGGAACCGGCATCGGACGGACCTTTAACAATGACCTTGCCCATCTCCTCATCCGGCGAACCGGGTGTCTGAAATTCGGTCATCGCGCCCGCGCCCCACTCGGTTGTTTCAATGTTGAATTTCGGTACGCGATAGTTTTCATCCTGCCCGGCCATGCCCATGCCGCTGTGCACGTACTCTACGTGCGACGGATCGGACTGGTTTTCTACCAGTCGAATGTAGTTTGCTTTCCAGTTGTAGCGCATGCGTAACGTTCGCCAGCCGTCGGTGCCGTATTCATTGATCGGCATAATGGTCGGTCGTTCTTGCTCCGGAAGATCACCCAGAAAAACGAACACCAGACCGTAACGCTCGTCCACCGGATAGGCGTCGATGCGGGAACGTTCAGGAATTTTTTTGAGGGGGCCCAGCGAGGGGATGCGCTCGCACTCGCCTTTGCCGTTAAACAGCCAGCCATGATAAGGGCACTGAACACAATTGTTGACCACCTTGCCGTCGCCCAGCGAGCCGCCGCGATGAGTGCAGGTGTTGGCGATGCAGTGCACCGCATCGCTATCGTCCCGCCACAGAACAAACCAAAGGCCCAGCATTTTGACTTTCTTCGGTTCGCTGGTGATCTGGTCACTCTCTTCGGCGGGGTACCAAAAGTTCATGAACATGATTGTTTCCTCCCCCTGCTTTTGTATGAACAGTTTCCGGAATAGTATGAGTAAATAACAGCGCCGCAACACTAGGGAGAATTACCGATGCATGACCGCAGAACAGACGGCCTCACCCCGTGGCTGGCATGGCTATACGCCCTGGCAGCGCTAAGCCTTGGGCCTGTTGCCGCCGTGCACGCAGGGGAGTCGGCCACGGTGCAGCGAACCGTACTGATTACCGGCTCCAATCGCGGTATCGGTCTGGAATTTGCGCGCCAGTACGCGGCTGCGGGTTGGCGGGTGATTGCGACCAGCCGTAATCCGTCAAGTGCCGATGAGCTGCAGGCATTGTCCCGACAGTACGACAACCTCGAGTTGGCGAAACTGGATGTCACTAATGTCGACGAGATTCGCAACCTGGCGACGTTGCTGAAAGATCAGCCCATTCATCTGCTGCTTAATAATGCGGCGCTGCTTGGGTCGAGAGATGCGCAGTTTTTCGGCAAGCAGGACTATGAACTCGCGGCCATGCAATACGAGGTCAACACGCTTGGGCCTATGCGTGTAATTGAAGCCTTTATCGACAATGTGCGTGCCGCCGGCCCGGGAAAAATCGTCACGCTCGGCAGTGCAGCCGGCTCCAACGGCTATCTGCGACCGCCCGCCGATTTTTATTCCTATCGAGCCAGCAAGGCAGCCACGCATTTTCTGATGCATAACCTTTCTATGGATCTGGCATCGGAGGGTATTGTGGTCGGGCTGATTAATCCGGGTTTGGTGGACACCCGGGGTCTCGCTGATATTGGCCCCGACGACCCCGTTCCGGATGACTTTGCACAGATTGTTAAATTGATTCGCGCGGGGGTCATTGAATTGACGCGACCTGAGGATTCTGTCGCGGCGATGATCGAGCTGATCGATTCTCTGACCATTGAAAACAGCGGAGATTTTCTGAACTTTGACGGCAATCCAATGCCCTGGTAGCGGGCATATTACATAAGTCCATGATTTGCGTTTGCATTTTTGATTTGGCCACCGGATGATAGCGGTCAGAAACACTGACAAACGGTAAACCCGGTGAAAGCCGGGGACACAAAGCCACCGGTCTAAGGGATCAGTCCTATGACGGCGGGGTTGCCAGTAACACGCGAGCGCTCTGCTTCGCGTTCCAGGCATTCCCTGCCGTTCATTAACAAGGTATTGGCCCGACCACTTTGCTGTTGTCTGTTTGTCTGCAGCTACTCACAGTGGAGTCACATCAATGGCCAGTACCGCAACCGATCTTTACACCAGCGTCGTAAATGCAGGTCGAAAACAGGCAGTGCCGCGGTCGGCGCAGCCTGACCAGCCCGATAAAGTCGTCACGGTTGAGCCGAAGTCCGCCGATGAAATCGCTGCTGTACTGACCGACCCGGAGCGTTATCCGACCCCGGTTCGGCCGGTAGGTTCTGGCAGCTCGACGACCCGAGCTGCGAAGGTCGCGAGTGGCACGCGGATGGACATGACGCGCCTCAATCAGGTGCTTGGCATGACGAAGCGGACGGTCACTGTGCAGGCCGGAATGCGCCTGCGTGAGTTGGATGATTATCTCGCCGAAGACGGCTTCGAGCTGACCGGGGCCTGCTCGGACAGAGACCGGACGATTGGTGGTGTTATCAGCAGCCCGACCCTGGGAGTGCAAAGTGACCCTGATGTGAGGCAATTTGCAGCATCGGTTGTCAGCCTGACTCTGATCAATGGTCGCGGCCGCAAAGTTGAGGTCACGCAGCGTACGCAGGATCTATTGTCACTGGTGCGAACCAGCTACGGTTTGTTGGGCGTCATCTATTCGGCAACGCTGAAAATTCAGCCGCGTGTCATTACAACTACGCGCAGCAGCAAGGTCGATTTTGACGAGTTCGTGCGGCTCTTACCGGAGATTGCGGAACAGCAAATGGCGATGCACGCAGCCTGTTATCCGTTTCGCGACCGTGTGTATCTGGAACAGCGCTTGCCGGATGGCGGCAGCAACGAGGCTGCGATGCTGCCCTGGCGCCTTAAAGACTGGGCAAGTACCACGGTACTGCCGAAAGTGGCTGAACAAAGCGGCAAGTTCAAGCGACTGGTGCTGGCAGAGGAAGTAATCAACTGTGCGTGGTTGTTCCCGGCCAGCCGCTTTACCGCCGCACTGCAGACGTACAGAAAATATTGCGTGCGCCACTATCGCGACACCCGGTTTCGTTGCGACTTGCCTGCCGACGTCTGGTTTATTGGCGAGGACAAAAGCAGTTTGTTATCGCCGTGCTTTGACGAACCTGCATTTGCACTGAACATACGCTCTACCCGCCGCGATGGTTGGGATGACTTTGTTCTGGGTTTCGGGGAGTTTGCGACGCACTTTCACGGCACCCCGGTGTTTAATCAGACGCCCTCGTTCCGGCCCGCCTATGCGCGTCGGATATACGGCGAGAGGCTGCACCGTTTTCGCACCATGCGGCAGAAGCTGGACCCCGAAGATCGCCTTTTAAATCAGTACTTTGCAGAGCATCTCGGCTAGTCTGACAGGGCCTTCTTGGCCGTCCTGGCACGGGCTGGCCTATACTTGAGCAGATGCCATAACAACCTTGGGGGGAGTCATATGGATCCGCTGATGATAGTCATCGTCCTGGCGCTGGGTGCGACAACAGCAGCCTTGTTGCTCGGGCTCATTTCGATGAGTGGCAGCCAGACCACAAACCGGTTTGCCAGTACACCGTTGATGTGGGCAAGAGTCGGTTTTCAGGCATTTACCGTATTGTTACTGGTGGTCGCGGTTATTCTGCAAAATTAGTTATTGCGCAAACGTATTGCATGCGCACCTAAATAATCGCTCCTAAATATTGCGGCGGCGTTTGATCGCGTTGCCCCATTTTTCGTCTATGCGTTGAAATAAATCCGGCGCATGCTCTTCCAGAATGTTCCGGCTCAGTTCCGGGAAGGTTTCGGGGCCGCCTTCTTCAGGCCATTGGCGAGTCGCGTCAATCACGATCTTGCTGGTGAACCCGCGTGCAGGAGAACTGGGCTCCAGGGGAACGCCGCGCTGATTCTCAAGTATTTCACTTGCCGACGGCTGCCATCGGGTCGCAAACGCATGGAAGCGGTCTTCATCTCTCCACAGGTCTATATCGCCATCCACCATGATGACAATTTTCATCGTGGGGATCAGTCGGGCAAGCTGTCTTCCGAGTTTTGCGGCTTCCCCGGGTTTGGTTTTGCTAATGCTGATGTAGTTGACGCTTTGCAGATATCGATAATTCACCACGTTTGGGTTGAGGCTCTTCAGGCCGGCGACCACCAGGGCCGTGCTGGGGGCTTCAATAAGCGGGCCGGTAACGCCGGTGAAGTCATTTGTGAGCCAGGGGTCACGCCGATGTGTAATCCGTTCGACGGTCATGGTGAAGGCGGACTCATAGGCAGCCCCCATGTACCCGGGGCTTTCGGCATAGGGGCCATTGTTTTCGAAGCTTTCCAGACTGACCGTTCCTTCGATGACCATTTCGGTTGTTGCCGGCACCCGAAACTCATTGGTATCGCATTTCACCACTTCAATGGCGCTGCCTCGCAGGCCGCCCGCGTAGGCCATTTCGTCCACCGGCTTGTTGCCGATACGGTTTGGAATGCGTGCGCCGCTCACCAGCCATACCATGGGTTCCTGCCCGACGATCAGCGTGACCTGCGCTGATTTCTCGCCGCGCTCGCGCGCCGCCATCAGCATGTTGTAGCCGGTTTGCCCTTCGCCCGAGCCGACGGCAATGTGTCGCGGACCTTTAATTTCGCATCTGTAAGTGCCTATGTTCAGGCCCATTTTGGGATCGTAGGTGAACACCGAAGCGGTGTTGATAAAGCGCCCGCTATCGCCCGGGTTGTTTTGTATAAAGGGAAAGCGGGTTACATCGATCTCGTCGCCACTCAAGGTCACTTCCTTGCACGGCGCCTGGTCGCGCGGTATTTCACGCGGCGCTATTTGCGGGTAGTCCCCGCCGTTCTCGGCCAGCACCTGATCGTGGTAAGCACGTGCCCGGTGCCAGGTTGCGATGTTGTCATGGGGGACCGGTTGCATGCCGAATAGCAATGCTTCCGCATCCACATGGCGTAACTGATTGGCGATGAGCGGACCCTTGACCCAGCGGCCATTGATTTTCAGCTCCTCGAATATCACCAACGGTGCACGATAAGTTCCGAATTGATCCACCAGCCGATACATCACGGCGGTGGCTTCGTATGCATCCTGATCAACGCGATCAAAGCGCATGACGTTCCCGTGAGCTTCCATGGCCGCGACGTAGTCGCGCAAGCTGGTGAACGGCCCGGTCGCGGCTGAGCGCGGGGTAGCTGCCATCGCGGCCGCCGGGGTGCCTGCCCCGGCAACGGTTGCGGACAGCAGGCCCGCACCACCGGCCGCTGAGAGCAGGTGGCGGCGCGAAATCTTGCATGTGTCAAAGGCGGCGACGGTATCGTGACTGATGGCTACAAAGCGCGATTCTTCGGTCATTTAGCAATGCTCTGTTTGATGGGTTGGTCGACCCTGTCTTCCGAGACTACCAGACTGACTGACTCATGGTATGGTAGGCCAGAGCCCGACTCCTGAATTAATGCGTTGCCTTAGGGGGATATATATATGCGTTCTTCAATACTGGTCGCAACGGCCGTTAGCCTGACTGTTTCGGCCGGAATAGCGGCGGCAGCCGTGGACGAAATCGTCATCTATGCACAGAAAAAGGGTCGTGCGGAGAATTTGCAAGAAGTTCCCGCGGCGGTTTCGGCCTACAACTCCGGTCAGCTCGACGGTATCGTGTTTGAAAAACTTGATGACCTAAGCTATTCCATTCCTAACGTACAGTTGGAACAGGTCGGCACATTCCCCGGCGTGCAAAACTTCTCCATACGCGGGCAAGGCATTAACAGTTCCATTCCCTCGGTTGACCCTACCGTGGGAGTTTTTATTGACGGCATTTATCAAGGCACCACTTACGGAACGGTGCTGGATACCTGGGATCTCGAATCGGTTGAAATATTGCGCGGGCCGCAGGGCTTGCTGTTCGGGCGCAATGTGACAGGTGGCGCGGTAACTGTACGTACGGCGCGGCCGGATCCTCAGGGCGAAGCAGCCTATAAGTTCAAGGCGCTGATTACCGACGAAGAGCGCTACAGTGCAGCGGCTGCTTTTGAAGCACCGTTCATTGATGACGTGCTGGCCGGCAAAATAATGCTGTATTACGACAACGATGACGGCTACTTCGTCAATAACAACTTGACCAGCGGTGCAATTACCTCGCCGCCGTTTATCTCATTCGACCCGGTGTCGCCGCCATCCGGCTCAAGTCAGCGGAATGCCGGTGAGTTCAAGACCAAGATCATTCGTCCGTCGCTGGTGTGGGCCGCCTCAGATGCGCTCGAGGTGGCTTTGATCGGCGAATACGGTAAGGCCGAGGGTGACGGCGCCGCTTGGACGGTCGTTAGCGGGGGCCTGCCTGCACCGCTGGTGCCGGTCCCGATCGGCAGCGTGAGCGGTGGCGGGCAAGCGAAATTTTCCACCACCTCAAATGACTACGGGTTTGCCGAGGTGGACTGGAAATCGGCAACGCTTGAAGTCAATTGGGATATTGCCGGCGGCGTATTGACAAGCATTACCGGCTGGAAAGATGTTGAGCAGGAATCCGCCACCGACGTTGACGGCACCTATTTGCCGGCATTCGTTGCAACCGGCTTTACTGCCCAGGATCAGATCAGTGAAGAGCTGAGGTTCTCGACCACCATCGGCGATAACTGGGAGATGACGGTCGGTGCTTATTATCTGAACATTGATCTTGAGTACCGCGAAGGTCGCTACATACAGATTAATCCTGCCAACCTGATGCTGGCCCCGGATTTGTTACGCATCGGCCTGGGCGGCGATATGGAGACCACCACCTATGGTGTCTTCATCAACAATGAATACGCGATCACGGACAGCATCACTTTGCTCGCCGGTCTGCGTTACTCCGATGAAGAAAAGGACGCACGCATTATTGACGGGCCGATAGGCTTGCCGATCGAATTCTGCCCCGATGTCACCACGTTTATGTGCAGTTTTGATGATCTCGAGGGCGACTGGGATTACTGGACGCCGAAGCTGGGTGCGCAGTGGGACTTTGCGGAAGACGCGCAGGCTTATGCGTTCTGGACCAAAGGCTATCGTGCAGGCGGGTTTAACTTCCGCAATGCCAAACCCGGCCCTATACCGCCGCTGGGTTATCCGGCCGGTCCGACGCGGGAAGAAGAGCAGAGCAGTTACGAAATTGGTTTGAAGTCGGAAGTGTTTGACAACAAGCTGCGTATGAACATTGCTTACTTCAATAATGACATCAAAGACATGCAGCGCGAGCTGAATCAGGGCGACCCGGATGTCATCGTGTTGCAGGCTACTATTAATGCCGGCGATGTCACTATTAAGGGCGTGGAGTTTGAGTTTAACGCCGTGCCGACTGATGCCTTCTCTATATGGGGTTCGCTGGGTTATCTGGATGGCAAGTACGACAGCATTAATCCGTTGTACACCGGTATCAACCCGGCCACCGGCGCACCTTATATTGGCGCAGAGTTGCCGCGTCTAGCCCGCTGGTCGTTCAGTCTGGGCAGCAGTTATGACTTCAGCCTTGACGGCAACGGCGTACTCCGCTTGCAGGCTGACTACGGGTATCGCGATCCAAACTATTACGATGACGCCAATACCCAGTTGTTCGATACTCAGCATCGACTGGGTGGCAGCATCAACTGGATATCGCCTGATGATCAGTGGACAGTCTCATTGTTTGGCAAGAACCTGCGTGATGAAGCCAATTACGGCAACCTGACATCCATCGCCGGTTTGTTCACCGCGGGCCCGATGCAAAAGGGTCGTGAGTACGGGTTGCAGGTTCAGTTCCGCAGTCAATAATTTTTGGCGAGATAAAAAAAGCCCCGCTATGCGGGGCTTTTTTTTGTGTCGGATTTTGCCAATCGGGCTATGACGCGACGCCTTTGAGTTTGGGTTTGGCATCGGCGCTTTTCACCAGCGGCACCGGATCCAGCACCCAGTTTTTCTCTGTACGCCGCGCCGGGCAGGGGATTGCAAACGCTACGTCGCCGCGCTGGCTTTGCATTTCTTTCCAGTCAATGCGCCAGCCCCGGTCATCCCACATTTTCAGGAAATCGCGGTAGCGATAAATCGGTGCATCGGCCTTGGTCAGCACTTCTTTCGCAGTCGATTTAGGGGTACGCACCGGCTCAAGCCCCTCGATAATGTCGATATCTTCTTTGGCTATCTTCATGTTGATGTCGATGATGCGCTGGTCCATTTCTTCTTCCAGCATCCAGCTGCGCATGTTTACAAAGAAAATACGTGTTTTGCAGTCGCTTACCGGGGCTTCGAAAAAGTACTGCGCGAAACCTCGCTCTTCGGTGAAGTTGATCCGTGTTATCAGCGTATTCGGGCCGTGTATGGACGAACCGGCTACCGTCCTGCCTACGCCGGCACCGAGCACCTTGGTATCTTCAGATGTGCTGCCGCTGGCGGCAAACATAAAACCGCAGCCCCATTCTGATTCGTCTTTAACATCAATGTCGTGTTTGCGCAGGTTTTCGATAATCGACGGTGCACCTTGCAGCGGATGCACAAATTCGTTGTGAGCCCCATCCATGCCGTTTTCTATTGATCGTTGGTAATAACCGTTGATTTCAAAAACTACAATGTCATTTGAACGCCAGTTTTCTCTTCCGAATTCGGGTATGTCATAGATCGGCGGGCGTTCTTCTGCCGGCAGGTCACCAAGAAAAGCGAACAGTATTCCGTAACGTTCTTCGGCCGGGTACGCATCCACTTTGGCGCGTGCCGGTGGTTTAGTATCCAGCGGATTGGTCGGAATTACCTGACACTTGCCATCGCCGGAAAACTGCCAGCCGTGGTAGGGACATTCAACGCAGTCGCCCTTAATCTTTCCACGTCCCAGCGCGCCACCACGATGAATGCAAGTGTTGCTAATGACATGTGCCTTACCCTCCGTGTCACGGAAGGCGACAAAATTAAGGCCCATGATTTCGGCCTGGACCGGCTTTTCATTGGTGACATCTTTGCTCAGTGCCACCGGATACCAGAAATTGATATACATCGTTTTGTCCTGTTGCGGATTTGGATCGGATACTCAATTGTATTCGCATAAAGGGGGCTAGCCGGATTTATACGTATACTTCGGCATGCCGCGACGCGGGATTATCCCCGCCAGAGCCGAGGAAAGTCTCTATATCGTTGACTCTAGCCGGTTTATTGACCGGCAGGCGGTTCGTGACCGGTGCCGCGGTCGGTTTACCAATATTCCCAAACTGGCCGACACGAGGACGGTAATGTCGGTGCCTGTCCCAACTCTGCCCATGGCTGCCCCGGCTGATGAAAGTCCGATCCGCAGGAAGCAAGCAGGCCATGGCGCGAGGTGAGGCGGGCAAGCTTGTCAGTGAGCGCTGCATCCTGTGCGCCCGAGATCACTTCGATCGCATGTCCGCCGGCCGCCACGAAGGCCTTGCACAATTCTTCCAGCCGCATGTTCGTCATTTTGTATTTTGCGGGATGAGCAAGTACCGCCGTGCCGCCCGCTGCCGATATCCACCCGATGACGTCTTCCAGGCTCGCCCAACAGTTTTTTATGTCGCCCGCTTTGCCGCGCCCCAGGTGCTTTTTAAAGGCGGTTTTGAAATCTTTTACCTGACCGCTATGCACCAGAAATTGTGCAAAATGCGGCCGACCCGCACAGTCGTTGCCGGCGAGCTGTCGGGCACCGTCCAGCACGCCTTTAAACCCGGCATGCTCAAGTTTGCGAGCGATGTCCTCGGCGCGTTTAGCGCGTGCTCGTTGTTGCTGTTTTATGCCCTGCGACAGCACGGTATTGTCCAAATCGATATTAAGACCAACAACGTGAACACCGGCGTTGCGCCAGATCGCAGACAGTTCGAGCCCCGGTATCAACCGGACATTGTGTGGCGCGCGATCATAAATTGACTGTATGCCAGCCACGGTATCGTGGTCGGTAATGGCCAGCATATCGACGCCTGCCGTGCTGGCCCGGTTTATCAGCTCGGCTGGCGTGAGCTGTCCGTCAGAAGCGGTGGTGTGCGTATGTAAATCGGCATGCATGGGGCGAAGCATATACCTTCGGCATGCCGCGAGCACGGCATGGCCTGAAACGCGTAGAATCGCGCTTATGTATTTTTTGGCGAGCACGCTAGGCCGCCGTGTCGCAATGGCTACAGCCGAAGGGGCAATGTGACAAAGAGAAATCAGTTTGTCCTGCTGCGGCAAAGGCGCTTTGCGCCGTACTTTATTACCCAGTTCCTCGGTGCGTTCAACGATAATGTATTTAAGAACGCATTGTTGTTACTCATAGCCTTTCATGCCGCCGATCGTTTTGCAGCCAGCAGCGACGTTTTGATCAATCTCAGTGCCGGGCTTTTCGTATTGCCGTTCTTTTTATTTTCAGCCGTCGCCGGGCAGCTTGCCGACAAATACCCCAAGGCCCGTCTGATTCGCTACGTTAAATTGCTGGAGATCGTCATCATGTTGCTGGCGGCGGTGGCATTGTGGTTCGATCAGATTCCTGCGCTTATAGCCTTATTGTTCTTAATGGGCATGCAGTCCAGTCTTTTCGGCCCGGCCAAATTCGGTGTTCTTCCGCAACTTACCGACGAGCATGAATTACTGGGTGCCAACGGCCTGGTCGAGACCGGAACCTTTCTTGCTATTTTGCTGGGCACGGCGTGTGGCGGCATTCTGATTGGCATAGATGAGACGGGGCGCTACTGGGTGGCATTGGCTGTTGTTTTGATAGCGATCAGTGGTTACTTCAGCAGCATTGCTATACCTGACGTTCCGGCACTCAGTCCGCAGATGGCTGTGAACTGGAACGCAGTGACGGAAACATGGCGCATTATTTCCTATGCAATGCGCACGCGGCTGATTTTTGTTTCGATACTGGGGATTTCATGGTTCTGGTTTCTCGGTTCGATCTATCTTGCGCAGCTGCCAAACTTTACCCGCATCTATCTCGGCGGCGATGAGCAGGTGGTGACGTTATTGCTGTCGCTTTTTTCGATTGGTGTGGGGGTTGGTTCGCTGATGTGCGAGCGGCTGACCCGAGGCCGAATAGATTTGGCGATAGTCCCTCTCGGTGCGGCCGGTCTCACGTTGTTCGGCCTGGACCTGGCAGGGACGGAACCCTTTGCCAATGGCGTACTCCTGGGGGCGATGGATTGGCTGGCAGCCGGTGCCGCGTGGCGGGTGCTCGCGGATGTGTTGTTGCTGGGCGTGGCCGGAGGCATATACATTGTGCCTTTGTTTACAGTTGTCCAGCATCGCGCCGAGCCGGGGTACCGATCCCGCATCATTGCCGCAAACAACGTGTTGAACGCACTGCTGATGGTTACCGCAGCCGCACTGGCAATTGTGGTGCTGAGTAACGGCTTTTCTATTTTGTGGTTGTTTGGCCTGGTCTCGATTCTGAACGCCCTGGTTGCTATAGCGCTATTCGTCGTTGAGCCAGAGTATATGCAGAGTTTGCGCCGGAGGTTGCGGCGGAGTTGAAGTACAATCGTCATCTGGTATTGGATTCAGGGGCACGGCAAGCGAATGACCGATGTGACCGACAGCAACAGGCGCCGCGACAAGCGCGATCGGCAATCAACTGAGGCGCAGATCATCGAGGCTTTTGAAGCGGTTCTGCTTCGCGACGGAGTGGAAGGGCTGGGCGTAAACGTGGTCGCCCAAGAGGCGGGCATTAATAAGGTATTGATTTACAGGTATTTCGGAGGTCTGGCCGGACTCGCCAGCCACTGGGTGGCTAACAGTAGCTTTTGGCCCGCGCCCATTGAGCTGATAGGCAACGACCCTGAAGCCTTTGAAAAGTTGCCGGTGCGCATGCGGGTACGCACGGTGCTGTGTAATTACGTCGATGCCATCCGGGCGCGCCCGCAGACGGTGGAGATGCTGGCAGCGGAGCTTATGGCCCCAAGTGAGATCACGCGTGCCTTTGCGGAAGCTTTGGTGCGCCCTGGAAAAGGGGTTGCTGATTTTATCAAGCTGGAGACAGCCGATAAGGATCTGACCGATCAGGTATGGAATCTGATCTTTATGGTCAATGGGCTGGCATCCTACCTGGCGATCCGCGAGCGCAACAACCCGACGTATCTTGGGATGGATTTAAATGATGATGAATCCTGGCAGTATCTGCGCGATACTGTGGCTGACATTGCGGATAAATACCTGGACAGTTGAGAGGGGCGACCAGCATGCGGCTTAGCGTGCCCGGACATAAGGACTTGCGCAAAATCGTGGTGCTAAACCCGAAAGGGGGTTGTGGCAAGTCAACGCTGGCCACAAATCTCGCCGGCTATCTCGCCGCGCATGGCAATTCCGTGGCCATCATGGATTTTGATCCCCAGGGGTCGTCAATGCGCTGGCTTAAGATACGTCCGGGCAATTCAGCACCTATCCACGGCATTTCCGCGTTTGATGTGCGCAGCAGCGCTACCCGAAGCTGGCAGTTGCGAGTGCCACCCTCCATCAAATATCTGGTTGTCGATTCGCCGGCATCGGTGCCCGCAGAGAACCTCGCGGAACTGACCTCGGGTGCCCACGCAATTCTCATACCTGTGCTGCCTTCCGATATCGACGTCCATGCGGCATCGCTGTTGATGAAAGATTTATTACTGATTGCTAAAGTCAGTCGCCGAATGGGCCGTATCGGGGTGATCGCCAATCGGGTGCGTGAAAACACCGTCGCGTACCGTAAGCTGATGCGCTTCCTGAACAGCCTGGCAATTTCTGTAGTCGGCGTGCTTAGGGACAGTCAGAGCTACGTCCATTCGGCCGAGCGCGGCTTGTCGATTCACGAGATGCCAACCACCCGCATGAAGCAGGACGCAGAACGCTGGGAGTCAATAATCCGGTGGCTGGAAGAGAAGCTGGAAACGCCGCTGACTCCGCGCGATTTTCATCGACCGGAATCAAGCAGCGATATTCTTCAGCTTGCTATGCCCATAGATCGGGACAAGCCGCCCGCCTGATTTACCAGCCGAGCACGCGCCCGTCTTCGTAATCCAGAAACTGACCGTTGTTTTCCGAGGTCAGGCCGTCAATCACAGCAAGCATTTTAGATACTGATTCTTCAGGCTCAATAGCGCCCTTCATCTTGAATCCGGGCGTGGTGTTCACCTGTCCGGGCGACAGCAGCGTAACGGTTATCCCCTGTTTCACCGTTTCGAACGACAGTGCATACATATACATATTCAGCGCTGCTTTGCTGGCCCGATAGCTATACATCATCGGCATCTCGGGGCTGAGTTCGAATGATCCGGCTTTGCTGCTGATGACCACGATTTTCTTGGTATTCGAAGCAGCAACGTGATCCATAAAGCTCTGTGCCAGCTTCAAAGGTGCCATGGCGTTCACCTCGTAACTCTGCAGCGCCATGTCCCAATCCACGCCTTCTACTTTCGCAAACGCTGACTTGTAGCGCGGTGTGATACCTGCGTTGCTCAGCAAAATATCCACCGGTGTTGCGGCGTACTTCAGAGCCAGTCCGTCAATGCGTTCGTGGTCGGTCACGTCCAGCTCCTCAACTATCAGTCGCGGATAGCCATCGGCCAGAGCGAGCAGCTCTGCTGATGAGCCAGGGTTTCGGGCCGTGGCAATTATGTTCCAGCCGCGCTCTGAGAATTGACGCACAAACTCCAGACCGATGCCGCGGTTTGCGCCGGTGATAAAGACAGTGGGTTGTTCGCGATTCAGTTTGCCGGGGTCTCCGACAGTCGAGTAGACGCGAGCAGGCTCAGCAGGTGCAACTGCTGTTTCGGATCCGGTCGTGCCCGTGGTGGCGCAGCCACCGATAAAGATCAATAACAGGGTGCCTAGAATCGTGCCATACCGCATATCGGGTTCTCCGCTTAATTGTCGCGTCTTGACGAAAGCGTTGAGGGTAATCCGATGACCGCGCGCGAGCAATGTATCCGGGCGATAGCTGGCCGGCATGCGGTTAGTCGAGCCAGCGAATCTCCAGTGCCGATTCCGGCCCGACCAGCGCTTGCTTAAGGCTTGTGGGCATCACCGCATCGTCATCAGAGATCATTACCCGCCCGCCCATAACCTCGGCGAGTCGCTGCGGGTAAAGGGGTGTTTTGTCCGGTTCTCCGTAGCCTTGCGGGAAGATTGGCAGCATGTCAGGCGGCCCGTACTTATCGCTGGCACCGAGGGTATGCAGCATTTCGTGCGTGATAACGAAATTATTGGTGGCGGCCATGTCGGGCGATGCAAACACGTTGACAATGCCTACCTGACCCTTCTGCAGCCCGACCGAGTGTTCGAGAGCGGCAGTTTGTTTGGGGTCGAAGTAAACCAGGAACAGTTTGATGTCTGGCTCCGGCCCGCTTTGGTCAAGGGTTACGTCGTGGGTCCACCAGCGCATTTTCAGGCTCCAGGCTCCGATTTTCAGAAAGTTGGTATCAAACGGTGGTTTGGGCGGTTGCTCCTGTATTTCCTGTCCCACCAGAACGCGCACCGGCCTGGCTATGTCGACCGCGTAGCGTTTGGCCTCGTCTGCCATGAATTGCTCGATCGCTTCGAAGTCCTCTACCTGAAGGTTGTTGATGTACTCGGCGGTACTCGGCAGGCCGTCGCCATTGATGGGATAGACCGTGACCCACAGCGTTTCACGCCAGTCCGTTGCATTTTTCGCGGTTAAATAAGTGCTAAGCCCCACAAAGAACAGAAGCATCAGCAAAGCAAATTTGCGCAGAAACTCAAACATTTAAAGGGGAATGCCGTGATCCAGCCCTCCACGATACGCACGCCATGCCTGCAAAAACGTGACACAGGTATCAGGTTGATCGTTGGATTTGCTCGTACCCGCAACCCACGTGGGCTAGACTAGCCGCGCTTTGAGTTCGATCGTATTGGATTCAGGCTGCGTTTGTCCGCGTCTACGTAAAGGGGGATTTATGGACAGGAATGCACCGCTCTCTATCGCCACCGCTGTGATTGTCAGTGTGGTCGGCGTGTTTGGACTGATGACCATGCCCATGGGTATCGGCGTTTACGTGGATACGCTGGGCTTCACGCTGGAGCAAGGCAATCAGATTGTGATCGCGGAAGTAGCGGGTGGAGCACTGGCGTCCATTCTTGCCATGTTCTGGATTAACAAGGTGAACTGGCGCTACGCAATTCTGTTTGCGCTGGTTTGCGTGATTGTTGGCAATGTGCTGACGGTGTCGCAGACGGACGTTGGTGTGATTACGGCGATGCGCTTTGCCGTTGGCATACTGGGCCAGGGCACCGCTTTTGCGATTGGCATATCCATGATCGGCAGTACGTCTAATCATGATCGCAATTTTGGCCTTGTAATTGCCGCGCAAGTTGCATTCGGTGTCGTTACGCTGGCGACACTGCGCCCGTTGGTCGATAACTTTGAGTCTATCGGCGGCATGTACCTGCCCCTTGCCGCGCTGGGTGTCGTTGCGCTGCTATTTATTAAATTTGTTCCCGATGGGCCGGCAAAGGCAGAGCACCATGCAAGCGATCAGGGTAGCCAGTCGCTAAAACTGCCCATTACCGGATTGGTTGCATTGCTGATTTGGTGCTGCGGCCTCGGCGCGATCTGGGCTTTCGTCGAGCGCATCGGTGTTGCCGGAGGGCTGGATTCGGTACTGGCGCTGCGTTCATTGTCGGTCAGCACGGCTCTCGCCATTGTCGGGGCGCTGGCTGCAGCGGCATTGGCAGCCAAAGGAGTCGGGCGTTTTCTACCGGTCACGATAGCGTTGCTGGTGCAGATGATTTTCGCCTGGCTGCTTCAGGGCGAAATTACCTTTATTGAGCTGGTCATTAAGGCATCAATATTCCAGGTGTTCTGGAACATGACTGGGCCGTTCATGATGGGCGCTATTTCGGCATCCGACACCGGTGGCAAAGTGGCTGTATTGATCCCGGCAGCGCAGACCAGCGGCTTTTTTATCGGCCCGACCATTGCCGGCCAGTTTATGGCAGACGCCGGTCTGAGCGCAGCCAACTGGACAGCGGTGGTGTGTTGTGGGGTCGCACTGCTGATATTTATTCCTCTGTCGGCGCGCCTCAAAGCCGCCGGGCGTTAACAACGGGCTTGCTAGCGCAACAGGTAGCTTGAGAACGCCTCGGTGCGGTGTGCAATAAATTGCGCGCCGTCACGCTCGATAAAAACGGCCGCAATGTCCTGCTGTGTGGCCAGTGCCATGCCGCGCTCAAGCCCCAGGACTAACAGGGCGGTCGCCAGTGCATCGGCCTGTGCGGTATTCGGTGCAATCACGCTGACCGCTGCGAGCTGACTGTTCACCGGCCTGCCGGTGTCAGGGTCTATCGCGTGCGAGTAACGCACTCCGTTGTGCTCAAAAAAATTGCGATAGTCCCCCGAGGTGGCCACTGCATTGTTTCCCGGTTGCACGATGAATTCTATGCCTCGCGTTGCTGCAGGCGGTTCAATCGCGATGCGCCAGTTTTGACCATCGGGCCGCGCCCCGGCAGCGCGCAACTCTCCGCCTATCTCGATCAGAAAGTCGGTAAAGCCGGCGTTTTCCAGCAGGTAGGCAAGCTGATCGACGGCATAGCCTTTGGCGATGGCCGACATGTCGAGCGTCATTGCCGGGTTTGTCTTTTGCAGCGCGGGCGGTGATTGGCGGACGTTCAGTTGCCGATAATCAATGGCCGTTCTGGCGAGTTGCACGGAGGTGTCATCGGGGGGCTGGCCGCCCTTATGATCCAAATCTCGCGGGCCGAAGCCCCATAAGTTGACTGCCGGCCCTACCGTAATGTCAAACGCACCCTCGCTGAGCTGACTTATTTCCAGCGCCAATTGCGCAACGGCCACAAGCTCCATCGAGGCCGGGAACCAGTCTGTTGTCGCGTGCCGGTTAAAACGGCTGAGCTCGGAATCGTGCTGATAATGCGAAAAGCGATGCTCCAGTGCCTGCAGCCGCGATTCAATTGCGCGCGCCATGCCCTGTTCGCATTCGCCGGTGCAATTAACTATGCGCACCGTGTAGCTGGTGCCCATGGTGCGGCCAGTGAGCATGGATTCAGGGGCTTGCGGCTGGCATCCTCCCACCAGTGTTGCCACGATGAGCAGGGCGAATTGAAGGGGGCGACTCATGCCGCCATCATAAAAGGCCCGGTGTAAAGCGAACAGGGGCCATAGAAATCAGGGGACTTAGTTATGAGTGAAATCTACCGGGAAATATCGATCACCACGTTCAGCAATCGCAGCAGCGAGGCGGAAACGCAAGCGCTGCGAGCTTTGTTCAGGTATGCATCCATAGCCGCATTTGTCATTTTCGCCGGGATGCTGATTCACAATATCAACGCCAGCTGGCTTGAGCCCACCTATCTTGGTTTTGTCGACAAAGCCCGGGACTACGGGGATATGGCGAAGATTGAGAATGCCATTGAGGCGTGCAGCCTGGATGCTCTGCAGCTGTGTTCATTCAAGTACAGCGGCGTGGCTCATATGGTTAACGGACTGCTGTTCATGTTTCTTGCGGTTGCAGTACAGGTGCTGTTTCGCTACTCGAATCCGTTGCTGGGCCAGCTCGCATTCGTTTCGGGTTTACTGAGCGGATTGGGCTTTTTTGCAACCGGAGTCACTGATATTCCCGGCACGGTGTACGCATCGTTGTTGCGCGACCTGAATCCCGAATACAACAGTACAATTTTGTTAATCACGACGATGATTCGCGGCGTGGTGAATATTATTGCCATTACGGGACTGGGTTTTTTCGCGGCCTTTGTTGGCCGGGCGGCACTGGTGACAGGAGTATTCTCCAAGTGGGGTGCACGTTACGGATATGTGTTGCTGATTCCGGGCGTTGTAGGGCTCATCAGTCCGATTTTCGGCTTTATGTACATTGCCCTGGTATTGCCCTGGCTGATCTGGCTTGGATTGCAGTTCCGTAAGCTGGCGAGAAGCTAGGTGCTGAAAGTACAGATATTTCTCGAGGCAGGGATCGCGCCGAACCAGGTTGCGGAACTTGGCGCTCTGGCAGAACTTGCGGGCGTGCAAACGCTTTGGGCATCGAGCTTTCCGGGGCGCCGCGAACCTCTGCTGTGCCTGTCGTCTCTGGCCGCACTGAAGCCTGGGCTGCGTATTGGCGCGGTGCCGCTAAGCCCCTATGAAACCCATCCCCTGAAAATGGCGGAAGCCGTGCTGACTCTGAACGAGATGTCAGGCGGGAAAATGTCGGTTACGGTCGGCGGTCTGGGCCATTCTGTTATGCGCGTTACCGGCCTGACGCCGTCGCGTCGCGTTTCAGCGGTGCGTGACTGTGTGGAGATCATTCGCGCTGCGGCCAGCGGCAAGTTCAGCAATTACGAGGGCCAGATTTATTCCTTATTGAATTATCAGGCCGATTGGTTGCAGGAAGAGCCGCCGCTTTTATACGTGGGCGCAAACGGCCCGCAGATGTTGCGCATGGCAGGTGCAGTTGCTGACGGCGTCATGCTGAGTGACGTGCCCTTGTCCCGTATGGCGGAGGTGCGTGAGCATATGCGTGCGGGGCGCGAACAAGGTGTCCTGCGTACCGTGCCGTTAAAGGTCGCCAACTTTTTTGCCTGGCATATTAAAGACGACAAGGCTGCAGCCGAGGCGGAAGCGCGCATGGAGATGATTTGGCGCGGGCTTCTGCAGCCCTGGCATACGGCACCGTTTCTGGGCGATGAAGACGCGGCCTTTATCGATTCAAAGCGTGATGCGTTCCTGCGAGCTTTCCTGCAACGCACGCCACACGTTGAGGGCGTGCCGGAGCATTTAATTCAGTCGCTGGTGGACAACCTGACTTTTACCGGTGGGCCGGACGATATCGACCGAGTCGCTGCAGAACTCAACAATTTCGCCGCAGCAGGGCTCGATGAAGTGACGCTGAAGATACACGGGGACGCGGCGCAGGCAATCCGCCTGATCGGCGAACGCCTGGTGCCGGCCCTCGCGTCCTGACGAACACAGTTGCGCGGGTGAATCGACGATACGCGCTTCAGGTCTTGGCGCGTACTGACAAAACCGGGCACGTGGAATGCCGCAACACGTCTTCGGTGGTGCTGCCTAACATCAGGTGTTTCACGCCCGAGTAACCGCGCGTGGTCATGACAATCAAGCCAGCGCCGATTTCGTTAGCATAGTTAATGACTTCACTTGCCGCGTGACCCACAACAACTTTGGTTTTGAAGCCATGTGGCGCATTGGCCAGATATTCCTCGCCAAAGCGCTGCATGCGGGTTTTAGCACTTTCCATTAACTCCCCGGATGTGGGGATTGCCACGGAACCCATTTCCAGTGAACTGTAGATTTGAGGCTCTTCAACCACGTACAGACAGTGCAGTTCCGCGCCGTACTTTTCCGCCAGATCCATGGCTAAGGGTAAGGCGGCAACAGACATGTCAGAAAAGTCAGTCGGTACAAGAACGGTATTGATGTCGTTCGTCATGGTCATTTCTCCCTGCTTATCTTCGGTTATTATGATTGTCCACCGCAGTGTGCGGTGGTTGGATGCTGGAATCTACCTATAGCCGCAAAATGGCGCACGAATCAGGGGCAAACCGAATGAACGTAGTGATCACGGGCAGTACCAAGGGCATCGGTTTGGGGCTGGCCCGCGAGTTTTTGCGCTACGGCCATGATGTCATGGTGTCGAGCCGGACGCCGCAGGCAGTTGACGAGGTTGTGTCGAATTTGCGCGAAGAGTGGCCCGACCGGAATATTGCCGGGCGCGTCTGCGATGTGGCTGATTACGGCCAGGTGCAAAATTTGTGGGATCGTGCCGCAGAAATTCTGGGGTCAGTCGACATATGGGTCAACAATGCGGGTGTAGAAACCGGTGCCGATATGTTTTACCGTCAAGCGCGCGAAACCATCGCCGCGACTATTAACACCAACCTGACCGGGCTGATGTATTGCAACCAGATTGCCATCAATGGAATGTATAGGCAGGGCGGTGGAAAAATTTTCAATATGGAAGGTTTTGGCAGTAACGGCATGATTCGTCCTGGTGTTTCGGTCTATGCAACCACCAAGTGTGCCGTGCGATACCTGACGAAGGCGTTGGCAGCAGAGCTCAAGGGCTCGCCGGTGAAGGTTTGTTATCTGAGTCCGGGTATTGTGATAACGGATCTTTTGGTGCCACCTCCTGATAAGCGGGGTGCGCGTTGGGAACAATCCAAAAAAATACTCAATCTACTGGCCGATACCGTCGAAACCGTGACCCCTTTCCTCGTCCAGGGCATGTTGCAGGTTAAAGAGGGCGGTGAGGCTGTCCGCTGGCTGACGCCGAAGAAAATTATCACGCGCAAGCTGAAATCCTATTTCCGCAAACGTGACGTGTTTACGCCGCTCGGCTATTGATGCCCGCAGTGCACGCCGCCTGGCGTAGCGGCAGCGCAACACCGGCTTTCAGGCCCGCTGAGTACAAGCGTTTCGAGGTGTGACTTGTGTTCTTTCTAAGGCGGCGCAAATGGGGCAAACTGATCACCGTTGTAGTCGTGACTCACGGTCGTCGCTGACGGGAGATTTTAATCGGACGATCGCAATCGGGTGGTTGCTCGTCAATAGGGTTGATGGTGCGCGTTGAAAAGACGGATAAATCGCTATTCCGCTGAAGAGTCTTTGGTCCTGCCAAACGGGATGTTTTTGCTCGCGTGCGCGGCTCTTATCGTGGCGATGTTCTGGGATAACGCTACCGGTGCCCTGGTGCTGTGGTCACCCACGGCCGATTACTGGGCGCACGTAGCGGTTCTGCGCGAGTGGCTGCAAAACGGGGCACCGCTTTCCAACCCCCTTGTGAATGACTCCGGGTTGAGCGCCCGGTTCGTGCCGCATTTGCTGGCCTTATCCGTCATTGGAAAACTTCTTGGGATGGATGCCATCCAGTTGATGGTGGTCGGCGGTGTCGTCAACGTTGTGCTGATTGCTATTGGTTTGCGTTTATTTCTTTCCTATTACTTTCGGCAGGCATGGGCGCCGTTTCTGGGCATGCTGGTGTTATTTACTTTTTGGGGCGTGGCTGGTCTCGGGCCGGGGAACGGGCCGGGCATATTCCAGCTGCGCAACTTTCTGCATATTGCTGCCGACCCCTCAAGTTTTGCGTTCGGGATTAGTCTCATCGGTTTTTGGGTAACCATGCGGCTGCTGCGCAGTGGAACCGTATTGCCAATATGGGCGCTGTCACTGGTGACGTTGCAGGCGCTGGTTTTCGTCAGCCATCCATTGACAGGTTTATTTTGTGCATCCGGTTGCCTGTTGCTGGTGTTCACTGAATTTTCGACATCGGTTGTCACGCAACTCGCTGCAATAGTGGCGGTTTTAGTTGGCCTGGCAGTGGCCGAGTTATGGCCATTCTTTTCGGTGTGGAAACTGACACTGGGCCTGTACGGCATTGAAACGGCTGATTGGGTGTCGGCTGCGTTGTTTAATGCTCCACTGGAAGGCATTGCAACGCGAGCCTGGGGCGACGCGCTCTACGATCCGAGCACGGTCGTTGCTGTGTTGGGATTAAGTTTGTTAGGCGTGCCGGTGGTATTAAGGCTGATGCAGCGTGGCGAGCAGCCGTTCGTTGTTTATGGCGTGCTGCTCATATTGGTGCCGTATCTGCTTAATACGGTCTTTACAATACCGTTGGCGCACCGGTTCTTATTGTTTGGAGTTTTCTATCTGCAACTGGCCGTGATCTGGGGCTGGTTGCGCCTGATCAGCGCATGGAGCGAGATTCCACGGCCGCCGCTGGCAACGCCAATATTGCTGCTAAGCGTTCTGGTCGGCATTTTTGCCGTAACCACGAATGTGTGGCTGGTGTTTCAGGAAAAAGCCGGCCATGTCATTTCCGGTCAGACGCTGAAGTTGGTTGATAGTCGCAGTGTATTGCCCGACGGTATGAATGTGCCGGATTTATATGGCGAACTGCTACAGCCCGTCGCCGAAGATGGCGTCGTGCTCGCCACACCGGCTACGGGTTGGCCCGTGCCGGCCTTTAAAGGGCGCATGGTCGCTTTGTTGAACCACAATCCCTTGTTGCCTGACGGCATGGAACGCGAGCAGGCATCAGATGCCTTTTTTTATCAGGCTGTTGACGACGTAAAGCGGATAGCCATTATCCAGCGCTATAAGGTAAGCAATGTTCTTGTTTACCTTGACGACCCGGGATTGCATGCGGATTTAATACCGTGGCTTAGCAGCTACAGTCGGTTAGTGGCAAGCAGCGGTGCTTATCGAATGTATGAATTGTCCGCGGCTTTGCAACGTGTGCAGTTGCCGCAGCCCCCGGCAGAGGAGGTTGACAGGCGCGATGTTCCGGACGCTGCGTCAGCGGTTGCCATTGACCGCCGGGAACCCGAGGGTCGAGTGACCAAGCCGCGCGATTCAGCACCTGCTGCTATTTCAGAGCCCGCGCCCGACGATGCATCGCCGGCGCCGGATGGCGAAGCGCCGCCGAGCTTCGGCGCGCCAATCGCCCCGCCCGTGCTTGACCCGGAGCGTCACGGCGGCTGATTCTCGTACAGTTCTTAGTCCAGAGCCAGTGCGATGGCAGCCGTGAGTTTGCTGAGGTCGTCGCTAGTGATCAGGTAGGGCGGCATCAGGTAAATCATCTTGCCGAAAGGCCGGATCCAAACGCCGGCCTCAACGAATCTTTTCTGCACGCTTGCAACGTCAACTTCGTGACGGACTTCCACCACGCCGATAGCGCCCAATACCCGTACATCCGCAACGTCCGGATGTCGACGATATGCAGCCAGTTCGTTTCTGAACTGAGTCTCGATGTTCGCTACTTGTACTTGCCATGTTCCCGCCGACAGTAATTCCAGGTTTGCATTGGCTATTGCACATGCCAGCGGGTTGCCCATAAATGTTGGGCCATGCATCAGCACCCCGGCATTATCGGAGATGCCGTCGCGTACTTTTCTGTTTGTGAGCGTGGCTGCGAGGCTTAGATATCCGCCTGTCAGCGCTTTGCCGACGCACATGATGTCCGGCGATATGCCGGCATGCTCGCTGGCAAAAAGTCGCCCGCTGCGGCCGAAGCCGGTGGCAATCTCATCGCAAATCAACAGCACGTCATGTTGTTCGCACAACGCTGCTACCTCGCTCAGGTAGTCGGCAGAATAAAACCACATACCGCCTGCCCCCTGCACGATGGGTTCGAGTATCACGGCAGCGATCTCGTGCGCATGTTGCTGCAAAAGTTGCGCTATCGAATCGATATCGCTTTCGTTGGCTTGTTCCCCATAACGGCATTGCGGCCGTGGCGCAAAAAGTTGCTTACGCAGCGACGCGCCAAACAGCGAGTGCATGCCGTTGACCGGGTCACAGACCGACATCGCGCCGAATGTATCGCCGTGGTAGCCACCGCGTATGGTCAGCATGCGGTTCTTCCGGGGGTATCCGCGATTGTGCCAGTACTGAATCGCCATCTTCAGGGCGACCTCGACGCTGACCGAACCCGAGTCGCTAAAAAATACGTAGTCCAGCCCTGAAGGTGTCAGCGCAATTAATTTTTCGGCGAGCTCTATGGCGGGCGCATGCGTGAGGCCGCCAAACATTACATGCGCCATTTTTTGCAGCTGGGCACTGGCCGCGGCATTCAGAGCCGGATGGTTGTAGCCGTGTATGGCACACCACCACGATGACATGCCGTCAATAAGCTCAGTACCGTCTGTCAGCTTGATGCGCACGCCGTCGCAGGAATCAACAGAGTAGGTTGGCAAAGGATGCGTGACGGACGTGTAAGGGTGCCACACGTGCGCGCGATCAAAGTCGTTCATGGCAGGGCGTCAAAGTTCAGGTGCGGAGCGGCGAATACCGCCCCGGGGTTGTCCATCGGCGGAATGACTCCCAGTAGCGGTGCATCAAGGCGCGCTTCGAGTGTCGCAATGTTTTCATTCGGCACTGCCATTTCCGGGTCTATACGGTTGGCGACCCATCCGGCCAGCGTCAGCCCGCTATCACGGATAGCAGCGGCGGTGAGCAAAGCATGGTTAATACATCCCAACCTCAGCCCGACCACCAATATGACCGGTGTATTGAGCTCAACCGCTATATCAGCGACAGTTTCTGTTGCATTTAGCGGCACCAGCCAGCCACCGGCGCCTTCGATAACGGTAAAGTCGGCGCCGGGCAGCAGTGCAGCGCAATGTTTCGCCAGCGCGCGCGCTTGCAGGTCTACACCTTCGCGCTCGGCGGCGATGTGTGGCGCCATGGGTTCGCGCAGTGCAATCGGGTTCACTGTCTCGTAGTCGGATTTGATTGATGCGGTATGCATCAGATCCCATGCATCTTCATTAACCTGCCGGCCATCGCGCAGATAACAACCTGCAGCGACAGGTTTCAGGCCGCGCGATGACAGGCCGCGGTCGTTGGCCAGTTTGAGGAGTGCGTTGGCGACCACCGTCTTGCCAACGCCTGTGTCTGTGCCGGTAATGAAAAAGGCGCGACTCACGCCGCTCTCCGCGCGCCGTCAAGCGCTTCGACTAAGCGATCTACATCGTTTTTGTCGTGTGCCGCCGTCAGTGTGACCCGCAAGCGAGAGGTACCGCTGGGTACCGTAGGTGGCCGAATGGCGCTGATCAACAAGCCGCGATCCGCGAGCTCCTTACTCATCTGCAGCGCATCGCGCTCACCGCCGAGTATCACGGGCTGAATGGCGGTCTGCGAGTCCATGATTTGCAGGCCGAGTTGCTCGGCGCCGGTGCGGAAGCGACCAATAAGATCGCGCACGCGTTCCCGCCGCCACTCTTCGTCCCGGACGATGTTCAGGCTGACCAGTGTGGCTGCGGCCACGGCGGCCGGCAGGGCAGTGCTGTAGATGTAGGTCCGCGCCTGTTGAATCAGTGTTTCAATCAGCGCCTCGCTGCCCGCTACAAAACCACCCTGGGTGCCGAACGCTTTGCCGAGAGTGCCGATCAGGACCTGCACGTCGTCGGTGCCAAAAATGGTCGCATCGATCAACCCCCGACCCTGATTTCCGCTTACCCCGAGGCTGTGTGCTTCATCCACCATTAGCCAGGCGCCATGCTTGCGCGCCACTGCTGCGGTAGCCGGTATATCGCAAATACTGCCGTCCATGCTGAAGGTGCCGTCCGTGACGACCAGGGTGCGCTTGCCATTGCCCTGCTCACCGGTTCCTGCGCGGGCGAGCTTATGCGCGAGATCCAGAGGGTCGCGATGCGCATAGCGGCGGAAGCGCGCGCCGCTGATAAGCCCCCCGTCCAGCAACGAGGCATGGTTGAGCCGATCCTCGAACACGTCGTCGCCTTTGCCGACCAGCGCATTAATCGTTCCGACGTTGGCTGCGTAGCCGCTGGCAAACAACAGACAGCGTGGCCGCCCGGTGAAATCTGCCAGAGCGGCCTCGAGCTCATGGTGCGCTGCTGTGTGACCGCAGATCAGGTGAGATGACCCGCTGCCGGCACCCCATCGGCCGACTCCCGCTGCGAAGGCCTGCTTGACCCGGTCGTCATTGGCCAGGCCGAGGTAGTCATTGCTGCTGAAATTCAGCAGCGACCGGCCGTTGATCACAACTTCGCGGCCCGGCGCGGAGTCCACCACCAGTCGAGAGCGGTACAGGTCATTCGCTTTGCGCTGCTGCAGTTCGGATTGCAGATCGTCGAAATTGGCCAAGGCGTTTGTCTTTTTCTGGTTATGGATAGACGTGCGGAAAGGATACCCGTGGAATTATAGGCCTGAACGAGCGGGCCGTTTGTCGCTGTGTCCGGCATATGGTCAGTCCAGGACTAATAATGCGACACCATCTCCCACCCGCGTCTGGTGTAACGCAAAATACACTTTGATGCATATCAGTGATTCCGCGCTGGACGTGCATCAGTGTGAGGTTTCATTATTCGCTACATCATTACCAATCTTAGAGTCAGGAAACAGCATGTCAGAAAACAACAGGACTATCCCACTTTATACAGCGGGCGGAATGCAGGTTTCCTGCACAGCCGTAAATGGTTGTAAAGACAAGGAATCCGCCTTCAAAGTGCGCATGAAAACGCTGGAGAAGATCCGTACTTACGTCACCACTAATGTCGGCTTTGTGCGGTTCTACAACGGCAGCGAAGTGCGTGTGGTGGTATTGCCGGAGTATATTCTCAGCGGCTTTTTGCTCGGCGAATCGCACGAAGAATGGCATGAAAAAGCCTGTATTCGCTACGACGGGCCGGAATATGAGTTTCTCGGTAAGTTAGCGCAGGACCTGAATATTTTCCTGTCGGGCAATGTCTACGAAATCGATCCGAACTTCCCCGATCTTTACTTCCAGACCTGTTTCATTATCGGCCCCAACGGTGACGTGATCCTGCGCTACCGCCGTCTGACCTCCGCCTTTGAAATGACCCCGCATGACGTGCTGGACAAGTACCTGGATCTGTATGGCATCGAGGGTTTGTTTCCGGTCGCGGACACGGAAATCGGGCGTCTGGGCTGTATTGCCTCGGAAGAAATTATGTGGCCGGAGCTGGTGCGGGCCATGTGTCTGCGGGGAACTGAAGTCCTGTTGCACCCGTCCAGCGAGCCGGGCAGCCCCAAACTGACGGATCGCCAGGCCGCTCGGCGTGCGCGTGCCATGGAAAATCACATCTACATCGTGACTTCCAACACCGCAACCATCGAGAACTCGCCGATCCCCCCGTATACGTGCAGCGCTCATTCATGTGTGGTCGATTACAAGGGCGACACCATGGCCGAGGCGGCAGCGGGCGGCGAAAGCATGCTGGCCCACGCCATTCTGGACATCGATTACCTGCGGGCCCGGCGGCGCCAGGGCGGCATGTTTAACCACTTTTCGCGCCAGCTCACAGACGTTTACGCCATGATGTATGCCAAGTACCCGCTGCACACCGGCAATGACCTGCTGCAGGACGGTAAAGTGCTCCCGCACCCCGATCGGGCGTGGTTCCGCAAGCGGCAGGACGATCTGCTGGAGCGACTGACGAAGAACGGCTTGTTATAGTTCTATGCATGCGAGGCCGTGTATTACTGGCCAATATGAAATGGAGTAATCGCGCATGACCCTGACCACGACGCGCCGGAACTTTGTAGGTGGAAGCGGCGCCATAGCCCTGTCATTAAAGTACGGCGCTGTTGGCGCCGGCTCGCATGAGCGTGCATACCGTAATTGGGAAGACGTCATGCGTAACAAATGGACCTGGGACCGCGTTGTGCGCGGCAGCCGGGGCCTGAACTGCACCGGTCACTGTGCTTTCAACATATACGTCAAGAACGGCATTGTCTGGCGTGAAGAGCAGCAGGGTGAATACGGTCACCAGGGCGATGACACCCCGGATTTTGGTCCGCGCGGTTGCCAGAAAGGGTTGCGGCAGCACAAGCACATGTACGGCAAGCAGCGGGTGCTCTACCCGATGCGCCGGTTGGGTGAACGCGGCGAAGGGAAATGGGCACGCATCAGCTGGGATGAAGCGCTGACGGAAGTCGCCGATAAATTCATCGATATCGCGGTTGAAGACGGGCCCGAGTCGATCACCTTTGCAATGGGCACGGCAATGATTCTCAAGCGCGCTGCATTTGCCGGGCTGTTTCGCTTCGCCAATATCACCGGTTGCGTGATACCGGAAACCTTTGCCGGTGTGGGTGATTTGCCGGTTGGCGCCAACATGACACTGGGCATGCCCTTGCCGGGTGACAGCATGCCCGCCGTGTTCAAGTCGAAGACTTGCCTGATCTGGGCATGTAACCCTGCGGCAACGCGAATTCCGGATGCGCATTTTTTCTGGGAGGCGCGGTACAACGGCACCGAGGTGATATGCATTTCGCCGGACTTCAGTCCGACGGCCGTGCGTTCTTCCAAGTGGGTGAACCCGAAACCCGGAACCGATGCGGCACTGGCGCTCGGCATGGTGCACACCATGGTGAGCGAAGATCTGATTGCGTGGGATTACGTACGCGAACAAACCGATATGCCGTTTCTGGTGCGCGTCAGCGATCAGAAATTTCTGCGCGAAGCAGATCTGGTGGAGGGCGGTCGTGACGACGGATTTTATTTCTGGGATGAGACCAGCGGAGCGGTGCAACCCGCGCCCGCAACCGGGTTTATCAGTCCTTTCGCACCGCCACAGCCGGATGCGGAAGAAAAGTCACTGCTGCTCGGCGGACTGAAGCCCGCTGTTACGGGCACCTGGACGGTAGACACGCTGGAAGGCCCGGTTGAAGTGACCACGGTGTTCGAGTTCCTGCGTAAAGAGTTGGAAAACTACACGCCGGAAAAAGTTGCCGAAATTACCGGTGTCAGCCCTGACGTAATTCGCTACGTCGGACGCGCGTTTGCGACCCGCGGGCCCGGCATGATTTTTGCGGGTTACCGGGCAAACAAATGGCTCCACGGCGACCTGATGCTGCGTTCCTGGTTGTTAATGTCGGCGTTGACCGGCAACACCGGCCGCGAAGGGGGTGGGGTGCAGACCACGCAATTGCCACGCTCCGAGGGTTCATTCGCTTATGTGTTTGCCGGGCTGGGGCCGCGGCTGCGCATCGCAGCCATTGCCGTGTGGGACTACGCAAACAGCAATGGCCGGGCCAGCAATGAACGGGTATACGGCAAGGAATTCGCCGATCATATTGATCGTCACTATCAGCAAGCCAAAGCAAACCGGTGGATTCCTGATTACGCTGCCAAGCCCTGGCGCATGGCGCTGATGGCCGGCCACAACCCGGCAAACTGGCGGGCAGGCGGCGAGCAGTGGCGCGAGTCGGCATTGGCGCAGGTTGAACTCATGGTGGCCATGACGCCCGATATGAGCGCTACCGCCATGTACAGCGATATTGTGTTGCCGGTGGCTCACCATTACGAACTGCAAGACATCACCATGGAGGGCCGCACGCCTTACCTGCAGGTTATAGATCAGGCAGTACCGCCGTTAGGTGAATCGCGACCGGACTGGATTATTCAACGTGATTTGCTGAAGAAAATTTCCGAACGGTCGAAGGCACGTGGTGTATCCGTTATTAAGGACAATATGTTTGGTCAGCCCATCGAGCGCGATTACGCTAATGCTGATGCGCAGTTCACGCTGAATGGCAAGATTTCCAACACGAAGGACCTGGTTGAATACATGATCGCCAATCAGCCGGGTGTGCCGAAAGTCAGTTGGGATGAGTTAGCCAGCAAAGGGTTCGTTCGTGTTAATGACTCGGACGATGTGCAATTTGGCAAAGAGTCAGCCTATAACTATGAAGTTTTAGCCAGTACGCGCGATAAACACCCATGGCAGACGCTTACCGGTCGGCAGCAGTTTTATCTCGATCAGGACACGTTCCTGAGCGAAGGTGAGGCCTTGCCGGTCTTCAAAGAGCCGCTGAAAAACAGAGATTTCGATTTGCGCTTGAGCATGGGGCACGCGCGGCATGGCATTCACAGTTGGGCTCGCGACGACTCTTTGTTAGTCAGTTTGCAGCGCGGTGAGCCGGATGTTTACGTCAACCCGGATGATGCCGCTAACCGCGGCGTGCAGGACGGTGATTTGATCCGGGTGCATAATGACTTTGGCGATTTCGTGGCCATGGCGCACGTGAGCTCAAGCATGCAGCCAAAGCAATTGTTCATGTATCACGGCTGGGATCCGATGATGTTCCGTGACAAAAGGAACTTCAGTTCGGTTATCTCTACCGGCGGATTGCTAAAGCCGGTGCAGATGGTCGGCGGTTACGGCCACCTGCGCTTTCAGACGCCGGACTTTGTCCCTAATCAGACTTATCACGATTGTACGGTGGAATTCGAAAAATTCGCCGGCGACGCATAAACGAGGAATACCATGCCCGCACATCAAGTATCGATGGTCATAGACCTGAACAAGTGCATCGGCTGCCAGGCCTGCACCGCAGCGTGTAAATCGCTGTGGACGGACGAACCGGGGCAGGAGTACATGCTGTGGAACAACGTCGAAACTAAACCGGGGCCGGGTTATCCACGCTACTGGGAAGACGACGGTGGCGGCTGGAACGAGGACGGCACAGCCCTGAAGCCCGGCAAGTTGCCCGAGAAGGCAGCCCACGGCGAAGAGATTCCGCTTAACTTTGAAGAGGTCTACTTCAAGGGCGAAGAGCAGATTCTCAAACAGCAAAAGCCCATGGGTAAGGGCGCGAACTGGGACGAGGACACTTCCAGCGGCGACTACCCCAACAACTATCACTTTTATCTGCCGCGGTTGTGCAACCACTGCACCAAGCCGGCATGTCTGGAAGCCTGCCCCGTTCGGGCGATTTACAAGCGTGAACAGGACGGCATTGTTCTGGTAGATCAGGATAAGTGTCAGGGGTTCCGCGAGTGCAACAAGGCGTGTCCCTACGACAAGGTTTACTTCAATTACACGCAGGGCAAGAGCCAGAAATGCATTTTCTGCTTTCCGCGTATGGAAGAAGGCGTTGCCCCGGCCTGTGCGCGGCAGTGCCCCGGGCGGTTGCGCTTCGTCGGGATGCTGGACGATGTGAATGGCCCGATCGACAAGCTGGTTAATCAGTGGAAGGTCGCGCTGCCGTTGCACCCGGAGTACGGCACCGAGCCGAATGTTTTCTACGTGCCGCCGATTTTGCCGCCGAAGTTTGATGAAAACGGCAATTTTGTCGATGAAAGCGATCCGCGCGTACCGATGGAGTACTTGCGCAGTCTGTTTGGTCCGGCAGTTGATCAGGCGTTGATCACCCTGCACGAAGAAATGGAACGCAAGCAGCAGGGTAAGGAGTCTGAATTGATGGATTTGTTAATTGCCCGCGAGTGGAAGTCGCTGTTTAACATCCCCGACGTAAAAATTGCCTGATAGTGCACCCAGTCCAAGGTATAGATTATGAATTTGTTCACCAGCGTAATTAAGCTCGTGTTGTTCATCGCTGTATTGGCGGTGGGTGCCTGCGGGCAGCCGGATAGCGAGGTCGCATCATCGGGTGCCGGGCTCGACATGAGCAAGGGCCCCAACAAAGTGACAGCAGAAGACTATGCATTGCAGCCGGTCGCATCCGGCGATGCGCCGCTGGCATCGGTCACGGCTGATGGCGAGGTTGCGCCGTTTGGTATGGCCAGCCGCGCCAAGCGCGAGGTCGCGGTCGCCGCCGCTCCCGCCGCGACGACAAGTTCGACTGCCGTGCCCGGCATTTTTGCTACCCAGTGCGTGGCGTGCCATGGCGCTGATGCGAAGGGTGTGCAAGGCCTGGGGCTCGACCTCACGACTTCCGAGTTGGTCGCCAATTCAAGCGCCGCTGAACTGGTGGAGTTTCTCAAAGTGGGTCGTATGCCGACGGATCCGGCCAGTGTGACGGGTATTCCGATGCCCGGTTTTGCCTGGCTGCAGCCCGCGCAATTGGAAGAAGTGGCCGGCTATCTTAAAGGTCTTTGAGGTGCATAAGCTGTCCCGTCGAGGTTGGGGTTTAGTTGCGTGTCTGACAGTCATTGTGGGCGGCTGCAGCAGTTCCCCGGAGGACTATGTCCGGCTGCGTGAGCTGCCGGAGCTCGACACACTGTGTCAGTCGGCCCAGCGAGTGGTCGAGCGAACCGGGATGCGTTTTGAGTTGGTGGTGCACGAAGACTTCAATGCCTTCGTCAAGTCCAAGGCGATTTTAGACGGGCCCAACGGGCCGCAAATTCAGCAGTTCAATTGGCAGGACGAGTCCGGCGATGTGGTGGGCGTGTCCTGCAAACTCAAAAATGAAAGTCATTTGAATCCTGTATACGGCGAGGGCACGGCGGGCCCGGCTGGCGTGTGTCAGGATCTGAACCGTGAAATGTTTCGTCTGATATCCGGTTGGGTGCGCGAACCTGCGTACAAAGAGGTCACTTTTGACGCCGATGAAACGCATACCGATGCAGGCGAGCCCATCGTCGGTGGCCCGGACTGGTTGTTGCCGTTTCGCATGACGTACGTTGACGAATCCGGTGCGCTGCACGTGGCATCCAAGGCCTTTGTGCAGGATTTTGGCGACGTGCGTTTCCAGAATGCTCCGGAGCGTTTTCGGGGTGTCCACTACTGCCACTTTATCGAGCCCGGATACCTGGCGGCCGTGCTAAACGGCGACAAGGAACCTGGCGCGATCGTTGGTTTCGAGATTGATTTGAGCAAATGGTCGAACAGCAACCCCGCGCAAGCAGACTGAGCAATAACCAGGACGGATACCTATGAATCGTTGCAAGGACCTGATCGAGTACAACCAGCAGTGGGCGGCAGATCGGGTTTCTGAAGACCCGGAGTTTTTTGAACGTCTGTGCGCAATTCAGGAGCCGGAGTTTCTCTGGATCGGTTGTTCCGACAGTCGGGTGCCCGCTAATCAAATCACGGGTCTGCAACCCGGTGAAGTATTCGTTCACCGTAATATCGCCAACGTGGTTCCGCGAGAGGATGTGAACAGCGCATCGGTTATACAGTTTGCGGTTGACACCCTGCAGGTGCAGCACATCATTGTGTGTGGCCACTATGGCTGCGGTGGGGTCAAGGCGGCGCTCGGCCCGGCATTGGAAGACCCACTGGAGTTTTGGGTAGAGCACCTGCGGCGGATTCGCGACAAAAACAGTGACGAGCTCGACGCGTTGCCCGATGAGGATTCGCGGTGGCGACGTTTGTGTGAGTTGAATGTACTGACGCAGGCCGAAAACCTTGCGCGGTTGCGGGTGGTGCGTGCGGCTTGGCAACGTGGTCAGGCTTTGGCCATCCACAGTTGGATCTACGACCTGCATGACGGGTTGCTGAAAGATCTGGGGTTTAGTCGCGACGGCCTGTAGCAAGTGGCCTGCAGACGGCACAACCCGGCCACTGGTTAGCTTTCAGTACGCGGGAAATTTTCAGACAGGTTTTATTGCGACCAGGCCCGAGTTCTCGCGGCCGTCCAGATGGCCCCAGCCGGAAAAATCCGGGCGGGCGATAAAATCAGCCCGTTCAACCACAAAGCCCGCTTCTTCTGCGGTGCGCGTAAGCTGATCCGGGCAAAGCAGATTCAGAAACTGCGGCCCTTTGCTTTTATCAGGAACCGCAAACGGCAAATAGTGATCCGGTTCTTCAATCTCACCCGGCCAGCGCACTCCGTTGGCTAAGCGTTCTTCGAACACAGGAATGAAATTGCGAAAAATGCCGTAAGGCGTGTCGGCTATCAGGAATAACCGGCCGCCCGGCTTTAGCCAGCGATACATCTTGGCAACACTTTTCTCCACATCATCCCCATAGAGAAAGTGCAGTACACGCGAGCAAAGAAGACTGCCAAAGGTATTGTCCGGCAGGTCTATGTCGGGCAATTTGCCGACTTTGGTTATCAAATTTGCGCGCAGATTTTCCGGTGTGCGCTCCCGCAGTATCTGCAAATGCCGCGGTTCCATATCACAGGCAGTGACCGTGGCGCCATTCTCTAACGCCCCTATAGTGGCGATACCGTAAGCGCAGCCAATCTCAGCAGCCGGTTTGCCGGAATGGCCGGAATACTCGATGAACTCCTTGGCGTAGTCGTCGAGCACCAGAAACATCGACCCTGTGCCGTTCAGCGTGGGTACAAAACCTTTGACCCACTGCTTTGGCATTTCAGGATGGTCATAGGTTTGGCTCATGATAATTTTGCCTGTGCTACTAACCGGTAAATTCAATCAGTTCGACCACATTGCCGTCAGGGTCGCGGCCATAAACCATTGAACTGCCGTCTTGTGCCATGGGCGCGGTGTTGAACTGCATCCCGGCCGCTTTTAGGCGTTGATATTCGCTATCGATATCGGTGACTTCCAGGCAAACATGCGTGATGCCGTGCAGATTTACCGGCCGCAGTTCAGTTCGCGCTGCCTGTGCAGGGGCGGAATATTCGAAAACTTCCAGAAAGGTATCGCCAATTTTTAACATGGCTGCGCGACAGGCGGAATCGCTGAGGCCCGTCACCGCATCGGCTTCCGGTGTGCCCCGTTCCCAGCCAAACTCCCACGCCACTTCGCCGCCGATAGTCTGCGTATAAAACGCAATGCAGCGTTCCAGATCGGGGGTAGAAATGGCAGCGTGATGAAAACCCTTGATCATGGAAAACTCTGGCGGAGCGGCATTCAGGCCGGTTTGACCGCTACCAGACCGCAATTTTCACGGCCGTCCATGCGGCCCGGGGGTCTGAAATCAGGGCGATCAATAAACTCCGCCCTTTCCACCACAAAACCTGCTTCCTCGGCGGTTCGAATCAGTTGTTCAGGGCATAGCAGATTCATTATGGGCGGCCCGCCATCTTCATTGCGCCCGTCAAATGGCAAATAGCGCACCGGCTTTTCCATCTCGCCCGGCCAGCGTTCACCGTTTGCGACCCGTTCCTCAAAAATCGGAATGAAATTTCGCCAGATACCGTAGGGTGTATCGGCCACCAGATACAATCGACCGCCAGGCTGCAGCCAGCGAAACATATTGGCCACACTTTGGTCGACATCTGTGCCATAGAGAAAATGCAGCACGCGTGAGCACAGCAGGCTGCCAAAGGTATTTTCCGGCAAATCAATATCAGGCAGTTTGCCAACTCTGGTGGTCAGTTTGTCGTGCAGACTGGCAGGCGCACGTTCACGAAGCACATCCAGATGCCGTTGCTCCATGTCGCATGCAGTTATTTCCGCGCCGTTTTTTAGCGCAGCGATGGTGGCAATGCCATAAGCACAGCCGACCTCCAGTGCAGGCTTCCCGGAATTGCCCGAGTATTCAATAAATTCTTCGGCGATATGATCAAGCACTTCGAACATGTAACCCTTGTCGTTCATGGTCGGCACCATGCCTTCCATCCACTGTTTAGGCATGTCCGGATGATCATAGGGTTGGTTCATGGTGCTCACTCCGCTGGATCAGTCGAGTACATGCGATACCAGCCCGTCCGCCAGTTTGGGTTCAAACCAGGTGGACTTGGGCGGCATCACTTCATTGGCATCAGCCACAGCCATCAGTGCTTCCATGCTGGTCGGGTACAGGGCAAAGGCAATCTGCATCTCGCCGCTGTCAACGCGCTTTTCTAACTCTGCCATACCGCGTATGCCGCCGACAAAATCTATACGGTCATCCGTCCGCGGGTCAGCCACGCCAAGCAGGGGCTGGATCAGATTGTCCTGCAGCAGGCTGACGTCCAGCCGGGCAACAGGGTCATCTTCCGGGATGCGGTCGCGGTCGATTTCCAGCAGATACCATTGTCCGTCCAGATACATGCCGAACTCGCCGGGTCGCTGTGGCTTTGCCCGGGAATCGGATTCCGTGACCGTGAACGCGGCGCTGATTTTTTCCAGCAACTCGTCTTTATCGTGCCCATTCAGGTCTTTGATGACCCGGTTGTAGTCAAGAATACGCGTTTCATTGTGCGGGAACGCCACGCAAAGAAAGTGATCCCAGGAATTGGCGTTGCCAGGGTTCGCGGCGCCGTTGTTCTTGTTGTTGTTCTTGTTCTTGGCTGCTGCAACGCGCGAGGCCGACGCCGAGCGATGATGGCCGTCGGCGATATACAACGCATCCATGTCATTAAACAGCTGCGTAAGCGCGTCAATCTGCGTTCGATCGTGCATGACCCACAGCGTGTGTCCGACACCGTCGTCGGCGACAAGATCGTAATCCGGCGCGCCTTTGGTGACGTCCGCAATGATTTTGCCGATTGCATCTGAAGCACGATAGGCCAGCAAGACCGGGCCGGTTTCAGCATTCAGCGCAGTGATCTGGCGAACGCGATCGTCTTCTTTCTGCGGGCGCGTGTATTCATGTTTGCGAATGCGATTGCTGTCGTAGTCCGAGACCGAGCCGGCAAAGACCAGCCCGGTTTGCACATGGTCGCCCATAGTAAGGCGGTAGACGTAATAGGTCGGTGCTTCGTCGCGTATTAACACGCCCTGGTCAATCAGTGCCTGCAGGTTCTCCGCTCCCTTTGCATAAACCTCCGGGGCATACGGGTCGGTACCTTCGGGCAGGTCGATTTCCGGTTTAGAGATATGCAGAAAGCTGTAAGGTTTGCCTGCCGCACGAACGCGCGCCTCGGCTGTGTTAAGCACATCGTAAGGCGGGGCAGCCACGTCTGCAGCCTTGTCAGGCACCGGACGCAGTCCGCGCAGTGGTTTGATGAGAGTCATGGTTTTCCTGTTGTGGCATAGTGGCCGGGATGCGCATTTTGGCGAAACCGCGGCACTCAGTCCAGCGCGGGGCTATCCGATACAAGGGGTCATGATGACAGCAGCTCAGCAAAACAGCTATCCGCCGGCACGGCCACACGACCCGCCGGTCGAGGTGTTTCCGGATGTCTTTCTGGTACGCGGCTCATATCGGGCGAACTGGTGGCTGCGATTCAGCCGAAACATGGTTGTTTTGCGCCATGGCGATGAACTGACGCTGATCAACTCGGTAAGGCTGTCGGAAGCCGGTGAACGTCAGCTTGAGGCATTGGGGTCTGTGCGGCACGTAATGCGGCTGGGCTATTTTCACGGTTGTGACGATCGTTACTATGTCGATCGTTACGGTGCTGAGTTCTGGGCTCCGCAGGGTTCGCGCAGTGAACCCGGGCCGGCAGCGGGACAGCTGCTCGAAGACGGCGGTGCATTGCCCTTTCCCGACGCACGGGTGTTGCTTTTTGCTCAAAGCCGCCACCCGGAAGCCGTCATATTGATTGAACAGCACGGTGGTTTACTGGTGACCTGCGACTGCCTGCAGCATTATGCCGATCGCCGCTTCAATTCAGTGCTTGCCAGCATCATGATGCCGTTAATGGGATTCCCCCTGCGCATGATAGTGGGTCCTGTCTGGCTTAAAATAATGACGCCGGAAGGCAAAAGCCTGCAATCCGATTTTGAGCGTATCGAACAGATGAGTTTCGATCATCTGATTGCCGGGCATGGTTCGATTTGTCAGGGCGGCGCGCACGACAAAGTCAGCGACGCAATCGACAAAGCATTTTCCCGCGAGAAGCGTCACTCGTGAGTTCGCCGGTTAGCCTGTCGGCCCAGATTGGCCTGCGCGGGCCGGTTGCGGTCTGGGTTCTGGCGGCACACGCATGGGCGTTGCTGGTTCCGCTGGCATTAATAGCCGCTGTTTTTTTCAACAGCGAGTTTGTGGCTGCCAGAACAGATTTCGCCTGGGGCTTCTATGTGGCAGCCGGCATCATGATGGCTGGCAGCGCGTTCGAGATAGCGCAGAATACGATAGACCGGTGGTACCTGACGCGCGAGTGCGCCAGCGCGGAAGGCAAAAGTTTCTGCGATTTGCTGTTCTACTGGATGATTGTGGCCTCGCAGGCGGCGGTTATTGTTGCTTGCTACGGAAGCCAGCTCTGGCTGACCTTGCCCGTGCTGTTGCTGACCGCTGTTTATCCTGCGTTCTATGTGCGGGCTAAACTCGAAATCATTCCGCTGGCGCTGTTGGGCACCGGCAGTGTGATCGCCTTGTGGTTCAGTTTCAGGGATCCGCTGGTTCTGCTGCAATTAATGGTTGCGCCACTAACCGGTGTGTTTTTTTCCGCATTGTTACGCACCGGTGCTCAGTCGCTGCACGGCTTTACGACGCTGGTTGCATCATCCAACGGTTTGTTCGCTGCGGCCGCAATATTTTCCTCAGCTGACGACGAGCCTGCTTCATGGTTGTTGGCAAGCAGCTGCGCGGCGCTGCTTGGGGTTGTGATATGCGCTGTGCCAAGACTCACGCGCGATCTTAAGGCGACCCCGTTACCCGACTGACGCGGTTATTAGCGGGTTCAGCCGAGCAGAATTTCCATTGCGACTCGTTCGCCCGATTCCATCGCGCCTTCCATGCCCCGATTTGCTACTGCAGTGTGTTCGCCGCAGAAATGCACCCGACCGTGCGGCTTGGCAAGGTCATGGAAAAATCCCGATACCTGCCCGGGTGCCCAGATTGCCCAGTCACCTGACGAGAACGGATCGCGGTACCACGATTTGTACCCCAGTACTTCCAGCTGACCTTTTGCGGCCGGCCGGATGCGCTCCAGATCGGCAATCACCTTCTTGATGGCAGTTTGCTGATCGATCTGGTCAGCCCAGGCAGCTCGCTCACCCCGCAGCCAGATAGTCAGACTGCTAACGTCCTGCGGATATGCCCCTTTGTGTTCTGCAATAACCATTCCCGCAAGAGAATCAGTAAACATGTTGGGTGTCATGCCGTCTTTTTCCCAGTAGGGCGACTTGGGCACGATATGAATCTGGTTGATGATCTGCGAGTTAAGCGTCTTGACCCCCAGCGCTTGTTTGCCCTGTAACATGGGGTCGATTTTTACGCGCCGTAATACCGAACAGGGCAAAGAAGAAACAACACGATCTGCTCGGTGTACTTTGCCGTCGGCCGTATGCACCTCCACGCCATTGCTGTCCGAACGTATACCAATCACCGTGGTATTCAGTTGCACTTCGTTTTTGAGCGCATTTGCCATGGCCTCGGGGATGGATTGATTGCCGTCTACTGCGGTATAGCCTTTGACTTCCGTATTCGCCGTCAACTCGCGTTGCTTGTTGCCGAAAGCGCCGGCAAACATCGCCAGCAATGCAGAAATGTCATGCGCCGACATGCCGTGGGTCGGGTTGGTGTTGTAGGCCAGCTCGATAGTCCGCTCCGACTGCCCCATCTGGCGCAGCCAGTCATGCAGGGAGATATCCAGCTTGGCGTTGTCCGGGCTTACCCAGTCCGCAGCATTTTTTATCGGGTTGGCCCCACCCATGAACGCATTGAAATAAGCCGAAGGCGGAAGCTTCTTGAACGGGTCGGGAAAGGGGTTTTGCGAGCTGGTTGCCCACTCGTCGTTGGCAATAAACTGATCGCGCAAGTAGATTTGCTGATTCAAAAAGTACGGAATGGTGGGGGTAATATCCACGAGTCCGACGCCGTATTTATTTGCGGCATCTACCAGTCGAGCGTAGCCGGGTGCGAACGCCGTGCCACCGACCTCCGGGCTGCCAGGGATATTGCGCAGCGACTGAACCCGACCACCGATACGGTTACGCCCCTCAAGGACTGTGACGCTGAGCCCGGCATCCTGGAGCAAAAGTGCAGCGTTCAGGCCTGACAAACCGGCACCGATGACAATCACGTCGGTTTTGTTGAGTGCTCGAACCGGCCCTGCCGCCGCCAGTAGCGGTGCGGTACCCAATGCCTGAATGACAGAGCGACGAGTCAGGTTCATGCGGATCTCCTTATAATTCTCTGTGCGATTATCTGCCAATAGCGTAGTAAGCGGCAACGCGATCAATCAATTGTTTGAATTTACGCTTGTTAAAGCCGGGAATGTCTTGCCAGGGGCTTAAATCCAGTCGCGCCGAGACCATGAAACTTTCGGTGCCGTTGTCCATCTCTGCTTTGACAGCCGCCATGACGCCTTCCCAGAATTCACGACGCTCGCGCACGTTCTCGATCGGGCCGGTTGGCGCGGCCGCGATGAACTGGCCCTTGCCTTGCGGCAACGGGACCAGATGCGCACCGATAACCTGAGTTAATGATTCCTTTTCAGCGAGAGCCTCCAGCGCACGCAGATTGGTAACGGCGTTATTGAAATGAAAGTCTGCAACCTGCGGATCCCAGGGCAGGTAGCCGCCGCCGGAAGGGCGCGGGGTTACCAGATCCACCGTGTACAGCATTTTGTGCGGGCGCGGAATCATGGCGATCAGGCACGTGCCATGGCTGGGGCCGAAGTAGTACAAATCCAGCGACTGATCGCCCAGCGTTACGCTGTAACGTTCATTGAATGTAATGTCCGGTAAAACAATATCCGGGTCCGGGGATTCCTGCATGTTTGTCAGGCAGCGCTGTTGTGCGACAAACTTTGCGCCCTCGGCTTTGAAAATCTGCCCGCCGCGTGCGTGATCCCAGTGCGAGTGTGAATAGACCACGTACCTCACCGGCAGCGGTGTGACCTGTCTGATGGCCTCGCGATACGCGACCGCCGCCTCGGGGGACAGGGGGTCTGTGGCAATGACTCCGTCATCGGTCACCAGAAACAGACTCCGGTAAGCGCCCCATCTGAAACTGAACAGCCCCTCGGCAATTTTTACGGTTTCACTGGGCGCAATTCCGGGCGGAACGAACTGTGCGATTGCAGACCCGCAATGCAATATCAACAACGTGACGACAAGCGACTTTGAAATGTGCATCAGCTTCTCCACGGCAGATTCTCGGGCCTTAAGCGACGCTTACTGGCGACCGCGCAGATCATCTATAACGTGTTTGGCCAGAAACTTGCCAACTCGCGGGTCATCATTGGGCGGATTCCACGTTGCCCACGTGCCGCTGTACTGATCCTGAACCGGGCGATTCGGATCCGGTTTGCCGAGTTCAGGGTTGTATCCGAGGTGCCCGTATTCAGACACGTCATATGCCAGCGACGGATCCATGTCGTCCCGGGCTTTGTTGAACGGCGTTTGCCGCGGCGGGGGATACGGGCGTCCGTCGTCGCAGCCGCCCATCTCAAAACAGCAATCGTAAGTTGTTTTCGCTGCGGGTGACGCTTTGCACTCCCGGTCGACCCAGATGCCCCAGTAATCCGCGAAAGGGTGGCCGACATCGGGATAGGTGGCGAAATCCAGGTCATTAATATGTAACCAGGTTTTGTAGCCGATTTCCTTGGCCATTTGATTGGGCAGCTCGACGATGTTGAGTACTGAATCCACCGTGATTTGCGGAAAGGCGATGACAATGTGCTCCATGCCTTGCTTCTTCAGATACTCAAGTGCGTCCCAGTAGAGGTACCCCCACTGGCCTTCAGGGAGCTTCTCGTCGCTTTCGTACAGGTAGGCGTGGCCCAGATTCTCGCCGCGCATGCTGCGTGTGCGTTCGTACTGGCTGAACGAGGGCGGCTTCGGTTCTATATCGGTATTGATTTCCTTAATGCCCATCCACGATCCAACAATATTTTCGCTTTTCAGCCCCGGAATCTCTTTGAGCAGCTCGTCGCGGATGTTGTCATTCAAAACCAGCGTGTCATCAATTTTAGGGTCGAACAGTTGATTGAATCGCCGGGTTGCATGGTTCACCAGCATGACGCCGGTTTTCTCTCCCGGTACCGCCGGATTTAACTGCGCCTTCACGCCCAGCGCGTGCAGCAGGGCAAAATCCTTATCCGACGAAACAGGGTTCGGTGCATCGGCAAGGCTGACGCTGGGGTCGTTGTCGGGGGCGCCGAGCCCATTGGTCCAATTTGCCGGCGCATCCGGATAGGAGCGCCGCATCAGGTCAGCAGGGTCGTTCAGCCAGCGCACACTGACCGAAGTTCCGTTGCGGGCATTGTGCTCATCCACCAACTGCCGACTGGTTCTTATGACATCGTAGCTCTTGAAAAAGCGCACGCCTGAAGTCGTCAGATCAATAATAACGATCTCATCAACACCAGCGTTGAGCATCCTGTCTATTGAACCATCCTGGTTGTAACGCTCCGGGTCGCAGTTCTGCCAGGCTGGCAGCGCCGAATCCTTGCCCAACCTTTCGCCGCAACCTAGTTGACAAGTGCGCCGCCCGCTTTCGGCGGGTTGTAAATCAGTCGCGGGCTGGGCAAATGCGGGATATCGCCAATCCAGTTAATGTAGTCCACCACAAACTCGGTGTTGAGTTCATCAGCAACGGCCTCGAGTTCATTGCGTAAATCGCGGGTTTGCTGCTCGAAAACGGGGGCCGTAAAGTCCTGATCGCCTATTCGTTCATGCTCAAATGCATATTTGCCAGCTTCTTTCGGCGCATTGCCTGCCTTCAGAATCATCGGCCAGGCTGATTTGTTCCAGATTATGCGTTGATACACAAAGCTGTTGGGGTCGTAAAAAAATATTTGCAGGGTAGAGTCCCATTGCGCCATTTCACTGTGCTCGGTCCCGCCGTGCACGAGCAGCAGTACCCCGACCTTGTTTGACGGTCGGTCGAGCATTGTGCAACCCGCCGCCAGCAGCGTTGAGATGGCAACGGTTACAAGGATTCTTAGGTTGTTACTAATAAGCATGTGCGAATAAACCCGGCTTCTTTTCGCCCTGATGAGTCAGCATCATACCAAGCGCACCGACCGCAGCGGCAGCACCCGATATTCCGCCGGTGCGGGGCCGCCTGGCTCCAATTCCGGGCTGACCGGTATTGGCCTCGAGTGAGCGATGTTCGGCCATCTCGAAAAAGGTCTGGATTAGAGGAGGCTGCATTGTGCATCATTCCGCGTGGCGCTGTTATGGTGGCGCGATACAAAACGCGTGTGCGGCATGATCGATTTTGTTGCTGCCGCCACATTGGCAACTTCCTGCAAATGGTAACAGTGGTCTGGTGACGAATTCAGTTTCTGAGCACGCTCGGCGTGTGTTAACCCAATACGGGCTGAGCGATGCAACGGTGGCGCCGCTGGGCACCGGGCTGATCAATGAGACCTTTCTGGTCTCCGCGCCGGATGGCTGTCGCTATGTTTTGCAGCGAATCAACCCGGTGTTCAGCCCGAAAATTATCTGCGATATCGACAAACTGACGCAGCACCTCGCGTCAAGCGGCGAGGTTACGCATCGGCTGGTTCCTGTCAGCATTGAGCCACGGCGTTTGTGGGTGGAACTGGAGGGGCGCTACTGGCGGTTGAGCACCTATATTCCCGGGGTTTGCTATGACCGGCTGGAAAACGACCGGCAAGCCGAGCAAGCGGGCCGGCTGTTGGGACGATTTCACAGCAAGGTCAGTAACCTGCAGATCAACTTGCACGGCGAGCGACTCGGTGTCCACGATACAGCGCGTCACCTGACCAACCTGGAGCAGGCGCTCGACAAGCATCGCGGGCATCGAAACTACGACGCTGCCGCGCGTCTGGGCGAGCGCGTGCTTGCGGCCGCCGCCGCACTGCCGGCGTTACCGGATTTGCCTGATCGTCTGGTGCACGGCGACCCAAAAATTTCCAATCTGGTTTTTGCGGCGGACAGCGGTGTCGGCGTGTGCATGATTGATCTCGACACCCTCGCCTACATGCCCCTGCCGCTTGAATTGGGCGATGCGATTCGTTCCTGGTGCAATCCTCGCGGCGAAGACGAGACGGAAAGCCGTTTCAATATGGGCTACTTCCGCGCAGCGATGCACGGCTATGCCGCCGAGGCAAAGCCATTGCTGCTGCCGGATGAATGGCGCTCCTTCGTGCTGGCGGCGAGCACCATAATGATTGAGCTGGCAGCGCGTTTCACCACCGATGCGTTAGAAGAAAGTTACTTCGGTTGGAATGCGGAGCGTTTTGTTGATCGAAGTGCCCACAACCTGATTCGTGCTGAGGGGCAGCTCAACCTGCAGCGGGCTTTCGCTGCAGAACAGTCAGAGGCGCAGGCGACAGTTCTGGAGGCCTTTGACGACAGGGGCGACTGAGATATCGCGCTACCTGCGCGTTAGTGACAGAGAACGCAACTATCGAGTCGCGCCAGCAATACAGCCCTGCTGGTCGCGGGCTCCATCGGGTTGGTGTCGGAGTGGCATTGGGTACAACCGTAGCTGCGTTCAGTGACGGTTTGGTGAACCACGTCGAAATGCCAGTAGCCCGGTGCACCCGGTCGCGGACTTGAACCTGCGAAGTTATTGTCGTCCGGTTTGCGATAGTTTTCTGCACGGCCGGCTTCTGCCGCCGCTGCCGCACCGGCGATGCGCCCGGTGAAGACTGACGGCCCTAAAAAGGTACCGGCGCCGCCATAGCTGCCGTTGATGCCCGCCACGCCGGTCAGTTCGCCCGCGGCAAACAACCCGGGGATTGCGATCCGATCGCTGTTTAACACCTGGCCATTGGGATTGATCGCCGGTCCGCCCATGTTTTTCCGCGTCATCGGGTAGGTGCGGGCGGCATAGAAGGGCGGATTAACGATGGGCCGGATCGAACGATCCGGCGGCGTGTCTTTCCTGAAGCGCTGAAACATGTAGTCCTCACCGACCGCAACCATACGGTTCCATGTTTCTATAGTGGTCCGTAATCCATGTTCAGGAAGGCCGGCGCGTCGCGCGAGTTCGCTTACGGAGTTGGCCTTGCTGACCAAATGCGGATTATTCAGCACCTCCGCATCAATTGTGTCGCGCGATAGCCACGGCGCGCCGCGCAGGCCGAAGCGCCGCGCACCATCGGCATCAAAGATCATCCAGTAACCGGGGTTTTCAATGCCACTAACCGCATCCGTTACCACGCGGATGTTGGCGGATTCATCGACAAAGCGACGGCCGCTCGCATTTACCCAGATCGCCATGGGATTCTGGGCGAGCAGTCCCGACTGGTCACGGGTGTCTCTGGGGTTCGGGATACCGTTGTAAAAAATAACCTGACGATCCATGTTCCGGATATCGGCACCGGCCCACTCGGCCAGACGGTAGCCGTCGCCGGTCGCAAATTCTCCGGCGCCGCGGAGCAGCCGCGTTGGTTCGGCCAGCCCGTCCGCCCAGTTTGCTCGCACTTGTTCGAGGTTGTTCTGCAGACCTCCGGTGGCAAGTATTACCGCGCCGGAGCGAAAAAGTTGCTCTTCGCCGGTGCGTTCATTGCGCGTTAACACGCCGCTGATGCGGCCGCCGGATTTAAGCAACGCAATCGCGCGCGTGTTCCAGCGAAAATCAATATTGGTGTCATAAAGCATCCGGCGCAGCAATGGGACTACGGCGTTCACCGCGGTGCCGCGGGTAAAGTGAAAGCGCGGCACGCTGTCTTCATTGGTGGGCAGGATCATGTGAAAGACGACGCCCTGTTCTACCAGCCAGTCGTAAACTTCGGTGGCGGAATTTTCGGCATAGCGGTAGGCCCAGAAACCATCGGGGTCTTTACCGCGCAAGGCCCAGTCGCCAAAAGCGAGGCTTGGGGAGTCGCTGATACCCTTGCTGCGCTGCAGGGCAGTGTCCACCAGTGCAAACCCACCCGCTTTGACGGCATGCCCGCCGCCCATCGAATTGGCATCCAGCAGCAGTACCTTGGCGCCTGATGCTGAGGCTTCCAGCGCAGCGGACAGCCCGGCAATGCCGGTGCCGACAACGATGACGTCGGCGTCACGTGCAACGGGGGACGAGGTGCAGGAACCCAGCAGCCCGGCCAGCAGCATCAGCGCGAGGCGTTGCGCGTATGGGCTCAGCATTCCGGTATAAGCAAGGAGCTAATCGGCTAACGATATTTCAATGATGCCGTCGTCGTTCCACTCGGAAATCTTGATGTTCACACCCATGTCTTTGGCGTAGCCGAGCGTGCGCGGCACGAACCAGGTTTCATGGATCTCCTGTTCCGTCAGGTCGAACATATTGAGCCTTTTACAGGCTTTGAGTACGTGACCCCAAGGTGACTTCCAGCGCCGCATACCTGGCTCCGCCTCGGTTTCCAGAACCAGATGGTAGTGACAGGCTGTGCGTTCAGTCAGTCCGACCAGGGCCGATTCCTTGTCGCCCGATTTTTTTATAATTTGAGCAACCCGGGTATTGATCGGCGCCATGGTCTTGATGTCGTGAGCGACATACTCTTCCATCAGGCCCTGATCCTTAGCGAATTGCATTGCCTGCAGACGGGCTTTGACCAGCGCGTCGTTCATTTCATGCTGATAACCGGCACTGTTGGCCATAGTCTTGAGAGCAAGTTGTACGGCCTTGCCAATCTGAACCTCTTTGCCTTCGAAGCCGGTCTTTGCTGCCTTGAAGGTTCCGGTTCCGGGTTGTTTTGCGACTTCAGTGATTTGTTGTGAGTCGTCCAGATGTACTGCTCTAACCATGCTGCACCTCTTGTCTGCTTGCCGTCAGGTGTTAGTTGCGCACTTTACAGTGCCAATTGATTAGAGGATAGTACGCGCCTTTCTCAGGGGCTGACAGCAGTTAGTCGTAATAGTCCGCGTCATGGCCATCCTCTTTTTTGTCATAATTTTCAGTAGCATGGGCTTCGGCATCGTGCTGCCGCCGTTTATTTTTGTGGCCCAGAATTTTGGTGCAACGCCGATGCTCGCGGCATTTATCGTCTCCACGTTCGCGATGGGGCAGTTTCTGGCAACACCGATCTGGGGCCGGTTAAGCGACCAGCACGGCCGCAAACCGATTTTGATTTTGACCATGCTCGGTTCTGCCGCGGCCTATGCGTTAATGGCGGTGGCCGACCGATCGGGCAATGTGTGGTTGCTGCTGGCGTCGCGTTTTCTCACCGGCTTGATGGCGGGCAACTTCGCAGCAGCCACTGCTTATGTTGCCGATATCACGCCGCCGGATAAACGTGCGCAAGGCATGGGCATGGTAGGCGGTGCGGTGAGTCTCGGTTTCATGGCCGGGCCGGCACTCGGCGGTCTGATGTCAGGCACCACAGCAGAAACCGCATCGTTGTTCTGGCCCGCAATTTCGGCGACTGTGGCTTCCCTGCTCACGATGCTCGCAATCGCTCTGTTTTTGAAAGAAAGCCTGACACCGGAGCAGCGCGCCGGCGCGAAACAGCATGCGGCTGACAAGTCGGCTGATAAAACCAGCTGGATGATGCAAATCCGTGCGCGGCCCATTCTGGCGCTGATGGTATTGATGGGCTTCCTGGTGTTTTTCGCGATGACCAACTTTGAAACCACGTTCCCGCTTTGGGCGGACGCGAGCTTCGCATGGGGCCCGCAGCAGGTCGGTTTCATCTTTATGTACCTGGGCTTCGTGGTCATGGTTACGCAGATGTTTATCGTCGGTCGGCTGGCGCCGATCTTCGGCGAAGGTCGTTTGCTGCAGTTTGCAGTGTGTTCGTACATGTTCGGGCTGCTGTTTATGGCCACCATGCCGTTCACCAGCGCGCCAGCCAGCTGGAAACTGATGCTGTTCGGCATCACCTTTACCGCGCTCGGTGGCGCTATGTTCAATACAGCATCCACCAGCTGGGTCTCAAAGCAGGCCGGTGAGCAAGAGCGCGGAGCGGTGCTGGGGTTGTTTCAGTCGGCGGGATGGCTGGGGCGATCGGTCGGGCCGACAATATCGGGCCTGCTTTTTCAGACGCTCGGGCCCAATTCGCCGTTGTTTGCGGGTGCCCTGCTGATGATGCCAGTCTTTATTATCGTGACCCTTATCCGTCGCCGCCACGCAGCGAGCGAAAGCGCGGCCGGCTAGCTCGGATTGAGACAAGGGCTGGGTTCCCGGAGTGCTATTATTTCGGCATCAAGGGGGCGATTCATGAATCTGTTCCGGCCCCGCCAACGATTAGTTGACTGCCCGGGCATTTGCGGGCTGTGTAACGGAGAGACGCATGTATATTAATTTCTGGTATCCGATGACGACCACTGACGGTCTGACCGACAAGCCGCTCAAGGTTAAGGCACTGGGTCAGGATTTCGTGGTGTTTCGCGGCGAAGACGGCGAAGCAAAATGCGTGAGCAACACATGTACCCACCGCGGTGGTTCTTTGTCAGACGGCAAGGTTGCCGGCAACTGCATACAGTGCCCTTATCACGGTTGGGAATTCGATGCCGACGGTCATTGCAGGCGAATTCCGTCGCTGGGGCCGAACCCCAAGATACCATCCCGCACCCGCATCGATGCTTACCCGGTTAAAGAACAGCACGGTATCATTTTTGCGTTTCTGGGAGACTTACCTGAAGCAGAGCGGCCGCCCATTATCGACGTCAAGGAATGGGGCCAGGAAGGCTGGACCAGCACCCTGCAAACCTACACCGTGAAGTGTAATTACGAGCGCTCAATTGAGAACGGCATTGATCCTGCGCACAACGAATTTGTGCACGATACCCACGGGTACAAGGGCGAAGATCAAGAATACAAAATCGGCGATATGCGTATCGTTAAAAGCAGCGATTGGGGTCAGGGTTTCTGGCATACCTTCAACGCGCCCACGCTGCCTGATGAAGCCAAATTTAAGGACGCTCGCAAACAAGCGGGTGATTTGGAGGTGGGTACCGGCTACCACGGCCCCAGCCATGTCTGGACTTATATTCATCTCTCCGAAGAGAACTGGATGCATCAATATCTGATAGAGCGTCCGATTGACGAAATGAATTCGGAGATTTTCCTGCTGTGCATGCGCAATTGTTACACCGACGAGAAGTTCGATCAGAACGTTATGGACCGGAACCAATATGTTGCAGAACAGGACGTGACCATTGTTGAGAACCTGCACCCAATGATCACACCCGACACCAACACCAAGGAATTCATGTTGCCGGCTGACAAATGCATTTTGCTGTATCGCGAATCTCTGAAAGAGTGGGAGCAGAACGGCTGGAAGATAGATAGCGATGTTGTTGCTGCTACTGCGCATAAGGCGGCTTACGCGATCCCATCGCCGGCGCGTCGAGAGCAGAAGGGGTGGGTATTGGATACTATCCCCCTCACCAAGCCTCGAGCTGCTGCGGACGATCTCGCAGCTGGTTGAGCAACGCGATCGACACAAAGGCCCCGCTCTGGCGGGGCTTTTTTGTCTCGGTCAATGCGCTAGCATGAGGCCATGGCAGACATAGAAATCCAGCGCCATTTCGCCACGGTCGATACTCGCTGGGGCGCAAAGCAAATTCATTATCGGCTCTGCGGGACCGGGCCAGCGGTGTTGTTATTGCATCAGTCGCCGCAGTCGTCGGCCGAGTACGAAGCGCTGATGCGTGACTGGGCAGATCGATTTACTGTGATCGCGCCCGACTATCCCGGTTTCGGGATGTCCGACCCTCTGGGCGACGACGGTGAGCTCGAGCTCGGGCTGCCGGATTTCGCAGCGGTGCTGGTGGCTTTCCTCGATGAAATCGGCGTCACCTCTGCCGCTGCCTACGGGTTTCATACCGGCGCGGGCATGGCGGTTGCGATGGCCGATTATTCTCCCGCACATATTAGTGCGGTTTATGCGAACGGCTATGTCATTCTTAACGAGCAAGAGCTCGCTGATATCCTCAGCGGCTACCTGCCTCGCTTTGAGCCGCAGTGGGATGGAAGTCACCTGCTTTGGATGTGGACGCGTAATCGCGACCAGTTGATTTTTTTCCCATGGTTTGATCGGCGTGAAGCCGCCCGCATCGGTCGAACAGTACCGTCACCCGAAGTATTGCAGCAATGGGCAATGGAGTTTTTGCGCGCTGGCGATCATTACCGCGTTGGTTATCGTGCCGCATTTTGTTACCCGGGTGATGTTCCGCTTCGACGCTTGCAGGTGCCTGCGATTATCACTGCTACGGAAAACGATGTACTGGGCGCCTTTCTTACTCGCGTAACTGAACCCGCACCGTCGGTCGTCGCGAGGGTGGGTGGCAGCATGGACGACAATCTTGCCGAGGCGGCGGAGTTTTTTGCACGGCATCCGGGCATGGATAAGCCGGTGTTACCGGCCGCAGGTTTAACGCGAGCCGTTGCTGGCCGCGCATGGAACCGCACAGTGAAATATCAGCACGGTTTTATCCGTGTGCGGGCTGATCTCGAAGGTCACGGCCGGCCTATCTTGTTGGTGCACGGTGCGGGCGGTTCCTGTGCAACAGTTGAGACTTTGTTTCAGGCATTGCGGGTGCATCGACCCGTGCTGGCACTGGATTTGCCGGGCCATGGAGAGTCAGACGCCCTGCCGCTCGGGGCGGAATTCCTTCCCGCCAGTGTTGCGGCGATCGCGGCGGTACTGGATGCCTGTGGCATTGATGCGATTGATGCGTGGGGTCAGGGAGCGGGCGCAACGGTGCTGGTGGCGTTCTCGCAATCATATCCGCGCCGCGTCAATCGCATGGTATTGAACGGACTGCAGCATTTATCCGCCGTTATATGTACAGAATTGGCCGAGCGTTTCGCGCCCCGCATAAAGCCCCTGTGGTACGGCGGGCACCTGCTTGAATACTGGCATGTTGCCCGGAATCAGCACCTGTTCTGGCCGTGGTACGAGCAGACGGATGCGGCTGCATTGAGTGGCGATCCGCATGTGGAGGCGCATGACCTGCATGCGCGGACGCTGGCGTTGATGCAAAGCCACGCCGTGTTACCGGCGGCGGCGCGCGAGCTATTTGCGTATCCGCTGGTTGGCACGTTGAGGGAATTACAGACACCCGTGCTGCTGACTGCGGCACCATCTGATCCCAATAGAACGCACGCGCAGGCTGCTGCTGCCGAACTGCGCGACACCGAGTTCTGTGAATTGCCGGAAGACACGTCGGCCTGGGTTGACGTGATGCTGAAATTTTTTGATGGAGTTAGCTAATGAGTCGTAAGCCTACAGATAACAGGAACCCGATTGCCGAACTGCTGCAGAACAATCTCGACCGGCGTGACTTGCTCACAGGCGCAGCGGGCTTAGCCGCAACCGTATTCGCTGCCGGTCAGGCATCGGCAATGGGTCATGAGCGTCCGAAAGTGGAGTTCGCGCCTGAAGACAAAATCGGCCGGGCGGTAGGCGAAGGAGCGCAAATACTCATTACGGGCGCCAATCGAGGCCTCGGGCTGGAGTTTGCGAGGCAATACGCGGCGCGCGGGGCGAAGATTATCGCGACTGCACGCAGTCCCAAGTCGGCCGATGAACTCAATGAACTGGCCGCCAACAACAGCAACATTATTGTCGAGCAACTGGACGTTACCGATCACGCCCGAATTGATGAGTTAGCGGCTCGGTATCAGGACACGCCAATTGATCTGTTGCTTAACAATGCCGGCATCAGTGGCGATATCAATGCACAGGTTTTTGGCCGCTTCGGTTATGACGTGTTTGATCAGGTTATGGCGGTGAACGTCAAGGGGCCGGTCAAGATGTGCGAGGCTTTCTACAAGCAGGTGCGTGCCAGCGAATTGAAAAAGATGGTGACAGTGTCCAGCAGCCAGGGCTCCATTGCCAGCGTCAACTCGCCCATGTCTTACTGGTATCGGGCCAGCAAGTCTGCGGTCAATATGCTAATGGTCAATATAGCGTTGGCAGTGCAACGCAAGAAAGTCATCGTCGGTATGGTAACCCCCGGCATTACGGCGACGGATTTTATACCGCAGAACGTGCAGGAGTTTCTGAACAAGCAGCGTCCGGGTCTTATGCAGACGCCGGAGGGTGCTGCGGCAGACATGATCCGCAATATCGATCGCTTCTCGCTGGAGAACAGCGGGACGTTCTTTGACTACACGGGTGACATCGTTCCCTGGTAGTTAAGTCGATGGCCTGAGCGAGCCAGAATGTCGTCTTGCTCCGAACCCCGAAGTCGCTGCGACGACACTCTGGCTCGCTCAGGCCCTGCTATCTAAACTAGCCGGGGAACTGAGCGATTCCGGCCAGCGAACGTTTCACGCCGGTTTCGGCCTGCGCGATAATTTCGCCGCTGGCAAGATCAAACTTGGCTACCGCGCCGGTGAAGAAATTGCCCAGCAGCGCCACACCGGACGTTGCCGAATTGCCAAGGCACGCCCAGCCGGGCCCCGGTAACGCATACTCGCGTTTGCGGCTGCCGTCTTCGTTGAGCAGGTCCAGAAAGAATCCCACCCGAAAATTGGCGCGTATGTGCAGCAGTTCCCCATCGGCCCCGCGGTTCAGGCTCATTGCCATCTCGCCGCTCTCTTTGGGGTAGTTCAGCAGGTCGTCGAGTTGTTTGTCACTCTCAATATCGTATTGATAAACGCCATCGCTGAGCTCTGACAAGTACTGCAAGGTCTTTCCATCGGGAGCCATGACGGTGTTGTTAATGCCCAGAAAGGCCGGCATGCCGCCGTGCGCTTTGGTGGCGTATTCTTTAATGACTTCGCCATCGGGTTTGCAGCGAAACACATGGCCGTCACCGAAACGTTCTGTGCCGGGCATAAACGGCAGAGTGGTGCCCAGCGGACGATCAGGGGGCAGGCGGACTTCAGCGCCTACCAGATGTTCACCGACCAGCACCGATCCGTCATTCAGAAAAACGACGTTGGAAAACGACCGTTGCGGGAATTTCGGATTAGGTAATTGTTTGCCATCGGTACTGATGTTCAGGACCGAAAAAGTCGCGCTGTCGAAACCCCAGAGCGTACCGTCCGGCGCAAACTTCAGGCCCGTAATCAGGTGTGTCGTGCCTTCAAGCCAGAGTACGCCTTTCTCATTCAGGTCGCTGTCGTACTGAATGATGCGACCGTCACCGGCATGGTCATCATCAGGATTGTTGAGCAGCGTGGCGCCAACCAGAATATCGCCGGGCGCAAAAGGCTGAATGGTGGATTCCTTTGTCATTCTCGTTCTCCGGAATTGAGGGCAAAATAGATACAGCGCAAAATTGAATCAGTTATGTGTCGGTAAGACAGGAACGGCCATTCTACTCAGGCCGCTCGCCGCCACAAGTCGGTAGCAACGTCGATGTTCGGACTAACCGCTGCTTGGTGTGGAGTTACTGGTGGTAGCAGGCCGCAGCAGTATAGCGCTGAAGTCATCCGGTTTGCTGGGCATATCTTTGTGTGCACCTGCCATGCGTTGTGATGTCAGTTGCCAGAGTTGTGCAAGGCTGTCGGCCACGCTGCCGGTGCGAATGATTTCCACAATCTCGCTCTCGAGCACATTATCGAACAAGCCATCACTGGCGATGAGCAGAGTGTCCTTCGGCGCCAGCGGCAGTCTCGACCCGATTTCGATACGCATATCGGTACTGCCGACGACGTTGGAAATGAGGTTTCTGTCCTCATGATGCAAAGCCTCTTTTTCGTCCACAAAGCCGGCTTCGAGTGCGAAGCCTACCGGGGAATGCGGTGTGGTTTGCAGTTTCACCAGTCCGCGCTGCCCGCACAGCCAGGCAGAAGAGTCGCCGATATGAAAAGTGCGTACCTGCTGATCGCGGATTTCGGCGACTACCAGCGTCGTGGAGGTTCCGGTGCCGAGTTCCAGTAATGCTTTGTTGGCTTTATCGATGCCGTTCAGTATTGCATTGCGCAAAGATGCATCGTCATTTCCGGCCGTTTTCAATTCTGTGCAAACGCTTTCCAGCGCGATGGCGGACGCTTTCCAGCCCGTAGGCAGACCGCCAACGCCGTCTGCCACCATGAGTACCAGTCCGTCGTCTTTCAAAGGTACGAGTGCCGCGGAATCTTCTACCGGGCTGGATTTGGTAGGGTCAAGGGCGACGCCTAGTGCAATGTCGCCGGTGGCCGAGCTATAACGGTGAAGTACTAATCTGGTTTCAGCATCGAAACTGTTGCCGTAGAGCTGCGCCTTCTTGAGGACGCCCCGATCAATAACCGCAGGTTGCTCTTCGTCAGTCAATCTACACTCTCACACCTATAGCAGTTTCGGCTTGATGGCCTTGAATTCGCGTTCCATAGAGACCGCGTTGCGATAGCGATCCTGCGGCCGAAATTCCAGCGCCTTGCGGAGCCAGACGATAGTCCGTCGTCGCAGCTTACTACGAATTCGCTGATAGCCAGGCATTGGCCATTCGTAAGGGTATTCGGGTAACTCTTTGCTGAACAGCTGATATATGACCAGACCCAAAGCAAACACGTCGGACTGAAACATAGGCCTGCCCAGTGCCTGTTCCGGTGCCAGATAACCGAGTGTTCCCGAACCAGATGCCTTCACACTGCGCAATGCGATCTTCGAAAATCCAAAGTCTGTCAGGCGCAATTGATTGCCCGGAAAAATAATAAAGTTTTCCGGCTTTACATCGCAGTGGATAATTTTGTTAGCGTGCGCATGTGCAATGCCGGCAAGCGCCTGACTGGCAAAGTTCATCGCTGTTTCAGACGACATGCGCCGCATCATCCTGTCGCCCAGAGTCTCAATGCCGAGTCGCATTGCAATGACGAAGTGGCCGTCAATGAAGCTCGCATTTTGCACCGGCAAAATGTTGGGATGTTCCATCTTGGATGACAGCCGTGCTTCGTGACGAAATTCATCCAGAAAGTCGTCTTCCATGATCTCGGGATTGGCAATCTTGAGCGCGACCTTCGTGCCGTGGATGGTGTCATAGGCTTGATAGACATCCGCGCGCGTACCGCTGGAGAGGCGCTTCTCGATGCGGTATTTGCCGAGCATCTGGCGGGCTCGAAATTTCTTGGCTGCAGGCAACGGTGGCTTCCGGCTGACGGCTGTCTTATGGGGCGCTGATTCTACGTCAGAGAGGCAGTTTACGTAATAGTCGGGCGGCCCCATTTGGCGGCTTTTTTCCGGTGCTGCATGGAGGATTTTGCCGAAGCTGGTATTATCCCCGACCCTGATAAACAAGACGCTCTAGACGGCATCGCCCGGCGGCGAGGCCTGCAGGCATAAGATAAATGAACAGCCAGGTACATAACGTAAACGTGCTTTCCAAGACAGAATTGCCCACTCCCGATGAAGTGAAGGCCGCTCTGCCGCTGGATGAAGTCACCGAGAAAGCCGTCATAGCGCATCGGCAGCTTATGAGAGATATTCATGATGGCCGGGATCCGCGCCTTTTTGCGGTGGTGGGCCCGTGCTCCATCCACGACATTGACGCTGCGCTCGAGTACGCCGGCCGGCTGAAAAAACTGGCTGATGAAATCGCCGACACGATTGTGGTGGTGATGCGCGTCTACTTCGAGAAGCCGCGCACAACCGTTGGCTGGAAAGGTTTGATTAATGACCCTGATATGGATGACTCGTTCAATGTTGAGCGGGGCATCTATCAGGCGCGCGAATTATTGCTCAAGCTGGCGAAGATGGGGTTGCCGACGGCAACAGAGGCACTGGATCCGATCATGCCGCAATACATTGGTGAGCTGATTTCGTGGACGGCCATCGGCGCGCGCACCACAGAGTCGCAGACTCATCGCGAGATGGCGAGCGGATTGTCCACGCCGGTTGGGTTCAAGAACGGTACGGATGGTTCGCTGGATGTGGCGATCAATGCCTTAAAGTCGGCGCAGCAACCGCACCATTTTCTGGGCATTAATCAGGAAGGCCGCATTGCCGTTTTTCAGACTCGCGGTAACGCTCACGGCCACGTGGTATTGCGCGGCGGCGGCGGGCGGCCGAATTACGATTCGGTGAGTATCGCGTTGTGTGAAAAAGAACTTGAAAAGGCCGGGCTGCCTAAACGCATAGTGGTGGATTGCAGCCATGCCAACTCGAACAAAGACCACAATCTGCAGCCCCTGGTGGCGCGCGATTGCGTGGATCAGATCGTAAATGGCAACCACTCGATCATCGGGTTAATGCTCGAAAGTAATCTGCATGCGGGCAACCAGAAAATTACTGAGGATCGGTCGCAGATGCAGTATGGCGTGTCGGTGACCGATGCCTGCATAGACTGGGAGACCACAGAGGCCACGCTGCGCGAGGCTCGCCAGCATTTATTGCCGGTTATTCAGGGGCGTAAGTCGGCCTGAGTTCAGCTGGCGCGACCATCGGTGGTACCCTGTTGCCAGACTTGTTTGGAGGGGGTTACATCATGAGTCGTATTTCCGAAGATCGCATTCCAGCGTTACTGGCGTGTTCCATGCTGATTACCCTGTCCGGTTGCGACCAGCCGTCCTCGGACACTGAAGTGGACGTGGTCTCTGGCGCCAGCCCGATGCTGGAGATGCTGGGCGAAGAACTTCCGGTTCGACAGGTGCCTAACGTGCCACCTTCAGCCGAAGCCTACTACGCCCCCGATAACTATCACTTTATCGTGCAAACCATTGATCCGGATGCGCAGCATCCGGAGGATCGCGACGCCGGGCCCCTCACATACATTTACACCGACGATGGCACGGTTGCGCGCCGTATCAATGATCGCGGTCAGGATGCCTGTTCGTGGGTCTTCCCCGATCAGAAACGCATACTCTGGACATCAACGCGCGACAACATGGACATGCCGTTAGGTGATTGGTCCGACCCGAATAATTATCCTCAGGGTGCCGAGTTATACACGTCCGATCTTTACGGCAAAGACATTAAGCGCCTTACCAATAACGAATATTATGAAGCCGAAGTGTCCATTTCTCCTGACGGGCAGTGGATCGTCTTTGTGCGCGAGATTAACGGCAATATCGACCTGTGGCGCATGCGCACCGATGGCAGCGATGAACAGCAAATCACCTACACCACAGACTGGCAGCCCGGTGCTCCCATTTACATGGCCGATAGCCAGACCATCATGTTCCAGGCCTGGCGACGTGAGTCGGTCGGTAAGGATGAACCGACGCCGATGACGGTATTTACCATCAACCACGACGGCACCAATCTGAAGCAGCGTACCTTTGATAAAGGCATGTACTGGGGGCCTGCGCCCATTGCCGATGGTCGCCACTATCTCTACACGTCCATCGTCGAAGGTGGTAACCATGAGCTGTTTGTGGGCGATCTTGCCGGTGACGAGCCCATACGCCTGACCTGGCGCACCGGCTTCGACGGGATGAAGTCTATCTCGCATGACGGCCAAAAAATGCTGTTCTCACGAGCCACGGACGACGGTCCGGAGCTTTATGTGCACGTGATGGATTTGTCGTCGCTCAACATGGGGCCTGAAAACTATAAGGGTATACCCGAAACGCCGGTGCCGGACGACGCAGTGATCGTGGATAACTTCACGACCTTCGCATGCAAATGGTCGCAGTGTTGATAAAACCCTGCTGATGAGTAACGGCTAGGCATTCCGAAACAACAGCAGGATCAGAATGCCGGCCACGATTACGGTTATGCCGACAAACTCCATGCGTGTGGTTTTTTCGTTGAATATCAGTGCCGAGGCAATAAAGGAAAACACCAGTTCGATTTGCCCCAGCGCTCTCACGTAGCCCGCGTTTTGCAGGGTCATAGCGGTAAACCAGCCGACTGACGCAATCATGCCGGCCAGGCCAACGAGTGCCGCTATCCGCCAGTTAGCCACCAGCATTTTCATCTGGCCCGGTTCTTTCGCGCGCAGGTAGGCCGCTACTACCAGAGTTTGCAGCGTGAGCACTGTCAGCAAGGTGAAGGCCGCCTGAATAGCATAGCCACCTTGCAGCGACAGGCTGGCACCGCGAAAGCAGATAGCGGACACGCCGAAACCCAATCCCGCGCACATGCCAAGCAATGCCGGCCGGGTGGCAAGCGAGCCCAGTATTTTCAGCAGCCCGGCCTCGTGTCTTGCACCGGAGATAATGACCATGCCCACCAGGCCCAGACAAATACCGATCATCGCCCCAGCCGACACACTGTCTCCCAAAATCACAAGACCCAGAACTGCCGCCTGAATGCTTTCGGTTTTGGAGAAGGCAGTGCCGACAAAAAAATTGCGGTGCGAGTAGAGCGCCACCAGCGTTGCGGCACCGAATACCTGTGCCAGAGCGCCGCTTGCAGCGAACGCAACAAACTCAAGGTTGGGCTCTGGCAGTGAGTAACCAAAGCCGTAGCACAACGCGATTACATATAGCAGCGCGAAGGGCAGCGCATAAAAAAAGCGTGCTTGAGTCGCGCCACCGGTACTCAGCTTGCCCGTCAGGTGTTTTTGCAGCGCGCCCCGTATGTTTTGACTGAAAGCCGCAACGAGCGTTATGGGGATCCAGAGTTCCAAGTGTTCAACGGAACACGACGGTGCGCGAGCCGTTCAGAAACACCCGGTGTTCGATGTGATATTTGACTGCGCGAGCCAGCGTAATCGCTTCGACATCACGACCCACGGCTGCGAGGTCGGACGGCAAGTAGGTGTGATCAACGCGCTCCACGGTCTGCTCGATAATCGGCCCTTCGTCCAGATCGCAGTTTACGTAGTGTGCAGTGGCGCCGATAAGCTTGACGCCGCGCTCATGCGCCTTGTGATAAGGGCGTGCTCCTTTAAAGCCGGGCAGAAAAGAGTGATGGATGTTAATCGCGCGGCCGCTGAGATCGTCGCAGAGTTTTTCTGACAGAATCTGCATATAACGCGCCAGCACCAGCAGGTCGGCACCGGTATCGGCCAGAATCTCCAGCAAACGATCCTCAGCAGCGGGTTTGGTCTTTGGCGTGACCGGCACATAATGGAAAGGAACCTTGTGCCACTCGGACAATGAGCGCAGGTCTTCGTGATTGGACACGATTGCCGGGATTTCCATCGCCAGACCGCCGGTGCGGTAGCGATAGAGCAGGTCGTTAAGGCAATGGTCGTGTTTGGAAACCATGATGACGACGCGGGGCTTGCGTCCGGCGTCGTGTACGTCCCATTGCATCTGAAATTTTTCACTGATGCGCCTGAACCCTTGCCGGAAAACGTCCTCCGACCAGCTGCCCCCGTTCAGGCTAAAGCGCGTGCGGGAAAAAAACATGCCCGTATCGCGGTCGCCGAAGTGCGCAGACTCCTCTACAAAGAAGTTCTGATCACGCAAATAACCCGCTACGGCAGCCACGATGCCGACCGTGTCGGGGCACGTGATGGTGAGGATATAGCTGTTGTCGGTCGGGCTCATGCGGGCGTCTCAATCTGCCGGATTTGTGCGTGATTATAGTTTGAATGCCCGCCTTGCGTATTGCCTCTGGGCGTATCAGTTTTTTTCAGAGGCTGCGCGTCCCTGCTCAAAATACGGGTGCCTGACCCCGGACGGGTCAGTAATCGCCATGCCGTTGTCGTCATTGACAACCGATGCCGCGTTAACGGGCACTTTCCCGAACCCGCCCGGTATATCCAGTACGTACTCCGGCAGGCACAGTCCGGAAAGTCGACCTCGCAGTTCACGCATCAGCGCCTGACCGGTAGCTATGCTGGTGCGAAAATGAGCCGTGCCGGCGGCGCGATCACAGTGATGCAGATAGTAGGGTTTGATGCGATTTTCGACCAGTGTGCGGAACAGCTGCTCGAGCGTGTCGGCATTGTCATTGACACCCTTTAGCAGCACCGATTGACTCAGCACGGTAATCCCGCTGTCGATCATCAATGCGCACGCATTGAGGCAGTCGGCCGTCAGTTCGCGCGGGTGATTGGTGTGCACCAATACATAAACCGGTTTTGCCAGGCTCAGGCTATTGACCAGTGCTGTATTGATACGCGCTGGGTCTGCAATGGGCAAGCGTGTGTGAATACGTATGACGCGTACATGCTCAATGCGATCTAATTCGCGCAGCAGCGCGCTCAGTCGGCGCGGCGACAATAACAACGGGTCACCGCCGGACAGGATCACTTCCCAAACTTCATCGTGCCTTCGAATGTAGGCTAGCGCCGCATCCAGTTCTGCCTGACTGAGTGCGGCGGCCTCGTTTGAGCCCACCGTTTCACGTCGGAAGCAAAACCGACAGTAGACTGCGCACACGCGCACGGGCAGTAACAGCAGTCGATCAGGATAGCGATGGATGACCCCCTTGACGGGCGAGTGCGCCGCATCCCCGATGGGGTCGGGCACAGCCAGCGGGTCATCGGCCAGTTCACGCACATCCGGAACGAATTGCAGTGCCAACGGATCATTCGCGTCTTGCCGATCAATCAGGTCCGCCAGCGGCCGCGTTATCGATACACTGAAGCGCTCGGCGACCGGGCGCAGATCATCGGCCATTGCTGCATCAATCAGCTGCTCGTTCGCCAGTGTTTCCAGATGCGTTAGCGGCTTCGGCCGGGGGGTGATGTGAGCCCGGTTCCTGCGCGTTAGCGCCGCGTTGTTGCGTGGTGCCATCAATTGTCTCCTGAGCTTATGTTGGGGCGTAACCTCAGGCAGAGCAAGGCCTGTAGCGCGAACTATCGGCGCAACCCTTAAGCAGGGTACATACCGGGTCGAGATAGGTATGCCGCTGGTTTCTGGTACGATTTTCCTATGAATCGCCGTTTCGGACACCTGCAAAAAATCGCCCTGCGGCTGGCGGCTGTTGCGCTTTTGGTTAATGCGCTGGTTCCGGCCGGCTTTATGCTGCACCCAACCGGTGGTGCAGGCCTGACCGTTGTGCTGTGCCCCGATCAGGGTGCGTTGCCGGGTTATTCTGCAGAACAACGACACTCGTCCGGCACCATGGATCATTTATCCGTGCTGAGCCAGATCGGCGATGAAAGTACCTGTTCGTTCTCTATGGTTGCCGGTCCGTTGCTCGGATCGTCGGTGCAGAATCTACAGCGGCGGGATCTCGTGTCTGTCGCGGTTCCTGCTATTCAAATTGCCATTCGTCCGCAAAACCGCCGCAGTTCGTTTTCGGTTCGTGGTCCGCCGGGCATCTCCTGAAATCAATATTCCTTTTTTGATTTGGCGCCTGCCATCGTGCAGGTGTCTTGGAGACAAGTTAATGAGCAGTCAAATTACCTCTTGCAGGTACACAAAACTATTTTTGGCGGGATTGGTTAGCAGCACGTTGATGGCTTCAGCCAGTGCCGATGATCAGATCCCTAATATCATGGTGATCGGCACGACCGACGACAAAGAGCGAGTCTCTCTGGTGCCTGTTGAGTCACCGATTACCCAGCCTTCCACCGGCGAGTTGCTAAAGCGCAGTCCTGGCGGCAGCCTCAATTTCAACGGCCCCACGAGTGGCATCGGCCAATACCGTGGCATGTTCGGCTACCGGCTTAAAACCAAAGTGAACGGGGTCAGTGTCGTTAGCGGCGGCCCGAACTGGATGGATGCCCCGCTGCATTACGCACCCATGCCACTGGTGAAGTCGGTGCGTATTCAGCGTGGTGTGGCGCCCGTAAGCGTTGGCCCTGAATCCATAGGCGGATTTGTCGAGTCCACCACTTACAAAAGTGAGTTCTCGGCCGGATCGGATTTTGCCTTTCAGGGCATTTTGAACGCTTCGACGCAGACCGTTGATTCAGGCTATGGCATCGGTACGGTGCTGGGCGGTGCCAATGATACGCACCGCGCGCACTTTCTCGGTGTGATAGAGAAGGGCGACGACACGGAGTTTGATGGCGGCGACATTGTCCCCACCGAATACGACCGTAAGGCAGCAGGACTTGGCTACGGCTATACCAGCGGTGACCAGACCTTCTCCTTCGACTACATGCGCAATGAAACCGACAACGCCGGCACGCCGGCGCTGCCGATGGATATTATTTACATCGATGCGGATGTGGCGAGCTTTGCCTACAACGGCGTGTTGGGTGGCGTCAATGTAGATGCCAAAGTGCATTACAACGACGTCGAGCACTTGATGAACAATTACAGCTTGCGTGCCGACCCAATGATGCCCTCCATGTTTCGCGCTAATCTGGCCGACGGTGAAGCCATGTCATTCGACTTGCAGGCCGAATTTGATTTCGGCCCGGGTGATCTGGCTGTGGGTATCGACGGGGAATTTGCCGAGCATAATGCAAACATTTCAAATCCAAACGCCGCGATGTTTTTCGTCGAGAATTTCGACAATGTGACGCGCGATCGCTTAGGTATTTTTGGCGAATGGACCAGCCCTGAAGACGATGACTTCGAATACGAATTCGGGTTGCGCTACACGCGTGTTGATAGTGATGCCGATGAGGTGGATGGCACGCCTGCCATCATGATGCCGCCGGCCGGCATGTTGCGGGATGCCTTTAATGCAGCAAATCGCGACCTCGAGTGGGATCTTTATGACATCGTGCTGAAGAACACGTTCTTTACCACCGAGGTTGTAAGCTTCGATTTCACGCTGGCCCACAAAGAGCGCGCCCCGGCCTATCAGGAGCTGTATTTGTGGTTGCCGCTGCAGGCGACTGCGGGGCTGGCCGATGGCAAGAACTATGTTGGCAATCTGGATCTCAAAAAGGAGAAGGCCAACATCATCGAGTTGGGCATGAAGTTCGAAGCTGACTCAACGTACTTTGGGCCGCGCGTGTTCTATCAGAAGGTAGACAACTACATTCAGGGCACTCCTGTTGCGGCCGGATCGCCGGCGGAGATGTTCTGCACGATGGCAGGGCCGCCGATGTGCTCCAACCCGGTGCTGCAGTTTACGAATGTGGACGCCCGGCTCTATGGCATTGATACCGACTTCGGTTCGCAGCTTTCTGACAATCTGCGTATCGACGGTGTCATCAGTTATGTGCGCGGCGAACGTCGCGATATAGATGACGATCTTTATCGTATATCGCCCCTGAGTTCGATTGTCGGCCTGAGCTATATCGCTGAAGACTGGAAGGCAACCGTCGAGGGTGTGTTTGCCGCAGCCCAGAATGATATCTCCGTGACTAACGAAGAAAGCAAGTCCCCGGGTTACGGCTATATGAACATTTACGGTACTTACACGCTCGATGAGGGGCTCAAGCTAACCGGCGGCATGAACAATGTATTCGATAAGGTCTATGCCGATCACACCAATGGCATAAATCGCGCCGGTGGCAGCGATGTGCCGGTGGGCGATCGGGTGCCCGGGCCCGGCCGCAGTTTGTTCGTGCGCTTGAGCTATCTTTGGTAGCTATGCAGCAGAGCCAGGCTCTGCTGCGCATATAAAAAGCCGCTCCCGCGATTTGGGAGCGGCTTTTTATTGTTAATTGAGCCGAATATCGGGAACTACCCGCTTGTAAGCCTGTCTTGCTTAGACTAGGGTTTTCTTATGCTGTTTAGAGTATCCATCGCCGCCATATTTCTGATTACGCAACTTTCGCTGAGTTGGGCGTCTGGCATGCTCATGGATGCAGAGATGAACATGGGCACAGGCAAAGCGGAAGGGGTCACTCATGTTCATGCAGAAACAGGCGACGTTGTCGCAGACAGCGAGGTGTACCTCACCGCTCATGAGTCTCATGACGACTGCGACTGCAATGTCGATTGTCAGGTGTGTGCACTGACTTTGCCCTCTGTTGTGCAGCTTCTGGTGGGGGCAATACCGATGTTTGACCCCTCCGCAGTGCCGCGCTCCATGCCGCCGGGTACCACGGCACACCCATACAGGCCGCCAGCCAACTCCTGAGCTTCAATCCAGGCCCGCAGCCGGATTGGCTGCGCAATCAGGCGCCCGTGCGCCCGATAACTTCAGGAGTTGCAGTGCATAAACAGATATTCAGGACAGCCGTGTCCGGCGTGTGCTCGCGTCGGCGATTTGTGACCGGCGTTGCCGCCGGGGTGGGTATGAGTGCCATCGGCAGTCATGCGGCGGGAACTCGAGTTGAGCCCGATGAGGGTCGCCCGCCCGCCATTTTGCAGGGCCGCACAATGGACTTGCATATAGGCCACCGTGCGGTGAATTTTACGGGTCGCGAGCGCCAGGCCACTGTCGTGAACGGAGGCCTGCCGGGGCCGGTGTTGCGATGGCGCGAAGGTGACACGGTATCGCTGCGAGTGCGCAACGATCTCGCGGTCGACAGTTCACTGCACTGGCACGGTCTGATCTTGCCGCCCGGCATGGACGGCGTCCCGGGCATCAGTTTCGACGGTATACGGCCTGGTGAGACGTTTGTTTACCGATTCCCGCTGAAACAGAGTGGTACCTACTGGTATCACAGTCATTCGGGGTTTCAGGAACAGACCGGAATGTACGGTGCCATCATCATTGACCCCATTGAGCCGGAACCTTTCTCCTGTGATCGTGATCATGTGATCCTGCTCTCCGACTGGAGCGACGAAGAGCCGGAAAGAATTTTTTCCAATCTGCGGAAAGAAGGCCACTACTACAACGTTAATCCGCGCACTCTGGCTGATCTCGGAAACGAACTTCGCGCGGATGGTATTGCTGCCACCTGGTCGGCGCGCACGATGTGGAACCGCATGCGTATGAATGACCGCGATATTGCGGACGTTACCGGCAAAACCTATACCTTTTTGGTCAACGGGCGCACCCCGGACGCGAACTGGACCGGCCTGTTCAAACGCGGCGAGCGGGTGCGATTGCGGTTTGTTAATGCGGCTGCCATGACCCTGTTTGACGTGCGCATACCGGGTTTAAAAATGACAGTGGTCGCAGCGGACGGCCAATACGTAGAGCCGGTAACCGTTGAAGAATTTCGTATCGGAACTGCGGAAACCTATGACGTGATTGTCGAGCCGCAGGAAGGCGCTTATACGATCTTTGCGGCAGCCATAGACCGCTCCGGCTATGCGCGCGGCACCTTGAGCGAACAGTCCGGCCTTACTGCGGCCTTGCCAGAGCTGGAGCCGCCGCCGGTGCTGACTCATCTCGACATGGGGATGATGCATGCCGACGCTGATACGCACATGCAGCACAGCAACCATCAGGCTCACGGCCAGCCCGGCCCTGGGCCGGCCGGCTTTGGCAGTCGAGCGGCGATCGAGCATGCGCCCAGTGAGTATGGCTACAACGTTGATATGCGCGCCGCCATGCCGCAGCGACGACTTGACGACCCGGGCCTCGGATTAAGGGGCAACGGCCGTCGCGTGCTGACCTATGCCGATTTGCGCAGTCTGTATCCGACGGCAGATCAACGCGATCCGCAGCGCGAAATTCAGTTGCACCTTACCGGTAATATGCAGCGCTATCTGTGGTCCATTGACGGCATGCCGTTTGCGGATGCGGAGCCATTGATGATGAACCTGGGAGAGCGTTTGCGCATTACGCTGGTAAACGACACGATGATGAACCATCCGATTCATCTGCACGGCATGTGGAGCGAGTTGGAGACAGACGAGCCGAATCACATCCCGCTAAAGCATACGGTGATCGTGCAGCCGGGTGCGCAGCTCAGCTACCTCGTTACACCGGAAATCGCTGGCGACTGGGCGTACCACTGTCATTTGCTGTACCACATGATGGGCATGTTTCGCCGTGTTGAAGTCAGGGGAGGGGCGACATGATTGATTCAATTCGCTTATCCCTGATAACGACAGTCATCATGACGATGATGAGCCCCGCGGTTACGTTTGCCGAGATGGACGACGAACCTCTGTTGTGGTTTGTGGGTGCCGATGAGTTTGAATGGCGCAACGGTGACACCGATCACGTGTTCGCATGGGATGTTGATGCGTGGTATGGAACGACTCGCGACAGGGCGGTCTTGCGTGCCGAGGGTGAAATCGAGCACGGTGACACGGAAGAATTTGAAACCGTCATCGGCTATTCCAGGGCAATGACGTCTTACTGGAACTCAAATATCGGCTGGCATGCGGACTGGCAACTCACTGAGCCCCGTCACTGGGCCACGGTTGAATGGGAAGGACTGGCGCCCGGCTTTGTGGAGACGCGCTTTCAATTGCTGGCAGCTGAGGGTGGCCGCTATTCGGCGCGCGTTAAACTGGAGACGGAGTGGATGTTGAGCCGTGTCTGGCTACTACAGCCCATGTTAAAAACGGACTGGTACAGTGATGATGATGTGCTCAATGGCTTGGGTTCAGGCTGGGCTGGCTTTGACGCGGGATTGCGGCTTAAGTACCGGATACATCCCCGCTCATTACCGTACGTCGGTGTCCAGTTGACGCGGCTGGCGGGTGATACAGCAAGGCTGGCACGGGCAGCGGGCGAAAATCCGCGTTCGCTAAGCGTCGTAGCGGGTTTTAGCTTCTGGTTCTGATCTCCGTAAAGCGTTAAAATCGCCGACCCGCCGGGCATCCCCCGGCGATTTTATTAATTTCCGGAGCGAACGCACATGGCGGAGTACCGCGCACCCGTTAAAGAGATGCGCTTTGTCATTAATGAACTGGCCGGGCTTGAACAGCTGTCCAAATTGCCTGGTTTCGAGGAAGCTACACCCGATCTGGTTGAAGCTGTGCTTGAGGAAGCTGCGGCGCTGGCTGTGCAGGTAGTCTCGCCAACCAACGAACTGGGCGATGAGCAGGGCGCAACGGTGGCGGACGGACAGGTGCACGTGCCGCAGGAATTGACGGCGGCCTATCGCCAGTACATCGAGGGTGGCTGGCCAAGCATTGTAATGAACCCGGAATTTGGCGGGCAGGGGTTGCCCCTGGCCGTTGGTGTGGCGGTGGAGGAAATGCTGCACTCTGCCAACATGGCCTGGTCGTTGTGCCCGATGCTCACCCAGGGAGCCATTCATGCACTGGAGTCGCACGGCTCAGATCAGCTGAAGGCGGTGTACCTGGAAAAACTCATTGCCGGCGAGTGGACCGGCACCATGAACCTTACCGAACCACAGGCGGGTTCTGATTTGTCACTGGTGCGGTCCACGGCAACACCGGATGGCGATGCCTGGAGCGTGAGCGGCACAAAAATATTTATCACCTGGGGCGACCACGACATGACGGATAACATCATCCATCTTGTTTTGGCCCGCACGCCGGCCGCGCCGGCCGGTGTCAAAGGCCTGTCGTTATTTATTGTTCCCAAGTACACCCTGGATGCGGACGGTAACCCGGGCGCGCGCAATAATGTGCAGACGGTGTCTATTGAACACAAGCTGGGTATCCATGCGAGCCCTACCTGTGTACTGGAATTTTCCAATTCTCGCGGTTACATGGTCGGCAAGGAAGGCGACGGGCTTGCCTGCATGTTTACCATGATGAACAGTGCGCGTCTGAATGTCGGGTTGCAGGCGGTTGCGATATCTGATCGCGCGTATCAGCATGCGCTGGCCTATGCCGTGGAACGCAAACAGGGCAGGGCTGAGGGCGTTGAAGGCGTTGCACCGATTTTGGCGCACCCCGACGTGCGCCGAATGCTGCTAACCGTGAAGGCCGAGACCGAGGCCATGCGCGCGCTGACCTATGTTGCCATGGCACATCTGGATCGGGCCAAACACAGCAGCGATCCGGAAGAGCGTTCGCATCATCAGGCGCGTGTGGATTTTCTTACGCCGCTGGTCAAGGGCTGGGGCACAGAGTCGGCCCAGGTGCTGACCTCGCTCGCTTTGCAAGTGCATGGTGGCATGGGCTACGTGGAAGAAACGGGTGCCGCGCAATTCATGCGTGATGCACGTATCCTGACTATCTACGAAGGTACCACCGGCATACAGGCGGGCGATCTGATCGGCCGAAAAATTTTGCGTGACGGTGGTGCAGTGCTCGCAACGGTGCTGGATGAAATGGGCGAGCTGGTCAAAGAGCTGGGGGCAGGCGACGAGTCGCTGCAAGTCATTGCTAAGGCACTGGCGAATGCCGTTGCTGCAATTCAGTCTGCGTCACAGTGGTTGCTGGCCAACTACAGCAAGGATGCCAGCGTAGCGGGGGCGGTGTCGTACCATTTTCTGATGATGCTTGGCACTGCATGCGGCGGCTGGCAGATGGCTCGCGCGGCGCTGGTTGCCCGCCATAAGCTTGATGAAAGCACGGCGGACACGGATTTTTATACCGCCAAGCTGAATACCGCCAGATTTTACGCGGAGCAATGTATGCCCCGTATAGCAGCGCATGCGACCAGTATTGAACAGGGCAGCAACACCATGATGGCGTTTACGCCCGAACAATTCGAAAGCCAGTAACCAGCAGTTTATACATATATAGCTGCGGGCCGGGCGCTGCATTGGCGTATGATGCTCAGTCCGGCAGGAGCGGGAACATGGGATTTAAGACTAAACAAATACATGCCGGCGTGACACCGGATCCGGTAACCGGATCCATACTCACTCCGATTTACCAGACCACGACCTACGTGCAGGATTCCGTGGATGAATACCTGGCGAAAGGTTATTCCTATTCGCGTTCAGCGAACCCGACCGTGCGTGCGCTTGAGAACAAGCTGACCGCGCTCGAAGGTGCCGCGGATACCACCTGTTTCGGTACCGGAATGGCGGCCATCAACGCCGTATTCATGGCTTTTTTGAACGCGGGCGATCACTGCATTATTTCTAACGTGGTGTACGGTGGTACTTATCGTCTGGCGACCAAAATCTACAGCCGTTTTGGCGTGGAGTTTTCTTTTGTCGATACCTCTGACCCGGAAAATGTTCGCAAGGCGTTGCGTGATAACACGCGACTGATACTCACCGAAACACCCGCCAACCCGACGCTGAAGCTGACCGACATCGCTGCAGTCTCGGCGATAGCGCGCGAGGCCAAAGTGCCGCATGCGGTGGACAATACCTTTTTGACGCCGTATTACCAGCGTCCGCTGGATCTGGGTGCCGACCTGAGCATTCACAGCACTACAAAATATTTTGACGGCCATAACGCGACTGTCGGTGGTGCCGTAATGGCGGCTACCGCAGCACTCGATGAGAAACTTCGCTTCGTGCTGAACGCCACCGGGTCGATCATGTCGCCCCAGGTTGCGTGGCTGACGCTGCAGGGGATTAAAACCCTCTCGGTTCGCGTTGACGGGCAGTCGGCCAATGCGCAGCAAATAGCCGAGTTTCTTCAAAAACATCCCAAAGTGGAGAGAGTTTGCTACCCCGGTCTTCCTTCCTTCCCGCAGCATCAGCTTGCCAAATCGCAAGCAAGTGGCTTCGGTGCGATGCTCTGGTTTGAGGTGACGGGTGGCCTGGCGGCCGGTAAAAAGCTTATGGACACGGTTGAGTTGTTCAGTCTGGCCGAAAACCTCGGTTCAATTGAATCGCTTATCACCCATCCGGCGACGATGACGCATGCTGATGTGGAGCCTGCTGAGCGCGCACGTATCGGACTGTCAGACTCGCTGGTGCGCGTATCGGTTGGGCTCGAAGACGTCGAAGATCTTATTACGGCGCTGGACAAGGCACTCAACGCGCTCTGAAGTAGGCGAATTCGCCTATAGCAGGTCGGCGAGGAAGTCCGACCGAATTCGCGCCCACTCGAGTTTCAGCCATGGCGTGTAAATCTCGCTGTTGGTTTCGATCTCGCGCGTCAGGTCCGTTGGCCTGATAAAGCGCCAGTCGGCGACTTCATCCGTGTTGATGTCGAGCCTGCGATCGAAATGCCCGGCGAAAACCCAGCAGTTCTCGTGTTCCGAACCGACATCACCAAACCGGGCCTGATAAACAAACTTGTACAAATAGCGCAGCTCGGACGTAACGCCGAGTTCTTCGCGAATCCGCCTGTGCGCCGCATCCAGTGTGTCTTCGCCAAGGCGCGGGTGGCTGCAGCAACTGTTAGCCCAGTAACCACCCCAAAGCATTTTATTCTCGCTGCGCTGTTGAATCAGCAGTTCGCCAGCAGGATTAAACAAAAAAACTGAGAATGCCCGGTGCAGCAGTCCGTCACCGAGATGGCAATCGACTTTTTCCTCCGCGCCAATTTCATTGTCGTTTGCATCGACCAGTATCAAGGTGTCGGGCGTGTTCTTGCGTGCGGCCGCATTGACGATGCTCAAGTTAGCGAACCTCCGACGGTAAAGGCCAGCGCTTCATAGCCGCGTGCCTCCAGCGCCTTACGGATCTTCTGACTGCCGGCTTCATCGCGCGCCAGCGCGAGCATGGCGCCACCACCACCACCACCGGTCAGTTTTGCGCCCAGGGCATCGGCTGCACGGGCTATTTCAATGAGCTTTTCAAGCTCGGGCGTTGATACTTGCAGCGCATTCAACAAGCCCTGGTTGATGTTCATCAACTCGCCAAGATCCTGCAGACGATGTTCCTGGATAGCCGAGACTGCTTGCAAGGCAAGACTGTCGATGTCGTCAAACATCTTGTCGTAAACCTTGGGCAGGCGTTCGTATGCGGCACGCACCGTGCCGACCGTTTTTGCGGTCAGTCCCTGCGTGTGGGTCATGCCAACCACAACCGATAGCGGTTCGGGGACATTGAGCAATTCAACCAGCGGTGGCGCACCGGTGCGATACACCAGCGGCTGGCCGTATGTGGCCAACGTGTTGTCGATGCCGCTGGGCTGGCCGTGCGCAATCTGCTCGGACTTAAACGCCAGCTTGTTAACTTCCTCATCGTCCAGTCCGAGTCGGAAATGAATATTCAGCGCCCGGATAATGGCGACGGCGAGGGCCGCCGAGCCGCCCAACCCCATGCCACGCGGCACGTCGGGGAATACCTCGATGCGCATGCCGCGCTTGGCCAGACCCAGTTCATCCAGAATGGTGCCGGCTGCTTTTTCGAACGAGCGCCGCTGTTCCGGTGGTTTGGCAAGTTCGTACTCAACACCCCAACGAGGGATCAGTAATTGCACCCCGCGGTCGGTGTCTTCAATAAGCGCCCGCATAGTCAGCGGCAAAGGACAGGCTATGGCATGCCGCCCATACACCACCGAGTGCTCACCCAGCAGGATGACTTTGCCATACCCGACACCCAGTTCCGCATCGGTTTTTTGCAGGATTTTTGACGAGGCACCCGGCGCCGATTCCTGCAGTTCCTCAAGAATTTGTTTGGCGCGCCATACTTTGATGTCGCCACTGCGTAGCAGCCGCTCGAGCACTTTTTCGAACATCTGCGGCGGCGTGCCCGCAGCCTTCACCACGGTACGCGCATGCAGGGTCATATGGCCCTGTTGTATGCCATCGGTAGCCAGCGCGCGAAGTGCGGAAAAGTTCTGGGCCAGCCCCGCGGCGGCCATAACTTCGGCCAGTTCGGTGGCCGACTGCACGCCCAGCAAGCGCAAATTAACCGCGACACTGGGATTTGATTCCAGCGGACCGCCGACCGTGCCGACTTTAAGCGGCAGCTCGATCTCCCCGTGCAGGTTGCCGTCCTCATCCTGTTGCCAACGGGACAGCGCGGTGTATCGACCGCTGGAACTGGCCCACGCATGCGCACCGGCTTCGAGCGCACGCCAGTCGTTGCCTGTCGCCAAAGCTATAGCATCAATGCCATTCATGATCCCCTTGTTGTGCGTGGCAGCCCGATACGGGTCCACCTGGGCAAAATCCGAGGCGATGATGATGCCGTCCCGAACCTGCTCGCCGGTGTAGCCGCGCCCTTCGAGCACCTCCACCGGTAAGGTCACTTCGGCACGCGCTACGGCGCGATCGGTAAGGTTAGAAAGAATGCGCAGAAACACTTTCCCTTCGGTCAGGGATTCAATCAGTGAAGCAACGCCTTCGCACATACCGTTGACAAGATTCGCGCCCATCGCATCACGGGTATCGACATGCAGATGGATTACCAGCATTTCGCCATCAAAGGACGGCAGGGGATAAGTGCGCATGTCGAGGCCGACAGCCCCGCCACCTCGTGCCACCATGCGCGGGTGAAAACTGTTGGCGAGGTCTATGACCTTTTGTTTGGCAGATTCAACGGCATTTATCGCAGCATCCATGTCAGGTATTTCCACCACCTGAATCTGACCCGTCAGAACGGGGTCGGTGGAGGAGGTGCGATAGCCGCCGGTGGCGCGCGCCATTTTCGCGGCCGAGCTGATAGCGGCAACAATGGACGGTTCTTCCACCACCATCGGAATGACATAGTCTTTCGAGTTGATCAGGAAATTGAGGCCGAGGCCGATTGGCAGGCCCATCACGCCGATCACATTCTCAATCATTTTGTCGGCGGCGTTCAGCCCCAGCGTGTGCTTTCCACTCAGCAGGGTCTGATAGTCCGCGTCGCTTAGCAGACCGCGTTCATGCACGGCTGCAACGCGTTCATCGACTGACATCTTGTAAAAGTGCGGAATCCTTGATCGATCCACGGGATGGCTCCATGCCACTGGTTAACTGCGCAATTGTCCCTGCTGCAAGCGGACTCTGCAAATGGGATGCAATCGGGCCGGTCGGATGCCACAATCGGCGCCATGCAAGGTTTACAGGCACTCTCCTGACCTATGGAAGCATTCTGGTTAAAGCACTACCCCGACGGGGTACCGCATATATTGGACCTGGATCCGGCACGCACGCTGATAGACTGGATTGAGACAGCGCTGGCGCGCTGGCACGATCGTCCGGCGTTCACCAATATGGGGCATACCCTGAGCTTTGGTGAGGTCGACGATCTCAGTCAGCGATTCGCGGCGTATCTGCAAACCGAGGCGGGTTTGCAGCAGGGTGATCGTGTGGCCCTGATGTTACCGAATTTGCTGCAGTATCCGGTTGCGCTACTGGGGTGTCTGCGTGCCGGCATGGTTGTGGTCAACGTCAATCCGCTTTACACCGCTCGGGAGCTTAAGCACCAACTGCAGGACTCCGGCGCAAAAGCCATTGTCATTTTTGCCGGCAGCGCCCATGCGCTCGCCAAAGTCATCACGGAAACGGATGTCGAACATACGGTGATTACTAACGTAGGCGACATGCTGCCAACGCCTAAACGACAGTTGGTGAACCTGTTCGTGCGTTACATTCGGCGCGGTATCCGGTCGTATCGTCTGCCAAAGGCGAGATCCTTTGACGCGATTATGGCGTGTGCAGCCGATGGCTATGTGCGTCCGCGGGAAATGCGCGGCAGCGACCTGGCGGTATTGCAATACACTGGCGGTACTACCGGGATAGCAAAAGGCGCCATGCTGAGCCACGGTAATTTGCTGGCGAATGTCGCTCAGGTGAATAGCTGGTTTGGCCGCAATGATGTGCCCGGGGCGGAAATTATTGTCACAGCCTTGCCCCTTTATCACGTCTATGCGCTGACTGTGAATTGCCTGGCGTTTTTCGAGAAGGGCGGTCTTAATGTGCTCATAACGGACCCGCGCGATACGGCAGGCATGATCAAAGAGATGTCGCGCTGGCCGTTTACCGCCATGACCGGGGTGAATACCTTGTTTCAGAGTCTGGTGCATCACCCCGATTTTTCCCGCCTCAATTTTTCCACGCTGAAAGTCGTTTCGGCGGGCGGCATGGCGATGCAAAAGGCAACGGCGCTGCTATGGACCGAAATCACCGGTACCTGCGTGATTGAGGGTTACGGCTTGTCCGAAACGTCGCCGGTAGTGTCATCAAACCCTCTGGATTTGCGCGAATTCAACGGCAGCGTCGGGTTGCCCTTGCCGAACACGCAAGTTTCCGTACATGACGATGACGGCAATGAAGTGCCGATAGGTGAGGCGGGCGAATTATTTGTGCGTGGGCCGCAGGTGATGTTGGGGTATTGGAATAAGCCGGATGCGACAGCAGCGGTATTGTCCGCCGACGGATTTCTTGAAACCGGCGACATGGCGACCATTGACGAGCGCGGCTACATACGCATCGTGGATCGCAAGAAAGATATCATTATCGTATCGGGCTTCAATGTTTACCCGAATGAAATCGAGGACGTGGTGACCACCCATCCCGATGTGATGGAAGCTGCCGTCATTGGTGTATCGGGTGACGACTCTGGTGAAGCCGTAAAGTTGTTTGCGGTAAAACGTGCCGGCGCCGATTTAAGCCCCAGGAAATTACGCCGCTGGTGCAAGCAGAACATGACCCCGTACAAAGTGCCTACCTACGTTGAGTTTGTCAGCGCGCTGCCGAAATCCAACGTTGGCAAAGTCTTGCGGCGTGAGCTGCGTCAGAAGGATGAGCAAGCCTGGGCAGGCAAAACGCGGGAACCGACGGGCTCCTAGTGTGTTGTGCGCGTTGTGCGCGCTTGCAGCTATTTTTTGAGTGCGCCGGCCGCTGCTTCCCAGTGGTCGTCATCCACCCATGCAGTAACAAATCCGTCGCGCGCGATATCCGTCAGTTCTTCATGCAGTTGCCGTCGCCGTGAGGCGGCGGTCGCCTTGTAGCCCCGCAATACATTAATGCTTTTATTGCTGTAGTTCGCGATAAAGGTATCGGTAAATGCGGTGAAGTCGTCACCGGCCGGGCAGACCGCCTCATACAACCTCATGTTGAGGGCTTCGTCTGCGGACAAGCGTTTACCCGCGCACAGAATTGCCAGAGCCGCGCTGTTGCCGATAGCGTTGATCAGGTCTATGCCGCCACCCCATGCCGTGGTCACGGCCAGACGTGCTTGAATCAGGCCCAGGTCGGCATGCGCCGCGCCGATGCGCAGGTCACAAGCCATGGCGAGCTCCGCACCGCCGCCGAGAGCCACGCCATTCATTGCGCCGATTACGGGGACCGGAAAATAGCGAATTTCATCCAGCACCTCATGCATGCGCGATGACATGGCGCGTGCCTCCGCTTTACTGCGCAGCGCATCGAGTTCTTTAAGATCTCCGCCCGCGGCGAAGGCTTTATCGCCAGCACCCGTGATCAGGGCGCACTTAATAGAACTGCTGCGGTGAGCCCGGAAAGTCGCACCTATATCGTCCATCAGGCCGAGGCTAAGCGCATTTCGTTTTTCGGGGCGGTTGATGGTGACACGCAGTACGTCGCCCTCGACCCTGACAATTAGTTGATTGCTCGCTGTCACGGCAGTTATTCCGGTTTAAAAGTACAGTCGCATGATGGCTTCAGCTATGCAGGCAGGGCGATCCTGACCTTCGACTTCGACCGTGTATTTTTCCACGAGCTCGATGCTGCCTTTAACTTCTTCGGCAGATAACAGCTCGCAGCGTGCGCGGATGCGGCTGCCGGCGCGCACGGCTGCGGGAAATCGCAACTTGTTCAGGCCGTAGTTAATGACATTCCTGGCGCCTGGAAATAGGGGCCTGGATTCATCAACAAGGCCGCGCAAATACGGATACAGCGACAACGTAAAGTAGCCATGCGCAATGGTGCCCCCGTAAGGCGATTCTTTGGCAGCACGTGCCACATCGGTATGGATCCATTGCTTGTCAAAAGTGGCGGCGCCAAAGGCGTTGATCATTTCCTGAGTCATGTCCAGCCAGTCGCTGACATGGGTTTCCTGACCGACTTGTTGCTGCAATTCGTCGAGTGCGTTGGCGAGGCTCATGTTGTTCTCCTGCTTGCTGAGCACCTGTAAAGGACGCAAATGCTAGCAGATTGCCGCAAGCGGTTGTTGCCGACCGTTGGCGCCCTCGGCTGCTCAGGCGGTTGCCAGTTTGGTGACCCCGTGGCGCAGCCGTACGTAGATCGCGAACAGCAGGATGGCGCTACTGCCAATACCCATCATCAGAAAGGGGCCGCCGTTGGTCCAGATATCAAACAGATAGCCACCGAGTACCGTGCTAACAAGGGTTCCTACCGAGCCGAAAAAATTGAAGGCCCCGAGCGTGGAGCCGGTAATGCGCGGATCGGCTTCCTGACCAATTAGCGTTTGTCCGGAAATGACCGACGTCACCATGCCGCAGCCGAGCACTATGCCAACCGGGATCGCCATCCCCAGCAACGGATTTGCCAGGCTGCCAAACCCAAGATAACCGACCGCACCTAATGCCGACGCGATGATGAGCCCTGTTACGCGGTCGATCCGATCATTGAGCACGCCAAAAAGTGCCGCAACGGGCAGCGGTGCGACGAATATCGTAGCCAGTAATATGCCGGCATCGGCTTGCGCCTCGCCTGCCGACATGCCCAATGCGATTCCGGCCTGCTGTGCCCAAAGCGACAGATAGGCACCCACCACTACATTGTCGCCTCGGGCGATAAATGCGCTGGCATAGGCGAGTGCAACCCGCGGGTTGCGCGCCGCACCAAACCCTTCCTTCATCAGCGTTGTCAGTGGAATCTTTTGGTGTTCCAGTTTTAACTGTTCGCCACGCAGCCCCAGCATTACGACGGTGGCTGAGAGCAGACTGACCATGCCAACTCCGGTAATCGCCATCCGGCCGGCAACCACGGGGTCGAACCCGGCTGACGTCAGCCAGTTAATGGCTTGTCCACCGACACCTGACAGTATGGCGAGACCAAGGGCGTTAAGCACCGAGCCCAGTGCCACGAGTTTGCCGCGGGAAATTTCCTGCGGGTAATCGGTCAGCACAGTCGTGAAGGTGCATATCACTGCGGCCGCGCCGACGGCGAAAATCGCGCGAAAGGCGGTCAGCATCATCACCGAAGTGGCGAAGGGGTAGGCCATATAACCTGCCGCGATCATCACGTACCCGATAACGAGTACCGGGCGTCTGCCGATCCGATCCGCCAGGGCGCCGAAGGGCCCGACCAGGCTGATCAGCACCACTTCATGCACCAGCCCCATTTTGGCGACCACTCTGCCGTGCTCGTCCGCCGGAATGCCCAGCATGACTTCGAGCACATAGGGCTGCTGAAAATTCAGAAAGACCAGCAAGCCAATGCTCATGAACAACACGTAGAGCAGCGTCCAGCCGTTTAGGCGGGTGACGCCGGGTTGCAGCCAGATATAGCCTAAGCGCGTACCGCGCGGGTCGGGCCCGTTCAGTGAGTTCATAGTCTGCTTCTTGTTAATTGTTAGGAAGGATTCGCCGATAGTCGCCAAGGCGATGCAGCAAAGGAACGAATTGCAGCATGGGTTATGCTGCGTCCACAAGTGAGGGAAAAATCATGAGCGACCAGCGGCTAAGTAATCAGAAATGCAAACCCTGCGAGGGCGGTGTGCCGCCCCTTGGCGCTTCCGCGGCAGACGAGCTACTGCAGGCGCTGCACCCCGATTGGCAGAAAAGTGACGACGGCAAGTGGATTAGCCGGCGTTTCGAATTCACGCAGTTTACTGCCACCATGGGTTTTGTAAACGCGGTGGCATGGATTGCCGAAAGCGAGGGGCATCACCCCGATCTGGAGGTGTCGTACCGGTATTGCGTGGTCAGGTGGACCACCCACGCCATTGATGGCTTGTCCGAAAACGATTTTATCTGCGCAGCAAAAGTCGACCGGTTGATCGACTGACCGCTCAAAACATTGAGCTGCCGTCGATTTCCTCATCGGCATTTCGTGGAGTACGACGCGGAATAAAATCACCAGTGATCATTGAGCCATAGGCGAGGCCAGGGCCGACCATAGGGTAGACGCCTGCATCCGTATCAATGATGACTTCAAGAAAGGCCGGGCCGGGGAAATTGATCCAGTCCTGAACCACCGATTCCATGTCTTCCTCGTTTTCCAGCCGCACCGCGAAGTGGAACCCGTCGGCCTGTGCGGCCTTAACGAAATCTTTGCGACGCAGCGATTTATCGCTCGCCGACAAGCGCCCCTGGTAGAAGAGTTTTTGCCACTGTTTCACCATGCCGTCGCCGTAGTTGTTCAGCACCAGAACTTTGACCGGCAAGTCGTAGGTGGTCACGGTTTCCAGCTCGCCAAGGTTCATGCGGATGCTGGCATCACCGTCCACATCAATAACCAACTTGTCGGGGTGCGCAAACTGCGCACCGATGGCTGCCGGCAACCCGAAGCCCATCGTGCCCATGCTGCCCGAAGTCAGCCAAAGCCGTGGATCGCAAAAATCAAAATATTGCGCCGCCCACATCTGGTGCTGCCCTACGCCTGTGGTAATGATGGCCTTGCCACCGGAATGGCGATTTATCGCCTCAATAACTGCGTACGGCTGGATCAGTTCGCTGTTGCGATCGTAGTTGAGTGCATAGGTGCGTTTGAGCTCCGCAACTTCCTGTTGCCAGTTGCTGAGTTCAAGCCGAATGCCGCGCTCGTTGCCGTAATCAATAATTTTTCGCAAATCGCGGTCCAGGATGCCCACGTGGGACCATGCGACAGGCTTCACTTTACCGATTTCGCTAGGGTCGACATCGAACTGGGCGATGCACTTGGCATTGGGAGCCCATTTTTCGGGCACGCCTGCCACGCGGTCGTCAAACCGCGCACCCACGGCGATCACCATGTCGCAATCCTCAACTGCATAGTTGGCGAAAGCAGTGCCGTGCATGCCCAGCATGCGCAGCGAGAGATCATCAGTGGTGTCATAAGCGCCAATGCCCATCAGTGTCGTCGTAACGGGGATCCCGTGTGTTTGTGCAAACTCCCGCAGCGATGCCGATGCTTCGCCATTAGTGACGCCGCCGCCCGCGTATATCAGCGGGCGCTCTGCAGCCGTTAGCAGCGCATAAAATTCTTCGCAATGCGCATCAGTCATCACGTTGTTCTCGATGGCTTGCATGCGATGCCGGTAGCCAGGCACGGCGAGTAATCCGCTACCCTGAAACTCTCCGTCCCAGTTCTGGATGTTCTTCGGTACGTCGATGACCACCGGGCCGGGCCGCCCGGTTTTGGCGATCTCGAACGCCGTCCGCACGGTAGCTTCCAGTTTTTCCGGGTCGGTCACCAAAAAGCAATGCTTGGCGAGAGGCCCCAGTGCAGCCGCTACGGGCGCTTCCTGAAATGCGTCCGTACCGATCATGTTGGTTGGAACCTGGCCGCAAATAACGACAATAGGCACCGAGTCGGCCAGGCAGTCGCGCACCGGTGTAGCCGTATTGGTCGCGCCCGGGCCCGATGTCACCATGACCACGCCCACTTTGCCCGTGGCTTTGGCATAGCCCGCGGCCATAAAGCCCGCGCCCTGCTCGTTTGCAGGCACAATCAGAGGCATCGGGGCATCGTCGCTACCGGTGCTGTGTTCATCGTTGTAACGGAACACTGCGTCATAGGTCGGCAGAATTGCACCACCGCTATAGCCGAAAATGGTGTCCACGCCCTCATCGGCGAGGACCTGCACAATAATCTCGGCGCCTGTCATGGGTGTTCCGGCAAGCGGATGGTTGTCTGCTGCAGCAGGGTTTGGGTTCGGGTTCATCAGCGGTGAAAGCTTTCGGTGGCCTGGTTTATTTATTTTCGGCGCACATTTTCAGGACGCACTATCTCGGCAAGTGTCTGCCAAAGCCCGGCGCATTGCAATAGCCTGAAAACTGCGCCACCATTGCCCGTTCAATTGTTTTTGACGCGTTACGACGCCGAGTTAAGGTTCAATGCGACACATAATTTCCATACTGATGCAGAACGAGGCGGGCGCGTTAACCCGTGTTACCTCTATGTTCTCCTCGCGTGGCTACAACATTGAATCGCTCAGTGTGGCGCCTACGGAGAACCCGCAGGTGTCGCGCCTCACGATGGTGACGGCCGGTTCTGATGAGGTTATCGACCAGATCAACAAGCAGCTGTTTAAGCTGGTAGACGTTGTGAAAATAACCGACATGACCATGAATCCGCACATAGAACGCGAGCTGCTGTTAATGAAGGTCAGTTTGCATAACGGCGCCAATATCTCCGATATTGTGTCGGCGGCTGGCGCCAGTGTGCTCGATGCTTCGCCTGAAACCTATACGGTTCAGCTGACGGGCACCGGCGTACAGATCGACGATTTCATGAAAACCCTGGGTTCGCGATCAGAGGTTCTTGCCGTTGTTCGCAGCGGATCCATGGCCATCGGTCGCGGCGCCAATATTCTGAGTGCGGAGCTCTAGGCACCCGCGGCCAATGTCATGAACTCGGGGGCTCGCTTGGTCGCAAATGCGGCACCGCTGATCGGCGCTGACAAGGTCGTCATCAAGATCGGCTCGTCGCTGCTTATAGATAAGAGCAGTGGCAGCCTTAATCGTGTCTGGCTGGAATCCCTTGCTGGTGAAATAAAGCAACTGCTGAATGAAGGTAAGCAGGTCGTACTGGTGTCCTCCGGCGCCATTGCGCTTGGACGCGCTTACCTCGAAATGAGCCCCGCACAGAACCGCCTTGAGGAGCATCAGGCCGCCGCCGCCGCCGGGCAGGTATTACTGGCGCACGGTTATCAGGAGCTGATGGCAGCCCACGAGGTAAAGGTCGCACAGGTTTTGCTGACTCTGGGTGACACCGAAGACCGCCGGCGTTACCTGAATGCTCGTAATACGCTGGGAACGTTGCTCGATCTGGGCGTACTGCCGGTGGTGAACGAGAACGATACCGTGGCGACCCAGGAGATACGTTACGGGGACAATGACCGTCTGGCCGCGCGCGTTGCAGAGATGATCAGCGCCGACTGCCTGGTGTTGCTATCAGACGTTGACGGTTTGTACGATGCCGACCCGACGGCCACCGCAAATGCCAGGCTCATTCCGGTGGTAACCGCGATTACGCCTGAGATTGAAGCAATGGCCGGGTCCTCGCGAACCGCATACGGCTCTGGCGGCATGGCCACTAAAGTGGCGGCGGCGCGAATTTGCATGTCTGCAGGCTGTGCCACCGTGGTCGCCGCAGGGCATTATGAACGGCCACTTGCACGCATTCATGCGGGCGCAGACTGCACGTGGTTCATGCCTTCCAGCACACCACTGGCAGCCCGTAAGCAATGGATTGCGGGTGCGCTGACTGCCAGTGGAAAGCTGCACGTTGATGCCGGTGCCGAGCAGGCACTCCGCGAGGGCAGCAGTCTGCTGCCCGTCGGTGTGCTGAGAATCGAGGGCAATTTTGCGCGCGGTGATGCTGTGGATGTGCTGGTCGACGGGCATCGAATTGCGCGCGGTCTGGTGGGGTACAGCAGTAGCGAAGCAGCGCGCATTAAAGGTCGCAGAAGCAGTTCTATAGAAGCCGAGCTGGGGTATGCGGGCCGCAAGGAACTTATTCACCGCGACGATTTGGTGATGCTGGACTTAAACGGTAAGAAATCATGAGTACTCAGAATATTCCCGAGTTAATGGACGATCTTGGTCGACGTGCGCGAGCCGCCGCAGCCCAGCTGGCTCGATCCTCGGCTGAGCAGCGCGTCGCTGCGCTGGGCGCAGCCGCAGATGCGATTATGAAACGCAGCGACGAGATCCTGGCCGCGAATGCCAAGGATATGAAGTTGGCAGAACAGAAAGGCTTATCCGGCTCCATGCTGGATCGCTTGTTGCTGGATCAGGGGCGCATTGCGGCGATGGCCGACGGTATTCGGCAAATTGCCAAACTGCCTGATCCGCTGGGCAAAGTCACTGCGGAGTGGGAGAGGCCCAACGGGTTAAGAATTCAGCGCGTGGCCGTTCCGCTGGGCGTGATCGGCATCATTTACGAGAGTCGTCCCAACGTCACTGCCGATGCGGGCGGGCTGTGTCTTAAATCGGGGAACGCGGTCATCTTGCGTGGCGGATCAGAAAGCTTTAACAGCAGCTCGGTGATTCGCTCCTGCATGGTTGAGGGATTGCAGGCTGCGGGGCTTAGCACGGATGCGATTCAGATGGTGCCGACCACGGATCGTGATGCTGTGGGTTACCTGCTGTCGTCCATGCAATCCAGTGTGGACGTGATCGTGCCACGAGGCGGTAAGAATCTGATCGCACGGGTGCAGGCCGATGCACGGGTGCCAGTCATTGGCCATCTTGAGGGCATCTGTCATGTCTACGTGCATGCGTCCGCGGATGTTGATACGGCACGCGACGTGGTGCTGAATGCAAAAATGCGCCGCACCGGCATATGCGGCGCGGCCGAGACCCTGCTGATTGATGAGTCCTGTCTGGCAACTCACTGGTCCGCGATTGCCGACGCGCTGGTGGACGCAGGCTGCGAAATTCGCGGCGATCGGCGCATATGCGTACAAGATGCTAGAGCAGTGCCGGCGAGCGCGGCCGATTGGGATACCGAGTATCTGGATGCCATTATCTCAGCGCGTGCGGTATCCGGGGTGGACGAAGCCATTGAACACATCGCAACCCACGGTTCAGGCCATACGGAAGCCATCATTGCGGAAGACGAAATCGCTGTGGAAAAGTTTTTCCGCGATTTGGACAGCGCAATTCTTCTGCACAACGCCTCCACCCAGTTTGCCGACGGTGGCGAATTTGGCATGGGCGCAGAAATTGGTATCGCGACGGGAAAAATTCACGCGCGCGGTCCGGTTGGTGCAGAGCAGCTTACCAGCTATAAATACGTGGTTCGCGGCAACGGGCAAACGCGGCCCTGAGCATATTGCGCTGCGGCTGTGCACGGGGGTGCATGCCGCGGTATTTTAGGTATACTGATGCCCGATCATTTTTTGATCGGGCAATGCGGAGGAAGCCGCATTCGCATCAAACGCGGCTTAGGCCGCGTTTTTTTTGCGCGGGTTTTCTGATCCGGTTCAGGTATTAATTTCGCCAGCTGATGCTGGCATAAAATTCTCGCGGATGGCCCGGGAAGTAGCGGTATTCAGGTGGCGTATTGACCGCCAGCAAATCCGCGCGGTCGGCATATTTTGCGTCGGTCAGATTATTCAGCCGCAACCCGACCGTCCAGTTCTCGCCCGTTTGCATAATAAACCGCAGGTTTAATAGCCGGTGCCCGCCATAGTCGGCAGTGTTGGCGGCATCCAGAAAATAGCGATCAGTGTATGCCCATTCCAGCTCGGCACGGCCGAGGTCATTGGCCCAGCCCAGCCGTGCGCTCGCGAGTGCCTTGGGTGCTGTGTCGATCTGGTTTCCCTTGACGATGGTTTCGCCAAGATCGGCATCGCGGCTGAAGCGATACTCTTGATTGGCGTAGCTGCCGGTTACCGCCAGGTATAAGACATCACTCAATTGCCAGTCGGCATTGATCTCAATTCCGGTGTGCGAAGTCTTGCCGTTACTTACGTTGAAGTCGCTGGCATCACGAAAAATGAAGTTCCGTTTGCGCATGTGGTAGACAACGCTTTCGATATTCATTCGCTCGCCCTGATGCCGAAGGCCTAGCTCAACTGAATCGGCCGTTACCGAGTCGATGTCGGCCACGCTTTGGCTGCTTTGCAGACGGTAAAGCTCGGTTGCCTGAGGCGCCCTGAACCCGCGCGTCAGATTGGCGAACGCAACCGTGCGATCGCTGAATCGGTAAAGCACGCCAAGATTGGGTGCCAGATTCAGGAAAGCATCGTTGCGATCGGCAGGCCGGTTGTACTGGCAACCTCCGAAGCCACAAACGGTGCCGTCATCGCGCGTATTACCGCTAAGCATTTTATTGTCATAGCCGTATCGCAGGTATTCGATGCGCGCGCCTGCAACCAGTTCCCAACGATTGGTAAGGGGCCAGTTCAGATTGACAAAGCCCGCAGCCTGATAGCTGACCACGGAATAATCATAGTGTTTGCCGACCGGTCGCGTTTCCTGAATGAAAGCACTGCCATCAGCGGGGAGAGCCTGAGTCTCTTTAAGAAATCCCCGACTGATTTCGCCGTCCAGACCTACCGTAAGGCGCCCTGTATCGGCGACCCCCCGCCATGCCGACAACATCAGCCCGCCGCTTGTTTGACCGTTTTCCTCCAGCGGCTGGCCGGGCAGAAAATGTTGCAGAAACTCCATTTCAGAATTGCGTATATAGGCGCGGTAGGTTGGCTGCCAGTTGTCATTTGCGCTACCGACCAGTGAGTGCGGTTCCCAGCTGACGGCCAGACGCTGGCTGCCGGCATCGCGGAAGGCTTCCGGATTGGGGTTGGTGAACCGCACGGCGTCGTCTTTGTAAGCTTCAAAGCCAGTGATAAATCCCGCCGTCTGCTGATCCAGCGCCGAAACAGTCAGCGTCACGCCCAGGTTGCCGCTGGATTTTTCGTGACGACTTTTTACAAAGGCTTTAATTTGCTCGTAGCCTGACTCATCGCGATAACCGCCGTCGTGGTCGAGCATCAGTCCGGCGCTGACGGCATTGCGATCGCCACCTGAATCCCACCGAAACTTGCCGCGGGCAAATGCATTGGAGCCGCCTTCGACGGTAACCGACGTGAATCGGTCGCTACCGGGTTCGGGTAGCAAGGTGTTGACGGTGCCGTGCAGTCCGTTTGAACCGTAATAGGCATTGCTCGGCCCGCGAATGACCTCGACGGCAGCAGCCAGTTCGATGGGCACTTCGAATAATTGATTGACGTTGCAGAAGCCGGCGGGTCGCGTCGGGATGCCGTCTTCCAGTATCAGAAACGCGCCACACGAACCGGCGCCGGTGAGTACCGGCGAGCGGATGGCGGTGAGTTGTTCCTGTCCGCTGTTACGGTTAATCCAGACGCCAGGCAATTGCACGCCAAGTTCATAGGCGTGATTGGCGGCCAGAACGGTCAGGTCGTCGGATCCTGCGCGCGCGATATTACCGGCAACATTCAGCGTTGGCTGATAGTCGCGACTGGCAGTGACGACCAGATTGTCGGGGGCGCGCTGCGCGACTTCCGCCGCTACCGCGGCAGGCGAAATCAGCCAAACGGCCGCAAACAAACCCACCGTCAGGGCATTTATGAGAGTCATGGAGAAAAAATCGTTATTTAGTCACACTATCGCCCATCATGACTGAGCAGCAGCGAGATCCCAAATTTTACGTAGTCGGCGGCGCCATCCAGCCGGGACGGAACTGCTATTTGCAGCGCATCGCAGATGCAGAACTCTACAGCAGGACGATTGACGGCGAATATTGCCACGTGCTCGCGCAACCGCAGGCTGGTAAAACCAGTCTGGCTGCCTCAACAGCAGCGCGCCTGAGGGCTCAGGATATCGGTGTGGCGGTGGTCGATCTGACGCGGATCAGCGCCGAAGACCTGTCTGAGAATGCCGGCCGGTGGTACTACAGCATTGTTTATAGAATTGCCCGCGACCTGCGGCTAAAAGCCGATTTGCAAAGCTGGTGGGGCGAGCGCGGTGGGTTGACCAATCTGCAGCGTTTGCGCGAGTTCTTTCACGAGATCGTGTTACAGGAGAGCGATCAGCCGGTCGTGATTTTTATTGATCGTCTGGAAGCCACGCGCGGCGAGCCGCTCGCGCAAGACTTGTTTGCCGCCATTCGTGCTTGCTATGACGCACGCGCGACAGCCACTGAATTTAACCGCCTTACCTTTGTCATGCTGGCGGCCGCTTCGGCCGATGAGTTGGTTGGCAAACTGCAGGGCTCGCCCTTCGAAATCTCCATGGCCGTTAATCTGGAAGATTTCAGCCCGCAGGAACTGTCAGGACTGCTAAACGGGCTGGGTGAATTGCAGGCCGACCCTGAGGCGATTATCGGGCGCGTCTGGAACTGGACTCGCGGGCATCCCTATCTGAGCCAGAAGGTGTTTCGCGGGCTGGCACGTCGCAGCGATGCCGAAATCAGCATTGCTGCCGTAGATGAACTCGTGCGGCGTCAGTTCACAGCGCAAATGACGTTGCATGAAGAGCCGCATATTTCGGCAGTTGCCGGGAGGATGTTGCGGGAGGGAGCCGGGCGGTCAGCGCGGCTCAACCTCTACGGGCGGGTTCGTAAAGGCGTCGAAGTGGCCTTTGACCCGGTATCGGAAACTCAGCATGAGTTGTTGATGACGGGCATTGTCAGCGTCGGCCCGAATGGCGAATTGCGGGTGCGTAACGAAATCTACGGGATGGTTTTTAGCACCCGCTGGGTCAACCAGAGCCTGCCGTTTGGTAGCCGCGGTATCGCGGCTGGCGTGGCGGTGCTGGCCATCCTGGTCGCCCTGCCGGTTTGGTATACAGAGTACCTGCCGCGTCCTTATATACGCGCGCTAAACACGGTGAATCAGGACTATCAACTCGCCGAGGATGCCTACAGCAATTTGCATGCCTTGCCCGGCTTCGGCACTACCGCTGAACGGCTGTTCGGGGATTTTCTGATTCGCAGCAGTCGCAGTGCTGCCACCCTGCCCGAAGTCCTGCGCATTAATAGTCGTTTGGAATTGCTGGCGGACGGTGCGCAACAGGGTGCCGACCTGCTGGCTGAATATTGGGAGCGACAAGCACAGTCACACATGCATGCGGGTGATCGCGATGCTGCTTTGATCGCCGCGCTCGAGGCGGTTCAGGTGCCGACGGAGCGCCGTCGGCGGCTGACGGCCGAACTCATCGGCACGGATTACCCAAACCTGAGGGCGTCGCTGCACGTCCGTGCGCCGATCAGTGACGTCCGGGTCGATCCCCAGAACAACCTGATTACGGTTCTGGACAAGCAAAATAACGTTGATATCTGGCGACTGGGTCCGGAGCCACCGGAACACCTTCGAACCTTGCGACTGATCGCGGAAGAGCGATTGCAACTGGAGCAGCGGCGTGCCTATGAGCGGTTTCCGGCGGCACCCCGTTTATTGATTGAGTTGTCGCATGAACAGCCCGCGCATGTGCAAGTGGTGTTGCGTTCGCCGGGCGGGCAGGAGGCGGCGCTGACGCTGGATCAGGCCGTGGTTGTCGGTACCGACTATTTCGCCTTTGATTTTAGTCAGCATCCCCAGCTAATGCAGTTGCAACGTGGTGAGTTGACGGGCAACTGGACGCTGACCCTGACCGACCTTGAACGCGGTGCAGTGGGTGAGTTTAGCGGATGGACAATTGGCGAACAAAGCGTGCGCGAACTCGCCGGCACCGAGCGGGCGCCGCAACCTATTCCGGCGCCGCGCACCTCCGTGAATGCCATGTCGCGCCTCAGCGATGACGGACGTCTGGCAATGACCTGGCCGGCCAACCCGGATACCGAAGGGCCAATCTTAATATGGGATCTGGTTGACGATGCGGTTGTAGCCCGCATCCCGCGAGGGCCTGGTATGCGCACCGCGCAGTTTGCAATGCAGGGCCGCAGAGCGGTGACCGTGGGGTCTCAGGTTGCGGAAGTCTGGGATGCGGTCAGCGGCCGTAAGCTGGGTCAATTCGCGCCGGCAGCACCCGGGCAGCCTCGCTTTCAGTTGTCACCCAACGGTCGCTACGCGTCGCTGATCGCGCAGCAGCGCGAACAGCCATCGGTTGCAGTGTGGGATTTGGATGAGCTGCGCCGCACCCGGGTGGTGCAGGTAGCCGATGTCAGCATAACGGCGGTTGACTCTGCGGGACGATATCTGGCTACTGGCGGCCGCGATAACTGGGTGCGTGTTTGGTCACTGGTTGATGGCAGTCTGCTGCATGAGTTTGCGCACAGCGCGCCGGTGCGCTCGCTGCAATTTGATCCGCAGGGTGACTGGTTGGCCAGCGATGATCTTAGCAATACGTTCCGGCTTTGGAATATTTCCGTTGGCGGCAAAGCGGTGATCGAACGCCCGGGCAGTAGCGAGTGGAGTAGCGCTTTTGCGGCTGACTCAAGCCGACTGATTGTCGGCTCCCTTGATCGCAGCTACCAGGTGTTTGAATTGCCGGCCGGTCGCAAGACCGCCACTCGGCTGCGACATACTGCCAGCGGTGAGCGGCGCAAGAAACCGGGCGCGCTGCTGTTGGCGGGATTGAACATGGCGGTTACCACGGTCGGCGACAGCACCGTCAAGCTATGGCAGCTAAGCGGCAGTCTTGCCGCAAAGGTGCCGGCGCGAACTTTGACGGGCGACATGCGCACCGCCTTAAGTCCCGATGGCTATTTAATAGCAGCCGGCAGCAACAGTCGTGATTTGCGCATTCACGTTGCCGGTGCGCCGGGCGGAATGCTGTTGCAGCAGCCGGAAGGTGATCTGAACGAAGCTCGGTTATCGAGCATGGAGTTTTCGCCAGATCAGCGCTTGCTGGCCGCCGGCGATATGGAAGGTGGTATTCGTGTCTGGGAAAGTGGGCGCGGTCGTCTGCTGATTTCCGGGCTGTCGCATGCCGACGGGGCGGTGCATGATTTATTGATCGATCCGGACGGCAACTGGCTGTTTTCAGCCAGCCGCCGCGAGATTCAGGTGACGGATTTAGAAACCGGTAAGACGCTTGCGCGGCTCGGCGTGCAAGCCAATAACCCGCAACTTGCCTATGCGAGCGTGTCTGGCGAACTGTTTGTGGCCGGCGATGAGTCTGGTGTCACGCGCTGGCGCTGGCGCAACGGGATCAGTGAGATGGTGGTTCCGGGCGATTTTGACATTACGCGGGTGGCTGCATCGGCCAGCGGTCGCCGATTGGTAACCGCCAGCAGTCAGGGGCAGCTGGCAGCATGGGATATCGATACCCGCAGACCGCTGGAGCAGACGCTGCAGACAGCAGCGCGGGTCGATGATTTATGGCTGGCGGAGGAGGGTAATCGTCTGACGGTGCAGGCCGGTCACTGGATGCATACGATAGCCCTGCTGCCCGGCGGGCTGGCCTCGCGGTTTACTCGGTTGCTCAGCGATACGCCGGCTGCAGCCCAACCGGATGAGGGAGGCAGAATCGTTTCTTTGTTGTTACCCACGTCGTCGCGTCCGCAATTAATGCGCGTCGCCCTGGCAGAGCCGCCGGTTGGATTGTTTGTCGACGATCCCGCGGTCGCGCGCGAGGCATGGCAGCGGCGCTTGTCCATGATGCCTGATGAAGGCGGCCAGCCAGCAGCGTTGTTGCCCTAGTGGCAAAAAGCCAGCCCCACAAAAACCAGCCCCACAAAAAAAAGCGGCCCTCACAAGTAGGGCCGCAATGCGGAGGAAGTCTGTTCGGGCCCGGAACCTTTATTGATTGGCTCCGGTGCACCTGTAGTTTGGTTCAGAACATGGTTTCGTCACCCGCTCTTTGCGCCGGGGCGGTTTCCACCGGATCAAGGGCGTAGGTGCGAACTTCGGTATCCATGTTGTCTTGTGCCTGCTTATCCCGCGAACCGGCTGCCGGCATAACCGTTGCCGCCGACTTTGCCGCTGGTGACATATCCAGACGCGGCGTATTGGCCGCCATGGTTCTTACAAACTGCTGTGCACTGATCGGTGCGGGGATGTTGCGTGCACTCAGTATCTGTGTCGGCGACAGGCCATTGCCGTAGTACTCTTCATTCGACTTGCGATCCATGCCGATCCAGGTGCCGTCCAGCGAGATGCCGGCGAAAAGCCCACGGCTCCGGGAGTACGAATATATTTCGGCGGTGAGGCGCTGATCCGTGGCAGCCGACGTGCTGCGACCCATCGGACCCGCGGCGATAGAGGCATCGCCGCCCAGGGCCAGCTTGCCTTCCGCTATGTGTTGAATACTGCGGTCGTCTTTAAAGACCAGCAGTAAATCCGTGGATTGGGCACCCAGTTGCCAGCCAAAACTCGCGCCGCCCAGCGTTACAAAGGTCGGGTTGCTCCAGGCGCCGTCATCTTGCCGGACTATTAATATGCCCTTGCCGTAGCGCCCGCCCAGCCCAAAGCCGGCCTTGATAACCCCGGGAATGACCGCAACTGCGTGGGCATTGGCCAGCAGATTCGGCGGAATGCCCTGTTCGGGAATAGCGGTGAAATCCTGCAATACGTCGATTGCGTCGGTGACGCGGTTTTCGCTGCGGGAGGCGGCTTGTACGCCGGTGGTAATGGCCAGCGCCATTACGGCGGCAGTCCATACAGTGATTAGCCTTCCCAGCCTGTTCTCTAGCCCTGTCATGACTCAGTCCTCGCAAACATCCTTGTCACGCGGGTCTTCTTGGGCGAGACCTTTAATCGCGGCCAGCCCGGTTGAGTTCCATCCAATGGATCACTGCGGGCTTGATGGGGAATCTAACTTAATTCATAACCTTATGGAAGACTTTTTTAAAAAAAATGTAAAAAGCTTGTAACCATATGAATTTAATTAAGTTCCTATTATCCATGCCGTATCGAGTGCGGCTGAGCGTTCAAACTACTTCGCGGTGAGATCGTCGTAAAACTCGTGTGTGTGGGCCGGCAGCAGGTGCGGGAAGAGCTCGCGGTCGGCCGTTTTATCCCGCGCCATTGACCACGCCATGCGGTCCTCAGCGCTGTCCCACTGCTCGATCACGACAAAATGAGCGCCCTGCGAACCTGCCGGTGGTTCAGGATGTTTGGCCATTTCCTCCGGTGTCATGTGCTGGCGCAGGATATCGGCCATGGTGCCGGGTCGCGACATCAGTACCTGGCGCCCCCGAAAACCTTTGACTGCCTCGTATTGGGACTGTTGCTTGAGGTAAAAATCGGCCACTTTGGCATCGCTGCCGGGCTTGGCCGTCATAGTGACCACGAAGGTATCCATGTCGCGTCATTCTCCGAAAAATAATGTTAAGTCTGGGCAGGTAGTTCTACCACAAAATAGTCTGGATGCATTAGCAGAAGCCTTTGCCAGGCTGATTTTCATGGATTTTTTGGTATATGCATAATTTATGCCGCTTATTGTCAAATGGCGCTTGATTGCATCCACGGAAAAGCGTAAATCTGTAGCAGTACCAATAGGGCTGTTTCTGAGGAGATGACAGCCTGCGTCAGCAGAAAAAGTTTCACCATAACCGCTGACCAAAATATAAACGGGGGCTACCTTTTGCGATTTCGCATTACCCCGATATAAAAAAGTTTTGTGAGGGGATGCACACATGTTTTTTCCACGATCGCGTTTCGCGGTGGCGGCGATTGCCACCTTTATTGCAACCGCCGCTGCACCTGTTGCGCTGGCGGCCACCATTGATTTCAGGAATGCCGGCGGCAATGGCGGCGGCTACGGTAACTCGCTAACATTCAGTGATGATGGTGTTTCCGTAACGGCCACCGGTTGGGCCGAAACCGGCGCCGAGGCTCCGCCTAACTCAAACTACTATCTTTTCGAAACAGCAGAAGTCTATAGCTGGGCAACAGGAATAGGCATCTGCAACCGGGGCGAAGGCCTGTCGAACTCCGGTTGTTCAAGCAGCGAGCACGAAGTAGATACCGTTAGCCGCGACGATTTGCTGGTGCTGTATTTCGATCAGACTGTGAATTTTGAGTTCCTGACGGTGGATCCCTACAACGGCCCGGGCAGTGATCCGAATGACCGCGATATTATTTACTGGGTCGGCAACGTTGGCAGCAGCCCGGCGCTCGGTGCTGAGACCTTTGATACGCTCGAATTTTTGCCAGGATTTAGCTCCGAGATTCAGAGTTCGGCGTCTTCAAGCTACAACCCCTACACGCATGCATTGTCAGGCACCGGCAACATCCTTTTGATTTCCGGCGATTACCATGACCTGAATTGCAAGAACAAGGATGTCACTCAGGACAGCGAGTGTGAGGCCTACAAGGTCAAGAACATTGTTGTATCAGTGGTGCCGGTTCCGGCAGCTGTCTGGTTGTTCGGGTCCGGCATGGTCTTGCTGTTTGGCTGGGCGCGACGTCGCTGATACCCGCGACAGGCCTTCGGAAAAAACATACTCAAAAAGCCCCGCAATTGCGGGGTTTTTTGTGCCGTATAAAAAGCGACTGTTAAGTGACCGGACAAGAATTGGGAGGCGCAGGATTGATCTGGCCACCCGGCGCAATTGCTTCGAAGGCAATCAGGCTGTCCATCAACGCTGCGTTGCCCAGACCGTTCGTCGGGAAGAAACCCGGCTGGCCGAACAGATTTTGCTGCCCGTGCAGTGCCATGTAGTTCAGCACCACCGTTTCAACAAGCAGGTTGACGTTGTTGGCCGCCGGTGTACCTGCGGTTTCGACCGACGCATCCGAGCGCATCCAGCCGATTTGCTGGTGTTGTTCGGCGGAGTTGCCGTCACTGCCGCTGGTGTATAACTGCGGCGCGCCGCCCGGGTTATAAACCAGCATATAGCTTGCCGCGGTGGACGAGTTGTCGCCGGTCCACACGCCTTTGCCGCCGCCATTCGGGGAGTTGTCGATGGCACCGTTACTGAAGACAGAGCCGTCGCTGAACACGTAGACCATCAGTGGTACGCCTACTTTCGCAGCGTATTCCAGACACGCCCCAATGCAGCGACCGGCCCGTAAGTCACGCAGTTCACCCGTGGCGCGGTCACCCGTGTGGTAATCATAACCGCCCATGGTGATCGTGCCGGCGCCAGCATAACCGTTTACCACCAGCTTCATGACCGAAGCCGCTTTGCGGAACTCGCTGTCGCTGTCAAACTCTATCTGGCTGAATACCCCGGTCGGGCCGACTATGTTGCAATCTAATGCGGGGTTGACGTCGCCCGGATTGCCGTAACGATCGGCCAGATCCGCTGCTTTGACGTAGCCGCAGCTCACCAGATCCTTGAGCACGTCATCTGCGGTAACCAGGGTGTTCACGCGGTTCAGTTTCATATCACTGATGCGTTGAATCGATTCCATCACCGCAACGGCATCTGCCTGGTCCAGCAGCCCGACAAGTTGGCCGGTGTCGACCAGTCCCGTAACGTCACTCACCTGGTCAACTTTGGTCGGCCGCACTGACAGGTCAATCATGCCATCGGGTGCCATGGAGTTTCCGCCCGAGTCAGAACTGCGCGAGCCAATCAAAGTCAGCAACTCACCGTCGGCACCCGCTTTGAAAATACCGTACATCGGGTTGTGCGGGTTGTTGCCGGTATCGTTATCCGAGCGAGCGGGGATCACGGCGCCATTGATAAAGCCGGATGCCATGTTCAGCTTTTCGCTGATGCCTGCCAGCATGGCGCTTTCGGCATGGAAGGCGAGGCCAAGATCGCGGTTTATAAAATCGCTAAGGCCGGTATTCGGGTTCAATATTGAGGGGATGCGGTCGCCCGGCAGCCCCAGCTTGTTGTAACCGGCGGTGCTCAAAAAATCTTCCTGACCGCCCGGGCCGCCCACCAGCACGTTGGAGCCCGAGATGTTCGCGCCACCTGCCAGATCAAAACAGATGAAGGGTATTTTGCCCGCGCCTTGTGTGACGATGCCGCAGCTGTCACGCAACGTGGCGATATCACTCGACAGCGCTGCGTAGGCGGCGCGCGGATTGGCAAACAGGCTCAGCACGCTGCCACTCATAATGCTGGCTGCGCCGGTCATGAACCCTTGCGCAATAAACTCGCGGCGCGTGCGAGGCCGCGCGTGGTTGTTTAGCCGCAATGGTTCGTCGGGTCGTAGCCCACGGTTACCGTATTTTGCTTTCCTGAACATTCCTTAGGCCTCGCTACTGCATCAGCATCGCGGCGTTGCCCAGCGCTGCTGCGCACACCGCTTTAACTATCGTGTCTGTCCGGCCCGGATCACAATTGTCCGTGTCGGTGTTGAAGTCATAACAAGCCGCCAACCTGTCAGTGAGCGCGCTCATCTCGCCTTTCATTGCCGCAATGTCCGGCTGGGTAGACAGTCCTGCACCAAAGGTGTCCGGCAAAGTGATGCGTTCGACGATCGGGTCATAGACGTCATCGCGGTCAGCTGCCGGTCCGAATGCCGCACCCAGGCTCGCAGGGAAGCTGAAGTCCGGCCAATACGCGGCGCGCCTGGCAGAGTCGTTCACCAGCGCGTTGCAGTATTCGATGCTCATTTGCGCAACGGCCATCTGGTGTGCAGCCAGAAAGCCACCCATGTTCTCGGAGGTTGGCAATTGCTGCTTGACCCGCGTGTAAGTATCAAGCACGTTGGGCTCCTGCGTGCTCACCGTGGTGATCGCCGCCATGGTGGCGTTAATCTCTTCAAAGGTGCGCAGACCGATGTCCGGCACCGGGGCACCGTCTGCCGGTGCCGAGGGCGGATTGGGAACCGGCTCAATAAATACGTTAGTGCTGTTCCCCAAAACCTCAAAGCTGACAAAAAACTCGTCCTGATCGGGGCTCTTCATCACCGGCACGATAGTGCCCTGACCTGACAGCAGCATACCGTCCGCTGTGTATGGAGCGTTAAAGCCCGGAGCGCGCGTATCAATAAACTGAAACGCCTGGCCAGCATCCACGACCACGCCGTTTATGCCAATGCGCAATCCCGCAATATCCAATGTGCCGGGATCTGTTACGCCTGCGTCCAGACTGATAAAGCGTGGTTGATTGAACAGGTAGCTGTAGCTGTCGAACTGACTGACCTCAAATACCAGATAAGGTTCGGGCACCGTCGTAATGTGATCACCCAGATAGAACAGCAGGAAGAACTTTTGTCCCACGCCAACATCAAAGTTTTGTGTGATTTGCTCAGGCGATAGTACGCGGTTGTGTATTGCAACCATGCGAATAATGCCCTGCCATTGACGGTTCCCGGAAGTCTCATTGCCAAGTACAAGTGCGAAGTTGTCGCGCCAGCTTGAAATGTTGCCTCCCGCGGCGGCATCCAGATCGTCGGTAAACACGCCGTTGACGTAGATACTGCGGCCGCCAACCGGGTCAAAGTTCACCACCACATGTTGCAAGGTGGCTTGCAGGTCTTCGTCGGCATCCGCGGTGCTGAGTGCCGGTGCACCGTTCTGATCGGTCGTGCTGCTGCGATTGAATGCATCGTAGTTGTAGAGAGTCTGGCCAAGCGTAAAATTGCGCGTGGCATCACTGCCCGAATAACTGACGATGTAGGCATCTTCCTGCGTAACGTTAGCCGGGGCAACCCAGGCCTCGATTGCGTATTCGCCGGTCGGGGTAATGGCATCGTGCAGCTTCTTGCTGGTTACGGTTGAGCCCTGCGCTTTGCCGGACAGAATATTGATGCCGTAACCACCCACCCATTCGATGTTGCCCGTCAGGGTCAAATCAATTGCCGGGTCTACGCCGCTGGTGTCAAAGGCCGTTGATCCTTGCCCGCTCTTGAACTCCCATAACGCAATTTGGTTGCTTTCGTAGCGGTTACCGCCGCTGGCCACGATGCCATCCAGAATGGTCATGGCCTTGCTGGTGACCAGTGTCGGATCGATCGGATTGAGCGGTATCGCGTTGGCAAAGGTTTGAATGGCTGACAACATCTCTGCAGCATCCGATGCACACGAACTCCAGCAATTGTGAAACTCGTCGCGTAGCCGAACAACCAGCCGCGAGTCTGCCGGTGTATCAAGGTTGATTTTCGCTTTTGCCGCCTCATAGGCAATGTCCCTGTCGCTATCAGCAAAGTAAGGCGATTGCGGTGTCAGGGATTCAGGCGTATGACATTCCGCGCAGTGCGTCGTCAACAACTGGTGAATCGGATCGAAACTTGCCGAGCTGCCGGGGAAGGCCTTGCTCGCACCAGGATCGTCGAGGCTTTGCGGGGCAGTCAGAATAATCTGGCGACCACCACCGGCGCCTGAACTGCCGGCCCAGTTTTCTATCCATGTGGTCATGATGTCACCGCATGCCTGATTGCTTGCTGCGTCAGTTCCCAGCCAGCAGTTGTGACCACCGCTGACTTTGGTTACCAGACGCGAGTCGGATGGCAGGGTGAGATCAACCAGCAGCTGCGCTTCGGCATAGGCCAGATTGATGTCGTCGCTGCGCGCAAATTCGGGAGCCTGACCGCCTTCATTGTGGCAGGCACCGCAACGGTCATTACCGCGGATGTTTTCCCACAAGCTGACTCTGAAAGCCTGCACATCCGGAAAACTCGGTGCCGGGCCGCTGTAGCTCGTGGTCTGGATGACGCCGGGGGGTGCCGCGTTGCTCTGGGTGCTGGCACCACCTCCGCAGGCACTCAGTAATACAGCGCTGAGTGCGACTATAAGTGCAGAGCGCAATCCGCTACTTGCCGGGCGAAGGGTTCTGGTAAACAAACTATTCATGTTAACCCTCCTGGTTATGTGCCCATGCAGTAAGCAGCTGCTTCTGCAAAAACCGGTTTCATCTGGTAAGCGCCGCTGGTTGTGAAAAGCGCGGTCATGTCATTAACTTTTTGCCGATCGGCAGCATCCACAGGGTCGCGCAGGCAGGCGAGCTTGAATGCTTTTTTAACCTGGCAGGATGCGAAGGCCTCGCTGTGCGCCAATTCCTCACCCATCGATTTGGCACCGCTGCCCGAGCCTGGCAGACCGCTGTCCCAGCCCAGTAGCTGGTTTTGTCCGGTGCGCCAGTAATTGTCCCAGCTGTCATCAGGGGTGACGTAACCAGGCGAGAAGGTTTCACCGTTAATAAAGTATTTGGGCTGCACCGTGCCCGGGGTATAGACCAGCTGCCCGGATGCTTCGTCAAAATTGTAGTAGGCAAAGGCCTGAGCCAGCGGATCCATTCCGCTGTGACAGCCGGCGCAGTTGTTCATAAAAATGCGACTGTCGCCGCCGGGGCTGCGTGACACATCCTGCCGAATCCGGTCCGGCGAGCGCGTGATGTCTTTCACTTGCTCCAGATCGGTACACATATGATTCAGCAGCGTGAAACGGAACATGGCACGGTTGGTGCCGGCCACAAAGAATGCTTCGGCTGCCGCGCGTGTAGTCATCACACCGGCCGTGGCCGCATCCGGGAAACCGCTTACGTTGGTTTGCGTGTCGCTCACCAGCTCAGCCATCAGGTCGACGCCGTTATCTTCCAGAAATTGATAGTGCGCGTTGTTTGCAGGTGAATAGTTGGGCGCCATCTGGCTGTTCGCTACCACGCCGTTCGCGTGGTACACCAGATTTGCGCTCAAAAGCTGATCGAAGCCGATGTTGTCGCGCACCATGCCAATGACAGTGGCCGTGTAGTCGTTGAGCGGGGCGAATACTGTTTGGTCGCGGTTGGTCCAGGGCGTTGCCCAGTTTTTGAGCGTAACGTTATAGAACGCGGGGTTGTTCATGGCCCGCATCGCAGCGGCCTGCGGGCCGCCGCTGCCGTTAATGTCGTTGACCATCTCATTAAGCACAGTTTCGCTCGGCATTACACCGGCGAGACGGTCATGTATTCGTTTTGCCTGGTCGCGTGCATCAGCCAGCGCGCTGTTCGCAAGTAATACACAGCTAATCGTAATTATCAGCGTGACTACAATTTTCGAATGCGCCCTTACTGAAACCGCGTGACAGGTTAGTGGATGCTTATTGCCCATTAAGCCCTTCCTGCTTCAATCTGGTTTCCGCACGCTCAGTAAACCTGTCGCGCTTCGGGCCATCTGTGACGCGGTTCGCGGTTTAATGAATTTCATTTGTATTACGTTAGATCGGTATCAGTATTCACCTCACTCGCAGGGCATGCTTCGTATCAGCGATGGATGGGCCTGCGGAGGCTTCGGATGGAAATCTGCGCGCGGAATAATTTGGGTGTTGGCAGGGCGGCCAGCAAGAACGCAACTGCCAAGACCATGGTCACAACCAGGGTCCGCGGCTTGCTGCTTGTGGTTGCGGCTTGCATATTAGGGAGCTGCGGCGGCAGCGATAGCACCATCGGTATAGGCGGTGGCCAAAACCCCGATCCTGTGCTGGTCGATTACCCGTTGCTCTATGTGCGCAAGCCATTCCCGGTGGATGCTCAAGGTGCCTTTTCAAATACTGACATCCGGGAGATGCTCGCGGTTGAATTCGGCGCAGACCTTTACATGCGTGATCGCGCATCCGTTAGCGCCCCGGAAATCAATATTACCGGGGCAATTACTAATGGCTTTGGTGATGTGCGCGACGTGTCGGTTTCGGCAGACGGCACCCGTGTGTTGTTCTCGATGCGCACGCCTATAGATCCGAATGCGAACGATGAGGATCAGCCCAGCTGGAATATCTGGGAATACAATCTGCAGACCGCAGCCTTACGACGAATTTTTCAGGATGACATTACCGCGGAAGAGGGCCATGACCTGGGCGCGCAATATCTTCCTGATGGCCGGATCATTTTCACATCAACGCGGCAGAATCGTTCGGTGGCGAAACTGCTTGATGACGGCAAGCCGCAGTTCGCCGCGTTGGATGAAGATCAGGCGGAACCGGCCTTTGTATTGCACGTTATGGATGAGGACGGCAGCAATCTTAAGCAGATTTCCTTTAATCAAAGCCATGATCTTTACCCGACAGTTATGGCGAACGGACGGATCATGTTCAGTCGCTGGGATGGAATCCTGGGTAACAACCAGCTGTCAATTTATAGCGCCAATCCGGACGGCATGGACTTGCAGCTGCTGTACGGCGCTGACAGTCATGCCACCGGCACCGGCGGTGCTACCGTGCAGTTTGTAAAAATGCAGGAAATGATTGACGGCAGCGTGCTCAGCATGCTGATGCCATTCGACAGCACTATGTTGGGTGGCGACCTGGTGCTGATTGACGTCGTCAACTACCTCAACAATACGCAAACCAATGTGGCTAATCAGGGTGTGTTAAATGGCCCCGCACAAGTGCCGGCCACGGTAAACAATGTATTGACAATACCGGGCCCGTCACCCGGCGGTCGCTTTACCTCCGCATGGCCATTGCGCGATGGCACCAATCGTTTGATCGTCAGCTGGAGTTTGTGTCGGGTGGAAGTGCCTGACCCAGACAATTTGGCAGGCCCGCCTTTGCTAATGCCCTGCACCGACGCCAACTTGCAGAACCCCTCGGCTGTCGAGGCGGATCCGGTTTACGGCATCTGGCTTTACGACCTGAACGGCGACATCACACTGCCGATCGTGACTGCCGAACAGGGGTTCATGTATACCGACGCTGTTGTGGCGCGGCCTCTGGATATCAACCCGGGCATCATCCCGGATGGTGTAAGCACGGGGCTGCTTGATCCGGGCCTGCTGGCCGAGGATGCGGGCATACTCGATATACGCAGCGTCTATGACCGCGACGGCGTGGATATCGCGCAGCCCGATATTGTGTCACTGGCGGATCCTGCGTTGACGGCCGCGGATCAGCGTGCCGCGCGTTTTATACGCGTGTATAAAGCCGTCGGTATACCCGACGACGAGACATACGACTTCGATTTTTCCGCGTTTGGCTTGAGCACCAATTTTGGTATGCGTGAACTGGTGGGTTATGCGCCGATAGAGCCGGACGGTTCCGTTCGTATTAAGGTTCCGGCCGATACGCCGCTCACTCTGGACGTAACCGATCGACAGGGCTATCGAATATATCAGCGGCACAGCAACTGGCTGCAGGTCAGACCCGGTGAAGAGGTGTCGTGCGGTGGTTGCCATGAGCGAAATTCGGGCTTGTCGCATGGGCGGGCCGATGCGTTTGCCTCCGTGTATGCAGGTGCTGCCGGCAATGGCGTTGCGTTTCCGAATACGGATCCGTTACTGGTGCCCACCGTCAACATGGGCGAAACCATGGCGCAAGCGCGCACCAGCGCAGACGCTTCCGCTTTGGAGTTATCGGTGGATTTGCATTATGCAGACGTGTGGACCTACCCGCCCGATGCCGGCCGCGCGCCAGACGCGCCGTTTGATGTCGAGTACGCCAGCCTGATTACGCCGCCCCCGGAGATGACGAACTGCATGCCATGGACTGTGAGTTGCAGGGTGCTGATTAACTATGAGACCCATATTCAGCCGTTGTGGGATGTCTCGCGGCCGGTCATTGACCCAATGACGATGCTGGAAATCGATAATCACCGTTGCATTGATTGTCATGCGCTGCGGGATGCGGGTGGCATGTTTATCGATCCTGACGCGCGCGGTCAGCTGGAACTTACGAGTGACCCCTCAGCGGCACAGCCATTGCATTTTGTATCCTACCGTGAGTTACTGGTGGGCGATTTCCTGGAAGAAATTCGCGACGGTACAGTGCAGGACGTGCTGGTGGACAACGGTCTCACAGATATTAACGGCGATCCGGTTCTTGAACCGGTGCCGATACCCTCGCCACTGTCGGTGGGCGGAGCAAATGCGAGCACGACGTTTTTCGGCCAGTTCGCCGCAACTGGCGGACATCCGGGCTGGTTAAACGAGGCCGAGCTAAAGCTGGTCGCCGAGTGGCTGGACATGGGCGCGCAGTATTTCAATAACCCGTTCGAGGCCCCGGAGAATTAGTGCATGCGTGGTGTTCGGGCGGGCCTTATTCGATGTTCAGTCTGGCTATGCCTGATGATGGCCGGTAATGCGTTGGCCGACGAGCAGCGCGTGGTTATCGCCGATCCGTTTATTGAAATGCGCACCGGCCCCGGCAGCGGTTACCCCATTACCCAAATTATTGAGCGTGGCGCTGAAGCCATCATTCTCAAGCGTCGCACCGAATGGTTCAAGATACGCGGGCCCCGTGGCGACGAAGGCTGGGCCCACCGTGATCAAATGCAACGCACCCTGCAGCCTTCGGGTGAGCGTGTGGATTTTCCCGACGTTGATGAGGCTGCCTGGAAAGACTCGCGCTGGTCGGCGGGACTGATGGCGGGAGATTTTGGCGGCGCAACTGTTTACACGATTACGGGTGGGTATCGGTTTTCGAAGCACCTCACCGCGGAGTTGAATGCGTCCCAGATACTGGGGAATTTTTCGGACGGTTGGTCTGCCAGCGTAAACGTGGTGCACAGCTTTTTTCCGGACTGGCGAGCATCGCCGTTTTTTTCTATCGGTACGGGTGTTGTTCGTATTGAACCCAAATCAACCCTGGCGCAGCCCGAAGACCGCACCGATCAGATGGCAGTTGTGGGCGCGGGCATCAATGCCTACGTATCGAGACGCTTTGTGTTGCGGGCGGAATACAAGGGTTACGTAGTGCTCAGCAGTAGAAACGATAATGAGGATGTAGACGAATGGAAAGCCGGATTCACAGTATTTTTCTGATGGGCTTGCGCAGTATTGCGATCGGCACATTGGCGTCCTCATCATTGGGCATCAGTGTCGCCATTGCGCAAGACGCTGACGACGCGCCACAAGTTATTGAGCCCAAGGTCGAACGTCGCGATATAGACGTGGCTGCAATTGATACGGAAGACTTCGAGCTCACCGCCTTTGTCGGGCTGATGGGCGTTGAGGATTTTGAATCCAATGCCGTTTACGGCGCTCGCCTCGCCTATCACATCAGTGAGTGGCTGTTTGCAGAGGCGACTTACGGGATGACCGAAGTCGGTACGTCCAGTTTTGAAAAGCTGGGCGGCGGGGCCGTGTTGTTGGCCGATCGTGATCTGACTTACTACGATTTGTCGGTGGGCTACAACTTGTTTCCCGGCGAGGTTTTCTTTGGTACCAAGCGTGCATGGAACAGCTCGGTCTACCTGCTCGGCGGCATGGGCAGCACAGACTTTGCGGGCGATAACCAGTTTACCGTTACGTTTGGGTTTGGAATAAAAGTACTGCCAACCGATTACATAGCGGTGCGGCTGGAGGCGCGTGACTACATGTTCGATACCGAAGTCACGGGCGAGAAAAAAACCACTCACAATTTGCAGACCACACTAAACCTTAGCTGGTTCTTTTAGGGCGTGCCTTTTTAATGAATAGACAATTTCGAAAACTGATTACTGCTTTTTGTCTGCTGATTCTGGGTCTTGGCGCGCAGGCAGATATCGGCCAGCCAGCGCCGCCGTTCGCATTGCCTGATGGTACGGGTCAGACAGTGTCTTTAACCGACTATTCGGGACAAGTGGTGCTGATTAATTTTTGGGCGAGCTGGTGCGGGCCTTGCCGGGAAGAAATGCCGTTGCTAAACCAGTTGAGTGATCGATACGGCCCGCTGGGATTCACCATGCTGGGCATCAATGTTGAAGAAGATTCGTCGCTGGCCGATCGGTTTCTGGACGGAACGCCGGTAGGGTTCCCCATACTGTATGACCGCGAGAATAAGGTCAGTAAGTTATACGACGTGATCGCCATGCCTACGACTGTCATCGTTGATCGCCAGGGACAAATCCGCTTCGTGCATCACGGTTACGAAGCCGGTAACGAGAACGAGTATCAGGATCAGATTCGTGCTCTGATTCGGGAGTAGCAGACTATGTTCACAGTGGTAATCCGGATTACTCTGATGGCTGTCACGGTCGGTGCTCTTGCCGGTTGCGCAGGACCAGAGCCGTGGGTAAAACCTTACGAACGCGCCAACCTGGCTACCGAGGTGATGAAGTTTGATCGCAATCCCGTTTCAGATGCTTATCTCAACCACGTGTACGAAGCTCGTGAGGGCGCGCGGGGCGCGTCCGGCAGTTCGGGCGGCGGTTGCGGGTGTAATTAGCGGAGAGCAATGATGCGGCTTGGCTATCTGACATCCCTGCTATTGCTGACCGGTTTAGCGGCCGGAAGCTTGCATGCGCAAGTCCTTCCAGAGGAGCGTGCCGACATTTTGTATCACTCCTACGATGGCGGTGGGGTAAAAATTACCGGCCCCTCTTTTCTGGCACGGGCGAACGTCGGCGACAAGGTTTCGCTGTCATCCAATTACTACGTGGACTCAATCAGCAGCGCGTCCATCGACGTGCTGAGCTACGCGAGTCCGTACGAAGAAGAGCGCAAAGAGCTGTCGCTCGGCGCTGATTTCATTGTTGGCGAGGCGGTCGTTTCCGCCGGTTATACCAACAGTGACGAGAATGATTTCGAAGCCCGGACAGCCTACCTGGGCATCAGTCAGGAAATATTTGGCGGCCTTACCACCGTAAAGCTGGGCTTTGCCAAAGGTAAAGACACAGTCGGGCAGGTGACTGACCCGCTGTTCTCAGAGGACGCAGATCGCCGTATCTATCGCCTGGGTGTGTCACAGGTGATGACCAAAAATCTGGTTGTGAACTTCGATTTTGAGGGTGTCAGTGACGAGGGCTATTTGAACAATCCTTATCGCCAGGTGCGTTTTCTGGACCCAATGGATGCGCGGGGATACCGTTTTCAGCAGGAGGTTTATCCCAATACGCGCTCCAGCAGCGCCCTTGCGGTAACCGGGCGTTACTTTCTAGACATCAACTCTGCCGTCTACGGGGGTGCGCGCGTCTATGACGATACCTGGGGAATCAGCGCCTGGAACGCGCAGGCAGGCTATACCTATCGTTGGCGAGATCGCTGGCTGTTTGATTTAAGCTTCCGCCACTACGATCAGTCGGCAGCCGATTTCTACAGTGATTTGTTCCCGTTTCAGGACGCGCAGAACTTTCTCGGCCGCGACAAGGAAATCAGTACCTACACCACCCAGACCGTCAAGCTGGACATCACCTATGAATTCCTGCCCAACGGGTGGGGGATTGCAGAGCGGGGTACCGCTAACCTCTCTCTGGCGCGTATCATGTTCGACTATGACGATTTCAGGGATATTCTTACAGGCGGTGCCGTCGGTGATGAGCCTCTCTACAGTTTCGACGCGGACGTGCTGCAGTTCTATCTGTCATTCTGGTTCTAGTATCGGCCGTTGCTGGTCGGGAATTATCTCCGCCTGTTTCGCACTGCTGAGCACATCGTTCGCACCGTCGGCGTTTGCCGAGTGGTATGGCGATGCCCAGGAGAAAATGGGCACCCGCGTCGAGATCCAGCTGTGGGCGGATGATCCGGCCGAGGCAGCGCGCTGGCTGGCGGCCGGCATGGCCGAGTTTGATCGCATCGAAGCCCTTATGAGCACCTACATACCCGACTCCGAAATGTCGCGCGTCAATCGTCTGGCTGCCGATGAACCGCAGCCGGTTACGGCGGAGTTGTTCGAGTTGCTGCAAAAGGCCGAGGAGATCTCTGAGCTGACCGACGGCGCATTCGATATCACCTTCGACAGCGTAGGGCAGTATTACGATTTTCGGCAGCGGCAGCGCCCGGATGCGCTGCAGATTTCGGAGCACCTCGAGAATATTAATTACCGCCAGGTCGTGTTGAATGAATCGGATCGAACCGTTGCTTTCAGCGCCAAAGGGGTGCGTATCAATCTGGGCGGTATCGCCAAGGGTCACGCGGTAGAAAAAGTCATCGCATTGCTTGCGGAGGCCGGCGTTTCACAGGGGCTGGCAACGGCGGGCGGCGATACCCGATTGCTGGGAAAGCGCGGCGATAAACCCTGGGTCGTGGGCATACGTGACCCGAATGATGAGCAGGCAGTCTTTACCCGCGTGGCGCTGGATGACGAGGCTATCTCAACATCCGGTGATTACGAGCGTTTTTTTGATGAAGACGGTGTTCGCTATCACCACATACTGAGTCCTTCAAGCGGACGGCCCGCGACAGGGGTTCGCAGCGTTAGCGTAATCGGGCCGAGCGCGACGGTAACGGACGGGTTGTCTACCAGCCTGTTCGTTATGGGCCCCGAGAAGGCCATGGAGCTTATTGGTCGGCTCACCGACTACGAAGCGCTGATCATCACTGACAACGAGTACTTTTTCTCTCCCGGACTGTCACCCGACTGACCACGGTTGCGGCTCAACACAGTTTGACGTAGAGTCGCATTCAGCCTCGACTGGTGAACGCCTGCAGTCATGCAGGAGTTAAACGGGAAGACGGTGCGCTGCAAAGCAATCCCGTCACTGCCCCCGCAACGGTAAATGAGTCAGGCGGTTACGAAGCCACTGCGTCTATAGGCGTGGGAAGGCAACCGCCAATAGCACGGCAGGTATGCGTGCTACTCATGAGTCCGGAGACCGGCCCGTCGAGTATTCCACCATTCAGTCGCGGCGGGCGATCTGTGGAGATTCAGTTCTCTCCCTCCCCGATTGATTTGTACGCAGTTGCGGGGTGATCTGCGGGAGAACAACATGTCCGATAAAACCTTAGTTAGCTTTAGAGCGCTCACGTTGATTGGAGCGTTAATCGGCTGTCCGCAGCTTTGGGCAGCGGAGAGTCTGGATGACGATCTGCGCGGTACCGATCAGTTAATTGTCTCGGCATCGCGCGCGGCGTTGCAGCTCAATCGTGTGGGTAACGCAGTAACGGTTATTGACCAAGAGCAAATAGAACGTCGCCAGGCGCGTTATGTCACCGATTTGCTGCGCTCGGTGCCCGGCTTTGCCATCAGTCGCAGCGGTGTAGAAGGCACGCAAACCCAGGTTCGCGTGCGCGGTTCCGAAGCCAACCACGTTCTCGTTTTGATCGACGGTGTGCGCGCAAACGATCCCGCAACCAGCGATGAATTTCGCTGGGAACAGCTGACCACCGCGAATATAGAACGCATTGAAATCGTCCGGGGCCCGCAAAGCGCACTTTGGGGCAGCGACGCGATCGCGGGCGTAGTGAATATCATCACCACTGATGGTGCCGACACATCCGCCATTAGTGCTTACACTGATGCGGGATCCAATAGTTCGCTGAATGCCGGGCTAAGCGGTGTCCTGAGCGAAGCGAACTGGCGCTTTAACGCAGGTGTCGAGCGGTTGAAAACCGATGGCGAGAATATTTCCCGCGCGGGCGACGAGAAAGACGATTCCGAAACTACAACCGCAAATTTCGGCGCAAGGTACGCCGGAGATAGCGGGCTAACCCTGAATTTCGGGCTGCGTGCCGTTGATTCCCGCACGCAAACAGACCCGGTGGATTTTGGCACCGGATTACCCGCCGATGCCGATCGTGTCACTGATGCCAAAACGCTCGCGGCCAACGTTAGTGCTCGTCTTAAGAGCGCGTCGGGCAAGGTGGCGAATCGGGTTTCATTGCGCTGGTTTGATTCAGATAATCGCTTTCTGGTTGACGGCGCGGAAGACGCCGCGACGCTGTCGGATCGCCTGACCGTTGCCTGGCAGTCCGATTTCTCTTTAGGCGCGGATGCGCTATCGCTCGCCGTCGAGCATGAGGTGACGCGCTACGAACAGCGCGGTGCGGTCGGGTTCGGTGACCCCAATCAAAAACAGAAGATTGATGTGACCAGTTTGGTGATGGATTACCAGGGTCGTATTGGTGAACAACTGAGCTGGTTGCTGGGCGGCCGCTATGACGAAAACAGTGATTTCGATGATTCCCTTAATGGCCGTCTGGCGTTGGCATGGAATACCGATGAATCGCTGACCCTGCGCGGCAGCGTTGGTACCGGGCAGAAGAATCCCACTTTTACCGAGCGCTTTGGCTTTTTCCCCGCGATGTTTATCGGCAATCCTGATTTGCAGCCAGAGAAGTCGATCTCTTACGAATTCGGTTTTGACAAACGATTCCTTGGCGGTGATCTGGAGACACAGGTTTCAGTTTTTCGACAAAATCTGAAAGATGAAATCAATGGCTTTGTAGCGGTTCCGGGGGGATTTACCGCCCTGAATGTCGCCGGCAAAAGTCGACGCAGCGGGGCAGAGCTTTCAGCCAGCTGGCAATTGCACAGCAGGGTTGAGCTGGGCGGCAATTACACTTACATCGATTCCGAGCAAAAAGACGCTGCAGGCGTGAAACAAGCGGAAATTCGACGGCCCAGGCACAGTGGGTCGGTATGGACGCGCTACGATTCCGAGGATGAGCGATTCAGCGCATCCCTGAACGTGGATTACAGCGGCACACAGACGGATACATTTTTCCCGCCGTTTCCGGCGCCATCCGAAGCCGTGTCTCTGGGCCGGCGCTGGCTGGTCGATCTGACTGCCCAATACGCCGTAACCGGGGAGTTAACCGTGTTCGTGCGGGGCGCCAATTTACTCGACGAGGATTACGAAGAGGTCTATGGCTACAACACGCTGGGTCGCGCGGCCTACCTGGGGCTGCGGGCAAATTTCGGAGATTAGGCGAAATAATTAGTCCCGATTTCTTTCCATAACTCCTGCCGAAGCGTGACCCGTGTCACAGGATTGACCGGGTATCCCTGCGACCATATGCAAGTGCTCCGTTCGCCGCGCATTGCGGTTAGCGGGGCATAAAACAGGGCAAACCCGTCGAAAGGCGGGGACGCAAAGCCACCGGTCTAAAGTTTAGGTAACAAAGACAGCGGGGCTGCATACGTTCGCGTGCGCCGTTTGGCCGTGCCCTGTGACATTGAAACAGTCACGCGAGTGGGTACGATGCTGCAAGGTCGAAACAAACAGAATCCGGGCAAACCAGCGAAGCTTCGCATTGCGCAAAGCACAGCGACAGCAATCGCGTTAGCGTCGGTATTGTTTTTTTCTGCATCCCATTCTGCTCCGGGCGACCTGCTCGGCGCCAAAGCTCCCGATTTTGTATTACGCAGCGTTGCCGACGGCAACGTGCGCCTAAGCGAATACCGCAGCGATGTGGTCGTGCTCAACTTCTGGTCCGACTGGTGCGGCAGCTGCAATCAACTTTTGCCGGCGCTCAATGAACTTAAGGCCCGACATGAAAGTGCCGGGCTGCGTGTGCTTACCGTTGACGTAAAGGGTGAGGCCCGGTCTGCATCAAACACGGCAAAAGAACTGCATCTTGAATTTCCTCTGTTACTGGATGAGCGCCAGCAGGTCAGCCGTACTTACGATCTGCCGCGGTTGCCAGTGACGTTGCTAATTGATCGCGAGGGCACCGTGCGGTTCGTGCAGCAGGGTGCGACGAGTGAAGACATTGCCAGGCTAACTGACGAGGTAGCTGCAGTAATCGCCGAGTAGCAGGCGGCTAAATGAATGCGTGGAATGCCGCGCCGATTTCTTAAAGGTGAGATGAACATGTTCAGGCAAAGAATGATGGTCACGATGTTGCTGGCGGTGTTGTTTAGCGCCGGTGTCTCGGCCAATGAATCGTTGGCGGGAGCGAGCGGCATGGCAACGCTGGACCAGCAGACGCAATCCCTCAAGCAGGCCGTTCTGGAGCTGAATCGCGAACTCTTTGTACTGGAAGAGGAGCTGCTCTATCCGGCAAATACCCAGGTATCCGTATTTGTTTCCATGGATGTGGGCGAATACTTTGCCCTGGATTCCATTCAGCTCACCCTGGACGGCAAGGACATCAGTAACTACCTGTATACCCCTCGCGAGGTTAAAGCCTTGCACCGCGGTGGCGTACATCAGATTTATGTGGGCAATCTGAAAGTCGGCGAGCATGAACTGGTTGCTGTCTTCACCGGAGAGGGCCCTCATCAGCGCGACTATCGCCGCGGTGCCACCCTGAATTTTGATAAAGCCATCGGCGCTAAATACGTTGAGCTGCGCATATCTGATCGTGCCCAGCAGTTGCAGCCCGAGTTCGTCGTAAAGGAATGGGAATAGTCAGTTGAGGCCACGTTGTCACAGCATTGATGTTCCGGATCACCTGATCCGGGTTACGGCAGCAATTTTAATGCTGTCGTTGCAGTCCGTGGCTGTTGCTGACGAACAGTCCGGAACCGTGGTTCGTGACCCCCACTACGGCGAGGTGTTGTTTCATTTTTACCAACAGGATCACTTCACAGCATTGACGCACCTCGATACCGCACAGTCGCAGCAACGTGTCAGTAACCATGCGTTTGAGGCCGAGCTCCTGAAAGGGGGGCTGATGCTGTCATGGGGTCAGCATGTCGAAGCCGGAAGAATTTTCGAGAATCTTCTGGCGGCATCCGATGATGTCGGGGTGCGCAATCGGGCGTGGTTTTACCTTGGCAAAGTGCGCTACCAGCGCGGCTATTTGACCGAAGCGGAAGAGGCTTTAGCGAGCATTTCGGCACCATTGCCATCCGAACTTGAGGCCGAACGTTTTGATCTGCTGGCGCGTTTGTACATGGATCAGGGGCGCTTCGCCGAAGCTGTTGAGCTGTTGGAGTCATTTGACGGGGCCGACGACTGGGCGACTTTCGCCAGCTATAACACCGGCGTTGCACTGGTGCGTATGGGCGAACTGGCTCTCGGCGCAAGATTACTGGAGCGCGTCGGTACCATGCGCGCCGCCGGCGAAGAGCAGCTGGCTTTGCGGGATCGTGCCAACGTCGCATTGGGCTTCGCCTACCTGCAGGCGAAGCTGGACGGCGACGCACGTCCGGCACTGCAACGGGTGCGCCTGAACGGACCGTTCTCCGCCAAGGCGCTGCTGGGTGCGGGTTGGGCTGATTCCGCGCAGCAGAATTACAAAGCGGCGCTGGCATCCTGGCTGGAGCTGAGTAATCGTGATTTGCTCGACAGCGCAGTACAGGAATCGCTGCTGGCCGTTCCCTATGCTTTTGCGCAGCTGGGTGCGGAGCCGCAAGCTGCCGATCACTACGCCAGGGCACTCGATATCTATTCCGTCGAGCTGGCGCGCCTGGACAGCGCCATTGACGATGCCGATTCCGGACGACTTATTGATAGTCTGCTAGCTGAAGATTCCTCATCGGCGGACGGCTGGTATTGGCAACTGGCGCAGCTGCCTGACGATGAGCGTTCTCGGTATTTGTTCTTCACTATCGCCGATCATCGTTTTCACGAAGCACTGAAAAGCTATCGTGATCTGGTAATGCTCGACGGCCACCTTGACGCGTGGTCCGAAAAGCTGGACGCGTATCGCGACATGCTGGCCACGCGCGAATACGCCTACAGTGAGCGTCTGCCAGTGCTGCAGAGTCGGGTTCAGCAGTTCGATCTCGAGGCGATGCAAACTCAATATGCCGAAATTGAAGCGGCCACGGCGCGCGCCCGGCAGAGCGGCGACGCAACTATTGTTGCGACCGCAGACGAGCAGGATGCATGGCAGCGTCTTACCGCGCTGGAGTCCAATCCCGCCTTTGAAAGTGACCAGGCAGCTGAGCAGCGCCACAAGCAGCGCGTGCTGAAAGGTCTGTTGCAGTGGAATATGGAACGTGAATTCCGCTTGCGCCTCTGGCATCAGGAGCAGCGCAACGCCGAGATGCGGGTACAGCTGGCCCAGGCAGAGCAGCAGTTTGCTTCCATTGATGCTGCGACCGGTTCGCTGGACGGCACGGTGGACGATTTCGCCGGCCGCATCGATCGGCTGCAGGCTGTGCTGGACGGAAACAGAAATCGCCTTGCCAGCGCTATGCAGCAATACGAGCATTACCTGACTGACGTGGCGCTCGCAGAACTGGACGGACAGAAGCAGCGGTTGCTGACTTACCGCGCGCAGGCGCGGTTTGCGCTGGCATCCATTTTCGATCGCATGGCAGCGATGAACGAGCGGGAGCAATAGCATGACGGCTTCCGCATTTATCGTCCTGAGCCTGATGGGGTGGCTGAATCCCTTCGCCGACAAGGGCGATCGCTTGAGCGACGTTGAGACCATTGAATCGCTCCAGGATCGCGAGGTCGTCATCCCGGAAGCGCCGCCAATTCAGGCTGACGGTCGGGCCGCACTCGAGCAGTACCGTCGATATCTGGAACTGCCGGACGGCGATCCGGCAACGCGACTGGAAGCCATGCGAAGACTTGGCGACCTGAATCTTGAAGTTGGCGAAAACGCGAATATTGACGATTCCGCCTACAGCGCGGAGATGCAATTTCATCACGACGCGATTCGGTTGTATGAGCAGTTATTGAGCCAATACAGCGGCTACGGCAAGGCCGATCGGGTCATGTACCAACTTTCGCGCGCATATGAAAGTTCCGGCCAGCCCGAACAGGCGCTGCAGGTACTGGACCGTCTGGTGTCCGAGTATCCCGACAGCCCGTTTATTGATGAGGCGCAGTTTCGCCGCGGCGAAATGCTGTTTGCACGCAAGCAGTACTACGAGGCAGGTGAAGCTTTTGCAGTGGTAACCAGCTTCGGCAATGTCTCGGGTTTCTACGAGCAGGCGCTCTACAAGTTTGGCTGGACGCAGTTCAAGCAAGCGGAATACGACACCGGCATCCACGCTTTTATGGATTTACTCAATTTGCGGCTGGCTGCGGCTGCCGCGCGGCAGGGCGCTTCCAGTAACGAGTTCAATATCACCGAGTCCATGAGCCGGCCCGAGCGCGAATTGATGGACGATACCCTGCGTGTGCTGAGCCTTAGTTTTTCTTATCTGGACGGTCCGGACAGCATTACCGCTTATCTTGACGAAAGAAATCGGGGCGACTCAGCGTGGTTGCTGTTCAGCAGTCTGGGCTCACTGTATCTGGATAAAGAGCGCTATCTGGATGCTGCTGAAACTTACGAAGGCTTTGTGCGGCGCGATCCCTTTCATGCTCAGGCACCTGCCGTTTCGACTCAGGCTATCGAGGCTTACCGTGCCGGACGCTTTCCGACGCTGGTGCTGGAAGCCAAAGAAAACTTCGTTAATGCTTATGGACTCGACAGCGATTTCTGGGCGTTTCACAACCCGGCCGAGCGAACCGATGTCATCGGCCCGTTAAAACAAAACCTGAGCGATCTCGCGCAGCACGATCATGCCGAAGCGCAGAAAACAGCCGCGCCCGAGGCTTATGCACGGGCTGCGGACTGGTACAAACGCTATCTCGACTATTTCCCGGATGATCCGGATTCCGCGCAGCGCAGTTTTTTGCTGGGTGAAATCTACATGGAGTCGAAGCAATACGCCGACGCCAACCACTACTATCTGCGCGCTGCTTACAACTATCCGGGCTATGCCCAGGCTGGTGAGGCGGGCTACGCTGCTTTGCTGGCCTCGCGCGCTCATTTGCAGCAACTTCCGGCTGACGAGCAATCTGCATGGCGCCTGCAACAACAGGCACAAGCTTTGCGATTCGCGACGGTATTTCCCGCCCATGAGCAGGCCGGGCCGGTGTTAAGCAAGGCAGCGGAAACGTATTTTGAGGCCGGCGAACTGGACGAGGCCGTCGTCGTTTCCGGCGAATTAATTGGCCGCGAAGAACTGACAAACCCGGAGCTTAAGCGCGTTGCATGGACGGTCGCTGCGCACGGCTTGTTTGATCTCGGGCATTTCCGCAGGGCAGAGCGCGCCTATCTTGAATTGCGTTTTATGGGCGGCAACAAAGAGCTTGCCGGTGTGAAGCTTGATGATCGCATTGCGGCTGCGGTCTATCGTCAGGCAGAAATGGCTCAGGCCGAAGGCCGAGCAGCCGATGCTGTCGGCCATTTTATGCGTATTGAGTCGGCCGCCCCGCTCTCAGCCATTAAGGGCGATGCGGTATACGACGCGGCCACACTGCTGATCAACGAGCAGCAATGGGATCAGGCTATCGAGGTACTGAATCATTACCGCTCTGCTTACAGCAACCCGCAGCGCAGTGACGCGGTTACTCAAAAACTGGCCGTGGCCTACCAGCAGGCAGGTCGCGCCAGCGAGTCGGCAACCGAGTACGAAAAAATTGCAGTTATGGCTTCTGTTGGCGCGGATATTCAGCGCGAGGCGCTCTGGAATTCGGCCGAGCTTTATGAAAATGCTGGCGATAAGTCGGCCGCTCGCCGCGTGTGGAAATCATTCGTCGCAAAGTTTCCCGATCCGCTGGCGGAGTCGATTGAAGTGCGCCTGCGGCTTGCAAATCTGGCCGGCGATGCCGGCGACGCGCGCGATCGGCGCGACTGGTTGCAAAACATTATTGATACGGATGCCAAAGCCGGCGCGCAGCGCAGCGAGCGCAGCAAAACGCTGGCCGCGAGAGCCACGCTGGAGTTGGCTGAGCCGGTTCGCCTCGCCTTTGTCGCTGTCAATTTAAAGGCACCGCTTACCGACAGCCTCAAGCTGAAGAAAAAACGCATGGAGGAAGCGCTGGCTGCGTATGACGGCGCTGCGGCCTATGGCGTCGCCGAGGTTACGACCCAGGCAACGTATCGAATCGCGGAGCTTTACCAGCAACTGGGCCAGAGTCTGATGAGCTCGGAGCGTCCGGCCGAATTAAGCGAAGAGGAACTCGAGCAGTATGAAATTCTGCTGGAAGAGCAGGCATTCCCCTTCGAGGAGCAGGCTATCGAGTTATTCACGGTCAACGCCGCACGCTCGGCGGAAGGCGTTTATGACGAGTGGGTAGCACAAAGTTTCGCACGGCTTGCCGAGCTAATGCCGGCACGCTATGCCAAGTATGAGAAGGCGGAGGAACACGTTGCCAAACTACTATAAGAATTTGTTGTCGGTGATCCTTATGCCGGTTGTGACGGCCCTGTTTCTGAGCGGCTGTTCGGTTACGGGTGCTTGGCAACTCACCGGCTCAGAGTCGGGCAGCGAGGCGGAGTTGAATGTTCCCGCCGGCGTGCAGCGTGACTATGAAAAGGCCGCCCAGGCTTTTCGCGCGGGAGACTACGCTGCGGCTGAAGCCGGTTTCCAGCGTTTTGTCGAGCAGCACCCGGAGTTTGCGAATGCCTATGTGAATCTGGCCATTCTTATGGACAAGCGCGGCGAGCGTGAAGCTGCCGTGCATCTGTTACATCACGCGATCGAACTCGATAGTAGCAATGTGCTCGCGCTGAACCGTCTCGGCGTGATCCTGCGGCAGCAGGGCGATTTTGCTGCTGCCGAGCAGGCCTGGCTGGAAGCAACGCGTATCGCGCCCGAGTACCCCAATGCCTGGTACAACCTTGGCGTGCTGTACGACCTCTATCTGGGCGACTTGACTGCAGCCCTTGATCACTATCAGCGCTATCAGGATCTTGTCGCGGCACCCGAATTCGCGGGCGAGGCAGAAGACGCTGGCCGGGTGCAGGGCTGGATTGCGGATCTGCAGCGCCGCATCGGCGACACACCGCAGACGGCAAGTGCAACGGAGACTTTGTAATGCGCGGCACGATTTCTTTAATTGGTATTTTTTTCCTGTGCGTGAGCACTGCGGTATGGAGCGAGGACGCGCCGTCGGAATCGTCGTCGGAATCGTCGTCGGAATCGTCGTCGTCATCGCAGCGTCAGCTGGATCGCTTGCAGCTGGATGCCAGCGCCATTACCGGCAATCAGGAACTGCCGCGCGTTATGTACATCGTGCCGTGGAAGGAGTCCGGCATCGGCGAACTGTCGGGCAAGCCGGTTAACAGCTTGCTGGACGAGGTGCTGGCACCGATAGACCGGGAAGTGTTTCAGCGTCAGGTGCGGTATTTCGATCAGTTGTACGGTGACCGTGCAGTTGCCGCAGGGGAATAGTTTTTGGGTGCGTCCCGCATGGGGCGTCAGTGGTATTGAGTTGTTATTTTTGATTATGGGTTAGGAGGCGAGAGCCATGGAAATCTACAGCAGCATTATTGGTTTTTTCAGGGACGGCGGCGTATTTATGTACCCGATCGTCGTGGTGTTTGCATTGGGCGCAGCAATTGCGGTTGAGCGTTGGGTGTACCTGACCCGCGCCACTATCAGCAGCAAAAGCCTCTGGAAGCAGGTGACCCCTTATCTGCGTGCCGGCAAGTTCAACGAGGCCGTGAGTCTTACGGCCAAGTCCAAGGCAGCTATCGCCACGGTGCTGGGCTACGGTCTGAAGCGCAGTGTTTCGGCTAAGCGTCGTGACGACATCGAAAAGGCGATGGAAGAGAGCCTGATGGAAGTAATGCCGCATCTCGAGAAGCGCACGCATTACCTCGCGACCTTCGCTAACATCGCCACCTTGTTGGGGTTGCTTGGCACTATTATCGGTCTGATCCGGGCGTTTACAGCTGTTTCCGGCGCCAATCCGGCAGAGAAGGCCGATTTGTTGTCGGCCAGTATCTCGGTGGCGATGAACACCACCGCTTTCGGTCTGATGGTGGCCATTCCGCTGTTGCTGGTGCACACCCTGCTGCAGACAAAAACCACCGAACTTGTTGATAGTCTGGAAATGGCGTCGGTGAAGTTCCTGAACACCGTGTTTGATGCTCGCAGTGAGCAGCCCGCTCAAGGTAAACCCGCATGAGAAGTCGCTGGCGAAAACGCCGGCAGCACGAACCGGCCGAGTTGAACATCACTTCATTCATGAACCTGATGGTCATACTTGTGCCGTTCTTGCTGATAACGGCGGTGTTCTCGCGCATGGCAGTTATCGAGCTCAACCTGCCGACGGCCGAGGCCGTCACCAAGCAGGAGGAGCCCGAGTTCGCCCTTGAAGTGATTGTTCGTGAAGACGTCATCGAAGTGGGCGATCGTAACGCAGGCGTGCTCAAGCAGTTTGCCAAAACGGAAGATCGTTACGATCTGGCCGGCCTGACAAACTATCTGAAGCGCGTTAAAGGCAACTTCCCGGATCAGCTATCGGCGACTCTGCTGCTGGAGTCCGATATTGATTATGAAGTGCTGGTGCAGGTTATGGATGCTGTGCGTACCTATCGGATCGACGAGCCGGGCGAATTCAAGCGCGCCGAATTGTTCCCCGAGATATCCATTGGCGACGCGCCCATTGTGGCGCGGGCGTCGCGCTAAGGAGGCTGTGACATGCTGTCGCGTAAAGCCAAACGAATGGAAAAGCATCACAAACGTAAAGCCATGGGCGGGCTCAACCTGATTTCCCTGATGGATATTTTTACGATTCTGGTGTTCTTTCTGCTGGTGAACTCGCAGGACGTTGAAACGCTGCCTAATGCCAGAGACATACAGCTACCCGAGTCTTACGCTGAAGAAAAAGCTCGCGAGAACGTCGTTGTGATGATTACCGACGAGCATATTCTGGTGCAAGGCAAAGCAGTAGCGACCATTGAAGAGGTCATTAATCAGGAAGGCGTCGTTATTGCCGCGCTGGATCGCGCGCTAAGGTTGCAGACGGAAAACCGGCTGCTAAAAGACACCAATGCCAACGTCGAAGACCGGGAAGTCACCATCATGGGTGACCGGGAGTTGCCGTACAACTTGCTCAAGAAGGTCATGGCGAGCTGCACCGCTGCCGACTACGGCCGGATTTCACTGGCAGTTATGCAGGCAGCGCCCGAGGCCGTTGATTCATCACCGGTTCTGGCCAGCACGAGGTAAATGAAAGTGATTGCTACCTATCGTACTTACCAGCTGCCCTGGGAAATGTCCCGGGAGCAGGATGATCGCTTTAAAAAGCTGGTCAAACAGTTCCTGATCGCGGTGGTTGCCTTTGGAGTGGTGATGCCGTTTATGCCGCTCCCGGAAGCCGATCCCAATGTCGTCGAGGAAGTCCCGCAGCGGTTTGCCAGATTGCTCATCGACAAGCCTAAACCACCGCCTCCGCCGGTCGTGAAGCCTAAGCCTCAAGAGGTGGTCAAGCAGCCGGAGAAGGCTGTTCAAAAGCCTAAACCTGAGCCCGTGGTTGAGCAGCGTCAGGTCAAGGCGCGAGAAAACGCGGCCAAGGCGGGGTTGTTGCCATTTGCCGAGCAACTCGCGGATTTGCGTGACAGCAGTTCGATCAGCAATGTAATGGGCGATCAACGTCTGAATAAAGCGGCGGGAGCTGCGGCCAAAGTCGAGCGTTCGGTTATTGCCGCGAAAGCGGGCAAAGGTAGCGGTGGCATCAATACCGCAGCGCTGAGCCGTGATACCGGCGGTGGTGACCTGCAGGGTCGTGACACCACGCGTGTCGCCAGCCCGGTTGCCGGCATCGGCGCTGACGGGCCCCGCGTTGTTAAAGGCGGTGGTGCCCCGTCGCGCAGTCGCGAAGAAATTGAGCTGGTGTTCGAAAAGAACAAGGGGGCGATTTTTGCGCTCTATAACCGCGCATTGCGACAGGATCCTGGCTTGCAGGGCAAGCTGGTGCTCAAGTTGACCATTGCTGCGAACGGCACGGTTACTGAATGCGAAGTCGTTTCGAGCGAGCTGGGCGATGCCGATCTGGAGCGTAAACTGGTGCAGCGCGTGAAAATGTTCCGCTTTCAGGACAAAGACGTTGCAACGGTGACGACGACCAAGCCGATCGACTTCTTCCCGGCGTAAGGCGGACAAACTAGCCGCTGGCAGCTATCGCTCCGAGCAGGACGAACCGTAGGCAAAGCACGCGTAGCAGCGATGGTGCGCCAGCATGACGCGTTGCTCCATCGCAGCGTGCAGGTTGCTGCCCATGTCGTAACGCGGGTCGTCGTCCACCAGCGTGCAGGCATATACGCGCATGCGGCCGTTTATCTTGATGACCATCTTGCTGAACGCGCACATGAACTCCCGACGCGAAGCGTCGTCCTGATAGCGCGTCATGCAATCGGCGGTGACGTCCGGTACCAACGGACTGGCACCGGGTGTCGCGAAATCGGGGAAGGCCACAATGCGAATTTCGCCCTGATAACCCGCTTCCTGCACCAGTTGCTGAAAGCGGCGGTCCACCGCTGCGCTGTCTTCGTCCGCCGGCATTTGCCGGGCCAGTGAGACACCAAAGCCGCGTTGCTGCAGCTCGACAATGGATTGCAGCGATTGCCTGAAGGTGCCTGCGCCGCGGCCTGCATCGTGCTCGGCTTCGTCGGGCCAGTCGATGCTGATGCGAAAATTAATCGGGTGTTTGGTTTCACGCAGCGTTTCGATTTGCGTCAGCCGCTTTAGTACGGCATCGGTGCCGTTAGTCAGCACCAAACAGGGTTTCAATTCGGCGGCATGCCGCAAAATATTCACGAAATCCTTAACAATAAAAGGTTCTCCGCCTGTGAAGGAAAACTGTTCCACGCCGAGTTCAACCGCCTCCTGCATCAGCGCTTCGACATCATCGAGCGTGATGCGATCGAGACGGGTATCGCCAGGTTTCGAACCTTCCAGGCAGAACGGGCAAGCGAGGTTGCAGGCGGTGCCGGTGTGAAACCACAGTTCCTGCAGAGCATGCGGGTCGATATAGCCGCGCGGTTCCCCGTTTGCTGTCACGGCCCAGTTTGCGGTTGCCCCATTCATACCTGTTTGTCATTCGCGAGTGATGTGGTCGACGTCGGGCCCTGATGCGCCCCGCGATACTTCTGCGCCAGCCAGCGGGCCGGGATGCCTAAGGCGAAACCTATGGCCAGCAATCGATTTTGCAGAGTGCGCGCAAGCCAGCCATCCTGTTCCCAGCGGCGCGGTGATACCTCTACCTTCTCCGGCATGCGCAAGAAACCGCGGCGGCGGCGGATACGCTTGATCAGTGCTACCTCTTCGAACAGTGAACTGTCGGCGAATCCACCGGCATCCTCAAATGCGGCGCGCGTAAAAAACAGCGCCTGATCTCCGTAGGGCGTACCAAGCAGTGTGCGCAAATTAATCGCAGCCTCCAGAATAGTTTTTATCCAGGTGCGTTCACCTTTGAAACGAAAGGCAAAGTAACCTCCACGAGCGCCGGCGAGTACCTGCCGCCGAATTGAATCGGCGGCATCAATGCTGACCGTCGCGTCGGCGTGAACGAACCAAAGTACACTGCCAGTCGAGGCGCTTGCGCCGATATTCATACGGGCACCGCGGGTGCTCGCAACGCTGAGATAACGCGCACCGAAGTAATCACACACCTGTTTGCATTCTGCCATTTGTTCAGCATCTACCACGATCAACTCATCGCGGTCAGTTAACTCTGACCCCAATTGATTGAGCAGGGCGCGGAGCGCGACGCTGTCACGCCGCACCGGTATCACGACGCTGATGACGGGTTGCGACTCGGCCCACGCCAGCAGTGCCTTGCGGGTGGGCCGAGGGTCACACTTTAAATAACTTGTTAGAGCCAGTAAGTCGGCGTAGTGATCAACGTCGCGATTGATGTTGGTGCCGACGGTCTCGCTCGGGGTCAGCCATGTCGCGCTGAGCCCGGCTGCGTCACAGCCGTCCGACAGGGCGGCGCTCAACCGCCCGGTCTCCCAGGGCAGAGCGCTTAGCTCAGGCCATGGTCTGCGCGCGCCCAGCAAGGTGACGCCGCCATCCTGAGCAGGAACAAATACCGTGTCGGTTTTGCCAAGGGCGCGCGCGGCTTCCGCCAGTGCCCTTGCATTAAGTCCGGGCGCATCGGTTCCCACGATCAACACGTGCTCCGCACCCATTTGCCGCAATACGCCATCCACATGATTGATGCGTTCGCCCAGATTGCGGCCCTGTTGTGCGACAACGAGCGCGTCGGGCAGCAGTTGCGCGGCCCAGTCTGCATCTGCTGCGCCGGCCGGTGCAATGACCACTGGCCCGGCCCATTCAGCCGCATCCGCCAGCGCTGCGCTAAGCAGCAACTCGCTCAGTGCCAGCGCTGCATGCGCACCCAGTTCGGTTGCTACGCGTTGCTTGCCAACGCCGACCTTCGGTCGTTTGCAAAAAATTACCAGTACGGAACTGTCGGGAGTGAATATCATCAGCGTTTGTCAGGCAATGTGCTCAATACGTTCTTATCGGGGCGACAGGTAGACAGATGACCAACAGTATAGAAACGCGCACACATCAGGAAGTTCAACGGTACTACGGTGAAACCCTGGCGTCTTCAGATGACTTGAAGACCTCCGCGTGTTGCACATCCGCGGCACCCCCGGGTTACCTGCAAGGGGTGCTGGCCGCCATTCATCCCGAGGTGCAAAGCCGCTACTACGGTTGTGGGTTGGTGATACCCGAAGCGCTGGAGGGTCTCCGGGTGCTGGATCTGGGTTGCGGTGCGGGGCGCGACGCCTATGTATTGTCCAGGCTGGTCGGCGAGCAGGGCGGCATTGTCGGTGTGGACATGACACCGGAGCAGCTCGCAGTCGCACGGCGGTATAGTGATTTCCATGCCGAGGCATTTGGCTACCAGGCATCCAATGTTGAATTTTTGGAAGGCAACATTGAGCGTCTCGACGAGCTCGAGCTGCCGGACGGGTCTTTTGACCTGATCATCTCGAATTGTGTGATCAACCTGGCTGTCGATAAGGGGGCAGTGTTTCGCAGTGTGCGCCGCTTACTAAAGCCGGGTGGCGAAATGTATTTTTCCGATGTCTACGCCGACCGGCGCATACCGGTGGAGCTGGCCGCAGACCCGGTGCTGTATGGCGAATGCCTGTCGGGTGCTTTGTATTGGCGGGACTTCATGCGCATGGCGACCGATGCAGGTCTGGCAATGCCGCGCTTGCTGGAACATGAGGAGTTGGCCATTACCGACCCCGATGTACTCCAGAAAATCGGCCATATCCGATTCTGCTCGGCGACGTTCCGGGTATTCAATCTGCGCGACAGCGAGTCGCTGGAAGAGGACTATGGCTTGCAGGTTGTTTACCGTGGCGGGCTTCCTGAGGCCCCGGAGCGTTGGGCGCTGGATCGTCAGGCTGACTTTACAAAGGGCATAAAAACCCCCGTTAGCGGAAATACCTATCGGATACTGCAGCAATCGAGGTTTTCTGAGTATTTTGATCTTTTCGGCGATTTTAGCCGCCACTTAGGCGAATTTAACGTCGATTTGTCGCCATCTCCCTTTGCCGGCAACCCCAAGAAGGCCCAATCCGGCGGTTGTTGCTGAAAATCGGCGCAGACTCCGCCCGCCCAGTCATATATAATCCCGCCTGCAACGAAATCGCCGCTAAAACAGCTACAAAACGGGCATTTCGGTATATTTCGCGCGCTATTTCAGCTCGTAAAGTTTTCAGCGGGGATGGGGTTCAGGCCTTGTCCGTGCCGCTTGCGTAACGATGTCTGGCGCCTCGCATACAGTACTTTAGCGATCTCCTTGTCGGGATAACCAGGTCGCTGGCACTGCTTTCAGCGAGGCGCCGGACGCCCTCCATGGCCGCCGGTATAAAATCCGGCGGCCTTTTCTTTTTTAGTCCAGCATTCGAATGAACCGTACAACAGAATTGCGCCCGGGTTTGTTGGAGGAATTGCAGCCTGACGTGCATCGCCTGGTGGCGCCGAATGGCGGACCGATGACCGGCCCCGGCACGAATACTTATTTGCTGGGACAGCGGCGTCAGGTGGTGCTCGATCCGGGGCCTGCGATAAACGCTCATGTGGACGCGATCATGCAAGCCACCGGTGGCCAGTTGAGTCATATCCTGGTGACGCACACTCACGTCGATCATTCACCTGCCGCCGCAGTGCTGGCGAAATTGTCGGGCGCGCGCCTGATCGGACTGCCGCCCCCTGCAGCACCGCGTCAGGACCAGAGCTTTTGCCCGGACGAAGAACCTCACGACGGCAAAGTGCTGGAAATGGATGATGTGCAACTGCGGGCTATTTTTACGCCGGGGCATGCGTCCAATCACGTGTGTTTTCTTGCCGACGACCGGCGATTGCTGTTTACCGGCGATCATGTGATGCAGGGGTCCACGGTTGTCATTCCGCCGCCCGATGGCGATATGGCCGCTTACATTGCCTCGCTACACAAGGTAGAGGCATTGCAGGTGGCGAACATAGCGCCGGGCCACGGCACTATTATTGATGATCCCCAGCGTGCCTTGCGGCGGCTGATTCGCCATCGGTTACAACGCGAGGCGCGGGTGCTTGCCCGACTGTCTAAGGCTGAACGCGCAACGCTAGAGGAGTTGTTGGCCGATGTTTACGACGACGTAAGCAAACAGCTTCATCCCGTCGCGGAATATTCGCTGCGCGCGCACCTGATCAAACTGGTTGATGAAGGCCGCGTCGTTCAGGAAGGGCGGCTCTGGCGCGTAACGGAACCGGACCGGCAGGGCTAGCAGCCGGGGGTTGTCAGGTCAGGTTTTATTGGCGGGAACCGGGCGATGAGGAAATCCTCTACAGGTACGCCGTTGATTAAGTGCTCCTGAATAATGCGTTCCAGTACTTCAGGTGTGCAGTTTCGATACCAGACACCCTCCGGATAAACCAGCGCTACCGGCCCTTGCATGCACAGCTGCAGGCAGTTTGCCTTGGTTCGATAGATACCGCCCGCGCCTGTCAGTCCCAGTTCGTTCAGCCTGCGTTTAAGGTATTCCCAGGATTTCAGGCTTTCCAGTTTGCCGCTGCACTTGGGTTTGGTTTGGTCGCAGCATAAAAAGATGTGCCGCTTAATCACGTTCGCTCCCAGCCGTTCGAGGGTAGCCCTGAGGCTGTCCAGGTCAACGGACTCGTTGTCCGTTGCGTTTGACGGTGTGCTGCTTTCGGCACCTTTTTTGGAGCTCATTCCATTCAGCCTGCGTATGACCACTCTCCAGACGGATACTGTATCAGCCCGTGGAATTGATATCTGTCATTGCGTTGCCCCGCTAAAATCCCCATCCTCGCGCCTGTAAATTTTCCGGAGAACAACACTAATGAGCAACGCAGCTGAGCAGCGAACCGATACCAAGACCATCATGGAGTTCCTGTCGGAAAACCCCAATGTGGACGTGTCCAAGGCGTGGGAACGGTGCTGGGGTATTCACAGCAAAATCATTGACCGCGTAAAGGCACGTTTTCCGGTGGAACGCCACCGTTCAACCGAGGGAGAAGATTACTTCACCTCGGCTGACGGGCAAATGGAAGGCTCTTTTAGTGCTTTTACCAGCCCGGAAGTGGACTGGCTGGTGCATTCCTGGATAGGAAACCGCAAGGCCAGCATTCTCGACATGAATGCGACGGTGTTTCTGGGCCAGGAAACCCGGGTTCCGCATTTGGTCATTATTTTCGGCACCATTCCCAAACTGTATTTTTATGCCGAATACACGCCCCGAGTGGATTTGCGCACCAATCTTGACTACATCAAGAAATACTATGACCCGGCAAACGAGGGCTTTCTTAAATTCAGAAGCGACCCGAACTGGACGCGTTTTGTAAGCCATGGAACGTATTTGCGTTCGCTGATGTCGCCAGTTGCCACCAGCTGCACGGCTGAGCTCACCGACGCCAACATCGATACATGCGAGCAGTATCTGGAAGGTTTCGTTGATCGCTGGTTCGGCTGGCTGGACGAAGCGGAAACGGTTCCCGAGGAACAGCGCGCGGCACAGCAGGAGTATGACTTCACCGTGCGTGAATTGGGTTATCGGACGGACCCGATGAACGTACTCACACAAAAGATATTTGGCGAAGAGGAGTTCAACCGGCGTCTGGACATGCGCTGCGGCATGACGCAGATGGCAGAGGCCAAAGGAAGATACAAATAAGGGAAGATATAAATAGGTTTTGGGGTTCAGCAGGCCGGAATCAAAGTGGCCTGCCGCGAGCCAGAGAAAAAAGCCGGAACAGCAGCTGCTGATCCGGCTTTTTTACATGCCGAGCATTGCCGGCAGAATAGCCAGCGGCGTTATGATTGCGATGATCATCAGAATCATTTCATCGCGGCGATCCAAGCCTTTGTTGTTACGACCATATGTCATGTCCAGACTCCTCGAATAGTTGGGGTTTAGGGAACACTGATATCGTATGGGCGCTCACGCCAATAGTCCTGTCTGCCGGGTAACAGCCTGTAACGTTTTGTAACGCTTACAAATTTACCGGTTTAAGGTGTTGGAAAGGTTTTACAATTGAGTCCGCGCCAACAGACATCCATGCTGCGGCGCGTATTAGAATACTTCCGTCGAAAAAAAACTGTGAACCATGCCCAAAATTCTGCTTATAGATGACGATGAAAAACTCGGCGAGTTGCTGCAGAGTTTTTTTAGTCGATTCGATCTTGATCTGCTAACGGCACATGAGCCCAAGGCGGGGTTGAAGATGCTTGATGCAGAGAACCCGGATCTCGTGATTCTTGACGTAATGTTGCCGGGGCAAGACGGCTTCGAGGTTTGTCGTACCATAAGAAAAAGCAGCGCAGTGCCGATTATTATGTTGACGGCACGCGGCGAAGTTACCGACCGTATCGTGGGTTTGGAAATTGGCGCAGACGATTACATGCCCAAGCCGTTTGAGCCGCGTGAGCTGGTGGCCCGCATACAGAATGTTCTGCGGCGTTCCCACGACAGCAAACCGCAGGGCAGCAAACTCCGCTACAAAGGTTTGACCGTGGATCTTGATCGCCGCAGCGCTGAACTGGATGGTGCGGTGCTTGATCTGACGACCATGGAGTATCAGTTGCTTGCGTTGTTCGCCGCCAATCCCGGTCAGACTTACACCCGTGATGAAATTCTTAACGAACTGCGCGGCATTGATGCCCAGTTGTTTTCGCGTTCAGTGGATATTCTGGTGAGCCGCTTGCGTCAGAAGCTTGGCGACACGTCGAAGCAGGCGCGGTTTATAAAAACCGTCTGGGGCACGGGTTATGCCTTTATTGGCGAGGAAGTCGACGCATGAGTCGCATCATGGAGCTTGTGTCGACGCTCACGCGTTCATTATCAGCGCGGCTGCTGCTGATATTCGTGCTGGCGTCCATGCTCTACGGATACTCTGCGCGTTACGCCTATTCGGTTTTTCAGGATACCGACTATTTGCGGCAGATTGTCGGTGCCCACATTGCACTGCATACCGAATATATTCTTAGTGACATAGGCACCCCTCCGGATATCAGCAAGGCCGAGGCGATCGTCAATAAGATCCCGGTGGATATTCGCATTGTGGGCCCGGATCTGGACTGGAGTTCCACGCCGCATTTCTACCCGCTGGAAAACATTCCATTTGGCCCCCTGCATTTACTTGAAGTCGGGGAGGCAAGCCGGAGCGAGCTGGAAAGCTGGGCGCGCCAGCTCGAAAGTGTCGCGTTCGCGCGATATCACGAACACCTGATGGTCAAGCTCGAGGCTCAGGGCTATGAAATTGTGTTTGCATCGCCGCGAATTAACGAAATGCCGGCGCCCGATTTTTCAACACTGATCATTTCGGTGGCCGGTGTGGCGGTTCTGTTTCTGTGTTATCTGGCGGTCCGCTGGGTGTTTCGTCCTATTAAGTGGATGCAGATAGGTGCAGCGCGTATTGGTTCAGGTGATCTTGATTACCGTATTCCAACGCGGCGACACGATGAACTGGGTGATCTGAGTCGCGAGTTCAACACCATGGCGGCGGACGTGCAGGGAATGCTTGAGGCCAAGCAGCAGCTCATGCTGGCAATCAGCCATGAACTGCGATCTCCGCTTACCCGCAGCAAGGTGTCTGTTGAGTTCATTGACGACGAGGCCGTGCGTGCAAGCATCCTGGAAGATCTCGAAGAAATGGAGCGCTTGACTGCTGATTTGCTGGAGAGCGAGGCGCTGAATACGCGGCATGCCGTTTTGCGGCGCGAGCCGGTGAACGTTACTGAGTTACTTGAGGCCATTGTGGAAGGCGATTTCGCAGCCGAAGCCGAACGCATCTCGCTGACATGTGCTGCTTTGCCAATGGCCGAACTCGATGTGACGCGAATGCGCCTGCTTATGCGCAACCTAATCGACAATGCGCTGCGCTTTAACCCCCCCGACGCCCAGCCGGTCAGCGTTAAGGCTTCCGCATCGGACAAGGGGATCGTCATCGTGGTTGAGGATCATGGGCCCGGTATTTCCCCTGAGCATATCGAGCACGTGACTGAGCCATTTTACCGGGCGGATCCGGCGCGCAGCCGAGCCACCGGCGGATTCGGCCTGGGCTTATACCTTTGCCGGCGCATTGTTGAGGTGCACGGCGGCGAGTTAAGCATCACCAGTCCGCGTGGCCGGGGCACAGTGGTTCGCGTTACCTTGCCGTTGCAATGACGCCTGATGAACTAAGCAAGCTGGCAGGCGACGATCTATTGCAGTCGCTGAAGGGCGCAGAGAAATCATTTCTCAAGGGGCGAAGGAGCCGGGGCGACGATCTGGAAAGCGCCGTGCGGGTTTTCCTGGAAATATTGCGAGGCTTCGAAGAGCTTGATTTAGCAAAGCGCTGCGTAACGGTTTTTGGCTCCGCCCGGTTCCCGTCCGGGCATCCTTACTATGAGCAGGCCTATCAGGTAGGCCGGTTGTTGGCAGAGCGCGGGTTTGCGGTGATGACCGGCGGCGGGCCCGGTTTAATGGAGGCTGCCAACAAGGGGGCCCGTGAAGCGGGCGGCTGCAGTATAGGCTGCAATATCAGGCTGCCTCTGGAGCAGCGACCCAACCCCTACCTCGACAGGTTCGTCGAGTTCGAACATTTTTTTGTGCGCAAGGTTATGTTGGTCAAATATTCCACGGCCTTCATTGTTATGCCCGGGGGCTTTGGGACGCTGGACGAGGCCTTCGAGGTTGTGACGCTAATACAAACGGGCAAGTTGGAGTCGTTCCCGGTGGTCGCGCTGGGCGGTGAATTCTGGACGGAGATGGAAGATTTTTTACGTAACTCCATGTTATCCGAGGGAACCATCAACGAGGCTGAACTCAATCTAATTTCGGTGGCGAAGAACCCGGCACATGCTCTGGAATTAATCGAAGCCGGTTGTCAGTCTTAAGTAATTGCAACTGTAAAGTTGCGGTCACGGGCTGTTTTCCCGGTGGTATGATTTCCTGAAATAACGCAGCACAGCGTGCAATAACACTTCAGGGGATGCGGCTATGGTCGATTTGCAGGACATGAATCTGAGTTACGAGCAGGTGGCTGAGACCATCATCGAATTTGGCAATCGTATGCTTGAAGAAGATGAGTCTGCCGAGGTTTGGGAAGTTGCTTCAGGAATCCTGGCCGGGGCGGTGCAATTCTGGCTCTACTCGCGACAGCCCTGCGATGACCCCTTTTGTCAGGCCTGTGCTGATATCAGCAATGCCGAGCGCCGGCTCCAAACCTTGCTGCGCGAAACCCATAATCTCGCCGAAGAAAGCGACTATTACGCTTCAGCCAAGGACGTCTACGCAGGAACCGCCTAGCAATTCCCGGGTTTCGGTCCGATTCGCATGTGGTATAGTTCGCCGCCGTTGCGGGGCGTCAAGCCCTGCATAAACACGTAATTCCGATAGAGATGGAGTAGTCATGGGTAAGATCCATGTCACTGACCGCGACGGCGGCCAGCATGAAATTGAAATGAGTCCGGGCGACAGTTTGATGGAGCCGTTGCGCGAATTGGACGGTGGTATTGAAGCCCTGTGTGGCGGTATGTGCTCGTGCGCAACTTGCCACATTTTTGTCGCCAGAGAGTGGGCGGACAAGCTCGAGCCTGTAGAAGGTGACGAGCTTGAGTTGCTCGAAGAAACCGAGTGCTTCAGACCAGACGAATCGCGGTTGTCCTGTCAGATTATTTTTCGCGATGAACTCGACGGAATGACGTTCACGATTGCTCCCGAAGAGTAAGCATCACAAGCTAAGGTTTTTATCCTGCTGGACATAATCTTGTCTGGCTAGTAAAGCGTGTCGCCGGTCACATTTCTTGTGGCCAGTCATGGCTATCCTCTTGGTTGTCGATGGGCAGCGACGAGGGATGCGGGAATGCCGTTTTCAAGGCAACTATCTTGGGTTGTGGTCCGGGTGTTTACCTGGGTATTTATCTGGGCAGGCAGTTTTCTTGCTGCACCATCGTATTCTGCCGAATACTCAATGGGCGGGGTCGGATTCTCCGCCAGTTCCGTCCAGGTTACAGCCGGTAATGTTGCATGCGATAAACCCGTGAGCGAGCAGGATGCATTAACCACCGAAACGGCTATAAGCGCTATCTGGCAGCTTGATCTGCAAAACATCGATCTCGGCTACATTGACGATGACGCGCCCGTCAGCCCCGCAGTGCTCAGCCTGATGCCCGCTGCCAAACCATCCGCGCAATCTGCACGCATCTCATCATCCGGTGAATTTGCCATGCGGCTCGACAACGGCTGGTCGCTTGGCCTGACCTACGAGACCATTGATGCCACCGTTCAGGTCGGCTCGGCAGTATTGGCAGACACCAAAAGCCCCATTTACGAAGGGCCGTTGTTCGTGGCCACACTGAAATTCCGCTAGAATCTCTGCCTGTCACCCGGGGGTGCCCAATGAGCAGGGATTTGTACCAGGAAGGCTTACGTATTCGGCGCGAGGTCGTCGGTGAAGAACGGGTGGATTCGTGGCTGGAGTCTGCCGATGAATTCACTGCTCCGCTGGAGCAGCTGACGACCGAAATCGGGTGGGGTGCGATCTGGTCCAGACCGGGATTGGAGCGCAAAACCCGAAGTTTGCTGACATTGGCCTTGCTCGCTGCCCAGCATCGTGACGCAGAGCTCGAGGTGCACTTGCACAACGCGGTGCGCAACGGCTGTACCCACGAGGAAATTCGCGAAGCACTGCTGCACACGATGGCCTATTGCGGTATTCCTACCGCCCGCCATGCAGTGAAGCTGGCATCCCGGGTTCTGGGCAGTGGCAAAAAAGCCTGAGCCTGCCGCGCTATAAACGCAGGGCGCCGTCCACTTCAATGAGGCGTCCCGAGAAGTAGTCGTTCTCAAAGATAAACTGCACTGCTTGTGCTATTTCGTCCGATTCACCCATGCGGCGCAGCGGTACCATGCTGGCAATTTTTTCCTTCGCGCTGTCGGGCATGGCGGCAACCATTTCAGTATTAATGAAGCCGGGCGCTACAGCCCCCGTGCGGATGCCATAGCGGGCAAGCTCTTTGGCCCACGTGACAGCCATGGCTTCGACGCCTGACTTTGTGGCGGAATAGTTACTTTGGCCCACGTTGCCGGCGCGTGAAATACTCGAAATATTGATAATTACGCCGCCGTTGCCGAGTCGTGCCATGTGTTCGGCAGCCTCTCTGCCGCACAGAAAAACGCCGGTCAGGTTCACGTCAATGACCATCTGCCACTGGTCCAGGCTCATTTTGGAAACCAGCTCGCCGTCTTTGTATTTAATAAGCAATGCGTCGCGGGTAATGCCGGCATTGTTGACCAGCCCGTCAAGGCTGCCGAAATCGGCGACGATGTTGTTGAAGAGCGCCACGACCTGATCTTCATTAGCTACGTTCGCACCGTAGGTACGCACCTTAGCCGCTCCTTCACAGGCAGCCGCAGCATCGGCCATGCTGTCGGCATCGAGGTCAACCAGCGCGAGTTTGGCGCCTTGTCCGGCAAGGCGCTTGGCCATGGCCGCCCCCAGCCCACGCGCGGCGCCGGTAATAACGATCACTTTGTTTTGTATGTTCATGGCGCGGCATTATAGGCGCTTAGGGTAGGGCTTGAAATAGCTTGAATTGACACCATATTTAAATCATCAGGCCATGCCGGAGAACCCTTCATGCGAATGGACAAACTGACCAGTAAATTTCAATTGGCGCTCGCCGATGCACAGTCTCTTGCACTGGGTAAAGAGCATCAGTTTATCGAGCCGTCGCACTTACTGATTGCGATGCTGGATCAGCAGGGGGGTGCCGTGCGCCACTTGCTGAGCAAAGCGGGTGTAAAAGTAGATTTGCTGCGCTCCCGGCTTGGCAAAACCATCGACCAGTATCCGCGCGTCGAAGGTACTGCGGGTGAAATACATCTGTCCGCCGATCTGGGCAAGTTGCTCAATGTCACTGACAAGCTGGCGCAGGATCGCGACGATCAGTACATATCCAGCGAACTATTTGTGCTGGCTGCCTGCAGTGATCAGGGCCAGACCGGAAAACTATTGCGCGATTCCGGGGCGGTTACGGGCGCACTCGAAAAAGCCATCGATGAACTGCGTGGCGGCGAGCAGGTCACGGACCCCAACGCCGAAGATACCCGGCAGGCGCTCGAAAAGTACACCGTGGACGTTACCGAGCAGGCCGAGCAGGGCAAACTCGACCCGATTATCGGTCGCGATGAAGAAATCCGCCGCACCATTCAGATTTTGCAGCGCCGCACAAAAAACAATCCCGTCTTGATTGGCGAGCCCGGTGTGGGCAAGACCGCCATTATCGAAGGTTTGGCGCAGCGCATTATTAATGGCGAGGTGCCCGAGGGCATCAAAGGCAAACGCATATTGTCACTGGATCTGGGCGCGCTGCTGGCCGGTGCCAAGTTTCGCGGCGATTTCGAAGAGCGCCTGAAGGCGGTGCTTACCGATCTCAAGAAGCAGGAAGGCCAGGTGATTCTGTTCATTGACGAGCTGCACACCATGGTGGGTGCCGGTAAGGCAGAAGGTTCCATGGATGCTGGCAATATGCTCAAACCTGCGCTGGCTCGCGGTGAATTGCATTGTGTGGGCGCGACCACGCTTGACGAATACAGGCAACACCTTGAAAAAGATGCAGCGCTGGAACGACGCTTCCAGAAGGTGTTGGTAGAAGAGCCGACGGTCGAAGATACGATCGCGATTCTGCGTGGCCTTAAGGAGCGTTACGAGGTTCATCACGGTGTCGACATCACCGATCCGGCGATTGTGGCGGCCGCTACCTTATCGCATCGCTACATCACGGATCGTCAATTACCCGACAAGGCCATTGATCTGGTTGACGAGGCCGCGTCGCGCATTCGCATGGAAATCGATTCCAAGCCCGAGTCGATGGATCGGCTCGACCGCCGGATAATCCAGCTCAAAATTGAACGTGAGGCGCTGAAGAAAGAATCGGACGACGCGTCGCGAAAGCGGCTCGACGATTTGCAGGCGCAACTTGATGAGCTCGAGAAGGAATATGCCGATCTGGAAGAGATATGGCGGGCCGAAAAGGCAGCGCTGCAGGGCGCGACTCATATTAAGGAAGAGCTGGAGCGGACTCGTCTTGAACTGGAGACGGCCATGCGTGCCCAGGATTTGCAGCGCGTTTCCGAGCTGCAATACGGGCGCATACCCGAATTAGAACGCCAGCTGGAAGAGGCGGCGCAGTTGGAAGGCGATGCCGAGCATAAGGGTCATCAACTGATACGCAACAAGGTCACCGACGAAGAGATTGCCGAGGTGGTATCGCGCTGGACCGGTGTGCCGGTGGCGAAGATGCTCGAAGGCGAAAAAGACCGTTTGTTGCGCATGGAAGAAGCCATCGGCAAGCGGCTGGTTGGCCAGCACGAGGCGGTGGCCGCGGTGGCGAATGCTATTCGTCGCTCGCGCGCCGGTCTGGCGGACCCCAACCGTCCGAACGGTTCCTTTTTGTTCCTGGGCCCCACCGGTGTGGGCAAGACCGAGCTCACGCGCGCGCTGGCTGAGTTTCTGTTCGATACCGAAGAGGCCATGGTTCGCATCGACATGTCCGAGTTTATGGAGAAGCACTCCGTGGCCCGGCTTATCGGCGCGCCCCCGGGTTATGTAGGTTATGAAGAGGGCGGCTACCTGACCGAGGCGATCAGACGCAGGCCCTATTCGGTCATTCTGCTGGACGAAGTCGAAAAAGCGCATCCCGACGTATTCAATGTTTTGTTGCAGGTATTGGATGACGGGCGTCTGACAGACGGTCACGGTCGTACGGTCGATTTTCGCAACACCGTCATCATCATGACTTCGAACCTTGGTTCGCAGCGTATTCAGGACATGGCCGGCGACGAAAACTATGACAAGATCAAGGCGGCGGTGATGGAAGTGGTCGGAGAGCATTTCCGGCCGGAGTTCATCAACCGAATTGATGACCTGGTGGTGTTTCACCCGCTGGGTCGCGACGAGATTCGAGTCATTGTGGATATTCAGCTCGCCGGTCTGCGCAAACGGCTGGCAGAGCGCGAAATTGGGCTGGAGCTTAGCGATGAGGCCATGGAGTTGCTTGCCGATGCCGGTTTTGATCCGGTTTACGGTGCGCGGCCGTTAAAACGCGCCATTCAGCAGCGTCTTGAGAACCCGCTGGCGGAAGCCATACTGCGTGGAGATTTCGCGCCCGGCCAGGGTGTCGCGGTCACGGTAGTTGACGGGGTGCTGCAGTTTGCTAATGTCCCCGCCGCAGCAGCGTGATTGCTTGCGGAGTGAGTTGAATGCCAATCTATGAATATCAATGTCAGGCTTGCGAGCACGTGTTTGACGTGTTGCAAAAGATGAGCGACGAACCGCTGACTTATTGTCCTGAATGCGGTGAGCCAAAATTGCGTAAACTGTTGTCAGCGCCGAATTTTCGGCTTAAGGGCGGCGGTTGGTATGAAACTGATTTCAAAGACAAGAATAAACGCAATCTTGCGGGCACTGCTGATACGGGCAGCGGTTCAACGGCTGCCGCTTCGACTGCCGGCGGTGCGGATGCCAAAGGAGCGGACTCAGGTGCACCGGCTGCCAAATCTTCGGATACCAAATCTTCGGACGCTAAATCTTCGGACACCAAATCTTCGGGCGCCAGGGATTCTAAATCGGCCACCAAGTCTGCTGACGGCTAGGGCGGTTTAATGAGCAAACGCTTACGTGCTTACCTGATCACCGGCTTGCTGGTCTGGGTGCCGCTGGGAATTACAGTATTTCTGATCAGATTCATGGTCGACTTTGTTGACCGTGCATTGTTGTTCTTGCCTGAACATTACCGGCCCGACAACCTTCTGGGTTTTCACGTGCCCGGGATCGGTTTACTGCTGGTCGGCATCATCCTGTTTGTGACAGGGCTGCTGGCGGCAAACTTTTTTGGGCGTAAGCTGGTTTCGCTATGGGAGTCGGTTTTACAACGCATTCCGCTGGTGCGGTCTATTTACTCGGCATCCAAGACCTTTGCCGAGGTCGTGCTGACCGACAGCACGGATTCCTTTAAAGAAGTATTACTTATCGAGTACCCGCGCAAGGGCCTCTACAGTTTGTGTTTCCAGACCTCGACCAATCTGGGGGAAGTGCAATCCCGGACCGGCGAGGATGTCATCTGTGTCTTCGTGCCGACCACGCCCAACCCCACCTCGGGCGTTATGCTCATGGTGCCGCGCAAAGACGTAGTGCGGCTGGATATGGATGTTGAAGAAGCCGTGAAGATGGTGGTTTCGCTGGGCGTGGTGGTGCCAAGATGGCCACGTCACGGTATGCAGGAAGCCGCCCAGCCGTTGTCCAAGTCAAACCGTCCCAAGCAGCCTGCAGTTGCGAAAGACTGGCCGCGCCCGTAACATTCGCGCCCTTAATTCTCAGGTTTTTCAAATGCGTACACATTATTGCGGCGACGTAAACGCCAGCCTTGACGGTAGCGAAGTGTCGGTTGCCGGTTGGGTACACCGCCGGCGTGATCACGGCGGCGTCATCTTTATTGATCTGCGCGACCGCAGCGGCATCTTGCAGGTCGTATGCGACCCGGATACCGCAGAGCTGTTCGCGCTGGCCGAAAAAATCCGCAGCGAATTCGTGCTGACGATAAAGGGTCGGGTACGGCCGCGGCCAGCGGGCACGGAAAACCCGAATATGACCAGCGGAGCGGTGGAGTTACTGGCTCTTGAGCTGGAAATTCTGAACGCTGCGGAAACCCCGCCTTTTCACCATGACGAAAGCCCGTCTGAAGATTTGCGGCTGCAATACCGTTATCTGGACTTGCGGCGTGAAGAGATGACGCAACGCATGATGCTGCGCCACCGCGTTACGCAGATTATGCGTACCTACATGGATGAGCACGGCTTTCTGGATATTGAAACACCTATTCTGACGCGTGCCACGCCGGAAGGTGCCCGCGATTACGTGGTGCCCAGCCGCACCCATCCGGGCAGTTTTTTTGCGCTTCCGCAGTCACCGCAGTTGTTTAAACAGCTGTTGATGATGTCGGGCATGGATCGTTACTACCAGATTGCCCGTTGCTTTCGTGACGAAGACTTGCGGGCCGATCGTCAACCCGAATTCACCCAGCTTGATGTCGAGATGTCGTTTGTTAAAGAAGACGACGTCATGAACGCCATGGAGAATCTGGCGCGCCGATTGTTCAGTGAAGCGATTGGCGTGCAGCTTCCCGCCGAGTTTCCGCGCATGACCTATGCGGAAGCGATGCAGCGTTTCGGCACCGACCGGCCCGATCTGCGCATCCCGCTGGAGCTGGTGGACGTTGCCGACCTGATGGACGGCGTGGAATTCAAGGTGTTTGCCGGCCCCGCCGCGGACCCGGATGGCCGTGTCGCAGCCCTCAAGTTAACCGGTGGCGCCGATTTGTCGCGCAAGGACATCGATGACTACACGGCTTACGTGGGTCGTTACGGCGCGAAAGGGCTCGCCTATATCAAGGTGAATGATGTGGCCGCAGGCCGTGACGGACTGCAGTCACCCATACTCAAGTTCCTGCCCGATGCCACAGTCGAGGGGCTTGTTGACCGGCTGCAGTTGCAGACGGGCGACATCGTGTTCTTCGGCGCCGACAAGCGCAATGTTGTCAACGACGCGCTGGGCGCACTGCGGGTAAAAATAGGCCGTGATCGCGGCCTGGTCGAAGGCGACTGGGCGCCGCTGTGGGTTATTGAGTTCCCGATGTTTGAGTGGGATGAAACCGAAAAGCGCTGGAATGCCTTGCATCATCCGTTTACCGCGCCGGCGGTTAATGATGCCGATGCACTGCGTGCCGATCCGGGTAACGCCGGTTCCCGTGCCTACGATATGGTACTGAACGGTACCGAGATCGGTGGTGGCTCCATCCGTATCCACAACTCTGATATTCAGTCCGCCGTTTTTGATGTGCTGGGCATTGACGAGCAGGAAGCGCAGACAAAGTTTGGCTTTTTGCTGACCGCGCTTAAGTACGGCTGTCCCCCGCACGGCGGTATTGCTTTCGGTCTGGATCGTCTGGTGATGCTGATGGCCGGCGCACAAAGCATTCGCGACGTGATTGCCTTCCCCAAAACGCAATCCGCCAGTTGTCCGTTGACCAACGCCCCCGGTCAGATTGACGCGCGCCAGTTGCGCGAAGTGGGCATTCGCTTGCGCAAGAAAGAGGCCGACCCGGGTCAGGCCTGATATTGATGGCTGCGAAGCCTACGGTCATTTTTTTGCATGGCCTCTGGATGAAGGGCCTGGAGATGACATGGTTGCGCAGCCGGCTGCGCGATCACGGCTATTCGGTTCGTCAGTTTCACTATCACACCGTTTCGGAGACTCTGGCCGACAAGTGCAAGAGCCTGCGCAAATTCATTCTCCCCGAGGACGGGCCGGTGGCACTGGTCGGGCACAGCCTGGGCGGCGTTGTCAGCTTGCATACCCTGCGCATGTTTCCCGATTTATCGGTTGTAAAGGCCATATGCCTCGGGTCGCCCCTGGTGGATACGGCAGCCGGACGCAGTTTGCACAGCGTTAGACCCGGCCGGGTGGTGCTGGGCCGAATTCTGCCCGAAGCCATATTCGAAAATCCGCTGCAACGCTGGGATCAGGACGTGCCGGTTGGTGTTATTGCCGGGACGCGCAGCATCGGCCCTGGGCAGTTGATTGCCAAATTGCCCAAACCTAATGACGGTACGGTTGCGGTGTCGGAAACACAGTTGCCCGGTGTGACTGATCATCTGCAGGTGCCCTACAGTCATACGACAATGCTGTTTGCCCCGATCGTTGCAGCACAGTGCGATGCATTTCTGCGCACGGGGCGCTTCGAACGCAGCTAGTTCAGGATGTATTCGACCGTTTGACTTTGGCAAGGCCGGTCAGTTGCATACCGATAACCACCAGCGCGACGGCGCTAATCACCAAAATCCAAAGCGGCGGGCGAGTTTCCAGTACTTGAAACGCAAAGGCGTGCAAGACGGTCGCCATAAAAACCACATAGCTGAGCCGTTGCAGGCGTTTCCACCAGCGCGTACCCACCATGCGTAACACCCGATCGCTGGAGAGTGCCAGCAATATCAGAATGAGCACCGCGACCACATACCCTAATAGGGTGCCCCACAAATACAGCTGATCGCGTACTTCAGCGGATGGCGGGACGGTCGCGTTCTCGACAAACAGGCCCAGGTATTCGTAGTTCATCGCCAGAACGTTCGCGAGAAAAAAATGCACCAGGCCTGTGAGGCCGCCCCAGATGCCGATATCTCGCCTCAGATGCGTGTTAAGCAGCGGTGCGCCGCCTCGCCATACACGCACCGGGCCTATCAGCAGGGCTGCAGAAAAAAACAGCAAGCAGAGATAGGCACTGACGATGCTGAGATTGTCCGCCGCCGCCATCTCACCACCGAGCAACGCGGCGGCCCCGAGCGCGGCCCCGCTGACAGCCGCAAGGCCCAGGTGGTTGCGCAGCCGGTCGTTCACTATCGTGCAGTACTGTCCGGACAGCGCGTGCTACAGGTCGACAAACACATCACCGTCTTTTTCTTCGACAGTCAGCGTAGTGAGTGGTGCTGGCTTTTTGCCCAGCTCGATCATCTTGCATGCCCACTTCGGGGCATTCATGCCCATGATGTTGGATACCCAGTCGAGGTTCTCGCCATTTTTGATGTCGAAGCGCGAACCATGAAACGGGCAGGTGATGACCTGGCCGTCGAACTTGCCCTTGCGCATGGGCATGCCGAGATGCGTGCATTTGTCGATGACGGCGTATACCTGACCGTCAATGCGGCTGAGCAATAATTTGGTTTTATCAATTTGTGTGGAGAACATTTCTCCGGCACGGATTTCATCACTGGCGGCTATGCGTTGCATGATTGTCCTCGCAGATGTTTTAGGCCCGCTGTTACGGGTCTTGTCAGATTTCGTGCATACCCAATTTATCAGGCTTTGCGCTTAAGGTTGTATATCGCCTCGAGAGCTTGTTTGGGCGTCATGTTATCAGGGTCAAGTTTCTCTAACGCCTGCCGCAGCCGGTCGTCGCCCGATGCAGGCGGAGTCAGGTCGAACAGCGGGGCCGTTGCCGGTGCAGGTTCGTCGGCCGGGCTAGTGGTTTCCAGCGCCGGAGCCCTGTCGGACAGGGAGGTCTCTTCCAGAGCCCGCAGGTAGACGCGCGCCGAATCAATAACTTTTTCCGGCACGCCGGCCAGTGCCGCGACTTGCAGCCCGTAGCTCTGGTTGGCGGGCCCCTCTTTCACGGTGTGCATAAACACCAGCCGGTTCTTGTATTCGGTGGCATCCAGGTGCACGTTAACGGTCGCCTCGATCTCGTCGGCCAGCGAGGTCAGCTCGAAGTAATGCGTGGCAAACAAAGTAAAAGCACCCACCTGTTCGCCAATGTAGTGAGCCGTTGCCCAGGCGAGCGACAGCCCGTCAAAGGTGCTGGTGCCGCGACCAATTTCGTCCATGAGCACCAGGCTTTCACGGGTCGCGTTGTGCAGGATGTTGGCTGTCTCAGTCATCTCGACCATGAAGGTAGACCGGCCGCCCGACAAATCATCAGCGGCCCCGACCCGGGTAAAGATGCGATCAACAGGGCCAATTATTGCCGAGGCTGCCGGCACAAAGCTGCCCGCGTGCGCCAGCAAAACGATCAGGGCCGTTTGTCGCATGTAGGTGGATTTGCCGCCCATGTTCGGCCCGGTGATGATCAGCAGCCGTCGTGTGTTGTGCATGTCCAGATCGTTGGCAATAAACTGCTCGCTCACCACCTGTTCAACTACCGGGTGACGGCCGCCAACAATTTTGATGCCGGGGCGATCGGTCAGTTGCGGCTCGGCGTAGTCCAGTTCGCGGGCACGGTTGGCAAAGTTTGCCAGCACGTCAGCCTCGGCGATGGCGCCGGCCATTCGCTGCAGGCCGGGCAGCTCGCCGCGCAAGATTTCCAGCAACGCGTCGTACAGTTGTTTTTCACGCGCGAGAGAGCGCTCGCGAGCGCTCAACACCTGGTCTTCGAAACTCTTCAGCTCGGCCGTGATGTAGCGTTCTGCGCCTTTCAGGGTCTGGCGCCGCGTGTAATCGTCTGGCGCTTTGGCCGACTGCCCTTTGCTGATCTCTATGTAATAGCCGTGCACGCGGTTATAGCCGACCTTAAGCGTGCTGATGCCGGTGCGTTCTCGTTCCTGCTTCTCCAGCGCAGTCAGAAAGCCGTCGGCATTGGTGCTGAGTTCACGCAATTCATCGAGCTCTGCATCGTGACCCTTTTTTATGACTCCGCCATCGCGAATCAGCATGGGCGGTTCGTCTACGATGGCGCTTTCGAGTAACAGTAACGTGGACTTGTGGTCGCCGGCATCCATGGCCAGTTGCGACAAGCGCTCGGCTTTGCTCAGGTGCAGCAGTGCCTTGAATTCAGGCAGCAAGGCCAGCGCATTGCGCAGCTGCGACAGGTCGCGCGGCCGGGCGCTGCCCAGTGCAATACGGGCAAGAATGCGTTCCAGATCGCCCACTTCACGCAACAAGCCATGCAGTGTGTCAGACTTTTCATACAGTAGTGCCTTTACAGCGGCATAGCGTCGTTCAAGCGTGCCGTGATCGCGAAGCGGCCGGTTCAACCAGCGCCGCAGCAGACGGCTGCCCATGGGGGTGGCGCAGCGGTCTATGATTCCGGCCAGCGTGTGCTCGTTGCGTCCGGCCAGACTGCTGTCGATTTCAAGATTGCGCCGGGTCGCCGCATCCATAAGCAGCGCATCGCGGTTTTGTTCGGCATTGATGCTGCGCAAGTGGGGCAGAGCCGTGCGCTGGGTATCGCGCACGTATTGCAGCAGCGCACCGGCGGCACAAGTCGCGTGTTTCAGATCTTCGCAACCGAAACCGGCGAGATCCTTGGTGCCAAATTGTTTACACAACTCACGGTGTGACGTGTCCAGATCGAAATTCCACGGCGGGATACTGCGCATGCCCGCGCGCATGGAAAACTCGTCACTTTCGGCCAGCATTTCATCCACCAGTACTTCCGCTGGTTTTAGCCGTGCCAGTTCCGCTTCGAGCGCCGACAAAGATTCGGGTTCGGCCACGCAAAAGCGGCCGGAGCTCAGTTCAAGCCATGCGAGGCCAATGCCGGCCGAACTCTTGTACACGGCGGCGACCAGATTTTCTTCGCGCGACTCCAGCAATGCGTCGTCGGTGAGCGTGCCGGGCGTTACGATGCGCACGACTTGGCGTTCTACCGGGCCCTTTGGATGTTTTCGGGTCGCCGATTTGCTCACATATCGCCACCGACTCGCCCTGGCGCACGAGCCGGGCCAGATAATTATCAGCCGCGTGGTAGGGCACACCAGCCATTGGTATAGGCTGGCCACCGGATTTGCCGCGGGTGGTCAACGTGATATCAATCAGTTCGGCAGCACGTTTTGCGTCGTTGTAGAACAACTCGTAAAAGTCGCCCATGCGATAGAACACCAGCATATCCGGGTGCTCGGCCTTGATGCGCAGGTATTGCTGCATCATCGGCGTGTGCTGCGATTGAGCGTCTTTGGGTGTGGCGACCATGCGGTGTTGTTTATTATGCGTTTTCGGAATGTCAGATATCTTAACCCATGAATAAATTGACATGATTAAATTGATTATTCAGTACCCATCGGCTACGGGCACGTTCTTTGATTTCGATCACTACCTGCGCGTGCACATGCCCATGGCTGAGCGCTTGCTGGGCGACTACGGCTTCCTCGGCTACAGCGTGAATCGATGTTCAACCACCGTGAGCGGCGCAGACCCGGATTTTTTGTGTATTACGGAATTGCGCTTTAGCAGTCTCGAGGGGCTGCGGGAAGGGCTTCAGGTTCATGGCGCCGAGCTCGGTGCCGATTTCACTAACTACACCGACAGCCAGCCTGTCGCGACAGTTTGCGAGCCGGTTGGGTAGAATGCGGCCACTGGAGAATGGTTGAAAGTCATGGATCTTAACTACTACGAAAACGAAAAAAACGTCGAACATTATTCGAAGTTCACACCGGCACACGATGGCGCCTTGCTGATAGATACGCTGGTTGAGCAGCTGCCGGAGGGCTCCAGCGTGCTGGAGATCGGTATCGGCCCGGGCAAGGATTTCAAACAGCTGAAAAAGCACTTCAAGGTAACCGGCTCGGATTTTTCTAAACTGTTCCTGAAAAAATACCGTGAGCAGGACAGCGAAGCCGACTTGCTTCACCTCGACGCACGCACGCTCGAGACGGATCGCAGCTTCGATGCGATTTTTTCCAACAAGGCGCTCATCCATCTGACTGCTGACGAGCTGCGGCAGTCGTTTGCCCGGCAACACGATATTCTTAATGACGGTGGTTTGATTCTGCATTCATTCTGGAACGGCGAAGGCGAGTGGGAAGCTGGCGATCTGGTGCTGCGCTACCGCAACGAGAATGACTTGCGTGACATGCTGACAGGCAAGTTTGAAATCCTTGCACTCAAGCCGCATGCAAAAATGGCCGATAACGATTCTGTATACGTTCTGGCGCGCAAAATAGGCTGACATGCCCCACATTGTTCATTTAGAAGCCGGCCGACATCTGTACGGCGGCGGCCGGCAGGTGCTTATGCTCACCGAGGGGCTGGTTGCTCAGGGCATTGAGTGCACACTGGTCTGCCCACCCGACAGCGTTATCAGTAAGGCTGCGCACCCCGATGTGCAGGTGCGCACCTTGCCCATGTCGGGCGATCTGGATGCGGCTTTTGGTTATCGATTCGCTAAATTGCTGCAGGATATACGCCCGAATCTGGCGCACATACACAGTCGGCGCGGCGCCGATCTGTGGGGCGGCATGGGCGCCAAGTGGGCAAAGGTTCCGGCCATCCTGACCCGGCGGGTCGATAACCCGGAGTCCGCTATGCTCGGCACCATGAAGTACCGCCGCTACGAGCGCATCATCGGTATTTCTAACGGCGTCATGGATGAGTTGCGCAAGGCGCGGGTGGCGGACTACAAGCTGCGTCTGGTGCACAGTGCGGTGGACGCGGAGGCCTGTCAGCCGACCTGGACGGTGGAACAGTTTCGCGATGAATTCGGCCTGAACCATCGCCAAGTCGCCGTGGTCTGCGCGGCGCAGTTTATACCCCGCAAAGGTCATCGCAATTTGCTTGATGCTTGGGCTGAAGTGGTTTCTGCATGTCCGGATGCCCGCTTGCTGCTGTTCGGTCAGGGCCCGGAACTGGAACCATTGCAGCAAGAGATGAAAGACTCGGTGCATGGTTCTACTGTGCATTTCGCCGGGTTTCGTGCCGACCTGCGCCAGTTTCTCGGCCACGCCGATCTGCTGGTGCATCCCGCGCAGCGGGAAGGCCTCGGTGTGGCGCTGCTGGAAGCCCAGGCCGCCGGGGTGCCTGTACTCGCAACCCGCGCAGGCGGTATTGCGGAGGCGGTGGCGGACGGCGAATCGGGCGTGCTCGTTGAGCCGGGCAACTTCGCTGAGCTGGGTAAAAGCATGGTGCGCTTATTGCGCGATGCGGGCTTGAGGCACAAGCTGGGTGCGGGCGGTCGCAAACACGTTGCGGAAAATTTTGCGCCGCAAGCCATGGTGGCGGGTAATCTGGATGTCTATCGCGAGTTATTGCTGGCCGATGCAGAGGCATTATGAACGTCAACGACGTACTGGTTGATCGCCTGGCGACCGAGTTGCTCAAGCGCAACGCTAAAGTAGCGACCGCCGAGTCCTGTACCGGTGGGTGGATTGCCAAAAACCTGACCGATATTCCGGGCAGTTCAGCGTGGTTCGAATACGGGTATGTCAGTTACGGTAACAATGCCAAAGCGGATATGCTCGGTGTCGATCCGGCACTCATTGAGCGCGAGGGTGCCGTCAGCGAAGCGGTAGCGCTTAAGATGGTGGCCGGCGCGGCAGAGCGTTCCGGTGCAGAATTTGCTGTTGCCGTAACCGGTATTGCCGGTCCGGACGGTGGCTGTGCCGAAAAACCGGTGGGTACGGTGTGGTTCGCCTGGTCGTGCAAAGGTGTCGCCGAGGCCGAGTGCAAAGTATTCGAGGGTGATCGTGACACCGTGCGTCGGCAGACGGTGACAACGGCGTTGCTGGGTTTGACCGAGCGCGTCGAGCAACTGGCCGGCAGTTAAGTCCGGGCGGCGAATCTCTGGAAAACGGCGTAAATAAAGGCTTTACAGACCCGCCCCCGGTGGATTAATCTGCGACTACTGTATATATATGCAGTATCGCGAATTCACGTATTTGCAGTGCGCCCATACGGGTGAACCGGGTGCGGGCCCGGCCGTACTGCCCTAACGCTAATCTAGTTATAATCTAGTTATAAGGGTAATAGCATGGACGAAAACAGGAAAAAAGCGTTGGCCGCTGCGTTGGGCCAGATTGAGAAGCAGTTCGGCAAAGGTTCGGTAATGCGTCTGGGTGAGGCGGGTGCGCCGAGCGATATCGACGTGATTTCCACCGGCAGTATCGGGCTGGACGTCGCGTTGGGTATCGGTGGGTTGCCCAAAGGCCGGGTGGTTGAAATTTACGGTCCGGAATCGTCGGGTAAAACCACGCTGACGTTACAGGTGATTGCGGAATGTCAAAAAGGCGGCGGCACGGCGGCCTTTGTGGATGCCGAGCATGCGCTCGATCCTGTTTATGCCGAAAAACTCGGCGTCCAGCTCGATGACCTGCTGATTTCTCAGCCGGACACGGGTGAGCAGGCGCTCGAAATCACTGACATGCTGGTGCGTTCCGGCGCAGTGGACATGATCGTGGTCGACTCGGTTGCTGCGCTCACGCCTAAAGCAGAAATCGAAGGCGAGATGGGCGACACCCACGTGGGTTTGCAGGCACGACTGATGTCGCAGGCATTGCGCAAACTCACCGGCAACATAAAACGCTCAAACTGCATGGTGATCTTCATTAACCAGATTCGCATGAAGATCGGCGTAATGTTCGGTAGCCCTGAAACCACCACCGGCGGTAATGCGCTCAAATTCTACTCGTCGGTGCGGCTGGATATTCGCCGTATCGGTGCCATCAAGAAGGGTGACGAGGTGGTGGGCAACCAGACGCGCGTAAAGGTAGTTAAAAACAAAGTGTCGCCGCCGTTCAAGCAGGCCGAGTTCGAGATCCTCTACGGGCAGGGTATTTCCCGTCACGGTGAGCTCATCGATCTGGGCGTGGCTCACAATCTGGTCGAGAAATCCGGTTCCTGGTACAGCTACAACGGTGAACGTATCGGTCAGGGTAAAGAAAATGCCCGCCAGTTCATGATCGATAACCCGAAAGCAGCGGCAGAGCTGGAGGCCAAGATTCGCGCAATCTTGCTGCCCGACCTCAAAAAACCGGCCGATGTCGAGCCTGATCAGGACGCGGCGGTAGGTGAATAACGCGATGGGGTCAGACCCTCTTAGGGGGGCTGGCCCCACCGATAAAGCTCCCGATGCGCCTGCTTCGGGAAAAGTTTCGCCACGTAACCTTGCCATGAACTGGCTGGCGCGCCGCGAGCACTCGCTGGCGGAACTGCGAGAAAAGCTGGCGGCGCGTGAATTTGCGCCTGAAATCATCGCAGTGACAGTCGAAAAACTAGCCAGTGAGGGGTTGGTCAGCGATGAGCGCTTTGCAGAAGCCTTCGTAGCGGCGAGAATACGCAAAGGGCAGGGGCCGGTGAGAATTCGGGCTGAGCTCAAAAAGCGTGGGGTAGGCGCTGAACTGGTGCAATTACACGTGTACGATGCCGGCCATGACTGGGTGGCATTGGCGCGTGACGTGCGCCGTAAGAAGTTCGGCGATCCGTTGCCTGCCGATTTCAAAGAAAAGGCCAGACAAATGCGTTTTCTTGAATACCGCGGTTTTTTCAGTGAACAGATTCAGGCCGCCGTGGGTGATGACTAGCCGCGCGGCCTGATCGAATAGTTTAAACAAACAAGATTGTGATCATGGACGCGGCAAGTTTACGCAAGGCATTTCTCGATTATTTTGCAGGCAAGGGTCACAAGATCGTTGCCAGTTCTCCCCTCGTACCCGGTAACGACCCCACGCTGCTCTTTACCAATGCCGGTATGGTTCAGTTTAAGGACGTATTCCTCGGCACCGAGAAGCGCAGCTACAGCCGTGCGGCAAGTTCGCAGCGTTGCGTGCGTGCCGGCGGCAAACACAACGATCTGGAGAACGTTGGCTATACCGCCCGTCATCACACCTTCTTCGAAATGCTGGGCAACTTCAGCTTTGGTGACTATTTCAAAGCAGAAGCCATCGAATTCGGTTGGGAGTTCCTCACCAAAACCCTTGGGTTGCCCGAGGAGCGCCTTTGGGTCACGGTCTTCGAAGACGATGACGAGGCCGCCGACATCTGGTTAAAGAAAGTGGGCGTCAGCGCCGAGCGTTTCAGTCGGCTGGGCGAAAAAGACAATTTCTGGGCAATGGGCGACACCGGTCCGTGCGGCCCATGCAGTGAGATTTTTTACGATCACGGGCCGGCTGTTGCAGGCGGCCCGCCAGGTTCGCCCGATGACGACGGCGATCGCTACGTCGAAATCTGGAATCTGGTGTTCATGCAGTTTAACCGCAGTGCTGACGGCACACTCACACCACTGCCCAAGCCCTCAGTGGATACCGGCATGGGTCTCGAGCGCATTGCGGCGGTCATGCAGGGTGTGCACAGCAATTACCAGATTGATCTGTTTCAGGCATTGATCAAAGCCGCCGGCGAAGTGACCGGATGCAAAGATCTGGACAACAATTCGCTGAAGGTGATCGCTGATCATATTCGCGCCTGTTCCTTTCTGATTGTGGATGGCGTGTTGCCGGGGAACGAAGGCCGCGGCTACGTGTTGCGCCGGATTATTCGGCGTGCTTTGCGCCACGGCTACGAGTTGGGCGCTCGCGATGCCTTTTTCCACAAGTTGGTGGCACCGCTGACGGTGCAAATGGGCGAAGCGTATCCGGAGCTTGCCGAAGCACAGGCCCATGTTGAGAAAGTTCTGGCCAAAGAAGAAGAGCGGTTCGATGAGACTCTGAGTCAGGGCATGGGCATGCTCGGTAAGGCCATTAAGGAAATGGAAGGCAAGCGCTTGTCGGGTGATATTGCGTTTACCTTGTATGACACCTACGGGTTCCCGGTGGACTTGACGGCCGATATATTGCGCAATCAGGGGCTCACGCTGGATGTGGAAGGTTTCGATGCGGCCATGCAGGGCCAGCGCCGACGCGCGCGCGCGGCCTCGAAGTTTTCCGCTGCTGACGCCGGGCTGCAGGTTGATCAGAGCACCGAGTTCACCGGTTACGATGCGCTCGAGGGTGAGGGGCGCGTAGTCGCGCTGTATCGTGACGGCAAAACGACCGAAGCGCTTCAGGCGGGCGAGGCCGGTCTCGTTGTGCTCGACCGCTCATCGTTTTATGCAGAGAGCGGCGGACAGGTGGGCGACAGCGGAGTGTTGTCTGGCGACGGTGTCCGTTTTCGCGTTGATGACACCCAAAAAAGCGGAGCGGCTCATCTGCACGTGGGGGTCCTGGAAACGGGCACCATCAAGACCGGTGATCGCCTGAACACGCGGGTGGATGCAGCCTCGCGTAACGCCACGGTGCTGAATCACTCGGCCACTCATTTGTTGCATGCGGCATTGCGCAGCGTGCTGGGTACCCACGTGCAGCAAAAAGGTTCGCTGGTCGCGCCCGACAAGCTGCGTTTTGATTTCGCGCATTATGAAGCCGTCAAACCTGACGAGCTGGCCGCTATCGAAGCGATGGTCAATGATCAGATTCGCGCCAACGCCCGTGCCGACACCCAGGTGATGAACTACGATGCGGCCGTCGATTCCGGAGCGATGGCGCTGTTTGGTGAAAAATACGGCGACGATGTGCGCGTGCTGCGTCTGGGCGACTTTTCGGTCGAGCTGTGTGGCGGTACGCACGTGCAGCGGGCCGGTGATATTGGCTTGTTCAGAATAACCAGCGAGTCGGGCATTGCATCAGGCGTGCGGCGTATTGAGGCCGTGACGGGTGCCGCCGCAGTGGATTGTGTACACGACGATCAGTTGTTGCTCGAGCAGTTGTCAGGGCAGCTGCGTGCTTCGCGTGCCGAGCTGACCGACAAAGTGCGACAGATACTGGATAAGCAGAAAACGCTGGAGAAGGAGGTCAAAAAGCTGCGTGCCGATCTGGCCTCCGGTGGTGGCGGAGGCGCGGATTTGTCAGCGGACGCGCGCGAGGTAAGCGGCATCAAAGTGCTTGCTGCGCGATTACCAGACGACACCGATGCGGGTTCACTGCGCGACGCAGTCGACAAAATGAAAGACAAGCTTGGCATAGCCGTTGTGGTACTGGGTGCGGCGACTACTGACGGCAAAGTTCGGCTGGCCGCTGGTGTTACCAAAAACGCAACGGACCGCGTGCGCGCAGGAGACGTGGTGCGGATCGTCGCAGAGCAGGTGGGTGGCAAGGGCGGCGGCCGCCCCGATTTTGCCCAGGCCGGTGGCTCGGACCCTGCCTCATTGGACAAGGCGCTCGCCGGTGTAACGGCCTGGGTGGAGTCGCAGCTCGCAGGCTAAAAATTGTCCGCTATGTGAACCGGCGGGTCGGAGTCACCGGCCAAGAGAGGCGTGCAGAGGCGCGCTATATCGATCGTAACTGGCTGATAAATAAAAATAAAAACCTTTCAGCGGTTCTTGCTGGGCATTGTTCGCGCGTCCTCTGCCACCCGGACGACGAAGCCCCCCACTTTGCTTATGTCCAAACTTGTGTCATGGTTCACACCGGAGCGCGTAAACTACTAAAGCTAAAAGAATAAATCCGTGGTTCAGCTCACCTCGTTTTCCCTGCATCGGGTGAACGCGCCGCGGCAATATCAGCAACGCTCCTCACGGAAGAAAATTAATAACAAGGACAGGGGGAGTAGGCAGCTATGCTTATTTTGACCAGGAGAGTCGGAGAAACCGTTGTTATTGGCAATGACGTCGATATCACGGTGCTTGGGGTGAAGGGTAACCAGGTTCGTTTGGGTGTCAAAGCGCCGCGCGAAGTCAGCGTGCATCGCGAAGAAATATACAAGCGTATCAAGGGCGAGTCGGGCAAGAGCAAGGCATCCCCTGCGAACGGTCATGGCCACAATGGGCACCATGATCACCGCCCCGCCGTAAACGACTAGTCCGACTTAGCACGACTTAGTACGATTACGTCCAACTTTCATGTATCGTATGCGCCCCGTCGGGTCGCAGACAGTGGCGCGCGTGGCCAAAAACAAATTCGGAGAAGTGGCTGAGTGGCTGAAGGCGCTCCCCTGCTAAGGGAGTATGGGTTAAAAGCCCATCGAGGGTTCGAATCCCTCCTTCTCCGCCATTCGATGGTTACCGGACTGAGACAATAGACAATGGATGCTGCAGACAGGCCGTTTTTTCGCCTGCCCGTTGTTGTGACAGGTTTGGCTGCTCTAGTGGCCGGGGTCTGGTTTAGTATGCAGTCGGCTCGGCTGTCCACTCCACCCGTAGTTGAAACCCATGCAATTACGGTGTTCAGTGCCCCGAGGCCATTACCCGATATCCCGCTTGTCAACAAAGACGGCCAGACTGTCGGCGTGGATATTTTCAAGGGGGACTGGACATTCATTTTCATGGGTTTTACCAACTGCGGCCATATCTGTCCGACCAAGATGGCTGAATTGCGCATGATTTACGATGCGGTCGATGATCCGATCCATGTTGTGTTCTTTTCCGTAGACCCCACCCGCGATACTCCAGACGTTATCAAGGCCTATGTAGAGGGTTTTGATTCAGCATTCTCCGGATTGACCGCCGCACCCGCAGACATCGAGACGTTTGCAGCCTCGCTGGGCGCGCCGTACTTTGTTGACACCACGCCGGGAAACTACGTTGTTGATCATTCCACGGCGTTGTTTTTGATAAACCCAGATGGCGCCGTCGCTGGCGTCGCAACGTCGCCGCTCACGATTTCGACTATTGTTGAAGACCTGAACAAGCTGCAGCGCTAAGCCGGGCGAGCCACCTGCTCGTAACAAATATGGTCGGCATCCATTGCGGATAGTTTTTCGTTCAACAGCATGCAGTAATGCGGATTGCCCTCTTCGTGGAGGATGGCGAAGTACATGCATTCGCGACACTGGCCAAAGGGTTGCCGCCCATCCAGTTCCAGACGAAGAGTCAGCAGCTTTTCCAAACCGGTTGCTAGTGCGTCGCGAGTTGGGCCGGGCAGTGCCGCGATGGCCGCTATGTTTTTTTCCATTGGGTTACTCGCCAGCAATTTATTCCCTTTGGCGGTAAGCGACAGCTGATTGCGCCGGCGATCTTTTGGATCAACCCGGTTCCGCAGCAACCCTTTGCTCTCCAGTGTTTTCACAGTCTGTGAAACGGTGCCCTTAGTCGAGCCCAGAAATGCAGTCAGTGCGGAGGAGTTTCTCGAAAATCGGTTTGCTTGTTGCAGGTAGCGCATAGCTTCCCACTGCACCGGCAGCAGGGCTGAGGCGTTGGCGTCGGTCCCTATGAGTCGGCCGATTCTCTCAAGGAGTGCCGCAGTATGGCGATCATCTCTTACAGGCATATGCCAATAGTATCGACCCAAAACAAATGTTGCAATGCTCGCGTTCACCGGCTAGTCTTAAATAGTATTGACTCGAAACAAAAAAGGAATATGATATGAAAACCGCATTATTGGCTCCATCGCTTTTTATCCTGTGTGCACCCGTTGCGTTCGCCGACCCTATACACAGCAAGGCCGATTCGGGAATTAAACCGGCGTTCGACATAACGACAGCGGGTGCGACAACCGACGGACGATTGACAACCTTCATTATGGAAGTCGCCGGGACCGCCGGCAGCGTCAAGCCGGTTCCGATCGGGAAATTGAAGGGTGCGAAGGTCGAATCGTATGTCTGGCCAACCAGTCTGGATCCCTCCCGCGTGGGTTTCGATCCGCTGTCAGGCATACTGTCGCTGGCTATTACCGCGCATCCGGATTTCGATGACACGCCTCTGTACGACGAGAACCGTGACGGTGATCCCGCCAATGACGGTGCCGATTGGCACTCACACTGGGTGGTGTTGGTGAAAGACGAGCGATGCGGGGCCGGGCTGAAAGTACGCGACGTGTCGCCGGGTGTAGACCTGCTGCCGGCCACGGCGCCCTTGTTGCCTATTGCGCTCGACAGTCCGGGCATGAGTCCTATTTTGAACGGCCAGACAGCTAGAATTACCGTCCCCGTCAACGCAAGTGACAGCGTGTCTTTTGATGCAGTCACCGCCGAACTTCAGGTCAATGTTGACGGGGCGGTTCCACTGTTGTGTGTCACTGGAGTCCATGACATTGCTTCGGGCGATTTGTCATTGCCCGGCAAGGTTACGGTTCAGTAATTGCGCGCCACCCCCATTGGGGCCGACGCATGATGGATTGGTTGGACCAGATGCAGTAGTTTAGTAATCCCGCGTCGGCTGCGGTTGGAACCGGCGCGGGAAATATAGAGAAAGTTGTGGTCGTTCTGGCTGATTTAGAGGCACAGATTATGCGCAAACTAGCCAAAGGCTCGGCATGCCCACTAGCCACGCTGCTTCTGCTGACGCTTTTCAGCGGCGGTATTGCAATCGCGCAGGACGTACACGGTGTTCAGGAACACCCGCTGATCACGCGTTATCCTGGCCAGGAGATTCGCTGGCAACAAATCGAAAATTACATGCCCTATCGTGTGCCTGCCGGACCTGTAACGGGATATCGAACCATTGGTGAATGGATAGATACCGAGGGCCGCGTGACGCGCACGTTCTATCGTTATGCCGGTGATGACCGCAGCTATGCCGAAATCTACAAGAACTATCTGGATGCGCTGATCGCCGAAGACTTCGAGATTATCGGCCAGGGCAATGCGCCGGATCGCAAAGGTAATGATTTTGGCAGTCGAAATTGGTTTGACGTGCTGGGTCGGACAAACGTGGCAACCAAGCCTGGCGAAGTGGGTACGTTTTTCTCCGGCACATCGTCGTCCGGTGGCGCGGCTGCTGTTGTGGCACGTAAAGAGCGTGCTGCGGGCATAGTTTATGTTGTGGTTGGTGTTGAGCAGCATGCGTCCAATTACGTGGGTGCCCTGATCGACATTGTTGAAGTCGAAGCCGCCGAGACCGGGCTTATTGTGGTTGATGCCGAGGCAATAGGTGAGGACATTGCCGAGTACGGCAGGGTGGTGCTGGACGGCTTGTTTTTTGACTTTGACAAGGCCAGCTTGCAGGCGCAGTCGGAGCAGGCGCTCGTTGCTATTGCTGAGTTTCTTAAATCCAACAAGGATAAGCAGTTCTACGTGGTGGGGCACACCGATTCTGTCGGCACTTTCAGCTATAACAGCAAATTGTCTTCCGACCGGGCGCGAGCGGTGGTGTCGGCTTTACAGGCAGACTACGGTATTCCAGCCGCGCAACTTGAGCCGCACGGCGTAGGTCCGTTAGCGCCGGTTTTCTCAAATGGCAGTGCTGCAGGCAAGGATAAAAACCGTCGGGTGGAACTGGTTGAGCGGCCGCCCGCAAATTAATCGTGCGGCCGGCTTATTGATACGTTCGACCGCGGTATTTTAGCCAGCCGCCGGGGCGTTGCCGCTGCGGATCGTGGTGCGTCCAGTGCACCACGCCGCCAAGATCATTCCACTCGTATACACCTTTGAATTCGACGACATCACCGACTTTAATGTCCTCAATGCGCGGCGCTAAGTCGATGTTGTGTGCGATCAGAATCGTGCGTTCAGCCTGCACGTCCAGAATGAATCGCTGATGACGGCTGCCGTCATTATCGTCGGCGAGAATACGGGTTACGGTACCCGCGCCACTCACGTCGACGTCGTTTGCTTTTGTCAGATAGGCCGCTGCGATGTCGTGGTTCGTGACGGCGCGCTCGCTTGCCGGTGCGATACTGCGCGCGCCAGAGGGTGGCTCCCCGGACGGGATTTGAGTCAGGCCCAGATAGGCCGATACAGCCAGAGCTACTAACGCTGCGAAAAGTTTTGGCGTGGGTTTCACGGTTTGGCGCGTTTGCCGGTGATGGACTCAATAATCATGCCCGCTGCCATGGCCAGCACGAACAGGACAGGCTGCCAGTCCAGCGTCAACAGCGATGCAAGCGCCGGGCCCGGGCAATAGCCGTATAGCCCCCAGCCGCTTCCAAACAACACGGCACCCAAGAGTAATTTGCGATCTATCACGCCTTTGGCAGGTACAAAAAAATCTTTTGCCAACAGAGGCGCCGGCCTTTTTTTCAGCATCCAGAATCCGGGTATGGTCACGGCCAGGGCGCCCGCCATGACCGCCAGCAGCGCCGGGTTCCAGTTGCCCGCAATATCCAGAAAACCGAGCACCACCCGGGTGTCTGTCATCCCCGAGATGACCAGACCCAGGCCGAAAGTCAGCCCGCATAGCAGCGCCATCAGGATATGCATCAGTTACGCGTCCTTTGGCCTAGGCAGTTTGGCTTAGGCACTTTGGCTTAGGCACCGACCAGATGCCGCACAATAAATACCGTCAACATGCCGGTGCCGATAAACATCGCTGTGGCTGCTAACGATCGCGGTGCCAGGCGGCCGATCCCGCAAACGCCGTGGCCGCTGGTGCAGCCGCCGCCGAGTCGTGTGCCAAAGCCGACCAGCAGGCCCGCGATAACGGTCAATAGCAGACCTGCATCGCTGGGCAGCGGCGGGGGTGTGGCGGTGAACCCATAGAACACCGGTTGGGCCAGCAGCAGTCCCGCCAGAAACGCCCAGCGCCAGCCGTTACCTTTGCGGGTTGTCAGCACGGTGCCAACAATCCCGCTAATGCCCGTGATGCGGCCCAGCAGTGCCAGCATCGCAAAGGAACTGATGCCAATAAGTGCGCCACCGAAGAGTGGCAACAGCAGGTCACTCATGACGGCGTGGCCCGCTTGCCGCAGGCGCGGTTTGCAGGCACCGCGATGTCCATCATTTTGGGGTCGGGCAAATCCAGGTTATTCATCAGTTCGACAAATGCGGCTTTGCTGCTGGGTTCAAGACGGGGGTTGGTGCGTATTTCTTCGTCAATGGTGGAGACCGTCCAGCCTTTGTAGTCGTGGGCGGGGTAAACCAGCGTTGCTGCGGGCAAAGTGAGCAGTTTGGTATGCAGGCTGTCATAAAGCTGCTCGGGATTGCCGTTCTGAAAATCGGTTCGACCGGTGCCGCGAATCAGTAATGTGTCACCGCTGAACAAATAGTGCACTCCGTTGTTTTCCACCGTAAAGCAAAAGCTGTCGTCGGTATGCCCCGGTGTGAACAGCGTATTCAGCGTGATGCTGCCGATGCGAATTTGCTTGCCGTCCTCAAGCCCCTCAGAGGCACAGTCAACCTCGCCCTCAAACCCCACCATCGTTGCGCACCCGGTTGCATCCCGCAACAGGCCGAGGCCGGTAACGTGATCGGCATGCACGTGGGTATCCAGTGCCGCGATCAGTTTCAGACCCAATTCTTCGAGCAGCCGGAGATACAACGGCACGTCTTTGTCGACGGGGTCGATCAGTACCGCTTCCCGGCTGACCTCGTCCGCCAGTAAGTATGTGTAGGTGTAGCTTTCGTGGTCGAACAGTTGTCTGAATAGCATGGCCGCGCTCCGCCAACAGGTGCTCACTTACTTATATATTGTGTCACTCAAGCCGATATCAATACCCGGTCGACAAATTTACGCACCAGGTCGTTCGACTCCGGCGTTTCGAGGGCATTGTCCAGCACGGCTTGCAGATGTCCGTCACCGTTGGTGTACTTGTCTTTGTAGTAAGTCAGCCGTTCTACAAGTGTGCGCCGGTCTACCTCCGGATGGAACTGGAAAGCCCAGAACCGTTTCCCGATCACCTTGAAGGCATGCGGGCACGCAGAGGTTTGGGCTAACAGCTCGCACGTGGCCGGAAGTTCCGGCGCGCGCTCCTGATGTACAGACACTGCGGCGAATTCATCGGGCGTATCGTGAAACAGAATATCCTGGCGGGCCGCAGACGTAAGCTGAATTTTTGGAGTCCCCATTTCGTAGTCGTCGCTGTCGCGCACAATTCGACCGCCGAGCGCCAGCACGGCCAGTTGAAATCCGAAGCACGAAGCGAATACCGGTATGTCGCGTGACAAACAGTATTGCAGAAGCGCGATGGACGACTCTACGAACGGGTAGTTCTCAGGCTCCATGACGCTGGCTTCTGAGGCGCCGCCGACAAACAGGCAGTCATGCCCTTGCATGACTTCTGCCGTGAAGTACGGGGTGTCAAACACGTTTAGCACAGTGAACTGATGACCGGCAAGGCCGCTGTAGGCTATGAAACTGGCGAGTTCTTCTCGTTTGACTTGGTCTGAATCGCGTATTTGCAGCAGCAAGATGCGCAATGTCGATGCCGTATCGGCGTTGGAAGAGTTTTCTTGGTGATCCATGGGCATTGATTATATTGTCCCGAGTAAAGATTATATCGCTCTGATTGTTGATAATTGCGCACAGGTTGTTCAGTCTTAATCTCTGGCGCGATGACCGCAGCGTGATTATCCATGGAGAAGTCCGGATGAAGATCTTATTGAAAATTCTTGGTGGGCTTGTTGGCCTGATTGCCTTGCTGGTGGTGTTTGTCTGGTTTGATATGAAGCCAAACATTCCGGACGCTGGTTTTCAGTTGCAACCGCCAACAATCACCGGTGACAAGCACGTGCTGGTATTTGGCGCTACGCGCAACACGGGGTACGAAGTCGCCGAAGATCTCATGGCGAGGGGCGACAAAGTCACCGCTTTTGTGCGCGAGTCATCCGACCGCACACAGCTGGAAGCTCTCGGCGTCGATTTTGTCGTGGGCGATGCAATTGACGCCGATTCGGTCAAGGCTGCGTTTGCCGGCGGCGAGTACGACGCTGTCATTACGACTCTGGGAGCTTATAGCGCGCCTGTGCCGCCCGACTACGTGGGCAATGCGAACGTATTTGACGCTGCGGCCGCGTCGGGTGTTAAACGGGTCATCATGGTGAGCACAGTAGGTGCCGGCGACAGCAGCGACGCGGCGCCGAAGTTGTCAAAGATTTTTCTTGCCGGTGTTTTGCCATTAAAGACAAAGGCCGAAGATCATCTCAGGGCGAGCGGTCTTGATTACACGATCATTCGTCCCGGTGGTCTGCCGCCGGGCTTGGGTACCGGCAGCGGTTTGCTGAGTGAAGATCGTTCGACCATGGGGTTTATTGCCCGACCTGATCTGGCGCGCCTGATAGTGGCTGCCCTGGATGATGATCGCACCATCGGCAAGACTTTCGCGGCGGTCGATCCGGCGCAAAAAAGTCCAATCGAAAGCCTTTTGTTTGGCGGTGCGGACTAGCGCGTCTGCCATCGTTGCCTCGCACACGGATTAATCACCATGCCCTTTATGCACCGTAATATTCTGGCAGCCAGCCTGATGCTTTTTACGCTGGCCCCCGGCGCTCTTTTTGCCCAGGAACGGCTAACCATGGAAGCTCTGCAGGCGGGTGACTACATGAAAGGCAAGCAAACCTTTCAGGGGCGTTGCAGTGCCTGCCACACCCTGGCGGATGACAGCGGTGATATCGCGGGGCCGAATCTGTGGGGTGTGTTTGACCGGGTGGCGGGTTCCAAGCCGGGGTTTCGTTTTTCCGATACGCTGAATGCGGCTGATTTTGAGTGGTCGCCGGATCGGCTGGATGCCTGGTTAAATGACCCGCAGGGTTACCTGCCCGGCAACATCATGGGTATTCCGGAGCCGGTGCCTGCCGCCGACCGGTTGGATATGCTCAAGTTTATGCTGATTGAAACGGGGGCGGTCGACTGGCCGCGCCCGGAGATCAATTTTGCCGCCGAGCAGGCCGATCGCGAGCGACCCTATTCAGAGCGCTTTCCGAGCTTCTGGAATCATCTGATGTTTAACACCACACGCTATCGCTGGGAAGACACCACCACGGGCGAAGAGTTTCGCTTTGACGTTTATTTCAGGCCCGACGGCCTGGTGTCGTCAAGTGAGAAAGGCATCAAGGGTTTCTGGCGCATCGATGATCGAGACTTCTTTTGTTATGGCCTGACCGGCCTGAAGATCAGCAAGGTGGGGCACATGGTGGAGTGTTTTCCCGTTGCCGCAATGGCGATCCCGCGTTTTGCCGAAGAGCTCTGGACATCCAAGCCTCAGCCTGGCGTAAATTTGCACGGTGGTATGCAACCGGGTCGGCCCGACTGGGTGGCCACCGGACAATAGCTCTGGCCGCCAGTAAGCCCCTTAGAGGTTAGCGATGAGTTGCTCTTGCCGCTTGCGCAAGTCAGCGTCCGGCAGGCGACCGAAGTTGGCCCCCATGTTGTCTTCTGCGTGAGCCACCCGTGTCATGCCGGGGATCGTGCAGGTTACGCCGCTATGCGATACCACGTACTTGAGAAAAAACTGCCCCCAGCTGCGGCAATCAAATTCGGCTGCCCATCCCGGTAGCTTGACGTTTGCTGTCGCTCTGAACAATCGTCCGCGTGCGAGCGGAATATTGGCCAGCACGGCGATGCCTTTTTCTTCGGCCAGCGGCAGAATGCGTTCTTCTGCGGCGCGCTCTGCAAGCGAATAATTCACCTGAATAAAATCAATCGGCAGCTCGTTCATCAGGGCTTCCATCTCGGCATGCTGATCATTGCGCGATGTGGTAATGCCGAGATAGCGAATACGGCCGCTCGCACGCCACTCGACCATGTTTTCCATTTGGACCTGCGCTCCGCGCAGGTTGTGAACTTGCATCAAATCCATGCTGGCACGATTCAGTTTGGCCAGTGAATCCTGCATACGCTCAATACCCGCACGCTTTTCTTCGCGGTCCACCTTGGTGGCGAGAAAGAAAGCATCGTCGAATTTAAGTTCGGTGATAAGTTGGCCTAGCGCTTGCTCCGAGGTGCGATACGCGGGTGCTGTATCAATGACACGGCCGCCCAGACGCTGGAACGTTTTTAAGGTGTTTCGAAGTGCGGCCTTTTCATCGGGGCTGCCGCCGGTCACCCAGCGATTGGTGCCAATGCCGATGACCGGTAAGCGCTCGTTGGTTCCTGGTATGGCTTTGGTAATGAGCTCATTAGCGTTAACGCTCGCGAGCCCACTTGTTGCCGCGCCCAAGCCGAGATACGTTCCAGCCCCGGCTCCCGCCGCAATGATTTGCCGTCTGGTGAGCTTCATTCCCCAATGTACCTGCATTTATTGTTTTTATGTCTTCGTATAAAACACGCGGTGGCGCAGGGCTGTCAAGGCGAATCAGCCGGGTCAGCCCGGCCAGCCGATTGGCCGTGAGAATATTCAACATATTCCGCGCGCGTACCCGTCGTGCCTTGCTGCTCTATGACAAGCGCCAGCCGGTGCTGGATATGTCCATCGGCGGATAGCCGGAGAGGCCCAGCTTATGCGGGTAGGGGCCTTGACCGATATCCGGGTGTTTTGCGACGCCATTTATGGCAAAGTTGCCCTTTCAGGCGCGGCTTTGGCCGTATTGTTTGTTGTGCGACAGATCGCCAGAGCCCCTGGTAGCCATTGAATAGATGACTGTTTTAAATGATTTTCGCCTGCGTTTGGGCGACGACGAGTACCTGCCTGTCATGGTAGGAGGCATGGGCGTGGATATTTCGACGTCCAGTCTTGCGCTGGAAGCCTGCCGGCTGGGTGGCATAGGGCATATTTCCGATGCGATGACCCCGTGGGTATCTGACCGGCACATGAATACCCATTTCACCAAGACGAAATCAGGGCGATTCAAATTCAATCGCAACAGTCAGGACAAGACTCAGGTTAAATTTAATCTGGATGAGTTGTACAAGGCCACGCTGGGCGTTGTCAGTGCGGCGGTTGAACGCAAGCAGGGCCCTGGCGGCCTGTTTATCAATGTGATGGAAAAGCTCACCATGGGTGCAGCAGCTGACACCCTGGGGACCCGTCTTAAGGCCGCACTGGATGCTGGCATTGACGGCATCACACTATCGGCTGGCCTGCATAACGGAACGCTCAAACTCATTAAAGATCATCCGCGTTTTCGCGAAGTAAAGATCGGCATCATTGTGTCCAGTGTGCGCGCACTAAAAATCTTTTTGCGCAGTGGCAAGCGTGTGGATCGTGTCCCCGATTACTGCATTGTGGAGGGCCCACTGGCGGGGGGGCATTTGGGTTTCGGCGAAGACTGGGCCGATTACGACTTAAAGAACATCATTCCCGAAGTCCTCGATTTCGTAAAAGAAGAAAAGCTCGATATCGCGGTTATCCCGGCGGGTGGTATTTTCACCGGAACAGACGCAGTCGAATACATGAAAATGGGATGTGCCGCAGTACAGGTGGCGACCCGATTTACGATATCGAAGGAATGCGGTCTTCCCGAGCACGTTAAGCAGCAGTATCTGTTAGCCGAAGAGAAAGACGTCGAGGTCAATAGCCTGTCAGCCACCGGTTATCTGATTCGTATGCTCAAGAACAGTCCGGCTATTGGGTCCAACATTAAGCCGCAGTGCGAGCCGCTGGGTTATACGCTAAGCAGCGAAGGTACGTGTTTATATGTCGATGCGTATTACCGAACGGGCGTAGACGAAAACGGCAAAAAGCTCCCGGTGATGGACAAGATTTGTATTTGCCACCATTTTGGCCAGCATAATGTCTGGACCTGCGGGCACAATGTTTACCGGCTTAAAGACACCACTAATCGTCTTGCCGATGGTAGTTATCAGTTGCCATCCGCTGAGCACATTTTTAACGATTACCTTTACAGCGAAAACCACGAAATTGCGCTGCCGCCGCTTCAGGCAGAGACTGCCTGACGCTATTCTGGCGGCAGAAGGCCGACCCCAGAATTCGTTTACCTACAATTCATTTTCAATCGGCAAATTTGAGAAGAACCAGTCTTCGATCCGTTGCATGAACGATATCGCTGGTTGCGCTTCCAGTGTTTGATCATCACCTACCCAGAAAACCCGTCCGTCTTTTTGCAGTTCCAGGAACCATGCATTGGCTCTGTCGAAATCGCCTTCTACGGCTTTCCGCGCTGACTGATTGAACGACTCGCTGACGACGAGAAAGCCCATTTCAGTATTGATGCGCAATGAGCGCGGATCCAGATTTGCACTGCCCACAAACACTTTGTTGTTATCAACGATAAGGGCTTTGGCGTGCAGCGCCAGTGTTTTTTTGTCCACGGGGGCCAGCATGTAGTCATCCCTGTTGCTGGCATCCACCCGCACCTCGTGCAGCTCTGCTCCAGCGCTGAGCAGGGTGTGAATGTGGTTTCGGTAAGCGCTGTGCGCCGACAGATGATTATTCGAGCCAATGGAATTGGTCAATATGCGAACCCGCACGCCTCGCTTCAGCGCCCGCTCGATCGCCCCCTCAAGATGCGGTGTTGGTATCAGGTAGGCAGAAACGATCAACACCTCAAGCTCGGCTGCGTCGAATATCTTGCCCAGTTCGTTGGCGAGCTGAACGGGGGCCTCGTCCTCGCTGTTCGGGTCATCCGTCGGCGGGTCGTCGACATACAGGTAGGCCTGGCCGGTATCGGCATTTGTCGACAGCGTTAGCCACTGGGCCGCAAGCGCATCAGTGGTTGTTTCAGCATGTATGTGGATCGAGTTGTCTGCTACCAGACGTGCCTCAGCGAGTTGCGCGGCGGACGCTTTTTTATGAGAGATGGACTCGATTGGGAACGACCAGCGGTCGTTCCAATAGGTGTCAAAAGCGCTGCTTACATCCTTCACAATAGGGCCGCCAAATAGCAATTCGAGATCGCGAAAATTGGGCCCGTCATTCAGCCCGAAATATTCATCCGCCAGATTGCGACCACCGACAATGGCTATTTCATTGTCAATTACCATTGCTTTGTTGTGCATGCGGTGATCGAGGCGACCGAAGTCTGCCAGATTCAGAAGTTGTCGGGTCGCCATACCGCCAGCGCGCCGTTTGAAAGGGTTGAACACGCGGTACTCAATATTTGGGTGTTCCGCGAGGGCAAGCAATAGGGGGTCTTCGTGCACGAGAAAGGTGTCATCAACAAGGATGCGCACCGTTACGCCCCGGTCGGCTGCCCGCACTATATGGTCCAGAACCATTGAACCGGCGGTATCGAATGCCCACAGGAATGTCTGCAAATCGATGCTGTCTGAAGCGCTATCAATGGCCTGCAAGCGCCGGTCCAGTGCCGCGGGGCCGTCGTTAAGCAGTACGTGCCAATTTTCCGGGGCACCGGCGCGCAGGGTGTCCCAGATCACGCTGTCGGCCGGTGCAGATGTGTACTCCGGCGGAGTCTCAATGGGTTCGAGTGAGCCACAGCCAGATAACAACAGCGCTACCGCCATGACATATCCCAGTCCATGCCTGGCCCAGGGGTTCCCATCCGTACGCATACTGTGCCTCGTTTTTGTATGTGCCGATTCTACCTGAAGCACTCCCTGTCTTAAGGAATTGTTAAGGATCGGGAACGTAAAGTGATGGCTGGTTAATTGCGCTGTTTGCGGCAAAGGCTATTGATGCCTAAGAAAATTGTCAGATATCGCCTACCAGCACCATTGCTGATGCCCATCGCGGCGGCATTTCTGGTGTTAACCGGCAACGCGGCTTTTTTTGACCGTCTCACCGATCTGTATCCGTGGAGCGCTGAAAACGCAGCCTTTCTGATCTCGGCGGGCGTGGTGCTTTGCTGTGCAATAGTGCTACTGATGAGCGTGCTTAGTGCTCTGGTTCCCTTGCGCGTCGTTGTTTCCCTGATGATTCTGCTAGCGGCACCCATCGGCTATTTTTCCGATCAGTATGGCGTCGTCATCGATACGGACATGATACGTAATATGTTGCAGACTGATGCCTTGGAAGTTCGTGATCTTCTTACCGGTGGATTTCTGCTGCGATTCCTTGCGGTCGGATTGATTCCCGTTGTTTTCCTGTGGTTGCCCTCGATTTATTCTCCGGGATCCCGCAAGCGCGAACGGATAGCCGGCGCGCAGTCTGGTGTCGCAGCACTGCTCGTCGCAGGAATATGTCTGTTTTCATTCAGCGACGCATACGCTGTATTTTTTCGTCAGCATAAGCCAGTGCGTTTTTACACAAACCCTGCTTATGCATTGTATTCGGTTGGCAGCTTGGCAATTCAAAGCTCGGTTGCTGCTTCACTCGATGGCGGGAGTATCGACGATAAAATTACGGTGACAGCCGAAGCGGCTGAGATTCATTCAGATGACGACGGACATGAGCTGATAATTGTTGTGGTTGGCGAAACAGCCCGCAGTGACCGGTTTTCTTTGAACGGATACTCGCGTGCCACCAATCCAAGGCTTGCCAGGGAAAGCGGTGTTGTCAGTTACACAAAAATATCGTCATGCGGAACCTCAACGGCTTACTCGGTGCCCTGTATGTTCTCGCCTCTGCACCGCGACGAGTTTTCGAACAGCGCAGCAGCGGGTATGGAAAATGTCCTCGATGTCCTTCGCAGGCTAGGGGTTAGTATCTTATGGCGCGACAACAATTCCAGCTCAAAGGGAGTCGCGGATCGTGTGCCCTATCAGGATTATCGCAGTGCAGACATCAATCCGGTTTGCGATTCGGAGTGTCGCGATGTCGGCATGCTGGACGGGCTACAGGCGTACATTGACTCGCAAAATAAAGATGTCCTTATTGTCCTGCATCAGATCGGCAGTCACGGCCCAGCATACTTTAAGCGCTATCCTGACGAGTTCGAGCTTTTTACACCCGCCTGCAGAACAGAGGACATATCCAAGTGCTCGAACGAAGAGATCGGCAACGCGTACGACAACACCATTGCCTATACCGATTACTTCCTGTCCGAGGTTATTCAACTTCTAAAAGCCAACACCCCAAGATTTGAAACGGCCATGTTGTACGTGAGTGATCATGGCGAGTCTTTAGGGGAGTCAGGTTTGTACTTGCATGGTCTTCCCTATGCATTTGCACCAAAAGAGCAGACTGAAGTGCCGTTAATCATGTGGCTGGGCGAGTCATCCGACGTGGAATTGGCCAGCGCGCTGGATCTGAGCGAGCAACGCAATTCGCATGATGCCTTATTTAATGCGCTTTTGACTCTGTTCGAAGTAGCGAATATGCCGTCGGACGAAGGTCAGCCGCTTTTCTTATTGGCCAGACATGAGGTGGAATAATCTTGCCGCAATTATTATGCCAGGTGTTTTGCTAATTGCCGCCTTGTGGGGTCTTGAGGTTACCGGCGCGGATTTATCGATTCAGCAGTTATTTTTCTCGAATGAGTCGCAGTCCTGGTTAGTGGATAAGCAGGCAGCGCTTCCCAGGCTGATTTTCTACGATGGGATCAAGAAGCTCATTATCACTTTTGGGTTCGCCATTCTGGGGTATCAACTCTATCGGATGTGCGTTGACTCTGACCCCACGGATCTGCGCGGTTTGCGGATTGTCTTGCTGTCGATGATCCTCGTTCCGGCTGTGGTGGGGTTATTAAAGAATATTACTAATATTGCCTGCCCGTCTGATCTGGCCGTGTTTGGGGGCGATGCCGATTACATTGGCTTGTTCAAAGGGCTAGTGAACAGCGCCCAGTCAGGGATGTCCAAGTGTCGCTGCTTTCCCGCCGGACACGCCAGTGGCGGGTTTGCGCTTATGTCGCTGTATTATCTCAACGCACAGTCGCGGCGGCGGCGAATCGCCTGGTTGCTACTGGGTGTGTGTGTTGGTTGGATAATGGGAGCCTATAAAATGATCATCGGTGACCACTTCTTAAGCCACACACTGACGACCATGGTGCTTGCCTGGATTATCATTCAGATGGTTGCCATGTTTTTTGGTCGTAAAACGGTTACGCAATGAATAAACAAAATTTTAGGTCTCTGCAGCGCATACCCCGCGCTTTTCGCTATTCGCTATCCGGATTGCGACACGCTGCCAGCGGGGAAGCGGCTTTTCAGCAAGAGCTCATTGGGCTTGGTGTGCTTTCGCTGGTGTGCTTGGCCCTTCCGGTTGATCCGCTATTGAAGGTCCAGTTGCTGATACTGCACTTATTCATATTGGTGGTTGAGCTGCTGAATACCGCGATTGAAGCTTTGGCCGACAGGCTGTGTCAGGAGCAGGACCCCCTCATTGGGCAGGCCAAGGACATGGGCAGTGCCGCGGTATTGCTGGCCTTTATGGCGGGTGCCGCGCTTTGGGGCTATACGGTTATTATGCTGCTCCGCGGCTAATCAGCCGTTGCTGAAGCGCCATAGATCTGAATTGGCGCTTGGCTAGGTCGAGTCATTATTGCGTCGAGTCATCATTAAGTTAAATCGATTGTATTGATTTCGAAACTTTCACCTTTTTGCCCCCTTTGTTGTGCTAGATTGTAGGCGAGGATAAAAAACTGTGCCGCGCCGGCATCGGGAAGTACCAGCCCGCCGACGTCTCAAGCAACGATAAATCAGCGCAGTTCAACAACCAGGCAGTACATAAAATAACGAGGAAGCGGGGATGATTTCCAGAATTTCAATACGTGCATGTGCGCTCGCGGCTCTAACCGTGACTGCGTTACCACTTTCAGCTTCACCACTTTACGATACCTTCGGGCCGCTCGACGCGACCTGGGGTGGCACCGGCATTCCAAATGGCGAGGTTGCCATTTCGAGCCAGTGGTCCAACGGCAGCACGCTGATCACCATTGCGATGAGTGCGACCCAGCGTTACGGCAATCCGGTCGTTACCAGTGACGGTGCCGGAACATTCTTTGCTCAGGCCGGCAGTAATTTCGGCGATGTCGGGCAAAGTATTTACGAAGGTGCGTTGTGGAATTTTAATTTCTACGTCGACATCGACAGCACGACTGAAACCATCGACGACTACGACATCACGCTGTTCTATGATTTTGATCCGGCGTTTGACAACGGCCCCGTTGGCTTGGGCACGCTCAATCTGGGCGCGGCTATCTTCGGCAATCTGGGCGCTGGTCAAACGCATTTCGAAGATTCGCAAAACCTGATGTTCGGCTGGACGTCTACAGCGGTACCCGGTGTCGTTAGCCCGCCCGGCGGCGCTTTTGATCCGAATGCTCTGGGTGAGTACAACTTCGGCATTTCGGTGAGCCAGGCTGGCTGGGGTGTTGAAAATGTGCGTATGGACGTTCAGGTGGTGCCAGTTCCCGCCGCTGTCTGGTTGTTCGGTTCGGCCTTGGCTGGTTTGGGCTGGATGAGACGCAAGCAAGTCGTCTGATAACCTTACGTCCCTAATAATTGTGCTTGGAAAACCCATCCGTGCGATGGGTTTTCTTTTTGTGGCGCTTTAATTGACCGCCCCTATGTCGAAGGGCTTTCGCCCCCTATGTCGAGGGGCTTTGATGGGTTATCGTGTGCGGGTAACCAAATTGATGGCAGGGGCAGCTTGTGTTGGTTGTATTAACTACCGCCGCGGCGTTAATCGTGATTACCGTGTTAATACACGGTATCGGCACAACCAGGTGGCTGGAGTTCCTTATAAAACGTCACACCGGCGCGGACGGCCGGTTCAGGCCAGATTCACCGCTTTTGGTGATCAGCAGTACGGCGCTGCTACTGGTCGCGCTGCATCTCATTGAAATAGGTTTGTGGGCTGTTACCTATCGTGTTCTCGTTCCTGACGAGCTCACCACTTTCGAACAAGCCGCGTATTTTTCGGCCGTAACCTTCACAACCTTGGGGTATGGCGATATCACGCTGAGCTCCGCATGGCGCATTCTGAGTGGTTTTGAGGCCATTGATGGCATTCTTTTAATAGGCTGGACAACCGCCTTTTTATTCGCAGTGTTACAAAAAATCTGGGGCAACAGAATTCATGAATGATTTAGAGCGTCTTGCGAACGAGGAGGCCTTTAGTCGCAATGCCATGGCTGCATTTTTGCGGATAGCGGCCCTGGTACTGCTGGTGAGTTACTGCCTGACGGTTGTCGGGCCGTTTCTGGGCATCGCGTTGTGGGGCATCTTGATCTCCATAGCGGTATACCCGCTGCACTTGAAGTTGACCGGTTTGATCGGCAACAACAAAAAGCTGTCGGCGACCATCGTTACCCTTGTGGGGCTATTGGTTCTTTGGGTGCCGGGCTGGCTGGTAGCGGATTCCACGATCTCTACGGCCACTCATCTGGCAGGTGAAGTTAAATCGGGCAGCCTCGCCATTCCGCAACCGAGCAGTAGTGTGGCCGAATGGCCTGTTATTGGCGAACGCGTATTTGAAATCTGGAGTAAGGGAGCCACCGGCCTGCAGGATCTTTCGGCGCAGTATCGGCCGCAATTGATTCAAGTCGGTGAATGGCTTCTAAAATCGGCGGGCACATTGTTTATAGGGCTGCTGCAGTTCACAGCATCGATAATCATCGCCGGCGTATGTCTGATGTATGCGCGCAGCAGTTACGAAACAGCGCAAGCCGTATGCAACCGCATTGCTCCGGGCCAGGGCAAGCATCTGACAGACCTGGCGATCTCGACGATACGCAGTGTCACCAACGGTGTACTGGGCGTTGCTGCCATTCAGGCTGCGCTTGCCGGGCTTGGTTTTGCACTCGCCGGCGTTCCGGCAGCGGGTATGTTCGCGGTTGTTATCCTTGTGGTCGCGATTGTGCAGGTGCCTGCTTTGCTCATCATGTTGCCACTGATAATTTGGGTGTTCTCGTATGCCGAGCCTTTGACGGCCACCGTTTTTGCCGTGTATTCAGTTCTCGTTGCGCTGAGTGACAACGTGCTGAAGCCGATCCTGCTGGGGCGCGGAGTGGATCTGCCTGTGCTGGTGGTTTTGCTCGGCGCAATCGGCGGTATGCTGAGCTTCGGCGTCATCGGTCTGTTTCTAGGTGCGGTTATTCTCGGGCTGGGCTACCGGATTATTTCCGACTGGATCTGGCAGCAACCGCCAGAATCGGACAGTGCGCAAGATAACCAGGCAGCGGAAACAACTTAGCATCAATGTGTTGTTTCTTCGGTAAATGGGCGCGGTTGAAACCGGTCGGTTGGGTAACAGTGATTGCGGCACTGCTCGGCGGCTGCGCAACCGTAGGGCCGGATTACGAACAGCCGGTCGTTGATATTGCCCCCGATTGGTACGAACGCGATTTCGCCGCCCCGATTGTAACGGCCGACGACAGTAAGCGGTGGTGGGAGCGGCTCAACGACCCTGAGCTCAATCGCCTGATCGAGATTGCTCTGCAGGCCAACAATTCGCTTGAGGTCGCGGGCCTGCGGGTTTTGGAGAGCAGAGCGCAGCTGGGCATTGCTACCGGCGCCCAGTACCCGCAAGTGCAGGTGGTTGCGGGCGGTGCTACCGGTATCCGTGCGAGCAAGAATGCGGCGAATACCGTCGCCGGTGATTTGCGTTTCACCCAATACGATGCCGGCGTCACGGCCAGCTGGGAACTGGATTTTTGGGGTCGCTTTAAGCGTGGCATTGAGGCGGCGGACGCGGCATACCTTGGTTCGGTGGCCGCATACGATCAGGCGGTTATTCTTGTAACCGCGCAGGTTGCCAGCACTTATCTAGCCATTCGAACTCTCGAAGCGCAGCTCGCTATTACAGCGGACAATATTGCCAGCCAGCAGCGCAGTTACGACATCGTTGATGTGCAGTTTCAAAACGGCAACACGTCGGAACTGGATGTCTTGCAAGCGCGCACTCAATTGTTGAGCACACAGGCTGTCGTCCCCGCGTTACAGGCCGACCTGCGTCAGGCCAGGCACGCGTTGAGCACCCTGCTTGGCAAGGCGCCGGGCTCGCTGCGCGAAGTGCTGACCGAGGGCAGGGACATCCCGCGGGTGCCGGAAACCCTGGGCCTGGGCTTGCCGGCCGATGTGCTGCGGCAGCGACCCGATGTGCGTCAGGCGGAGTATCTGGCCATGGCCCAAAATGCCAATGTCGGGCTGGCCTCAGCCGATTTGTACCCCAGCTTTTCGATCGGCGGATCACTGGGTCTGGTTGCCGCCGGTAACACAAACACCACACAAACCGGAAAAAGCGGGCTAGACCAGTTATTCAGTTCCGACAGTCTTAACTATGCCATCGGCCCCAGCTTCGTATGGCCCTTTCTCAATTACGGCCGCATAAAGAACAATATTCGGGTACAGGATGCGCGGTTACAGCAGGCGCTGGTCGCCTACCGCGAAGCCGTGATACAGGCAGCACGTGAAGTAGAGGATGCTCTGGTGGCCCTCGATGGAGCCCGCGCCCGGGATGACCTGCTGGCCGAGACAGTGTCAGTGGCAGGCCGTGCAAACGATGTGGCCTTGTTACGCTTTCGCGAAGGCTTCGCCGATTATCAGCGTGTGCTCGATGCGCAGCAGGCACTGTTCGCGCAGCAGGGTAACTATGTAGCAAACAAGAGCAATATTGTCAGCGGCTTTATTGCGTTGTATGTGTCTTTGGGCGGCGGTTTCCAGGCGTCGGACGGCGCTGATCCGTTCAGCCCGGTCAGTGACGAATCATTGAATGCCATGCGCGACCGCACCGATTGGGGTGACTTGCTGGATAGCCCTGAAGAACTTCACGAGAACGAGCCATGAACCAAGAAGCAGAAACAGAAAGCAGAAACAGAAGCCAACGATGAAGAAAACGCGGTCACGGAGACCGATCCCGTTCGGCAGTGGACACTGCGGCTGCTGGTTTTGACGCTGGTATTGCTGATCGGTTACCTGGTAGCCGATCGCGCTACGCCGTTTTCCACCCAGGCGCGCGTGCATGCACTGGTGGTGCCTGTTGCGGCAGAGGTCTCGGGCACTGTTATCGAAGTTGGCGTGAGAAACAATCAGGTTGTTGCGGCAGGCGATGTGTTGTTTCGTATCGACCCGGAGCAATACGAACTGGCTGTCGCGAGTGCCGAGGCTGCTCTGAAATCTGCACGGCAGGCTGCCGGTGCTTCGGGCTCCGGCGTTGAGGCCGCAGCGGCAAACGTGCAATCGGCCAAAGCCAATCTGGAGCGGTCTGCCCAGGACGCAACGCGCTTGCTGCGCATTAAGGAGCAGGATCCGGGGGCATTGTCCGATCGCCGGATTGAATCAGCCGAAGCCGCACTTAAGGTGGCACAGCAGCAGCTGGTGGCCGCCGAGGCCGGCCTCGAACAGGCCAGACAGAATGCGGGTGAGGCAGGCGACAGTAACTCTGGCGTGCGGCAGGCTCTCGCGGCGCTGAACCAGGCCCGCCTGAATCTCGAACGAACCACTGTGATGGCACCGACGGATGGAGTGGTTACGGATGTGCGCGTCGACCGCGGCAACTTTGCGGGCGCAGGCCAACCGCAGCTCACCTTCATCTCATCAAGCACGCTCTGGGTGCAGGCCGATTTCACCGAGAATAATCTTGGTAATCTCGACTCGGGAGATGCGGCAGAAGTTTTGTTTGATGTTTATCCGGGCCGCGTGTTCCAGGGTCAGGCGCGCAGTATCGGTTTCGGTGTTGCAGTCGATTCGGCACCGCTCGGCAGCTTGCCCGCGGTTCAGGACGATCGGCAATGGTTGCGGGCAGCCCAGCGTTTCCCGGTCGTCGTCGATTTTGACATGGACCCCGAGGATCGCGAGCTTCTGCGTGTCGGAGCACAGGCCTCGGTCATCGTTTATACCGGCGGTAACTGGCTATTTAATGCGCTTGGCAAGGTGTATGTCCGCATTATGAGTTTGTTGTCGTATGCCTACTGATCGTCAGGCATTGGCAGCCAACCGGGCGCTTGCCAGTCGGCGCATATTGCGTCTGGCGCTTGGCACCGCAATGGCTATGTGGATATCGCAAGTCGGTGCCTGGCCCTTGTCCTTCATTGCGCCAGTGCTCACGTTAACGCTACTTGCGTTGCCGTTGTCGCGGCCCGGGGCAAAGTTTTTTGTTGGCACGATAATAGCGCTGCTTGTGAGTGTTTACGGCTCGTATCTGCTACTGCCTTTGCTGCTTAACCAGGTACTTGCCGGGCTGGTTCTGCTGTCGCTGGTGCTGTTTCATATATTCTACTTCACCGCCCGTGGCGGCCCGGTTGCCATCGGTACCTTGCTGACCATCGGCGTGACGCTGACGGTTGCTGTTGGTTCCGTGTCGGTCGACGCCCTAATCCTGGTGAGCGCTGGCGTGGCCAAGGCAGCATTCCTGGGCGTAGGTATGGCCTGGCTTAGCCACGTGCTGCTGCCTGACCCGGTGGAACCGGTGCTTGCGGTAGCTGCCACCGATAAGAAGCCCGATAAGCAGCCCGAAAAGCCACCCGCGCGGCCGAGTGCTGCTGAAGCCCGTCGCAATGCCATGCGCGCGATCGCCGTTGTCTTGCCAATAACGGTGTGGTTCTTGTTCTCTCCGGCCAGCGCAACCAATGCGGCCGTGATGATTAAGGTGGCCGCGATGGTGCAGGAGTCGTCACGCGATCGCGTAAAGGATGCGGCTCGCTCGTTGCTAACCTCGACAGCGGCGGGCGGCGCTGCAGCGATTCTGGCGTGGCAATTGCTGGGGATCTGGCCTTCGTTGATGCTCTATGCGCTGCTTATTGGTTTGGCAGGCTTGGTATTCGGCAGGCGCATATTTATTGGGCGTGGGCTGGCCGACGACGGCGCAACGTGGTCTTACGCGTTTCTGACCATGATGGTTGTTTTGGGCCCCGCCGTGCTGGACTCGCAGTTTGGCGGATCTGCTTCTGCTGCTTTTTATGGTCGACTGTGGATGTTTATCGGTGCGTCACTCTACGGTGTTGGGGCTGTCTATGTGTTTGAGGCATTCTGGCCTGCGACCCAACGATTCCCTATGATGCGTACTAGTCAGATTTCGGAAAAACCAATAATATGACCGCCAGAATTGCTAACCACAGTTTATTCTCGTGCGTGATGCTGTCCCTAGGCGCTGCATTGACTAGCTCCGGGCGCGCGGAATTCGGAAAAACCAATTGCCTTGCTGATGAGTTCCTTCCCGGTCGCGAATCCTGGTCTGCTCCGGTCAATCTGATGTCTGCCAAAATTATCAAGCTCCAACCAGCTTGTGCAGGTTGGCGGTGGTGTCCGCTATTGGGATTGAAAGAGACAAGGTATGACCCAAGAAATACCCGGCATCGCGCTTACTAATACGGTATCGAACAGGCAAAGGCTCTACATACGATACCTTACGGCGATATTGATTGACCTGACTGTCCTCAACCTGTTCGACGAGTACTGGGAGCTGGTGACGGTCGAGTCGTTTACGGTTTCCGTGTTCGCGGCCATACTGCTGCAGATTCTGCTCAAGGCGACGCTTGCCATAGAGCATCGCATTGCACTTTATTTCAATTCGAAACCCGGTGTTGTCGCGAAGGTCTTGCGTGTTATTTGCGCTTGGCTGGTGCTTTTCGGCTCTAAGTTCATCATGCTGGGAGCCATCGATTTCGCCTTCGGTGATGGAGTGGTCTTTGCCGGTGCGGCCCATGGCATTGTGGCCTTCATCGTCGTTGTTGCCGCCATGCTGGCAGCGGAAGAAGCAGTCCTCCGCATTTATTTGCGGCTGGCCGGGCAGTAGCGATGCACACCAGCACGTGGCGGTTAAAACCACTGGCCGCTTAGTACTCGGGACGGGCGGGCAAAATGAACCGCGAGCCAGCCATCGGTTGCCGGATTATTTGCCGGGAGCCGGGCAACTCACGGTTACATCTGCCGGGCAGCTGATGGCTCTTTCGCCGGTTGGACGGAAGCTCATTACGTGTATGTCCTTTGCCTCGAACACCGGGAAATAAATCTCGGCGAGACCCAGCGGCCCGGGCTGGTCGTAACGCCATGTCAGTCCGCCGATGGTTGAAATGCTCACGCCCTGCGGATCGTCCAGCAACGTTTGCGTGGCATTTGCGCCGTAGTAATCGTTGATATCAAAGATGACGGCCGAGTCGTATTCCCAGCGGTCGGTGCTGAGCGGATAACGCGGTTTCAGAACCCATACTTTCGATGCTTCATCGCCGCCGACCAGTAACCAGGGTCGTGTATTGCCTTCGAGCACGCGGGCCGGCCAGAAAGCGACCGCGCGGTTGGGAGCCAAACGGCCCGGGCCGCGTTCAGGCGCAGGGTAGGTCGGGTTCGGGCGGATATTGTCTTTGACAACATGCACCGTCCATGGGTCGCTAAAGATGTCACCGCTGTCAGGCTGCTCAATAGCCAGCACCCGCCCCGGAATCTTGCTCTGCGTTACCTCGAAACAATTGTCAGGTTGGTGATTGCTGGTCAGCACATCGAGGCGGCCATCAAGGTTCAGATCCGCAATCTCGACCGCAAACGGGTTGCCCTGCCCGCGCATGATATCTTGCTGCCGCACGAACGGCCCATTTTTGGGGTCAGAGTCAGACCATTTCTTGCCCTCCGGCTGGCCGTAAATCGTGATGCCGTCGTGTTTAAAGAAATGTGTTGCGATAATTTCGATGCGTCCATCGCCGTCCATGTCGGCAGCATTGATGTTGACTTCCGGCCCGCCCGGTTTGGGTTTGGTGTCCACCAGAACGAACTCATCCCATTCGGTGTTGGCATCAAGTGCTTTGCCCGGATTGCGAAACCACACCAGCTGACCCGTCGGCGGACAAATGCCGCCGCGCACTTTAAAGCTGGAACGTGCGGTGACTATATCCAGCCGCCCGTCTTCGTCCATATCAATAAACAGAACCCCGTGATAGAACCACGGTTGGTTGTCATCGCTGCCGGGCGCGCAGCGGGGCGGCACAAAACTGCTTTGATCCACCAGGTATTCACCGCGCTTCGGGTCGTCCAGATTAATCAGGCTCAGGCGGCCGGCTGGCAGCGCCGACTGAAAGCCTTGCGGAGCAACCAGCGCCTCGAAAGGCACGAAGCCGTCAGGGGCCCGGGAGGTTTCGTTGGGCCATACCTGCCGCGATGTGCCGTCGAGGTCACTCAGAACTTCAACCTCCGGCATGACGTCCGATGGATCGTCAATATCCGCAATGCGGGCAATCAAATCACGCTCAAACAGCCGCTCAAACTCCGTCCCTTCCGGGTTTTTGATGGCGTTATAGAAACTCGACATCAGCAGGCCATCCTGCCTGCTGCCGTCCGGTGCATTGAATGAATCAACATGCAGAAAAGCCGGATTAAACGGTAGTTCGATCACCCGCTGGGAGTAGATTTCCGGACAGAAGCTGCCACCCGATTGGGCAGCCGGCAACGGAATAGACACAACGGACAGGGCGATCAGAATTATCAGTTTCATAGTCAATATCTGCTCATGTAATTGATGGGGTCAGAGTAAATTCCCCTCGCTGCAGCTTCTAACTATAAACGATACCGCTTAGTTCCGATGAATAAAGCGGCGGATATATCCTCGCGGCAGCAGTTGCCATGCACGCTCATGCAGGTAGTAAATAACGATTTTCGCAAACGGTTCCACGGCGCCAATCGCCAGTGCCACACTTGTCTCGCCGGTGACAGAAAAAGCAACGGCGGCCGTGGCGACCGTGCCGATGATTCGATACGTAATGGCCTTAAGGATACTGCGCAGCCTTGATTCGCGTTGTTCTGCGGCTAATTCTTTGGCTGACTCTTCGGCGCGGTTTAGATCGGAAGCCACTTCAGGACCCCCTTTAAAGGTGAAAATGGTGGCGCATCATCCGGCTAATCAGCGTTTTTAACAAGCAAATTTAGTGAGCCGCCAAGTGGCCAATTTTCATGCCATCCGCCCCAGCCCTGTTGGCCTCTAGAGCACTAGGGGTGGCCCAAGGGGTAGCCCCCGAGCAGCAGCATCAGGGGCGCGCGCAAGGGCCTGCTATGGGCAGTAAATTTCCAGCTCGTGCCGGATGCCATCCGCAATCGCAGGCGAGTCGTAAAGCACTACCTTTGGAATCGCACCAAAAGTTTTCTGCGCCGCCTTGTACCATTCGTCGTTGTAGAACTCTTCCGCTCTGGCGCGTGAATTCCACTCGTACACGCCGCCGGCGACTCCGTCACCGGACAAAAAGTACTTTCGCCGCAAGCCTGGAATATTGACGTATTCAGGCCCGGCTTCCTCAAGCAGCTTGCGCAGCGATGCATCATCGAGTCGGGTTTGCGCCGGAAAGGTAACAACGGCGACAGCCGGAATATCCATTGGCATTACGGAAACCTCAACATGACGGGAGCGTTTGCTGTACCGGTCTGCATTTCAAACTAGCGTTGTACCGTGAAGTCGGTCACGAAGTGCGGATTCTCCGGCAGCACCGTGTCGGGTATGCCCTTGTAGGCATCCGGCCCTAGGTCAAACGACGACATGTCCATAACGTAAGTTGACAGATTGCCGCGACCGGTTTCGCTGCGTGCAAACAGCATTTTCTGGCCATCCTTCGACAGCGACGGCAGCCCGTCGAAACCGAGGTTATAGGTCAGACGTACCGGTTCGCCGCCCGCGAGATCGCCAAGAAACACTTCCCAGTTGCCGTCGACTACCCTGACAAATACATAGTGACGGCCATTGGAGGCCGGGTAGGGCGCCCAGTTCATGTCACGGTCAAAAGTGCGCTGCGTTAATTCAGTGCCGTCATGCTTGATGGTGAATACCGTCATCGGTGTCGGCTGAATCTTGCCGTATTCGCTGCTGCGCCATGCCCGAAACATGATTGTCTCGTTATCCGGCAAGTAGAACGGTGCGCCCGGTTGCCAGTCTTCGGTAAAGGTGATCTGCTGCTCATCGCTACCGTCGGGGCGCATACGCCAGAGATTCAGATTGCCGTCAATCTGCCGGCCAAACACAATCCACTCGCCGTTGGGTGAAATAGAAACTTCAGCTTCGTACCACTCATTGTTAGTGAGCCGGACAATGTTCTTGCCGTCGAGATCGGATGTATAGAGCTCCGCGCCTTGCGGATATTCATCCTGACTGCCCCAGTCGCCAAGCGGCATGTCCATGTGGTCTTTGGTGGAAGTCCACACGATGCGTTGCTGATCGGGGAAAAAATACGAGCAGGCATCCTGTCCGTGATCATTAATGCGGCGCATGTTCTTACCGTCGTCGGTAAAAATGTACGTCAGCGCGCCACCGATACGACTGCCTTCCGGACTCTGCGCATCAGAATCCTGGGTCTGAGCAATAAAGTGGTAATCGTCCGGTGCGTAGTAGGCTTCCGCAGCAGGCGGAATATTCGGAATCTTGCGCACCGGCAGTTCCTTGCTTTTGTCGACCGGCTTGGCATTGGGATTTGGGGTGCTGTGCCCGCCGGCCCAAACGCCACTGGCCAGCAAAAACGTGGTGGCCAGAACAGCAGAAATCTGTAAACCGCGACTGATGCTCATCATGCAATGCTCCTCAAATGCCCTCACGGGATGGTACGTAAACATGCTTCGTTCTGCACTAGCAGGACTCAACCACCCAGCGAACAGAGCAACGGCAGTAAGTATATTCCACGAATACCGGTGGTCAGGGCATGAACTAGCATCCTCAGCACACTGTTTGGAGCACCCGCTGATGGTTACTGCATCACGACCCAAAACACATGCGTTCGCATCCATGGCGCTTGCGCTAATTGCCTGCGGATCGGCTTTTGGGGCGGCCCATGAGCAAAAAGGCGTCAATGTTGGCCCGGGCGAAATGGGCTTTGATGCCCTCATTATCGACGGCCCGCCCATCACGGCCGATCAGGTAAAGAGCAAAGAGCACGCAACGTACCCGCGCGGTATGACGTGCGCCGAATGCCACCAGGTTGATTTTGATGTCGACTTCATCACCAGCGCCAGTAAACAGTTCGTCAATAATTTCCCAAGTCTGCATCAGGACGAGATATGGCAAAAAATTGTTGCCTTTCTACCCGGTCGTGAGCGATTTGCGATTGCGACAGTACAAGACGATATGCCCACCGCGACTACCGTCGACATGGTGCTGGACGTCGACGAAAAGGTTTTTTACGTGGTTTCAGAGCGCGGTACCGAGAAACTGCTGCAACTGCGTGTCAACCCGAACATCAGTGCGGTGCGTTTCCAAGGCTGGACGGTAGCAGAGGGCGGGCCTAAGCAATGGACCAGCGTGCAGATGAAAGGCACTGCCGAAGTTATCGAATCAACCGACCCGCGCTTCGGTCAACTGCTGGATAAATACAATCTGGTGCGTATTTCCAAACCGCGCGCGTTCAGGCGTTTCGACATTATCAAGGTAACGCCGCAACAAATTTACTATTTTGATACCACGTTGGGTGCAGACAGCTATTCGCCTTATCAGCTGTGGCTGAGGGATGGCGCAGACGGTTAGTCAATACGCGTTTTGGCGCTTTTAATTTTGTAATTTGGAGTACAGGGGTCAGTCATGTCACACAGATTAGTTACACGCAGTTATCTGGCAGCCGCTTTGTTCACAGGGGCTTTTATGGTCATGCCGGCGCAAGCCGCTACCGATGAAATCATCGTAACGGCCAAGGCGCGCGAGCAATCCCTGTACGATGTTCCACTGTCTATTTCCGTAATTGATGAGCAATCAGTCGAGCAACTGGGTATACGCAATTTGGTTGATCTCGACAAATGGGTGCCGTCCCTCAATATCCGCACCCCGTCCGGCCGTCGCTCGTCGACAATTACCATGCGCGGCTTGTCACCAAACACAACCGACGAGCGACTGCGCGGTGTGTCGGTTTTTGTCGATGGCATCTATCTTTCCGGTTCCATCGCCAGCCTGCGCTTGCAGGACGTCGAGCGCACCGAGGTCATTCGCGGCCCCCAGAGCGCCATGTTCGGCCGGTCCACCTACACGGGTGCCATTGATCTGGTAACTCGCGATCCGACGGTGGACGAGGCTTCGGGCCGGGTCGGCGTTTTCTACTCGCAGTATGAGGTGGGGAACACACCGCGGTCGCAGGTGGAAGGCCGGCTAGACTTTCCCCTCATCGAGAACACCCTATGGGGTTCGTTGTCAGTTGTCAGCGATGACACAGACAGCTTTGCGCAAACCCCGTCGGGCAGTGGCGGCGTGGGTGGCGAAAAGACGACCGCACTTGGCGGCGTGCTTTTTTGGCAGGCAAGCGATGCCTTATCGTTCAAGCTGCGTTACAACTATGCCAAGGATAAGGACGAGTCACCGCTTGTTCATATTACCCATCCTGACGAGTGGATTGCTGCGGGCGTGAATACGTCGGTGGTTGGCGACGGTACTATCTGGCCCCAGGGCAAAACGCTGGATCCGATTGCAGGTACAACCGAATGTCAGCCCACTTACAATGGCGGCGCTTCTTTCGGTGCGGTTGGACGAGGCACGCCCTATGCTTGTGGCGAAGAGCAGACGCGCAACTTCCTGACATTGATCGCCGACTACGACATGGGCGACTACCAGCTCTCGTACCGCGGCGGCTATTTCAAGTCGGCTCTTAAGTCGAACGGCGATTTCTTCCCGCGCGGTAATCTTGACGGCCTGGGTGTGGATCCGTTCTTTGGCCCCGGCATGGGGATTGCTCCCGGCGGCAAGTCATCTTTCGGCTTTATCGCGACTCAGGAAGACTTCAAGAATACATCCCATCAGATTCGAATCGTGTCACCGGCTGCAGAGAAGCTGCGCTGGTTAGCCGGGCTGTATTACTTTGATGAAAAAAATCGTAACTATCGGGTCGACAATTACGTTCCGCTGAGTTCGTTCTCGGGCAGCATCGTCAACGTGAGCAAGATAGAAGACCGGGGTGCCGACGAGCTGGAAAATATCGCAGCCTTCGGGCAGGTCGAATACGATTTATCCGATCAGATAACGGCCTCTTTCGAAGCGCGCTTCCAGCATGAAACCATCCGACAGGATCAGTGTCCGGACTGCCGTCTTCAAAGTTACGCGGATACCAGTGGGCAGAATCTGAAGGAGTCCGAGAACGAGTTTCTGCCGCGCCTGACGGTCAGCTGGCAGCCCCTAGAGGGCCAGACTATTACGCGCTGTACTCCGAAGGCACCAAAAGCGCGCGCTTCAATACGACCGAGCCACCAGGATTCCCGGGAGACTTCGCGGATGCCGTATACGTAAAGCCTGAAGAGCTTAAGAACTATGAGATCGGTGCCAAGAACAGTTTCCGCGATGCAAAACTGCGGACATCAATTGCGGTGTACTACATGGACGTGACCGATCAGCAACAGTCTGCACAGTTGCCTGCCTCGACTATTTCGTACACGCAGAACGTGTCTGATTCGACTGTAAAAGGTTTTGAATTCGAGGCGCTGGCCACTATTACCGATCGGGTGACCGCGAATCTTGCCGTTGGCTATGCAGATCACGAGTATGACAATGATTTTGTACCCGGATCATCGCTCGACCGCAGAATCGTTAACGGTCGTTCACTCAAGGGTAAAACATCGCCGGGCATCCCAAAGACCACGGTAAACGCCGGCATCATGTACACGGCGCCAGTCATGAGCAACTATGAATTCAGTACCCGTCTGGACTTGTCCTATCGCAGCAAGACCTATATTGATCTTGTAAATCAGGGGTACATAGGCGACTCCACGACGCTGAATTTGTGGGCGGATATCGGGAATGAAACATGGACCGCCGCCGTGTTTATCCGCAATCTCACCGACGATGACACGTCGACCGGGACGTTCTCCGGAACCAGCACCTGTACCTACCGGGACGCAGCGTTTACCACCTTCAACAGCCCGCTGCAGCGCTGCTCTGGATTGGGCGTAGCGCGCGGACGCGAGATCGGTGTATCCGGAGTGCTCAACTTCTAAGCAATTCGCGGATCGTTTCCGATACGTATCAGCGTATCCTCAAAGGAAAACCCGGCCCGGAGCCGGGTTTTCCTTTTTAACATAATGATAATTCTATGGCCGTGACACAGGCCAACTCCTGCATTTTGGTGATTGTTTCCCCGATACACGCGTGCTATGTTTTCCACGTTCATATGTACCAGATATGTAACGCCGCCTTCATTTGGCAAGTAAGGCACAGGCCTCAACCGGGTTTTCTCGGTTTAGTTTTTTTATTGTATCTGGTGAATAGCATATGAAATCAATTGTTCCAGCGCATCTCACTCGCGCCATCTCCTCTATCTGTTTGGTATTTGTTGGCTTTTTGCCTATCACCACGTCGGCGGCTTTTATTTCCGTTGATTTCTCGGCATCGATCAATGAATCTTACGATCAGAACTTTGATGACATCACCGGTACCTACTCAGATATACAAGGGGTGTTTATTATAGATACCGACGCGCCAGTGTTAGGCGGTGCCGGGAACTTCCCGGGCGCAGTCTTTGGAATGTATATAACAAGAGACGGAGCGCCTTTGCTCTCGCAGGATGATTTTAGTTGCGCCGCATCGTGCGCTAATGATGTGTTTGTCAGCAGTTCGGCGGAAGCGAATGTCTACGTGCAGGATTTCTTTGTGGGAAATCTTAATTTGAATTTGGCACCGGCCAGCGGCGTAATTTTTGATAACGACATCAATGTATTTTTGCTGGCTGCTCAGGGCAACGTGACTGATTACTTCGACATATTTGCTTCCTATGGTTCAGTTCAGGTTGATGGTGAAGACTATTTCGATCTGTACGAGCTGAACATGGAGGTAATACCGCAGGTTCCGGTGCCTGGAGCTGTCTGGCTCTTTGGTTCAGCTTTAGCCGGTCTGGGTTGGTTGAGACGCAAGCAAACCGCTTAATCCGAACCACATAACGTCCTAAGAAAACCCGACCTTGAGTCGGGTTTTCTGTATTCAGGGGTTGCGAAGATGCTGTAGTGTTATTGTCGGGCTTGAGCTTTGGAAGGCGGCACTTGTTGTGGAAATAATCAGCGAACAACTTTGCTTCGGCGGTACACAAGGTGTTTACCGTCACGACTCGGCCGAAACCGGCACCCCTATGCGCTTTTCAGTGTTTCAACCAGCCAGTGTCGGCAACAAACCGCTGCCGGTGCTTTGGTGCCTGTCGGGCTTAACCTGTACCGAAGAAAACTTCACCGTGAAGGCCGGGGCACAGCGCTACGCGGCGGAGCACGGCCTCGTCTTGGTGGCGCCCGATACCAGCCCTCGCGGAGCTGATATAGCGGGTGAAGATGAAGCCTATGATTTCGGTTCCGGTGCCGGCTTTTATGTCGATGCGACGGTGTCGCCGTGGAACCAAAACTATCGCATGTACAGCTACATCACAGCCGAACTGCCTGAACTCGTTTTCGCCAATTTTGCGGTTGACCCAAAACGCCAGGGCATTACCGGGCATTCCATGGGCGGGCACGGCGCACTCACCATTGGGTTGAAGCATCCGGCCATTTACACATCGGTGTCGGCTTTTGCCCCCATATGCGCCCCAATGCAGTGCCCCTGGGGTGAAAAGGCATTGACCGGTTATCTGGGCGCTGATCGACGCACGTGGGAGCAATATGATGCGGTGTCCTTGATCCGGCAGGGTGCCAAGAGCGGAGAGATTCTGGTGGACCAGGGTGATGCGGACGATTTTCTGACCGAACAACTCAGGCCGGAATTGCTGGCCGAGGCGGCGAATGAAGCCGGCCAGAAACTGACGCTGCGCATGCAGCCCGGGTACGATCACAGCTATTATTTTGTCGCCAGTTTTATCGGCGACCATATCGCCTTTCACGCAGCCCGGCTGGCCGGATAGCGATTCTCAGCGGCGCAGCAGGCAATGCCATATATTTGAGCGATGTGCGGTCGATATGTCAGCCGGGTAGACGCAGCCCTAGAGCGGGAATGGCAGCTGCGGCCGAATCAATTTCGATTTGATACACACTATGATGTGCGGCCCACAACACAAATCCCCATTGTTCGCCTGGCCGATGAAGGCCGCGAATGCGTGCCGGTGCGCTGGGGGCTCGTGCCGCACTGGGCAAAGGGCAAACCCGGCAAGTACGCCACGTTCAACGCACGCGCCGAAGGCATGCAGCAAACCGCCAGTTATCGCGGGCCATGGAAACACGGCCAACGGTGTTTGTTTCCGGTGCTGGGGTTCTATGAATGGCAGGCGCTCGAGGGCAACAACAAACAAAAGTGGTACATCACGCTGCCTAAGCAACCGACGTTTGCACTGGCCGGCTTGTGGGAGCGCAGTGATGATCTGGAATCGGCGACCATTTGCACGGTGGAAGCAAACCCGCTGATGGAAAAAATCCACAATACGCGCAAACGCATGCCGCTAATATTAGACCCGGAGGATTTTGACGCTTGGCTGGCTGCCGATAACGAAGCGGCGGAGAAGCTGATTCACGAGTATCCTGCGGCGCGCATGCAGGCCTGGCCGGTAACCCGCACATCGGCCAATGATCCCCGGTGCATTGAGCAGGAATCGTAGTCCCGCTTTCAGCCTGGGCTGATGCCCGCTTAGTGGCTAAAAACTTGTTCAACGCGGCATATACGTATTCCGCGCAGCGCATTAGCCGCGCAAAATGAACAATTTAGCGTGCGCATAATTAGAGAGCGATGTATGAGTAACGGAGCAGATAAAGCCCTGTCGGGCAAGGCCGCAACGAGTTCACGAGCGGCTAGGAAAAAAGACCAAGTAAATGGGGGCTCAAATGCATCTAGTAGTTTTCTGCTCGGCGAGTTACGCCACAGCCCCGAAGAGATTCAGCGGTTGTTTAAAGAAGGCACATACCCTTACAAGAATAAGATTCGTAGGGCAGCTTACGAGCATCACAAGAAAGAACTGCAAACTGAACTGCTGAAAGTTCAGAACTGGGTTAAGCAAACGGGCCAAAAAATTGTAGTGTTGTTTGAAGGCCGAGATGCGGCCGGCAAGGGTGGCACCATCAAACGCTTTATGGAGCATCTGAACCCGCGCGCTGCGCGCATAGTTGCACTGGAGAAGCCAACAGAAGGAGAGTTAGGGCAGTGGTACTTTCAGCGTTACATTAAGCATCTGCCAACTCGCGGTGAAATGGTTTTCCTCGATCGTTCTTGGTACAACCGCGCCGGCGTAGAGCGTGTCATGAGTTTCTGCACTTCAACAGAGTATTTGGAGTTTATGCGTCAGGTGCCAGAAGTAGAACGCATGCTCGTGCGTTCCGGCATACGCCTTTACAAATACTGGTTCTCCGTAACTCAGGAAGAACAGAGGCAACGTTTCGCGCGACGCGAGCATGACCCGCTGAAGCAATGGAAGCTGAGCCCGGTAGATCGTGTATCGCAGGACAAGTGGAGTGATTATACGGATGCAAAGGAAGCCATGTTCTTCTATACCGACACCGCAGATGCGCCATGGACAATTATTAAATCCAATGATAAGAAACGCGCGCGCTTAAATTGCATGCAACATTTTCTATCTCGTCTGGATTACCCCGATAAAGATTATAAGGTGGTGCAAGGACCTGACCCGCTAATCGTTGGAACGCCCTCACAGGTAATTGAGAAAGAAAGTCATCTGTGGGCGTAGAGCCCGCTACTTCATGCTGTTATGAGCATGAGCTATAGATATGTTTGTAAGGCAGTAACATGATTCTCGCACCGGGCGAAAAAGTACTTATTTCGCATCGCCGATTATTCGAAAGCGATCAACCGCGGTTTTTTGTCGGCATAGTCGAGAGCTATGAGGACGGCATGGTGAAAGTCACCGGCTATTCTTGGTCAAGGGAGCACATCCGAGGCGAGATGGTGCGTAAAAATGACCCCCGCACCAAAATAGTTTCAGTGTCATCGGGGATGGTTATAGTCTATGAACTTGATCCCACTCTCGAGCTTGAAGCCCTACGGCTGGAAACTGCCGGTCAGCACGAAGTGTTTCTCACCGATGGCAGCGATTTCCGCATGAACCTGACTGACCGGTTGCAAAGCACCCGGCTGGGCTAGGCATCACCGCACGGCGGGGCATAGATTTCCCGCCGAAAGCATCGCTATGGGGCGAGAAGCACTTGGGAAGCCGAGTCTCTGACCATCGCAGCATCGATACGCTCCTTGAGCGCGGCGATAAACTGCGGGTCGCTACCCAGGGTACCCATATTTACGATCGGGAACTCATCCGGCACGCGCGCTTGATAGATCTACGCGCTAGGATCACTAAAAACGGTTTCAGCTAGATGCGCTCGGAACTCTGCAGGTGCACCCACAACGTCCAGCAGAGCGCACCGATGCCGAGCAACCAGATCGCCGCGACACCCACAAATCCCAATACAGGCACATTGGCCAGCAGCCCCACTGCAATAACGGTCAGCACGATGGTCGCCAGTGCCTGTAACATCGTGGGTTGGGGGCGATACCGGCAGAGCGCGATATAGCCGGTTGCGAACAGCCCTGTCAGCACGCCCAGCAACAGAAGCAATACCCATGCCCCAAGCGTAGCGAGTCCGAGCCATAAACCGATGCCGGTAGCGAGCAGCAATATGGCGAGAATTGGTGCTCCCAAAAACACTGCGAATCCCAGCAACAGCGCCATGCCGGGATGCCCAGCCAGTCGATCAGCGCTTGCCCGCAGCGGGCTCGAGAACAGCAGATACAGCACTAGGGTGGCAACGATTACGCTGACGGTGAAAAACAGTCCGCCGTCACTATCCGACTCATCTAAATAGTCAGGTAGCGGTTGCTTGATGAACCTACCTTCAATTTGAGCATCAGGACTGATGTCGGCTTCATTATTACTTCGCCATGTCAGCTCACCGCGCACAATTGCATCGGGCCCCAGTCGAAATTTTTCGCCAATCAGTTCGATATCGCCAGCGACTTCGGCGTTAATCGTAATCTCTTGCGCGCTAACCTTGAGGTCGCCGCCTACGTTGGCCAGCACCGCTACGGTATTGCCCGCCAGCCATGCCCACTCACCAATCGGCTGGGTGACGGTCACCGTTTGTCCCGCAGCAACGATATGGCCCGCGACGGGCGCTTCGACACTAATATTCTGACCCGCTGCGCGCACGTCATCGCCGACCGGGGATTGTATTCGTATATTTTGTGCCGCAGCGATCACATCGCCCGTGACGGTTCCGTAGACGGTTATATTTTGCCCGGCGGCAACAAGGTCGCCGTCGATTTGCGACCGAATCATGACTTCACTGTTAGTCAGGTAGATGTCGTTAGCGACTGGCTTATCGATTAACGAGATTTCATCTGAGTCGTCGGCCCACGCAAGGCCTCCGCCGGCGGCAACGATGATGCAAAGCGCCAATGATAAACTGGATCCAATTCGTCTGAAATTCATGGCATCTGTACTCGCGAATGCCCCTGAATGGCATGTTTTTTTTGAATCTAGAGCGGGAATGCTTTTTCGGCAATACGAAATTTCCGAATACGGGTTGAGCCGCTTCTTTGCGATGAAGCAACTTGGCCGATAATGGCGTACCGAGGTTCAAAGCCCCATTTTGCCAACAAATATTAACGGGACAGCCACATCATGAAACTCAACTGCTCAATCTTGCTCATACTCATTTCTGCAGCTCTGCCGGCGGTCGGCGCCGGGCCGACGCCCGAAGCACAGGCACTGATCAAAGAGCTGGGGCTGCGCGAAGCTGATACCGCCGCCTACAAACGTCCTGACTGGAATCCCGAACGTGTTGTCGTCATGTTGCTGCCAAGTATGGGGCAGGATACCGCTGCATTCGAAGCACAACTGGCTGCCGCTGGCGACGTAGAACTGGTTTTTGACCGCTCGGGCAATCCTGCACCCGCGGCCGAGGTGATGGCGGGTGCCGACGGAGTACTCGCTAGTTGTTCGCAGGCGCTTCTCGATAGCGCTACTCCGAGACTGGCCTGGATTCACAATTACCGCGTCGGGATGGATCTCTGCCGTGGGGCAAGTGAAGCGCAAAAGCAGCAAATTGTCTTCACCAATAACAAACGGCTGTCGGGGCCAGGTATCGCGGAACACAGCATCGCAATGTTGCTGGCCCTCGCCCGTAACCTTCCGGCCTACGCTCAGTCTCAGCAGAACTCGAGATGGGACCGCACGCCGACCAGGAAAGCCACGTTCGGAGAATTGAAAGGCAAGACCATACTGATTGCCGGGCTGGGCGGTATCGGTACCGAGATCGCATGGCGTGCACACGGGCTTGGCATGCGTGTGATTGCTACCCGCAACTCGTCGCGGCGTGGCCCGGATTGACGTCTATATCCCCACCTACAATGAACCTGAAGATGTGGTGAAAATCACAGCCATTGCCTGCACCCAGATGTTCTATCCCCGTGACCGGCTGAACATATACATACTGGATGACGGCGGGACCGTTCAAAAACGGAGCGACCCAGACCCTGAAAAAGCCGACTGGGCCATACAAAGAGCCGAAAACCTCAAGACCCTGGCCGGGGAACTGGGCATCATCTATGCCACCCGGGATGAAAACCGCCACGCCAAAGCCGGAAATATCAATGAAACCTTCATGAGCTGTGAATGTCGACTGGATGAGGATGCCTTTGATCAGATTTCATGTGTCAACCATGGCATAGAACAGGGCTGCGGGGAACTGATCCTGATTTTAGACTGCGACCATGTGCCAGCACGCAATTTTCTTGAAAAGACCGTTGGCTTTTTTAACCAGGACCCTAAACTATTTCTGCTGCAAACCCCCCATTTCTTTATCAACCCGGACCCGGTTGAAAAAAACCTTGGGATTTTCAGACAAGGTCCCAGTGAAAACGAAATGTTTTACGGGGCGATTCATCCGGGGCTTGATTTCTGGAATGCCTCCTTTTTCTGTGGCTCCGCAGCGGTGATCCGCCGAAAGTGCCTCATGGAAGTGGGGGGCATTGTGGGCGACACCATTACCGAAGATGCGGAAACAGCCCTTGAACTGCATGCAAGAGGGTACAACAGTGCTTACCTGAACGAGCCTTTGATCATTGGCCTGACGCCGGAAACCTTTGATGATTTCATCCTCCAGCGCAGCCGCTGGGCCCAGGGGATGATCCAGATTTTCATCCTCAAGAATCCATTGTTTCAAACAGGACTCTCTTTCTTCCAGAAAATCTGCTATTTTAATACCTGTTTTTTCTGGTTCTTCAGCATTGCACGGGTTGTCTTCTTTTTTTCCCCCCTGATGCTGCTCTTTTTCGGCCTGCGCATCTATAACGCCTCTCTGCTCCAGGTCTTTGCCTATGCAGGTCCCCATCTGGTGGCGGCCTATTTACTGTCCAATCATCTGTTTGGGAAATTCAGGCATCCGTTCTTCTCTGAGCTGTACGAAACCATTCAGAGTATTTATCTTCTGCCGGCCATTATCTCAGCCATTGCCAATCCCCGATCCCCGGTTTTCAAAGTCACGCCCAAAGCCGTGTCTCTCCATGAGGATTTTTTGAGCCACCTGGCCTTGCCGTTTTACCTGATGCTGGTCGCCGCTCTTCTGGCCTACCTGATGGGCATCTACAAATGGGTAACCGTGCCCTGGATGGCCGATTCCATTGCCCTGTGCATGGCATGGAACACCTTTAATATCATTATTTTGCTCTCCTGCCTCGGGGTGGTATGGGAAAAACGCCAGGTCAGAAGAATGCACCGTTATCCAACCAGCGAGGCCGTTTTACTTGAAATTTCAGGCAATGAAACCAGAATGTCAGCAACGATCATAGACCTATCAATTTCCGGGGCCGGCATTCTCGTGGCGGCATCGGAACCAAAGCGGATGTCGGGTACGATCACCCTCCACACCAGGGACAGTTACGGAAAACAATTCGTCCTCCCGGCCACTATTGTCAACAGCCGTCAGCAGGGTCAGCAGACCCTGCTGGGCTGTGAGTTCCTGGTCAATGATGCACAGATGCGCACTGAAATTATCAATTTTGTTTACGGCGATAGCAGTCGATGGCAGCTAAGAGGGCAGAATCGCCTGGCCAAACCTGTGGGCAACCTTGTCGGGTTGTTCAGAATATTGAGAATTGGCATCCACGGATCCGTATTTAATTTTAAAGGCGTATGGCGCATCCTGACCGGGAAATTTTTTATCATTTTATCCGGTATGACGACATCCCTTATTCAAAGAAAGAGAAAAAAAACATGAAAAGACTCAGCCCGTTCCTATTCGTGATCATGGTATTTGCCATTCCCCAGAATCTGCAGGCCCAAATCATTGATCTGCCTTTAAACGCCTTCATGCAGGTGGAAAACATCCGCCTTGAGGGGGCCAACGGCAACACGGACCAGTATGAATTCAGTCTGCCTATTCCCCGGCGGTGGTCAATTAACCGTGCCAGTCTCACCTTTGGTTACACAAATTCCACCGCCTTGATTAAAAACAGGTCTCGTCTGGTCTTTTCCCTGAATGGAAACCCGCTTGCCCAGGTGCTTCTGGACCCCCACACCCCCCAGGGCCGTGTCAGCGTTCCCATACCGGTCAAGCTGTTGACACCCGGTTACCATCCGTTCAGATTCGAAGTGGCCCAGCATTCTGATCAAGGAGACTGTGAAGACCCCGCGGCACCGGAACTGTGGACATGGGTGGAACTGTCCGAGGCTAAAATTTCATTTGATGTCACCCTGAAATCGGTTCCTGAAAGGCTCTCGGCCATCTCTGATTTTCTGTTCGATCCCAGAAACCCGGCGGTTCCCCCTGTGAACCTGATCTTTCCCGAGGTCACGGAGGCGGCTATGAAACCTTTGGCCCTGTGCGCTTCCGGGGTGGCGCTGCGCTATGACTACCGGGGGGTGCCCTTTGCATCAACCGATGACTTTCGGTCCGGCATGGATACCCTTCTCGTGGGGCCTGACGCCTTTATAAAAAGCCGGCTGGCCCCCCTGGATCTCCTGGATGCCGATTGGCACGCCAACGGACCCTTGCTGGCCATCCGCCGGCTGCCCCTGAAACGGGACACGGCATCGGATCCGCCCAAACTCCTGACCGATCCTGACCACTGCCTGGTGATTGTAACAGGCAGGGACTGGGCGGATGTCCTGGAAGCGGCAAAAGCGTTTTCCCTTGTTTCGCTGCCCCTGCCCGACACCCCCCGGGCCCTTGTGCGGGATCTGATCATTCCGGAAACAGACCGGAATACACTGAAAAACGGGCTGACCCAGAACAGATCATATACCCTGTCAAACCTGGGATTTTCCACAACAACATTCAAGGGGGCCAACCCTGTTCCCCAAGGGTTCGGGTTTCGGCTCGCCTCTGACAGTTACCTTCCCCCCAACAGCCAGGCCTTCCTTTCGCTGAATTTGGCCTATGGTGCCAACATGCGCAAAGATTCTGTCATGAATATCCTGTTGAACGACAAATTTGTTGCAGCCATCCCCTGCAGCAACGAATCCGGGGGCAACTACAGTCACTACAAGATCCGGCTGCTCCTCTCCTCCATGCAGCCCGGATACAACACGCTCACGTTTTCGCCCGTCCTCACGCCCCTGGTCACGGATAAATGCACCATGATCCAGACCGGAAACCTCAGGCTGACCCTGTTTGATGATTCCACTTTTTCCTTGCCAACCATTGACCAGTGGATCGAAATGCCCCAACTCAAGGCCTTTATGACAGATGGATTCCCCTTTGGGCGGTTCCCGGATATGAGACAGACAACGGTTGTCGTTCCTGACAAAACCCGGCAATCCTTCCTCGCCGCCCTGAACCTGGTGGCACTGGCCGCCCAGAAAACAGGCTTTCCTCCCCTGGCAGCCTCCTGGCGGCTGACACCGCCTGAAACATCCGACAAGAATATTCTTCTCGTATCAACGGCAGATACCATTCCCGACCTCTATTCAGCCCGGGCCCCATTGGATCTCTCACCATCGGGCGCCCTGCGCTATCCCCATCTGGCCCGTCCCAGGGGCGTTGACCCCGGACAGGACGAGGGCGTCTGGTCTAAACTTTTTTTGCATAACGGCGCCAGAGTGGTGGATGTCTCTCTCCAGGACTCCCAGATTGTGGTCACGCGTTTCGACCCCTTGCTGATGGTCAACCGGGCGGCATTGATGCAATTTCAGTCTCCGTTTGAACACGATACAACCGTGATGATGCTCACAGCCCATACCCTTGATGATATGGAAGCGGCAGGAAAGGCGCTCTGGGACAGCGGGTTACAGTCTTCCAGCAGTGGAGACACCCTGCTCATTGATCTTTCCAGTCCCACCTACAGCACCAGGGCATTGAAACTGGGGCCCAGTTATTATCTTGGGAAGATGAGTTCGATGCCTTTTATCGAGTATTACACCAACACCTATCCCAAGCAGTTTATTTTTCTCCTGCTCGGACTTTCACTGGCAACGGCCCTTTTGATTTATATTCTTCTGAAACGGAGAAAACGCCGGAGAATTGCTGATGAATAGAATGAAAAACGCACTGCTGACCGTGGCATTTCTGTTCTGGGCCTCCATCGGCCAGAGCGATGCCCGGCCCGGCACCTGGTCCTATTATAAGGCACACTTCATCTCCAGGGATGGACGGGTCATTGATTACCATCAGAACCGAATAAGCCATTCAGAAGGACAGGGGTACGGCCTTCTGCTGGCGCTGGGGAACAGCGACAAAACCACCTTCCAGACCGTCTACGACTGGACACAGCGCAACCTCAAGGTGAGGCAGGATGCTCTTTTTGCCTGGAGCTGGGGCCAGCGCATCACCGGAGACTGGGGCGTTATTGACTATAACAATGCAACGGACGGAGACCTTCTGATTGCCTGGGCGCTGATGGATGCCGGGGAAAAATGGGACCGCCCGGACTACACGGCCTCCGCCCTGAAAATTATGGCCACCGTCAAACAGCTGCTGGTTGTCCAGCGCAGGAAAACCCTGCTTCTGCCCAGCTATTTCGGGTTCGACCATGGAGAACAGATCCGCCTCAACCCCAGTTATTTCGTCTATCCGGCCTTTGCCCGGTTTGCCCGATCAGGTGATGCGGTTTTCTGGAAGCGTCTTTACGCGGACTGTTTGGAGCTGTCCCGCCAGTCCTCCTATACCCGTTTAAATCTGCCGGCGGACTGGGTGACACTGGATGACACCGGTCAACCGTCCATGGTCGATAATAAAAAAGGACGGTTCGGATACGAAGCCATCCGTGTGCCCCTCTACCTGGCACTGGCCGGAGAGACCACTGCTCTTGAACCGTTTCAATCGTATTTGAGGCTGGCAGGACAGCTCAACTATCTTCCCTTGTCGGTGAATCTTTTTGATGAAACGGTGTCACTCAACGAAGCGCCGGCAGGGTTTTACGCAATCATGGGGCTGTGTTCAACATTAATGGGACACAAGGCAGCTGCCGATGACTTGTTTGCCAAGGCTACTGCCAAGATCACCCGTGAAACCGATGATTATTATTCGAATACGCTGTATTTACTTGCCATGGCAGGGGGGACCCCATGAAACCACCGCCAGGGCTGTTGACGGTTTTCTGCATTGCTGTACTGGCGTTCTCCTGTCCCGTCCAGACGGCGAATTCCGGTCAGCTCCAGGACATGTCAACCGCCTGGCGCTACTATGATAAGGGGCAATATCCAAAAGCCGACGCGCTTTTTTTAAACCTCGCATCCAGTGGGGGGACGGCTCTGTCCCGTGAGGCCCAGCTCGGCCTTGCTTACACCCGCCTTAAATCAGGGCGGACACAATCGGCGATGGCCCTTTTGACAGCCCTGGTTGAAGAAAAATATAAGCTTGGTGAAACACTTCCTGCACTCATGGGCGCCCTGTCTGCCGCCGGAGATTTCAGTGCCATGGCAGCATTGCTGCCCCGGCTTCCGGAAAAGGACCGATCAAGGTGGCAGGATGCCATCCTGGACGGCAGGCTGCGCGTACTATTTTCTCCGGAGATCCTTGCCGAAAACGGTCCTTTGTCCATGGACGATATCCAGAGAAGTCGGGAGGCCCTGGAGCGGTGCATTGCCCCTGAGGTTTTCTTCCATATTGCCGGGCGGCTGATTGATCAGGGGGAGACGGATGCAGGGGGGCGCATCCTCGACACCCTGCTGGGCTGTGACACCGACCTGCAGCTTCGGTTGGGGATCTTGAGCCGGCTTTCCGGAGCATTTTCGCCTGAAACGGCACTGACCATGGTCGATCATCAGATCAGACAGCACCCGGGACTCTCCTTGGATCCATATGCCAGTGAAATGCACCGCCTGAAGATACGGCTTTTGCAATCAACACTGAACGCGCTTCCCACGGGATCGGACAGCCGCATGGCGGTGATCAAACAAATTCTTGACCTATACCCCGGTCATATCGCTGGCCTGACCGAGTCCGGCTGGCATTTTTACCACAAGCACAACTATGACCGCGCAATCGTGTTTTTCCAACAATTGATTGTCCTGGAACCAGAGAATATGGACCATGTACTTGGACTGGGCTATAGCCTTTATCAGTCAAACCGGTTGGACGAAGCTGCCGTGCTCATGGCGGCGGATCAGATCCAGGAAACAGAAAAAATCCTTGAACTCAAAGCACTTGTTTACCATGCGCTGGCCCAGGACGCTCTGGCCAGGGGGGACAAGACACGGGCAGACACGTTCATGGGCGTTCTTGAATGGGTGGTTGACAAGACCGGTTCGCCCGCTGCGGCCCAGCAGCTTCTTTCCCTCTACAGTGGAACCGGTGACACAAAAAAAGGATGGCAACTGGCCCGGCGGCTGGCTGCCGAAGCGTCTCCCTCCCTGAGATCAGAAGCTGCTGCCTATTTTAATCATCACAGCAGTCCGATTCTGGCATCCCAGACATCAGAAGCATCCGACAGATGTTTTACCAATGCGGATTCCCCAAGGATTCACATGGCCACCCGCTATAGAAGCAAGGATGGGGATGAGGGGACATCCCAACTGGACGACACCTCTTTTATCGCGCAATTGGTCGTCCCCTATTCCCCGGGCTACCAATGGAGTCTGTCGTTTAAATCAAGCCGCCTGTCCAGCGGTTCCACCCCTCCGATTTATAGTGTGGGCAGTTTTTATCGATACCTGAACGGACAGGAACCGTCGGCCCCCGTGACAACAGACGAGACGGTTTTCCAACTGGCCGCTGGGTGGAAAAAGGAGGGACCGATCCTGTGGGACCTCCTTGTGGGCACCTCTCCCATGAATGGCCCGGTGGACGTGACCCCGGTCTTCAGCCTCAAAGCGGAAATGGACAAATGGGAATTTGAAATACACAGGACCAGTGTCACGGAATCCATCCTCTCCTATACCGGTCTTGAAGATCCCTTTGGCAGCGAACCCTGGGGACGGGTCGTCAAGAACGGCTTTGAAGCAGGCAGATCAATTGATCTGGGAAACCGAAACTGGTTGAGCATCACGGCCGGGGCAGACATTTTCAGGGGAGAGAATGTATGGCACAACAGCGCCTGGCATGTCAACACTGCTGTGGGACGGACCCTGCCCTGGCACAACCGCTTTGATGTCACCTATGGGCTATACCTCTCCGGCATGGGGTTTGAAAACAATACAAACTTCTTTACTTATGGTCATGGCGGATATTACAGCCCGGATTTTATGGTGTCGGGCGGCCCTATTTTCAGAATTAAAACGCCTGTATGCGAGGCGTATTGGCTGGACCTCCAGCTTTCTGTCGGCTGGATGACAGAACGAACCTCAGACAGCCCCAGGTATCCCATTGGCAATGAAACCATGACGGCCTTGACCCCCGACGCCCGTGACGAGTATCAGGGCCGCTATCAGGGGGAAACCAACTCCAGACTAGCCTACTCCGCCAATTTTGAGGCCTGGAAACGCCTGACACGACACCTGGCCCTGGGAGGGAACTTCTCAATGGGGAGATCCTCCGCCCATTTTGAATGGCAAACATGGATTGGTTTTGAACTGTTCTTTAATCCCCAGAACGCGTTCTGGCGCCAGCGGTCCCTTTCACACAGGCCTTTCCTCTACCGCGATTGATTTCTGTCTATTGCATTGGAATTCAAAGCATCTGGGTGCAGAGGCGTTCAGGATATTCCGCTATATTAACCCGGCAAAATTTTTGTCTTTTTAAATGGCGGGGATCGGGTTTGAACAACTCTCTGCAGTTTTTACATCTACGCTGTCGGATTCGTTTTTTCATAAACCTGGTACCTCCTCAGGCCTATGATAGGATGGACGATATGGCGGGGTATTATTTTTTCAAAATAAGGGCGGGGTCAGGCTGGATCGGGCGGGGTAGAACTGGCAACATAAAAAACTCGCTACATAAATAGACACAAGGCTCGCTGTGTAATTCCCTGTTTTTTAAATGAAAACCCTGCCTCCAAAGATTGAAAGCAGGGTTTCTTCTGGCAGATATTTTTAACTTTCGATCGCACCAGAGCGAACGCCCTTAAGATACTCCATACAAAACTGGTCATTACCCAGAAGCATATCTGCGGTGCGTATGGTTCCCATGATCTTTTTATCCAGAGGATCAATAATCGCTGAGTCCATTCCCGCATCCATCATCAATGTGACAAAGGTCCGGTTGATGATGTGACGCTGGGGCAGTCCGTAGGAAATGTTGGACAGGCCGCCGGTGATATGGACGTCGGAAAATTCGGCCTTGATGGCTCGAACCGCATCCAATACCATGGTCCCCTTGTTGGTGTCCGTGGCGATGGGCTGAACCAGGGGGTCCACATATATATTTGCGGTTGGGATACCGATTTTATTCAGTTCAACTACCAGGGTTTTGGCGCGGCCCAGAATATGCTCGGCGGATTCGGGCATTCCGGCATCATCCATGCACAGGGCAATGACCCGGCAATCCTTGCCGTTGAGAAAGGGCATCATGGCGTCAAACCGCTCTTTTTCAAGGGAGACGGAGTTGATCATCGGGGTCTTTTCTACCATGGAAAAAGCCATTTCGAGGATGGCTGGATCTGGACTGTCCAGGGCTAATGGGATCGTACAAACAGGTTGTATTGTGTCCAGAAGCCAGCGCATATCTGCTTCCTCGTGGCCGATGCGGGCACCGGCATTTACATCTATAAAGGTGGCACCAGCCTCCAACTGCTTTTTTACATCGTTGATGATGTAGTTTGCGTTTCGGTCAGCCACAGCTGCCTGAACCAGTTTTCTGGAGGTGTTGATTCTTTCGCCTATTACTTCAAACATTCCTTCATTCTCCCTGGGATTAGTTGATAAATGATTTCGCCATTTTAGAAGCAGATCCTGCATCTGCGGCAAACCCGTCAGCACCGATTTCGTCGGCAAAGGCCTGGGTCACCGGGGCACCGCCCACCATGATTTTTACCTGGTCTCTGAGCCCTGATTCCACAATGGCGTTCACGGTCTGTTTCATAGCCGGCATGGTGGTGGTCAGGAGGGCGGAAAGGCAGACGATCTGGGCGTTCTTCTTTGTAATTTCTTCCACAAATTTTTCAGGGGCGATATCTACACCAAGATTATGGACTTCGAGGCCTGCACTTTCCATCATCATGGCCACCAGGTTTTTGCCGATGTCGTGGAGGTCTCCTTTGACGGTACCGATGATCACAGAAGCGGCAGCAGAACCTTCTCCTTCCCCCAGCAGAGGTTTGAGAATTTCCACGCACCCGCCCATGGCCTGGGCGGCCATGAGAACTTCCGGGATGAACATGTCCCCGTGTTCCATTTTTTCACCCACAATATCCATGCCGGCAATCAGGCCTTTGTTCAGGATATCGTTGGGAGCCGTGTCGGCGTCCAGGGCCTGGTTGACCAGGTCGGTCAGTTTGGCGGCATCACAGGATACCAAAGCATCTGTCATTGCATTAAAATCTGTCATTATTACTCTCCTTGTTCTGTTCGGTTGAACCGTATTAATCAGGCCTCATATGCAGCAATCCTGAGCTTAAAAATCAAGCCACAAAGTTGCTGGGACATAACGATCATTGTCATAGATGACCTGAGCGGATCAGGCCCCCCTGAACCTAACAACGGTTGTGCGGACCGATCCGGAAAGTTGGAATTTGCAGTTTCTCGGTGCGTTTCGGGACAACCAAGTCGCACCGGATCACCCTTTGCGCCTGATACCTATACCTCTCTTGAACGGCATGCAGGAATAAGGACAGCAGCCCCCCCTGATACAGGGGGGGGGCTGCTGCTTGAAAGTTGAAAGCAAAAGAGGGCGGATTACCGGGTTTTGATGTCGTAAACCGGGAATTTCACCACCCTGGCGGTGCACATGCCTTCTTTTCTCTGAATTTCAAGTTTGGTTCCCACGGCTTTGAACTCGGGTTTCACCTGAGCCAGGGCCAGGGATTTTTCCATGCGATGGGTCCAGACCGGCTTGTCATTGACTTTACCCACTTCTTCGCCATTGACAAATACCTTTTCACCGCCTTTCAGGGCTTCCTGAATGTCAACTTCCAGGCCCACCAGTTTGAAGCGCTCTTTACCTTTAGCGGCCATCAATGCCTCTTTTCCTCGGAAATCGGCTTTGTTGCAGTCTACCACCCACCCCATGTTCACTTCCCATGGGGTATTTTCCATCAGGTCAAACCGCCTCCACAGAAGGCCGGCTTCCATACGCAGGGGAAAAACACTTTCAACGGCACAGGGCAGAATGCCCATGTCTTTGCCGTGTTCCAGAATGCTGTCCCAGATGATGACAGCTTTGTCGGGGGCAACCATGATTTCATAGCCGCGCTCACCGGAAAAACCGGTACGGGAAATCATGACCTTGCAGCCGAACAATTCGGTTTCATTGAGATGAGTGAAATAATCAAGTGCTGCAATATCGTCGGATGCATACTTATCCAGCAGCTCTACGGCCTTGGGGCCCTGCAATGAGATCAGGTGGGTCCAGTAATCATACTCTACAACGCAATTTTTACCTTCGGCGGACAGTTCCACCATGTTTCTGGCGCAGCCGTCACCATGGCAGGCCAGCCACTGGTCATTGCCCAGGTTGAACACAATACCGTCATCGCAGATGACACCGGTTTCTCTGAGAAAGGGACCGTATTTAGAGTGACCGGGCTTGATCTTGGTCACATCAAAAGAGACGGCATGATTGAGGGCATCCGCTGCCTCCGGGCCGGAAACCCGGAACTTCAAAAATGCCGTGAAATCATACATCCCGGCAGCTTCGCGGATGGCGTCATGCTCTTTTTTAGGGTCGGTATTGTAGGTCAGGGGGACGCCCATGCGAATGTATTCCTGAAGGTCGCCTCCCAGGTCGAGGTGGCGGGCTGTCAGTGCAGATGTCCGTGTGATTCTGGTCATGTCTTGCTCCTTTACTTTTTTATGGTTTCGTCTTTCTTCGGTATCCTTGGGTCTGCCTGCTGCGATTTATCCGTGCAGGCAACCTGTATCCAAATGTTCAACCCAAGAGAGCAATAGATGTGCCAGAAGCGGCTCATGTTTAAAAATCGTTTTATTACAAGAAGTTACGCTGGAGGGGCGAGGTAAGGTGATTTGCGGCGGATCTGAAAAATAATAAAAATATTAAAACCGGGACAAAAGAGTTAAGGATTTTATCAGATTAGAAAGCAGTCCGTTCTTCCGGGCATTGGCGTTTTTTTATGATGCCGTTGTCATGATCGAAATGGGACGGGAAGGTATGAGAACCAGCCCGAAAGAGCGAACGGAAGGAATGAATTCGACAGAATTACTCTCCCGTTTGGTGGGAGTCCTCCATGATCTTTTTATATTGGTACCTGAACGCGTGGTGCTTCATTTTCAGCAGCCTGGCGGCCTGGCTTTCATTGCCCCCGGCCAGTTCCATGGCCCGGCAAAAATAAAATTTGTCAATATCTGCTTTCATGGCGGCCAGATCAACCCCATCCAAGGCAAGAGGTGGCAACTCAACACATAATTCACTGTCACCTCTTTTTGGGGGATCTACCCGGCTGAGGCCCAGATCCTCCGGTGTCAGTTCCGGACCATCTGCCGTGAGCACTCCGCGCTCCATCATATTTTTCAACTCCCTGACATTCCCCTTCCACTGGTACTGCCTGAGTAGTGCCATGGAATCCTCATGAATACCGGTAAGATTCCGATTGAATTTTTCATTGAAAAATTTCAGGAAGTGTTCTGCAAAAATATGAACATCCTCCTGGCGCTCATTCAGGGTCGGCACCTGGATTTTTATTACCGAGATTCTGAAGTACAAATCAACCCTGAATCCCTCATTTTCAATCATTTCTTCCAGATTCCTGTTGGTGGCTGAAACAATTCTGGTGGAAACATGCTGTTTATCAGTGGATCCCACTCTGTAGAATTCGCCGTTTTCCATAAACCGTAAAAGCTTGGCCTGGGCATCGGGATTCAGGTCCCCGACCTCGTCGAGAAACAGGGTGCCCTTGTCTGCCATTTCGATAAGCCCCTTTTTTCCGTTGGCCGAAGCACCGCTGAACGCCCCTTTTTCATAGCCGAACAATTCACTTTCAATCAGATCTTTTGGGATGGCGGCGCAGTTCACTGTGATAAAGGGACCGGAAAAATTAGGGCTTCTGTAATGGATTGTGGAGGCCAGAAGTTCTTTTCCCGTGCCGGTTTCCCCTAAGATGAGTACCGGCGTATCCGGACTTTTGGCCACCTTTTCAATGTAGGCCATGATATCATGGATCACCTGGCTTCCACCGATGAAACAGGGGACTTCCTTTTTAAGAAGTCCCTCCTGAAGGCCCTTGATCTCCCGGCGCAGCCGGATGGTTTCAAGGGCATTTGAAATGGTCACATCCAGCCCTTCCATCTGCAGCGGTTTGACAATATAATCCCACGCCCCCTGTTTCATGCTTTTAATCACCGATCCCACATCTTCGTAGGCCGTTATCATGATCACCACCACATCGGAATCCAGCGCCTTGAACCGGCTGAGAGCGGTAATGCCGTCCATACCCGGCAGGCCGATGTCCAAGAGCACGAGATCTGGTTTCTTTTTGCTGAAATCCTCAAGGGCGTCTTCAGCTGTTGCATACGTAAATACGATATAGTCATCCTCAACATAGGCGGTGATACCTTCCCGTATCGTTTTCTCGTCGTCTACAATAAAAAGGGTATAATCCATCATGGTCCGTCCGTTTCTGTCTGCCTTTCACGGCGTGGTTCTATTGATTGGTGCTGCCGGGTTCGCGTATACGGGACTATACCACAGTTTGCCGGGAAAATGGCAGTTCCACCAGAAAACAGGCCCCGCCTAACTGTGAAACCCCGATATCCAGTCTGCCATTATGGTCCGTGATGATCCGGTGACAGAGGCTAAGGCCAATACCGGTACTGTGGTTTTTGGTTGTAAAAAAGGGATCGAAGACCTTCTGCCGGACATCCCTTGTCATCCCGGGCCCGTCATCTTCTACCCTGATAATGATCTTCGCTTTATCCTGCCGGGAAGAAATCCGGATATGCCCTGTGTTTCGATGCTCAAGGATGGCGTCTGCAGCATTGTTGATAAGATTCAGGATCACCTCCTCAATGAGATGGGGTTCGGCAATGCATGCCGGCAGGTCCCCAGCCAGATCATCCTCTATCTTGATCCCTTTTTTATTCAGGGTAAAACGGGTCAGTGTCACTGCCTCTTTGACCGGGTCATTTATATCGATCACATCAAACCTGGGTTCACCCGGCTTGGCAAAATTCATCACCCGCTTGATCACCGATTCAATTTTCCCGGAAGCGGCCCGGATCGCTTCAATGGATGAGGCTATTTTTTCTGTTTTATCCGGATTCCTGAAATATTTTTCAATGGTGCCCAGATAAATATTAATTCCGGACAGGGGGTTCCTGATCTCATGGGCGATGCCCGCAGAAACATGACCCAGGGAGGCCATTTTGTCCTGGATGGTCAGCAGTCGTGTCAGTTTTTTGGCCTCGGTCAGATCAATAAAAATCAATAAAAATGCATTGCGGTCATGATAGTCTATGGGAGTGGCGATACATGCCACCCAGGTCATGGTCCCGCTGTCTTTTGCAGGGTGGTAAAACCTGAAATCCACCTCGGATTCATTCAGTCTGCCCCCTCTGATCTGGGAAAAAAAGGATAAGATTTTAGGCAGATCTTCCTCATGGAATCTGGATTCCGAGTCCGGGTCCATGAAATTGATGTCCCCCATGAGGCTCAGCTGGTTGGCATTCTGGTGAACCACCCGATTGTCCTGGACAATGGCAACGCCGTTGGGGGTGTTTTCCACCAGATCCTGGAACCGTTTTTCGCTTTTTTGCATGGCTTGTTCCGCTTTCTTACGCTGGATCAGCCGCCACATGCCGTGGGCCAGCAGATTCAGCTGACGCAGGTCTGAACGGGTATAATCGGTCCCCTTGTTGCCCATGCCCGCCACCACCACGATGCGGCCCTGGCTGAAGATGGGAACATTCATATACCGGACAATCTTTTTTTGGGCCTCCGGTACCCCTTTCAGTTCTGGATTGGATAAATGGTAATCATTTGAGATAACGGGTTTTCCTTTTTCAACGGCATCCCCCCAGAACCCTTTGGTATTCCCTTCAAATCCGCTTGACCGGACCTGAACCGTCACCTGTCCCCCGGCATTGCCGTCCCGGTTCTCCACCACATAGGTAAGTCCTTCCTGTTCCCGCAGGGTGAGGTAGCCGAACCGGCTTTGGGTTAAATCCAGCATTTGCCGGAATGAAAATTCAACAATGTCCCGAATGGACTTGTGGGGGGTCTCGTTCAATGCCAGAAGTGCCTCCAGGCCGATCTCATTAAAGCGAAGGGCTTCGGTGCGCTGGGCCACCTCCCGTTTCAAAGACCGGTTCCAGAACAGCACGGTACCGGTCATGAGAAGACCTGCGGCCGTCGACCCAAGAACCCAGAACCAGAAGGTCCGGGAGAGATAAAACCCGGGTCGGTCCAGGTGTACCCACCGGCTGTAAATGGCCTGATGCTCTTCCTGTGAAATTGAAACCAGGGTTTTCTCAATGATCCGGCTGAATATGGGCCAGTCCTTTCTAATCCCCATGCCATGGTGAAGTTCAAACCCTGTATCCCCGGCCAGGCTCAGATTGGTGATTTTCTCGGTTTCAATAATATACAACGCATTGGGCACCTCGGTGATCATGGCATCAAGTTCTCCAAAGGAGACCTGTTCAATGCCCTCCTTGGAATTTGCCACATCTATCATGTTAAGATCAGGGTGTTGTTCCCGGATAAACTCCCCGACTGCATATTTTCGGACAACTCCGATTTTCAACCCCTGTACGCGGTCCAGAGTGAGATCTGCATATCTTCCTTTTTGAACGATAATTGTGGTTTTAAGGTTTAAAAAAGGGGTGGACCAGTTCATAAACATACGGCGCTCTGGTGTTTCCTGTCCGGCCGAGATGACATCGATCTCCCCCTTTCTTGCCAGGGTGAGCATCTCATCCCAGGAGGAGACGGGAACATTTGCAAACTTGAACTTGAGCTTATCTTCTATCAGATGGATATAGTCCGCGGCCATGCCTGCAGGGTTGCCATCTTTATCCATAAAATCCATTGGCGGCCAATCCGGGGTATGTACCAGTCTGACTCTACCGCTATGGGAATCCAGCCAGATCTGTTCTTCACCGGTCAATCCCGGAATGCGGTCCTCAGGAACAGATGGATAGAAAAAAAAGACCGCAATAATGGTTAAAACAGCGGCACTGATAATATATAGGATGGCTCTCATATTAAAATTTCCTCAATTGGGCTCTATGACGGTACAGGCAGTGGGAATCCAATATTCATACCATAAATGAATCCTGGTTTAAATTTAATACAACTTATTTCATTTAAAGGAAATACTCCATACACCTCCTTTGAATGCACCGGCCTGTTTTAAAAAATATGATAATTTTATTAATTCCATTTTTTGATTTTGACATTTTTCTTAGGTTCTTACCTGTCCCCTTTTTTGCCGGTGTTACCCTAAAAGACACAACCGCTCGAAATTAAAAGATAAAAAAATATCGGAGTCACCTGGCACGCCAATTGCTCAAGGCCATATCAAGCGGAAAACCGAATGATTTAACCGATATCCGGGACGTTCCGGCATTTTGAATCCCATTTGCCTGCCGGAACTTCCCTGGTATCTGGAAAGGGAAGATTGACATGGGAAACAGATTACAGCCCCTCACAAAAGAACAGATCAACATCATCCACAATGCTGCCATGCGTATACTCGGGGAAACCGGTGTGGCATTCAAACTGCCCGAGGCCATCGAAATTTTTAAAACGCACGGATTCAAGATTGATGGGGACAGGGTTTTTTTTGAAGACGCCCAGGTGCTCAAGGCGCTTGATACCGTGCCATCGGAGTTCACCATCATGGCCCGGAACCCGGATAAATCCGTCCGATTAGGTGGAGACCACTTTGCATTTGGACCTGCCTGGGCCGCCCCTTTTGTCATTGATTCAGACGGCACCCGGCGAACCGCCTGTCTTGCTGATCAGGAAAACATGTGCAGGCTGGTCCAGACCTCGGCCTATGTGGATTTTGCCGCAGGGTCCATGGCCGTTCCAGCTGAATTTTCCCCCAGGGAAGCGGCCAGCCGCATGCTTCATGCAGCCATGACCATGACCGACATGCCCCTGATTTCCAACCCCTGCGCCAGGGAGAACGGCATAGAACTCGCTGAAATGGCTGAAATTGTTTGGGGTAAAAAACCGGCGGAACTGGGCCATCCCGTCTCCATCGTATCTGTGAATCCCCTGTCTCCCCTCTCCTATGCCGGCGACACCTTGGAAGGGCTCATCGAATTTGCCAGAAACGGACAGGCCCTGCTCATTTCCTCCATGGTATTGGCCGGAATAACCGGGCCAATTGACATTGCCGGTACCGCTGCCCAGGAAATGGCCGAGAGTCTGGCAGGCATAACCCTTGCCCAGCTTATTTATCCCGGTGTCCCCTGTGTCTGCGGCGGCACCTCATGTGCCTCGGATATGCGTACCGGCGGGGTCAGCTTAGGCGGTCCCGAATCCCTCCAACTCACCGCCATTGCCGCACAGATGGCAGAACATTACGGCCTGCCCTGTCGATACGGGGGCAACCTGACCGACGCGTATTCCATTAATGCCCAGGCCGGGATTGAGTCTGCCCTGCTCATGGCTGCGCCTGTCATCTCAGGGGCCCATTTCATTCATCAGTCCTGCGGTATCCTGGGGGCGTACGCCGCGGTCAGCCTGGAAAAATTCGTTATTGATGAAGAGGTCTGCGGCATGATCAAACGCGCCGTAGCCCCACTTGAGATCACCGATGCCAGCATTAACACCGACCTGATCAAACGGGTGGGCCCCTGCGGTTCTTACCTGATGCAGCCTGAAACTGCCATGAGATGCAGGACGGCTTTCTTTCCGGCCAACCTGACCTGCAGAAGCACCTATGACGACTGGGCCGCCAAAAACAACGGGGACATGGTTGCCCGGGCAGCTGAATATGTAAAAAAGCGGATTGAGTCCTACACTAAACCTGAAATTGATCCGGGTGTCGAACGGGATCTCAATGCCTATGTTGAAAAAAAATATAACAATTAATGAAAGGGAAAGTAAGAAAATGGCAACACAAACGAGCAGTCAAACAGGCATTATGGAAAAATTTCTGGGAAAAACGGATCACCAGTTATTCTGGATCACCCTGGTGATCTTCGGCATCGTTGTGGGCTTAGGCATTGCTGCACCGGAAAAACTTGCAACTGCACTCCAGTCCATGCAGTCGTTCATTACCACCAATTTTACCTGGTACTATATGCTCTTCACCGCGTCCTGCCTGATCTTTTCCTTCTGGATGGCTGTGGGTCCCTTTGCCAACATGAAACTGGGTAAAGATGAGGATGAACCGGAATTTTCAACCATGGCCTGGCTGGCCATGCTTTTTTCAGCCGGCATCGGTCTTGGTTTTATCTTCTGGGGCATTGCAGAGCCCCTTTACCATTATATGCAGACGCCCTACGGGGCTGAGCCCGGTACTGCAGCTGCCGTCCCTGTCGCCCTGCAGATTTCTTATCTCCACTGGGGGTTTCATCCCTGGTCCTTCTATGCCGTCGGCGGTCTGGGCATCGCATATTTCTCCTTTAAACACGATCAGCCCATGACCATTGCGACCTCCCTTTACGGCCTGCTGGGCGATAAAACAGAAACTAGCATCTGGAGTAAAATTGCCAACCTTGTCACCGCCTTTGCCACCATCGCTGGTATCAGTACGGCTCTGGGACTGGGCATCCTTTCCATCAAATTCGGCCTGACCCACATTACGGGTATAGAGATGACCCCGGGTATTACTGTTTTCGTACTCATTCTTTTCATGGCCGCCTATATCGCCTCTTCGGTTTCCGGTCTGAAACGAGGCCTGAAATACATGAGCCTGATCAACATGTGGTTGGCCTTTGCGGTGATTGCGTTCATCTTTTTTGCCGGACCCACCCTGCAGTTGCTGAACCTGTTTCCCGATTCCCTGGGCCTATATCTGTCTAATTTTGTCACCATGACCTTCTGGACCGATTCAATGAACCAGGCCTTTGAAGGCAAATGGCTGGGGTGGTGGACTGTTTTTTACTGGGCATTCTGGATTGCCTGGGTCCCCTTTGTCGGCGGTTTTATTGCACGGATCTCCAAAGGCAGGACGGTCCGGGAATTCATCCTCTGGGTTGTACTGATCCCTTCTGTGGTCATGTTCGTCTGCTTTGATATTTTCGGCGGTGCCGCCATTCTTGCTGAAAGAGCGGGTACGGTTGAGCTGTGGAAAGCCATTCAGGCCGACATGGGATCCGGTATCTTCACTCTCCTGTCCACCTATCCCATGGGCTTTTTCGCCTCCATCATGATTTTTATCAGTCTGATTATCTTTTTGATCACGTCTGCCGACTCCGCATCATTCCTGGTCGCCATGCTCATGTCCAAAGGCGAACTGGAACCCAAGGCTGGAATGAAAATCGTCTGGGGGTTTGTTTTAGGTACCTTGGCCATCATTCTGCTGCAGACAGACGGGCTTAAAGCCCTTCAGACGGCATCCATTGTATGTGCCCTGCCGTTCACAGTCGTGATGATTGCCATGATGTTCTCAATTGTTAAAGGATTTGGCAGAGATTTGAAGAACAAATAAATTTCAATATCGATACAATCAAAAAGGGTGTGAGACCGGAAAACTGTTCCGAACCCACGCCCTTTTTGAATATTCTGATTCCATTTATGCATGGTGAATTCAAGCACGCCAATGACAATGGTTCAACAAAGCCTCCTGAAAAAATTAACATTAGGCCGTTGTCGATGATAGTCATATTGGTGCCGTGGTCCGAGGATGGCTCAGGGCCTGGCTTCCACTTCCGCTAGTTGTCGGGGAAAATTTAAAAGATGACGCTTAGATTGAATGAAAAACTGTCTTGACACTGGGGTCCACTATACTTTCGGCTTTACCCAAGCGCTCGGATAATAATAAGAATCTATGGATTCTTACGCCATATCACCAGCGTGCCGTAGATTAAAGATATTGAAAATTGATAGACATGTCGGCCCTGATCAGTGGAAAATGCTGCCTGGTATTTTTCCACGTGATCTGATATGAGAAATTCATACTGCCAACCCACCAGGACACTGAATGATGAAAAATGATTTGAAGATCTTTTCAGGCGGATCCAACCGGGCCCTTGCCCTTGAAATCTGCAACCATATCGGCATCCCCTTGAGTTCCCTTGAGACTTCCCGGTTCTCCAATGACAACCTCTTTGTCCAGATCAGGGAGAGTGTCAGGGAAAAAGATGTGTTTGTGATCCAGTCTCTTACCCAGCCGGTCAGTGATCATATCATGGAGCTCATGATTACCCTGGATGCCTTGAGAAGTGCATCGGCCAGGCGGATCACCGCTGTGATTCCCTATTATTCCTATGCCCGGTCAGACAAGAAAGATGCCCCCAGGATATCCATTGCCGGCCGCCTGATCGCTGATTTATTGAAAACCGCAGGGGCCGACCGGGTGTTGACCATGGATCTCCATGCGGATTCCGTGCATGGATTTTTCAGCATTCCCGTGGACCATCTCACGGCGGGGCCGACGATCTGCGAGTATTTTGCATCCCGCCTGGACCTTTCCCGCCTGGTGGTTGTGGCCACGGATGCCGGCGGTGCCAAGAGGGCCGGGCGGTTTGCCCAGCGCCTGGACACCGCCATGGCCATTATTGATAAGCGCCGTATCAGCGATTCACGGGTCCAGCAGGGGCTGGTGGTCGGGGATGTGGAAGGACGCGATGCCATTGTTTTTGACGATGAAATTTCCACCGGCGGTACCCTTGTTTCTACGGTGAAAACCCTGGAAAAGGCCGGGGCGAATCGAATCTATGTGGGAGCCACCCATCCGGTGCTCTGCGGTTCGGCAGCTCAGCGCCTGGCCGCTTCATCCATTGCCGAGGTTGTGGTGGCAAATACCGTGGATATACCCGAAGACAAGCGGTTTGCGGCATTAACGGTGCTGTCCGTGGCGCCGCTGTTTGCACAGGCCATCCATCGGATTCATACCGGGGACAGTGTCAGCGCTTTGTTTAACTGAGCATGGGGTGCATAAAATCCGTGCCCGGGTCGTGACAATTCTTTTAAGGGGTCTTATGTGGGTCTCTTTATTTGAGGGAAAACCATAAATGAGAGCCCATAGTAGGCGTTCCACTGAGATCCCGGAAGAGAATGTCTGGTTTCTGCTGCCCCTTATCGGTCTGCTGGCGGCGTTTCCGCCCATTTCCACCTCCATGTATCTGCCAGCCATGCCCCATATGCAGGAGATCTGGGAAGTTCCCTTAAAGACCATCAATCTGACCCTGATCTCCTTTTACCTGAGCTATAGTTCCACCCTGCTTTTTTACGGTCCGATTTCGGACCGGTTTGGCCGCAGGCCCCCGCTGATGGTGGGGATCTCTCTTTTTATCATGGGCAGTCTTTTCTGTGCATCCGCTGATTCGGCCTTTGACCTTATTCTGGGACGGATGGGGCAGGGCATCGGGGCTGCAGGGCCCTCTGCTCTGGGACTTTCCATTATCAAGGATAAGTTCCAAGGCCCGGATCAGAAAAAAATCCTGGCCCTCATGGGTATCCTCATCCCCATGGCCTCAATGGTGGGACCCAGTCTTGGGAGTACGGTTCTGCTTGCCGGGCACTGGGAGATGATATTCATTGTTCAGGTCTTTGTGGCCCTGGTGGCGCTGTTGGGGGTGATCAAACTGCCAGAACCCTTGTCTGTCCGGGAAGAAATTCCCTTTGCCCGAATGGGAGGCCCTTATATTACCCTGTCCAGGAACAGGCGGTTCTTTTTCCTCAACCTTTTGTTTGCAGCCTCCATGTGGCCTTTTTTTGCCTTTATTGCGGCCTCATCGGATATTTATATCAAGGAATTTTTCCTGTCGGAACAGGCCTATGGGATCTATTTCGGCATCAACTCCCTGGGCATGATGCTGGGGTCTTTTGTGTGCATGCGCATCCGCAATATCCGGGATATCACCATGATCCGCCTGGGTTTGGGAGGTGTTTTTCTGGGGGGCGCTCTCCTTTACTTTATCCCCCATACCCATCCGCTCTCCTTTACTCTGCCCATGTTTTTTATCACCTTCAGCTTCGGGCTCACCCGGCCCTTCAGCGTGGGCATGGTTCTAAACGCCGTGAACCGCCACGCCGGTTCTGCCTCGTCCCTGATGATGTTTGCCAATTTTATATTCGGTTCCATGGCCACCTACACCATTTCACTTGGCTGGGACAATACCATTGCCGTGATCGGGGGTCTGGCCATGGTGTCGGGCGGGCTGATCCTGGGGGTGCTTGCCCGGTTTTCGAAATAAACGAATTCCGAAGCCCTTATTCTTTGCCGGAATGATCGGCCAGATAATTAATCCTGTCTGTGGTATTGGTATGATTGGAAATGAAACGAAATTTTTGATTGAACTTCTTTTTACCAAGGCGTCTTGCCATTCTGCCAAAAGTTTCATCCAAGAAATCAATCGGATACCCTAAAACCCCATCCAGTTCAACAGTTATCCGATCATAGTTTTTAATATTTTCTTCTAAAAATTTCTCTCTGAATTCTTCACCAGAATGGTCGGAAATTTTTTTTTCCCGGCCACCCAGTATTCTGCTGAACTCTTTGCAGATGTTTATGGTCAGTTCTTTCATGGTTATTTTTGTCCATCCCGGTCTTTGTGTCTCGTAGCCTTGGGATCCATTATCCCAAGATGAATTCAACCGGGCAGGGTATGCTTTATACCGCTGTCCGGTTGAATGCTTGTTTTACTTTTTCAGACGATATTAATTCTACAGATTTTAATTCACCCGGTCAATGATTCTATCATCAGGATCAAGGCGGATGGATTTTGCCAATTCAAAAATTGTCTGCCTCAACAAATAGCCTTACCCTGTTTTATCCATCACCTTTAAATTCAACGGCCTTTTTTTTGCCGCATCACATCGTAGAATCACACCAATTATCTTCGATGAGTAGCAGTTGTGCACCGCAGCCTATATGATTCTGATCATTAGGGATAGGGGTTTAACTCATAACTCTTTGAAAATAAACATGTTTTTCAGTCTCCTTATTCCTGGGCCGTCATCTGCACAGTCTTATGCTCCATAATCGCATCATACATTCTTCCTGAAAAAAGTGATTTCAATGGGGCTTAATTGATTCAACAATAGGAGTGTTCTGCATATGGAAAAATCAAAGGAAAAAACAATGAAAAAATCGACCCAGCAAAAGCGCCACCGAGCAAATGATCGAGCGGGTCCAGCAGTTGAATATCGAAACCGTATTTGGCCGGGGACCTGTAACATCGGCGTACAGGGTGTTTGCTGTAAAACTGCAGTTGCCTTTGCCCAAATCAGGTATTGAGGGAGAGGGTCATAGAAAAGAGGGCTGTGCGGCGCCACCGTCAACACCATTGCCGCAAGGAACTTTCTGCTGATGATTGCGGGCCGGGCCCCAACCCATTCGGATCACGGCCGGTGTAGTGGGCGTCAAAAGTTGTGGCCATATAAATATCAAGATGAATACCCACCTTAGGAATCGTTACAAAATGACTTGATCTAAATTGTTTCCAAAACCCCATAAATGGGTATTTTTTATAAAACCCCTTACTGCTGGGTATTTTGAAAACAAAAGATCAAGTCATTTCGGAGCCCATCCTTAGCTGCCCTTTCTTATCGGATTGCCCATGTAATCGTCCAGGGCGGCTTGAATGGTTCGGGCGGCAAGGGTGGTGCAGTGAATGTCGTTTTCCGGGAGTTTTCCAATGGCTTTGAGTACATGGTCTGCCGTGATCTTTGTCAGTTCTTCCGGCGTTTTGTTCAGGGTCAGTTCTGCGGCAAATGAACCGCTGATCATCGACGAGGCGCACCCGTCTGTGACATATGATGCCTTGGCCACACGGTTGTCTGTGAATTTTAGATAGATCTCCATGGTATCTCCGCATTCCCCGGAGATCCTGGCCCATCCGTCCGGATTCTCCATCCTGGCGTTGTACCTGGGGTTCCGCCACCGGTCAACGCCTTTTTCGCCCAGGGCCTGCCTGGCTTCATCAAAAATATCTTCCTGAAGCTGATCCAAAAATTTATCCAGGTCGTCCATTTAGAAATCTCCTTTCTAAATTTAAATCCATGGACGTTTTCCGCAAAGATCGGGCCAGGGTCGTGTGTGACCAGACGAGAGCGGATGGGGCCAAAGGCGTTGGATATTGAACTTACTTATTTACGGGTGGCTAAGGGTTGAGTCGAAAAGTTGGCATGTTTTTTTGGGGGGCGGTGCACATATGCAGTTGGTCTTTATTTACGACCGTGCCTTGGATAGACGTTTTTCCCTGGGATGCTGGTGAACGGGAATCTTTTTGATTTTTGTCATACAGCCCCTATTATAAATCCTTGGGCTTATCTGCCGGGCATAAGCATTTCGTCCTTTAGCCTGAAAAATCCTTTCAGATGTTCCAGCCAATAGGCCTGGTAAACCAGATTGCCGCTGTGGAAAGATATGACCTGCTGACGTTTCTCCGAAGCATAGATAAAATACATGCGGCCCGAGGGGTCTACCCGGTAGACCATGGCGGCAAGATCATTGTCCAGGACAATGAGATCCCCGTTTTGGATATCAGAGATATCAACCTGCCTGGTATTTTTAAGCAGATACCGCATGGGAAGATAGGCTTTGTAGACCAGTCCGGCTTTTTGGGCTGCTGTTGTGTAAATGGCATAAAAAAGGGAGGAGTTGTCCGTGGTTCCGGTACGCCTTGGGCGACCTCCCATCTTAAAGGGCATACCGACAAATTGTTCTGCAATGACCGGAATATGCTGCTGAAAAATAATACCCGGAGTTGACTCAAGCGGGCCTGAGGTCTGGTCGGCCAACTCCGGAGTCGAATAGCTGGCCCAGGCCGGCATGATCCAGAATATGATCAATATGGCATGTGCTAATATCTGTTTCATTTGCTTTCCTGGTACCTGGTGGTTTGCTCTATAAAATGCCGGGTGAACAAGGTCGCCGTTCAGGGGCTGTGAAAGGGCAGGTATCCATTGTTAATGATTCGCTTTTGAGCCCTTCGGTCTGAATCATTTGTCCTTGAATCGTCCGGGCGATGATTCGTGTCATGAATATAACCTTAGTGTAATTTTCATAGTATCTTGTTTTGAGCGGTTTAAGTCAAGTTAAGAATGGTATAGATGGCCAAGAGGGTTAATTTGTTATTCGGTTTGTGGTATACCATCATTCTGGATAATATGAACACTATTCCAAGGGGCTACCTATGAAATACAATATAGCAATTAACGGATACGGCAGGATCGGGCGGTGTGTGGCCCGTGCCCTCTATGAATCCCCGCGGTTCAAGGAAAAATTGAATCTGGTGGCTGTCAATGAAACGGCCCGGCCGGGAACCCTTTACCATTTGACCCGGTTTGACTCCACCCACGGCCGTTTTCCCGTGGCGGTCAAAAAAATGGATAAGGGGCTGATGATCGGGGGGGATTATATCCATCTGTTCCAGGAAAAAAATATCGTCAATTTGCCCTGGAAGGATTTGAATGTGGATGTGGTTCTGGACTGCACAGGGGTCTACAATGACCGGGAGGCGGCGGAACTCCATTTTCTGTCCGGCGCCCTCAAAGTGATTTATTCCCATCCGGCCAAGGACGAAATGGATGCCACCATTGTATACGGGGTTAACCATCAGACCCTTAAACCGTACCATGCCGTTATTTCCAATGCTTCATGCACCACGAACTGCCTGATTCCCATCCTGGATGTTGTTGACCGGCATATCGGCATTGAAAACGGAACCATCACCACCATACATTCGTCCATGCACGATCAGCCTGTGATAGATGCCTATAACGATGATCTGAGAAAAACACGGTCTGCACTGCAGTCCATTATTCCGGTGAGTACGTCTCTGGAAAAGGGGATCCCAAGGATTTTGCCCCATTTGGACGGCAAGTTTGAAACCCTGGCCATCCGGGTTCCTACCACCAATGTCTCTATCATGGATATCACCCTTGGTGTCCATGCTCCCACCAGTGTGGAGGCCGTCAATCGGATACTGATTCAGGCAGCAGAAAGTAATTTAGCAGGAATTTTAGGGGTGTCTGATGAGGAACTGGTTTCCTGTGATTTCAATCATGATCCGCGGTCTGCAATTGTGGATCTGCCCCAGACCCGTGTGGCAGGGGGGCGTATGGTCAAGATCCAGGCCTGGTTTGACAACGAGTGGGGGTATTCAAATAGAATGCTGGACACCACCATTGCTGCAATGGAGGCAAAATCCTAATCGAAGATCGGGGAAACGGCGGGGCAGGGGGCCCCGCCGCAGTGTTTATTTTTTATCCAAAGCCATCAGTTTTTCCGTAATCTCCATCAGTTCTGCCGGGATGGTGCTGATATCATCAAAGGGACGGGTGCCGTTTCTGTCTGATTTTACAACCTCATCCAGTTCAGGCAGAAATCCTAGGATCTCATAATCGGGCATGCTTTTCCGTATCAGAGCTTTGTCCTCTTCTGACCGGACCCTGTTGCCCAGCACCACAATGTTTTTTATGCCGATATCCGTACCCAGTTTCCGGATTTTATCCGCAGCCACCCGGCTCCGTTTTCCTGGATTGACGACAACGACCAGGGCATCTACTGATCCTGAGGTCGCCCTGCCCAGGTGCTCGACACCGGCTTCCATATCCATGACCACCACTTCGTTTCTGGCCAGGACCAGGTGATTCATCAACGCTTTGAGAATGGTGGCTTCCGGGCAGATACAGCCGGATCCCCCTTTCTGAACCGTGCCCATGACCAGAAGTTTCACCCCATCTTTTTCAATGGAGAACCGGTCCGGTATATCATTCACCTTGGGGTTGAGAGTGAAAAAACCACCCATGGTTCCGGGCTGGGCTCCGGTCCGTTCGGCTATCAGATCGGACAGTTCAGCCACCGGGGTGATGGGCCGGGTTTCATCAATGCCCAGTCCTGCTGCCAGATTGGCAACTGGATCGGCATCAATGGCTATAACGCTTGTCTCTTTTTCTATTGCGGCAATGGTTCGTGCAATGAGGGCGGTGACGGTTGTTTTGCCCACTCCGCCTTTGCCGCCGAATGCAAGTTTTAAACTCACCTGTAGAGCTCCTTATAATTGAAATTATGCCATCTGTTTTAAAATGCTGCCCTGGTCATCCAGCAGGAATATATTGTGTCCTTTGTCCTGTGCAATACCCATGATATCTTCTTCAATTACAGCATGGACGTCATAGTCCCCGTTGAAAAGATCTTTGGGCATCAGGGCAAAGCAGGCTTTGGCATCTTGTTTTGTTTTAAATACCGGAAGGAATTTTTTTTCTGTATTTTCATCACTGAAGCCGACAAATTGTTCAGTTGAAGTGTTTGGGTCCCGGACGATCACGTAATACCAGCTGTCTTTTATTTTCATAGTTCCCATTTAGTTTCCTTTTCATTTTTATCCTGTGTCAACCAGAGAATATAAGGCCTTATCTTATAAAATAAAGATCCGCCAGGCAAGAAAAGAAAGACCCCTGTCCGTGAATCACAAACAGGGGCCGGTAAAGCAAATGAACTGCTTAACGAACTGGACTAGATTTCAAGCCATGAGTCGGAATACAGGGTTTCACCCATGATGACTTTGTAGGTTTTGTAGTAGTCGAGCAGTTCTCCTTCGACGCTTGCCGCGCCAGGATCATTGCCGTCCATCAGACCCCAGATCAGGTCAGTAATGTCAGAGCGCTGGCCCTTGGCAATGGCCGTCTGCCTCTTGTCCAGGGGATCGGCAATAACGGATTTCATGCCGTATTTCCAGAGCATGCACATGTAGGTGGAGTTGAGGATGGGACGCAGGTGCTCTGGAGGACCATTGGAGATGTTGGACAGGCCGCAGGTGGACATGGCACCCGGTGCAATGTCTTCGAGCATCATCTGGAAGTTGAGCAGGCTCATGCACTGCTGCTGCTGAATATTCACGGGAGTGACGATACCATCTACCCAGATTTTTTCATTGGGGATGCCGGCTTCGTTGGCATAGTAGAGAAGTTCAACCGCCAGGGCAGCTCTTTCATTTTCGTCCCGGGGGAGGCCTTCGGGACCCCACATCAGAGCAACGAAATCTGCATCGTACTTTTTGGTCATGGGGACCATGGCCTCATACCGTTCGGCACGGGCCATGATAGAGTTTACAATATGGGGTTTGTCCGCAGGTTTGCAGACCTTGAGACCTGCTTCAATGGCGTCAATGTTGGAGGAGTCGAGAAGAAGAGGCATTCCCGGCACCGCTTCTTGAACCACGTTGACAACCCAAGGCATCAGCTCGGTACCGAATTTTTTGGCCGGTCCCAGGTTGATGTCGATGTAATCCATGCCCAGTTCTTTCTGGCGGACAACTTCTTCCTGGATGGGTACTGGGTTACGCTTGGCAGGATCTGGTTCCTTGAACTCTTTTCCGATAACTTTGGAAATGACGTTCAAGCTTTCACCAAATAAAATCATATTCTCCATGTTGTATCCTTTTACGTATTAATAGTTGTACTTGGGCTGCCGGGGCCCTAAGCCCCGGCAGCAGGTGGTTTTACTTATTTGGATTTCAGGAAAGCCGGCAGATGAGCCGCTTCTCTCGGTCCTACAGTAATGGTCCAGCCGGGAAGTTCTTCTTCAACATCCCCTGCAATGGCAGCGGCATACCCAGGGATAATCAGTTCTTTGTGTTTTACCTTGTCCATGATACCGCTCTTTTTCACGAACATACCCACATCATCCCCGCCGAATTTACCGGCCGCCCAGGCGGTGAGAACGGATAGACCTTCTGAATCTTTGATCAGCAGCCAGCAGGGTACTCTGGAGGCCTCGCATTCACCGGAGACGATGAAGTAAGTCAGGGCAAAGTTGGTGGTGACCAGAACCGGAGAATTCTCATCCGGGTTACCGATTTCAAATATACCTTCTGTTACGGTCATGGGTCTCTGGGGATCGGTAAAGATATTGAGTCTTTCCAGCAGCAGCGGGAACAGGGACTCGGAGGTGAAATCGGACATGACCACGATTCCGCCGTATTTGGCAACAAACATGCCGGCGATCAGGGTTTCCATATCCAGGTTGGAGGCCATTTCACAGGGGAAGGCGATGGTGGGGAAACCCAGGGCCTTGTTGGAAGCCTTGAGGGCCGCTCTTCTGATGGCCACCTGATCTTCCAAAGCCTGTTTGATTTCACGGGCCCCTGAGTCGAGTACCAGATCTTTGAGACCCATGCCGATGAGTTTTTCAGTCAGGGGAATCAGGGCATCCACAGAGTCTGCTTTTACTGCCAGGGGCAGGCCTGCGTCTTTGGCAAGGGCGCCGAGTTCATCCACATTGGCTGCTGTGGCGGCATAGAGCAGAGGCCGTTTGAATCCTGCAACCTCAACACCGGCTTTCATGACAGCCATGTCTTCGGTCATGAGTACCAGGTTGAACTCGGATTCCTTGGCTATTTTTCCGGCAACTGCGGCAAAGGCTTCGGCGCCGTTACCTGCATCTTTAACAGCCAGAAGTTCGGGTCTCAGGTTCAGGCCCACCCGTTCGTACTGAAATGCATTATAGATTTTCAGGGTTTTATCGAGTTCGCCCAGATCCACGTCAGATGCCACTGTGGCGGCCAGGACCGTGGGGTTGAAAAAGGTTTTTTCGTGTCTGTAAAGAACGGTTTCACCACCGGTGGTGGTTTTACGGACACCTTTACCCAGGGCCACAGGGCGGATGGGAGGTGCGGATGCCTCAGCCAGCTTTTCCTTTGCGTCGTCGGAAACATAGGGGCAGGCATCAAGCTCTGCTTTTCCCGATGCAAGATTCATTGCAAAGGCAAGACATGTGGGGACCCCACACTCCTTACAATTTGTTTTGGGAAGGAGTTTGAATATCTGAATACCGGTTAATGCCATTTTTATCTCCTTAAGTCTTTCTAAACTTTATGGGAAGACACGGCAGGGTATAAACTGCCGTGTCTTTGGGTTTACATTAGCCTACAAGGGGCTCCATGGTCAGAGCGGGATGTCCTTTTTCCTGGAGGAAGGGAAGGATTTCCTCTTCTGTGATGCCCACGGTTTCATCGGCAATCATGTCATAAAGATTGGGTACACCCATGTCGGTACCGCGTTGAACGATACGATCCTTGAGCTCTTCTTTGAGCATCTTGGGCATCCATACCATTCTTAAAAGACCACCGTCGCCCATGATGAATTTGCCCTGGGTGATGTTATGCTTGGAATGGCCCACAAAACCCGGAGACGACGCACCGCCGCCCATGACACCGGCCAGGGTGGTGAACTTCATGCCGCAGGGGGTTTCTCCGCCGTAGTCACGGCCGACGGTCATAACACCATTACACATGGGCAGCATGGCAGCGATACACTCACAGCAGCCGCAGGTGGTCATGGGATCATGGACCATGGAGTAGAAGTTGTAATGGGTGACAGCACCCCTGGATGCTTTGTAGACAAAATCATTAACGCCTTTAAACTGTCCCAGTTTTGCATCAATCACTTCGCCTTTTTCAATGGGCTGGTTGGGGCCTGTGGGGTTGATTTCAAAGGCCGCCTTGCAGTCCATCCAGTTGTAGGCACCGCAAAGTCCTGTTCTTTCAGGGCTTACGGAGCAGACATGGGAGGGTGCAAAGGACTGGCACAGGGTGCATGAGTAAAAGGTCTCAACATCCTCATCTTTCATGGTATCCACACGGGCATCACGGGTGAGGTAGTTCTCTCTGGCCACGGCAGTCATCTTGTCAACATCTTCTGTCTTGGTGTACAGAGTGACCTGAACCTTGTCCACGATTTTGGTGAAATCCTGGTGGAATTTGGCATGGAGAACCACACCGATATCTTTGAGGGTAAAGCCTTTTTCAATGGCCGCCTTGGAGATCCGGACCCAGGAAATATCCCGCTGTCCGATATGCATGATACCCTGGATATAATTGATCAGATGATGGATCTGACGTTCCATGATGGGCTCAAAGTCTTCCTGGAACTCACGTCCGGCAATTTCAACCTTGATACCCAAGGGGAAGGTGCCGCCTTCCTTGATGTTCTCAAGATCAGGGCCTACCACAATGACCTTGCCGTCTTCAATGTCGCCCATTTCCGCTTTTTTAACAAGCTCTGTACACTGGGTTTTTCCGCCGCCGCACTGGGCGTAAAGGTCAGCGCCCCTGACTCTTTCACCCTCAAATGCAGGACCGAAAGCACAGGGGATTTCGATGTCGGCGACCTGAACTTTCAAGCCGCGGACTTCAACGGATCTCTGGACCATGTCTTTGTGGGCAACAGGGGCAACCACATGCTCGTAAGTACAGATACCCGTGGGCAGAATCTCAGGAATGGGGGTGTCGGCGATGGTGGGGAACCCCCAGTTAACACAACCGGCAGCAGCCACACCCCATTCGGTTCCTACATCACCCAGGGCGTTGACAAAGGCGAATACACGGTCTTTGTTGTATTTGAGGATGGTTTTGTAGTCACCGGGCTGAACACCGCCGAAGGCCATGGCGGCCCTGTTGGCAAAGCCCAGGGCAAAAACGGCCGAAGAGATGTCCGGGCCAAAGGGAACGATACGTGTGTTCCAGCCCACCTGCATGCCGGCGTCCAGGCACTGCTGGATCAGGGTGTTGCCGTTGTGGTTGGCTGCGCAGAAGATGTACAAGGATTTTTTCTGGTAATCTTCAATGATCATTTTAGCCGTTTCCGCATCCGGAGCGGCACCAACCATGGCTGCAAACCCGGGGGCAGAACCGTCAACAAACTCAACACCACGTTTTCTCAGGATGGTGTCATCAGCAGCACCCACCCACATTTTTCCGTTTTCAATATCAGGATCTTCCTGGGCAATGTAGAAATCAGGTTCGTTGAGATATCTTAAGGCTTCAATGATTTCATAGCAGAGAATACCCGCCATACCGGCATCAAGCAATGGCCCCAGGTACGGTAGCCAGTTTTTAAGACGGATATGGGGCGGAAGAAGTCCCCTGGCAAATTCCAAAGGCTTTTTAAGATCTTCCAGGGTTTCTACTTTAAGTCCGGTAATGGAATAAATTACCGGCAGATAATAGGCTGTATTGGGAAATCCGACTTTTGTACTAGCATCATAGGTTGCAAGTGCTTTGTTCAGCTGCCCTTCAGCCTGAGCAACTACTTTATAACCGCCCTGAATTGCTGCAAATGCGATTAATTTTGACATATTATTTTCCCCCTTCTTTGAGGATTTTATTTAGTTTGTCTGTATTCGGTATCCTAATCTAATGTTCCAAATCCTAAGCTTCCAGGGCCTGGCGATCAGCCATATCCATCATCACTCTCTCTCTTGCCTTGTCGATGCCCAGCTCTTTTCTCTTTCTGTCGATGTGGGCAATCATCAAATGGGCATGTTTGATTGGATCTGCTTCAACAGCCCACATACCGCCGTAGAGTTCTTCCATACCTGAATTCAGATATTCTTTGAACACAGGAGCGCCGTCGATTGGCAGCGTGCCGCCAAATACGGTATAAATACCGCTACAGACCACATATTGACCAATGGAGATGGCTTTTTCACTCATCCATTCAGGTGCGGAACCCGCTACTGGCCAGTCACAAAGATCCTGACCCATATTGCCGGCATTAACAACCTCAATGGCTGCATGTAAAATTCTGGAGTTATCCACACAGGAACCCATATGGAGAACGGGTGGGATACCGACAGTTTCACAGATCTCTGCAAGTCCGGGGCCGCAGTAAGCTGCAGCAGAATCCGGTTGGAGCAGGCCGTCCATGGCAGCAGTGATACCGCCGCAGCCGGTGGTCAGAACAATGACATCGTTCTTGATCAGCTCTTTGATAACAGTCAGGTGGGCGTTGTTGTGTTTTTGTCTTGCGTTATTACACCCAACAACTGCGGCAACCCCTCGGATACGGCCGTTGATGATGTTATCGTTCAGGGTGTAGTAAGTTCCCCTAAAGGATCCCCCAAGGTGATATTTGACAGATTCAACCGAGAATCCAGCCACCTGGGATTGTTTTTCAGGCGGAATCTGTACCTCTGCACCCCGGTTGGGGTAGTTCTCAACAGCCATTTTAACGATACGCATGGCATCTTCCATGGCATGGTGCTCGTCAAACTCGATATGCACAACATTGGGCTGCTCCATCTTGGCCATGGGATGGGTGGTGATCAGATGGGTATGAAAGCATTTGGCAACATTGGCCAGGTTCTGGAATACACACTGAACATCTACGACCATGGCGTCGCAGGCGCCTGTTACAATGGCAAGTTCCTGCTGGAGAAAGTTACCTGCATTGGGTACGCCGTGTCTCTGGAGAACTTCATTGGCTGTACAGCAGATCCCTGACAGCTGAATCCCTTTGGCTCCTACTTTTTGGGCCAGCTCCAGGGCTTCTACGGACTGGGACGCGGCAACGATCATCTCGGACAGAACAGGTTCATGACCGTGAACGATGATGTTGACATGGTCTTCTTTCATAACACCAAGGTTGGCTTCGGAAATCAAAGGAGAGGGCGTACCGAACATAACATCCTGAAGCTCGGTTGCAATCCAGGAACCGGAAAGATCGGCCAGGGCAGCTCTGGCACCCTGTTTCATGAGGTTTTTATAATCCTGGTCAACGCCGATGTGGGTTCTATGCATGATATCCACAATTTCTCTGTCAATATTTCTGGGGAGGATGCCTAATTTTTCCCAGAGCTCATATCTGACTTTTGGAAACCGTTTGGGTACAAGTGTTGTGCTGCCGGTTTTACCCCATTCGGCCAGGGCAACATCAGCCAGTTCAACAGCGATCTCATCAATGTCTCTGTCAACCATCTGTCCATCTACTTCAACCTGGATATCCACACCGTAATGGGGGGCGATGGCCAGAAGTTTGATGGGGTCTTTGATTTTATAATCATCCGTCAGCTTGTTCGCGGCCTGGTAAAATACTTCAGCAACAGTTCTGCCGTGATCCGAGTGGGCTGCAGCACCACCTGCAATCATTCTGGAAAAGTTACGGGCGGCAATGGTGTTGGCTGTGGCGCCGCAAAGTCCTTTTCTGGTATCTTCGCCTTCGATTCCCGCTTTGGGAAGGGGGAGGCGGCAGGGGCCCATGGCGCAGTTCTTACAGCAGATGCCCTGGATACCGATGTTACAGGGCTTCATGTTGGCGGCCCTGTCAAAAATGGTCTCTATACCCAATTTATGAGAGCGGACAATCATTTCCTGGGTGGATACTTCATATGATGCTTCAATGGGATCAGCAAGTTTTGGTGCTTTTGCTGTCTTTTCTGTTTTTTCTGCCATTAGAGGTTCCTCCTCTTGATTAATTATATTCTTTAAGAGTGCAAACATGAATGATCCGATCAAATTTGATCGGATCAGCTTGCTCTCTTATGAATTCTGTCAAGATTTTCAATGATTTTATCCAGCATGGATTTCTGGACCTTGGCCGCAGTCAGGGTGACGTCTTTTTTGGGCGCCGCTCCGGTTGCGTGTTTGGCCATTTCTGCGGCACGTTTGTCTCTCAGGGCCTGTTCGGCAGCGTCCCTTGCATTGGCAGCGTCTTTTACCGCCTGTGCTTTGGCGTCTTCAGCCGCCTTGGCATCTGCGGCAGCCTTGGCCTTGGCATCGGCTTCAGCCTTTGCCTTTGCCTCAGCATCTGCTTTGGCTTTTGCTTCTGCATCAACCTTGGCTTTGGCTTCTGCCTCAGCTTTGGCTTTTGCATCTGCTTCCGGATCTACAGCAGGGGCTGCTGCAGGGGCTGCCGGCGGGCTCTGCTTTTACAGGAGCGGCTGCCTTGCGGTGCTGCAGCTGGGCTGCCGGGGCGGCAGCCTTGCGTGCCTGTCTTGGGTGCCGGAGCGGCTTTTTTGGCCGGAGCTGCCTTTTTCTCTTCTGCAATGGTCAGGTCGACGGCAGGGGCCATGGCAGCGAAATCAATTTCCACATCATCCAGCAGTTTGGAGATGGGGGCCACGTCTGCAGCAGATCCTCCGTCAACGATCAGGTCAATAAAGGCTTTGGCCAGTTTAATGGCTTCGGGATGGCGCATGATCATGACACTGGAACCCGACATGAAGTATGAGACCGCACCAACGGCTTCCATGAGGATACCCCGTTTTTCAGGATCACCCAGTTCAGGGGCGTCTTCAACGCTTTGTTTGGCTTCTTTGCATTTCCAAATTTCATTGCCAAGGTTGTTGATCATGGGATTCTGGAGCTTGTCGTCACCCTGGGTCATGGCTGCCTGGGAAAGACGTTCCATTACCGAGTAGGTGTACTCAAGACCGTATCCCAGTCCGCCCGTGGTGGGGTCAACCAATACCTTGTTCAGGGAAACACCCAGGTTTTCCAGGAGGATGTTCACCTGTTTGGCCAGGTTGACGTCAATGGGAGAAGAGGAGATGATCGTATGACCGTACCCCATGGCAGCGGCACCGATACCTTTGTGGTTCTTTTCTTCCACCGGACCCAGGATCAGGTTGTCACCATCGCAGACTTCTGCCACTTTTTTCAGAACTTCTTCATCTTTGGCAGGTACGGCACATCCCCAGACGATGAGTGGGACGTTGATGGCACCCAGCACTTTTTTAACCGTTGCTGCGGCATCAGCGGGACTTGCGTCCTTGTCATTGGGATCTGTGCTCTTTAACTGGAGGACAATGGCCTGTGCCCCATACTCTTCCACACATTTTTTTGCCCAGGCCGCAGGATCGGAAATCACATCCTTAAACGGTGCAAGGGCAACTTCGGGCCAGTCTTCAGGGGTTATGTCCCAGATTTCCATGGCAATCACGGGCTTGTTGGGCGTTTCACCTTCGAACTGGTAAAAAGGATAACTTGTTTGTCCGCCGACGGTAAGGGCGGTGTCGCCTTTGCCGATTGTGACACCTTTGATACTGCCGGCATAAGTTTCTTTGGTTATTTCAAATCCCACTTTTACCTCCTAAAATTTAAAGATAGTTATGAGTTGGGGGGGGTTAGAATTAAAAAGACGTGATGTCATCGAAAAAAGAGAGATAAATAATAAAGGACGATTTGGATCAAACGGGTTTACCCTAATTTTGACGTCCCTTACCATATATATACCTTAGTTTAGGTCCATAATTCGATAACAGCTATTGACTTATAATTGTTAAGGTTTTTTGTCAATAGATGAGTGAATTTATTGCTTTTGTCTTCTAAAGCCCATAATGGCAAGTATTTCAACGGGTTTGGCATATTTAAATAAAAATAAGCAGTCATTGAATCTAATTTAGTTATTAAATTGAAATCGTAGCGGCGAAAACGGTTTGTTTTTAAATCTCAGTGGTGTGATTTTACTTTTTTGGGGGGGATTCTTAAAAAAAATGAATCGAGAACCTAAAATTTCCAACGGTCTCAATGGTATATAAAAAAGATGGTCCGGGAATTCATACAAAAGGTTGATTTTTTCCTATTATTTATATAGTTAGGATATTCAGTTAGGCTATTTGGGATTCAAAAAAACGTAATACTTGGTTTCTATTACTTTTTATCATGGCCTGGATTACAGGCCCCAATCTACAAAGGAGTAAGCCATGGCATTAGATCCAACCAAACATTTAGACTGGGAAATTGCTGAAGACGCAGAGAAAACAATGCTCACCATTTATGAAATCGGTGAAAAACTGGGATTGACCAAAGATGAATTGCTTCCACAGGGTCACTATATCGCAAAAATCGATTTCAGAGCCGTACTTGAACGGCTCAAAGACAAACCAAACGGAAAATACATTGACGTAACTGCGATTTCTCCCACACCCCTGGGTGAAGGAAAATCCACCTCTTCCATGGGTCTGGTGCAGGGTCTGGGTAAGATCGGAAAAAATGTTTGCGCTGCCATTCGTCAGCCTTCCGGCGGTCCCACCATGAATATCAAGGGCTCTGCTGCTGGCGGTGGTCTGGCCCAGTGTATCCCCCTGACTCCCTTTTCATTAGGGTTTACCGGCGACATCAATGCCATTATGAATGCCCATAACCTTGCAATGGTGGCCTTGACCTCCCGCCTCCAGCATGAAAGAAACTATACCGACGAGCAGCTGGAACGTCTTTCCGGTATGAAGAGAATCGATATCGATCCCACCAAGGTTGAAATGGGATGGGTCATGGACTTCTGCTGCCAGGCTCTGAGAAACATTATTATCGGTATTGACGGCGTCAACGGCAAATCCGACGGGTTTATGATGAAATCCAAATTCGGTATTGCCGTGTCTTCAGAGGTTATGGCTATTCTGTCCCTGGCCAATGACCTTAAAGACATGCGTGAGAGAATGGGCAAAATCGTTGTTGCCTATACCAAAAAGGGCAAACCCGTTACAACTGAAGACCTTCAGGTTGCCGGTGCCATGACCGCCTGGATGGTTGACGCATTGAATCCCTCTTTGATGCAGACTCTGGAAGGCCAGCCCGTTATTGTTCATGCCGGTCCTTTCGCCAATATCGCCATTGGTCAGTCTTCTATTATTGCTGATAAAGTGGGTCTGAAGCTGGCTGACTACCACGTTACCGAATCCGGATTCGGTGCGGATATCGGATTTGAAAAATTCTGGAACCTCAAATGCCGTTACTCTGGCCTGAAGCCTGATTGTGCCGTTGTCGTTGCCACTATCCGTGCTCTGAAATGCCACGGCGGCGCTCCCGTACCCGTTCCCGGGAAACCCATGCCAGAAGAATACGCCAGTGAAAACGTTGACTGGGTTGCCAAAGGATGCGCCAACCTCATCCATCATATCAGAAACGTCAGAAAAGCCGGTATCTCTCCTGTTGTCTGCATCAATGCCTTTTATACAGATACTGACGCTGAAATTGCCAAGGTTCGTGAACTCTGCGAAGCTGAGGGGGCAAGGGTTGCGCTTTCCCGTCATTGGGAAAAAGGCGGCGACGGTGCCATTGAATTTGCAGAAACCGTTGTTGAAGCCTGCGAAGACAAGACCGATTTCAAATTCCTGTACGAACTGGATATGCCGGTCAAGGAAAGGATTGCACTCATTGCCAAAGAAGTTTACGGCGCCGACGGTGTTGACTACTCTGCGGAGGCTGAGGTTGCCCTTAAAAGAATCCAGGCGGATCCTGAGTTGGCCGGTCTGGGGATGTGCATGGTAAAAACCCATCTCTCCCTGTCCGACAACCCCGCTCTTAAGGGTGTTCCCACAGGCTGGCGGCTGACCATCCGCGAAGTCCTCACTTACGGCGGTGCAGGGTTTATCGTTCCGGTTGCCGGTGCCATCTCTTTGATGCCGGGAACAGGCTCCAACCCAGCATTCAAAAGGGTTGACGTTGATGTTGAAACCGGTAAGGTTCAGGGTGTATTCTAACAGATAGTTTTCTATCATAGTAAAATAAATCAATGGTATGCGACAGCCGGCGATCCTTTTGGATGGCCGGTTGTTGACCCATACCAGTCGACCATATCAGGAGAAAAAAATGACTGCTGAAATTATTAGCGGAACCGAAATCAGAAAGGCCATCCTTGCGGAAATCAAAGAGGAAGTCGATCAGATGAAGGAAAAAACCGGCAAAGTCCCCGGGCTTGTCACCATTCTCGTCGGCTCTTCCCCGGCGTCCATCTCTTATGTGACCTTGAAGGTTAAAACGGCGATCAGTCTGGGTTTCCATGAAATTCAGGATGACCAGCCCGATGATATCTCCGAAGCAGACCTGCTGGCTCTGATTGAAAAATACAACAACGATCCGGATATCCACGGTATCCTGGTTCAGCTTCCGCTGCCCAAGCACATTGACGACAAAAAAGTTCTCAATGCCATCAACCCGGACAAAGACGTGGATGCCTTCCATCCCGTCAATGTGGGCCGCTTGATGATCGGCGGCGATGAAGCCCGTTTCCTGCCCTGCACCCCTGCAGGTATCCAGGAGATGATCGTCCGCTCCGGCACTGAAACTTCCGGAGCCGAGGTTGTCGTTGTGGGCCGTTCCAACATCGTAGGCAAACCCATTGCCATGATGATGGCTCAGAAAGGTGTGGGTGCCAACGCCACAGTAACCATCGTTCACACCCGGACCAAGGATCTTGCCGCTCATTGCAAACGGGCCGATATTCTCATTGTTGCCGCCGGTGTGCCCGACCTGGTAAAACCTGAATGGATCAAACCCGGTTCCACCGTTATCGACGTAGGGGTTAACCGCGTGGGCATGAATGAAAAAACCGGCAAGGCCATCCTCAAAGGCGATGTGGACTTTGATGCAGCCAAGGAAATCGCAGGAAAGATTACCCCTGTTCCCGGCGGTGTGGGCCCCATGACCATTGCCATGCTCATGAAAAACACCCTTAGATCCGCCCAGCTCAGCCTGGGTTAATTTTCAACCTGAGTTATCGGCGGGTTGCAAAGACAACAGAACCGCCGGAGCAGCTGGACTGCTTCGGCGGTTTTCTTTTTTTACAGTTCCGGGGTTTACTTCGCCTGTGAACAGCCATATTTTATGCGGGTAATACTGATTTATAAACAAGGATGGGCTGGGAATACTTATTTTTCCTGATACCTAAAAAAATACGGAGATACATATGGACAAGCTGGATGCGATTTTTTCACCCGAAACCATAGCTGTTATCGGTGCCTCAACCCAGAAGGGCAAGGTGGGGCATGATATTTTTGCCAATATTCTTTCCGGCGGGTATGCAGGTACGCTTTATCCGGTCAATCCCAAGGCAAGATCGGTTCTGAGTGTCAAATGCTATCCCAGTATTTCGGCCATTCCCGATCCCATTGATCTGGCCATGATAATTCTGCCCCCCAAGGCGGCTCTGGGCTCTGTCAAGGAGTGCATTGAAAAGGGGGTGCGGGGTATCGTTATTGTGTCTGCCGGGTTCAAGGAAGTCGGTGGAGAGGGGCTTGAGATTGAACAGAAAATCAAAGGGCTGTGCGCCGATGCCGGGGTCCGTCTGGTGGGACCCAATTGCCTGGGGGTGATCAACCCGTCACCCAAGGTGTCTTTGAATGCCAGTTTTTCCGCACGCATGCCCAAGCCGGGCAATGTTTCCTTTATTTCCCAGAGCGGGGCGCTGTGTACGGCGGTTCTGGATTATGCTGCCGATAAAGGGTTCGGGTTTTCAAAATTTATTTCCATCGGCAACAAGGCAGATGTGGATGAACTTGACCTGCTCCGGTATTACCATAATGATCCGGATACAGATGTGGTCATGATTTATATGGAAGAGCTGTCCCGGTCTTCGGAAGCGTTTATTTCCGAGGTCCGGGAAATGACTTCGGGCACAAACCCCACCCACGTCATTGCCATCAAGTCCGGTACGTCTGCTGCCGGTGCGGCCGCAGCCGCCTCTCACACAGGCGCACTGGCCGGGTCAGACGTTATGTATGACGGATTGTTTCACATGTCCGGCATCATAAGGTGTAAGAGTGTGAATCAGCTGTTTGACTATGCCCAGGCCCTGGCCGCCAATAAATATCCCACCGGGGACCGGGTGGCCATCGTCACCAATGCCGGGGGGCCCGGTATTATTGCAACGGACATGAGTGAGCAGTCCGGTCTGAAGCTGGCCCGGTTTTCCGAAGAAACCATCAAGGAGCTGAAAAAATATTTGCCGGCAACAGCCAATTTTCATAATCCCGTGGATGTGATCGGTGATGCGGCCAAGGACCGGTATGAGAACACCCTGGCCACGGTGCTCGGGGACCGGAATGTGGATGCCGTACTTATTATCCTTACCCCTCAGTCCATGACCGATGCCATCGGAACGGCTGAGTCCATTGTCAGTATTGCCAGGCACAGTATCAAACCCATTCTCTGCGCCTTTATGGGGGTGGTGGATGTCTCGGACGGGGTGAAACTGCTCCAGGCGAACCGGGTGCCGGTGTACCAGTTTCCCGAAAGTGCGGCACGGTCCCTCGGAGCATTGCGGCAGAGTGTCAAATGGCTGTTTAGAAAGATTCTTCCCCAGTTTGATCTCAGCTATGACCGTGAAAAAGCGGAAGGTATTATCCAGGGGTATCTGGCCGAGGGTCGAACGGTGCTGGGGGAACTGGACGGCACCGAGATCCTCAAATGCTATGGATTTAACACCATTCCCATGGCCTTGGCAAAGACCGGGGATGAGGCAGTGAAAATTGCCGAAGAGATCGGATATCCAGTGGTTCTGAAAATCGTTTCCCGGCAGATTCTGCACAAATCCGATGCAGGTGGGGTAAAGGTCGATCTTAAGGATGCAGGCGGGGTGAAATCGGGGTTTGAGGCCATCATTGACAAGGCAAGAAAATATGATCCAAAAGCCGAACTTGAAGGGGTGTTGGTCCAGAAGATGGCTCCCAAGGGCAAAGAGGTGATTCTGGGGATAACCAAGGACCCGGTATTCGGCCATGCCGTGATGTTCGGCCTGGGTGGTATCTTTGTGGAGGTGTATAAGGACGTGGCCTTCCGTCTGTCCCCTATGGGGCGGAACGTGGCCCGGCGAATGATTAAAAGCATCAAAGGCTATCCTATTCTCAAAGGGATGCGGGGAGAAGGGCCCTCGGATATTGAGGCCATTGAAAAAAATATTGTATCTTTAAAGGCAATGGTGGATAACCATCCCATGATTAAAGAATTGGACATCAATCCTCTCTTTGTTCATGAAGAAGGAGAGGGGACCACCGTGGCGGATATTATCATCCGCCTTGAAGCAGAATAACAGCCATGCGCAGCCTGGGCTTTGATCCAGTGGGCTGCACACAACAAACCATGAAAGAATTTAATGGGGTTGTACCATTCTTTCATATAAAATGAAGGGTAAGGAGGCGAGCATGCCCGAGGGAAAAGGATTTGTCATGAAGAATGGGGAGCCCAAGACGGCTCCGGCAGAGAAGAAGACCATGCCAAAAATAGATTTTTCAAGTTTTGTCCTGTCGCTGTATTCATCCGGCCTGGTTCAGCTGGGTAAGGTGGAGGACCCGTCAACCGGCAAAAAGACGGTGGACATGAATATGGCCCAGTATACCATTGATATGATTGCCATGCTCCAGGATAAGACGAAGGGGAATCTCACCGAAGACGAAGGCAATCTGCTCAAGGCCCTGCTCAGTGAACTGAGGCTGGCCTATGTGGACTCCCGTGGGTAAACTCACCCTGACTTCGCCTGCAAAGCTGAATCTTTTTCTCTATGTCACGGGCAGGCGGCAGGACGGGTTTCACAAGCTTTACTCTCTGATGGTTCCCTTGAGCCTTTGTGACAGCTTGGAGGTCTGCTTTCAGGGCAGAGGTGTAGGGGTTGTCTGTGATCATCCCGGGGTGCCTGAAGACACCAGCAACCTTGCCTGGCGTGCAGCCCGATTGTTTGTGGATGCCTGTCGGGCAAAAAACATCGAACTGCCCTTTGATGGGGTGGTCATCCGGATTGATAAAAAAATTCCAGTGGGCGGCGGACTTGGGGGGGGAAGCTCCAATGCGGCAGCCGTGCTTTCAGGGTTGAATGCGTATGCGGGCCGTCCGCTTACAGACACGCATCTGGCAAAGATGGGACTGACCCTTGGGGCGGATGTGCCGTTTTTTCTGTATGGGGGTCCGGCCTTTGCGGAAGGGGTGGGGGAGCAACTGACGCCATGCAGGGAATTGCCCGAAGGCTGGGTGGTGATCTGCAGTCCGGGCGTCGCGGCCTCAACCGTAAATGTTTTTAAAAAATTAGAATTCGGATTGACATTTGAGCCTGTTTATATTAAGAATACTGGTTCGAATACGTTGCTATTCGAACATGGGTTTGATGGGAGGGAGGAATTGCACAACGATCTTGAAGGTCCGGCCTGCAGTTTGTATCCTGAAATCGGCTCAACCAAAGAAGAGATGGGGGTGTTGCTGCAAAGAAAGGTATACATGTCTGGAAGCGGCTCATCTCTTTTTGCTCTTTATTCCGGCCGCGAAGCGGCTGAGGCTGGTTTTAGACGGCTCAGCAATGCGTGGTCGGGAAGCGGGAAGGCGTTGTTTTTGTCCCGGATAGAGCAGCCTTAGAATTTGAGTTGAATGTACTGGGGCGTCGTCAAGCGGTAAGACACAGGGTTTTGATCCCTGCATTCAGAGGTTCGAATCCTCTCGCCCCAGCCAAACTTATATATAAAATAAAAAGAGATTTACTATGAATGGCTTGTCAATTTTTGCAGGGAACTCCAATGCCGCACTTGCGGACAGAATTTCGGAGTATCTTGCAAAACCTTTGGGAAGATTGAAAGTCAACCGTTTCAGTGATGGGGAAACCCAGGTTGAAATTCATGAAAATGTCCGGAAGCAGGAAATCTATGTGATCCAGTCCACCTGCCAGCCGGTCAATGACAACCTGGTGGAACTTCTCCTTTTGATTGATGCCTTTAAACGGTCATCAGCCAATCGGGTGACGGCGGTTATCCCCTATTTCGGATACGCCCGCCAGGATAAAAAAGTAGCTCCCAGGGTGCCCATCAGCGCGAAGGTGGTTGCAGATCTTCTGGATGCCACGGGTGTTGACAGGGTCATTACCATGGATCTCCATGCGGGTCAGATCCAGGGATTCTTCAATGTGCCTGTGGATAACCTCTATGCTGCACCCATTATCATTGATGATATCAAAACCCGGTTTACGGATGATCTGGTTGTGGTTTCACCGGATGCCGGCGGGGTTGAGCGGGCCAGGGCCTATGCCAAGCGGCTGGATGCCGGGCTTGCCATTGTGGATAAGCGCCGCAGCGCACCAAATCAGGCCAAGGCAATGGCCATTATCGGGGATGTTGAAGGTAAGACCGCCATTGTGATCGATGATATGGTGGATACTGCTGGAACATTGACCGAAGCAGCCGGGGTTATCAGGGAAAGAGGGGCCAAAGAGGTGCATGCCTACTGCACCCATCCGGTACTGTCCGGTCCGGCAATCGGCAGAATTAAAGAATCGTCTTTAAATTCTCTTGTTGCGACTGATACCATCCCCTTGTCTGAGGAAGCCCGTGCCTGTGAGAAGATTAAGACGCTTTCCATTGCCAAGCTTGTGGGTGAGGCAATCATGCGCAGTTACAGGGGTGATTCTGTAAATTCTCTATTTGTTTAAGACATATATTATATCGTTATTAATCTGCCCCGGGGGGCAGATACGGAGGGTAAAACATTGGAACTGATTGAACTAAGTGCAAAAGCAAGAGAAACTAAAGGGAAAGGCGCGGCCAGAAAGCTCAGAGCGGCCAATTTAATTCCTGCCATCGTTTACGGCGGAGAGTCCGAGCCTATGAAATTGTCTGTGGATACCACGGTTTTTGATAAAATTATCAGAGACAACGGTACCAGCGGCCTGTTTTTTGACCTGAAAATTGACGGTGCTGCGGATAAAATGGTCATGCTCAAAGATATTCAGATGGATCCATTCAGCCTGAGATATTTTCACCTTGACTTCCATGAAATTGATATGGACCACAAGGTGTCGGTTTTCGTGCCTGTCGAAACAGAAGGGAGCTGTCCTGGTGTCAAGGAAGGCGGGATGCTTCAGATTATCCGGCGTGAACTTGAGATTCTGTGTAAGCCCGAAGATACGCCGGAAAGTGTTGTTGTTGATATTTCCAAGCTTGACATTGGTGATGCTGTCCATGTTGAAGATATCGATCTGGGCGATGCCATTGAAATTCCCCATGAGGTGAATTTTACCGTGGTCACGGTTGTGCCTCCCACCACCTCTGCCGACGGTGTCGAAGAAGAGGAAGAGGGCGAGGAAGATTAGTCTCTGTTTTTTTTGCTGCCGGCATCATGTCTGATTCAAAATTTACATTAGTGGCGGGTCTGGGGAATCCTGGAAAGGAATATTCCCAGACCCGCCATAATATTGGGTTTCTGGTTGTGGATGCCTTGGCCTATAAAATGGGTCAGGATCTGAACAAAAGGCAGTTTGATGCGGCTTATGCCAGGGGGCGGTTCAAAGGCCGTGGGGTGTTCCTTGTCAAACCCCAATCTTATATGAACCGCAGCGGTATACCTATCCAGAAGCTTGCCGATTACTATAAGATAGATATGGGCGATATCATAGTGGTTCACGATGACATGGATCTCTCCTTTGGACAGATTAAGGTTGTCCAGGGCCGCGGTCATGGGGGGCACAACGGTATTCGCTCTATTATAGACGCTTTCGGCCGCAGGGAGTGTATTCGCATCCGGGTCGGCGTGGGTCACCCCGGTGCCAGTAAGGATGTTACCGGCCATGTGCTGGGCAAATTCACCCCACAAGAGCAGGCAGAGCTGGATCAATTGATTGAAACAGCCTCGGATGCCTGTCTGGCTGTTCTTGAAAACGGGGTGGTCAAAGCCATGAACAAGGTCAATTCCCGCCGTTAGATTTCCTCTTGTTTTCGCCATTTTTTCTTGATTTTTTCTTGTTTTCGCTCGCTGCTTTCCCTGTATTTTTTTTGTCTTGATTGGTTAATAGATTCAATTGTAACCTTGTTTCGTAAAGTGATCCGAGAATTAATTCGTTGACAATATTGTTAGAATGTGGTTTCCTGTCTGAGAATGGGCAAGTTGTTTTTACACTAACTAAGGTGGGCTACTAATGGGTGAAGAATCCGAAATTACCATGGCTAAGGCTAAAAGCAGTTCAACCAAAAAAGAATTTTCCAAGGGCGACCTAGCTGTCTATCCCGCACACGGCGTCGGCTATATCGAATCCATAGAAAGCCAGGAGATCAACGGGGATACCATGAATTTCTATATGATGAAAATCGTGGAAAATGGGATGATGATCATGATTCCCACGTCAAACGTTGAATCCGTTGGGCTTAGAGAGGTAATTCCTGTGAACGAAGTCCCTGAAGTTTACAAAATTATGCAGGAAAAAGCCCAGAGCACTGATAACCAGACCTGGAACCGCAGATACCGGGAATACATGGATAAAATCAAAACCGGTTCCATCTATGATGTGGCTGAAGTCTTCAGGGATCTTTTTCAGCTGAAACTTGAAAAAGACCTTTCCTTTGGTGAGCGTAAGCTTTTGGATACGGCCCAGAACCTTCTGGTTCAAGAGCTTTCCATGGCAAAGGATATTGATGAAAAAGCAATGATGCAAGAGATTGAAAATCTGTTTAATTAGAGACTTTTAACCCAATTTAATGGTAACACCGGCAGGCATCCGTGGCTGCCGGTGTTTTTGTTTATAGATGAATCCGATACTTATTATTACAAAAGAACAGGCGCGCCTTCGCCTGGACCAGGTCGTTTCCCAATCTTGGGAAGATATGTCCAGAAGCCGAGCCGCGGCTCTGATTTCCGGGGGGAGCATCCGGGTCAATGACGGGACAAAACGGCCCGGGTACAAGGTTCAGCCCGGTGATCGGGTTGAAGTGGATGATGTGCAAGAGGTGCTTGTCCCGGAACCGGAAAAGATGGATTTATCCATCCTCCATGAGGACGATCATATCCTGGTGGTGGATAAACCTGCCGGTCAGGTGGTCCATCCGGCCCCCGGCCACTTGTCAGGAACCCTGGTCAACGGTCTTCTGGCCCATGATCCCGTGTTTGGAAACCCATACTGGGAGCCCATGCGTCCCGGCATTGTCCATCGCCTGGATAAGGACACCTCCGGCCTGATTCTGTTGGCCAAAACCTTGAAAAGCCTTGAATTTTTACAAAAGGAGTTTAAACAGCGGCGGGTGGAAAAAGACTACCTGGCACTGGTTCAGGGAGAAAACATTCCTGAAACAGGGGAGATTGAACTTCCCGTGGGCCGCCATCCCAAAAACAGGAAGTTGATGACTGTGCTGGAAGCCGGAGGGAAATATGCCAGAACCGGGTTTCGGGTCAGAGAGCGGTTTACCGGCGGTGCCTTGATGGAAGTACGTCTCCATACCGGGCGCACCCACCAGATCAGAGTTCATTTCTATCACCAGGGAATGCCCCTGTTCGGAGACCGGGTGTACCAGGCGCGGCGTCATCGGAAAGGGGGTGCCCTTGCCCCCAGGCAGATGCTCCACTCCTGGAAATTGTCCTTCCGCCATCCCTATTCCGGCCTGAAAATGGATTTCCAGACCCCTGCTCCCGAAGATTTTACCCAGACCATGAACCAGTTGAATCTGGCCGGCTGAGTCAGAACTGTTGAATTGAATCAGGAGATTTTTATGTCCCAATATCCCAGAATGCATTCTGCCGAGCATCTGTTGAATCAGGCCATGGGCCGTCTTTTTGGATGTGACCGCTGTTTTTCAGCCCACATCAATGCAAAAAAATCCAAATGCGATTATCATTTTGACCGGGAATTGACGGCCGAAGAGGTTCACACCGTCCAGGCCGAGGTGAATCGGGTTGTGGAAGAGGACCTTCCCGTTGTCATCGAAAGTATGGCCCTCACCGATGCCCGCAAGGTATTTAACCTGGACCGGGTACCGGATAAAGAGGAGATGACCCATTTCAGAATTGTCCGCATGGGGGACTATGATGCCTGCCCCTGTATCGGGGAGCATGTCGGGTCCACCGGAGAGATCGGCAGTTTCAACATTACCTCAACCGGGTATGACAATGGGGTGCTGAGGATCAGGTTTAAGATTGACACCATGTCAGATGGATTCAGGTCTTAATTCTTACCCGATCATCATTTCTGAATTGGAATTTCAGGACCGCTGCCATTGCTCAACCGCTGAGTCCGAATTTTTTTTTAAGGATTTTATCTAGTAAGGCGGTGGGGATGAGTTTCCTTATTAGAGGGATGGTGGTGCTTGACTTGCCCAGGCGGACAACCGGCCGGGGGGAATGGGAAAGTATCTGGTCTGCCAGTTGGCCTGCAAAATCATGGGCAGGGGTGGCATTCTGCTGGGAGGCATTGGCCCTGGCCTGGATATGGGATTTAAAGGGGCTGTACCAGGAATCGCTTTTTAACACCCGAACGGTTTTGCCGGCGGCATTTCCGAATTCCGAGGCAATGGCTCCGGGCTGGACGATCATGACGCGGATCCCAAAGGGTGCAAGTTCCATGCGAAGGGCCTCTGACAGGGCATGCAGGGCTGCCTTGGAGGCACAATAAGCCCCTGAGAAGGGGGTGGTTGTAATGCCGGATACGCTGCCTATATTCACGATCAAACCGGTATGGTTTTCCTTCATGGAGCGGGCCGCAAGCCCGGCCAGGACCATGGGGGCGATGACATTTGTCTCAAACTGCCGGGCCAGTTCATCTTTGGTCAGTTCAATGGCCGGCCCCATCAGGCCGTAGCCGGCGTTGTTGATAAGAATGTCAATTCTCATTTCTTCAGCCGTCACTCTGTCTACTACCCTTTGGCATTGGGCCTCATCGGTTACATCAAGGCTGTGCACGGCCATGCCCTTGGCCTTTAAATCTGAAATTGAATCAAGATTTCTGGCTGTTGCAACAATTCGGCACCCCCTTTGATGGAGGGCCAGGGCCAGAGCCTTTCCAATGCCTGAGGAACATCCGGTGATGAAAATGATTTTTTTATCCATTCCGATATTTCCCTTTTATATGAAAGACCCAGGCAAATCCCCTTGGGTTCTCTCTTGTTTTATTGTGGGCAGTCAACTGGCTGAAAGGCCAAGCTGCGCATGGCTCTTATCAAAAAAAAACGGGCTGTTGTAGATAGAATCAACAGCCCGGCTTATCATCGGTTATATAATAAGGTATGAATCAGGCCCGGGCCGCCTCTATATTTATGGCACAGACCTTGAACTCAGGAATCTTGGCCGTGGGGTCCAACTCTGAATTGGTCAGCTTGTTGGCGGCTGCCTTGGCAAAGTGGAAGGGGATGAAAACGGTTCCGTCCACGGCCTTGCCCGATACTTTGAGCTTGGCTTTTATCCGGCCTCTTCTGGAGCAGACATTGACCATTTCCCCGTTTTGGATGCCCAGTTTTCCGGCATCCCCGTCGGAGATTTCAACAAAGCATTCAGGAGAGAGCATGTTCAAGCCGTCGGTGCGCATGGTCATGGTGCCGGTGTGGTAATGGTAGAGCACCCGGCCGGTGGTGAGAATAAACGGATACCTGTCATCGGGCAGCTCAGCCGCGGGGGCATGTTCTATGGCATGGAACATACCTTTGCCCCTGGTGAACTGGGCTGTGTGCAGGATGGGGGTGCCGGGGTGGTTTTCATCCGGGCATGGCCAGTGAAGTCCGACCTTGTCGATGCGATCCCAGGTAATGCCCCTGTAGGACGGGGTTACGGCTGCGATTTCCTTGAAAATCTCATGGCTGTTTTCATAGGTCATTTCATAACCCATGCGGGTGGCAATGTCGCAGATGATCTCCCAGTCCTGTCTGGTGCCTTTCGGGGCCTCAACCGCCCTTCTGACCCGCTGGACCCGGCGTTCGGAATTGGTAAAGGTGCCGTTCTTCTCTGCAAAACAGAAGGCCGGGAAGACCACATCGGCCAGGGCGGTGGTTTCGGTTTCAAAAATGTCCTGGACCACCAGGAAGTCAAGGTTGCCCAGGGCTTTTTTGGCATGGTTGAGATCCGGGTCGGAGATCATGGGGTTTTCACCGATGATAAACAGAGATTTCAACTCACCTTCATGGGCCTTTTGGAACATTTCCGTGGCCACCAGCCCGGGGGTGGGGGACATGCCGCTAACGTTCCAGGCTTTTTCATAATTGGCTCTGGCATCATCGTTGACTACAGGCTGGTAGGCCGTGAGCACATTGGGCAGGCCCCCCATGTCACAGGCCCCCTGGACATTGTTCTGACCCCGGAGCGGGTTGACCCCGCCCCCGGGTTTGCCCAGGTGGCCACAGAGCATGGAGAGATTGGCCAAAGATTTTACATTATCCGTGCCGCAGGTGTGCTGGGTGATGCCCATGCAATAGCAGATGGAGGCCGCCCCTGCTTTGGCAAATGCTCGGGCCGCTTCCCGCAGGTCCCCGGCCGGTATGCCCGTGAGTTCCTGAACATGTTCGGGGGTGTATTTCTCCACCGTTGTTTTGAGGGCATCAAAGTTTTCACACCGATCATCAATGAATTTCTGGTCCTGGAGGCCTTCCGAAATGATGATATTCATCAACCCGTTGATCCAGGCAATGTCGGTTCCGGGGGTCGGGCGCAGCCATTTTTCGGCATGGTCGGCCAGGGCGACCCGCCTGGGATCAATGAGGTAGAGTTTTTTTCCCTTGAGCACTGCCCGCTTCATAAAAGAGGACAGAACCGGATGGTTTTCCGTGGTGTTGGAGCCCGTGACCAGAATGACATCGGACTCTTCAATATCGGCAATGGTATTTGTCATTGCACCGCTTCCAAATGCTGCAGCCAGACCGGCTACGGTGGAGCTGTGTCACAATCGGGCGCAATGGTCGATATTATTTGTCTTTAATACCCCCCGGGTGAATTTCATGGCAATGTAGTTGTCTTCATTGGTGACCCGGGCAGAGGTCAGGACCCCCATGGCGTCTGGGCCGTGTTCCTTTTGGATGGCCGCAAATTTTGTTGCCGTATACGCCAGGGCCTCGTCCCAGGATGCCGGGACCTGTCTGCCGTCTTTTTTGATCAAAGGCGTGGTCAGCCGTTCCGGGGAAGCGACAAAATCATAGCCAAACCGGCCTTTGACACAGAGACTTCCGTTGTTGGGGGGAAGATCCGGGTCTGCACCGTCTATTTTAACGATCTTATTGTCCTGGACAAATAAATCCATCTGACATCCCACGCCGCAGAAAGAGCAGGTGGTTCTGACCACCTTGGTGGGTTTGAACCGGTCGTCCCTGTATTCCCTGTCCGGGATCAGGGCGCCTACCGGACATGCCTGGACGCATTCTCCGCAGAATACGCAGTCTGAATCCTTGAGATGGGCATCATTACCTCCGGCAATGATTTTCATCTCGTCTCCGTGGTACCCGAACTCAATGGCGTTGTTGACCTGGATTTCCCTGCAGGCCTTGATGCACCGGCCGCAGAGGATACACCGGGAAAAATCCCTTATAATAAAAGGATTGGCCCGTTCCGTTTCGTATTGGCAGGCGTTCTGGGGCAGGTGACGGGTTTTGACCTGGTATCGATAGGCCAGGTCCTGTAGTTCGCAGTCGCCCCAAACCGGGCAGAGATTCTCTTTGCCTTCTGCTGCCAGCACGTCCATCTGAAAATCCGTCCAGTCAACGGTATCCATGATTCGGATGGCGCAATTGTGATTGCCTGTGGCCAGCATGGCGGAAATAGTCTCTTTTCTGGCTTTTACCACCCCGGGGGATTCCGACTGGATCACCATGCCGGACTCGGCCTTGGTGACACAGGATTCCATGAGGCCCTTCCGTCCCTGGATTTCCACAACACAGATGCGGCAGGTATTGGTGGGCATGGTATGTTTGAGATGGCAGAGGGTTGGAATATCAATTTTGTTGCGTGCGGCCACGTCCAGTATGGTTTCACCGGTCGTGAATTCAAGCTGGTTCTCGTTGAGCGTTATAATATTCTTATCCATAGGTTGGTCCCCATAGTACGGTTTTATAATCTCACTTACAGACCCTGAACATTGTTTTGTTACCTACATTATCAGGGTATTATTGTCAATGTGAACCCTAAAAATATTTATGGATAGAGTTGACATTTCAGTATCCTTGAGCCTATACAGAGGTGGATTATTTTGGGTTATGGAACCGGCAATACAATACTGACACCATGAGGACATATAATAATGTTGCAATCAATTTTGATGATGGGTGGTTTGGGAGTTGCGATCGGTACGGCTCTGGTGATCGCATCAAAGGCGTTTTATGTATATGAGGACCCCAAGGTAGTTGCCATTGACGATGCGTTGCCCGGTGCAAACTGCGGCGGCTGCGGTTATCCCGGGTGTACAGCCAATGCAGAGGCCATTGCCAATGGGGTGCAGGACGTCAATTCCTGCGTCGCAGCCGGCGAAGATGTGGCAATGGCCATTGCACAAATCATGGGGGTCTCCCTCTCGGACAAGGAACCGGAATTCGCGGGACCCGGCTGTCACTATGGTATTGAAGATGCCGACCTTAACTATATATATAAAGGGGTGCGGGATTGCCGGGCCGCGGCCATGCTCCTGGGTGGGATGAAGGTCTGCCGCATCGGCTGTCTGGGGTTGGGCACCTGCGTGACCGCCTGTAAGTTCGGGGCGCTTTCCATTGGGGAAGACCATCTGCCCAAGGTGGATCAGAACAAGTGTACGGGCTGCGGCGCCTGTGAAAATATCTGTCCGAAAAATATCATCCGTCTGACATCCGCAAGCCGCAGAATCATGAGGGAATACACCAAAGACGAATGCACCACCCCGTGCCAGCGGGCCTGCCCCTCGGGCATTGATATCAAAGAGTATATCCGCCTGATCCGGGAGGAGGACTACCATGGGGCACTCCAGGTGATCAAGGAGAGGATGCCTTTTCCAACGGTTATTTCACGGATCTGTCCGGCCCTGTGTGAGTTTGACTGCCGTCGGCTGATCCAGGATGAATCCGTGGCCATAAATAATCTGAAACGGTTTGTCTGTGACTATGAAATGAACCAGGACAAACGGATCCAGCCCTATAAGGCGCCTGCCTCGGACAAACGGGTTGCCGTGATCGGCGGCGGTGTGGAAGGGCTGGCTGCCGGCTATTTCTCCGCACGCCTGGGCCACAGTTCAACCGTGTATGAAGGTTCCGCGTATCTCGGCGGTATCCTCAGAAAGGCCATTTCCCGGGAGCGCCTGTCCATGGATATACTGGACTGGGATATCCATGGCATTGAAGATCTCGGAGTTGAGATGCGACTCAACCAGAAGGCCGGCGTTGATTTTACCCTTTCAGGTCTTCTGAGGGAGGGGTATGATGCGGTGTTCACGGCAACAGGTGGCTGGGATTCCCGGCTGGCCAACAATGATGTGGGCACGGCGGCCAATGTCATTCCAGGGACTTACCTGCTCATTGATTTGCTCAGGAGCCGGGATGATGCTGCCATAAAGATAGACTGCAAAGAGACCGTTGTCATCGCAGGTGGCAGTGTCCGTCTGCCCGATGCCGTGGAAATTCTCAAATCCAGTGGGGCCAGAAAGATTCTGGTCATTTCGCGGAAGCAACCCCAGGATTCCTCCTTTGACAAGGCTGGGATCGACGCTTTGGCCCAAGCCGGTGCCACCATTCTGTATAACACCGGTATCACAAAGCTTCTGGGGCAGGAAGACGATTTGACCGGTATTGAGTACATAGAGCTTGACACCGGTGTGAAACATGTTATTGATACAGACAGCCTTATTATAGGGGCGGGACGTTTTCCCGAGCTGGCTTTTGTTCCAACAAGGGATGAAGCGGATACTGAGGATGAGACTGTGAAGGCAGGGCAGAATTCAGATGCACAATGGCTGCCCCTGACATGGGAGGGGGTTGAACTCCAGAAGAAACCGGATTCGAACCGGGAAAAGGGGCTGCTCTCAAGCCAGGACGTGATTTCCGAATATGCGTCGGCGGTCGCAGCCATAAACGGGGGAAGAAAAGCCGCCACGCTCATGCATTGTCTCATGTACGGCATTGAACAGCAGGACCCGGAGAGAATGATTGCGGAAAAATCCGTGGTCCAGGATGTCCGGTACCTGAACCAGGTCGTGCCTTCACCCAGAAATATCCTTGATATAGCCGCCTCGGCCAAAAAGGAGAGGGAGGATCGGTTTTCAACCGGTTTTTCATCTTTAACTGCAAAGGAAGAGGCCAACCGCTGCCTGCGCTGCGGTCTGGTTTGCTATGAAAAAAAAGTAACAGGGAAAGAAGTATAGGAATTTTCCGGCAGAAGCTGAAACAAACGAGCATGGGAAAGCAACAGCTTATATGAGACCAGAACAGATTCTCGTTGTTGATGATGAGGAGCGGATCGTTGATAATATTGCCCGGTGCCTGGCCCGTGAAGGGTTTCAGGTGACAGGTGCACATGATGGGAAAGAGGCGGTTGCCCTGTTTCAAAAACATCGGTTTGACCTGATCCTGCTTGATATTTCCATGCCCGGAATGAACGGGTATGAGGTCATGGAGCATATCTTTGGTCTGGATGCCGATGTGCTTATCATCATCATGACCGGTTTCGCATCTGTTGAATCTGCCGTTAAGGCCTTGAAGCTTGGGGCCTGGGACTATCTGAAAAAACCCTTTGAGTATGCCGATCTTGTGAAAACCGTGAAAAACGGTATCACCCAGAGCAATCTTCTGGCGGAGAAAAAGGCCTTTGCCGCCCGCCTGGAAGCCTCTGAAAAACAATACCAATACATGGTCAACAATTCTCCCGATCTGATTTTTACCTTGGATGGAAACCGCTGTTTTTCTTTTGTAAATCAGCAGTTTGAAAGCGTCCTGGGATTTTCTAAGCAGGTGTTGATCGGCATGTCCTTTGAGGATCTGCTCCACGAAGATGACCAGAACAGGGTGGCAGAATTGTATGGAAGTACCACGCCTGACAGGGGCAGGTCCAATAGTGCCGAGATGAATCTGAGATTCAAGAAGGCCAATGCTCAGGTGTCCCAATATGATCCCTATTCCGCATTCGCCTTTATGGAACTTAAGGCTTCGGCCATCACCCTGCCCGGAGAAGATCCCGGACAGAGCGCACGGGGGATTTATGCTGTGGGTCGTGACGTGACCGAGCGTCTCCGGCTTGAAGCCCAGCTTCGCCAAGCCCAGAAAATGGAGGCAATCGGTACCTTGGCCGGCGGTATTGCCCATGATTTCAACAATATCCTCATGGGAATTCAGGGGTATACCTCACTGGTTAAAATCGGGTTTGACACCGACTCCGATGTGCATAAGAGGCTGTCCAGCATAGATGAGTACGTATACAGCGGGGCGGAAATGGCCCGGCAGCTTTTGGGCTTTTCCCAGAAAAGCTGTCAGGAAACCTGCAGCATGAACCTGAATTACCTTCTCAAGATGTCGGCGAAAATGTTCGGCAGAACCAAAAAAGACATTATTATCCATCAGTACCTCGAGAAAAAACTCTGGAGTACTGTGGTGGATGAGGGACAGCTCAAGCAGGTGCTGATGAACCTCTTTGTCAATGCCTGGCAGGCCATGCCCAGCGGCGGAAGAATTACGATCCGCTCAGAGAATGTGGAGATTGATGACCGGCAGGCCCATGAGATGGGGGTGGATCGGCCCGGAGATTATGTCCGGATCAGCGTTGCAGATACGGGGATGGGCATGGACAAGGCCACCATGGCCCGGATATTTGATCCCTTTTTTACCACCAAAGAGCGGGGAAAGGGCACTGGCCTTGGACTGGCCACTGCCTACGGCATCATCAACAGTCATAACGGGTCCTTTCAGGTTGAATCCCGGCCGGGTCAGGGCAGCGTGTTCATGTTTTACCTGCCGGCCACAGATGCACGGTCCGGCAGAAGGGCGTCTCCACGGGCCAAAGCCCGGGCGGGCAAGCTCATTGTCGGCAAGGGCCGGGTACTTCTTGTGGATGATGAAAAAGGCGTCATTGATGTGTGTACGGAAATGCTGGAGACCCTGGGCTACGAAGTGGTTGTGGCGGAAAGCGGATTTGAGGCCATCCAAGCCATGAAAACTGATCCGGCCATTGATCTGATTATCCTGGACATGGTCATGCCTGAAATGAGCGGTTTTGAGACCTATGGGGAGATCCGCAAAATATCTCCCGACGTCCGGGTGCTGGTCTGTTCAGGGTATTCCAAGGAAGATGATATCCGTCAGATGATAGACAGAGGGTGCAACGATTATATTTTTAAACCCTTTGATGTGGCCATGCTGTCTGAAAAGCTGCAGAGGATGTTCACCCAGGCAAAAGCAAAGGTTTAACTCCTCCCCCTTACTTTTAAAAAAAATGGAGCGGCGAATTAAATTTTTTTTGTGCAGACTCGCCGGCCCAACCTCCCAATACGTTTTTTCGCTTGAAATGATCTGTAATAGACTTTGGGTCTGGAAGGCGCTCTGAGAATTTTGCGGGTCGTCCTGACCGGGTTGCCCAAGGTTCTGACGGTCAGCCTTCATAGGTCCGCTATACCGCCCCAGGTCAGAAACCAAAATTTGTATGATACAAATACTTGTAAAAGGGGCCTTCTTTTAATTTTTTCAATTCAGTAGAAAATTTATCCACAAACGTCCTGCTCACTTTGTCTTTATTGAAAATAATAAACAGACCGTCTTTTTTTAAAGGGGTTTTTAAAAGGGGTATGATTTTTTTTTCCAAGTTCAATGTTCTATACAAATAAAGGCCGTTACCCAATTCTGCCGCAATATAATCCAGACGACCGGCACTCAGTTTTTTGAAGTTCAGCTCGTCACTCACGACTTCTTGATAAAGTTGGTGCTGCTTTATAAACATCCAGAATTCCGGTGTATAGCTATACCCTCTGACAACACCGACTCTTTTCCCAATAAGATCATCAAATGATTCAAAGTTTAAGCCGTCTTCTTCCCGGACCCACATCACCCAAGGTGAAACGACAATAGGCTCTTCCGGGTAAAAAGCGACATTGGACCTGTCCTGGGTGAAATTGACAGAAAAAAGCGCATCTGCATTGCCGTTTTCCAGCATGGTTATCGCACGTTTCCATGGATAGATGGAAATCGTCCCGATATCGGTTTTCATTTCGTGGAAAACCATTTTGACAACTCTTGTGCTGAACCCTGTTAATTGTTTGTTTTTCACAATTTGATAAGGCGGCCATTCATCACATATGACATTGAGGGATGCTGATTCTGCATTGGCACACAGGACCATTATCAGGAACCAGACGGACAACAGCATCCCGTTAAAATATGGTTTGTCTGTTGCCTTAATTTGCACCCCGCAATAAAAAGGAAGGATGATAGAACACGGGCTACCCTTTTTTTTAAAAGTGTATCTGTTTTATATTTCAGTCGTTGTGATGTGACGTTTTTTAGGTTTGCAGGCCGACCATCAATAATTTATACATCCATTGTTCGAAAATGCAAGAAAAAGAATCCGTGAAAATGGGTAGGCTGATTGTGATTCCTGAAGGGGGACGGCAGTAAATAAAAACGGGCCCGGGATAACATACGTTCCCGGGCCCGAACTGTCTTATGGCGTCAGCCGTTCTTGCGAACGGTTTAGCCGAATACTTTTTCCAGGAACGGAATGATCTGTTTTTTACGGCTCATAATACCGGGAAGCCAGCATTTTCCGTCGACAGGCGCTACGCCGAAGGCTTTTTCAACGACGGATTCGTCATCGGAAGCCACCAGGAGTTCAGTCCCTTCTTTCATGATGTCGGTGAGCATCAGCAATACGGTGTGATGGCCTTTTTCAGCCTTCATGTCACGGATGTCTTTTTCAAGGTCAGCCTTGATGCCGTCAACGATGGACAGGTCAACCAGTTCAAGCTGTCCGCAACCGATTCCGGAACCGCCCATTTTAAAGTCTTTGTAGTCACGGAGGACCAGTTCCCGGATGGGCGTGCCGTCCACGGCTGATTTGACCTTGAACATTTCAATGCCCAGGGCATCCAGATCGCTCTCACCACAGATTTCAGCCAGTTCGGCACAGATTTTCTTGTCTGAATCGGTGCAGGTGGCGGATTTGAAAATAACGGTGTCGGAGAGGATGGCGCAGAGCATGGCACCGGCAATGCCCTTGGGAATTTCAACATCAAAGTATTTGTACATGGATGCAATAACGGTGCAGGTGCAGCCCACGGGCCAGATCCAGCATTCCAGGGGCTGTCCGGTGGTGACGTCACCCAGTTTATGATGGTCTACAATACCCAGGATGTTGGCCTCACCCAGATCGTCGGGGCTCTGGGCCAGGTCGGAATGATCTACCAGGTAAACATCTTTACCGGCATAGCTGGTGATAACTTTTGGTGCAGCCAGTCCGAATTTGTCCAGGACAAATTTGGACTCAGGGTTGAGTTCGCCCTGAATGGCGGGTGCAATATCTTCACCCAGTTTTTTTTTCAGATCTGCCAGGGCAATGGCTGAAACAACAGAATCGGTATCCGGATTCTTGTGACCAAATACGAGAGTTGACATAAAACCTCCTAAAAGTTGTCTTGTTATATACACTATAGATAATTCTCCCACAGGATAATTATCAAAAAATCTTAATTAAAAGATCAGCAATTCTTATAGAATTAATTGGCCATAACCTCAAGTAAAATTTAAAAACAAAAGACGGAAAAAATCTTGGATTAAAAAGAACCGCCGTGTTATCCTTTTTCAAGGAGGCTCCCTCCATACCCTGCCCGGGCAAGGGCAAATATAATACAATTCGCTTGATCATTTAAAAAAGGGGTTTTAGACATGAAAAAAATCAAGACTTTTTTATATGGGTTTGTCGTCCTGAGTATCACAGCCGTTATGTATACGCTTCCTTCCGCGGCACTGTCCCAGGATGTTGTCATCTATTGTGACAACAATTATCCGCCTTATTCCTATGTGGACAACGACAAGGCGGCCGGTATTTATGCCGATATTTTCGCTAAGGCGTTTTCCCGGATGACAGGATATACTGTCACCATCAAACCGGTCCCCTGGAAAAGGGGGGTGAAACTCATGGAAGAGGGAAAAGGATTTGCCCTTTATCCTCCCTATTACCGGCCCAAACTTAGGCCTTTCATGGATTATCCGATTCCTGTACTTGATGAGGGCTATAGCATGATGACAACCAAAGCCTTTGCGGACGGGGGTGTCACACAATGGCCTGAGGCATACTCAGGTAAAAAAATCGGAACCAATTCGGGATTTTCCGTACCGGATGCAGACAAGGCCAAAGGGCTCGGAGTGAGCATCGAAGAAGCTGCAACCATCCGGTCAAATCTGTTGAAACTGATTGCCGGCCGCATGGACGGATACATCTGTGACAAAAATGCCATGCTCTGGGAACTCAAACAGCTGAAATCCAAAGGGGAATATGATGAAGCCAAGGGTCCCGAGCTTGTCATCGCAACGGATATCAGCGAGGAGCAGGGGTATATGGGGTTTACGAACACAGACAACGGGGCCTTTGCCTTTAAGGATGATTTTGTGAAACAATTCGTAGCTGTTATTCAAGAGATGAAGGAAAAGGGTGAAATTCAGGCGGTTCTGGATTCCTATATCAAATAAATCGGTTATCATGGAAAATGCGCCCTTTAACAAAGGGCGCAACCCTTTTTTACCCCGGGATTTCGGAGAACAGGGAATGGCGAAAATGCTGCTTGTTGATGATTCCTGGCTGACGCGCAAAGGGCTCTCAGTCATGATTTCAGGTGCCCCACACGGGGTAATTGAGGCTGAAACGGTAAAGCGGGAATAAGACTCCTGGATCTGCTCATGCCGGAGATGGACGGATACCAGGTGCTTGAAGTTCTCGAAGAAAGGGTCAACACTGTTCCTGTGGCGATCTGCAGTGCTGATATTCAACCGACCGCCAGGGAAAAATGTCTGACCCAGGGTGCCAGGGGGGATACCCCCCAAAAGCAGAGGAGATATTATCTGCCATAGCAGAGGCCCCGGGAGTTTGAAATTATGGGTCAATACAAAATAAGATTTCTGAAAATCAACCCGACGCCTTGAAAGAGCGATCAATATCGGTGTGGGGCACTGTGCCTCAATCCTTTGATAAAAAATTTGCCGTGCTGGACACCCTTCCCGTGGGGGGTGTTTGTGGTGGATGACCTCTATCATATCCTGTTCTGGAACAGGTGCATGGAGACCTGGACCCCAAAGGCCTTTTCTCATGTTATGGGTAAACAGCTGTTTGCCATTTATCCATTTCAGTGAAGAGCCGTATACAAGTAGGATTGATCCCATACTGGCCGGTGGCCCACCCACCATTTTTTCCTCACAGCTCCATGGACACTTGTTTCCCTGTGCCCTTGCCAGCGGAAAGCTGAGAATTTTTCAGACAACGGTATCCAATATCCCGGATCAAGTGAATGACCGGTTTTACGCCGTGTTCGCGGTTAAGGACGTCACGGAATTGTCCTACCATATCATCGAGTCCCGCAAGGTCCAGCAGCAGGTACTGGAAGAACAATGAACAGCGGAAAGCCGTGGAAGAGGAACTTCGCCGGGCCAATGATAAAATTATTGCCCAGTCTAAAGTTGGTATTGAAGAGGAGCGATTGAAAGTGTTGCTGCAGATGGCCGGTACCACATCCCATGAATTGAATCCGCCTCTGATAATTCTGCTGGGGAATATAGCGCTTCTGGAAATGGACCGGGAAAATCCCGAGAAACTTATGGGCCGGATCAGAAAGATCAAAAAATCCGGACAGCGGGTTGCTGATATCATCAAAACGATCCAGAACCTCAGGCATGTGACCCAAAAAAGTTACAGCGGCGGAAATGATATAATTGATATTCACCAGAAAGAAAGAATCCTCTGTGTGGATGGCGACCATGCCTGCTTTGAAACCATCCAGCATATCTTCTTTCATGGGTACTTTGAGCGCCGGCATTGCACTACAATCCAAAACCAGTGAAGACAGAGGCCTTGGTCTTTCAAAACATCTGATTCAGCTTGCAGATGAGGCCCTGTGCCGGGCCAGGGACAAAACCGCGTCGTGCTTGCAGACAAGACCCTGTCAGTCATCTTTCAGGGGGGCGCGTAAAGAATAAGGGCGCTCAACTGATCGTTGAATGCCCTTATTCTTTTTGTGCTTTTACTTCAGATGTGATGCACTCCTTTTTCCGCTTATTTTAAGGGTTTCGAACCGTCCGTGCCAGGCGCATTTATCGCAAAAGGTCTCCATGCTACGGGTCACTTGAGGAATGTTCCGGGTATCAAGGCGTTTATCAAACTCAAGGTTTCCATTTGAAGCCGTAAATTCATAGATTTCATATTCATCATCTGAATCCTTGATATAAAACCGTTCACATCCGCATGTAGGGCATTTCATAAGCCTTCCTTTTACATCTGATTTTAAAATTCCCGGGCAAATGGGTCTGGTTTTTATAACTTTTCGGCCAGGGCCTTGGCATATTGCTGGCACGCTTTCATACCCTCATCGGTTTTCATCATATCCTCGGTGAGATTCAGTGGGCCAAGCTCTGTGACATCCATTTTAAAGACATGCTGCATGGTATCATAAATCATGGGGGCAGATTCGCCGCTATGGGTGTGTGATCCGAAGGCACCACCGATTTTGCCGGTGAGATTTGCCCTTTCGGCCACAAAAAGGAATTGCTTCATCCCACCTGTCATATCTTTATGGTAGGTGGGGCAGCCAAACAGGTAACCGTCGTATCCTGAAATGTCGCCCTCACTGTTTAATTGGGATATCTTTGAAACAGTGACGTCCGCTCCCCCCATCCGACTCCCCTCTGCCAGGTAATCTGCCATCTTTTTCGTCGTACCGGTCCTGCTGGTGTATGCAATCAGAACTTTTTTCATGTTACACTCCTGTGGTTGTGGTTTAAATACAAAACAATCTGCATGAAATATGAGACACAAAACTTAATTGATTGTTTTACCTTACAAATTTTGTGCCAAACGCGGTATTCCCTCTGTTCCAAAACGACCTGTCTCCTTGAAAATGATAATGGGTCAAAGATGATACACTTAAGTGTGAGACAATGTTGTCTTAAATCTGGGTTCGCTATGTCAGGAACAGATTTAACCTGGGGCATTTTAATACGGCTTAACCCGTCATCCCTCTGTTGATAAAATAATGCCATGCTTGCGGAAACATCTGATATATTCTTGCCCAGGGTATCCAAAAAAAGTTAACCAGGGAGAGCCTTTACCCATACTATTTGCTGTGGATGCATCTTTTCACCTGGACAATCTGCTCCTCTGGTTTATCATTACGCAATTATTAATCTCATTTTTTCGTACGAGGAGCCGGTATGAATCTTAAGAACAACCCGACAACAGAGGAACTTGCGGATCTGTTGAGACCTTTGGATGATCAGAATTATTCCCATAGAATGTGGGTCGATCATGATGGAGAGGTCCGCGTTTCAGTAGTCCCTGAGCATGAAGAAGAAATTCTTGCCAGATCAAAATTTCGCTATGAATCTTTGGATGCCGGAAATGGTTATGCAGGTCCAAGGGCGGCTGCCGATGACGAATACATCAAAAAAGAGCTTGAATATCTCCAGCGGGATTGGGCAAGGGGGGCTGAAGGCTATATTCCTTTTTAATCTCATTTTTTTTTGCTTGGCTACGGAACGAGCGGCGGGGGAATGAACCCTCTGCAGGGGACTGACCTGAAAGGGGAGAGTCTCGGGGAGTGTAGCCCCGGGCCGGCCTTGACACCAGGGGGCCGACACCAGAGGCATCAAGAGATCAGGCAGACCCTTCCATCTGTGAGGATGGTGGCACCCTGAAAGTCCGGGGATGTCCGGGAAATACAGGTCAGGGTTGCTTGACAACGCTTTGTTTAACGATCACCTCCCAAGGACCAGCAGCCCCGACGCGAGGCCCGGCATCTTCAACATGACGCTAATCCCATGACAACACAGTGATATCTGCTGAATTCGGAATCAGGGTCAAAAAAGGTGGCCAGGTCCAGAAGGGGAATTAAACCTTTTCTTACCCTGATATAGTCGTTTTTGCCCATGGCCGTGGATTTCATATCCGGGGAATAGGCAATGGAAGAGACAATGGAAAGGGTGGGGATTACGTACTTTTCATTTCCTGCACCAATGACCATCCCGTCCATAATTGAGAGGGTCAGGGGCAGTTTGATGGTGACCCTGGTCCCTTTGCCCTGTTCCGAGTCTAGGGATACGCTGCCGTTGAGTTCCGAAATGCGTGTCCGTACCACGTCCATGCCGATGCCTCTGCCGGAAATGTCGGTGACCTGTTCCGCCGTGCTCAGGCCTGAATGAAAGATAAGGTTCAGTGCACCGGCCTTATCCAATTGGGCTGGATTCTCAACTATCCCTGCTTTAACCGCTTTCTGGATCAGTTTTTTCCGGTCAATGCCCCGGCCGTCATCACAGAGTTCAATATAAAGGTTTCCCCCTTTATGAAATCCGCTGAGGGTGAGCACGGCGACTTCGGGTTTGCCGGCATCCATTCGGTCCTGGCCGGTATTTTCAATACCGTGGTCAATGCTGTTCCGGATAATGTGGATCAGGGGGGCTGACAGTCCGTCCACAAGAGTCTTGTCCAGCTCGGTGGTTTCTCCCTGGATGAGAAATTCAATTTTTTTTCTCTGCCTTTTTGCCAGATCCCTGGCCGCCCGCTTCATGCGGTTGAACAGGGGGTTTAAGGGCACCATTCTCAGGGAAAGCCCGATTTTCTGCAGGGCTTTGGTGCTTTCGCTGAGGGATTTCAGGGCATTGCCATAGGTCTTGTCCTGTTGGTTCCCCCGGGTGACCACGGCTTCGGCAATGGCCAGTTCGCCGATGATGTCAATTAAGAGATCCAGGCGATGGGAATCGATCTGGACCGACCGGTTGAATCCGTTGCCTTTATGGGCAGGGTCTGGTGCCTCTGTGCCGGGTACCCTGGGCGGTCGGCACGGACCGGTGGCAAACGGTTTTTCTCCGGCGTCCAGGTTGGCCTCATATGCATCAAGAAGGTCTAGTATCTCCTTACCGCTTTCCGGTGAGGCCTGTCCGCCGGCGTAAAAGGTAAAGGTCTCCTGAAACCAGTCTTTTACCCGGAGCAGGGTGTCGGAAAAATCTGGTTTGATATCCATGAGCAGCAGATCCTCGGTGCGGTGGCAGACCTGCTCCAGTTCGGACAGGGAAAGGAAGCCGCACTCTCCTTTCATGGTATGGAGCAACCGTTTGATTTGCTTTGAGGCGCCGGCCAGGTCCTTGGTTTCAAACTCAAGGATAAGGGCTTCCAATTCTTCCAGCACCGTAATTTTGGAGGTGAGAAATGCTTCAAAATCCTCCATGCTCAGATGGGGGGGCAGGGTTCCGGGATGGAGGGGCCGGGTCCCGTCATCATTGCTTTGGGGGCGGTTTTCATCCTCCGGGGCAGGAAAGGCGGACTCTTGGTCGCCTTCTGCCATTGACTTCATGCCGGCAATAAGGGTATTCAGCTCATTCGAGGCATCATCGTAATCTATTTCCAGCCTCCTTATCTGTTGAATACGCTTGGCCCCATCAGACGCCTGGGCGGCAATGGACGAAAAGCCATGTTTTTTTGCCTGAATATGGATCTTTTTCAACAGATCCAGGCTTTTTTTAAAGGCCTGGGGATTGGCCGGATCAGCCAGTACAATTGCCAGGGACAGATTTTCCAGGTCTGTCGCAATCTTTGAATATGCAATGTTTTTTGGTGTCATAGGTTTCTATCTGCCAGCCTGCCCGAAGGTAGCATAAATATATGCTTTCGGGAAACGGATTTTTTCTTGAAAATCAGTAGGGATCTGTCGTACAGATTCTGCAGTCCGCGCAGGGTTTCATGGGGCAGGATATTGAATTTTTTCCCTTTTTTGCCTGGGAAAATTCCTTTAGAAGAAAGTCATCGGACACGGGGTGAACCAGCCTGTCCCAGGGCAGGGCCGCTGGGGATTCCATGTCAAGTCCATTGGGTTTTTCCCGGTAAATGACCTGGTTGCAATAATCGGATGCCATTTTCATGGCCCGGGTCCAGCCGTGCTCCAGAGCCAGTTCGATGAGCCCGGCCGCCCTTTGGTCGCCCAAGGAGAGCAGGGCGTGGGTCCTGGCCTGGCGGAGGGATTCGAAATTCAGCACCAGGTTGGCGGTTTTCTTCAGTCCCTGGCGGATGATGGCAACCCGCTGCTTGAGTTGGACTTCCCCTGTCATGGCGGCCCATTGGAAGGGGGTGCTTGGCTTGGGGATAAAGGGATTGATGCTCAGGGTAATGGTACCGATTTTTTTCTTTTTTTTGGAGGCCTCCAGGAACACCGATTTGATCTGTAAAGCCAGATCAACAATGGCCTGGACATCGGTGTCGGTTTCAAAGGGAAGGCCGATCATAAAGTAGAGGCGCAGGTTGATAATTCCTTTGCCCACCAGGGCCTTGGCCGCCGCCAGGATCTGTTCTTGGGTCAGCTTTTTATTGATGATATCCCGCATGCGCTGGGACCCGGCTTCCGGGGCAATGGTGGCGGTTTTTACTTGGGCGTCGGAGAGTATCCCGATGATGTCGTCATCAAGCTTGTCCGCTCTGAGGGAGGAAAAAGAGAGTTTCAACCCTTTTTTCCTTCCTTGTCTGCAGATTTCATTGATATCCGGGTGATCCAGGATGGCTGAGCTGACCAGGCCGACTTTGTCCGTTCGGTTGCAGGCCTGGTCCATGGCCGTCAAAATGGTTTCCAGGGGGTACACCCGGGGGGGCCTGTAAATAAAGCCTGCGGTGCAGAACCGGCATCCATGGGGGCAGCCTTTAAGGGTCTCAATGAGAAAGGTATCTTTGAAGGCCGTGTCCGAGGTCATGACTGTGGTGGTGGTTTTGACCCGGGAGAGATCTGAGAGGTATTGCACCTGAACTTTGTCCGGCGCGGGAGCCGGTGGAGGGGAAAGCGGGGGCCCGTTGTCCATCGGATAGAGAATCGGGGAATGGCGGGAAGGGACGTAGGCCCCTTTCATTTGTGCTTCCAGGGTTGACAGCAGGTGGTGCCGGTCTCCGGCAGCCCTGTGGAAAAGATCAAAGAAGGGTGTTAGAAGACATTCTGCCTCCCCCAGGAGGAAAAGATCCATAAAGGGGGCAATGGGCTCTGGATTCAGAAAACAGGCAACTCCCCCTGCAGCCACCAGGGGGTGGATGTGGTTTCGATGGGATGACCGCAGGGGGATGCCTGTTGCTCTTAAAACCCGAGCAAGGTTTAAAAAGTCGTTCTCAAATGAGATGGAGAACAGGACGGAGAAATGCTTTGGAAATTGTTCCGGTTTAGTCAGGAATCCATCACCGGAGCATAAAGAGGTCGCCTAACAGCTTGCGCAACATGTACTGTTCGCCTGCCTGATTATCCCGCTTCATAAATTGACCGAATGCACTGTGTTCCTGGCCTAGTGCGCCACTATAACAATGAGGAGTGTTGTTGTAATGATGATATGTTCAGTCGTGTGCGTTGAGTACAAAAAAATCTCACAGCTTTCACTGTGATCTAAATAATCGTGGTCTGAGAGACAGGATTCGAACCTGCGCCCTCTGGTCCCAAACCAGATGCGCTACCAAGCTGCGCTTTTCCCTCTCCGTCTCGAAAAGTGCTCCAAAAGGAAAACTCATGCGACTTACAAGGAAAAAAAATGCGGAAAGGTTCAAATTAGTGCATTTTAGAACCGTTTTGATTGATCCTCAAGGAAGAATAGAGTGAATATGTTGGGAACTATTGATGGACTATAGAGAGAATTGAGGTGAAGAATCGAGCAGCCGAGGAGTCTTCTGACTGAAAACGAAAAAAAGCTCACAGTTTTCACTGTAGGCTCGTCAATCAATGGACTCGGAGAGACGGGATTCGAACCTGCGACCCTCTGGTCCCAAACCAGATGCGCTACCAAGCTGCAAAAATCTCCGTCGCGAAGAAGTGTTTAGGGGGAATCATCTCTTACTGGCAAGAAGAAATGTATAAATTTATGTTAAAATTCTATTCCTTTTTATTTCTGGAATACCTGCTTTATAATGATGCTTTATTTCTGTCATCTCAGTAACAAGGTCTGCTTTGTCAATAAGCCACTGTGGAACGTGGCGTTTCTACCTGAAAGCACTAAGTGGGTGTCGTTATTTTTTGCCAGTGCCACTAACTCTTCCAGCTCTTCACGAGTACTAACCGTGGAGGCAAGAGCGTAGAGTGCTTCATCGAGAATAAGCATATCAACGTCCAGAATGCGTTCTTTTGCCCACCAGAT
>CALNYJ010000004.1:0-792500 GCA_942490785.1 uncultured Gammaproteobacteria bacterium | reverse complement strand
CTCGGCTGCAATTACGAGATCTAGCGAAGATCTGAAAAAGCGGCCGCTAGGGGTCGACATGATCGGCCTCTCTGGGCACATTCCCCATCTCGACGCATGGTACGTGTAGCGAGAATCCCGCTGCTCATTGGCGGAGCGATGCCAAGCACCATCAGCCGTGGAGACAAGCTCGCAACAACCCACCGTACTGTATTTGACGCGCAGTGTCGGGGTGTACGATCATTGGATCAGCCGAAGTCGCGAGATGCGTCTGCAAAAAAGTGCCGAGCAGGCGAAAGCCATCGAGACATTCAATCGCCGCCAACAGGTCAAGCTGGTTTCGTATCGCCAGGCCCCGAGAAGCTCACCGACAGCAGCCTACCGACACCCCAAACGGCGTGTAACCATCTCGCTGGAAGAACTCATCGGAGTACACGATCGGTCTCTCACCGGAACTCAAGGCAAGTATCCAAAAATCTCGAGCACGAAACACCCGAAGCCGTTGTACGACGACGCGGTACTTTGATGCTGGACGCGCACAAGCGACAATGCGCGCCGCGTCTATGGCTTTGGCCCGCCGGTAGCGACGGACGACGACATCGTTCTGTACCGTCTAGTACGGGAGTACCGCCTGCACATTGCTCTCTCGTCGGGAACGCAGCGGGAGTCACACCACTTCGTGGCCCCAGTCGACAGGTTTCCAAAGACCACGCAACGCGTTCGCTGCTCCGGATTGGCTGCAACGAATTGTCCGCCAGGGGTAGAGCCGACCACGACGATTACGGGTTCGATCATGGCCAAGCGCTCGCCGAGGGCTTCTTGCCGAAGTGTTCGCCGAGACGCATCGTACTCGTCCGCGAAGACTGGGGCGGCTGCCGAGGAATGTTGTGCACGAATTCGATCGCAGAGAAATATCGAGCATCTCGTCCCGCCCCGGGTACCCCGCACATTACCGAAGAAGCCTCTTCGATTCTCGATCCAGCAGATGCCGAGCAAGCCGGCATTCAGCTTCACCGAGTCGTATGCCATACCCCGCGGCTTCGGTCAGGCTGTACTTTGCTCACCTGACACGCACAGCCGTGCATTCGATGTAATGCGATCAGGTCGAGTTGTTCAACGGCGGAATGGCTCAAAGAAGTTGAACGCTGGCTTGCTCCCTGCATGGAGCTACGATCCCAAGGATTAGGCCAGCACTTGCTGGGGACAAGCTGCCGCTACGGCTATCAAGGTTTGAGGGCATGGATTGAAAGCCTGCTGGCCAGAAATCGAGCTCTGGCAAGACTTTCATCAGTGGGCCAAAACCCTATACCAAATTTCTCCGTTAGCTTGCTAATCATTAGCAGGGCGACCAGAAATATCTGGTTATGCTCGCTAATGACAGCCTGGCACCCGAAAGAATATGGGGTATCGGCGATTTGGGCTCGGAATGCTTGCAGTCGCCTGGCACGTAATCGCGGAGAACCTTCATGCGTCGATCCATGGAAGTCTCCTACAGTGGGCTGGAGTGTGAGGCTAAGCCGAGTTACTCAGCGTGGAAGACCGGGCTGCGCCGCTACTCGGGACGGCACCCACCCCCGACATGTCCGAACCTTCGAGGGACCGCAGCGAACCCCAGTGTCCGAGGCCGAAGCTCGCACCTTCCCGAAGAGCATGTGCAAGATGACGTGGCATGGTTTGACGTCCCGCTACAGGCCCCCCCTGCACACGCCACCGAGCTGGTCGACGGCGCCTGTGTCACGGCGGGGCCGGCGAGTCGTCCCCGGTCCTCTCCAAACCGCCCCGCCGTTCTGGATTCCTCACCGCTGCTTGCCGCGCGTCGTCGGGGCTTCTGCAGGCCGTCCATGGCACCACGAATGCATCCGGCGTAGTCTTGGCTTTCCCATCGAGATCCGATCTCACCGTCGACGTCAACACCCGGTGCTCGCCACGAGCGCTCCGCCGTGGTGGAATCGCCAGCCTCAAGAACTCCCACCCGACGGACTCGCGGGAAAGGTCACCGCGAGCCCATGCAGCTCTCGACACCCAGCACGTCCCGACGAGCGCGGAAGATGATTTCCGCGAGACGAATGGGTGTCCGTTTCCTGGACGCTCCCGCTTATCCGAAATCGACGTCCCGCCAAAAGCGAGTTGGTTCACTAGGCCGGCACCTACGGCGAAAACCAAGAGTGGCCCGAGGTCCCGCTTGACATTGGTACGAACCGATCTCGCTGACTCCCGACACGCGGCGCCACGAGATGGCTGGCTCCTCGAATTACGGCGAGAAAAAGTCGATTCACGATTCTTGGTGCGCGTCCAACCGCTCAACGAGCGACCGCGCCTTGCTTGCACAGCACGCTTTGGGCTAATATGCGCCGCATCCTCGAGAACGCCCCGTCGTTGGGAAGGACCGAAGACGGCTACGACACGGCGGCTGAATTCAAGACCTCCAGACAGCGTCAGAAAAGGCGTCACAACACCCGAGTTCGCCAAGAGCCGCCGACGACCTGTAATCCCACCAGTTGACCGAAGACGAAGCATCGGAAGACGCTCTGACCTCAGCTCCAACCAATCGGTGCATAAGGCACCGTCTATTTCAATCTTCAGTCACTTCGTAATTCACGCCTCGGGGTGTACTAGGTTGATCGTCGGTAGGTATTTCGCTCTTGTTCGCGGTAGGGCCTATCAAGATAAGGCACACCGTTACGATAACGCGCAGGCGTTTCGCTCGGTGGCGGTACGCATTCTTATTCCCAGTCAGGTTCCTTGTTCTTGACCGCGGCCGACGGACATTTTTGCAACAGCAACTCGGCGGAGTATGCATCGCGTTTATGACTCAGCTCCGGAAGCGGGCATGCCGGTCGTGATCAATTTCAGATGGACGAAGTGTCGTTGCTCGCGGATCTTCGCCCGAGGCGATGAGGCCGCGGCCGGGCGGATGAGCACCTACACGTGCATCACCTCGGCGGGACCGGGGTCGCTTCAAAACCAAGATCAACGCGAACATTGGCAATTCGGCAACCTGGAAGTACAGTGGGCACCCATTTCCCACCGGTGTGTCACACATTGAGGTCGTCCCCGCCCATCGGGACGTGCCTACCGTCAGATGGTGCAGGAAACGACGACAGCGAAGCCGCAGCAGTTTCCTGGACATGTCGAACACTCCGTCATCGACTACATGCATCCACGTGGTGTCCCGCGAGACTCCGGGCTGACCACGTGTCGGCCAGCCGGCATCGTCAGCCGCGGTGGTGCGTTGATGGCCAAATGGATGATGGCTCACAACGAACAGAACCCGCGACCTGCGACATCATGCGGCTCCCCCACGACGCGACCTGGAGCTACGGTTTCGCCCTGGCGCCGTTTCGGTTGATGCCAGTGACGCCGCAACCCGCTGAATTGGGCTATTTTGCAAGAGTTGACGAACGTAGAGGTTGCGATGGTCGAAGTCCAGGGCATGCTCCATGGATCAGATCGATATGAACGTCAAGAGCAGATCGAGATGGTCACCGATATCGCACTGGGTTACGACCATATCACTGTTGCCACGGCCGCAGCCGCCGGGCGGCCATGCTATGTCACGCCTGTCACTTAAAGACGACGTGCCAAGGTGTGATTGCTTACAAATGCCATGAGCCGCCGATGCTGCGACCAGCAAGGCCAGAGTTCCGACGGAACACACAGAAGCACAACGCATGCACGACCTATATCTCGTTGCAGGACACCTTCAAAGTTTCGCTACTGCGCATGTGTGGGCCCAAGTTCTGTTCGATGAAAACCGAAGACAGAGCCGGAGCAGTTCCGTCGTTCAGCTCAGCGGTGAGCAGAGTTCACAACTTGATCGACTGCGGCTTAGTGACCCGGGCTAGAGTTCGTCTTGTTTCGAAGTACGCGCTTCCCGATAATAGAGGGTTCGAACCGAGGAGTTCTCCACCGTCTGGGCAGGCCGCACGAAGCTTGAACGATTCTCATCGCCCCAGACAGTGGGTAACGAAAAATCTGTCTGAAGACGCGCGTGACTCGAGGTTGCATGGGCTCCTACGACTACACATGCGTACTCGACGACCTGGATCACGATCGTGGTCGGATACTTGCCTTATTCGGCAATGCTGGCACCCTTTTCGCTCCGGTACTGACGTTGCTCTGCAGCATATTTCCCCATTGCCGTAGATATCGCCGATGCTCCGCCAATGAAACATCGCTGGCGACCACCGCGAGGGTGTCGCTGTAGTAGAGGCGCTGCTCCCCGTACTCCCCGTCGCATCGTTGCCGTGTTCGCTGGACATGCCTACCAACTTTCGCTCGGATTCTACAAACGCGCTCATCTCTACCGAAGCCACGTGGGGTTTCTACTGGGATACCTAGGTGAGTAATCCCACCGATCCTGCCGCCGGGGACGTCATGTTCGGCGGGATGTACACCGACACGACGTGATTGGCGGCGATTACCGCCACTGCGTTGCCACCGAGTTGCCCAACTAATTACTGGTAAACGCCACTTTGGGCGACGCTGCCGGGGGCGTACGGTACGGTGCGACAAGGGGTGCAACGCGACGTTACCGATACGGTCAGGTGCCTACGCAGCTTCGATGAAGCTGTCTCAACGTTCGATTTGAAGCCACTCGGGGAGGCAGATCAACTACAGAGATCCTTACGGCAGACGAAACCGCTGCCGCGTTCGACTCGAACTGCCGGTTCACCGCTACGCTAGTCTGAGACCCGAGACTACAAAGCAGGGAAGCTCCGTTTCAACAGGATCCAAGGCAGCCGGAGCGTCTCAGACCATGGCTGGAAATGGGCGAGGTTAAACACAGCACGATGCAATAATCCGTCTCGCTCTCTCGCATTAGCATCGTGATGATGGGATGAGGTGGGGCTTCTCCGCCCATCGCATTCATCTTGCGAGATCGCGGGCATCGGCAGCTCGTTCGATGCGTAGGACGCCCGGCTCAGTCTCGCTCATTGAGTTGGGCTGCCACCGCTGGGCGGTTCCCAGCGTCGTTCGATAGCAGCGCGCCTGTATCGGACGCTGTCTGATGGTCCCCGTTTACAACGATGGCATTCAGAAGTTTGCGATCGATATGAGCATGTCCACCCAGCATTGACGGGCGTAATGACTAGTTTCTTCATCCCAAATCTGCCCACATGTCCGACGCATGGGGCACATCAAACGCTCGCTGTGTTTGGCCATCTGGGTCGTGCTGTCCGTGCGGTGCACAATGCAGTGGCCTCTGTGGGCGGGGAACGTCGGTCAGCCGAGCCGCACGTCTCGAGGCTTACACGGCCGAATTCTCTCGGCTTCTGGCAAGGCAACCAGTTTTCCTAGCCCATCGTCTCGGCACCGTTCAATCGGCAATTTCGCTTTAATCTCGTTGAAGGTTCTCCTTATTGATCGGCGGGGTCAGATCTACAAACTCACCAAAAGGTGCCAACAAGAGGCTCATTCTACGTACCGATTAGCCGCTGCTCCAAGCTTGCCGCGCACGCGCGAACAGCACAACTGCCGACACTCGAAATTGGGGGGGGGGGGGGGCCCCGACAGCCAGATTGCCAAGTTGCTGCCGCCGAATGTTTGACAAGATGGTCGCCAAATGACCAGGCCGAGACCGAGAAAATGGCCGATCTGATCTACGATTTCGGTCGCTTTCGTCTACATTTTTACAATGGCTCCGGAACTCACGGCCACCTCATTACGAGCGAAAGACCTGGGGAAACCGCGAAATCTCGGCGATCTCGAAGAAACGGCCGAGTTCGACCGATACTCGGTTGGATTTTGGCCGGGCACGATCACCGGCTACGACCAAACCTTGTCCAGCAGTTGATGGTAGCGAAGGTGACGTGTAGGTTCAGGAAACAGCCCCAGCAACGTCGTCGACTTCACAACTCACCGGCGCGGTGGTAAGCTTCTCGTGAAATGGCCCAAGACGGGAGCGATGTCCCGCTAGGATTGGGCATGGTCGAAAGCATCCACCTCAGTAATCCTGATCGAGGTACTGCTCCGTACGAAATTTTTCAGCGGCCAATCCGTCCCACGCGCCGTTTCACGAGGCTTCACTGCGAGTTGTACCTCGGCATCGAAATCGGCGGAACAAAAACCTAGTTTTTCGTTAGTCCGGCACCCCGAACTAGTGGTGCTACGCCGCACGGATGTAGACACCACCCGCGGCCGGCAATTTCTACCAGATCTAAGCTGGCGGAACTCATCGAGCAGCTCTCTCCCACGGCGGTACCGGGTTCGGCGGACTCGTCGATGCTGCCACTGCGTCTCATAAAGTCATCACGTTGGATTGGGACAATTATCTCGCGTTGGAGCCGCGTTGGGGCCGCCTGCGGTGACTGGCAACGATGTCGATGGACTCAGCCGAAGCCCGCTTTAGCGCGGGGCGTGGTGCGAAGCCCCGTGCCGTATACCATCGGCACGGGCATCGAGGAGGGCTGACGAGGGCGACGACCTCTAGCCCCGACAGCCGCCGCCGAAGTTGTTTGCGTTGCAGCATCGATGCTCAGTTCCCGGAGAACACACATGCTGTACGCCAGTTAGGTTCGCCGCGATGGTTCGACGCATGAGAGAAAGCTAGGGCCGACGCAAGAAATACTCAAACTCTGCGGCGGGATGCCACGTACTCGGCTCACAAAAGTAGGTCGGCGAAGCAGCAGCCGCAGGGAACAAGTTGTTCCTCGCGGTACTTAGCCATTTGCGCAATATCTCGGACGGGCATTTCGAAGTCATCACATCGGTATCTCTCAGCGAATCGTAACCGGGGTGGCGCGGAACGTTTTTGAAGCGTTGACCGCGTCCGCCGCCCGCCGTTACACCCGGCCCCTCGGTGAAGAGATGTTTCTACGCGATGACGCGGACTGGCTAAGCCTAGCTCAATCAATGTCGCTTCTAGAGCACAGCCCGATGGTGAACAATTCGACAGCGAGGCAGACCGAATTACTCAACACGACAGTTAACATCGATGTATCAGTGGCGGATTTGCATCGATCCTGCTTCCGCTGTAGTATTCCTTTGTCGGATTGGGTCTATCACTTTTCCTCGACATGCAGCACTCGGTATCTACACAGGGCTTCTTGTTCCCTCCTCTACAGTAAGTGCCACTGAACTGTATGGTACTAAGCGCTATCAGCAGCCGCAGCTCGACGAGTAACGCGTGCTCACGAGCGCAATGACATCCGAAGAGTACCAGCCCCGACGAGCGTTCTTCGCTGGCCGATGCTGCAGAAAACCGACCTTGGTCCGGCCGTCCTCATGCGTTTCCATATGGCGGACCGTGCCCTGAAGGAGATTTCCCGTAGGCAATTTCAAATTTCGCAACCCAATATACAGATCCTGGGGTCGTTCTCAGTACATGTGTGACTACCGTCGTAGTCCCCGACCAACGACCCCATCTCGTGCGATGCGGTCATTCGCATCAGGCTCTTTGCAAAAGGGCTGTCCGCGACGTTCGATGGCCGTGTTCTTCGGTTCGTACAGTTCAACACGTGGGTCAACAGCTGACAGACTTGGTGTCCAAACTGTTGCACGGGAATGTTTGCCGAACCATTGCGACCCACCCAATAAGGGCCTAGAAATCTACGCTTCGGGTTGCAACGATTCCGAAGAGTTCGTGAACTGATCTCCACCCATCTCGTCAGTGGTGACCGCTTATCACCCATGGAAGTGGGCTTCTTCGTCGAGCCCAGAGGGCAGAGGGAATTCTCATCTCGTCGTAGTCTCGCCACAACAGTTCCGTCACCACCGGCTTCGTCAGCGAAAACTGGGCACAGCGCGCGCATTTTTCAGCTGTGCATCGTAATCCTGTCTGATTTTATGGAGCGTCTTTCCCCGACTCTGGGCTGCTATCTATTCCCCAACGCCGCCACCCACCGCGATCAAACCACCTCGTTGCCGAGTCGTGTCGCGTCGCGTGCCCCAGCACGCGCACCACCACCGACGCCTCGCAGTTACTCAGCGGGTGGTCCGCCCAACGTCACCGTTTCTTTCGACCACGACAAGCCCCCGTCGCCGCGGCGGTCAAGTGCTGGCAGTTAGCCGTTCACGAAGACTCTCTTCCCTGGTCATCCCGTACCGGCCGAGTTCGTACACGACGAGGAGGTGCCCGCGATTCCAGTGCCTAATCCCCGACAAGCGCTTGCCCCGGGGATGTGCAGCGGTAGGTCGCATCCGTTTATCGAAGACTTCACCTAACGGAGGGTTACCGTACCGGATATTTCTGCTCGCAGCTCACGTTGTCAAATTGATCGGGCCGCAACATGTTCGGCGGCTGGTCCTTCCACTTGAAACGGTAAGCGTTCACGGCAAGATCTCATCCAAATGAAGTGATACTTGCCAAGTTTGCCGCCATATTGGGGGCCCCGATCGCGAGGATACTCCGAGGCTGCCCTGGCCGCCATTTCCACGTGGTATCGTACTTGTCAGACGCCGTCGATCACCAACTCGTAGGCGTGTGTCTGGGATCGAAGTTCAGTTTGAGTACGACCTTTGGTGCGGGGCAGAATGCGTCATTAGTCGATGCGTCCCCTTCGCAATTTCCCCGACCCCACCTTGCCGTTCGAACTACTCCCCGCCAGGGAAAGGTAAGTTTCCCACGAGAACGGCAAGCTCGCTATTGCAGACAGCTTGGATACTCGTCGCTCGATCAACAGGCATTCTCGCCGGCAACAATTTCTCGAGCGCCCAGCGATTCTCCCACCAGAAACTCACTCGTTCAACACTGGTAACTGCCATTGTTTGTTACCACCACTTTGCAGCGGCTGGAAGCCATCGCCGAAGCTTGGGTCGCAGATATTGCCCAGTTTATCTCGTTTTCACTGGTTCTTAACCTTACAACAGCGTCGTGGGGTATCGCTGTCCCGCTCCCCGGTACCGCTTTCGCAAGGGTACGGCCGAGAAACCGACAACACAGCACCGCTGGGTCGTTCGTCCGGAGTTTTCCAGGCCCGTAACAGTATACGCGGAGCCCGTGGTCTCGGCCAGGTCATCAATATCTGTCGATGGCCGTCACGACTCTCGCAGCCCGAACGTTTCTGCGATTGTCGATCTGGTTTGCCTGATTCATGGTATGATCAAGGTTTTAAGGCGGGGTGGTTTGATTCCTATTTCCGGGCCACTGTTGTCAGGCTCCGACCGCAGTGTGGCGACAACGTGCCATGGTACCAGCGACGAACACAAGCTCGGCGTCGGGGTTGCATTGCGGCTGAACGGCCAGTCTCGTCCCGCCCGACTGCGACGCACCACCGGGTCTTCGACCAGTATTTCGCCCTGCTTGAGTACCATGTGTGGCCAGCGGAACATCGATTCTCGTTCGCTCGTGTCGTTGTACCCGTGCGGCTCCGGCGAAGATTCTGGGGCTGGAAACAAAGGGGCACCTGGGCCCAGGGGCCGACGCCGACATTACCATCTACAACGACACGGCGATCGAGAATCGATGTTCCGCTGGCCACACATGGTACTCAAGCAGGGCGAAATACTGGTCGAAGACGGAGAATTGCGTCGCAGTCAGGCGGGACGAACGTTGGCCGTTCAGCCGCAATGCAATCCCGACGCCGAACGCTATGTTCGTCGCTGGTACGATCGCCATGGCACGTTCGACCCGCGACAATTGGGAATCGCCGCGCACAAGCGGTCGGGCCTGACAACAGTGGCCCAGAAATAGAAAATCAAACCACGCACTTAGATGCCGCCAACCGTACATTGATCGCACCATGAAGATCGGGCAAACCGAAATCGCCGACAGTTTCGCCGAAGCGTTCGAGATGCGCTATACGCGGCTGGTCGTGACGGCCATCGACGAATATTGGTGTGATACGGCCGTGGCCGAGTTCACGGGCTTCGGCACATCGATCATTGCGTGCGATGTCGAGATTGCCCGCGAACGCCGTTTGTCGCCGGAGGAAACTCCGGACGGACGCCCCGGGGCGAGCGTGTTGGTGTTCGGTTTCTCGACCGACGCCCTCGCGAAAGCGGTTCCCCGCCGGGCGGGACAGTGTTTGTTGACTTGCCCCACCACGGCTGTTTTCGATGGGTTAGGCACCAGCGAAAAGCGAATCGCTCTCGGCAGCTACTTGCGTTACTTCGGCGATGGCTTCCAACGCAGCAAAGTGGTGGCCAACAAACGCTATTGGCGGTTACCGGTGTTGGACGGTGAGTTTCTGGTGGAAGAATCGCTGGGCGTCGAGAAAGGTGTTGCCGGCGGGTGCCTGTTGATCGAAGCGACGAGTATCCAAGCTGGTCTGCGAGCGGCCCGAGCGGCCGTCGCGTCGCTGGAAGAGATGCCCGGGGTGATCTTACCTTTCCCTGGCGGGGTGGTTCGAAGTGGCAGCAAGGTGGGGTCGAAGTACGAGGGACTACGCGCATCGACTAATGACGCATTCTGCCCCACGTTAAAAGGTCGAACACAAACTGAACTTCATCCCCAGACCACGCACGCCTACGAGTTGGTGATCGACGGCGTCGATGAAGCCACGGTCGCCACGGCGATGGCCACTGCGGCCAGAGCAGCCGCAGGTGAAGGTATCCTCGCGATTGGGGCCCCCAACTATGGCGGCAAGCTTGGCAAGTATCACTTTCATTTGCATGAGATCTTGCCGTGAACGCTTACCGTTTCAAGTGGAAGGACCAGCCGCCGGGCTTGATCGATGCAACGGTGTTGCGGCCCGATCGGTTGACCTCGCTGTCGAAGCGTGAGCTTGCGGCGAAGATTATCCGCTGCGGCAACCGCAACTATCCGTTAGGTGAAGTCTTCGATATCCAAGCGGATGCTGCACAGCCCGAGGGTTCGCTGCACATTCCGGGTTCGAGTCTGTACCGAGGGTTGGGCACTGGAATGGCCGCTGGCACACTGATCGTCGATGGTCACGCGGGCGAGGCCGTGGGTTGCGGGATGACCGGGGGAGAAGTCTTCGTGAACGGTGCTGCCGGGCACTTGACCGCCGCGGCGATGAGCGGGGGCCTGATCGTGGTCGAAGGAGACGTTGGTGACACGTTGGGCGGACCACCCCTTGGTGAACTGCGAGGCATGACCGGTGGTGAAGTGTTGGTGCTGGGAAATGCTGGGGCATACGCAGCGACGCGGCAACGAGGTGGCGTGATCGCGGTGAGCGGCGGTGTTGGAGAGTGCCCTGGGTACAAGATGCTGGCCGGAACCTTGGTGATTGGCGAAGGAGAAACTCACTCGCCTGGTCTGGGGATGTTGCGGGGTACGATTATCGCGCTGAAAAGTGCGCCAACCGTCCTGCCCAGCTTTCGTCCCGACGGGCTCGTGCAACCGGTGGTGTTGAGACTGTTGTGGCGAAGACTGCAACAGTTGAAATTCCCTCTGCCCTCTGGGCTCGACGAAGCCCGCTTCGAATCATTCTCGGGTGACATGCTAAGCGGTCACCGCGGCGAGATCTTATACCGGCGGAGTGAGTGATCCCCCCAGAGGTCCATTCACAGTGCTTCGGAACCGTTACAACCCGAAGCGCTGGAACTTCTAAACCCTTGTGGATTGGATGCAATGGTTCGGCAAACATTCCCGTGCAACCTAGAGTTTGGATACAAGTCTGTCCTTCAGGTAATTCAGCCCACGGTGTTGAACTGATGTACGAACCGAAGAACACGGCCATCGACGAACGTCGCGGAGCAACCCGCTTTCGTAAAGAGCCTGATGCCGAATGGGCCGCCATCTGGTATCCCCACGAGATGGAATCGCTGGTCGAAGTTTATGACGAGTCGTTGCAGGGCCTCGCGCTGCTGCTGAACGACCCCAAGGATCTGTATATTGGGTTGCAGGTTGAAATTGCCTACAGGGGGAATCTGCTTCAGGGCACGGTCCGCCATATGGAAGCGCATGAGGACGGCCGGACCAAGGTCGGTTTTCTGACATCGGCCAGCGAAGAACGCCCGTCGGATATCGACTGAGGCTGGTTGCTCTTCGGATGTCATTGCGCGTGAGCACGCGTTACTCGTCAGGCTGCGCTTGCTGATAGCGCGACAGATTCCGGATCACGCCATACAGTTCGAGGTAACCCTTTCTTGCGCTGTAGAGGAAGAGGAACAGGAGCCCTGTGTAGATGCCGAGTGCGTGCATAAGAACCCAGTCGGCAACAAAAAACGGCGCGATCAGACCCAATCCGACAAAGGATAGTACAGCAAGAGCGAGTAGGATCGATGCGAACCGGCGCTGTTGATCGATGTCGGCGATCAGGATTTTTTTGACCAGTTCGGTCTGCCTCGGCGTCAGATTGTTCGCCATCGGACTGAGCTCCTAGAAGCGATCAATGATTGAGTTCGGCACTTAGCCAGAGGAATCCGCGTCTGCACTCGCCGCAAGCGCTAGTGCCCCGTAAAGTACCATCTCTTCACCTAGTTGGGCCGGGCGAATGTCGAAGCTGTTTGCCAACGGCGGAAAGACATAACGGGCCACCTCCGCGGTCAGCGGCTCAAAAAGCAATTCTTGGCCCAGCAGCGAGACACCACCCCCGATTACGATTCGCTGGGGGGAAACCAGTGTGATGACTTGTGCCAATGCCCATCCAAGGTGTTGCCAAGCTTGGCTAAGTACCGCGAGGGCCAACTTGTTCCCTGCGGCTGCTGCTTCGCCGACCTGCTTTGTGGTGAGTTGCGCGGCATCCCCGCCGCAGAGCTTCAGTATTTCTTGTGCGTCGGCCCCGTCGCTTGTCTCCACGATACGACGGGCCGTCGCGGCGATTCCCCAACCGCTGGCGTACGCTTCAATAATGTTTTCCGGAGACTGGGCATCGATGCCCGGCCGCAAATGCCCAACTTCGGCGGCGGCTTGTCCGAAACCGTGGTAGATGTCGCCCTCGACGATCAGCCCTCCTCCGATGCCCGTGCCGATGGTGATATACAGCACGGGGCTCGCACCGCGCCCCGCGCCAAAGCGGGCTTCGGCTAATCCGGCCACATCGGCATCGTTGCCAATCACCGCAGGCAGCCCCAGCGTGTTGCGGCTCCAGCCAGCGAGATCGAAATTGTCCCAACCATCAACGTGATGACTTTTGATGGTGCGACCAGTGGCGGCATCGACGGGTCCGCCGAACCCGATGCCTGCCGCCGTGGGAGAGAACTGCTCGATGAGTTCCGCCGAAAGCTGTTCGATCTGGTAGAGAATGCCGGCCGCACCTTGGGTGGCCTCTACATCCGTACGGCGTAGCGCCACTAGTTCAGCGCGGGTGCCGGACCCAACGGCCACTTGGAGTTTTGTTCCGCCGATTTCGATGCCGAGGTACATCGCAACTCGCAGTGAGAACCAGCCTCGTGGGAAACGGCGCGTGGGTTAATTGGCCGCTGAAGAAGCCGTGGCGTAGCGTCCTTCGTGATTGATGCGGGCGAACACATCATTCAGGACCCAGTGAAACAGGCTGAGGTGGATGCTTTCGACCATGCCCATATCGTCTAGCGGGACATGCATCCCGTCTTGGGCCATTTCGCGAAGCTTACCACCGCCAAAACCGGTGAGGCCAAAGGTCTTCAACCCGTGGCGATTGGCCCAGTCGACGGCGTTCAACACGTTGGGGCTATTTCCTGAACCGCTAATGGCGATGGCCACGTCGCCTTCGCTACCGTAGTTCATCAACTGCTGGACGAAGATTTGGTCGTAGCCGACGTCGTTGCCCACGGCCAATATCCAACCGAGGTTATCGGTAAGGCTCATCACTTTCAGTCGTTTCTTCGACTCATCGCCGAGATCGGACTCGCGGAGTGAGCTTTTCCCCAGGTCTTCGCTCATGTGGGTGGCCGTGGTTCCGGAGCCGCCATTGCCAAAGATGTAGACGAAGCGACCGTTTTCCCAAGCCTCGTAGATCAGATCGGCCATTTTCTCGATTTCGGCCTGATCGACTTTGGCGACCTCTTCTTGGATCCGGCCGACATACTCGGCAACGCTCAACTTGGCACCCAACATCTGGCGTATCCCTTTGGAGTTTCAGTGGTCGGCAGTTTGTCTGGCGACCGTTTGCTTGTTCGCTTCCATTTTAATGCGACAACGGATGACCGACCAGAGCTGGGCAACGACGCTAATCGGTTGCAGCGGCGTGGGCCTCTTGCTGGCCTTTTTTGAAATCGAGTTTGTAGATCAGGGCCCCGCCCACAAGTAAGAACGCTAGCAAGCTGATGATCGCCAGGCGGGGGCTGCCGGTCTGGTATTGAACGGTGCTGTAGACGATGGGCCCCAGGAAACTGGTTGCCTTGCCAGAGAAGTTGTAGAAGCCGAAGAATTCGGCCGTGTAAGCCTTAGGCGTCATCGAGGCCATCACGGCTCGGCTGACCGACTGGGTTCCCCCCATCACAACCGCCAAGACAACACCCATCATCCAGAACTGCCACTTTGCATTGATGAAGTAGGCACCGCACAGCAGCACGACCCAGATGGCCAAACACAGCTTGAGCGTTTGATGTTGCCCCATGCGATCGGACAGAAACCCAATGAGCAGGGCGCCCGGGATGGCCAAAAACTGGATCATTAACACCACGCCCGTCAGTTCTTGGGTGGACATGCTCAGCATATCGATCGCAAACTGCGAAGCTTGGCTGATAACGGTCTGAATGCCATCGTTGTAAACGAGGAACCCAATCAAGAAGATCGATAGCGTCCGATACAGACGCACTTTGCTAAGCGTCGAAACGACCTTGGTTACGCCCAGCTTGGCGGTGGCGGCCCAACTCAATGAGCGAACTGAACCGGGCGTTTCTGCATCGAGCAACTGTGCCGAGTGCCCGCGATCTCGCAAGATGAATACGATGGGCAGGCTAAAGAAGCCCCACCATAATCCCATCATCACGATGCTAATGCGAAGGCGAAGCGGATTGACCGCATCGTGATGTTTAACCTCGCCCGATTTCCAGCCATACACCTGCTTCTCGGGAGGTGTCTGAGACGCTTTCGGCTGCGCGGGATCCTGTTCGGAAACGGGCTTCACGCGTTCGGCATACTCGTGGGACTCGAACTGGTCGTCCTTGGTGACCCAGGCGTAGCCTTCGGCGGTGGCTGAGCCGGCGGTTCCGAAGTCGAACGCGGCAACGGTTTCTTCTCCGTCTGCAGTAAGAATCTCTAGCGAGTTGATCGCGACCTGCGATTTGCCCTCCCCGATGGCTTCCAAATCGAGCGTTAGCTCTCCGTCAGCAACTTCTACATCGAAGCTGCGCGATTCAAAAGCACCTGAGGCCGTATCGACAACGTCGCGTTGCTCACCTTCGAGCAAGATCGCCATGCCGCTACGCGCCCCGGCAGCGTCGCCCAAAGTGACGTTTACCCGATAGTTAGCATTGGGCAACTCGGTGGCGAAGGTGGCTTTGCGAGTGGCATTGTAATCGCCGTGTAATGCGTCGGCGTCGGGTAATCCGATACGTCCGCCGAACATGACGATCCCCAGCGCCAGAATCAGTGGGATTGCACCACCTAGATATCCCAATGCGAAACCCCACGCCGAGATGCGGTTCACGGTGGCTTCGGTAGAGATCTCTGGCAGAAACGCGTTGTAGAATCCGAGCGAAAGTTCGAAGCAGACGCTCATCAGCACGAACACGGCAACGATTGCGACAGGGTTGCTGGGGGGCAACACGCCCATCACCACTGCCAGCGCGGCGCCGCCTAGCGCGGTGGTCGATAGCCAGCGATGTTTCGTAGCGCGGGCATCGGCGATGGCACCGACGATGGGGGAAAGGACCGCCGCAAACAGCATCGAGATACCGATACCGTAGCCGTAGGCGAGGGTGCCGGCATTGCCGGGCAAGACGACATACTTCAAGTATCCGACCACGATCGTGATCAGAATCGTCGAGTACGCGCTATTGGCCCAATCGTAGGAGGCCCATGCGAACACTTCGCGTGGTGTGGCGCCGCTCTCTTCGGGCGGTTTTTCGTTACCCGCTGCCTGGGGCGATGATTCGTTCAAGCTCGTGCGGCCTTAACACACAGCCACACCCCCCCACCACCCGCACTCCAAACAAAACAATCCCCGCGCATAGCTACTTTTCCCCCCCTGTCACCGACATTTCTTGCTCCATGCGACGAATATCTCTTCGTGATTTTCATCGAACAGTACTTCGGCCCGCACATGCTGCAGAAATGGGCGGCTCTTGAAGGTGTCCTGCGGCAGCGTTTCGTCGTGGTATGCGCTGTGCCGTTTCGGGGTCGAGCGACAAGCGGAACTGTTCGTTCCAATCGAACTCGAAGCGGGCCTTGCTGAGCGCGTCGTCGCGGTCCCGAGCCCCCTGACGCGATGCCGGGCCACATCGGCCGCATGGGCGGCGATCTTGTAGGCGATCACACCCTGCTTGACGTCGTCCTCGTTGGGCAGGCCCAGGTGTTCTTTGGGCGTGACATAGCAGAGCATCGCCGCACCGTGCCAGCCGGCCATTGCCGCGCCGATGGCACTGGTGATGTGGTCGTAACCGGGTGCGATATCGGTGACCAACGGGCCGAGCACGTAGAACGGTGCCCCTTTGCAGATCTCGATCTGCTTCTTGACGTTCATATCGATCTGATCCATGGGAACATGCCCTGGACCTTCGACCATCACCTGGCAACCTCGGTCCCAGGCACGTTGGGTCAGCTCGCCCAAGGTATCCAGTTCGGCGATTTGGGCCGCGTCGCTGGCATCGGCGATCGAGCCGGGCCGAAGGCTGTCACCCAGGCTCCAGGTCACGTCGTACTGCCGCATGATGTCGCACAGGTCGTCGAAATGCGTCGTACAGCGGGTTCTGTTCGTTGTGCGTCATCATCCACTTGGCCATCAACGAACCGCCGCGGCTGACGATGCCGGTAACACGATTGGTCGGTCAGGTGCAGGTGTTCCAGCAGGACACCGCAATGGATGGTCATGTAGTCGACGCCCTGTTGGGCCTGATGTTCGACCATGTCCAGAAACTGCTGCGGCTTCATGTCGACGATGTCGTCGATTTCTTGCACCATCTGATAGATGGGCACCGTACCGATGGGCACCGGCGACTTATCGATAATGGCCTGCCGAATGGCGTTGATGTTTTTACCGGTGGACAGGTCCATCACCGTGTCGGCACCGAAGTGGACCGCGGTGTGCAGCTTTTCCAGTTCTTCTTCCAGATTGCTGGTTACGGCCGAATTGCCAATGTTGGCGTTGATCTTGGTTTTGGAAGCGACCCCGATGCACATCGGTTGCAATTGCTTGTCGAGGTGATGCACGTTGGCCGGGATAACCATCCGCCCGGCGGCCACTTCATCGCGAATGGTTTCCGGCGAAAGATCCTCGCGAGCAGCGACATATTCCATCGGGGGAGTGATCTGACCGGCGCGTGCCGCTTCAAGCTGAGTCATGCGATGCATACCTTCCGTGGTCCGCCGGGTTGCTGTTGCAAAAATGTCCGTCGGCCGCGGTCAAGAACAAGGAACCTGACTGGGAATAAGAATGCGTACCGCCACCGAGCGAAACGCCTGCGCGTTATCGTAACGGTGTGCCTTATCTTGTCAAACCTAAGGCCCACCGCCGCCGGGCTAGAGCAAGCATATTTGGCGGTCGGCGATCAACAAAAAACACCCCCGAGGCGTGAACCACGGGGGTGTTTGAAGATTGAAATAGACGGTGCCTTATGCACCGATGTTGGTCAGAGAGTCTTCAGGTACTCAAGCACCGCGATCTTTTCGTCTTCGGTCAACTGGTTGGGATACAGGTGTCCGTCGGCGCTCTTGGCAAACATTCGGGTGTTGAAGTATTGCCGCCGTACGACGCCACTATTGACACTGTCGGGCAGGTCTTCGAATTCAGCCACTTCGAGCCCGACTCGTTCGGTGTCGTAGCCGTCTTCGGTGCGCTTCCAAACGACGGGGCGTTCCTCGGGATGCAGCATGTGCCAAAGCGTGGGCACGGAGCCGTTGTGCAAGTAAGGCGCGGTCGCCCAAATTCCGTTGAGCGGTTGGGCCACATACCCACCAGGATCGTGAATCGACTTTTTCTCGCCGTAATTCGAGAACCAGCCCATCTCGTAGCCTGCTCGCATGTCGGGGGTCAGCGAATCGAGTCGGGCACGGTTCGTACCAATGTCTTCAAGCGGGACGATCACCTCGGGCCACTCTTGGTTTTCGCCGTAGGTGCCGTGGCAGTCAGCGCAATTGTTGTTGAACGCCAACTCGCCTTTTTTGGCCAGGACTTCGTCGATTTCGTACGGATAAGCGGGAGCTTCCAGCCCTTGAACCCATTCGTAGATCTCGCGGAAATCATCTTCCGCTTCGTGGAATTCTTCGGGGCCGTTGCTGGGTGTCATCATGAACTGCATGAATGCGCGGTGACCTTTTCCCGCGAATCCGTCGGAATAGAGGAAGTTCTTGAGGCTAACATTCCACCACGGCGGAGCATCGTGGTCGTTGTGCACCAGTTTGGGCAGCTTGTTGTTGACGTCGACATTGAGATCGAGATCTCGATAGGAAGCCAAGACCACGCCGAAGAAAATGGCATTCGTGGTGCCGTTCGATTTCCCCAAAGGGATAAAGGACAGTCCGGCTGACTCAAACGCCGAGACTTCGCGGCCCAACAGCTTCTTGGTCTTGAGGGAATCCAGAGCGAGTGTTTCCAGAGCGACATGCGTGTTTGGAAGACCGGGAATGACTTCGCCGGCCACTTTTCCACCGTGACACGAAAAGCAATTCGTCGACCAGCCATTGGTCCCATCGGTGGCGTATTGCAGGGGGGCCCCACCTTCTCGCCCGGGGGCCTCCGTCAAACCGTACCGAGAGAGCGTCATCTTGCGTCGCTCTTCGGGCGTCGCGGCTTCGGCCTCGGACCGCAGGGGTTCTTCCCACGATTTCCACAGGTTCTCGAAGAGTTCCGGATCCATGTCCGGGGGGGTGAATTGCCGTCCGATTAGCAATTGGTACCCACGTTGGTCTTCCCACGGCTTGGATTCGTCGCTCTTTTCGGCTGCCCTCACACTTCCAATCAGCCCCACTAAGACTGCTAGGGTGATTCCGATGGATCGACGCATGAAAGGTTCTCCGCGATTACGTGCCAAGCGACTGCAAGCATTCCAGGCTTAAGTCGCCGATACTCCATATTCTTCGGGTGCCGGGCTGTCATTAGCGAGCATAACCAGATATTTCTGGTCGCCCTGCTAATGATTAGCAAGCTAACGGAGGTTGAGTATAGGGGTTTTTGGCCCGCGATACAAAGAAAATCTTGCCAAGGCTCGATTTCTGGCCAGCGAACTCAATCAGCTCACCCTCAAAACATGATAGCCGTGCTGGCAGCTTGTCCCCAGCAAAATGCTTGGCCTAATCCTTGGGATCGTAGCTCAGTACGGGGGCAAGCCAGCGTTCAACTTCTTTGAGGGCCATTCCTTTGCGTTGGGCATAGCTCTCGACCTGATCGCGACCGATGTGATGCACGGCAAAATAACGTGCATCGGGGTGGGCAAAGTACAGGCCACTGACCGAAGCCGCGGGGTCCATGGCATACGACTCGGTGAGCTGAATGCCGGCTTGCTTTTCGGCATCTAGCAGATCGAAAATCAGAGGCTTCTCGGTGTGGTCGGGACAGGCGGGGTACCCCGGGGCGGGACGGATGCCTCGATATTTCTCTGCGATCAATTCGTCGTTGCTTAACGATTCCTCGGCGCCGTAACCCCAGTCTTCGCGAGCAATTTTGTGCAACCGTTCGGCGAACGCTTCGGCAAGCCGATCGGCGAGCGCCTTGGCCATGATCGAATTGTAATCGTCGTGGTCGGCTTCGTACTGGCGGACAATTTCGTTGCAGCCAATCCCGGTCGTGACAGCGAACGCGCCGATGTAGTCTTTACGACCGCTGTCGACTGGGGCCACGAAGTCTGCCAGGGCATGGTAATGCTTGACTCCCTTGCGTTCCCATTGCTGGCGAAGTGTGTGCAGGCGGGTGAGCTCTTCCGTGCGATCGTCGTCCTTGTACAGAACGATATCGTCGTCGATCGTACCGGCGGGCCAAAAGCCGTAGACCGCTTTGGCACGCAGCAATTTCTCGCTGGCAAAGCGATCCAGCATCCGTACCGCGTCGTCGTACAACTTGCGAGCTTCGGGACCAATGGTTTCGTGCTCGAAGATTTTTGGATACTTGCCCTTGAGTTCCCAGGCCATGAAGAAGGGCGACCAGTCGATGTACTCGATGAGTTCTTCCAGCGGATAATCTTCCAAGACCCGCACGCCCAGGAATTTTGGGGTGTCGATACGAACGCTGTCCCAGTCGGTGGGGAAGCGTTTCTCTTGTGCCTGGCGATACGAAACCAGCTTGACCTGTTGGCGGCGATTGAATGTCTCGACCAGCTTTGCCTGCTCGGCGCGATAGTTTTCTACGAACGCATCTCGCGACTTCGGCTGAATCAACTGATCGACCACCCCGACACTGCGCGATGCGTCCAATACATGCACGGTGGGTTGTTCGTACGAAGGGGCAATCTTCACGGCAGTGTGCTTGGCGCTAGTCGTCGCTCCGCCAATGAGCAGCGGGATTTTCATGCCGCAACGCTGCATTTCGTTCGCTACGTGCACCATCTCGTCGAGACTGGGGGTAATTAGCCCAGAGAGGCCGATCATGTCGACCCCTAGCTCAACCGCTTTTTCAAGGATCTTTTCAGCCGGGACCATTACGCCTAGGTCGATAATCTCGTAGTTATTGCAGCCAAGAACGACGCCCACGATGTTTTTGCCGATGTCATGCACATCGCCTTTCACCGTGGCCATAAGGATTTTTCCGCGGGCTTGCGCGACTTCGCCGGAAGCCTCTTTCTCGGCTTCCATGTAGGGCAGCAGATATGCGACCGATTTCTTCATCACGCGGGCGCTTTTCACCACCTGCGGTAGAAACATCTTGCCTGCCCCGAACAGGTCGCCGACAACCGACATACCATCCATCAGCGGGCCTTCGATCACTTCCAGCGACTTGTCGAACTTCTGTCGGGCTTATTCGGTGTCTTCTTCGATGAAATCGACGATGCCGTGAATCAAAGCGTGAGAAAGCCGCTTTTCGACGGGTGCTTCGCGCCAAGTGAGGTCAACAACTTTGCGTTTGCCCTCGCCTTTGACGGTCTCGGCGAACTCAACCAGACGTTCCGTGGCGTCTGGCCGGCGATTGAACAGCACGTCTTCGATGCGTTCGAGCAATTCGGCGGGGATGTCTTCGTAGATGCTCAGTTGCCCGGCATTGACGATCCCCATGTCGAGACCGGCTTTGATGGCGTGATACAAGAACGCCGCGTGGATGGACTCGCGTAGCACTTCGTTTCCGCGAAACGAGAACGAGACATTGCTCACGCCGCCAGAAACCTTGGCCCCGGGGCACGTCGCCTTGATTTGTGCGGTCGCTTCGATGAAGGAAACGGCGTAATCGTTGTGTTCCTCGATCCCGGTGGCCACCGTGAGAATGTTGGGATCGAAGATGATATCGGTTGGGTCCATGCTAACCTCTTCGGTCAGCAGCTTGTAGGCTCTTTGGCAGATGCTGACCTTATGTTCGGTCGTGACTGCCTGGCCCGTCTCATCAAAAGCCATGACCACGACCGCGGCACCATAGCGGTGCACCAGCTTGGCCTTTTGCAGGAAGTCCTCTTCACCTTCCTTGAGGCTGATTGAATTGACGATGGCCTTGCCTTGCACGCACTTCAGCCCGGCTTCGAGTACCGTCCATTTCGAACTGTCGATCATGATCGGAATTCGGCAGATCTCGGGCTCGGCGGCGATTAGGTTCAGGAACCTGGTCATCGCTAGCTCACTGTCGAGCATGCCTTCGTCCATGTTCACGTCGAGAATGTTGGCTCCACCCTCGACCTGATCTTTGGCTACGGCCAGCGCATCGTCGTACTGCTCATCGCGAATCAGCCGGGCAAAACGCTTCGAGCCAGCCACGTTGGTTCGTTCGCCGATCATCACGAACGTTGTCTCTGGCCGTACCGTGAGTGGCTCCAACCCACTGTATCGCGAGTAGGATTCCAACTTGGGAATGGAGCGTGGCTTTTTGCCTTGCACGGCTTCGGCGATGGCCGCGATGTGTTCAGGGGTCGTTCCGCAACATCCACCCACGATGTTCAACCAACCGTTCTCGGCGAACTCGCCCAGGACTTGGGCCATTTGCTCAGGGGTTTCGTCGTAGCCCCCGAATTCGTTCGGCAACCCGGCGTTGGGGTGACAACTGACAAAAACCGGCGCGATATGCGAAAGCTCTTCGACATACGGTCGCATCAGTTCGGGGCCCAACGCACAGTTCAATCCTACGCTGAGCAAGTTGGCATGCGAGATCGAATTCCAGAAGGCCTCCAAGGTTTGGCCGGAAAGCGTCCGCCCGCTGCGGTCGGTGATGGTGGCAGAAACCATCACGGGCAATCGAACCTGCTGATCTTCGAAGAACTGATCGATGGCGAACAGGCAGGCTTTCATGTTCAGCGTGTCGAAGCTTGTCTCGGGGAAGAGCAAGTCGACGCCGCCTTCGACTAGGGCCGCAATTTGTTCGTAGTACGAGGCGACCAGTTCATCGAAGGTAACGAGCCGCTTCCCGGGATCGTTTACGTCGGGAGATAGCGAGGCCGTGCGATTGGTTGGCCCGATCGATCCGGCAACGAAACGGGGCCGCTCGGGATCTTTTGCAGAAACCTCATCCGCAGCTCGTCGGGCACACTGCGCCGCGGCCAGATTGATTTCGCGGACCTGCGGTTGCAGATCGTAATCGGCCATCGAGATGCTGGTCGAGTTGAAGGTATTGGTCTCGACGATGTCCGCACCAGCCTCCAAGTACTCTCGATGGATCCGTTGGATCGTCTCGGCCTGGGTGACGGCCAGTAAATCGTTGCAGCCGTTGAGTGCTTTCGGGTGGTCGGCGAACTGGGTGCCGCGGAAATCGTCTTCCTTGAACTTACAGGCTTGAATCATGGTGCCCATTCCACCGTCGAGGACCATAATCCGTCGTTGCAAGATCGAGTTTATCAGCGAGGTGGTATCAACCCGCTCAGCAAGAGACATGAACCGACTCCGAAGCTTGGAACTTGGTTGTGGTAGTTAGCGTCTCGAAAAGACAATTTCCCGATGGCTGCAAACCATGGCCCCATTCCATGTTAGGCGTTGCGTCAATCGAGAAGCATTAGGAGGGCGTGCATCTGCGAGCTGGCTGATGCTTTCGAGAGCTGCAAGCTGGCATTTGGAACGGACGCACTGCGAACCGTCTAGGTTCAGAGTATGGCAGAATCAAAAGCATGCTTCAAGGTCGCAACCCCTTAACAGGAAGTGACTTATCTATAACGGCCTGTCCCCAGGTGATCTCTGTGTAGTTCGCCGCAGCATTCCATCACAGGCGGCACAACTTGAGCAATGCTCAAGATCGTTAAAACCCGGACCGATATCAACATACATCCCTTGGTCCTCGGTGTGCGCCTCAAAAGGCAGCCATTCAGCTTGCTGTCGGCCTAGGCTCGTGCCGCCTCGTTCAACCTCCTTCGCAATCAGGCAGACGCATGAAGAACGCGGTCGAAAAATGGGAACGCCTGGGTGTAATGCCCCCACGCGACGAATTGCAAGTGGCCGCCGTCGGCTTGTCGGCAGAGCGACTCGCGGTGTCCGAAGGCCCGCCGCCGACTCATGCGGCGGTCCAAATGGCGGCCACCACTGCGATGCCGCCCTTGCCCGTCGAGTCTCCGCCGGTGATCGCCGCTGAACCAGAGCCGTTGCCAGCAGAATCACAAAAGCATTTCCGCGTCGAGGCTGCCCATACAACGGAACCTTTCGTGGAAATTCCCGAGGAGGTTTTTTCGCAGGCGGTCGAAAGCCGTGCGAAGCCCTCTCAACTCAGCCAGCGGATGCAGCAGGTACAAGAAACCTGTGCTCGACTTTTGCCGATCAAGGGTCGCTCTAGCTCGCAAGAGACAACTAGCACCGCCGGTTGGATTATGAAGCTATTGTTCCACCCCGAGGCCGTGGTGGTGCTGCTGTTGATTGTGGCCTGCTTTCTGGCGATCGTGATTTTAGACAATGGTGATTCTGAGAACGCTGAGCTGGCAGTCGCCCCCGAAGCATCTCAGGCGACACCTGACGTGGCGCCCACGCCTACTCAAGAGCCCGTCGCCGAAACACCTTTGTCACCGGTCCAAGCGGAAACCGCTCCTGTCGTTCCGCAGCCGGCGAATGTGACTGCACCCGCTATGGAGGCACCCGTTGTAGAAGCCCCTTTGGCTGCGGCGCCGGTAGTTAGCGAGCCGGCACCCCAGGCTCCCACGGTCCCAGCTACTGCGCCCGTGGCTCCGCCTGTAGCCAGTGAAGTGCCTCAGGTTGCCCAGGCACTACCGCCCGTTGCTCAATCGCCGGCGGCTGCACCTTCGGCATCTCCACTGACCATTACCGAGGCGAACACGCCGCCGGTTCAGAACCAGACCATCGTCAACATCTCGCCGCATGCGAACACTCATCCGATCACAGCGGGTCCTCCGCCTCAGCAACCGGCGAACCCTGCTATGCAGCCATCGATGCCACCTCAAGCAGCGACCAACATGCCGGCCGCAATTGACGGACGCTTTAATGCGACGACACATACAAACGTCTGGCCGCAGGGCGGAGCCGCGATGTTCGAGGGACCGCCCTCCTCTCCCGGTTCTACGAATGTAGCGCTAGGGCGTCCACAACCGAAACGTGTGGTGAATAACACGTATGCACCCGGCGTACCGGCGGCAAGCGTGCCGGCCGCGAAACTATCGGCCTATCCTCCGACCGTCGCCCCGGAGTTGCATTGGCAACCTCAGCATGTCGCGCAACGACCTCCACAGACGCGGAGCACCACAGGTGCCGCGCAATTGCAAGGAATTATTCAGCAACCCCAGTCGGGAAATCTCAATGAGCACTATTGATCAACAGTTGGTGAGAGCGTTTGAGAAGGCGAATGGTGCCAGGTTTGCTGCAGCGAAGGTCGTCGACCAATCGCCTGCCGAACACGCTGCAGAAGCCGTTGCCGTGGCCGAACCCACGCCACTTGAGAACCCTACCGTGGCCGTGGCAGATGACACGCGGTCGATGATCGGGCTACTCAACCGTCAGGCAGCGGGGATCGAAGCGGGAGAACAACCATCTGCGACCCAGTCGCAAAGTGGGCTTTCCGTTACGGCCGAGGAAAAATGGCAACCGGCGCTCGAAGTCGACCATTTTGCATGGCCCCCGATTGTCGACACGGTGCTTGAACGGGCCGGAAAAATGCTCGGTCAGCTCTCTGAGCGGCTTACGCAAGCGGCTCGGAATCGAACGCAATTGATTGCCGTGGTGGGCGACCGCCCCGAGTCGGGCGCCACGACGATGACACTTTCGCTGGCGCGATTGTTTGCGGCCAATCAACTCTCGGTGGCCCTAGTCGATCTCGATGAATCGAACCCCCAGTTGGCTCAAGCCCTGGGAGTGCGGCCCATGATTTCGTGGCTGGCCATGCTGGATGAAGGAGTTGCCTTGGAAGAGGTGCTCATCGAATCCGTCAAGGATCAGGTGACGCTGTCGCCCCTTTGCCAGCCTTCGGAAACGGCGATCAACGTCAATGGAGCGAGCTTGGCCCAGCAGTTCTGGTTGCCACTCTCCAGTCACTTCGACGTGATTCTGGCAGACTGCGGAACGGCGGGCCGTAACGATCGATTGGCCAATGTGCTTTCGGCCGCCGGAGTATCTGAATTAATCGTGGTGGCCGACAATCGCTGCGACGTCGGTACCGTTGCCGAGATAGCAAGACCGCTGCTCGAGCAGGTGAACCCCGTGCACTGGAGCGTGATACGCAACTTCTCGGCATAGTTTCCCGAGAGGGCTCACGCCCGCGAGAGAAATTTACCCGTCTGCGTATCGACCTTAATGGTTTCGCCGTTGGCCAGGTACTCGGGCACCTGAACCACCAGATTGGTTTCCAAGGTGGCCGGCTTCGTACGGCTGGTTGCCGAGTTGCCTTTGGCCGCCGGGTCGCACTCGGTCACTTTCAATTCAACGGTTAACGGGATCTGGATCCCGATGCAGCTCTCGTTGTAGATCATGGCCAATACGCCTTCGGTCTCTTCGGTGATGTACTGTAAGTCATCGCTGACCGTTTCCATCGACAGGGCATACTGGTTGTAGTCTTCCTGGTCCAGGAAGTGGGCAAACTCGCCATCGGTGTACATCAGTTTCACCGGCCTCCGCTCGAAGTCTGCCTCGTCGAGCGATTCCCCACCTTTGAGCGTGATATCAACTTTCTGACCCGTGGTCAGGTTTGTCGCACGGTACTTGTAGAGCGTTGCCGCGCCCCGTGCTGAAGGGGACTGAACCGTGATGGTACGAATCAGGCATGGTTGATCGTTATAAACAACCGCGGTGCCCGTCTTAATTTCCTTCGCTAGCATGAATGATTCCCGTATCGCAGAATTGATCTCGTGGCCACGGCAGCGGCGGTGACCCAAATTGGAATTGAAGTGTAGTTCCCGAGCGGAAGTGTGGCCGGGGAAAATTGCAGATCGCTAGAATCTGCCCATCGATCTCGACGAAGTTTGTTTTGCCCTCAAGGCCACCGTAGAAGCAATGTACCGGGGCTACATCAACATGCCCGATTGAGGATCGACTCCGACTCCGTGTGTCAACGCGGTCAAGGCGTCGATCACGTTGATCAGTGCACCTGGGTCCACCATGGCGTCGGGCCCCTCTTGCTCAGCATCGCTTACCTGTTCGAAGTGCATGACATCGAACCGGGCATCGCACTGGGCGAACTTCTCCCACTTTTCCTGCTCCATTTCGTCGCGTTCTTCGCCTGCTAGTTCTTCCAGCATGGTGTCCCGCTGTTCGGTCACTTCTTCGCCCACCAGGAAGCTGACATCGATGGCGGTAAAATCTGCCGGTGAACGGATTGTGAGCGACTCGAATCGGCCTTCGTCGTCGGCATGCAAATTCGAAATTTCATACCGCGGATTGAGCTGCTCGACGATGCTTTTCACCTCGTCGAGTTGGGGACGTTGGTCCGAATCGAATAACACGAAGTACGTATCGCGCCAGTCGTAGGAGTCGTCTTGGAACATCGACATCGGTATCGTCCTTTCCGCGAAGGGAGCGCCTATTAGGCTTCCCACGAGTCATCTGGCGGCGACATGCCACCTTGCCACGTCTCAAGGGCTTCGATCATGCGATCACGATCGCCCTGGCTACTCCACACCGACTCGCCTTGTTCAAGCCGGATTTCGTACATGCCTTCGCACTGGCAGTCGTCCTCGCCACAAAAGTGAGGCGTGTCGGCAACCCAGATAACGCGGTACAGCGGGACATGTTTGTCATCAATTAGACATAGAATAGGCATGGTGTAAGTACCTCAATCAAGTTTCTTCTCACCCCCGGGACTTTCAAACCCTGCTGGGGGACTATTCGCCAAGACGTCTCATTCGTACGCCTTCTGTTGTTTGCTTTCTATATTTTCCATTCTAGGTGGATTGCCCCAATTCCGTCGAGCGTCGCGTGGCGGCCTCGACGGCGGCCATCATCGTTGCCCGCAGACCACCGCGTTCCAGAGCCTGCAATCCGGCGATGGTCGTCCCACCCGGGCTAGCCACTTTGTCTTTAAGCGTCGCGGGGTGTTCTCCCGTCACCAGCACCATTTCCGCGGCACCCCTCACGGTTTGGGCTGCCAAGGCCGTGGCCACGGCTCTTGGTAATCCCATCCGAACCCCTCCGTCGCTAAGGGCTTCGATAATTTGAAACACGTAGGCCGGCCCCGACCCGGATAGCCCCGTGACGGCATCCAACAGCGACTCGTCCAGCAAGTGAGCCTGCCCCACGGTCGAGAGCAACCGTTCGACCAGTTCGGCGTCGGCTTCCGTAGCACGCGGACCGAGACTGTAGGCGCTGGCACTGTAACCCACCAGGCATGGCGTGTTCGGCATCACACGAACCAAGCGGGGTACGTCGCCCGTTTCCTTGGCCAGTGTGGTGGTCGTGAGACCGGCGGCGATTGAAATCAACAGATGATCTTTGTTCCACAGCTTACTCAGCGGGCCCAACGCCGCGGCGGCGTGCTGTGGCTTGACGGCCAGAAAGACGATGTTGGCGTCTGCCAGCACCGCGGAGTTCTCTTCGGCCTGCGTTCCCCCGGTAGCTGCGACGAAATTCTCGCGAGCTTCGGGCGAGGGATCAGCGGCGATCAAGTTTTGGGGCTTGATCAATTTCGCCGCAACGAAGCCATGGGCCAGGGCCGTGGCCATCTGTCCGGCTCCGAGAAAACCCAGTTTCAACGCTGGCATCTTGTTTCCTGTATGTGATAGTCCCGCGGAATTGGCACAATTTAAGCCAAATACGAAATGCGGACAATCGACGAAAGGCTCGGTTGGGTGACGCTTTACGAAGTCACCCCCCAAGAATAGGTCATGCCGATTCACTGCATGCACCTCCGTGGCCGACTTTCGCGGAATCGATCTAGACCCAGGGGGCCTGGTTTGACACACTCTCGCCGGAACTTTTCCCACGATTCGCGCGCATTCGCCCTGGACCGTTCATCGGTGCGCGAGGAAAGCTTACAAGGTTGGAGACTATGCGAACTCTCGCATTGCTACTCGCGTTCTTGGTATTCGCCCCGATTTCTGCCTCGGCCGAAAACAAATCGAAAAAGACTTCGATGATGAACGGTAGTCCGTTGATCAGCAGCCCTTACACGAAAAGCTCGGAACGAAGCACGGGCCCTTCCGTATTCACGCGCGTGGGGCAAGGCACGAAGTCATTTTTTTCCAAGACCATCGATGTCTTGACATCGCCGTTTCAACGGGAAAAGCCCGAAAACACAACGGTGAGTAGCTTTCCGTCTTGGCAGCAAAGTTCCTCGGATGCGAGTTCGCGGTGGTCGAACAAGAAGGAAGTCGAAGAAGACAGCCCTGGCTGGTTTGGTTCTTTGTTCCAACAAAACGAGGCTCCTCACCCCTCGCGGACGGTTTCCGATTTCTTAGGCCAGGAACGACCCGGCGGCGGTTTGTAAAGGATCGATGAATTCCTAGCGGTTGTGTCCCGGGAATGGGACTGAGCCAACGGATTCACGTGGAGCTTATTGGAGGCTAGCCCACCCATCATGCGTCTTGCTCGCTCGAACTCCTGGAACGATGCCATGGCCGGCCTTCGCAGATTCCATCTGGGATGCGTGATCACGGTAATTGGCTTCGCCGGAGGTTGTTCGACGCTGGACCTGCCTGCTGATACCCCACTGAGCTCGCAAATGTCTGGTGAAGATGACCAGATTGCAGAAATCCGAGAGACGGCCCTGGCAGACCCCTTCCCCACGGCTGCCGAAGCGGGGCTAGATTCGACGTCTGAACCCGATTCGACAGACGAGTAAGTCCCTTGGGTGCCACGAACACGAGCGTGGACGTAGAATGGACGCATACCTCATGCGTACTCATTCAGTCGGGACTAGATGAACGCCAAGCTGCCTAACCAGGACATCGTGCTGATTGGCGCGGGCCATACGCATTGCCACGTCATTCGCATGTGGCGGATGAAAGCCCCGCCCGGCGTGCGGCTAACCTGTATCAGCGATTTCTCGGTGGCCACCTACTCTGGGATGCTGCCCGGCACCTTGGCAGGTTTGTACGACCGCGAGCAAATACAGATCGACCTCGTGCGGCTTTGTGCGGCCAACGGAATCCGGTTCCTGCGGGCCGAAGTTTGCGGACTCGATCTCGATGGACGCCAGGTCTTGCTCGAAGATCATCCCCCAGTACCGTACGACGTGCTCTCGATCGGGATTGGCTCCATTCCCAGCGGTCTCGACGGCCTAGGGAGCGATACCCGGGGAGACTGCTGTACCGGACCCATCCCAATCAAACCGATGCAAACGTTTCTAAAGCGGCTAGATCAGCGGCTCCACCAAGTGGCCAAGACGCTGAACGGGCGCCCTCCACGGATTGCCGTGGTCGGTGGGGGAGTGGCCGGCATCGAGATCACCCTGGCGCTCACGCCACACGTTGAGGCACAGTTGGGTGCACCCCCAACCTACTGCTGGTCGACCGCCACAAACAACTGGCCCCAGGTCTCAGCGATCGGGCCATCGCGAACGTCTATCGGGAACTCAAGCGGCGCAGCGTGGAGATCATGCTGGGCAACGACGTTCGTGAAGTTCGACAAGGTGAAATGACGTTCGAAAGTGGTCAGCATGTGCCGGTAGACGTTGTGCTTTGGACCACCGGGGCGACGGCCCCTCTGCTGCTGGGAAAGTTGGGGCTTCCGAAGGATGACCGGGGATTTCTGCTCACCGACTCGACGCTGCAGTCGACATCCGGCGAACCGATCTTCGCGGTCGGCGACTCGGGCACCATTCAAAGCGACCGGACACCCAAAGCCGGAGTGTATGCCGTGCGGCAGGGTCCGATCTTATGGCAGAATCTCAACTCGCGCCTAAACGATGCGCCGTTGGTCGACTACCAGCCGCAGCACGGTTTCTTGAAGCTGCTCTCCACCGGCGATGGTCGTGCGATTGCCGATTACAAGGGACTCAGCACCACGGCAAGCTGGTGTTGGAAACTGAAGAACAGAATCGACACGCGCTTCATGGCGAAATACCAAGACTATGAGCCCATGGAGATGGATGAAACTTCCGGATCGGCGGCGGAGCAAGAAGCCACCGCCATGCGCTGTGCTGGTTGCGGGGGCAAAGTTGGCAGCGATGTCTTGCACCGTGTGCTTAGTAGGCTCGACATTCCGGCCTCCGATCGTGTTTTGGTGGGGCTCGATCAGGCAGACGATGCAGCCGTGGTGAAGAGTTTGTCCGCTCAGGCGGTGATGATAACCACCGATTTCTTTACGGCGTTTGTCGACGATCCCTATCTGGTCGGTCGCATCGCGGCTCTGAATGCCGCCAGCGATATCTTCGCGCTGGGAGGACGCCCGATTGCGGCGCTCGCCATGGCTACATTGCCGGTCGGACCGCCCAAGCAGCAGGAACAACTACTGTTCGAAATGTTGGCCTCGACCTGGAGCATGGTGACGCCCTGCAACATGCACATCGACCAGCTGGCGTTGAAGGCGGCTGCAGGCGCGAATGCCGCCGGCGGCAAGGCCGTGGTGTTCAACACCATCACTATTTCCGACGGCATCTCGATGGGCACCGAGGGGATGAAATACTCGCTCGTCTCCCGCGAGGTCATCGCCGATTCCATCGAGACGGTCGTCGCCTGCGAGGGCATGGACGGCTTCGTGGCCATCGGCGGCTGCGACAAGAACATGCCCGGCTGCATGATGGGCATGGCGCGCCTCAACCGGCCCTCGGTATTCGTCTACGGCGGCACTATCATGCCCGGCTGCCACAAGCAGAAACCGACCGACATCGTGTCGGTGTTCGAGGCGGTCGGTGCCCACGGCCAACGGGCAAGATTTCACGCAATGCCGAACTGGAAGCAGATCGAGTGCACCGCGATTCCGGGCCCCGGCTCCTGCGGCGGCATGTACACCGCCAACACCATGGCCTCTGCTATTGAGGCGATGGGCATGAGCCTGCCCAACAGTTCCGCCCAGGCGGCGATTTCCGCCAGAGAAGACGACGGACTGCGATCGAGGCGGGCAAGCCGTGGTGCAACCTGATCAAACACGGCATCCGACCCAGCGACATCATGACCCGCAAGGCCTTCGAAAACGCCATCACCGTCGTCATCGCGCTCGGGCGGCTCCACCAACGCGGTGCTGCACCTGCTCGCCATGGCCCATACCGCGGGCGTGAAGCTGAAGCTCGACGACTTCACCCGCATCGGCAAGAAGGTGCCGGTGCTGGCCGACCTGAAACCCAGCGGCACGTACGTCATGGCGGAACTGGTCGACATCGGCGGCATCCGGCCGCTGATGAAGATGCTGCTCGAGCAGGGGCTGCTGCACGGCGATTGCCTGACGGTGACCGGCAAGACCCTGGCGGAGAACCTGGCCGATGTGAAGCCCTATCCGAAAGGCCAGGACATCATCCGGCCGCTTTCGACAACCCGATCAAGAAAGACGGCCACCTGGTGATCCTGTACGGCAACCTCGCGCCCGAAGGGGCGGTGGCCAAGATCACCGGGCAAGGAAGGCCTCGGTTTCACCGGCACGGCGCAGGGTGTTCGACTCGGAGGAAGAGGCGCTGAAGGCATTCTCGACGGCACGTCAAGAAGGGCGACGTCGTCGTGATTCGCTACGAGGGTCCCAAGGGCGGTCCCGGCATGCGCGAGATGCTGGGCCCGACCTCCGCGATCATGGGCAAGGGGCTGGGCGACTCCGTCGCGCTCATCACGGATGGTCGTTTCTCCGGCGGCAGCCACGGCTTCGTGGTGGGGCACGGCGGTATCAGCAACAAGCTGGTGCAAGTAATGCAGGCAGCCGTTGCCGGCGATTACGCGGACTTGCTGCACGAGATCGTCGAGCGGCACCGGTCGTTGGCAAATGACCTGGGGCTGGACGGCGATGCACTGTTGCACGACAACCTGACCGAACTGGAGCAGCTATTAGCAGGCGTGCGGCTGGTTCGCGAAGTGAGTCCGCGGGTGCACGCCAAGGTCATGGCCATGGGTGAGTTGTTGGCCACCACGTTGGGTGCCGCCTACCTGCAGTCGCAAGGTATCGACGCCCATTGGCACGATGCCCGGGCATCGTTGTGCTGCGTGGAGCGCAGCGGCGCTTCCGAACGTGCGGCTTTCCTGTCGGCCACCTGCGAAGCCAATCCGGATGCGCACCTGCAAGCCGAGCTGGCGGCTATTGACGGGGTTGTTCTGACGCAGGGGTTTATTGCCCGTAATTCTCATGGCGAAACGGTATTGCTGGGGCGGGGCGGGTCGGATACGTCGGCCGCTTACTTCGCCGGTCGACTCGAAGCCGAGCGCCTGGAAATCTGGACCGACGTCCACGGCATGTTCAGTGCCGATCCGCGCGCCGTACCGAGTGCGCGTCTGCTGAAGGCGCTGCGCTACGAGGAGGCGCAGGAAATTGCGTCCACCGGTGGTTCAGTGCTCCATCCGCGGGCCATATCGCCTGTGAGGCGAGGTGGTATTCCGTTGTGGATTCGTTACACAGCGCGTCCTGATGCCGAAGGCACACTGATTTCCCAGGATTCCGGTGACGATGCGCCACGGGTCAAAGCCATATCCAGCCGCGACGGCATCACCCTGGTCTCCATGGAGACGCTGGGCATGTGGCAGCAGGTCGGTTTTCTTGCCGAAGCATTTAAGGTTTTCAGTGATTTAGGCCTTTCTATTGATTTAGTTTCGACTTCCGAAAGCAACGTCACGGTCACGCTGGACCCTAACGCCAATTCAATGGACGCCACCATGCTGGAGCGGCTGGAGCAAAATCTGGCGCGCTTGTGCCGGGTGCGCATCCTGCAGGATGTGTCGGTGGTCAGTCTGGTGGGGCAGAAAATCCGCGCCATGTTGCATGAAATCGGCCCGGCGCTGGAGGCTTTTCAGGAGAACCATATTCACCTGCTGAGCCAGGCCGCCAGCGATCTGAACCTCAGCTTCGTGGTTGATGCGGGGCAGGCAGCACGGCTGGTCCAGACGCTCCATGCCATCCTGATCCGTGCCGCCGAGTCTGGATGCGGTGTTCGGGGAAACCTGGGAAGAACTGACCCGTGACGAAAGTGCGTCTGAACTTGCGGTGGGCGAGATGCCCTGGTGGAGCGAACCGACGTGATGAACTGCTGGCCATAGCGACCGAGCGACAATCTGCCTACGTATACAGCCGCGATGCCGTGGCAGCTGCGGTAGCGCCTGCGCGCGCTGAAGTCGGTGGATCGGGTGTTTTACGCCACCAAGGCCAACTCGAATCGTGAGATTTTGCAGGTTGTGTACGCAGGCGGCATGAACTTCGAGGTGGTCTCGCCGGGCGAGTTGCAGCTGGTGCTGGAACTCTTTCCGGACATTGACCGTGAGCGGATTTTGTTCACGCCGAATTTCGCACCACGCGAAGAATACGAACTCGGTCTGCAAGAAGGTGTGTGGGTTACGCTGGACAATTTGCATCCGTTGCGCCATTGGGGTGAGAGCTTTGCCGGCAAGAAAGTGTTTTTGCGGCTGGATACCGGACAGGGGCGCGGCCACCACGAGCATGTAAAAACCGCGGGGGTGCATTCGAAATTCGGTATCCCGTTGTTCGAACTGGACGAAGCGCGCGAGCTGCTTGCAGCCTGCGGCGCGGAAGTGGTCGGTCTGCATGCCCACACCGGCAGCGGTATTTTGCAGGCCGATAACTGGGAAGAAATTGCCACCACGCTGGGTGGCATTGCCGGGCAATTCGGTACCGTGCGGTATCTGGATATCGGGGGCGGTTTAGGCATTCCCGAAAAGCCGGGCCAGCAACCGCTGGATATGGATGCACTTGATGCGAGTCTGGCCGCGGCCCGCGAGCATTTGGGTGATTACGAAATCTGGCTTGAGCCGGGCCGTTACGTTGTCGCGCAGGCGGGTGTGCTGGTGGCCACGGTTACGCAGGTAAAGGGCAAGGGCGATGTTCGCTACGTCGGTATCAGTACCGGCATGAACTCGTTGATTCGGCCGGCGTTGTACGGCGCTTATCACGAGATCGCCAACCTGACGCATTACGGTGAACCGGCTACCGAGATTGTCAATGTGGTTGGTCCGATTTGCGAAACCGGCGACCGCATAGGCAGCGATCGTCTGTTACCGCCGGCAGGCGAGGGCGATGTGCTGCTGATTGCCAATGCGGGTGCCTACGGATTTGTAATGAGTTCGCGGTATAACCTGCGCGAGCCCGCAGTCGAGGTTATGATCTGAGCAGCGTCCCGGTTGGGTGGCGCCAAATTAACAGGAGTTCAGCATGAGAACTAGCGTGTGTTTGATGATGTTGTTGCCATTACTGGCGGTGGCGCAGACTCCTCCGGCCTTTGATCCGTCCAAGATGCCAAGCGGGGCCGGTATGCAAGCCATGATGCAACAGGCCCAGAAAATGGCATCGTGCATGGCCGATGTCGATCAGACAAAGCTTGAAGATCTGGCGAAAGAGGCGCAGGCACTGTCTGACGAGATCAATGCGCTGTGTGCCAGCGGTAAAGAGTCAGAGGCGCTTAGCAAGGCGCTTTCATTCAGTCGCGAAATGCGCGCAGACCCCACGATCGCGCAAGTGCAGGAATGCACGCGCGGCATGAATGAAATGATGGCGCAGGTTATACCGTCCATCATTTCTGAAGCCGAATCGCGCGCCGAGAAAGGCGGTATTTGCGACTAGCGTTGCCTGCTCTGTGAATCGTTATGTCGTTGACCTCGCAATCAGCGCTGACGAATTTAAGCGTTTGTATGCAGGTACCGCCACTACGGTTGTCGCCCGCGATCGCATCAGCGGCAAAACGGTGCGTTTCCCGGCCAGCCGTCTGCGGAGTTTTGTTACGCCGGCGGGCGTATTCGGTCGGTTCGAGTTGCAGGTCGATGCCGACAATCGTTTGCAGCATATTCAAATGGAGGACAACCGACGGTGAGCGATAAGGCTGACGGTGCCGGAAGCAGCGACCGCACGAGTCGCCGGAAATTTACCGGCGGATTGCTGGCCTCGGGCGTGGCCGGTGGCTGGCTGGGCGCTGTCGGCGACGCTGTCGCATTGCCACAGCGGGCACGCATCGAGTCACTCGACGATGTGTTGAATATCGCGCATCTTGATCAGGCTGCGAGTCGCCGGCTCAGCGCCGAGGCTTATCATTTCATTGTTGGCGCGTCGGACGACGGGTTGACCAAGCAGGCGAATCGCCTGGCTTATCAACAGACGAAAATCCGCCCGCGGCGACTCGTGGACGTCAGTACGCTTGATACAGGCGTCGAACTGTTCGGTCGTCTATATTCATCACCGATTATTCTGGCGCCGGCAGGCAATCAGCAGCAGGTGCATGCCGAAGGTGAACTGGCAACGGCCCGCGCGGCGGCGCGTAAAGGTCATCTGATGGTGGTCGGGCAGATGAGCAACTTCAGTATTGAAGAGGTTGCAGCGACCGGCGTGGCCAGCTGGTTTCAGCTTTACCCGTCCGCGAACCGAGAATTCATGCTGCACCTGGCAGCGCGGGCTCAGGCGGCCGGCTACGGGGCACTGGTGTTGACCATTGACGGACCATCGCGCGGCAATCATGAAGCGGCGCGCTGGTTCAGAAGTCATCCCGTAAAAGGTCAGGCAAAGGCGACCGGTGCACCTGGCAAGCTCGGCAATTTTGAAGATTTTGCCGGGCCTAAAGGAATCGGCGACCTGGCCCTCAATTGGGAGGCCGTGGCTGCTTTGCGCAAACAACTGGAATTGCCGCTGGTGCTCAAGGGCATTGTCACTCGCGAAGACGCGCGTTTGTGCCGTAAACACGGCGTGGACGGTGTGGTGGTTTCAAACCACGGCGGGCGTCAGGAAGGCAACGGCCGGGCCACGCTGGATGTGCTGCCGGAAGTGGTTGATGAACTCAGCGGGCGCATGCCGGTGCTGGTTGACGGTGGCATTCGCCGCGGCAGTGACGTGTTCAAAGCGCTGGCCTATGGTGCCGACGCGGTGTGCATAGGGCGTCCGTACTTATGGGGTCTGGGCGCTTTTGGCCAGCCCGGCGTAGAGAAGTGCCTGCGCATCTTGAGCGCAGAGTTTGAACGCACCCTGCGTTACGCGGGCACTCCGTCGCTCGCGGATATAAGCCCGCAACACGTCTGGCGCGACTGAATTCAGTTGCGTCACACCACCGTCACGCGGCATTGGCCTGTTCCGCTTTGGCTGCTTTGCCGCTGGATTGTGCCGACGCATAGCCACCCAGTTTTTCTTTCAGGTCCTTTACCAGTTCCCGCAGGGTGCCGGTCAGCAATACAAAGCGCGCGTCCAGCAATGCCAGCGGATCCTCATCGTCGCTTACGTCAGCCGCTTCCAATTCGCCAAACTTGATTTTGCTGATATGGCCTTCTGCGCTGATCACGCAGCGAAAGATATCGTTGTACTCGATACCCAGATGGGTGAGTTGCATGCCGTCTATCACGTGTTGGCGTATAGCCGAATCCGCGAGATGAGCGTGTCGCCAGATCGCAACGGACTTTTGCTCGCTGAGATCCTGCATTCGGCACTCGTCCGCGAGCTCGAAACCCTGCAGCGAGTCACCGAGAAACAGGGCTGTCAGCAGATCGCCCGGGGGGGTATTGAACGCCAGCGGCGTAAAACTGAAATCCTGGAAACTTGCGCGCAGCAGGTCGAGAAAGCGTTCCGCCTTGTTTTCGCTGGCGGCATCAATTCCGAGCAGGCGTTCAGACAGTATAAAAAAGCCGTTAATCCGCTCGGATTTGAGCAGTGATTTGGGCAGCAGCTCATCGCGGGTTTCTTCTTTCAGTCGCCGCAGGACCCGCCGTGATGGCTCCTGTGCCATGCGCTGGCGGTACTCGTCAACGCGATCAACCAGCGCTTCCTGAATGGCTGCGGCAGGCAGCAGGCGGCTTTGGGTGCGCATCTGCAGCAGGTCGGCACCGCCCACGCGGCGGCAAAGTTGTTGGTCATCGTTGGCCGGTGATTCCCATCCCGAGCGGCGCTCGGTTAACGGGCCGCAGGGTATGAATGAGTTTTTGATCAGGATATCCGACAGTTCCTGTTCGGATTCCGGCCAGGGGCTGCTTACGCGGTAAAAGCGTACATTGCGAAACATGAAGAGTCCTTATAGTTATTAATTGCCGTGGCGTGCCGACAGTTCTGCGGCGACATCGGTCAGGGAAAGTTCGTTTGCCTCCAGTAATACCAGCAGGTGATAAACCAGATCGGAGGCTTCCGCGATGGTCTGCGCGCGATCGCCCTGCACAGCGGCGATGGCAAGTTCGACGGCTTCCTCGCCAACCTTCTGCGCGATAAAAGGCGTGCCCCTGTTAAACAGGGTTTTGGTGTAGCTCTGATCGGCCGAGGCGGTGCGCCGCGAACGGATGATGCTTTCGAGTTCGTTAATGAAAGCAATGTCGGTTGTACTCACGATAATCTAACCTCGATATGGTGTTCTTGCAGGTATTTCTTCAGCGCGCCGATTTCTATGATTTGTTTGTGGAAGACGCTGGCCGCGAGTGCGCCGTCCACGTGCGCCTGCTCAAACACGGCGCTGAAATGTTCCGGCGCGCCCGCGCCGCCCGAGGCAATCAGCGGCACCGTGCAATTTTCACGCACCAGCGCAAGTTGTTGCAGGTCATAGCCCTGACGCACGCCGTCCTGATTCATGCAATTGAGGACAAACTCGCCGGCACCGCGTTGCTCCGCTTCCTTAACCCAGGCGACGGTTTCACGGCCCGCATGGCTGGTTTTGTCAGGGTCGCCGGTGTTCTGGTAGACGCGATAGACGCCGTCCTCAGCGCGGCTGTCGATGCCGACGACCACGCACTGCGAGCCAAAACGCCGTGCAAGTTCGGAAATTAATTCGGGGCGGGCGAGGGCGGGACTGTTGATCGAAATTTTGTCTGCGCCAAAATTCAGCACCTCTTCGGCATCCTGTAAAGTGCGGATGCCGCCTGCTACGCAGAACGGTATATCGAGCACTTCGGCGACACGGTTAATCCAGCTGCGATCAACCGAGCGGCCTTCCGGACTCGCCGTGATGTCATAAAACACCAGTTCATCGGCGCCTTCATTCCGGTAGCGTTCAGCCAGCGCCAGTATGTCGCCCACCACCTCGTGATTGCGAAACTGCACACCCTTGACGACCTTGCCGTCGCGCACATCCAGGCAGGGGATTATTCGCTTTGCAAGAATTGTTCTATCTCCTCAAGCGTCAGCCGCCCGTCAAGCAGCGCTTTACCGGTCACTACGCTGGTGACCCCGGTCGCTTTCAGTGCCGGTAACTCGGCCGCAGAACTCAGACCGCCCGAGGCGATGACGCGCGCTTTGGGGTAACGGCGAGTGCACTCCGCATAGAGTTCCATATTCGGACCTTCGAGGGTGCCGTCCCTGGAGATATCGGTGCACAAAAAATTGTACGCACCGGCATCCATGAATTTGTCCATCAGGGACCACAGCGTCTGGTTGCTGCTTTCTGTCCAGCCGTGCGTCTGCACGACGGGATCGGCATCGGGTTCTATGGTGACGTCCACTCCCACAACCACGCAGTCCGGGCCGAGTTCACCAAACCAGCCGATTACCGTATCCGGATCCTGGGCGGCAGTAGAGCCGACCACAACGCGCTCTGCACCCGCTGCAATAATGGCCCGTGCCTGCTCGATCTGGCGGATGCCGCCACCGACCTGCACGGCCATACCCACCGTGGATGTAATTTCAGTAATGACATCCAGATGAGCCGCAGTACCGGTGCGCGCACCGTCAAGATCGACCACGTGCAGCGAATTAATGCCGGCACGATTGTAGCGCCGCGCAACGTCTGCGGGGGAATCCGGATACTCGGTGACCTGATTGAAGTCACCTTTGTAAAGCCGGACAACTTTTCCGCCCAGCAGGTCAATAGCGGGGATAATTTCCACGTTAATTAATCCACAAGGTGTAAAAAATTCTGTAGCAGTCGTGCGCCATTCTCGCCCGACCGTTCAGGGTGAAACTGTGTGCCCATGAAATTGCCTTTGCGCACCACCGATGTAAACACGCGACCGTAGTCTGTGCTGCCGGTGGTGGTGGCCACCGGATCGACTGCGTAACTGTGCACGAAGTAAAAATACGCGCCGTCAGGTATGCCGTCCAGCAGCCGGGCGTTGCGGGTTTTTTCAACCCGGTTCCAGCCCATGTGGGGGACCGGTCGGTCGGGCGCGGCTTCAAACAGGCGGGCCCGACCTTCGATAATGCCGAGGCAGTCGGTGTCGTCCTCATCCGACCCGTCAAACAGCAGCTGCATGCCCAGACAAATTCCCAGCAAAGGTTGAGTCAGCGTCGGCACCAGCGTATCCAGACCTTTTTCATGCAGCCGGGTCATGGCCGCACGGGCCGCGCCTACACCTGGAAGAATGACCCGGTCCGCTTTGCGAATGATGTCGTGGTCGCTGGTCAGCAACGGGTGCGCGCCCAGCCGTTGCAGCGCGAACTGCAGCGAGGCTATGTTGGCACCGCCACTGTCAATAATGGCGACTGTTGTTGAGGCTGCAGACATGAACCGTTTCCTGACCGGCGACCCTAGAGTGATCCCTTAGTGCTCGGCAAATCGTTACCGCGACGTTCGAGCGCACCGCGCAGCGCGCGGCCCACACCCTTAAAACAGGCTTCGACCATGTGGTGTGTGTTCTCGCCGGTAACCTTGATATGTATAGATGCGCCGAGCGTTTCGCCAAGCGAGCGGAAGAAATGCGGAACCAGTTCGGTGGGCAGGCTGCCGACCTCGTGCCGCGCGAATTCACCCTCGAACACCGCATACGGTCGGCCGCCGATGTCCAGCGCAATCTGTGCCTGAGTTTCATCCATGGGCAGCAAGAACCCGAAGCGGCCAATGCCGCGCTTGTCGCCGAGAGCAGTTCTAAGCGCCTCGCCCAGAGCGAGAGCGACGTCCTCAACGGTGTGGTGCTCATCCACGCCAAGGTCACCTTTGCAGTTTAGTGCCAAGGAGAAGCCGCCGTGCCGCGCGATCTGATCCAGCATGTGATCAAAAAAGCCGATCCCGGTATCGATTTCAATCGGGTCACTGGCATCGAGATCGACCGTAACAGCAATATCGGTCTCTTTGGTTTTACGGATCACCGTGGCCGTGCGCGGCTGATCCAGCACCTCGCGCACGATCCGGTTCCAGCTGTCGCTGTCTTCAGGATCGACCTTAAAACCGGGTACGCTGATGTTGCGAGCAAACTCCATATCCGTATCGCGATCGCCTGCCACCAGGCTACCGGCACGATCCACGTTAACGCGCTGGAAGAAGTCACCTAGCAGACCCGGCAGGGGTTTGCGACAGTTGCAACCGTCGCTGTCAAAATGCGGACAGATAAAAATCTCGTCAAACGTGAGCCCCTGTGAGGCGAACAGCTCCAGAATAAAATTCTGTGTCTGCAAATAATCATGTTCGGGAAAACTGTCAGTGCCGCGACCGTCCTGATTCGAGACCATGACGAGCCTGAAGCCGGCCTCGCGCAGCCGCAACAGCGCGGGGATGACTCCGGGCACCAGTTTGATCTTATCCAGCCGGTCAACCTGCTGGTCGGCAGGTTCCTTAACGAGGGTGCCGTCCCGGTCGACGAAGGCTATGCGAAGGGCAGTGCTCATGTTGTTAAGCTCATAGTGATTCCAGACTGTTTATCAGCTGATCGTTTTGCTCGCGGGTGCCGATGGTGATTCGCAGGCAGCCGGGTACTTGCCAGCCAAAGTTGCGCACCAGTATGCCGCCTTGTTTTGCCAGTTCGCTGAAACGTGCCGGATCCGTGGCGCGCACCAGCAGAAAGTTGGCCTCCGACGGATACACTTGTTCGACGCCGGGCAAGTTCTCCAGCGCAAGCGCCAGTCTTTCGCGTTCCTCACGCAGCGTCGCTACGCGGCGCGCCACTTCGGCTCGCGCTTCCGGGACCAGGCAGGCCATGACGGCTTCAATAACCGGGGTGGGAAACGAGTACGGCGGCATCACGCAGCCGACCATGCTGACCAGTTCGGGGGCGCCGAGCAGCGCGCCGCAGCGTGCACCGGCAAGACCGAAGGCTTTGGACAGGGTGCGCAGTACCGCGACGTTATTGAATTCATCGGAGGACAGCAACGCGAGTGTGGGATCTTCGTTACCAAATTCCGCATAAGCGGCATCCACCACCACCAGTGCGCGGCCGCTGAGTAAACGTGCAATCAGCGCAATTTCCTCGCTGTCAAAGCGGTTGCCGGTGGGGTTGTTCGGCGAACAGATAAACAACACCTTGGCGTTATCCGGCCAGTTGCGCACGATGGCATCCGCATTCAGCGCATAGCCGTTGTCGGCTTGCAGCGGTATTGCGTGTGTGCCCGCGCCCTGAATATCGGCATACACCCGGTACATGCCGAAAGTCGGTGGGCATATCACAATGCTGTCGCGACCGGCCTCGCAAAAACAGCGAATCAGCAAATCAATCGCTTCACTGCTGCCACGAGTCACCAGCAATTTATTCGCGTCGATCCCGTAATAGTTCGCCAGTGCATCGCGCAATATCAGCGGTTTTTCCGGCGGGTAGTGGTTAAGTCGCGAGTCGGCAGGGCCGCCGGGCGCCGGCCACGGCGTTTCGTTGGCATTCAGGCGCACCAGGCCGTCTGTGTAACTCGCCGCTTCATAGGGCACCAGTTTCTGGATTTCAGGCCGCGCCAGTTCAATGACCGAATTCATATTCAACTCGCCTTACTCGACTTGTCAGCCGCGCTATTGGCGGCTGCGTTCAGCCGCTCCACGCGCACTTCGGCCGCGCGTGCGTGGGCATCCAGACCTTCCAGTCGGGCCAGCGTGCTGACGGTAGGCTGCAGGCCGCGGATCCCGTCGGCCGACAGTTCCTGCACGGACATGCGTTTCTGAAAATCGGCCAGTGATAAACCGCTGTAGGCTCGCGCATAACCGTACGTAGGCAATACGTGGTTGGTGCCGCTGCAATAATCACCAACCGCTTCGGGCGTATAGGGCCCGAGGAAAATCGAGCCGGCGTTGTCGACACGATCAAGCCAGCGCCGCGCATTCTGCACCTGCATGATGAGGTGTTCGGGCGCGTACGCGTTGGACACATCGAGCGCTGCATCAATATCGCTTACCAGCATGCAACGACTGTGCGCGAGTGACTGTTCCATGATGTCCCGGCGCGGCAGGCTTGGCAGGGCGGCCGCAATTTCCGCATCGGTGGCATCGGCCAGTTCAATGCTGTCAGTGACCAGGATGACCTGAGAATCAACGCCGTGTTCCGCCTGCGAGAGCAGGTCCAGCGCAACCGCCTGAGGGTCAGCGGTGGCATCGGCGATGACCAGCACTTCTGAAGGGCCGGCCGGCATATCCAGCGCAGCACCGGCCGGGTCGGCAGCCACGATCGTTTTTGCAGCGGTCACCCAGGCATTGCCCGGACCGAAAATCTTGTCCACCTTGGGCACACTTTCGGTGCCATAGGCCATGGCGCCCACCGCCTGCGCACCACCTATCTTGTAGATCTCGGTTATGCCGCACTCGGCCGCGGCGGTCAGCACGGCCGGGTCGGCGCTGCCGTCCGGGCGCGGCGGTGTGCACAGCACCCGCACGGGGCACCCCGCGATGTCTGCCGGCACGGCCAGCATGATGGCGGTGGAGGGCAGCGGCGCTGTGCCGGCGGGTACATACAACCCGACTGCGGGTATCGGCCGGATCATGCGTTCACATACCACGCCGACAGCCGTGGTGACGCTATAGGGCTCGGCAAGCTGCGCCTCATGGTAGCGTCGCACGTTGGCTATTGCCGTCCGTATCGCCGCAATCTGCGCCCCGGTCAGCGCCTGGCGCGCGGTTTCGAATTCAGCCGCGGTGACGCGCAGATCAGTCAGCGTCGCCTTATCAAATCGCGCGGTCAGCTCCCGCAACGCCGTGTCGCCACCTTCGCGAACATTGCTCAGCAATGCGCGCACCGTATCGTTGATTTGCGGGCTGGCCGCAACCGCGGGGCGCAACAGCACATCGCGGCGCTGCTGCGGGGTAAGTTCTGACCAGTAATAGCGTTCGGCAAGTTTGTTCATGTGCGTTGTCTGACTTCTCAGGCCAGCATTTTCTCAATGGGCAGCACCAGAATGGAGCTGGCGCCGGCGGCTTTCAACTGCTCGAGTGTTTCCCAGAAAATGCTCTCGCGGCACACAACGTGCACAGCAACCTTGTCGTCGACCGCGTCCAGCGGCAGCACCGTGGGCGATTCAGCCCCTGGCAGCAACGCCGAGATTTGCGTTAACGCGCTGCGCGGTGCGTGCATCATGATGTATTTGCTGCCACGCACTTGCTGCACACCGGCGATGCGTTCGACCAGTCTGTTAACCCATTCGGTTTTTTCAGCCGGGATTTTCACGGGCGTTTGTACCAGGCAGGCAACGCTCTCGAGGACGGTTTCGCCCTCAATCAGGCGATTGGCTGCCAGGGTTGCACCGCTGGACACCAGGTCGCAGATCAGTTCTGCTCGGCCGAGGCTGGGGGCAATTTCTACTGCGCCGCTGAATTCCACCACTGAGCCTTGCAGGCCGTTGCGCTGCAGGTAGTCCGCAACAATCAGCGGGTAACTGGTGGCAATGGTTTCGCCCTTGATGGCGGCGATCTTTTTTAATTCACCGCCTTCCGGGTAGGCAAAGGCCAGTCGGCAGTGGCCGAAATCCAGCTGCTGCAGCATCTTAAAAGGTTCGGGCACGCCGGCCGCCTGGTACTCCAGACGTTTTTCTTCCAGAACATTGAGCCCGCAAATGCCTAGATCGCATACGTCGTCACGCACCAGACCGGGGATGTCATCGTCGCGCACCAGCAGAAAGTCCACCGGCATGTTTTCGCCGAAACCAATCAGCTGGTCACGCCCGCGGGAATACTTCAGTCCGCATTGCTGAAGCAGTTCCAGGCACAATTCGGTCAGGCGGCCGGACTTCTGAATGGCAATTTTTATTCGGGCTTGGGGCTGGCTCATGATTTAAGCTTTTCCTTGTCAATTTTTCCCTTGTCAATTTTTCCCATGCGCTGGAGAACCACCGCATAACCGGCGGGCGGCTCGGACAGGCAGCGAGCAACGCGGCCGACCGTGGTTACACTGACCCCGGTTTTATCGTGTATCTGCCGGTAGGTGAGGCCGTCCGCCAGCAGCTCTGCGACTATCCAGCGATCCTTAAGGGCCTGCAGCTCCGCGGGCGTGCAAAGATCCTGAAAAAATGCGCGGCATTCGTCGACGTTGCGCAGCAGCAAAATGGCGCCGAAGAGTTCATCTTCGACGGCAATTTCCTGACCCGGGTCGTATATACGGTGTTCTTTCATGACGTTGTATTAATGTAATAGCGCGTTAGTGCGATGGAACATAGCACAGTGTTTGGACGCGGTAAAGGTGCCCTGACTGAAAATGTTGAGCCAGCCTCAGGCCAGAGCAGGATTGAGGTCAACAACAAACTTAAGAATATGAGATAAGTTCTTGTTTTTAAATTTATAAAATAAACGGCTTTGGGTTGCCAGCGTGTTGTTCAATCCGTTGTACGACCGCGTACAGCTCGCGGTGCACAACCCGGTCAGGGCTCGCTGCCAGCACTCTCAGAATGACATCCGCAAGATCTTCGCGGTCTATCAGGCCTCTTACGCCGTGGTTTTCGGTGATCAGCGGGTCGCCGCGTTCCAGCCGGTAATCCGGTGGCCCCATGCCGCCGGGCTTGAGCACGGTCCACTGCAGAGATGTTTGCTTGAGATGCGCCTCGGCCCGGTCTTTGAGCTGGATGATAGGCGTCAGGAACGCCTCGGTTTCGGGCACGTATCGCCAGCTTTCGCCGGTGCCCACGCTGGTGACCAGCACGTAGCGCTGGCAGCCCGCTGCCAGCGCTGCATTGGTGACGTTAACCACGCCTCTATAGTCCGGCCAGGTCGACGGGTCGTTGAAAGGGTTTCCGCCCAATAGATTCAACAAAATAGGATAGTTATCTACAGTGGTTTCGAGAACTTTGTTCGGGGCGTCGGGTTGCATCACGTCGGCCTTGCACACCTCAACGCCCAGCGAGCTGAACTCCGCCGCCCGGTTATCTGATCGCAATACCGCTGCAACCGGGACCTGTTTGGCGCGAAGTTTGCGGCACACCAAGGTCGCCCGTCGGCCCGCTAGCCCCAAAAACTATGACGCCGTCCGCTGCATGCTGCATAAAAAAACCCCTGCTGAGCAGGGGTTTATGTAACTTAGAAGTGACAGCTATGCAAGGCTGTTACGCAAATTAGTCCGCCTGATCGCCGCCTATATCAATATTGTCTGGCTGGCGATTATCGGCGTAGGCGGCTATTTGCCATCGCCCGTCTTTTTTGACCAGCAAATAGAGTTCGCTGAAGTTAAGCACCATGGGTTCGTCTCCGGCTTTGCGAACGGTGGTGGTGATGGCATCGGCCCACACCGTTGCCAGATCCCCGTTCTCAACGCTGTCCGTAATGCTGACGCTCCGCTGGTAGCTTTCAGTGGTGGAGAACAAGACCGCGCCAACAGTGCGCCAGGTGCCCTGAATATCGCTGCTCAGTGGCATTTCCGCCGGCATGCCCGGGTGAGCAGGCCGCAGGGACAGCTGCACGCCGCCTTTGGCAAGTTGGGCCACCATGGTGTCAATGTCGCGACTGTTTATTGCATCGTTAAACGCTTTAATTGTGGCCGCGGGACTGCTGTCGGCCGCCTGAGCTAACGGCACCAGGCCGAGCATGCTCAGGCTGACAAGGATGGTCAGTTTCAATGTGCGCAGCTTATTCATGGGCGAGTTCTCCGGCAATAGATGGGGTGAAAACCTGCCCAGCTTAGTGCGGGCGCAAAGTGCCGCGCCATTGTGAGATGTCCGTATGAACCGCGGTCCGGACTTTTAGTGCGCGCGCCCCACTGCGAGGGTCAGGCCGCGACTGCGGCTGCAATCGCGCTGCCGAATTCTGCAGTGCCAATGGCGCTTTCACCGGCTCTGGCAATATCCCCAGTGCGCAAGCCGTCACTCAGTACCCGATTGACCGCGTCTTCAACCGCGGTAGCTTCTTCGTCCAGACCCAGTGACAGGCGCAGCAACATGGCTGCACTGAGCACAGTGCCGCAGGGATTGGCGATATTCCGGCCGGCGATATCCGGCGCCGAACCGTGGATCGGTTCATACAAGCCCACCGAGCCGTCGTTCAGGGACGCCGATGGCAGCATGCCCATGGAGCCTGCCAGCATGGACGCTTCATCGGTCAGAATATCGCCGAACATGTTCTCGGTGACCAGTACGTCAAAGTCGGCAGGGCGCGACAGCAGGTGCATGGCTGCCGCATCCACGAGCAAATGTTCCAGCTCGATATCGGGGTAATCTCGCTGCATCAACTCGATCGTGACTTCGCGCCATAGCCGGGATGTTTCCAGTACATTCGATTTGTCCACTGACGTGACTTTGTTGCGGCGACCGGCGGCGAGTTTCGCGGCAATGTGCAGCACGCGCTCGATTTCGCCGCGGGTGTAGGTGCACACGTCGGTGGCGCTGTCCTGGGTGCGCGACTTTTCACCAAAATAAATGCCACCCGTCAATTCGCGCACCACCATGATATCCACGCCCTTCAGCAACTCGGCACGAATGGGTGACGCTCCTGACAGGATGGGGTGGGGCGCAACGGGCCGCAGATTGGCAAACACGTTCAGCGCGGCACGCAGGCGCAGCAGGCCTTTTTCGGGCCGCGATTCCGTCGGTACGTTGTCCCATTTCGGCCCGCCGACTGCGCCCAGCAAAACCGCTGCAGCGTCGGCGCATATTGCAGCGGTCTGCTGCGGGAACGGGTCGTTTTCAGCATCCAGACCGGCCCCGCCGATCAGTGCTTCAGGCAGGTCAAAGCGATGGCCGAATTTCGTTTCCACGGCACGCAGCACCTTGACTGCTTCACGCGTGACTTCGGCGCCGATGCCGTCGCCCGGCAGAATGGCAATAGTGGCTTGCATGCGGTGTCCTAGATGTCGAGGCTCGGGTTCCAGGCGCGGCTGCTTTCGAACGCCTTGATGTTGTCGAGGTTCTGCAGCAAAAAGCCCATCTGGTCGATGCCTTCAATGATGCAGTGGCGCGCAAACGGTTCGATGGGGAAGCTGACGGTTTTGCCGGTGGGCAGGGTGACTGTGCAGGCTTCTACGTCCACCGTTACCTCTGCACCGGGATTGTCCAGTAGCCATCGGTGCGTTGCGGTGTCAACGACAACCGGTATGAGGCCGTTGTTGAGCGAGTTGTTGCGAAAAATATCGGCGATTTCGCTGCTAATGACGGCACGAATGCCGAAATCATGCAGCGCCCATGGCGCGTGTTCCCGCGATGAACCGCAGCCAAAATTACGACCGGCCACCAGGATTTGTCGTCCCTTGGCATCGGGCGAATTTAAGGGGAAATCTGCTATTTCGTTACCGTCTTTGTCAAAACGCCAGTCGGCAAACAGTGACACACCGATGCCTTCCCGTTCTGTTGTGGTCAGGAAGCGCGCAGGAACAATCTGATCAGTATCGACATCGTCGATTGCCAAAACGATGGTTTTTGAAGTCAGCTGGGTAATTTTTTCCATGATTTCGATTCCTAAATGACGTCGCGCGGGTCGGCTATAACGCCGGCCACGGCGGAGGCCGCCGCGGTCTCCGGGCTGGCCAGCACGGTCCGTCCGCCAGGGCCCTGACGACCTTCAAAATTACGGTTGCTGGTGCTCACGCAAAGCTGACCTTTGCCCAGTTTGTCGCTGTTCATGCCAAGACACATTGAACAGCCGGCTTCACGCCATTCGGCGCCTGCGGCAACAAAGATTTTATCCAGGCCTTCGCTTTCGGCTTGTTTTTTCACCGAGTCCGACCCCGGTACTATCAGCATGCGTACCGTGTCGGCGACTTTGCGACCGTCGAGGATTTTTGCAACGTTGCGCAAATCGGTCATGCGGGAATTGGTGCAACTGCCGACAAACACAACGTCTACTTTGGTGCCGAGCATTGGCCGGTCGGCTTCAACCTGCATGTATTGAATCGATTTTTTGTGGCTCAGGTTGCTGCCGGGATTCGGTACCGGTTTTGAAATTGGCACGACCATGGCCGGGTTGGTTCCGTAAGTTACCTGCGGCTCCAGTTCGGAAACATCCAGATCCACCTCGATATCAAAGGTGGCGTCTGGATCGGATGCCAGCGCCAGCCAGCGCTCAACGGCTGCATCCCAGTCGGCGCCTTTGGGCACTTTCTCGCGGCCGCGAAGATAGTCAATGGTGGTTTGATCCGGTGCGATCATGCCCGCGCGGGCGCCGGCCTCAATCGTCATGTTGCAGATGGTCATGCGCTCTTCCATGTTCATCGCGCTGACGGTGTCGCCGCGGTACTCGATGACATGGCCGGTGCCGCCGTCGACGCCGATCTTGCCGATCAGTGCGAGTATCACGTCTTTGGCACCCACGCCGGGTCTGAGCTTACCGGTGATATTGACGGCCATGGATTTCGGCTTTCTGATCAGCAGGCATTGCGTGGCCAGTACATGCCCGACCATGGTCGCGCCGATGCCGAAGCCCATGGCGCCAAATGCGCCGTGGGTGGATGAGTGACTGTCGCCACAGACAATGGTTTTGCCCGGCTGAGTTGCGCCGATCTCGGGGCCTATCACGTGCACGATGCCGCGATGGCCGCTGCCAAAGCCGTGCAGTTCGATGCCGAAATCCGCACAGTTTTTCACCATCGCGCGTATCTGCGCAGCGGGCTCCGGATCGGACACCGCGTCCAGACTTTCCTCGAGGTTTTCAATCGGCACCGTGGGCGTCGAGTGATCCATCGTTGCGAGTACCAGATCGGTACGCCGCACCGGCATGCCCGTCTCGCGCAGCATATTAAATGCCTGCGGGGTGGTGACCTCGTGAATGATGTGCAGGTCTATATAGAAAATCGCCGGCGTATCAGCCGTTTCCGGAACGACAACGTGATCGTCCCAGACTTTTTCGAAAAGAGACTTGCCACTCATGATCCAACTTTCTCCATTGAGCCTGCGTCCGCATCATCCAGCGCTTGCAACCAGCCCCATTTGTCTTCTGTGGTGCCATCGAACAGGCCAAAAAAGCGGCGCTGCAGATCCGCAGTTATGTCGCCGCGGCTGCCGTTGCCAATCTCGATGCGATCAACCGACCTTACCGGCGTTACTTCAGCTGCCGTGCCTGTCATGAACATTTCGTCAGCGATGTACAGCATTTCCCGCGGGATTGCCTGCTCCACGACCTGATAGCCGGCCTCATTGGCAAGGGTGATGATGGTGTCGCGTGTAATGCCCGTCAGTATTGATGCAGCAGCAGGCGGCGTGAAAATTTTACCGCGCTTCACAACGAACAGATTTTCGCCGGCTCCTTCGCTGACGTTGCCATCCGTGGACAGCGCGATACCTTCGTGATAACCGTTGGCCTTGGCTTCCAGACTGATCAGTGTGCTGGACAGGTAGTTGCCGCCTGCCTTGGCGAGGGCGGGCAGGGTATTCGGTGCGACGCGCTGCCACGAAGAAATGCCTGCATCGACGCCATTTTCCAGGGCTTCGGCACCCAGATACGCTCCCCACTGCCATGCAGCCACAACCACATCGGTGGGATGGCCGGGGGCCGGCGCCAGTCCGATTTCGCCGTAACCGCGAAAGGCGATGGGCCGGATATACGCGCCGTTAACGAGATTATTGCGTAACACCACTTCACTGCACGCCGCATTAATCTGCGCCGGCGAATAGGGCATCGGGATGCGATGGATTTTCGCCGATTCGAACATCCGCTCTGTGTGGGCATCGAGCCTGAATACTTTCAGGCCGTCCGGCGTGCGGTACACGCGGATGCCTTCAAATACCGATGAGCCGTAATGCAGCGCATGCGTAAGCACATGCACTTTAGCGTCTTCCCAGGCGACCAGTTTCCCGTTCTGCCAGATCCAATCGCACTTATTGAATGGCATTAGTATTCCTCGCTAATCGTGCTAGCCAAAATTAAGTCAATGTTTGCAGCGGTCAGATAACCGCAGCACCTTTGTCATCCGTTGCGACACGCTCGTCGGTGCCGGATTCACGTCGACGCACAACGCGGTTTATCACTTCCAGGTAGGCGAGAGCGCCCGCTTCGACGATATCAGTGCTGACGCCGTTACCGCGGTAGCTGTGGCCATTATATTCCACGGTCACGGTGACTTCGCCCTGCGCATCTTCGCCCATGGTCACACTGCGCACCTCAAAGTTACGCAGTTTCATGTTAAAGCCTACGCAACGTTCTATAGCCTTGAACGCTGCCTCTACAGGCCCGTCGCCTACGGCCGCTTCGTTGGCCTGTCGGCCGTCAGTGTGACAGAGCTTGACCGCCGCACTCGCGATGCTGGCTGAGCCGGCCGATATCAGCAGCTCTTCTATATGCCACGGGCCCGGAGTGGTGTCGCCCACGTTCATGATGATGGCTTCGATGTCGCCGTCGAACAATTCTTTTTTGCGATCCGCCAGCTCTTTAAAATCGTCAAAGGCGCGGTTGAGCTCCTCATCATCAAGGCTGAACCCCAGTTGCGCGACACGCTCGCGGAAGGCATGCCGACCGCTGTGCTTGCCGAGCACCAGGTTCGAGCGGCTCAGACCGACGTCCTCCGGCTTCATGATTTCGTACGTCGAAGCATCTTTCAGCATGCCGTGCTGGTGAATGCCGGCTTCGTGCGCGAAAGCATTTTCGCCAACGACCGCCTTGTTGCGCGGCACGTGCATGCCCGTAACGCTGGCAACCAGACGACTGGTCGGATAGAGGCGCGTCGTATCGATATTCGTGCCGATGCCAAAGAAGTTCTCGCGCGTTTTCAGCGCCATGACCACTTCTTCGAGCGAGCAATTACCTGCGCGTTCGCCAATGCCATTGATAGTGCACTCAACCTGTCGCGCGCCGGCAGTGACCGCTGCCAGGCTGTTTGCTACGGCCATGCCCAGATCGTCATGGCAGTGCACGCTCAGGACGATTTTGTCGACATCCGGCACGTTGTTTTTCAGGTAGCTGAACATCTCCGCGAATTCCGCGGGTACTGTATAGCCCACCGTGTCCGGAATATTGATGGTGCGCGCCCCGGCTTCGATAACCGCCTGTACAACCTCGGCCAGGTACCCGAACTCGGTGCGCGAGGCGTCCTCAGCGGAAAATTCCACGTCATCGCAATGCTCGCGCGCAAGACGAACCGATTCGACAGCGCGCCGAATGATTTCTTCCTTCGCCATTTGCAGCTTCAGGTTGCGGTGGATTTCGCTGGTGGCGACAAACACGTGGATGCGGCTTTTTTCCGCACCCTTAACGGCTGCGGCCGCCTTGGCAATATCATCGGGATGGCACCGCGCCAGGCTGCAGATCGTCGGGCCTTTTATTTCACTGGCAATTGCCTGTACCGACTCGAAGTCGCCCGGTGAAGCAGCGGCAAAGCCGGCCTCGATAACGTCTACATTGAGGTCGCGTAGGGCAGAGGCAACTCGCAGCTTTTCGCGCAGCGTCATGCTGCAGCCGGGTGCCTGTTCACCATCCCGGAGGGTGGTGTCAAAGATGATAACGCGATCGTCGTTGCGCTTGTTCATCTGTCTGCTCTCCATTGTCGTTGTGCCATTGTCGTTGTCTAAGTGCCGCATCAGCGGCATAAAAAAACCCCGCTACCTTGTCGGGTGCGGGGTTTTGTGAATTTAAGGTTCTATTAGCCTTGTAGTCGTCCGCACCCGACCCTCTCTCTGCAGGGGAGCAACAGGGTTAGGTAAGCAGGCACAATAACCACGGCGCTGCGGAGGTAATTTGGCTTATAAGACATAGCTGGGTATCTTCTTGCAATGTCGGCGCCTTGTCAACCGATGCGGCCACGGCATGGGGCATAGGCCTGATGTCACTCTGCGGTTAACCGGAAAGTTTGCTTCAGGTCGGCTGCAATGCAGTCCAGATAAGGGCTGGCGCTGGATTATTGTTGTGCTATTCTTGCGCGCGGCCTGAGGGGCTAGAAATTTTTTAGGCCGATAACCCCCGCGCATCTGAGCTCGCTATCAGGTCGGATTACCAGTCTGGCGTGATTTTCAGGTGCCGGGTGACTGTGTAAAAGGGGTGTTCGTCTGTAGTAAGGTTAGGGGTATGCCGGGACTGCATATTCAAATACCAAATAACATCCCGGTAATTTTCAACGGAACACTCCGATATTGTTTATCGAAGGGGACGCTTCATGAGTTCTACCAAGTGGACATCCCACCTGGCTGCCATTGGTGTATCTATTGCACTGATAGCACCCACGGTCGGGTCGGCCCAGTCGCTTAACGACGTAATCAGCGCAGAGCAACGTCGTACCAAGCTTGCGCAGGAGTCACAACAGAAGATTGATGCTGTTGTTGCGGATACGCGCAAGAAAGAAGATCAGTACAAGCGATTGCTAAAAGAAATCGAAGGTCTGCAGATCTACAACACATTGTTGCAGCGTCAGATCGACGGCCAGGCCTTAAAAATGGATGAGTTAAACGACTCCATTACTCAGGTTGAGGTAATCAATCGCCAGATTGTTCCCTCCATGACTCGGATGATCGAGGGCCTGCGAGAGTTTGTTGAGCTTGATGTTCCTTTCCTTATAGATGAGCGTCGCAATCGCGTCGCCAATCTTGATGACCTGATGGCCGAGTCCAATGTGAACGTGGCGGAAAAATTCCGCAAGGTGACCGAGGCTTATCAGATCGAGAACGATTACGGTCGCACTATTGAGGCTTACACGGGCACGCTGGAAATTGGCGGCGAAGAGCGCAATGTTGATTTTCTGCGCGTCGGCCGTATTGCCCTTCTGTACCAGACTCAGGATGGCGCGTATTCCGGCGTATGGGATCAGGCTGCCCGTCGCTGGGAAGAGGCCGATTCATATAAGAACCAGATTCGTGCGGGTCTGAAGATCGCTAAAAAGCAGGTTGCGCCCGATTTGCTGCTGTTGCCCGTACCCGCGCCGGAGGCTGGCTAAATGAAACGTTTAACACATAAAAGCGTGTCGCTGTTTGCAGCGACGGTTGTCGGTATGGTTATCGCGGCGTCCCCCGCGATGGCGCAGCAGGCAATGAGCATGGATCAGCTGTTGCGGAAGGTTGAGCAAGGCCGTATTCAGGACAACAAGGAAAACCGTGAGCGGGAAGAGCGCTTTAATAAAGCCAAAGCGGATCAACAGCGTCTGTTGAACGAAGCTACCGGTCAGAAGAGCAGCGAAGAGCAGCGCAGTCAGCGTCTTGAAGCAGAAGCTGCCGCCAATAAGGAAGAGTTAAAGAAACTCGAAAATGATCTCAACGAACGGCTGGGGTCGCTCAAAGAGTTGTTTGGCGTAATGCAGCAGGTTGCGGGTGATGCCCGTACGCGCTTCGAAGCCTCGGTTACAAATGCCGAAAACCCTGATCGCGTGGTGTTTCTGGAGAACCTGGCCAAGAAGATCGGCAGCAGCACGAAGCTGCCATCGCTTGAGGAAATTGATCGCCTGTGGTTCGAATTGCACCGTGAAATGACCGAAAGCGGCCGCGTCGTCAAGTACAACACGACTGTGTTGATGAATGACGGCAGTCAGCAGAATATGGACGTTGTTCGTGTCGGTGTATTCAACATTGCTGCAGACGGTAAATACCTCAAGTACGAAAACGGGCGCGTCGCGGAATTGGCTCGGCAGCCAGATGCACGTCGCTTTGTTAACAGTACCTCGGAGCTGCTTGACGCATCCGACGGCTTGGTGCGTTTCGGCATAGACCCGACTGCCGGTGGCGTTCTGGGCACCTATGTATCCCGTCCGAATCTGATTGAACGGGTGCAGCAGGGTGGTCTTGTGGGTTACCTCATCATTGCGCTGGGTATAGTCGGCCTGCTGATTTCGCTCGAGCGCATGGTGGTGTTGGGTGTTGCCAGCCGCAAGGTAACAGCACAGCTTGCCAGCGACACGCCGAGCAGCGACAACGCCCTGGGCCGTGTGCTCAGTGTTTATCAGGATAATAAACAAGCCGATACCGGAACGCTTGAGCTCAAGCTGTCCGAGGCGATCTTTAAAGAAACGCCGGCCCTTAATCGGGCGCTGCTGTTCATTAAGATCATCTCCGTGGTGGCACCTCTGATGGGGCTGTTGGGTACGGTTACCGGCATGATCCAGACCTTCCAGGCAATCACCCTGTACGGTACGGGTGATCCGAAGCTGATGGCCGGCGGTATTTCGCAGGCGTTGGTGACGACGGTGCTGGGTCTCACGGTAGCGATTCCCACCGTGTTGCTGCATACGCTTGTGAGCGGCCGCAGCAAGCGCATCGTGCAGATCCTGCAGGAACAGAGTGCCGGCATTATTGCCGAGCATGCCGAAAAGCATGGCGTTTCTTCTTCCTGAGTATTGGGTGCGTCGAAGGATAGCTAGAGAGGATTCGGAATGGATTGGCTGTTAGTGCCAATTGTCGCAGTCCGGGATTTCCTGGAGCTTGGCGGCGACGTGTTGAGCTTGATTGCCATCACCATCTTTGCGATGTGGGTGCTGATCATTGAGCGACTGATATTTTTCAGAAGCGGTTTGACTGCGATGGCCAATGACGCCATTTCGTTGTGGCAGTCGCGCGCTGACCGCAAGTCGTGGAATGCTCACCAGATACGCGATAAATTGCTGTCGGGTTATGACATGGCTGCCAACAACTGGGTGCCGGTGATTCAGACGCTGGTGGCTCTGTGTCCGCTACTGGGGCTGATGGGTACGGTAACCGGCATGATCGAGGTGTTCGACGTTATGGCCATTTCCGGAACCGGTAATGCCCGTTCAATGGCGTCGGGTGTTTCCAAGGCAACCATCCCCACGATGGCCGGTATGGTCGGCGCATTGTCGGGCGTGTTTCTGGTGACGCTGATTACCCGTTCTATAGAGCGCAAGGTCGAGGGGCTGGAAGAAGCCCTCGAACTGGATCACTAAGGAAGCTGAGGGAATTTCGGAATGCGCAGAGGAATTCACAGTATCGCGGAAGAGGAAGAGACCGAGATCAACCTGACGCCCATGTTGGACGTGGTTTTCATTATGCTCATCTTCTTTATCGTCACCGCCTCTTTTATCAAAGAAGCGGGTGTCGAGGTGCGACGACCCGAGGCGGCTCAGGCAGAACCCAAGAATAAAGCCAATATTCTTGTTGCCATCAGTGCCAATAATGAAATTTGGATAGACCGGAAAAGTATAGACCCGCGCGCCGTAAAGGGTGCGTTTGAAAAACTGCTGGCGGAAAACCCCGAGGGTTCCGTCGTTATTCAGGCTGACAAGGCTGCGTATACCGAGACTGTCGTGCTGGTAATGGATGCAGCGCGGCAAGCGAAGATTTCGCGCGTGTCGATTTCGGGTGTGTTGCCGAACTGACGGCGCATCGCCGAATGCGGGAACAAAATTTGTTGGGTTTTGGTCGAATTAGGTTAGTGACAGGTTGGTTATAAAAGCATGATCCCACGTTACGCAATTTCGCTGCTGTCCGGTTTGCTGGTGACATTCACCTTGCTATGGGTAATGCAGGTGCTGATTGCTACCGGTAAGCGTGCGATTGTCAACGAGGCCGATATCAATCTCGGCGACTTTATTCGGGTCAAAAAAGAAGAAGTCATTAATCGTGACGAGGATGAGCCCGAAAAACCGCCGGAAGTGGACGAACCACCCCCCGAAGCGCCGGATCAGCAGATGGACGATCTTGATACTTCGCAGACGCTGAGTCTGGGTCGGGCGTCGGCGCAACTCGATATCGGCAAATTGGGCGGCGGCCGCATCGGGCTCGGTGATGGCGATTACCTGCCGATTGTGCGCGTGGAGCCTATTTATCCCCGTCGGGCGCAGTCGAGGGGTCTGGAAGGCCAGTGTCTGGTGGAGTTTACCGTGGATACCACAGGTGCCACCAAAGATGCCTTTGCCGTGGAATGCACCAGTTCATTATTCGAGCGCGCATCGATCAATGCGGCGCTTAAGTTCAAGTACAAACCTCGCGTGGTTGACGGTGTCGCAGAAGAGGTGAAGGGCGTGCAGACGATCATTACCTATAAGATGGAAGACTGATTGCTGTCAGAGCAGATGGAGCATGATTAGGGTGGCTATAGCAAACAAACAACTTCGTGCCGGGCTGGTACCTGCCGGGTTGGCGAAAGCATTGCTGTTTACACTGGCGACAGCAATTATTTACACAGCCCCGGTTTTTAGCGATATCGACGGTGTTCTCGCTATAGCGCAGGACAGCGATAAAGAAGATTCAAAAGCGCCTTTTAAAGGCAAGAAAGTTCAGACCCTGGGCAAAAAGGTGTATGAACTCATTACCGAAGCCAACGAATTAGCCGACAATAAAGATGAGGCTGGCGCCCGCCGCCTGATCGATAAAGGCAAAGCCTTCGAAAACCTGACACCCTATGAGATTGCGCAGCTGCACAATTTCTCGGGTTTTCTGTATTACAACGACGGAAAATATCCGCAGGCCAAGCGCGACTACGAAACAGTGCTGAAGCAGCCCGATATCCCCGAGGGGCTGCGGCAGCAGTCGCTGCGTATTCTTGCGCAGATCATGTACGTTACCGAGGATTACCAGAACTCAATTCGCTACGCGCAGCAATACATGGACGAGGCCGGTGAAGATCCGGACATGTACAGCCTGATCGGCACGGCCTACTTTCAGCTGGATCAGCTGCCGAAAATTATTCCGCCGCTGGAACGGGCCATCGAGCTGGCAAAAGAACGCGGCGTTTCCACCAAAGAGAACTGGTGGTTGCTGTTACGCGCGGCCTATTGGGATAAGAAAGACTACCGCAAGGTTCGTGAAATACTCGAAACGCTGGTGGTTAACTGGCCGAAGAAAGATTACTGGACGCAGCTCTCTGCTATTTATTACGAGCTAAAGGATGAGCCCAAACAATTGGCTGCATACGAAGCTGCGCACGATCAGGGCTTGCTGGAGCGCAGTTCAGAGTTAATCCAGATGGCGCAGCTTTTCATGCAGGCAGAGGTTCCTTATAAAGGCGCTAAAGTCCTGGAGAAAGGTTTGGCGGACGGCACCGTCGAAAAGAACGTCCGCAGTTATCGCTTGCTTTCACAGGCTTGGCAGATGGCGCAGGAAGACCGCAAGGCTATTGGTCCGCTGAACGAGGCAGCTGCGCTTTCTGATGACGGCGAGCTTTACGCGCGCCTGGCTCAGAGTTATTTAAACCTGAGCGAGTACAAGAGCTGTATAGATGCGTCACGCAAGGCACTGGATAAAGGCAAGCTGAAGGCGACCGGTAATGCATGGCTGATTATGGGCATGTGCCAGTTTGAGACCAAGGCGCTGAATTCGGCGAAAGCTTCGTTCCAGTCGGCCGCCAAGTTTGAAAAGTCCGCAAAAAATGCGCGTAACTGGCTTAAATACGTCGACAACGAGCAGGAGCGGGTACGCCAGCTTCAGGAGTCGTTAGACGTGCTGCGTAAAGCGCAGGCCGAAGCTGCCACTAACAGTTAATGCCGCGCCTCAATTTCACATCGCCGGACGGTTCTGAAACCGTCGTAGAGGCCTACAGCGGTTATACAGTCATGGAAGCTGCTGCCGTCAAAGAGGTATACGGCATTAAGGCGGATTGCGGCGGTTGTTGTGCTTGTGCAACCTGCCATATCTATGTGGATCCTGAGTGGCTGAAAAAATTGCCACCCATGGATGAATACGAAGACGCCATGCTGGATTCCACGGCTGACCGGCGCGAAAACAGCCGTTTGGCCTGCCAGATTGAAATCACGGACGATATGGACGGCTTTACGGCCGTAGTCGCCGATAACCTCTAACCAGCCTCTAACCCAGCCTCTAACCGCCGAAGATATCGGCGAACATCCGCAACGCCGTCAGCCCCAGAAACACCGCGAAAGCACGGCGCAATCCGACCACGCTGAGTGAATGAGCCAGCTTTGCTCCCAGCGGTACGGTGAGCACGGTGGCGGGCACGATCAGCGCCAAACCCAGCCAGTTTACATACCCGATGCTGAATGCCGGCAGCGCGGGCTGTTCCCAGCCGCCTGCAATAAAACCCAGCGTTCCGGGTATGGCAATAATCAACCCGAAACCGGCTGAAGTACCCACCGAACGGTGTATGGGGACACCAAAAAGGTTCAGCACCGGCACCGACATGGTGCCGCCGCCGATGCCCATCATGGCCGAAATGCAGCCAATAATCGCCGCGATCGGCTGACACCGCAGCGGCGAGGGCAGATGGGACGCCACTTGCCAGCTCGGGTTGCCCAGTGCCATATAAATCGCCACGCACGATGCGACGACGGCGAACACCAGCGTCAGGGTGCTGAAATCGGCCAAAGCGGCCAGCCAGGTGCCGATGAGCACGCCCACGACGATGCCGGGCATCCATGTTTTGAACAACGTGGCATCGAAGCTGCCGCGACTCTGATGCGCCCTTACGGACCGAATACTGGTGGGGATTATGGTCGCCAGCGATGTGCCAACAGCGAGGTGCATGCGCACGGCATCGGCAACGTCCAGATAACCGAAGATGTGATACAGCGCGGGAACGACAACAATGCCGCCGCCTACGCCGAGCAGGCCCGCAAGCACTCCGGCAAAAGCGCCAACCGCCAGCAGCAGCGGTACCAGCGTCAACAACAGTGTGGAGATTTCCGCGCTCATGTAATTGAAATCCGTAATGGTTATGCTTAGCGGCCGGCGGCGATTGTAGCCTATACGGGGCGAACCGGATGAGTAACGACACAATTCAGCTTACCGATGCTTTGAGCGCGTACCTGCGTTCAGTGTCGCTGCGTGAGCCCGAAATTCTGCAGCAGCTTCGCGCTGAGACGATGCAAATGGAAATGGCGCGCATGCAAATTGCGCCCGAGCAGGGCCAGTTCATGGGGCTGGTGTTGCAACTGATAGGCGCGAAACGTTATCTCGAAGTCGGCACTTTTACCGGCTACAGTGCTTTGGCCTGTGCACTGGCCATGCCTCATGATGCCGAAGTGCATGCGCTTGATATCAGTGAAGAGTGGACAGCCGTGGCGCGTCGCTATTGGGAGCGCGCGGGCGTCGCCGACCGGATAACGCTGCACCTGGGTGCTGCGGCCGATACGCTCGAAAAATTAGTGTCGTCACAACAAGAACAGTTTGACGCGGTATTTATCGATGCCGATAAAACAGGGTATGCGGGGTACATTGAATTCGCCCACAAGCTGTTGCGTGAGGGCGGCTTGCTGATGCTGGATAACGTGCTGTGGGGCGGTGCCGTGTTAGATGAGTCATCCGACGATGACGACACGGTGGCGATTCGCGCGTTAAACACACAAATGTACGCTGACCCGCGCTGGGATATTTCTTTGGTGCCTATCGGTGACGGGTTAACCTTGGCACGCAAAAAAGGCTAGTTTGTCGCGAACAGCTCAATCAGTTCGCCGGTGACGCCCGTCATCACGGCAACGCCGTTGGCAGCGGCAACCGCATTTGCCGGAATGGCATCGCAATCAAACCCGACCAGTGCAATTCCCGGCGGCAGGTAACCGGCTCGCTGCTCCCGCGGCCCGACCTGCGCAGGCATTTCGTCAACCTCGATCAGCGAATCGCCGTCAAGGCCCAGCGCGGCGATGGGGTAGAGCGTTTCGATTGATACACCGAGAGCTCTGGACAGCGTCGTGACGCGCGACTCCACCACGGGCGCTTTGGCGACGCCAAAGCAGTCGTGATAAAAATTTTGCAGTTCACCCATGGTTTCGCCGCCGAGTATCACAATAAAAGTGCGGTCGACGGCCGAGCGCGCGACGGGAACGGAAAGCCCCGGTACCGGCTTTTTAAACTCCGTCAGATAAATAATTTCATTGGCGGGGCCGCGCAGTTGCATGGCGCGAATGTCATCGCTGAACGACAGGTTGCGCGGTTCGCCAACGATTTCGAACGGCGAATCCGCTATCCTGGCGGCCATCGCGTCAACGTTTTGCACCATGATTTCCGATGCGTTCCACCCGTAGGTTGTGAGTGGCACGTAATCCGGATAAGGGGGTGCGAGTACAAAGCGAAATTCGAAATCATCGCCAGCGGCAGGTCGCATGCTTAGCGAGTCGGCTCCGGACATCTTCGGCGTGCCCCAGGCAGCGGCTTCGGAATCGCTAACCGTTCCGCGCTCGACAACTCGGTATTCAAGAAACTCGCTGTAGGCGTGTTCAACTGCAACGAGATCCGTCGCCGTTACGGTGACCCTGCGTATCGCTCCGAGCATATTGAATGGCCTAGATAATGCCTTTCGCAGTGAGTTCCGCGATACGTTCAGCGCTCATGTTAAGTACGCCACCGTAGATCTCCTGGTTGTGCTGCCCGAGTTCCGGCCCAGGGCGACGAATGCCGCCGGGCGTTTTGGAAAGCTTGGGAGCGACGTTCTGCATTTTGAGCTCACCGAATTTGGGATGTACGGTTGTCGCAATGGCTTCGCGTGCCTGAAAGTGAGCGTCTTCGAGCATGTCGGGTGTGGTGTAAATCTTTCCGGACGGGATGCCGTAATCGTCCATGAGTTTGCCGACGTCGGCCGCGTCGAGCGTTTTGGTCCACTCGGATATCAGATCATCAAGCTCTTGCTGAACGGCACCGCGCGCAGTGTGGGTTGCGTAGCGCTCGTTTTCGGCCAGCTCCGGCTGGCCCATGGCTTCGGTCAGACGACGAAACACCGTGTCCTGATTGGCCGCGATCAGTATCATGCCGCCGTCTTTGGTCGGGTATACATTCGACGGTGCCACGTTGGGCAATATCGCGCCGGTGCGCTCGCGCACATAACCTGCTTTGTCATATTCGGTGACGAGTGATTCCATCATGTTGAGCACGGCTTCATAAATGGCGGAGTCCACCACCTGACCTTCGCCGGTGCGTTCCCGGTGATGCAGCGCCGTCAATCCGCCTATGCAGGCGAAGGTTGCGGCCAGTGAGTCGCCGATGCTGATGCCCATTCGGCTCGGAGGTGTAGAGGGATCGCCGCAAACGTATCGCAATCCGCCCATGGCTTCGCCGACTGCGCCGAATCCGGCGCGCGACGAGTAGGGCCCGGTCTGCCCAAAACCGGAAACTCTGATCATGATCAGCCCCGGATTAATTTTGGAAAGTTCTTCATAACTCAGACCCCAGCGCTCCATCGTGCCCGGGCGAAAGTTTTCCAGCAGAAAATCCGCTGTCTTGATCAGCTCGCGCGCGATTTCCTGACCTTCCTGTTCGCGGAGATTCAGCGTGACCGACTTTTTGTTGCGTGCCACCACCGGCCACCAAAGGGATTGGCCATGCGCTTTCTCGCGGCCCCAGACGCGCATCGGGTCGCCCTGATTCGGCGGCTCGATCTTGATGACTTCTGCGCCAAAATCGCCCATGAGCTGCCCGCAGAACGGTCCTGCCAGCAATGTGCCCATTTCGATCAGCCGCAGGTCTGAAAGAGGCCCCCGGTTCTCTTTTTCTTCAATTGTCATGCGTTGCTTACCCTTTAGGCTAGCGGCGAAGGTGCGCACAATCTCGCCGTGGTGCCGTATCAGTCTGTGAATGTCGTCTGCAGCCACGTATCCGGCATATACAATGTCGGTGCGCGGTCGTATACAATGCGAGGTCGAATTTTGAGCCGTTTTGGCTCGTACCGCAAGGTTACAGAGAGTGTCTCAGAAAAAAGTATCCATTATCGAAGTCGGGCCCCGCGACGGTTTGCAGAGCGAGCCTGAGGTGCTTTCGACTGAGGCCAAGTTGACATTCATCAACAAGGCCATTGATGCGGGTATCCGCCGTATGGAAGTCACCAGCTTTGTGCACCCCAAGCGAGTGCCGCAAATGGCAGATGCTGAGGATGTCGTCCGCGGCCTGCCGAAACGCGACGATTTCACCGCGATTGGGCTGGTTCTTAATAAGCGCGGCTTTGAGCGTGCGCGTGATGTGCACATTGACGAGATCGGTATGGCAGTGATTGCCAGCGAGACGTACAACCAGCGTAATAACGGCACCTCCACGCAGGGTTCCATTGACGCATGGCTGGAGATGGCTGCCGAAGCCCGCAAAGAAGGCATGCGTGCGAATGTCATGGTTTCTTCGGCGTTTGGTTGCCCCTTTGAAGGGGAGGTCAAATTGCAGCACGTGCTGGACATCGTCAAAAAGATACTTGAAGGCGAACCCGTGGAACTCGGTTTTGCCGACAGCATAGGCGTGGGCGTGCCGCCGCAGGTGACTGAAATGATCGGAGCCGTGCGCGAAATCGCGCCCGATATGCCGTTGCGCTTCCATTTTCACAACACCCGTAACACCGGTATTGCCAATGCCATGGCAGCGGTGCAGGCCGGTGTGGACTCGCTGGATGCCAGTATTGCAGGCATTGGCGGCTGCCCCTTTGCCCCCGCGGCCACGGGGAATATACCTACTGACGATCTGCTCTATATGTTGGATCGTTCAGGGGTGGAAACCGGCGTCGCGCTGGATAAAATCATCGAGATAAGTCACTGGCTCGAAGAGCAGCTTGGGCGCCCAACGCCCGCGATGTTGCCCAAGGCCGGTATATTTCCGCAGGTTGCCGAGCAATACCAGGAAGCCAGCTAAAAGAGGCAGCACGCAAAAATCAGGGCGGGCAGATTCAGGCATGGCAGCGAGCCACTGACTGCCGGGTAACCTGAACAACTTTTTTATTTTCACGGCAGCTCCGCCACAGCAGAGTGTGCCCACAACTTGAATTGATACGAGAGAGTAAGGGGAAACCATGAGTTACCGGCTTGGCGTAGACGTAGGCGGAACATTCACCGACTTGATGTTGATTAACGAAGAAACGGGCGCGACGTTTACCGCAAAAGTTCCGTCCACCCCGGAAGATTCGTCAATCGGCGTGCTCAACGGCGTAGCGCGTATTTGTGAGGAATCCGGCATTGATCCAACAAAGATCGATCGGGTCATGCACGGCACCACCGTTGCCACCAATGCCGTATTGCAGGGCAAGGGCGCAAAGGTGGGCCTGGTAACGACCGCCGGTTACGAGCAGACACTGCAGGTCGCCCGGTCGTTCTGTCCCGGTGGCCTGGGCGGATGGGTTACCTTCAATAAGAACCCGCTGCTGGCCCCGCTGGAGCTGACCATTGGCGCTGATGAGCGGATGGACGCCAGCGGTAACGTGATCCGCGAGCTCGACGAAGCTGCGCTGCGCAAGAGTCTGGAAAAGTTGAAGGCGACCGGTGAGGTCGAGGCGTTGACGATTTGTTTTGTGAATGCCTACATCAACGGCGATAACGAGCAGAAGGCCGCCAAAGTAGCCCGTGAGGTGTTCGGCGATACGCCTATTTCGATATCCAGCGAAGTTGTGCCGGAAATGCAGGAATACGAGCGCACTGAAACAACGGTGATGAACTCTTACGTGCGCCCCGAGATGCAGCTCTATATCGACAACCTGCAGAATGCACTGCACGACCGCATGGGTGAAGAACTGCAGTTGTCACTGTTACGTTCCGACGGCGGGCTGGCATCGGCTCGCTCTGCTGCCGATTCTCCGGTCAATATGCTGATGTCCGGGCCTGCCGGTGGTGTCACCGGAGCCATCTATTTTTGCAGTCGGGCCGGTTACGATGACATCCTGACTTTCGACATGGGCGGTACATCGACGGACGTGGCCCTGATTCAGGACTCCAAAGCGCGTGTCCGCCGTGAAACCTATGTCGGTGACGTTAAAGTCCGCGCGCCGTCGGTTGACGTGCGCACCGTGGGTGCGGGCGGTGGCTCGATAGCTTTCGTACCGGAACTCACCGGCGCACTGCGCGTCGGGCCGGAATCCGCCGGTGCTGTGCCCGGGCCTGCGGCGTATCTCAAAGGCGGTGACAAGCCGACCGTTTGTGATGCCAATGTGGTGCTGGGTTACTTGCCCTCCGACGTTCAGTTGGGCGGCAAAATGCAGATTTCCAAGGAAGCGGCCGAAAAAGCCGTGCAAACCATTGCCGACGCGCTCGATATTGATTTGCTGGAAGCAGCAGAAGGCATCATCCGGGTTGCGAACGAGGCCATGTTCGGCGCGCTGCGGCTGGTATCGGTGGAGCAGGGTTACGATCCGCGTGATTTTGCGCTGGTCTGTTTTGGCGGCGCGGGGCCGCTTCACGGCAACGCCATGGGCATTCTGTCGGATGCATGGCCGGTGATTATTCCGCCCGGCCCGGGTGTGCTGTGTGCGCGTGGTGATGCCACGACCACGGTGCAGGATGAAGCCACCCGAACCTATATTCAGTTGGCCGGCGACGTCAGCAAGGAACAGCTGCTTGCCGATCTGAAGGCGCTGGAAGAACGCGCGGCTCAGGCACTCATTGACGACGGCATCAGCAAACAAGATCACGAAGTGGTGTATCAGGCGGACGTCCGTTATGTCGGTCAGGCTTTCCAGATCACTCTGGATTTCACCGAGGCCGACTTGCAAGCGCGCGGTCTGGATGTGGTTACGGGCCAGTTCGATGCCGAGCATGAACAGTTGTTCAGCTTTAAATTGAGCGACGGACACGAGATTCTGATGATACGCGCCGTCGTCAAAGCTAAACCGGCCGATCTGGCATTGCCCGAGGTCGGATCGGCAGACGCCGAACTCAAGGACTGTATCGTGCACGAGTCCAAATTTTATTACGACGGTGCGTGGCACGATGCGCCGTTGTATGACCGCGCGAAGCTGCATGCGGGCATCGTGGTTCCCGGCCCTTCCATTGTCATGGAAATGGATTCGACAACGGTCATCCTGCCCGGGCATGACGCCAGGGTGGATGAAATCGGCAACCTGCTGATCAATCCGGTCAAATAAGGCAGAGGAGAGAACTCATGACTGCAAGAATTATCGAAACCAATAACACTCCTCTCAAGAAAGTCGAGGTTGAAGGCGTAACCGCTGACATTATCGAGAACGCGCTTAAGAATGCGCGTATCGAGATGGACGCGGTGTTGTTCCGCACCGCCATGTCGCCGGGCATTCGCGAGCAGGGCGACTGCTTCCCGATGATTGCGAACAAAGACGGCAAGATGGTCGTCGGCCAGTTCGGTTCGTTTATCGGCCCCTTCATGGAGGCCTATAACGACGAGATCGAGGAAGGCGACATTATCCTCACCAACGATCCGTACATGTGTAATGCAGCGGTGTCTCACCTGCCCGACTGGATTGTTTTGAAGCCCGTGTTCAAGGACGGTCGTCATATTGCATGGACAGCGATGTTTGGCCATATGTCCGACAACGGCGGCATGGTGCCGGGCTCGATTCCGATTGAGGCCACCAACATCTATCAGGAAGGTATCCGGATTCCGCCCATCAAACTCTACAAGAAGGGCGTATTGCAGTCCGACATACTGGAACTCATTCTGCACAACGTTCGCACCTCGCAGTGGAACCGTTTCGACCTGAACGCCCTGGTAGCGGCCTGTAACACGGCTGGAAAACGTTGCGTGGAAATGGCCAACCGCTTTGGTGACGACGTGCTGTTCAGCGCCATGGACATCATGCTGGAGCGTAACTACAACGCCATGAAGTTCATTATTCAGAACTTCATTCCGGAAGAACCGCGCACCTTCGAAGATTATCTGTGCGATGACGGCATGGGCATGGGGCCTTACAAGATCAAATGCAAGATGTGGCGTGAAGGCGACGTTGCGCACTTCGACTTCTCAGGCACTGATCCGCAGGCGCAGAGTTCGGTGAACTTTTACCTGAACGAGGACATGTTCAAGATGTTCTTCGGTTCGTTCACCATTAACGTGGTTGATCCGCACATTGTGTTTAACGACGGATTCTATGACCTCGTCGACGTATACATCCCCGAAGGTACGCTGCTGAAGCCGAAATTCCCGGCTGCGATTTCAGGCCGCACGCATGCATTGGGCCGTATTTTTGACGTGCTCGGTGCTTTGCTGGGTTCCGGTGCGCCGGAGCAGATGCTTAATGCCGCTGGCTTCTCGGATTCGCCGCATTTGTTCTATTCGGGTTACGACACGCGTGAAGGCAAGAACAACGAATGGTTCCAGTTGTTCCAGATCGGTTTTGGCGGGGTTCCCGGCCGGCCGGCCGGCGACGGCCCGGACGGCCATTCGCTGTGGCCAGGGTTTACGAACGTGCCGAACGAATTTATTGAATCGTATTTCCCGCTGCGTATCGAGCGTTACGAGACAATTCCTGATTCAGGCGGCGCAGGCTTGCACCGCGGCGGTAACGGTCTGAGTGTGGCTTATCGCTTCCTGTCCGATGGGGCCATTGGTATTCACGACGAGCGCTGGCTGGTCTATCCGTGGGGCGTACTCGGCGGGCAGGTCGGTATGCGATCCACCAAGAAGATTGTGCGCATTGACGGTAGCGAAGAATGGCTGCCCTCGAAGTGCGACGGCATCAAGGTGCAGGCCGGCGATTTGCTGTACTTCAACACCTGGGGCGGCGGCGGTTGGGGCGATCCGCTCAAGCGCGATCCGCAATTGGTGCTGGCTGACGTCAAGCGCGTACTGGCAACGGTTGAGGGCGCTCGTGACTACGGCGTTGTCATCAAAGACGGCGCCGTTGACGAGGCCGCTACCGACAAGCTGCGCGCCGAAATGCGCGCCGCTCGAGGCGAGGTGGGTGTCTTTAATACCGGGCCGTCTATCGAAGAATTGCGGGCTACCTGTCTGGCCGAGACCGGGCTCGAGCCGCCGGTGCAGCCGGTTTTCCGCTAACAGCGTTGCAGCGGGACGTTTACTCGTCCCGCTTCAGCGGCGACTCAATCGGGTCGCGCTGATGCTGGCGCAGGAATTCCGCGGCGATTTCGTGCGCGGTATTCTGCAGACGGGGGACAAAGCGTTCGATCGCTTCCTGCTCGGATACGGCGGTGCTGGCAAAGCGCATGGTTAACACCGCAAGCAGCCTGTCGGCCACCACGATCGGCACAGCGACGCTGGTTTCGTCCGACACCCGGCGGCGGCGATGCCAGAGCGCGAAGCCACGCTTGCGGGCTTCGACCAGTGTCTCGTAGATCAATTTCTTGTTGCGGGCCGGTGCGCTCACGTCATCCTTGGAGCGGGCCAGAATTTCCAGCAAGGTGTCGCGCTGTTCCTTGGGGCAAAACGCCAGATAGCAAAGCCCGGCTGCCGACCCCAGTATTTCAACCCGAAAGCCGGGGCCGCGTTTCTCAACCGCCAGCGGGCTGCGGTGATCGGTGGTCTGACGCACCAGCATGGTATTGCCGGACAGCGTGGCGATTGCACAAGGCCAGATCAGCTCATGACACAGGGCATACATGTATTCACGGGCGACCAGGGTTATCCAGGCTTCGTCATCGAATCCGTCGCTCAGGCCCCGCACCATGATGGTCAGCCGGTAGCGTTCGTCGCTGGCAGCTCGATAGGCATAGCCTGCCACGCACAGGGTCTCCAGGATCCGGTACGTGGTGGTGCGCGGCAGATCGATTTCGCCGGCGACTTCAGAAACGGTGGCGCCGTTATGGCGATTAAGTACATGTAGTACTTCAAGTCCTCGCAATAAGGCTCTAATTGGGCGGGTAGAACTCATGGATATTCAGCTCTCTTACTGGCCCTGCGGCTCATCCGACAGGCGGTCATAGTAATCTGGACTCTCTCTATTTCCAATAGGTGAACGGTCAAATGTTACAAGTTGATACACACGGCAGGTGCACGCTGTTCCGATCACACCCGGCCTGACGCGCATTGCTGTGCTGCAAGAGGGGGGCGGGCTGGGCTACTATTGCGCCCCGGATACCACGGCAAGGAATAGCAATGTCCGAGCGATTAGCACCCGGGTTACAAGACCGCACCGCAACCGTGTTGGGTTGGGCCATCTTCGTGACCTTTTTCATTCTGTTTTTCAACATTATCAATCTACCGCGCACCCCGCTGGGGGAGCGCGAGGGCATGCAGCTCTGGCATGACAGCCTGGGCCTGGTAGTCGGCATTTTGTGCTGGATACGCCTGTACTGGTTCGTTAAAGGCCCCAGGCCTCAGCCCCCGCAAGGTATGCCCGAAGATTCCTTTGCCTTCAGTCGCGCCATACTGTTTATGCTGATATTGGTGTTCGCGCTCGAGTTCCTGATTGGCATTTTTTACGCATGGGGCGAGGGTCGCTCGGTCAATTTTTTTGGTGCCATTTTTCCGCAGCTGGTCGATACCAGTGAAAACCTGCGTAAGGCCACCGGTTACCCGCACAGTGCCTTTGCGTTTTATTACCTGATGTTGTTCTGCTTATGGATAGCGGTGGGTTTCTGGCAGAACCGCAAGTATCAGAGCGGCTGGCGGCGACTGTTTCCCGGGGAGAAAGTCTGATGAGCGTATCAACCGGCGCGCGATTGTTTCATGTCGGCGTATTGGGCGGGTTGCTCGCCCTGGCGCTTTTTTTCCCCTACGTCTGGTTTGGTGTAACACCCTTTAATTCCGATGCAGAGTTCAGCGATGCTGAGATAGCGCAGTTTCTCGAAGGCAAGAATCTGCCCGACTATTACGCCACGGCACTCCCCGAGCGCACGCCCGAGGAGCTGGCTGCCCAGAAGGAAGCCTTTACGTGGTGTCGTTTCTGCCACACGCTTGATCAGGGTGGCCACAATCGCGTCGGCCCGAATCTTTACCGGATATTCGGCCAGCCCGCATCCGTGGTGGACCATTTCCCATATTCTGAATCTTTCGTTGAACTGCGCGAATCAGGATTCGTCTGGACACCCGAACTGATGCGCCAGTTCATAGCTGACCCGTCCGGCATGGTGCCGGGTAACCGTATGCGTTACCCGCCCATGATCGGTTACGAGAAAAGCGCTGAACGCGACGAAATGATTATCGAGTATTTGTTGCGGAATACGCGCTAGCTCTCATTGTGGTGATACATATGAACGTCCCGCTGCGGATAGGGGATGTTCAGCCCGGCTTCGTCAAACTTGCGTTTGACCTGCTCGGTGACGTCGTTGTAAACGTCCCAGTAGTCGGCACTGTTTACCCACGGACGCACGATAAAGTTCACGCTGCTGTCGGCCAGCTCGTTGAGCGCAATCGTGGGTGCCGGTTCGTCCAGAATGCGGCTGTCGGCTTCGACAATGCCCTGCAGAACGCGAAAGGCCGTATCAACGTCGTCGTCATAGCTGCACCCAAAGACCATGTCCACGCGCCGAGTTCCCAGCGCCGAGTAATTGGTTATCGTGCCGCTCATGATCTGCGAATTCGGGACGATGATTTTCTTGTTGTCCGGCGATTTGAGTGTGGTGGTGAAGATCTGCACTTCATCCACGGTGCCGGTCTGGCCACCGGCTTCGATGAAGTCGCCCACTTTATAGGGCCTGAAGGCCACAATCAGCACACCGGCTGCAAAGTTTGACAGCGAGCCCTGCAAGGCCAGACCAACGGCCAGGCCGGCGGCACCGAAGATCGCCAGAACCGAAGTGGTTTCGACGCCCAGCTTGCCAATGGCCGCGATGATGACCACCGCCATCAGCACCGCGTAGGCCATGTTGCACAGGAAGCGCTCCAGCGTGTCTTCCATGTCGGTCTTGGCCAGGGCTTTGCCCAGCGCTTTGGTGAGCCGCTGCGCAATCCAGCGCCCCAAAACAAATATGACGATCGCCCAGAATACGTTCAGGCCGTATTGCTGCAGCAGCGGCCAGCTATTCTCTAACAGGGTCAGCGCCTCTTCAGGGCTTTCTACACTGAGGGCGGCTTCCGCCGCCTGCTCGATCGCGGTGGGTGACTGTTCTTCCATTGTTGTCTTCCTGTGGCTTGTTATTCTTGAGCACAGGTTTTTCAGGGTCACCAGGCTCATCGGGAACGTGAATGTAGCGTTTTGCGCGCTGTCGGGCAAAAATGCAGACGGCCCGTGCTATGCAAATCCTGTTTTTGCCCGGAAATCGACGTGGTTTATGCCTGTAAAGGGCATGCTCACAACCAATAATCAGTTTAGAAAAGCAAGACAAATATATGAAATATAGAGTATTAGGTAGAAGTGGGCTGCGGGTTTCCGAACTCTGTCTGGGCGCGATGACCTTCGGCGAAGAATTCAACTTCGGCGCGTCGGAAGCCGTCTCGAGAAAAATTTTTGATGGCTACCGCGAGGCGGGCGGCAATTTTATCGATACCGCGAACATTTATAACGCGGGCACCAGCGAGCGCATGCTGGCCGGGTTTATCCGCGAAGACCGCGACGCGCTGGTGCTGGCGAGTAAGTACAGCATGAGCATGAACCCTGCCGAGCCGAACCTGAGCGGCAATCACCGCAAAAACATGGTGCAGGCACTGGAGGCCAGCCTGCGCCGCCTGGACACCGACTATCTGGATTTGTACTGGGTGCACGGCTGGGATCAGCTGACCCGGATTGACGAGGTCATGCGCGCCCTGGACGATCTGGTCCGGGCGGGCAAGATCTTGCACGCAGGGGTTTCGAACATGCCCGCATGGCTGATCAGTCGGGCCAATACCCTTGCCGAGGAGCGCGGCCTGACGCCGTTTACCGCCGTCCAGATGCACTACAACCTGGTTGAGCGTTCCATCGAAGCGGATTTTTTCGATTTGTGTGCGCAGCAGGACATGGCGGTGCTGGCGTGGAGCCCGCTGGCCGGCGGTTTGCTGACCGGCAAATTCAATCGCGATGCCGATACGACCGACCTCGACGGCAGTCGCCTCAAGCAGGCTGAATACGGGCCGGCGATGCTGGCTGAACACCGGCTGGCGATCGCGGAGGGGGTCAGCAGGCTGGCGCAGCAGATCGGTTGCAGCACGCCACAGCTGGCGTTGGCGTGGTTGCGCCAGCGGCCGCAGGGGGAGGTGATTCCGATCCTGGGTGCCCGCACCGTGCAACAATTTGACGACAACATGGCGTGTCTGAATCTGCAGCTAACAGCCGAGCAGATTGACCAACTCGATAAGCTGGCACCGCCGCCGGCCACATACCCGGCATCACTGTTCGCCACGCCGTTTTACCGACGCATGATGCACGGTGAAAACCCGGTTGCGGGAGGCGAGTAGATGTCGACTGTTCTGATCACCGGCGCGAACCGCGGTATCGGGCTGGAGCACGCCCGCCAATACGCTGCCAAAGGCTGGATCGTGCACGCCTGCGCGCGCCGGCCGGTGGCGGCCGATGATTTGCAGGCGTTGCTTAGCGCGTATCCGGACACCGTCCAGGTGCATGCTCTGGAAGTGACCGATCACGCTGCGGTGGACGCGCTGGCACAACGGTTAATTGATGTGCCGATTGATGTGCTGCTCAACAACGCCGGCACTTTTGGTCCGCAGGGTGCGCCCGCCGGGATGGCCTACCAGAGCCTCGGCAACATGGATTACGGTATCTGGCGCGACATTCTCGAAGTGAATTTGCTGTCGCCGTTTAAAGTTGCCGTGGCCTTTCACGAGCACGTGGCAGCCAGCGACATGAAGCTGATAGTCAATATGTCGAGCGGTCTCGCGTCTATCAAGCACAACCAGGGCAGTTCATATGCCTATCGATCCAGCAAGGCGGGGCTGAACATGCTGACCCGCGGTATGGGTGCGGAATGGAGCGATGTTGTGGTGATCGCGATGGCTCCGGGTTGGTGCAAAACGGATTTGGGCGGCATGGATGCACCGGTGGAAACCGCCGACAGCGTCCGCGATCAGCAGGCGCTGTTTCCGACGTTGACACGCCGTGATTCGGGGCGCTTTATCGATGCGCATGGGGTGACGGTTCCGTGGTAGCTCCCATCGCCGCCCATAGCTGACCGAGCGGCGCATTGTCCTTTCGGCTCGGTCGCTGCGCTCCGACTCGCCTCAACGACAATCCCCCGCTCGGTCCATACCAGAGTGCTGCCGGGAAGCCAGTGGATCAGAACGGCGGCGGTGACAGCAGCACGGTGGTGGCCTTGGTCTTGAGATAAGGTTCCAGACCTTCGGCGCCGAACTCACGGCCCCAGCCCGACATCTTGTTGCCGCCGAACGGTATGGCCGGATCAACGGCCGCGTGGCAGTTGACACTGACCTGACCGGAGTCGATCAGCGCTGCCATCTTCAAACCGGTCGCAATGTCTTTGGTCCACACGCTGCCGGACAGGCCGTAGATGGAATCGTTGGCCAGCGCTGCGACTTTCTCGAGATCGTCATCGCCGAATGGCATCGCGAACAACACCGGCCCGAAAATTTCTTCGCGCGCAATGCGCAGATTCTGATCGGTGTGAGTAAACAGGGTGGGCTCCACAAAAAAGCCTTTGCCTTCGCGTGCTTTACCGCCGCACACCAGCGTCGCACCTTCATCAATGCCGGACTGGATGTAATCCATAACCCGGTCGCGCTGTTGCGCCGAGATCAGCGGCCCCAGCTGCGACGACGGATCGAGGCCCGGGCCGAGTTTCATGGAATTGGCCACTGCGGCAATGCCGTTAATTACCTCGTCAAAAACTTTTTCGTGCACGAACAGCCGGGTGCCGGCCATGCAGTTCTGGCCTTGCAGGAAGAAGGCGGCACGCACGCAACCGGGAATAACCTGCTGCAGATCGGCATCGGGGAACACCACCACGGGCGATTTGCCGCCCAGCTCCAGCGTGACTTTTTTGAGGTCTGCAATGGCGTTTTCGACGATGTGTTTGCCAACTGCGGTGGAACCGGTAAAGGCAATCTTCTTGATGCCGGGGTGTTTGGTCATTGCCTCGCCGGCAACCTGCCCAAGGCCGGGAATCACGTTAACAACACCGTCGGGGATACCGGCTTCTTTAATCAGTTCGCACATTTTGAGCGCGGTCAGCGGTGTCATTTCGGCAGGCTTCAACACCAGTGTGCAACCGGTGGCGAGTGCGGGCGCAACTTTGAGAATAAACATCGCAATCGGTGCATTCCACGGAATGATTGCCCCGACCACACCAATCGGTTCGCGACGCGTGTAGGTGAGCGATTCTCCATTGCGCACGCCCGCCGGTGAAACGGGAATGGTGTCGCCGTGAATTTTGGTGGCCCAGCCCGCGTAGTAGCGCATGAACTCGGCGCCGTAACCGGCGATGGTGTATTGCGCCAGTAGCATCGGCAGGCCGTTATCCAATACTTCGAGTTCGGCGAGCGTCTGAATGTTGGCGTCAATAAGATCTGCCAGTCGCAGCATCATCCGCGTGCGCTGGTATGACGTGAGTTTTGACCATTCGCCGGTAAAAGCGCGTTGCGCAGCCTGCACCGCTTTATCCACATCGGCTTCGTTCGCCAGTTGTATGGTTGAAATCTGTGCTTCGGTGGCCGGATCGATAATGGCGTACGTCTCACCTGACGAAGCGGGCTGCCATTTGCCGTCGATAAACAGTTGATGCTCCCGCGCCAGGAACTCCCGGGTTGCGTCGGAGATGGCAAAGGTTTCGGCTGCGGCGTTCATGATCGTTATTCCTCAGGCAAGTGCATTTTTATTGATTAAGCCGCTCATGGTAGGAATTGCGCCGGCAGGCTGCAAGCCTCAGGGCGCCTGTTTTCCCCACGATTTGACCTTAACCGGGCAAGTTCTGGAATAATCACTGCAATTTCAATCGCGCGGGGAGTTGTCAGTTGATCAGTACGGTTTTAGTGACGGGTGCAAACCGGGGCCTGGGGCTTGGCTTTGCCGGGGCTTATGCGGAGATGGGGTGGAAGGTTATTGCGTGCTGTCGGCAAGCTTCACCGGAGTTGCAGGCGCTCGCGCAACGTCATGCCGCGCTGAGTATCGAGCCGCTGGATGTCGCGAATCATGCCGCCGTCGACGATCTGGCCGCGCGGCTGCAAGGGCGGGCCATTGATGTGTTGTTAAACAATGCCGGCACCTACGGTCGTTTCGGTTTTGCCGAAGGCGGTGTCGAGCATCAGGCTTTCGGCAACACCGATTACGCCAACTGGGAGCAGGTGCTGCGGGTCAATTTGTTCGGGCCGATGAAGATGGCAGAAGCATTTGTCGAGCACGTTGCGCGCAGTGAGCAAAAGAAAATCGTGACGCTATCCAGCATGATGGGCTCCATGGGTCTGAACACGAGCGGAGGGATGTATGCTTACCGCACCAGCAAGGCGGCGGTGAACATGATGATGCACTCCATGGGTATTGATCTGGCTGGGCGCGGCATCATCGCCGTCGCGCTGCATCCCGGATGGGCACGTACCGACATGGGCGGGCCCGGTGCCGAGATTGATCCGTCGGAATCCGTCGAGGGTGTGATGGATGTGATTGCGAAGCTCGATGCCGATCAGCTGGGCCAGTTGACTGCCTATGACGGGTCAGTGCTGCCGTACTGATGGCCAGCGCCCATCCAGTATCAACCGAGGGCTTCCTGGCGTATCGCTGGCGGATAGCTATCCTGCTGTGCCTGATCACCACGATTAACTACATTGATCGGCAGGCGTTGACGATGACGTCAACGATTTTGTCCGATCTGTTTGATATCAGTAACAGCGAATACGGGCTCATCACATCGGGTTTTTTGTTTGCCTATGGCATCGGCCAGTTGTTGTCCGGGCCGCTGATTGACAAGCTGGGCACGCGCCGTTCATTTTCGATCGCGGTCATTGCGTGGAGCCTCGCGACGATGCTGCATGCCATCGGGCGCGGCTTTCTGAGCTTTTTTTCGCTGCGGGTGTTGCTCGGTCTGGCCGAAGCCGCGAACTTTCCGCTGGCCACCAAAGCCACGGCTGAGTGGTTTCCAAAAGAAGAGCGCAGTTTTGTCGTTGGCATCTTCACGATGGGGCCGGGCCTGGGTGCGATACTCGCGCCGCCGCTGATGATTGGCACGCCATGGACACCGGGTGTGGTGACGTTGTGGGGTTGGGAGGCCGCGTTCCTGATTCCGGGTGCCATCGGTTTCTTGTGGCTGTTTTTATGGTGGAAGTGGTTTTATTTGCCCGCCGAGCATCCCAATTTGCCGGAGGCCGAACGTGAACTGATCCTGCGCGACAGCGAACCCGATGCCGCGGTTGCCGGCCGTTCGTGGTTGTGGGCTTTTCGTTATCCCGAAGTGTGGGGATTGATGATCAGTCGCTTCGTCTCGGACGGCGCGTTTTACTTTTTTGTGTTCTGGTTGCCCAAGTACCTGGGCGATGTTCGCGGCTTCAATCTGGGCGAGATCGGATTGTTCGCGATTGTCGTCTTTGGCGCAGCCGATATCGGCAGCTTTGTCGGCGGTTATTCGGGCAAAAAACTCATGGACCGCGGCATGACTCTGGATCGGGCGCGCAAGACGGTTTTGTGGGTGGGTGCATTGCTGGTATTAGCCGCGATGCCAGCCGCGTCGACCGAGTCGGCGTGGGAAGCCGTGGCGCTGATTGCGCTGGCCATGTTCGCGATTCAGGTTAAAGCATCCAGCATGTTTACGTTGCCCGCCGATTTGTTTCCAGCGCGCGACGTGGGAACCATCTGGGGTATTTACGGTGCAGTCGGCAGTGCCGGTGCCGGGCTGTTTCAATACGTTGCCGGCTGGACAATTGAAAACTATTCATGGACGCCAATCTTCGTAGCCGCCGCGTGCATGCATATTGTGTCGGCAGTGCTCATCAATATTTTTGTACCGCGTATAGCGTTGCTGGATCCGCGCGGTGCGCATGACTGAGCAATCGGCACAACGTGTGCTGGCGCTGGTCGGCCGGGTAGAGCGCTGGCTGTGCATTGCCGCCTTCGCGGTACTGGTGGCGGTGCTGTTTGCCGATGTGCTAAGTCGTGAGTTAACAGCCGCCGGCCTGCACTGGGCATCGCAAATCGGTGTGTGGGCCAATGTGGCGGTGGTGATGGCGGGTTTTGGTCTGGCATCGGCCAGCGGCGCTCACCTGCGACCGCGCTTTCTCGATGAACTGTTCCCGGCAAGCTGGAATGAACTGCTGGGTGTGCTGCAGCACCTGCTGATGGCGCTGTTCTGTATTGCGATCGGTTGGGTATCGCTCACGGTCGTGCTGGATTCGTATCAGCTGGGCGCGGTCGAGCTCACGTTGTTCTGGCCGGTATGGCCGGTGCAGGCATTACTGCCGCTGGCGTTTTTTGCAGCCGCTTTGCGTCACCTCATCTATGCGTTCTTTGCGCGCCTGCGGCCGGCCGACAGCGGTGCGTTCGATATCAATGCCGATCAGCCTAAACGGCACGACGAGAGCCACAGCACATGAGTGCGGTGTATTTGCCGCTGATGGTTGTGGGTTTGCTGATGCTGCGGCAAAACCTGTTCGTGGTGCTGGGTTGTGCGACGGCCTACGCCTATGTCGTGTTCGCAGGCGAGGGCCTGGACGGCATCATCCTCGACGCCTGGAGCGCGCTTAACAAAGATATTCTGTTGTCTATCCCGCTGTACGTGCTGGCGGGCAACATCATGGCGCGCGGGGCACTGGCAGGGCGGCTGATACGCGTCATGCGCGCGTTAACTGGCCCGATCCCCGGCGGTCTGGGTGCGGCCACGATTTTGTCGTGTGCGTTGTTCGCAGCCGTCACCGGTTCGGGGACGGTCACACTGGTTGCGGTGGGCGGCGTGATGTATCCCGCGCTGCTGCAGGCGGGTTACAGCAAGCGCTATGCCATCGGTGCGTTGTGCACCGGCGGGACGCTGGGCGTGATCATTCCGCCGAGCATCCCGATGATCTTGTACGGCGTGATGACCCGCACCAGCATTGCGGATTTATTTCTGGCCGGTATTGCGCCGGGTTTGTTGCTGACGACTGTGCTGGTTATTTACTCGGTATGGCTGAACCGCCATAACCGTGGCGACGATTGGTCGCGCAGCGAAATTGGTTCTGCGCTGCGTGAAGGCATCTGGGCACTGTTTATGCCGGTGCTGATACTCGGCGGCATTTATTCGGGCATATTCACGCCCACGGAGTCGGCGGCCGTTGCCGTGGTGTACGCCTTGCTGATCGAGGTGTATTTATACCGCGACCTGAATTTCAAAGATCTTGCCGACGTGACCGCCGGCACCGGGCGCTTGCTCGGCTCGTTGTTTCCGGTGCTGATGCTGGCATTCAGTCTGAACATGTTTCTGACGTATCAGCAAGTGCCCGATGCGATGGTGGCGTGGCTGGGTCAGCGCATCAGTGACCCCACCGTGATGATGATCGGTACCAATGCCTTTTTGTTGTTGATCGGCTGCTTGATGGACATTGGCTCCGCAATACTCGTGCTGGCCCCGGTGCTCGCGCCGCTGGCAGCCGATAACGGGGTCGATGCCGTGCACTTTGGCGTGATCATGGTGATGAACCTTGAAATCGGCTACCTGACGCCGCCGCTGGGTTTGAACCTGATTGTGGCCATGGGCGTGTTTCGTGAATCGTTCTGGGATATCTGCCGCGCCGTGTTGCCGTTTTTGCTGATCATGGTCGCGTGCCTGCTGTTCATTGCGTTTTCGCCCTGGCTGGTAATGACATTTGTCAGTTAGGCGCATTTCTTATGCTTATTTCTCTGGCAGGCCGCCCGAGGTTACAATCCCGACAATAGCCGTCGCAGCCTGTGACGCGCAGTGTTAAGAACCGCAGTGTTAAGAACCAAGAATAATTTCAGGAGTTCACCATGACGATCAAAATCGGCGACAAGATGCCGGCCGGCGAGTTTTCAGTAATGGGCAAAGATGGCCCGGGCAAAATTTCTACCGACGAGTTGTTCGGCGGCAAACGCGTGGTGCTGTTTTCGGTGCCGGGCGCGTTTACCCCGACCTGTTCACAAAAGCACCTGCCAGGCTACGTGAAAAAAGCAGACGAGCTCAAGGCGAATGGAATTGACACCATCGCCTGCACTTCGGTTAACGACGTGTTCGTAATGGATGCATGGGGCAAAGATCAGGGCGCGGGCGACAAAGTCATGATGCTGGCAGACGGCAACGCGACTTACGCGAAAGCATTAGGGCTGGACCTTGATGCCAGCGGCTTTGGCATGGGTACGCGCGGGCAGCGCTTTTCGATCATCGTTAATGACGGTGTCGTGGAGCAACTGAACGTGGAAGCACCCGGCCAGTTTGACGTCAGCAGTTGCGAATACGCGATCGGCCAGACTGCCTAAGTAAAATATACAAGCGCAAAACACGCGGGAGTTAACAGTGGAGACGTTAATCGACTTGCAGGGCGGGCCTATTCACCAGGTGATGGTGATTATCCACGTGCTGCTGTTTGTGTATTGGCTGGGCGGCGACCTGGGCGTTTTTTATTCCAGTAAGTTTGTGATCAAACCGGATATCTCGCCGGAAGCACGCGCTATCTCGGCCAAGATCATGCTGGATCTTGATCAGATACCGCGTGTCTGCATGAGCCTTATGTTGACGGTCGGTGGCATCCTGACCGAGTTCATCGGCATACCGCATCCGTGGTACCAGAAGATCGGCATCGTGCTGCTCGGGCCGGTGTGGCTTTTCTGCGTGATGTATCTGCACTTTCGTCACGGCAGCAAAGCCTATCCGCTGGTTGCGAAGTTCGACATGTTCATTCGCTGGGCCGTGGTGATTGGTATTCCGATCTCGGTGGTATTGCATTGGGAATCGAATCGACTGGCTGAATACCCCTGGGTGGCCGGCAAGCTGCTGATGTTCGCGTTTCTGGTGTTCTGCGGCATCATGGTGCGCGGCAAGATCGGGCCGTTCTTCTCGGTGCTGATGAAGTGCCGTGCAGGCGAAATGCCCACCGCCGAAGAGAACGAGGCACAGCGCAAGAGCCTGATGCAGGTGCGCGTCTGGGTGTTTATGATCTGGGCGGGTGTATTCTTTTCAGGGTTCGTCGGCATCATCAATCGCAGCGGTACGGTTTATTAGGGCGGCTTCGTGCGACTCGAAAAAGCCCGCCTTAGTGCGGGCTTTTCTATACTGCCTGCATGACAAGTCTCTGGAAAATTTCGACAAATTGCCGGGATCGGGGCAATTGCGGCCGAGATCATGAAAGATAGAGTCGTTGGCAATTAAAACAAGAATTCTAATTTTCGTAGCAGCGCTAATGCTTTCTGCCTGTGCATCTACCGACAGGCAGGCTGCTTCTTTGCCCGATGTCGACGCCAGCGTAGTTCCAAAGAAAAATATTACTGTTGCGATGTTGGGCGCTACCGGCATGGTGGGTGGATATCTTATCCAAGAGGCTCTCGCGCAGGGATATGACATCAAAGCGTTGGCCCGCACGCCACAAAAACTTCACGCACTAAAAGACAAGATAACGATTGTTGAAGGCGACGCCAGAGATCTTTCGGCGATTAATGCAGTGTTGGAAGGGAGCGATGTAGTTATCAGTGCATTGGGCCCGGTCAAAGCTGACGGGTCGGCCTCAAAATCGATCAGCACTGTGGCCACTGGTCATATTATCCAGTTGATGCCAGAGCATAATATTAAGCGCTATATTGTGGTTTCTGGGGCTGCTGTCGATATATCAGGTGACGAGCGAAACCTGACGGGATGGCTGGTACAGAAACTGGCGTTGTTAGCACTGAATGACGTCGTGAAAGATAAACAGGCAGAGTACCAATTGCTTGCTGATAGTGGCCTTCAGTGGACGCTGGTGCGATGCCCTTTGATCAGGGACAAACCGTTTAAGCATTATCCCAACGCATCGCTTGCTACGCCTTCATCGTTTACGTTGCGGGCCGGTGAATTGGCGCATTTTGTTATCGAACAAATCGATTCAGAGGAATTTATCGAAAAAGCCCCATTTCTTGAAAGTCAGTAATGCGGCCCTTCCTTTCAACCCTAACCCAGCTTCCCTTCCAGCTCAGGCACGATCTCAAACAAATCCCCAACCAGCCCGATGTCCGCGATCTCAAAGATCGGTGCTTCCGGGTCTTTATTGATCGCCACAATCGTGCCTGCATCCTTGATGCCGGTGAGGTGCTGAATCGCACCGGATATACCAATGGCCATGTAGAGTTCCGGTGCAATGATTTTGCCGGTCTGGCCGACCTGCATATCATTTGCCACGTAACCGGCGTCCACGGCAGCGCGCGATGCGCCGACGCCGGCACCGATTTTGTCAGCAAGTTTGTAAATGATGTCGAAGTTTTCTGCGCTGCCGACACCGCGGCCGCCGGAGATGACTTTTTTCGCGGTCTGTAAGTCGGGGCGTTCGCTGGCCGCGGCGGCCAGTTCGACGAAGCGGGTGTGGGTCGGGATTTCGCAATTCACTTGCAGTGCCTCGACCGCGGCATTGCCGCCGTCCGCTGCATCTTTCCAGGAAGCGGTGCGGACCGTGGCAACCACGATCTTGCCTTCGGGCACCGCGACGCTCAGTAACGCGTTACCTGCATAAACAGGGCGTGTAAACGTGCGAGCCGATTCGACGCTCATGATGTCGCTGACCTGTCCGACACCGAGCAGTGCAGCCACGCGCGGCATCACGTCTTTGCCGAAGGTGGTGGAGGGGCCAAACACGTGGGTGTACCCGTCTGCTGCAGCCGCAATTTGCGGGGCGAGCACGGCCGCGAGTGGGGCGCCGTTATGAGCGGCTTCGACGGTCAGTACTTTGCTGACGCCCTCAATGGTCACCGCAGCGTTGGCGGCATCCGCGCAATTGTCGCTGAGCACCAGTACGTCGATGCTGTCTGCCCCTAGCCTGGCGGCGCAGGCGACGCATTTGCGGGTGCTGCTGTTTAATGTATGGCCGTCGAGTTCGGCAACAATCAAAACCTTGGTCATGTTTTTATCCTAATGCGTCGGGTCGCTCAGGCGACCAGACCTTTGTCGCGGAGTGCGCTGACGAGTTCGTCCACGCTGTTCACCATGATGCCCTTGCCGCGTGCCTGCGGTGTAGCCCAGCCGGTGGCGTTAATCTGCACGGCCGTGTCGGCCACCAGATCGCTGAGCTGCAGTGTTTCCAGCGGTTTCTTTTTCGCTTTCATGATGTCCGGCAGTTTGACGTAGCGCGGTTCGTTCAGCCGCAAATCGGTAGTCACAACCGCCGGTAAATCGACTTCAATGGTTTCCAGCCCGGCATCCACTTCGCGGGTGACACGCGCGGTGTTGCCGTTGAGTTCTAGCTTGGATGCAAAGGTGGCTTGCGGACGATTCCAGAGCGCGGCCAGCATTTGTCCCGTCTGGTTGCAGTCGTCATCAATGGCCTGTTTGCCCATGATCACGAGGTCGGGGTTTTCGGTATCAATCAGCGCCTTGAAGGCGTGCGCGGCTGCCAGCGGATCGACCTCGTTGTTGGTTTCGATCAGGATGGCGCGGTCGGCACCCATCGCCAACCCGGTGCGCAGTTGTTGCTGGCTTTCGCCGTCGCCGATGCTGACGACCACCACTTCCTGCGCGTTGCCGGCTTCCCGAATGCGCAGGGCTTCTTCAATGGCGATTTCATCGAAGGGGTTCACGCTCATCTTCACGCCATCGGTGACGACGCCACTGCCGTCCGGTTTGACGCGGATGCGCACGTTGTAATCAACGACTCGCTTGATGCAGACGAGTATCTTATTCATTCAAAGCTCCTGATTGCCCCGGCATTGTATGGCGAACTCGGAGGGAGTGCCGGTTTGCGCGACCGTTAGGGGCGCTGGCTGTGTTGCCAGGGCCGCGCACAGGCGAGTATTTTCTAATATCCTTAGCCGGCGTTACAAGTCCGGCGCGGAGTGATAAAACTCAACGCTGTGGCTTAATCGCATCCACTAGAGGATAACGAGTCCGTATGTTGATAACCGCGCAGGATCTTGCCAAACATCCCGATGCAGTCATCGTTGATTGTCGGTTTAATCTGCTTGATCCTCCGGCCGGACGCAAAGCATGGCAGGCCGGTCACATCCCGGGCGCGTACTACGCCGATCTCGATAAGGATCTGGCGAGCCCGGTCGGCCCCATGACCGGTCGGCATCCCTTGCCCGATCGTGAGCAGTTCGCGGCGTTACTGGGCAGTTGGGGTGTCACGCCCGAAACAGCGGTGGTGGCCTACGACAACGCCAGTGGCGCCGTCGCTGCGCGCCTGTGGTGGCTGCTGCGGTGGGTCGGGCATCGCCACGCGCTGCTGCTGGACGGTGGTTTGCCGGCCTGGGAGGCGGCAGGTTTGCCGCTGTCGACCGAGGCACCGGTGTTGGTCAGCGGCCGCTACCCGGTGAGCGAGCCGGCGGTTGGCGTCATCCCGGTGGACGAGGTGGAAGCGGGCCTCGCACATCAGCAATTGACGCTGATTGATGCCCGCGATGCCGGGCGCTTTGCCGGTGACGCAGAGCCAATCGACAAGGTAGCCGGCCACGTGCCCGGTGCCATTAATCGCCCCTTGAGCATGAATCTGGATGAGCACGGTTGTTTCAAGCCGGCCGAAAAGCTGCGTGCCGAGTTTGGCGATTTGCTCAGAGATCAGCCGTCCGACGTCGCCTCGATGTGCGGATCCGGCGTGACGGCGTGCCATAACTTGTTTGCGATGGAACTCGCAGGCCTGCCGCCGGCCAGACTGTACGTCGGTTCATGGAGCGGCTGGATCAGCGATCCGGCGCGGCCGGTCGCGGGGCGCGGGGACATTTAACCCGTGCGAGGCTAGAATGGGCGGCCGTTTTAAGGTCGACCGTTTTAAAGGACTTAATCAACAATGAACGACAGTATTTTGCAGCGCGACCACTCCACCGTGCGTGGCACCATTCGCTACACCAGCAAGAAAGAAGGGCGCGAAGGCCAGATCCGCGGCCGCGAGTATTTTCAGACCAACACTTATGCCGACGGCGGGCGCACGATCATTGTGCACAGCGAAATCGACGACCGGCCGAGTGTGATGCGCGATGCAACCTACAGTCTGGATAAAGACTGGCGTCCGACCGATTGTTTTGTTCGCCTGGTTGTGAATGACAAGTTCATGGGCACGGGCTGGTTTCGCATGGGTGACGGTTTTATCGAATGCGAAACTTACACGGCACTGGAAGGGCGCGTAACTCAGCGCATGGACACCAACGGGTGGCCAAAAACATTCCAGAATCACGCCATCGCCTGCGATGCGTGGCACATGCGTTTATTCGATCGCAACAAGCCGGGCGAAGTGCAGGCGCTGGATGAAATGCTGCTGTGTTCGCCGGATCATCGCGGTGCCACCGGCCCGATGCTCTTCAAGATCGGCATGCACGTGAAGTACATCGGTGAAGAGCGCATTACCGTCGCAGCGGGCGAGTTTGATTCATACCATTTTCAAATGGTGTCGGCGCCCGGATTGCCCGAAGCGCACCCGGATTACGATTTGTGGTGCACCGCCGACGGCAATTTCACCTTTTTGCGGGGTGACATCGGCGGCTACATGCAGACTTATTACGAATTGACTGAGCTGATGGGCGACGGTGAGTAACCGACACGCGTAGCCGATATCCGTCAAAACGCGCAACAACGTTCCGGGGGGAATAGCGATGTTGGACAAACTGCGGGCATGGTGGCATTACGATGCGGCGAGCGAACAGGCCAGTGAAGACAATCCGGTAGCACCGTTATCGGATTCACAACGGCGCGGTGCGGGGCCGCTGCTGACGCTGGCTTTCGGTTGGGGTTTTCTGGTGACTGGCTTGATTACCGGCGGCGCCTTAGGCAGTGGGCAGGTGTTCTGGCCCGACATGATCGCGGCCTCCCTGGCGGGCAACACCGCTAACTTCATCATCGGTGCATTGGTCGGTTACGTGGGTTACAAGACCGCGTGCAACAGCGGGTTGCTGTACAAGCTGGTTTACGGAAAAGTCGGCGCGTATTTGCCGGTATTGGTGATTGCGCTGTTGCTGATCGGCTGGCAGGGGATTGTGGTCGGTGCGTTCGGCATGGCGTGGGCCGGGGATTCCGACAGCGCCACATTTTACACCGTCGCCATTGTCGCGGGATTGTTGTTCACCGCCACCACGTATTTCGGCGTGCGCGGCCTGGAAATCGTCAGTTTTCCGGCGGTCGCGGTGCTTGTCGGTGTGGGCCTGTATGCGGCGTGGCTGAACATTGAGCAGGCCGGTGGCTGGGGCGGCTTTTTGCAAATGTCGGCTGACACCGTCGCAAATAATGATCAGCCGCTAGGGTTTCTTACCGCAATGAACCTGGTGATCGGTTCGTGGATTGTCGGCGCGATTGTGATGCCGGAGTACACGCGCTTTGCACGCAAGGCGTGGGTCGCGATTGCTATTCCTTTTATTGTCATGATCATCGCGCAATGGTTTTTGCAGGTGGTCGGTGCTCTCGGTGGTGTTGTTTCGGGTACGTTTGATTTCACGACGTACCTGCGTGAACAAGGCGCGGTCATCGCGTTTATCGGTGTGGTCGGCATGAGCATGGCGCTGTGGACGACCGGTGATGCGAATCTTTATTTGCCGGTTATTCAAACGTCCAGTGTGTTTAAGCGCCCGCAGCACGTCATGACGGTGATTTGCGGTGTGCTTGGCACCATCGCCGGGCTGAACATTTATCAGTATTTTCTTGACTGGATTAACTTGCTGGCGAGCATTGTGCCGCCGCTGATCGGGCCGGTGATCGGGCACTTTTATTTTGTGATGCGCGGGCGCTTCAGCGCCGACAACCTGGAGCACTTGCCGGTGTGGAGACCGGCGGCATTCGCGGGCTACGTGGTGGGTGCCGTGGTCGCGGTGATGAATTCACAGAACATTGTGTTTGACCCGGAAACGACCGTTCCCGCGTTGCTGGGGTTGATTGTGTCGGTGGTGGTCTATCTGCTGGTTTACGCGCTGATGCCCAAACACCACGCGGCTTAAGGCGCAGGCCAATATCACCTCGATCAGTTCGTCCGCCGGGCCGCGCAGCAGCCCGACCTTACGGCCGTTGTAGGGCGCTTCCGCCAGCGCGGTGGGTGCTTTGATCCAGTCGAGGTTGTCGACCAACTCGTCGGCGGTAAAACTGACCACAGCAATGCCCGGCGGCAGCCGGTCTTTAGCGACTTCCCGCGACCGGATCTCGGCCGGAAACTCATCCACCTCAATCAGGTAACCGGGTGAGAGGTTGATCACCGCCAGCGCGTAGGTGGTGTCCAGAGGGAGGTTGTTCGCTTTGGAAATCATCGTGATCGGGAAATCCAGCGGTGCATCCATGGTCAGCCCCAGTTTGTCCACGTAGAAAGCCTTGAAATCGCTCATCGACGACCCGCCGGCCACCATGATGAACGGGCGCTCCACCAGCGGCATGCTGTCGTCCAGGCCGAGCCCGGCCATGGCCTGTTTGTTGGTCGTCAGGTAGAGCAACTCGTTGCCGGCACCCAGTGCCTGCATCACCCGCGGGGCATCCGGGGCGTCCCACAACGGCCGCGGTTTACCGATGACCTCAAAAGCGGAATCGTCCATGCCGGCGGCAATGCGGTCGGTGTCGCTGACCAGCAGTTCGGTCGCATTCCAGCCGAGGCTCGTCATCGGCCGATAGTTTTCAACGGCGTCGTCACCCACCAGTCGCACGTAGACGGGCGCGTCATTGGACGGCTGCATCAGCACATACGGGGCACCCACCATCTCTCGAGGCTTGCCAGTGTTCGGCCAGCTCAGTGCTGACCGCGCCGCTGGCAACGGTGCGGTAGTCGAAATGATCCTGCCAGGCTTGCTCGACCTGACCGAGGTTGCTGACGGTGATCGTGACCAGTGCGATTTCTTTAAGCATGGGGCCCATCCGCGAAATGAAAGAATGGCCATGATGCCGCAACCCGACCACCGGGGCGAGTTCGGCACCGGTCCCGCATGCTGACGCCGGTGCCGGAGGGTTTAGCGGCATCGGGTTCCGTGTAGAATGTTGCGCCTTCGCCCCCGCAGCACGGGGCCTACACCAGAGAGCCCGGATAACGCGATGATTTCTGCTTCTCCTGAGACCAACTTTTATCGTTGGATCATAGTCTTGTGCTCGTTTCTTATACTGTTTGTTTCGAATGGAATCACCATTGGCGGCATCACCGTTTTCGATCTGGAGTTGCTGCAGACGCTGAGCGAAAGCGCGGGTCGTGAGATTTCCCTGGGCGAGTTGAAGCTGCGCGACGGCCTGATGTTCGCGACCGCCGGCATTTTAGGCATGGCGGCGGGCTGGCTCGCTGATCGGGTGGGCGTGAAGCCACTTATTATTGTCGGGCTCGCATTACTGGCCCTGTGCAACTTCGCGTACAGCCGCGTCGAGATGCTCGGCGATGTTTACGCCATTCACGTCGCCTTTGGCTTGGTGCTGGTTTTGTGCGGGCTGATGATCAACGTCTACCTGATTTCCCGCTGGTTCGAAAAAAACCGCGGGCTGGCTATTGGGCTCGTATTGGCCGGCACCAGTCTGGGTAATGCGGTGTTTCCGCAATTAAACGCGTGGCTTTTGCAGGAATACTCGTGGCAGGAGGTGTTTCAATACCTGGCTCTGATACCGCTGGTGTTGCTGCCGGTTGCGATCTTTGTCGTTAAGGGAGCGCCCGGTGAGACGCGACGCGCTGCCGGTAACATCGAGCCCGCCAACGCCGACTTGCCGGGTTATACGCTCGGCGAGGCCCTGCGCAGCCGCAATTTCTGGATTATCTGCACGCTGGCTTTCTGTACCTTTTATTCCATCCTTGGCATGACAGCCGTGACCTTCGTGTTTCTGCGCGTTGAAAACTACCCGGCACAAATGGCCGCTACCGGCGTGAGCATTTTGTTTATAGGTGGCTTGATCGGCAAAATTATCAGCGGCTATCTGGCAGAAAAGCTGGGGCGCAAGCGCGTATTGTTAGTAAGCCTCGGCCTGATGTTCATCGGTTCTATCTCGCTGGTGCTGGCGGTGATGTACGGAAACGCCCTGTTTATCTGGATCGGGCTGGTCGGCTTTGGTTTCGGCTGGGGCGGGATCTACACGCTGATTCAATTGTTGTCGGCGGACCTGTTCGGGCTCAAGGCGCTGGGTAAAATACTGGGTGCCGTGAACGTGCTGGACACATTGGGCGGTGCGCTGGGGCCGGTTATGACGGCGAGGCTGTACGACAGCACCGGGTCTTTTCTGGTTTCTTTCGGCGTCGTTACGGCGATGCTGATGGTGGCAACGGCCGCCTCAGCCATGTTGCGCATGGAAGATGCGGCCTATCTGAAACAAAGTAACGCCAACGGTTAACGTCATGAGTTCATCCATACCTGTCAGTGACAGCCTGAGTAACGTCCGCTACGAAATACGCGGGCAGCTTGCGCAGCGCGCCCATGAAATGGAGCGCCAGGGCTACGAGATTATTTCGCTGAACATCGGCAACCCCGGTCTGTTCGGCTTTCGCACGCCCGAAACCATCCGCATGGCGATGATCGAAAATCTGGCGACCAGCGAGGCGTATTGCCATCAGAAGGGCATTTTCCCCGCTCGCGAAGCCGTGGTCATGCAGCAGCAGGATCGCGGTGTCATGGACGTCACAGCCGAGGACGTGTTTATCGGTAACGGCGTCAGCGAACTCATCGACCTGACGTTGCGGGCGCTGTTAAATACCGGCGACGAGGTGTTGATACCGAGCCCGGACTATCCGTTGTGGACTGCCGCGGTGACGCTGAACGGCGGTAAAGCGGTGCACTATCCGTGCACGCCCGAGAACGGCTTTGAACCCGACATAGGGCAGCTGGAGAAATTGATCACCCCCAAAACGCGCGCGCTGGTGGTGATCAACCCCAATAATCCGACCGGCGCGGTTTACAGTCGCGCGACGCTGGAAAAAATCGTTGCGCTGGCCGAGCGTCACGGGCTGGTGCTGTTCGCGGATGAGATCTACGACGGCATGACCTACGACGATGCCGAGTTCGTGCCGCTGGCCACGCTGGCGAAGAACACCTTGTGCGGTACTTTCAGCGGGTTATCCAAAGTTTATCGGGCCTGCGGTTTTCGCGTCGGTTGGGTAAGCTTTAGCGGTTCCAATGGCAAGGCTAATGAATACCTGCATGCGCTGGATTTGCTGGCATCGCTGCGGCTCTGCAGTAACGTGCCCGGGCAGTGGGGCGTGCAAACGGCGCTGGGCGGCTTTCAGAGCCTGCGCGACCTTATCGAGCCGGGCGGGCGGCTGTATGAATCGCGCCGCGCGGTGATTGATAACGTGGAACGCAGCCCTTATCTGACGCTGGTGCCGCCGGGCGGCTCCATGTATGCCTTCGTCGGGGTCGATACCGATGCATTGCCGGGTTTTGACGACCATGCTTTTGCGCTGCGGTTGCTGGAAGAAGAGCACGTGCTGGTCGCACCGGGCTCCAGTTTCAACGTGGACTATCGCAACTATTTCCGGATCACCTTGTTGCCGGAGGCCGGTGTGATCGAGGAAGTGTTCGCCCGTATCAACAGAATTCTGCAAAAATCGGTTAAATAAAAAGCCATATAAAACAAATATTAATAATGTTTTTCTGCGTAACGACCTGATGTACGAAACGCTTCTGGACGCGCTGCAATCCGGAGCCACCGTGGTCACCGCCAATAACCGGTTGGCGCGCACTCTGCGGCACGCCTACGACCGCCGCCAGATCACGCGCGGCACGCCGGCCTGGGCAACCCCCGATATCGTCAGCTGGAGCGCCTGGTTGCGGCGCCTGTGGGAAGAATCGCGCTTGCGCGGCGGGGCCGCTGCGACGGGAACCTTGCTGAGCGACAGCGCTGCCGAACTGCTGTGGCAAGCGGCGGTCGCTGCAGCCGAGCAGTCAGCCGAGCAGTCAGAAGATCGCCGCAGCACGGTGCAGTTGGCCCGCCATGCCTGTCAGGCCTGGGAATTGCTGAATGACTGGCAAGCTCTCGGGGGCGAGGAATGGACGCAGCCGGATCTGTCGCCCGACCAGAAGGCCTGGCTGCGCTGGTCCGGCAGTTACCGCAACCGCTGCAGCGACGCCGGTCTGGTCGATACCGCGCGCCTCTGCACGGTGCTGACGGAAGATATCGACAAGGGCCTGTTCGACGACCTGCCGCCCCACATTTTCAGCGGCTTCGACACCTGGGCCCCCGCCCGCGAAACCCTGCTCACCACCCTCATCATCCGTGGGGTCAGAGTAAACATCGTCGCCGACGCGGATTCCCCGGTCACACAGCAGCCGCTCATCCGGGCGGCCCCCTGTCAGGATTCTGCTCACGAATTGCGCGCGGCCGCGGCGTGGGCTCGCGAACGCCTCGAACAGCAGCCCGAAGCAAGTATTGGCGTGGTGATCCCGGATCTGGCTAACCGCCCTGCAGAGGTGCGCCGCGTATTCCTCGATGAACTGTTGCCGGACTGGCGCCTCAGCGGTCGCGCGGCCGATGCCCCGCTGAACGTTTCCTACGGCGAGCCATTGCTGCAGGTACCCGTTATCGCAGCGGCTTTCAATGTCCTGCAACTCGGGCAGGGCCGGGCAACGTTTAACGACTTCAGTCTGTGGTTGCGTTCGCGCTGGTTTGCGGGAGCCGACACGGAGCTTGCCGCGCGCGCATTGCTGGACGTTCGATTGCGCGAAGCGTTGCGCATTGAGTTTGCGCTCACGACGGCGTTGCCGATGTGTCAGCGCCGTGCGCCGGGATTCGCCGCCATGCTGCAGAGCCTGATCGCGCATGCCGAGCAGAGCGCCAGACTCAGTAAACAAACCGGTTCGGCATGGGCCGCAAATTTCAGTGAATTGCTGGAGGCACTCGGCTGGCCCGGTCACGACAGCGTGGACAGCACGGTTTGGCAGGCGCTGAAGTCATGGCAAAGCCTGTTGCATGACTTTGCCGAAAGTACGCGGTTGCTGGGCCCGATGAGCCGGGGCGAGGCGCTCGCAATACTGCGCCAGCTGGCACAGGCGCGCCTGTTTCAACCCGAGGGCGCGCCAAACGGCGTGCAGGTCATGGGTGTGCTGGAAGCTGCCGGGCACCGCTTTGAACATTTGTGGGTGTGCGGCATGGCGCGCGAGCTCTGGCCGGCGGCGGCCAGACCGCACCCCTTCATTCCGATCGCGCTGCAACGCCGGCTCGGCATGCCCGATGCGTCGCCAGCCGTGGCGCTGGAGTATGCCCGGCAGATTGCCGCGCGACTTTGCAGCAGCGCAGGGGAGCTCACCGTCAGCTGGCCGCAGCAACTGGATGATGAAGCATTAACCGCAAGCCCGTTTTTTGGCGACATGACGGAGAAAGCCGTGTTGCCGGTTCCGGCCAACTGGAACGAGCAGATGCTGGCGGCGGGCCGCACCGAATTGTTGTCGGACGATCCGCCACCGGCCTGGCCACCGGATATGCCGGTGCGGGGCGGCGCTTCTGTTTTGAATCTGCAAGCGGTGAGCCCGCTCAATGCGTTTATCGAAAAACGTCTCGGTGCTGTTGAAATGCGGCAGCCACCGGTGGGCATTAATGCGCTCCAGCGCGGCAATCTGACCCATCAGGCACTGGAGGATTTCTATACCTTTGCGCCCGGGCAGGCCGAGGTCGCCGCGCTAACAACCGCGGAGCGCGCGGCGCGCATTCGCGCGTCGCTTGCCAAAGGCCTGGCCAGATTGCCGGGTGCGGGTGAGCCATTTATGCAGCGACTGGCCGAGTTTGAGCTGCAACAGCAGCTGCAACGTATTCTGGCTTTTCTTGAACTGGATGAACGGCGCCCCGTGTTTCGCATCGTTGAATGCGAGCAGCAACACACGGTGCGAGTGGGCCCGCTGATCCTGCAGTTAAAACTTGATCGACTGGACGAACAGTCCGATGGCAGCCGGCTCGTGATTGATTACAAGACGGGTCAGGTGCATCGACAGTCGTGGAATCCGGCGCAGCCGCGCGATCTGCAATTGCCGTTGTACGTCAGCTGCGTGGTTCCGGATGCGGCCGGTATTGCTTTTGCGCAGCTGTCCTCGCGCGGCATCGGTTACGACGGCGTGGGCGACGAGGCAATCGCGGCCAGCATCCCGGGCATGCGTTCCCCCGGCAGAAAGTCAGGTACTGAAGTCAAGTATCAGTATCCGTTTAGCAATCAGCTCATCGAGTCGTGGGACGAATTGCGGGGTGCCTGGGATAAACAGTTAGCAGAACTGGCCGAGCGTTTTGCCGCCGGTGATTTTCGTCTGGATCCGCGCAACCCGGATTCCGCGCGGCGACAGTTTGCGGTGTTGAGTCGAATTTATGACTCGGGCATCGGCGTATTGGAAGACGAAGCATGAGCACGCCGGTCGCGGATCAGCAGCAACGCGAGATCGCACGCGATCCAGAGCGTTCTGTGATTGTTCAGGCACCGGCCGGGTCCGGTAAGACCGAATTGCTGATGCAACGTTATTTAGCGTTACTCAGTCGCGTCGACGAGCCCGAGCAGATTCTGGCGGTGACTTTTACGCGCAAAGCGGCCGCGGAAATGCGTCACCGCATTTTGCTGGCCTTGCAACCGCAACAGCCGGATGAACGTCTTCCCGAGACGGCGCAACTGGCCGCCCGTGTTCTGGAGCGTGATCGTGAACGCAACTGGCGGTTGCTCGAATTTCCCGCCCGGTTGCGCATTCGAACCTTTGATTCAGTAAACAGCTGGCTCACCGACAGTGCACCGGTGAGCACCGGCGGCTCGCCGGGTGTCGTCAGTGAGCGGCGCAGAGAACTTTATGAACTGGCTGCGCGGCGGGCGCTGGAACACGTTGCTCATGACGACCAAACAGGGCAGCAAGCCGGTATTGTCCTGCGACATCTGGATAACCAGGCCGACCGCTTTATTGATCTGATGGCGCTGATGCTGGAGCGACGTGACCAATGGTTGCCTTTGCTCGGCAGCGGCGCGCTGGATGCCGGTGCGCGCGAAGTGCTGGAGCGCAGCCTGCGCATACTGGTGCAACGTGAACTCGATAAAGCCGATGCATTGCTGAGCTTGCCGGCGCGGGAGGAATTGCGCGCGTTGTTGCCGTATGCCGCGCAGCGGTTGCGTGAGCTGAACCTCGATCACGAACTGTGTTGTTGGCTTGACTGTGCACAATTCCCACCGGCCGAGCCCGAGCAGATCGGTTTGTGGCGCGCGCTCGCAAACTTCTGCCTGGTGAAAAATGACCCTGCGTTTCGCAAGACGGTAAACAAGAGCAACGGTTTCCCAACGCCCAAGGATGGGGGCGACAAGGCCATGACCGAAAGGGCGAAAAGCCTGCTGGCAGCCTGGGAAGGTCACGCTGCACTGGCGGACGCCTTGCACACCGTGCGCGCTTTGCCCGAGCCGTATTACACCGATGCGCAATGGGAAGCGCTGGCGGCGGTCATCCAGGTATTGCCGCTGGTTGCTGCCGAGCTCAGTGTGGTGTTCAGTGAGCGCGGTGAAACCGACTACGTGCAGATTGCACGCGCAGCGCTGAACGCGCTTGCCGATGCTGACGGGCCCACCGGTCTGGCGTTGCGGCTGGACTACCGCATTCAGCACATACTGATTGACGAATTTCAGGATACGTCCCGCACCCAGCATCGCTTGCTGGAACTGCTGACGGAGGGTTGGACGGGAGCAGACGGGCGCACATTGATGGTTGTCGGTGATCCCATGCAATCCATTTACCGCTTTCGGCAGGCCGAAGTGTCGTTGTACATGCAGTTGTGGGAACAGGGGATTGGCGCTTTGCAGCTGGAGCCCGTCCGGCTCAGCAGCAATTTCAGGTCGGCGGCTCCTGTAGTGGAGTGGGTTAACGCAACTTTCCGCGCGTTGATGCCCGCGCACAGTGATCCGGCCACCGGTGCCGTGCAGTTTGCTGAAGCCACGCCCACGCGACCGGCCACCGATGACAGCCAGGTAGCGATTTATTCCTTCGCCGAGCCTGCCCGTGTCGACGAGGCGGCAACAATCGGCGAGTTGGTCGAGGAGACCCTCGCGAAGTCGGCTACCGACACCGTCGGAATTCTGGTGCGCACGCGGCATCAGGCGCGTTTGATCGTTCCCGAGCTGCGTGCCCGCGGGATTGCATTTTCCGGCGCGGGGCTGGAACAACCCGGCGAAACTGCGGTGGAGCAGGATTTAATTGCGCTGACACGCGCGCTCACCCATCCCGGGGACCGCACGGCATGGCTGGCCATGCTCCGGGCGCCGTGGTGCGGTCTGACGCTGGCCGATCTGGAATTGCTGGCCGGCCCCGACCTGAAGGCATGCCTGCCGGAGCGCATCGCTTCAGCGGATGCGCTTGCCGCATTATCCGCCGACGGTCGGCGGCGTGTAGCAACGCTGGCGGGGATCGTGGAAGCGGCGCGAGGGCGTCGCGGCAAGACTTGTTTGCGCGACTGGATCGAAGGCGTCTGGCAGGATCTCGGCGGGCCGGCGGCGCTGCGCGACCAACGCGATCTTGAATTGGCAGAACAGTATTTTCAGACGCTGGACGAATACGATCAGGGCGGCGACATTGCGGAGGCCTATCTGCTGCACGAGCGTCTGGCTGCGCGTGAGGATCGCGGTGCTGATCCGTCCGTGCGCGTGCATTTGCTGACAATTTTTAAAGCCAAGGGCCTGGAATACGACGTTGTCATATTGCCGGCTCTGGACGGGACGACCCGTCAGGACGATAAACAGGTGGTGGCGTGGCATGAATTCAGTGATGCCGACAATGTCACGCGCTACCTGATGGCGCCCATCGAAGCGGTGGGCGAAGAGGCGGATCCGGTGCAAAATTTAATACGCCGGTTTGAACGCGAACAGGCCGCTAACGAGCGCGATCGATTGCTTTACGTGGCCACAACGCGCGCCAAAAAACGTTTACACCTGTGCTTCGAAATCAAGCGCGATAAAAACGATGAATGGGCCGCGCCACGCACCGGTTCTTTGCTGGAGCGCGCCTGGCCGGTGTTGCAGATGCAGGCACCGGATTTGCCTGGCGGGGAAGGTACCCCAGCCAGTCGGGAAGAATGGGTGCAGCCCTGGATCAGCCGGCTTGTCGGGGCACGGTCATCCGCGCCGCCTGCGATTGCGGTCAGCCAGCCGGCAGAGACGACCAGGGACGCGGACGAACACGAAGTAACTTACGAGTGGGCGAGCACGGACGCGATGCGCGTTGGCTCCGTGGTGCATCGCTGTCTGCAATACCTCACCGAACAGCAGTTGCGGGACTGGGACAATGCCCCGGTGATTGCCCGCATGCTGGCCGAAGAAGGCGTGGCCGAGCGGGATCTGCCTGAGACGACCGCCAAGGTGTTGCAGGCAGTGCAGGGCACATTGGCTGACGACACCGGTCGCTGGCTGCTCGGTGCCCATGCGAGCGATGCCTGCGAATTTGCGGTGACCGTATTAAAGGACGGCGCGATCGAGCGGCTGGTGATTGACCGCACTTTTGTCGATGAACATGGTGTGCGCTGGATTGTGGATTACAAAACCAGTCAGCACGAGGGCGGTGACTTGCCCGGCTTTATCGCCCGCGAACTGGAGCGCTACGCCGAACAGTTAGCAGGTTATCGCACGGCCATGCGTGCGCTGGAACCCGATCGTGAAATTCGCACCGCTTTGTACTTTCCGTTACTCGGGATATTTCGCGAGTACGACGGCGCGGCTGTTCATATCGATCCGGCCAGCTGAAACACATAGGTGCCGTCGGCTTCCGGCGCACCCAGAAATTTCAGATTCTGACTCAGTGATTCCGGCGCGGATTCGCGTGCTTTCAAACGCGTTTTCAGGTCGTAATTGCCGGGCGGAGTCAGCACCAAAGTGCCGTTTAACTGAAGCGGACCGCCGGTGTCCTGCAGCTGTCCGGTTATGGTGTTACGCGCTGTTTCAGTGTCGGTGTTGAATAAAAAACCAATGTCGCCGATAAACTGCGCGTCGCCCCGGCCCATGAGCGGGCTCGACAAGCTGCGTAATTCGCCGCGTCCGACCAGTCGCTGCGGCCAGTTTTCGTTGATTACCACTTCGGTCAGATCGACGCTGGCTATGCCCCCGATATTCGGTATGCCGAGCACATTATTTAAGGGTGCGATATCAAAACTGCCGCGCACATCGGTAAGGCTGATGGTGCCGGTCAGACCAATGCCGCCATCGGCTTCGATAAAACCGCCGCCCCAGCGGGTGCGAAACGGGCCACTCAACCGGCCGCTGAAAAGACGCAGCAGTCTGACGTTCCACTCGGTGTTGCGCAGCTGCAGTCCGCCCGCATTGATCAGTTTTGCCTGACCGCTCCAGACGGTGCCGGTCACGCCAAACGCCTGCAGCTCCGCAGGAGCAAACCACGCTAACGCAGTGGCGGCAGGGAAGCGCGCCACCATAAACAGCAACAGGCTGATGAGCCCGACGGTGAGCAGACGTGAGACGGCGGGCATCGCTCAGCCTCCGGCGCGCTGTATGACGAGGCTGGCATTGACTCGGCCGATGCCGGCCTGGTCCACCGTGGCATTCACCGTGGTCATGCGGTATCGGTCGCTGAGTTCGCCGAGCCAGCTGACCAGATCATCAAAGGGCGCGCCCTCGAAACGCAGTCGCACACTTTGTGCGCCCTCCGGCTGATTGCGCTTCAGATAACCCGCGAGATCTTTTTCGCGGGTCGTGCGATCAATAATGACGACCAGTGAATCACCGCTGTTGCCGCCGCTCGCGCCCGCACTGCCGGGTTGAACCTGTGCTGCGCGTTCATGCATAAGCGCCAGCTGGGCGCGCTTGTTGTCTACCCGCTCATCGAGTCCGCTGGACTGCTTGATCAAGGGCTGCACGCCCAGAGCCCACACCAGCGCAAGCACGACAAAAGTACCGCACGCCAATACCATGTAGCGTTCGCGTGACGACAAAGAGGCCAGCCAGTCTTGCATCAGTTCGTGTCTCCCGCGGCAGAAATTTTGATCCGGCCCTTGATGGTGTCCCCGTCGGGGTTGGCCGATTGAATCTCGGCGCTGAATTTGCCCGACGACACTATGCCCTGGCGCAGTGCATCGAGACGTTCAACGCTAGGCGCAATCAGTTGCAGATCAAGTTTGCCGTCGCGAAAACTCATGCCCTCGAGCGTAATGTCACGGGTGCTGGCAAATGCGCCCGCCAGTTCTTCCACGGCTTCGGCAAAACCGGGCCCGGTGGTATCGACCATTGTTTCGGTACTGCCCAGCCGCGAGCGCAATTCGGCCCAGGGGTCTGCAGCGCCACCAGCGTCCGGAAACGTGCTTGATAAGAGCTGCGCCGCTGCTGAGTCCAGTTCGCTTTCTTCGCTGCTTAGCTGCCACAAACTCAAGCCCGATTGCACGACCAGCAACACCAGTAACCCGAGAATCAACAGCCCCGGTATTTTCCATTGCCGCCATTGCACCGGCAGTTCGCGTTTAGGCGCGAAGCGCCCCTGCAGCAGGTTGACTCCACCGCCCGTAACAATCTGGCTGGCCATGCGCGGCAGCGCACCGTCCGGAAGAATTTTGATGTCCATGCTTGCAACCCGCAGGCGCAGCATTTCCCAAAGCACGGCAAACCGTTCGTAATCACTTTCACTGCAATAAACCAGAATATTCACCGGCGTGTTGTCAGTTTCCAGCCCCGCATCCTCCTCATCTGTGGGGTCAGAGTAAACGGCGGCGCTTTCTGCCGCAGGCGCGTCAAACATCAGCTCCAGAATCGCCTGCAGCGACTCGGGGTCAGCAACCGTGGTGCCACCGTCGGCGTCGCGAATAATGATGCGTTCGCCGTCGACCAGCACCGTAACCGTCGACGGCACGGTGGTAATTCCGTCGCTCTCAGAAAATATCGCGTCGGGTTTTATGCCGGCAGCGGTCAGTTGCTCCAGCCATTCGGTGACACGGCGCTGTGCCACGACAGCCACCGGAATCCGTCCCGCTTCATCACGAGCGGCAAAAGCGAAGTGCTGATTATCCAGATCGGCAGCCAGTTGTTCTTCGAGTGCGAAGGGCAGGGCCTGCTGAATTCGGGCCTTGTTACGCAGCGGAATATCCGCACGCGTGCGCAATACATGGCTGGCAGGCACCAGGCCGACCACGCGTCGGCCTTCGCTGAGGTTCGCGGCCTGCTCAAGTGCCGTGGTTTCTGCAGGTGCAACGGGCGCGCCCGTGCCGTCCACCAGTATGCACTCGGCGGCATGCGTCGTGTCTTCGGGCAATCGAATGACGAGCGTTTCAGGCATTAACTATTAAAACCCCGGTTTTCAAAGGCCTAGATTTCCAGACCGTAGGCGCGCACCCGCGGCACAATTTGATTCGAGCCGGCCGCCCTGTCGAGCAGACTGTACATAGTCAGTGTCGACCTGCCAACGTCCACGATCACACTTAGGGCGAAACAACTCGTTTTGACATCGATATAGTCCAGCGCATTCGGGTTCGCAGTGGGCGGCAAGCCTATACTACTAATGTCTTCCCAAGGCGTTTGGTCGCGCTGTTGCACCATGTTGGCCGCATCACCCGGCGACAAACCCGTGACCGCTGCAATAACCTCCGCGCTGGAAAAATTGATATTGACCTTGCTGGGCTGCGACGTGCCGCACCAACCGGGTGGAATAGCCGTTACGTGGGGTAACAACAGCTCGTAGCTCTCCTTATCCAGCCCACCGATGGCCCGCAGTTCACTGATATCCAGCAGGTAATTATTGGCCGGCCGATAGGGCGGCTGCAGGGACGTGTAGCTGCCGTCTTCGGCACCGGCGCCCTGCGGAATGGTGTCGCTGTCTATCCAGTCACTCAGCAAATCAACCAGTTGGGGGTCGAGCTGCAGGAAGCCCAGCAAATCCTGAAATTGTTTCTTGACGTCCTCGTTGACGGCGCCACCGACCACGAGGTTATTGATATTCAAGCGGCCCTGCATATCGATCAGCCGGCCCTGAATAATGCCCAGTGACACATCTTCGATATTGGCCTCATAAATAATGGGTTCACTGATGTCCTGCGCAAAATTACCGAAATCAGCGCCTTGCTCCAGCAACAGTGATATCGCGACGGCTTCAGCGCCCAGCGCGAGTTGCTGGGCCTGCTCCATGTCGAGCAACGACTGCGTGCGGCGCATGCCGATCTGACTGTCCCAGACCATCTTCGCTGCCAGCGCCGTGGCAATGGCCACCATCAGGATTGCGGTGACCAGCGCTACACCGCGCTGCCGCTGTGGCCCGTTAGCGAGCGCGCGTTTCAACCCGGTATCTCCACGATGCGCTGAACGGTGCCGAAGGCTGCCGTTTCTATGCGGTAGCGCAGGGCGCGCGGCATTGTCGTAAAGCCCTGCGCATTGGCGGCCGGCCAGTCCTGAACCCAGTTGCCGCTGTTATCCAGAAACTCGATATCAAATTCCTGCACATTCTCCAGCAGAGTGCGTTCACGCGGTTCGCTGCCCAACACGCGATCCAGCGTATCCCAGCTGTCCCGGGAAAGTGTTTTGGCTTCGTCGTCGTAACGGTACTGCACACGTTGCAGATTGCCGCGATTATTGCCGCCGGGGTTGCGCCATCCGGAGCGCGTCAGACGCACGCGCAAGCCGCGCGAACGCTCACTCAGCATTGCCGCCACCTGACCGCGACCCAGTTCGTCGCGGACGGCGCGCGGGAAAGCCTGATTAAAATCGCTGTGTATCAGGCGCACCGTTCGTTGCAGCGCTTCGAGTTCGCCGGCTCGCTCCGCGACGATGGCGCGTTCCTCCATGATCCATTGCGTGCCGCCGTACATGGCGGCTGCCAGAATAACGAACAACGCCATCGCGACCAGCAGTTCAATCAGGGTAAAGCCGGTGGCGCGGCGTGGCTGACGGTCATGGGTCGCAGCCGTCATTGCAGAGCCTCGTCGCTGTCGTGATCGCCGCTTTGCTTGCCCGGATCGCTATCGGACCCGTTGCCTGAATTGTCGTCCGACCCCGCGCCGCCGCCATTATTGCTGTTAAAGCTGTTCGCCGAGCTGAGTAGCTTATCGCCCGAGTTGCCGATGACCGGCTGCGTTTGCAGCACGCCGAGGCTCATGGCCAATACGCGCTCCGGTTCCTCGGCGGGGCTGACCCGCACCACGGCCTGGCGGATGTAATTGCTGTCCACGCTGTTGAACTCAACCACGTAACGCCATTCGCGGCCGGCCATTTCGGTCTCGCCGCTCATGCGGTCGCCGCGCGGCAACTGGGCTTCCAGCCGGAGCGTGGCGAGTTGATCAAAGGCCACCCAGCTGGCGAAGGTCTTTTCCTGTTGCAGGGTGGTGGACGACACGATTTGCTGTGCGCTGCCGTACATGGCGATAAAAGCCACCACGACAACCGCAAGCGCGACCAGCACCTCGACCAGTGTGAAGCCCTTGACGCAGCGACGAGTGGCTTGACTAACCGGCATCGTCCACGCCGTCCACGCTGATTGCCAGTTCGCCGTCCACGGTTGCGGTGAGCAGGAAGCCGTCCGTCTCGAACGATGGCCGCAGCCGCGTTTTGAAAGGCGGTTCTATGTCACCGCTGGACATCAGAAATATCTGCGGTTCGTACTCGTCTTTGGTATCACGTTCGTACAGCAGGGTAATTTCCTCGCCGTCCAGATCCAGGTCGATCGTCAGTTCGTCGCCCAGATTGCGGGCGCGAAACATCCGGTCGTCCTCGAGCAGAACCCATTTCTGGTAACGCAGCCCCTCGTCGTCAATAAAGCTTTCGCGTTGCGAAAACTCATAACCGTGCTGATAAAAGGTCAGGCCGATTTCACGGCCCTGAATACCGGCTTCTTCCCGGGCGAGTGCTATGAGTGTCTGGAGTCGCCGCATTTCTTCGCGGCCCTGATCTTCGGCGAAGTTGCCAATCGAAAGGGAAAAGATCGACACCAATACGCCGATCACCACGATCACAACGAGTATTTCCAGCAGGGTAAACCCAACCGGCCGGCGTGTGCATGAAGGCAGGTTTCGGCCGGTGCCGTGCGCGGTTAGCGTGCGGCGGCCAGTATTGGTACTAGTTCTCCTGCCCGTTCCTGATGTCGGCATCAATGCCTTCGCCGCCTTCCTGGCCATCGCGCCCCAAAGAGTAAAGATCATAGTCGCCATTCAACCCCGGCGAACGATACTGGTACTCATTATTCCATGAATCCTTCGGGATGCTGTCGATATACCCGCGCTGCCGTCCGGGCGGATTGATCAGTGCCTCCAGGCCCTGATCCGTGGTGGGATAGCGTGAGTGATTCATCCGGTAGGTATCGAGTGCAACCTCCAGGTTGCGCATTTGCACCTTCGTGGCAGTGACTTCGGCGTCATCCAGTACGCCAAAAATATTGGGCGCAATCAGGCTGACCAGAATACCGAGAATGATCACCACGACCATTATTTCAATCAGTGTAAAACCGCGTTGCAGGGCCGTGCCGACCGTGGGGAGTGATGACTTCATGTTTCCGTATTGCCTCAATTTCAGACTGTGCATCCGTGCGGGCGCTGATGTTGCCAGAGTGCTGTTAGGGTGCAAGCCATAACCGTTTGTTAATATAAATGTTTTATTAAAAAAATGAAACAAATTATTGAAAAAAATAGAAATAATATGCAATTTTACCGCGTGACCCGAAGTCGGTTCCGCGCGCAATTCCGTGCATTGCGCCGGTGATTGCGGGCAGATAAATCGGCGGGCTAGCGGGTATAATCGCCGCCGGCCGCCCGCTGGGCGGTCGTAGCAGGCAGCTTTATATCAGGTTTTTATGTCAGTTTTTTTATGCCAGTTTCTTCTATGACAGTTTCTTGACAGTAAGGGGCGATCAGACAACATGACAGACCGTTTTTCCCTGCAAGGCGAGGTGGCCCTGGTCACCGGAGCGTCGCGCGGTATCGGCCAGGCCATTGCCCATGAGTTGGGTGCGGCGGGAGCGACCGTTATCGGCACAGCAACCAGCGAAGCCGGTGCAGCGGCCATTAGCAAAGCATTTGCGGCCGCCGGCATCACGGGCCGCGGTGTGGTGCTGGACGTGAGTGTGCGGGATGCGGCGGCAGCCCTGGTCAAAGACATCGGTGGGCAGGAAGGCTCGGTAAGCATACTGGTCAACAATGCCGGCATTACCCGCGACAATTTGCTGATGCGCATGAAAGATGCGGAATGGGATGACGTTATTAACACCAATCTGTCGGGTGTCTTCGCAATGTCCAAGGCCTGCATGCGCGGCATGATGAAAGCTCAGCGCGGCCGCATCATCAATATTGCATCGGTGGTGGGCGTGATGGGCAATGCCGGACAGGCCAATTATGCGGCCGCAAAAGCGGGCATTATCGGATTCAGCAAATCCATGGCGCGGGAATTGGGTTCGCGCAATATCACGGTGAATGTCATTGCGCCCGGATTCATCCAAACGGACATGACCGACGCGCTGGGAGACGATGCCAGGAACGCTCTACAGAGTCAGATCCCGCTGGGCCGCCTTGGCGAGGCAGCGGATATTTCGGGCGCGGTGCTGTTTCTGGCATCGCCAGCCGGCAGCTATATAAGTGGTGCGACTTTGCACGTGAATGGCGGTATGTACATGACTTAATGTGTCACTTAGAATACGCAGCCATTGTGGTGGTAGGTCTTTGTGGCCCGCTATGATCCTTTAGATTGGGAACTTTAAGAACTATGAGCAACATTGAAGAGCAAGTTAAGAACATCGTCGCGGAACAGCTCGGTGTAAAAGGGGAAGAGGTCAAGAACGAGTCTTCCTTCGTGGACGATCTGGGTGCGGACTCGCTCGACACCGTTGAACTGGTGATGGCGCTGGAGGAAGAGTTTGAAACCGAGATTCCTGACGACGAAGCCGAGAAGATCACCACTGTTCAGCAGGCAATCGACTACATCACTGCGCATTCTGACAGCTAGCCCGGTATCCCGGGTCGGCTTTCCAATTCGAGCAGAACGAGCATGAGCAGGCGGCGAGTCGTCGTAACGGGCTTAGGCACCATTGCGCCCACGGGTAACGACACACCCACAGCCTGGGGCAACGTGGTGAACGGCGTCAGTGGCATTGGTCCGATCGAGGAATTTATTCCCGACTTCGATACAGCGGCTTTCACCACGCGTTTTGGCGGCGGCATCAAAAACTTTGATGTCGAGTCCATCATGCCGGCCAAAGAGGCCCGCAAGATGGATATCTTTATGCACTATGGCATCGCTGCCGCGCGCGAGGCCATGACCGACTCGGGGCTCGAAGTCACGGATGCCAACCGCAATCGCGTGGGTGTGGCGATGGGCTCGGGTATCGGCGGCATCGGCACAATCGAGGCCAACCACGACAAGTACATCGAGGCGGGGCGCAATCCCAAGCGTATCTCCCCGTTTTTTGTGCCGGGGAGCATCATCAACATGATTTCCGGCCATGTTTCCATCGAATACGGCCTGGCCGGCCCAAATATCGCGCTGGTTACTGCGTGCACAACTTCGACGCACTGTATCGGCATCGCCGGGCGCACCATTGCCTACGGTGACGCAGACGTGATGCTGGCGGGCGGGGCCGAGTACGCCACCACGGTTTTGGGTCTGGGTGGCTTTTGTTCAGCGCGCGCGCTGTCGCAGCGGAATGACGATCCGCAGGCCGCCAGCCGGCCCTGGGATCGTGACCGTGACGGTTTTGTTTTAAGCAACGGGGGCGCCTGCCTGGTGCTCGAGGAGCTTGAGCATGCCAAGGCACGCGGTGCGACCATTTATGCGGAGCTGTCCGGCTTTGGTATGAGCGGCGATGCGCATCATATTACCGCGCCCCCCGAGGACGGCAACGGTGCTGCCCGGTGCATGACGGCCGCGCTTAAAGATGCGGGCCTGAACCCCGAGGACATCAATTACATTAACGCCCATGGCACGTCGACGTTGCTGGGTGACAAGGCGGAAACATCCGCCATTAAGAGCGTGTTCGGTGCGCACGCCAGCAAGGTAGCTGTGAGTTCGACCAAGTCGACGACCGGGCATCTGCTGGGTGCGGCCGGTGCGGTTGAGGCGGTTTTTGCCAGCATGGCCATTCATGATCAGGTGGTGCCGCCGACCATAAATCTGGAGAACCCCGGCGAGGGTTGCGACCTGGATTACGTGCCGGGTACTGCCCGCGAAATGGAAGTAAAAGCTGTGATCAGCAATTCATTTGGCTTTGGCGGTACCAACGGCAGTCTGTTGTTCACGCGCTGCCACTAAGCCGGCTGCAGGCATGAACTCCCGTGCGGGCAGTTCGTTTACTTTTACAGCGTATCGGCCGCCTGCGGATCGCGAGCCTGATCTGGCCGGGCTTGCCGCCCGCTACCCGGAACGCTATCCCTTCCTGCTTGAAAGCGTGGCCGCCGGTCCGGCATTAGCGCGCTACAACATTCTGTTTGGTTTTCCCGGCGATACCCTTGAGCTGTCTGCGAACGGTGACCTGACGGGCGCCCCCGGCATCGCCACACGCAGCAGCGGTTTCCTGCACGCTCTGGACGAATGGTGGCAAACCGAAAGGTCGGACGACCGCAGCGATGAGCTGCCGTTCACGGGCGGCTGGTTTGTGTTTCTGGGCTACGAACTCGCCGCCGAGGTTGAGCCGACGTTGCGACTGCAATTCGATGCGGCCATGCCGGTGGCGTTCGCCACCCGCGTGCCGCTTGCCGTCATTCACGATACGCGCACCGACACCTTTGGGATTGTTGCCGAGGACACCGCCACGATGCGGGTGCAGCAGGTCGTCAGCGACCTCGATACCTTGTCTTTTGAAACCTTGTCTGCCAATACCAACGCAACCGACGCACTGCCGGAATTCACCGTGGTTGAAGACGATCCCGCCATTTACCTGGCAGCTGTCGAGCGCGCCAAGCAATACATTGCGGCCGGTGATATTTTTCAGGCCAACCTGTCGCGCCGCTGGCGCGTGCAGATGGGCACGGCTCCGGCTCCGGTGGAGCTCTATCGGCGCTTGCGTCGCACCAATCCGTCGCCGTTTGGCGGCCTGATACAACGCCCGGATTTTGCGCTGGTCTCGTCATCCCCGGAGCGGCTTATAAGGCGGCGTGGCCAACGCCTGGACACGCGCCCCATTGCCGGCACGCGGCCGCGCACGGAAGTGCCTGAACAGACGGAAATGCGCAAACAGGAGTTGTTGGGGCATCCCAAGGAACGCGCCGAACACATTATGCTTATCGATCTGGAACGCAACGATCTGGGGCGGGTATGTGAAGGCGGCAGTGTGAACGTTGATGAATACATGGTCATCGAAAGTTATTCGCACGTGCATCACATCGTGTCGAACGTAACGGGAAGGGCGCGACCGGATGTCACCCCGGGCGAGTTAATACGCGCCGTGTTCCCCGGCGGCACCATCACGGGCTGTCCCAAGGTGCGTTGCATGGAGATCATCAGTGAACTCGAAGACCGGCCACGAGGCGCCTACACCGGCTCGATGGGTTATCTGAATCGCAACGGTGACTGCGACCTGAACATATTGATTCGCACCATGAGTGTGCGTGGCCGCGAACTCGAAATTGCAGCCGGCAGCGGCATCGTCGCTGATTCAGAACCCGCCGACGAACTGGACGAGACCCGCGCCAAGGCCAAAGGCCTGCTGCTGGCCCTGCAACCATACTTGGGGTCAGAGTCATGATGCGCTGGCTGGTGAACGGTGCGCCCGATGCGCAGATTGCGGTGACTGACCGTGGGTTCAGTTACGGTGACGGTTTGTTCGAAACCATTGCCGTGCGCAACGGGCAACTGCGTTTTTTTGGCGCTCACTATGCACGCCTGGTGTTGTCATGCCGTCGGCTGTTGTTACCGGTGCCCGACCAGCATGCGCTGACCGACAATGCAACACGACTCATTGGCGACGATACCGACGGTATGCTCAAGATTATTGTCAGTCGCGGCCCCGGAGAACGCGGCTATCGTTTGCCTAAAACGACGCTGCCAACGTGCGCAATCGGGTTCAGTCCTGAACCGGTAAGCCTGTCGCCGATTGACGGCATTGTGGCCACCGTCTGTGCCACCCGGGTTAGCAGCAATCCCGCCACTGCCGGAATGAAAACGCTGAACCGTTTGGAGCAGGTGCTCGCGCGGGCAGAATGGGACGATCCGGCTATTGCCGAAGGCCTGATGCAAAACATGGCGGATGATCTGATCGGCGGTACCATGTCGAATCTCTTTGTGGTGCTGCGCGATCAGTTATGGACACCGGTTCTGGACGAGTCGGGCGTGCACGGTGTGATGCGCGCGCAGGTCATGAACCTTGCGGAAGATCTCGGCATCGCTTGTAACGAAAGACGGCTCACTCCGGGCGTACTGGACGAAGCAGAGGATGTTTTCTTTACCAATGCCCGGGTCGGCGTCTGGCCGGTCGCGCGCATTGCGGGGCATGAATATGTGCGTCATCCGCGCACTCTGGAAATTATGCGCGGCCTGGCACAACGCGGTGTGATCGAATGCGCTTACTAAATAAAACATTGCAACTGGCAAGCGTCGCCGCGGTGGCTGCTGTTGTGGCTGCAGGCGTGTGGGTTTGGGTCACGGCGCATGCGCCGCTGACGGGGTTGACGCAACCGCTTACGATAACGGTGCAAACGGGAGCATCGGCCGCGACCGTGGCGCGCCAGCTTGGTGAGCAGGGCGTATTGCATTCGCCGCTGTTGTTCCGGTTATGGGCGCGCGTCAGCGGGGCGGCGGGTCAGCTCAAGGCCGGAGAGTATGAGTTGACGCCGGGCATCAGTATGACGGGCATGCTGGATTTGCTGGTCGCAGGCCGGGTCAGGCTTTACCCGTTTACTATCCTGGAAGGCTGGACCTGGCGCGATGTCCGCGATGCGATCGACGCCAGCTCAGTCATTGAAAAGACCGTTGCGCTGACCAGCGCGGAAAGTATGGCCGCGTTATTGCCGGGCGATCTGCAGCACGCGGAAGGCCGACTGTTTCCGGACACTTATACAATTGCGCGCGGCACCACCGATGTGGAGCTGTTGCGCCAGGCGGCGGAACTCATGCGCGTGCGTCTTGCCGCGGCATGGGACAACCGTGCCGTCGATTTGCCGTTACAGACTCCGCAGCAATTGCTGACCCTGGCGTCCATTGTTGAGCGCGAAACCGCCCTGGACGACGAACGGCCTGAAGTTGCCGGTGTCTTTATTCGTCGCATGCGCAAAGGCATGCGTCTGCAGACCGATCCCACTGTCATTTATGGCCTCGGCGACAGCTTCGACGGCAATCTGACACGTGTTCATTTACTCACTGACACGCCCTATAACACCTATACGCGCAGCGGATTGCCGCCCACACCGATTGCGATGCCCGGCGAAGCATCGCTGCAGGCTGCCGCGCATCCGCGGGAGGGCGACAGTTTGTTTTTCGTGGCTTCGGACAAGCTTGACGGCAGCCATGTTTTTTCTGTCACACTGGATGAGCACAACGCGGCTGTGGCCGCGTATATAGCTGCACTCAGGCGGGCGAGAATCAACACACCGTAAGTGCGGCAAAACGGTCAGAGGCAGTTATGGCAGGGCGCTTTATCACCATCGAAGGCATCGAAGGCGTGGGCAAATCCACCAACGTGGATTTTATAGCCCGCTATTTTCGTGAGCGTGGCGAAACGGTGGTGGTGACTCGTGAGCCCGGCGGTACCGAGTTGGCCGAAGCGATTCGCCGGTTAATTCTCGACACACCGCGGGAAGGTTTGTCGGATACCGGCGAGTTGTTGCTGATGTTTGCGGCGCGGGCCGAACATCTGCACAGTTTAATCAGGCCGGCACTGGCGCGCGGTGATACGGTGATTTGTGATCGGTTTACCGATGCAACCTTTGCCTACCAGGGCAGCGGGCGCGGCATGGACTGGGGGCGCATTGAGACCCTGCAGACACTCGTGCAGGGGGATTTGCGGCCTGACCTGACGGTATTGCTCGATGCGGATACGGCCGTATCTGCGCAGCGTGTTGCCGGGCGGGGCGCTGCCAAAGACCGTTTTGAGCAGGAACGCGTGGAGTTTTTCGCGCGGGTGCGTGCCGGCTATCTGCGGCTTGCAGCCGAGAACCCGCAGCGCATCGCGGTGGTGGATGCAGGCCAGCCGCTGGCCGATGTGCAGGCCCAGCTTAAAGAAAAACTAGATATTAGATTCAAATAAGCATATTAAATATTGTTTAATATAGAAAAAATATACGAGGAACTGCCGTGGCTGAGCGACCATCAGCGGCGCCTGAGCGACAGCATCGCGGCCGGCAACCTTCCGCATTCGCTGATCATTCAGGGGCCCCGCGGCATGGGGCGGCGGCAACTTGCGCTGTGGCTCGCGGGCCGGGTGTTGGGTGCGGAGCCGGTGCGTGCTCTGCCGGACGGCGGTTATGAAGTGGTGCACCCGGATTTCAGAGCGATTGCAGCGCCTTACGTGGATTCAAAGGGCAAGGAACGCAAGACGCTGGGTGTGGATGTCATCCGTGAGCGCCTGATTCCCTTTCTGGCGCTCACCAGCCATGGAACCGGCGCCCGGGTGCTGGTGGTGTTTCCGGCCGATGCGCTGACGGTGAATGCAGCTAACAGCCTGCTCAAAACGCTGGAGGAGCCGCCTGCGGGAGCCCTTATCGTGCTGGTCTGCGAGACCTTGGCGCGACTGCCGGCCACGGTTACCAGCCGCTGTCAGCAGGTTCGTCTGGGGCCGCCGGACACCGCCATGGCATTGGCATGGCTGGAGCAGCAGGCGCCGGGTCAGCGATTCGAGCGGCTGCTGGAGTTTGCCGGCGGAGCACCGCTCGCAGCATTGCAGCTGTATCACGAAGATTTTCCGACTTTTGCCAACGCCTTTCTGAGTGCCGTTGGCCAATTGGAGGCCGGTACTGCCAATCCGATGGCGGTGGCCGCAGAGTGCCGTAATCAGGAGGCATTGGCCCTGCAGTTGCTGGAGTGGCGAATAGCCGAGCGCATTCGTGAGGCGGTGGGTGGCGCTGAACGGCAGCCGGAGATGCTCGACGCCGGATTTCGACAGTTAGGTGAAATTCGAGAACTGCGTCGCGTTATTAACGGGGGAATCAACGCAGAATTGAGCCTCGCAGGATTATTGTTAGATTGGTACGGTGGCTTTGGCCGCCGTCAAAACAGAGCGAAATAATGGCTAAACCCGGACTACTGACACTGACGATCAAAGACAAAGCCGCGCTGTACCTTGCGTACATGCCGTTTGTCAGCAATGGTGGATTGTTCATCCCAACCAACAGCACCTACAACCTGGGTGACGAAGTGTTCATGCTTCTTAACCTAATGGACGAGGGCGATAAGCTTCCGGTGGCAGGCAAGGTTATCTGGATCACGCCCAAAGGTGCGCAGGGCAAACGCATGGCCGGCATCGGTGTGCAGTTCAGTGAACAGGATAACGGCGATACCCAGAAGAAAATCAGCAACTACCTTGCCGGGGCGCTTGACGGCGACAAAGCCACCCACACGATGTAGCCTCTGCGCGCTGCCAGGCGATCACCGTCGCCTTATAAGATCAGGCGAGGCTGAGTTCGCTGGTATTTAAACCGCCCTTCAAAACCCGCGTTTCAAAACCGCGTTCATTGAGTATGAAGGCACCTGCTGAGCTGCGGCGACCGGTATCGCAACACACCACGTAGGTGGTGTCCGGGTCGAGGGCGCTGAGTTTCAGGCGTATGAAGTACAGCGGGATGTTGATGGCATCCTGCTCATGGAAACTGTCGAATTCACTTGGCAGCCGCACATCGAGCCATTTAGCGCCATCCGCCACGAGGCTTTTTGCTTCACTGTAATCGACCCAGTCCAGCATGGGCTCGTTAAGCAAGGTCGCGAAATCATCTTTGGCCAGCCGCATCAGCGAGCCGTCCGTCTGCATGGTTACCGTGGCATTGCGTTTGCTCTCGGAAATCAGGGCCTCTTCGCCAAAAGTGTCGCCGACACCGAGTTCCGCCAGTCGAATGCCTTCCTTATTAAGAGGAGTTTCGCGCACAACGCTGCATTTGCCGGAGGTGATGGCGTAAAAATAGTCGCCTTCTTCGCCTTGCTTGATGATCACATCGCCCGCTTTGTGGTTGATCTGCTGCATGCGGATAAATATGGCCTGAATATTGGCCGGCGGAATGCGCTGAAAAGCCCGCGTTTGCAACAGCGTTGTCATCCAGTCCTGCTTGCTGCCGTCGCCCTTGCTGGACTCCAGTTCGGAAACCTCGTAGGAGCCGGTCTGATCCCAGGTCAACATCACGTCCAGCAGATCGGTGTCGATGGAAATGTACTCGATATCGTCGATGGCGACAGCGGTATGCTGGCGGGGCAGCACCGGCGAGAGGGCAAATTTTGCCTCGCTATCGTTTGCTGTGATGACGGTCTTGTTGCTGGCCTCGTCCGTCAGTTCGATGCTGCCGCTGACCAGAAAGAGCGTGCGTTTCTGAGTATCACCCCGGCCAAACAGGGTCAGGCCCGATTCCAGCTCGCGAATGCTGGTTTTCTTGGCCAGCGCGGAAAGGTTCTGCCGCTTCATTCCGTCCATCGGGCAGAAGCGCTGCAGTATTGCGTTTGTAAGCTCAGTCGGCATTGGGTCTCAACAACTGTTTCGGCTGTGCCGCAGAACGGCAATGCGCGGTATTTTACGGGCTAGAGCAGTCAGGTGAAAGGTCGTATTTCACGCAGTCAGCACATCCCAACCCGGCGAAGCCTTAAATCGGTCACCGTGGGCTTGCCGGAGTTCCTCGAGGCGTGCCCGAACAGTGCTAAGGCCCCGGTCTCGAGCATGCTGGATGGGGCCGCCACGAAAGGGCGCAAAGCCGGAACCGAATATGGTTCCGGCATCGCATAAGTCGGCATCCGCGACAACGCCGTCCGCAACGCAAGCCACGGCCTCATTGACGAGGGACAGCATCAACCGGTCAGTGCTGTCCGCCGGCAACTCACCCGTGACACGTTGTTTTTTGGGTGTGCCGTTTTCCCAGACGTAGAAGCCCCGACCCGATTTCTCGCCCAGACGCTTTTTGCCGACCAGCTCCCGGATGCCCGGGCTCGCCTGCCGGCCAATCGTGGGGCCGACGATATCTGCAACGTGCATCAGGATGTCCAGGCCGACCGTGTCTGCCAGTTCCAGCGGGCCCACCGGCATACCGAAATCGACCGCCAGTTTGTCGATGGCTTCGGGTTGACAGCCTTCCTCGTAAAGCCGGAATGCTTCATCCATATACGGTGCCAGAATGCGATTGACCAGAAAGCCCGGCAGACCTTTGCAGGGCAGCGGTATTTTGCCGATTTGCTTGGCGAATGAAATACCGGCATCGAGCTCGGCGGTGTTGGTATTCTCGCCTTGCACAACTTCCACCAGCGGCATTTTTGCGACCGGGTTGAAGAAATGCAGCCCGATCAGACGGCCGGGATTTTGCAATTTGGCGGCGATCTTTTCCAGCGGAATGCTGGAGGTGTTGCTGGCCAGCAGGGCTTCTGGCTGTGCTTTGCGTTCCAGCTCGGCAAACAGTTTTTGTTTGGCGTCGAGATCTTCAAAGATGGCCTCGATAATCAAATCGGCCGTGCGCGCACCTTCACCGGTGTGATCACCCACCAATCGCGCGAAGGCTTCGGCGACGCGTTCTTCGTCGCCGCGATATTTTCGGTTCATGCTTTGGCGGGCCCGCTCCAGTCCGGCATCAACGTATTGTTTCTCGCGATCCTGCAAGGTGACAGAAATGCCGCGGATGGCGCACCAGGCCGCAATATCCGCACCCATGGTGCCGGCGCCGACCACGTGCACGTGAGAGAAATCACGGTCGGACTTTTTGGCCATGCCCTTGAGACGATCCTGCAGAAAAAATATCCGCACAAGATTCTTGGATGTCGGGCTAAACACCAGCTGCGCGAACGATTCCGCTTCGGCCTTAAAACTGCGGCGGCTGGCGCCGTGTTTTTGCCACAAGTCCACCATCGCAAACGGGGCAGGGTAATGTTCACGTTTGAGCTTTGCGCCCACCTGCTTGCGAAGCTGCGCTGCCACCAGCGGCCTGACCAGCCTCAGTGACATTAGTCGGTCGGCCAGTGGCGCGGAGCGTGCGGGCGGGCGAGAGAGCGCCAGCTCGGCAGCGTCAGTGCGCCATTGCTCGGCTGACGTAAGCCTGTCTATCAGCCCTTGCCGCAGTGCTTTGGCCGGCTTGATTGAGCGGCCTTTAAGCATCAGTTCCATGGCGGCGCGCACGCCCATGAGTTCCGGCGCTCTGACGGTGCCGCCCAGGCCGGGGTGCACCCCGAGCTGGACTTCGGGGAGCCCGTAGTCGGGCTTGTCGCTGTCAAAGCCGATGCGCCAGCTGCACGCCATGGCGAGCTCCAGACCGCCGCCCAGCGTCATGCCGTTCAGCACGGCAACCGAACTGCACGGCAATTGCTCAAGGCGATTCAGCAGAGTCTGGCCGGTCACTATGCGCTCAACGGCTTCAGCCTGATCACGCATCAGCGGAAACTCGTTCACGTCTGCACCGGCGATAAATCCACTTTCTTTGTGGGAATAAATGACCAGTCCAGCGGGCGGTGCTTTGTACAACGCATCGATGACCACGCCGAGCTCCGTCAGCACCGCAGTCGACAGCACGTTCGCGCTGCCGGGCCCCCGCAGGCCGAGCCAGGCGATGTCTTTGTCATCGGTTTCCAGGGTCCAGCTACGGACTTCAGTTTGATCGGTATTCATCGCACTACCTCAAAATCGCATATCAGTGGCAGATGGTCGGAAAACGGCACGTCGGGAATATCAAAGTGGTCCACTTTGATGCTGTGACTGTGCAGAATGAAATCAAGCTCCATGCGTGGCGAGCGGGTCGGGTAGGTTGGCAGTTTAAGTTCATTGGCGCTGGCCAACCCGGCAGCTTTCATAAAAAGAAAAATTTCGTCCTGCCCCCAAAAGGTGTTGAAGTCACCCGCAACAATAACGGGTTTTGTGCAATTCGTGACCAATTCGTACAAATGGCGCAATTGAAAATGCCGGTGTCGATATTTCAGTGACAGGTGCACCAGAAAAATCGCGACTTCATCGAGCTCCAGTTCGATGACCAGTCGCTTCACTCCCTGCTCAAAATAATGGAAGCGTTCATTGTGCACGTCCGGGCTGGCCAGAAAGGCGTTGGCCTGTTTGCGCACAATCGGCAGCACCTGGTTAACGGAGCCTTCGCCGTATTTGCTTGCATAGCAACTGTAATGCCCCAGCGCGCGGGCGATAACTTCCGCCTGATTCACTTTGCCGCTGCGCATGGAGCCAATATCGACCTCAATCAGGCCAATAATATCTGCTTGCTGTTCGGCAATAAATTGACTGATGCGCTCCAGCCCGGCAGCTTCTGCGAACAGGTAACGGGCCCCCGGCAGCGGCACGGCGCTGGAGGCCCCGTCACCCACGCCGTAGCGAATGTTGTATACAAGTAGACGCATCGTGGGGTCAGTGTAAGCTGAGCAAGGTTGCCGTTTCACCCATTTTCGGGAAAATAGGGATCGCTGGTTCGTTTTTGGGTTGTTGAATGTGTCGCATTAATCGGTGCGGCTTTCGCTGTTGGGTGAGTAGTTATGTCTGAAAAAAATCCGTTCAAGCTTTTTGTCGCGCATGAGTTTACCGAAAACGCAGAGTACAGCCGCGTATTTGAGTACCTGGAGAGTCGCGACAATTTCTTCTACCTGAACTACAGCAATCCGGAGGCGGTAACGCCGAGTGCCGGTCAGGAAGCCATGCAGGATGCTATTCGTGAGCAGATCAGGCATGTGGAGGTGGTTATCGTGCCGGCGGGCATGCTGACCAACAAAGCGCCACTGGTGGAGTTTGAGATGAACGTGGCTCAGGCTTTCGATAAGCCTATCGTATTGATACAGCCGTTTGGGGCAACCATGAGCATCCCAAAGGCTGCGCTCGAGAGGGCTGCCAACATCGTCGAATGGAATGATCGGGCGATTACCGATGCCATCCGGCAGGCAGCACGCGGCGAGGACACGGCGAAGTGGGACGTCATCGAGTTCGACATGGAAGACTTCAAGATTGACGAGGATTGAGCGTTACTCTGACCCCGTATATCTACGCATGGCATATCTATATGCGCGCGCTAGTGTTGTTGGCTTGAGCGCGGTTCAGTAAGATGGCCGCCCTTCGCCGGGGGGCAGTACCGCCGGCACAGCAAACTAACGGTATTCCTATGGCTATTCAGACAGATGCGTTGATCGTCGGCGCGGGCCCCGCGGGCCTCTTCCAGATTTTTGAACTGGGTTTATTGGGCGTCAAAGCTCACATCATTGATTCATTACCTCAACCGGGCGGTCAATGCACCGAGTTGTATCCGGACAAACCCATTTATGACATTCCGGCGGTGCCCTACGTGACCGGCGAGGCTCTGATTAAAAATTTGATGGAGCAGGCCAAACCTTTTGACCCGGTTTATCACATGGGTGAAGAAGTGACTGAAGTGCGGCAAGAGGGTGACGGTTTTTACGTACGCACGTCGAAAGACCAGGAATTCCATGCCAAGACAGTTTTCATTGCGGGTGGTGTCGGTTCCTTTCAGCCGCGAAAATTGCGCCTCGACGGCATAGAAGATCTTGAGGGGGTCAGTGTCCATTACCGTGTGCGCGAACCCGAATTATTTGCCGGTAAGAAGATAGTGATATGCGGTGGCGGCGATTCAGCACTGGACTGGGCCCTCGCGTTGGCCGACCAAGCTGCCGAGCTGGCCTTGGTTCACAGACGTGATGAATACCGCGCCGCGCCCGCATCGGTTGCCCAGCTCAAAGAGCTTGAAGCGGCCGGTAAAGTGCGCATATTCGAAAACGCACGCGTCACGGAATATCTCGCCGACGGCGCAGGGCTCAAAAGTGTAACGGTGGAAGTTAAAGGCGGCGACAGCACAACCCTGGAAGCCGACCATACGCTGGCGTTTTTCGGTTTGTCGCCCAAGCTTGGCCCCATAGCCGAGTGGGGATTGACCATCTCCAAGAAGGCCATTGAAGTGGATACCGAAAAGTTTGAATCCAACATTCCCGGTATTTTTGCCATTGGCGATATCAATACTTATCCGGGCAAGAAAAAGCTCATTCTCAGTGGCTTCCACGAAGCGGCGTTGGCAGCATTCGCAGCTAAAGCCATTATTGAGCCCGGTAAGAAGGTGAACCTGCAATACACCACCACCAGCCCGATCATGCACGAGCGGCTTGGCGTCGAAGAAAGCTAGGCCCAGCTTCCCGGCAGTCGCGCGCACAAACGCTTTTTTATCAAGCGGTTGTGCAGCCACGTGACTTTCGGTTTAAGGTAGGGCATGGGCGCAGTCATTACAGGTTGGGGCAAGTGTGTACCGCCGGCGGTACTTGGCAACGACGTGCTGGAAACCTTCATGGATACCAGCGATGAGTGGGTTGCCACCCGCACCGGTATTCGCGAGCGCCGCATTTCTCATGTGGGCATGGTTGAGTTGTCCGCCGTGGCAGCAGCGCGTGCACTGGCTGCCGCGGGTGTCGCAGAAGACGAATTCGATTGCCTGATCCTTGCCACCGCATCCGCTGATTTGCACATCCCCAATGCCGCTTCACGCGTGCAATTGGCACTCGGCAATCGCGGTGCCGCCGCGCTTGATACCAACGTTGGTTGTTGCGGTTTCGCTTACGGATTGGCGATGGCAAACGGCCTGATCGAGTCGGGCGTGCACAGCCGCGTGGTCGTGATCGGCGCCGAGCGACTGACGACAATACTCGACTGGACGCAGCGCGATTCGGCTATCTTGTTTGGCGACGGGGCGGGCGCCGTGGTTGTCGAGGCCGGGCCGAGCGGGGAGGGTGTGCTTGGCGCTTTTCTGGCCTGCGATCCGGTACCGGGAGAGTCGCTGATGGTTGCCGATCTGGGTAACACGCCGGCACATCAACGCAGCAGCTCGCCTTACGATCTGAATTTTGACGGCCGCGAAGTGTTCAGGCATGCAGTGCCGGGCATGGTTACGGCATCGCACCAGGCCTTGGCGCGTTCCGGGTTGAGCGTTGACGCCATCGATTTGCTGGTTCCGCACCAGGCGAATTTGCGCATTGTCGAGGCCGTCGGCAAGAAATTGCCTATCGATGCGGAGAAGGTATTTACTAACTTGCAGCGCTACGGAAATACCTCGGCCGCCTCCATTCCGCTGGCGCTTTCCGAGGCTCTCGAAGCGGGGCGGGTGGCACCGGGCGACCGCCTGCTGTTTACCGCTTTTGGCGCCGGTCTGACGAGTGCTGCCGTGGTGGTGAAGTGGGGCGAGCGTACTGAACCGCTGGCTGTTAGTGACCGCGAGTTGCCACCGTGTACGCAGTCAGCCATGGAGCTGTTGCAGCCAGCGCTTGATTTTCAGCGCGAGTGGCACCAAAGCAGCAAATAAAACCGCCGATAAAAGCGCAGAACTGCGAACCGTATCGCGGTCTGGGGGCCGCCTTGTACATAACCTGTGGCGACAAGCCTCGCCTGCGCGGGCGTGTTGATGCCTATGATCCCTGAAAACCTGCTTAAGCAGCCACACGATTGTTTAGAGATATGTCTGCGCTCCGGTGCTTACGGCGCGGGTGGGCGTGCCGATTTAATCCGCGATGTCATGGGGCTGGCGAATCTTCCCGGGTCGGCACCGCGCTACATAGTCATGGGTGCCATCCGGGGCGCTGACGGCGAGATTGATACGCCCGGACTCGACGAAGCAGCGTTGTCCGAAATAGAAGGTTATGCGGCGCTGATCCGGGAATACCTGGAGCCTGAGCTGGTTGTTGATATCAACTGCAGCAGCGTAAAAGGCAGGCTAATTGCGGTACTGAAAATCAGCCACTTTGGCAATCCGCCTTACATGATTTGCACGGATCTTAGCGAAGAACTTCGCAGCGGCGCCTGCTGGATCAGGGAGCCCGGCCTGTTTCGCGCAGCACGTCGTCGCGATTTTGACAGGATGTTCGCAGCCCGTCAGGTCGAAGAACCCGCGCCTGTGCCAAATACTCCGCGTGTAGCCATCGGGTTTGGGGAGGATGTGTCTGCGCAGCAGGCTGTAATGCGTCTGCCGGAACTCGACAGGTCGCCTTCGTTAATTGCGGCGAAGCGCTTGCAGGATCAGATTGCGGTAGTCAAGGAAGCGGGTGCACGCAACGTTGTTGACTCAAGCGTTGCGCGGCTGGTGCATACGCAGCAGTATGGCAGTGATTTGCCCTATGACGAACGCGGCGTGAACACTCTTATCGAGAATTTCAACGCTGTTGGCGATCAATACTGGGAAGCAGACGAGTACTACTACAATGAGAGCAATGCACTAAAACTGAACTTTTGTATCCGCAACACCAGTGAACAGGTGCTGGAAGCTTTGACAGTGGTGCTGACCTTGCCGGTGGTGGATGAATTCAGAGTGGTGGAGTCGCTGATTACCGCGCCGGGCTCAGGGCTCTCGCAACACGAAAACGATCTGTTGGGCTATCCCGAAGTCACTTATTATAAGGGCGCTGCTCAGGTGCGCCAGAACATCGACATGCTGCAACCGGGCGGACAGGTTAGTTTGTTTGAGACCGCGCTGCGCGTGGCTCTGCGCCCTGCCATTGCCGGCAAGAAAATTGCTATTCGCTACGCGCTGCATGCCCGCGGATTGGCCGAACCGCAGGAAGGCGCACTCAGACTCGTCCTCAAACACTAGAATTCCTCGTCTGGTAAGCGCTTTTGACCTTTAACTTACTTGAAGGTTGAAAATTGCGTACTTGTTTCCCTTCCATTTGAGGCTTCGTTTTGAAAACCGCATTTATTCGGGTCGTATTGCCCGCCAGCTTGATTTTGGTTAACACACTGGTTGTTGCCGGTCCGCCGCTGGTGACTGACGATCCTGGAGTGCTGGCGCAGGGTCGCTGGGAATATACCCTGGCATTTGAAGGCGACAAGCGCGACGCGGGCGACGGTTACGTCGCGCCGGGTCTGGGGGTTGCCTATGGCTTTACCGATTCCATGCAGGGCGCTGTCGGCATCGCGCGAACGGTGATAGACGAGCCCGGCAGCAGTCGCCGCTCGGATTTTGATGCGATCGGTTTCGAATTCAAGTGGCAGCTTTATGCACAAGGCAGCATCGCTGTCAGCATCGCACCGGCGTATGCTTTGCCGCTGACCAGTTCATCTCACCAGCGGGGCATCATTGAAGATGTGAATGTGCTGAGCCTGCCGGTGATTGCATCGTATGAAACCGGCCCATGGGCCTTTAACGTTCAGTTAGCTTACGAGGCAACATCGTCGGGCCCTAACGCCAGTTTCGCCGGATTGGCGACTGGGTACGCTCTAAAGGACAACCTGCAGTTGCTGGCTGAGGTCTATACGGTGCGCGTCTCCGGCGAGAAAGCGGACGAGACTAACTGGAATGTCGGTGTTGATTACGGCTTGAGTGATGCGCTGGCATTGCTGTTTTCTTACGGCAGCAGCCTGAGTTCCGATTTTCCGGCTATGGAAGAGCTGGATGAGGCTTTCTTTCTGGGTCTGCGTTACGAAACCGGCTGAAAATAAGCCGCCTTTTGTCTAATTGGCGTTTCCGGGCTTGCCCGGAACGGGTATCATGCGCGCGCGCTCATCCTGCGGCCCGCACAGCGCAAATCATCACAACCCGCCGGCCGCGACTGTTTCTGTGAGAACACAATGAATCTGGACAAAGTATCGGTCGGATCCAATCCGCCCGAGATTGTTAACGTGGTCATCGAAGTGCCATTGGGCAGCGAACCGATCAAATACGAAGTGGACAAGGCCAGCGGTGCGATGGTTGTGGATCGCTTTCTCTATGCAGCTATGCATTACCCCTGCAACTACGGGTTCATCCCGAACACCTTGTCGGACGATGGGGACCCGGTGGATGTCATGTGCTATGGCAACCGTCCGTTAATACCCGGGTGCATCATCGCCGTGCGGCCGATAGGCGTGCTGATCATGGAAGACGAAGCAGGGCAGGATGAGAAAATACTGGCGGTGCCCGCGCGGCACCTGACCAAGTACTACGATCATGTCGCCGATTACACCGACATGCCACCCATACTGCTGGATCGTATTGCGCACTTTTTTGAGCAATACAAAGCACTGGAGCCCAACAAGTGGGTCAAGGTCGTTGGTTGGGAAGGTCGCGAAGAGGCTTACCGGCTGATTCGCGAGGGTATCGGCAAAGCCTAGTTAGGCTCGAAGGGGTCAGCGAGGCCCCTCCTTTTGGGCTCTAAATTGCGCATAATGTATATTATGTTAAATCAAACATATGTCCCGATATGATTAGGGCGTCCCAAGGCGATCCCCCCTGCAGTCGCCAAAAGGCTTGTTACGGAACGCTGGAATCGATTTGAATGCGCGCTGAGTCGCCCGGCCAGTCCGGTTGGGTTTCGCCGTAAAGATCGCCGCTGCTTGCGGTTGCGTTGCCCGCGTTTGAGATTCTGGCTACCAGCGTCAGGTTTTTGACGCTGCTGAGTTTATTGTTGCCCATCATGCCGTCAGCATCCGTCAGGGTTACCGTTAACGGAAATGTCGGCGCGGTTATTCTTTTGACAGCCACAGGCGGTCCGGGCTGGCCTGTTTCCCGGGCAAACACGAACAGCACCGCGTCTTGTCGCAGCTGGCTTTGCAGTTCCGGGTTGATATCAATAATTGCGCTGATTTGGGCTCCTGCCCCCGTATTTTGCGGTGCAATACCCTGATCGGGTGCTGCAGGCACCTCAGCGCCCATTGCCGCCAGTTGTTGCTGAACCACGTTACGTAGTTGGTCCGGAATTTCCGGTTGATTAAGCAGGTGTGCCAGGCGTTGCTGGGCCAATGGCTGATTGCCCCGGGCGACAGCGCTCATGCCGCCATACCACAGTGCCTTGGGGTTATCGGGCAATTGCTCCAGCACCTCATCCAGCAAGTCGCCGGCGCTGGTAAGGATGGTATTGCGGTCCGCCAGCAGCAAGGCCTCGGCGTAGCCCAGGCTCACTTCGGGATTTTTGCCCTCGGTCATTTCCCAGGCGCGATGATAGGCGTTGACGGCGTCATCAAGTCGCTCAAGGTTGACGTAGCTGCGTCCGAGCATGGCCAGGCCTTCGACCGTGGGTGCCGTTGCCATGCGATCTTCAAGTTGCTTCACCATGCCCAGAATGGGGCCTGCCATGGCGCCGTTGGCCGCTTCGCCCCCCTGCTGCCGGGCTTGCGGCTGCTCCCCTTGATCCCAGGGATAAGTGGTCACCTGTGTGTAAAGCGCAAGCGTGACCAGCGGAACCGCCAGCACCAGCGTTACCACGATTACCAGGCCGCGCGTGTTGCCAGCGGGCTGCTGACGGTGCCGCCACAGCGGCACGGCGACTAAAATCGCGGCCAATGCTGCCAGTACCAGTGTGATACCCAGAAATTCTGCGGTCATGTATTGCCCACCTTAGTCAGCATCCCTGTCAATGGGCATGTTCGCCCTGTTCCGCGCGAACCGCGCGATGCCTGCCAGGCCCGCCAGCAGCAGCACCAGCGGTGCCAGCCAGATCAGCCAGTTCCATGCCTCGAAGCGGGGCTTGTAAAGTATGTAACCGCCGTAGCGATCCACCAGAAAGTCCTTAATCTGTGTTTCGCTTTCGCCGGCCACAATCTTGCGGCGTATTTCACGACGCAGATCGGCAGCGAGCGGCGCGGTGGAGTCTGCGATGGTCTGATTCTGGCAAACCAGGCAGCGAACTTCCTTGGTGATTTCTTCGTAGAGCATCTGCTGCTCGGGGTCCGGCAGGCTTTCGCTGGGGTCTATGGCCCAGGCCAACGGCACAAAGATCACCGCGAGAACAACACAAAAAACATTAATTTTATGTATTAAAACTTTCATTTATCGATACTTTCTCCGCGCGCTTCTGCGATGCGCGGCATGAATTCTTCGACCCAGATGGTGGGCGTCAGGGGGCCGACAAGTTTGTAGAGAATGATCCCGTCAGCGTTAATCAAAAAAGTCTCCGGCGCGCCGTAGACGCCCCAGTCGATGCCGGTGATGTTGTCCCGGTCAACCGCAACGGCTTTATAGGGGTTGCCGCGATTCTGCAGCCATTTGAGCGCAGCGGACCGTTCGTCTTTCCAGTTCAGGCCGAAGATCGGCACGTCAGACTGGGTGCCAATGGCCATGAGCAATTCGTGTTCGCTGGCGCATCCCGGGCACCAGCTCGCCCAGACATTAAATAAAGACACCTGCCCTTTGAAGATGTTTTCGGTGACACGCTGTTCGGGATTCATGAGTTCGGGCAGGTCGAAAGCCGGTGCGGGTTTGCCGATAAAAGGCGATGGCACAATCGTCGGATCGCGCTGCAAACCCACAATAAACAGCGCAACAATTACTGCAAAAACAATAGCAGGCAGAAAGAACTTTAACTTAAACATTAATCACTGTTTCCGCCACGAGCCGGCCGGTAACGCCGATCGGTGATGGCCACCAGCCCCCCCAGGGCCATGATCAGGCAGCCGAACCAGATGAACCGGATCAGGGGCTTGTACTGGATACGAACACTCCAGGCGCCTCCTCCGAGTGTTTCACCCAGGGCCACGAACAGGTCTCTGCCCCACCCGGCTTCAATACCGGCTTCGGTCATGGGGTTGGTTTGCACGCGATAAATACGCTTTTCGGGGCGCAGTTCGGTGTAATCCTTGCCGTTTTGTCTGACCGTGAAGATGCCCTGAATGGCATCGTAATTCGGCCCCTGTACGTTCCGGGTGCCTTCAAATACAAAGGTGTAGCCGCCCACATCGGCGCTGTCACCGGGCTTCATGCCCTCGTCCGTGATCACGCTGTATGCGGACGTCACGGTGATGCCAAGGATGGTGATGCCAAGCCCGAAATGAGCCAGCTGCATGCTGATCATGCTGCGGGTCAGCCGCGGCCCTTTGCCAATCAGGTTCAGTGCAGGGTCGAGCAGCGCCGAGCAAACCGTCCATAAGCCTATGACCACGCCGAGCGCGGTTAGTAACGAAAGCTCGCCAAACACCCACCACGGAAGCACCACCCCGGCGACTACTGAAATCAGCGCGGGCCATTTGAGGCGCTGCATGAGCTCACGCGGATCCATGCTGCGCCAGGCACTGTGCATGCCGACGCCAACCATCAGCGTCAGCGGCAGCATCGGCAGCAAAAACACCAGTTCAAAATACTGCGGCCCGACCGAGATTGAGCCGATATCCAGTGCTGAAAATATGAGCGGCCCGAGCGTGCCAACCAATATGACGCCCGCGGCGACGACCAGCAGGATGTTGTTCAACAGCAGAAAGGTTTCGCGCGAGCACGGCTTAAAGCCGACATCGGTTTCCAGCGACCCCGCGCGCCAGGCATACAGACACAGCGAAACGCCGACGACCAGCACCAGAAACACCAGGATGAACAGGCCGCGTGCCGGGTCGGAAGCAAACGCGTGCACCGACACCAGCACGCCGGAGCGCACCAGGAAAGTACCGAGCAGGCTCAGGGAAAATGCACCAATAGCCAGCAACAAGGTAGAGCTCTTGAACAAACCGCGCTTTTCGGTGACGGCCAGTGAATGCATCAATGCGGTGCCCACCAGCCACGGCATGAAGGATGCATTTTCCACCGGATCCCAGAACCACCAGCCGCCCCAGCCGAGTTCGTAATAGGCCCACCAGCTGCCCAGGGCAATGCCCATCGTCAGAAACAGCCACGCAACCGTTGTCCAGGGACGGGTCCAGCGAGCCCACTGCTGATTGAGTTTGCCGTCGAGCATGGCTGCCACAGCAAAACCAAATGCCACCGAAAAACCGACGTAGCCCATGTAGAGCATCGGTGGATGAATGATCAGTGCAAAGTCCTGCAACAGCGGGTTCAGGTCACTGCCCTGCACCGGCGCCGGAAAAATGCGTTCAAACGGATTGGACGTAAACAGGATAAACGACGTGAAGCCCGTGGCGACGGCACCCATCACGCCCAGCACGCGTGCGGTCATGGCGTCAGGCAGGCTGCGGCTGAACAGCGCAACCGCACTGGTCCACAAACCCAGAATCATCGCCCACAATAATAAAGACCCTTCGTGTGCGCCCCACACGGCTGCCATTTTGAAAGGCAGCGGCAAATCCGTGTTGGAATTCCTGGCGACGTATAACACCGAAAAGTCATCGTCGAGAAATGCCATCATCAGGCAGGCAAAGGCCAGAATGAGAAACAAAAACTGACCGTGCGCTGCGGGCCGCGCGACAGCAATGAGGCCACTGTGCCGGAATTGCGCCCCTGCCAGCGGCAGGACAAATTGCAGCCCGGCCAGGCACAGCGCAATGATCAGGCTGATCTGTCCGATTTCGGCGGTCACGATCCGCCCGGCGCCTCCGCGCTGCCCTCTTCGACTGCCAGCGTGTCAGTTTGTCCGCCCGGGTGCCCCTGCTCTTCGAGCATTTTCGCTACCTCCGGGCTCATGTAATTTTCGTCATGTTTAGCCAGCACCTCGTCGGCGACAAAAATGCCCGCCTCGTTGAGCTTGCCGTTCGCAACCATGCCTTGCCCTTCTTTGAACAGGTCGGGCAGCACCCCGCTGTATGCCACCGTGACTTCTGACTGGGTGTTGTCTGTGACAATGAAGCGCGCTTCCAAACTACCGGATTCGCGGCTAAAACTGCCGTTCTGCACCAAACCGCCCAGTCGGAAGGGTTGGCCCACATCCACCTCGCCCGCCACCACCTGCTGGGGGCTGAAGAAGTAGGTGATGTTGGTTTGCAGTGCCTGCAGCACCATCACAGCGGCAATGGAGACGCCGACCACCACAACCGAAACACCGGCCATACGCCGCTGCCGGGGGGTCATGACGAGGCCTCCGTGGCGCTTGCACTTCGCAGCCGCCGCGCCAGCCGGTCGCGGGTTTGCTGCAGGCTGCGCTTGGTCAGCCAGACGGTGGCAAGCAGCACGACGAATGTGAGTCCGAAGGCGCTCCAGACATAGCTGCCGTAGCCACCCATATGGATAAATTCAGTCAACGATAAACTCCTTGATATTAGGACAATAAATCACTGATCCAACGAGCATTTCTTTCGCGTAACAGTATCTGTGTGCGGATGCTGGTGAACAGTATCCCAATAAACAGCAGTTGATAAGCAACGATCATCACCAGCAGTGGCCATAGCATATCCCCATCAATTGACGGGGTTTCCAGTTTCATCAGGCTGGGCCCCTGATGGATAGAGTTCCACCACTCCACCGAGTAATGGATGATGGGCAGATTGACCACACCCACCACCGCGAGAATACCGCTGGCGCGGTCCGCCTGCCGCGTTTCCGGCATTGCCTGCCGCAACAGCATGTAACCCAGGAACAGGAATAGCAGCACCAGTTCGGCCGTCAGCCGCGGATCCCAGGCCCACCAGGTGCCCCAAATGGGTTCGCCCCAAATGGCGCCGGTGCACAGGGCGAGAAACGTAAAGGCCGCGCCTGCCGGGGCGCTGGCGGCCGCTACGCAAAAGGCCAGCTTCATGCGCCATATCAGCCCGATGGCGGATGCAACGGCCATGACCGCGTAAGCAAACATAGACAGGAAAGCGCTCGGCACGTGCACGTAGATGATGCGGAAACCGTCGCCCTGCAGGTAATCGGGCGGCGCCAGTGCCAGCCCGCCGTAGGCGCCGATTAGCAATAACACCAGCGCGCAACCCATCAGCCACGGTTCAAGCCGGGTGGCAATGCGGTAAAAATGCGGCGGCGAGCCGAGTTTGAAAAACCAGTTCCACATGGATAGTACGAATATCGCGTCCAACTGCCGCCCGTACGCGACAGAGGCCAATATTACTACACATCCCTGCACGCAAACCGACGGGTTTCCGGATTATGCAATCAATCCAGTGTCACGCGAACCGCCGCCGCCGTAGCAAATGGGGTCAGAGTCAGCGCCAGAACAGTGATGCCGCCGAGCAGCAGCAGCGGCCCCTCAATGCTTTGCCCGCGCGCGGCCAGATCGGCGGAACGCGCACCGAATATAAGCACCGGCACGGACAGCGGCAAGATCAGTACCGCCAGCAGGCCGCTTGCACGACGCAGCCCCGCCGTCAGTGCTGCTCCAACCGAACCGAGCAGGCTCAGGGTGGGCGTGCCAATCAGCAGGGTCAGCAGCAGCGCTTCGCGCCCGGCTGCCGGAATATCAAAACCCAGCGCCAATAGCGGTGCCAGCAACACGAGCGGCACCTCTGCTACCAGCCAGTGTGCCGCTGTCTTGCCGAGCAACAGCACGCTCAATGGGTGTTCGCTGAGCGCGAGCTGTTCCAGACTGCCGTCGTCAAAATCCTCGCGGAACAACGTGTTGAGCGACAACAGCGTTGCCAGCAAGGCGGCCACCCATATGGCACCCGGTCCGACTGCCTGCAGCAGTTCCTTATCCTGCCCCAGCGCCAGCGGAAACAAGGTGCAGACGATGACAAAAAACACCACCGGCATGGCGAGGTCACTCCAACGCCGGAAGGCCATCGCCAGATCGTGCTTGATAACAGCAAAGAAGATGCTCATGGTTCGCCACCGTGCAGTTCAAGCACTCTTTCGCGGTGCGCTTCCAGACCGGTATCCTGATGCGCCGCCAGCAGCAGCATGCCGTTGGCGCGCAGGTGCTGGTTAAAGCGTTCGCTCAACCATTCGCGACCGGCCTGATCCAGATGTGTAAACGGTTCGTCCATCAACCACAGTGGCTTGCCCGAACTCAGCACGCGAGCCAGCGTTACGCGCCGCTTTTGTCCTGCCGACAAGTGAGCCACCGGCAGATCGGCACAGCCTTGCAGTTGCAGTGCCGAGATGATCTCTGCCAGATCATTGGTGTCGTTGCCACTCAGGCGTGCCGCAAAGTGCAGGTTTTCTCTGGGCGTCAGTTCATCTTTCAGCCCGGCCCGATGCCCGGCGTACGCAAGTTGAGCATGCAGTTCGGCGCGCTGCAGTCTGACCGCCGTGCCGTTCCACAGGACTTCACCGTATTCCGGTTCGGTGAGCCCGCAAAGGGTGCGAATCAGAGTTGTCTTGCCGCAGCCGTTGGGCCCGCGTAGGGTAATCGCATGGCCGGCTTGCAGATGCCCGTTGAGGTTCTTCTGCAGGCACCGATCACCGCGCCAGAGTGCTAACTGGCGCCATTCCAGCCCGGCGGGCTGGCGGAGATTATCTGATGATGCGTTCGACAATGATTCTTTCAACCCTGGCAGGCGTTGTGCTTACTGCAATGTGCGTTGTTGCGACGACCGGTTCGGCGTTCGCCGCCGATGCTGCTGTCTGCCCGCATCATAACAACGATGAAGGCAATTCGTGCAGGCATCATGGCAAACATCACGGCCAAGCCGGCAAGTATTCTGACGACGACATGCAGCGGTTTCGTGAGCGCATGGACAAACTTGCCCTGAGTGATGCCCAAAAGCAGGACATGGCTTCGCTGATGGGCATTTATCAGCCGCGCTTTAAAGCTTTGCGCGAGCGCGGTGCGGCCGATCGCGAAGCATTGTTTGCCGCTGCTCCCGACGCAACCGGGTATGCAGCTTTGACAGATGCAGTCAGTACCGAGGCCGGCCGGACCGCAGCCGAGGTGTTGGTGCTGCTGGCCGAATTGCAGGCAAATGCCTATGCACTGCTGACCCCAGACCAGCAAGCCGAATACCGTGCGATGAAGGTCAAGGCCTGGGAAAGAGCCCAGGAAAAAGCCCAGGAAAAGGCCCGGCAGCGCAAAGAGCGGATGAACGAGAAGCTCGGCGACAAGCCTTAAGCATCCGGCAGGTATTCATACAGCGTCCACCGATACAAGTTGTTGACGCATAGTTCATCGCGCACGCGTTTAAAATCCGGATGTTCACGGAACACCGCTTTCGCAACGCCGATTGAGAACAGATACGGAACCAGAATGCGCCGTGGCGTACCTCCGGCTGTATTCTCGATGTGACTCAGCACCTGCCCCAGAACTTCCGGCCCAAAGGGGTGATACATGTGCAACACCAGATTGCCTGCCGGCAGCTCATACTCGAGCGCGTTACCGCACCACAGGTCGATATGGCTTTGCAAAGCCTCGCCGCTGTAACGTTCAATGTTGCGCTCCGCCGCCTGATGCAAGGCCGGCGAAATCTCCACCCCCACTACCTGGCGAAACGGAAATTGCGCCGCGATAAACAGTGCCCTGCCCTTGCCCGAGCCGTAATCCACAAACGTGTAATCACGGCAATCAATATCCAGCGCCTCAATGATTCGCCGGGTAACACGAGCGGGTGACCCCAGATACAGGTTGGATTGCCAGCGGTCACTTTCGTTTTCCAGATCGAGGTCGCGGGTGGCGATCATGCCGCCGGTATCGGTGCCGTGAGACTTATCGAAGGAACTGTCTTTATAGGGTTTGTATGACAGTAACCAGATCAGCACGTAGCGCAGTGTCATCCAGAAACCGATCAGACTGACCGACTCGCGCAAAACGCGCCGAAAATCGGCCCACGACGACAGTTGTTGCTTTGATTGTTGTTCCGACATGCTGCGCCCCTGATTCAGCAGCGCAGTTTAGCGGCTAATGCCGCGGCGCGCCCACCCCTAGGGCCATCAGCCTGATGACGCGGATCCTGATGACGCCGAACCTGATGACGCCGAACTTGATGACGAGGTGACGCTGGTTTGCGTGCCGTCGTTTAGTAGTCGAAACTGAAAGCGTTCGCGCACTCCGGTGGTGGCTGCCGCTTTATTGTCGGCATGCGCCGGGGCAAACTTAAAGCGGGAAACGGCATCGATGGCCGCCAGGTCGAACATCGGGTTGCTGGAATTGATGACGTTGATGTTTTCGACGGTGCCCTCTGCGTTCACCGTGAATTCCAACGTCACATCGCCTTCCAGCTTGTTCATCCAGGCGCCGCGCGGATACTCCGGCATAACCTTGATAATCGATCGTGGCGCGCCGGTGTCTTCTTCACTTTTCTTGGTGACATCTTCCTTGGCAACGTCTGCCATGGCCGGCTTGCTTGTAACCCCGCTTTCGGCACAGACGCGGCAGTTTTCCACCACAACACGGGCATTGCGCATGGGCAGGCTGGGGCCCGCTAACTCGCCTGATCCGCCAACAATCAGCGCCGTATAGGGCTGCCCTTCAATCAGGTAGTCAACGCGGGAACAGGAATTATTGCTGCTTTCGATGTTAACGCGCGTGCCGCTCATGCTGACGCTGGCATCGCAGCTATCGACCACCTGCGTGCAGTCGCACAACAGTTCTGCGCGTGCTGTCGATGCGATCCAAACCGGCGAGCCGGCCAATGCGACATACAGCATGACTTTCAATAAGTATTGCATCCCGTCACCTTACCGCCATTACCTGACGCCAGCAATTGAACATAAAAAAGCCCCCCTGAGTCAGGGGCTTTTTTTATTGCCCCATCAGCGAGGCAAACGTTGCGCTGAGCCGCGACCGGCTACGGTGTCGATACAGAGAAGGCCACCGTATCAATCAGTGCACCGGTGGCAATGTCGTAGTACTGGTAACGCTGCCGCCAGTTGGGCGCCTGCTCCCGGCCCTGAGCTATCCGCAGTTCGTCGGTGCCGTCGCTGCCGAGATAGTCGGCTACGCCCGAAAGTCCAATATCGATTTCCCAGTCGTCGCCTGCGCCTCCGGGAGTTAACAAGCTCCACGATTTCGCCCACGCGAGATTATTGGTGGCTAAATCGTAAACGTGAACCTTGTATACATCGGCCACATCGCCGGCGGGACCGAGCACATCAATAATTGATCCGGTCGCAATGACCAGGTAACGACCGCCGGCCTGTGTTTCTGCGATGCCCGCCTGAATCTCGGCGTCGCAATCCGGTATGGAGTTATCAATATTAAGCGACGTTGCAAACTCGTCGCCGCAAAAATAATCGTTGGTATTGTCGTCGTTCGAATACCAGTCACTCTTTGTAGTGACGGTGAACTGCGTTAATAGCGCGCCTGTCGATGCATTGCGAAATTGAATGCGCTGGCGCCACACCATGCGGGAGTTCGGGCCGACTGTTTCCGCGCTGATGCCTTCATTAAAGCCGATTGACTCGATACCGGCTGTGCCGGGATCAAAATCGATGGAGTTAAACTGTTCTATAGTGCCGAAGCCACCGTTGCCCTCAAGCCACAGCGGTAACGCATTGAGGTTTTCTACGGCATGCAGCTGCGGAGCTACGATAAGAAAAGCGCCGAGTGACGCAAGTGTATTTCTGACACTCATGGTGGGTCTCCCCTTCTTGTTAATTATTCGGGCAAGTATACATCAGTGAGCGACCCTGCTGCGGACGGCCATTATGTCAGATGCTCTACAGCCATCTGCGCTACAGCCATCTGCGCTAGAGCCATCTGCGCCATTTGAACAACGCCAGGATACCGGCCGCAACGGCCAGCATAAACAAACATAACAGCGCAAATGCGGATTCGTTGTCGGTGCCCGGCAAACCTGCCACGTTCATGCCCATCATCCCGGTCAGGAATGACAGCGGCAGAAATAATGCAGCGACCAGCGATAGCACGTACATACGCCGGTTCTGTTCATTCGCCATCCGTCCTATCAGTTCTTCCTGCGCCAGCACGGCGCGTTCCCGCACGAGATCGAGATCTTCCAGATAACGGGTAATCTGATCGGCCTCTTCGCGTATGGAGTTGCACTCGTGGTCGCTAAGCAGGTAGCCGGTCTCGCGGGACAGGCGATCCAGCGCATCGCGCTGCGGAGCCAGGTAGCGGCGAATACGCGCGGCCTGACGTCGCAGCGCCGAAAACTCGCCGCCGTATGGTGCCTTTTCGTGTGCGGCAAAATCGAACTCCGCTTGTTCGATGCGCTCATCAAGCGCATCGATCACCGGGCCCATGCGCTCACCAAGGTACTGCGTCAGCATAACCACCACTTCCGAGCAGCTTTTGGGCCCCTGTTGTTCGGCAAGCGCGGCGCGCACGCCGGCAACAGAGAGCAGCTTGCGACGCCGCGTGGAGATGATGCGATCAGGTTCGACCCAGAGCCGAATCGATACCATGTCTTCTGCGTTTTCGCCCGGATTGCTGTTAACGCCGCGCAACGTCAGCAACAACCCTTTGCCGTGGTGGATGGCGCGTGGCCGACTGTCTTCATCGAGCAAGGTGTTTACCACCAGCGGGTCTATACCGCTTTGTGTCTGAACCCATTGGCGTGCTTCGGCATCCGTAAAATTGAAATGCAGCCAGCGCGGGTTCGACGATTCGTTCGCCATCTCATTCCAGGCGAGCGGGCGCGCCCCGCCCGCTTTATCCAGCTCTAATGCAAATATAAGCCCGGGATGCTGCGTTTCCGGAGTGGCCGACATCAGGCATCCTCTCGTTGACGGTTGATGCGCACGTCTACTGGCGATATCACGTCGAGATGTATGTCACGCTGCGGGAACGCGATCACAATATCGTTCTCCCTGAACAGGTCATCGATACGGAAACGGATGTCGCTGCAAATTACGCGCAAGTCCTTCTCGCCGCCAGCCAGTACCCAAAAATAACTCAAAAACTCTAACGCATTGTCACCAAAATTATTGAATACGACCATGGATGGCGGTTCGGTCAATACGTGCTCGTGTTCGTCAATGGCTTGCGAAATGAGTTTTTCCACCAGTCGGACCGGGGATCCATACGCAACCCCTACCCCCACCTGAGTGCGGGTCACGCGATCGATCAGCGTCCAGTTAACGACGATGTTTTCCAGCAGGTAACTGTTTGGGATAAGCAGGTGCACACCGTCCACGCGTTTGATGCGGGTTGACCGGGTATTAATGGTCTCGACCGTCCCCTTCGTTTCACCAATCTCGAGAAAATCCCCAATGCGGATGGGGCTCTCCCACATGAGTATCCAGCCGCTAATGAAGTTATTGATGATATTTTGTGCGCCAAAACCCACGCCTATGGCCACGGCGCCGGAAATAAATGCAAAGGCCGAAAGCGGCACGTGCAGCAGTTCCAGCACGGTAAACAGGAATATCAGCAACACCACAACGAAATAAACCCGCCGCACCAGGTGGATCAGGTTGGGATTCAGCCCTTTGGTTGTCATTCTGCTGACCAGCAATTTGCCGAGCCAGCGCGCTGCAAACAGTGCGACGAAGAAAATCGTGGGAACAAGCAGCAGCTGGCCGAGTGTCAGCGTGGTGTCACCCACCTCGAAGACTGTCAGGCCCAGCAGTTTTTCCAATTCGTCCATGTACCGCTCTGCGTTTTGATTCAACCGCGAGATTAGCAGTATTTTCCGGGAATTATTGGTCGCCCGGCGCGCGCAACCGCACTAACACCGAAAACACCAACACAACGGCCTGAAATCCGCCCAGCATCACAAACGGCGCTGACGGCCCTATGGCATCGAACAGCACGCCACCTAGCACGGTCGCGATGAGTATGCCGATCGCGCCGAACCAGGCGTTGGTCGCAACGATGGTGCCGCGTTCTTTGGCCGAGGCTTCCTGACCGATCAGGGTGACCGATGCAATGATGGCGCTGCCCTGCCCGATCGCCAGCAACACAAAAAACGGCAACATGGCGTTATCCAGCGGCGAAGTGATAATGCCCATCGAACCGTAGCCTGCAGCAGCCAGGGCCATGGCCAGCGCCAGGCCGGTGACCCGATTGAGCTTGTCCAGAATGATGCCAAAGAACGGCATCCACAACAGAGTGACTGCGCCCATCAGGCCCATTAGTTTGCCGGCATGAGCAAAAGCCTGCGGTTGGCTCACGCCCGCTTCCCCGGCGACCTGTAATACCCATACAGAAACGAACAAACCCTTGATGGCGTTATCGGAGCGTCCTGCAAATGCTGCCAGATAGGAAAGCGTGATGCGCGGGTTGCGCGCTGCCCGCAGCCCTGCCAGCACCGTTTTGCCGGTCGATGCTCGCGGTGCCGAAAGGCCCGCGTCCCCCGGCGAACCGGGCTGCAAGCCGATGCGAAAAATCATGGCCGACAAAATGCACAAGCCGCTTGCAGCAAAAAACATCGCCATGCCTGCCGACACCGGCGTAACGCCGCGCCCTTCGAGCAGGCCCGGAATCTGGGCCAGCCCTGCGCTCATGAAAATCACACCAAGGCCATTCATTACACCGGAAAAACCGAACAGCCTGCCGCGCGATCGATCCTGCGTGTAGTCGTTGCCGATCGTCGGTATCTGCGCCGACAGGGAGGCTGCGCCGATGGCGAATATGCCGCGGTAGACCAGCAGCTCGTTTAGCGAGGTGGCAAACGGAAACAAGCCGTAGCCGAGCCCGCAAAACAAGATGCCGCCGATCACTAACGGCCGCCTGCCAATCCGGTCGGCCAAAGCACCAAAAGGAACGATCAGAATAATGGCGACCACCTCGGTGACCAGCGCGAGGATGCTGGTCGCAACCCCCTGCTCGTCCTTCGGCATGCCGAGATTTACGTCCAGCAAGTACGCCTGCAGAAAGTTCATGCCGGCGAGCATCGCGATGCATATGAACGCCGCATACATGAAGGTCCAGAAATTGAACTTCCGGACGCCGGGGCTCAGGTGGATTGGCCCGACTTGTTCAGCTACCGAATTTTGATTCAACGCCAATCGGCCTAGTTGAGTACGTCGGCGTTGGGCGTTGCAGGATTCCGCAGGGTGCGCAAAAACGCGATGATCTGGTTCTTCTGCCATTTGCTTAGCGCGGCGTAGGCGTCACGTGCACCGGCGGCTTCCCCACCGTGCAGCAGAATCGCTTCGTTCAATGTGAGCGCCCTGCCGTCGTGCAGGTACGGTGCGGTATCGGCAACGCCCCAGAGTTTCGCGGTGATGAATTCGCGGTTCTGGCGCTCATCGGCATCGTGAAAACTTTCGGCGAGCTCCGGCCCCATGTCGTGGCGCTTCAGGTCTGAAAACAAGCGCACGATCAGGCCGCCGCGATTGTGTGTCTCGAAAGCGGGCGGCGCTGCGCTCAGATCAACGGCATAAAATGTATTACGCGTCGGGTCGTCGGGTATTTCCGGAAAGCTGTATTCCAGCGTCGGGTTCCAGGTGCTGAGAAAAGGACGATGGCAATCGCTGCAGCCAATGTTGTTGAAGCGTCTGAATCCGGAGGTGGCGTCGGCATCCATGGGGAGCTGGCGCGGCGTATCCTGAGTGGTGACGAAAATTTCCAGTGCTGATATTTCGCCAATGCCAACCTCGTTGACCACGCCGTCGCCGTCGCCGTCAACGTTCAATCCGACTGCTTCGACGGGCTCCATGCCGAGATGAAACATCAGCGCGCCGACATCAAACTCGCGCACCGACGCAAACTCGCCCTTGCGCCCGAAAGGTCGTACGACCAGGTCGCCATCAATGCCCTCGACATTGCTGGTGTCGATGGCCCCTTGCGCGTCGGCGACAATAGAACCGAAATAGACGCCTTTGGTATTCAGTTGCACGGTGGTACCCGGATTGTCCAGTGCCTCCTGCCGCAGCTGCTGAAGTTTGCGGGTCATTTCGCGGGCAACCAGTTGCACGCCGCCGGTGCCGAACAAAGCCAGCGGATTAATCAGACGCCCGTCAAACGATGCGTAGCCGTTGCCGGCCTGATCTTCAACATCAATGGCACGCGCCTTGAACATGGCCGCGTTACTGAAGTTACCCGCACCGCCCACACCGGCGGTAAACGGCATGGTGTCGCTGCTGACGACGGTGTGACAGTCAAGGCAGGACTGCGCATCCAGCCCGTTAACCCTTAAAAAAGTACCGTTGTTTTGCAGGGTGGGACGACCGCCCGGGTCGATGGTATTAGCCGGATTAACCGGCCCGTCGCCGAAACCGTCGCTGTTACGAAACTGGGTGGCGAATATTTTCAGGCCGGCCCGCCGGACACCCTCAAGCAGCATCGCGTTATTGGCAATCTCGTTTTGCTGGATGCGGCTTTCCGCCGCCCCCAGTGCCGGTTCATCGCCGCTCACCGTCTGGGCCGGCAACGCGGCGGCAAATCCCATGCTTAAACAACCGACACCCACTAGCCGCGTCCGCAGCGCGAGTTTATTAATCAACATATTTATTAACGACTTATAAGTGATAACTCGAAAACATGTATTGCGCTTTGCACCCGCTCTGCGCCCTCTGCCAGGTTGCAGAATAGCAAAGTTGCGGGCTCGATAAGCCATAGAGTTTAGTTTCATGCGCCCGGCTAAGCGACTACCATGAGGCCATGTCAGAGGCTGTCGGAAGGCATGGAATAGTAGCGGAGCCACCGTGCGTCAGCCGCGCTTGTTATTGGCGCGGGCTCGGCGTGGGTGCCCTGCTGTTTGCGCTGGCCACATCCGCAGTGGCGGCCGAGCGACCGAACATTCTGATTATCATGACGGACAACCAGAGTCCGTCGCTGCTGGGCGCTTACGGCAATCCCGAGATCAAAACACCGAACATTGACGCTTTGGCTTCAGAAGGGCTGCGTTTTACCAACGCCTTTGCCGTTAACGGGGTCTGTTCCCCCACGCGCGCGACCCTGCTCACCGGGCTGGTTCCGTCGCAGCATGGGGTGCACGTTGCCCTGCCCGACCGGCGCATGTCCGGGGGCCAATCCATGCCGGAGGTCTGGTCGGCCATTCAGGAGTTTCGCACCCTGCCGCAAACGTTATCCGACGCCGGTTACGCCACGGGACTGGTCGGCAAGTGGCATCTCGGCACGCATGAACAGGCCCAGCTCGGTTTTGATTACTGGGTAACCTTCGGCAGCGGCCACACCAGCGATTTTTATGACGAGGAGATTTTCGACAACGGTCGCGTTTATGAAGAACCTGGCCACATGACGGATTTGTGGACCCGCAAGGCTGAAGAATTCATCCGGCAGCAATCAGCAGACCGCCCGTTTTTCCTGTTTTTGTCGTACAACGGGCCGTACATGTTGCCGCCGGTTGTGCTGCGGCAACCGCGTAACGCGCACGTTGAATATTACCGCGAACATCCGCCGGCCATGCCACAGGAGCCGGTGCATCCGAACCTGATGAACATGGCCAGCCGCAATAAGTTGAGCGATATCATGTTCAAAGTGGGTTTCGGCGGGTGGCCACAGATTGCTGCACTGAATAATCAGGACGCGATGATCAACCTGGCATCCGAAATGAGCACCGTGGATGACGGCGTGGGTCGTGTCATGCAGGTACTGAAGGAAAGCGGCCTTGATGACAACACGCTGGTGGTGTTCATGTCGGATCAGGGCTCGCTATACGGGCAGCACGGCTTATGGGGTAACACCAGCGCGTGGTGGCCGCCCACCAATTACGACGAGCACATGCGCGTGCCGCTGATTTTTCGGCATGCCAGTGCCATTGCCCCGGGCACATCCACTGACTTCATGGTGCGCCAGTTTGATTTTATGCGCACGGTGCTGGACTACGTGGGTCTTGAAAACATTGAGATTGAGAACAGCCCCGGTGAGGGCTATGCCGAGGTCTTGCGGGACCCTGACGCGCAGCGCGAATCACCCGCTGTATTTCACGAGTACGTGACCACCCGGGTTATCCGCACCCAGCGCTGGCTGTTTCAGAAAGCCTTTCTGATCGGCGAAGACGTTCTGTACGACCTGGAGTCCGATCCGCAACAAACGCGCAACCTCGCGGGCGAACCTGCCTACGCCGCCGTCGTTAAGGATATGGAGGCTCGGCTGAATGACTTTTTTGGCCGCTTTGCCGACCCGCGCTATGACGTTTGGAACGGCGGTACTGCCAAGCTGCGCCTGCTAGGTCGGGACGATGAAATATTCAGCCAGCAATTTCCGGGCTGGCAGAAGCCGGGTTTGGGCTTTGAGCAAACGGTATTTGGGCAAAACGACTAAAGCCTGAGCCAGCGACTGCAGCGGGCAGCCGGTTATCGGGTTTTCTTCTCCACCGTTACCGTCCCCCAGTCCAGTTGCGGCAAATCCTCGGGTGATTCGCCTTCTTTTATATTGGGCAGCACTTTGACATTAAGCGAGTTGTCGCCCTTTTTATCAAACAGTGCGCCGGCGTCGAACCCGGCAGTCGGCCCGGCGCCCAGAGTCAACGGTTCGTCGGCAAAGAAATTCTCCGGCATGGACAAATCGAGCGGAGGTTTGACGTACACAGTATCGCTTTGATCCGGTGGTAGCTCGGACGCCTGATTAGGCTCGGGCTTTAGTTCTGGCTTTGGTTCGGGCGGGCTTGCCAGAGTTGCTTCTGCTGTGCCGGCCTCCTCCGCTGAACGCTCCGTTGCGGGCGGCTGCGGTGCGCACGCTGCCAGCCAGCTAACGCACAGCAAAACGACGTAACGATATATTGGGAGACGATGGCTCATGCTGAGAGTATAGACAAGCCGCCGGTCGTTCGGTTCATATGTGAAAGCCGCGGCTCTGGCAGCTTTAGAAAGCGATTGTTTTGTTATTCAGAGTCCGGTTAGAGATTGCGGCCGAATTTGTAAAAGAGCTGCAGGCTGGCTATATCGGAATAGGCTTCGTCCCTGCTTCGCAGGGCCAGCAGGTCATCGTCGATACTAAAATAGACGTAATCCAGCCTCATGTGCCAGTTGTCCGCGAAGGTCACGCCGCCACCGATGCCGAGAAGAAAATTAGTGCCGCTCTCGTTGATGTTTCGCATCGTCACCTGGTTATCGAAGACCCGCGTCAAAATCTGCGAGCTTTCGCCATCCCACGCTGCCAGACCGCCGCGGAGGTAAACTTCCCAGACTTCCGCAAAGGGCAATATGCCTAGGATACTCAACTGATAGGAAGTCAGATCGATTTTGGCGTCAACATTGTAGGTATCGTTAAGATCACCGAGGTAGACCAAATCCTCATCCCACTCGGGCGTTCCGGAGTCGAGATAAGAGGCTTCGACTGCAAAATAGGGTGTTATTCGGTATCCGCCGGTGAACGTGTAGGCAGAATCACTGTCGCCGTAGTTTGAATCGACCCAGCAGCCGTAACACGTGTCGGTATACGTATAGACGTTCGAAATGCCAACCCCGCCACCCGCGTACCAACCTTGGTCAAAAGCCGGGTTAGCTTGCGACCACGACGACGGGGAGCAAACCATCAGCGTCAAGAATAGTGATAGCTGAATACGGCGCTGAATGCGCAGCACGCGCGAGAAAAAATTACCGAGCTTTTGTGAATGATGGTACGACATAAGGGTCAACTCCGTTAGCAGAGTATGACACTTTTCGTCGTATCCAAGCTAACCCAAGCAGGGCTGAGCCGAATAGCCAAGCAGCTGCGGGGATGGGGACGATGTCGACCGTCAGCTCCTGACTTATGCCGTAAATGCTGAAAAGTTGGTTCGCGGCACCAGAGGCATTGGTTTCCCATGTGTACGTGCTGTTTGAGTTTGCGAAAATGGAAAACTGATTAGCGGATCCGAGCGTGAAGTTAGTGTAAGCTGCGCCGCCAGAGTTGGCCGTGCCAGTCCATACCAACGCAATGTTTTCTGCACCATTCTCGTCGTAAAGAACCGAGTACGGCGAAAGAAGCTCGCCGTCCCACAAATCGACAAAACTTGTGGCCAATAACTCGCCGTTCTGGTTATAAATGGGCACGTTATTGATATTGGAAAACAGCGGTGCAAGATGATCGTAGGCGCTGACGCTCGGCGTACTGCCTAGTGCGCTCCAGCTTAGACTGAGGCTTGAGCCTATGCCGGCGGCGTCGGCAGCGGCCTGCACATGCGCGTCATAGTCAGCGATATCCGACGACAATGCATTGCGCGTCGTAGAAGAAACAAAGATGACATGGTATTTGTCGCCGTTATTCAGGCCTGCGGGAGTTACCAGAGCAGCCTGGGCGGATACAGCAAAAAAGGTAAGTGCAGCCGCAACAACTTTTAAGAAATTGGAATTGATCATTAAAGTTCCCCAAGAGCCTTATTCTTTTAAATGCTTGTTCTCTTCTGGCTTCCTTAGTCGTGCCTGTTGCCGCCGATCCTTCGACCCTAACCAGCTTCTGACGCATATTCACCTTAGCCCCTGCATACCCCTTGGTGCAACAACTTATTGTCGTCGGGGAGGATTATGGTAAACGGGCGGCCAGCGTAGCGCGGATGCCGGCCCGAACTGGTTATATGATGCCCGGGGCCGGACTTGAGCCTCCATGAGCACACCCTGGTTCTATCCGAATGTTTAGGTAGTTCTAAACGGAGTGCGTCCAGGCATTGCCAACAGTGTCCAAACTTTTTTCCAGATTTCTGGCAGCCTCATGGCTGGCTTTTTCCGCTATTTCTTTCGCTCGCTGAAAATCCCGGGTCAGTTGTTCACCTTTTTCACTCATAAAATCCCGCGTATCCATTTTTGCAAGATGGGCTTTCAGCTCCGCGATTTGTAACTCGGTTCGCCCTTTTTTCTGAGCGTGGTGCGCCAGTTCAGTCACGGTATGACTGAGTTGGCTCCACTGGTCATGCGCATCCATAGTGGCAAGGTGCGCCTGCAGTCGTGCCTCATCGGTTTGGGCGTGCAGTGATTCCGTGGCCGTAACAATAGTTTTCTTCAGTGACTTAAGTTTTGGTTTAGTCTCAGCCCAGAGTTCTGCGGCCTCTCTCGACAAATCCTCACTCCGGTCTTCCACCTTGTCGACAATATCCTCAAGTCGATGGCGTGACTTCTCAAGAACAGTTTTGAGCTCGTCCAACATAGTCGCGATCTCCTGATAGTAAGGTTTTAGCTTAAAGCAAAGTTAGCAAGTTTGCTGAAGCGACAGGCATTAAGGCAATTGGTGCCCGGGGCCGGACTTGAACCGGCACGAGGAATTACCCTCGGCGGGTTTTAAGCCCCTGTTTTCCTATAGCCTGCGCAACTAACCAATACCAACCAACAACAAAACCGCCCTTCTCAGCCGTTCTACTTGTTGGTTGGTATTGGCTGATGTTGGTTAGTGCGGGTTGTGATTGCGAAAGAATTGCGAAAAGTTTGCCTCTGGTTAGGGGTAGATATTCCCTAAGCTAGCCCCGGTATCGTAGTCGCGTGTTTTAAGTAATTCGGTTGTCCCGCTTCCCGATGTCGCCAGGCCAACCGCTTCCTCGAACATATTTGAATTGGTGTCTGGGGTGATTGCCAGATCACGGGCCGTCCAGGCATTACCTAGCATGAGCAAGTCTTTGAGTTTTGCCCCTGTGTCAACGCGGCGGAAACGAACAATATTCGTACCATTTGATTTTCTAGCTAGGATTCCCACAGCGTGGTCATTAGGAATACCGTCACCGTTCCTGTCGGTGAGAATGGATAGACTAATAGAATCGACGGAACCACCAAACGCGAATATTCCAGATTTTGCTCCATCGCTGATTCGCCTTAGTTCAATTTTACTGTTGCCGCTAATCGGGTCTGTTCCGAGTATCGCCAGTTGTGGATCGCCGGCGCCAGATAGAGTGCTTTCAATATCCTTAATCATCCATGTTGGATTGAATGCGCTCCACTTGCCGAGCAGCGATGAATCACTAATGCTTCGTAATTCTACGACACTTCTGCTCATGTCTTTCTTGGTTGCGACAACGGCTATTGACGGGTCGGTGCTCTGACCATCGCCATTGGTATCGTTTACAACAGTCATCGATATTCCGTCCCAAAGGTTATTGAGGAACTGTACATTCGACCCGATTTGAGCGCCTGTTGTTGGGTTTCTTAACTGCACCTTGATCTGGCCATTGGAGATATTCTGCGCCAGCATTGCTATCGCCGGATCAGTGGATACGCCATCGGCATTACTGTCGGCTAGAACGCTGGATGCTAGAGGGCGCCAATTTGCATTAAAGAAGCTAATAGTTCGGATTAACGTGCCGTCACTTCCGGAAATTATTTCAAGATTTGTGCTTGAGCTCGCATCTGAAAACTTGAATAAATCGGGATAGGCATCGCCCGATAAGTCTGAGAGCGATCCTAAGCCTATTGGGAAGTCGCCCGAAATGCTGTTGCCTGAGTAAGTGAAACTACGCTGAGGTGACCATGGGCCATGCACGGAACCATCGCTGGGCCTAACCCACCAGCTATAGATGGTGTCGGTTTGGAACGGAAGGAGAATTTCGCTATTGCATGTGCCCACGACGCAATTGGCCGTAACCTCCGCGTCGTGCAAGACAGCGCCATTTTCTGATCGTATTTTCAGCCAATAAGTATTCGCGCCAGTATCAACCCAACTAAGTACCGGCTGGGAAATAAGCGATGCGCCGTCTGTTGGTTGCTGTGGGGCGGCGCCGTTAAGGCAATCCTGCGCTCCCCCCTGCATCCAATTGACAAGATAGCCAGCCGCCCAACTCCAAGGGCCGGAACCGCCTTGACCGTATATTGTTTCACCGAGTCGGTCGGTGCAGTCAAAATTATTCGGGCTGTTAAGAGCCAGGTTATGTTTCCACTGTGTTGGCGCGTCGACCCTATACTGCGGCCCAGGCGGTCCTTTACTCTCCTGCCCCCATCTCCCAGGGTAGTAGAGCCAACTCTTCATGCGGCTATCAATTGGTAGTGGCTGGAGATCGCTGACTATGAGTGTTTGTCGGTCTCCCAGATGGTTGTCGCGAATTGGCGTACTCAAACCTCCGATCAATTCCAAATAGTCGGTTTCTCCTGCATACGGATATGAGCCATGACCCCCATTCGATACGAATACTACTGGGCGATCGGAACTTGGAGGCGATGTAGTGATATGCGCGGCATCCCACGAAACTCGACGAGCTTCATAGTGAGTCGAGAATATGGCTTCAGCGGGATTCTGGTTTTCATCAAGAAACACCGTGATAGTTTCCCAATCGCCAGCATGATCGTTTAGCCAGTCATTATAGAAATAGAAGAACCAGTATTGGACAGCGTAAGGTAACGGCTGGCTCCAATCTTCTGTAACGGTGAAGTAAATAGTGGGCTGAACATTTAGTTCGCAATACGCATTCTCAACATTGTTCTTCGAGGGCCCCGGCGACCATCCATATAGCTTGCTCAGATCAATGAAGCTATTCGGATCGGAGTACACACCTAGGTAGCGCAGATCGGTTCCTGTTAGTTCGGTCCGAATGCCAGTGTCGACTAAATCAGGAGTTCGAGTTGGATGCGAAAGAATATCGAAAACATTTATTGGTAGATAATCTTGAACCGTGGTGGGAATGCCTTGCTGATCGATCTTCGGGCAGTTATCCCGGTTGGATAAATCTACGCCAAGCCCGTCCGATCCAACCGATGAGAATTTAAGCACGGGTTGGAAGCGCTGAGCGATCGCTAGCTCTGTCGCGTCCGATAAGCCATCGCCGTCATCGTCTGTGTCTTGATTATCGCCGATGCCATCATTATCGCTATCGAGCCACTCGGTAACGTCAAATGGAAAGGCATCAACTAAGTCAGGGACGCTGTCGTTGTCGTCGTCATCGTCGCAGGCATCGCCCAAACTGTCGTTATCGAAATTTAGTTGATCTGCGTTACTGACGCTTGGGCAATTGTCCGAATCTGCCGGTATGCCGTCGCCATCTGAAGGCAATATCCAAATTTCGTTCCCATCACCACGACAGGTCCAGGCATCCGGAGATAGCTTAGCGGCAGCGCCCGAAAAGTAGCCGGCATTACTATTAGCAACATGTATCCAACCGGCGGAGCAACCCGGTGTCGCAACATTGAACGCTCCGAGTACCGAGAATGTTTGCCCTGTTACGGTGGTGCCCAGACTTATTGGGTAGTCAGCCGGACTAGGACCCATCCTGAGGGCAGCCCCGGTGCCCAAGCTCAGAACCTCATAGATCGCCTCAGCGCCTTCATCGACCGTATGACTCAAATGAAGCGTAGGATCAGAGTAGCCGAAGTTGTCCGGATGATTGACGGGGTCTGGGGTGCCGCCGCCGGGTTTGATATAGCCCCATTGCGTATTGGCTCCTCCCAGTCCTGAGGGATTCCAACGCACCGGGTCGTCCTTAACCTCAAAGTGAAGGTGCACTCCAACCTCTCCATTCGGGTCACAGGCATTGTCACTCATATTGTCACTCATCAAGTTTCCGGTGGTGTTCGATACCTGCCCTATCACCTGCCCTTGGGTGATGTACTGACCATCAATTAATCCAGTGATTGCACCTGAACCACTCATGTGTGCGTACAAAGACGAGTACTCACCGTGATCGATGATAACCACGTTACCCAGACAGTTCGTCTTGTCGTCATTGTCGGCAAGACGAAAGATCGTGGCTATTCCACTCGCGGCCGCCAGAACGTTAGTTCCGAGATTTGCTGCTATGTCGAGACCGGTGTGATGCCCTCTAGATGAATACTCGGCGTAGTCCTGACTGACAGTGCCCAAGCCATTTTGTATCGGCCAATCCACTAGCTGAAAGCTTCGCGCGTTTTCACGCACCACTATGGAGTGCGAGTTCTGTGCGACCAGTACACCATTGGCAAGCACCACGGCTTCGGCCACCAGTATCTCGCCGTCATAAGCGCTGCTGCTTACCGTGTCGGCAAAACGCACCACGCGCACCTCGCCCGCTGCCAACGTGCCCAGATCCCATTCCATGGTTTCACCGGGGTTGCACAGTTCGTTCGAGGTGGTGCCGTTGTAGCAAGTGCCCGGCGGTGTCGCTTGTTGATCGGCGTACAGTTGAAAACGCGCCGGGGTGGTGGCCTGCAGCACGACGTTATTGATTGCCCCGGTCGTGGGGTTGCTCACCGTCAGGGTGAAGCCCGCAACGGTGCCCTCTTTGACCGGGTCCACGTTCGAGGTGATCTGCAGTTCCAGTGACGGATTTGCCTGCACGCCAAGCACTTCGGCTGCATGCGCTTGCGCACTGCTGACGCTGTCGCTGGCGACCGCATCGGAGCGCAACAGGCGGCCGTCATTAAGGCCGCTGTTGAGTTGCACGGTGAACTGGCGAACGCCTTGCGTGCCTTCGGTTCTTAGCAGCGGCCAAACCACCTGGTTGTTGACCAGCGTGCCGCCGCCGGTAGCCGAGACGAAGCTGGCATCATCCGGGACCGTGGCCGTAAGAAGGTCGGCCGCAGCACCGGCGGTGATATTACTGAACTGCAGCCGGTAAGTGACCAGTTCGTCGGATGCGACCAGGTTGCGCTCAGCTGACAGCGTCAGTTGCATCGGTGGGATGCTCTGTCGCGAGACGACGGAGTGCGAGTTCTGTGCGACCAATAGGCCGTTGGCAAGCACCGCGGCTTCGGCCACCAGTATCTCGCCGTCATAAGCGCTGCTGCTTACCGTGTCGGCAAAACGCACCACGCGCACCTCGCCCGCTGCCAACGTGCCCAGATCCCATTCCATGGTTTCACCGGGGTTGCACAGTTCGTTCGAGGTGGTGCCGTTGTAGCAAGTGCCCGGCGGTGTCGCTTGTTGATCGGCGTACAGTTGAAAACGCGCCGGGGTGGTGGCCTGCAGCACGACGTTATTGATTGCCCCGGTCGTGGGGTTGCTCACCGTCAGGGTGAAGCCCGCAACGGTGCCCTCTTTGACCGGGTCCACGTTCGAGGTGATCTGCAGTTCCAGTGACGGATTTGCCTGCACGCCAAGCACTTCGGCTGCATGCGCTTGCGCACTGCTGACGCTGTCGCTGGCGACCGCATCGGAGCGCAACAGGCGGCCGTCACTAAGGCCGCTGTTGAGTTGCACGGTGAACTGGCGAACGCCTTGCGTGCCTTCGGTTCTTAGCAGCGGCCAAACCACCTGGTTGTTGACCAGCGTGCCGCCGCCGGTAGCCGAGACGAAGCTGGCATCATCCGGGACCGTGGCCGTAAGAAGGTCGGCCGCAGCACCGGCGGTGATATTACTGAACTGCAGCCGGTAAGTGACCAGTTCGTCGGATGCGACCAGGTTGCGCTCAGCTGACAGCGTCAGTTGCATCGGTGGGATGCTCTGTCGCGAGACGACGGAGTGCGAGTTCTGTGCGACCAATAGGCCGTTGGCAAGCACCGCGGCTTCGGCCACCAGTATCTCGCCGTCATAAGCGCTGGTGTTCACCGTGTCGGCAAAACGCACCACGCGCACCTCGCCCGCTGCCAACGTGCCCAGATCCCATTCCATGGTTTCACCGGGGTTGCACAGTTCGTTCGAGGTGGTGCCGTTGTAGCAAGTGCCCGGCGGTGTCGCTTGTTGATCGGCGTACAGTTGAAAACGCGCCGGGGTGGTGGCCTGCAGCACGACGTTATTGATTGCCCCGGTCGTGGGGTTGCTCACCGTCAGGGTGAAGCCCGCAACGGTGCCCTCTTTGACCGGGTCCACGTTCGAGGTGATCTGCAGTTCCAGTGACGGATTTGCCTGCACGCCAAGCACTTCGGCTGCATGCGCTTGCGCACTGCTGACGCTGTCGCTGGCGACCGCATCGGAGCGCAACAGGCGGCCGTCATTAAGGCCGCTGTTGAGTTGCACGGTGAACTGGCGAACGCCTTGCGTGCCTTCGGTTCTTAGCAGCGGCCAAACCACCTGGTTGTTGACCAGCGTGCCGCCGCCGGTAGCCGAGACGAAGCTGGCATCATCCGGGACCGTGGCCGTAAGAAGGTCGGCCGCAGCACCGGCGGTGATATTACTGAACTGCAGCCGGTAAGTGACCAGTTCGTCGGATGCGACCAGGTTGCGCTCAGCTGACAGCGTCAGTTGCATCGGTGGGATGCTCTGTCGCGAGACGACGGAGTGCGAGTTCTGTGCGACCAATAGGCCGTTGGCAAGCACCGCGGCTTCGGCCACCAGTATCTCGCCGTCATAAGCGCTGGTGTTCACCGTGTCGGCAAAACGCACCACGCGCACCTCGCCCGCTGCCAACGTGCCCAGATCCCATTCCATGGTTTCACCGGGGTTGCACAGTTCGTTCGAGGTGGTGCCGTTGTAGCAAGTGCCCGGCGGTGTCGCTTGTTGATCGGCGTACAGTTGAAAACGCGCCGGGGTGGTGGCCTGCAGCACGACGTTATTGATTGCCCCGGTCGTGGGGTTGCTCACCGTCAGGGTGAAGCCCGCAACGGTGCCCTCTTTGACCGGGTCCACGTTCGAGGTGATCTCAAGCTCTATTGCATTCGCCGATAAACTTACAATAGTTAAGGCGAGTCCAATAGGGACTATTCTGCCAAAAATACTCTTATCTAATCGCACCGAGCTTCCCCCTCCCTTCGGCACCTCTTGAAATTTGTTTTTGGCGACTTAGTGAACGACTCTGTATAGAGATCGTCTTCGCCTTTATTTATAGAGGTTTGCAACGCTTTGCAGCAAAAAAAGGATAGCACAGATGACCGGGGTCTTAATCTTGTCGATGATAGGCAGGCGTAATTTAATGAGGGCAGTTTGGCGGTAGTTAGGTCTACAGCTTTACTTAATGTCCTCAGAACAACTCGAAAATGAACTATTGATGTTGGTCAGAGTCATTTTTGATTGCGAAAAGAATTGTTAGCTGTGTCACAAAAAGGACAAGAAAAGGAAATAAAAAAGAATTATAAACCTTTGTTTTAAATAGAATAGTTGGTGCCCGGGGCCGGACTTGAACCGGCACGAGGAATTACCCTCGGCGGATTTTAAGTCGTACTCGTTCTAATCTGCGCAAAAAACAACAACGCCCAACAACAATAGAAACAGAAGTTTAACCGCCCTCTTCTTTTGGAGATTGTTGCGAGGAATTGATAATTTGTACCGGCGTTGCGGTAAATACGCGGTAAGAAATGGGTCTCCTTTCTGACCCCCGGGTGGGGGCAAAACCGTTTTCCAGAAATATTGTAAGAACCGTCCGTCCGATACCGCTGCAAAAACAAAAGCGGCCATTATTGCCACCGTCCCGGCTCCGCTGAGCGCCGGAGCGGCGATTTCAGCGCAGTCCGATACCCTGCCAGCAGTGAAGGAAAAATGAGCTCTCCGGGCCTTTCCCAGAGTGGTTTAATCTGAGTGCGGTGGGTGAATAGCCCCAACTTGTATGGTTGATTCTGTAGGCAAACGGGTAAAGTGAGGCCCACCTTCAGTAAGCGCTGAAGAAATACGATTCATTGAGAAGGCCCCGTCGATAACTCCATGATCAGATTAACTACGGCTTCTGAATAAGGCGCTAGAGGGTTTTGAGCGCATTAGTTACGAATCGACTCACGGCGCCACTGTTCATCACGGTCATAGGGATTGAGATCTGCGTCTTTTTTCTGGAAGGTGGAGCGGGAAACGTTAAAGCCTGTCATGTAACCCTCGGCCCAAACAAAATATAGAGTTTCCCAAAGCACAGGGTCGTCTTGAAAGTCCTGAGAGAATTTGGCACACGAGCGTACCCCAAGCCCCCACTTCATGTTCGGTTCTCGAGCCACAGAAATCGATGTAGCGGTCAGAGCAAACCCAATGATTAGCGAAAGAATCACTTTTTTCACAATTGCTGCCTCCCTAATTGCTTGTCGCCTAACGCCTGCAACAGGGGCGCGCCGGCAGGCGCGTCCAGCGACCAGAGGGAGCGGCCACCGTAAAAGAGCTGGAGGCCAGATTGAGCGAATTTTTCAATCAGTATGCTGATCCGCGCTACGACCTGTGGCGCGGCGGCACGGGCAAACTGCGCCTGTTTGGTCGGGACGATAAGCTCTTCAGTGAGCATTTTCCCGACTGGCAGCAGCCCGGGCTGGGTTTCGACCAGACCGTGTTTAAGTCGCAAAGTCGACTCCCCTGAAAAGCGCTGCGTTGCAGCTTGCTAATACAGTACCGAGCGCGCACCGTGCAAGATCAAGAACTATAAAAACACCCAAAGAAAAACAAAAACTTGCCCGTCACTTCGTGATGGCGCTGATTCGAGAAAAACAAGAAATTCCGGGGGAAACAGCAATGTGTACAAACAAGAGACTAGTGACGTTTGTCGCGACATCCATTGTCGTTATGTCGACGATTCAGCCTGCGCAAGCGGGTCCTATAGATGTTGTAAAAGAGCGCACCGCAACCATTATCAATAAAGTGAATTTTTTAATCGATGCCCTGCGAGACGGTCGTCGCAACATGACCAATCAAATCTATGAAAGCATTGATGAGGCGATCGATACGGCTAAAAGTACGCTGGATGACGAAAAACAAGGGCGAGCGGACTTTATCGACAGGGGCTGCGACAATTTCAAAGTCAGTACTACCGACATGCTTATGGCGAGTCAGGATGCCGTTGCATCGGCATTAGGTCTGGCAGAAATAGACGGGGGACTATTTAATACTGAACGGGCGAGAACGAAGATAAGCAATGCCTCGTGTCGGTTGTTATATCCCGTGTATCGAGCCGTTGGGCCAGGACTCGAACAAGCTCAGGCTGAGCTAACCATGACGGCCAATGCCACCTCGGCGGGATTCATCCGCTTAAAGGGATTATTGGATGATGCAACCGCGCCTCTGGTTTGCCAATCTAACGACGATGCGCTTTGCGCCATACTTGTCAATAGAAAGTGCGGCACGTATGTTCGCAACGCCACAGAAATTAATCAGATACTGGGCATTGCAAAGAAAGCCGTCATCGCACTAAAGGTGTCGGGCAAGGTAGCGGATGCGGCCGGTAAGATCGGCGTATGGAAGGCGGCCGTGGCGGTCTGGGGCTGGGTTGGCAGCGATATCGAGTTCAACCTGCCCGAGTTCCTCTCTAAAACGACTGAAGCCGTTGCAGAGGCTATCGACCCGGTGGTAACAAAGCAGCGGAATCAGTTGCGACAATGTGTGGATATTTACGCTCAGGATCTAACGCTAGGTAAGCTGAACAAACTGCTGGCCAATGGCAGTAGTAAGGACGAGGTTTAGTCGGCGTGGCCGCCGAATTTTAGTTGCATTTTTCTAAGCTGCGCAACGTAAATACAATCAGCATAGTCCATAAACGTCTAAAAATATGGTGCCCGGGGCCGGACTTGATCCGGCACGAGTACACCCTAGTTCTCTCCGAATGATTTGGCAGTTCTAAATGCTATGCGTCCAGGCGTTACCAACTGTGTCCAAACTTTTTTCCAGATTTTTAGCCGCCTCGTGGCTGGCTTTTTCCGCTGTTTCTTTCGCGCGCTGAAAATCTCGGGTCAGTTGTTCGCCTTTTTCGCTCATAAAATCCCGCGTATCCATTTTTGCAAGATGGGCTTTCAGCTCCGCGGTTTGTAACTCGGTTTGCCCTTTTTTCTGAGCGTGGTGTGCCAATTCACTCACGGTATGACTAAGTTGGCTCCACTGGTCATGCGCATCCATAGTGGCAAGGTGCGCCTGCAGTCGTGCCTCATCGGTTTGCGAGTGCAGTGACTCTGTGGCCGTAACAATAGTTTTTTTCAGTGACTTTAGTTTTGGTTTAGTCTCGTGCCAGAGTTCCACGGCTTCTTTCGACAAATCCTCACTCCGGTCTTCTACCTTGTCGATAATATCCTCAACTTGATGGCGTGACTTGTCGAGAGCAGTTTTGAGCTCGTCCAACATAGTCGCGATCTCCTGATGGTGGGGTTTTAGCTTAAAGCAAATTTTGCAAGTTTGCTAAAGGGACAGGCATCAAGCGAATTGGTGCCCGGGGCCGGACTTGAAGCAGTACGAGGAATTACCCTCGGCGGATTTTGAGCCTTAGTCTTACTAAACTGCGCAATCAGGGACAACAGTCACCAACCACCGAATCGGAAAGTTAACTGCCCTCTTCTTTTGCCGGTTGTTGTGTTGAATTGAGTATTTTTAACGATGTCGCTAGTCTTGATTCGGGCTCGCCCCTTCAAGGTGCTTTTGCAGAATGCGCTCGCTTGTACTCTGGACGGCCACGGTATCGATATTTTGCATTGATATGAAGGTCTTCAGCAGGTCGCTAACATTACTCACCACCTGACCATTCGCGCCGCTACACACCATGCTGAATCGCCAGTTCTGGGAAACGAAATTGCCACCGACTTCCGTTGATTCCTGTATAGCGCTGGTGGTGCATCTGTTTCTGTTTGCGACGGTGGAGAGTTCTTCTGCCATAGTCATGCATTTATTTTCAAGACCGTCCCCGACTCCGATGCGGACGAAGCCGGTGGTCGCTGGTCCACCGACCATTCCGAACGGCTCACCAAAAGATAAGCTCGCGGTCCCTACAGGCACTAAATCACCTACTGGCGGTTCAATAACCTGAACCGTGCAGGAGAAACCGCCGGTTACAAGGGCAGCCTGAGCGCGTGCGTCATCAACAGCAAGCAGAGTCAGTAAGAAAAGCACGGCAATTAGAAATTGATTTTTGATTATTGTTGTCATGTCAAAACACTCCCTATTATTTTGTCGCTGAGTTATACCCAAGCCCGCATGGCACCCTATGACCCACCCAATGCGCATTGCTTTCGTCTTAGCCACCCTAATCCAAGCAAAGCCGAACCGAATAACCAGACTGCGGAAGGGATGGGGACGGCTGTCACGGTTAACGCAAAAGCGGTCTCGTAATCTGATCCGGCGCCTATTGAATAGCCTTCTGAGAAGAGCGTTAATGTTGTGCCGTCAAAGTTAGCAGCATCTCGCGCAGCGCCACCAACGCCTTCGTTACCCGATGTCAATCCAAACAAGATGGATTCCGGAACTGCACCACCCCCGGCACAGGTTACCGGAGCCTGTCCCGAATCATGACAGGTGTAGCTTGTAACAGAGGCAGTCATGGCGTTGAAGTTCAGAATCAAATCATCATAACTGTGGGCCCACCACGAGTACGGGCCTCCGAATATTTGCCAGCCAATGGTTCCTGAAACGGTCAAGATGCCGCCCGTCACCACACCGGAACCATCGGTTACAAGGGTGCCCGAATAGCTTCCATCATAAGTAGGCATAGCCGGCGTCCAGTCACCACCTCCTGGAAGACCGCCGAGCACCACCGAAGGCGCGCTATCAGCGTTGTCATACATATCCGTGCCGCCCTGACCACTTGCGCTAGTATTCCAGGAGGCCCAGCTTTCCCAATTGCCTCCGGTAACGTTGTAGGTTGCGGCCGTTGCCCAGCAGCTTACGAATAACAACAATGACCCCATGAGCAGTTGTTTCATTCTCACTACCCTACGCTTATAAGTTTTCATTGTGGATACACAATGTAACCCAGAATTTGTATTGGCATAACACCACCCCTTTCTAATGTTAAGAACAGGAAGTAAGCGTTTGTAATCAAGCAAATAATGGTGCCCGGGGCCGGACTTGAACCGGCACGAGGAATTACCCTCGGCGGATTTTAAGTCCTTGTTTTCCTATCCGTAGCGCAACTAGCCAACACCAACCAATAACAAAACCGCCCTGCTCAGCCCTTCTGTTTGCTGGTGAGTGTTGGTTGCTATTGGTTGGTGCGGGTTGTGATTGCGAAAGGATTGCGAAAAGTATCAGGTTCATTAGGGGCAAATATTTCCTAAAGTTGAGCCACTATTGTAGTCGCAAATTTTCAATAATTCGGTTGTCCCGCTTGCTGATGTCGCCAGGCCAGCCGCTTCATATCGAGATTTCTTTAGAGTTTTGCACAGTAGAGCAACGCAACGTTTATTGGCCTCGTTTCTGCTCCACCATCAGGAAGAACTTGCCACGGTTGCCCACCACCTCCGTTGTATATGTTCACATTCCGAACCCCTGCACTTCCGCTACTTTGCGGTTGCCAGTATTGGTAGCCTCCACTGTGATCATGTTCAGCGAACAGGTCCAACTGAATACTTCCGAATGCGCGTTCGCCATCTGGGTCGCGGCTCTCACCCGAACGATCGACTCCCCTAACGAAGCGCCCGTAAGCCGGTTCATATTCGACCCAACCGGAAGGGCATGTATCCAATGCAAATGGAGCAATCATGCCAGAGGGCACAATATTCGATAGATCGGTTGCTATTTCTGCTATTTCTGCGGTCACACTTTGCTGAGAGGAAACTGCGAACGGCGCGCTTAACACCCGCTGACGTGGCAGTACCGGCGAGCCTCCATCCACCGTAATCTCGATGTAGCTGTTCGGCGAGTTGAAGGCCGTGTTGATCAGATCGCCCTCAATGTCCTCCTCGCCGAGGATTGCATTGAAGTAGCCCTGCACCACCGGCACCTTATCACGATAGCCCGTTTGCGATGAATCGCCCGGGTCGAGGGTGAAGTACTGTGGCCCCCAGATTAAGTCCCCGCTAGTGGCATCATTCCAAATGCGGAACTCGATGCCATAGGATCCATTTGTCACCGGATTGCCGGCGGCATCGGTGAGCCTGCCCTGGTAGTTAATCAGCTGTGGTGCCAAAATTGTCTGGGCCAGCGCATTGCCGGCTAGCAGTGTCATAACCAGGCAGGCCAGCCCTACCGGAATTTCCCCAAACTTCTTCTGCATAAATTTCTCCATTATTCTTATCTTAATCTGAAATAAAAAGTGTCGGACGTCGCCATGGAAAAGATGCACACATAAATATGCAGCAAGCTGGCGATTACTCAGCGGAACGGAATTGAGGACCAGAATTATTAAGTTCAAGCTTGGGTGGATTCTGATCCAAATGCCGTTGAAATTCTTGTTGCTGGCGCGCATTGATTTCGGCTCCCCATGCCTCCAACGCGCCTCTCTCCTCGGCAGATAGCTGATCTGCCAACATACCGGCCTGATTATTAACAGCGTCAGAAGCCTCCGCTTGCCGCCGGAAGTCATTACTCTTGCTAAGTGCCAGCTGCTCTGCTGGGGAATCGATCCCAAAGACTTCTGCTGTTTTGATTGCAGCCCGCCCCGCTTTATCCGTGCCGCTTTTCACACTAGCAGCCACTGTATTCGCGCCCTGCCTGAAATTATTTGCTTGCCTTGGATTCAAAAGCCCGTTAGATTTTCCTAGCGTTTTCTTGATATTTTTATTGGCTGCATTTACAAGCTGTTTAGACTTTAATCCTACCGTCTTTTTTACGCCCTTTGTGATCGCTTTCCCACTGCCCTTAAGTGCGGAGGGCAATGGCGTATAATCCAATACATGATCAACAATGTCTTTCATTGGCTTTTCGAGGTTCTCCGAAATAAACAGCATAGGCACGAGGGCAACCAAAATAGGTACGAAAGCAAAATTGCCATCCGGGTCAACCATATTTCCTGGCTGATTTAACGCATACGAATAAGGGTTTAAAGCCTGCGGATTTTCTAAAAGCGCAGCAGGTGACATCACCTGCTCCGACAAATCTACAGAAAGAAATCGCCCCAGCTCAGACTGGTAGTATCTAGCCCCAAAATAGTGGAATTTGCTTTCGTCATCCTGCTCTTTGCCCGTAAACTGATAGTTTATCGTTTCGGTAGCATCCGAATAATTAGTTAGTCGCGTATTGCCAAACGGATAATTCGCTACCTGCTGGGTAACTTCTGCGTTTTCGTTCAAGGAAATAGTGGCCGTATTAAGCCAATTGTGTACAAAAAAGTCTGTTGGCGTGTATGATGATGCCGCCCCCACTTGTCGAGCAACACGATTGGGGCCTATAAGGGCATATTTTGATAGAACACCGTTACGGACTTCACAGCATTTATCTATATAGTGAACCTCGTCTATGCTGTTGCCATTGTCATCGATGACTTTTTTGAGGCGCCGAGTATTTTTGTAATCGTAATAATACAGAGCGCTTGCTTCGTCCTCAGAAACACTAACCAGCCTGTCCTTTGCATCCCATAGCAGTGATTTAGAACCCAAAACAATTACATTACCATTTGGGTCGTACTCCACTACGTTTGTGGAATCATCCCAGCTGGTAAGCGCATGGGGCCCCGGTTGACTTCCGGTTGGCCGACCAACCCTATTGCTACTCCCTGCGCTACCGCCATAACGCAATAAGCCTAGATCCATATTGGGCGGTTGACCCACAATATCCGCGTTCTTTGTGATGAGATTACCGATTTGGTCATAGCGAAACTCAATGTTCCCATACGTATTGCTTTCCGCATGTATCAGGCGATAAAGGGAATCATGGGTTAAGACATGAGAATCACGGTAGAGCAAAGAACTGTTAATATCTATCCCAAGCTGATTGCCAATTTCCTCCAAATCTGAATCACGTCGCTCATCCACAATTTCGACAACATTGGAGACGCTGTCATACTCGTAGCGAAGGCTCTGCAGAGCGATTTGATCATCTGTACGTACGTGCTGACTGCTTTTTAACCTCCACCTGCTATCATATTGAAAGTCAGCAGAAATGCCGTTGGAATAACTAAGGGAGTTAGGAAGTGCAACTGGATTATAAGTAAGGGAGTGGGTAACACCAGCTATGCCACTGAGCAATCCACGATCATTGTAGGAGTAATGAATATCAGTGTTGTCAGGATAAATCAGGCGAGTGACTCGATCCATCGAGTCATATTCGGTCCCCACATAATAGTCTTCAGTCAGGCCTGAACCGGAATTAAGCTGCCTTATTGTCCAGATAACTCTCCCTCTTTGATCAAATGATCGGTGTGTGTTTCCTGACTCATCTTCAACCCATGCAAGCCTGCCCTTTGTGTTTGTTGCGGAAACCCTAGAATTGCTTGGATTCATTGCAGACATTACGACATCGGCAACGTCTACGAAACCATCAGAATTTATATCAAAATCAAGCGAAGCATTGGTCTGATCGATAAGAATGCTTCTGGCAATTGCCTCAGGGCTATCTGCTGACCAGTAACGACCTTTCGACAAAGGCCCGTATGGATCATCATAATGATAGATGGTTTCTTTTTGCTCGCCTGAGCTTACATAAGATTCGCTAATAGCTCGATTCGCGCCATCATAAATATAACTAGTTATCTGGCCTTTAGCATCAGTCGTTTCGATCAAATTCCCGGCATCGTCATATTTATAGTAAGTAGTTCCCCGATCCGGGTCATTCATATAAGTTTTTCTGCTTAGCCCATCATATTCTGAAATCTTACTATTGCCTCTTGCGTCGACATAGCCTTTAAGATTATTTAGTGCATCATAGTCATACTTGGTCTTCCACTCGACTACGGAGTTAATAGGTTCGCCTATGTCCGATACTTTCACTTGCTCGAATACTTCACGTAATCGACCATTCGAGCCTAGGCCATCAAATATAAGCCGCTTTCCCGCGCCATAATGGGCGGAACCAACTTCAGTTTGCTCCTCATCCTTGATGGTTTGTTCCAAAGGACCGTATTGCTTAGAGCTAAAAGATCCATCTGGCTGAAAAGCTGACGTTTCCCGACCTAGAGCGTCATAGAAATAGGCGATGTGGGGTCCACTATTCTGCGGGATCGCAAAATTCAATGACCCTGTATCAAAGTATGGCAAATATTTTTTTCCACTAGCTGGCGAGCGTTATAAATATTCACATCGGAAACAACAATTTGCCCTTCATTTCCCCCTTCGGATCGAGTCATGATGCTTCGCCCTAAGCCGTCAAAAAACTCACGTGAATCGATAGTTCCACCATTAGCTGATTCGCGCATATAGGTATCAACCCAATTAACATGTTTTCCCGAATCTACATCAGCATTAAGCACATATTTGTACTCTACTGTCGGTTGGGAATCGTAAGGCTCGGTCACCTTAATTAACCGACCGAAGGCATCATGATCGTAGTGAGTATCATATCCATTGAAATCAGTTGAACGAGTCATTACTCCAAACGCTGTGTCATAGCTGGCGTACATCGACAATATTGTTTCGCCAGTATCAATATGTTCTTCGATAGGGAAGGTATGGTAGATGGGGTCATAAACAATCTCTCTCTTATGGCCAGGTGCAGTTCCAAAAGCCCCATCGCGAAACTCGATAACATTGCCGAAGGCGTCATAGTGGCTGCGCATAGAGTTAATCCAAGCATTGCCACTTACCCATTCTTGGACGCGAGTTAGGTTACCTTTTGCAATCGCACCGAGCGCGGCGTTCTGGTCGTAATAGTGCCGTTTGGCAGATGCCCATACGCTGTTTTCGTCGCTGACAATCTGTTCGACCGGTTTGTTGATAATCCAGGCCGCCAATCCGGATGGATCACCTGCGGTAAAGGTGGAAATAGTGAGGCGCTCGTCATCCCATCCCGAATCCATGCGCCCATATTCCAACAGTCGGGTTTGGTTGCCGTAATCATCGTAATCGTAGTCTGACCTGAGCTGCACAGGGTTGCCGTTACCTTTCTCTATCACATTTTTGAGCATGGTAGATTTGAATGGAAAGGTGATCTCTCTGGCGTCACCCGTGACCCCAGAAAGCAGCACTCGGGTTTCCCACATGTGCGCTTCCTGAAAGAACACCTCGCCAGCAGCGTTTCGGGTCTCCCTAGCAAGCATTTTGCCTTGTAGCGACTCGTCATCCTCGCCCGTGTCGAAATCAAACTCGGTCACAAGATCAGGTATGGTCACATCACCTAAATCGAGTTGTGTGGCTCCTGCGAAGCCCCGGAATTCCTTGTCAGCACTGTCATAGTAAGCATCCCGATAATTGTATTCGGCCCGATAGGTCTGCAGGCCATCGCTGGTGTCAACAGCAGCGATGACCGAAACCGGGGTCGGTGAAACAATTGACCAGGGTGATGCGGTAGCTTTCGCCGTAACCATATCGGCGACACTGGACTTGTAGGTGACGGTCGTTGTTCTACCTATTCCGTTCGTTATTGTCTTAAGTTGATAGGGCTGCTCATTAGGTGAGAAATCCACATAGGCGAGATTCGGTGAACCTAAGACTGTTGTATTCCAAAGGACGTCCGGTGAGCCGTTAGCATTTATGTCGACTTGTCTTGCGGTTACAAATGAGCTTAGAAAGGGAGAAGAAATACTAAAGCTTGGTGCAAATTCTGCTGTAGCATGATCGGCAGTATCGAGCCCCAGATTTAACCAGACCATTAAAGTTGTGCCTAAATAGACGATATCCGCACGGCCGTCACCGTTAACATCCATCAGCAAAACTCTGGACAGGTCAGTCAGCAGCGGCGGCGGATTGTTGAATTGAACCTGCGCTCCAAAGTCGCCCAAGCCCATGCTTGGATAGTAGTACGTTGTCCCCGACTGAACATATACCAGGTCAAGTAGCCGATCACCGTTCATATCAGCAAGCCTGGTATTGGGGTTACTTAGCTGCAAAATCGGATTGGGGGATGCTTTCGTAACCGGGTTACTCCAGCTTGTGTCGCTCAAACTTAACCACACGACGATTGCCGAACCAGCGGTCTCCATGACATCTATACGCTTATCATGGTCAACATCTACCAGTTTTTGATCCGGGTCATCAAACGAAAAACCTGCGTTGGATAAAGTCGTCGCGCTCGACCAGGTGAAATCTGGTTGTACCGAAAAAAAGCTAATTTGAGTCGCCGAGACGTCCATTAATTCCGCACGACCGTCGCCGTTGATGTCTGATAGTCTCGTCGCAGGAGCACCTAAAAAGCGGCTGATGCTGTTGCCCATAAAGGACTGGCCACCCCACTGGACATCTCCGTTACCATCTGGCCCTTGATTGAGATAGTAAAGATGAGGCTGGGTATTGGTATTCAGTATGTCTGGCAGGCTGTCGCCATTGATATCAAAGAGGTCGATATCGCCATCGTCTAGACTGACGGTCGGCGCGCCGGACATGATTTTGGCTTGGGCGTTGCTGCCATCAAATCCGACATAGGAAAAACTCGACGGTGGCAGTGCGGAAATGCCATCGCGACCGTATTGTGTGACTGAAGCCAATAATGATAGTGGCTGCATATCTGATACGGGCTCATATCCCATGGCATAGCTTCGTACAGCTATACCGTCTGCGAACATGTCGATTGACGTGCAGCGATAAGCAGTTTTTAGCTCGAAGCGGGGTCGATAGTCTGTGATGATGTCGGGTCGCAGCTCATAGTTAAACTCAATCGTCATTCCAGATCCGCTGCCCGTATGGTTGTAGATGATACGAGTAAGATAGGGCAGCGTGCCGCCACCGAACTTTTCGTATTCAAAGTCTATTGTGTTCCCGTTTAGATCGACTATCTGTCTGATCTCCCACCTAAATACGCGACCGGAATCCACAACCTGACTACTCGCATCTGTGCCAAGCAGCATAATAGTGCCGTCCGGTTGTCTAACTTCCCAACCTGTCGCAAGTTTTTCTACACGAACGAATTGACCTTCGTTCTCAACACGCCAGATCGAGCTCGACACTGGAACAAGTTCTTCCCCGCCAGAGTAGATGAGCGTATCAAACTCGTCGTATTCATCGATTGCCCTATCATTATCGTTGTCTTTAGTATCGCCATTGGGCCACAACGTATAAAATGGCAACCCCTTATCTGTCTGGCGCTGAATGTTGGGGAAAGATAACTTCCAGCCGAGACCAGACGGGCCGTTGCCGTTGCCGCTGTTGTATACCAGTGCCAGCGAGGGAGCTAATCCGGCACGGCCGGGTGGCACCACTAACGGCACGCTGTAACTGGACGTCCCGGTATTGAGCTTTGGCTCGAATGACTCGCCAAGTCCCTCGATGGAGCCGGGCCCTGAGGGCAGGGACAATACGCTTGGCTTAACTCCAGAACCGCCCTCTTCGGCTGAGGCGGTTGAAATTACCAACGGTATAAACAAGAAGCATAAGGCGAAAGTAAAAAATCTATTTTTCAGCCCTATTCCGATTCTTCTAAAAGTTAGAATAGAAGTTTTCTTGTGGCATACAAAAATCAATTTTCAATATCAAAACAAAGTTGCACAAAGAGCTCCGCCTGGATCCAGTCTCGTGTAGTACCAGAAATTAAGATGAACCTCGATATCGACCATGTTGCTGATGTCCAATTGGCCGCCCGGCCCTGTTCCATTCACAGGGAACATTAGTGTCCAATCCGTTGCTGCGGCGCTAAGCTCCTCAAAGGTATTTTCCTTAAATGTTTCATCTGGAACTGCGCTATTCACAAAGACCTGCGCGTCAATGGATGATTCAAACCCATCGGTATAATCCCAGCCATCCGGCCCATAGAACCAGTGTCGGGTGGAATACTCAGTGAGGTCTTCCTTGCATTGATCAGCTTTCTCCGGGTCCGGGTCAGCTGTACCCTTGTACTGGGTTCTGATTAAGCCGGTGCCACCTCGTATAAGCGTCGCCTCCTGAATCCCGTCTAGGCCCCCTTTTGTTGCGCCTTGAAATGCGATTCGAATATAGCGAAGCTTTTCGTTCCATCGGTTAAATGATAATAGTCCGCCACCGGCGGGCCGCGATGCGGTGCTAAACTTAAGTCTGAGTACCCTTTCACCTGGGTACCATCTATTCGCAGAGTCGTTGGCCTCCAAATACAAACTGTCCTGGCTGAGATAACTCTGGAATGCTTGAAATGCATTAACCAGTTCGCCTGTTACTGGATCCGAGTAGGTTATAAGGTTGTTATTCGGGTCGGTAGCGTAGTAACCCAAAAAGTCCTCTCGGAATGAAAAAATCTTGTAACCCTGATTAAATCGGTTGCCGATCGAAACCAGGCCATCCGCTTGATCGAGTGCGCCCAGAAAGCTCTGCAGTTCCTCGGCGTTGCGCAGGCTCCATAGCGTTTGGTTGCCATATGAACGGCCTTGATAGGTTGGCCAGTCTGCCGCAAGAAAGTCTTGGTTCCATTTGTATTCCCATGCCCTTAACGCAAAGAACGCCCATTATCTTGCGTCCTCGAACGAGGCCTCTGCGGCGAGTATTGACGCATCTTTAACCAATCGATGGGCAGGATCTGCGAAGTAGCGATCAGCCAGAGACTGGGTATATTCAACGAGGCGCGCTTCTATGTCTTCTTTCTCCCTAACCAAGGCACTTAGCTGGAGCATGTTCTGCGCAAGTAGCAGCTGCGCATCTTTTGAGGCGAAGGCCAATGTTGACATGCGTAGGTAGGCGGTTTTTATTCGGGCCCTTGAATTAACATCGAGCAAGTCATCGTTGAGGGAATTCACTGTCGCTCTTTCTCTCGCGGCCAGTCGCTCTTTCTCCGCCTGTTTTTCACCCTTTCTGATTTCCGCATCGTATTGAAATGCACCATTCCCTGCCTGAGCCGCTGCCCCAATATAAGTTCCAGCATTAAATGTGGTGTCTATGGGACCCCCGAAGGAACTTGCAGCTGCCGCAGCTGCATTGGCCGCTTGTTGTTCGGCATTGATCTTGGCGATTTCTTTGGTCAGATCAGCTTGCCTATTACCAAAATCAATATAGACAGTCGATATGGCATCATTAATAGATTTCTCCTCGCCACGCCGCCAGATCTCGATACGAATCTCTTCTTCTAAATTATTCATCTCCTGAGAATTTGCGTCGATAGTGTTTAAAGTGCGCTGAATATCTATCGCCAGCTTCGCCAATTCTCCATCATTATCAAATGGCGTCGCGTACTCGGGCGTATCCGGAAGGGCGCCTACAATACTGAGAAGTCTTTGCTCATAAACACCCGATTGCGCCTGCAGTTCCGACAGGATCGTATCCTTACCAGTCTCGAAACGCTCGGTATTATTTCTGGCGGCATTTACATCAGTTAATGCGACTTGAAGCGGCCCATTAAGACCAGTAGTCAGGTATTCATACAGATAATCATACGTGTCGAATATGACTGCGGAACTCTCGGGAACACTGGATTGAGTTAGTGCGAGAAAATCCTCGGAAAAACCCAACAAATTCGTATCCCCTTCTATAAATGCCCTTATATTGCTTAATTTGCTTAATTCACTTCTGGCACTTGCCAAAGCATCGGTGACCCCTGATAAGGTCGGGGTGCCAATGCTCCCGTCTGGCCCTATTTCGGGCAACGTATGCATCAATGTATTAAGCTCTACGTAGCCTGCTAAGACCGCTTTGTCGACAAGCTCCAATGCCATTTCATAATCTGATGGTTCCCCGCTCTGGCAGGAAACAGGCGTGCCGCAGTTGCGCAGTGCGTAGCGATAGGCTAACTTCCAGATCGCGTTTGCGTAGTCACGCTGCATCTCAAAAATCAACGCGGCGTCTTTGTAAGAACCAAACAATTCAAATGGCACATCCACACCATCAACCGCATCTGCCGGCAAAACCAGATTCCCATCAGGGTCCATGAAAAGCGGCGATTCTGCAGGGCTATTTTGCTGTGACTCCTTAAAAATATAGTAGCCATAAGGCTCTCCAGCATGCGGAGGGTCAAATGTACCGACGTCGATTGCTGCCGTTTTGGTCAGCAACGCCATGTATTGCGAGAGCCCTGGCCGGAAAAGATCGCCATTTTGGTCCAGTAGCAGGGCTTTAAGATCGGCAATTTCACCATCGATAACAAATGAACCGGGCGCAGGAACGTCGAGGGCCTGATCTGCGACCGTCACCAATGTCTCTCTCAATAAGGCCATTTCTGCAATGGCGGTGTCATAGAGAATATCCAGATATTTTCTGCGCAGTTGAATATTCTCTGGAGCGTAATACAAAGACCCTAAGACAGCGTCGGCAGCATTCTTGGCCCTGTCGCGGTCAGTGTCATCCCAGTAAGTTGCAACTTCCCCAAATTGCACCTCAAGTTGCAAACCAGGTGCGATATCGCCGTCGCCATAGATAAATGCCTTATAAGCAAAAGCCGCGTTTTCCTTTGGGGCCGGCGCATCATCGTAATAAAGTAGCTCATTTGCGTCGTCAATTGTTGCCCGAACAAATTGCGGATACGGAACAGTTGTGGCAAAGCTTTGGCCAAAAGAAACTGTGCTCAGACGTGCGTCAGGCAGATTGGAGGTTGCTGGAACAGGTAATTCACTGACTAAGGCCCCATTGCTATCAACAAGTGTTACGCCAAAAAATACCGCCGAGGAGGAATTGACCCCCAATATCGTATCGGAGGCTGCATCGACGATGACCCAGTTTTCATAACTGGCCCTGACACCGTATGCCTGCCCTAATGAAATCGATGGAAGCAAAAAAATAGAAAACGCAATAGAGAATAAGCGAATTGCTCTGCCTGTATTTACAAACGTGTCAGTTGTCATTTGAACGCTCATGGTATTGTCTTCAGATTCGAATCTGCTATGGGCACAACGCTCGGTTTCTTTATTAGCTCAAAGGTTCCCTGAATAATCTGAGACAGGTGCTGATTTTTAACGACAGCCGTAACGGGGTCAGGCTCGACGGTAACGATGTCAGTAATGTTGCCCTGTATTTTCGAACGATAATCGATAACCGTTCCTGTAAGCGTGATATTTCTGGACAGCGTTACATCAAGTCCGCTATCGGCAGAAAGGACTGGAAAAGGACCTAGTGAAACAGAAAAAGAACCTTCGGTTGCTGTAGCAGCAGTCGCTGCAAGGTCGCCTGAGGGTATGCCGAAGCCACCATTACTTTTCATTAATGCTGTCGACGTCGCACCAGCACGCGCCAATTCGAGTGTGAAATCTAGAACCAGCCCGTCGATATTGAGTGCGCCGAACCACAATTCGTCATTATCCGCGATCCAGTATGTGTGTTGCTGAGCAGTTCCGATCGAATAGCCGGATCCCGCATCTAGCGTAACGATGATCGATTCAGTGTCTTCAAGGATTACGTCTTCCAGTATTGCCACATCGAAAGTGGCAATTGATCCATCAACCGTTAGCGTTCCGCTCAGAGGCATAAAATCTTCGCCCGAGGTTGCGGTGCCTTCAACGTAATAGTTCACTACGCCATTAAAGCCCGGCGCCACGGTAATTGAAATCGGGTCGGGATCATCCCCCTCTATGACCAGGGTCTGGAACTGTTCGAAATTCACGCCTAGTGGAAGCGGTCCCAATCCGCGTCGGAAATAGATAAGATCCGCTGTATCGACAGCGCCATCTCCATTCAAGTCTAAATCTTCCAGCTCCCCAGCTGAAAACGTTTGCCGGCCTAAAATCGCGTCCGTGAGATTATCGTTCGTGACAATGGGTGGCAAAGTCTGAGCATCTGTCCGAGGAAAAAAAATGACGCCACAGATCGCTAAGAAGCAAATGTGCGCCCTATGTGGGGTTGCTATCGACATAATAAACATCGTTGCATCTAAACCATAATTACGAAGTAAAATGTATGACTTTTAGCTTCCAATGGAGGCAGCCTCTGGGCTTGAATAACTTGAGTGCAAATCAGCGAAGCTGCTGCAGTGAACACGGAAAACCACCTATATTTATTCTTCATGAAAGATCACCACTTGCAGATATAGTTGACGGCGACGTTTTCCGGACGGTTCTCACTATTGTTAGTAAATACAGGATCGTTAGGGTCTGGGGCTGTTTGAGGACCGGGCGTGTAATCACTATATCGAGATCCACCCCCGTATTGGAAACCAATTGCTCTGTCTTGGGCTCTGCCCACGTTCTCGCCGAATGGCAGTCCTTCACCGATCCTATGTCGATGTCGACCGGTGTTTTGCCCTTGATAATTACCGACAATTCGTTCACCTGCCGGATCCAGCGCCTTGCCATGATTAATGCCACGTAAAAACACACCCCGCAGATCTGGCAATGAGTCGGCCGGCAGCAAATCCATCAGGACCTGCAATTCTGGACGAGTCGGCTGCCCATCCGTACTGCCATCGTCCGCCAACCCATCGTTATTTCCATCCAGATCCTGACCATGGCAAAACAGCCAACCAAAAGGTTCAGTGCTGCCGGCAAACGGTACAATCGTGCCCGGCGGAACGATGTTGCCGTGATAGCTCGCCTTGAACGCATATGGTGCACTTAGGTCGATAATCACGCCTATATGATTTTTGTTTTTATTGTCAGCCAAATTTGTGGCGTAAATCTGTTTGATGATTTCAGGTTTCATATTCAGGCCGGCAATAAACATCTGGTTCCCAAGTTAGTGGAAAATGTTCTGCAGCGTATCGATCGTGTCAAAGTCCCTGACTTTAATGATCTTCTCTACACCGGCATTTCTCTCTGCCTCTCCGGCTAAATCTTCAAAGCCATTGCTGTCCGTGTCTGGCAGAACCGTCAGGCTGTTCATCTCCCAGCTTCCAGCTATGAATAACGTCTCCTTAATCATGTCTCCGGTCCCAACGTTCCGGAATCTGACACGGTTATTGCCGCCTTCTACCTTCAGCAGAATGGCATAGGCCTGATCGTCTTTAGCCCCATCGCCGTTTAAGTCGGTAATAACAGCAAAATCACTAGGGTCGCGAGCTGGCCCCGCAACAAAGATGCCCTGCATCCACTGACCGTTATCTGCTCGGCGCGTGCGAATGCGGCTTTTACCGGTAGTGTTGTTCCGGTAAAGGACGCTAATTGCAGGAACCTCTCCTGCTGGACTTACCCCTTCTACGGCTAAGGCATCAAAATCAGGCTTGGTGAAGGTCCAGTTCCCAAGTACGGAGCCATCTGAGAAGCGTTTCAGCAGTACGGCCACGCGCCCGGTATCTTGTTTAGCTAAAACTGCCAAAGAAGGATCATTAGGCACACCATCGCCGTTTTGGTCATTCAGCACAGCCAAGTCTATTCCAGCAAAGGTGCTATCGAAGAACGTAATGTTGGAGCCACGCCGCTCCCCGCTAACCGCATCGAGAACTCTCACTCTGTTCAAGCCGGTGAGATTGTTTCGGGCTAGCATTGCGATGGCGGGGTCGTTCGAAACACCGTCCAAATTTCCATCTTCAAGGGTAGAAATTGCAATAACGTTCCAATCGACCCCAAAAAACTCAATTTGTCTGATGATTGATCCGTCGCTACCGGAAATGATGTCAACCGTTTTTGTAGCGTCTTCATTGATATGAGCAATATCTGGGACGCCATCTCCAGATACATCCGCTAGTCCAGAAAGCCTTTTTACCGGAATTGCATCGGCGACCAAGGGATCCGTTCCGCGATCAACTTCAGTACCGTCATTCACGCCGTCTCCGTCCGTATCAATATCGATAGGGTCTGTGAGATAGGTGTTGATCTCGGAATCATCGGACAGTCCGTCGCCGTCAAAGTCGGATGCCAGGTCATAGACAAGAAATGTGCTGCCTACAACAGCAGGTTCAATCGAATTGCTGCCATCTTCATCTGACAGCGCGTAGCGGCTGTTCACCAACGGCTCAGTGTTAGTCGTTGCGAAATTCACTGGATACAGACCGGGCCCGACACCAGGATCGATCTGGACATGCAATACAAGCAATTGGCCCGATCCGCTAAACGTGCTGGTCGCATCGTAGGAAAGGACTCGGATGTCCGTCTCACCGGAGCAACAGAACTCGCTCGTAAATCCACCTGCCGAAGTGAGTAGTTCCCCGGAGCTCACACCGACGATGGATATGCCGGCTGGCAATATAATGTTGGCATTAAAGCCGGCTGACACAGGGCTGTTGGCAATATTTATCGCAATGTCGCCACCGCCATTTTGCATGCCGTTACCCGTGTCGAGAGATAGAACTGCTTGACCGAATACGGATGTTGCCGAAAGAGTAAGATACAGGGCAAAGACGGTTTTCCTCAGCGCACGGGAGCCGCGCAACAAGCAACAACGAGCCGTTGCCTTTGTATTTAACGCCGTTAGCCAATTTGCCCCCATAGCGCCCCCGCTAGGCTCTGCCCTGGCAGAATTGCTCATCTGGCAGAAGCCCCGATCTGTACTCGCATGTGTGCCTAATACTAGGCAGTGAGATTTCTTAGTCTTTAGTTATTTTTATGCATCTTAGTCTTTAGTTATTTTTATGCAAATAAAATTTACTATCTAGAATTATCGAGAGTCAATACATGGCTTGGCAGAATTGTTAATTAATAATAAAAACAATAATATATTGGTTGTTTATAAAGTTTATTCTATAAAAAATGACTATTGATGCACCGAGTGTGCGCATCGACAGAGTAAATCAGAGAATCAGCAATCAAAAGCCACATTACCTATTAAGACCCGGTGGTTACGGTCGCATCGGATGCTGCAACTAATTAGGTATTAATGGTGCCCGGGGCCGGACTTGAACCGGCACGAGGAATTACCCTCGGCGGATTTTAAGTCCGCTGCGTCTACCTATTCCGCCACCCGGGCATCGGGTGCTGCGATTGCAGTTTGATTGGAAGCGGCGATTCTAGCAGGAAGACCTGCGCAGCGGCCAGACGCCACGCAGTGTCTATCGCCCAGTGCTAACCGGTGCATTCGCCCGCCTCGTACGGGCCAAATCTCAGTGCACTGTCATTGCTAAAGTGCAGCGGTATCACCAAGAAAAGCGTGCCGGTTTCGTTGCGTTGTTGTTCGATTCTCAGGCTGCCGTCCTGATGTCGCTGCAGCAGGCTCCAACCGGCGCTGGCCCCGAATGCGAGCACCAGTCCTGCGCCGCCCCACGGGACGGTGTCCATGCGAATTGCCGTACGGTCGTTTCCGCACACCATTGCGGGCTGACTGATCACGGCCTTGTCAACTTCTGTGCCGGCATTCAGCAGCGTAATCGTCAACGTGCCGTTACTCGCGCCCTCGAAATCAACCCGATCAACATCGGGCCAACCTTCCTGACGTTCAATACCGAGGTGATTTGGCAGAAACGCCGGTTCCAGCCGGGTCTGACCTTTCTCCCACTTCTGCCCGAAGGCGCAGTAGCTGCCCGTGAGTTCCGGGCACGAGGCATCAGCGGCGATATCCATTTCCGGTTGGCCGGCACAAGCGCCAATCACCGCGATCAAAATCGCCAAGCCTGTCAGACGCAGTAATGCACCCATGCGACTCATGGCTGCCCGTTCGCCGCTGCTTCGGTGCCCGTTGCCGTGGTGAGTGTCAGTTCTGCCGCGGCGGGAACTACACGAGCCGGCATCGCTTCTGTCTCTCGCCAGTTCGGATTGCCATATTGAAAACACCCTTCCGCCGCCGTCAACGCATCACTACCCAGCGTCACCTTTCCATAAGGGTTGTCGCGGGGATGGCAGTCACGCCAGTCGAAGCTATCGCCCAAATCGACCAAACTGGCGGTAGCGACCGTGGTGGATTGGCTCTGGCCGACGAGCGCATAGACGTGACAGCTTTCGAGTTCTGCGGAGATTACGCCGTCTGCCGTCGGGACGGACCAGCTCCACTGGGAGTCGGCCTGGAACCAGACGCGCAGCGGTAGGGTTTGCGACCCGGGTTGCAGGAAGATCGCAGTCGCGGGCGCACGCACACCGGTTATGGGTTCTTTAACCAGGATGCGTTGCGTCGGGTCCGCGGGTTCCATCAGGGTTGCGGTGCCTCCCGGCACCACGGTGGCCATCCCGTCGGGTGCCGCATGGGTCCAGAAACCGACTTGCTTGCAGACCTGAGTGCCCGGCGACGGATAACGGCCTTCATCCAGCCACAAAGCACCGCTGGCATCGACGGCCAGGCGTTTTTTCTCCCCGCGGGCAACCACCGCGTAGGCGGGATCGCCGCACGCGATATTCCTTGGTTCGATGTTCAGGGCAGCGACGGGCTTGCCGTTATTCGTGACCGTCACCAGCAAGCCGTCAGCCGCGTTGTAAGCCAGAGTCACCGTGTCGGCAAAAACCGCATCCGGCAATTGTTCACCGAGGCCGAAGTCCGCGGCAAAAACCGACGGCTTGACGGTTGCGTCGCGTACCTGATTTCCCTGATTACTCCAGACACCGTTGAGTGCTTCGCAACCGTTCAACGGTTCAAGCATTGGGTCGAGCCAGGCGCCCACACTGAGCGACTGCCCGAGCGCTTGATCGGAGCGGGCAACGGAGTGAATATCACAGGCTGCAAGCAACGACGCTAACAGCAGAAACTGCAAGCCGGCCAGGTGCATGTTCGTTAGCGCCTTAGCAGATGCCCGACGTCGTCGGCAATGGCTGTACCGTTGAAGAAGTCCGGGTTCATCCCGGCAAACAGTTCGACCGGGTTGCGGAATACAAAATCCTCGAAGTCACTTTCTGTGATGATGCCGTCTTCCACCAGCTCGTAGGCTTCGGCGAGAATGGTGGTCATGTCGGCCACATCCCAGTGGCCGAAGTCGGAAGAGAATATCGCTTTCAGCGGTCGGTTGCCGGGAAGGATACGTCGGTCGAATGCAACCGCGTTCATTTTGTCGTCGGCTTCGCAGCCGTAATAGAAATTGGGAATCAGTCGGTCCAGCAGGTCGCTCTCCGTCTCAATTCCTGCCGCTGCGAAATCATCAATATCCGCTTCAAAACGGGTTTGATTTGCGGATTTGCCCAGCGGCTTGCCCAGGATATCGCCGCCGTATTTCTGCAGCAGGCTGTTCAGCAAGTCGGCATCAATACGTTCCGGATTGAGTTGCTGGATGGCGTGCTTGCCGCGCTTTTCCCACCGCTCCTTGAGATCACAGACCAGGCTGCCGCCCCACGCCACACCGCCTTCCAGAAAGGCGAACTTCAGGTTCGGGAAACGGTGGGTGACGCCGCCAAAGAACAGTGCCTTGGCAAAGGCATGGCCCGCATCACCAAAATGCCCGGTCTGGTTATACATGTAGTTGCTGATGGAGCGGCGCATGCCGATGCCCTGCCCGATGGCATGGGCCGTGACCGGCACTTTCAAATCCATGCATTTTTGCCACACGGGGTCGTAGTCGTAGGGGCTGTCGAGGGCCAGCGGATCCACCCAGAACGCATATTGACTGAGCTCATCGCCGTGCTCAGTAACGGCCTCAATCGGACGTTTAACCAGGTTCGCGAACATCGGTACTTTCAGGTGCAGTTCATTGATCGCGTAGTCCAGTTCTTCAATCGCCTCTTCGGGGGTGTAGCACGGTATGACCGCTGCCGGTGTGAGCCTTGATTCAGTGCCGCGGTATATGTCGGCCATCATGACGTTGTGTGCGCGGCACGCCGCACGCCGTGCATCAGGATCGCTGATTTCCGGCAAAAGAAAACCGATGGTCGGGTACACCACAGCGTAGTCGATGCCCATTTCTGGCAGACGTTCGTGCATCAGGCGCGGCAACATGGCCGTTGCCCGGTCGGTGGTGGCCTCCGCCGGTGCAGCCCAGAAAGCCGGTCGGATAGTGCGGTGATAACGTCGTTCGGTTTCGCTCAGGTCGTACCAGCTGCCGCTGTTCCGCCCCCGAAAAGCCTTCCAGATTGTATCGGCCATTTCCGGGCCGCCAACCTGCTTCATGTAGTCGGACATGACCGGAAAGATCTCGATCATATGCCCGTCTGAATCGATCACCGGGTGGGTGAGTTTTTGGCGGATCTTGGCTGAGGGTGACTCGGTAGGGTCAGACATGCGGTATGGGCATCAATTAGGCAACAGGTAAACCGGAAGATTAGCACGGCGTGACGGCTTACCCGGTGGATAATTATCCGCAAGATAATCCAAAATGGTCGTTTCCACTTCAGCTGGAAGTTGCCACAGACCCTGAGTTTTTTGCATCCAGCGAATCATCGATTCCCAGGTCTCCCTGTCGCCACTCTGAGACGTAATGAATCGCGCCGAGTGACACCCGGTGCAATGACCTGCAACGAGTTGCCAGCCAGGCGCCATGATCAATCCAGACTGTTGGTCTTTAGCGTAAGCAGGTTGTTCGGCGGCCATGAGCAGGGTTGTCTGCATCAGCATGGCAATCAATGCCGCGCGTCGAAATTGCTTCGTTGCATGCCAACTCATGGCGCCATGCCTATTCAGGCAACCTGCACGGCGATGCGATGGCAGGCATTATTTAAATAACCTTTGGGGTTCCAACCGGGCAAAATCGTCGGTTGTGCCTTGCCATTGCTGTCGGTCGCACGTGCCCAGACTTCGTAGTAGCCCTTCTGCGGAAACTTCAGCTGCGCAGACCACGATTGCCAGGCAAGACGATTGACCGGTGCCGCCAGTTTTGCCGGCTGCCACGACGCTCCAAAATCAATCGAGACTTCCATTTTTGCCACTTCCAGATCGCCCGCCCAGGCCTTGCCGCGAAATGCGAATACTTCTGGGAGAGCATGGGTGGTTCCACTCTTAGGGAAGGTGATCAGCGACTTCACAGGCATTGATTCGATAATGCACATCGCCTCGTCGTCTACTTCAGTACCCGGGGCTACCGGTTCACAAGGTATGCGGTAGGACTGACCGCTCATTTTCTGACCGTCGTGGATCCGGTCACGAATGACAATTTTCTTGAGCCACTTGCCGCTGGTTGACGCCGGCCATCCGCCGGTAATCAATCGCAGTGGATAGCCGTTTTGATACGGAATGTCCACGCCGTTAAAACCCCAGGCAATCAGCGACTCGTCTTCCATCGCTTTGGCGATGGGCACGCCACGGGAAATAGGTTCTTTAGTCGGGTCGCCGCTTAAATGCTGATCGGCACCGTAATAGCCGATATACACTGCATTGTCCTTTACGCCACACGCTTCCAGCACATCTCGTAATCGAACCCCGGTCCACTTGGCGCAGCCAACCGCACCGGTGGACCACTGGTTGCCTTTCGCTGGCGGGTTGAACTCGCCACGACCGTTGCCCCCGCATTCCAACGTTACGGCATACGTATGTTCTTTAAATTGCGTTTTTAGTTCTGCAAGCGTGAAAGTCCGCGGATTGCCGCAGGCTTCACCGGCAATTTCCAATTGCCAATTGTTGATGTCACCCATGCTGGCTAAAGCCGGAGGAATCCCATTATTCCGAACGAAAAAATATTTCGCAGGAGTGAAGTCATCATCCAGCAAATGCGCGGGTGTCTCGGCATTAATGGGGCGATCATTCAGGACTCTAAGCCCCTCTTTGCCCTCTATGATAAATGGCTCAGGTTCTGCGGCGAATGCGGCCGGAATAAGCCCGGCCGGCATGTATCGGGCAAAGGGAATGAAGCCGCCCAGTGCGGCAGACATGGCGATCAAGCCGGATTTCTTTAAGAACCCTCGTCGGGAGTTGGCTTCGGTCTCTCGCCCCCAAAGCAATTTATCGGCAGCAATGGGGTCTTCCGCATACAGTTCATGAATGCCAACAACCCTGTGTTTTTCGTTTCCCGTGTTCATGGCAATTCAGCAGACTCCACCGTCGACTTCGCCGGGACATTGGCCTTGTATGGCAACAGGAATAATTTGTATCACGATCCGCGGCATGATTGCGACTGCCTGAGTCCAGGACTTGGTGCGGCTTGGCTGGCGCCTTGGGGGTATTGCCTGAGCGCTAAATGGAGGCTAGGGTCGGAATCGAACCGGCGTACACGGAGTTGCAGTCCGCTGCATAACCACTCTGCCACCTAGCCTCGGTGGTCGGTATACCGGGCGCGACTTTAGCACAGGCGCCTATGCCTGAGTACCAAGCCCGCGCGGCACCCCTAAACAAAAAGGCCCGGCAGATGCCGAGCCTTTTTGAATTTGGAGCGGGTGAACGGGTTCGAACCGTCGACCTGTACCTTGGCAAGGTACCGCTCTACCAGCTGAGCTACACCCGCGAGGGCTGCCTATCTTAAGCAGCGCGGCTGCGGTGTCAAGCAAATTGCTGCCCCTTTTCGCGGTTGCTTAGTCGTTATTGAGGTGCGGCCAGGCGGCCTTCAGGTAAACCAGCATGGACCATATGGTCAGCACCGCTGCCGCCAGCACCAGCATGAAGCCGATCCCGTAAACCGGGATGATGCCGAAAAAGGGATACGTGAAGAGCATCGCGCCTACCCCGACCAGTTGCAGGATAGTCTTGATTTTGGCAATGCCGCTGACGGCAACATGATGGCGCTCGCCGAGCTCAGCCATCCATTCACGCAAGGCCGAGATCACAATTTCGCGCCCAATGATAATCACGGCGCAGATCACCAGTGCGATGTCGTGACGTGGAAAGAAGATCAAATGATGCTTGGGGGCTGCCCACAAAATCAGCACCAGGGCGGCAGCCACCATCAGCTTGTCGGCAACCGGATCCAGAAAGGCGCCGAACTTGGATGTCATGTTGAGCTTGCGTGCCAGATAACCGTCCAGCCAGTCGGTGAGCCCGGCGATGGTAAAAATAAGCGCGGCGATGGGTTTCGGCCAGTAGCCGGGCAGCATAAACACGACAACGACCAGGGGGATCGCGGCGATACGCATCCATGTCAGTGCCAGCGCAATGTTGAACCGTTTTTGCATTGCGCTAGCTTAGCCTCCGTGAAAGCGGGCGTAAATCAATTCCGCCAATTTGCTGTTAATTCCGGTCACTTGTCGCAAATCTTCCACGCCGGCCTGCTTTATCCCCTGCAATCCGCCGAAATGTCGCAGTAACTCCCGCCGCTTTTTCGGCCCCACGCCGGCAATGCTTTCGAGTGCCGATTGTTGCCGCTGCTTGCCGCGCCGCTGACGCATTGCCGTAATCGCAAAGCGGTGGGCTTCATCGCGAATCTGCTGAATCAGATGCAGCGCCGGGGAATCACCGCCGAGACGCAATTCCGTGGGCCACCCGCGCACGTGTATGACCTCCTTGCCCGGCTTGCGTTCGCGCCCCTTGGCAACGCTGGCAAGTAACGGGCCCGCCAGTCCAATGGCATCGAGTTCCTGCGCCGCCGCGCTCAGCTGCCCTTTGCCGCCATCAATCAAAATCAAATCAGGCAGCGGTGCTTCGCCTTGTTTTACGCGCGTGTACCTTCGTCGCACGACTTCGCCAATCGCCGCGTAATCGTCCCCCGCCTCGGCAGTTTTGATGTTAAAGCGACGGTAGTCCGCTTTGATCGCTCCGCTTTCGCCGAACACCACGCACGAAGCGACGGTTTGTTCACCGCCCGTATGGCTGATATCAAAACATTCGATACGCGTTGGCGGTTCGTTCATCTGCAGCACATCACCCAGTTCACTGAGCTGGCTGTCCATCGATGCTTTGCCGGCTGCCCGCATCAGCAAGGCTTCCTGTGCATTGGCCGTTGCCATCTCGACCCAGCCGCGGCGCGTACCGCGAACATTGCTGCGCACACGCACCGGCGAGCCACGCTGCTGGCTGAGTGATTCTTCCAGCAGTTCGGCATCCTCGGGCATGACATTGACCAGTATCTCTGCCGGCACGTCGCCGTTCATGTAATGCTGCCCAATAAAAGCAGCCATGACTTCGCCCGAAGTATGCTGGCTGTGCGTGCGCGGGAAAAAATTGCGGCTGCCCAGCACCCGTCCGCCTTTGACCATCACCGCCACGGCCGCCCAAACGCCCTGATGCTCGCTCACGGCAATGGCGTCGATGGTAACGGCCTGCTCGCCGGTGATGGATTGCCGGGCATGCAGGCTCTTGATCGCCGCGATCTGGTCGCGCAGCTGCGCGGCCTGTTCATAGTCTTTGGCTGCGGACGCTGCCTCCATGCGGTCGGCGAGATCGTTCAGAACCCTTTTGTCGCGCCCTTCCAGAAATAGCATGGCGTGTTTGACGTCACGTCGGTATTCGTCGGGGCTGATAAGGCCAACGCACGGTGCCGAGCAGCGCTTGATCTGATGTTGCAGGCACGGTCGGGTGCGGTTGGAAAAAAAACTGTCTTCGCACTGGCGTATCTGAAACAGTTTTTGCAAATGCGTCAGCGTTTGCCGAACGGCCGCACTGTTCGGGTAAGGGCCCAGAAAGCGGCCGCGTATTTTGCGCGACCCGCGATGGAAGCCGAAGCGCGGGTACTCTTCGTGGGTGGTGATATGGATAAAGGGATAGCCTTTGCCGTCGCGGAGCAACACATTGTAATAAGGCTGGTGTTGTTTGATCAGATTCAGTTCCAGCAACAACGCCTCTTTCTCGGAAGCCGTAATCGTGACGTCCACGCGCTCGGTCTGCCCCATCAGGGCCATGGTCTTGGGGTGATGGGCCTTACTGCCAAAATAGCTGGACACCCGCTTCTTCAAGTCACGAGCTTTACCGACGTACAACACATCGCCCGCGGCATCGAGCATGCGATAGACGCCCGGTTTATGCGTCAGTGTTTTGAGGAAGTTGTCGGCGTCAAATTCCTGCGCCACGAGTCACCTGCTGAGTTATGCGTCAAGCCGCTGCCGGGCGGCAGCGAATACGTTTGCAAACATCTCCGGCGTCAGTCGCCGGGTGTTCGTATTGTAGCGGCTGCAGTGATATGAACTCAGCAACCAGCGGCCACCCGGAATGGCATAGTCGCTGCCGTGGCCAAATTTGAACGCTGTTTTTCGCAGGTCGCACGCTTTTAATACGGCTCCGTGAGCCAGGCTGCCCAGCGCGAGCACCACCGAGCCGCTCTGCAACGTGGCAATTTCGGTGCGCAGGTAGTCGTTGCAGTTGTTAACTTCGGCGCCGACGGGCTTGTTTTGCGGCGGCAGGCAACGCACCGCATTGGTGATGCGGCAATCCAGCAGTTGCAAACCGTCATCCGGGTGGGTTGCTACCGGCTGGTTGGCAAAGCCGTGGTCGTAGAGCGTCCGGTAGAGCAGGATTCCGGCATGGTCACCGGTAAACGGCCGGCCGGTGGCATTGGCGCCGTGCATGCCGGGTGCCAGCCCGACAATCAGCAACCGGGCCTGCGGGTCGCCGAAAGACGGCACCGGCCGGGCGTGATAGTCCGGGTGAGCCTGCCGCACGTCCGCAAGAAAATCTGCCAGCCGTGGGCAGCGCGTGCAGCCGGTGGAGAATTTCATCTGCCGAATTTCATCTGCCGAAGTATTCCAGAATCATTCTATGAATAATTTATAGCTTATTGTTTTTGCTTGTTTTCCATGGCAATAGCGCTGACCGCGCTGTCGTACATCAGGCGGGTCCAGCGTTCTGCCGGCATGAATTCCCAGGCCCACTCGGCGTCGTAATCAGCCGACGGTTTAAGCGCGACGACCTCGTCAGCGGTCTTGCCCTGCGCTACCAGTGAACGTATGCGCTGGTTGACGGTATCGAGCATGGCGCGAAACGCCTTAAGCCCCTCGAGATCACTGACCGGGCCGTGGCCCGGGATGATCACGGTGTCGGCGTCTGCTTCGGCGATCACCGTGTCCATGGCCGCAATCATGCCATCAGCGGTACCGCCGGCACTGATGTCCACCACCGGGTAGAGGCGGTTAAAAAAGTTATCCCCCATGTGAATCACATTCGCTTCCTTGAAATACAGGATCGCGTCGCCGTCAGTGTGTGCCGGGCGTTTCACGTGTTTTGCAACAATGGTTTGCCCGTTGATGTGAAAGCTGATTTCGTTGTCAAAGGTGACGACCGGCAGCGCTACCTTGGGAGAGGCCTTGGTGACCGAATTCGTCAGCAGCGACTTCTGGTCAACGGCCATGCGGGCCCGCACGTTGTCGTGGGCAATGATCAGGGCACCCTGCTCGCCGAAATACTGGTTGCCACCGGTGTGATCAAAGTGCCAGTGGGTGTTGAACACCATGTCGACCGGCTTGTCGGTTATGGTCGCGATGGCTGCGGCGATTTTGCCGGCCACCGGTGGCATGTCGTCATCCACCATGAGCACACCGTCAGCGCCGCTGGAAACCGCTATATTGCCGCCAACACCCATGACGACGTGCAGGCCGTCGGTGATTTTTTGCACCCTGGCGGCCTCGGGTATGGTCATTTGTGCCTGGCCGGTCAGCGCGGTCAGGCCCAGCAGAGCGGCCGTGAACCCTGTAATCGCCTGTGGCTGAATGGCCTTGATATGTGTGAACAGTCTGCGGGCAAACATGTTGGTTCCTGAGTGAGCTATTAAACCGACCACACCATAGCATGAGCCACGCCGCGCATTAGAGCACCGGCCTGCTTCCCTGCTATGCTGTGCACGTGATGGGAAGGTTGTATAGACAGTTTGGTTCCATGAAGCAACGGTCAGGCATCCTCATTCTGGCGGGTCTGCTCGCGCTGACCCTGCTCAACACGGTTCCCGCGAGTGACACCGGCAGCGGCCGGGCTTTGCTGGTGAAGCTTGACTCCGCCATCGGGCCGGCGTCGGCCGATTACATCCTGAGCGGCATTGCCGAAGCCGAAAGTGGCGGTTATGGCCTGCTCATCGTCGAGATGGATACCCCAGGCGGGCTCGATTCCGCGATGCGGGACATTATCAAAAGTATTCTGGCGTCGCGGGTTCCGGTGGTCAGCTATGTTTCACCCGGCGGTTCACGAGCGGCCAGTGCAGGCACTTATATTTTGTATGCCAGCCACGTGGCTGCCATGCACCCGGTCAGCAATCTGGGTGCGGCGACACCGGTGCAGATCGGCGGCACCCCTTCTCCGCCGGAGATGCCCGAGCAACCTAAGCCAAGTGATCAGGGCGGCGAGCCCGACGGGGACGACGACAGTAAACCGGCCAAAAAAGAACCGGCGGCCGGCCCGGCCGACCCCATGAAAGCAAAAATGATCAACGACGCGGTTGCGTACATCAAGGGTCTCGCGGAGCAGCGCGGGCGCAATGCCGAGTGGGCTGAACTCGCCGTGCGTGAGGCGGTGAGCCTGACTGCCCGCGAAGCGCTCGAACTCAATGTGATTGATGCGGTGGCCGACAATGTCACCGATCTGCTGGAACAAATTAATGGCCGCACGGTCGATATGAACGGCACACCACTCACGCTTGAAACAGCCGGATTGGACGTTGAAGTGCTCGAACCAAACTGGCGAACGCAGTTGTTGTTGATTATTACCGACCCGAGCGTGGCCTACATGCTGATGCTGGTCGGTATCTACGGTTTGCTGCTGGAGGGCTACAACCCGGGCGCACTGGTGCCGGGTGTTATCGGTGGCATATGTCTGCTGCTCGCCCTGTTTGCATTCCAGGTGTTACCGGTGAACTACGCCGGGCTGGCGCTGATGCTGGTGGGTATCGCGCTGATGATCGCCGAAGGTTTTGCGCCCAGCTTCGGCATTCTGGGTATCGGCGGCCTGGCCGCCTTTGTGTTTGGCTCAATCATACTGATGGACAGCGATGTGCCGGGTTTCGGTATCTCCATGGGGCTTATCGCCGGGGTGGCCACAGTGGCGGGCATGCTCGTGCTGGGGCTTGTCTACATGCTGATGCGGGCGCGCACCCGACCCATCGTCAGTGGCCGCGAAGGCATGATCGGCCACACTGCCGAAGCGCTCGAAGATTTTGAAACACACGGCAGTGTCTTTCTGGACGGTGAGCGCTGGTCGGCAAGCAACACCGGCAGTCCGGTGACTAAAGGTCAACGGCTGAAGGTTCTGTCCATCGAAGGCCTGACCGTGCACGTAAAAAATACAGAGCAAACCGGTTGAGACCGGTTTCAATCCAAGGAGAATTGCAATGATGTCTTTCCCTCTTTTTATCGTGGCTGCAGTCCTGCTATTGCTGTTCAGCTCGATCAAAATTCTGAACGAATACGAACGCGGTGTGGTGTTCCTGCTGGGACGGTTTCAAAAAGTAAAAGGCCCCGGGATCATCATCGTCGTGCCCTTTATCCAGCAGATGATTCGTACCGACTTGCGCGTCATTACCATGGACGTCCCGACGCAGGATGTGATCTCCCGCGACAACGTTTCCGTAAAGGTCAATGCCGTGGTGTATTTTCGGATTGTTGATCCGGAACGCGCGATCATTCAGGTGGCCAATGTGTTCGAAGCCACGAGTCAGTTAGCCCAGACCACCCTGCGTTCCGTGCTGGGTCAGCACGAACTTGACGAGATGCTTTCGGAACGCGATAAGCTGAACAGCGATATTCAGACCATACTGGACAGGCAAACCGATGCCTGGGGTATCAAAGTATCTGCGGTTGAAATCAAGCACGTTGATCTGAACGAATCGATGATTCGCGCCATTGCCGCACAGGCAGAAGCAGAGCGCTCGCGGCGGGCCAAAATCATTCACGCCGAGGGCGAAAAGCAGGCAGCGGAAAAACTTGCTCAGGCGGCAGAAATTTTGTCGACGCAGGGTCAGGCACTGCAACTGCGTTATCTGCAGACTTTGACAGAAATAGCTGACGAGACGACCAACACCATCGTATTCCCGCTGCCGCTCGATGTGGTCACACCGTTTTTGCAGGCCGCGCAAAAATTTAATCAGCAGCTCGACCAACGCAAAGGCGACTGATCGGAGTCGGCAGGCAGCGCGTCAGTAGTCGCCGCTTTTCACGGCCTGCCAGCGTGCCTCGAGTTCGTCCAGTGTAAAGTCGGACCAGTCCGCGCCTTCTGCGCGTATGCCGCGTTCGATAGCCTCTAAGCGCGACACAAACTTGCGGTTCGCACGTCGCAGGGCCTTTTCGGGATCAACCTGCAAATGCCTGGCCAGATTGGCCACCGCCAGTAACAGATCGCCGATTTCTTCTTCGATGTTGTCCTGATCATTGGCTGCCCGCCCCTGCGCCAGTTCGTCCAGCTCTTCATTGATTTTGGCAATAACCTGCTCGGGGGATTCCCAATCGAAGCCGACCCGGGCGGCCCGTTTACCGATTTTTTGGGTCAGAGTCAGCGCCGGCAGGTTTGGGGTGATGCCGTCAAGCACGCCGTCGTGTTGTTTGCCTGCAGCCTGACGTTCCTGTGCTTTATGCGCCTCCCACGCGGCATGTTGATGCGCCGCCGAGCCTGCGTCTTCACCGGCGAACACGTGCGGATGACGACGCACGAGTTTTTCACTGATAGCCACCGCCACGTCTGCAAAATCAAACAGGCCGGACTCGCTGGCCATCTGTGCATGAAACACCACTTGCAGCAGCAGGTCGCCCAGTTCCTCGCGCAAGTCATCCATGGCGCCGCGCTCAATCGCATCGGCAACTTCATAGGCTTCCTCGACGGTGTACGGCGCGATGGTGGCAAAAGTCTGTTCGATGTCCCACGGGCAGCCGCTCTCCGGGTCACGCAGGGCTGCCATGATGTCGAGCAGTCGTTGCAGATCTTGCATCTCAGTTTCTGCCCAGCGGGTTGTCTTCTTCACCGCGCAGCTTGGCAATAAACTGACCGATCATGATCGCCGTGGCGCCCCAGATGCGGTGTCCGCCGTAATGAAATTCATACATTTTGAGCGTGATGCCTGCGCGTTCGCGCTTCACTGGCTGACGATTGCGGTCGTCCAGCAGAAATTTCAGTGGCACTTCAAACACGCCCGCGACTTCGCGCGGATCGACCTGCGCCTGGAAATCCGGGTCGTAGAACCCGACCACGGGTAACACCGCGTAGCCGGTAATGATGGGTTGCGCCGCGAGATAACCCACCACGGTGGTTTGCGCCGCCTCCAATCCCACTTCTTCCTGCGATTCGCGCAGCGCTGTGCACAACAAATCGGCATCGCAGTCTTCCGCGACACCGCCGGGAAACGCGATTTGCCCGGGGTGATCGCGCACCGTGTGCGTGCGTTCTGTCAGCATCAGGTGCAGTTCGTCCTGCCGTTCGGTCAGGCCCATGAACACAGCTGCGGGGCGGAACGGCGTTTTAAACCAGGCATCCAGCACGGCCGGATCCATGGCTGCCGCAGCCTCTCCCGGCACGTCAGCGGGAATACCGGTGGTTGCGAAACAAGCCGTGATGTACTGCCGCAGCTGTGCGGCCGAATCCGGCAGCCTGTCCGCCGGGAACATCAGCCTTTAATGCCGCCCTTGGTCAATTCGGCGGCATCCAGCAAACGATCCAGCTCGGCATCCGACAGATCGGTCTGCTCTTTGGCAACGTCACGGATGGGGCGGCCTTCCTTGTAAGCCTGTTTGGCAATCGCGGCACCCTTTTCATAGCCGATGATCCCGTTAAGGGCTGTCACCAGAATCGGGTTCTTATCCAGGGCTTCGTTCAGTTTGTCCTGATTCACGGTAAATCCGGCTATGGCATTTTCGCCGAGCAACACGGCACCGTTGCCGAGAATTTCGGCACTCTGGATAAGGTTATAGGCCACCACCGGCAACGTTACGTTGAGCTGAAAGTTGCCGGCCTGGCCGGCCGCGGTAACGGTGGCATCGTTCCCGATCACCTGCATGCTCACCATGGCGAGTGCCTCCGGTATAACCGGGTTTACTTTGCCGGGCATGATGCTGCTGCCGGGTTGCAGTGCCGGCAAAGCGATCTCACCGAGGCCTGCCAGCGGGCCGCTGTTCATCCAGCGCAGGTCATTGGCGATTTTGGTTATCGAAACCGCAACGGTGCGGAGCTGGCCCGACAGCTCGACCGCGGCATCGACGGTTGCGAGGCCTTCGAACAGGTTATCGGCCTGCCGGAATTCCAGTCCGGTGTGTTCACTCAGCAACGTTGCTACTTTGGCACCGAAGCGCGCATGGGCATTGATGCCGGTACCGACCGCCGTGCCGCCCTGCGCGAGTTGTGTGAGGCGCGGCATGCAGGCGTGAATACGCTCGATACCGTGCGCAATCTGGCTGGCCCAGGCGCCCAGTTCCTGCCCGATGGTCACCGGCATCGCATCCATCAGGTGCGTACGGCCTGTTTTTACATTGCCAGCGGTTGCGGCTGCCTTCTTCTCGATGGCGGCCTGCAATGACTTAAGCCCCGGCAGCAGAACTTCATGCACGGTGAGCGCGGCGCTGACGTGGACTGCGGTGGGAATGACATCATTACTGCTCTGGCCCATATTGACGTCATCGTTGGGGTGCACCTTGCTGCCCAGCTTTTCGCTGGCCAGACGGGCAATGACCTCGTTTGAATTCATGTTGGAACTGGTGCCCGACCCCGTTTGGAACACGTCAATCGGAAAATGGTCGTCATGTTGCCCTTCGGCAACTTCCAGTGCGGCCGCCTGAATAGCCATCGCTGTCTTGTTGGGCATCAGGCCCAGTTCGGCGTTAGCGCCGGCGGTTGCCCATTTAATGAGGCCCAGAGCTCGAATAAAGTTGCGCGGCATGGTCAGGCCGCTGATCGGGAAATTATTGACCGCGCGTTGTGTCTGGGCACCCCATAATGCGTTCTCGGGTACGCGCAATTCGCCCATGCTGTCGGATTCAATCCGGTAGCCGTTACTGCTCATTCAGGTTCTCTCAGTAGTGTATGATTCGGAGCCGCAAGTATAGGTGCATTTGGTTTTGATGGCATGAAAAACCCCCAACTCAGCGCGATTTCCCCCCTCGACGGACGCTACGCCGGGAAGGTCGGCGGGCTGCGAGAATTGTTCAGCGAGCAGGGCCTGATTTATCACCGTGTTCTGGTGGAAGTTCGCTGGGTGCAGTTCCTCGCGGCTCATCCCGGCATCGAGGGTCTCGGGCCCTTCCCCCCGCCCGTGAACGACTTTTTTGACAAGCTGCTGGCCAATTTTGACCGCGATGCTGCGCAAAAAGTTAAAGACATTGAGAGCACCACCAATCACGACGTTAAGGCGGTGGAATACTATTTGTCGCAGAGTTTCGGCGAGGATGCCGACCTAGCCAAAATACGGCCGTTTTTGCATTTCGCCTGCACGTCCGAAGACATCAACAACATCGCCTATGCATTGATGTTAAGACGCGGTCGCGACGAGGTCACTTTACCGACACTGCGTAAACTGAGCGCCAAGCTGGGCGAACTGACGCGCACAACCGCAGACGTGCCGATGCTGTCACGTACGCATGGCCAGACGGCCAGCCCGACGACTTTGGGTAAGGAAGTGGCAAACGTGATTTATCGCCTGGATCGGCAAATGAAGCTGCTGGGTGCGGTGCCGCCGCTGGCAAAGATCAACGGTGCGGTCGGTAACTTTAATGCCCACGTGGTGGCCTACCCCGATGTTGACTGGCCGGCAGTCGCCAAACAATTTATCGAGTCACTCGGCCTGGTGTGGAACCCGTACACCACGCAAATCGAACCGCACGACTGGGTGGCGGAATATTGTGATGCGCTGGCTCGTATTAATACCGTGCTTATCGATTTTTCGCGCGATGTATGGGGCTACATTTCGCTGGGGTACTTTACGCAGAAGAAAGTTGCCAACGAGGTCGGCTCTTCGACAATGCCCCACAAAGTGAACCCCATAGATTTTGAAAATGCCGAAGGCAACCTGGGCATTGCCAATGCCTTGCTGGGGCACTTCTCGGCCAAACTGCCCGTATCTCGCTGGCAACGCGACCTCACCGATTCCACCGTGCAACGCAATCTCGGCGTAGCACTAGGGCACACCCAACTGGCCTGCGACTCTTTGCTCAAGGGCCTTGGCAAGCTGTCCCACAATCCGGAAAACATCGCGGCAGATCTCGAGCATCGCTGGGAAGTGTTGGCGGAACCGGTACAGACCGTTATGCGACGTTACGGCTTCGCCGATGCGTATGAACAGCTTAAGACGCTGACCAGGGGTGAGCAGATTGATGCCGATGCGATGGGCAAATTTGTGGAAGGGCTGGATTTGCCGGACGCTGCCAAGCAACGACTCCGGAGTTTGACACCTGCCAGCTACACCGGCATTGCGGCGCAGCTGGCCCGCGAAATTGACAGCTATCTGGGCAAGTAGCTTGCAGCCAGTGGCTTATTGTTAAGTTCTACGATTTATAAGGCTTTCAGCCAGCGCTCATCTATCAAACCGTGACGCACTTGTTAGTGGCGCATTGCCCCACTACATAAAATGATGTCCCTAGAAACGGCCGTCGGCAGAACGCCGTGCGACCGCTAACGACAGGATGTCCGTCTGCGTGAGTGAAGGATTACTCGAAACCGAACGTCGCCTTGTGACCTCCCCCGAAGAGGTTCGCGAAGCCACCATCGCCGTGGCGTCGCGTGCGGAGCGTTCCATTACCATACTGACCCCGGACCTTGAGCCCTCGATATACAGTGACGAGGCCTTTCTTGAGGTCGTAAAACGTCTGGTACTGGCGCGCAGCTACTCGCGGGTGCGGGTGCTGGTCTGGGATCCGTCACGCGCTGTTCGCATCGGTAATCCACTGGTGGGGCTGGCAAGCCGCCTGAACGCCACCATCGATATACGTAATCTGCAGGAAAAATATCGGGGTCATATTAAGGACGCTTTCATCATTGCCGACGACAGCGCGATTTTGTATCGCAGCGACGGTCGCGCCCATGAAGGGATTATGGGTTCGCATGAACCGGAGATCGTCGAACAGCATCTGGAAGCATTCCGCCAACCGTGGGAAGATTCAGTGTTTCGCCATCAGGGGCGCAATGCCTGATAGCACTCGACTTTTAGCTACACAACTCTCGACACAAGATTAATAAGCATGAGTGAACTACATCTGACAGTCGCCGCTGTCATCCAGCAGCGCGGACGGTATCTGGTGGTCGAAGAACTGGTCGGTGGTCGGTCCGTGATCAACCAGCCAGCGGGACATGTAGAAATCGGGGAAACATTGCGCGAAGCCGTGGTGCGTGAGATGCAGGAAGAGACCGCCTGGCAGTTTGTGCCGGTGGCCATCAGCGGTATTTATCTCTGGCAGCATCCCGAGAACAGTGAGCGCTTTTTACGCGTGGTTTTCTGCGGCCACTGCCAGAATCACCAGGCCGAACAACCGCTCGACGACGGCATTCTTCGCACCCTGTGGCTGACCCGCAAGGAACTCGAGGCACGTCATGACCAATTGCGCAGCCCCATGGTGTTGCGTGCCATTGACGATTACAAAGCGGGCCGTCGCTTTCCGGTAAACATGTTTCAGCAGCTTGACGTGGAAATGCTCGCTGAACGGGCACAGGTGGTATAGAGCCACCCCTTTCTGGCCTTGCTCCCTTCGGCGTAAAATAGCCGGGTGACTTCCCTTCCCCACAACCCTGCCGATACCACGGTCGTAGTCGGCATTTCCGGCGGCGTGGATTCTGCGGTGGCGGCGCTGCTGCTGCTTGAGCAGGGGTATCGCGTGCAGGGCCTGCACATGACCAACTGGGATGCGGACGATGATTACTGCGAGGCGGCTGAGGATTATCAGGCGGCGCGCGCAGTCTGCGCCGACCTGGGTATTCCCTTGCATCACGTTAACTTCGCTGCAGAGTATCGGGAAAAGGTATTTGCCGATTTTCTGGCCGAGTACGGACGTGGCAGAACGCCCAATCCCGATGTGGCATGCAATCGCTACATCAAGTTTGGCGACTGTCTTAGCTATGCGCGCCGGCTCGGTGCGGATCGGGTGGCCACTGGTCACTATGCCCGCATTAATCTGCTGGGCGACACGCCGCAATTGTTAAAGGGCGTGGATGCGGGCAAGGATCAGAGCTATTTTTTGCATGCGGTTAAGCCCGAGGTGTTGCCCGAGGTGTTGTTTCCGCTTGGCGGCCTGTTAAAAGAACAGGTGCGCCAGATCGCCAATCAGCATGGTTTGCCCAACTACGCGCGCAAAGACAGCACCGGGATATGTTTTATTGGCGAACGTCCTTTTAAAGAATTCCTGCAGCAGTTTGTAAAGGGTGAGCCGGGTGACATCGAGACACCGGAAGGGGTCGTTGTCGGGCGGCATGACGGGCTGATGTACTACACACTGGGGCAGCGTCAGGGGCTGGGCATCGGCGGTCTACGCGACTTTCCCGATGAGCCCTGGTACGTCGCTGCCAAGGACGAGGCCCGCAACGTGCTGGTGGCTTGCCAGAGCCGCGAGCATCCTCTGCTCTGGTCAGCGGCACTGACAGCCGGCGGATTGCATTGGTTTGCGGGGGCACCACCCGGCCCGCGCTTTACCTGCACGGTGAAGACCCGCTACCGTCAAACCGACGTGCCGTGTGAAGTAACGATTGCCGGTGCCACCGCCCGTGCGGTCTTTGAGGAGCCTGTTTGGGCGGTGACTCCGGGCCAGTACGCGGTTTTTTACGACGGCGCGGTGTGCCTGGGTGGCGGTGTCATCGAATCCGCTGACGGCATTGCGGTGGACAAGATGGCCGGCGCAGCGCGCCGCTCTGCGTAAGTCGCCGTCTTCCGCTATAATCCCGCGCCGAATTCCCGGCAGTTGGTCGGGCGGCCAAATTCGATCAGCCGCCTGCAACCTGCGCCACCTTTAACTCGGAGAACACCATGGCAATTGATGCCAAATCAACCCTTTCCGTGAACGGAAACGACTACACGATTTACAAGCTCGATGCGGTTAAAGGCGGGCATGTCTCCCGGCTGCCCTTCTCACTTAAGGTTTTGCTCGAGAATCTGCTGCGCCACGTCGACACCGGTGACGTCAGCGATGCTGACATTGATGCATTGGCGAACTGGGATGCGCAGGCCGAACCCAGCCAGGAAATTGCGTTTACCCCGGCACGGGTCATTCTGCAGGATTTCACCGGCGTTCCGGCCGTCGTTGATCTGGCCGCGATGCGTGATGCCGTGGTCAGCCTCGGCGGCGATGTCGCCAAAATTAACCCGTTGTCGCCCGTTGAGCTGGTGATTGATCACTCGGTGCAGGTCGACAACTACGGCACCAGCAACGCGCTGGATCTGAACACCAAAATTGAATTCCAGCGTAACCGTGAACGTTACTCGTTCCTGCGCTGGGGTCAGGATGCTTTTGATAATTTTCGCGTGGTGCCGCCAAACACGGGCATTGTGCACCAGGTCAATATTGAGTATCTGGCACGCGTGGTGTTCGATGCCGAAAAGAACGGTGCGCGCACGGCGTATCCCGATACGGTTGTTGGCACCGATTCGCACACCACCATGGTGAACGGTCTGGGTGTGCTTGGCTGGGGTGTGGGCGGTATCGAAGCCGAAGCAGCCATGCTGGGGCAACCCGTTACCATGCTGATTCCGCAGGTAATCGGTTTCCGTTTGCTCGGGGAATTGTCAGAGGGCACCACGGCAACCGATCTGGTGCTGACAGTTACGCAGATGCTGCGCGAACGCGGCGTGGTGGGTAAGTTTGTGGAGTTTTTCGGCGATGGCCTGTCGAATCTGCCGCTGGCCGATCGCGCCACGCTGGCAAACATGGCCCCCGAGTTCGGCAGCACTTGCGCCATCTTCCCGATCGACAAAGAAACCGTTCGTTACCTGCGCACCTCGGGTCGTGACGATGACCAGATTGCTCTGATCGAAGCCTATGCAAAAGCTCAGGGCATGTGGCGTGAAGACGGCCAGCGCGATCCCGTGTTTACGGATGTGCTGGAACTCGACATGGCGACGGTGGTGCCCTCACTGGCCGGACCGAAGCGGCCGCAGGATCGTATACCGCTGACCGCCGCCCAGGATTTTTACGTGCGCGATCGCGAGAGCGCCGATGAAAAGAGCGTGACCGTATCGGGCGATAACGGTACGTATGAACTGAAAGACGGCGCGGTAACCATCGCGGCCATCACCAGTTGCACCAACACCTCTAATCCCTCGGTGATGATCGCGGCAGGACTGGTGGCGCGTAAAGCCCGTGCCAAGGGCCTCACCACCAAGCCATGGGTAAAGACCAGTCTGGCGCCCGGGTCACGCGTGGTCACCAACTATTTAACCAAGCCTGGCCTGATTGACGATCTGTCGGCGATGGGCTTCAACGTGGTCGGTTACGGTTGCACCACTTGTATCGGCAACTCGGGTCCGCTGCGTCCGGAGATCGAGTCGGCCATCAAAGAGAACAACCTGATAGCAACCAGCGTGCTTTCGGGGAACCGAAATTTCGAAGGTCGTATCCACGCGCTGGTGAAAATGAACTACCTGGCATCCCCGCCGCTGGTGGTCGCTTACGCCATCACCGGTACCATGAACTGCGATATCGTCAACGAGCCCATTGGTCAGGATCAGGACGGTAACGATGTGTACCTCAAGGACATCTGGCCCTCGCAAAACGAGATTGCGCAGCTGATCGAAGAAAACATCGATCGCGAGATGTTTCAGTCCACCTACGCGCAGGTGTTCGCAGGTGATTCCAACTGGAATCAGATTGACGCCCCCACCGGGCAAAGTTACGCCTGGGATGACGATTCGACGTATGTGCAGAATCCGCCCTACTTTGTCGGCATGAAAAAAGAGCCTGAACCGCGCGGCGAAATCAGCGGCGCGCGTTGTCTGGCATTGCTGGGCGATTCCGTTACCACGGATCACATTTCGCCGGCCGGTTCCATTGCACCGGACAGTCCGGCGGGCCAGTACCTGCAAGCGCAGGGTGTTGCCGTTGGCGATTTCAACTCCTATGGCTCTCGGCGCGGTAACCACGAAGTGATGATGCGCGGGACCTTTGCGAATATCCGTTTACGCAATCAGCTGGCACCCGGCACTGAAGGCGGCTGGACTTGCTTTCAGCCGAGCGGCGAGCAAATGAGCATTTACGATGCTTCGATGAAGTATCAGGCAGAAGGCACGCCGCTGATCGTGTTGGCCGGCAAGGAATACGGCACCGGATCGTCGCGCGACTGGGCCGCCAAGGGCACCGTGCTGTTGGGGGTCAAAGCGGTCATTGCTGAAACCTACGAGCGCATCCACCGCTCCAACCTGGTGGGTATGGGCGTATTGCCGCTGCAGTTCCGGGACGGCGATTCCGCGCAGTCACTGGGGCTAACCGGCGGTGAATCCTTCGACCTCAAGGGCCTGCAAGGCACACCTGGCGAGCTGACCGTGATTGCCACCGCTGAAGACGGTAAGCGTCAGGAGTTTCAGGTGCGGGTGCGTATCGACACTCCGAAGGAGTGGGAGTACTACAACAACGGCGGCATTCTGCACTACGTATTGCGCCAGCTGGCAGCTTAGTTAGTTTCTGGAAAAGCCTATTAACTATTTGAAATAAAATGGTTATATCGGCTTGCTGAGCCACAGCGGCGTGCTTTCCCACGCCGCAGCCAGCCTGCCGTCAATGTCACGGTAGGCGGGTTCGTGGCGTTCCACCAGCTGCCAGTATCGGCGTGAGTGATTCAGGTGCCTTAAGTGGCACAGCTCGTGTATCACCACGTAGCGCATTTCCTCGGGCGTGCGCAGCAATACGGCTGCATTCAGGCTGATGGTGCCGGTCGGCGAGCAACTGCCCCAGCGCGTTTGCTGCAACCTTACCTGCAGACGGCTGGGGTACAGCCCGGTGGCGCGCGACAGGTGAGTCAGTTCAGCGCTGAGGTGCTTACGAGCTTTGCGTTTGAGCCAACCCTGCAATGCCGGCCAGACATGCTGAATAGTCTTTTCCGGCGCGCAGACCAGCAAGGTATCCCCAGCCTGCCGGGCTCTGGCTGTCTCGCCTGCGCTGTAAACAAGCCTTAGGTGCTCATTAATAGCCCGCAAATTGATTTCGTCCGGCAAATTTTTTTCATTCGCGCGCCGCGCCAAATACTCGTTTTGCGTGCGGCTTATCCAGTCGCGATGCTGACTGACGAAGGCGTCCAGGTCGCGCTGCCGGGTACGTTCCGGTACGACGATTTCGACGCCACCGTAAGGGAACACCTGAATGCGTAAATTTCGGGCGCGCTTGCTGACCCTTACCCGCCAATCAGCGACCTCGCCGGTGCGGTTCTGCAAGCGGGGGTGGTTGAGTTGTATAGAGTCCATGGCTAAGCTGGCGCGCACTTTGAATCCTGATTCCTACTGAGTATATAGCGGTCACGCACACGTGCATTCCTTAATCGACATCGGCGCCAACCTGACACACGACAGTTTCGATGCTGATCGTGACGCGGTGCTGGAGCGCGCTGCAGCTGCGGGTGTTGCGCGACTGATCGTCACCGGGGCCAGCGATACCGGCAATACGAGGGCTGCTGCGCTGGCCGCGGCGTATCCCGGGGTATTGTGGGCGACGGCGGGCGTGCATCCGCATCATGCCGACGATTACACCGATGCCTCAACCGCACTGATTCGCGAGTTGGTGCAGCGACCTGAGGTGGTCGCGGTCGGGGAATGCGGGCTGGACTATTTTCGTAATTATTCGTCCACCGATAACCAGCGTCGCGCCTTTCATGCGCAGCTTGAGGTCGCTGAAGCTTGTGGCAAACCGGTCTTTTTGCATCAGCGCGATGCACATGACGATTTCGTGGCCATACTGCGGGATCACATTGCTGGTATCAGCGGGGGTGTTGCGCACTGCTTTACCGGCACCGCGGAGCAGATGAAGGCCTATCTCGACATGGGGCTTTATATTGGCGTGACGGGATGGGTCTGCGACGAGCGCCGCGGGCATGATTTGCAGGCAGCCATCCCTGAATTGCCGCTGGATCGGTTGTTGCTGGAAACCGATGCACCTTATCTGCTGCCGCGCGACCTGCCCTACAAACTGTCGGGGCGCCGCAATGAACCGGCGGTGCTGCCGCATGTACTGACGACGGTCGCCAGGCTGATGGGGCGCGATGAAGCTGAAGTCGCGGCGGCCGCAACGGCGAACACCGTGCGACTGTTCGCTTTGTAGCTGCTGGGGGATAGTCTGCTTTGCAGCGGGCCGGGGATGCCCGCGCAGCGACTTTGGGTTTCAGGAGCGAGCAGGTATTCCCGGCCCGCTGCAAAGCAATTCGCTATCCGGTTTGCCTGACCCGACACAGCGCCGGCCTGCAGTCAGGATCCCGGCATGGCGACGGCTTTCAGCTTTTCCCAGGCATCTCGATGCAGGCCAGCGTCGTTAGTCTGCGCGAGTTCTTGTTGCAGCTCGGCGACCAGTTCCTCGAACATCACGGTGTGCGACGGTATGCCTTTGGTAAACCGGGCTTGCTGACCGAACGCGATGTAGCCGTGTACGGGAACGGTGTCGGGCACGAGCCTTTTCACCGCCGCAACGCGATCGAACAAACCATCTTGCGGGTTGCGAAAACCAAACCTTGATTTGCCGGTTAGAACGGCCCATTCCTGCATGGCATCACTGCCAAATACGTTGCCTGCGACATTCTTCAGATTGAGCACGATAATGCCGCGCGGACTCAGCAACAAATACTCGAGATGAATCTGGCCGTCGTCGTCGTTCGGCAACAGCACCTGGCTTAGCAAATCCACACTGCATTTTGCCAGCCGGTTCTTCGGTAAGCGGCTGCGCCGCCGATGTATCAGGTAGACAAGCCCGACGGCCAGCAACAGCGCGACAGCCAGTAATGCCAGGGTCAGTGCGGAAATAGCCATTGCATTGTGTTCAGAGCCTCGCGATAACCTGCTCGGCTTTGGCTTCGATGGTTTCGAATTGTGCCGGCCACTCGAGCAGCCGGGCGAGTTCTTCGGGCACTGCGATCGTTTCGCCGATCAGGGGTTCAACGATTTCATCGAACTTGGCGGCATGTGCAGTGGCGGCAATGATCCAGTGTTTGCCTGCCCGATCGCTGTCATCCAGCTGATGGCGATACACATGGAATCCGGTCGCCGTATGCGGGCACCATGCAATGCCCTGGCGCTCAAATTCGCTGACGATCTGGGCACGAATCTGCGTGTCATTTACCGAAAAAGCGCGCAACCGCTGACGCAATTCATCTGCATCGCCCCACAAGTAGCGCAACCGTTCCATGTTGCTGGGATCGCCCACGTCCATAGCGGATGCCAGTGTGGCGATGCTGTTGCGGGGTTGCCAGACACCGCTGTCGAGGTATTCAGGAATAGTGGTATTGGCATTAGTCGCCAGCACCAGCTCTTCGATTGGCAGCCCCATGCTTTTTGCCCAGGCGCATGCAAAAGCGTTACCGAGGTTTCCGGTGGGCACGATGTAACGGCCCCCTTCGCCGCGCTCGGCATAGAGATCGGTGCTGGTCTTGGCGTAATAAACCGATTGCGGTAGCAGGCGCCCGACGTTAATGCTGTTAGCCGAGCACAGGTTCAGCCGTTCGCTGGTAGCAGCATCGGCAAATAATTGTTTGGCAACTCGCTGACAGTCGTCGAACTCGCCTTTAACTGCCAGTGAAATGATGTTGTCGCCCCAGCACGTTAACTGATGTTGCTGACGGGGCGAAACACGCCCTTCCGGAAACAGCACCACCACCCGCGTACCCGGTTGGCGGTGAAATGCCGCCGCGACTGCACCCCCGGTATCACCCGACGTGGCCACCACAATAGTAGCCGGTGGTCGGCTCGCAGCATCAGGACGCGATTGAATAATGCGTGACATGGTGGCGGCGAGGAATCTCGCGCCAAAATCTTTAAACGCCGCCGTGGGCCCGTGAAACAACTCCAGAACGGATAATGCGTCTGGCGAGTTTTGAATGCCGCGCAACGGTGCAGGGAAATTAAAAGCTTCCTCGCAAATATCGTCGAGCTCGGATTCCAGACTGGAGCCGGCAAAAAAAGGCTTGAGCTGGCAGGCTGCGAACTCATGGATCGGGGCATCCACCGGCAGACTGCCAGATGCAAATTGCGGCAGCTCTACCGGCACGTACAACCCGCCATCGGGCGCCGTGCCCGCCATGATGGCTTGCTCCAATTGAACGGTTTTGCCGCCGCGTGTGCTGATGAACTGCATGGCTTAACCCGGCGCTCCGAGATATCGAGACAGCCGCAATAAGTCGGCGAATACACCCGCCGCAGTTACATCGGGCCCGGCCCCCGGGCCCTGCACAACCAGCGGGTTGTCGCTGTAGCGCCCGGATACAAACCGCACGATGTTGTCTGTCAGGTTAATGTGAGCGAAAGAGTGGTCGCGTGGCAGCGATTCCAGCCGCACCGTCGCTTTACCGTTGCTGGACAGACTGCCGACGTAGCGCAATACCTTGTCGTCTGCCTGAGCTGACTTGTAGCGCTCCAGCATCGCATCATCGTATTTGCTGAGCCGGTTCAGAAAGTCGTCAATGCTCCCCTGCTCCAGTTCGGTCGGCACCAGGCTTTCAATCTCGATGTCATCCAGCTCAAGCTGCATGCCCAGTTCACGCCCAAGAATGATCAGCTTGCGAGCCACATCCGTTCCTGACAAGTCGTCACGGGGGTCGGGTTCGGTATAACCGTTGTCCCGCGCTTCCCGCACGATAGCCGAGAACGCGGTGCTGCCGTCGAACACGTTGAACAGGTAAGCCAGCGTCCCGGAAAAGATGCCTTCAATAGAAACAATTTCGTCGCCGGTTTCTTTGAGATCGCGCAGGGTCTGAATGATCGGCAGGCCCGCACCGCAACTGCTTTCGTACAGAAAATGGGCATTCTTCGCGCGGCGGCTGCTGCGCAGTTTTTCGTAATAGGCCAGCGGACCGCTTTGCGCTTTTTTGTTAGCCGTTACTACGTGTATGCCCGCTTCAAACCAGCCTGTGTAGCGTCCGGACACTTCGTCGCTGGCTGTGCAGTCCACGATCACGGCATGCGGCAAATGCTCGGCATTGACGTGAGTTTCAAAGCGCTGCCAGTCAAGCGGCTCGCTCTGCGATTCCAGCGCTTCGCGCCAGTTATTCAGATCAACGCTGCGTTCGGCCAGCAACATGCGTGATGATGTTGCTATACCGCGCACCCGAAAATCGACGTTGAAATCCTTCTTGAGGTGGCTGATCTGGTCGGCCATCTGGGCTATCAGCGTTGCGCCGACGTTGCCCGGCCCGATCAGGCCCACCGACAGCGTTTCGGTGGACAGGTAAAAGCCGGCATGCGCAGCCCGCAGTGCACGGGTCGCAACATCGGCATCAATGACAGCCGAGATGTTGCGCTCCGAAGAGCCTTGCGCAATTGCGCGAATGTTAATGCCGGCGTTAGCCAGCGTACTGAAGAAACGCGATGCGATGCCGGGAACGCCTGCCATGCCATCACCGACCACCGCGATGATGCTGCAGTTCGGCCGGATATCGACACGCTGAATCTGGTTCTGTTCGAGTTCCACGGCAAAGGCCCGCCGCACGACCGCGCCGACCGGTTCGGCCATGTGGCCGGGCACGGCAAAACAGATCGAATGCTCCGAGCTTGCCTGCGAAATCAGAATGACGGAGATGCCCGCGTTGCGCAATGCGCCGAACAACCGGTCGGCCGTGCCCGGCACACCGATCATGCCGGTACCCTCGAGATTCACCAGGGCGACGTTCTGCACAGTGGTGATGCCCTTGATGGTCGGGCCTGAATTCGCGGTCGCGCTGATCATGGATCCGGCGTCTTCGGGGTGGAAGGTATTCTTTATATAAATCGGAATATCTTTCAGCACTGCCGGCGACATGGTCTGCGGATGAATAACCTTGGCACCGAAATACGCCAGCTCCATTGCCTCGTTGTATGTCAGCTCAGGAATCACGGCTGCTTCAGGTACGCGGTTCGGATCAGCGCTCATAACGCCACTGACGTCCGTCCAGATGGTGATGCTGCGCGCATCCAGTAAGGCGCCCATGATAGAGGCGCTGAAATCGCTGCCGTTGCGACCCAGGGTGGTTGGCAGCCCCGCGCTGTCGGTGGCAATAAATCCGGTAATCACCGCGATGGCCTGTTCGTCCTGCGGGAATTTTTCATCCACCAATTGGCGGGAGCGATCCCACAGCACAGCCGGGCCCAGTTCACCGTGCTCAATAATCAGGATTTCGCGCGTGTCCACCCACGATATGTGTCGCTTTAGCGGGTCGGTTTCGCGTTCCTGCTTGAGGTACGCTGCAAGCAGCCGGGTCGACCAGATTTCGCCGTAACCCGCCACGATATCCCGACTGCGTTGAGCGGCCGAGCCGACCAGCGCCACAGCGTTGAGGATGTCACGGGTTTCGCCCAGCTCACGCTCAAAAACACCCAGCAACGCCGCACGTGCGCGTTCGTCATGGAGCAATTCGCCGGCAGTTGCTGCGTAACGATCACGAATGGCGGTCAGGCCTGCCTCGGTATCACCGGCAGCGCTTTCGGCGGCTGAGACCAATGCCAAAAGGCTGTTGGTCATCCCGCCCATAGCCGACACCACCACGGCTTGCCGTTGTTCCGGTTCGTCGTGCAGCAAACGTGCAACCCTGCGGAAACAATCGGCGTCGGCCACGCTGGTGCCGCCAAACTTGTGGACGACCCAGCTATTGCTCTTACTTGCAGCGCTCACGTTCGGCTTTCCTGAAAACTGTTATTAAGGAGGTTGTCATTATCACTAAAGGTGTTACCCGTCCGGGTGGGCACCCGGGCCGGCCGCGTATGATAACCGTAACCGCAGGGAACTTGCATGCACCGCGCAAGGGGGCAACAATGCGCCCATGCACATGAACGCTGATCAATTCCGGGACTGGGAGAACAAGGCCATCACCATCCTGGGCATGTCCGGAGTGGGTAAAACCACCCTGGCCAACCATGTTCCCCACACCAGTTGGTTCCACTATTCCGGTGATTACCGCATTGGAACCCGCTACCTTGATGAGCCCATCATGGACAACATCAAGCAACAGGCCATGCAGGTTGGCTTTTTGCGCGACCTGCTTCGCAGTGATTCCATATACATCGCCAACAACATCACGGTACATAATCTGGAACCCATTTCGTCGTTTCTGGGGCAATTGGGTTCACCCGAACTGGGCGGTCTGGAAATGGATGAATTTCTGCGTCGGCAGCAGTTGCATCGCGAGGCTGAAAACCGGGCCATGGTGGACGTTGCTTCGTTTATGGAAAAAGCGCGCGGCATCTACGGTTATCAGCATTTTCTGAACGACACGGGCGGCAGTGTGTGCGAACTCAACAGCCCCGAAGCTGAGAAAGTGCTGGCCGACCATACTCTTGTGCTTTATATCCGCGCCGACGAGGACATGGAGCAGAAATTAATAGAGCGTGCCCAAAGCGACCCGAAACCGCTCTACTACAACGAAGATTTTCTGCGCAAAAAGGTTGCTCAATATCTGGCTGCCGAACACCTGTCTGACAGCAGTCAGATGGACCCTAAGGCGTTTGCCAAATGGATATTCCCGGAGCTGGTTCGCCACCGTCGGCCGCTGTATCAGTCATTAGCCGATCGTTATGGATATACGGTCAGCGCTAAAGAAGCCGAGCAGGTCGGATCCGAGGCTGATTTCCTCACCATGGTTGAGGAAGCGATCCGGCGGTCTGGCTAAGTCATGCACTGCCTCCGTTGGTTGTTGTTGTGTTGCCTGATAGCGGGTGCCGCCGCGCACGCAGACGAAACTGCCAACCCGGTGCCCGGGCACGTCAGCCCGCAGGCGCAAGAGTATCTGGCCAAGGCGCGGTTGGGGCAGTTGCCCCCGCGCGCATACGATCCGGTCTACATGGAGCGCATGCGCAAAGTGCTGGGCAATATGTTTTTGCGCACGGCCCGGCAAATTGATCCCGAGTTTGTGCTCGCGCCCCAACGGATAAACGGCGTTGATGCGTTTTGGGTAAACCGGGATGCGCCAGCGCAACCCGAACCGATCCTCATTTATTTGCACGGCGGCGGTCATGTGCTTGGCTCGGCAAAGCAGAACGTTGCAACGGCTTTGCGTGTGACGCGGGAATCAAATATCCCGGTATTGTCCGTTGAATATCGGCTCGCCCCGGAGCACCCTTTTCCCGCCGACGTAGAGGACGCAGTGGCCGTTTATAAAGGCCTGCTGAAACTGGGATATCAGGCGTCGCAAATTGGCGTCTTCGGTGACTCGGCCGGTGGCGGTCTGGCAGTGTCGATGGTGCTGGCTGCCCGAAATCAGGGCTTGCCCCTGCCCGGCGCGGTCGCTGCCCTATCGCCAAGCGTCGATCACACGCGTCAGGGTGATACGCGACAGACACTGGTGCAGGTGGATCCGATTCAGCGCTCTGCAGCCGATTCTGCTCTGTACGTCGGCGACACCCCCGCGGATGACCCGCTGCTATCGCCGGTATTCGCTGACTTCAGCGCTTTTCCTCCGCTGCTCATTCAAGTGGGCAGTCGCGAGGTGTTGTTGAGCGACTCGTTGTTGCTGGCCCGTAAAGCCAGAAAGGACGGCGTGAACGTCGTGCTCGATGTGTGGGATGGCATGTGGCACGTCTGGCAGGACACGCCGGATCTGCCGGAGGCCGAGGCAGCGTGTGTTGAGCTTGCGGCATTCTTTCGTCGGCACCTGATTGCAACGTGACGGCGATGGTGTGACCGCGCAGTGACGCCTTTTGCGTCAAATCGTGACCAAATTACTGTTAAAACAATGTCTTTCGGCTAGACTTGCCGCCGGATACGACAGCGTATTCGCCGTCCCACGATTAAGATTGCATCATGACAAACGAAGTTGAAAACACAGGCCCGTTGCAGGGCATTCGCGTTCTGGAGCTGGGTCAGCTGATTGCCGGCCCGTTCACCGGTTCTTTTCTAGGCTATTTCGGTGCCGAAGTTATCAAGGTGGAGCAACCGGGCGTGGGCGATCCGTTGCGTAAGTGGCGCATGATGGATGGCGACACGTCGGTTTGGTGGGCCGGTATGGCACGCAATAAAAAGTGCATCACCGCAAACTTGCGCACCCGTGAAGGTGCCGACGTGGTTCGGCAACTGGCAAAACAGTGCGATGTTTTAATCGAAAACTTTCGTCCCGGTGCCATGGAAAAATGGGGCCTGGGGCCTGATGAATTGCGCAGCGATAATCCGGGGCTTATCTATACCCGGGTGTCCGGCTACGGTCAGGACGGCCCCAATTCGAGCAAGCTCGGGTTTGCTTCCGTTTGTGAAGGTTACGGCGGATTTCGCTACCTGAACGGTTTTCCTGACAGGCCTCCGGTGCGTCCCAATCTCAGTATGGGCGACACGATGGCGGCATTTCATGCCGTGATGGGCATTCTGATGGCGTGTGTGCGTAAGCAGAACGATCCGCAGTCGCGCGGTCAGGTCATCGACGTGGCCATCTATGAGGCCGTGTACAACATGATGGAGTCGGTGGTCTCCGAATACGACCGCGGTGGCGAGATTCGCGAATGCTCGGGTTCAACACTCACGGGTATAGTGCCGACCAACACCTACCGTTGCTCGGATGGCAAAGACGTCATCATCGGTGCAAACGGAGATTCAATATTTAAACGCTTGTGCGTGGCCATGGGCCGACCCGAGATGGGTGACGACCCGCGCTTTGCGGATAACGCCGGGCGTGTTGCCAACGAGCCGGAAATTGACGCGGTGATTGCCGAGTGGATGCGTGGCATGAGCAGCAGCGAGGCGCTGGCAGTGCTTGAAAAAGCCGAAGTTCCATCCGGGCCGATCTACAGCGTGGCCGATATGTTTAAAGATGAGCACTATCAGGCGCGCGGTCTGTTTGAAACGGTGGAATCGAATGGCAAGCCGCTCACGGTTCCGGCGATGGTTCCAAAGCTCAGTGACACCCCGGGTGGAACGCGCTGGCCGGGTCCGGCGCTGGGCGCACATACTCAGGAAATCCTCGGCGGTCTGCTGGGCTATTCGGATGCCGAAATCGCTGCACTTAAAGAGTCCGGAGCGATTTAAAGCTTTCGCTGCCTGAAGTTATTGCGTGGTTGCTGCGCCGAGCATGTAGAATATGTATCTACATGAATAACAAAGCCAAGACCTTACGCTCGGTCGACGCTGCCCCGCCTCGCGACTGGCCGCTTACCTACGGGATGCTCCCCTACCTGATGAACCGGGTGACGGCACGGGTGAATCAGCTGTGGGTCAGGCAACTGCGCGAGCATGGCCTGACCGTGGGTCGCTGGCAGGTTCTTAGCGTGTTGTCGCGTTTTGATGGCAGCCGTATCGGTACCATAGCTGATCTCAGTGGCGGCGAGCAGCCGGCCGTAAGTCGGGTTATAGACCAAATGGAGCGCGACGGTCTGGTGGTTCGTCGGCCGTCGCTGATGGACAGTCGTGCCGTCGAAGTATGGATTACCGACCGCGGCCGTGCCCTGACGGCCCGACTTATGCCCGAAGCCGAAGTCTTCGTGGAGCGCATGTTTCGCAAATTAAGCCCCGCGGAAATTCGCGGCCTCACGAAAATTCTGGAACGTCTGTTTAGCGACCTGCAATGAAATGAGCACACCCCTACCCTTCACTAGCGCCCCCGCGCTTTGCGGCCCATACGATAGCTTGCGTGATTACGTGGCTGCCCTCGACGCGCGCGGCCGCTTGCTGCGCATTGCGGAAATGGATGCCGATCGTTTCGAGCCAACCGGCTTTGCCTACCGCCTTATCGAGGAAAAGGGATTTCACAAAGCACCGGCATTTTTAATCGAACGCCTGAAAATAAACGGTCGTTGGATAGACGGCCCGGTGTTGGGTAATGCTTTTCCCGGTTGGGATGGCGAAGCGCTGGCTTTCGGCGCCGAACCCTACACCGCTGATCAAGCTAAAGCGCGTGCGGCGGGTACGCAATTGCTGGAAGGCCTGTTGAGCAAAGACAAACGCTGGCCAGCCATTCCGCCTGAAACCATCAGCGCCGCAGAGGCCCCCTGCAAAGCGAACGTGCGGCTTGGTGACGACGTTGATCTCGAAAGCTTCGCGTGGCTGCAAACCAATCCCCGCGATGCGGGCAGATACCTGAATGCGGCATCGGTATTTATGGAGGACCCGGAACTTGGGCGCAATGTGGGTACTTACCGTTGCCAGCTGAAGGGAAAGAATCGGGTCGGTGTTAATGCCGAGATCGGACAGCATGCGTGGCAGTTCATCGACCGTGCCCGCAAAGCAGGTCGTAAGTCGGTAACCGCGGCGCTGGTTATTGGTGCGGACCCGATCACCTTTGCAGTGGGCACATCAAAAATCACGCAGTTGGGTGAAGACGAGCTGAATATTGCGGGCGGTTTGCGGCGCAAAGCGGTGCAACTGGTTAAGTGCGAAACCAGTTCGGTGCGTGTTCCCGCGCATGCAGAAATCATTATCGAAGGCGAAATTCCGGTCGACCGGATGGAGGCGGAAGGCCCCTACGGTGAGGTCTACGGGTACATGGGGCTCGAGAAGCCCGAGAACTTTTTTATGGAAGTCAAAGCGGTAACCTACCGCGACCGCCCGTTGATACTGAATTCCTTCGCCGGCATCACCAAGCTGACCTTAATGCTCGCGCAGAATGTCAGCAACAAGGTTCGATACCGCGAACAGATTCCCGGCTTGGTGGATATATACCGCCCGATAGAAACCACCGGTGTCACATTGTTGAGTATTAAAAAACAGCAGGTCGGCGAAGGCCTTGCGGCCGGACGGGTGATTGCTGCAGGCGATATCTTTGCCAAAACAGTCATTGTGGTTGACGACGATATTGATATTCACAACTTTACGCAGGTTTTTCACGCTTTGGGCACGCGCTGGCAGCCGCACCCTGCAGCCGAGCTGATTGAGAGCACCAAAGGGTTTCCGCTGGATCCGAGTCAGCCGCAACGCTGGGTAACCAGCAAAATGATTATCGATGCGACCCGCCAGTTCCCGAATGAAGGCGGCCCCGCGCACTGGCCCGAGGTATCCCGAGTACTGCTTGAACAGCACAGCCCGGAGGTTTTTGATCTCGTCGATTCACGCTGGCAGGAGTATTTCGGCCAATGAGTGCGGCCCCCTATTCTCTGGCTTTTATCGACAGCGTAATCGACGAGTTTGTGGCCGGTGCCGGGCTGACCGAGGTCGACGGCCCTGACGGAGGCCCCTATTTGCCGCTGACCCAAAGCGAATCGCCCGACGAAACCGCCGGTTATGTGCGGTTGTGGCGCGCGCAGGGTGAATCGCCGCTGGACCGGATGGTGCACATGCGCCTGATTGCCGGGCCGGTGGAAACGCAGTTGCTGTTTGTGTTTGGCAGATCCGACACCAGCATGCCGCATTTGCATCTGCAAGTGGTGGAATTCCCCCCGGACGGTTGCGTGTACAACGTGGATTTGATGCCCCGACTGGATGCGGTGGATTTTCCCGACTGGTTTACCCGGGTTTACAGCGGATTACGACGCCCCTATAAACAGGCTACCAGCGACCGCAATAACTCATGCGCGCAGGCACCGGCCAATCCGGCCCTGGCGGTTTACATGTCGCCCTGGGGCATTGCCAGCGGCAGGGCCAACCGCGCTGAACTCGACCGGGTGGAGCCGCAGTTACGCGACTACGTGGGCCACTATCTGACGCTGTCCAAAGCTGACGACTGGGCGGCACCGGCCGGGGTGGATACGGCTGAGCGTGATCAACGGTACCTTGAACTGTTTTTCGCTGATGAACTGGATCCGCGCGCCTGGCATGGCGTGTACAAGGTGGTCGGCGAAGCCCGCGGGCGGGTCATTAAGGCCCTGCTGCGCAACCCGCAACGGAATTCACCTCACAGGAATTCTTGAAATAACTTATAAAGCACTAATAGATATAGAGAATTAATATGAAGATAGCCATAGTCGGCGCGGCCTACACCGGCCTGGCCACCTTGCAGTACCTGAAAGATCAGGGCCACGAACTCAGTGTTACGACGACGCGTGCCGATCGCGCTGGCGAGCTGGAGAAACTGGCTGATCGAGTGGTCGTGATGAAAGGCAGCGATCGCGACAAAATGCGGGAGCTGATTGCCGGCCAGGACGTGGTGTTGCTCACCATGGCCGGCGGCATGGTGGAGCGTGATGGCAAGTTCGTTATGGATCTGGATTTGTACCGGGATGCCTACGTGGGCACGGCCCAATCCCTTGCCGATGTCATTGATACGGCACCGAGCGTGGGTCAGATTGTGTTTACCGGGTCGTGGAGTGCCTACGGCAATGCCGGCGGCGCAGACGACGTCAATGAGGATACGCCGGCAACACCCGGCTCACCCTTTGCGCAGGTGTTTGTCGACACCGAGAACCTCCTGTTCGGCCTGCAAACCCAAGACCGTCGGGTCTGTGTGTATCGCACCGGCACCATATACGGCCCGCAGGTCGGCTACGTGCCGCGCGGGCTTGAGGCCCAAACATTGCCAATGGCCGGGTTGAGCGTGCCGTTTGACGGCAATGCACCCGCCGCCATTGTCCATCGTGACGACGTGGTTAAAGCCGTGGTATTCGCAATCGAGCACCGTTTGTCGGGTTTGTACAACCTGATCAACGATGTCAGCGAGAAAAAAGAAAGCTATTACAAAAAGATCACCGACGCCGCTGGCGTAGAGCCGATCAACTGGGTTGCACCGGGCAGCGGGCCGAAAAGCCTGTCGAACCGCAAAATAAAAGACGCAGGCTTTGTGTTCGGCGACCCTGACGCAACTCGCGATGGCGAGAGTTTTCTGTAACGGTTGGTCTGCAGACTTAGCATGGCTATCAAGCGTTTTGACGGCAAGTCAGGCCGAATCGTCGAGGTCGAATATGATTCGGCGATACTGGCGGGGAATGCCCTGAGTGACCCGTCGCTGCGCCGCTTTCATGTCTGGTTACCGCCGGGCTACGACCAGGGCCTCGGGCATGATCGCGGTAAGCGCTATCCGGTGCTGTTTGATCTGGCCGGTTATACAGGCTCTGGTTTGTCCCACACCAACTGGCAGGGGTTTGACGAAAACGTTCCCGAGCGCGCTGCCCGGCTGATACACCAGCACAAAATGGCCGGTTGCATTCTGGTTTTTCCGGACTGCTTTACAGCGCTGGGCGGTAATCAATACATCAACTCACCTGCCATCGGCGATTATGCTGACTATCTGACACGTGAATTGATTCCCTTCGTTGATCAGGAATTTCGTACGCTTGCCAACCGGGAACATCGCGGTTGTTTTGGTAAATCCTCCGGCGGCTACGGCGCAATGATTCATGGCATGCGCTATAGCCGTTACTGGGGTGCGATTGCCAATCATTCCGGCGATGCCTATTTCGATTTCATATACCGTTCCGACTGGCCCAATACACTGACGCAACTGGCCCGTTTCCGCGATGAAAAGCAGCGCGACGGTGAATGGCAATTGCCCGGCTCACATCGTAACGACGGTATGGACGACGGGCGCATCGCCGCCTTTCTGCAATATGCCTGGAAACGCGCACGGCTGAACCACGACGAAATGCACTGCCTGATGAATCTCTGCATGGCCGCGAGCTACGATCCGGACCCGGAAGCCCCGAACGGCTTTCGGGTGCCCTTCGATATGGATACCGGTGAGTTGCTGCCGGCACGCTGGCAAAAGTGGCTGCGGCACGATCCCGTGCGGCTGGTCAAACGGTTGGGCAAAAATCTGCTCAAACTGCGAGGCGTTTACATGGACTGCGGGTGGCGCGATCAATACCACATCCAGTACGGCAGCCGGATGCTTGCGATGGAATTGCGCAGGCACGGTGTCGCGCATCGTTACGAAGAGTTCGACGGCACGCATTCGGGCATAGATCACCGCATGGATATCAGCCTGCCCTACCTCACCAAGGCTCTGCGTTAAGTTAAATCAATGTCTGGTTGATCTCCCGTTGCCTGCCTTGAAGTGCGAGCAACGTCACACCGTCATCGCGGGGTACTCTCCATAATCTGTATTCAGTATCAAAGCCCGTATCCATGAACTCGAGTACAGAAAAAGACAAGGTTTTCGGCGACTACGCGGCGTTTCTGCATGCGTTGCTACCCCAGTCGCAAGGTTTCCTCTTTCATGATCGTCATGCCCGCCTGTTCTGGCACGACAACGCACCTGACACCAGTCAGCTCGGCGAAGAATTTCACAGTACCCTGAATCGCATCCTGCGCCACGGTGACTTGCCCGGCGACGCTGCACGTATTCCGCTGCGAGATTCGGTTGCCTACCTTATTCGCCTGGTCAGTGACAAAGGCAAGACGCTGGGCGTGCTGACGGCATTGGTTGATCGTGACGTAGGCACAATGCCGCATCAGTTTTGCTCCAACCTGCTTAAACCAGCGCGTCGCAGCATGGAACGCGAACTGAGCCTGCGGGTTCATTTACTGGATGCCAACCGCATCATCAGTGACCACGACAGCGAACACCAGTTGCTGAAAACCATCGGGGAAATTGCGCGATCCAACGCGAATTGCGAAACGGCGCTGCGCGACATTCTGCAACTTACGGTTCAGCAGCTGGCTCTGGACGGCGCCGTGGTGTACTCACCGGTACACGATCTGCGTATTGCGATCGGCGAGAGCCCCGTGGAGTCTACCGAAGCCGAACTGCTTTACGACAGTTTGGTGGATCTGGTGGACGCTGCCGATGGCGACGTGTCACAAGCCATGCAAAACCGTTCCGAACCGGATTCTCGTGAGCGTGCGCGTTGCTGGCCAATATTGGAAGACGGCAAGGTCCTTGCTGGCGTGATGGTTCTTTCGCGCCCGGCTAATGTGGCCAAGCTGTGTTCGCGTTCCACCAGCATCGCCGGGTTTATTGCTTCAACCATCGAGAATTTGCTGGAACGCTCGTTCGATGCCGTTACCGGGCTGATGACCTGGCCGGGATTCGAACAGGCCCTGATGGCGGCACGAGACAGGCAGCAAGGTGATTGCACGGTGCTGTATCTGGACATGGATCAGCTGCATGTGCTTAATGATGCGCTCGGTCGGGATATCGGCGACCGCGCCCTGCGCGAACTGGGCCTTATATTGCGCGGCGTGCTGACCGGCCAGCCCGTGACACGCGTTACCAGCGACAGCTTTGCTGCCTTACTGCTCGACACATCATTATGCGAGGCTAAGCAACTAGGCAGCGAAATTTGTCAGCGATTGCAGGCTCTGGAATTCACCGCTGAAGGTCAAAGCTTCAGACCCTCCGCGAGTATCGGTGTCGCGACATTGGGTTGCGAAGGCACGGCGGCAAGCAGTTTACTGGTGCCGGCGCAGATTGCCTGTCAGGCCGCCAAGGATCGTGGGCGCAGTCGTGTTGAAACCTATGAGGCGACCGACCATAGCATCATTCGCCGCATGGACGACCTCAACCAGGTGGGTTCCATTCGCAGTGCGATCGAGGGCGGTCGTCTGGTGCTGTTTGCGCAGCCGATCCGCTATATCGCCGGGGAACGCGCGGTTGCTTATCACGAATTGCTGGTTCGGATGCTAAACACCGCCGGCGAACCGGTCCCGCCATCCGAATTTATGGGTGCGGCTGAGCGCTATCAGCTGATGCAGGAACTGGATCGCTGGGTCGTGAACAAGGCGATCAATACACTGGCAGAAGAGTTGCACGATTCCATGGGCAGGCCCATACGTTTCGCGATCAACCTGTCCGGGCAAAGCTTGGGGTCCGAGAAATTTCTTGCCTATATAAAGCAGGAGCTGGCACGCACCGGGCTGGACCCCAGTCGACTGTGCCTGGAAATTACCGAGACGGTAGCGGTCAGCAATCTCAAGAAAGCACAGGTTTTCATTCGCGACCTGCGCGAGCTGGGTTGCCAGTTTTCGCTGGATGATTTTGGGACGGGCCTCAGTTCCTTTGCTTATCTGAAAATGTTCCCGATAGACAAGCTGAAAATTGACGGCAGTTTTGTTCAGGACATTTGTGAGAATGAAGTTTCCCGATCCATGGTGTCGGCGATTGCCGAAATCGCCCGGGTAATGGGGATTGAGACGGTCGCTGAATATGTGCAGAGCGAAGACATACTGATGGCCGTTGGCGAGATCGGCGTGGACTGGGCGCAGGGTTATCACGTGGGCGAACCTATCCGCTTGCGCGATCTGTTTGAGAATTCCACGATCGTGGACAAGGCCGATCTGGCCGATGTAGACCCGTCACTGATCGAAAAATTGCCGGCCTGAAGCGGGCGCGCAACCGAAGTCGCCCAAAGCACCGCTGGGTGCTTGCCAGTTCCGGCTGCGGGCGTTAGCCTCGCGCCATGCAACAACCATCCAACAACGATTGGCGGGACCGGTGTCGTGCGCTGGGACTCGACCTTCAGGAAGTCAAAGCTGTCTCCCGGCGCTACGATATGTACCGGTCCTATACCGATGCGCAGGGTGGTGACACGCTAAGCCTCGAGCGCTGGTACAAGTGGTATCGGATAGAAAAACTTTCCGAGGGGCATGCTCTGCTCACGCCTCCGGAACAGGCCTGCTCGGTCGGGCCGGATGCCGGCAGCAGCGGCCCAGTGGTCAGCGAATCGGATTTTCTCCAACTTTTGCGTGCCTACAGGCAGACTTGAGCCTGATTTTACGGAGAACAACCTTGCAAGATTCATCACCCTACGACCTGCGATCGTTTGTATCGGAGCTGGATGCGAACGGCGAACTGGTCAGGATAAAGCGCGAGGTCGATGCGCGTTTCGAATTGCCTGCCCTGCTGGAACAATTGGAACGGGCCGGCAAGGCTTATATTTTTGAAAATATTGCAGGCCGAGATTTTCCGCTGGTGGGCGGCTTGCTCAGCAGCGCCCGCCGGATGGGCTTGTCGGTGGGCCAGTCCGCCGGCCCGGACTACGATCACCGCGCTCATGCGCGCGTCTACGGAGAGGCGCTGCAACATCCGAGAGCGCCCGTCGAAGTGTCCTCCGCGCCTGTTAAGGACGTGATCCTGACCGGCGCCGACATCGATCTCGGGAAGCTGCCGGTGCCCACTTTTTTTGAGTTGGACAGTGGCCCCTTTATAACCGGCGCGGTTGGTCTGAGTCGCGACCCCGAAGACGGTCACCTGAACATGGGCTTTTACCGGGGTTTGATTACCGGCAAGGACACTGTTGTCGTGAATGCCAGTTCCTTGAGCGATTTGCGCCGCATTTATGCGGCAGCGGAAACCTCGGGCGAGCCGATGCCCATTGCACTGGCGATTGGCGCCCCGCCCGCCCTGCTGATGTGCGCGTCCGGTAAAACGCCACCCGGCGTTTCCGAACTGGATATTGCCGGCGGGTTGCAGGGCGCGCCGGTGAGGCTGATCAAATGCGAAACCAGTGATTTGCGGGTGCCGGCCGATGCCGAAATCATCATCGAAGGCTTGGTCGAACCAAACAACAAGATCGAAAACACACTCGGCGAATTCGCCGGCCAGTACGGGCCCGAGACTGCGCCCGTAACCCGCGTCACGGCCATCACGCATCGCAAAAATGCGATGTACTACTCCATCATGGCCGGACGCAATCCCGAGCACAACACCATCGGTGCCGTATCAACTTACGGCATGCAGCGCATCATTGCTGACAATCTGCGGCAGCAGTTTCCGAATATTCAAGACATTAATGTTGCTTGCGAACCGCGCCTGGGGGCGATGCTGCATATCTTTATTTCCATTAACAAATCCAGCGATGCCGAGCCGCGAAAACTGCTCGAAGCGGCGTTTGCTGCCACCGCGGGTATATTTCCAGTCAGCATGATCACCAAGCGTATTGTTGTGGTTGACAGCGATGTCGATGTGTTCAACCTTGAAGAAGTCGAGTGGGCTACCTGGACTCGCCTGTCGGGTGCCGAAAAGATACTCATTAAGCCCAACGTGAAAAGCTGGGAGCTGGAGCGCTGTGTGAATGATGATATGGAGTCCGTGCGCGTCGGTATTGATGCCACTATGGACATGGATGCCGTGGATAAATTGCTGAAACCCGTCATTCCCGGCAGCGAAACGGTAAAGCTGGAGGATTACCTTGATTGACCCTTATATTGCCGTTGCCTTGCAGACCACTGTGCGTCACGTAACTCATCGTGACGAGGTGATCGTTAATCTGAACCATATCGGCAGCATGATCGATCTGGTTACTCATATCTGTTCGCTCGAATTACCGGTGCGGCTGATCTGCCTGGGCGAAGGTGCCATCCAGGGATTTGTTGACGAAATCATCAACATGAGCCCGCCGGAATATGCCGAAAAGATGGCCACAACGCTGCCGGGGCCCGAAACCGATTTTCTTGCGGCGAAGGCGAAAGAAAAAGGCTGTTTCATCATGGGGCAGCTAAAAGTGACCCTGCCCGAATACCCGGAGCGGTTTTTTAACGCGATATTTATTCTCGATCCGAACGGTGAGCTGATCTACACGCACTACAAGAACATCGTGCTGTTCGTGGAGCACTCCACCACGCCTCACGACGTTTATGATCAATGGGTCGCGCAACACGGTGACGGGCTGGACGCCTTTTTTCCCGTTGCGAAAACGGAAATCGGTAATATCGCCGGCAGTGTGGGTGTTGAAGGCGCCTTCCCGGAGTGCTACCGCGCGTTTGCACTGAACGGCGCGGAAATTTTCTACCGCGCTTCGCTGCCCGAGCCGTGGGTATCGCGTGGCATATTCGAGCTTCAGAACCGGGCGCGCGCCGTGGACAATACTGCGTACATGGTAGCGCCCAATACCGGTTCGCTGATCATGCCAAATCCCGACTACCCGGCGCCTACGGTTATCGGCGGCGCGCTGGGCGGCCGCTCATCAATCGTTGATTACAAAGGTCACGTGCTGGCCAGCAACCAGATTGTTGACGATTGTTACGTGGCCGCTGAGATCAACATCGAGGCGTTGCGCCACTACCGCGAGCAAGCCAAGTTTCAGAACTGGATACCGTACCTGCGATCGGAAATTTTCAAGCACATGTTTGATGAGCCGATCTGGCCCAAAAATCTGCCCAACATGAAGCATGAAGATGCCGAAGTCGTGTTTCGGGAGTCGGTTGGGAAGTTGCAAAAGCGCGGGACCTACACGCCCAAATCCAGCTAACTCTTCCGCCGCTCATCCCGGCAGTATTACTAGCCGCGCTTGGCGGCTTTGTCGATCCGCGCCTGAACATTCGACGAAATCTTGTAAGGCTTCCAGTCCCGCGACGGCATGTAGACGCCCCACTCCACCATCTTGTTGACCTGATGCTTCACCAGCTCTTTCTGGTCGGCCTCGTCGAAGGGCGGATCCTCCATGCAAAGGTTACGCGGATACACGCCCCCTTTTGCCATCATGGCGTCGTAGATAACCTTGTACTCTTCGACGCGAATGTCTTTAACCAGGTTCTGCCACTGGCCGCGGACGCGAAAATCACGCAGCGCCTCGATATCCACGATGCCGCTGATCATGGTCTCACCACCGCCGAGGTACTCCGATATCACGTTGCCGCGGTAATCAATAATCTGGCTCTTGCCACAAGAAATCACGTGGTCGGGCATGCCCGGCAGCGATATCTCGCCAATGTTGGGAGCGATGACATAACAAGTATTGAATATTGCGTGCGATTTATTCTGCATTTCGGACATGCCGTTGCCCATCCAGGGCTCCGGGTACTGGGTGCGCCAGAGCACTTCCGCACCGTTCATTGCCAGCCCGCGTGCCGCCTCGGGGAAGCTGCCTTCAGCGCAGATCAGCGTGCCGATATTGCCGATCTCGGTTCTGACAACCGGCCACAAGGCCTGATGCAGTTTGATCGGATCGTCACCGTGTTTCTCCAGGTAGTGATCCCATATATCGCTCGGCGCCACGTTGGGTTCGTATTGATAGAAAGCGGTTTTGTAATGCTTGTGGATCAACTCGCCCTGTGGCGAAACCACAAAAGCGATATTAAAAATCTTGTTCTCCATGAATTCCGGGTCTTTGGCGACCATGGAGGCAACCAGATAGGTATTCGTTTGACGCGCGATATCGCCAAGTGCACGCATTTCCGGGCCGTCGATTTCCGGCACGATGGTGTCGTAGATACGTTGGTGCGCATCGCCGCCACCGAGCGCCCAGCCGCCAATGCCGCCTTCGGAAACCGCCACCAGACGCACCGGCAGATCCAGGTTCCCGGTCCAGACGCTGAAGCCGATCGCAGTCGCCAGACGCTCAATATCCCGCATGTAATCGTCGCGGGAGATGGCCATGGTCGACTTGTTCTGAATGCCGACGGCCGAATAGCGAAGTTCTGTCATTGCCTCTGGCTCCGTTAGTATTGAGTTCTGCAATCATAGCGGCCCGCCCGTATTAAGCCAGCGGTACTGATGGGTTACATGCAAACCACCAAATCCGTCGAACCATGCTGCGGACATCTGTACAGCCATGGGCCAACAGAGTAAGTTTAAGCGCGCGGGCTGCGTTAGTATCCCGACGCAACAAGCGAGCCAGCAAAAGGAGAAAAAGGAATGGCTGAAAAACGCGATGACAACTATTCTGGTGTCTGGGACGGTCGTCTCGGCTTTGGTAAGAAATCAGCGCTGGTGGTCATTGACCTGCTGCAGGGCTATACCACTGAAGGCTCCCCGCTATTCGCTCCGGGCGTGGTTGATGCCTGCAATGAAATGCCGGAATTGCTGGATGCTGCGCGATCGGCCGGTATCGATATTTTCCACACGCAGGTGCGTTACAACGAGCATAATTTTATTGACGGTGGCATCTGGATTAAAAAGGCACCCGTCCTGAAATGCCTCGTTGAAAGCAACCCGCTCGCGCATTTTGATAAACGCGTGCTGCCGGGCGATGGCGAAACCATTATTACCAAGCAATACGCCAGTGTCTTTTTCGGCACCAGCTTTGCCGCCACGTTGACAGCGGCCGGTATCGATACACTGATCATCACCGGTTGCACGACTTCAGGGTGCATTCGGGCAACGGCCGTGGATTGTGTGCAAAACGGTTTTCGCCCTATTTGCGTGCGGGAATGTATTGGCGACCGCCACAACGATCCGCATGAAGCGAATTTGTTTGACATCAATGCCAAGTACGGCGACGTGATCAGTAAAGCCGAATGTCTGGATTACCTGAAAGGATTGGGCTGACATTAATTGATTTTCAGTCAGTCCCTGTAATTAATCGAACCATTAAGTTAGCCCGAGGGGAGTAGAACCAATGGCAGCTCGCAAGAAGAAAACAACCAAGAAAAAATCAGCCAAGAAAAAATCAGTCAAGAAAAAATCATCGGTAAAGAAAGCCGCTCCAAAAAAGCAAGACAGCAAGAAAAAGGCTAAAAAGAAGGCCGCGGCTAAAAAGTCGCCGCGCGTTGAGCTGACGCAGTCGAAACACTATGACTACGTGCCGATCATTGACCGTGCACCCTTTAAACTGCCCAATGGCGCGCGCGTCGCTGTGATGCCGTATATCAATATCGAGCACTTCCCGGCAGCTATTCCGGGCACCGCGCTGATCCCCGGTACGGCTGGCTTTTCGCCCGATCCGCTCAACTACGGCTGGCGCGATTACGGTAACCGTGTCGGACTGTGGCGCATGATGGATCTCATGGATGACTGCGGCATGCGCGGCACGGTCTGCCTGAACGGTGAAATCATTCGCGAATACCCGCGCATTATCGAAGAAGGCGAAAAGCGCAACTGGGCGTGGATCGGTCATGGCGTTAACAACGCACCGGCCAACTTCATCGGCAATGTGCGTAACCCGGACGGCAGCCTGAACCAGCTTTCCGAGAAACGCGAACGCGAAATTCTGGAAGCTACCCTGGGAGGCATGAAGAAGGCCCTGGGCCGGAAGACCAAAGGCTGGCTCAGCCCCTTCCTGACGCACACCGACAATACGCCCCGCCTGCTTGAAGAATACGGCGTTGAGTACCTGTGCGATTACACGGCCGACGATCATCCCTTCCGTTTCAACACGCCCAAGAACAACCTGATATCGGTGCCCTACACGGTCGAAATCAATGACATTCCGGCGTTCCTGAACCTGGGCGTTTCATCGGAAGCCTTCGGCGACATGATCATTGATCAGTTCGATGTGCTTTATGACGAGGGCGCGACCAACGCGCGGTGTATGCCGATCTGCTTGCATACCTTCCACGTCGGCCAGCCAAACAAGTTCAAACATCTGGCACGGGCCTTTGAGTACATCGCCAGTCACAAGGACGTTTGGCTGACCACCGGTGACGAGGTCAATGACTGGTATAGAAAGAAATACATGTAAGCACCGCGTTAAGGTCAGTGGCGCGGCTTTTCCGGGACGGGAGTGCGCTTCGTCATTGGCCACTTCGTGGACCAAACAGAAAGGGGCTGGATTTACAGCCCCTTTTTTATGGCCGGTATACATGTAAATACATACATAGCTGCTATAGTCATACGCCCTGAAGCGAAGGAAATCAGTCCATGTGGATTAAGAAAACGGCCAAAGACGCTGCGGAAGACGGCAGCAGCCCGGTACCCACGCAAATTGTTTCCAACGAGGAGTTTCCGCCGCTACCACAGACCGCGGATCAGAAGGCCGTCGAGTTTCACGTCAAAGAACTGGCCGACAAGTTTGCCGCCAGGCTCGGCACCACGCGACGCGAATTTCTGAAGAGCACCGGTGGCATGGCCACCAGCTTTCTGGCCATGAACGCAGTATTTGGCTGCAGCTATCGGGTAACCGAGGACGAAGCTCTCAACCAGACGGCATTTCTCGAGGGCAAGCCCAAGAACCAGTTTATTTTCGACGCTCAGACGCACCACGTGAAGGACAGCATCACCGGCCCGACCATGTTTCGTACGCTGACGGGCAAGGCCGGTCTGAACCCGGCTCTGGCGGACATCGCCCCGGGCCCGGACACCCTGCACCGGGCCAACTTCGTCAAGGAAGTCTTTTTTGACAGCGACACCGTGATGGCCATCATGACCGGTGCGGTCATCGGACCGCCCAAGCATCATGCATTGCCTACTCCGGACATGGTTGAAACCCGCAATCGGGTGAATCAGGCAGCCGGCACGCGGCGCATGCTCAGCCACGGGCTCGCAGACCCTATGGACCCCGCTTTCGTGCCCGAGGGCATGGATTGGCAAGTGAATGAACTCGGCATTGACGGCTGGAAGTGCTACACCGGCAATCCAACCGGTGCCTGGCGGCTGGACGACCAGGAAAAAGCCTATCCTTTTTTCGAGAAATCACTTGAACTAGGCATTCGAAATATAAGTATTCACAAAGGATTACCGCTCCCGGGTCGCTTCGAGTCGTACTTTAAGCCCGACGACATCATGCGAGCTGCGAAGGATTTCCCGGACCTCAATTTCATTATTTACCATGCCGGCATGAAGCACATGATGACCATGCTGCCCCCGGGAGAGTCCGGTATTGAGGCGGACGGCTACCTGCCCTGGACCACCGACCTCGTCCGCATGCAGCAGGAAAACCCCGATGTCACGAACGTCTATCCGGAACTGGGCGCGGTGTTCGGGCATTCGGTCGTGACGCACCCGGATATATGCGCCCATCTGCTGGGCCAGCTGATTGACGGCTTTGGTGCCGAGAAAGTTATCTGGGGCACCGACTGCATCTGGTGGGGTTCACCGCAATGGCTGATTGAGGCGTTCCGGCGGTTCCAGATGCCGGAAGCTTTGCAGGAACAGTTTGGCTACGCGGCCATCAGCGAAGCGGACAAGGACATCATTTTTGGCAAAAACCTGGCCCGTCTTTATGACGTCGACGTGGCTGCTGCACGCACCGCTATTCCAGCGGATGCGCTGTCCGGCATGAAGTCCGCGTATATTGAGCGCGGGGCGGAGCCCAGCAACACCCAGTATGGCTGGGTGGCGGTATAACGACGCGGAGCGCATGTGTACATGAAAAGGGCTTTGCTGCACCCCCTGCTGATGGCGTGTCTCCTGACGCTGGCGACCGGCGCGTACGCCGAGTTGATAACGGCGGAAGAAAGCAATAACTGCGCGCCCCCGCCGGTGGACCTGCGCGGCGACCCCGATAACGGGCGTGACCTGCACGAGGAGCATTGTGTGGCCTGTCATGGCCTGAGCGGCGCGGCCGATGTGGTGGTCATGCACATGGACGAGACGCCGCCCGATCAGAGCGACCCTGAGTACATGAAAAACCTGCCTGACGGCTATCTATATCTGGCCATTTGCAAAGGCGGCGAAGGCATCGGCAAATCGTACGTGATGTCCCCCTGGGGCGATTTTTTCACCGATCAGGAAATTCGTGATTTGATTGCGTGGATACGTACGTTCTCGAACACTTAGGCGTTATTATTGCTGCCATGAGCAACGAAGTTAGCGTACGCAACCCCTACACCGGCGAACTGGATTTCAGCTTTGTCGAACCCAATAACCAAACCGTAACCCGTGTTGCCGAGCGCCTGAAAAGCGGGCAGCCGGCCTGGGCGGCACTGAGCGTGACAGAGCGAGGGGCGGCGCTGCAGAAATTCGGGCAATGCCTGCAACGCCACCAGGATGACATCGTGGCCGCGTTAATCGCCGATACCGGCCGCACACAGGTGGCCGCTATGGAAGTGGCCGCGTTGCAGGGCTTTATCGAGCGTTCGGTCAAAGAGGCACCTGCCGTGCTGGCATCGGCGGCGCCCCGCCCTGCACAAATACCGCTCATCCACGGTTCGGCAAATCGCTTGCCCGTGGGTCTGGTCGGCAACATATCGCCGTGGAACTTCCCGGTGATCTTGTCCTTCCTCGATACTTTTCCTGCGTTAATTGCCGGTAACGCCGTGCTTATCAAGCCCAGTGAAGTCACGCCCCGGTGGACGGTACCGGTCAAGGCGGCCATTGCCGAATGCCCGGAAATTGCAGCGGTGCTGGATATCGTGGTCGGTACCGGACAGGTGGGTGCGGCGATTCCCGAGCTGGCGGACGCCATTGTGTTCACCGGCAGTGTTGCCACCGGTCGCAAGGTGGCGGAAGCCGCGGCGCGAAACTTTATTCCGGCCTCGCTGGAACTCGGCGGCAAAGACCCTGCCATTGTGCTGCCGAGCGCAGACATTGAGTATGCCGCCAGAACCATCACCTTCAGTTCGGTGCAGAGCACCGGCCAGGCCTGTCAGTCGCTGGAGCGTGTTTACGTCGCCGAGCAGCACTACGAACGGTTCGTGAAACTGGCCGTTGAGTGCGCCGAAAGCCTTGCCATAAATTACCCCGACATCAATCAGGGGCTGATCGGCCCGTTCATATTTGAGCAGCAGGCCTACAAGGTTAAAGAGCAGATCGACGACGCCCTGAGCAAGGGCGCCAAACTGCATTGTGGCGGCGAAATTCTCGACTACGGCGGGCTGTGGATGCGCCCTACCGTGCTCACCGATATCACGCACGACATGCTGGTGATGCAGGAGGAAACCTTCGGGCCGGTCGTCCCGATCATGCCCTTCCGCGACGCTGATCATGCGGTAGCTCTGGCAAACGACAGTCTTTACGGGTTGTCGGCAGCCGTATTTGCTGGCACCGTGGAAGAAGGTCGTCAACTGGCAGCGCGCATCAACGCGGGTGCCGTCAGTGTGAACGATGCGGCCCTGACAGCCATGCTGCACGAATTTGAACACGATTCATTCGGGTACTCGGGCCTGGGTCGCGGTCGCGCCGGCGCATCCGCTTACACGCGATTTACCCGCGAACAGGCGGTTATGAGTAACGTCGAGTCCAAGGCACTGCTTGCCGGTGAACTGAGCCGCAGAGCCGCCAATTAGGGTCGGAAACCGGGAATTATTGATGGATGTAGATATCGTTCTGGATTCCATGCTGAGTTCGCAGGAGCTCACCGATCTGGGCCTGCTGGCTGAACAAAACGGTATTCGCTGCGTGTGGAACGCCAGCTACCTGCTGGGTAAAGACCCGTTTACCAACCTGGCACAGCTCGCACGCGAAAGCAGTCGCATCAAAGTGGCCCCGATGGCGCTGAACGGCTACGAAATGCATCCGTTTCGCATAGCCATGGCGCTCCTGACGCTGAACGAACTCGCCCCCGGGCGCGTGGAAACCATGATCGGCGGTGGCGGCGAAGTCGTCATGAGCCTCAAAATTCCATTTGAGAAACGTGTCAGGTATGTCCGCGAAGTTATTGAATTTGTTAAGGGTGCTACGACGAATCGGCCATTTAACTACGACGGCGAACTGTTCAAAGTCGAGGGTTACGATCCCCAGTGGGTGACCGCCAGGACCCCGCCTTTTATTTACGCCGGGGCGAATCGGCCGCAGATGTTGCGCATGGCCGCCAAAGCCGCCGACGGCATTTTCATGAGCGATCTGTCTCCAACACTCACCAAGGGCATTATGGATGACGTTTTCCGGCACCGCACTGAAGCCGGATTAAGCAATGACGGCTACCGCTTTAACAACTTCATGGTCTGGTGCGTTTACGACGACCCGGCCGAGGCCCGCTTTGAGGCCCGGCGCTGGATCGGCTTCCGGGCGCTGTTTCGCGACTACATGATGAAAGAGTTCGTCAGCGACGACGAGTTTCAGCTGCTTCTGGATCATATGCCCGAGATCTACGAGATGGGCCCGAAAAACACCGATTCCGTCGAGGGTGTGCCCGATGAATTACTGGATCGCTGCGTCGACAAGCTGACGCTTACCGGCACGCCGGACAACATGGATCATATTCTGGAACATCTGCTGGAATATAAGGCCCTGGGTGTCACCGAGGTTTGCCTGGAACTCAAGAGCCATCAGGTACAGGGCATCAAGCTCCTGGGAGAACGGGTTATACCTTTGCTTAAGTAGCCTGCTCAGTCAGCGCGTAAACTCGGGGGAGGCAGTATGCGCAATCAATTTGCCGTTACGGTAACGGCACTACTGGCCACACAGCTGTTACTCGCGTCCGCAGGTTCAGCACCCATACCGGTTGAAATCATCGGCAAGTTGCCAGCATTCGAAGAACCGATGATTTCGCCCAACGGCAAATACGTCGCGTCGAGAATGATGGCGCAAGGCCGCCAGATAGTAGTCGTTCAGCGACTTAAAGAAGCCGGGGTTCCTGAAGAAAAACCGGGGTTCATCAATGTCGGCGACAAGTACTTTAATTGGTTCGAGTGGGCCGACAACGAGCGGCTGCTCATCGGGATTCGCGGTACCGCAGGTATCGGCGGCCGTTTGATAAATCTTGAACGTATGGCCAGCATCAGCCGCGATGGAAGCAATCCCGTAATTTTCGATATGAAAGCAAACGATTACGGTTTTTTGTCGTCAAGCCACCTCAGTTTTGAACTGGCTGAAGGATGACCCTGACCATGTCCTGGCGCTCCTCGACGACGAGCCGGACAAGTGGGCAGCTCCGCGGGTGCACAAGGTTAACGTGCGTACCGGAGAGCGCGAACTGAATTGCCAAAAATCGCAAAGGGTTCTTCCGGAGTGGATCGCCGATTACGACGGAAGGGTGAGGGTGGGCATACGCTACGGCCTCTCCTTCGGGAAAACCGATGTCGAAATTCACTATCGTCCCGATGAGGAATCCAGCTGGGAGATCCTGCAGGACATCGACTATTTTGAGGCAGATCGCCTGGTGCCCTATGGTTTTAATAAGGACGACCCGAATATTTTGCTCGTGACCACTAAAGAAGATCGCGACGAGGTTGAGTACGAAGAAGACTTGTCATCGCTACGACCTTTGACTGAGCGCCGCATAATTGGCCCTTATCGGGACGACGAGATTGAGCGCATTACGAACCGTAGTTGGTCGAGCAGAGCGTCTGCCCGATCTCGGTCCAAACCAATATTGCTTCGTTGAGCCACTGATCGAACCGTCGCGTTTATACGCGCTTACTCCGACACCCGCTCGCCGGAATACTTTTTGCTCAACCTCAACGAGGGGACGCTGAAGTATGTTGCAGCAGAATATCCGGAGCTGATCGACTTTGCGCTGGCCCCCATGCACAAGCGGGAGTTCACTGCGCGCGACGGCCGCACAATTCCGCTTTTTCTGACACTGCCGCTTGACCGCGGCGATGGCCCTTCCGCCGGCTGTCGTCATGCCGCATGGCGGTCCCTGGGCTCATGACGAATGGGGTTTCGACACTTACGCGCAATTTCTCGCCAGTCGAGGCTATGCGGTGTTGCAACCGCAATTTCGCGGCTCTACAGGCTACGGACTGGAGCACGAGGAAGCTGGCTACGGTGAGTGGGGCAAAGGTATCCAAGATGACATTACAGACGCTACGTTGTGGGCAATCAAAGAAGGGCACATAGACGAAAAGCGGATCTGCATCCTGGGTGAGAGTTTCGGCGGTTACGCGGCCGCAATGGGCGTTGTCAAAGAGCCGGGCTTGTATGTTTGCGCTATCAGCATCAATGGTGTGCTGGATCTGCAAACACTCATTCGCGACGCCGATATGCACTTGCTTGGCAACATTGAAAAGGCACTGCTGAATGATTACAACGAAGCAGCGGCATACTCGCCCTATCACAGAGCCGAGGAAATCACAGCGTCGTTACTGTTGATTGGCAGCGAACTTGATACGGTAGTGCCCGTCGCTGAGCACTCGCGAAAAATGCATGAGCATTTGCGCAAACTCAAGAAACCCGTTGAGTATCTTGAACTACCTGATGACGAACATTGGCGCACCAATGAACCCAATGAAATCGTCAAACTTCAGGCGATAGAAGACTTTCTCGACCGGCACATTGGTGCCGGCTCGCACTTGCCACAGTAGCGGGCTATTCAGGCAGCATCCGAATCGGCGTGTTTCGCGAAATCGCAGGTTACGTCCTGAAAGGTTGCGTTGGGTTCGTAGAAAAAGCTGCGGAATGTAATATGCCCGTACCCGCCCACCATTGAGGTTGGCTTGATAAGCCCGCCGCTGGAAATGACAGCGCCAAAGTTCTGCCGACCCGGAAACATCATCGGGTCCCAGCCATGGTACATAAAGGTCATACCGGGCTGGACCATTGAACTCACGTGCGCAACGACTTCGAATGATCCGAAAGAGTTGAATACGCGAATCTTGTCGCCGTCCGCAACGCCTCTTTCCGCTGCATCGTCAGGATTGACGTATATGTCCGGCTCGCCCCGTTGCAGACTGAGCATCAGCGAATCGTCGCGCCACATACTGTGAATACCGTGTCGCACATGCCCCATCACCATCCGTAACGGGTAGCCTTTGATGGAAACCGGCGCGCGATAAGCGGGCAACGCCTCGCCCTCTTCCATGAACCAGTCGTGGTCAATATAAAACTGCTGGCGCGATGTCAGCGTCTGGTAAGCCTGTTTATCAATCAGCGATCGATTGATCTTTGTGTCATACGGAGACCCGGGCCCATAGACGATACCGTCGGAATCGTTGACCCGGACGATGCCTTTTTGCGCCAGCTCTGAAAACTTCATGTCAGGGACACCGTGGTTGTTGTCCATCAGCCACTGGGCAATGTCTTCCGCCGACTGAAACCTGCCGCCCATGGTGTATTGATCCAGGTATTTCGTCATGTCGCGCACTATCGGCATGCCGAACATACTGTCCTGCACGGGCGCAATGTTACGCTCTCTGGCGCGGCGACTGATCGCCTCAGCAAGGCGCCGATACGACTCGAAATCATCCACGGCTTCGCCAAGTGGCGGTACGGCAGCATCAAGGACCTGCGCATAGGGCGTGCGCGATTCGAGCATGAAATCTTTACGCTCGTAGTGATGAGCTATCGGCAGCACATAGTCGGAGTACATGGCCGTCGCGCTCATGTCCGGCGTCATGGTGACGACCGTCTCGAGTACGTTAAAGCCTTCCTCGCGCCAGCGCTTGCCGGACACACGCCAGTTTGCCGCATTGCTGCCCGTGTATATCCCCATCTTCCACGGCGTTTGCGAGTAATCGGGGAACCAGCGCTGATCGACGGCCTTCTGATAGTACTTGTCGAGATGCGCGGATAGTTCCTCCCCATAGACCTCGCGGGTGAGCTCCTTGTGATTCGCTTTGGTGTAGTCCCAGCGCGAAGTGGTCGCGATGCGGGGTGGCGGCAGGTCAGCGATCATGTAGGCGATCTGCGTTTCAAAATCGTAGTTGGCGATCTGAATACCCGTGCCGGGTTTGCCCTGATTCCCGGTGATGGCCAGCAGCAGCATGAAGGCGCGCTGAATCAGGTCACCATGCATCCATTTACAGACGCGATAACCCGTGAAGATCATGGCGGGGCCGGCCGTTGCAAACTTCCTGGCGACCTGGCGTATGACATCCGGGCTAACACCGGTAATGTCTGCAGCGATTTCCGGCGCATACTCGGCCATCTTTGCACGCGTCATTTCGAATACGGTCGTGACCTCTACATCGCCTGCAGCAGTGGCCACCGTAAAACGACCCTCAAGCGCGGGAACCAGATCGCCCAGTGCGATACTGCCCTGGTTCATTACAGGTATCGGCACGCCCGGGGGCGGCGGCGGGTTGCCCGTCGCGGGTGCTTCGGCCAGGGCATTGGTGGTTTCATCCCAGATGTAAAAGAGGTTGTCGCGGGCGCCTTCACCGCCGACCACGTCGGTTTCCCGCAGGAATTTGCCGTTATCGGTTCTGACGAGGAACGGCAGATCGGTTTGCTCCCGAATGAAATCAGCATCGTGCAAACCGGCCTCAAGAATCACGTGCACCATGGATAAGGCCAGCGCCGCGTCGGTGCCCGGCTTGGGGTTAATCCATTTGCTCGAGTGCATTGCAGTGGGCGTGAATTCAGGCGCGATTGCGATCACTTCGGTGCCGTTGTAACGCGCCTCCCAGAAAAAGTGCGCATCGGGAATGCGGGTTACGGCGGGGTTGCAGAACCAGACCAGGCAGCACTTCGATTTGAACACGGCTGCCATCGTGTCCCCCAGCAGCGGGACGCCGGTGGTCATATACAAGCCGGTTGGCAGGTCACCGACACCCGCAAAGGCCTCCGGGTATTCAATACCCGAGGTCGCCACAAAACGCCCCATGGCAGGAAAAACGGTTTGCTTCATGGCCGCCTGGGTACCGGCACCCTGCGTGATGGACGCCGGACCGTACTCAAGTGTGTAGTCGATGAACTTGTCGGCGATTTCGTCCATCGCCTGCTTCCAGGTGACGCGCTCCCACTTGCCTTCACCGCGTTTACCGACGCGTTTCATTGGGTAAAGCACGCGCTGCTTGCCGTACATGTACTTGGCATGACGCAGCCCTTTCTGGCAGCCGCGCGGCCCGTAGTCGGGTGTATCCGGGGAGGAATGTCCGTACTCGCCCTGCTGTTCCTCCCGCCAGACAATGCCGTTTTTGACATAGACATTGAAAGCGCAGTTGCCGGTGCAGTTGGTACCGTGCGTTCCGCGTGCAACCCGATCCCAGGTCCACTTGTTGCGCATGATGTCTTCCCAGCGCCCGTAGGCCGGGACATCGTCCTGCGCTTTTATTGCGCCGAACTTGAGTGCCAGCAAACCGCCGCCGCTGCCCTGGATAAACTGCCGCCGTGTTGCAGCCGTGTTTAGCGTGTTCGCTGTCATCTGCTCATCCAAATTCATTAAACGTTACTTCCACTGACTATGCTGACCCGGCAGCACAAAGTCGTCATCCGCCATCGGCCCGAGTGTCCATTCCACCAGCGGCACCCGGTCGTTGCCAAAAAACAGCGCGTCGCCGACGAACATGGTCGGGGTTCCGAAACCACCGCGTTCGATCAGTTCCATGCTGTAGGTATGGACCTGGGCGAGATTGCTGGCATCACTGGCCGCCGATGTGATTATCGCAGCGTCCAGCCCCACATCAGTTGCGACGGCGCCAAGCATGTCAGCATCGGTCAGATCGGCAGACCCGCCCTTGCCATTGCCAAAAACCGCCCGAAATACACCCAGACTGAACGCTAATCCTGCACCCGCCTCTATGGCGGCCAAGGTCGCGGCCGCAGCCCGCTCGGTGTTCTGCGGCCAGTTTTCGGCGAAATCAATCGTCAGACCCCACATGACCGCCCAGTCCTGCAGGTCTTTACGCTGCCACGATGCCTTGGCAGGATTCTCAGCGAAACGCTGGCTGACTCGCGCGGGATGCTCAGTTGCCAGTACTGTGGCTACCGATACCGGCTTGAGCACCAGGCGCGCGCGGTTGCGCTCGCAGACGTCCTGCAATCGCACCAGTGCCAGGTAGCTCCACGGGCAGGAATAGTCAAAATAGAGATCTACGCCGCTCATAGGGCTATGGGTTGCAGAATGCCCACCTGACCGCACCGGCACTCATCGGGTTCGCAGCTCTGTTTTAAGCACTTTGCCACTGGCATTTCGGGGCAATTGTTCGATAAAAACGTATTCGCGAGGCGTCTTCAGGCCTGAAATGCGCCCGTCGCAAAACTTGATGATGTCATCGTCGTTCAACGCGCTGCCGGTTGCCTTAACGACAAAGGCTTTGAGGCGCTCACCCCATTTTTCATCCGGCACGCCGATCACAGCGGCGTCGTTGATTTCAGGATGCTGCATCAGGATTTCTTCGATTTCGCGCGGATAGACGTTAATGCCTCCGGAAATCACCATGTCTTTGATGCGATCCACTATGTACAAATGCCCTTCTGCATCCTTCTTGGCGAGATCACCGACGGTGACCCAGCCATCCCGGAAGGCTTCGGCAGTCTGCTCCGGCTTCTGCCAATATCCGTTGAAAAGACAGCTACTTGTTGAGAATAGCTCACCTATTTCTTCAGGTTCGCACAGGCTGCCATCCTCGCGCCTGATCTCTATCTGCGTACCCGGAAATGCCTGCCCCACGCAGGCCGTTTTACGCAGCTGATCGGCAGGCCTCAGGTTGGAAACGATGCTGGCCTCTGTGGAGCCGTATGTTTCGTGCAGAATCTGGCCGAAATGCCCGATGATTTTCTCTTTCATCACCTGCGGCAGCGGTGCGGCATTGGAAATGATGGTGTGCAAGGTCTCGCTGCGGTTGGCATCCAGCACCTGCTGATCCAGCCCGAAAATAGCGTGGAAGTGCGTCGGGACCCCGAAGAAACCGGTGATCTGCTCTTCCCTGAATTTTCGCACCACCGCTTCAGGGTCAAACTTGTCCATGATCTCCGCGTAACCACCGAAAAAAACCGGGGCCAGGGCGAATATCATCCCGGCGCCATGACACATCGGCGCAATGGCCAGAAAACGGTCGTCCGGGCCAAAACAACCGTATTCAACGGCCATGGCATACAGGCTGATCACGCGGGAGCGATGCGGCACCAGCACGCCCTTGGGCTGGCCGGTCGTGCCGGAGGTATAGGGGATGGTAAAGGTGTCCCACTCCTCGACCGTTGGCAGACGCTTTACTGGAGCATTGTTGTCCCGCCAGGGCGCGTAATCTGTGCCTATGGTCAATACGTGATCCACCGTTGCAAAGTTGGCGTTGGCTAGCGCTGCCGCCGACGGTTCGTCCACGAACAGCACCTTGGCGCGGGCATCATCGGCAATCGCCACGATCTCGGGCACCGACAGGCGCGGGTTGATGGTGGCAGTGCCTATACCGGCCTGGGATGCCCCGAGCACCACTTCAAGGTACTCAATGGAATTGGCCGATACGATGGCCGCATGCTGACCGTGCTTCATGCCCAGATCCGTAAGTAGCCCCGCACATACCCGGTCAATAGCGTCCATCAACTGTGCATAGCTGACCTCGCGCTCACGATGCCGCAGGGCAATTTTCGCGGGGTTGCGCAACATGGCTGAGCGCACTCCGCCCGGCAGTGACATGTGCTGAAACGAGAACGGCAAATCAATCGAAGAGGTCATCGCGATACTGTCGATTCAAGGCTATCCGGGCAGCTTAAACACGCGCAAGGCATTATCACGCATCAGCATTTGCCGGGCGTCGGCTTTAAAGCCGAGCTCATCGATTTCACGCACGGCGCGTTCCGGGTCGATAACCGGCCAGTCGGTGCCAAACATGACTTTGTGTTTACCGTAGGAATTGGCGTAGTGCACGAATTCTTTCGGCCAGTACTTTGGCGCGTAGGCGTCGCCGGCGGTGTAGACATTTTCGTGCTTCCAGCACATGGAAATCATCTCCTCCGTCCACGGGATACCGATGTGTATACCGATCAGTTTGAGCTCAGGAAAATCAATTGCCACCTGATCCAGCGTGATGGGCCTTGCGACACTGGGCAGCCGCCGCTGCCTCGAATACACGAGGTTGTGGCCCACCTGCATCATGATGGGTATATCCAGCTCGCAGCACTTGGCGTAATACGGGTAATACTTGGCGTGATCCGGCGGTAACTCGCACCAGTGGGGATACAGGTGCGCCCCGACAAAACCGTATTCCTTGACGGCCTCTTCGAGGTCGTACACGCCCTGCATGCCTCGGTGGCAATCGACCCCGGCCAGGCCCGAAAATCGTTCGGGATGCTGCTGCACCACGTCGTAGACGTCTTTATACGGAATTTCAAAACCACCGCGCTTGTTGATGTCACCCGCACGAACCGCAATCAACAACGACCGCTCAATGCCCGCCTTGTCCATCTTGGCGAGGTAATCGTTTACTGCAACACCATCGCGCATGTAGGCGGGCATGCGCACCTGCTCTTTAAAGTCGTCGTCCAGCCCGGTCTGCCCCTTCGACACGGTCTCAGGGGTGTACAAATTGCAGACGATATCAATTGCGCCGGCCATACAATCCTTCCTTAGAACAGAGCGCCGCATGTCGCGCGCATTAACTACCGATGGGTAGCACCCGGCGTATTATTGGCCGTCGAGATCCCATTCCCCGGCCGACCGCGATCGTACCGGAATGCCTGAGATAACAGGTGCCTGTGTCTTCGGATCATAGTTAACCGCGTTGCCCAGTACGACCACCTGCTCTTCGGTGGTAATCCAGTTGATCAGGCTGCCGTCGAGCCGGAAAAACCCTGTCCAGCCACGCTCCGCGCCCGCGACGAAATGGCCATGCTTCACCATCGCCGGGCGGAAGAAATACGTGCCCGGATCAAGCGAACCAAAGTTGTATTCCAGATCGCCCTCGAGGCTGTAAGCCTCCTCGAAAACCGGATGGTGCACCATGCGGTTATCCGACCATCCGGGCGGTGCCCATGCCACCATGGTGACAAAACCCGTGTTGTTATTGGTCGGCGATGCGGGGTCGAGATACAACAGCTTTAGTTTAAGAAAGCGCTGCGTATCACCTTCGTAGGCATTCGGCATCCACTCCATGCGGCTGGAATCGACAATGGTGAGCTCGCCTTGGGCTCGTGAAGCGGTATTGCCGCCGCGGGACACAAACTTGGCCCGGTTCTTGCGCGATACCGAAAACCCCCAGTCGCCGTACTCGCGAAACATCAGCACCACGGCACCGGCTTCGACTTCAATTTTGGGCACCGCAAGGCCGGCTGGCGCACGCCAGTAACCGCCTTTGGACAGGTATCTGTCACCAATGCGGATGCGGCCCTGCTCTACATACCATTCGGTATCGGCATGGTGATAACCGCCCGGTCGGCTCCAGGCTTTTTCGAAGACAACGCGCAGGGACGCGGAGCCGTCTTCCTCATCGTAAGAAAGGTTGCGCTGCTTGGCCCCGGTGCTTCCGCGTGGCAACTCTGCATCGTGCCAGCAGAGGTCGCTCTGCTGAATTAATTCAACGTGAGGTCTCACTTGCGGCCCCCTGTTTTCTTTTTGATTTTCTTTTTGGTTTTCTTTTTTGCGGCTTTCTTTTTCGGGCCGCCCTGAGTCTCGGCCAGAATCAGGTAGTCGTCGCATAATGCCCGGGTTTGCGCACAAGCCTCCATGAACTCGTCCATCAGCTCGCCATCAACCGGCACCTGACCTTTTTTGCGCGACTTCTTCTTAAGTTCGCGCCAATCGTTGTTCAGACGTTTAAGGGTCTGCTCCATCGCATTCGTAACGTAGCGGGAATGGAAATCCCAATCACCACGAATCTGGGATAAATCGACTTTTTCGCTAGACACCAGCGTTTCTCCTCACCCTGTGCTGTTTATCAATCCGGAAGCTGCTTTCCGTGCAGCGTTGCGACCGAGTTTAGCAAAAAAATTTTCAACCAATGACCCACAACCATGCTTTATATCCGTTCTATGGCTTGTCACCGGGCAGTGTGGCTCCGTAGAATCAGCCAATGGATGCCTATCTGAGCTGGAAATACCTGCATATCCTGATGTTTGTGTTCTGGGTGGGCACCGACATGGGTGTCTTTCTGTCCTGCAAAAAGGCCACCGACCCGAAGGTACCCATTGATGCCCGCTTTATGCTGCTGCACATGGCCTTGCGGATCGAGCTCCTGCCCCGAACCATGTGGAAACTGGCCCTGCCGCTCGGTGTGGCGCTGTCGCGTGAACTGGAGCTGATTGAGCTCAGCACGGTCAATTATTTGCTGATCTGGGCCTTCAGCATCGCCTGGTGGGGCCTGAGTGTTTCCAGTGCCTGGCACTACGACAAACCTATCGGTCATACCCTGACCAAATACAACAACGTTGTCACGGGCATTGTGGGCACCGTGCTGATCATCATTGCCGGTACCTCACTGATGGGCAGCGGGCCGTTCGCGGCCGAGGCCAGCTGGCTGGCCTGGAAGGTCGGTATATACGGGCTTATCAACCTGGCCATCGTTGCAATGCTGTACGTGTTTGACCCCATGGGCATTGAATTCGGGCGACTGGCGGTCGAAGGCTCAACCCCGGAGATAGAATCCAACATCACGGCCATCATGAACCGCGCGACGGTGACAATCTGGGGAACCTACGTGCTGATCTTCGTGGTCGGCTTTATCGCCACCACTAAAATCATTTAATTGCTCGTGCTTCGCTAGTCGCTTGTTGTCCCGCTGAGGATGGACTGACGATTTTCCAGCGACATCGGGTTTTCATCCGAGCCGGGCTGAAAAGTCCCCAGCGCTCCCGCTATGCCGAGCGCCACCCAGCTTGCGATCATGAAGACACGGGCGCGGCTTGCGGCGACATCCATTACGCGATCCAGTTCGGCAGACGGGCCCGATGCCTCCATTTGATCGACGGCCTTGGCAAGAAGGCTCAACCGGGAACGCACAATAATCCCGAACGATACAAGAATGGCAAACAGAACCAGCTTGGCGGCTACCCAGGGTACGTCGTCCAGACGTCCGTCACCCATCGCAATAGCGACCGAGATCAGCACAGCAATCATGACCAGCCAGCGAAAGCCGATGTCCAGTCGCGCCAGGCTGGAACCCGGATCGTCACCGGCACGAAAATAAGTCAGCAAGGTCAGCGTTAGCCAGACGGGGCCCAGCAACACAATACCCGCCATCTGCCACCATGGGTGCTCTATGCCGCGCAATTCTGTGAGCACGCCCCCGACAGTCAGCATGAGACTCATGCAGGCCAGCGATATCAGCCCGATGACCGGCATGATCCTGCCCGCTGCAACTCGCTGCGCTGGCGTGATTTCGGTATTGGTGAGTTTGCGGCTCCACATGTAAACGCCGATATCCGGCCCAAGCCAGAATACAAACAAGGCCTGATGTAAAAACAGCACAAGGCGATAGTTGAAGTCACTGGTTGATGTTGCCGCCATCGCAATACTGCTGAGCAGGCAGGCGGCCACCACGAAGTAAAGCTTTTTATTCATTGGGTTCTGTTCCTAATTCCCCTGTTCCGGTTTGTCCGGGCACAGCAGCTAAACCATCACTATTGCGGAGCCAGAGTATAGAGCCCTCACAGGCTTAACATAAGCACTGATGCAATCCCGCTGGAAAAGTCGTGACGGGTGTTATAGTTACAAGTTAATGGTTCGGGTACAAATGTAACGTGAAAAAAATAACCCTAAATCTTCTGACCCCACTGATACTGCTGTTTTTTAGCACAACTGTATTGACTGCTCCAGGCGGACAGTTGCCGCTGAAAATTATCACGCAGCAGGTCGAACAGCCGATTCAGCAGCCGATTCAATGGGGTGTCGATACACCCGCATTCAGGCGGGTCGTAAATAAACCCGAGCGTTTGCAGGCTGCCGTCAAAGCTCAGGAACGCCACACCGAATCGTTACTGCGTGACTCCGGTGCACGCGGCACGGCAGTCGGGTGGGACGACAACGACAACCCGGTCGTTAAAGTCTATATAGATTCAAGCGATTCCGAGGCCGGTATACCGGAAACTCTGGATGGCATTCCGGTGGTGGTCGAATACACCGGCAAATTGTACGCACTCAATATTCCTTGTTCAGATCGTGAAGGCGGCAGATGCGATACCGGTTCTCGGGAAGATGCCACGCCGGTGCTGCAAGCCACTGCCGGCGAACCGGGGCCAAAAGAAAGGCACCCACGGCCGGTACCGATTGGTGTGTCGGCGGGGCACACGAATGTCACCGCTGGAACACTCGGCTGCAGGGTTTCTGCTGGATGTCACACCTACGCGCTCAGCAATGCACACGTTTTCGCTGACGTTAATGACGGTGTGATAGGCGATAACGTACTGCAACCCGGCGTATTCGATGGTGGGCTCAACCCGAGCGATATGATCGGGACACTGGCCGCCCGTGTACCGATTGTGTTGACCGAAACAGCCTACAACAGGGTTGATGCGGCAATCGTGAGCACCGGCGCAGGTCTGATCGGGCGCAGCACGCCCTCAAATGGCTACGGGACACCACGCTATAACACCCTGCCCGCTACTGTGAACCTTAACGTCATGAAATACGGACGCACCACCAGCATGACCTACGGCTACGTTGATGCCGTGAACGCTACCGTTATCGTTGAATACGGCAGCGCCAGTGCGCGATTTGTCGGACAGATCATTATCAAGCCGAACAGCGGTGCAAATTTCAGCCTGCCGGGCGATTCCGGCTCGCTGGTGGTGGCATCCGGCGGGGCGCATGAACGACGCCCGGTGGGGTTGCTGTTCGCTGCCGGCAGCGGCATCACTGCGGCTAATCCGATCGGCAATGTCTTGAGCGAGCTGGGCATCGCCATTGACGGCGAATAGCGCCCTAAGTAACTTTTTCCATGTCCACTTTTTCCAGGTCAGGCGCAGAGCCACCCGGCGCAGTCATCGAGAAACACCTTGATTGGCTATTTGAACTTGAGGACGTAGCGGGTGTGGCCGAAGGCGAGTTAAATGACCGCCCTTGCATAAAAATTTATCTGGTGCAGGAAAACAGCCGCACTCGCATGGAACTGCCCGATACGCTGGAAGGCCTGCCATTGGTGATAGAAGTCACAGGCAGTTTTAGTACGCAGTAATAAGCAAAAGAACAGAAGAATTTTATGCTAGCTAATTCGTTACTCGCCCGTTCCGGTCAGCTGTGGAAACTTGTTGTGGCTGTGGTGGCGCTCCTTTTCGGGAGTATTGCGCCGCTTTTCCCTGCGCTGGGCATTTCGTGGACAGTTGGCACCGTCATTGCCATATTGGGCTATGGATTTGGTCTGTATACGATCACCTGCGCCAGCTGCAATAAGCGCTGGTTCTGGAATGCCACTATCGGGTCCACTTCCTATGCGCCCTTGTTCAAAGGGTCGTCTTGCCCTGATTGCGGGCATGAGTTCAGTTAAAGAATGGTGGGCCGTGCAGGATTTGAACCTGCGACCAAGTGGTTAAAAGCCACCTGCTCTACCGACTGAGCTAACGGCCCATCCTGTCGCCAGTAAACTGGCGCCTGCAAAGCAGTCACGGCTGGGTAAATTGTCACAGACGCGACAACCGGCGCGCATATTACCGCATGCACACAAAATGACAACCTGAGCGGCTGGTAACCAAATGCTCAGCCAACGTAGCGGGTCGGATCCGGCACCCCGGCCTCAATAAAACCGGCCCGTCTCAGCTGGCAGGCATCACAATGACCGCAGGCAGCGCCAGCATCAGTGGCGCTGTAGCAAGAGACAGTAAGCCCGTAATCGACCCCCAGGCTCATGCCCAGACGGATTATTTCGCCTTTGCTCAGATTAATCAGTGGCGCCGCTATAAGCAGTTGTTCACCCTCCACAGTTCGCTTGGTCGCCAAATTCGCCATTGCCTGGAATGCCTCAATGTATTCGGGTCGGCAGTCGGGGTAACCTGAATAATCCACCGCGTTTACACCCGCATAGATCTTGTCGGCTTTGAGCACTTCAGCCCACGCCAGACCCAACGACAAAAATACGGTGTTACGCGCAGGCACGTAGGTTACCGGTATGCCCTGCCCGCCTGCTTTCGGCACGTCAATGGAAGCGTCGGTGAGCGCGGACCCGCCAAGTTGGCCAAGGTCTATGCGGACGGTGCGGTGCTCTGTAACGCCCGCCCGGGCCGCAATGGCTGAAGCGGCATTGAGTTCCGCAGTGTGCCGCTGGCCGTAGTCAAAACTGAGGGCAAAACAAGTCTCGCCCCGACGGCCGGCGATAGCCAATACCGTAGCCGAATCCATTCCGCCTGATAAAAGAATTACGCTCCGCGACATGCCTGCATCCGTCTGCGTCAATGGCCGGGCTGCTCGCCCCAAAGGAATTTATGCAGTTGTACCTGAAAACGAATCTGCAAACGATCCGCCAGTATCCACTCAGCCAGATCAGTCGGGGATAACTGTCCGTTGCTTGGGGAAAACATCACCTCGCAACGGTCCCGCATACCGTGTTCGCTGCAAAACTGCTTGCTCCACTCATAATCATGACGATCACAAATCACGAATTTCACCTGATCGTCCGATTTCAATAGCGGCAGGTTTTCCAGGCGATTGCGCGATTGCTCGCCCGACCCCGGCGTTTTTATATCCATGACAATGCTGACTCGCTTGTCCACGTCACCGATGGCCAATGCGCCGCTGGTTTCCAGACTAACGTCGTAACCGGCATCCGCGAGTTCTGTTAGCAGCCCCAGGCAATTGGGTTGTGCCAAAGGCTCGCCGCCCGTAACGCAAACGAGCGGGGTCTCGTATTGCGCGACTTCGGTGAGTATGGCGTCAAAATCATGCCAGTTGCCGCCTTCGAATGCATAAGCGGTATCGCAAAAAACACAGCGCAGTGGACAACCGGTTAGCCGCACAAAGACTGTGGGAAGCCCCGTCGGCCGGGACTCTCCCTGTAAGGAATGAAAAATTTCGGTAACCCTTAAACGACGGGTAGCCTCAAGATCATCTCGCACGGCTTGACCGGTCAGCGGCCCTGCTGACGCATCTCCGCCAGACGCTGGCTGGCCAGTTTGGCTGCCGTACTGTCGCCAAAACGCGCGACCACGGTATTCAATGCCACGCGCGCTTCATCGTAGCGTTGAAGTTCGTACTGACAGAAGCCCACTTTTAGCCAGGCATCAGGGACCTTGCGGGTGGTCGGGTAATCGTTGATGACCGTCTGAAAATGCCCCAATGCCTCACCAAAAGCCTTGGTAACGTAATAGGTTTCAGCCAGCCAGTATTGCGCGTTCCCGCGCATCTCACTATCCGGATAGGTGCTTAGAAACTGACGAAAGGCCGCTTGCGCTTCTGGGTAGCGCTGCGTTTTGAGTAGCTCAAATGCCGCCTGATAACTCTCGGCATCATTGGCGGCAACAGCGCCCGCGCGTATATCGTTGTCAGCCGGGTCAACGCCTGACATCGGCGTGCCGCGAGATTCAATCGCCTGCAAACGCTGATCCAGATCCAGATAAAGTTGTCGCTGCCGATCGGCACCCTGATCGCCCTGAAACTTTAACCGGTCAACCTGATCGCGTAACACCTGGTTCTCGGCCTGCAATTCGCGTATGCGCCGGATTAAATCGGTCTGCATGGTCTGGTTGTTTTGCAGGAGTCTTTCCAGACCTGCAACATTGGCTTCCAGAGTATCCAGGCGATCGCGCGCGGACTGCGCGCAAACGGGTAGCGCCAGGGTAAATAACCCCAGCGCTACCGCTGTACGCATGACGGTGTTCAGCGAAGTAACAACCACGGCGATACTAGCGCTCGTAAACCAGCTCAACGCGACGATTCAATTGCCACGCTGCTTCGTCACCGCCCAACTCGGCAGGCCGCTCTTCGCCGAAGCTCACCGGTACCAACTGAGATTCCGCAGCCCCGTGCACCATCAAAATCGATTTAACGCTGACAGCACGCCGCTCGCCCAGCCCGATGTTGTACTCGCGTGAACCGCGCTCATCAGCATGACCTTCAAGGCGCACGCTCTCACCCGGATTTTCGGCCAGGTAACGCCCGTGCTGTTTGAGTATCTCTATCGATGCATCGTCCACCTCAGATGAATCGAACGCAAAATAGATTACGCGCTCGTTCATCACCACGGCCTCGGCGTCATTACCGATCGGGATCGCGGAGCCGGATGCCCCGCCATCGTCCGGCCAGGTCTGCACACCGCTGCCATCGACGCCGCTGCCGTCCATCGAGCCCGCTCCGTCACCCGTCGCTGTTCCTGACTGACCGCTACAGCCGGCCACCACCATCGCGCCGAGCATTACAAGTAATTTCCAGTTCATCGTCCCTAACCTCTTCCTAAGGTAATATCGAAAACAATTTAAATAAACCCAATAAAAAACTGAAATAATTAGTTATTGGAAAATGGCGACCAGGCCGGCTCACGCACATCGCCCTCTGATGCGGTCAGCCTTTGCTGCACGCGCCCGTCTGTTGAAACCAGCGACAAAATACCCCGCCGGCCGACTCTTGACGCATAAATAATCACTTCGCCGTTCGGCGCAAAACTGGGCGACTCGTCCTGACTGCCACGGGTCAGGACGCGAGTATAGGCCTTCTCCACATCCACCAGTGCAATTCTATAGTTACCCCTGTCGTTGTGCACCACCGCCAGATTGCGCCCATCCGGCGAAATGCGTGGCCGGGCGTTATAAGCGCCTTCATACGTAAGGCGAGTTGCCCGGCCACCGTCAGCCCCTATCCTATAAATCTGCGGCACTCCCGTGCGATCCGAGGTAAAGAAAATCTCTTTGCCATCCACGCTCCAGCTGGGTTCGGTCTCAATGGACGGCCAGCTGGTCAGCCGGGTAAGCACTTGATTTGCCAGCACCAGGGTATAGATATCGAGGTTGCCGTCACCCTTGGACAAGGTCAGCGCAAGCCGCTTGCCATCCGGTGACCACACCGGCGCACTGTTTACCCCTTTGCGGGCGGATACGCGTTGTCGGGCCCCGCTGCGCAGCTCTTGAACAAACACCTGGGAATTGCCGTTCTCGAACGACACGTAGGCCAGCTTGCGGCCGTCGGGCGACCAGGCCGGCGACATGATGGGCTCGGAAGATTCGAGCAGCGTGCGGGCATTTTCGCCATCTGCATCGGCGATGATTAATCGATATGTCGGACTTTTGGGATCGCCGACTGCGTTAATGTACGCGATCCGCGTCGATGCAATCCCTCGGACTCCGGTCAGTTTTTCGTATATAAGATCGCTGATACGGTGCGCGGCGTCCCGCATTTGCGTGGCATCCGCCGGCATGCGGTAGCCCATTAACAACTCACCCCGCAAAACATCGAACACGCGAAATTCGACGGTGTAGTTATTGCTTGCGGCAGGCAGAATACGGCCAACGATGACGACCTGCGTGTCAATCATGCGCCAGTCGCGAAAATTAATCTCTGCGCCGCTGGTCGGCTTTTGCAGCATGTCGCTCTCGGGCACGGGGGCAAACCGCCCGGTGCGCGCCAGATCGGCTGCAACCACGGCGGCAATGGGAAACGGTTTGGGCCCCGCGCCATCCCAGCCGAAGGGAACCACCGCAATAGGCACGGCCTCTGCCTGACCCTCGGTGATTTCAATACGCAGCTCGGCCTGCGCGGTACCGAGCGACAGCCCCAGTATCGCGATCACCGATGCGAAGATGCTTCCTGCAAAACCGTGAGTGTGCCTCACTGATACAACTCCTTTATTGATTCGCGCGCTGAGCATAAATCAGTTATTTATCTGCGGCCGAAAACTGAACGTCAGATTACGCTCAAACAAGCGTGGATCATCCGGCAGTGGTAGCGGTGAAGCAGCGCGCACAGCCCTTTCCACCGACGTACGAACAGCTTCGTCGCCATTGCATTTCGTCACCCGCGCCTCGATGACATCGCCGTTCGGCAATTGTCGCACGTATACCTCACATTCCACGCCGGCAACCGCGCTCGCCGGTTGCAGCCACTTGCTCTGAACCCGCTGTTGAATAAGTGACTTGTAAACGTTCATGGCGCCGGACTGACGCGCCGCGAACAACGCTTCCTCTTCTTCAAGCGCCGCAGCCAATTCAGCCTGACGACGCTGCTGTTCACGCTGTTCGGCGGCTGCTTTGGCCCGCGCCTCAGCGGCTTTTTTCTCCGCTGCCGCCTGTCTGGCGCGCTCTGCCTCCTGTCGCTGCTTGGCTTCAGCGGCCCTGGCTTCAGCGGCCTTGGCTTCAGCGGCCCGGCGTTGTTGCTCGGCCTGCTCTCGCTGCCGCTGCTCGAGTTTTTGCTGTTCTAGCTTTTGCTGTTCTACGCGCTTCTCGCGCGCTGCTTCGTCCGCCTTGCGTTGTGCTGCCAGCTCCTGCTGGCGTTCCTGTTCTTGCCGTTGCCGGAGCTCTCGTTGCTCGGCCTCGCGGCGTTGAGCCGCTTCCTGCTCTGCACGTCGCTCCTGCTCGGCAGCGCGCCTGATGGCTGCCTCATCGACCACGACAGCTTCGATAGCAAGTTGCTCGAACGGTGCGTCCGGCATAAATACCAGGCTGGTGCTAAGCAGTACAGCAAGTATCACATGGCCCACGGCTGACATCACCAGTGGTGAACGGTAACCGGGAGCGGCACGTTGCATGGTCACGGCGGTCATGAACGATACGTCCTTGCCTTCAACCGTCTTCCAGAGGATCCAGGGCGGCCGGATCGGTCAGGAATCCCACCTTGGTTGCGCCCGCTCGCTGCAATAAAACCATGCCGGAGATTACGCTGCCATAAGCCGCGTTTTCGTCCGCCTTTACCAACACCGGTGTCTGCGGTTTGCGTTCGATAACGGTACGCGCCAAGGCCACGATTTGGGCTGCCGCGCGCGGCGAATCTTCGTCATCACCCAAATTCAGATACAAATTACCGTCCGCATCCACCGACAACACGAGCGGCTCCAGTTGCTGCATGTCACTGGTCAGCGGCTCTGCACCGGCGTCGGGCAATTCCACCTTGACACCCTGACTCAGCAATGGCGCCGTCACCATGAAGATGATCAACAGCACCAGCATCACGTCTATGTAAGGCACGACGTTGATCTCGCCCATTAAACGACGCCGGCGTAAATTGTTCATGCGTCGCCTCGACTGCTTTCATCAGCACTCTTCGACTTACGGGCATGCGCATAATGTTGAAGGATGGTCGAAAATTCCTCCGCGAACGTGTCGTAACGCAGCTCCAGGCGGCTGACCTGATCGGCATAGCGGTTGTATGCAATCACAGCAGGAATGGCGGCAAACAAACCCATCGCCGTCGCGATTAGGGCCTCTGCTATACCGGGTGCCACCGTCGCCAAAGTAGCCGACTGCACATTACCCAGGCCGCGAAAGGAATGCATGATGCCCCAGACTGTGCCAAATAAACCCACATACGGGCTGGTCGAGCCAATGGTGGCGAGCGTGGCCAGGCTTTCCTCGAGCCGATCCGTTTCGCGGAGCTGCGCGGCGCGCATTGCCCTGCGCGCGCCATCCAGCACGCGCTCCGGGAGCATGTCGCTTTGCTGCCGCAACCGCCGGAATTCACGGAAGCCGGCTTCGAAAATACCGGCCATGTTGGCAGGCGCTTCGCCGCGGCCCGTGATATCCCGATAGATACTGGTCAGGTCACCGCCCGACCAGAAACTGTTCTCGAACTCGTTGGAGTTGGCCATTGCGTCGCGCAATAAACTGCGCTTGCGCAAAATAATGGCCCAGGACGCTACCGAGGCTGCCAGCAACAGCAGCATTACAAGCTGCACGATAGCGCTTGCTTCGAGTATCAGGCCTAATAAAGAAGTTTCCGTAGCCATTTGTCGTCCCTGTCAAATTACTGGCAAATTACTGGCAAATTCCGCGATTAAGTCGGATCGGCCTGATCGAATAACTCGAGTTCCGGCCCGTTATTATTGGGCGGCGGCAGCCCAAAGTGCTGGTACGCAGCCGATGTCGCTACCCGACCTCGCGGCGTGCGCATCAAATAGCCCTGCTGTATCAGGTAGGGCTCCAATACGTCTTCAATCGTGCCGCGCTCCTCGCCAATGGCAGCCGCCACCGCGTCTATACCCACCGGCCCGCCCGCGAATTTATCAATAATGGCAAGCAGCAGTTTGCGATCCATCATGTCAAAACCGTTCGGATCAACCGCCAGCATATCCATGGCCGACCGCGCTGTTGCCTGATCGATATACCCACCTGCCTCAACTTCGGCGTAGTCACGTACGCGCCGCAACAGGCGGTTGGCAATTCGCGGTGTACCGCGCGCGCGCCCCGCTATCTCGGCCGCGCCCTGCTCATCCATTCCGGTGTTCAGGATGGATGCCGAACGCTGCACGATCTGGTGCAATTCACCTTCGGTATAAAACTCCAGCCGCTGCACTATGCCAAAGCGATCACGCAGCGGCGATGTCAGCAGGCCGGCGCGCGTGGTAGCACCCACCAGCGTGAACGGCTTCAGGTTGAGCTTGATGGAGCGCGCCGCGGGACCCTCGCCAATCATGATATCGAGCTGAAAATCTTCCATTGCCGGGTACAGCACTTCTTCGACGACGGGGCTGAGGCGGTGGATTTCGTCGACAAACAGCACATCCCCCTCATCCAGGCTGGTGAGCATGGCGGCGAGATCGCCGGCACGCTCGAGCACCGGGCCCGATGTGTGCTTAAGGTTTACGTTTAGCTCGCGCGCGATGATATTGGCCAGCGTGGTCTTGCCCAGCCCCGGCGGCCCGAAGATCAGCGTGTGATCCAGCGCTTCTTTGCGCTGGCGCGCCGCGGCAATAAATATCCGCATTTGCTGCTTAACCGCCTCCTGCCCGACGTAGTCGGCCAGACTGCCAGGACGAATGGCACGCTCCAGGGCCGCCTCTTCGGGCTCGCCCGTCATGGATATCAGTCGTTCTTTGGCGGGTTCGGTCATGCGTTACCCTCCCGCTGGTGCTGCAGAGCGCAACACGCTGCGAAGTATGTCCTCGGTGCCCGTCAGGTCGGCATCGACCATGTCCAGCATTTTGCGCGCCTCGACCGGCTTGTAACCCAGCGAGGTCAGTGCACTGAAGGCTTCCTGCCGCGACCCGTTGGCGGCGTCTGATGAACCGATTTTGCTGACGCTCAATACTTGAGTCTGCCCGTCGACCTTATCGCGCATGTCCATGATCAATCGTTCCGCTGTTTTGCGTCCCACGCCGGGCAATTTGGACAACAGCGCGGCGTCTTCCGTTCGCACACAGTTGATAAAAGAGTTCACGTTCATCCCTGACAAAATACCCAATGCCAGTTTTGCGCCCACACGATTTACCTTGATCAGGTCGCGGAACAGCTGCCGCTCGGATTCCGTCGCGAAACCATACAAAGTATGCTGATCCTCGCGCACCATCAGGTGCGTGATCAGATGGACCTCGGACCCGACTTTCGGCAACTCCAGGCAAGTCGACAGCGGTGCCTCGACCTCGTAGCCTACGCCATTAACGTCTATCAGCAATTGCGGGGGCTGACTCGCTATTAACTTGCCGCGCAAGAAACCGATCATGACATTGCCTCCGCGAGACGCTGTCCGGCCGAACGGCGATGCGCATGACACAGGGCTATACCCAGCGCGTCAGCCGCGTCGGCCTGCAATTCTGTGCTGATTCCGAGCAATACGCGCACCATGTGTTGCATCTGTTCCTTACCAGCGCCGCCGCGGCCGACGATGGCCTGCTTAACTTCGCGCGCAGCGTATTCGTACACCGCGATATCGTGCCCAAAGGTGGCACAAATAGCGGCCGCCCTGGCCTGCCCCAGTTTGAGTGCGCTATCGGCATTTTTGGCAACAAACACGCTTTCGACCGCCATTTCAGAGGGTCGGTATTCACTGATCAAACCCGCCAGTGCCGCGTGGATGGTTTCGAGTCGCGCCGCTGTGCCGTCAACCTTTCGCGCATCAATAAAACCACTCGCGACCCAGCGACTATCCTGGCCGTTGGTATCCACAATTCCGTAACCCGTCAGCCTGAAGCCGGGATCAATGCCCAACACCCGTACCGGGTTCCTCATGTAAAAGCGCGGCTCATGTTGCTTTACAGCTTCGCCAGAATGTCATCGGGAATCTCCGCGTTCGAAAACACGTTTTGCACATCGTCCAGATCTTCCAGACCTTCCAGCAATTTGATCATGCTGGCTGCCCCGTCGGCGTCCAGCGTGGTGGACAACGACGAGCGCATGGTGATTTCGCTGACATCAGGTTCCAGCCCTGCCGCGGACAGCGCTGCCAGCACAGCCTCGAACTCTGACGGTGATGTCAGCACTTCAATCATTCCGTCTTCATCAGTGACGACGTCTTCGGCCCCCGCCTCGAGGGCCACTTCAATAACCTTGTCTTCATTGGTTTCCGGGCCAAACTGAAATAACCCGACTTTATTAAACATGTATGCAACCGAGCCGTCCGCACCCAGGTTGCCGCCGTGTTTGCTAAAGGCATGCCGCACATCCGCGACCGTGCGGTTGCGGTTATCTGTCATGCACTCCACCATCACGGCTACCCCGCCCGGGCCATAGCCCTCGTAGGTGATTTCGTCATAGTTATCGCCTTCCAGATTACCGCTGCCGCGCTTGATGGCGGCTTCAATCCGGTCTTTGGGCAAACTCGCCGCCTTGGCCTTGTCGACTGCCAGCCGCAGTGGCGGATTGCTATCGATGTCGTCGCCGCCGCGCGCCGCGACGGTGATGTTGCGAATCAGCCTGGTAAACAGCTTGCCCCGTTTTTTATCCTGAGCACCTTTACGGTGCTGGATATTTGCCCACTTAGAATGACCTGCCATATATATAAAATCAGATGCTTAAAAACGAATATTAAAGCCAACGTTTAGACCATTGTCGATCAGCGCTCGACTGTCGTTGCTGAACTCGGTGTTCAGGTAGCGCGCGCCCACAAAAATGTCGGCTTCCCGCAGCAGCGCGTATTGCAGGCGCAACGATACATCTTCGTATTTTTCCAGATCTCCGAGACTCAGTATGTCCGGCGCGACCCATGCGGCCCCGCGTACCGACACGCGATCCATGCCGGGCAAGGCATAACGAAAAAACGCGCCCACCGCCACCGGTATACCGGACTGGCCCGATCCATCGCCATCGACATAGCCGCTGCGCAGACCCAGCCCAGCTTCCAGCGGATTGTCACCGTCCGATGCATAACCCCGTATAAACAGGCTGCCGTTGACTACAGTGCCTTTGTCACTGTTATTGACAAAGCCCAGATCCCCGGACAGATCGCTGTTATCAAAATCGTGTAGATAGAAGATGCGTACCGCATCACTGTTAAAACTGAGGTCTATTTCGCCCGCAATGGCCGGGGCGAACAGCACTGACATGGCACAGAGGCCCGCCAAATTCCGTATGGCTCGCATGATCAAACTCCCGCACAACAACGGGTCAATCATACCGCCAATCCTGCGCCCCAACTAGCCCGGTGCTGGCCGGAGAGCCTCAGCCGAACGGCGTCATGGCCACCGTGGCCAGCAGAAACAGCTCCCAGATAATCAGGCAGGCATAGATGCCGCACAAAACCTCGAGGATTCGGCGTACCCGAAGCCGGCCGGCCAGCCGATAACGGGCCATCACCGTGAGGAACACAACCCCGGAGCAGGTAAACAGCAGTTTGGTCGTCAGGAAAGCGCTGATATCAGACTCAATCAGCGTTTTCATGAAATAGTTCACTTCATTCGCACCCATGGCTAACAGCTGCAGCGTGAAAAACGCGTCCAGACAGCTCATGAGCACAATGGCCAGACTCACCATGACCAAACCGGGGTCATAAATGTCTATCAGGCACCATTGATCGTCGTCCGCACGGCGATTATCTCGACGCCGCGGATGCAGACAGCCATAAAGCACAGAATTGAAGCTCTGCCGACGCCTGTCTCGCCGGTCATTGCGCTGATCCAAAGCCACTCCCCTTGCACCGCTATGACGGTGTTCTTTTTGATTCCGCAGCCTAATCATAATGACAAAATGCCGGTGAAGGCAAAGGCCGGGATTATGTCTGATAGCGGGATAAAGAAAAGCCCCACTGGTACCAGCAGTGGGGCTTGGGGTTCCTTACGCTGAAAAAAAGGGGGATGAGGAAGACAGCGTAAAGTTTGAGGAAACTAGTTGCGGATTAACCTCCGCGTAACCGGCAGCAAGGTTGCAAATGCACTCAGCATGAACACCAGGGCCGCAGGCAGTGGAACGACGGTTACGGTCGCGCCGTTAAAAACAGGGGTAAAGGTCTGATTGCTCGGCGACTCATTGGCGAAACTGTCGAAGAAGTCATCGGCATCGTAGATATCGAAAACAAATACCGTTCCGAGTGGCGGCACTGGACCCGGCAGATCGTTCACCACAAAGTTGTAGGTGCCGATAACGCCGGTATCCAGAGCATTTTCAAAACCCAACGTAACGATGTCATCACTACCGTCAGTGAGTACGCTTACGCCTGACAACTCAGTGGCCGGCGCGCTAAACACAAAGCTCGTAAAATCCACGAACTCCGAGTTAAAGCGAACCGCCACCATGCCGGAGAACTCGCCATCGAATCCAGGCACAAGCTGATCTGACGCGTCTAGCTGCAAGTCAAGCGAAAATGTGTCGCCCGCTCCGACCGTGCTAGCGCTGGGCACCAGACTCACACTGGCGGCATTAGCAGTAATGCTATACAAGGCCAGTAGTGCTGCAGCTGTGATTGTCGGAATACTCTTCATTTCTCTATACAGTCAAGATGTTTATGCCGGCAATGATCTAAGCAGTCTCGACCGCAGTTCTTTTGCGGCGCGCTGCCATACCACCCAGCATCGCAAGGCCTGAAACCATCAGCATTGCGGCAGGCGGCAACGGCACGACCGTGGTCGGGCCGCCGAAAGAGGCCATGTTGATGCAGCCACCCGGTTCTTCTTCATTACGACGGTTGCATACGCTCAGACTGTCGATGTGTGCAGCGAACACGGTATTGCCGCGCAGTGCGTTACCTGTCGACAGGCTGGATGCGTAGTCATAAATCGAGTCGCCATCCACACCGATGATCGAGAAAAACAGCGGGTCATATTCCTCACCGGAACCAATCACCAGGTTTGCGTCAAACACGCCAAACTGGTCGATCTCGGTTCCCGGCACCAGTGAAGCTGTCAAGCGTGTCTGGATGAGGTTCATGCGCGCCTGCAGTGATGCGATATCAAACGGCAGTGTTTCGGGGTTGTTCTGCAACAACTCACTGATGCTGCCGCCACGGTTACCGCCCATGCGCGAACGACTGCGAACGTAGCCACCAAAGTTCTGATATTCAGCGGCCTGCTGCAACTGACTCATCCGCCCCGCCATGCGGTCGAATATGCTGCCGCCTCTGGCGTTAGCGCTTAGGAGATTGAGTGGCTGACCAATAATTTCCCAGCCCTCGGGCGCTACGATGTTGTTAATTGTTGCGCCAGAATTGCCAAAATTAAAACTGAATGCCGTAATTTCTGGTGCGCCTTCGTTGCCGGCGCTGTTCTGCAGATCTTCAAGTGTTTCCACCCGAAAATCGATAGCACCGTTCTGTCCGTCACTGATAGTGACTTGCATATACTGACCACCGTCCGGGAACGCTGCCTGCTGCGTCGAACGGTCCAGCATAAAACTGATGCTGGCGGCCGAAGCCTGACCCGACAACCCAACAAGCGTCATTGCGGCGATGGCAATGCTTCTAATCAACTTGTCCAAAATATTTCCCCTTGATTTTCCGGTGCTGCGTATAAATTTTTTTTGTAAATTTCTGCAAAAAAGCGTTTTTAATTGGGCCTGCCGATAAGTTGCGTCAGGCTTTGTCGAGAATTGATTCCAGTTTTTCTAAGCGTTGAGCTATCTCTGCCAGTCGATCCTTTATCTCGGTTCTGCTGGCCTCGACTTCTTGAACCGCCGGTCTAATAGCCGGCAGTTCGCGGTGCGTCTCGTCAGCAAGAGCCCGCAATTCATCAAGATCGGTGGTGGTATCCGCAAACGAATCCCGCCCGGCAGCATCAACCGCCTGCGGCGAGACGACATCCGATGGCTGAAGCGCATTGGAACCGTGCCCTTCTTCGTGGCCATTCAGCCAACTGACACTCCAGGAAGCATCACCGTGTTCATAAGCACCTCTGTCGGGCAATGCTCTGCGGCGATGACCGTTGGGCTCATGAGCGCCATTACTGGCAGGTTGCCTCCCGCCGACGTGGTGCGCACGGCTCTCTTCCTGCAGCAATGCCTCTATATCCATAACTGCGCCGATTTGATAACGACCCGAGTCGATGCCGCGGATCTGACCGGGCGTAAATCGTGCAAGTAAGGTTTCAATCCGCTCTGGCGGTACGTAAGGGAGCAAGTTCATCAGCGAATTGCGTACCCTTAACCGGCGTATTTCGCTCACGAAAGCTTCTTCGGAAACGCGTGTCGCGAGCCGGTTGATGTCCCTTACCGACAAATCGTCCAGAAAGGCCGACACTTCTTTGAGGGTCGGGTATTCCTTTTTCATCAGGGTGCGTATACGCGGCAAAACGGTAAGGACATCCAGATCTTTCTGAGGATAGCGAGCGCCGCGGCCACGATGAGAAGGACCGGCAAGTACACCTTTGGAGATGTAATCGCTGATCATCCTTCGTGTGCAACCGGATATTTCTTCCAGCTCATTCACCGTGTAGCTCCGAATCATCCCTGGATAACCTTTGTTCTTTACATTTATTTACGGAATTAAGAACTTCCGTGGCCCTGCTTGTGCTTCTGTGACCGCCTAGTTACATGGCTTTCAGGCGAGCCTGTTTTTCTTATCTGCTAACTCGTCTATCAATGACGCTTTATTGCGTTATTAACTGTTGATGAGCGTAAATAAACGTCGATTTAATTGCAAGCCTTATTTCACGCGGGTTTCAGCGGGTTGAGGAATCGGTCCGAGTGCGCTACGAAGATTGTTATTTTTCTGATACTTGCGGTTACAACAGAATATTTTTTGCAACATTTTCAGGATGAAAAGCGCAACGAATTCGGGTAGTTATGTCAAACTCGGTCATGCAAAAAAGTGCCTTTTGTTTGGCCAGGATTGGTGGCAGCATGCGGCCGATGAAAAAACTATCCCGGAGTCGCGCTTGCTATACCCAGTCTGCTTAACTGTTGATGCCAAAAATGACCATCAAATTGTCGCACCGGACTTTAGTTACTTGACGGTGTGCGATGACAATCGACACCGTGCGTTGACGCGAATACAGCTCCGCATTGAAGGCGCGGCATCAGACTTGCTGCTGCAGGGTTTGCCCCTCCCGGCACCGAGTTGCGTGGCTAAACTCAGGGAGCGGCCGGAATATATGAGCTGTGAAATGCTGCAAATCGATATACACCCGCTGCAGCTGCAGGCAATAGCAGCGCATCAGGCGCGACGTTGATTCACATATGCAAGCCCAAAGAATCGGGCAGTTGACCGTCTAGTATTCGATTCGCTCGGCCAGCATTGTGCCTGTGGATTGCACATTTGGATTGGAAAACATCAGAAACAGCTTATTGGCAGATACAATTATGCCGTGCACGGTGCCGCTACTTGTGCCGCCCTGCTCCGCATAATTCCAGGTCAACATGCAATTCGCCTGGACAGAATAGTTACCCGTAAACGTAGCAATGTAGCTGGTGCCAAGCTGGCCTTCCCGCAGGCGCAGTTTAATTTTGTCAGCCGTTACCGTAGCTCGGCCGATGCCCGCGAGCTGATAGCCGTACCAAACCTCGTCGAAGGTCATTGCCCATTCGCCCTCGATGCTGGGACAGGCCGCATGGGCGTTTAATGCGAGAAAGAAAACCACCACTCCAGAAAGCCAGCTTTTCACGATACTGCTCCGTTAAGTTGCCCGTTAAAGCGCACGCGTTAGACAGCGTGTTTGAGAGGGGTATAGTCTACCCTAATGGTGCAATGGAGGATCATCAAGTGGGCCGGAAGCTGATGTTGAACAGGCGGCATTTTCTCGCCAACAGCGGTTTGCTGGGTGCCGCGACTCTGACGGCTACGGGTCTGCAAACCGCGCAAGGATCAGAAACGCTGCGTCCAGTGCCCGCCGTCGCGGGTTCTGCCGAACAAATTGCCGCGAACGAGGAGCACTGGCAGAAAATCGCTGACTTCTATGCTGTGGACCCGGCCATAACCAACCTCGAGAACGGATACTGGGGCGTAATGCCGCGACAGCTGCTGGCTGAGTATCAGCAACACACCGAACAGGTTAACAGGGCCAACGCAACATACGCTCGCAAGCAGTTTTATGTGGATTATCGTCAATATCGTCAGCGCGCAGCGGACGAGCTCGGTGTCTCCAGCGATGAAATCATGTTAACTCGTGGCGCTACCGAGGCACTCCAGAATCTGATCGCAAATTACAACCTGTTGAAACCGGGCGACGCGGTCATGTATGCCGATCTGGACTACGGCGGCATGCAGGAGACGATGGACTGGCTGGTCGAAAGGCGTGGCGTGGCGGTTGTCCGGTTCAACATTCCCGAGCCGGCAACGCGGGACGCGGTGCTGGCAACCTATGAGCACATGCTGAAAAATAACCCCAAGGTACGATTGTTGCTGCTTACGCATGTGAGCAATCGCACCGGGCTGGTAATGCCCGTGGCGGAAATTGCCGCGATGGCGAGGGCCCGTAGCGTTGACGTCATTCTGGATGCGGCCCACTCATTCGGACATCTCGATTTCAAAGCTGGCGATCTCGGTGTGGACTTCATGGGCGTGAACTTTCACAAGTGGATGGGCGCGCCACTTGGATCAGGGCTCATGTATATCCGCAAAAACCGCCTGCAGGATATTGACCCGTGCTACGGCAACCGCAGCTTTCCCGCTGATAACATCCTTTCACGAGCTTCCAGCGGTACTTCGAATTTTGCGGCCTTTATGGTCATTCCGTCAGCTCTGGACTTTCATCAGGCACTGGGCCCGGCCAATAAAGAAGCGCGATTGCGGTACCTGCGAAATCGCTGGGTGGCCGCAGCCCGTGAACTTAAGAATGTGGAAGTACTGACTCCCGACGACCCCCGCATGACCGGCGCACTGACGTCGTTTCGTATTAAAGGCAGGATCGGCCGGGATGAAAACCGGGCAATCGTGGATACCCTTCTAAACGATCACCGGATCTTTACCGTGTGGCGCGACGGGGTTGCCGCCGGCGATTGCGTGCGCGTCACACCGGGCATCTATACATCGACGGCCGATATTGACCGCTTTGTTTCTGCGTTGCGGGTAATCGCAAAAACCTGAGCCACGTCTCGGCTGGAAAAGCCCGTCGCGTGCTAGAATCGCACCGACACGAGGACTACACACATGATCAACTTCGGAGCTCTCGAAGCTAGGATACCCGAGCTGCGAGAAGCGTTTCAAAATGCCGTTCCTTTTGAGCATCTGATTATTGATGACTTTGCCGACGCCGACCGGTTGCGCCGGGCACTCAAGATAGTTGAACGCGCTGCGCTGAAAGACCTCGGCGCACGAAATGACAATTTGTTTCAGAAAAACAAGTACGAAAACCCGCGCTTCTTTGAGCTGTGTGACGAATTTCAAGAACTTCACGAAGACTACCTTTCGCTGCGTTTCCAAAATATATTGCGTGCGATCACCGGGGATGAAGTCTTTATCGACCCTGACCATCACGGGGGCGGCCTCCATCTGGGCGTGAAAGCCAGTAAGCTGGACATGCATTCCGACTTTAGCCATCACCCGAAACATCCGACCTGGTTTCGGAATCTTAACGTCTTGCTCTACCTTAACGACGATTGGCAACCCGAATACGGCGGCGCCTTGCAGATTCGGGATGACCGCAGCAACGCGGAGATGACCATCGAACCTCTGTTTAATCGTCTTTTGTTGATGCAAACCCGGAGCTACACCATTCATGGCCACGGGATGACCAATTTTCCCGCGGGGAAATACCGCACCTCAATTGCCGCTTACGCGTATGATTTGCGCGAATCGGATCGAATATCCAGCACCACCTGGTACCCGGAAGGCAACCCGATCAAACGCGCAATCGGGCGCAACTGGACGGCGCTGGTGCGTATCAAGACTAAACTTTTCGGCAGCCGCACGGACAAGCTGAAGTCCCTGCAAGTCTCCAAAGTCGAGCAGCCAAAAGACGTTGATTAGCGCTAGTTCGTTCTCAAAAATATTCAGGAGAAGACTCTGTCAATGGAACACAATCGACTGCTGCTGCAATTAGAGCAGACTCGGAAAGAAATCAACCGAAAAACAATTAATCCAGAGATTAAGACGCTCGCGCTTTCGGACATCAAACCTATTGTTGAGTTGGTTGCGGTGGCGCGGGCTGAGTACGTTGCCGAGCTCTTTTCGCTGGCGAATGCCAGCAAGGGCGCAAAGATGACGGGAAACATCTCCAGGTTACGAGAGCTGCGTGAGACATTTGAGGAACTCGTTGCCGCTGCCAATGCGCTGGAAACCATGATAAAGCGCGGTTATGTGGATGTTGCAGGCTCGCTCGCCGGCGACGTTTGAACGACATCTAGTATCTCGTGCAGATTCGATACGACCGCAATGATCGGGTGGTGCCCCGACCACGATTCGAACGTGGGACCTTCCCCACCACCAAAAAAATCCCTTTATTACCTCTCGCCCATCTTGGAACTTCCGTAGTGCCTCAATAGCCAACACCAACAGCGGGCCAACGCCAACCCGCGCGCCCCACCCCCCCCCCCCCCCCCCCCCCCCCCCCCCCCCCTGCTGGAAACTCCGCGTTCTGAGACCTTCCACATCTGCATGTTTCGCCGAGTACCAACAAACAGAGTCACCTCATACAAATTCGCAAAAAGGACGTGCGTTTCCAATGGCCCAGAACCAACCTCATCTAACACTCTAATTTTTTTCATCATCTTTCCACCTAAAACAGGCGAGGCTAGGTCGACCGACTGACATCGGGCGGAAAGTGCATCCACACCCTCTACAATTCGTCCGGTTGAGTCTAATCTGAAGCGATAGTGGCCCCCTAGTTGAAGTACGCTTGGGTTTGAGTCCTCTGCCAACACATAAGCGAAAAGGCCTTCTATACGGGGCAAGTCAAGAACAAAAACCCTATTTGTGGATGAACATTTTCTGAACGAATGGGCTAAAACGTTTTGCTGTGCGCCGTATATCAGCAACTCCTTCTGGTCTAGCTCCCGATTCAGTTTTCGAAACTTGATCTTTTCAGTCGAGCCTCGTTTAAACACTTCCGCGACAATATGGGGTTGACCATTCACGCGATCAACAACCGACAAAACGTATGACCTGACACGCTTATGAACAAACCATTCGTTGATCGAGTTAAGCCCATAATCCTCTTGATTCTTTGCAAGCTTCGGCAACGCCTCCCTAAGAAAGGAATAGCGCTTATAAAGCTCTAAACCCACATCCGTCGCTTTATACTTGTCAAAGTGGAAAGCAGCACTCGTTTCCAGATTAATACTGGCTTTACTGTCTTCGACTCTCTGGTGTCGCTTTTCAAACGCGATTAGCTCACCAAAAAGAAATAGGTCAGCGTAAAACTGATCGTCCATATCCTCGGTGTAGGCCACGACATCAAAATCCCTCGCCTCTTCCGATAACGTGGAAACTCCCTTTGGCGCTGAAGCAAATCGCGAACCGCATCCGAATACGGGGCCTTTACCTTCATTGTGGCCTTCTGAAGTGCAATCGCCATAGATTTGTCGAGAACAATGCCGGATGACTCCTCCATTCTCTGCCCCATCTTCACGCACTCATGCGAGAGATCTACAGCTTTCTCGGGCTTGTAGTTCCGGCACATCTCGAATAGTGGCGCAGTATACGACACTGGCGAAAAAGAGCCGAAGGCGTTACCGCTAGCAACATACTTCGGGAACCCCGCCCCTAGCGCTTGCTCGACCAATAGATTGAAGCGCTCAAAATTGTAGGCATCGAAATATGCCGACCGGTTGCCAGTTTCCAAATAGCTCAAAGCAAGTTGGTAGTTTCCGAGAGAGTATTCGTGACCGGCCGCAACGTAGTAAGTCAGAGCATTTCCGGCATCCGCATCTATAAATCGCCTAAATAACTCATTGCCGCAAAACTCATTGCTGGCGATTTCTTCCGGAAAAAGAGCACTCGTTCACTGCTGTGAAAATTGCAAGCTTATCTTTCGGGGCGATTGACAAAGCTAACCGAATGGACTCGGTAAACATTGGACTATCAACGTTCGCAGTCAAAGCGACAGCCAGCAACTTGTCTACCTGCCCGGATTCAAAAAACGCGTTTAGCTCGGAATCGCTAAACCGTGAGTTTTGATAACGATTCCACTGCATATCAAAACAGTCGGCATCTTCAATAGGGCCCGCGCAGTCGAAAGACACGTATTCCCGAAAACTAGGGAAACGATCGAACGCGAAAGCGGTTTGATTAAGCAAAAAAAGCAGTAAGGACAAGAAATGCCCGAGACTCATGATTGCTCGACTAGCTGCAGGCATCGGTCTCCCTCTAAATGATTTATGTTGACCGTTCAATGGCCCCCGCAAGCGCATTCCGTCATTCTGGTGCGCGCAGATTGTTCATTCTAACGCCAACTCGCAGACCGTCTCTTTAATCGCCAAGAAATTAGGTCATTCCGCTTGACCAGGGTTAATCAAAGGTGCACCGAACTTACAAGCATTCGTCTTACGCCATCCGGAAAACTCTTTGCATGATAAATCAAGAAGTTATGGTGCCCCGACCACGATTCGAACGTGGGACCTTCCGCTTAGGAGGCGGATGCTCTATCCGTCTGAGCTACCGGGGCGCAGTGACTTCGATGCGAAGCCTAGCACGACCGGTCGAAATTTTTGAGCGTAAGGCTGGAGCGGATCAGGTTGACTGATTACGGGCACGCGCTGCGAGTATGAGCATCGCCGAACCCAGCAGCCATATGGCCGAAGGAATTGGCACCACCGTTGCGTTCATGCGTTGCACTGTGAACGCGGTTTGGGATCCCTGCGCACCGATGAGCAACGCGTTGCCGGAGCGAGAATCCATCAGATCCAGCAGTTGGCTACCCGAATTGCGTCCATAATCGAAGGTAACCGGATTGGTGAAGCTTGCATCGTTAATGCCCGCAAACGGGTTCCCTAAATCAACCGTACCGGAGTAGATGACCAGCGATCCCTTTTTGGCGCTGGTAGGCTCAAACAGAAGCGACTCAAATTGCATTACATCCGTGGACGTGAGAAGCAACCACTCCGTGCTGCCCTTGTTCCGGCTGTTTAGCCCAAACTGGTCGGCGCTCGCCAGACACTTTTCCAATACATCGCCGCTACAGACACCAAGACCGGCAACACCCTTAGCCACGCTATAGCCATAGGGCTCATAATCGGCGTCCGCCAGCACCGTGGTGCCAGCGCTGATGCTGCGCCAGTCTGAGCCAACCCAGCTATTGGCCGTAATGCTGATGCCCAGCTCTGAATTGTCGTGAAACACAAAGCTGTTTCCCGGCTTTACCAGGCTGTTCGCAACACCATCAGAAAAATTAAACCCGACTGAAGTATTCACCGTCGCGGCGATGGCCGGTAAGCATGACAACGTCATCACCAGCATGGCGCCTGTCGAAAGCAATCTGTGAAAACCGTGAGTGAACATTGTTGTAACCCGTCAATGGCAGGTCGAACGATTCGACCTATCACCTTTCCATTCAATCAGTTACGGAGGTTTTACGCCGTGAAGCAAGTCACAGCATGATGTTTCACATAAGCCGGCGCTTAGTTCGTGCTCGCGGGTACGTAGCGATCGCCGTACTTGAGCCGCAGTGTTTTTACCTTGCCGAACCAGGGAATACTCACAATATAGAGATTGTCGTACTCATCAGGCTCAATTGATGGGAGCTTCTTACTGCCATGCATCTCTTCGATGGCCGGCTGAATTTGCTCGGGTTCACTTATATATAGAACGATCTTGCCTTTGTAATCGGCGAGGATCCGATCCACGAGATCAGAAACGGCCGACGGGTCTTCAAGCGTGATGACCGGTGTTTCATTAATTTTGGCGACCGGTGCACCCGTGTCGCGCGTACGCTGATTTGGCCCGACAAAAATTGCATCCACCCCCGTTACCACATCGATGTCTGCCAATACACGCGATAGTTCTGCCGCTCGTCGGTGACCCCGCGGACTTAAAGCCGGATCATCCCCGCCCGATACGAGCACGTCTGCGTAACGCGTGATTATCACCGTGGTGGTTGCTTGTGATTCGAAAAACCAGGCCAGCCCGGTCGTCAGCAGTACGAATCCGGCAATAGCCACCAGACGACGTTGACGCCGGCGTTTGCGTTTTCGTTGCCGCTGATCATCTGTGATATCCGCCACCCTGCTCTCCATGCCCTGCGCGCGGTATTCAGCCCTGGCTGTCGCGGTGCTTGTCTGCCGAGGACTTAATGCGTCGTTCTACCGTGACCTCGGTGTATTCGGCTTCTAAATCACCGTGTTCGCGTTCGTAATTCGCCATCTTGCGGCGCAGCCACCAAACCCGAATAGCGATACTGATGCCAATGAGGAGCATAAACCCAACGACAAAAGCAAGAAAGACCGCCCCCACCAGCAACGACACCAGAAAGGCTCCAACGCCTACCACCAACGCGACTGCGCGGCCAAGCAGGCTCGTGTTGTTGTACTGCCGTGAAAAAGTACCCATGTGGCTATTCTAGCGAATCTTCGCTGACGAATCTTCGCTGGTGAATCTCTTCACCTGAGTTGACCGGTGGTTGTCAACCGGCCACGCGCTCCCATACCCAGTACATTCCGGTTACAGAAATCATTAGAGACAAAGGCACTACCACGGCTTTGCGGTACCAGGATCGGTTACGAAACCAACCCACCAGCGCCATGGCTCCCGCGATGACGGCAAGCTGCCCCAGCTCAACGCCTACGTTAAAGCTGATAAGCGCCGTTAAGAATTCCCCGTCCGGCAAACCGATTTCGCCAAGCACACCGGCGAAGCCCATACCGTGAAGCAACCCAAAACAAAATACCAACAATACACGCCATGAATGCAGGCGGGCCGTGACGCAGTTTTCGATGCCTACGTAAACTATAGACAGCGCGATTAACGGCTCGACGACACCCGCGGGCAACGCCACCAATCCGTACATGGTTAGCCCGAGCGTGAGGGTATGGGCCACGGTGAAAGCGGAAACCTGCCACAACAAACTGGACAATTGCTGGCTCAGCAGAAACAGGCCAAGCACAAAAAGTATGTGGTCGATGCCCAGCGGCACGATATGACGAAAACCAATGTCAATGTAGTCGACAATCACTGCCAGTCGGCCCCGCTGATTTAGCGATGCATCACCGTTCTGACCGGCTAGCTGGTAATCGGGCGCCACCTCACCCGGCTGCAACCACAGCGACACAATATCCGCCGGGTCTTCGCCCACGTAACGCAGCACGTGGCTCCCGTATTCGCGCGGCCATGTCCACTGCAGCGCGCGAGCCCCGGCCGGCAACTGCCCCCGCAAAAACACTTCTGAGTCACGCGCTAATGCAAGATCGCCGACAGGCGGGATGTCTATAGACTGATATTGCAGCTCAACTCTTGTGCCATCAGCCTGCATCCCAACCGCGCTCATAAACTCGGGTGCGAAGGCATCAAATTGTTGCCCAAGGTCGCCCGGCTCGAGTGCGCGCAGTGAGTCATAATAGTCGGCGTTAGGTGCGTCGTTGGTATCGCTGTACTCGGGGCCAATGCCTGCCAAAATCTGTTCGGCGCTGAGCCTAATTCGCACCGCGACTTCGTTCGAAGCTGAGAGATTGACCGTCACCACCGCGGGGCGCACAGTATGGGCTTGCAGTACCGTCGACAAGAACGGCAGTATGGTGCCCAGCAATAGGCCGGCTAAGACTCTTGATTTTATGGAACGCTGCATCACGGATTAATCATCGCATGCTTAGACTCAAATACAACACTAGAATGGCTATAGTCATTGCTTTTTTTTGCCTGAGCGCGCCCGTTTCGGCGCACGACTTCTGGGTCGAACCCGATCAGTTTCGACCGGCCGAAGATGAAGCGGTATTCCTCAGCCTGCGCGAAGGCGTGGATTTCAAGGGCAATACGCTGCCGTACATCAACGCCTGGTTTCAGGATTTCAGCCGTGTGGATGCGAACGGCCGCATGGATATTATTTCTGTTCAGGGCGACGACCCTGCTGCGCGCGTGTGGATGCCGGATGGCGCATTGTTGATCGGGTATGAAAGCAACCGCAGCTTCACTGAATTGCCACCTGAGAAGTTCAACAAGTATCTGATTGATGAAGGTATAGAGCACATTCGCGCGCAGCGCATCGCTGCCGGCACTGATCAGCAACCTGCGCCGGAGTATTTTGTTCGGTGCGCGAAGACCTTGCTGCAGTCGGGAAACACTTCGAGCGAAGTTTACGCGACCCGGCTAGGTTACCGGCTGGAATTAATTCCCGCAGCAAATCCTTATGAACTCAATCCTGGCGACAGCCTTACGTTCACACTTTATCTGCGCGACCAGCCTGCTCCCAATATGCTGGTGCAGGCATTCACCAAAGATGCACCGGATCGAATACAGAAAATTCGCACCGACGAGAACGGCCAAGCTACCGTGCAATTGAATACGGCAGGCATATGGATGGTCAAAGCAGTCAGCATTCAGCCACTAATCGGCTCGCCCAAAGCACAGTGGCTCAGCCACTGGGCAAGTTATCTTTTTGAGCTGCCTATGAGCTAACCGCGACCGTCGTCGAGATAGTCGTCGAGATTGATGGCTTCGCTGCCGGGAATTACCAGGCGCTGCAAGCGTTCACGATCCTCGGCTGCAACCGTGGTATCGATGACCATGCGCATCCCGACACCCGGCAATGGCAGATCTTCAAAAAACAGATGGCGATTCGCAGTCAACGCGCGATTGTTGATCGCCCAGGTGATATCGTCGTTGCTGTTGATATCTATATCGGCGTCCAGCACGACAATTTTGCGAATAACCCGGCATATGTCCCAGCGCCCTACCCGCATTTCGAATACGCGTCGAGCAAGCTCTCTTACGCTGACCTTGCTTCCCGGCGTAACCTGCAAATACAGCTCCCCGGGCATGCCCATCGTTGGCGGTGCAAAACAGGCACGCAAATCGCTGACCTGCGGGTATGCCTTGCTTAATGCCTTTTTTAGCCCTGGCTCGATGTCGTACAGAATAATAAAACCGAGCGAGTTATGCTCTCGACCTGCGCCGGCCATAATGGTGTGAAACATCGGGTCGCGACGATGGGTAATCACCCGTACCTTGCCGATATGTCCGTTCTGCGTGCCATACAGATCGCCAAATTCACCCATGGTATTCGGGACATATTGCTGGTGGTCGATCTCGACCTCCAATACGAACTCGGCATCGGCCGGCACCACCATGTCCAGCGTTTCGGCCTGCGTCACCTTTAACGGTTCGCCGCTCAGACCGCCCGCGACATCCAGCTCAGACAATTCCGGCGGCACCTTTGCTGATGCCGCCATCAGCAGTTCAGGATTCACGCCGATGGCCAGTGCGATTTGCGTGGTGCGGCCCGCTGCTTTATCGGCAGCCAGAAATTGCAGCAGGTCACTGCTAGGGCCGACGCTGACCGCTACCTGATTTTTTCCGGTAATAAGCGCGCGATAAATACCGACATTAAGGATGTTGTTATCGGGATTGCGGCTGATGCCGACAGCGGCCGTGAGAAAGGGGCCCGAATCCTCCGCAAAAAACGTCGGTACCGGCAACAAACTCAGATCAACCGCCTCGCCCTGCAGCACAACGTCCTTGCAGGGTGCCTGCGTCACCAACGCCGCCTGCAGAGGGTTCGCTATCGCTGCGAAAACTGCGTCGCGATGGTCATGCGCGCTATAGCCAGCGGAATCCGGCAGCCCCAAACCCATCGCGAAGCGCGGGGGAGATGTCAATAGTGCCCCTACTGCGGCAAACGAGGCCCCCTCAACGTTTTCGAACAAGACACCTTTGCGCCGGGCTTCCGCCTGTTTCAGCAGGGCCGGCAATTCGAAACGCGGATTCACGGGACGTTTGATGCGAAGCAACTCACCGGCGTCGTCGATGGCCTTAACAAGGTAACGTAGGTCCGGCATTAGTGGATTCCTGCAGCGGTGTGGACAATTGGCGGAGGGGGCGGGATTCGAACCCGCGAAAGGCTACTAACCTTTGCTTGTTTTCAAGACAAGTGCATTCAACCGCTCTGCCACCCCTCCACGGTTCGGATGCGCTCCGAATTGAGGATTCTGGCCGTTATACCCACGGGACGCAACCACTGCCTGCGCATGCTAGACTGACGTCTGGCTGTTAGCACGATATTTTCAGGAGAGCAAAATGCAGAAGGATCCTGTCAGACGGGACGGAACCCAAGTAATTTACGGCAAACCCCGCGAGTCGGTTCTGGCGACCAACAAGGTATTGCGCAGCACTTACATGCTGCTGTCGATGACGTTGCTGTTCAGTGCGGCCATGGCTGGCGTCTCAATGGCGCTTCAAATCCCATACCTCGGCCCGATCATTACCCTGATCGGCTATTTCGGGCTTTTGTTCCTGACCTCAAAATTCCGTAATTCGGGTGCCGGCATCGTGTGTGTTTTTGCCCTCACCGGTTTTATGGGCATAACCCTGGGGCCGCTGCTGAGTGCCTACCTGACCGCCATCCCCAATGGCGGCGATTTGGTCATGACATCGCTCGCGGCGACCGGCGCCATTTTCCTTGGGCTAAGTGCTTTTGCAGTCAAGACGCAGAAAGATTTCAGCTTCATGGGCGGGTTTCTGATGGTCGGTATGCTGGGCCTGCTGGCGGTAATTCTGATGGGGCTGTTCGTTGATCTCTCAGCGTTTCAGATGGCGATTTCTGCCGGTGTCGTTCTTCTGATGGCAGGTATGATTCTTTACCAGACCAGTGCGATTATTCATGGCGGCGAGACCAATTACATCATGGCAACCGTCAGCCTCTATGTGGCGCTGTACAACCTGTTTATCAACCTGCTAATGCTGCTGGGCTTGGGTGGTGACGATTAATCGCCACGCGTAAGTAACGCCGCGCCGTTCATATACGGCCGCAAGACTCTCGGGATAGTTACAGAGCCATCCTCCTGCTGACCGTTTTCCAGCACGGCAACCAGCGCCCGGCCGGCGGCCACTCCGGAACCGTTCAGCGTATGCAGCGGTTCAGGCTTGCCGGTCTCCGGATTACGCCAACGCGCTTGCATGCGGCGCGCCTGAAAATCACCAAAGTTACTGCACGAAGATATCTCGCGGTATGCGTTCTGAGCAGGTAACCACACTTCTAGGTCGTAAGTTTTGGCTGCCCCGAAACCGGTATCCCCGGCGCACAACGCCACCACTCGATACGGCAGTTCAAGTTGCTGCAATATGGCTTCTGCGTGTCCGGTCAGTTCTTCGTGAGCGGCTGGTGAATCTTCCGGCGCAACCAGATGCACCAGCTCCACTTTTTCAAACTGATGCTGACGAATGAGGCCGCGGGTGTCTTTGCCGTACGAGCCTGCCTCGGAGCGAAAACAGGGTGTGTGGGCAACCATACGCATCGGCACCTGATCAGCTTCGAGGATGCTGTCTGACGCCAGATTGGTAACCGGCACTTCTGCGGTTGGGATCAGGTAGAAATCCTGATCACCGCCTACACGGAACAGATCTTCCTCAAACTTGGGCAACTGTCCCGTGCCGAATAACGCATTCTTATTGACCAGATACGGCACATAGACTTCCTGGTAGCCATGCAGCTGCGTATGCGTATCCAGCATGAACTGAATGAGTGCCCGCTGCAGCCGTGCAAGACCGCCACGTAATACCGAGAACCGTGAACCGGCGACTTTCACCGCTGCAGGGGTATCGAGCATGGCCAGGCCTTCGGCCAGATCAACATGATCCTTTACGTCAAAGTCGAAGTGCGGTGTTTCGCCCCAGCGACGTATTTCAAGGTTATCGGTTTCATCAGCACCATCAGGTACGTCGGCGGCGAGCAGATTCGGCAAGCCCGACAGCAAGGCGTTGAGACGGCTTTGCACATCGCCAAGTTCCGCCTCTGCGTCAGACTGAGCGTTGCCTAACTGATCCACTTCAGCAAGCAGCGGCGCGATGTCTTCACCTGCAGCTTTGGCTTTACCGATCTGTTTGGAGCGCGCATTCCGCTGCTGACGCAGGTCTTCGACCGTTATCTGCACGCTTTTTCGGCGTTCCTCCAGAGCGGCATAGTCAGATTGCGGGAACTCGAAACCGCGGCGCGCCAGATTTGCCACCACGGTATCCAGTTCAGTACGCAACAGTTTCGGGTCCAGCATGAGTCAGTCTCGGCAAAACATTAAAAAGCAGGGTGCGAAGTTTACACGGAAGATACCGCGCAATTCTCGCAGGATTTATTTGATGATTTGTTTCAGGATTTGGCCTCATATCCGGCCTAGGATTTGGATCCGGCTTTCACCTTGCGCTTTACCTTGCGGTTTGCGTCTCTGAGGTGCCTCAGTTTCTCAGCTATCTGAATTTCCAGCCCGGCCTCGACCGGATGATAGTAAATACGGTCAGATAAATCGTCGGGGAAATACCGCTCACCCGCCGCGAACCCGCCGGCTTCGTCGTGCGCATAGCGATAGCCCTTGCCATGCTCCAGGGATTTGGCCAGCCGGGTCGGTGCGTTACGAAAGCGCAGCGGAACCTCACGCGTGCCCGACTCCCGCGCATCGCGACTTGCCTGCCCCAGGGCTTTGTAAACCGCATTGCTCTTCGCTGCACATGCCATAAACACCAAGGCTTGCGCCAGGGCCAACTCACCTTCGGGCGAACCGAGCCGGTCGTAGGTTTCCCATGCGTCCAGCGTGATGCGCAGCGCGCGTGGATCGGCATTACCGATATCCTCGCTGGCCATGCGAACCATTCGGCGCGCGAGATACAGAGGATCACAGCCACCGTCGAGCATGCGCGCAAACCAGTACAACGCGGCGTCCGGATCAGACCCGCGCACGGCCTTATGGAGGACCGATATCTGGTCATAAAACAGGTCGCCACCGTGATCGAAACGGCGCACCGAGCCGGTGACCACCTCGTCCACCTGGATGGCGCTGATCTGGCCGGAATCGGCGCTGTCGGCCAGACCGGCCGCCAGTTCCAGCAGGTTTAACGCGCGCCGCGCATCACCGTCGGCCGCAATGGCCAATTGCTGAAGCAGCTCGGGCTCGCAGCTATAGCGCCCTGCAAGACCGTGCTCTTTGTCCGCCAGAGCACGCCGCAGCAATTCCACCAGGTCGCTTTCCTCCAGCGCTTTCAGCACGTAAACCCGGGCGCGGGACAGCAACGCGTTGTTCAGTTCAAATGACGGGTTTTCGGTGGTGGCACCGATAAAAATCAGGGTGCCGTTCTCGACCCACGGCAAAAACGCGTCCTGCTGAGCCTTGTTAAAGCGATGCACTTCGTCCAGAAACAACACTGTGCTCAGACCTTTTTCGGCTCTTGATTGTTTCGCTTTATCAACAGCTTGGCGTATATCCTTTACACCGGACATTACAGCCGACAACGCTATAAACTCAGCTCCGGCCGAGCCCGCGACCAGACGGGCCAGCGTGGTCTTACCAGTACCTGGCGGGCCCCAGAGAATCGCGGAATGCAGCGGGCTGGCGTTGAGCAAACCGGTCAGTGCCTTGCCCTGCCCCAGCAAGTGCTTCTGCCCGACTATGCGGTCAGCCGAACGCGGGCGCATCCGGTCTGCTAGGGGTTTGCCGACGTCACTGCTCATGAAGTTACCGGTTGACGATTTGCCTTTCCACCCAAAGTGGCCAGCGCCGCAGCGGCGTTAACGAAAGCGCCCACCCCAGACTCAGACCGATGATATCGGCGGCCAGATCAGCGAGCTCCGCGTAACGATTCGGCACTTGCGACTGCAGCAGCTCCATCAGCATACCGTAGGTCAGCAGCCCCACAAACAGCAGCCATAACCGTCGTTTCGGGTACAGCGGTGCAAACCAGATCATGAGGCCCACAAACACCACAAAGTGAATAAATTTATCCGATAAAACCTCAGTGGCCGCCATCTTGGGAAGTGGAACCAGTGCGAGCACAAGGATTGCGGCAAGCAGCAGGTAACCTGACAACAGCCAAAACCTACGCCACCGCAATTGGTCGGTTGGCAGAGTCATTGTCCAGATGCCCAATCAGTCGAGCTGACCGGATTCATCGATGAGATCGACGCCGTCCGGCAAAGTGAATTCAAACAGCGCCCCGTTGGGGGGCGCGGTATCGCCGTCTGCGAACTGAATACGGGTTTGCTGCCCAAAACTGTCCCACAAACGCATTTCAAGCAATACCGACCGGTCAAACTCCAGCTCAATTTCCCGAAAATCGGTACGCGGTTGTTTCGGCACCAACCCCACGACCAGAATTCGCCCCTCGATATCACCGCTAACTGTGTAGTCGTCCAGCAATTCCAGACGACCGGCCAGCAAACCTGCAGGCGTTTGCTCCAAAACGCCGTCAAAGTTTTTGACTGTGGCTTGCTCAAGGTCTTCATCATAGAGCCAGATCCGCTTGCCATCGGAAAGAATCAGCCTTGGCCAGGGCGACTGATACTCCCAGCGAAAGCGATCGGGCCGGGCCAGCCAGAATTGACCTTCCGACTTTTCGGTGACTACACCGGCAGCGTCGAAAACGGTCTGCCTGAAATTGGCTTTAAATGACTCAAGCGAGGCGAGGCGCTCGTGCAATACCGCGCGAGCCTCGTCTGGTTGCAGCGGCGCAGCAGTAAGATTCCATGCTGACAGAACCGCGCACAGGCCGATAACGGCAACAACCCGCTTACGCATAATTCACTATGAGCCGGGCGGCGCGGGTGCAAGCACTTCGCGCGAACCGTTGGACTGCAACTCGCCTACGATGCCAGCGGCCTCCATGGTTTCTACCAGCCTGGCCGCGCGGTTATAGCCAATCTTCAAACGGCGTTGCACGCCGGAAATGGACGCGCGTCGGGTTTCAGTCACAATCTGTACGGCCTGATCGTAAAGCGGGTCGTCTTCACCGTCATCATCGGCAACCTTGGGTTCACCGGAAATGCCGGGTATGGGCGCAGCCGGACCGATGGTTACGTCTTCAATATACCTGGGTTGACCGCTGGCCTTAAGGCGTTCTACCACCTTGACAACTTCTTCATCAGAAACAAAAGCCCCGTGCACGCGCACGGGCGTGGGCTCCCCGCTCGGCAAAAACAGCATATCGCCATGCCCGAGCAGATTTTCGGCACCACTCTGATCCAGAATAGTGCGCGAATCGACTTTAGCCGACACCTGAAAGGCGATGCGGCACGGAATGTTGGCCTTGATCAGGCCGGTAATCACATCCACCGACGGCCGCTGCGTAGCGACGATTAAATGTATGCCAGAGGCCCGGGCTTTTTGCGCCAACCGTGCAATCAGTTCTTCGACCTTTTTGCCGACAATCATCATCATGTCAGCCAGCTCATCGATAATGACGACAATATTCGGCAACGGCTTCAAATCCGGCACTTCAACAGCGTCATTTTCACTGTTAAGTGCTGCATACAGAGGGTCCGGTATAGGCTTGCCCTGCTCGATCGCGTTCTTGACCCGGCGGTTATAGCCAGCCAGATTCCTGACTTTCAGTTCCGCCATTAAGCGGTAACGCCGCTCCATTTCAGCCACGCACCAGCGCAATGCATTGGCCGCTTCTTTCATGTCGGTGACGACCGGGGCCAGCAAATGCGGGATGCCCTCGTAAACCGACAGCTCCAGCATCTTGGGATCGATCATTATCATGCGGACGTCTTCGGGCCTCGACTTGTACAGCAGGCTGAGGACCATGGCATTAATGCCGACCGACTTACCGGAACCCGTGGTACCTGCAATCAGCAGATGCGGCATCTTGCCTAAATCTGCCACTACTGATTTGCCGCTGATGTCTTTGCCCAAAGCCAGGGTTAGCGGAGAGGCCTGCTCATCGTACGCGCGCGACCCGATGATCTCGCCCAACGTGACCATCTCCCGCACCTCATTGGGAATTTCGAGGCCGACGTAACTCTTGCCAGGGATGACCTCTACCACCCGCACGCTGGTTGTCGACAGGGAGCGGGCTATATCCGTCGCCAGGTTACTGATTTTGCTGGCTTTCAATCCCGGCGCGAGATCCAGCTCAAAGCGGGTTACCACCGGCCCGGGGTGCACCTCCACGACGCTGACTTCCGCCCCGAAGTCCGCAAGTTTCAGTTCAAGCATGCGGGACATACCTTCCAATGCCTCGGCTGAATAACCCGGGGTGGATTCTCGCGGTTCATCGAGCAACGACAGCGGCGGGAGACTGCCGGCAGCGACCGAATCGAACATGGGTACCTGCCGTTCTTTCTCGGCGCGAATGCTTTTTTCCGGCTTTTTCATTGCCGGTTCGATGCGCGGTTTCGGTTTGCCGGCACGCTGGGTTACCACGCGACGTTTTGCCTCAACCAATTGATGCCGCTTCATCTGCTCGCGCCGCGCGCGAATTCTGGCCACAAGTAACAACGATCTTGCACGGCACCAGGCGGCGCCAGCCAGCACCTGCCGCCCGATCCAGTCCATGGCATCCAGCCACGACATGCCAGTGAACAGTGAAATCGCGGCCAGCCATAACGCCAGCAGCAGCAACGTGGCACCCAATAAGCCCAGCGTAGACTCCAGCCCTTCTCCGACCAGCTGCCCGAGTATCCCGCCAGCGGATTCGCGCAAATCGGGGTGATAAAAATGCAGGGTCGCCAGACCGCAACTGGTCACCAGAGCCAGCAAGAACCCCCCGATACGGGTGATCAGCACGGTTTTGTCCAGTGGCTCGGTGCTGTAGCGCGCGGAAAACAATAACCAGCCGACCAGCATCACCATCAGCGGAAACAGAAACGCCGGCATTCCGGTCAGGTAAAAAGAGAGATCCGCAAACCAGGCGCCCGCAGCGCCGATCTGGTTGTGCAAACGGCTACCGCCGGATCCAGTGTGACTGAAGCCCGGGTCGTCAGGGTGATAACTAAGCAGAGCCAGCAACAATATAATTGCCACGGCGCCAAATACCCATAACGCCGATTCTCTTATTGTGCGTGTAACCGTTGAAGTTACTGAGGCGTTTCGCCCCGAAAGTTGCGCTGCCTTGCCCACTTCGAATTCACCCAGTTAGTCCATTTAACTGTGCCGAGCTTTGCTCGCCCGGGACATTCCCGTACACTGCGGCGCCTGCCGCTGGCTACAAATCTACATAATCTGTCAGGAAAGTATACATGAGCGACACTCGGCACTCCCGCCTCGTTATTCTGGGCTCTGGCCCGGCTGGTTACTCGGCTGCCGTCTACGCCGCCCGTGCCAACCTGAAACCCCTGCTGATTACCGGCTCCGAGCAAGGTGGCCAACTGATGACCACGACCGACGTGGACAACTGGCCGGGCGGGCCTGAGGGGTTACAGGGCCCTGCGCTTATGGAGCAAATGCGCACACACGCCGAGCGCTTCGATACCGAGCTGGTCATCGATCATATACACGAGGCTGATCTGCGGCAGCGCCCTTTCCGACTGCAAGGTGGCTCGGGGACTTACACCTGCGATGCTCTGATCATCGCCACCGGCGCTACCGCAAAATACCTCGGCCTCGACAGCGAAGAGCAGTTTAAGGGCAAGGGCGTTTCGGCATGCGCCACCTGCGACGGGTTCTTCTATCGAGGTCAGGATGTCGCAGTGATTGGCGGAGGTAACACCGCGCTGGAAGAAGCGCTCTACCTTTCCAATATTGCCTCGAGCGTCAAGGTCGTACATCGCCGGGATCAGTTTCGCGGCGAAAAAATCATGCAGCAACAGCTGCTTGCCAAAACCAGTGCCGGCGGCAACATCGAGGTGATCTGGAATCACGAGGTTGACGAAGTACTGGGCGACGATTCCGGTGTTACCGGCGTGCGGCTGCGAAGCACCGAAGACGGCGCGACCCAGGAACTGGACTTAACCGGACTTTTCATCGCGATTGGTCATTCACCGAACACAAGCTTGTTTGCCGGCCAGCTCGACATGAAAAACAACTATATAGTGGTGCAGTCTGGGCTTTCGGGTAATGCGACCGGCACCAGTGTCCCCGGCGTATTTGCTGCTGGCGATGTAGCCGATCAGATCTATCGTCAGGCGATCACTTCGGCAGGTGCCGGCTGCATGGCTGCATTGGACGCTGAAAAATACCTCGATGCGCTGGAAGGCAACCTGTCGTAAGGAAGCTCCGGACGAATAGATTCTATTTTGACGCAGAGGCGGTGCATGCGAACCCGGGTCGTTCAATCCATCAGTGAGATCAACCCCGACGCTTGGAACGGCTTGCTCAACGATAGGAATCCTTTCGTGCGCCATGAATTTCTGCGCGCCCTGGAAGAATCCGGATGCGCTTCGGCTGAAACGGGCTGGCACCCTTGTCACGTTGTTTGCGAAGCCGACGACGGCCAGTTACTCGGCGCCATGCCGCTCTATCTCAAGACCAATCCTTATGGCGAATTCGTATTTGATTTTGCCTGGGCCGGGGCCTATGAGCGCTCCGGGCTCCACTATTACCCAAAGCTGGTTGCCGCGGTCCCGTTCACCCCGGCTACCGGACCGCGCCTCCTATGTCCGACTGAAAGCAACCCGATTATTCCCGGCCTGCTGTTGCAGGAAGCCCGTGAGCTGGCGGCGCGCTGCGACGCTTCCTCGCTGCATATACTGTTCCCGAATCGGCAAGACCGGGACAGAGCTCAACAAGCCGAGATGCTGTTGCGCAAGGATTGCCAGTTTCACTGGCACAATCAGGGCTATGCTTCTTTCGATGAGTTCCTGGATACCTTTACTGCCAGCAAGCGTAAAAAGGCCCGGCGCGAGCGGCGTCGGGTGAGCGAAGCGGGAATCGTTTTTCATACCCTCACGGGCGAAGAAATAGATGACCAGGTGTGGGAAGCGATCATGCCACTGTACACGGGTACTTTTCTGCGCCGCGGGCGGGAGCCTTATCTGAATAGCGATTTCTTTCAGCGGATTGCACGGGCTATGCCCGACAGTCTGGTGGTATTCGCGGGATATCATCAGCACGACATGGTCGGGGTAGCGATTTGTTTTCGCAGCGACACACACCTCTACGGCCGATACTGGGGCGCAAACGGGTTTATTGATTCACTGCATTTTGAAACTTGTTACTACCAGGGCATCGACTACTGCATTCAAAATAACTTGAAAGTTTTTGAGCCCGGTACACAGGGCGAACATAAAATCAGTCGCGGTTTTGTGCCAACGGAAACTTGGTCGGCACATTGGCTATCGCACCCCCGGTTTTTCGCCGCAATCGACGAATATCTCAACAACGAACGTCAACACGTGGATCGCTACATGAATTTTCTGGGCGAGCACATCCCTTATAAATAGTCCGGCAGCCTGCTTGATGGCCTTTCGTATACGCACCCTGTCACCCGATGATTCGCCTGACAGCTTTCCGGATCCGGCGAATGCCGGTATCGCGCTCGGTTATCCGGAGGGCCTGGTTGCTATTGGGGGCGATCTGTCCGCGGAGCGCCTGCTCGCTGCATACAAGCGAGGTATCTTCCCGTGGTACAACGACGATCAACCGATACTGTGGTGGTCTCCGGATCCCAGGGCTGTCATTAAGCCGGAAAACTTTCACATGTCGCGCAGTTTGCGGCGCGAATTGCGGCGGCATGCCTGGGGTTATTCACTAAATCACGATTTTGCGGCGGTAATCCGCGGCTGCGCGCAAGGACGCGGCGAACACGGCACCTGGATCACCACGGAAATGGAAGATGCCTACATTAATTTGCACCGGCTAGGTTTCGCGCATTCGATCGAAAGCTGGCGCGACGGTAAGCTGGCGGGCGGTGTTTACGGGGTGAGGCTGGGCAAAATCTTCTTTGCTGAATCCATGTATACGATTGAAAGCGGGGGCTCGAAGGTCGCTTTGAGCGCCCTTGTGCAATTGGCCCTCAGCAATGGCATTGAACTGATTGACTGTCAGCTGGAGTCGCCCCACCTCCGTATCCTCGGCATGCAAACCCAGCTTCGCAGGGACTTTCTGGACGCCCTTCCGGCTTTGGTGGATACCGCTACCGCACTCCCGAATTGGCGTTTAGAGCAGCAGCCGGCCGGCGTGCTGATGAACCTGCGCAAGCCGCGAACTTGCTAAGGCTCGCCTGTTCTTGCACAATGCGCCGCCCAAACCTGAGGAATAGCAATTACTGAGCCATGGCAAAGGAAGAAGCCATACAAATGGAAGGCACCGTCGTCGAGACGCTGCCAAACACCACGTTCCGAGTTGAACTCGAAAACGGCCACGTGGTGACTGCTCATATCTCGGGAAAGATGCGTAAGCATTACATACGCATCCTGACGGGCGATGCCGTCACAGTTGAGCTGACCCCTTACGACCTTAGCAAGGGGCGTATTATCTACCGCGCTCGCTGATCGTATCCTTATCGCTGTCAGCGATATGTTCGATCTGCCGGGTTTCTGGCGTTGCGATCAACTGCAACTCGCCAGCGTCGTTAACCACCACGACCACGTGGCCGCCGCCGACCAGATCGCCAAACAACAGTTGCTCTGCAAGCGGCCGCTTGATCTGCTCCTGGATCACCCTGGCCATTGGCCGAGCGCCCATCTTCGGGTCGTAACCCTGATCAGCAATCTTCTGCCGAGCCGCATCATTGAGCTCCAGCGTAACGTTGTTGGACTCAAGTTGTGATTCGAGTTCGACCACCAATTTGTCCACCACTCGCAGAATGGAATCGCGCTTAAGCTCTTCGAACTGTATGACAGCATCCAGTCGGTTGCGGAACTCAGGTGAGAACAACTTTTCGATCGCGCCGGAACCCTCCGAGGAATGATCCTGCTGGGTAAAGCCAATGGATGCCCGACTCATTTCACGCGCACCCGCGTTAGTGGTCATAACAATAATGACATTGCGGAAATCAGCTTTACGGCCGTTGTTATCGGTTAGGGTGCCGTGATCCATGACCTGCAACAGCAGGTTAAACACTTCGGGGTGCGCTTTTTCAATTTCATCAAGCAACAGCACCGCGTGCGGATTGCGGCTTACTGCTTCGGTCAGCAGACCGCCCTGATCAAAACCCACATAACCCGGAGGCGCGCCGATAAGGCGGGATACCGTATGCCGCTCCATGTACTCAGACATATCGAAGCGAATGAGCTCAATGCCAAGGCAATAGGCCAATTGACGAGTTACTTCTGTTTTACCCACACCCGTCGGCCCGGCAAACAGGAATGCGCCCACCGGCTTCTCTTCGTCTCGCAAGCCTGAACGCGCCATTTTGATGGCCGATGACAACGCATCGATGGCCGGATCCTGCCCGAATATCACCAGCTTGAGATCACGCTCCAGATTCTTGAGCTGATCCCGGTCAGAGGCAGACACGCTCTTGGCGGGAATACGCGCTATCCGCGCTACAACTTGCTCAACTTCGGCCACACCGATCACGTTGGGGCGCTCGTTCTCGGGCAACAGACGCACGCTCGCGCCCGCTTCGTCGATCACATCGATCGCTTTGTCAGGCAGATGACGTTCATTGATATGCCGGGCGGCCAACTCGGCTGCCGCCTGCAATGCTTCATCGCTGTATGAAACAGAGTGATGCTCCTCAAAGCGATCGCGCAGCCCCTTAAGGATTTCCACGGTCTCTTCAACCGATGGTTCCAGAACGTCTATCTTCTGGAAGCGTCGCGCCAGGGCATGATCCTTCTCGAACACATGGCGGTACTCGCGGTATGTTGTGGAGCCTATGCACCGCAATTCGCCGTTGGCCAGCACCGGCTTGATAAGGTTGGACGCGTCCAGCACTCCGCCGGATGCCGCACCAGCTCCGATTACGGTGTGAATCTCGTCTATGAACAGCACACTGCGCGGGTCTTTGGCCAGCTCTGCGAGCACGCCCTTCAGGCGCTTCTCAAAATCGCCGCGATACTTGGTGCCGGCCAGCAGGCTGCCCATATCGAGCGCGTAAATTGTCGCGCCACGCAGCACGTCCGGCACTTCGCCGTCAACGATGCGTTTAGCCAGACCTTCGGCCAGTGCAGTTTTACCCACGCCCGACTCGCCGGCAAACAACGGGTTATTTTTGCGGCGACGGCACAGCACCTGAATGGTGCGCTGAATCTCGGCGTCGCGACCGATCAGCGGGTCTATCTTTCCCGCCGCGGCTTTTTCGTTCAGATTGGTCGCAAATTGCTCAAGCGGACTTGCCACCGTCTCGGCTTCGAGGTCCGGCGCAGCGTTTTGTTGACTACCAGTGCCCGGTGCAGCGTCTTCCTGCTTACCGATGCCGTGCGCGACGAAGTTAATGACGTCCAGACGCGTCACATCTTGTATGCCCAGCAAGTAGACCGCGTGAGTCTGCTTTTCGCCGAACACAGCCACCAATACATTGACGCCCGTAACTTCTTTCTTGCCACCGGACTGAACGTGGTAAACCGCGCGTTGCAACACGCGCTGGAATCCGAGCGTGGGAGCCACTTCCTGCTCACTGTCGTCACTCAGCAGTGGTGTGGTTTCATCAATGTGATCCTGGAGATCCTTGCGCAGACGCGGAAGATCAGCACCGCAGGATTTCAACACCTCTACCACCGTAGGGATATCCGACAAGGCCAACAGTAAATGCTCCACCGTCATGAATTCATGACGATTATTGCGGGCTTGCTGGAAAGCCTCGTTCAGACAATATTCGAGTTCTGCGCTCAACATAACTGGCTACACTTCCTCCATGACTGACAGCAGCGGATGCTGGTGCTGCTGCGCGTAACTGCTGACCTGCGCCACCTTGGTCTCGGCTATTTCGTAGGTGTATACACCACAACGCGCCTTACCTTTAGTGTGCACCTCCAGCATAATTCTTGTCGCCCGCTGCCGATCGAGACCGAATATCATCTCCAGGACTTCCACGACAAAGTCCATGGGCGTGTAATCGTCGTTTAGCAGCAATACCTGATACAGCGGGGGCTTCTTAACTTCCGGCTTCGATTCCTCGACAACCAGGTCGCGCCCCAAATCCGGCAGCTCTGGCGAATTTTCCTCGTCTTCAGCTGACATGGCCTAAAATCCCTGTGCGGGCCCGAATTCCTCAAATAAGACCCATTTTAACCGCTTTGGCGGCCACTACAGTTACTCTGACCGTAAAAAACGTCTTTTTGTTGCCCCTCAGGCTGACTTTTTCTGCCCGCCGGAGCTTTATTCCCGATACGTTGTCGAAGTAATACTGTAATGCTTGTTTAATAGTCTATTTCATCTATTTGCCAATAAAAGGAAAATACCTCCGCTGCTTGGTCATATCGGGCCGGAGGTTTTATGATGCGTTATGACAAATATGCGCCAAACTATTGAAAACCGGTATTGGACACACGCACAGATGCTTGAAAAGCTTTAAAGTCTCGTCCCCGTGGAACTGACTCATAAAATCCAACACCTGCGCGAGCGCTCACCAGAGCAATGGTTAGCGCTGGCCAATAACGAGCTACCCGCCGTCACGGCTTGGGTACTGGTGATATTGATCGCGTGGAGCGGCGCGCAATTACTGTGGTCGCTCTTCCCGGGAGAACCGGAGTTTGACTGGAGCCGCCGCGCAGCATCGGGCGGAACACCCGTAAACAATGCCGATGTTAGCGTGGACTTCCGCGCGATTGCCAATGCCCACCTCTTTGGCGAAGCTGATGCACAGCCCACGCCTTCGGCAGCGGTTAAAGCTCCGGAAACGCGCCTTAATCTGAAGCTGCGCGGAACCATTGCTGCCGATGATGAAACCATTGCGCATGCGATCATCGCGGACGACAGCAACAAGGCCCAAGTCTATTTTGTCGAAGATTCAGTACCGGGCGGCGCCACACTCCACGAAGTGCACCCCGATCGGGTCATTCTGAATCGCGGCGGCGCGCTTGAAACGTTGCGTTTGCCAAAGGAAAGTCAAAATCTCGGCATACAGCGTGCCATTGTCAGCGACGATGTAGATGCAGACGAGCATGGCGGCTCAAGGCGTGACACGCTGCGTGCCGCTGTTGGCTCAAACCCCTCTGCCTTTACCGAAATTATTCGGCCGCAACCCTTTATGCCTAACGGTGAAATGCGGGGTTACCGTGTTTATCCTGGGCGGGACCGAAAGGCCTTCGCCGCGCTTGGGCTGCGGCCGGGAGACCTGGTAACCGAGATCAACGGGCAGTCTTTGAATAATCTGAGCGAGGGCATGGAAATATTTCGTCAGCTTGGTGATGCAACACAAATGACGGTTACTATAGAGCGCAACGGATCCCCCATGGCGCTGACGCTGGACAGCAGCCAGTTTAATAATGCTTCAGGTGCCCGAAGATGATTTCGACCTTTTGCTCACGGAAAGGAGCACGCACTGGAATGCGCACAACACTTGCGGCGCTTGGCGCCTTATGCCTGCTCGGCACGGCACAAGTGTGGGCTCAAGCCACCATCACTCCGAACTATAAAGACGCTGACCTGCAGCAGGTTATTGAAGCCGTAGGGGCCATTACCGGCAAGAATTTTATTATTGACCCGCGTGTCAAAGCGCAGGTCACCATGGTCTCTTCGACGCCGATGTCGTCCGAAGCATTCTACGAAGCCTTTTTATCCATACTGCAGGTCTACGGTTACGTGGCCGTGCCTGCGGGCGATGTCATTAAGATTCTGCCGGACGCAAACGCACGACAAATGCCGGGCTGGGAAGGTGCAGCCGACAACAGTCGGCGCGCTGATGACATCATCACGCAAGTCGTATTAGTCAGGAATGTCGCAGCAACCCAACTGGTGCCGATACTGCGACCGTTGATTCCGCAATACGGCCATCTTGCGGCACACCCCGGCTCCAACATGCTGATTATTTCAGACCGGGCTGCCAACGTTGATCGAATTCTGGAAATTGTGCGCCGCATTGACCAATCCGGCGATGATGAATACGAAGTGATTCGCCTGTCCCACGCCTCCGCGGCAGAAACGGTGCGGGTGGTCAGCGCCTTGCAGCAAGGCGCGAATGCCGAGGGTGCCAAGGCCATTACGGTGGTTGCCGATGAGCGCACCAACAGCATTTTGATTAGCGGTGATAAAAATGATCGCCTGCGCCTGCGCGCACTGGTTGCGCACCTGGACACCCCGCTTGAGGACGGCGGTGATACACAGGTTCGCTACCTGCGCTACGCCGACTCCACCGACCTTGCCACCAAGCTGGAAGGCCAGTATCGCGGCGGCAGTGGCGAGGGTGCTGCGGCCGGCCCGAATGCCGGCCGAGATATAACAATCTGGGCCGACGAGCAGACCAATGCGCTGGTCGTGACGGCACCGCCCAAAGTCATGCGCGCCATGATGACCGTTATCGACAAGCTGGACATACGGCGGGCGCAGGTACTGGTCGAAGCGATAATTGTCGAGGTGTCGGGCGATGAAACGGATCAGCTTGGCATTACCTGGGCGGCGTTGGGCAAAGACGATATCGTCGGCATCACCGGTACAGACATAACCACCAGCATCGGCGACTTTGCCGGCGCGATAAACGGCGATGTAACCAGCCTGCCGTTGTCCAACCCTGGTGGTTTATTCGGTTTAGGACGACTGAACGATGACGGCAGCGGCTGGGCGGCACTGATTCAGGCGCTGGAATCGGATGCCAATACCAACATCATGGCCACACCGAATATCGTTACGCTGGATAATGAAGAGGCTGAGATCAATGTCGGCCAGGAAGTACCTTTCGTCACCGGTAGCTATTCGAACACCGGCACGGTCGGCGGCGCGGTCAACCCGTTTCAGACCGTGCAGCGTGAGCAAGTGGGTCTGAAACTGAAAATCACCCCGCAAATCAATGAAGGCGATGCGGTATTGCTGAAGATCGAACAGGAAATCTCCGGTCTGGCCGCTAAAGGCGAAGCGGTTGATCTGGTTACCACTAATCGGACGCTTACCACATCCGTCATCGTGGAAGACGGCGGCACACTGGTGCTTGGCGGCTTGCTGCAGGATGAACTGCGGGAAACGGTGCAGAAAGTGCCAATACTCGGGAGCATCCCCTGGCTGGGCCGTTTGTTCAGGGCCGACAGAGTGCAACTGACAAAAACCAACCTGATGCTGTTCATCAAACCGACAATTCTGCGTGACAGCGTAGCGACAGCTTATGAGACTAATGAAAAGTACAGCGTCATTCGCGAAATGCAACAGGATAAAAAGCAGGATCGGGGGCTGTTTTTCCGGGATATCAATGCGCCGCTACTGCCGGAGCTTGAACAGCCCGACGCGTCGGTGCCCGTCGTTGATTTGAGGCGTTTAGGCACGGCGGATGCAGCGGATCAGGATGAGTCCGACGCCGAGGCGGTGACAGAGGCGACCGATAAGGATTGATGGAGACTCCGCTGGACAATGTGGGTGATCCCCTGCAGGACGTCGGCCACGACGACATGCCGGTTGTCATGGACCTGCCGGTGGTTGAACCTGACGACGACTATTCGCCCCCGCTTAGTTTCGGTTTTGCCCGCCGCCACGGTGTGGTGGTGCACAACACCGATGAAGGTGCGCGCACCTGCGTAAGACGCGGGGCCAACCCCGCTATTTTGTCCGAAGTCCGACGTACGCTTGGGAAACCGCTCAAGGTTGAGATCATCGAGCCGGCTGAGTTCGAAGCGTTGCTGAGGGCGACCTACGAAGACGACGGCAAAAATACCCGGCGAGTAGTTGAAGGCATTGAAGAAGACACCGATCTCATGCAGGTCGCCGAGGATATTCCCGAACCGTCCGACCTGCTGGAGGCAGACGATGATGCGCCGATTATTCGCTTGATCAATGCCATCCTCACTTCTGCCATCAAAGAACATGCCTCGGATATCCATATTGAGCCGTATGAGAATCGCTTGGTGGTGCGTTTAAGGATTGACGGCATCATGCAGGAAATCCTGAAATCGCGTCGTGCCGTGGCACCGCTGGTGGTATCGCGTATCAAGGTTATGTCCCGGCTGGACATTGCCGAAAAACGGCTGCCGCAGGATGGTCGTATTTCGTTGCGCATTGCCGGTCGATCGGTCGATGTGCGCGTCTCCACCATTCCGTCCAGCCACGGCGAACGCGTAGTGATGCGTCTGCTGGACAAGCAAGCCGGGCGCATCAGTCTTGAAGCCCTCGGCATGGATCAGAGCACCCGCGATCAAACGGATGCCCTCATTCACCGGCCCCACGGAATTATTCTGGTCACGGGTCCAACGGGTTCGGGCAAAACCACGACCCTGTATGCTGCGCTAGAGCGCATCAATGACAAAACCCGCAACATCATGACGGTGGAAGATCCGATCGAGTATTACTTCGATGGCATCGGTCAAACGCAGGTCAACACCAAAGTCGACATGACCTTTGCGCGCGGACTGCGGGCTATTCTCCGCCAGGACCCTGATGTCGTCATGGTCGGCGAGATTCGCGATCTCGAGACTGCGGAAATCGCCGTTCAAGCCAGCCTTACCGGTCACCTCGTGCTGTCCACTTTGCACACCAATACTGCAGTGGGTGCGGTTACCCGACTGCGCGACATGGGCGTGGAGCCGTTTTTGCTATCGTCCAGCCTGATCGGCGTGATTGCGCAGCGGCTGGTGCGCGTGCTGGACGAAAAAACCCGCATCCCCTGCTCTGCCTCCGAATACGAGTGCGGGCTGCTCGGGGTCGACCCTGCCACGCCGCCCAAGATATATCAGGCCAACAGCAAGCTGCCGGGTCAGGGTTATGCCGGGCGCTGCGGCATCTACGAAATGGTAACGGTGGATGAAAACATGCGCCGCATGATTCACGACGGCGCTGGCGAACACGAGATGGAAGCTTATGCACGGACGCGCACGCCCAGCATTCGGCAGGTCGGACTGGACAAAGTAAAACAAGGCGTGACCACGCTCGAAGAAGTGCTGCGCGTCACTCGCGCTGATTAATCGCCGCGGACGGACAATGTCGTGGGAGCATTCGAATACACCGCAGTTGATAACGCCGGCAAACAGCATAAAGGCGTTCTGGAAGGCGACACAGCCAAGCAAGTACGTCAATTGTTGCGTGAAAAGCAGCTCCTGCCGCTCAGCGTTAACGAGAGCGCCAAACAGGAATCGTCGCGGCAATCATCATTCAGCCTCGGTAGCGGACTCTCCTCAACGGATCTTTCCATACTGACCCGCCAGCTGGCGACCCTGGTGCAATCCGGCATGCCGCTTGAAGAATCGCTGGCTGCGATCGGTGAGCAAAGCGAAAATTCCCGCATGAAAAGCATTGTGCTGGGCGTGCGCGCGCGCGTCCGCGAAGGCTTCAGTCTGGCAGACGGTCTGAACGACTTTCCGCGGGCCTTTCCGGACATTTACCGCAGCACCGTGGATGCGGGCGAACAGTCCGGACATTTGGATGCAGTACTGGAACGGCTGGCTGACTACACCGAAAGCCGACAGGAACTTTCGCAGACGGTGCGTAACGCGATGATTTACCCAGCTGTGCTGATGGGCTTTTGTCTGCTGATTATTACCCTGATGATGGCTTACGTCGTACCCAAGGTCGTGGGGGTGTTCACCAACACGGGTCAGGAATTACCGGTACCCACCGCGATACTGATCGCAACCAGTGATTTCGTGCAGAGCTGGGGCTGGTTACTGGTGATTATGCTGGTTGCGGCGGGCTTCGGATTTATGCGACTGCTTAAAGTCCCCGAGCTGCGCAGGCGTTTTGATCAGTTTGTGCTGCGTTTGCCCGTGGTAGGCCGAATCGTCAGGGGTATCAACACGGCGCGCTTCACGCGCACTTTCAGCATCATGACCGGCAGCGGCGTGCCCATACTCGAGGGCCTGCGGATTTCCGGCGCTGTGATTACCAGCACGCCGATGCGCGAAGCAGTGGAAGAAGCCGCATTGCGGATCCGGGAAGGCGCGCCGATCGGCGCTTCACTTGCCAAGAGCCGGCAGTTCCCACCCCTGTGTATTCATCTCATTTCCAGCGGCGAAGCCAGCGGTGAGCTGGAAAATATGCTCGGTAAAGCCGCAGGGCAGCAAGAACGGGAGATGAACGGGCTGATAAGCACTCTGCTTAATATTCTGGAGCCCGCAATGATTATCTTTATGGGCGTTATTGTGCTCGGCATTGTCGTTGCCCTGCTGCTGCCTATTTTTGAGATGAACAAGCTCGTCCTGTAACCTGCTACGCCCTATTCACCCTCTCTTTACGCCTCAATTTCTCGCCGTGTGGCCTCTGAATAGTGCCCTGCTTCGCAGAATTTGCGATTAGCGTGTGACCCCTGTCACGTTTCCGGAATTTATGGCGGTTTGCCATCTTGTCACCCTGAAAAGCGCGTTCTATAAACGTTTTAACGTGACATAACGACATGGCTTTCAAACAGGAGAGCTGCCATGAACAGGCATTACCACGAAGACGAAGCAGTTCTTGAAAACTCGACGGACGAACGGGTTGATGATTTCGACGATAGTGATGATTTTTCAGAAACTGCTGTGCTCAACGACGACGATGATGATTTTGACGACGATGATGCAAGCGATGATCCGTTCAGCGCAAAAGGCGCAGTTGATGACTTTGTCGGTGAAAACTCGGTGGTTTTCGACGTAGATAATCTGGTTGCCGAATTCGAAGCGGAAGCCGGCGCGGGGGGCAACCCGTCGTCCCGCCTGCGCAGACGCCTGGAAGCGCTGGCCGAAAGAAAACGCCGTCACAACGACCTGATGGACTTTGATGACTATGAAATCTGATTGCCAACTCAATGGAAATCACGGCTGCTGATCACCAGATCTTCGAGCAATGGGCCGCGGTCTATGAGATGACTGGCTATCACATGCAATACCCCGTCCTGTCGCTGCAGACGACCGCGAACCTCCAGCAAATAAGAGTTGAGTAATACGCTACGTTGCTGCTCGGCGAGTTGCTTCCAAACCACCAGATTAATGAACCCCGTTTCGTCTTCCAGCGTGACAAAGGTAACGCTCTTTGCGCTGCCCGGGCGCTGCCGCGTAATGACCAACCCGGCCGTGACCACCTCCTGACCGTCAGACAATTGCCACAGCTGCTGTGCCTGCAGGCAATGATCCGCAAGCCGCCTTCGCACCAGACTCATCGGATGTTCGCGCAGAGTCAGGCCGGTACTTGCGTAATCGTTGACGACTGAAAGCATCCTGCCCGGTGTCGACAGCAAAGGCTCGGCTTCATTAAATGCCGGAATATTCAGGAGCGGCAGAGGCTTCTCAACACCGGCCACCTGCCAGCGAGCACGATGCCGATTACCCGTAATGCCCTGCAAGGCGTCTGCCGCAGCCAGTGCCCCAAGTTCATGCGCATTCAACCCTGTGCGTTGCGCCAGATCGGTGGTGCCGATAAAGGGTTGTTGATCTCGTGCCGCAACTAATTGCCGGGCGGCATCTGCGGATAAACCCTTGACGCGGTTAAAACCCAGGCGCAAGGCCGGACGGGAAAAATCACCCTGCTCCAGAGAACATTCAACCAGGCTGCGGTTCACATCCACCGGACGCACTTCCACGCCGTGTCGCCGGGCCATCTGCACCAACTGCGAAGGCGCATAAAAACCCATCGGCTGACTGTTCAATAAGGCACAGGTAAACGCAGCCGGCTCGTGGCACTTCAGCCACGCCGAAACGTACACCAGCAATGCAAAACTCGCGGCGTGAGACTCCGGAAATCCGTATTCACCAAACCCCTGAATCTGATTAAACAACTGACGTGCAAAGCCCTCTGCGTAACCGCGTGCACGCATGCCATCGATTAATCGGGCTTCAAACGGGCCCAGACCGCCCCGCCGCTTCCATGCCGCCATAGCCCGCCGCAACTGATCGGCTTCTCCGCCGGAAAAGCCTGCAGCGACAATGGCCAGTTGCATCACCTGCTCTTGGAAAATGGGTACGCCCAGAGTGCGTTTCAGCACCTCCCGCACAGCTTCACTTGGATAGGTCACAAGCTCCTGCCCGCTGCGCCGACGCAGGTAAGGGTGCACCATGTCGCCCTGTATAGGCCCTGGCCGCACAAGTGCGACTTCAATAACCAGATCATAAAAACAACGCGGTTTCAGGCGCGGCAGCATGGCCATCTGCGCGCGTGACTCAATCTGAAAGACGCCGACCGTATCGCCCCTGCTCACCATGTCGTAGACCTGCGGATCTTCGGCAGGGACTGTTGCCATAGTCAGATTGCGACCATTCCAGTTACGCAACAAGTCGAAACTGCGCCGGATGACAGTCAACATCCCCAGTGCCAGTACATCGATTTTTAGCAACCCCAGATCGTCGAGGTCGTTTTTGTCCCACTGGATCACCGTGCGCTCCGGCATTGCCGCATTTTCGATTGGCACCAGTTCGTGCAAGGGGCGTTCTGAAATAAGGAAGCCTCCAACGTGCTGAGAGAGGTGCCGGGGGCAGCCTAACAACTGCGAAACCAGCACCAGCAAGCGCCGCATGCGCGGGTCGGCAGGGTTCAGGCCGGCCTCAACCACCCGCTCGGCCTTTATTTCACTGCCATCCCACCATTGCATGGCCCGGGCCAATCGGTGTGTCTGATCTTCGCTGAAACCTAACGCCTTGCCCGCATCACGAATGGCGCTGCGCGGCCGGTAGGTAATGAAGGTGGCCGTTAGCGCAGCCCGGTCACGACCGTACTTGTTGTAGATGTACTGGATGACCTCCTCGCGTCGCTCATGCTCAAAATCAACATCAATATCCGGTGGTTCATTGCGCTCTTTGGAAATAAAGCGCTCGAACAACATACTCATGCGCGCCGGATCCACCTCGGTAATCCCCAGACAGAAGCAAACAGCGGAATTGGCTGCGGACCCGCGCCCCTGACAAAGAATGCCGCGCTCGCGGGCGAAACGCACAATGTCATGCACCGTCAGAAAATAACCCTCGTAGCGCAACCCGGCGATTACCCTGAGCTCATAATCCACCTGCTGTTGCACAGCGTCCGGTGCACCGTCCGGCCAGCGCCAGTGCAGGCCTTGCTCTGTCAGCCGCCGCAACCAGTCGGTTGGCGTCATACCGACGGGTACCAGTTCACAGGGGTATCGGTACTCAAGTTCATCCAGCGTGAACCGCAAATCAGCCGCAAAACGTACACTTTCAGCCAGCCATGCCGAGGGGTAAAAGACCGCCAGTTGCTCAAGCGGACGCAGAAAGCGCTCACCGTTCGGATGCAAGTGGCCGACCGCATCAGCAACCGTAAGCCCCAGTCGGATGGCCGTTAACGTGTCTTGCAGCGCACGGCGGCCGCGAACGTGCATATGCACGTCACCCGAAGCCACTATTTCACATGATGTTTGATCTCTAAGAGATTTATATTGTTCTATTTTTTCTTCAAGACAGCCGTCGGGAAAGAGTTCGGCAGCCAGCCGCAGACGGTCGCAAAACAACCCCTGCAAGTGACGAATATGCGCCACGTCATCCGGCAAGCCCGGCAAATACAGCACCTTGCAGCCCGGCAGACCGCTGACCAGATCGGCAAACCCCAGCCGGTACTCGCCCTTGATGGCTGCGCGCCGCGCGCGCGTGATCAGCCCGCACAATTCCGCATAGCCCTGCCTGCTGGCAGCCAACACCAGCAACCGCGGCCCTTCCTGCAAGGTGAATTCACTGCCGATTATCAGACGCAGCGAATACCGGCGGGCGGCCATGTGGGCGCGCACCACGCCGGCGACTGAACACTCGTCGGTCAATGCCAGCGCCGTGTAACCCAGCGCCGCAGCCTGCTCCACCAGCTCTTCCGGCGACGAAGCCCCCCGCAGAAAAGTGAAATGGCTGATGCAGTGGAGCTCGACGTAAGCGGCGTTATTACCTGCCGACGTCACCCGAACAGCCCGTGCAAATACCAGTGCGAATCCCGGCAATCCCGGTAAACCCACCAGCGACTGCCGGCAGGCCCGCTCACACTGTAGTAATCACGCCGAACATCGTGGCCGTCCCACCAACCCGATTCAATACGCTCGGCACGCCTTAGCAGCGGTGCAACCGCTGGTGCATTAATGCGTTGCGGAGCCTGTAATAACCACAAAGGGCGTTGCGCGACCGGCTTGCCGCTGGGTTGCGCTTTTTTAACAACACCCGGTGCTGCATCGGCAACCTGCCAGGAGTTCTCAGGACGGTGTTCAACCGACAATGCGAGTCCGTGCACAGAGGCATGCCCAAGACGTGCCTGCAATTTCGCCAGCAGCTGCGCCTGACGAGCCGGATCAACACCGGCCGCAGGCTCTATGCCAGGCAGAGCCATGCTGGCGTATACCGGCTCAGGAAAAGCACGTGCTTTTACCGCAACTGCCACGACCGGCGCAGACAACGTAAATCGCTCTAAACGCAAGGCAACCAACGCGTGTAAATGCCCGGTTTGCGTACTCAGCTCGCCGCCACGAATCTGTAACGCAGAAGGCTCGCCCCCGTTATGCTCGAGCCATACACCCACAGTCTGAGTACCCGCCTGATGCTGACGCAGAAAGCGCTCCAGTCGCTGCAACAAAACAGCGGTCGCCGCCAGCAACACCGGCGCGCTGAAAGTCTCGTCATCCAGTTCGATTCGGTCGTTAAAAAACAGCGGCGATTCATGACGCTGCAGGGGCTGTGGCCTGGCACCAAAAGCCTCGTCCATGGCCTGCAAATACGCACGGCCTATACGCCGCGCAAAACCATCGCGCGGCAAGCGGCGACAGTCGGCCAGCGTGTACACCCCCATCTGCTGTAAACGCTGCTGTATCCGCACCGGCCAGCCCAACGCCGTCACAGGAACCTTGCCTGATAGCCGCAGCATCTCGTTCATGGTCATGCAAGCAAACGGCAACCCGGCTCGCGCCAACCAGCTTGCAGCCCGTGCTGTCGGCGCGCACGCCAGCACCGCCTGCAAAGACCAGTCACGGAGGCCCGCCTCAATCTTCAGACGCAGTGCCTGCAGGCCACCGAATAAACGCAGGCTGCCGCCGACCTCTAGCAACAGCGCTCCTTCAGGGTCAATGCTCACAACCGACGTGTAGGACAAAGCCCATTCCGCCAACTCAGTTCGGAAGGCTTTTGAGCATATAAATCTTTTTAATTCAATATTTAATGGAATAAAGCTTATGCATAACCAGAGGCTCTGGGTTACCGACGACAGCGCGGACGGCCATACAGGCGACCGTTGTTGAGGCGCGCCCTGTCCCCCGTCTGTTGGCGTCGGTGGACTGGTCGGCAAACGACTGCGCGCAGCGCGCCGCCGACGCTTCAACATGACAGCCGCAGGCTGCCAACCCTGCCGTAGCGGTTACGCAGTATGTCGAGTTGCAACCCGCCAGCGGTTGCCGATAAGCGGATGCGCAATGGCGCGGCTGAATCATGGCGGGCAAAGCGAGCGGGTCGAAAAACAAAGCCCGGACAACCTGCCGACTCGGCAACCACCTGCAAACGTCGTAAGGCCTGACGGTTGAGCTGACTGAACCAACCCAGTACTGCCACACAAGCCTGTGACCGTAACGCCTGATCCATGGCCCACAACGCATCAGCAGCAGATTCAGGGCGCACCAGCAACAGCCGGGATAAGTCCAGACCGTAGTCTGCAAGTGCAGGGGCATAAGGGATATAGGGTGGATTGATCCAACAGAGCTGCTGCTGCAGCGGCCGTAATGCCGGCAACAACAACCGTAATTCTCCGATGCCTTGCGCCGTTAACAGCAGCTCAGTAATTGCTGCACCTGGCCACCCACCCTCCAGCCAGTCATCCAGCGCGGCAAAACCGCTCGACAGTGCCTCCGGCCGACTACCGCGACCACTGCCGTACCTCCAGATATGCGGGTTGGTGAGTAATGCCTCATCAATGTTTGAGCGGCATGCCATTGCGTAACAAGCCAACCACTACTCCCTCAATCACCATGTGTTGATGATTGAGGTCAACTTCAATGGGCGTAAATTCTTCGTTTTCTGGCAATAACCAGACCGTGCGGCCTTCTTGTCGGTAGCGTTTAACCGTTACTTCGTCGTCCAGGCGCGCGACAATAATTTGCCGGTTACGCACTTCGGGAGTGCGATGCACCGCAACCAGATCGCCATCGAGTATGCCGGCGTTTTTCATGCTCATGCCCTGCACCCTGAGCAAATAATGCGGCTCCGGGTGGAACATGGCCGGATCAATACGCACGTGGTCTTCGATATTTTCCTCAGCAAGAATGGGGTTGCCTGCGGCAACCCGCCCGATCAGTGGCAACCCAAGCTGCTCTTTGAGCACATCTTTGAGCTGTATCCCCCGGGATGCACCGGGCAGTAAATCAATGGCACCTTTACGCTGCAACGCGCGTAAATGTTCCTCTGCGGCGTTAGGCGAACGAAAGCCAAGCTCAGCGGCTATTTCAGCCCGGGTGGGCGGCATACCGGATTCGGCGATACAGGCGCGGATGAAGTTCAGTATCTGCGACTGGCGGGGGGTCAGTTCCGACATGGTATATACCTGTATGAATAAACAGGTCTGGGATTATATACAGTTATACGCGGCATGCAAGCGACTTTCGAAAATCCCCTTAAAAACCAAAATTCCTTTTAACCGCAAGGTTTTCAGCGAGGCCAGCTGTTGCCATTTAACATTATTTACCCCATTATGCGCCCTAAGCGCCAAGGGGAAGCCTCCTCGGTGACAGCTGGTTATTAACTCATTGAGGAATAGCAATGAACCACAAAGTTCAAACCGCCTTTAAGGCAACTGCCGTAGCCGTCGTACTGGCTGTGGTATCTGGTTGTGCAGCCAACGGTCGTATGGATGCTCTGGAAGAGAAAGTTGGTCTGCTGGAGCAGGAAGTTGCTGCAGCTAAATCCAGCGCTGCCAGTGCTGCCGCTGCTCAACGCACATCTGAATCAGCACAAGCGACTGCAGATGCCGCACTGAAAGCCGCTAATGATGCACAGGCTTGCTGTGATGCGACCAACGAAAAAATTGATCGCATGTTTCAGCGCAGTCAGAGCAAGTAGTCTCTGCTACAACGAAACGGGCTTCAGCCCGAAAAAGCCGCGGCATCAGCCGCGGCTTTTTTTTGCCCGTCATCAACCACAGCCTGACCCACCTTGACCGGCAAACCCCGCCGCGACATAAACACGCTGGTGATTAAATCCCAATCAACTTCAGCCGAGCGATCCCGGGTAGCGTGCACAAATTCTTCGGTCAGTACCGTCATATTTAATTCGGAATCGCCTTCCTCTAATTCCAGAGCAGGATGAACCTCAAGATAAAGCTCATCACCGACCCAGCCGAATTTCACCGGCTGATTAACGATTTGCACCGGCATGCCGACAGCAGTGCGGGGGAACAGCCACCTGATGTCTTCAGGAAACAATCGAATGCAACCGTGGGTCACTTGCATGCCAACGCCGGAAGGTCGATTAGTACCGTGAATCAGATAGCCCGGCAAGGCCAGTCGCAGCGCATATTCACCCAAGGGGTTATCCGGCCCAGGTGGCACGACCCGCGGTAACTCACGACCGTCGGCAGCGTGTTCCTGACGAACCGACTCGGGCGGGTACCAGCTTGGCCGTTCAGCACGGGCAACAATTTGCGTACGCCCCAAGGGCGTGGCCCAGTCCATGCGCCCAATACTGACCGGCAGGGCCGCAACAAAAGACTGCTCATCGACACGGTAGTAAAAGTACACCCGATACTCAGCAATATTGACCACTAACCCCTGACGTTGCGCCCGCGGCAAAATAAATGCCGTGGGTAATATCAATTCAGTGCCCTCGCCCGGCAGCCAGGGATCCACTGCCGGATTGGCGAGCCGGAGCTCTTCAAAACCAAGGTTATAGGTGCGGCCAATATCCACCATCGTATCTTCATACTGGCTGACGTAACTGGATAAAGTGCCCACCACATCGTTGGCATCAATCAGCTCATGCACGCTACCGGCATATACCGGCGTGGACAAAAAGAAAGCGGTTAAGACCGAAAATAAATTTCTGAAACGCATGAATACCAACACCAGACAGTAGAAAAAAACTAACAAAACGATCAGATGGCAATACCAAGCAAGGGGATCAGTATGGCATAGGCTGCCAGCGTGATCAGCGCGATTGCGCCTATATTGAGCCACAAGCCAGCCCTGCTCATATGCCCGACGCGCAAGTACCCCGTGCCGAAAACGATGGCATTGGGCGGCGTGGCCACGGGCAGCATAAAGGCACAGCTGGCCGCGAAGGTCGCCGGCAACACAATCAACAGCGGCGGCAAACCAAGGCCCACTGCCGCAGCGTATAGCAAGGGTATCAGCGTCGCCGTGGTGGCTGTGTTACTGGTTAATTCAGTGAGAAATACCACCATCGTGGTTACAGTTAATATCACCAGCCACAATGGCCAGCCCGCGAAATGACTCGCCTGCTCGCCCAGATACGCACTAAACCCGCTGGCGGACAGTGCTGCGGCCAGCGACAAACCGCCACCAAACAGCAGCAATAAACCCCAGGGCAGCCGCAAAGCCGTCGGCCAGTCCATCAAAAACTCGCCGCGGCGAAAATTCACCGGAATAATAAACAGCAACAACGCGGCAGCGATCGCAATGCCTGAATCGGTCAATCCGGATAACGGCTGCAATTCGCCCCAGCGCAATCCGTTCAATATCGGGCGGCTAATCCATGCCAATGCAGCCAGCAAGAAAACCGCTAATGTGAGCCACTCTGCCCGCGCCATGGCCGCCAATTTATTACGCTCGTCATCAAGCAATGCCTCCACACCGGGAATTTTTTTCACGCGCACGGGATAAATAACACGGGTAAGCAGGAACCATGCAAAAGGCACAAACAGCAACACCAGCGGCACCGCAAACTTCATCCATTCCAGAAAGCCGATATCGATGCCCGTCTGCTCCTTGATAAAGGACACCGCAAATACATTCGGCGCTGTGCCGACAATGGTGCCCATGCCACCGATGGAAGACGCATACGCAATCCCCAACAGCAAACAGAGCGCAAAGGGAGAATCCGCTTTCCCGTCATCAAGATCTTTCATCGGCAACATGCGAATCACGCTGACGGCAACGGGCAATAACATGATTGTCGTAGCAGTGTTGGTAACCCACATACTTAGCAACGCGGAAACTGCCATGAAGGCCCCTACTATGCGGCGCGGCGAAGCACCTACAGCAGCCAGAACGCTCAGGGCCAGGCGTCGATGCAAGTTCCAGCGCTCGAGCGCGAGTGCCAGCACGAATCCACCGAGAAACAAATAAATAATCTCGTGCCCGTATGAAGCTGCGGCGGTGTGAATGTCTGTCACGCCAAACAGCGGGAACAACACCAGCGGCAGCAAAGCAGTCGCGTACACGGGAATGGCTTCCGTCATCCACCAACACGCCATCAGCACACCGACCGCAGCAGCAGCCCGGGCGGATACCGGCAGGATCTGCATCAGGCCATCGTTCCCGATATACGTTTCAGGAAGCAATACATAAGTCAGCACGGCGAGTACAGGGCCCGACAGCAAGCCGATGCGAGATAATATGCCTGAACGATTATCAACAGACATGATCAATATCCGTTCCACCGCGACCCACGGCCACCGGTTTTAATAGCGCAGTAACGCCGAACCCCAGGTGAGACCGCCGCCGAAAGTTGCAAACATCAGCAGTTGACCGCGCCGAATGCGCCCATCGCGAACCGCCACATCAAGCGCCATGGGTATTGATGCTGCCGATGTGTTGCCGAACTCCTGCAAGGTAAGCACCACCTTATCCATCGACACATCGACGCGTTTGCTCAAAGCCTGAATAATGCGGATGTTAGCCTGATGAGGAACGATCCAGTCAATCTCCGACTTATCAACGTTGTTCGCGACCAGGGCTTCTTCAGCTATCGAGCCCATGCTTTTGACAGCCACTTTGAATATCTCGCCCCCGGCCATACGCACGTTGTAACCATCACGCAAAGCGTCGCCAGCGGGCTGCACCGACACCCCGCTTCTGGCCGTCAGCAATTCATGGTACCGGCCATCGGCCCGTAGATGCGTAGACAATATGCCGGCCTCAGTATCGGGCTTTAAAACAACGGCCCCGGCACCGTCACCAAACAACACGCACGTTGTGCGGTCGGTCCAATCAACGATGCGTGACAAGGTTTCCGCGCCGACAACCAGCGCGCATTTAGCTTCGCCCGCGCGTATGAACTTGTCTGCAATGCTCAACCCGTAAACAAACCCGCTGCAAGCCGTTTCAACGCTGAATGCAGGGCAACCGTGTATGCCCAGACGGTTTTGCAGGAGACAACCGACGTTCGGAAAAACCAGATCCGGCGTCGTCGTGCCGACCACTATGAAATCAATGTCAGCAGGGCCCACGCCGGCCGACTCCATTGCGGCACGACAGGCTTGCTCAGCCAAATCCGTGGTGGTCTGGTTGTCATCGGCTATATGGCGCCGTTCTATCCCGCTGCGGGCGCGAATCCACTCATCGCTGGTATCGACGATTTTCTCAAGATCGGCATTCGTCAGTACCTTCTCGGGCGCATAGTGTCCCGTCCCTGCGATACGTGAATAAATCAAGCTTCCTGCTCCGCCAACATACGGTGAATGGTCTCGGGAACGTTCTTTTCAACTTCAAGCATTGCAACCCGAATCGCTTGTTGCAAGGCCAGTTCATCGGCACCACCGTGACTCTTGATAACGATTCCGTTCAAACCGACAAGACTGGCCCCATTGTACTGCCGCGGATCCAGCGATTTGCGCAGGCGCTTCAGCACCGGCAAAGCAACCAGCCCCGAAAACCGACCGTAAAGCCCGCTGCCAAAACCCTTTCTTATGAAGTGACTGACCAGACTGGCGGTGCCTTCCATGACTTTAAGCGCAACATTACCGGTAAATCCGTCGCACACAATTACGTCCGCCACGTGCTTACTTATACCGTCACCTTCCACGAAACCCGTGTAGTTGAGATTGCTGGCTGACAGCAACGCAGCAGCTTGCCGAATGTTGTCATTGCCCTTCATCTCTTCTTCGCCAATATTCAGCAAAGCGACGCGAGGATGCTCAATGTTTTCGATAACCGACGCGACCACGGAACCCATCACGGCAAACTGGAACAGATGCTCGGAACTGCAATTAGAGTTCGCCCCGAGATCCAGCATATACATATGCCCTTTAACGGTCGGTAACGCGGCCATAATGGCGGGCCGATCGATGCTGGGCAGTGTTTTCAGCACGAATTTGGCGGTGGCCATGAGCGCGCCGGTGTTGCCCGCGCTCACGCAGGCATCGGCTTTATCTTGTTTGACCAGATTAATGGCCACCCGCAGGGAAGAATCTTTTTTCTTGCGCAGCGCATCCGCAGGCTTTTCATCCATCTGGACGACTTCGCTGGCATGCACGACGGAAAGCCGGTCGCTGTTACCGTTTAGCAGTGGCCGTATGCGACTCTCCTGCCCCACGAGAATAATGCGCAGATCCGGATTGTCGGCCAGCATGGCCAACGCCGCGGGCACGCAAACACGTGGCCCATGGTCGCCGCCCATGGCATCCAGAGCAATGGTAACTGGCAAGGTTCAGACCCTATTCCAGGTCTTCTGCGGGGGTATCGATAATTTTCTTGCCGCGGTAATAACCGTCAGCACCGACGTGATGACGCAGGTGAGACTCTCCGGTGGTTTTATCAGTCGACAGGGCCGGACCCTTCAGTTTGTCGTGACTGCGACGCATCCCGCGTGTCGAAGGGGTGCGCTTACTTTTTTGTACGGCCATCGTGTGTACTCCGAAAACTCAATTACTATCCATATCGTCCGTTTTCGAACCACGGCCAACCAGTGTGGCGAGGTTCGCGAACGGCCTGTTAACCTGTTCTTTACGTGCCGCCCTGTCATCATCGGGGACAGCCTGTATATACTGTTCTGCAACCGCGCATTGCGTCCGATCACTGTGTGTCGGTGCCAACGGCAAGCTGCCCAACAGTTCGTCTGTTACGGCTTCGACCAAACTGAACCCGTGCTCATCGGCAACCACTGCATCAAAACGCTCAGTCACGTGATCGAGATCACTTTCTGCTGCCACTATCGCCAACCGGAAATCCAGCGCTACGTCCCAATCCAGCAATGACAGGCAACGCTGACAACTCAGCGGCAAAATCCCGCTGACCTGGCACACCAGCTCCGGAAAGCCACGACCGTGATCCGCAAATTGTGCTTCCACTTGCAAACGGTAGCGGCCGCTATTCGCCGACTTATTATCTACCCACTCTTGGTTCAGTAAATCGGCTATTCTCTCAAGCTCGACGAGCTCAATGACAGTGACAACCCGCTCGGATCGACCGGCCATATCACGCAGTTGTGGAATCCCGATACGATCAGCGAGCATAACCGCGGCATCATACCAAAAATCAGTAACATGGCCACAATTGAACGCAGAATCATTCTTGCCTCGCAGTCACCCTACCGACGAGTGCTGCTGAGCCGCCTGACAGCGAAATTCAGCGTTATGGCGGCAAATATCGATGAAACCCCGTTTGCTGGGGAATCCCCGGCCAACCTGGCAACCCGCCTGGCGACAAACAAAGCCACCGCCATAGCAACACTTAACCCTGATGCGGTGGTGATCGGCTCGGATCAGGTGGCGGCACTGGGAGAGCGTGTTTTAGGCAAACCGGGCAACGCCGATAATGCCGCGGCGCAGCTAACGGCCTGCTCTGGGCAAACCGTCAAGTTTTATTCGGCCGTAACGGTGTTGTGCCGGGAGCTCGGTTTTACGGAATCCCACACTGACGTCACCTCGGTGCATTTTCGTGAACTCACCCGCGAAGAAATCGATGCCTACCTGCAACTGGACCAACCGTGGGACTGTGCCGGCAGCTTCAAATCTGAAGCTCACGGGTCGCTGTTATTTGAATCGCTAGAGAATACGGACCCGACGGGACTGATTGGCCTGCCCATTATCTGGCTCGGCAACTGCCTGCGGCGAGCCGGAATTCAGCTACTAACGTAGCTCGCCAAGACGCCGAGAAGGCGGGTTGGTCAGGCTGACCGTAACCGCGCCAGCACAGTCATCAGGGCTTCTGGCAGGGGCGATTCAAAAAGCGCCGGCTGATCATTCGCCGGATGCACAACCTCGATCATCCGGGCATGCAGGAACAAACGGTCGACTTTGATTTCGTTTTCCGTGCCAACAGCCCCGTAGCGACTATCGCCCACCACCGGATAACCTATGGCGGCGGCATGCACGCGAATCTGATGAGTCCGACCCGTCAGTAATTCAACCCGGCAAAGCACGGCATTGGCAAATCGTTCTTGCGGGAAAAATCTTGTCAGTGCCACTTTGCCATCCGCGCCAGTACGCACGTGCCGTTCGCCGTTCTGCCGGTGTTCAACCACCAGCGGAAAATCCACTTCCCGGGCATCCCCTTCCCATGCGCCGCTAAGCAGCGCGAGGTATTCCTTTCGCACTCGCCCTTCGCGCAATTGTTCGTGCAGGCTTCGCAATGCGCTGCGCTTTTTTGCCACCAATAAACAGCCGCTGGTATCGCGATCCAGCCGATGCACCAACTCGAGGTAATGGCAATCCGGACGTGCAGCCCGCAACAATTCAATAGCGCCAAGACTGATGCCGCTGCCGCCGTGTACCGCCAGGCCTGCCGGTTTATCCAGCACCAGCAGATGTTCATCCTCGTGCAAAATCAACGCGCGTATCCAATCCACATTTCGCGGGGTCGCCACGGGAGCCGCGCCTCGCCCGACGTCGGGAGCGATATTGAGTACGGGCGGAATGCGCACGATATCGCCTTCTTCCAGACGCGTCGTAGGCTTGCTGCGGCCTTTATTTACCCTGACTTCGCCCTTGCGAATCAGGCGGTAAATGCGCGTCCGGGGCATGCCTTTGAGCTCGCTAAGCAGAAAATTATCCAGCCGCCGGCCGGCGCTGTCAGCGTCAACCGTAACCAGTCGTGCGGCGGTTTTAGCGCCAGAAGTGGCCATACTCAAGGAAAACTCACCGGAATCAATACGTTGATGAAAAGACTTATGACTGATATATTACTCAGCCACCGCAGCCGTGTGCTGCGGTGAGCCGCGAGGCACCATTATAGGTTTTTTATCCGGGCGCTGTGACGCCCGGGCAGTTTTACGTCCCCAGACAGGACTCAATTGGCCACTTGGCTGATAGACAACAACTCAACAGTTTCTTTGACTCGTTTTTGACTTAACGGGACTGCTCAATGCAGACAGTAGCTCACAATTCCCCACCCACCCCTCAGGAGGTTGCCGCATTGGCGTGCATCCCTGCTGCGTTGGCTTGGCGTGCGTGGACATTCAGGCTGTCAGCTCGGAGTTGCAACAAGCCAAGAGCCCCTAAAAGGATACAAGTAGGCTCTTATGAAAAGAATGTTAATCAATGCAACTCAGGAAGAAGAGTTGCGTGTGGCCATAGTAGATGGTCAGAAGCTGTATGACCTTGATATCGAGGTAGATTCAAGCCGCCAGAAAAAAGCCAACATATACAAAGGCAAAATAACCCGCATCGAGCCGAGCCTGGATGCCGCCTTCGTTGATTACGGGGCCGAGCGGCACGGCTTTCTCCCGCTGAAAGACATTTCGCGCGAGTACTTTCTTAAAGAACCCTCCTCAGGTCAGCGCATCAATATCAAGGAAGTGCTGAAGGAAGGTCAGGAAATCGTCGTGCAAGTCGATAAAGACGAGCGCGGCAACAAGGGCGCGGCACTCACGACCTTTATCAGCCTGGCCGGTCGCTTCATCGTACTGATGCCGAACAATCCCCGCGGCGGCGGCGTATCGAGGCGCATCGCCGGAGAAGACCGCGAGGATATACGTCGCGTTCAGAAGCAACTGGAAGTTCCTCCGAAGATGAGCTGCATCGTGCGAACGGCCGGCATTGGCCGATCAGTCGAAGAGCTCGAGTGGGATCTGCAATACCTTAAGAGCGTGTGGGAGGCCATCCTGCAGGTGGTAAGGCAGCAACCCGCACCGTTCCTGATTTATCAGGACAGCAGCCCTATCGTTCGCGCACTTCGCGACCACTTTAACGCCGACATCGGCGAAATCACGATCGACGACAAAACAGCTTTCGAGGAAGCGCGTGAATTTGTCGAACAGGTGATGCCCCACAATATCCGTAAACTTAAGCTCTATGAAGACGAAGTACCCCTGTTCACACGCTTTCAAATCGAGAGCCAGATTGAATCGGCGTTTGCCCACAGCGTGAATCTGCCATCCGGCGGCAGTATCGTTATTGACCATACCGAGGCGCTGGTATCTATAGACATTAACTCCGCTCGCGCTACCCGCGGCGGTGATATCGAAGCCACAGCGCTGGCGACGAATCTTGAAGCCGCAGATGAAATTGCACGGCAGTGCCGTATCCGGGATCTTGGCGGGTTGCTGGTCATCGATTTTATTGACATGGGCCCGAATCGCAATCAGCGCGAGGTAGAAAACCGATTGCGCGATGCGGTGCGTACCGACAGAGCCCGGGTGCAAATTGGCCGCATATCCCGCTTTGGCCTGCTCGAAATGTCGCGGCAACGATTGCGCCGTTCGCTTGGTGAATCGGCCAATCAGATTTGCCCGCGCTGCAACGGCTCAGGGGTTGTGCGCAGCGTTGAATCGCTGGCCCTGGCAATATTGCGGCTCCTCGGCGAAGAAGCGCGCAAGGAGCGCACCGCAAAAGTCATCGCGGAATTGCCCATTGACGTTGCAACATTCTTGCTAAATGAAAAGCGCGAGTGGATACATCGTGTCGAACAGCAAACCAACGTCGAATTGTTACTGGTAGCCAACGCAGCCCTCGAAACGCCTAATTACACGCTGAGACGGGTTCGCGACGACCAGGTGCTGCTGCCGGAAAACACCGGCTCCAGCTACGACCTGGTTACCCCGGAAGCCGATGTGCTCGAAGAAGCGCAGAAACTATCCACCAAAACGATTACCGAGAAGCCAGCCGTTGCCGGCGTGAAGCCTGAAACACCCGCCCCCACGCCAATTGCAACAAAACCGACCAAAGCGCAATCTGGTGGAGGCCTGTTCGCTGCCATCAAAAAACTGTTTGGCGCGGATTCTGATAAAGAAGTCGATAAACCGGTGCGCGATAAGCCATCGGATAGCGCTCGCAACAGCCGCGGCAAAAAAACCAATGCGCGACAATCCAGTCGGCGGGACACTCCGAGGCCGCCGTAAGACCGGCGGTGAACGGCGCAGCGAAGCAGCGGCTGACAATGCTGACAAGGCAGACAAGGCGAATAACGGTCAGCAGCAAGATAGCAGCCGCAATCGACCGAACAAAACGGCTCCAAAGAATGCTGATGACAGCAACGGCACAGGCCGTAAACGTCGTCGCCGCAGACGCCCTTCCGGTCGCAACCGGAACACCGCAAATGACGATGATGCTAGCAAGCAGAACACGGCTGGGGCTGGCGAGAATAACCAGCAGGCGGGCGCCCCAACCCCAAGGCCACAGCCGGTTCAGGATTCTGCCGCCCCGCAAACGACGAGTTCTAATCAATCTGCTGTTGATGCCGCGGGGCCGCCCGAGCGGGTGATGCCGGTAAACGGAGGTAAGCGTGCCGAAACGACAGAAAAGAGCAGCGGCGACAAGGATCGATTGCTTCCATGGGAATCATCTGCAGGCGAAACCAAACAAAGCTATAAAGTCTGGTCGTCTGACGAACAGCCTTAACGCCATCGTCAGCGAAGGTTAGCGGTCGAGACAGGCGGCCAATAGCTCTTCGCTGACTTCTTCCAGCATATCGAGCACCCGCTCGAAGCCTACAGCACCGCCGTAATAAGGATCAGGCACGGCGCCGTGCGGGTTTGTCTTGCTATAGCGCAACAGCAGGCTGACCTGCGCCGTCGCGTCCGCCGGCTTCAGGTCATTCAATATTTGCAGGTTGTCGTCGTCCATCGCCAGAACATGGTCAAAGCGATAGAAATCATCCACGTTTATCTGGCGTGCCCGCAAATGAGCAAGCTCAACACCCCGCAATCGAGCTGCGGCGACTGCTCTGTCGTCGGGCGGTTGACCGACGTGATAAGCATGCGTGCCTGCTGAGTCCAGTTCGAACGCGGCTGTCAGGTCGCGTTCGAGCAGCAATTTGGTCATGACACCTTCCGCGGTCGGCGAGCGGCAGATATTGCCCATACAGACGAACAGCATGCGCACAGGACGACTCATTGAGAGGCACCCTGCACACCGCGATTGCTTAACAATGCAACCACGCGTTCAAAATCGGCCTGTGTATCGACATCCGGACCGTGAGATTCTGTATCCACCTCTACACGAATCTCCATCCCCATCCACAAAGCCCGCAATTGCTCAAGACGCTCAAGCTGCTCCAGATCACACGGCGGTGCGGCGCTGAGCCGCCGCAATGCATCCGGACGGTAAGCATAAAGCCCCAAGTGCCGATATCCGTGTGCGGCAGCATCACTCACGGAACTGCCGTGACCCACAGCGGGGATCGGTGCGCGACTAAAGTACAACGCCCGCCCGCCCGCATCGAACACCACCTTCACAACATTGGGGTCAGAGTAATCTTCAGCCGATTTCAGCGGAGTACAGAGGGTCGCAATCGAAGCCGATGAATATTTATTCAGTAATTTTGCGACCCGCGCAATGCTTGATGGTGGCATCAGTGGCGCATCTCCCTGCACGTTGACGACCGGACAGTCATCATCCCAGCACCGCTGAACGCACACTTCTGCAACACGGTCTGTGCCAGAGCGACAATCGGGGCTGGTTAAACACACGTCCGCACCAAAGGCCTCTGCCACGTCGGCAACCTGAGCGCTGTCGGTGGCAATCACAATGTCAGTCGCGCCACTCTCGCCTGCCCGCATCCATACATGCTGCAGCATGGGTTTCCCGGCAATGGCCATTAACACCTTTCCCTGCAACCGCGAGGATTCATACCGTGCCGGAATAACAATTCTGAATGGGTTGTTCATGCGCACTCTTTATTTAACGGGCAGTCGACTCACGACCATATCGAGCAGGCGGGTAGCGGCAGCTTCGGGCATCTCAAGAACAGCCGGAACGTACCAGACATCGCCGTCTTCCGCCGCTGTGTATTTTACGGCGTCTTTTTGCGTCATAAACACTGGCATTGGGCTATTGGCCTGCAATGCCTCTATGTCGATCACACCGTGATCAGCAACCGCCGTCTCGTGAACCTGCAGGCCATGTGCACGCAGGGCGTCGTAAAAACGCCCTGGGTTGCCGATGGCAGCAACGCCCCACACAGATACGCCGGCAAATGAGCCCAATGCTCGCGTTTCTTTGCCATCAAGCCGCACGGCATCAGTCAGATGCAATGAAAAGCGGCCCTCGTGCTCAGGGCCACCATTAAACAGCACTGCATTCACTTGCTCCAGCCTCTGCGGCGATTCGCGCAACGGCCCTGCCGGCAGCCTCCGCCCGTTGCCAAACTGCCGCTCCCCGTCCACGACTGCAATTTCGACATCACGATGCAGCCGGTAATGCTGTAACCCGTCATCCGAGATGACCACATCCACGCCCTGCTCCCGAATTTTCCGGACTGCTGCAACGCGATCCGTGCTTACGGCTACCGGAAAACCGGTCATGCGCGCGAGCAGCAAGGGTTCATCGCCACACTCCTTTACCAAACTGGATGCGTTTACCAGCCGGACCGAATCAGACGCATTACTGCCATAGCCCCGACTAACGATGCCCGGTCGGTAGCCGCGGCTAGCCAACTGCGTCGCGAGCCATGCCACAACGGGTGTCTTGCCTGCCCCGCCAGCGGTAATGTTGCCAACGACAATCACCGGCACACCCGTATTCTCGGTTGCAAATATATTGGCTGAATAAGCCAGACGGCGCAGCGCTGCAATCAAAATGAATAGCCAGGCAAACGGCAGCAGCAAAGCCGACAGCGGCGAGCCCCCGTACCAGCAAGACTCGCTTAATTTATGGAGCCGCGTCGCCGTGTTCATTGAACTGCAAACGGTAAAGCGCAGCGTAAACGCCATTGGCGTTGATGAGGTCTGCATGACGCCCGGTTTCCACCATACGGCCGTCGTCCATGACAACAATCCGGTCCGCTTTTTCTATGGTGGACAGCCGATGCGCAATTACAAACGTCGTCCGGTTGGTCATCAGCTTGTCCAGCGCGCCTTGAATATGGCGCTCTGACTCGGTGTCGAGCGCCGAAGTCGCCTCATCCAGAATTAAAATGGGCGCGTTCTTCAGCAATGCGCGGGCAATGGATATGCGCTGCCGCTGCCCACCGGATAACAACACGCCGCGATCGCCCACCACGGTATTCAGGCCTTCGCTGAGCGACGCGGTAAATTCTGTGACGTGAGCAGCGATGGCGGCTTGTTCAATATCATCAGCAGAAGTCTCGGCTAAACCGCCGTAAGCAATGTTCGCGGCGATCGTGTCATTGAACAAAGTAACTTCCTGACTGACGAGGCTGATATGCCGACGCAATCCCTCCAGTGAGTATTCGTGCAACGGCACGTCGTCGATCCGTATCTCGCCACTGTCGCATTCGTAGAAACGCGGTAACAAACTCACCAGCGTGGACTTACCGCTGCCGGACCGACCAACCAGCGCAATGGTTTCGCCGGGAGCAACGTCCAGATTGATTCCGTGCAGCACCCGGCTTTCACCACTGCTATACGTAAAATTAACGTCGCGAAATTCAACTCGCCCTGTGACCGTGTCTGGCGCAAAGCTCCCGGTATCTGTTTCCGCGGCTTCGTCCAGAATGCGGAACAGGCTTTCGCCTGCCGCGATACCGCGCTGAATAGTCGCATTTACGGTGGTAAGTCGCTTTAGTGGTGCCATCAATAAAACCATGGCAGTGATAAAGCCCGCAACATCAGCCACGGCAATTTCGATCTGACCGATCAGGTAAATAACGCCGGCGACCCCAAAAGCGGTAACTAAAACGGTTACACCGTTACCGGCGGCAGACGTTGCCAACAACCGCATTTGAATGCGCCTGTTGCCCTCGTTGGCCTGTTCAAAACGCCCTGATTCGTAAGCCTGGCCGCCAAAAATCTTGACCTCACGGTTGGCCTGCAATGCCTCTGAACCTATCCGAGTGAGATCACCAACGCTGGCCTGTATACGCTGGTTATAACGCCTGAAGCGTGTCCCCAGATATCTAACCAGCAACGCGATAAGCGGCGCGACCACGAATACGAATCCTGAAAGTTCAACACTCAGGATCAACATGTAGGCAACCAGAAAAATGATTGTCAGTGAGTCTTTAAAGACAACAATTATGGAGTTGGATGCCGATTCCGCAACCTGCGCAACGTCATACGTCAATTTGGAAAGCAACGTGCCGGAAGCATTCCCGTCAAAAAACCGTGTCGGCAAAGTAAGGTAACGATCAAAAACCCGGCGGCGTATCTCTTTCACTACGCGATTAGAGATCCACCCCATGCCATATACCGAACCAAAGTTCGACAGCCCGCGCACAACAAATAACAACAGCACCCCTACAGGTAACCACTGACGTATGAACGCCTGTTCCGGCGTAAGGTTATTGCCCGCCGCGACCGTATCAGTAAGCTGCTTAATCAGATAGGCGAAGCCGGCGTCAGAAGCCGCGAATAATGCAGAGCTGATTGCGACCGCTATAAATACCGGCCAGTATTGCGAACTCATCGTCAGCAATCGCTTGTAAATGGCAAGCGACGAATAATTGTCCGCAGAATTACGGTCCGTGGAAGTGGAATCAGCCACCACTAGTCAGCCTGTTCCTGCCGAACCGTTGCAATGTTAATCTCGGTGTAACCTACTCTGCCCGCCACATCCATCGCCGTAATAACCGATTGATGGGAGGCTTCGGCATCCGCACTGATAGTTACCTGTGCCCCCGGGTCATCACCCGCCAGCTTACGTACCGCACTCTCCAGAGTCTCCGGACGAGCGTCAATGAGCAAACGCCCGTTGACCAGATAGGTGCCTTGTGCGGTCACAGCAATAACCATGGGCTCCTCCTGAGCTGAGACAGTCTCCGTAGACGAAGCCTCAGGCAACCGAATGCCGATTTTGGATTCGCGCACAAAACTTGTGGTGATCATAAAAAATACCAGCAACAGCAGCACCACATCAATCAACGATGTCAGGTTTATTTCGGGCTCTTCCCGCCTACGACTGCTGAGGTTCATCCTGCTGACCAGGTCGGGCGCTGCTACCGTTCATGCTCTCTCCCTTGCCCAGGGCATCGAGATAACGTTTACGGTGTAACGCTTCAACAAGTGTGATGGCTTCTTTTTCCATACGCACAACCAGGGCTTCCACCCGGCCGCGCAAGTAGCGATAGCCAATTAATGAAGGTATTGCAACTATAAGCCCGGCCGCGGTGGTGATTAGCGCCTCTGAAATACCACCCGCCAGCACAGACGGGTTGCCAACTCCCTGACTGGTGATTGCCTCGAATACGTTCACCATGCCGACAACGGTACCCAGCAAGCCCAGCAGCGGTGAAATAGCGGCAATGGTTCCGAGAGTATTCAGATACCGCTCCAGATCATGCACCACATGACGACCGGTGTCTTCAATGCGCTCTTTCATGATTTCGCGGCTGCGATGCCGATTGCTCAGCCCAACGCTGAGCACCTCACCCAAGGGCGAACTGTCATGAAGATTCTTGAGGTGTTCGTGGTTCAGTTTATTGGTGCTCACCCACTCCCACACCTCTTTGGTCAGGCGCCGCGGCAATACGCGCTTTTCCTGAAGGGTCCAAAGACGCTCAAGCATGATGCCGACCGCCATCACGGAGCACACGATGATGGGAAACATGACCCACCCACCGGCTTTAATAATTTCCAGCATTCCCGTCCCTGAGGGGTACCAAATAAGGCGCTGCAACTATACCCCGCTGACCGAACTTTTTATAGCTTGTTCAAGCTCCAAGGCAATCATCATCAGATAATGGGCGAATTGCCCACGGTCGCAGCCAGTGTCGCTTATGAGCGGCCTGCAGTGTCAAACCGGTATCTGGCAGCCATGCGAATGTGAGTGCACCCGTATGCGCTGTATCGAGCATACACGCTCCCACAGATCGCCACCGCTCGGTAACGGGCACAGCGGGAAACTGCCAGCGATTCCAGAAAGCCGTTGTCGCAACAGCGTATCGCGGCCGGACTGCACGCACAAAAGCATCCGTCGACGATGTTTTACTGCCATGATGGGGCACGATCACCAGATCGCTCTGTAACGATTCAAGCCGCGCGACAATGACGCTTTCGGCCGCACTCTCGATGTCGCCGGGAAGCATGACTTGTGCCTCCCGGTAGCGCACCAGCAAAATGCACGAAGCCTCGTTCTCCGACCAGCCGACCAGGCCAGCCGGGTGTACGATTTGGAAATCAACCTGCTCCCACCGCCAGCTCATGCCCCTGTCGCACCGGAAATGGGTAGAGCCTGATGGCGGGCTGGGCATGAATACACTTCCGACGGGAATACCGCTTATTACACTATTGAGCCCGCCGATATGATCAGTATCGGCATGCGATACCAGCACAGCGTCCAGCTCTTTCACGCCGACCGCGCGCAGAAAAGGCAGCACGGTGGTGACGCCTGCGTCGCCCCCGGGCCAGCGCGGACCCGTGTCAACCAATAATGCTCGGGCGGGTGTGCGAACAACAACCGCGGTGCCCTGCCCGACATCCAGCACGTCGATACGCAAAGGTGGTGGCGGCGCGGTCATGGCAATGACACCACCCGCGAGCATCAGCGAAGCCAGTGCGGTGCGTATGGAGCGCAACGGTGCGGGCACTAACAGCACAGCAGTAACCGCAGCCATGACGGGCAGTGCAAATTTATTGCCTGCGAGCCAATCGGGTGGCAGCGGAGCGGCTCTTTCCGCGTATTCCAGCGCACTAACGAAAGCCGCGAGCACCGCAGTCGCCGCTGCCATAGACCACTCGCTGAGTACCGGCACAATCAGCAAGCATCCCGCAGCAATCAGACACAGGGGCAATACCAGCAGTGAAAACACCGGGATGGCAAGCAGATTCACTAGCGGACCCAGAATCACCATGGCATCAAACAACAGCATGTTGGGCAATGCCAGGCCGACACTCAGACGCACCTGAGCTCGTGCTGCAGCGATCAATAATTGCACCGGCGCCGCTAAACCCGGTATAGCCTGATGACTACGCAGGGTCACCAGTAATAACACGGCCAGATAAGACATCCAGAATCCCGACGAAAACACCACGAAGGGATCGGCAACCAGTGCGACAACTGCGACGGCCGATAGCACGGTAATCGGCCGCGGTGCGCGGCGGAGACCGCTGATCGCCAACAGCAGCAAACACATCAGCGCCGCCCGCGAAGTCGGTGCCGACCAGCCGGCTAACACGGCATAGCCCAGTGCTCCGCCCCCGGCGGCCAGTGTGGCTGGCCACCGCCAGGCCGACCGTCCGCTAAACCGGCAGCCGGTACTGACCATCCACCAGAGTCCGGCGGCAACCAGACCCACGTGCAATCCGGAAATCGCCATCAGGTGAATAGTCCCCGTAGCCCGAAACAACTGCCATTGTTGCTGACTAATGGCACTGCGCACGCCCACTGTCAGGCCTTCCAGCAAAGCTGCCTCCGCCGCGCGCGTGGTCACGGCAGCGCGCATGCGCTCCAGAACGTATCGGCGCATGCGCAAACCAGGCTCGTATTGCATCAGATCAGGGCGGGCCCGCGGTGCCGAACCGGGCCTGACGTAGCCGGTCGCATGCACGCGCTGCATCATCAACCACAGCTGCCGGTCAGACTGTCCAGGGTTGCTAAGGCCGTGCGGTGGTTTCAGGCGCACAACCAGGTCGTAGCAGTCCCCGGCTTGCAGTTGCAGCGTCTGATCAAAGGAACGTAAATACAGCAGTGACGGCCCTGACGGGTCGCCGGCCAATTCAAACAAGAAAGAAGTGCTGTGTTCGGAAACTCTCGGAAAGTCGATCACACAGCCGCTTACCCCGATATCCTGATCACGTATTTCAATCCCGGGCAGCCGGCTCTGGTATGCAAAACCGTGCAACGTTGCCCAGCAATACGCTCCTAACAAAGCGAACAGCACTTGCCTGCCAAAACGCGCTGCTAAAATTAGTGCGGGAACCGCGGCAGCCAGCAACACGAGCTCACCCACCGGTGGCTTTATCCACAACCCGGCGACTGTGCCAAATAATGATGCCAGCGCCACAAGTTCCATAAACGTGCGAGAATACCGACCCGCAATGACAGCCACTAATCAATTCAAGCTATACGATGCCGCGCCGTTTTTTTAGCCGCTTTAGCCGGCGGTTTGACCCGAAAAAGAAGCACCCCTGGTACCTGCGACCGTTTGAGTTTCTGCTCACCCATCCGGTTTATTTTTCGCCCAACCGCCGTTCAGTAAGTGGAGGCGTTGCGCTGGGTTTGTTTTTCGGGTTATTGCCAATACCCGGGCAAACAGCCCTGGCCGTAATAGGCGCACTCTTATTAAGGGTGAATCTGCCGTTGGCGGCATTGTCAGTCTGGGTATCAAACCCGCTGACTTTCTTACCCTTGTTTTATTTTGCGTATCGCATCGGCGCCATACTGGTGGGCATACCGGTTGAACCGGTTCCGCCCGAAGGTGCGCTCGCCTGGCTCACTCACGAAATCCGGCCTCTAATTTACGGTTCGCTGCTAATGGCAACGTCGGCCGCATCGATCGCGTACCTGACTATCAGCACGGTCTGGCATGTGCTGACGTTGCGGCGTTATCGCAGCCGACACAAGAAACTCTCGGCAGCAAACTAGCACGCTATAGCAGCACGCCGTTTTCCAACCGCAGAATACGATCCATCCGGCTTGCCAGCCCTTCGTCATGCGTGACCACCACCAGGCTGGAACCGAATTCGCGGTTAAGCTCGAGCATCAGCGCAAACACTTTCTCGCCGTTGGCATGATCCAGGTTGCCGGTGGGTTCATCGGCCAGCACGACTGCCGGCCGGGTTATCAGTGCACGAGCGACAGCGGCGCGCTGACGCTCGCCGCCCGACAACTCACCCGGGCGATGGTGCAAACGCTGGCCCAGGCCTACTCGTGTTAACAACTCGGTGGCCTGCTCACGCACACTGGAAAGAGCATCGCGTCGCATCAGCAACGGCATGGCAACGTTTTCCAAAGCCGAAAACTCGGGCAACAAATGGTGAAACTGATAAATAAAACCCAACTCTCTGTTGCGCATTAAACCCCGTTCGGTGCCGTTTAACTGCGCTATGTCACGACCACCGACAATCACCTGACCGCTGGTGGGAAGATCCAGGCCTCCCAGTACCTGCAGCAGGGTTGTCTTGCCAGCGCCGGATTCGCCGACAATAGCGACTCGTTCTCCGGCCGCGATACTGGCGTTTACGCCGCGCAGCACCTCCAGTGTTGCGCCGGCATCCGCAAAACTGCGCACCAGATTCCGGCATTCCAGCACTGCGTTGCTATTCATGTCTCAATGCCCTTGCAGGGTGAGTGGCCGCAGCTCGCAGCGCCGGATAGATTGTTGCGCCCACGACCAATAAAAAAGCAACTCCGCTTACCACGTATACATCGAACCATTCGAGCTGACTCGGCAACTGACTAATAAAATAGACATCCGGCGCGACAAACTGGATGCGGGTTGCCCACTCCACCCAGCTCACCACCGTGCCTATATTGACCGCCAGTACGACGCCAGCTATCACACCGATTGCGGTGCCGAACAATCCGATCAGCACACCCTCGGTTACAAAAATCTTAAGCACGGCCCAGGCCGAAGCGCCCATGGAACGGAGTATGGCAATCTCGCTACCTTTATCCCGCACGACCATCACCAGCGTCGATACAATATTAAAAGCCGCCACGGCAACCACCATTAGCAAAATGAAAAATATGATTGACTTGGTCAACTCGATAGAACGAAAAAAATTAGCGTGCTGGCGCGTCCAGTCACTGACATAGACTCCACCGCCATACGCAAGCGCGATATCCCGAACAATACTGCTCGCCTGCAAAGGCTCTGTCACCGCAAAACTCACGCCCGTCACGCCATCATCAAGCCGCATCAATCGTGCCATGTCATCGAGGTGCGCATAGGCCAGACCGCGATCGTATTCATACATGCCGGCATGAAATATTCCGCTTACCTCGAAACGCCGCATACGCGGCAACAGGCCAGCAGGCGTTACGCTCCCCTGGGGAATTAGCAACACAACCCTGTCGCCGACGACTGTGCCCAGCCGCCGGGCCAGCTCAGAACCGAGAATGATCTTCCATGAACCCGGTTGCAGAGAGTCCATATTGCCCTCAATAACCAGCTCCGCTGCGCCCGACACGGTTTGCTCCGCGGCCGGAACGACACCTCGCAATTCGACCCCGGCCACGCCGGCACTCCCCACCAACATGCCCTGCCCGCTGACAAATGGAGCGCTGCCGGTGACACGCTTATCATTCGCGGCAATATCCGTGATCAATTTCCAATCATTAAGCACGCCCTGCACGCCCGTAACGCTGCCGTGAGACAACACGGACAATATGCGGTTTCTGACCTCATGTTCGAACCCGTTCATGACCGACAGCACAACTATCAGCGTGGCCACAGAGACTGCGATGCCAATCACGGATATCAGCGAAATAAATGACACAAAACGATTACGGTTTCGCGACCGCAGATAACGCGTACCGACAAATATTTCGAAGGGCCTGAACATTTAGCGCGCCCGCCAACTATTCATAACGCAACACCTCGGCGGGCTGAACCTGCGCCGCACGAAGCGCTGGATACACCGTCGCCAGCGCGGTAACCAGCAATACCCCTATTGATGCGAGCCACACATCGCTGGCTTGAAGGTCCGACGGCAGCTCGGTTAGATAGTAAAGATCGGCAGGCATAAACTGGAAGCCAAACAACGTCTCCAGAAGCGGCGCAAGCGTGTCGATATTGAGTGCCATCCAAACTCCCAGAACAATGCCCAGCGCCGCGCCCAACCAGCCAATCACTGTGCCCTGAAGCAGGAAAATCATCACCACCTCGCGGCGCGAACAACCCAATGTGCGAAGAATGGCGATGCCGCCGCGTTTTTCGGTAACGACCATCACCAGCATCGCGATGATATTGAATGCCGCCACGCCGATAATCAGGGACAGCAGTAAAGCCATCATGGTTTTTTCGAGCTTAATGGCACGGAAATAACTGGCGTTCTCCTGCGTCCAGTCCCTGACCGATAATGCCGCGCGCGTATTGATGCTGGTGTCCTTCTGCGCATTGGCTAAGGCTCTGCGAACTGCAGCCGGAGCCGAAAAAATATCCTCACCCTCTACCCGAACACCGCTGACAACCCCATCAAGTTGCAACAACTCAGCTGCATCATCCAAATGCACCAACGCTCTGACCGAATCGTGATCCTGCACACCGAGTTCAAATATTCCGGAAACCACATAACTAGATAAGCGCGACGCAGTAGCGGGCGACCGGGACCCGGGCTGTGGCACCAGCAATGTCACGCGGTCGAACGGCCCAACCCCGAGCTTGCTGGCCAGCGCCCGCCCAAGCACGATGCGCTGAGTGCCGGATTGCAAATCATCCAGTTCGCCAAACACCATGTTGTCGGCAATTTTCGATACCCTGCGCTCAATACCCGGTTCAACGCCGGTCAACAGGCCAGCAGTCATCCCGCCCGGCCCTGACAACATGGCCTCAAGCTCGATATAGGGTGCCGCGGCGACGATAGCTTCGTCGGACTCCAGCGCCGCCACTAAAGAAGACCAATCCCGGATGCCATCCTCGGCGATAACTGACGCGTGCGCCGTCATGCCTAGCAACCGCTCGCGCAATTCATTCTCAAAGCCGTTCATTACGGACATAACGACGATCAAGGCAGCCACGCCGAGGCTCACGCCAATGACCGACGCGGCATTTACGAAGGACACGAAACCGCTGCCCTTACTCGCTCTCAGATACCTGAGCCCCACAAATACGGCTACGGGACGACGCATAATACGGCTGTTTGTATGTGAACTGCTTTGTATTCCCGCATTTGCGTAAATGCTATATTCGAGGCCATGTGCGCAATGGAGAGTACCAGTACCATGCTCCGAAAAGCTATGTTCGCTATTGTTCTGTCGGGTCTGCTGCAAGGCGCTGCCTGGTCGGATACGCTGATCGTTGAAGGCATCAATCCCACCTCTCAGAACGGTCAGCCGCAGCGCGGCTCAACCAAGGCCGATGTGCTCGCTCAGTTTGGTGAGCCGGCTGCCCGGCGCGGCGCAGTGGGCGACCCGCCTATTTCCAGTTGGGAATACGCACCCTTCGTGGTTTACTTTGAGCGGGATTACGTCCTGCACGCAGTGGCCAAGCGTCAGTAACCGCTAGCAGGGGCCGGCTTGCCCGGTAAACACTGCATACCGTGCGGCATGTGGGATAATGCCGGGTTTTTCAACCCGGATTTCCGATGTCGCAACACCTCACGCTACTTTCCCGGCAGGGCTCCGATTTTGCAGCGGGACAGTATCGTCATGTTGGCAGCTGCTACGGCGCTGCCATAGCCCTGTATGCCGTTGAACTTCGCAAGCGTCAGGATCACCCGCTGCTGGTGATCGCGCCCAGCGTAACTGCTGCGGAAAGCCTGGAACACGAAATCGCTTTTTTTGCCGGCGGCGACCAGGTTCGCCTGTATCCGGACGCTGAATTGCTGGCCTATGACGCCTTCAGCCCGCACCCGGACCTGGTATCGCGCCGCATGGCGTTACTTGCCGAATTACTGGAGGCCTGCCCGGCCATCGTGGTAGTAGCCGCTTCAAGCTTGCTTTACCGGCTGCCGCCTGCCGACTACATCCGACACCATAGCCTGAACATACGGCGTGGACAGCGCATTGGGATCGAACACCTGAGCGCCCGGCTTTCTGACAATGGCTATGAACGGGTTGCTCAGGTCACTCAGCACGGCGAGATGGCCGTCCGTGGTTCCCTTATTGATATCTACCCCATGGGCAAGCCCATGCCCATCAGGCTCGATTTTTTTGATGACGAACTTGAGTCATTGCGCGAATTCGATCCCGACACGCAGCGATCCGGAGCAGCGCTGGAAAGTTTTGCCTCACTTCCCGCACGGGATTTCCCGACCGATCCTGAAGCTATTAAAGGTTTCAGACGCCGTTACCGCGAGCGCTTCGAGGGCAATCCGGGTGAGACCGCAATCTACCCGGAGGTATCGGAAGGTCGCTTTCCCGGCGGGATAGAAAACTACCTGCCGCTCTTCTTCGAGCAAACAGCCTCGTTTTGGGACTACGTGCCAGACAACTGCAGCGTTTTGCTGGCCGCTGAAACGCAGACACTGATAGACGCGGCCTGGCGCGAAATCGGCGAGCGTTACGAACAGTATCGACACGATATCCAACGACCGACACTGACACCGGACGAACTGTTTGTGCATCCCGACGTGCACGCTGAAGCCCTGCGCGGCCGCGCAATAACTCAGGCCAACAGCCGCAAACTGCCCGAAGAATCCGCCAACCTGCCTGTCAGCAAGGCACCGGCTGTGATGATCAATACGCATGCCGAGCAGCCGGTTGCAGAGCTGCTGAATTTCCTGCGCCGGCAGGAAGGCCGTGTCCTGCTGGCGGCTGAATCGCCGGGTCGTCGCGAAATGCTGCTGGACCTGCTGCGAGATCACCGGGTAACGGCAGGCACCGTCGCCGACTGGCATGAATTTCTGGCCGCCTCCGAACCACTGTGCATCGTGGTGGCACCGTTGGCCGAGGGCATGACGCTGTATCAGGACCGCATCACAGTGATAGCGGAAAACGAGCTGTTTGGGTCCCGACCGAAGCGACGTCCACGGCGTAAAGCCCGCGACCCTGAATCAATACTTCAGGATCTCAGTGATTTACGCGCTGACTCTCCTGTAGTACATGAAGAATACGGGGTGGGCAGGTACCGCGGCTTGTCGCATCTGGAGATCGACGGCATACCTGCTGACTTTCTTACGCTGGAGTACGCGGGCGGTGACCTGTTGCACGTGCCGGTCGCTTCCCTGCACCTTATTTCGCGCTATACCGGCGCCAGCCCCGATCATGCCCCGCTGCATAGACTGGGAACCGATCAGTGGGCAAAAGCCCGGCAGAAAGCGGCCGCGCAAATCCGCGATGTGGCGGCCGAGATGCTTGATCTGTACGCGACCCGCGCCGCCCGGTCGGGCCGCAGTATGCGTGTTGATCCGAGGGATTACGAACGTTTTGCAAGCGGCTTCCCGTTTGAACTGACCGATGATCAGGCATCCGCAATCGAGGCCACTTTGCTTGATTTGCGCTCGCCGCAATCCATGGACCGGCTGGTTTGCGGTGACGTCGGCTTTGGCAAAACAGAAGTGGCCCTGCGTGCAGCCTTCGTGGCCGCGATGAGTGGTGCGCAGGTGGCCATAGTGGCACCCACTACACTACTTGCCCAACAGCATTTCCAGACTTTTCAGGATCGCTTCGCTGACTGGCCCGTTACAATCGACGTACTGTCGCGCTTCCGCACAGCCAAAGAAGCCCGAGAAGTCATCGACAAAATCAAAGCAGGCCGCATTGATATCGTTATCGGCACGCACCGGTTGCTGCAGTCGGACGTAAGCTTTAACGATCTGGGCCTGGTGATTATCGATGAGGAACATCGCTTCGGCGTAAAACACAAAGAAGCGCTAAAAAACCTGCGCGCAGAGATTGACGTCCTGACATTAACCGCAACGCCCATTCCGCGCACACTGAACATGGCGCTGGGTGAACTTCGTGAGCTTTCGTTAATCACCACGCCACCGGAAACGCGACTGAGCATCAAAACATTCGTAACTCAGTGGCAAACACCACTGATTCGCGAGGCAGTGCAACGCGAAATGAAACGTGGCGGCCAGATCTACTTTGTACACAATCGTGTTCAGGACATCGAAAAGCAGGCTGCCCGCCTGCAGAATATTGTCCCGGAAGCGAAGCTGCAGGTCGCACACGGCCAGATGCGGGAAACCGAACTCGAGCAAATCATGCTGGATTTCTACCATCGCCGTTTTCACATACTGGTGTGCACCTCGATCATTGAAAGCGGCATCGACATTCCCAGCGCCAATACCATTATTATTAACCGCGCCGATCGCTTCGGCCTGGCGCAACTGCACCAGCTCCGCGGCAGGGTTGGACGCTCGCACCACAAAGCCTTCGCTTATCTGCTTACGCCGCCCGACAACCTCATTACACCTGATGCCGCCAAACGACTGGACGCCATTGAAGCCATGGAAGATCTCGGCGCAGGTTTTGTCCTCGCCACCCACGACCTTGAAATTCGGGGCGCGGGCGAACTGCTTGGCGAGCAGCAAACCGGGCAGCTGCAGCAAATAGGCTTCAGCCTGTACACAGAGTTGCTCGGTCGCGCGGTCGCCGCCATACGCAGCGGTAAAACCCCCGATCTGGACACCACTCGCAAGACCGGCTGCGAGGTCAACCTGCACTTGCCCGCACTACTGCCGGAGGACTACATGCCCGACATCCAGATGCGGCTGGTGCACTACAAACGCATTGCCAGCGCAGCGGATGAGGACCAGCTGCGTGACCTGCAAATAGAACTGATAGACCGCTTTGGTATGCTGCCGGCAGCGACGAAAAACCTGTTTCGGCAGACACGCATCCGGCTTGGGGCGAGTCGACTGGGAATAGCAAAAATAGAAGCCACCAGCGGTGGCATTACGGTGAAATTCGCATCGGACCCGCAAATAGACACCGAGCAACTGGTTGCCCTCATCGCCCGCGAACCGGTGCGTTATGGCTTTGACCGCCAACAACGGTTCATCGTCCGGGACGAACTGGACAATGAAGAAACCCGGTTTAGTGCGCTTGAACAATTAATAGGATCCTGGCAGAACCGTCGCGGCGATGACGGACAGCGTGCCAGCGGGTAAGATGTCGGCATGACAAACCCATTTCCACTGTTGTGGCTTGCAGCGCTTTTAATCAGCGTTCCGGCTGCCGGGCAGGTAGCCGAAGACGATAGCGAAGCAGAGGCCGGCCCGGTTTATCAGGTCGAAGTGCTGGTGTTTCGCAACATGGACCAATCCCGCACGACTGCCGAAATATCCCGTCTGGTAGAACCCGAATTGGAAGACGTGCTGGATCAGCAACTGGCACGACTAGCCGTTGTTGATCCGGAGGCCGCTCCGTCTGTTGACGAGACAGAGGAACTGCCTTTCTGGGAGCCAGCGGCGCGCGACAAACTGATCATGCGGGCCGATGCAGAGCGGCTGCAGGAACTGCCCGCTTATGAGCTAATAGGGCATTTCGCGTGGGTACAGGCCGCCGATGACGTTGCCGTCGCGCGCGAAATTGCCACAACTGATTTAGACCGGATGGCGAATTTGAGTGGCACGTTTAAGCTGTATCGCAAACGCTATCTGCATCTCGCCGTGGATCTTACACTGGGGGCCGCAAACGATGGAGCGCCGGACAGATCCCGCGGCGGTTTTGCGCAGTTTCTGCCGGTGCAGCAGGCCAGTCCTGCGATTGTTGATTCGCGGCGCATGAGGCTGGGGCGCACGGTGTATTTTGACCAGCCCGAGTTCGGGGTGCTGGCAACGATCAAGCAGCTGGACTTCGACGAAAGTGAGTGGTCACGAAGCGCCGCGCTGCGCTCAGCTGAACTACCCGGCGGATAATCGCGGAACCGAAGGCGACAGCCCGCCGCGGTTTTGCTCCGCCTGGGCAATAAGATCCGGCTGAGTCGATGACTTGTCGGGAATCACCGAGACAACGCCATAGGAAAGCCCCACAAATCGGTCATATGCCGATCGCGGATGATGAATAGCCAGACCTCGCACCTTGGCAGCGATCCGGTTAGCCAGCTCGCTTGCCTGCGCCGCATCGGCCTCCCCCATCAGCACGGCAAAACTGTCCTCCGCATAGCGCGCGGTCAGGTCGCCTGCGCGGCGCAGCGAGCCGCTTATCGCGTGGGCCACTTTGCGCAAACACGCATCGGCGGCATGCCGGCCGAACACTTCTTCGTAGGCGCCAAAAGACTCGATCCTGAAAACCATGACGGCAATGGATCGCTGTTCTCGGCGCGCCAGCACCCAATCGCGTTGCATAAGATCGTCGAAGGCGCGTCGATTCAACACGCCGGTGACTGCATCGCGCCCGTCCAGCCGGCGCAAATGCGTTCGCGCATCGCGCAACACTGACAATAAGGCCTCACGTTCGGAATCGCCGTGCTCGGCCGCACCACTCTCCTGACTTTCAGTCCCCAACCAATACCGCGGTGTGCCGGGCCCATCATAAAGAGGCACAAGATCAAGCTTGAGGTAATCCGCCGCGCCGAGACGCGGGTGACATCGCAACGCCACGTCATTCATTGCCGGTGTATGTTCGCCGGACAGTGCGGCGGTGTCGCACAAGCGAGACCAGGGGCGCCCGATAAGTTCGCCGGCGTCGTAGCCGCTAAGCGCCTCGAAGGACTGATTGACGTATTGCACTGCCGGTGGGTCGGCCTTCAGGTCAACAATAAGGGTTGCAACGGGCGATAAATCGAGCGCCTGCCTGATGATGTTTTTACTGAGGCTGAACATGAATTTATGGCGTTGCCGTGTGTCGAGCACTAAAAACGTGCGTTTAACGTATTACCGGATATTACTGGGCGCCGACAATACAGACTGTGACGGCCGTCACTGTGAGGAATGCGGAAACGGGTAAACGGGTAAACGGGTATTAAAGATCGCTCAGGTAGGCATCAATCACGCGGGCCGCGTCCGCCATGGTCGCCCGGGCGTAGCGGACAATATCGCTATGTATCGCTCCGCTGTCCGGGGCTAAACCGTCATTCCCGCCGCGGCCAGCCGCCGCATTCACTATCAGGGCGAGCGCTGCATAGGGTATGCCCAACTCGCGGGCCAGCGCCGTTTCCGGCATGGCGGTCATACCGACCACATCACAACCGTCGCGCTCCAGACGATCGATTTCTGCAGCGGTTTCCAGCCGTGGCCCTTGCGTCACCCCGTAGGTGCCCCGCGGCGTGCAAGACACTCCCGCGCGCGCACAGGCTTGAATAAGGTTTTCTCTCAGATTACTGCTATAAGGGCTTGTAAATTCAATAAATTCTGTAGGGCTTTCTGCGGCATCATAAAAGGTGTGCGGCCGACCCCAGGTGTAATCGATCAGTTGATCAGGAATCACCAACTGCCCGGCTGGCACACTGATACCTCCCACGGCATTCAAAGCGATGATCTGCTCAGCGCCCGCGTCGCGGAGCGCCTGCAGGTTAGCCCGGTAATTGACGCGGTGCGGCGGTATGCGGCCGCTAAGCCCGTGACGGGCCAGAAACATCACGGTGTGGCCGTGCGCGCGCCACTGCTCTATCGGCGCCGACGGTTGCCCCCAGATATTGTCGGCCGGAAGCAGATGGGCGTCTTTGCGGCCGGGAAAATAATCTGCGCCGGTACCGCCGATAACGGCCACCGCAGTCAACGCGCGATCTCCGGGCGCAGCGCATAAATGGCTGGCAAATGGCGCCAACGACCGTCCATATCCATCCCGCAACCGACCACGTACACATCGGGCACGGTGATACCGGTACTGTAATCAGGAGAATTGTCGCCAGCGCGTCGGGGGTTCTCCTTGATCACTTCCACCACCGTCAGCACTTTTGCGGCACCACGCGCATAGCAGGCCGCAGCCGCCGCCATCAGCGTGCGGCCCTCGTCATAGATATCGTCTATCAGCAGCACGGTACGCCCCTTCACAGCATCTGGCGGTTCACGCAACCAGTGCAGCGCGCCACCGGTCGTACTGTCGCCGTAGCGGCTGGCATGGCAGTAGTCCACCCGGTAATCGCCGCACAAGCGCTGCATGAGTTGCATCAGCGGGTATAAACCGCCATTCAGAATCCCGAGCAAGACACAATCCTCGGCACTGACAACCGGCTGCAGCTTAGCAGCCAGGGCATCGAAGCCGCGCCTTACTTCTGCCTCGCTTACGACTTCCGTTGCGTCTGAAGGTATGGACTGCAAACCGCACTCAGGCTTCACCATCAAGCTCCAGCGGCGGTGTTGCGGTGGCCGCATCCATGGCTTCCCGCATGCGTTGCCACTCGGGCGAGCCGTAAGCCGCTGTCTGATAACGGGCCATCACAGGCCGCATGGCTGCAAGGCGGGCATGGGCTGCGACACTGTCGGCGACTTTCAGGTTACCGATGACCTGTTCAACCGCCGCACGATCGTTGCAGACCAAAATCATGTCGGCGCCTGCTTCCAACGCAATAGAGGAGCGATCTACAGGCGCACCGGCGCTTTCCGCTCCGGCCATGCTCAGGTCGTCTGAAAATACGGCCCCCTTAAAGCCCAGTTCGCCACGCAGCACTTGCCTGATCCAGTAACGAGACAGGCTGGCAATATCGGGACACACCGCCGAATACCGAATGTGTGCCATCATAATGCCCTTCAGACCGTCGTCGATCAGGCTTCGGTAAGGCCGGATGTCATCAAGCAGCTCGGCGTATTCACGTCGGTCTTCCGGCAGGACTTTATGCGAATCGCCGACCACGCCGCCGTGGCCCGGAAAATGCTTGCCGACGGCGGCCATGCCCGCCTGACGCATGCCCTGCATGTATGCCAGCGACAGCGCCGCGACACTTTCAGGATCGGGGTGCGGTGATCGATCACCAATGACCTCACAGAGCCCGCGGTCAATATCCAGCACCGGCGCAAAGCTGAAATCGACACCCACATCCAGCAGTTCGGTCGCCATCAATCGCGCATGCAAGCGCGCCAGTTCGCGCGCACCATTGGGGTCAGAGTCAAAATGGCGCCCCACCCAGCGTAACGGCGGTAACTCGCAAAAACCCTCGCGAAATCGCTGCACCCGACCGCCTTCATGATCCACCGCGATCAGTACAGCCGGCGAACGTACAGCATGAATCTCCTGGTTCAGCGCCCGCAGCTGATCGCGATCGACATAGTTCCGGCTAAACAGTATGACGCCCCCTACCAGCGGGTGCTGCAACAACTCCCGGTCACCTGCCGTCAGTGCAGTACCGGCAATATCAATCATCAGTGGCCCGAGGGTCATTCAGATATCCTTTTCAAACAGCGCCATCGCCTCAACGTGACCGGTCTGCGGAAACATATCCATGGCACCGGCGCTGCACAATCGATAACCGTGTTCTTTTACCAGCACACCGGCATCGCGTGCCAGTGAACCGGCGTGACACGATATATACAAAATACGCCGTGCGCCGGTTCGGGCCACCAGCGGCAATACTTCAAGTGCGCCGGCCCGCGGCGGATCCAGCAGCACAGCAGCATAGTCACCCTGCCACCAGGACTGCTCCTGTTCCGGACGGCTCAAATCGGCGACATGAAAATCTGCGTTTTCGATGTTGTTGAGCGCCGCGTTGGTGCGCGCCTTATTGACCATGGCCTGATCGAGTTCCACTCCCGTCACGCGTGCGCCACTGCGCGCCAGGGGTAAACTGAAATTGCCTATGCCGCAAAAAAGATCAAGGATCCGTTCACCTTCCTGAGGGTTTAGCAACTCCATGGCCTGCTTCAACATCAACCGGTTCATGTTCTGGTTTACCTGCACAAAGTCGAGCGGGCCGTACTCCAGACAAAGCTCATACTCCGGCAGCAGATAGTGCAGTGACGGCGCATGGGTAGTGTCGTCGAGTAACTTCAATGTCAGGGGGCCGCCTGTCTGCAGCCATAGCTGCACTTGGTGATGGGCCGCGAAGCGTTGCAGTTTCTCGCGATCAGCTGAGGTGGGTTCGGCCAGCACGCGAAACACCAGAGCACTGACGTTGTCGCCGTAACTCAGCTCGATTTGCGGGAGTTCACGACGAATATCCAGAGCCTGTATGAGCTCTGACAACGGTGTAATAAGCTTTGCGAGCGGTTCGACCAGCGTTTCGCAATACGTCATGTCCGCTATATAAGGCTTGTACTTCTCCCGAAAACCCACCAATACGCGGGCCTTCTTTTCCACGAGCCGCACGCCCAGCCGCGCTCTGCGTCGGTACCCAAAGGCTGATCCGGCCAGAGCCGGCAACACGGTTTGCGGTTGAACAGTGCCGATACGCTGCAAGGCATCGAATAAGGCTTTCTGCTTCAGCGCAAGTTGCGCGGCGGCATCCAGATGCTGCAACGAGCAGCCTCCACAGATGCCGAAAACAGCGCAGCGCGGACTGACACGTTCTGCTGCCGCGCTAATTACCTCAACGAGATCCGCTTCGTCTACATTCTTGCGACTGCGGCGACGGCGAAAACGCACCCGCTCACCACTCAGTGCACCGTCAATAAAAACAGTCTTGCCCGGAAGATCAGCAACGCCGCGCCCGTCAATCATTAAATCGCGAATGCCAGCCTCTTCCACGGCATACTGCTGTTGCCTGCGTCTCGCCATATGCGCGCTCAACCTGCGTCAGCGGCCCAGGCGGCAAGGAACTCCTGCAGATGCGCGGCGTCGGATGCTGCCAGAGTGCTGCGCACACGGTCGAACTCGCTTTCCAGCATTTTGTCACTCAGCAAGCCGCGCATGTGCTGAAATCGCAGGTAGATCAGATAGGTATTAAGCACATCGGTTTCACAATAGTTACGTATGGTCGCAAGTTCACCGGCGCAATAACTGTCCCACACCTTGTCACCCGACATCCCCATTTTTCCCGGGAAGCCCAGCATGGTCGCGACGGCGTCCAGCTTCGCGCGGGCTCGCGGCTGAAACCCCGACAGCACATCCATGACATCAACGTGCCGCCAGTGATAGCGCGACAGATAATTGTTGAAACGATAGTCGCGGTCGTGATCGCCCGTTTCCCAGTAGGCCGGCGCCTGGATGCCGTGCTTCAGAGCCCGATAATGCAGAACAGGAAGGTCGAAGCCTGAGCCGTTCCAGGATACAAGGGTCGGCCGGTAACGTTCTATACCGTCATAGAATCGCCTGACCTGCTCGGCTTCATCGCTGCTTTCATCACCCAGCGTCCATACCGCAAAATCACCGGCCCCGCTGCGCAAGGCAACTGATATCGCCACCACACGATGCTGAAACAGCGGCAAAAACTCGCTTCCCGATTCCTGCAAACGACTGAAGAACATCGCTTTGGCAATTTCCTCATCGGCAATATCGTGCATACCCAGCAACCGGGCACCCAGCTCCGTATCCGGAACCGTTTCAATATCAAAAACCAGGCACTCCATACTCATGTGTCCTTTCGCTCAAGCACGGCAAACGCGACCACCAACCCGGCCTCGTCCGTAAGCGTCACGTGGCCACCTGCGATACCAAGTTCATCGCACTTGGCGCGTCCACGCGCTGAGAAAATGATTTCAGGCTTGCCGAGCCGGTCAGGTGTGGTTCCGCAGTCGCGTATCCACATGCCGTTAGCAAAGCCGGTACCCATCGCCTTAACTATCGCTTCTTTAGCTGCAAATCGCATAGTCAGAAAACGCACCGGGTTTTTAGTGTAAGCAAAATACTTGAATTCCTCGGGCAACAACAAACGTTGCACAAACCTCTCGCCGTAACGATCAAATACCCGGGCAACGCGGTCGAGTCGCAAAATATCGGTACCGACCCCGTATATCATGCTTCGCGCGCCGCCAACATACGGCGTTTCATTTCGGCTACCACTGCGGGAAGACCATCGAACACCGCTTGCGAAATCAGGGCATGCCCGATATTCAATTCGCCTATTTCACGAATGGCCGCAATATCGGCCACGTTGTCCATATGCAAGCCGTGACCCGCATTGACAATCAATCCCAGTCCGTTCGCATAAATCGCAGCAGCCTGTATGCGATGCAACTCGGCCTGCCGCAAGTCCGGCGTGGCAGCATCAGCGTAGTTGCCGGTGTGCAATTCGATGGCGGGCGCTCCACAATTGCGAGCAGCATCTATCTGCGCCGTCTCCGGGTTTATAAACAATGACACGCGTATACCGGCAGCGGCTAATTCCTCGCAGGCGGCAGCGACGGCGTTGTACTGACCAACCACGTTAAGCCCGCCCTCGGTGGTGAGTTCAGCCCGTTTTTCCGGCACCAGGCAAACATCGGCCGGCCGCAAGCGACACGCTATACCGATCATTTCACGGCTTACCGCCATCTCCAGATTCACGCGAGACGCGCTCTGTTGGGTCAGACGCTCGACATCATGATCCTGAATATGGCGACGATCTTCGCGCAAATGCACAGTAATGCTGTCCGCCCCGTGTTGCTCTGCCAGCAGTGCAGCTTTGACCGGATCAGGGTAATCAGTGCCGCGAGCCTGACGCAAAGTCGCCACATGGTCGACATTAATGCCCAACAACATTTATCACTCTCCTTCGCGTCGAAACCGCGCGCCTAACGCTTCATCGCAGCGGCAACCTTGCGCGTACGCAAACCCCGCTCACCGAGATGGGTATTAATGACATGACGAAGAAGCCGCCGTGCTGCGCGACGAACACCGCTGTCCGAAAAATCATCGCGGCCGATAGCCAGCAATTCTGCCCCACTAAACAATAGCGCATCAAGCGGAGCATCGGGCTGTGCCATAGGAACCTCAACCGCTCCCTGCTCTGGATGAAATTCATAAAAGCACTCCGGTACGAGAGGTCGATTGCGGATTGCTTCTTTTGAAAAGTTCAGGGCATAGCCCGCCTCCGCCAGCAGGCTGATTTCAAAGCGCCGTAACACCGGCTCCACATCTGCGGCAGAATCGAGATCATCAAGAGTATGCGCGTACAAAATAAACAAATCGGGATGCGGATCGTTGCGGTGCATGAACCGTATGAGCAGTTCATTCAGGTAAAAACCGGCAAGCACTGCGTCACCGCGCAGAGGCACTGCCATGCCTGCCATTTCAGCATCACGCAGTGTAAGCAACTCACCGCGGCCGGACCAGGACAGCCGCAAGGGCTGGAAGGGATTCAACAGGCCGCGATAGGCAGATTTGGGCCGACGCGCACCGCGGGCAACCAACCCCGTGCGGCCGTGGCGATGGGTAAATGCCTCGATGATCTGACTGGTCTCGCGATAGCCGCGCGAATGCAACACGTATGCGGGCTCCAGATTAACGAGCGCGCCGGTCATCACAATTCCCCGTCATAACCCAGTTGACGTATCGATTGCGCGTTATCCGACCAGTTGCGCTTGACCTTCACATGCGACTGCAGATGCACCCGCCGATCCAGCAGCCTCTGCAACTCCTGGCGCGCAGCGGTGCCCGCTTCCTTGAGCAACTGCCCTTGTTTACCGATAACAATGCCTTTGTGAGATTCCCGATCAACCCAAATGGTTGCGTCAATAATCAGGCGGCCGTCGTGCTCTTCTTTAAGAGAACTTATTTCGACGCCCAAACCATAAGGAACCTCATCGCGCAGCGCATGCATCAACTTCTCACGCAGAGTCTCCGCAGCACGAAAGCTCAAATCACGGTTCGTGATGGTATCGGCATCGTAGAATGCCTCCTGCTCCGGCAACAGAGACACCAGCTGATTCCTGAGTGATGTCAAATTGTCTGACTTTAAGGCCGACACCGGAACAATGGCCACAAAATCATGCCGCTCGGCATGTTCGGCCAGCACTGGCAATAGTTTGTCTTTGGGACGTACCCGATCGATCTTATTGACGACCAGCACAGCAGGCAGCGCCGCCTGCTTAATTTGATCGAGAGCCTGCTGATCTTTGTCTTTCCAGACACCGGCCTCAACCACGAACACCACGAGGTCAGCGCTGCTTAGCGCAGCGGTAGCTGCCTTGTTCATCGCGCGATTCATCATTCGGCCTGTGCCGCCGTCCATACCCGGGGTATCTATAAAGACCATTTGCGATTCGGGCTCTGTCAACACGCCCAGGATGGCGTGCCGCGTGGTATGCGGTTTGGAAGTCACAATACTGATCTTGTGCCCGACCAGCGCGTTAACGAGCGTCGATTTGCCGACGTTAGGGCGTCCGACAACCGCAATAAACCCGCTACGATGCACGCTTGTCATCCCCTTCAATTATTTGCAACGCCAGCTCTGCCGCTTCCTGCTCAGCAATGCGGATTCCTCCGCCCGCCCCCTCGGTAACAATACTCAGCGCCTGCACAACACAGCGCACGGCAAAGGTCGGAGCATGCACCGGGCCACTCTCGTCGACCAACTCGTATACCGGCAACGCAAGTCCCCGCGACTGCAAAACTTCCTGCAGCAGCGTTTTAGCATCTTTAAGCAACTGGGCTGATGGGACATCCAATAACCGATCGGCATAATGTCGCTGAATGACGTCAACGGCCTGCGCATACCCGCCATCCAGATAAACAGCGCCATAGAGGGCCTCCAGTGCATCAGCCAATATTGACGGACGTCGATGTTCCCCGGAGCCCAGCGTAATAAGATCACCCAAACCCAGCTCGGCAGCAATGACCGACAGGGTGTCGCCGCGCACCAGTTGCGAGCGCCACCGGGTCAGAAAGTGTTCATCAGCCTTAGGCTGAGCCTTAAACACAGCTTCAGCAATAACCAGTCCGAGCACCGCATCGCCCAGAAACTCGAGCCGTTCGTTATTGCGTGCGGACTTGCTCTTATGGGTTAGCGCCTGTTCCAGCAAGCGGGGATTATGAAAGCTGTAACCCAGCGCAGTTTGCGCCCACCTGCTGGCGACGCTCACCGGATAATCTCAACCTCGTGCCTGAACTTGGCAACCAGATAGACGTTTGCCACAAACTGCTTCTCGCGCTGATACTCGGTTGAAACTACGTAACCGGTTTCCGTTCGGCTAACGGTGAAATCCTTGTTAGCATCAACGTCGTAGAGACTCTCAACGTTGAGCCCCTTGCCCAAAGCCGTGCGTATTTCCAGAACTGAGGCCTTCTGCCGATCAAGATTGGTTTTAGCCTGATTCATCACCTGCTGAATACGCATATTCTCGAGGTAAACAGGAACCATCTGAAGTATTCCGAAGCCAAACATTCCGATAAAAGCCACCAGAATGATCAGGCCAATCGTTGTCATGCCCTGTTGTTGCTTGCGCATCGCGTGTTCTCCCGTCACCACCTATTTAACAGCGTTACCGATTCTCGCCCATTGCGGCGCATTAGTGAAATCCCAGCTCATCCATATACGCACCGCCTTGCCCACAATGTTTTCCTGCGGCACGAAACCTACCAGTGGAAAACGGCTGTCCTGACTGTTGTCGCGGTTATCGCCCATCATAAAATAGTGACCTGCGGGAACAACGTAGCTACCCTCGCGACTCGGACGCTGCAGATCAACCCTTACCGGGTGCCGCACCTTACCAAGCTGCTCCATGGCGACTTGCCCGTAACGCAAATACTCGCGCTCGTCCGTGGCCAGCGGTTCTACCGGCATGGGCTCACCGTTTATAAATAAGTTCCGGTTGCGGTACACCACGGTGTCACCAGGCAACCCCACCACCCGCTTAATGTAATTGACTCCGGGATCCGATGGCAGGCGGAACACCATGACATCGCCCCGCTCCGGATCGTTGAAATCCACCACTTTAGTATGCACCACCGGCAAACGGATGCCGTAGGTGTACTTGTTAACAAATATGAAGTCGCCCACTAATAAAGTCGGAATCATAGACCCTGACGGAATACGAAAAGGCTCGAACAAAAAAGAACGCACGACTACCACGAGCAGCAGTACAGGAAAAAATGAGCGCGAGTACTCCACCAGAATATTATCTGACGGAGCAGCATTAGCATCAGCCTGCTTAACTCGCCGGTACAGTATTTCTACGCCCGCAATCAGGCCACTGACCAGAGTAAGGCTTACCAGTATCAGTTCAAAATTCATAACTCTACTTTTGTCCGTTACCGCTACCAACCTGCAATACAGCCAGAAACGCTTCTTGCGGGATTTCTACTGTTCCGAATTGTTTCATTCTCTTTTTACCCGCCTTCTGCTTCTCGAGCAATTTTCGCTTTCGGGTAATATCGCCACCGTAACATTTGGCCGTCACATTTTTGCGCAATGCCTTAACCGATGAACGCGCAATGATGTGGCCGCCAATGGCTGCCTGAATAGCAACCTCAAACATCTGCCGCGGAATCAACTCCCGAAGTTTGTCCACCAGCTCGCGCCCGCGTGCATACGCAGTATCGCGGTGGACAATGGTGGATAACGAGTCGACCGTGTCTTTGTTGATCAACACATCCAGGCGCACCAGATCACCTGGCTTGAAATCGGTCAACTGATAATCAAGGGAGGCAAAACCGCGGCTGATCGATTTCAGACGATCAAAGAAATCCATGACAATTTCCGCCAAGGGCATTTCGTAGTCGAGCTGGACGTGATAACCGAGATGCTGCATGCGCTTTTGCACGCCGCGTCGCTCGATACAAAGCTGCATGACCTTGCCGACAAATTCCACTGGCGTAAGAATCGACGCCATCACGTAGGGCTCACGAATTTCTTTTATGCTGCCACTGGGCGGAAGGCCCGCCGGGTTTTCCAGTCGCTTTACCTGACCATCGGTCTGCAGCACCTCGTAAACCACGGTAGGTGCAGTACCTATTAGCTCAAGCCCGTATTCCCGTTCGAGCCGTTCCTGCACAATTTCCATGTGGAGGGTGCCCAAAAAGCCACAGCGAAAGCCGAACCCCAATGCCTGTGATGATTCAGGTTCAAACTGCAAGGCAGCATCGTTCAGGTTCAATTTACTCAGGGCATCGCGAAAATCTTCGAAATCATCCGAGCTGATAGGGAACAAACCGGCAAAGACCCGTGGCTGCACCTGCCGAAACCCTGGCAAGCGCTTGTCACAAGGACGTGCTGCATGCGTCAGTGTATCGCCGACCGGCGCTCCGTAAATCTCCTTGATGCCCGCAACCAGATAACCGACCTCGCCCGATTTAAGTGCGCCGCGTGGGCTCTTTTTAGGCGTATAGACACCCAGCTCGGTGACCTGATGATCATCTCCGGTAGACATGACGCGTATTTTGTCGCCCTTTTTGATGGTGCCTTTGACAATTCGCACCAGCGATACCACGCCCACATAATTGTCAAACCAGGAGTCAACGATCAACGCTTGCAGCGGTTCATCCTCCTGCACATCGGGCGGCGGAATACGCTCAACCAGAGCCGCCAGCAGTGCGTCTATGCCCTCGCCCGTTTTGGCACTGACGAGCAACGCATTCGACGCGTCCACGCCGATGACATCTTCAATCTGCTTCTTCACTCCTTCCGGATCCGCTGAAGACAGATCAACCTTATTGATAACCGGGATAACCTCAAGACCCTGATCAATAGCGGTGTAGCAATTGGCAACGCTTTGCGCCTCGACCCCCTGCGTGGCATCGACAACCAGCAGCGCGCCCTCACATGCAGCAAGCGAGCGCGAGACTTCATAAGAAAAATCCACGTGGCCCGGTGTGTCGATAAAATTAAGGTGATATACCTCGCCGCTCGGGTGACGATAATCCAGTGAAACGCTTTGCGCCTTGATGGTAATGCCGCGTTCGCGTTCCAGATCCATGGAATCGAGAACCTGCTCGGACATTTCCCGCGCGTCCAGCCCACCGCAAGTCTGAATAAAGCGATCAGCGAGAGTCGATTTGCCGTGATCGATATGCGCGATGATGGAGAAATTACGTATGTTGCTCATGCCCGTTCCTGTGTCAACCACCGTCTCGCGGGGTTACCACTGGGTTATTCAGCGCTTCGCGGAAAGCGCGCTCGTCGAAAAAGTGTCGACACACTTCCCGGTTATCCAGAAACAAGACCGGAATATCCAGCCCGAACGCTGTTAACCAGTCATCACGCGTATAAACATCGCGCACAACAATATCCGCTATGCCACGACACAGCGGCGCAACCTGTTCGATCATGGCTTCGCACAAATGACAGCCATCGCGGCTGTAAACTATGACTTCCCGCACCGGAACGTTCCTGATGAAGTCAGGAATCGTTGTTTAATACACGCCCTGACGGCACAACAAGCAACCGATGCTCCGAGGCCCGACTGCCAAAGCGTGAATCATACAGCCTAAGCATCAACACGCCCACTATCAGACCAGTTGAAGCGCCGGCCAACGCAGCCGGTTCGCCCCAGGCGGCAAACCATTGTTCGAAAAGCGATGCCCCGGCTACCAGCGACACGGACAGCCCCGGAAATACCGTGGCACATAGACGCAATAACGTGCGGGCCGGCAGGCTTACCGTGAACTCCGCACCGTGTTCGGGCTGATCACAATCCGCGCTGGCAAGTGTCAACTCTGTCCGGGTATTCTGCAATCTGGCCAGCAATGCGCTACCGCAAGCGGCCGATTGCCGGCAGGAACTGCACGCGCTTTCCGGGCGCCTCCCCGTGAGGGCACCGCGGTTCGCGCAATAGTGCATACGCTGGGTGAGCACGACGTCGGTTTATTCCCGGACCATTTCGGTAGAAAAGGCAATTTTCTCGACCGTTCGCGGCGGCACTTCGCCCATCGCGGTAACCAGCTGACCTTCCTTTACAAGCGAATAGGCATTGGCAGCACCCATCATGGACAGTCCCTCGGCCTGCTCAGAGGCTGCGACCGCAACATCCACGAACACCGATACGGTTGCAAGACCGTCGGAATACACCAGATGCGTGCGCGGATCAGTGCTGAAGTTGGTGTACTCAAACTTTTCTTTCAACAGTTCGAAGCCGACCGGCAAATCGCGCGATCGCCAGACCGCGCGGGCCTCGTCGGCCGCGGTTTCCGGATCATCGTCCATATGGCGGCTCCACTCAAAGCCGGAAGTATCCAGCTGAGTCTGTACCGCAGCCGACGCCACCAGGCGCGGCAGCCGTATCTGTGTAAAGCGAATTTCCTCTAACGGCATCGGTTGATCCGGACCAATCATTTGCGACTTGAGCGGCATCGCTGTCATCTTGTCTAACCACAGGCGATAACCGAAGCGATAGTTGTCGCGGGGAGATATGGCGATCACTGCAACTTCCCTGTCCAGCGCGCGATCCGTACCAACAAAACGGATGTCGTAGAGTTGACCCAAAGTATCGGTATACCGCGGCAAACTTGAAAGCAGCGGGTTACCTTTCGCACTCTTATCACGGCGCGACTCAACAACGACCAGTTTCTGCTTAGGGAAAATACAGATTAGCTCGTCAGCACCGCGGATAATTTCCGCGCCGGCGCCGTCCAGCGCGATAACGCGTTCGGCAATTTCGGTTTCATCACCGTGCTTTTCTACTCGGTGAAACACCTTGAAGGTCTCGACCTTGCCAGGTGTCATATAGATGAAAGTACCCTCATAGTTGAGGTGCTCAACGGCATCAGCCATGCGCATGAGCCATTCTTCGGCCTGTTGAGCCCCCGCCGCGACGGGGAGTATTGCGCTGGCAGCAAACAGCAGCAGCCCCGGCAATGAGAAAGACTTGTTCAGCGGCATATTAGCAAGCGTTATTCCGAAAAACTGGCCTGCTGAACATACATGCTTGAGTCGGCCAGTGCACCCTGCATAGGACGAGAATACTCACCATGCGAAATGAGATAACTGCGCATACGCTCCTGATTGAGCTTGATACGCCGCAGCTCTTGCTGGTGCCGGGCCCGCACCGGATTATCGTCAACGCTGCTGGCCACGACAGGCTGCAAAGCGCTACTTGCGACCGCGGACATGGCGGGCGTAGTTGACGGAGCAAGCTCGCCATTCAAATCACCATTGAACCCACCGGCGAAAAACACCGCCATCATACCTACCACCAGCGATGCTGCCAGCAGGTAACGCACCTGACCCTGAGCAGCAGCAGGAGGAGATTCGCGCGTCACTTCAGCATTGTCATCCAGAGCCTGAAGAATACTGCGGCGCAGACTCGTGACGTCACCGACCACAGGATCATTGCGCATGGCACCACCAATCAGTGCGTACCGATCCAGCGTTGCACGGTAGCCTTCGTCACGCTCCAGACGCCTCACCAGCAAGGCCAACTCCTCTTCTGGTAATTCTCCGTCAAGAAATGCAGACAACTGCTCTTCAATATGCCTGGTTACATCCTTTTCCATATCCGCCTCTTCTCAACTTCAGACTTAAGTCAGCCGTGTTGCGTTTACTCGTCGTCAACCACCGGCTTAATGCATTTATCAATCGCTTCACGCGCCCGGAATATTCGTGATCTCACGGTGCCTACAGGGCACTCCATGACCTGCGCTATTTCCTCGTAACTCAGCCCGTCGATTTCTCTGAGCACAATCGCCGTCCGCAAATCGTCCGCCAGATCGGCAATTGCCTTTTCAACCGTTTGGCGAAGCTCCTCGCCTATAGCCTGACGCTCTGGTGTATCGTGATCCTGCATACGCACGTGCCAGTCAAATTCCTCGGGTTCGGAAATATCCGACGCATGATCCAGTGGACGACGCCGGGCCGCAACTAAATGGTTCTTGGCCGTATTGATAGCTATTCGGTACATCCATGTATAAAACGCGCTGTCACCTCTAAACGTTGGAATCGCACGGTACGCCTTTAAAAAGGCCTCCTGTGCCACATCCAGCGCCTCGGAATGATCTTTTACATAACGCATGATCAGATTAACGATGCGCTGCTGATACTTAAGCACCAGTAAATCGAAAGCGTGCTTATCGCCGGCACGAACCCGATCTACCAGAAACTGATCGCTGGCTTCGTCACTCATACCGGACATCACCGTTATCGGACTCGCTTATCAGCGACGAATAGGTAGACCAGCGACGCACCCGAAAGTTCTGCCACGCAAGGATAAAAAACGGCAATTCACGGGAACCGAAAATGCACACGCATCCTGCGCCAGGCGACGGCATCAGATCCGTCGGCGCGGCGGCGAATGAACCATAATGTCCGGCATTTATTGTCGCCTGTCTGTAACGTAATACCCGCAAAGCCTGACCACCAAAAGCTTTTGTGCCGCAACAATACCACGGCGGCACGCCCGTCTGATGATTGTAAGTACCATGAACGGTCAGCCGTCAGCACCAGACAGGGCTGATACCGCTCAATTCGGCCCCTGTTGATGCGTAGCGCCGGGAGGCTTTCCAGGCGCGTTTTGCTTAAGAAGCCGTTGGATGACATGAGCCAAATGCTCATCATCCGTGACTGACCGGCCGGTCAGCAAGGACAAAATCTCGGGATCCGGCGTGGTTAAAAGTCGGCGAAAAGCGGCCTGCTCCTCATCTGCTGCATTTGCATAGACTGAGTCCACGTACTCCAGCAGCAGCATGTCCAGCTCACGCATACCACGCCGGCACCGCCAACGCAGACGCGCCATCTCAGGATCAGCCAAGCCGTGACTCCGCGCCGCTCAATGACTGCGCGCCGCAAGCATCTTTTTGGTCTCGGCAATGGCCTTCGCCGGATTCAGATCCTTGGGACACGCGTTGGTGCAATTCATGATCGTATGACAACGGTAGATGCGAAACGGATCTTCCAGCTCATCAAGCCGCTCGCCTGTGGCCTCGTCACGGCTGTCCACCAGCCAGCGGTATGCCGCCAGCAAAGCCGCCGGCCCGAGATAACGATCACTGTTCCACCAATAGCTCGGACAACTGGTCGAACAACAGGCACAGAGAATGCAAGCTGACGGGGTATTGATCTTTTCCTGATCTTCTTTGGACTGCAGGCGTTCCTGATCAGGCGGCGCAGGGGTGCGGGTCTGCAACCACGGCTTGATCGAAGCATATTGCGCATAGAAGTTGGTGAGGTCGGGAACCAGATCTTTCACCACCGGCATGTGCGGCAACGGATAAATTTTCACCTCGCCCTTGAGGTCGGCTGAAGCCTGCGTGCAGGCCAGCGTATTGCCGCCCGCTATGTTCATTGCACAGGAACCGCAGATGCCTTCACGACAGGAGCGCCGGAACGTTAGCGTGGGATCAATTTCATTCTTGATCTTTATAAGAACATCAAGAACCATCGGCCCGCAGCTATCCATATCCACTTCATAAGTGTCCAGCCGCGGATTTTCACCACTGTCCGGGTCATAACGGTATATGGAAAAACGGCGCACATTTTTTGCGCCCTGCGGTGCCTTAAACGTTTTCCCGGGTTTTACCCGCGAATTGGGTGGTAGCTGGAACTCAGCCATTGTGGATCCTCATCTTAATAGACGCGGGCCTTGGGCGGCACCGTATCAACTTCGTCAGTCAAGGTTTCAAGATTGACCGCGCGATAATCCAGGCTCACCTGTCCGGCGGTATCCACCCAGGCAAGCGTGTGCTTCATCCAGTTTGCATCATCGCGATCGGGGAAATCTTCCCGTGCCTGCGCGCCACGACTCTCCTTGCGTTCCACAGCGCCCCGGATAGTCGCAGTGGCCTGCATCAACAAGTTCTCAAGCTCCAGCGTTTCGATCAGATCGGTGTTCCACACCAATGAACGGTCGGTCACGCTGACGTCAGCAAAACTGGCGTACGTTGCGCCAAGCTTTTCTATGCCCTGCTGCAGCGACTCACCGGTACGGAACACGGCGGCATGTTGCTGCATGATCTTTTGCATTTCGAGCCGGATCTCGGCCGTGCTTCTCGTGCCCGAGGCGTTTCGCAACTTATCCAGCCGCGCGACCGCCGCCTCACCTGCGTCCGCCGCCAACGGCAACTGCCGCTGATTGGCCTTAACAGTTTCTGCACACCGGTGCGCAGCAGAACGCCCGAATACGACCAGATCCAACAGGGAATTGGAACCGAGACGATTCGCACCGTGCACGGAAACACAGGCTGCTTCACCCACCGCCATCAGGCCCTCGACAATGCCACCACGACCGTCAAGCACTTCGCCGTGATAGTTCGTCGGGATACCGCCCATGTTGTAGTGAACAGTCGGAATGACGGGAATCGGTTCTTTAGTAACGTCCACCCCGGCAAAAATGCGCGCAGTTTCGGCAATACCGGGCAAGCGTTCCTGAATAACCTCAGGCCCAAGATGCTCCAGATGTAAATGAATGTGGTCTTGCTCTGCACCCACTCCCCGGCCGGCATTGATTTCCATGGTCATGGATCGACTGACAACGTCGCGTGAAGCCAGATCCTTGGCATTAGGTGCATAACGCTCCATAAAGCGTTCGCCTTCGGAATTGGTCAGGTAGCCTCCCTCGCCGCGCGAACCCTCGGTGATCAGGCAACCCGAACCGTAAATACCGGTTGGATGAAATTGCACGAATTCCATGTCCTGCAACGGCAGACCCGCGCGCAAAACCATGGCATTACCATCGCCGGTGCAGGTGTGAGCCGAGGTGCACGAGAAAAATGCCCGACCGTAACCGCCGGTAGCGAGAATCACGCGGTGAGCGCGAAACCGGTGCAATCTTCCGGTGGCCATATCAATAGCGATGACACCACGACAGCAGCCATTCTCCATGACCAGGTCAATAGCAAAATACTCGATGTAAAAGGTCGCATCATGTTTGAGCGACTGCTGATACAAGGTATGCAGCATGGCATGCCCTGTCCGATCCGCAGCCGCGCACGTGCGTTGCGCCGTGCCTTCGCCGAAACGGGTAGTCATGCCACCGAAGGGCCGTTGATAAATCTTGCCCTCGGCGGTGCGCGAGAACGGCACGCCGTAATGCTCCAGCTCGATAATTGCCGCCGGGGCCTCTTTGCACATGTATTCGATAGCGTCCTGATCCCCCAGCCAGTCCGAACCCTTTACGGTGTCGTACATGTGCCAGCGCCAGTCATCCTCGCCCATGTTGCCCAGCGCGGCACTGATCCCGCCCTGCGCCGCCACTGTATGACTGCGCGTGGGGAATACCTTGGTGATGCACGCCGCACTCAGACCAGCTTCCGCCAGCCCGAAGGTCGCTCGCAACCCGGCGCCACCTGCGCCCACGACCACAACGTCATAGGTATGATCAATAAATTCGTAATCGCTGCTCATGTGTCCGGAAATTGGTTAGACGGTCGCGCCGCCGGAAATGGAAATCAGAATAATGGAATACAGACCGGCAACACCAAGCGCCACATGCGCCAATTGCAATCCGACGAGAATGCTCACCTTGAGCCAACCGGTGTGCACGTAGTCTTCCACCACAACCTGCAAGCCCAATTGCGAGTGGTACAACACCGCGATCAGCAGCAGGGCCAGCAAAATAGAATTGACGGGGCTGGTCATCCAGCCCACGACGCTGGCGTGACTGAAATCATTCATGCCCAGCAAGGCAATGACAAACCATAAGGTCAGCGGCAGCAATGCCACGGACGTGACACGCTGGGCCCACCAATGCTCGGTGCCATGACGCGCAGAACCGTGCCCCAGAAATTTACCCAGCGGCGATTCCAGACTCACCCTGCACCTCCGCTGACCACCAGCACCCAAAACAGGGCGGTAACAACGGCAGCGGCCACAACCGTGACCCAACCGCTAAGGCGCGCGAATTCCCTGTCAAAACCGTAGCCGGCATCCCAAAATAAATGGCGGATACCATTTGCCAGGTGATAGAAAAAGCTGGCCGAAAAACCAAACAGAATTAACATGCCTAACGGTCCTGCCAGAGCAGTCCTTACGGATTCGTAAGCCTGTGGCCCGAGCGCAGCACCGACCACCCAAGCCAATAAAGCCAGCGCACCGATAGACAGTGCAACGCCGGTAAGGCGATGCAAAATAGACAACGTATTGCTGATCTGCCACTTGTACACCCCGAGATGTGGCGACAGCGGTCGATTTACCTGTGACATTTGTATAACTCACCCGGTCCAAGGGAACAAATCACGGACCAAAAATCGCTACCCTAAAAATCGATACAGCGGCCTTTGCGCTCCCAATCCCCAAAGCGGGTGGGTTCAGGACCTTCCGGACCCCCTAGTTCCAGCGGTTCCGACGGCGCCTCTTGCGCCGTCTCCGGTAAATACACCTCCGGCATCGCAGGCGCGCCTTGCTGACCCGCATCTGCAGCTCTCGCTGTGCGCGTTGTAGTCGGAACCGTCATGGCGCGAAGTGTGCCAGAATAGCTTTCGCTTTGCACCAACGGCAAGGCCTGCAGGTGCGCGATGCGCGTCACGCAACTAAGGTCTGAACATAATCGTCGGCGTGTTTGCCGGGTCGGGTGCGCGGCAAGGGACAAACATCAGGACAACATGCATCTGGAACAACTCAAGCTGGATCCCCTCGGGTCATGGTCAGCCATCCGCGTCAGCGGCGATGATCGGGTTGTTTTTTTACAGGGACAACTCACGCGGGACATCCGCAAAGTAACTCCTCAGGCACCGGCCCTGACGGGCTGGGCCAACAATAAGGGGCGCCTGCTTTGTACCGGCTGGGTTATCACCTGGGCAAATGCCCTGTGGTTGCTGCTGCCGGCTGAACGACGCGCCGCCGTGGCGCAGCGGCTAAAGATGTTCGTATTGCGCTCAGCCGTTGAGATCAGCACTCCGGACACACCGGTGTGGCTGGCTGAAAAAACTGAAGCATACACTGATGATAATTCTGTTAGTGATTGTTTTTATAGTGATTATTCATATGTTTTTTTCCCGCTGGGCGCAGACGCACCGGGACTATTGCTTGGCCAGCGGCCGGAATCCGTGCAGCCCGATACGACCCGTGATGATTCCGGAACCGAGCGACGCTGGCGGGCAGCTCTGATCAGGGCGGGCGTGCCAACAATTTATGACGCCACCGCGGAATACTATATCCCGCAAATGGTTAACCTGGATCTGCTTAACGGCATCAGTTTCGACAAGGGCTGCTACGTAGGTCAGGAGATTGTGGCCCGCACGCATAACCTTGGCAGAATCAAACGACGAATGTTTGCGTTTAGCTGCCGCAGCGATTCGGCCGCTCATGCCGGCAGCGAGGTCTATGCCGGGGAAGACCTGGCCGGGACGGTGGTTGACGGACTGGTGCAGGGTGACGCAGAGCATATTCTGGCAGTCATAAAGCTAGACAAACTTGCCGATGAATTACACCTGCACTCGCCAGCTGGCCCCGCTTTGACCGCTGCAGAGATGCCCTACTTAATTCCGGAACGACTCTGACCCCATTGATTAATGTGGCAGGCTATTGCGCCTCGGCGTTGGCAATATCCGAGGGATGAATATCTGTCAGCTCAATATCGCCGGGGCTGAACGACTGACCTAAAAAGGCGGATCCGGTGCGTGCAAAGCGCGCTGTACCATCGGTTGCCACCAGCCTTAGTCGGCCGGGTGTCTGTGCGGAATTTCGCATATCGAGTTGCTCCAACCGGGCCACCACCGCGGCGGCCGTGGTGCTTGCAGAGTCCACGATCACGATTTCGGGGCCCAATGCATCCGCGATGACCGCGCGCAGCAGTGGAAAGTGGGTGCAACCGAGGATCGCTGTATCGGGCCGATTAGCCGAATCTCTTGACCTGACAACGCCCAGATATTTTTCCGCGGCTGCCCTCGCTACCGCGTCTTCACTCCAGCCTTCCTCGGCCAATGCAACAAACAACGAACACGGCAGTTCTTCTACAACCGCTTCGGGACGCAGCGCGTGTATGGCCCGTGTATAGGCACGCTGGGTGGTGGTTGCTTCAGTTGCCAAAACCAGGTGATGCTGACGAACACTTTGTGACACCGCCATGGCAGCACCCGGTTCAACCACGCCGATTACCGGAACGGGGGCTACCCGTTCGCGCAAACTCTCCAGTGCAAGCGCCGATGCCGTGTTACATGCCACCACCAGCAGCTTTATTTCCTGCCGCATCAGCCAACCTGCCGCATGCGCTGCATAGCGCTGCACCGTTTCCGGACTCTTGGTGCCGTATGGCAGTCGCGCCGTGTCACCGAGATAAATAAGGTGTTCGTGGGGTAACAAATCCCGCAACGCATGCAGCACGGTCAGCCCACCGACCCCGGAGTCAAATATACCGATGGCACCGTCTGCAGAAGCGACTGACATAGCGTGCTAGCTCTGATCGCTGTCGCGCATGTGCGGGAACAACAACACATCGCGGATCGACGGCTGATCCGTCAACAACATGACCAGCCGGTCGATGCCCACGCCCAGCCCGGCGGTCGGCGGCATGCCATATTCCAGCGCGGTGATGTAATCATGGTCAAAAAACATGGCCTCTTCATCACCGGCAGACTTTTGGCGGACCTGCGCTTCGAAACGCTCGGCCTGATCTTCAGCGTCGTTGAGTTCGGAGAATCCATTCGCCAGCTCCCGGCCGCCCACAAAAAATTCAAAGCGATCCGTAAGCCACGGATCCTGATCGTTACGCCGGGCCAGTGGCGACACTTCCGCCGGATAGCCCGTTATAAAGGTGGGCTGGTCCAGACGATGCTCTACCGTCTTCTCAAAAATCTCGATCAGCAGCTTTCCGGACCCGGCGCTCTCCATCACAGGAATTTCCAGGCGCGCGCAAACCTCGGCGAGATATCCCCGCTCGCGCAACTTGTCAGCATTCAGATCGGGATTGAAATGCAGCACTGATGCCTCAACCGTCATGCGAGCATAGTCGCTGCCCAGATCGTATTCCTTGCCCTGGTAGGTCACGACACCGGTGCCGTGAATACATTCGGCCAGACTCTTAAGCATGTTCTCAAGCAGCTCAATCAGGACAGTGTGATCGGCATACGCCATGTACATTTCAAGCATGGTGAACTCGGGGTTATGCCGGGTCGACAATCCCTCATTGCGAAAACTGCGATTAATCTCATACACCCGCTCGAAACCACCCACCACCAGCCGCTTGAGATAGAGCTCAGGCGCGATCCGCAAATACATTTGACGGTCAAGCGCGTTGTGATGGGTCACAAAGGGGCGCGCTATGGCGCCGCCGGGAATGGGCTGCATCATCGGCGTCTCAACCTCCAGAAAATCCATAGCGTCGAGATATGACCGAATGAATTGCACGGTAGCCGCACGCTGCCGAAACACTTCGCGCGACGCCTCGGTAACGATCAGATCGACGTAACGTTGTCGATAGCGCGTCTCCTGATCGGTCAGACCGTGAAATTTCTCTGGCAAGGGGCGCAACGACTTGGTCAGCAATATGAGCTCGCTCACACGCACCGATAACTCGCCGGTTTTGGTTCTGAATAAGGTGCCGCGAGCCCAGACAATGTCGCCTAGATCCCAAGACTTAAATGCCTGATAGACGCCTTCCGCCAATGCATCGCGCTGCATAAAAAGCTGAATCTGGCCACTGCGATCCTGCAAGGTCGCAAAACTCGCTTTGCCCATTACGCGCCTGGTCATCATTCGACCGCCAACCTGCACCTCAATTTCTGCGCTTTCCAGCGTTTCGTTGCTGTAATCGTCGTAGATTTCGTGCAGCTGACCAGCCAATGCCGTGCGTCGATAGGTGTTTGGAAACCCAAACCCGGAGGCCCGCAATTCGGCCAGCTTGCGGCGTCGCTCGGCCACCAGCTTGTTATCGACTTCACCGCCCGTCTTGTTACTTTCCGACATGTGCCTTCCCATTTAAGCCTGCGCCATTGCAGGCCTGCCTATACACCTTGCTTCAGGCTGGCTTCAATAAACTTGTTCAAATCGCCGTTCAAAACAGAGTCGGGATCGCCCGACTCCACGCCGGTGCGCAAATCCTTCACGCGTGACTGATCCAGAACGTAGGATCGTATCTGACTGCCCCAGCCCACGTCCGATTTGCCTTCTTCCTGCAGTTGCGCCTCCTCGCGACGCTTCTGCTCTTCCAGCTCGTACAATTTCGCCTTGAGCTGCTTCAGGGCTGTTGCACGGTTTTTATGTTGCGAGCGGTCATTCTGGCACTGCACGACAATCCCGGTGGGATTATGCGTAATTCGCACCGCAGATTCAGTCTTGTTAACGTGTTGCCCGCCTGCCCCGCTGGCGCGATAGACATCAACGCGCAAATCGGAGGGGTCAATCTCGATTTCGATGTCGTCATCAATCTCCGGCGAAACGAAGACCGAGGCAAAAGACGTATGCCGCCGATTGCCCGAGTCAAAGGGTGATTTGCGCACCAACCGGTGCACCCCTGTCTCGGTCCGCAGCCACCCGTAGGCGTGCTCGCCCCTGACATATACCGTGGCACTTTTAATGCCAGCGACCTCACCCGCGGATGCTTCGATCAACTCCGCTTCAAATCCGTTTGCCTCGCACCACCGCAGGTACATCCGGAGCAGCATTTCGGACCAGTCCTGAGCTTCGGTGCCGCCCGCGCCGGACTGAATGTCCAAAAAGGCATTGGCCGCATCGGCCTTGCCACTGAACATGCGCTGGAATTCCAGTGCCTCAATTTTCTCGCGCATGCCCTCAAGATCTTTGGCGATTTCAGCCTGTGTCTCGCTGTCGCCTTCTTCCCTGGCCATGGCAAACAGATCACCGGCATCGCGCAAGCCCCTGGTCACCGCATCCAGCGGCAGCAGCACACTTTCCAACCGTGCGCGCTCTTTGCCCAGCCCTTCCGCCCTTTTCTGATCAGACCAGACGTCCGGGTCTTCCAATTCCTGGCGAACCTGGTTCAGACGATCAAGCTGATTATCGAAGTCAAAGATACCTCCTAAGCGCATCAGAGCGCTCACGCAGGTCTTCAATATGGTCGGCGAGGTGGGTCAGTTCCATGGTTGCAATCTGTAGGCGGCGAGTTAATCAGCGGGCGTAATGCTAGACGCATTCAATATGTTCCACAACCAACTGGTGACGCCGGCGACCCCGATACTCATTCACATCCAGCTTGTAAGCAACAATGCACTCGGACCCTGCCGGTGCGGGCAACAAATCGGGATGGAAAAACGCAATACCGTCCAACTCATCACCGCCGTCGCAGTGACGCAGACTGAGCTTCAAGTGCTGCTCGCCCACAATCCGTTGCGACACAAGCTCAAAGCGCCCGTCAAACAGTGGCTCCGGAAAACCCTGCCCCCAGGGGCCTGCAAAGCGGACTTGCTCGGCGAGTGGCAAACCAAGCTCCGCCTGCGATAACTCACCGTCCGACCACAACCGCTGTTCGTCATCAATATGCATGAGTTGCTTGCCCACCTCGTGTGCATAAGCTTCGCGAAAATCCTCCAGCCGATTCAGTTCAAGCGACAGCCCGGCGGCCATAGCATGCCCGCCAAACCGCAAAATCATCCCGGGATTACGCGCGTCAATATTCGCAAGCAGATCGCGCAGATGCACACCGCGCACAGATCGTCCAGATCCTTTTAACAGGCCTTCTTCTTCGCCACGTGCAAACGCAACTACAGGTCGGTTGAGACGATCCTTGATTTTAGTTGCCACCAATCCGACTACACCCTGATGCCAGGAGGGATCGAACAAACATGTCGCACGCAGATCTTCCTTGCTACCCCCGACGGCGTCGAGACTGCTATCAATGTGTATATCGGCATCGGCCTGCATACTGGCCTGTAACACTTTGCGCTCGTCATTCAGCCGCGACAACACCGCTGCTTTGTCGCCCGCATCACGGTGATTGGTGGCCAACAGACATTCAATGCCTAAAGAAATATCTTCCAGCCGACCCGCCGCGTTTAAGCGTGGCGCAACCGCAAATCCCAGGTCTGCGGCGCTGGCCCGGGCCGGATTTCGGCCGGCCGCCGCAAAAATAGCCTGTATCCCCGGGCGCGTCTGACCGGAGCGAATACGGTGCATACCCTGCGCGACGAGAATACGATTGTTGTAGTCGAGCGGCACGAGGTCCGCCACCGTGCCGACGGCGACCAGATCCAGACAAGCTGCGCACACCGCCCGCGCATCGGCAGCCTCGACCAAGCCATCCGCGGCCAGCCGTTGCCCCAGGGCAGCCATCACATAAAAAGCCACGCCGACGCCCGCCAGCGCCTTGCTACCGAATTGACTGTCGCCGAGATTCGGATTAACGATAACTGCGGCATCTGGCAGCGTGTCACCGGGCAAATGATGATCAGTGATCAGCACATCGATACCGGCTTCGCGCGCAGCTTGCACCCCGGCATGACTGCTAATGCCGTTGTCCACGGTCACAATCAGGTCAGGTTGCAACTCCCGGGCGGCAGCAACCAAAGCGGCTGACAACCCGTAACCAAAGCGAAACCGGTCCGGCACCAGGTAGCCCGGGGCGTTAAACCCGTAGGCACGCAGACAAGTCATCATCAACGCCGTGGCGGTGGCCCCGTCGGCATCAAAATCGCCGACGATCAGTACTCGCTCGCCGCTATGCCGCGCGAATGCAAAACGCTCCGCAGCTTCTGCCGTACCTTCCAGGCTGCTGACGGGCAGCATTGCTGACAGGGGTGTATCGAGCTGCTCTGCAGTCACGCCGCGGGCTGCATACACACGCCGCAGTGGCGCACTCAGCGTATCCGGCAGCAATTGGAGTTGCTCGCCGGTGACCGTCCGACGCACAATCGCGGGGTTCATCAGTACAAACACTCCGGTTCAAATGCGTTTTTCATCAGATCCAACTCAAAACAATCAAATTCGTGCCTGCGAGCCCGGCGCCATTCATTTGCAGGGCCAAACCGTAACAACGAACGTCATTATTTCGGCCAACGACATTATCGTTGACTGGCGCCCCCCTGCTATTGAGCGCATGAGCATAAACGATTTCAGCCAGGCGCTGGCGCTAAAACCGGAGGTGATCCTGTTTGGCACCGGCAACCGCCAGACCTTTCCGGATATCGCATTACTCACCGACATCATGCGGTCGGGCGTGGCGATCGAGGTGATGGACACAGTCGCGGCATGCAGAACGTTCAACGTGCTGATAGGCGAACAACGCGCGGTGGTCGCGGCTCTCTTGGTTAATTAAAGCGGACTGGCCGCTTAACGAGGCGGCAAGTAACGCTGCGGATTGACCGGTTGTCCGTTACGCCGTATTTCAAAATGCAGGCGAATGAAACCGGCGCGAGTCTGACCCATGTCGGCGATATGCTGACCAGACTTCACCAAGGCACCCTCGGCAACCCGCAAGCGCGAATTGAAACCGTAAGCGCTTAACCATGTATCGTTGTGTTTGATAATTAACAACTGGCCATACGTCGGCAGCCCGGCGCCGGCATAAACCACCTCCCCGTCCGCCGCTGCAACGATGGGCTGCCCTGGGCTTCCTGCAATGCGGATACCGGATTCGGTTTTTGGCGATGCGCCGAAGCCGACAGCAACGCTGCCAACTGTAGGCCAGCGCCATTTCGGTGCAGGCCATTCTTTGGCAGCAGCCACTGGTTTCGCGGCGGATGGCCGGGCAGCTTGACCCTGAACAGGGCCTTTCAAGCTGAGCTTCTGCCCGTTGCGGATGTAAGTACCGTCGCCAAGGTTGTTCCACGCAGCCAGCTGGCGATGGTCGAGGTCGTAGCGCATGGCTATGGAATACAACGTCTCGCCCGCGCGCACCGTGTGATAGTCGGGGACCCAACGCAGGGCGTTGCTGCAACCCGCCACTGCGAGAGCGAACAACATTATCGTCAATCCCCGGCGCGACAATCGATTAGCCGACAGCTGCTGTCTCATGGCTTGTCATCGCAACAAAAAATACGCCAGTACCAACAGCGCCACCACCGCCCAGCCCAACAGTTCCACGTACTTGCGCAGCGCTGTTTCGAGTTGCGACCCGCCCCAATAAAGCAATCCGGCAACCAGAAAAAAACGCGCGCCTCGACCAACCAGTGATGCCAGCGCAAACGGCGCCAGCGGCATGGCCATGGCACCCGCGGTAATGGTAAATATCTTGTACGGAATCGGCGAAAAGCCCGCTGCCAAAACCGCCCAAAAACCCCAGGTTCTGAACCAGTCTGTGGCAGTAACGTAAGCATCCATGTACCCGTAGTCCTCAATCAATGGCAGCACGGCATCTATTGCCCAAACGCCAATCAGGAAACCTGCGATACCCCCCAGCAATGATGCAACGGTGGTAATCAACGCCAGCTGCCAGGCACTTCGCGGCCGCGCAACCACCATCGGAGCCAGCATGACGTCCGGCGGAATGGGAAAAAAGGATGATTCTGCGAAACTAAGCCCCGCGAGATACCACGGCGCATGCGGATGGCGTGACCACAGCAATACTTTATCCAGCAAGGGTTCAAAAAGTTTCATCGGACACCCTTTTCTTTACCTTCCAGCATCGGCACAAACGCGACCGCTCCCAGATCTTCGCGGGTGTATCCGTCGTCGGTGCGGGTGATACGCAACAACCGTTGCTCACCCCCATTCGGACCCACCGGAACCACCAGTCGACCGCCCGGCGCCAGCTGAGTCAGCAACGTGTCCGGCTCGCGCTGCGGAGCTGCCGTCACAATAATACCGTCGAAAGGCGCTTGTCCGGGCCAGCCATTAAAACCGTCATCGTTTCGAAAACGCACGTTATCAACTTTAAGTTCACGCAAGCGATCGCGGGTTTGATTCAGCAGAGGCGCGATGCGCTCGATTGAAAACAGACGTCGCACAAAGGGTGAAAGCACGGCGGTCTGATAACCACAACCCGTACCGATTTCCAGCGCTTTGGGCAGCATACGCAATCCGCCTGCACCGTCTTCGAGCAAGGCCTGAGTCATTAATGCCACGATGTAGGGCTGCGAAATTGTCTGCCCCTGCCCGATCGGCAATGCACTGTCTTCATATGCCCGGCTCGACAACGCTTCGTCAACAAATAAATGTCGTGGCACGTTGCGGATGCGCTCGAGAATTTGCGCCTGATAAATGCCGTTCTGGCGCAGTCGCTCAACCAGCCGATCGCGAGTGCGCGCGGAAGTCATGCCTATACCCTGAAGGTTTGACGAACTGCTCACGATTCACTCAGCCCGCTGCGGCTGAGCCACTCGGCCAGAGTGTGCACCGAGGCATGATTAGTTAAATCGACTTGCAGCGGCGTCACCGAAACATAGCCGTTGGCCACGGCATGAAAATCCGTGCCCGGCCCCGCGTCCTGGCCGACACCCGCCGGGCCAACCCAATAGACCGTGCGCCCCTTCGGGTCGGTGTGCGGCACGATGGGTTCTGCGCGATGCCTGAACCCTAATCGTGTTGACCGAAAACCTGCCAATTGATCAAAGGGCCGGCTCGGCACATTAACATTTAGGATGGTGTCGTTAGGCAGGGACTCCGTCTGGAGTTTTTGCACCAGCATTGCCGCAGCCTGAGCAGCCGTATCCAGATACTCGAGATCATCGGCCACCAGCGATACCGCTATGGCAGGCAGGCCCAGAAAGCGGCCTTCGACAGCGGCTGCGACGGTACCTGAATACAACACGTCGTCACCAAGATTCGCTCCGTGATTAACTCCCGAGACAACCATGTCGGGCTCTTCCGCTAATAAGCCGGTAATGGCAACGTGGACGCAATCCGTCGGCGTACCGTTCACAAAATAGACACCTTGATCAGTCCGACCTACCCGCAACGGGTTATCGAGTGTGAGAGAATGGCTCGACCCACTCTGATTTCTGTCCGGCGCCACAATCACTATATCGGCCAAAGCGCCTAACCGGTGAGCCAGGGCAGCCAGACCTGCGGCATGATAGCCGTCGTCATTACTGAGTAGAATTTTCATAGCACGAAGATGCAATCAAAGGATGGCAAACATAGCAACTCGGACGATGCAGCGCTATTCAAGGATGCACTCGGCGACGTCCGCCCGTTGCACACCAAAAAGAATTCCAAAAAACGGCACCACCCCAAGCCGTCCCGCCCGACCGCGAAAGCCCTGCAAAGACGCCGGGATGAGCGCAATGCTCTCGACGAAACCCTGAATAATGTGCCGGACGGCGCTGACGTTGAAACCGGTGAGGAACTTCTCTTCAAGCGCGATGGCGTTGACCCCAGAATTTTTAAAAAAATGCGTAACGGCAAAATTGCCGTGCGCGAAGAAATTGATTTGCACACCCTCAGGCGCAACGAAGCCAGAGCTTACTTGCAGGAGTTCATTCGGCTTAGTCATGCGAAGGGGTTGCGATGTGTACGGGTTGTGCATGGCAAAGGCCTGGGCTCCGGACCAGGGGGGCCCGTGATTAAACACGGCGTGAACAACTGGTTACGCAAATGGGACGAGGTGCTGGCATTTTGCAGCGCGCCGCCTCATGACGGCGGCACCGGCGCGGTTTATGTTTTGCTGAAAGCACGCTGAGCCTGCCCTACTTGCCCAGACTGGCGGCCAGCGCTTGCAACGCTGCCTGGGTTTCGTCAAGAAACCAGTAGTCTGCCATCGCCCGAATATCATCGGGATCGATGCCCGACCCGTGCCCGCCATGCCCCGCTGGCAGCAGCGGGATACGGCTGTTCAGCCGCGTCTGGTTCATCGCCCGTGGCGGCAAACGCGTGAGGCTTGCCGCATACTCCACTGCGCGCTCGATAACCTTGTCCGGCTCTACCAGTTCATCAACCAAACCCAGGCTCAGCGCCTGATCCATGCCCAGCAATTCACCGGTCATCGCCAGCCGCGCTGCCGTTCGGCGCCCGACGACGGACTCCAACACACGCAACACGGTGGGCGGCACCGCCAGCCCCACCTGCACTTCGTTTAAGCCCATGCGAAAATCGCCGCGCGCTGCTACCCGGTAGTCGCAGTGAATGGCGAGCACCGCACCGCCTGCCGGCGCATGCCCTGTAATGGCTGCTATAACCGGCACCGGGCTGCGCAGCAGCGTCATATTCATCAGGAAAAAACGATCCCAGAATACCGTCATGGCGTTGCGCGACTGTTGCAATAGCTCAGGCACATCAAGCCCGGCGCTAAACAAGCCTTCTTTTCCTGAAATAACAATGGCTTGTGAATGATTCTTAACAGCTTTTTTATGGGCAGCAATCACTGCCTCGAGGAATGCCATGTTCATGGCATTTACCGGCGGCCGTTGCAGTCGCAGCTCGGCTATCGGACCGTGCTCATGAATCTCTATCATCACTACCCTCCATCAATGCCAGCGCCTGATCTTCGGCATCCATGATCTCGCGCAAAACCGCGGTGGCAAACGCACCCGGCCCCAACGCAAACTCGAGTTGCAAAACGCCGCTATCATAACGCCACTGCAGGTCGCCCACACGAGCGCGCAGCACCCGCCGCGAAAAACGAGCTCCTGCCTTATCCAGGGCGCCACAAATGCCCGGGAAAGCGGCGAAATGCATCGTCTCCATATCCTTTACGCGCGCCGCGCTACCGCCAAGCCCTTTGCCGTATAGCACCCCGGCCGGCAACCGCTGAGATCCGAACACGCTGCTGTCATCCTCGGCGACACCGCGCGGCCGATCCGACAACGTTGCTTCACCCGGCAGCGCTTCCAGCCAGCTGCCGTCGTTAACCCGCCGGGAGAGGTACCCGTTAAACAGGCCGGCTCGTAATGAGGAAATGGCGAAGGCGCGTGATTCCCGGTTTAAACGCCGCAACTCGGGAGTGCGTAGCACCAGATCCAGGTTTGCGTTGTTGCGTCCGAAGCGTTGTGGACCGAAATAGTTAGGTACACCGTGCGATTGCAACTGCAGCAGACGCTGTTGCAACCGGTCGCCCGGTGCCAAATCACATTCGCGAACCACAATGCGAAAACGGTTGTAACTTAGCTGCCCCTGCCGCAACTTTCTATCGTGCCTGCAGCTCTGCATGACTCTGACCCCATCGATATTCAGGGCTGTCCAATCGGGGTCGGCGGTACCCGGCAAATGCAGGCTGAACCATTGCTCGGTGACGGCATGCCGATCCTTGAGGCCGGCGTAACTTACCGACTTATAAGGGATACCGGCAAATTCAGCCAAGCGTTTGGCGACCCAGCGCGTGTTCTGTCCGGTCTTGCGTAACTGCAAATACAGATGCTCACCGTGGCCGCACAACTCGATTCCGCTGTGTTCACTGACAAAAAAATCCTCTGGCTGGCAACGCAACCGGCCGGTGCCCAGTGGCTCGCCCCAGGCACGCGGCAACGCGGCGACATCCGCGGCGGCGCGTAATAACGCGACCTCTGCCGCCAAATCAGGCAATGAAACCTTTTCCATGAATGCGGTCGGGGAATACGGCGGCGTGTTCAGGGCCGGTTCGGGTTGACGGCCTGTTTGCCCTTGGCAGGATCTCCCTGCTGATCAGCCTGGTCAGGAACCAGCAGGTAAAAACTCTCGTCGTCAACGACCATGCCTAAATCTGCCCGGGCGCGTTCTTCCAGCGCAGCGAATCCGCCCTTAAGATCGGCCACTTCCGCGCGCAACCGCTGATTTCTTTCACTTAAAGTCGCGTTTTCTTGTTGCTGAGCTTCGATTGAACTGCGCAAGCGCAACACTTCAGACCAGCCGTCTTCGCTGATCCATAAACGAGCCTGCAACAATCCGAGCAACACCAGCAGACAAAGCATCAGTAACCGCAGGCGCAATGAAGATGCCGGGGACGAAGTTGACGATGCCTTACTCATTTATCCGACTCAGCCCCCTACCGGCACGGGAAAAGCAGACCGGCCTGCGTACTTGGCTTCATTGCCCAACAACTCCTCAATGCGCAGCAGCTGGTTATACTTGGCCATGCGGTCCGAGCGGCACAGCGAACCGGTTTTGATCTGGGTGGCGGCTGTCCCCACGGCGATGTCGGCAATCGTTGAGTCTTCCGTTTCACCCGAACGGTGCGAAACTACCGCTGAATAGCCTGCCTGCACTGCCATATCAATCGCATTGATGGTTTCTGTCAATGTGCCAATCTGATTTGGCTTGATAAGAATTGAATTCGCAATGTTGTTTTCAATTCCCTTCGATAATATCCGGGTGTTGGTCACAAACAGGTCGTCACCGACCAGCTGAACACGCGAGGCAAGTTTGCTGCTCAATTCAGCCCACCCTTCCCAGTCACTTTCGTCCATGCCGTCTTCTATGGAAATGACCGGAAAAGCATCCACAATGCTCACCAGAAAATCACTGAATGCCGCGGCATCGAAGGTTTTGCCTTCTGAATCGAGGCTGTACACACCGTTTTTAAAAAACTCGGAACTTGCTACGTCCAGACCGAGATAAATATCTTTCCCGGCCTTGAAGCCGGCCACCTCAATAGCCTGCATAATCGTTTCGAGAGCAGCTGTATTGGATGGTAAATCCGGGGCAAACCCACCTTCATCACCCACCGCCGTATTAAGACCGCTCTTTTTCAACACTGCTTTCAGAGCATGAAACACTTCGGCTCCATAGCGCAGCGCTTCCGAAAAACTGGGCGCAGCCACCGGCAGTATCATGAACTCCTGAATATCAACGCTGTTGTCGGCGTGCGCACCGCCGTTAATGATATTCATCATAGGCACAGGCATGGAGTAAGGACCATTGCCCAACATCGTGAACAGAGGCTGCCGCGCCTCGGCGGCCTGAGCGTGCGCAAAGGCCAGCGATGCCGCGAGCGTAGCGTTTGCCCCCAGACGCGCCTTGTTGTCGCTGCCGTCCAGCTCGATCATGCAATGATCCAGCCCGCGCTGATCAGTGTCGCCCAAGCCAATTACGGCGGCACGCAGCTCGCCATTAACGTTCGCAACCGCCTTCAGCACGCCCTTGCCCAAATACCGGTCGTCGCCGTCACGCAACTCAACAGCTTCGCGCGTACCCGTCGAAGCGCCAGACGGCACGGCAGCCCGACCGAACGCCCCTGACTCCAGCACCACATCGGCTTCAACGGTTGGATTACCGCGCGAATCAATAATTTCTCTGCCGCGCAGTTCAACTATCCTGCTCATCTCTCGAACTTCTCCATACTTTTATTTTTTACGTTGTTTGCCTGTCGCTGTTAGACCGAACCCGGATCAAGCATTGCGTGACGGATTATTGATCGAACTTCTGATTAACGGGTCTTCCGGGAACGTGCCTTGCTTAACCACATCATCCAGTGCCTTCATACTGACCAATAATGCCTCCAGCTCGTGCATGGGCCAGGCGTTAGGACCGTCGCTCAAGGCTTTGTCAGGTTCCGGGTGCGTTTCCATGAACACGCCGGCTACTCCGGCGGCAATAGCAGCCCGCGCCAACACCGGGACAAATTCGCGCTGGCCACCGGAAGATGCGCCCTGCTTGCCAGGCAGCTGAACGGAATGAGTTGCGTCAAACACAACCGGGTAACCGGTCGCCCGCATGATTGCCAACGACCGCATGTCCGAAACGAGGTTGTTGTAACCGAAAGACGCCCCGCGCTCGCACAGCATAATCTGTTCATTGCCGGTGGACCGTGCTTTCTCCGCGACATTGCCCATTTCCCAGGGCGACAAAAACTGTCCCTTCTTGATGTTCACGGGTTTGCCGGCCGCCGCGACACGAACAATAAAGTTGGTCTGTCGGCACAAAAAAGCAGGCGTCTGCAGCACATCGGCGACATCCGCGACCTCATCCACGGGCGTGTCTTCATGCACATCGGTCAGCACGGGCACGCCTATCTGGCTGCGCACCTCGGCGAGAACTGCAAGCCCCTCCTCGAGCCCCGGGCCGCGCGGACTGCCGACGGACGAGCGATTGGCTTTATCGAACGAAGATTTGTATATGAAAGGAATACCGAGACGCCCGGTCAGTTCCTTTAGATAGCCGGCTGTATCCAGGGCCATCTGCCGACTCTCTATGACGCACGGGCCGGCAATCAGAAAAAAGGGCCGGGTTGCACCAACGTCAAAATCCAGCAATTTCATATGCGCTTTACCCTTACCATTGCTTTAGCCTTGCTTTATTAGCCCTGGCACTGCCTCAGGCGCTGGCAACTGCAGGCGCGTCCTCACCGCGATGCTGGCATGCCGCCGCAACAAAGCCGGTGAAAAGCGGATGCCCCTCGCGCGGTGTAGAGGTAAATTCCGGGTGAAACTGACACGCCACGAACCACGGATGCCCCGGTAACTCAATCATCTCGACCAGGTTCTCATTGGAGAACCCTGAGAACATCAATCCTGCGTCGCGCAAGCGGTCGAGATACTTGTTGTTAAACTCGTACCTATGCCGGTGTCGCTCGCGTATCACCTCTGCGCCATACATGCTTCTGGCCATAGTACCGTCAACCAGCCTGCATGGCTGTGCCCCGAGCCGCATGGTTCCGCCGAGATCGGACTCTTCGCCGCGCTCGTGCACCGTACCGTCGGCTTCCTTCCACTCGGTAATCAGCCCCACCACCGGATGAGGCGTATCGGCAGCGAACTCGGTGCTGTGCGCACCGGCAAGACCGGCAACATGGCGGGCAAACTCGATTATCGCCACCTGCAGCCCCAGACATATGCCCAGAAAAGGAATGCCGTTTTCGCGTGCATACCGCACCGCATTGACCTTGCCCTCTATACCGCGATCACCGAAACCGCCGGGGACCAGGATCGCGTCGACACCCTGCAAATCGCTCAGATCGCCGTCAGTAAACTCCTCGGAATCAAAATAACGGATTGTCACCCGCGCCCGATTTCGAATACCGGCATGAATAAGTGCTTCGTGAATTGAGATATACGAATCCTTGAGATCCACGTACTTGCCGACCATGGCGATCAATACTTCGTCTTTGGGCTCGCGCTTGGCCTGCACCACCGCTTCCCACTTTCTAAGATCCGCGGGGGGCACATCCAGATGGAGGCGATCAACAACAATCTGATCGAAACCCTGATCGCGGAAAACAATCGGCAAACGATAAATGTCGTCAACGTCCATCGCAGAAATAACGGCCGGCTCGACGACATTTGTAAACAGCGCAATTTTCTTACGCTGATCGTCGGGAATCGGCTGCTCTGAACGGCAGACCAGCACATCGGGCTGAATACCAATCGAACGCAGTTCCTTGACCGAGTGCTGCGTGGGCTTGGTCTTTATCTCGGCCGATGTGGCGATATAGGGAACCAATGTCAGGTGCACATACACCGCATTGTTAGGCCCCAGGTCTACGCCCATCTGCCGAATAGCTTCCATGAAAGGCAGGGACTCGATATCACCCACCGTGCCGCCGATTTCCACGATACAAACATCGGCATTGCCCGCGCCTTTATTTACGCCAAGCTTGATTTCGTCGGTAACGTGCGGAATTACCTGAACCGTCGCGCCGAGATAATCGCCGCGGCGCTCTTTGGCAATCACACTGCCGTATATGCGTCCGGTGGTGAAGTTGCTGTTGCGACCCGTCGTGGTGTTTACAAACCGCTCGTAATGCCCCAGATCCAGATCGGCCTCGGTACCGTCGTCGGTGACATACACTTCGCCGTGCTGAAACGGGCTCATGGTGCCGGGGTCGACGTTAAGGTAAGGGTCCAGCTTGATCATGCTGACCGTCAGGCCGCGAGCCTCGAGGATGGCTCCGAGGGAGGCTGCGGTAATACCCTTACCCAGCGACGAAACCACCCCTCCCGTTACAAACACAAACTTGGTCATACCCGCGCAAGAACCCCATAAACAAACAAAGCCAGAGCCGCCTTAATCACCTGAACCACCGAAATCGGGGCCCGGGTAAAAAGCGCGCTCCGGCTCATTCGGAACACCCAAAACCGACCACCCAGGTTGGTACTGCAAGTTACCAGATACCGCGTGCCTGAACAATCAATGGATGCCGTAAAAGGCTTATCAAATCGGGGCCTGCAGCGGCAAATGACCGCTCCAGCGAATCCTGTGCCCGCCCGTGCTGACCACCGCCGGATGATCGGCGTTAATCCACAAGTCCCCCACAGCCAGCAATTCATCGTCAAGGTAGATCAACGGAATATGACAACGCATCCAGGGTAATACGTTGTGTTCCTGGAGTAGTTTCTTCAGATATCTTCGACGCGCCCCGGGCGCCGGGCGCAGTTGCTCGCCGCCTTGTCGAAAACGCACTCGCAGGATGCCAGACACGGGACCGATTGAGATTCCCGATCCAGCGTGTTCGATCAGGCTCAATGTGCCGCGGCCGGACCCGAGCTGCAGCAATTCCTGTGGCTCCCAAAGCAACTCCGCAACGGAAGTCGGGTGCTCACCCGGGTCGGCGTCGGCAGAGTAGAACCACAGCCCGTCGCGATAGCGGCGTATGCGGGCACCCGGCCATGCCGCCAGCGGCATCGCATCGGTTCGCGAGCCCAACAATGCCTGCAGCGCCTCGTTGAGCTGGGCCTCGCTCGGCAGGGGCAAGCCCAATAATCGACAGACTCGCCGGAACGCGTTGCTCCGGCGACCCGCCGACAGATGCTGCAAGCTGCTAACACGCAGGCAATGACCATGCAGCGCCCCCTGGATGTCTTCGGCTGCCACCTCATCCAACACATGCATCGCCTCGGCCAACAGCCGGGCTGACCGTGTGGCCGCCCGCGCCGCAGCCGGCCAGCGTTCTTCCAGCGCAGGGCTCACCCGGTGCCGCAGGTAATTTCGATCGTAAGACACATCGGTATTGCTGGGGTCGTCCAGCCATTGCAGCCCTTGCTGCTCCGCTGCGGCGAGCAGTTCAGCGCGGCTGATATCCAACAGCGGCCTGAGTAGTGGCATGCCATAGCGCTCGATTGCTGCCGGCATGCCCGCCAGTCCCGGGACACCCGCACCCCTCATCAGCGCGAGCAATACAGTCTCAAGCTGATCCTGTTGATGGTGCGCGGTAACCACGCATTCGTCGTTACGCCGCTCGCGGGCAATAGCGGCGTAGCGCGCTGCGCGCGCCTGCGCTTCGAGACTGCTGCCGGGCGGCTGTTCAATATTTACCGTCAGGATCGCGCATTCAATGCCCCATTGTGCGCATTGAATTCTGCAACTTTCCGCCCAGCGCGCCGAGTCCGGGTGCAGCCCATGGTCCACATGCACTGCGCGCAAGCGCGCTGGGCCACGCGTCTTAATCAACGCGTGCAACAGCACGGTGGAATCCAGCCCGCCACTGTAGGCGATTAACAAGGGGGTGTGATCCGGCACCAGCGCGGCCAATGCCGCGGCAATGCGGCTCTCAAGCATCGTTGAAGCTGCCGAAGGCCTCCAGCCGTTTCATACGACGGCTCAACAGCGCATCGATACTCATGTTTTCGAATTCCTTAACGCGGGCCACCAGCGCATTGTGCAGCGACTCGGCCATCAACCCCGGTGCCCGATGCGCGCCGCCCAGAGGCTCCGGCACAATCTCGTCAACCAAACCCAGGCTCAGCAGGCGATCCGCGGTAATACCCATTGCTGTGGCAGCGGACTCGGCTTTGTCGGCATTCTTCCAAAGAATGCTGGCGCAGCCCTCCGGCGAGATGACGGAATAAATCCCGTACTGCAGCATCATGAGATGATCACCGACGCCGACCGCCAATGCGCCGCCTGAACCGCCTTCGCCAATGACGGCACTTATGATTGGCGTGCGCAGTCGCGCCATGGCGAACAGATTACGCGCGATGGCTTCACTCTGACCCCGTTCCTCGGCGCCGACACCGGGATAGGCTCCCGGTGTATCGATCAATGTCACGACCGGAATGCGGAAACGTTCGGCCATGTGCATCAGACGCAACGCCTTACGATAGCCCTCAGGCTTGGGCATGCCGTAGTTACGCTTTACCCGACTCTTGGTATCCCGACCCTTCTGATGGCCAATAACCATGACCGGAATGCCGGAGATTCGCCCCAGGCCGCCGACTATTGCCGCGTCATCGGCATACATACGGTCGCCGTGAAGCTCCTGAAAATCAGGGCTGATGTGCTCAAGATAATCCAGCGTATAAGGTCGTTGCGGATGACGGGCGAGCTGAGCAACCTGCCAGGGATTCAGATTCGAAAAGATATTTCGCGTCAACGCCGCGCTTTTTGCCTTGAGACGGTCGATCTCTTCGCTGATATTCAGCTGCGAATCATCGCCGACAAACCGGAGCTCGTCGATTTTTGCTTCCAGTTCAGCGATCGGTTGTTCGAAATCGAGGAAGTTCAGATCCATGTGTGTACCGGGACTCTCGTGTAAGCCGCGATGATACCTGACTCAGCATTAAATTGAAGAAATCCGTTCAGCCGGGCGCGATTGATTGATAGTGAAAACGAAACGCATCGATCCCCAGTATTTCCGCCAGCTTGTCGCGCAATTCACCCGACGGCCGGACTCGCCATGCCGCACCGAATTCAAGCTGTGCGGACGCCTTATTGCCGGTATAAACCAGCTTTACCTCGCATCGCCCGGGGCGATGCGGCTCGAGCAGCGAACGCAGTAAATCCACGTTCAGTTCGCCCATATCCCGCTCCAGCCAGTGAATCACCAACGAGGTCGCGCGATGTTCCACCACGCGATCGATGTCTTTGACTTCACCGACCTGCAACCGCCAGCCGTCAATGAACTCTTCGAAACGAATTTTGCCGCTGACCACCCGAATGGCGCGCTCTTCAAGCAGGTGCTTGTAAGCCTGAAAGCCCTCCTGGTAGATGCCCATCTCGACACGGTCATGCCCGTCATCCAGGTACATGGTAACGCGATTATTGCGCTTGCGAATATCGGTGATGAGCCCGGCCAGAGTAACCTGCTGACCGCTGCGCCATGACACCGCGCCCGCTTCGGGTTTATGCAGGGAGCGCAGCACATCACCGATGGTGCCGGTACAAATGCTGGCGCTCTCTGTGCGGTATTGATCGAAGGGATGACCACTCAAAAACAAACCCAGGCTTTCGTGCTCGGCCATATACAGCTTTAGCGGACTCCAGCGCGGCAATACACTCGCGGCAGCCGGTGGCGGTGGTGGCGGCACTTCGCCAAACATATCGCCCTGTCCGGCTGCCCGCGCGCGCGCATATTGCTCGGCACTGCCCATGGCCAGGGGCAGGTCTGCCAGCAAGCTGGGCCGGTTTTCGCCGAACGCATCCAATGCACCTGACTTAACCAACGCCTCAAATGACCGCTTGTTAACTTTTTGCGTATCAACGCGACGGCAAAATTCATGCAGGCCATTATACGGGCCGCCGCTCTCCCGCTCGGCCACAATTGCATCGGCAGCAGCACGCCCCAAACCCTTTAACGCGCCAAGGCCGTACCGTATGGCCCCTTTACCGGCGACCGTGAAGGCCGTACGTGATTCGTTGACGGAAGGGCTTTGCAACACAATCCCCATTGCCTTGCATTCGCGGTGATGCAACGCCAACTTGTCAGTGTATTCCATGTCAGCACTCATCACCGCCGCCATGAATGCTTCCGGATAGTGAGCTTTGAGCCAGGCGGTTTGATAGGCGAGCAATGCATACGCAGCGGAGTGCGACTTGTTGAAGCCGTACTCGGCAAACTTTTCCATGAGATCGAAAATCTGCACGGCCGTGCGTCTCTCGACGCCATTAGCAATTGCCCCGTTAACAAAAATGTCGCGTTGCTCGGCCATTTCGGTCGCGATCTTTTTGCCCATGGCACGACGCAATAAATCCGCTTGCCCCAGCGTGTAGCCGGCGAGTATCTGGGCCGCCTGCATCACCTGCTCCTGATAAAGGATAACGCCGTATGTCGTTGACAGTACCGGCTCCAGCCGCGGATGCGGATATTCGATGCGCGCCTGATCACCGGCATGTTTACGCTCGATAAACGTGTCCACCATGCCGGACTGCAAAGGCCCCGGACGAAACAACGCAACCAGTGCCACAATGTCATTGAAACAATCCGGCTGCAGTCGCTTTATCAAATCTCGCATGCCGGACGATTCAAGCTGGAACACAGCGTGGGTTTTACTCGACTGCAACAGCGCGAAGGTAGCAGGGTCAGCCATTGGCAGATCATCGATATCGATAGGGTCCTCGCCCGCCTGAGCACGTTGCTCATTTGCGATTGACACTGCCTTGTCAATAACGGTCAAGGTCCGCAAGCCAAGAAAATCGAACTTCACCAGGCCAACCGACTCAACATCTTTCATGTCGAACTGGGTCACCGCCCCCGTTTCCCCATCGGGTTTGTATAACGGCGAGAAATCCGTCAGCGTTGAAGGCGCTATCACGACCCCGCCTGCATGCGTTCCTGCATTGCGGGCCAGTCCTTCCAGTTGACGCGCCATGTCTATAACCGACTGAACTTCATCGTCTCGCTCATAGAGCTCGCCGAGTTCAGGCTCTTCCCCAAAAGCCTTTTCGAGGGTCATGCCGGGCGTCATCGGAATCAGCCGCGCAATCCGATCCGCGAAACCGTATGGATGCCCCATCACTCGCCCGACATCACGAACCACCGCCTTGGCACCCATGGTTCCATACGTGATGATCTGTGAAACGCGATCGCGCCCGTAGCGCTCGGCCACGTAGTCAATAACCCGATCGCGTCCCTCCATGCAGAAGTCGATGTCGAAATCAGGCATCGATACTCGCTCGGGGTTTAAGAATCGCTCGAACAGCAGGTCGAATGCGAGCGGATCAATATTGGTAATACCGATGACCCAGGCCACCAGTGAACCAGCGCCCGACCCTCGTCCGGGACCTACCGGCACACCGTTCTTGCGGGCCCACCAAATGAAGTCAGCAACAATAAGGAAATAGCCTGGAAATTCCATCGCGCTGATGACGTCCAGTTCTCGCTGCAGACGATCGGTGTAACGCTTCCGATCTGCATCATTCAAGCCCCGGCTCGCAAGTTTTTCTTCCAGACCGCTGGCGGCCAGATCGGCCAGATAACTGGCGGCGGTCTCACCTTCCGGCACTTCATAGTCAGGCAGGGAACTGCCGCCGAGCTGCAAGCTCAGATTGCAACGCTGCGCGATGACAACGGTGTTCTCGACCGCTTCGGGTATATCGGCAAACAGCGCCTTCATCTCTGCCGCACTGCGGAGGTATTGCTGATCGCTGTACAAACGCGGACGACGCCTGTCCTCAAGCGTATAACCGCCCTGAATGCACGTGCGTGCTTCATGCGCTTCGAACTCGTCAGCATGCAGATAGCGCACATCATTGGTCGCCACCAGCGCACAACCGACATCGCTGGCCAGGTCCACGGCCCGTTCGATATACAGGTCTTCCTGATCACGTCCGGTGCGCTGCAATTCGATGTAAAAATCACCGCCGAACAAGTTCAGGTAACTGCGTGCCACGTCTCGCGCCAGATCCAATTGGCTATCCAGCAGCAGGCGCCCTACCGCGCCCTCCCTTGCAGCGGACAGGGCAATCAGCCCAGCGACCGTCGTTTCATTCAGCCACTCGGCAAAAATCACCGGCGTACCGTTCTGCTGACCTTCCACATACGAACGGGTAACCAGCCGCTTCAGGTTTTGATAGCCTTCTGTGTTGCGACAAAGCAGTACCAGCCTGTCCAGTGGCGCACGCCCGTCGGCAGAACCGACCAGCACGTCAGCGCCAATAATCGGTTTGACTCCTGCCGCCAGCGCTTCTTTATAGAACTTGACCACACTGAACAGATTGCAATGATCCGTCACCGCGACCGAAGGCATGCCGCGGGAAGCGCACTCGGCCACCAGTCGTGGCAATCGGACAACACTATCCACCAGGGAATATTCCGAACGCACATGCAGGTGAACAAACTCAGCGTTCATGCAGCACCTGCCGCTTCACGCACAGGCCGAAAACTCATGCGATGGGCCACAGTCACGCCGTGTTCGAGCAATGCGCGTCGATGAGCGGCGGTCGGGTAGCCTTTATGCGCGGCAAAACCGTATTCGGGAAAGCGTTCGTGCAACTCCAGCATGTGATGATCGCGTGCCACTTTGGCGAGAATAGAAGCTGCACCTATAGCAGGACACTTGTCATCGCCACCGACCAGCGCCGACGTAACCGCCGCATAAGGCGCTGGCAAGTCGGGGCAACGGTTGCCGTCAACTTGCAGTCTGCTGAGCGCATATGTATTGAGCGGCGCACGTTGCATTTGCGTGTGAAGTTGATCCACTGCGCGGCGCATAGCCAGCATGGTGGCATGCAGAATATTCAGTTCATCGATTTCGGCGACCGATGCGCTGGCAATAGCCCAAAATGGCGCCTGATTTTTAATGACCTCGGCCAGGGTTTCGCGCCGCCGAGGTGACAATTTTTTTGAGTCGCGGACCCCGGGCAATAGTTGCCCTTCACGCAATACAACAATGGCGGCAACCACCGGACCCGCTAACGGCCCGCGACCGGCTTCATCAATGCCGCCAAACAAATGCACTGCATCGATCACGCTGACTTCGACCGGCTGTCTAACAACGTCAGAACTGCGTCCGCAGCGCGCTGGCTGGCAGAACATCGCAAACTGCCGGCGAGTGCGGCAAATTCAGACAACATGTCATGCTCATGCGACCCCTTGGCCAGCTGACCGATGACGGCCTCCGCTAACGCTTCCGGCGTCGCCTCTTCCTGCAAAAACTCCGGCACCAATCGTTTTTTCGCCAACAGATTCGGCAGCGCAAAAAATTCGATATCCACCAGCCAGCGCCCCAGCCACACTGTGAAAGGGTTCGCTTTATAAGCCACCACCATAGGCCGACGCATCAACATGGTTTCAAGTGTAGCCGTTCCCGATGCCACCAGAACCGAGTCTGCAGCACCCAGCACGTTGCGCGTCGCGGCGATGCGCACATCTACCGCATCCTCAATCTGCAGGTCACGGGCAAACTCACACATACGATCGGCAACCGCTGCGTTCGCCGCCGCCACGACGCAACGCATACCCGGCACACTTCGCTCCACCCTGATGGCAACCTGCAGAAACAGGCGCCCAAGATGTTCTATTTCACTGCGACGACTTCCGGGCAACAGCGCCAGCAGCGGCGTGTCCGGCACTCCCAACACCCGGCGCGACTCAGCACGGTCGAGACCGTCACCAATTTCATCGGCAAGCGGATGGCCCACGAACACGGACGGCACATCGTAACCGTCGAGAAAGTCTTTTTCGAAGGGCAACAAGCACAGCACCAGGTCACAGCTCTTGCGAATGGTATTCGTGCGACCTTTGCGCCATGCCCATACCGAGGGGCAAACGTAGTGCACAGTGGGTATACCGCGCTGGCGCGCATAGGCTTCAAGGCGCAAATTGAAATCCGGCGCATCGATACCGATCAAGATATCGGGCGGATCGTCCCGCAGCCTTGCACGCAGTGATTTCATCAGTCGGCGTAGCCGGGGCAGGTGCCGCACTACTTCTACCAGCCCCATCACTGCTAACTGCTCGAAATCACCCCAACTGACGCAGCCCGCAGCCCGCATTTGCGGCCCGGTAATACCGACAAACTCTGCGTCCGGACATCGTGCACGAAGCTCCTGAATTAGGCCGCGGGCAAGCTGATCCCCCGACGCCTCCCCCACCACGATAGCTATGCGCGGCATGGCCGTACCTAGCGGACAAAGCTGCGTTCAGACGCCTCTATGAACGAGGCAAAAATTGCTAGTTCCGCCTGCTCGGGAACCACCGCCGCGATACGTTCGCGTGCCTCCTCGAGCCTCAGGCCAGAGCGGTACATGATGCGGAATGCTTCCTTGATATTGCGAATCTGCCCGGCATCAAAGCCACGGCGCTTGAGCCCTTCGCTGTTAATTCCGCGCGGCACGGCCGGCTGCCCGGCCGCCATCAGATACGGCGGGACATCGCGGGTAACTGCACAGTTATTGGCGATAAACGCATGCGCCCCGACCCGACAAAACTGATGCGCGCCTGAAAATCCGCCGAAAATTACATAGTCGCCAACGCTGACATGCCCGGCGAGAGTAACGTTGTTGGCAAATATCGTTTCGCTGCCAACCATGCAATCGTGCGCAATATGAACATAGGCCATCAGCCAGTTGTTGTCGCCGATGCGGGTCACGCCCGCATCCTGAGCAGTGCCCCGATTCAACGTGCAATACTCGCGAATCGTGTTGCCGTTACCTATTTCGAGACGGGTGTCTTCGCCTGCGTACTTTTTGTCCTGCGGCTCTTCACCAATAGAGGAGAACTGAAAAATGCGATTTCGTTCCCCAATGGTTGTCGGGCCTTTAATCACGCAATGCGAACCAACCACGCTACCGGCACCGATTTGCACATTCGCCTCTATCACGGTGTAGGCACCGACAACCACACTGTCATCCAGTGTCGCTTCCGGCGATACAATTGCTGTTTCGTGAATATTGCCCATTAACCAATGCCCTTGCTGCCCATAAGGGCCTTTACGCTGTTTTCCAGTTCACGCAGCTTCGTGGCCATGGCATCCAGCCGCTTTACGCGCGCTGCAATTTTGCGCCATTTGCCCGCCTCCTCAACCGCAAATACCGATGAATAAACGCCCTTGGTGAGGATGGATTTGCTGACGCTGCCGCGACCCATGATCGACACGTCATCGGCAATTTCGATGTGGCCGGAAATAGCAACCGACCCACCAATCAGGCAACGTTGACCGACGACTGCACTCCCTGCCACACCGGACTGCCCGGCAATCGCCGTGTGATCACCGATCACAACGTTATGAGCTATTTGCACCATGTTATCGAGCTTTACGCCGTTGCCCAGCCGGGTGTCTTCAATCGCACCGCGGTCTATGCTGCAATTTGAACCAATTTCCACGTCATTACCGACAACCACGCCGCCAATTTGCGGCACTTTGACCCAACCCGCTTCGTCCGGCGCGATGCCGAACCCGTCTGCACCAATAACCGTGCCGGCGTGGATGCGGCAGCGCTCGCCCAAAGTGACTTTATGATAAAGCGTAACGTTGGCAAGCAGCTGCGTATCGCGGCCCAAGCGCACATCATCGCCCAGCACGCAGTTCGGACCAACGTAACAGTTATCGCCTACCACTACTCGATCGCCCAGCACAGCGCCCGCAGCAACGTGGCACGTCGAACTCAACTCACAGCCCACACCCACTGTGGCATCAGGATGCACGCCCGCGCGCAGCACCGGATCCGGATACAGCTCCTGCGCGACGCGCGCAAACACGGCATACGGATTCGTCGCCACCAGGCAATTCGTAGTGCATTCATCGGTATCTTTGGCACTCAGAATGACTGCGGTTGCGCGGCATGCGGCAAGTTGTCTGCGGTAAGCCGGATTGGCCAGAAAAGCGATGCTTCCCGACCCGGCGGATGCGAGCGTTGCCACACGGCTAACCGTGACATCCGGGTCGCCATGCAACTCACAGCCGTAGCGAATTGCGATATCGCCTAATGCCAGCCCCACTGTGACTCCCCGTGTCTGGCGCTACTGCGCCGGGCCGCCGGCTGCCGCCGTGGCACGCAGACGCTCCAGCACCAGGTCAGTGACTTCGATGCGCGTATTAAACTGCACGATGCCCTCGGCCAGAATCAGATCGTAATTGTTGTCATCGCCAAAAGCCTTGACGGCCAGCAACACTTCGCGCTGGACGGCGCCAATAACCTCGTTGCGTCGCAGATCAAGATCCTCACGAAACTCATTTTGGGCGCGCACAATCTCGCGCTCATCGTTACGCAAATCACGCTGAGCGTTGTCCCGTTCATCGGCACCCATGACTTCGACATCTTTCTGAATGCGTGCTGCCTTGGCCTCGAGCTCTGTCTGCAAGGCCATGATTTCCCGCTGGCGTGGCGCAAATTCGTCTTCCAGACGAGCACCGGCCGCGATGGCCTGCGGTGACTCCTGCAACAGGCGATTGATATTAACAACGCCTATCTTCAGATTGCCCGCAACCTGGGCAGATAACGGGGTAGCTGCGAATAGGGCCAGTAATATAAAACCAAACAAATTCTTTTTAGACATGCCTAAACCTTTCTGTAAATAAATCTGCGTTTAGAACGCACCGCCAATAGTAAACTGAAACCGCTCCACTTCGTCGGGCAATATTGAGTACTGGCCGAAAGTACCGCCCTTACTCTCGTTGAGCGGTATGCCATAGCTGAACTTAAACAAACCCAGCGGAGCCAGCCACTCCGCTGAAATACCCACCGAGGTGCGGAGCTTATCCAGATCCACGTCATAGAAATCATTTGGCAGCTGGTTGCCCGCTAAATCAAACCAGTCCACCGTGCCTTCCGTGGCAAATACGTTGCCGATGTCGTAGAACAACGTAAAGCGCGAGCGGCTCTGCCACTTCTGGGGAATCGGCAGGATCAACTCGGCCGAACCCGAGATCAGGAGGTTGCCGCCGTAAGGGTTGTTGCGGGTATCCAGAGGCCCAAGTGAGTCTTCGCCATAACCGCGCACAGTACTGGGGCCGCCGGCAAAGAAATTTTTATACGGCGGCACAGAGGTGGTGTCACCAAAGGCGGCGGCATAACCGACTTCGCCGTTCAGAGCGATCGTAAAGTAACGCGTAAAGGGTAAATATTGCGTGTAGTTGTAACTCGCACTGTAGTACTCCACTTCGCTGCCTGGCAACGTGATACCGACTCCCAGGGAATGCCGCCAACCGCGATTAGCAAACAGTGCCCGGTTGCGCGTGTCCCAGCTCCAGCCGGCAGCCAACTCGTAGGTATTGAACTCGGTGGTTGCAACAATCAGGGTATTACCCGGGTTGGCATTCTCACAATCAAACGGCACGCAGGTGAGCTTGCTATTGCCGTTCCCGGTCACCCAATTGAGCGCCTGCTCCGAACTTGAAGAACGGTTGGCATCCAGCTGAACACCCTGATAGCTCAGCCCGATACTTATGCGCTGGTACTCCGTAACCGGATAGCTCCACGTTACGCCCGCCGAGAGAGTCTCGGTATCAAGATCGGATGCTCCGGAAGTAAACTGTGTACTTTGACGATAACCGCCACTCAATGTGCGGCTAACCTCGTTCAGGCCCACATAGGGATCTGTATACGAGGCGGCAAAAATCTTACGGAATTCACCAAAGTTGGCATCCATCTGCACACGGTTGCCGGTGCCCATAAAATTAGTGTGTACGAAGTTACCGTTAAGCAACACACCCTGTGAATCCGAATAGCCGATACCACCGCCAAACTGCCCCGGCAAACCTTCGGTAATCTTGTAGTTAACGTCCACCAGATCGGGAGTCCCAGGCACCGGCACAGTGTCTACCTCGACCTCCTCAATATACGGCAGCCGCTGCAAACGGATTTTGGAACGATCCACTTTATTTTTGGACAGGTAGCCGCCTTCAAACTGACGCATTTCGCGACGAAACACTTCGTCGTTAACCGAATCCGCGCCTTCGAAGTTTATTCGCCGCACATAGACCCGGTTCTTTGGATCAACATAGAACGTCACTTCCACTTCACGCGCTTCTTTGTCCAGCTCGGTTACCGGCTCAACTTCCGTAAACGCGTAGCCCTCCTCACCGAGGCGCAATTGCATTAACTCTTCTGTATTGGTCAGCAATCGCTGCGAATAAATTTGCCCGGGCCGCACCTGCACAAAAGGCTGCAACGCTGCTTCCGGCAATATCAGCTCACCCGCCAGCTTAACGTCAGATATTTTGTAGACCTCGCCCTCAACAATGTTGACGGTAATGTAGATATCTTCCTTATCGGGTGAAATGGCAACCTGGACCGAATCCAGGACGAAATCTGCATAGCCCCGATCCATGTAATAAGAACGCAGGGTTTCCAGATCGCCCTGCAAAGCCTCTTTTGAGTAGCGGTCATCCTGCCTCATCCAAGACAGCCAATGCGGAGTGCGCAGCTCAAACTCTTCCAGCAGCACTTCATCATCGAACACCTGATTTCCCACAATATTAATTTGCCGAATACGGGCACGATCACCTTCAACAATCTTGATGTTGATTTCGACTTTATTGGCAGGCAGCTCCTTCACTTCCGCGACCACCGACGCCGCGTACTTACCGCGGGCAAAATACTCTTCGGTTAATGAGCGTTCCACTTCCTCGAGCACAGAGCGGTTCAGGATACGACCCTTCTTCAACCCTACTTTGCCAAGCGATTCGAGCAAGTCATCGGTCTTGATGTCTTTATTGCCTTCGATGGTGAAGTCAGCGATTGAGGGCCTCTCCACCACTGCCAGAATGAGCACGTCACCGTCGCGTCGAAACTCGATGTCCTTAAAAAACTCGGTGGCGTACATGGTTCGCAGAGCTTCCTGCACGCGCTCCCTGTCAAGGGTGTCACCGATATTCACCGGCAGGTAATTAAAAACCGTACCTTCTGAGATGCGTTGTAAACCCTCAATGCGAATGTCGCGCACGACAAAGCTGCCATCCTGACCATACGCTGCGCCGGAGAGCGCAACGATCAGAACCAGCGACCGCAGAAAACTGCGGCAAAGGAAATTGCCAAAAAAAGATATCTTCACGTGGAATCAGCTAAAAAATCGGCTCAGGTCATTGTAAAAGGCAAAGCTCATAATGAGCACCAGAAAAGCAATGCCTATTTGCTGACCCAGCGCCTGCGTGCGTTCTGATAATGGCTGCCCCTTGATAGCTTCAGCCAATTGATAGACAACCTGCCCACCGTCCAGAATAGGGATCGGTAACAAATTGATAATGCCCAGGCTCAGGCTGACCACAGCCAAAAAACTCAAAAACGACGTAAGCCCGATACTTGCGGAATATCCCGCGTACTGCGCAATGTTAATTGGCCCGCTGATATTGCGTGCAGACACGTCACCCGTCACCATGCGGCCAACCATGCGCACCGTCAGCTCGGACATCGACCAAGTCCGCTGCACCGCCTTGCGCAGCCCTTCAAACCCTGTGTAACGCTGCTCTGCCCTGAATCTGGCGAACAGATCATCCTGCAGGCGAACCCCTGCACCGATTCGACCGATCGTTTGCCCTTCATCCAAAGCCTCGGCTATCCGCAGGGTCAGAGTCAGTTCGGCGTCGTCGCGTCGCACAACGACCACGACGTCCTCATTCGGACGAGCGCGAACGTAATCCACCCATCCCGACCAGTCTTTGACAGCCTCGCCGTTGGCAGAAATCACCAGGTCGCCTACCTGCATACCCGCCGCTTCAGCGCTGCCGCCAGAAACGATTTCGCCGATAACCGGCGCGACCACCGGCGACCAGGGGCTGATACCAATACCCGGGAGCAACGCCCCCGGCTTCGTTAGCTCGCCGAGACGGTCAGCCGTATTGATCGTGAGCAAGCGCGCGGTGGGATTCTGCTCGCTGCTGACTTCGATCTGCACCGCAGGGTCTTCGAGCATGGCGTCAAGTAATCCCAGCGCTGCGCCTTCCCATGTGGCCACCGGTCGCTGATTAATCGCCAGAATGCGATCGCCCTCGCGCACACCGGCTGCCGCTGCGATACTGCCGTTGTCTACCTGACCGATGACCGGCGCCAGACCCGGCACGCCAATCTGGTACATGAACCAGAACGCCGCGATGGCGAACAAAAAATTCATTGCCGGCCCGGCGACAAGTATCGCAATACGCGCCAGAACCGGCTGACTGTTAAAGGTGCGATGCCGGTCTTGAGGGCTGACCGTACCCTCCCGTTCATCAAGCAGCTTTACGTAGCCACCCAGCGGTATCGCAGCAATGCAGTACTCGGTCTGATCCGGACCGCTGCGGCGCATCCAGAGGGGGCGGCCGAAACCCACAGAAAAACGCAGGACCTTGACCCCGGCCATACGCGCAACGATGTAGTGCCCCCACTCATGCACCGCGACCAGCACACCGATGGCGAATACAAACGACAACACTGAAATGACAAACATATTCATAAGCAGGCATTTTACTCTGGCATCCGACTATTTTCGCCCCGCAACGAGGCGCCAATGAGCCGCATGCTAATCAGACAACAATAACCTCCGAAAGGCTCAATAGCAGCACAAACAAAGGGGCTGCAGCGACCAGGCTGTCTATGCGGTCCAGCACGCCACCATGGCCCGGCAGGATCCAGCCAGTGTCCTTTAGACCTGCATTCCGCTTAAACGCGCTAACTGTAAGGTCGCCGACCACTGAAATGCCGGCCACCAGCGGCCCCGCCAGCAAAAAAAGGCCCGGCTCTAGATCCAGCCACCAGGCGCCGGTACCAGCCACCAGCGCCGCCGCACATAAGCCACCGGCGAAACCCTCCAGGGTCTTACCTGGACTCAATGATGGCGCCAGCTTGCGTCGGCCCCACGCTTTTCCGGTGAAATAAGCCCCGGTGTCAGCCGCTGCGACAATGCAAACCAGCCAGATCAAAAGCCATGCCCCGCGCGGATTGCCCAACAGGATCAACATCGCCATCCACGCCGGCAACAGACAGAGTAACCCTGCCAGCGCCGATTCCAGCCAGCCATAACGGATATCGCGCAGAATCAGGCAAGCCATCACCACCATCCACCAGACTAATGCAGCGTAAATAAACGCCGTCAGGGTGTCGCCGCTAAGCCATTCGATCATCAGCCATGCCAGTGCCGCGCCAAGCAATAAATACCCGCCGCGCGCCCAGACGGGTAAGCGCAAAAATCCCGACCATTCCCAACCACCCATCAGAAATACGGCGCTGGCGAAGATAGTCACCGCCACCGGCGGCAGCAAAAACAGCACGCTCAACATCACCGCTACCAACACCGCAGCAGTGAGCATGCGCTTGGTCAGCGAACTCACGCGCCCGGGACTCGCATAGTTGCGGTCAGGTGCCTCATACAGACTCGCTCACCTGTTCGCCGGTGCGGCCAAAACGCCGCTGCCGGCCCGCATAGAATCGCAGCGCTTCATCCAGCTGCGCCGGATCAAATTCGGGCCACAGCGTATCGGTGAAGTACAACTCCGCGTAGGCCATGTCCCACAGCAAGAAGTTGCTTATGCGCCGCTCGCCACCGGTGCGAATTAACAAATCCAGCGGCGGCATACCGCGCAAGGAAAGCCCCTTGGCAAACTCTTCCTCAGTGATTGCGGCCGCAGAAAGCTCACCGCTTTCAACCTTCCGGCAGACCCGGCGGGCCGCCTCGACAATATCCCAGCGACCGCCAAAGGCGACCGCCAGAGCCAGTTCCATCCCTGTGTTGTGCGCCGTTTGGGATTCTGCTTCGGCCAGCTTGCGCTGCAATCGGGCGGACAATTGATCGCGTGCGCCCACGAAGCGAATACGCGTATCCTTTTCGTGCAGCACATCCACCTCACGCTGCAACACCTCGAGAAACAGGCTCATGAGGCTACTCACCTCGGCTTCCGGGCGGCTCCAGTTCTCACTGCTAAACGCAAACAAGGTTAGCGCGGCAATACCCCGGTCTGAAGCCGCTTCGACAATCGCGCGCGTGGCTCTGACGCCGGCTCGGTGCCCGGTATGGCGAGGCTTGCCATGAGCTTTGGCCCAACGGCCATTGCCGTCCATGATGATGGCGACGTGACGCGGGCAGGTATCGGTATGGTGGGTGGGTTCAGTCACTGGCAGTTTCCACAAGCTATATTAAGTACTGCTCAGAACTCCATGATTTCCTTTTGTTTTTCTTCGGATACCTTGTCCACTTCATTGATGTACTTATCGGTGAGCTGCTGCACGTCCTGCTCCGCTTTACGTTCCTCGTCCTCTGAAATCTCTTTTTCTTTCAACAAGGCTTTCAGATCACTGATGACATCCCTACGCACGTTGCGCACGGCCACGCGACCCTGCTCGGCCTCTTGCTTGACCAGGCGTGCCAAATCTTTACGGCGCTCCTCGGTAAGGTCAGGTAACGGCACTCGCACTACTTTACCTGCGGTCACGGGATTCAGGCCCAAACCGGAATTAATAATGGCTTTTTCAATATCGGGTATAGCGGTTTGCTCCCACGGAGTGACCGCCAGCGTGCGTGAATCTTCCACGGATATATTTGCCACCTGGTTAAGCGGGGTATCGGCTCCGTAGTAGGAAACGGTCAGGTGCTCAAGCAAACTCGGGTGCGCCCGACCGGTACGTAATTTGGTGAGCGCCTGCGACAACGCTGCGACACTCTTGCTCATGCGCTTGGCGGCGTCTTTTTTCAGGTCTTCAATCACTGCAATCTCCTGTGCGGCTTCCTTGCGATAATGTCGGCGCTAAGCGGCTCTGACCAGCGTCCCGACATTTTCACCTTTGACGAGGCGCATCATATTGCCCGGCGTATGCAGGTCAAACACGCGAATGGGCAGACCGTTATCACGGCACATCACAACAGCCGTGGTATCCATGACATTCAGCTGATCGGCGATGACTTTGTCATACGTCAGCACATCGTAGCGTTTCGCGTCAGGATGCTTTTCCGGATCTGCGTCATACACGCCATCAACGCGAGTTGCCTTGATCAGCATGTCCGCACCGATTTCTATTGCCCGGAGGCTGGCTGCCGTATCAGTGGTAAAAAAAGGATTACCCATGCCGGCGCCAAATATGATGGTGCGCCCTTTCTCAAGGTGGCGGACGGCACGACGCCGAATATAGTCTTCACAGACTTCGTTTATTTGCAGCCCCGACATAACCCTGGCCTGCACGTTTACGCGTTCAAGCGCATCCTGCAGTGCCAGTGAGTTAATCAGCGTTGCCAGCATGCCCATGTGATCGCCGGTGACCCGATCCATTCCCGCTCGCGCCAAGCCCTGACCGCGGAAAATATTGCCACCGCCAACCACGACGCCGACCTGCAAACCCAGCGCGGTGACCTCCCGCAACTCGTTTGCCATTCGACTCAGAATTTCGGGGTCGATACCAAAATCTTCCTTCCCAAGCAGCGCCTCGCCACTAAGCTTAAGAAGAATCCGTTTATAAGGCAGCCCCGTGTCCGTCATGGATGTATCCCGCTCCGAGTAACAATCGGGATTGGATTGCCTGAACAACAGGCAACCCTGTCCCGGAATAACAGCGAGTCGACAAGCCTACTGACTGGCACGCACCTGCGCTTCGACTTCCGCTGCGAAGTCTTCCTTTTTCTTTTCGATCCCTTCGCCCACTTCAATGCGCACGAAACTCGCTACCGTCGCACCGGACTGCTTGAGCAACTTGCCAACAGTCTGGTCGGGATCTTTAACGAAAGCCTGCCCCACCAGAGTGATCTCGGCAAGGTATTTACGCATGCGACCGACGATCATCTTTTCCACGATCTCCGGCGGCTTGCCTTCCTGCAAGGCCTGCTCCGTCAGAAAGTTCTTTTCTTTCTCGAGCTGCTCGGCAGGGACGCCGTCTTCGGCCACACAAACGGGAGCGGCAGCGGCTACATGCATCGCCAGATCTTTACCCAAATCATCGCTGCCGCCGACTAAATCCACGACTGCGCCAATGCGGCTGCCGTGAATATACTGGGCGATCTGCCCGGTGGCATGCACAATTTCGACGCGACGAATGCCGATGTTTTCGCCGATTTTAGCGATCAGCTCGTTGCGCGCTTCTTCCAGCGTGCCGCCGCCTGGTAAGTTCGCGCTCATCAGACTTTCAACGCTATCGGGCTGTTCGGCCAGCGCCAGCTGAGCTGCCGATTCAGCAAACGCAAGAAAGTTCTCATCCTTGGCCACAAAATCAGTCTCACAATTGACTTCAAGCATGGCCACTGTCTTGCCGGACGCATCGGTCACAATCTGCACGCATCCTTCCGCAGCGACTCTCCCGGCCTTCTTCGCCGCACTGGCCTGACCTTTTTTGCGCAGCAATTCCGCAGCTGCCTCGGCATCTCCGTTTGTCTCTACCAGCGCCTTCTTGCAGTCCATCATGCCGGCGCCGGTGCGCTCGCGCAGCTCCTTAACTAAACTCGCTGTAATCGCCATTATTCTTCGCCCTTATCGCTATCTGCCGCAGCCTCGGGTGCAGCATCCTGTTCGACTGCAGGCTTGGCATCAACATTGGCAGCTTCGGCTTTCTTGCTGACGGGCTTTTTAGCAGCTGTTTTCTTACTGGCAGTCTTCTTGGATGCGCGCTTACGGGCCGGTTGTCTCGGCTGACCGTCATCCAGTTCAACGAATTCATCATCGCCAGCCGGTATGGCCGGAATGGAGGACTTGCCGTCCAGTACCGCGTCGGCTATGCCCTCGCAATACAGCGAAGCAGCCCGCATGGCGTCATCATTGCCGGGAATGACGTAGTCCACCATCGCCGGCGAACAGTTAGTATCGACGACTGCTACAACGGGAATGCCTAACTTGCGAGCTTCGGCGACCGCGATCTTTTCATGATTCACGTCGATGACGAACATTACGTCGGGTAGCGACCGCATGTGTTTGATGCCGCCAAGGCTGCGCTCAAGCTTTTCCTGCTCACGGCTAAGATTAAGGATTTCTTTCTTGGTGAGGCGCTCGTAACCACTCTCATCCGCCATCGCCTCGAGAACTTCAAGGCGCTTGATCGATTGCTTGATGGTTTTGAAATTTGTCAGCATGCCGCCGAGCCAGCGATAACTGACGTGGGGCATGTTGCAGCGGGCAGCGGCGTCACGGATCGCTTCCCGGGCTGATCGCTTGGTGCCAACAAATAACACTGTACCGTTGTCACTCGCGACATTCTTGACAAAGCCCAGCGCCTCTTCAAACAACGGCACTGTGCGCTCAAGGTTAATAATATGGATATTGTTTCGCTGGCCGAAAATGTACTGAGCCATTTTCGGGTTCCAATATCGGGTCTGATGCCCGAAGTGCACGCCTGCCTCCAGCATCTGGCGCATTGATACTTCTGCCATGTTGTAGCTCCTATAAGGGTTTGGCTTCCATGGGCCCCATGCGACGACCATCAACCAATGCAATTAGCAATGTACTGACGGCACCCCATCGCACGTGTCGACCACATGTGTGGATTGCTTAAAATGCGCGCGCTTTATACCATATGAACCCTTCAGCAACAACGCTGACCCGTGCAGGTGCCGTCGGCGGAACCCGCTGATCAGTCAGGAATACAGCGGATGGGCATCACTCTAAAAAACCAAGAAGAACAAGCGCTTATGCGTATTTCCGGGCGGCTGACGGCAGACGTGCTGGACATGATCGGCGCGCACGTGCGGCCAGGCATCACGACGGATGAACTGGACCGGATCTGCCACAGTTACATTGTGGACGTACAGCAGGCTATCCCCGCCCCGCTTAACTATCGGGGCTTTCCAAAGTCAATCTGCACCTCAGTTAACCAAGTGGTTTGCCACGGAATTCCTGGCGACAAGGTATTGCGTGACGGCGACATGGTTAATATCGACATCACCGTGATTAAGAACGGATTTCACGGCGACAGCAGCCGCATGTTCGCGGTGGGCGCGCCGCCTCCGCATGCTGAAAAGCTTGCCAATATCACCCGGGAGGCAATGTGGCTCGGCATTGAGCAGGTGCGGCCGGGCGCGCATCTCGGTGATATTGGCCACGCAATTCAGCTTTTTGCCGAACAAAACCGTTATTCGGTGGTAAGGGAATACTGCGGCCATGGCATCGGGAGAGTGTTTCATGAAGACCCGCAGGTGCTCCACTACGGCTCCCCGGGCACCGGCGTGGAGCTGCAGGAAGGCATGATTTTCACCATCGAACCCATGCTTAATGCGGGCAAGCGGCACGTCAAACTGATGAAGGACGGCTGGACGGTAGTCACTAAAGATCGCTCGCTATCGGCGCAGTGGGAGCACACTGTGCTGGTGACGGCAACGGGCTACGAAGTGCTGACGCTGGGCGCAGCAGAGCGGCAATGAGCTTGCTATCGCCACAGTCAGGCATCGAAAAGCAAAGGTCCGTCACCCCTGAAAACGTTTCGCTGCCTAATAATCAGGGCCTCGACTGGGAAGCCATAGACCGTTACCTCCGGCAAGAGACGAGCGATAAACTGCACCTCTGGCGCGACGTACTGCAGGCGGCCGGCGAGAGCCTCAAACAACAATTCCTGGCGAATCGGCCAATTGAGCAACTGGTCAGTGATCGTGCCAGGCTGGTAGACCGCGTAATTGTGCGCAGCTGGGCGCATTTTCGTGGCCGTAAGGAGGCCTCCATGGCCCTAATCGCGGTGGGCGGTTACGGACGCGGCGAATTGCATCCCCACTCCGATATTGATCTGCTGCTGCTTACCAAAAGCAGCGCCCGCAAATCCGGCGACACCATCGCGCTGTTTCTGGCCTTTCTCTGGGACCTTGGCCTCGAGGTTGGCCACAGCACTCGCAGCGTTGCGGAATGCCGTGAAGCCTGCAAGCACGACCTGACCGTGGCCACCAACCTGATGGAATCGCGTTTACTGGATGGCCCCGAAAAACTGTACGAAAAAATGTGTGCAGCTATTTCGCCGCCCAAAATTTGGCCGTCACGGGCTTTTTTTGAAGCCAAGCTGAAAGAGCAGCAACAACGCCATCGCAGCTATGACGACACCGCATACAACCTGGAGCCAAACGTCAAGGGCAGCCCCGGCGGTCTGAGGGATATACAAATCATTGCCTGGGTTACACGGCGCCACTTTGGCGCATCTGATTTCTCGAGTCTGGTGGATGAAGGTTTCCTTACAGAGGCACAGTTGCGGATTCTGCGTGAAGGCCGAAAGTTCCTTTGGCGCATAAGATTTGCCCTGCACATTTTGACCGGTCGGCGCGAAGATCGGCTGCTGTTTGACCACCAAATGCGCATTGCCGAAATGTTCGGCTATGAAGATGCGGCATACACGCTGGCTGTAGAGCAGCTGATGCAACGCTACTACCGCACCGTGATGGATATCAGTCGGGTGAACGAAATGCTGTTGCAGTTGTTTCAGGAAGCCATTCTGATGAATCCGGATGCGGAGCCGGACCCGGTCAACGACTATTTCTCGATAAAGAACGGCTTTCTGCAGATATCCAGTTACGATGTTTTTCAGGAGCATCCGGCCGCTTTGCTTGAAATGTTCCTGATACTGCAGCAACGGCCTGAGCTTAAAGGTGTCAGCGCGAACACCATCGCGCTGGCGCGACGAAACCTGCACCTTATTGACGATGAGTTTCGCAGCAACCCGCGGCATCATCGCCTGTTCCTGCAAATACTCGAAGCACCCACCGGCGTGACGCATGAGCTGCGCCGCATGAATGCATACGGTGTGCTCGGGCAATACATACCCAGCTTCGGGCGCATCGTCGGCCTGATGCAATACGATCTGTTCCATGCGTATACCGTGGATGCCCATACGCTATTTGTGGTCAGCAATCTGCGGCGCTTTGCCCTGAGCCGGTTCGATCATGAGTTCCCGCTCTGCAGCGAAATCATGCAAAGCATAGACAAGCCGTTAATCGCCTACCTGGCGGGGTTATTTCACGACATCGCCAAAGGTCGCGGCGGTGACCATTCTGAGTTGGGGGCTGTCACTGCCGAGTCTTTCTGCCTTGAACACGGCATGAGTCAGTATGACTCGCGGTTAGTGGCATGGCTGGTACGTAATCACCTGCAGTTGTCACTGACCGCCCAAAAGAAGGACATTAACGATGTCGAAGTAATTCGCGAGTTCGCACAGCGAATCGGTGACGAAACTCACCTTGATTACCTCTATCTGTTAACCGTGGCCGACGTGCGCGGCACCAACCCGAAGTTATGGAATGACTGGAAGGCACAATTGTTCGAGGAAACATACCGGCTGACTAAACGCGCACTGCGTCAGGGGCTGGAAACGCCCGTGGAAAAAGAGGTGTTGCTTGCCGAGAAACGTGAAGCCTGCCTGCAACTGCTGCAAATGGATGCGGTCCAGACAGAGAATGTGCTGCAGCTATGGGACTCGTTCGGTGATGAATATCTGTTGAGTTGTCGCCCTGAAGAAATAGCGTGGCACGCAAAACTGCTCGGCGACGAACAAAACCCCGACGATGCGATTCTGGTTGATATTCAGGACCAATCGTCGCTAGCCGGCAATGCCGTTCTGATTTACGCCCCGCAAGACCAGTTCACATTTGCTATAGCCACGGCGGTCATCGATGAATTCGGGCTGTCCCTGACTGATGCTCGAATCATTCAACTTGAGAACAATTACAGTTTGTCGATATACACTATTCATGAGAATGACGGGCAACCGATCACAGAGGATGCACGACGCGACAAAATACGTCAGCGACTCAGCAAGGCGGTACGTGGCGGCGAAGACAGCAGAACGCTGGTTACGCGAAAAGCGCCGCGGCAAGTAAGAATGTTCAGTACTCCCAGTAAAGTCAGCTTTGCCAGCGATACAGTGCGCGGACGCACCGTGATGGAGATTGTCACCGGAGATCGTCCGGGGCTGGCCGCCCAGATCGGCCGCGTTCTGCGCGGCCAGCATGCGCTCATTCGAATGGCTAAACTGGTTACCGTGGGCGAACGCGCCGAAGACGTGTTCTACATAACAAACAACCAGCAAATGCCTTTGACCGCCGAGCAGGAGGAAGAACTGCGCATTGCCCTGCTTAATACCATTGATGAATCTAATGCGGGCGTGTGACGTCCATTACCAACACAACTCAATCTGCAAAACTGGAATACCCGACCCATGGAAAAACTCAAAGCCCTCATCGAAGACAGTTTCGATAACCGCGACAAGCTGGACCTCAGTAAACCCGCACCCGAGTTACGCGCGGCCATAGCCGACAGCATTAGCCTGCTGGATAGCGGCAAGGCCAGGGTGGCAGAAAAGACAGCTGATGGCTGGCAAGTGAACCAGTGGCTCAAAAAAGCAGTTTTGCTGTCGTTTGCCACGGAACCCAACAAACGGATTGATGCCGGTCATACGTCATATTACGACAAGGTGCCGCTTAAATTTGCCGGCTGGTCGGAAGACCAGTTTGCGGCGGCGGGTGTACGGGTGGTGCCGGATGCCGGCGTGCGTCGCGGCGCCTACATTGCCCGTAATGTGATCCTGATGCCCTCGTACGTCAATATCGGCGCCTATGTCGATAGCGGCACTCTGGTTGATACATGGGCGACCGTTGGGAGTTGCGCACAGATTGGCAAGAACGTGCATCTTTCCGGCGGAGCCGGTATTGGCGGTGTACTGGAACCGCTGCAGGCCAACCCGACGATTATCGAGGATAACTGTTTTATTGGTGCCCGCTCAGAAGTTGTCGAAGGCGTGATCGTGGAAGAAGGCGCAGTCATATCCATGGGCGTCTATATCGGACAAAGCACGCGTATCTACGATCGAGAGAACGACAAAGTGCTTTATGGGCGCGTACCCGCAGGGTCCGTGGTTGTGCCGGGCACCCTGCCCTCCAGCAAAGGTAACTGCAACCTTTATGCCGCAATCATCGTCAAACGCGTGGATGCCAAGACACGCGCCAAAACCAGCATCAACGATTTGTTGCGGGCAGAATGATCGCATGCCGTTAATTGAGTCTATAGCAGCGGTTACAGTCGGGTATCATGAGCAGGCTTGGGAAGAGCTGTACTGATGACATCAACGCTTGATTTTGCGAAACAACTGATCGCCCGTCCGTCGGTAACGCCGGAAGATGGGGGCTGTCAGCAGCTCATGGCAGACCGGCTTGCGGATGCCGGCTTTACGATCGAGCACATGCGCCGCGGCCTGGTTGAAAACTTATGGGCCAAACACGGCTCGACGGGTCCGGTGCTGTGCTTTGCCGGCCACACTGATGTCGTGCCACCGGGCCCTGACGCGGATTGGCAAAGTGACCCGTTTACGCCCGAAATCCGGGACGGCAAGCTGTTCGGCCGGGGTGCCGCCGACATGAAGTCGGCGCTTGCCGCAATGACGGACGCGGCAGTCGAGTTTGTATCGCATTACCCCAATCACCCTGGAACCCTTGCCTTTCTGATCACCAGCGATGAAGAAGGTCCGGCGCAGGACGGCACGAAAGCCATTATTCGCGAGCTGACGGCACGAGGCGAAAAGATTGACTGGTGCGTCATTGGCGAACCGTCGAGCACAAACGAACTGGGTGACACGATCAAGGTGGGGCGGCGCGGTTCGCTGAGTGGCATGCTGCGCGTGCACGGAGTGCAGGGTCATGTCGCGTATCCGCACCTCGCCGACAATCCGGTGGAGCGTTTTGCGCCGGTGCTGGCCGATCTTTACTCGCGAAAACTCGACGACGGTAACGCATTTTTCCCGCCCTCCAGCTTTCAGGTTGTGCAGCTGGAGAGCGGCACAGGTTTCCCCAATGTCACCCCCGGTGAGTTGTACACGCGTTTCAATTTTCGCTATTCGACCGAGTGGACTCACGAAAGCATTAAGGCACATGTCGCCGAAATACTCGACGGCCACAACCTGAACTACACCCTGGACTGGCACCTGTCGGGGGAACCCTTCCTCACGGAGGGCGGGCGTCTGATTCCGGCGGTACAAAAGGCTGTCAAAAGCGTCACTGGCCTCGATCCCGAATTATCCACCAGTGGCGGAACGTCGGACGGACGATTTATTTCACCGGCAGGGGCCGAAGTGGTGGAAGTCGGCGCAGTGAATGCGACCATCCATAAATACAACGAAGAAATCGAGGTGGCCGACATAGACCGCATGCGCGACATCTACAGCGGCATTTTGCGCGAACTGCTGGTGGACGGTAATTAGCCTCGCGCTTTAGTTACCCGGTAACGAGTCAGCGACGCAGATTGTTCAGCACACCTGCCACGGTGAGAATTGTTACGGCAATAAGCACCCAGGCCGGCATCGTCAGCCCCAGCAGCGACCAGTCTACGCTGGCGCACTCGCCCGATCCGGTTAACACCATGTCCAGCACCTCAAGCACAGGAAATGCCTCGAGCATAAAGTCGAGCCCCGGACCGCAGGCAGGTACCTTTTCTGCCGGCAGGTTCTGCAACCACACGTGCCGACCGGCGACAAAGGCACCCGTGCCTCCGGCAATCAGAATCAGCAATGCATAAAGTCGCGACATACCCTGACGCCCAGGATTGTGCACAAAGGCCAGCAAAAAAATCAGGCCCAGGGCGATAACCGACAGACGCTGGAAAATACACAACGGACAGGGTGACAGTAGCAACTGATACTGTGCATACAGCGCATAGGCCATCAGGCCCATGCAGGCAAGCAAGCCCGCTAAATTCATCATGCGTTTACTAATCATCGACACTTACGTTCTCTGGTGGGTAACTTTATTACGGACGTAGTTAGGCAACGCCTCGTGAGGCGCCATCACTCTGCCCTGCCTGTGCAACTCCTGTGCTTCCACGGCAATCGCGGCCGCACCCGGCCAGATATCGGTGGCCACGTCCGAAATTCTATCCTTATTGTTTTCAAGCATCTGCGGGTAGACTGACCAACCGGGACCCGCGGCCATTACGCGGCCCGAGGCCGCTGTAAGCGCAAAGGTATCGGGATCAACCAGTGCGTCCGCTAACAACGGAACAGCCAACCCGGCCGCATCGAACCGGTACAAACCAACGTAGGCCTCACCCATGCGGGCATCCAGACAAACGGCAATTGGCTCGGCACCGCGTGTACGACCCGCCTCAATGGCCACCGCCGCTAGCGTTGACACAGCCACTACCGGCACCTGCAGCGTAAAACCAAGCGACTGGGCGGCGGAGGTGGCGACTCTGACCCCGGTAAAACTGCCGGGCCCATTTCCGAAAGCAACACAAGTGATGGACGCCTGGCCCATAGCGGCACGACTCAAAGCTTCTCGTATCGCCCCAAAAATTTGCCGCGAGCTGTCCTTCTCAATACCTAACTTCACTGCAAAAACGTTTTCGCCATCGCTGACTGCAACCGATCCGTTCGCAGTCGCGGTTTCTATGGCGATACAGCGAAATGCCGCGTCGCTAGCCGGTTGATTTGCGTAATTACCCATGCTGCTCTGTCAAAAAATCGATGGCGTCGCTGGCATGCCGGCTCTGTCTGAAAGGCGGCAAACTGGCCAGGAAAGCACGTCCGTAACTTTTACTGTGCACGCGCGGATCGCAGACTACCACAACACCCCGATCCGCAAAGTCCCGTATCAGTCGCCCCACACCCTGCTTGAGGCCGAGAATAGCCTGCGGCAATTGGAATTCACGAAACGGATTGCCACCGCGCTGACGCACCGCTTCCAATCGAGCTTTTAGCAGCGGGTCGCCCGGCGACGCAAAGGGCAGCTTGTCAATTGCCACCAGCACCAGATCGTCACCCCGTATATCGACACCCTCCCAGAAACTGGCGGCACCCAGCAACACAGCGTTGGGCGCGGAACGAAATTGCTCCAGCAACCGCGAGCGTGGGGCTTCACCCTGGACAAGCAGCCTGAACTCCCCGTCCTGAATCTGGCGCATGCGTTCGGCGGCCTGTCGCAGCGCCCGATGACTGGTGAACAACAAGAAAGCACGCCCCTTACTCGCGCGTAAAACAGGTAGCAACGCATCGACCATCGCACGGGTATAGCCCGGCGAGTCCGGCGATGGTAATCCGTCCGGCAACCACAACAAGCCATTGCGAGGGTAATCAAACGGGCTCGGAATTGACAAGGTTTGCGGATCATCCAGACCGGCTGACATGCAAAAATGCGAAAAATCATCGCCGACGGCAATGGTTGCGGACGTGAATATCCAAGCGCAGGAACGCCCCATCAGCAGCGGTGCAAGACTGGCGGACACTTCCACCGGAGTGTAATTCAGTGTGAAGCCGTGACGCGTTAATCCGACCCAGCGCAGGCCGGCCGACTCGTCGCCGTGCGCAATCTGCTCAAGACGTTCGCTGGCCAGCCGGGCACGCTCCAGGCAGCGCTGCAGACCGGCGAAATTTCCTTCATTGCGCTCCAGCCAGTCAATGCAATCGTCGAGCTGCAAAATCAGGCGATCAACATGCGGCTCAATCTTTGCCGCCACCTCGGCCCACGGCAGGCTGCCGTCATCGCGCGGCAGGTTCATGCGCGTTTCCGCGACGTCCTTAAGCAAGCCATCCGCAAGGCGATTTGCATCCGTAGCCGGAGGCAGGGCCTTAAGCGCCTCACTGCGGAGGTCTTCCGCCAGGGACTGCAACAATCGCGCGCTGATGTGTCGATTAAAAAAAGTTTGTGCGACATCGGGAAATTGATGCGCCTCATCGACAATCACGGCCTCAACACCTGGCAGTAACTCACCGAAACCCTCTTCTTTGAGGACCAAATCGGCGAGTAACAGGTGGTGGTTCACCACCACAATATCGGCCTCCATCGCTGACTGCCGCGCTTTGACAACGTAACAACTGGAATAAAAATCGCACTGGGCACCGAGGCAATTTTCCGTGGTGGATGTGACGCGGGACCAGACCGGTGAATCCTCTGAGACCGATTCAACTTCCGCAACATCCCCGCTGCGCGTCGTATTGCGCCAGGATTCAATGACGGATAAGGCCGCAGCGTCTGCCTGCGGTTCGAAACGGGCGGTCTCAAGCCGATGCAGACACAAGTAGTTGGAGCGCCCTTTTAGCAACACGGTATCGGCCGGACGACCAATGGCACTGCATAAACTCGGCAAATCACGGTGGAACAGCTGATCCTGCAAAGTCTTGGTGCCGGTAGAGACAATAATGCGGCGGCCGGAAAGCAGGGCCGGTACGAGATAGGCCAAAGTTTTACCGGTCCCGGTGCCGGCCTCCACAACCAGGTGTTCACAATCATTAATGGCCGCAGCGACAGCGGTTGCCATTTCAGCCTGCCCCTGTCGGGGACTAAAGCCCTGCACCGCTGATGCCAGCGGACTGTCAGCCGAAAAGTAGGCGGCAATATCGTCGCGGGAAAGCAAAGCGCTGGTCAAACCGGTCAACCCAATGGCAGTCGGTTGTCGGCCTAGTCGGCTTCGAGCGCGTATTCGATGGCCAGCGGCATACCCCTGGACGCCACCCGGCCCAAACCGATCAGGCCCGTGCCGGTCAACTGCGCCGTATCGCGCCGCACGTAAACTTCTTCGCCGTCGTCACGCTGCACGAAGGTACCGTTGGTGCTTTCATCGATAATCATATATCGCGATTTTTTGAGCTCGATACGGGCGTGCACGCGCGATATCAAATTACCCTTTATGGTGACATCGTTCTCATCTGCACGGCCCAACGTGACGCTGCGTAAACCGTCGTGGGCTAACACGACTTCCTGCCCCTGAAACCTCAGCACCAGCTTGCCGGGCTTGTCGGTGGCTGCATCACTCCAGTCAATCTTCGGCAGCATGCTGGTGGCATCTTCGGGCTGCCATAAAACTTCGTAGAGTGCCACCTCGTCCATCTGACCCCGCAATGTAGCCACACCAATCTGTCGCACCACCGACTGCCAGTCGTCATTCAACAATTTGACTGTGCCCGCGGTGGTAATAATCTGGCCGGCCTTGGCTTGCGATGTCATCCGGTTGGCAATATTGACGGCTACCCCGAATATATCGTTCTTTTCAACGGCCACATGCCCGAAGTGACAACCAATACGAATGGAAACCCGCACGTCATCACGACCGGTGAAATCGCTGCTGGATATGCGCTGTTGCATCTGACTGGCTGCGTTGATGGCATCGTCGGCGGTCGGAAACGTGGACATGACCTCATCACCGATCGTCTTTATGACTTCACCGTGAAACTCGGTGGTGGCCTCTTTCATGCAATCTACGCAAAGCTGCACCGTCTCGCGGGCCCCGTCATCGCCCAGAGACTCGTACAACTGAGTGCTGCCGACCACGTCAGCAAATACAATGGCGAGTTCCTTTTCGGTGCCCATGGTCAGAGTGGCGGTTTCCAGAATATGTTAAACGGACATCCAGTATAGGCCAATACGCGCTGCGCATCAGCCACCCATTTCTTATATTATTTCTCGGCAACGATGTAGGCAATCCAACCGGCGTCCGCTTCGCCGCGGTCGTCGGGTGTAAAGACGCCGTTGCCTTCACCGTCTTCATCCGTGCCTTCCCAATACACCGTGGGGTTTTTAAAACCCGCCTCGCGCAGCATTTCGGTGATTTCGGGAAGCGACCACAAACGCCATGTGTAATGGAACGCCTTTTTGAGCTTTGACTTATCAGGAAATTTGAAATGGATGTAGCACTCCATTTCGCCCGTCACCGGTGAATATCGCGCCTGATCCCAAACGTAGGTGAAATCGTCATACTTGGTTTTTTCCGTCATCTCTTCATAGGCTTCGTAGCCGCCAAAAGCATCCAGAAAGAACACGCCGTCATCCACCAGCGCCTCGCGAATCTTGCCAAAATACTCCAGCATTTGCGGGCGGGTCTGGAATATCCAGTAACTGAAATTAAACGCGCCGACGCAGTCCACTTTGCCCGTGTCTGCATTCAGCACATTGGCTTCAATCAACCTCAAACGTGCCTGCTGCTCGGCACTCAATCGCGACACGCGATTATTGCGACCCCAATCGAGCACATCGGCGTCAATATCTACACCAACTGCAGTGCGGTTCTTCCCGCCACGCACCCACTCGCAGGCCGCGCTGGCCGTGCCGCAAAAATCCTCGCGCCAACTTAAGGGAGCACGCCCGCGTAGCTTAGTAAACGTGGCACTAATAAACTTACATTCCTCGCTCACGTTTTGCACTGCGGCTTCGTAAAGCTCGTGCTTGTCGGCTCGCTCAGCCATGGTGAGCTTCTTCTTATTTCCGTCTATCACTTCCTCGCTACGTGCAGCCATGTATCAACCCTTTAAATTTTCAATCCGTTACGCAAGAACAGCGTTTTTCCAACGCCTCCGAATTGTAACGATATGCGGGTCGCTTGTCGCCTAACGGCGGTCAACGTAGCGCAATGACTGCAACAGAATATCCGGACCCGCATTCGCCCGATATGCGTTTTCACTCAGGTAGCGCCGCCAGGCTCGAGCGCCGGGCTGGCCCGCGTACAACCCCAACATGTGGCGCGTAATATGATTCATCCGGGCACCTGCCGATAGCGCCACCTCGGCGTAGTCGGCCATCTGGCACACAACGTCCTGCCTGGACGGGCGAGACTGTGCGTACCCCGCTATCGCCTCTTGCAGCTCAACCAGCCAATACGGTTCCTTGTAGGCCTGACGTCCTATCATCACTCCGTCGACGTGCTGCAAATGATGAAGCACCTCCGCAGTGGTTCGAACCCCGCCATTTATAGAGATGCAGAGCTCGGGATAATCCTGCTTGAGACGATAAACCGTTTTGTAGCAAAGGGGCGGAATTGAGCGATTCTCGGCGGGAGACAAGCCTTCCAGAATGGCCTTGCGTGCATGCACAATGAATTCCGTACAGCCCGCCTCCACAGCAGGTTCTACAAACTCGCAAAGGAATTCATAACTGTCGTAGTCGTCTATACCAATACGCGTCTTGATGGTGACCGGAATGGCGACCTGTTCGCGAATTGCCCGCACGCACTCGGCCACCAGCCGCGGTTGCAACATCAGACACGCACCAAAAGACCCAGACTGCACCCGGTCGCTCGGACAACCGATGTTCAGATTGATGGCATCATAGCCACGACGCTCGCCCTCCCGGGCCGCGGCAGCCAGCACCGGCGGCTCGCTGCCGCCTAATTGCAAGACCAGCGGATGCTCTGACGGGTCATAGCCCAGCAAACGCTCTGGATCTCCATGCTTAATAGCCTGTGCCACGACCATTTCCGTATACAGCACCGCATCCGGACTCAGCAACCGCAGCAGGTAGCGGAAGTGCCGGTCCGTGCGATCCATCATCGGCGCTATGGATAATTGCCTGTTCATGCTCGAAATGAAAAAGCCCGGCAGTCACAAGACTGCCGGGCTTGATTACTTATCCTGACTTTAATGCTTACGGCAGGATATCAGCGACCGAGGAATTCGACTTGTAGTCGCGTACCTTGATGTTGAGGGTACTGCCGCCATCGGTGGCGGAACCCGCAATATCCTCGAAGCCATTACCGCTCGCATCCAGAATCGTGGTTACGGCATCAGGCGTGAAACCGGCCCCAAGCAGCTCTCTGGTTTTCAGATGAGCGCCGGTACCGGCATCGCGACTACGCGCAATCGTAATGCCTGTGCTAACGCGAGTGCCGTAGAAGATCAAAGCAGGATCGCCAAACGCACCGTCGGAATTTCCGTCGGACGCGACACCCAGATCAGTAGACGTGATTTCAGAGCCATGGCCAAATATGTTGGGCAACCGGCCGCCGTTGCTGACCTGATGGGTCTCCGCTATGGCAGTACCACCGGCATCTGTCGCCAGCACAGAAACTCTGGAATCTCCAGCACCGGGGGCTACATAAGCCTCAACCGCAGTAGCCGTTTCTGCCGGGCTAAAGAACCGCTCCAGGAAGATATCGCTGCCATCACTCAGCAGCTTGGCGCGGACTTCGTTGCGCCCATCGACGGTGCTCTTTGCAAGTACCGCAATAGCCGTATCACCGCTGGTCAAATCACCGTTCACATCATTAATCACGGCTACGTCGATCGGTGTCCAGCCGGTATTGCTGAAGAACGGCAGCTGCCCGGCACCCACCTTGGCACCGCTACTGACCAGTCGAGTTTGAACAACAATCTGACCGGTTGCGGCGCTCTGAGCCAGCATCGCAATCGCCGGGTCATCCGATGTGCCGTCACTGTCGCCATCTCTGACTGTATCAATGGCGATCGGAGTCCATGTAGCACTGGCCGTATCAAAGTACTCAATTGTGCTCAGTGCAGCACCGGTAGAAGCGTTGATAACATCCACACCGGCACCCGAAGCAACATCGGTAACCATCAAACCAACCGAACCGACACCCGCTGTATCGCCGGCTTCCGTCACGTCAGCACGCGGGCCGCTACTGGCGGCACCCGTTGTCAGCGTCCAAACAGTCTCGGAATCGGTACCACTAATACCATCATAACCTTCGTGCCAGATCGTCAGCGTAGTGCCGTCGAACGTGGCCGCTAAACGCGCGGTACCTGCAGCGCCCTCATTACCGGCGAGGGGCGCGAAAATATCACTTGCTGGAGTACTGGCACCACCGGCACAACCGGCCGGCGCAACCACAGTTTCGTAACACAAGTAAGTGGACGACGCCATATTCGTGTCGAAGTCGATGACAAGACCCGTATGCTCGTTGAACCACCACGAGTTCGAGCCAACCCGAACTTCGTAACCAATTAAGCCAGTCACCGTCAGCGTACCGCCGGTCACATTATCTGCACCGTCGGTAGTTATAGTGCCGCTATAGGTTCCAGTCATGGTGCCTGGGGCAGTAAAGTTGGTGGCATCAAACCACGTGATAACGCCACCCATCCCGCCCAGAAGAGCGCTAGGGGCTGCTTCGCCATTGTCAAATTGAAGGTTGGACACACTGGCACTGGCGTTACTATTCCACGATGTAATGCTCTCGAAGTTACCACCGGTAATTGTGTAGTCTTCTGCTGTCGCAGCGCTGGAAACCCCCAGGCCCAAAACGGCTAAAGTTAGTATTTGCTTCCTCATGATCTTAAGGATCTCCAATTTATTTATAAATTATAAGTTAACCTGGTAAAACTACCGCGTTCCCGCGGTCGATAGCAAATCACAATTTTGCCCCCTGGAACAGCCCCCCGACACGTTGACCGGCACCGCGCGACAACATTCTTCCGACAAAAACCGCTCGCGGCCCGGGGCACTCCACCAAGCAGGCCCCTATATCCTTCAAATACAATTATTTAGTGTGAATTAATAAAACTTATGGAAAGTTTTCAACGGCCTGAAACTCAGCTTACCCGGGTCTCGTCAATAAGCCCCCTAACCACAGTGCGAACAGCATTGTCCGGATCAGCGCCGGCAGCGACGGCATTGTCATAAATCGCTACTTGTCGATGCGCACTGGTGCCGCGCCCCAGAATTTTACGCGCCCTCGAAACCTCTGCTTCGCAGCCCAGCGCAGCCGCATCCTCGGCGATCAGATCGAGTATCTCGTCGAGCAGAACACGAAATTCGACAATCTCCCCCTTGGCAAGGTCCAGCAGACCTTCATCAATTCCATACCGCATGGCACGCCAGCGATTCTCATTAAGCAACATGCGGTTGTAACGACGCCAGCGCTGATTATCTATTCGCAGGCGGTACAGACGACGCAATATGCAGACAGTCAGAGCGGCAAGGCAAATCGCATCGTCCATGTCCGTGCACATATCGAAGATACGTGTTTCCAGCGTTGGATAACGCTCGCTAGGCCGGAGATCCCACCAGATCATCGATGAGTCTTCGATAATCCCCGCATCAACCAATACGTCGACATGACGGCGATACTCACTGTAACTCGCAAAATGTTCGGGAAGCCCGGTGCGCGGTAACGCATCAAAAATTGTTAAACGATATGACTTTAGCCCTGTGTCATGGCCCTCCCAGAACGGTGATGACGTACTCAACGCCAACAAATGCGGCAAAAAATAGGACATTTGTGACAACAAGTCGGCACGCAGCTCGTCGTCATCGATACCCACGTGCACATGCATGCCGCATATCAACATGCGGCGTGCGGTCGCGGCCATTTGTGATGCTAAAGCGCGGTAGCGCTGGCGTGGCGTCTGCTTCTGGTCCGCCCAGTGTGCAAACGGATGTGTGGACGCCGCAATCGGCGCCAGCCCGTAGTCTGCAGCGACATCAATAATAATGTTGCGCAACAATCCCAGATCTTCTCGCGCTTCCTGTACGGTATCGCACTTGCGCGTGCCCACTTCTATCTGTGAGCGCAACAGCTCGCGCGATACCTGCTCATTCCGCTGCACTCTGCGACGGCATTCTTTCATCATTGCTGCCGGGGGATCAGCGGCAAGATCCAGCGTTTCCAGATCGACCAGCAGGTATTCCTCTTCAATACCCAAAGTAAAACTCGGCGTCTTGGCGTGCATGGCACTCCTCCTCCTGACGATGTCATGGAATTGCCGGATCAGATCTTGCCGACCCTGTGCGTATATAAACGAGTGTTCTGCAAAATCGGTTTTAATGCATCAACTAACAACCGCGCCATTCGGCGCACACCCTCTGCATCGACAATAAGATCCTGCCGCACTTCTATGCCGAGATGGGGCAAGCCTTCCGCTTCAGCATGATGATCCAGCGTAAAATCGGCTGGGTGCCGGCCGGAATAGGGCTCGTTATCACCGATAATCCAGCCCTCACAAGCTCGCAAATAACGCATAAACGGCTTGGCAATGCGGCTGTCCTTATCCCAAAGCGCACTGATGTGCCAGGGGCGCACCGTCCCGTCGAGCGCCGGCGTAAAACTGTGCACTGCGATTACAGCCGGCGCGGCGACCAGTTTTTCGAGTTGCCGCAACTGATCGCGGATTGCATGGTGATAGGGCCAGTAGAATTTCTCGGCCCGGGCTGCCCGGACCAACTCGGTCAGCGCCTGATTACCAGGGATAATCACGCCGTCGCTGTTGACAGGAAACGCCGAAGGATCGTCCAGCCGCCGATTGCAATCAACGACTAGACGACTGGTCGATGCCTGCACCAATGGAACTTGCAGCGCTTCGCCGACTGCCTTGCTGAGGGCAGCAGCGCCTATATCCCAGCCGATGTGCGTGGCCAGCAGCTCGGCGCTGATACCCAGACGATCAAGCTCGGGCGGCACACGATTGCTGGCATGATCGCATACCAGCAGCACGGGAAATTGCGCTTCGCACTGCCAGAGTACGTGCGTATCACGTTCCGTGCAGCGATGTATATCCTGTGACATCGTGGTAAGTGTGACACGAATCGGGGATAATCCCAGCCGTTTTTTAGGGACGAAAAGACATGGCCAACAAACCCATTCTGGTTACCGGCGGTGCCGGCTACATCGGCAGCCACGTGGTTCGGCAGCTTGGCGAGGCGGGTGAAGACGTCGTCGTGCTTGACAACCTGAGCACCGGCTTTCGCTCGGCCGTCCTGCACGGAGACCTGGTTATCGGCGACACCGGCGATCGCGAGCTGGTATCCGAGCTGTTGGATCGATACACCATTGACACCGTCCTCCATTTTGCCGCGCACACTATCGTCCCGGAGTCCGTTGAAAACCCGCTGAAGTACTATGGCAATAACACCTGCAGCAGCCGCAATTTGCTTGAATGCGCGTCAGCCGCCGGGGTCAAAAATTTTATCTTTTCGTCCACCGCAGCCGTATACGGCATACCGAACGGCGGCAGAGCCAACGAACAATCAGCCACGCAACCGATTAATCCCTACGGCGGCTCCAAGTTGATGACCGAACAGATGCTGCGCGATCTCAGCGCCGCAACCGCGCTCCGGCATGTAGCCCTGCGTTATTTCAATGTGGCCGGTTCGGATCCGGAATGTCGCATTGGTCAGTCCACTGCCAAGGCCACTCTGCTAACCAAGGTCGCGTGTGAAGCGGCAGTCGGAAAACGTGACAAGGTGTATATCTTTGGCACCGATTACGACACGCCGGACGGCACTGGCCTGCGCGATTACATTCACGTCGAAGACCTTGCGCGGGCGCATCTGGATGCCCTGACTTACCTTCGCGGCGGCGGCAAATCCATTACCCTGAACTGCGGTTACGGACACGGCTACAGCGTGCGGGATGTTCTTGCCGCCGTGGAAAAAGCACACGGTGCGCCACTCAAAATTGAGGAAGGGCCGCGCCGCGCCGGTGACCCCGCGACGCTGGTCGCAGAAGCCAGCCTGATCCGCGACGTGCTTGGTTGGCAACCGCAACACGACGATCTGGACTTTATCGTCGAGACCTCATTGCAATGGGAAAAGCACCTGCTGGAGCACCCTGCCGAATAACGGGCAATCGCTGCCTCACATTTGTTCGACTTAACTGTGCATCTTGGCTGTAAGTCCTGGCAGCGGCTTCAGGCCGTCTCGTCCGCCTTTATGCCGTATTTTTCAAGCATGTCATACAGCGTGGGCCGGGTGATCCCCAGCAGCTTGGCCGCCTGTGAGATATTGCCCGAGGCGTGCACCAATGCGCGTCGAATCGCTTCGCCCTCCGCTTCCTTGCGCACTTCCCGCAGATTGAGGCTTGGCGGGCGAATCTCGACGGAATCCAGTGACAGATCTTCCGCAGTGACATACTTGCCTTCCGCCATAATGACCGCACCTTTAATTTTATTTTCCATTTCACGCACGTTGCCAGGCCAGTCATAGCTTTGAATGGCGTTTTGTGCTTCGATCGTGAACCCTTTGAACGAACGGTTCTGTTTGGCAGAAAATTTTTCCAGCAACGTGCGCGCAAGAATCAGGCGCCCGCCTTTACGCTCGCGTAACGGTGGAATAGGAATGGTAATTTCGCTGACGCGATAGTACAGATCTTCACGGAAGCGCCCTTCCGCGATCGAAGTCTCCAGATTCTGGTTGGTTGCGCACACGACCCGCACGTCCACGCTGATAACTTCACGGCCACCGACACGTTCGATAACCCGCTCCTGCAAGAACCGCAACAGCTTGGCCTGCAAACCCAACGGCATATCACCCAGCTCATCCAGAAACAGCGTGCCGCCCTCAGCAATTTCCACCTTGCCAAGTGTCTGTTTGACAGCGCCCGTAAAAGCGCCTTTTTCATGGCCGAACAATTCACTTTCAAGCAGATTTTCGGGTATGGCGGCGCAGTTGATGGCAACGAACGGTTTGTCAGCACGATCGCTTAATGAATGCAGCGCTTTAGCGAGCAGCTCTTTGCCCGTGCCGCTCTCGCCCAGCAATAACGTGGTGGCCGTGGTCGGCGCAACCTTTTCGATCATGCGACACACTTCCAGCATCTTCGGGCTGACCGCGACAATGCCGTCCAGCGGCGAGCGACTTTCCTGCTTTAACAGCCGACGGTTTTCATTCTCCAATGCCGCCATTTGGCACGCTCGTTGCACAATCAATTGCAGGGTCTCTGTTTCGACCGGCTTTTGATAAAAATCATAAGCGCCCATGCTCACCGCCTTGAGCGCGTTTTCCTGATCGCCATGCCCTGTTACCACAATGACCTTGGTATCAGGAGCGATGGTCAGCGTTTCCTGCAGGGTTGCAAAACCCTCGGACACACCTTCGGCATCGGGAGGCAAACCCAGATCCTGCAGAACCACAGCGGGCTCGTGTCGACGCAGTTCCGTTAACGCCGCCTCCCGATTCTCGGCAACCAGCACCTCATAATCTTCAAAACACCAGCGCAGCTGACTTTGCAGGCCGGGATCGTCTTCGACGATCAGCAACTTCGGTTTGTTCTGGTTGTCACTCAATGTTGCACTCCGTGCATTTCTTCTAGCGGCAATTCTTGCTGCCTTATGGGCAGTTCAATTCTGAATTCAGTACCTTTACCCAGCACCGAGTCTACCGTCATGGTGCCCCCTGCGCCGACCACAAACGAACGTGCCTGGTAGGCGCCTATGCCCATCCCCTGACTGCCCTTCGTGGTATCGAAAGGACGAAACAGCCGGGTACGGATAAATTCCTCTTCCATACCACAACCCTCGTCGCGTATCAGTATGCATGCCCGATCGCCGTTTCTCGATAAACTTAGCGTGACGGCAGCTTCGTAATCGGTAGCCTCCTGAGCATTGCGAATCAGGTGCGCCAGGATGCTGGTCAGTCGCTCGGCATCCACATGCGCTTCAATAACTTCGTCAGGCTCTTCGAACTGCGGTACCGGCTGCCGCCCAAGGCACTTACGCTGCGCCTCTTCGATGCATCTGGCCAGATTCACTGTGCGGCTGGGACCGGCCGCATCGCCATGCTGCAATTGTTGTAACAGGCCGTTCATTCGCGCCACCGAGTTCTCTATGGTGGCCATCGCATCTTCAAAAAATGCGGGATTGTTTTTGTGCCGGGCCGCATTCTTGACCATCAATGACTGTTGCGCGATGAGGTTTTTCAGGTCATGCATCACAAAAGCCGTTAACCGATTAAATGCTTCGAACTGACGCGATTCAGCAAGTTTGCGGTCGGCATCGTATTGCGCGAGATGCGCGGCCACCTGCCGGCCGGAGGTGCGCAACAAATCGATTTCCTCAAAAGTGAGACGAAATGCCGAGCTCGACTGAAATAACACCACAAACCCGATGACGGTTTCGTTGCTGATCAGCGGCACGATCAGCAAGGCATCCGGCAAACTGGACAACCACTCCGGTCGAGTCAGCCCGGTGTATAGCTCGGGGCGTCGCTGTAACTCGGCGGTATCCAGTATCCACTGACGATCGTGCATAAAGGTGATCACCGGGTCCGCAGGTGATACCGCCACGTCGTTAGCCAGTTTGGTATTCCACGCCTCAACACACTGAAACGGGCCGTCATCCGACTCGCGCATCCACAACAAACCCGCGGGACTCGACACAATCTGCGCCAGACAGCGGACGGCGCGAATCGGCAGCGGCTCTTCCTGACCGGGTGATGCCAGTGTGTCAATCAGGCGCAACCATTCTTCACGATAGTCGTAACGGAATGGCAAAAAATGCTTGCTGACGAACACCCGCAGCTGCCCGCGCAGCGCCTCGGAAAACAGCACAAGGGAGAGTAAGACGCCCACCACCGCGGTGTAGATGGCGGCCGTCACGCTGTCGGCCTGACTGTGATCACCGTAATCGTACAGTGGTATAGCCAGCGCGATCAGTAGCATGGCCACCAGCACAGCCAGCAACCGGGGCGCATAAACACGCGGCTGTGGCGACACAAAAATTGCCAGCGACCATTGCGGATTACTCTGCAAACTGATTGCCAAAACAATAATGGCAAACAAACTCCCCAGATTGGCGAACAGCGGAATCCAGTCGGGCAATACCGGCAGTAACAAGGCGTTGGCATGGGCATAGGCCAGAGTGCCGGCAAATACCGCGGCCGACAGACAAAAGCCACGCAACGCAGCGTAAGGTTCTACCGTCGCTTCGCCGTATAGTTGCGCAGCCAGCGCGGCCGCCAGCAAGCTCAATACCAGCAAACCACTGTCAAGCACTGCATCGATACTGATTACAGGAGCGATCTGCTCGGCTGCCAGCACGCTCACCACGGCCAGCGCCGTCACGATCAGCCAGACCCAGCGCACGGCGCGTCTGATCAACTCGGGCATGGATTGCAAATACGGGCCGCGCAACATGCGCTCAAGCAATGCGTACCAGGCCATCAGCACAACCAGTTCAGCCAGAAAGGCGCCGCCGCGACTCAGCCAGGTTGCCTCCGCGGGAGACAACACATGCCACAAGCCCCAGAAAACGTTCGCGAGCGCCACACCGACAACCTGCACACGCAGTATTGCCCCGGCACCGACAACGGCAACGTAGCCGGCCAGCAGCAAGCTTACGAGCACAATGGCGATGTATGAATAGAGCAGCGTCAACCCGATACCACCTGCCTGAGAGAAGCCCGCGCATCCACCACGATCACTGGGCTGTCCGGCATTTTCCCACACCGGGCCTTTTCTTGACAGCCCATAGGGCCTCGCGTAAAGTCGCGCGCCTGACGAGCTCGGGGCTATAGCTCAGCTGGGAGAGCGCTTGCATGGCATGCAAGAGGTCGGCGGTTCGATCCCGCCTAGCTCCACCATTGTCTTCAGTCCGTCCCCATCGTCTAGTGGTTAGGACACCGCCCTTTCACGGCGGTAACAGGGGTTCAAATCCCCTTGGGGACGCCATATAAAAGAAAAGCCCGCTTTATGTCGTAAAGGCGGGCTTTTTTGTGTCTGCTATCGACGCTGATTGCTAGCTCTCTGCTGCGCGCTGCTCCATAAACTGCAGCGCATGTTTAAGGCGTTGCATGGTGCGTTCCTTGCCCACCAGTTCCAGGGTCACATCAATGGGCGGTGAAACGGGCCCGCCGGTCACTGCCACACGAACCGGTTGACCGATCTTGCCAAACTTCAGGTCGTGCACCGCCGCCGCCGCCTCAAGCGCTTCGTGCACGGCGTCTGCTTGCCAGTCGCCGACACTGGCGAGCTTATCAATCAATGTCCTGAAGGGTTCAATCATGACCGGCCTAAGCTGTTTCTTTGCCGACCCCTCATCAACGGCAATATCGTCTTCGTATAAATAGAACACGGTCGCTGCGAGTTCCCGCAGGGTTTGCGCGCGCTCTCGGTAGGCCGCAACCACCCTCAGCGGATCGGGGCCGTTGTTAACCATCAGGCCCAGCTTGCCCAATTGTTCAGCCAACAGCGGCACCAGCGTATCGGGCTCGGCAGCCATGATGTATTGCTGGTTCAACCAGGTGAGTTTTTCAGGGCTGAACTTTGACGCCGACGCGTTAACGTCGGTCACGTCGAACAACCTGATCATTTCGTCACGGCTGAAAATCTCCTGATCGCCATGCGACCAGCCGAGCCGCACCAGATAATTCAGCACCGCTTCAGGCAAATACCCGGCTTCGCGATACTCGAGCACGTTGACTGCACCGTGTCGCTTCGACAACCTTGAACCGTCTTCGCCCAGGATCATCGGCAAATGCGCATAGGCCGGCCGGGTAAAACCCAGTGCTTCGATCATGTGCACGTGCCGCGCCGTGTTATTCAAGTGGTCGTCGCCCCGTATAACGTGGGTGATGCCCATATCGGCGTCATCAATTACGACACAAAAATGAAACGTCGGCGTGCCATCGGGCCTGACGATTACCAGATCGTCGAGCATGTGGTTTTCATAGGTCACCGTACCCCGCACCAGATCGTCGATGACCACCGTGCCGGTGGTGGGGGTTTTAAAACGGATCACCGGGCTCACGCCGGCTTTGGGCTCGGTGCGCTCGCGGCAACGTCCGTCGTAACGCGGATTTTCGCCGCGTGCCACCTGTGCTTCGCGCATCGCGTCCAGTTCTTCCTTACTGCAGTAGCAACGGTACGCCTGATCTTTATCCAGCAACTGCTGCGCCACTTGGGCATAGCGGTCAAAACGCTGCGTCTGGTAATAAGGCCCCTCGTCCCAGTCGATGCCCAGCCACCGCATGCCTTCGAGAATGACATCAATGGATGCCTGCGTGGAACGCTCACGATCGGTGTCCTCGATACGTAACAGGAACTGCCCGCCGTGATGGCGCGCGTGTAGCCACGAGAACAATGCCGTTCGGACACCGCCAATGTGCAAATACCCGGTCGGACTGGGAGCAAAGCGTGTCTTCATCTGGGTTTGAGCCGGTAATTGAATGGGCGGCAATTCTAGCAGAGCGTGATTGCACGTTGGCACGGCCCCGGGCTTGATGCAGACTGCGGCCATGAATCAGCTCCGGCCGACACCCGACCCGAACGCGCGCCTGCAGGCAGTGCTGCAAGACCTGTTCCCGGCCGGGGTGAGCCTGAGCTACTCGTCGTGCTGCCCGGCGACGGCAAGGCTGCTGCCGGATGAACAGATTTACACCCAGGGGATGATCGACAATCGCCGCATTGAGTTCACGCACGGTCGCCACTGCGCTCGCCAGGCAATGAGAAAGCTGGGCGTGCCGCCGACTCCCATCCACAAGTTAAACGACCGTTCGCCGGCCTGGCCCGCCGGCATCAACGGCACCATTGCGCACACGGGTGAACATGCCGCTGCAGCGGTTGCACGATCCAGCGAATTTGTGTCGCTGGGGCTGGATCTTGAACACACAGGGCCGCTGGAGGCGGAAACGGCGGAGCTGATAGCGCGCCCGAACGAAACTGCCGACGGCGCGCACGCCAAACTGCTGTTCAGCATTAAAGAAAGCATCTACAAATGCATACACCCGGTAGTGCAAACCTACGTTGATTTTCAGGAAATGGAGGTTGATTTGTCCGGCCCGCGCGGAACCTTCAGTGCCATTCCCCACACCAACAACTTTGATGCCGCGACAATTGCGGGCCTGCAGGGTCGCTACCGCGTGGGCGAGCGGCTGGTCGCAAGCGCCTGCTGGATTCGAGCCAGCGGCTGATTATGTTGCCAAGGCCCGGCAAGGCGTTGTGCGCGCATGGGCGCGTAACCGATAGCGTGAACTAAATACGCCCTTTAGGCCCGTAATTTAAAGTAAAATCTCTGCCACTGATTACAAATTTGTCCTGATACAGGGTTTCAAATATGCATATTTCACGACATTTGGGCGGTTTTGCCGCTGTTTTGCTTTTGTTAACAGCCTCCGCGGCATGGGGTCAGGACACGGCCACTTCGCCGGTCACGGGCGACTATCAGGTTAACCCGGGCGACATTCTGGGGATCTCGGTCTGGAAAGAAGAAGGTTTGCAGGAAGAGGTTCTGGTTCGCCCTGACGGGAAATTTTCCTTTCCATTAGTAGGTGATGTGCTGGCTAAAGGCCACAGCGTTGAAGAAATACGCAGCCAGCTGACGACGAAATTGTCCAAGTACATACCGGATCTGGTGGTTAGCGTTTCAGTACGGCAGATTGTCGGAAATAAGGTCTATGTCATCGGGCAGGTAAACCGCCCCGGAGAAATCATCGCGAACCCGCAGGTGGATGTGGTGCAGGCAATGAGCATTGCCGGCGGTACCAATGCGTTTGCGAATCTTAACGATATTAAGATTCTGCGCCGCACTGACGGCGTGCTGCAAGCCATTGAATTTCGGTACCGCGATATCGAAAAAGGCAAACGCCTGGAACAGAACATCCTGTTGCAGGCCGGTGATGTGGTCGTCGTCCCCTGATCAGGGTTGCGTGAACTCATGCGCCCGCCGGTGACTAAAACCTTTGGCCTGCTTGTCGTTTTACTGCTGCTGTCTCAGGCGGCACTGGGTGGCAGGCTGGACTTCGAACCGGCTGCATCCTTGACGCTTCGTTTCAGCGATAACCCAACGCTGATTCCGGAGGAGTCCGAGCCTGAATCCGCAGCATCGACAGTGACGCAACTGAGCGCCAGGATTGCACAGCAAGCCCCGGATACGTCGCTGGAATTTAACCCGATAATTCGGCGCATCGAGTATTTTGACAGCAACTTTGACGAAGCCAACGGCAATGAATACCTCCTTTATGGCCAGATCAGCAAGATCAGGGGGCTGGCTTCCCTTGGTAGCAGCTTTCAATTTACAAATCTAACGGTACTGACCTCGGAGGCAGCTAACCCGAACGATCCGAATCCGGGCGCGAGCGGCAATTTTCTGCGCGTAGATGACCGGGTCGAGAACCTTAGCGTGTCGCCCTTTATTTACCTGAATCTGTCCGAAATCGACTTGTTGACTTTTACCGGCCAGATTGCCCGCGTAGACCAGATCAAGCGCCTCAGCCCGCGCGCGGATTACACTTCATGGTCGGGCAGCATCGCCTACCAGCGCGCACTGGCAGAAAGGCACTTCGTAGGCTTCGAAGCAAACGGCAGCCGCACGGAGTCCGTCACCCGGTTCGAGTACTGCACGTTTTTTAACATCGGGCCGACGATAAGGGACAGCTGCCTAGGTCTTGCCGATCCTAATGGCAATCCCAGTGAACAATACATCGTTACCCGGACTACTGAACAGGATTTCGAGACCTACTCGGGCAGCCTGACTTATGAATACCGCGCATCGGAGAACCTGAACCTGAAAGCCAATCTGGGCCTGCAGAAAACCGATATCGACCAAACCTTTACCGACTTTCGCAATCTGGAAAAAATGAAACTTTCACAAAGCAACCAATCCAGCTTCGACAGCCGCACGTATCTGCTTGCCGCGACTTACAGCCAGCCCAGAACGGACTGGGAACTGCAACTGACGCGGGATGTGCAGCCAACATCGGAAGGCAACCCGGCGGACAAAGAGCAGATCAGCGGTAAGGTATCTCACCGGCCGACACCGCGCTGGACGGCTATTGCTTCAGCACTGTATTACCGCCAGACGCAGCGCTCGGTCACGACAAGCAGCAAGAACAATTGGCTATGGGCTGAACTCAATTTAACCCGACGCATGACCGAAAACCTGTCAATTAGCGCAAGGTATGCTTATCAGAACCGAGATCCACAATTCGACTCGATCGATCCCATTACCTCCAATAACCTCAACCTTAATCGAATAAGCCACACTGTGTCGGTAACAGCTCGCTACATATTCAGGTAGATCACCAACCTAACCTGGTCGCGGATACACCAGCTTGCCACCGAGCCAAACGGCCAGCTGCATGCAGGCGTGACACACACTCAGTTCCATACCGGCAACAAATACATCGGTATGCACAGGCACCCAGCGGTCCAGAAACACCTCGCCGCGATTTACTTTTTCCCAATACTCTCCCTTTTGCTGGCGCACCTCGGGCGGGAACTGTGGATTGCCCTTCAGACGCTCCAGATCGGCCCCCGCGATGCGCAGCGGCAAGCCCGCAGGATTACGTATTTGATCCGCGTAGGTGCTGAACCAGGCCTGCTCTGACAGCTGCTGGCAACCGGGGCACGTAAAGTGCCTGGAATTGAAAGAAGGTTCTACGTGCTGCTGCTTCATCGTAAGTCAGTGATACCTTGTTATGGGCGTCACGCCGCCGTCAGACCTGTTGCGTACGACAACGAAAGTACGTTGCCCACAACAAGACGCAAATAAAGCCGCAGGCCATTATCGTTAACGGATACTCCCGCGGCCGGACCCAGACTTCGGTTATCAGCCCCATCGCGGCAGCACTCTCGATCAACACCCACCAGCAACCGACGGTAGGGATGGCATAACGCAGTGCAGCCCCCGGGTTTCGCAGCCTGGTCAGCTGCCATACCAGCCAGCAGCCCCAAACGAATATCGCCCCCAGCAGCATCATGGTAACCATACTGTCCGGGCCCAGCACTCTGGGATCAAAAATGATGATATTGAAAACATAAAAAAACCAAACCACAAAAATATATTCGATGGTTGTCACGCGTGAAATCTGACGCTGGTAGCCAGCTGTGCGCTTATCCGGGGTGATGCGCAAGTTACGATGAAACCAGAGAAACATGCGACATTGCGTGTCTTTGTTTGCACCCAGCAAGATCAGGACAATCATCATCGGCACCACTGAAGCCTCAATCATTTGCAACCCGGCGTTAAACAGCGGATGGCCGTTCCACATCAGCGGCTCAATCTGCATAATGGCACCAAAGCCGTTGAACGCCTCCTCCGCCCAGCCGGTCCAAATCAGCGAACCGGCCATCACACCCATCAGGCTCGCTGTGGTTTCGTCGCGTTTGAAACCTTTCCACATCAGCCAAAATCCGAACAGGCCCACCACAAATGAAGCGCCGATTCGCACAGGGCCGGGAAGCTGTTCATGCATAAGGACTGCTATTGCATGCGCCATTGGGCGCCACGCAATGATCACACCGAATGCAAGCAAACCCACTAGCGGAGGCCTTATACCAACTGGCGATGGCTTAATCATCGCGCCCTTCCATAATTTCTGCCCAATACGAATTACCCTGATCGAAACGCGATGGCCAGCGCGCACCCACCCGGGGGTTAAACATCAGCACCAATGCGAAACACTCGGTCAACTGACTTTCCACACCGGGCACGCCTTTTATGTAATAGCACATGGTATCTTCCTTGCCGTTGGCACCCTTGGTGTACCACTCGCCCCGAACGCCTTGTGGGCTGGTGATCGTTTTATCCTTGTTGAAATGCGCGTCCACGATTTCAACCTTGCCATCAACCTTAATTTCGTAGCGCGAGGTATTGCCAAACAGGAAGGTCCAGTAGTCCGGATGCGCATCACCCTCCAGCGGATAAGGACGCCCTTCCAGCCAGCTCATTTCAATTTGCAAATCCTCGTAGCCCTTGACCGGCGCAAAACTCTCGATGATTTCGCCAAACACAAGGTTTTTGCTCGCTTTTGGCTGTAAGCAGTGCATCCACTCATAGGGATGCACACCGACACGCTCTATGGAATAGCAGAACTTGCGCTTGTCGCGCATGCGCCATATGCCGGTTAGCCCGCGATTGTTACCGGTAATGGTGCCATCCGGATTGAAATAGGCGACAAAAGAATAGGTCTCGCCATTGTCGCGCGGCAGAGTGAACTTGACGGTGTTCTCCATGTACTGCGCCCAAAACTCGGGCTCCGATGTGGCCAGCTCTGCATCCAGACCTCCCGTTGCCGCAGTTGCTGCAGCCGGAGCATCCCAATCCACCGATCCGGTAGCCCGCATTACGTAGGCCGTTAAATCAAATACCTGCTGGGCCGAGACGTTCACAGCCGGCATCACGTTGCCAGGAATGGTTGAACCCGGGCTTTGCACATACTGCGCAAACAGCACCGGGGACCATTGACGCTGATCTGCTCGCAGTGCTTCGGAATAGTCAAAGCCCTCCTGAGTACCGACCTTGCGCTTAAACAGCTCATACAAATTCGGGCCCGCCATGCCAGCCTGACCCTTGCCCGTAGTATGGCAAAACGCACAATTCTGCTGCCAGGTCTGCTCACCCGCCAACACATCGGCCGCCTTCAGATTGGCCTCGGTGTACTCCTGAGCATGAGCCACGGCAACGAGCAACAAGCACGCAGCAATACAACCAATTAGCTTGTACATAGCACTCCTGACGTTGCGACTGGCAACGATAGTCAACAATTGCAGAGACTATATAACTGACCGAAAGCTCCAGACAGACCTAAACGCCTTGGTATTCGCCATGCGGAAAGATGGGACTCAAGGTGCAGAAATAGTTAAGGGAGGGACCCACCTGAATGCACCTTCGAGATTCGCTTCAAAAAATACCGGATCCGGTATACCGATGGGAGAGCCAAGATCAATTCTGGATATGTCATTGGCCGTTCCGTACGGCAGATGGGGATAAGGGGAATCCGGGTCAGCCTCTGTGCAACCGTAAACGTCATGCATATGCGACAGCGGCAGCAAGGGCTGATCTATTCTGTCGCCGATTCGAAACACCAAACGGGACCGATTCGGAGCCGCAGAATCTGCCATAAGAATATGGGGGAATAGCAATCGATCTGTAACAGCATAAAACTGCGCAACATACGAAAATCCCGTGCAACCTGCACCGGTAAAAAATACCGTTGAAGTGGGTTGCGTAGTGGCGCCAATCACCTCATACGATAATGACGCCCCGTAGATTTGATGAGGCTGGCCGGCGATACGTCGTTCAATACTGACAGGAATGACTGCACCACTTTCAAGTCGATAGTAACCACGAGCATAATTCGCCGTGATTTCTCCCAGCTCTATGGGAAGTCGGCGCCCAACGCCGTCGGTAAGCACCAGTCCATTCAATTTGCGCTGCACTTCAGGGGAAAGCTTGCCTTCGACAACCGCTTCGCGCCGAATTTTTTGCGTAGTCACGGCCTGACCGCGGATATCATCGGTATGGACACAGCCGTTGCAGTCCAACCCGTCGGCATTCGCGACCGCGATGGCCGACATCAGCGCCAGAAAAAGCCTCACGAGCCCACCTCACTAATAATTAGCGGCGGAACCCACTTAATAGCGCCCACAAATGTAATCGCAAAGTAGGCGACGGGAGGGCCCACCACGGGGCCGTTACTGCTGCCCGAGGCCGGCACAGGAACGTCTCGCAGGTAACCGTCAAGCACGCCGTCGCCGACATAACCATCCAACGGTCCGCCGGCAATATTCATAACAACGTCAACACAACCGACGCCGTCACTTATATATGACAATGCGATTGGAATCGCATCGAGTTCTTCGCCAACGCGATAAATCAATCGCGAGCGATTGGGCGCCACCGGATCTGCAACCAATCCATACGGAATAAGCCAGTCGCCAACGGCATTCCCGCCAGCGTAAGAGTTCGCTACATAGGGCTGGCCGGTGCAACCAGCGCCGGTAAAGGAGACACCGCGAGTAAGGCCAGGGTAGCCAAGGCTTTCGCCGCTGATCTGATGAGGCTCGCCGTTACCCGGGCTAAATACGGTTATCGGCACAACATCGGCACTCTCTAAACGGAGATAACCCCGCGCGCTGTCGCCGATGACCGCGCTCAGCTTGACAGGCAGCACCCGTCCGACGCCATCCGTCACGACAAGACCGTTTAACTTGCGCTGAATATCCGGAGCGAGCTTGCCCTCCGTCACGGCACCCTGAGCAATTTTCTGAGTGGTTATCGCCTGGCTGCGAATATCACCGGTATGGACACAGCCGTTGCACTCGAGGTCGTTAGCAAAACTCGAACAAGTAGCGCCAAACAATACGCAAATTATTATTGTTCTCATGCGGCGTCCTCCCAAAACGCCTTGGCAGCATACCAAACCAAACGCTTTCGGCCTATAATCCCGCCTCCGGATTTTCATTACGGGCGATTAGCTCAGCGGGAGAGCACTGCCTTCACACGGCAGGGGTCGCTGGTTCAATCCCAGCATCGCCCACCATTTTCTACTGGCCGCGACCCACAGCGTAGTATGCAAATCCCCGCGCCGCCATGTGTTCAGGGTCGTAAATGTTGCGGCCATCAATCACAACCGGTTGGTTCAGCGTGTCTTTAATGAGGGCAAAGTCCGGACTGCGGAATTCGCGCCATTCAGTGACGACAACAAGCGCGTCAGCACCTTTCAGGGCCGCCTCAGGTGTCTCGCACAATTGCAAGTCATCGCGCTCGCCATATATCCGCCTCGCCTCATCAGTGGCAACCGGATCATAGGCCTGCACGTTAACGCCTGCTGCCCAACACGCTTCCATAAACACGCGGCTGGGCGCTTCGCGCATATCGTCCGTATTCGGCTTAAAGGCAAGACCCCATAAGGCCACACGTTTACCGCTCAGGTTGCCGAAGTGCGCACTCAACTTGCGAAATAAAACGTGCTTCTGCCGGTCGTTGACGCCCTGCACTGCTTCAATCAACTCGGCCCGCACCCCAACTTGTGATGCAGTGTGCACCAGCGCCCGAACGTCTTTAGGAAAACAGGATCCGCCAAAGCCGCAGCCCGGATAAATGAATTCGTAGCCAATACGAGGGTCAGACCCTATGCCCACGCGAACTTTTTCGATATCGGCATCCAATGCCTCGGCTAAATTTGCCAGCTCGTTCATGAAGCTGATTTTGGTTGCCAGCATGGCATTCGCTGCGTACTTGGTCAGCTCGGCAGAACGCACATCCATGACCACAAGGCGTTCATGATTGCGATTGAATGGCTCATAGAGCTCGCGTAACATTTTCTCTGCGCGTTCGCTGTCCACACCCATGATAATGCGATCAGGTTTGCGAAAGTCTTCAACGGCCGCGCCTTCCTTCAGAAACTCAGGATTCGACGCCACATCAAAGGCCAGAACGGATTGACGGGCCTGCAGTTCGCTGTACAGCGCTTCGCGCACCTTGTCTGCCGTGCCGACCGGGACCGTGGATTTAGTTACCACCAACTTGTACGAAGCCATCAGCTTCCCGACCGATCGCGCAACTTCAAGTACGTACTGCAAATCGGCAGAACCGTCCTCATCCGGAGGCGTGCCGACGGCAATCACCTGTATGTCACCAAAAGCCACGCCTTTGGCAACGTCGGTGGTAAACAGCAGCCGGCCGGCAGCGACATTGCGCATAACGATACTTTCCAGCCCGGGTTCGTAAATTGGAATTTCGCCTCGCTCCAGCGCTGCTATCTTGTCCTTGTCTATATCAACGCACAGCACCTGATTGCCGGTGTCCGCAATGCAGGCGCCGGTAACAAGCCCGACATAGCCGGTTCCGTGTATGGTCAGTTTCATGTCACATTTTCCGCCAGTTAAGTATCTGCCGCGCCACCGGCGGCAACTGCGATTCATCCTGTTGCGCCATTAAAGCAGCATAATCGCCGGCTATCTGCTTGCCACGCTCCACGCCGAACTGATCAAAAGCATTAATACCCCAGATCACACTTTGCACATAGACACTGTGCTCATAGAGCGCGAGCAACATGCCAAGGTTGCGCGGCGTCAGTTCTTTAAGCAGCAATAGTGTGGACGGCCGATTGCCAGGATGACCCTTATGCCCGGCCACTTCGTGACCGCGGGCCAACACCTCTGCCTGGGCCAGCATATTAGACAGGCTCTGCAGGTGCACGTCGGCATCACCGGGATGCGGGCCGATCGCCGTGCCCAGGTAATCAACGCTCGCCATAGCAGACCCCTGATGCAACCATTGCGCAAAGGAATGCTGGGCACTGGAGCCGTTATCACCCCAGAGCGATGCGCCCGTTGCATACTCAACCGCTGCACCGTCACACCGCACCGATTTACCCAGGCTCTCCATCCACAACTGTTGCAGATAGTCCGGCAGCGTCGTTAAGCGCTGGTCGTAGGGTAAAACAACGTGCTGATCAAGCCCCAGAAAATTTTGCTGCCACACAGCCAGCAAACCGTGCAGGGCTGGCATATTGCTAATCACCGGCCGACTGCGAAAATGTTCGTCCATGATGGACGCGCCATGCAACAGTTCACGGTAAGCATCAGCGCCGATAGCAATGGCTGCAGCCACCCCCACCGGTGACCACACCGAATAGCGGCCGCCGACCCAGTCCCACAAAGGGAATCGGGCATCGTCTGCCACGCCAAATGCATCCATCGCGCCGGCATTTACGCTCACCGCTGCAAAGTGAAGTGGCACGTCGGCCGGTGACACCGACCGCGTCAGCCATGAGCGAGCTGCTTTGGCATTTGCCATGGTTTCGAGCGTAGTAAACGTCTTTGAACAAACTATAAACAACGTGCTGGCTGGATCTGCGTCAACCAGTGCGGCGCGCAACTCCTGACCGTCCAGACCCGCCACGAAATGCACCGTCGGGCAGTCTTGGGAGGTTGCCGTGCCCGTCGCACCCAGGGCGGCGCTAATAAAACGCGGCCCCAGATCGGAGCCACCGATACCGAGATTAATAACCGTTTTAAAGGGTTTCCCTGAATAGCCGGTGCGACTGCCGTCGCGCACCGATTCGGCAAACTGCAGATACTTTGCCTGTGCATTGCTGACCGCCCGTCCAACATCCATGCCGGCAACAATGGGGCCCTGTGCGCCGATAGCGCGCAGGCTGGTATGCAACGCTGCCCTGCCCTCGGTGTTGTTGACCAACTCACCACCGAATAATGCCGCTACGCCGGCATCCAGCTGCATTTCCTCGGCAAGTTGCGATAGCAACGTCAATGTTTCAGGGGTAGCGCGAGCCCGTGTGAAATCCGCGATCAGCTCGCCTTCTGACACTGCAAACTGCGCATAGCGCCGGGCACCGTCACTCAACCAGTCGCGCAGGTGGGCCGCAGAAACAGCCCGGGCGTGCTCCCTGAGCAGGCCCCAGGCAACGGTCTGACGTGGATCCTTGTGTTCCATGGCGGCTAAAACGGCTCGCTAGGCTTTACTGAGATCGATATTGTAGTAGTCCACAAACCATTCCACGAATCGGGCCACGCCCTCCTCGACCGGCGTATTGGGCTTGTAACCGGTGTCGTCCGTTAATGCCGTAACGTCAGCGTATGTATCGGGCACATCCCCCGGCTGCAAAGGCAGCAGATTTTTGATCGCTTGCTTGCCCACGCACTGCTCGATCACTTCAATGTAGTGATTCAGTTCTACCGGCTGACTGTTGCCGATGTTGTAAATACGGTAAGGCGACTTGCTGGTGCCCGGATCCGGATGATCAGAATCCCAGCCATCGTTGGGGGTGGCGACGTGATCAAGCGTGCGCACAACGCCCTCCACGATGTCGTCAATGTAAGTGAAATCGCGGCGATGATTGCCATAATTAAAAACGTCGATCGGCTCACCCCGGATAATTGACTTAGTGAAATAAAACAACGCCATATCCGGGCGGCCCCACGGTCCGTAAACGGTGAAGAAGCGCAAACCGGTAGTGGGAATGCCGTACAAATTCGAATACGTATGCGCCATTAACTCATTGGACTTCTTGGATGCCGCATAGAGCGACAGCGGATGATCCACATTGTCATGCACCGAAAACGGCATGCTCGTGTTAGCGCCGTATACCGAGCTGGAAGAGGCATAAACCAGATGCTCTACCGTGTTGTGGCGGCAACCTTCCAGGATATTGAGCGTGCCAACGATATTGCTGTCGATATACGCCCGCGGATTCTCAATGGAATAGCGGACACCGGCCTGCGCGGCCAGATGCACGACCCGATCAAATTTTTCTTCAGCAAAAAGTCCTGCAACGCCGTCGTTGTCTTCCAGCGCCATGCGCACAAAACGGAAATCCTCATGCGGCTCCAGACGCGCCAGTCGGGCTTCTTTCAGCGACACATCGTAATAGTCGTTGAGATTGTCCAGACCGATTACACTGTCGCCACGTGCCAGCAAGCGGTGCGACAGTGTTGATCCGATAAATCCGGCCGCGCCTGTAACGAGTACTTTCATGCCTTATAACCTTCCGTCAACGGCGGCGGCGGGCAGCACACTCTTGATGTCGTACAGCACATGCACCTCTTTGCCCAGCTTATGGAAGCCTTCCACGCCCATGGCATAGAACTGCTTGTGGGCAACGGCAACGACAATGCCGTCATACTGGCCCGGCGCCGGCAGTTCAGACATCACCGGAACCCCGTACTCATGTTCGACTTCGGCCGGATCGGCCCACGGGTCGTAAACATCCACCTGCGAGCCATACAGTCGCAACTCTTCAATAACATCTACGACGCGGGTGTTACGTACATCCGGGCAGTTCTCCTTAAAAGTAATGCCCATGACCAGGATGCGGGCCTGCGGCATCGACACACCCTTCTTAACCATCAAACGAACGACCCGGGAAGCCACGTAGATACCCATGTTGTCATTAATGCGGCGACCGGCAAGAATCATTTCCGGGTGATAACCCACTTCCTGCGACTTGTGAGTCAGGTAATAAGGGTCCACGCCGATGCAATGCCCCCCAACCAGCCCCGGGCGGAAATTCAGAAAATTCCATTTAGTGCCTGCAGCCTCAAGCACTTCATGCGTGTCCAGCTTCATGCGGCTAAATATCATGGACAACTCATTTATAAGGGCGATATTCACATCACGCTGGGTATTCTCAATCACTTTTGCCGCCTCGGCCACACGGATGCTGGTCGCTTTATGCGTGCCCGCGCGGATAATCGTCCTATATAGTGAATCGACATATTCGGCCGCTTCGGGCGTCGAGGCAGACGTGATTTTCTTGATATCGGGCAAGCGATGTTCTTTGTCGCCGGGGTTGATGCGCTCGGGACTGTAACCCAGGTAAAAATCCTTGTTGACCTTAAGGCCCGAGATTTCTTCCAGCACCGGTGCACAATCCTCTTCGGTGGCGCCCGGATACACCGTGGATTCGTAAATCACCACGTCGCCCTGCTTGAGGACGCTGCCCACAGTGCGGCTGGCCGATCGCAGCGCACTGAGATCCGGCCGTTTGGCTGCGTCTATAGGTGTCGGCACGGTTACGATATAAACGTTGCAGCCCGCAGTGTCATCAATATTACTGCTGAAACGCAGGTTTGTAGCAGCCGCCAGCTCGTCCGCAGGGACTTCCAGCGTGGAATCACGACCATGGGACAGTTCTGCAATTCGGTTCTGACTGATATCAAAACCGACCGTTGCGAACTTCGTGCTGAACTCCACCGCGAGCGGCAGGCCAACGTACCCCAGGCCCACCACGCAAATTCGGGTTTCTTTTAGTGATCTCATTGACGTAACGCTACCAAATGTTCTTGTTCTTTTCGGGACTATACGGGCGCAAATGCCAACCCTTCCCGGCCAGGCGCACGCCGATTATGCCCTAGAAAGGCGCCCAATGGCCGGGAGCTGTTTCACACTACAGCAAGTAATAGACGGCCAGCAGGCCCGTTATGCTCATGGTTATGGTATACGGCAGTGCCATCCATACCATGCGCCCGTAGGAAAGCCGAATCAGCGGCGCCAGGGCAGACGTAAGCAGGAACAGGAAAGCCGCCTGGCCGTTAGGTGTAGCGACGCTCGGGATGTTGGTACCGGTATTGATAGCCACGGCCATCATTTCGAAGGTCTCCCGGCTTATCTGCCCGGCATCCAGAGCCTCTTTCACTTCGGAGATGTAAATAGTCGCCACAAAGACATTGTCGCTGATCATCGACAACAGCCCGTTTGCGACATAAAACATGGCGGTCTGCATTTGGCCTTCGAGCGTAAACACCCAGGCGATGATCGGCCCGAACAGATTTTGCTGGTCGATGACAGCGACAATGCCGAAAAATACCACCAGCAAGGTGGTAAACGGCAGCGCCTCTTCAAATGCATGGCCAATCTGGTGTTCCGATGTAACGCCGTTCAGGGCCGTCGCCAATACGATGACCACCAGACCAATAATCCCGACTTCGGCAAGATGGAATGCCAGCGCAACCACCAGCACCATCGCGACGAGCGCCTGAGTAATGATCATGGCCCACTGCCGGGTGGAACGTGATGCACTTTCGTGATCGTCGTAAGCCTTGAGTATGTCCCGCACGGCCGGGCGCAGTTCCACGCCGTAACCGAACCAGCCGGTCAGTTCAAGCAACAGACAGGTCAGCAATCCAATCGCAAATACCGGCACGGTCACCGGCGCCATGCGCACGGCGAACTCAACGAACTCCCAACCCGCTTCCTCGGCAATCAAGAGGTTCTGAGGCTCGCCAACCATGGTTGTCACGCCACCGAGCGCTGTACCCACGGCTGCATGCATCATCAGATTGCGCAGAAACGCGCGAAATTGCAGCAAATCGTCGTGGTGCAATTCGTGCACCTGCTTGTCGTCGGAGCTGTCATGACTATGGTCGTAGTTCTTTCCTGATGCGACCTTGTGGTAAATACCGTAAAAACCTTCGGCCACTGCGATCACTACCGCAGTCACGGTCAGCGCATCAAGAAACGCCGACAACACCGCCGACACGCCACAAAATAACAGCGCCAGCAATTTCTTGGAACGTATGCCTAACAGTATCTTGGTGAACGAAAACAGCAGCATGTCTTTCAGGAAAAAGATGCCGGCCACCATAAACATCAGCAGCATGATCACCGGAAAATTATGTTCCGCCTCGTGATAGACCGCTTCAGCTGTGGTTAAACCCATTAGCACCGCTTCGATCGCCAGCAAGCCACCCGGTTGCAACGGGTAGCACTTAAGAGCCATCGCCAGCGTAAAAATGAACTCCCCCACCAGAGCCCACCCTGCGATTTCAGGGCCAGCGACCATCAGGATGAGCGGATTGGCAACCAAAAAGCCCACGATGGTCAGCTTGTACCATGTGGGCGAATTGCCTAGAAAGTTATGAATAAAGGCCCGTTGCAGTGACATGTCCATATACGCCGTATGTCCTGATTAAGTTAAAAGTCAGTGCGCAATGTTAGCAGGATTAAGCGCGGCGCCAGACAGCGCCCAGTTCACACTTTTGGTCCAGAAGGTCAAGCTGCGCCTCATGCGCCTGCAGCTCCTCCGGGCTGACCGATAATTGCACGAACTGCCTTCCGGTGCGGTCAATCTGCCGCGCTTTACGAGGCCCTGCTGCGCCGCTGCGGGCGCCTTCGTCGAGTGATAAGGCGGCCTGACCACCGGTCATCATCAGATAAACGTCTGCCAGCAATTCCGCGTCGACCAGGGCCCCGTGCACATCGCGCCGGGAATTATCCACCCCATAACGTTTGCACAAAGCATCCAGGCTGTTGCGCTGGCCGGGGTTCATTTGCCGGGCCAGCAGCAGCGTATCCAGTATCTTGTTGTCCTTGCTGAGTTGGTTCTGCTCACGACCCATAAGCCGCAGTTCATGGTCAAGAAACCCCAGATCAAACGGTGCGTTATGAATCACCAGCTCTGCGTCACCAACGTAATGCAAAAAATCGTTGACGACATCTTTAAACAGCGGCTTGTCGGAAAGGAACTCCTGCGACAGGCCATGCACTTGTTCCGCGCCGTCGTCGATACCGCGCTCGGGATTCAGGTAACAATGAAATGAGTTCTCAGTGCGGCGCCGATTGAGCAACTCGATGCACCCGATCTCAATCACCCGGTGCCCGTGTTGCCAGTCCAGACCGGTGGTCTCGGTATCCAGCACTACCTGCCGTTGTACTTCCATGCTTCCGGCTATCTCCTAAGCTGTGTGTTCATCAATACCGCGATTAGCCAGCGCGTCTGCGCGGTCGTTACCCGGGTCGCCCGAGTGACCTTTAACCCAGCGCCAGTCTATGGTTTGCCCGGCCGCCAGTTCATCCAGTCGCTGCCACAAATCAGAATTTTTCACCGGCTTGCGCGCGGCCGTCCTCCAGCCTCTGGCTTTCCAGCCCGACAGCCACTCAGTCATACCTTTACGCACATATTCCGAATCGGTGTACAACACAACATCGCAGCGACGATTTAACGCCAACAAACCTTCGATCACGGCTGTCAACTCCATGCGGTTATTAGTCGTTACTGATTCGCCACCCCACAATTCTTTCTGGTGATCGCCGTATTGCAACCACACCCCCCAACCACCCGGACCTGGGTTACCGCGACACGCACCGTCCGTGTATATCACGACGCGGCTCATGCAACATTTCGCGTGGATGAATTGACCAGGCCCTGCACCAGGGCAGCACGTCTGCCAAGGCGCGGCCGGACCACCGTCGCCGGGATGGTTTCCTTGCTGGCCATGACAAGGTAGGCATTCGCAAAGTAGCCACCACGTTGAAGCAACTTTAGTGTGCTGTTGCTTGCCGGTGTCACGTAACAAGCCCGAACGTCATCCACACGCAAATTCAGCAGGGTTAACCAGTCACAGATCCGCCGTTTGGAAATGTGCCTGAACCAGCCGCGGGGATAGCCGTTAAACGCAAGCTTATGCCGCACTCCCCACCAGCTGTAAGGATTGAAACCCAACACAATGAGCTTGCCGCCCGGCCGCAGAACCCGGTGGATTTCGCGCAGCACGGCATGCGGGTCGGCGCTCAGTTCCAGCGTATGCGGCAACAGCAATGCATCCACACTGTCAGTGCGGATGGCAAGTCTCGATGGCAAACAACGCACATCGCACAGGCTCGCGGATGAAGGAGAAAAAATAAGTGCGGCCTGCGTGCGTGCCGATGCCAGCAAGGCTCCGGAAGGACCCCAGCTACCGACCTGCACAATCTGATCGCCAAAGACACGCTCCAACACCGCATGAGCTAACTCACACTCCTGCGCAAATAACGCCCGCCCTGCTTTACTATCCAGCCAAACGTCCTGCAACGCTGCACCCCACAGCCTTAACCCGCGTGCGAATCATCATACCCGAGCCTGCTGATCAGGTGTAGGGCTGCGCAGAGCATCTAAATTCAGCTTGAATGGTGCTGCCAAAATAGGCCTAATATGCCGCATTCTGAGTGAGACAGCAGGGACAACGATGGGATTTCTCTCCGGCAAACGTGCGCTTATCGTGGGCGTCGCCAGCAAACGCTCCATCGCCTGGGGTGTGGCAGCTGCCATGCACCGCGAGGGCGCCGAACTGGCCTTCACCTACCAGAACGACAAACTTAAAGAACGCGTCACCGGCTTTGCCAGTGAAGTCGGCTCAAACATCGCGTTGCCGCTCGATGTATCCAGTGATGCCGAGTTGAAAGCCGTGTTCCGAGATCTGGAGACGGAGTGGGGAGAATTCGACAGCATTATTCATGCCGTGGGCTACGCCCCCAAGGAATGTCTGGCTGGCACCTTTGTGGAATCGGTTACGCGCGAAGGTTTCCAGATCGCGCACGATATCAGCGCCTACAGCTTTGCCGCGATGGCCCGCGAGGCGCTGCCGATGCTGCGCTCCGGGAGCGCATTGCTGACCATGAGCTACCTGGGCGCCGAACGCTCAATCCCGAACTATAACGTCATGGGTCCGGCGAAAGCATCGCTTGAGGCTTGTGTGCGATTCATGGCAGCCGATCTCGGTCCGCGCAACATTCGGGTCAACGGCGTTTCGGCCGGGCCGATCAAAACGCTGGCGGCTTCCGGTGTCGGGAACTTTCGCAAGTTGCTGGCCCATGCCAAAGCAGGCACGCCGCTGCGGCGAAACGTCACCATCGAAGATGTCGGTAATGTAACGGCGTTTTTGTGTTCAGATCTGGCATCGGCCATTACCGGAGAGATCGTCCACGTCGACTGTGGTTACAGCACAGTGGGGATGAGCTTCTCGGTGGACGAAGATGAGGAAGTGATCGCACAGCGCTGATAACCGCCAGGGCAGCAATTCCTGCGAGTTCGTGGTTACTGCTCGTCTTCCCCCAGAGTTTCGCCTTCGAGCCGGGCAACAATTGCCGCGCAACTGCAGTCTCCCAGCACATTGACACTGGTGCGCGCCATATCAAGCACGCGATCAAATACAAACAGCACGGCAATAGCCTCAACCGGCAGACCGACTGCCGCCAGAATAATCGCAATGGCGACAAGCGATGCGGCCGGTATACCCGCAACACCAATCGATGTAAGCAGTGCGGTGAAGACCACGATCAACTGAGTACCAAAATCGAGCTCCACTCCGTAGGCCTGCGCAATAAACATGACTGACGCACATTCATAGAGCGCCGTACCGTTCATGTTAACGGTCGCACCCAAGGGCAATACAAAACTGCAGATCTTGTTTGAAACGCCAACCTTCTTTTCCATGTGCTCCATGGTTATAGGCAGCGTCGCCGAGGAAGATGCCGTGGAGAACGCAGTGAGCAATGCCGGGCTGACATTCTGCATGAACCGCCACGGGTTCAGACGCGCGACGCCCTTTAACAGCAGCGGCAGCGTAATCAGTGCGTGCACGGCCAAGCCCAGGGCCACCACGCCCGTGAACAGCAACAGGGGCCCGGCCGCATCGAATCCGGTGCGGGCAACCACGCGGGCCACCAGCGCGAATACTCCGATGGGGGCGAACAACATGACCCACTCGGTCATGCGCATCATGACCTGAAACACGCCGGTCCAGAAACTCATGAGCGGCTCGGCGAAGTCATGCTCAAGCCGGGTCATGAAGAAGCCGAACAACAGACAGAAGACGATGACCCCGAGCAATTGCCCTTCCGCCGCCGCGGCCACGATATTCGATGGCACTGCCCGCAGCAGCACGGCAACTATATCCCCTGCCCCCTTATCAGTGACTTGCTCGGACACTTCGGCGGCACCCATTTCAAGCGCCAGAATATCGCGCACGGGTTCACCATCAATTTCGCCAGGACGTACAAGATTGACCAGCGCCAGGCCGACCAGAATCGCCGCCAGTGTCGTTATCGCGTAGAAAGCCAGCGTCTTGCCGCCCAGCCGACCGATGTGCGCAGAGCTGCCGAGACCGGCGACGCCGACAATGATGGATGAGGCGATCAAAGGCACGATCAGCATCTTCAGCGCATTGAGAAACAAGGTGCCGAAGAATTCGTACAGGTCGTAGAGGACGACACCAAACAGACTGGCAGAATCACCCGTCAACCAGCCGCTCAACCCACCGAGCAGGATAGCCAGTGCAATCTGCCAGTGGAGTTGTAATTTCATCCGGTTTTTAGAGCCCGATGCCTAGCTCATTCTCAATCAGGTCGGGGGTAACAGCCACCTGCGCATCCCCGATCAGCGACTCCACGATCGCATTGGCCTGCCCGCCGCCCAGCTGAATTGCCAATTGCTGCTTGCGGGTGTCGCGATCTTCAAGGCTAAAGTTGTCTGGCCTGCCAGGATTGGCCGCCGTGACACGGAAAATGGCGTAGTCGCCGGAAGCCAGTAACTTGTTCACGTAAACGGTTTCGCCAGCCACCGGTTTGGGTGCACGAAACACTTCTGCGGCCAACTCGGGCGGCATGCCGTCATCACCGCGGCGCATGCCGGACACCGCAGTAAACGACTGCCCTACTTCGGCCGCGATGGTGTCAGCGGGCGCGCCCGCATTCAGGCGATTCAGGAGCTCTGCCGACACCTCCGCACCTTTGGCAATGGCAGCTTCCTGCAGCAACACATTACGAATGTCATCGCGAACTTCTTCCAATGGCTGAACCACCGAAGGCCGATGCTTGGTCACCCGGAGCACCACCGCACGTCCGTCGTCGAGCATAATAACCGGGCTGTTCTCGCCGTCATCCATGACTTCCAGACTGAATGCGCTATCCACCAGCTCCGGGCTGAAACCCAAATCGCCACCGCCGTTGCGGGTGAACATGTCGACTGACTGCAATGGCAGGCCCATTGCTTCTGCCACAGGCGCCAAACCATCCAGACTTTCCAGCGCCTGTTCGTCCAGCTCGTCCAGCAATTCATCATAGCGGTCAGCAGCATGTTCTTCGCGCAGACGTTGCCGCAGTTCGTCGGCCACATCTGCAAAATCAAGCCGTGCACTCTCACGCAAATCATCCAGACGGATCAGATGGAAACCAAACTCGGTGCGTACCGGAGCGGAGATATCACCCTTATTGACCAATGCCAGCATCGCGTTTTCAAATTCCTGAGCGGGCGCGTCACCTGTACCCAGCCAGCCCAGGCTCCCGCCTTTAGAAGCCGAGGCCGTATCGGCCGAGTATTCAGCCGCCAGACTCTCAAACGACGCGCCGGCCGCCAGCTCTTCACTTACTTGCTGAGCCTGCTGCGCGGCTGCCGCCTCATCGTCACCAACGGCAATAAGAATGTGACTCACCTGCCGGTCATCGGGGCCGCGAAACTCTTGCTGATTCTGGTCAAAGTATTCGCGCAATTCGCTATCACTCACCTCTGCCTCGGCTAGCAAATCGGCGTAATTCACCACCACGTAATTAAGCGCGACGGATTCCACACTCTGATAAAGGCTGGTATCCAGTGCGTAGCGTTCGGCAATGGCATCCTCCGATATGCTTATCCGGTCAACCCACTTGCTTGCCGGGATTAGCATGAACTCGACGTCACGACTCTCACCATCGAGGGCTATATAGCGGCGGAATTCTGCCGGGGTATAAAAGGAACTGTACGCGATGCCTTCCGCGTATTGACGCATCTCCATGGTGCGCCGTTCTTCATACTCAAAACGCTGCGGTGAAAAGCCCTGCGAATTCAACAACTGCTCGTAGGCTGGCTGTGAAAAGCGACCCCCCACATGAAAGGCCTGATTCGACTGAATAGCGGCAACCAGGTCTGCATCACTTACTCGATATCCCTGGGACTGCACGTGCTGAGCAAGCGCGCGATTTCGAACCAACTGGTCGATAACGGAGCGGGCCATGTTCTCGGCGAGCTCGGGCGGTAACTGGGTACGAAAATTGCTTTCCCACTGCTGGCGCTGCTGCTGATAGCTCGCCCGGAACTCCGTGACCGGAACATCCTCGCCGTTGACGGTAAATGCCGTACCGGCGGGCGTAAAGCCGGTGTCGATGTTGCCAAAGGTAACCACGAGGGTCAGAGCGATAGCGCCCAGAATAAACCAGGCGAACCAACCGGTTAGTTTTTCACGTATAACTTGCAGCATAGGGTTCTCAAATATGGCGGAGTGGACGGGACTCGAACCCGCGACCCCCGGCGTGACAGGCCGGTATTCTAACCAACTGAACTACCACTCCGCGCTTTGAACTGGTGGGTGCTGAGGGGATCGAACCCCCGACCTACGCCTTGTAAGGGCGCCGCTCTACCAGCTGAGCTAAGCACCCAGTATCTTGCCTTGAACATTATTTCATTCGACAAAGAAATCGGCGCTAAAAAGCGCCGAATTCCTTGTGCGCAAAGCCCTTCAGCAGAGCCTACGCAGGCCCGAAAAGAGCCCGTGTGCGCGAAAGGCGCGCTAGTTTACGGCATCCTTCAGAGCTTTGCCAGCCTTAAAGCTGGGCACTCTGCTGGCTTTGATCTGGATAGTTTCACCCGTGCGAGGATTGCGACCCTGACGAGCTGCGCGCTTCTTCACAGAGAAAGTACCAAAACCCACCAGAGAGACCGTATTACCGACCTTCAACGTCCCTTCAATCGCATCAATCATGGCGTCCACGGCACGACCCGCATCCGCCTTTGAAAGATTTGTTTGATTCGCTACTGATTCAATCAATTCACCCTTGTTCATCAAACCACCTATTAACGAACTACTGCATGAAAAAAGTGAGGCATCGCTAAGATGTCTCCCCCGCTGTGCAGTCGCATTGCAATGGCGCACATTGCGATCCGCGACAAATCCCGAAACCCAATAACTGCAAGGGATAGGCAATTCTTATACCAGCCGAAAAAAACTGCTGTCAACAAAATCGCCGCGACAACGGTTAGAACGGCTCTAATGAGCCCTTAAATTCTTGTCGTCCGGCGGCGTCGATTGCTGCTGCTGCTCCTCGCCGGCAGCCGCCTGAGACTGCGGAACCGGCATATGCTGCAGCGCTATTTCCAGCACTTCATCTATCCAACGCACAGGAAGTATCTCCAGTTTGTCTTTGATGTTCTTCGGAATTTCCACCAGATCCTTTTCGTTCTCCTTGGGAATCACGACCGTACCGATACCGCCCCGGTGAGCTGCCAGCAGCTTTTCCTTGAGCCCACCGATCGGCAGCACTTCGCCGCGAAGCGTGATTTCGCCGGTCATCGCAACATCCGAGCGAACCGGGATGTTGGTGATGGAAGACACCAAGGCTGCGCACATTCCGACGCCTGCGCTGGGCCCGTCTTTCGGTGTAGCACCCTCCGGAACATGGATATGAATGTCCAGATTCTGGTGAAAATCGGGGCTGATACCGAGCACTTCAGCACGACTGCGCACGACCGTGGCCGCTGCCTGAATCGACTCCTGCATTACTTCGCCCAGCTTACCGGTATGAATCAACTTGCCCTTACCCGGCATGACCGTCGCTTCGATGGTTAGCAACTCGCCGCCCACCTCCGTCCACGCCAGGCCGGTCACCTGACCGACCTGATCCTTCACGTCTGCACGTCCGTAGCGGAACTGCCGCACACCCAGGTATTTCTGCAGCCCCTTGGGCAGCACGTGAACCTGTGCTTCGCGCGGGCGCAGCAGCAGGCCTTTCACCACCTTGCGGCAAATCTTGGCGATTTCGCGCTCCAGATTGCGCACACCGGCTTCCCGCGTGTAGTAGCGGATCACATCGCGCAGGGCGCTATCGGAAATCGCCAGTTCTTCCGGCTTCAGGCCGTTGGCCTTCAATTGTTTAGGTAACAGGTAGCGTTTGGCGATGTTGAGTTTCTCATCCTCGGTATATCCGGGGATGCGGATCACCTCCATGCGGTCCAGCAACGGTGCGGGAATGTTCATGGAATTTGCGGTACACACGAACATCACGTCGGACAGATCGAAGTCCACTTCGAAATAATGATCACCAAAAGTGGAGTTCTGCTCAGGGTCGAGCACTTCGAGCAGCGCGGAGGACGGGTCGCCCCGGAAATCCATCGACATCTTATCGATTTCATCAAGCAAAAACAGCGGGTTGCGCACACCCACCTTGGCAAGGTTCTGCAGAATTTTGCCCGGCATGGAGCCGATGTAGGTGCGCCGATGCCCCCGTATCTCGGCCTCATCGCGCACGCCGCCGAGCGACATGCGAACGAACTGGCGATTGGTAGAACGGGCTATGCTCTGCCCCAGAGAGGTCTTACCCACGCCCGGCGGGCCCACCAGGCACAGTATCGGGCCCTTGAGCTTCTTCACGCGCAACTGCACGGCGAGATACTCAAGAATGCGTTCCTTGACCTTCTCCAGACCGTAATGATCCTCTTCGAGTATTTTTTCGGCCCTGTCCAGCTTGCGCAGGATGCGTGTCTTTTTCGTCCACGGCACCTTGACCAGCCAGTCTATGTAATTGCGCACCACGGTGGCTTCGGCCGACATGGGCGACATCATTTTCAATTTGTTGAGTTCAGAAGTGGCTTTTTCTTTAGCCTCCGGCGTCATGCCGCACTCTTCGATCTTGGCCTCAAGCTCGGCAAGCTCATTGGGAGCATCTTCCATTTCGCCGAGCTCTTTCTGAATCGCCTTCATCTGCTCATTCAGGTAGTACTCACGCTGGCTGCGCTCCATTTGCTGCTTTACACGACCGCGAATACGCTTCTCTATGCGCAGCATGTCGATTTCGGCATCAATCAGCGACATAACGTGCTCTAAACGCTCGCGCAGGCCTTCCACTTCCAGTACTTTTTGCTTTTCATCCAGCTGCAGCGACATGTGGGCAGCCACGGTATCGGCCAGCCGACCTGGCTGCTCAATGCTGGTAAGCGATGCCAGGATCTCCGGCGGCACCTTCTTGTTGAGTTTTACGTAGTTTTCGAACTGGGAAACGATGGTGCGCTTGAGGCCGTCCAGCTCGCGCGACTCTTCCTCTGACTGCTCTTCGAGCAGCTCGATATCGGCACTGAAATACTCATCCTCATAAATGGCTGTGACACGAGCGCGATTGGCACCTTCGACCAGCACCTTCACGGTGCCATCGGGCAATTTAAGCAACTGCAGAATGGTCGCGAGCGTACCCACGCGATAAATGTCATCGGCCGTCGGTGAGTCGATATCGGCCTGCTTCTGCGCGACCAGCAGGATTTTCTTGCCGGACTCCATCGCGGTGTCCAGTGCGGTGATGGACTTTTCCCGGCCAACAAACAGCGGAATCACCATGTGCGGGTACACGACTACGTCCCGCAACGGGAGAATCGGTACATGCTGCATTGACTGCTCAGATATCTCGGACATGCTTGCCTCCGTTCAGAAGTCCTTTCACGCGGCAGACAGAGGGCCGCAGCCCTCCCTGCATTCTTTCAGGCCGGCCTTTAGCTCGCGCTAATGCAGGTCTGAACCGGTCGGACGCGGCTTCGCCGCCTCCTCAGCCTGGGCCTGCTGCGCGTCTTCCGACTCGTAGATGACGTAGGGCTTGGTTTCGCCGTTAACCACGCCTTCATCGACCACCACTTTGGTCGCATTCAGCATGCTCGGCAGGTCATACATGGTGTCTAAAAGCACACTTTCAAGGATCGTGCGCAGACCGCGGGCGCCTGTTTTGCGTTCCATCGCTCGTTTGGCTATTGCCCGCAGGGCGTCATCGCGGAATTCGAGATCCACACCCTCCATTTCGAACAGTTTCTGATACTGCTTGGTCAGCGCATTGCGCGGCTCCACCAATATGGTGACCAGAGCGTCTTCATCCAGTTCGGTGAGCGTGGCCACCACCGGCAAACGCCCGACAAATTCAGGAATAAGGCCGAAACGAATCAAATCCTCCGGCTCGACGTCGCTTAGCAACTCGCCAACACTGGCCTCTTCTTCACCTGACTTGATTTCCGCCACAAAGCCAATGCCGGCTTTTTCGGAGCGGTTCTGAATGATCTTTTCCAGCCCCGCAAAAGCTCCGCCCACCACGAACAGAATATTGCTGGTATCAACCTGCAAAAACTCCTGCTGCGGGTGCTTCCGGCCCCCTTGTGGCGGCACCGAAGCAATGGTGCCCTCGATCAGCTTCAGCAAGGCCTGCTGCACGCCCTCACCCGAAACATCACGGGTAATTGACGGGTTGTCCGATTTGCGCGAAATCTTGTCGATCTCATCGATGTACACAATGCCGGTTTGCGCTTTATCAACATCGTAGTCGCACTTCTGCAACAACTTTTGAATGATGTTTTCAACGTCCTCGCCAACGTAACCCGCCTCGGTCAGCGTGGTGGCATCTGCTATCGTGAAGGGCACATTCAGCAATCGCGCCAGCGTTTCAGCGAGCAGCGTCTTACCGCAACCGGTAGGGCCTATCAGCAAGATATTACTCTTGGCCAGCTCAATGTCGTTCTTGTCGGAACTGCGGCTGTCGAGCCGTTTGTAGTGGTTATAAACGGCCACCGACAAAACTTTCTTGGCCTTGGATTGCCCGATGACGTACTGATCAAGTACATCGTTAATTTCGTGCGGCTTCGGCAACTTGGAACCGCTCTGTTCCGTGCGGTCGTCCAGCTCCTCGCGAATGATGTCGTTACACAGCTCGACACACTCGTCGCAGATAAAGACCGAAGGGCCGGCAATGAGCTTGCGCACCTCATGCTGGCTTTTGCCGCAGAAAGAGCAGTACAGGAGTTTGCCCTCTTCTCCCCTGCCTCGCGATTCGTCAGACATTCAATACCTCTGTGACCAGCCAGGCTGGCCCGCGATTTCGCCAGTAACCCGTAAACTGACGTGCCAACTATATATCACGCATCGCGCCAGCGGTGCAAAACACCGTTGCACAGACGCAACAAATGACTCAAAACCCTTATTCCGACTTGTTCTTGGACTTGCTGTCGCTGGCACGTCGTTCCAGCACAGTATCGATCAAGCCGTACGCAACTGCTTCAGCCCCGGACATAAAATAGTCACGGTCGGTATCCTGCTCAATACGCTCCAGTGATTGACCCGTATGAAGTGCCAACAGTTCATTCAAGCGCGCCTTGGTTTTCAGCACTTCCCGCGCATGAATATCGATGTCAGACGCCTGGCCCTGAAAGCCCGCCAGCGGCTGATGGATCATCATTCGCGAATGCGGCAAACAAAACCGCTTACCTTTGGCACCGCCGGACAACAGGAAGGCGCCCATGCTGGCGGCCTGGCCGACGCAAATCGTGCTCACCTCGGGACGGATAAACTGCATGGTGTCGTAGATAGACAGGCCCGAACTGACCGAACCGCCCGGGGAGTTAATGTAGAGATGAATATCCTTATCGGGATTTTCGGACTCCAGAAATAACAACTGCGCAACAATGACATTGGCTACCTGATCCTCGACCGGGCCAACCATAAACACCACTCGCTCTTTCAAGAGGCGCGAGTAAATATCATAAGAGCGTTCCCCGCGTGAGGTTTGCTCCACCACCATCGGAATCAGATTCAGCGCACGTTCATTCATATTCAGAGCTCCATTAACTCACGAAAGGCCATCTTCTTGGTGGAAAGCTTCGCTTTGCTTTGCAAAAACTCAATCACCTGCTCTTCAAGTACCGCATTTTCGACCTGACCCAAAAACCGAGGGTTCTGCAGGTACATGTTACGCAGTTCCTCCGGATTTTCGTAAGGCGCAACCAGCTCATCCACCTTGGCTGTAACGCGCTCGCGATCAACCTCGATTTTATTCTCCGCAATGATTTCCTGCAGCAATAATCCGAGCCGCACTCGCTTCTCCGCAGGCTCTTTGAAGGTGTCTTCCGGCGGCGCCTGGGCGTGATCCTTAATGCCCATACGCTCCATAGCGTCATGCTGCATGGAATGAGCCTCCTGCCGGATAAGCACAACCGGCACGGCAATCGGGTTCTGTGCTGCCAGCCCTTCCATGACCTGTCGCTTGATCTCACCCCGAACCTTGGCGTCGCACTCGCGCTCCATGTTTTTGAGGATATCGGCCCGCAAGTCGTCTGCAGTCCCGCTCTCAATGCCATAACTCTTGACGAACTCTTCACTTAACTCCGGCAACACAATTTCGGAAACGGCTTTAATGGTCAGCGCGAACTCTGCTTTAGCACCGGCCAGTTCCGTGGCGTGGTAATCCTTGGGGAATTTGACTTTGACAGTCTTTACGTCGCCGGCTTTGAGCCCACGGATGCCTTTCTCGAAGTCTTCCAGCATCTGCCCTTCACCGAGCACAAATTCAAAATCTTCGGCGCTGCCGCCTTCAAAGGGTTCGCCTTTAAGCGTGCCGTTAAAATCGAGCTTTACCTTGTCGCCATCGGCAGCCTTGCGATTGACCTCCGCCCAGTCGGCACGTTGCTTAAGCAGGTTCTGGACCATCTCGTCGACCTCAGCAGGCGTAATGCTCACTTCCGGCTGCTGGACCTTGATCTTGTCGAGGCCCTTGATCTGCACCTCAGGGAAAACCTCAAACACGGCCACATAGCTCAGATCCTGACCTTCGGCAAGATTTTCGGGCTCGATATTCGGGCTGCCGGCGGGTTGCAGCTTTTGCTGGGTTACCGCTTCGGAGTACGTACTTTGCAGCACTTCCTGCAGCACTTCCTGCCGCACCTGGGCGCCGAAATGTTGCTTGACGACGTTGGGCGGAATCTTGCCGGGACGGAAACCCTGCAGTTTGGCCTGACGACCCACCTTCTTGAGCCGCACCTGGACCTCATTCTCGATACGATCAGCCGGCACCTGCACCCGCATGCGCCGCTCGAGACCGTTCTCGGATTCAATTGAAACCTGCATTATAACTACCTGTAATATATGATTTTTATATGGTGCGAAAGGAGAGACTCGAACTCTCACGGGTTACCCCACTGGAACCTAAATCCAGCGCGTCTACCAATTCCGCCACTTTCGCTGAACGCTGCCTGCCCACCTGTCGCGATCGCCGCGCGCCGACCTCTTTCGCTTTCGAGCCACTTATATAGAATATCCCGCCCGCCGCAGCGCCGGCGACCGAGCGCGCGATTATAGCGAACTCCAGACAATTAAGGACCTCACATGAACGTGGTGATTACGGGCAGTACCAAGGGCATCGGACTGGGCATGGCACGGGAGTTTCTGCAGCGCGGCCATAAAGTCATGATTTCGAGCCGCGGGCAGTCGGCAGTCGATGCGGCCATTGCGGAGCTGTCGGGCGAATTCGAGAGCGCGCGCATCGCTGGCCAGCCGTGTGACGTATCCGACCGAGCCCAGGTGCAAGCGCTGTGGGACAAGTCGGCCAGTGCCTTTGGCACCGTGGACATCTGGATCAATAACGCCGGGCGTGACGGCGAGCAGAAGCTGTTTCACGAGCTGCCGCCGGAAGACTATGTGCAAACCGTCAACACCAATTTAATTGGCCTGATGCACTGCAATCACGTCGCGTTGCGGGGCATGCATCAACAGGGCAGCGGACAAATCTGGAACATGGAGGGCTTCGGCAGCGACGGCTCGACCATGCCGCGCTACGGTGTTTATGGCTCCACCAAATACGCTCTGCGCTACTTTACAAAGGTCTTGATTAAAGAATGCAAGGATACGCCGGTGCAGATGTGCTATCTGAGCCCCGGCATGGTCATTACCGACATGCTGATCTCGCCGGAAATGCGCAACGGACCGGAATGGCCGCGGAAAAGAGGCATCTACAACATTCTGGCTGACCGCGTGGACGTGGTGACCCCCTGGCTGGTAGAGAACATCCTGGCCGCCAGTGGCAACGGCTCGGCGGTGCGCTGGCTGACCACGCCAAAGGTTATCTGGCGATTCCTGACCGCAAAAATTACCAAACGGGATATTCTGACGCCGATGGGCATGTAGGCCAGCACGAACTCTAGTGCAGCCGGGTATAGACGCTGTAGCGATTACCACCTGAGTTTTTAGCCACATACATCGCTTTGTCGGCGCAGCGCATCAGTTCTTCTTCATCGAGATTGCCGCCTTCCGCCAGCACCAGTCCGATACTGGCGACGACCTCGGCCATCCCTGCATCAAGCTGCACCGGCTGACTGATGGTTTGCAGCAACTTCTGCACGACCTCTGCGGCACTTTCCTGACTGTGAATGCCGGTCAGCAATAAGGCGAATTCGTCCCCGCCCATACGCGCGGCTGTATCGGTAGCGCGAATACCATTGACCAGACGATGCGCAACTTCGATCAACAAGGCATCGCCCGCCTCATGCCCCATGCTGTCGTTGACCGGCTTGAATTTATCCAGATCAATAAAGGCAACCGCAAACGGTTCGCCGCTGCGCTTTGACCCCTTGATCAGCTCACCGAGCCTGAGGCTGAATAGTCGCCGGTTCGCCAGACCCGTCAGCGAGTCATAAAGCGCCATGGATTCAAGCTCCTCGGTGTAGTTGCGAATATCCTTATCCATCAACTCCAACTCGCTCGACAGCACTTCTGTTGCGTCCTCCAGCAAATCAAGCTCGTCCTGCCAGCCAATATGCCGCTTGTGATCACTTAACCGTTGCCGAACCGCTTCGTAGTCTTTGTTCACGAGCAAAGGATAATACTCAACCAGCCGATTGAGCCGGAACATCGGCCGCCACAGCACCACCAGCAACATCGAAAGCGTACACAGCAAACCAATTAGGGAGATAAATAACGACTCGCGCAGACTGCTAAAAATCGCTTCGCGCTGCTGCGAAACATCGGCGACCAAAACTATGTAATTCTGGCCGGGTGCCGAGCCGTCCTGCAGATCAATGGCGTAGAAATAGTGATGCACGCCGGGCGAGGTTTCCAGCGCCGCACCGTGTTTGAAAAACTCCGCCTGCGGCACTGCTGCGGGCAGTTGTTCAAACAGGCGCAGTGATTCTGACATGTTGGTGACCGCTGCCAGCCGGAATGCCCACATACGCTGATCGGTGACCGTGTTAGTGAGCTCCGACTTGCGCAGTAATGCCAGATCAAAGTAACTGCGCCGCGCGAAACCGATCATAAAATCCGCCAACGAAGTCGCGAGCAACATCGTCGACGGCCCGGCTTCGTCTGCAAGCAAGGGAATCCCTGCGTACAAGCGGCATTGCTCGCGGCAATAGACGATGGTTTCGGGCGAACCGCTGGCTTCAATATTTGCCACAAAGCGCTCCAGGCGCTTGTCAAAGTTGAAGTCACCCCATTCCCGCAGGATATGCCGCTCACCGTTAAGGAAAACGGCTGCCTCAACACCCCAACTGATCTGAAATAACTCCCAGTTCTGCGCCAGCGTGCGATACAAAGAGCCACCTGACAGGTCATGCTCTTCCACGTCATCACTGGTCAGAATGATCGACTCACCCAGTTCGATTAAGCGCTGGCGGGACTGATCGAGCAACGCACGTGAATACACTTCAACTGCCACGGATGTCTGGGCACCAAACTGATTTTCCAGATTTTTGTACGAGAAGTAGTTGAACAGACCGTTTACCATGATCAACAGGGCAATAATCAGAATGGCAACACGCCATTTCAGGCTGAAAAAGCGTTTTGTGCCCTTGGAATCGCCGGCGAACATAAGCAGCTACATGGATGACGGGCTGAGACGGCTAAAACCGGAACGACAGCGTCGCCGCCAGCATCCGCCAGCGCTTCACCTGATCAGCCGGCACCGGATTATCCCTGTCGGATAATAACGCCGTGCCATCGACCAAGTGATAATCCACCATCAACAACCAGTTGCTGGAAATATCCCAGCGTGTACCCACGACATGTGACTTGCGGAAGCCGGAATAGGTCGGAAACGGAGAACCCGTGAAACGTGATCCGGTCGGGTCGTCCTTATCGCCAAAAAACTGTTCCCAACGGTAAAACACCGACCAGTCGGGAGTCAGACGCTTACGCGCAGCGATGTAATACCCTTCGTTGGTGAAATCAAGCGGTGGGAAGACCCCTGTGGCCACAATATCAAAATCACTCAACGTGTATTCGCCGGTTAGCGTCCAGTCGTTCCAGTTGTACTCAAGCGAAGCGATCCAGCGCGCGTGATCCAACCTGCCCGGCAGGTTCGCGAACGGTGTCACGGTAAAAGGCGGGAACGGCAGCACCGACACGCCCGATAAAGACATATCGAACTGAAGATTCAAATAACTGAGTGCCGCTTTCCATTGACCGCCGTTGTGTTCGTAAGCAAGCCTTCCGACGATCGACCGGTCATTGGAAAATTTTGCAGTATAGGCATCCAGGGATTGCAGAGAGTCACTCTTGATGCGCGGTTTGCCCGCCCCGAGCTCCACACTCCATTCGCCCGCATCGGTAAATAAACTTCCGTAAACGGCCAGGCCGTCCGTTGAAAGCAATAAATCACGGAAATTCTCGGTATAGATGGCTTCGGGCACAAACACCGCGGGACGCGTAAAGGCGATATCGCGCGTCTCGTTATACAAGCCCAGCGGATTCTTGAAACGCCCCAGGCGGAAGCCAACCACCGAATCCGAACTGACGGCAAACCCGCGGCTCAGAATCAGGTAATCAACATCGACTTCCTCGTATGCCTCGCCGGTGTGGCGATACATACCCTGCCCTGTAAACTCGAGCTCCCAGGGCAATTCGGTGGCGAAATTGAGCGCCAGTTCGGTGAATTCGAAACTCACGCCGTCATCGCTGTCGCCGTTGACGTGGTTATCCGTCGTATGCACGGCACCCTGCGTAATAACGCCCTGATAACGGAAGTCACTCTGCGCTCTGGCAGCCATTGCCGCTAACAGCAGCAATGCGACAGCCAGCAACTTGGCTGACCTTCCCTCAGCCAATTTGTAAAACAGCGACAGAATCATCCGCCATATCCTCTCTAACATAGCCGATCGCCCCGGGCGTACTCCGCACCAGGCTGATCATTTCTTCTGCTGTACTCACTCGAATGGGCGCCCTACCGGTGCCCGAAAAAATCAGACGGTCCCAATGCCGTCTGAGGTTGTAAGGCAACATGCCTAAATTGCTTTCACAAAAATGCATGTGGCTGGGATCGCGGTCGTCCAGCACAAAAACGGTGATTGACTCGCCGTCACTCCAATTGCGCATGCGCATGCCGAATATCGCGCGCAACGTGCGGCGCGCGATGAGATCTTTATTAACCGAGGGGTGTGCAATCACGACCATCTGGTCGGCAGAAACCTCCTCTGCAGAGGCAGTCGATACAACCGGGCCTAAAGCGCCAAATACCAACAGGCACATCAGGAACCGAAGGGGGTTAAAAACGGATCTGAGCACAAACGCACCATACTGCATTGCAGAAACTGCACGCAGTAATCTATCCACAGTGTCGATGTGCGCAGCTAACGCCATTCAGATGAGGTTCCGGACCCGTCCCAGAACGCTAAGGTGACATAAGCAGCGTCAAAAAATAGTCGACCAGTTCACGAAACGGGGCTATTGCAAAGCCTCAAACATGTACTCAACTGCTGCCCGAATCTCTTCATCCAGACAGTCGTCACAGCCACCGCGGGCGGCCATTTTGCCGATACCCGTAATTGTGGAAGCCGTTAAACCGTCAACACCCTTGGGAATCAGTGCCTCCCAGTCATCTTTGTCACCCAGCTCCGGAGCACCGCCAAAGAACCCGGCAAAACCGCCCGTGTGACATCCGGCACAGCTGTCGTCAAACACCTCTTCACCGGAACGCGCGAGTGATCCAGCGTCTTCGGCAAAGACTGTGGTGGTAAACGTCAGTGCGCAGATGACGATACCTGCCATGAATGAATAACGCATAGAGTATTCCTTTAGCTGAGGATGGGGTGGTCACTACGAGACTGAATCTAAATCACCGAGCCGGGAATCTCAACTGAAATCGGATGCCGGCAACAACTGGAGAATTGGTGGGCCCCCGGGGGCTCGAACCCCGGACCAATGGATTAAGAGTCCACTGCTCTACCAACTGAGCTAGAGGCCCACACTTATATAACTGCGCCGACCGAAAGGCCAGCAGAAGATGGGGTGGGAGACGGGACTCGAACCCGCGACGACTGGAATCACAATCCAGGGCTCTACCAACTGAGCTACACCCACCATTGTCGTTCTAACCTTACTGATCCTAAGCCCAATGCTTATCGGAGTAACTGACCATGCATCAATACACGGCCTCTGATACACATTGGCGCGCCCGGCAGGACTCGAACCTGCAACCCCCGGCTTAGAAGGCCGGTGCTCTATCCGGTTGAGCTACGGGCGCAAGAAATCTAAATCTGGCCGGGACAATGCATTTTAACGAAAATAGTGGTCGGGGCAGAGAGATTCGAACTCCCGACCCTCTGCTCCCAAAGCAGATGCGCTACCAGACTGCGCTATGCCCCGACCGCCGCGGGGATGATACGGGGCAGCCTGATACAGGTCAATGAAGGACGTCAATTGGCCGCGATTCACGCGCCTGCCGGCTTTTGCCGCCCCGCGTCCTCTGGTATCGTGGCGCGCCTGCAACAGACCTATCAGGACACCGGATGCCCGCGCAGATCATCGACGGCAAAGCCATTGCTCAGCAGATTCGCGACTCGGTTCGTGATCGCGTGGCAGCTCGCGTTGCTAAAGGCCACCGCGCGCCAGGACTGGCAGTGGTGCAAGTGGGCACCGACCCCGCGTCAGCCATCTACGTGCGAAACAAACGCATGGCCTGCGAGGAAGCCGGTATTCTCTCGTTCGCCCATGACCTGCCGGACACGACACCGGCTGAGGAACTGCTGAACCTCATTGATACGCTGAATACGGATGTCACCGTGGACGGCATACTGGTGCAGTTGCCGCTGCCCGGCCATATAGAAGCGCACACCGTGATCGAACGCATTGATCCCGGCAAGGACGTGGACGGCTTCCATCCCTTCACAGTGGGTCGTCTGGCGCAGCGCATTCCGTCCCTGCGGCCGTGCACACCATACGGCATTATGAAAATGCTTGAACACATCAAGGTGAATCCCAAAGGACAACACGCGGTCATCGTTGGCGCATCAAACATTGTGGGCCGTCCGCTGGCACTGGAATTCCTGCTGGCCGGCGCCACCGTCACGGTCTGCCACAAGTTCACGACGAATCTGGAAGACATGGTTCGTCAGGCCGACATACTTGCTGTCGCGGTGGGCAAACCGGCGCTGATACCGGGCGACTGGGTCAAACCCGGCGCGGTGGTTATAGATGTCGGAATTAACCGCGGCGCTGATGGTACCCTCAAAGGCGACGTTGAATTCGATGCTGCGGCGAAACGCGCGTCGTGGATCACCCCGGTTCCGGGCGGCGTTGGGCCCATGACAGTGGCCATGCTCATGCACAATACGCTGGCCGCCTGCGAAGCCGGTTAAGATAACCCCAGTAAGTTTCCGACGAAGACTATTCATATCATGAAAAAATTTGCCGCCATACTGACTCTGACACTCATCAGCTTTTCAAGCTTCGCCGAGGACACTGCCCCCGCCGAGCTGCCGCCCTACCCGCAAATTGAGGTGAAAACCAACGCCGGTGATTTGCGCATGGAACTGTTCACCAGCAAGGCACCGTTGCACGTGCGGAATTTTGTTGATCTGGTCAACAGCGGCTTCTATGACAACACCATTTTCCATCGGTTGGTTGGCGGATTCGTCATTCAGGGCGGCGGCTACGACACCGACTATAAAATGAAGACGACTGATAAAGTCATACCCAACGAATCGGGGAATGGCCTGAGCAATCGCCGCGGCTACGTAGGCATGGCACGCACCGGTGATCCCCACACTGCCGATACGCAGTTCTACATTAATCTGGCTGACAACGTTGCGCTGGATCCACGCCCAACTCGCTGGGGATACACCGTGTTCGGGCGCATCACTCGTGGCATGGAGATTGTTGACGAAATCGGCTACCGCGCTACCGGGCCGGGCCCGACACCCGAACTCGCCAAGGATGTGCCGCAAGAACCCATCATCGTGATCAGCATGAAGATGGTCGACGAAGCCCCCATCGAAACTTCCGAAGCCGCGCCCGAATCGGAATAGGCTTCAGTGCGTTACCGTCTCGCGTGACCGTTGCCTTTATTTCCGATCTGCACCTGGACGCCAGCCGTCCGGAGGCGACGGCCGCCTTTCTGAACTTTCTGCGTGGCCCGGCCCTGGAACTCGAGCGCCTGTACATTCTGGGCGATCTGTTTGAATACTGGATTGGCGACGACGACCCGAACCCACACAACCGCGCCGTCACACGTGCGCTGCACGACTACACACAACAGCAACCACGTTGCTATTTCCTGCCCGGCAACCGGGATTTCATGATTGGCGTGGGTTTTATGCGCGAGACGGGGCTGCAACCGCTGGACGACCCCTGCGTCGTTGAAGTGCACGGCACATCGCTACTGATCAGCCACGGCGACATTTACTGCATCGATGACACTGCCTACCAGCGCTTTCGCCGCTTCTCTCACAACCCGTTAATCCTGATGTTTTATCGTGCTCTGCCTTTCAGCCTGCGGCGTCGGCTCGTGGACAAGGCACGCGATGAAAGCCGCGCCCAAAAGGCAAATAAATCTGCTGAAATTATGGACGTGAATCAAAGCGCCATCGAAGGGTCGATGCGCAAATTTGGCGTAACCACCTTGCTGCATGGACATACCCATCGCCCTGCCGAGCATAGCTTCTCGCTCGACGGCAATGCTGCCACGCGCATTGTGCTGGGAGACTGGTACGACAGTGGCCCGGTGCTTTACTGGGATGCCGCTGGACGACGCACCGCGAAACTCGACTACTGACTACTGCGGGCGCAGGGCCAGAAGGTCTGTGGTCACGCCGTCGCGGGTCGCCATTCGAGCAACTCACCGATGGACTGGAATCTCTGCCCCGGTCGCTTGGCCATCATTTTGTCGATGGCCGGCTGATACGCCGCCAGATGTTCCGGCAACTGCGGCAGCGGTTCCCGCGCGTGCTTGAGAATCACTGACATGGCCGTTTTGCCTTCATACGGCTTCTGCCCGGTCAGCATTTCATAGAAGATAATGCCCAGACTGTAGATATCCGATCGCTCATCCAGCGACTCGCCATGACCCTGCTCCGGGCTCATGTAATACGGCGTGCCGAAAATCTCGCCGGTGCCGGTCAGTTCCGCCTTCAGATGCGCCTGCTTGGCCAGCCCGAAATCAATAAGCGCAAGACTGCCGTCGTCGCGAAACAGCACGTTGGTTGGCTTCAAGTCCCGATGCAAGATGCCCTTGGCGTGGATGGCCTGTAACGCCCCGGCAATGCCGCGCATGACCTTTTCGGCATCCGCTGCATCCATGCCCTGCCTGATTAACCGCTTTAAACTTCCACGGCTGCAGAACTCCATCGCGATAAACGCGTGGTTATCGGCAATACCCAGATCAAAAATATTCACCACGTTCGGATGGCTGACGTGACCGATGGCTTCAAACTCCGCCAGAAACCGGTCGAGCAACGCATTATCACCGCCGAAATCCGGAACCTGACGCAAAACCTTCAATACAACCTGCTGATCACCGTCACTCTTGCGCGCGAGATAAACCGAAGAAATATCGCCCCCGGAAATGCATCGCTCGATCGTATAACCCTTGAGGCCCGGGATTTCGAGCCCGTCGGCCGGCACCCGTGTCTGACTCCTCTCGTTGTCGGCCTCGTGCTCGTCCAGCACGTTCTCAAGCAAAGCAATGAGGGTTTTGTGCTGCAATCTGTCGCGCGAAATATAGTCGGCGGCTCCGCTTTTAATCGCGCGAACAACATCCCGCTGGTCGCCGTCGCCGATGACAACAACCGGCGGGAAGCCCGATACGCGACGGAACTGGGTGAGCCAGTCGGTTGCCGCTTCGCGCCCGTCCCGACTTTCTACGCCTTTTACCGGTTGCAGCGGATCGCCCAGGATAACCAGATCATTACTGGCACCGGAAAAGCTCTCGGAAAACCGACCGGACTCCGCGGGGTCGTACTCGGTAATCTTGGCATCCCGCCACCGGACACTGATGTGATTACTGATCAGTGCCCGGTAATCTCGACTGCTCTCAATTACGAGAACCTTGATAGTCATGAACGCTCAGGCCACTCCGGCACTGGGGCCGACTTGTCCATTGGTAATACCATGATGATTTCGGCGCGCGTTTTCGCGTTCTTCCTTGGCCTCATCAGAGCGTAAAGCTTCCACCTCACGCAAGTACTCGATGGTCACATCACCGGTGACGTACTCGCCCGAGAAACACGAGGTATCGAATTCCTTGATGTCGCCGTTATCGTATCGCACGGCCTTAATCAGATCCGGCAAGTCCTGATAGACCAGCCAGTCGGCACCGATAATGCTGGCAACTTCTGCTTCAGTACGGTTACCGGCAACGAGTTCAGACGATGCCGGCATGTCTATGCCAAACACGTTGGGATAGCGCACTGGCGGTGACGCCGACGCAAAATACACTTTGCGCGCGCCGGCTTCACGTGCCATGTCGATGATCTGCTGGGAGGTCGTGCCTCGCACAATGGAATCGTCCACCAGCAACACAACCTTGTCGCGAAACTCCAGATCGATGGCGTTCAATTTGCGCCGCACGGATTTCCGGCGCATCTCCTGGCCGGGCATGATAAAGGTACGGCCGATGTAGCGGTTTTTGATAAAGCCTTCGCGATACTTGACCCCGAGAACATGCGCCACGGATTGTGCGCTGGTTCGGCTGGAGTCCGGTATGGGTATAACCACATCAATGTCATGGTCGGGCCGTTCACGCAGTATCTTCTCTGCCAGCCGTTCGCCCATGCGCATGCGTGACTTGTATACCGAAATACCATCCATGATCGAGTCGGGACGGGCAAAATACACATATTCAAATACGCAAGGCGTGTACGACTTGACCGGACCACACTGTTTGCTGTGCAGTGTGCCGTCTTTTTCAATGTACACGGCTTCGCCCGGGTGGATATCACGCACCAATTCAAACCCGAGCGCGTTCAGTGCCACACTTTCGGATGCCACCATGTGCTCGGTAAATCCGCCCACCTCGCGCTTGCCCAGCACTATCGGCCGGATGCCGTGCGGGTCGCGGAATGCCAGCACACCGTGCCCCATGATCATCGCAATAATGGCGTAGCCGCCACTGCAACGCCCATGCACACCTTCGACGGCTTCGAAAACATCCTCGGCGCGCAATACACTGCTGCGGTTCTGCTGCAGTTCGTGCGCGAACACATTAAGCAAGGCCTCGGTGTCAGAACCGGTATTGAGATGACGCTTGTCTTTTTGGGTCAGCATCGCCTGCAACTCGGCCGTATTGGTGAGATTGCCGTTGTGCCCGAGGCAAATACCGTATGGTGAATTAACGTAAAACGGTTGGGCCTCTGCCGAAGAAGACATGCCGGCTGTTGGATAGCGCACGTGACCTATGCCCATATTTCCGGACAACCGCAACATGTGCTTGCGCTGGAAAACATCCTGCACCAGGCCGTTATCCTTACGCTGACACAACGTGCCGTCATCATCCGTCATGATTCCGGCCGCGTCCTGACCACGGTGCTGCAACACGATCAACGCGTCATAAATCGACTGGTTGACCGGCTTGTTACTGACTATTCCGACAATGCCGCACACTGTTTAATCAATCCCAATCTGGCCCGCTATGCAGGCGTCTATTCACCGGACGGAGGGTCAGCCTCGCCCGCTTGCGGCAGGATTTCGACTGCGCCCTCAAGATCACTTTCCTCAAGGTCGTCAAGAAACTCCAGACCGTCCTCGGCAGCGTGGCGAATCATATCAGTTACCGGCGCAAAATAAGGGATCAAAACCGATTGCGGCCACCACTCTGTCTCGTCGAAATCAGCCGACTGCATAATTGCCAGCATCAGGCCAACCAGCACAATGCCGCGGCCAAACCCGAAAACCATGCCGATCGCGCGATCGGTGCCCGTCAGTCCGGTGGATTCCAGCACAAAATGAAAAAACTGCCCCAGCAAACCGCCGCCAATCAGCACGCCGATCACCACCAAAGCACGGGCAGCCCAAAGTCGAACTGCTGTCGGTGTGATGATTTCTTCCAGCAGGCCCGCCAACTGCGGGCCGAACTTCCAGGCTACCCAGAGAGCGACAACCCAGGTCCCCAGCGACATCGCCTCTTTAAAAAAACCGCGAAACAGGCTGATAAGCGTGGAGAAAGTCATTACGCCAATCAGGATGTAATCGAACAAGATCAGATCACTGACTTCAGCCGCCATTGGCGCCTCCCAGTTCCACCACCATCACGTTGTAGCCTGCCGACTTAAGTTTGCCGGCAAGCTTGTCGGCCGTTTCCCGGGTTGCTTCCGGGCCACTGTAGACGCGGTAGACAGAGCCGCCGCCGGCGCTACCGCGCACGACAAACGCCTTGAATCCGGCACCTTTGATCTGGCTGGCAAAACTCGCCGCGTTTTCCTGCTCGCTAAAACTGCCGACCTGCACGGCAAAGCCGGAGGGCGGCGGCTTACCGGCAGAGACAACCGTCTTTGGCGCCGCTTTCGGGGTGGTTTTCGCAGTGGGCGCCGGTGCCACACCGGACGCCGGCTTTGGCGCTGCCTTGGAGATTGTTGAGGGCGTTGGCCGTGAGGCCGGGTTGGCTGCGGCTGGCGGTGGTGGTGCCGTAACGGGTGCATTCAGGATAATCACTTCGGTGCGTTTACCCGAATCGGCAGACACAGGACGATTGCGCTCGGCATCGCCCTCAGCACTGCCATCGAGCAGTGCCGGAGCCAGCAGCACCAGCAGGAGCACCAGCACCACGGCACCCACCATTCGCTCTAGTATTGTCCGATCCATGGAAATCCAGCGACCCCTGTTCCCTACCCGGTCAGTATAGACCAAGCCACCGCAATGCGGGCCCGACCACCCCAAAGGAACCACACACCAAAATCAGTTCCCCCGGCGGGGTATCTCGCCGGGCCTGCTCCAAGGCAACCTCTACGGATTCGCATGCGATGCAATCGCCCCCGGTCAGCGGGGCCAACTGCCGCGAGAGTTCTGTCGAGGCGGCACCGCGACTGCCCTCGGTCGGGCAAATCAACCAGCGCGCGGCAGATACATCCAGCGCGCCGACAAATTCAGCAACTGCCTTGTCGGCCAGCATACCGATCACCACGGTAGCCGGCTGCCGCTCGGCCAGACCGATGCGCAGTGCTCGGGCCGCCTGCGGATTGTGAGCGACATCCAGCACCCAATGATGCTCGTCCGCATAATGCTGCGCGCGACCCGGCAAGGTTTGTTTTGCCAGCAACGCGGGATTGTCCTTCAGCGCGTCAAGCCAACTCGCATCCCGAGCCTCCACTGCTGCCAGCGCTAACGCCTGATTCGCGAGTTGAACGTCGCCGCCGACGGGAACTGTCAAGCCCTGCAACTCGCGCTCTGCACCGTGCCAGTTCCACTGATTACCGCCTTTGCGTTGATAGCTGTAACCGTTACCAGGAGAGCGCAATTTCAGACCAAGGGACTTGGCGTGTTGGCGGACGCTGCCGGGCACCGGGTTATCACCGAAGAACCCAGGCCGTCCGGCACGCAGAATACCGGCCTTTTCGGCAGCAATCTGCTCGATGTTGTCGCCCAACCATGCCTGATGATCGAGATCCACCGTGGTAATCACGGCGATATCCGGATCCACTATATTGACCGCGTCCAGCCGCCCACCCAGACCGACCTCCAGCACCCATGCATCACAACCCGCGGTCGAAAAATACTGCAATGCCGCCAGCGTGCCAAACTCGAAATAGGTGAGCGAAATATTTTCGCGTGCCGCATCAACCTGCTCGAAGGCAGCAACAATCGCCTCGTCTGACGCGGCTTCCCCGTCGACGACAATGCGTTCGTTGTAGCGCACCAGGTGCGGCGATGTGTATACGCCGGTGTGCAAACCATTCGCGCGCAGCAGAGTATCAATAACGGAGACAGTCGAGCCTTTGCCATTGGTTCCGGCTACGGTGAATACATTGCCTTGCGGGGGCTTTAGCTGCAGTCGGTCGTATACCGTTTTTACCCGTTGCAGGCCCAGATCAATTTCAGACGGATGCAGAGAACCCTGCCACGCCAGCCAGTCTGACAGTGAGCGCGTGCGAGAAAGCGAGGATCTGGAAAGCACCATAACGGCCTCGCGTGGCCAGCTAACTGGCGATGGGCGGCTGCTTCTGTAATTTAGCCAACAGGGCGGCCAACTCATCGCGCATTTGGCGACGGTCAATGATCATGTCAAGCGCACCGTGGGCCAGCAAAAATTCGCTGCGTTGAAAGCCCGCCGGTAAAGTTTCACGTACCGTTTGCTCGATCACCCGTGGGCCGGCAAAGCCAATCAAGGCACCCGGCTCACCTATATTGATATCGCCCAACATGGCAAGGCTTGCCGACACACCGCCGGTGGTCGGATCCGTCAGAACCGATATGTAGGGCACGCCGGCTTCGGCAAGCCCTGTCAACGCTGCACTGGTTTTGGCCATCTGCAATAGCGAAAACAAAGCTTCCTGCATGCGCGCTCCGCCGCTGGCAGAAAAATTAATCAGCGGAATGCGATTCTCCTTGCTGTAGCGTGCCGCGCGAGCAAACTTTTCGCCGACCACAGACCCCATTGAGCCGCCCATAAAAGAAAACTCGAAAGCGCAAACCACAACGGGCAGACCTTTCAGCTTGCCGCTCATGGCGATCAGCGCGTCTTTCTCGCCAGTGGCTTTCTGTGCAGCAACGATGCGATCGCGATATTTCTTGCTGTCGCGAAACTTAAGCGGATCATTCGGTGACAAGCGTTCCGCTATTTCACGGCCGCTTTCCGGATCGAGAAACATCTCGAGTCGTTCCCGCGCTGACACCCGCATGTGGTGGCCGCACTTCGGGCATACCATCAGATTACGTTCGAGTTCGGCTCTGTATAACTGCGCCCCGCACGAACTGCACTTTTGCCAGATCCCTTCCGGCACCGTTTTCTTTTTTCGCTCGGTCGTAATCCGGGAAGGAATAATTTTTTCAAACCAACTCATAAGCGCGTCATTATAGTTTATCCATGGTTTAATCAGGCAAGATTCACCCGGGCAAGGCGAAATCCGGATACCCGACGGCGGTCAGTGTCAGACCTGCGGCCGGCGCGGTTATACCTGAGACTTTTCGGTCTTTGGCGGCCAGCAACTCGCCGATCCACTCAACATCCGCCTCGCCTGAGCCAATGCGCACCAGCGAGCCAACGAGATTTCGCACCATATGGTGCAAAAATGCGTTGGCGCTGCAAACCACGGACAGCCAGTCCCCATCTCTGGACACGCCAATTTCGGTGACTGTTCGCACCGGGCTATGGGCCTGACATGTGGAGGCACGGAACGATGAAAAGTCGTGCTCGCCCAATAGCACCTGCGCTGCCGTGTTCATGCGCTCAGCGTCCAGCGGCTTACGAACCCACCAGGCGCGATGCCGATAGAGCGCAGAGCGCACTGGCCTATTAAGAATCATGTATCGGTAAGACCGGGAACGTGCTGCAAAGCGCGCGTGAAAATGATTAGGCACGGCCGCCACCCACAGCACGTTAATGTCGGCAGGCAGATTGCTGTTTATACCGAGCAACCACGAACGCTCGGCGCGATCTGCAAGCGTGTCAAAGTGCGCGACCTGCCCGGTCGCGTGCACGCCGGTATCTGTGCGGCCGGCACCCACGCATGCTACCGGGTAATCGGCAACGGCTGATACTGCCCCGTTCAGCGATTCCTGAATGCTCGGAGCGTGCGGCTGAATCTGCCAGCCATTGTAGGCGGTACCGTCGTATTCAAGCCCCAGGGCCAGGCGCCGCGTGCCTGCTACCGCGACTTCGTCATTCAATCGCCAAGCTCTTCGAGCAGTTGACGAGCTTCTTGCTGCTGCTCGACCGCTCCCTCTTCGAGCACTTCGTCAAGAATGCTGCGCGCACCATCCGGGTCACCCATGTCAATGTAGGCGCGCGCCAGATCAAGCTTGGTGCCAACTTCCGTCATGGTCGCATCTTCGGGGAGAGATGCTTCCTGAATCGCGGTAGCGACATCGTCATCTGCCTCTGATTCTGTACCGTCCATGCTCAGATCGAAATCAACGTGGCCGGCATCCATCGCGGGTTGCTCAGCTGTATCACCCAACTCGACGTCAGCCGTATCAATCTGCGGCTGTTCAACGGTATCGCTGCTAACCTCGCCGGCCTGGGCTTCGAGTTCGGCTTCAATTTCTGCCTCCAGATCAGCGCTGTCTGCGACAAGCGTTGCGTCATCATCGTCCTGCGCAGCAGCCATGTCGGCGACCAGAGTGGCATCGTCTGCGTCGTCGTCATCGCCGAGACCGGAGAGATCCACATCCAGATCGTCAGCACCGCCCAGATCAAAATCGATGTCCTCCGGATCAAAATCTTCCATATCGAGGGCAGGCATTTCGGTGGTTTCTCCGCCCGCGCCAGCCGATTCCAGGGTTGGTGATTCCAGGGTTGCCTCATTCATCGGGCTTTCGATAGTCGGCGTCTCCATGGTGGAGGCCGCATCATCGATAAGATCTTCGCCCAAATCGATATCCAGCTCGTCATCGTCGTCGGCATCGTCATCGCCGTGATTGACGGCCGGCGATTCAATGGTCGGGGTCTCGAGCGTATCAAGCCCTGACTCATCGTCGCCCAGATCAAGCGCGACATCATCGTCGCTGGCATCGAATTCGGAACCCAAATCAAAATCAATCACATCACCGGAGGAGCTACTACCGCTGCCTGAAGACAGCGCATCCTCACTCAGCGCAGGCACGTCGTTGCCGGCCAGCGTGAAGTCCAACTCGGTGTCGCCCACGTCAGACATTTCAAAGTCCAGCGAATCCGAGCTAGGCGCTGCCGTCTCGGCACCCGAGAATAAAGCCGCGTCGGCACATAACTGCTTGCCGAGTATGACGACTTTATTCCAGTCAGAATCGCTGTCATCGGCAATTGTGTCGTGCAGCAAAGTGGCATGTTTCAGGAAGCCCTCGCGGTTTTCCCAGACGAAAAAGACTTCGATCAGCTTGACGCGATAAGCACGATTGTCAGGCTCGGATTCCAGCGCAGCCTCCAAAAGCTCCGCCGCCTGATCGTATAGGCCATAGGCCATGTGAAACTCGGCCTCGGCGACCGGATCGGCCTGATCCAGGTTTAACGGGCCGGTGCTTATCGTCTTTTCTAGCGGGGTTTCTGTATCGACGCTGTCATCGACCGGACTGAGTTGCGCGGTTTTATTGGCGACACTGTCAGCATCGTCTTCGAAATCGTCCAGCAGGCTTTCCAGCTGAGAGGTGCCATCCGTATCACCAACGGTGCCCTCTTCAACCAGAATCGATTCTTCCGGCTGCGCCAACGCCTCGATGTCGCGCATGGTTTCTTCGTGGTCGGCATCAGCTGCTGCCGCCTCCCAACCACCACCGGTCGCGTCAGCATCTATATCGTCGTCGGCATCGGCCGCGCGGCGGCGCGCGATAAACAACGCCAGCAACAGGACCACTGCAGCACTGATCCAGAACCAGATACTGCTCAGAAGATCGCCGAAGAAAGAAGACTCTTCGCGGGCCGGCACTGTGGTGACTGCGTCAGGCATGCCCGCATCATCGGCTACCATCGGCTCAGCCGGGTCGGCTGCGGCAATATCGGCTTCGTCGACTGCTTCATCAGCGAACACCGATGGCTCATCAGTGACTCCCTCAGCAGGTGCGTCCGATTCAACCAACACGCCGTCATCAACAATTACGCTGTCAAGCGCCTCGGTGTCCATACCCGCGGCTGCCTCGCGGCTCTCCAGCACCTGAATACGGCGCTGTAAAGCGGCAAGTTCCGCGCTGCGTGCCTCAATCAATCGCTGGCTTTCAGACAATTCGCCTTCGAGCTCGGCGATACGTCCGCGCATTTGCTCCGACTCTACACTGCGGGCAGCTGCATCGAGTGCGGACTCTACATCTGACGTTGTGCCGGACACCGGTGCATCAGCCGACGCTGCATCACCTTCACCGTCACCATCAGGCGCAACCAGCGTTAATCGCGCCGGCTTAGCAGTGGCCTGAGCACCTGCAGGCTGGTTAACGGCCGCGTTCTGTTCGCGAACTGCCGCAGTTGCCTCGCCTGGGGTCAATTCACCGAGTTGCGACCGCTCGGGTACCCGCAGGATAGCGCCTGCCTTAAGCCTGTTGATGTTGCCGAGAAATGCTTCAGGATTGGCGCGGTAGAGCGCCAGCATGACCTGATTTACGGTGAGATCCGTACTGCCCCGCACCCGATTTGCAATACTCCAGAGGGTATCGCGGCGCTGCACAGCATAATCGCCCGAGGGTGTAACTGCTGCCGATGCCGGCGTTTCCGCAATGGCTTGTGAACCTTGCAAAGATGCCGGTGCCGGTGCCGGTGCCGGCGCAGCTGTGGGAGCGGATACTGGCGGCGGGGCGCTGCGGGTAACTTCACCCGAGGATGAACTCTCAGCAACCATTGTGTCTGCCGGTGTCATCGCCGGGGTGGCTACGCCGGATTGCACCGGTTCACTTTCAAACAGCGGCGGGTCAAGCAATACAGTGTATTCGCGCAACAGCCGACCCGAAGACCACTTGATATCCAGCAACAAGGTGACAAAAGGCTCGGACACGGGGCGCAGACTGCTGACACGCACAACCGGCTTGCCGCTCGCGCTTTGCGCAACCGCAAACTCGAAATCCTGCAAAAACAGTGGCAGATCCAGACCGTAGCGATCGAACGTGGCCGTCGAGGCCAGGCTAACCTTCAAATCCTTGAGATCTGACTCTTCATAAGAGGTAACCGGAATCTCTGCCGAGAAAGGCTGATTCAACCCCGAGTTAAGCGAGATATCCCCTAACCCGAGTGCGGAAGCGGTAAACGGGAAAACAACCAACCAGCAGCAGACAGCCATAGAACGACGCATCACAAATCCCCGGACCTGCGTTTCTAAAGAAGCGACTTTGGCGGCAAAACGCGAAAGGCACACAACAACTTAGGTAAAAACCCAGAACAACAACGGGCTTACTATAGCCTATAAGTATTCTCGCACCAATATCTCGGCTATCTGGACACTGTTTAAAGCAGCGCCCTTGCGCACGTTGTCTGCAACGACCCACATATTAAGCCCGCGGGGGTGGGAAATGTCCTGGCGAATCCGGCCTACATACACAGGATCAGCTCCGGCTGCCTCGGTAACAGCCGTCGGATAGCCCCCCATACGGGCCTCGTCGAGCACCACCACACCCTCGGCCTGCTGCAGCAATTTGCGGGCGCGCTCGGCGGTAATGGGCTCACGGGTTTCAATGTGCACCGCTTCGGAGTGACCGACGAACGCGGGAATTCGCACGGCTGTCGGATTTACCAGAATGCTGTCATCGCCGAAGATTTTGCGTGTCTCCCACACCATTTTCATTTCTTCTTTGGTGTAGCCGTTATCCTGAAACACATCAATGTGCGGTATAGCATTGAACGCTATCTGTTTTTCGTCACCTGATTTGTCCAGCGGCTTGCCGTTAAGCAGTGTCGCGGTCTGCATCGCCAACCGCTCAACCAAACTGCGCCCGGCTCCGGAAACGGCCTGATAGGTCGCCACGTTGATACGCTCTATACCAACGGCATCGTAGATCGGCTTGAGCGCCACCAACATCTGAATGGTCGAGCAATTCGGGTTCGCCACAATATTCCGGTTGCGAAATTGCGCCAGAGCCGCCTTGTTAACCTCCGGTACCACCAACGGAATATCTTTTTCCATACGAAAATGGGAGGTGTTATCCACCACCACGCAACCGGCAGCGGCTGCACGCGGCGCATGTTCTGCAGATACACTGCCGCCGGCTGAAAACAGCGCGATGTCCGTGTTGGCAAAATCGTGATCGTCGAGTAATTCCACGGGCAGGTGCCGCCCCTTGAACTCGACGGTCTTTCCCAGCGAGCGTTCGCTCGCCAGCGGGTGGAGCCGACCTACCGGGAAGTTGCGCTCAGCAAGTATCTGCAACATGGCCTCGCCAACCATGCCGGTGGCACCCACCACGGCAACATTAAATGCATCTTTCATAAAAGACTCGTTAGATAATCCGTATAGCTTGTTGATTTATAAAATTTAAATTGTCGGCGTTTTGCACTGGACATCGGCGTTCTGACCGCGGTGCCGCAGATAATGATCCATAACCACCAGCGCCGTCATTGCTTCGGCTATTGGGGTGGCACGTAAGCCTACACACGGGTCATGCCGCCCCTTGGTGACAATATCGGTGGCTGCCCCGTTCCGATCGATGGTGTCGCCCCCGATGCGGATACTCGACGTCGGCTTCATCGCCAAACTGGCAAGCAAATCCTGACCCGACGAAATACCACCCAGCGTCCCACCTGCCGAGTTCTTCTTGAAGCCGTCTGGCGTCATCTCATCGCGATGCTCAGAACCTTTTTGTTCCACGGCTTTAAATCCGTCACCAATCTCCACTCCTCTGGCCGCCGGAATACTCATCAGCGCCTTGGCGAGATCCGCGTCCAATCGGTCAAAAATCGGCTCACCTAAACCCACCGGCATGGATGTCGCCACAACGTTCACCCGCGCACCGATGGAGTTGCCTTCTTTGCGCAAAGCGTCCATATACGCCTCAAGTTCGGGCACCTTGTCAGGATCGGGCGAGAAAAACGGATTGCTGTTGACGGCGCCTAAGTCCTTTAATTCCAGCACGTGTGGCCCGATCTGGGACACGTAGGCGTATATTTCCACTCCCAGCTTTTCGCGCAAGTACTTCTTGGCAATGGCACCGGCTGCAACCCGCATCGCGGTTTCGCGTGCCGACGACCGACCGCCACCGCGATAGTCCCGGATGCCATACTTCTGCTCGTAGGTGTAATCGGCATGGCCCGGACGAAACTTATCCTTGATGTCGCCATAGTCCTTGCTCTTCTGGTTTACGTTTTCAATCAGCAAACCAATCGGCGCTCCGGTGGTTAGACCTTCGAACACACCAGACAGTATCTTCACCTCGTCCGGTTCACGACGCGGACTGTGATGGCGCGACGTGCCGGGCCGCCGCCGATCCAGATCCGGCTGCAGGTCAGCCTCGCTCAGAGCCATGCCGGGCGGACAGCCATCTACAATGGCACCAATGGCCGCCCCATGACTCTCGCCAAAGGTGGTCAACGTGAACAATTTGCCAATGCTGTTACCGGACATGAATATCTGCCTTAGCTACAAACGCGATGCCCTCACCGCCCGATTCCAGTTCCAACCAGGTGAAAGGCAGTGTCGGAAAGGCGCGCTCCAACGCCTCCCACTGCGCGCCCACTTCCAGAACCAGCGCGCCATGATCGCTTAATAATTGCGGCGCATCTTGCAGGATTCGTCGAGCCGAATCCAGACCGTCAGCGCCGCTAAACAGCCCCAGGGCCGGCTCAAAGCCGTATTCGCGGGGTAATACGCCCTGCTCGGCCGCTGGCACATAGGGCGGGTTGCTGACAATCAGGTCGAATTCCCCCGCCACACCATCGGCATGGTCCGTGTGCACCAGCCGCACCCGCGCGGCAAGATCGTGTCTCCGGACATTGCTGCGAGCAACGGCCAGCGCTTCGGCGGATATATCGGTTGCGATGACCTCTGCCTGAGGAAAGGCATACGCGCAGGCAATAGCAATGCAACCGCTGCCCGTGCCGATTTCCAGTATCCGGGTGACATTTTGTGCATCAAGCCAGGGCTCGAAACGATTGAGGATCAGTTCGGCTATTGGCGAACGCGGCACCAGTACCCGCTCGTCCACATTAAACGGCAAACCGGCAAACCACGCCTCGCCCAGCAAAAAAGCCAGCGGCTTGCGAGATTCCACCCGCTGCGTGAGCAAGGCATCAATGCGCTCAAGCTGCTCCGCCGCGACTGGCTGCCTGTATGCCACCGCAGCCTGATGGTGATCCAGACCGCACACGTGAAAAACCAGTGCGGCGCTTTCGTCCACAGGATTGTCCGTGCCATGCCCGTAAAACAGGTCGGCATTGTCCAGCCGCGCAGCGACGGCCTGAATGAGTTCGCCCACAGTAGCTGAATTTTTTATTGTTACTGTCATCGCATACACGACCCGATACAATTTCCGGATGGAAGCCAACGCCTTCGACAAACTACTGGTCGCCCTGCACCGCCTGCTGCCCGCAAGGTTGCTGGGTCGACTCGTCTACCGCCTGAGCCGCAGCGAACGTGTGTGGCTCAAAAACGCCCTGATTAGAGGATTTACAACACTATATAGTGTTGACCTGCGTGAAGCCGAATTTAGGGACAGAGAAGGATACGCCAGCTTTAATGCATTCTTCACCCGTCGTCTTAAACCGGGGGCAAGGCAGCTAAACGCCAACCCGGCCGCACTGATCTGCCCGGCTGACGGAACCGTTGCCCAGACAGGTTACGCAACCAATGGCCATCTGCTGCAGGCCAAGGGCATGTCGTTCAGCGCAGCCGGCCTGTTAGGCGACGCTGCCCTTGCCGAAAAACTGACGAACGCCCCCTTCGCAACCGTTTATCTGGCACCGTACAACTATCATCGCGTGCACATGCCGACCGCCGGCACGTTGGTGCAAACGCGCTTTATCCCGGGCAAATTGTATTCAGTAAACGCGCGCACTACCGCAGTCATTCCGAATCTTTATGCGCTGAACGAACGACTGGTTTGCGAATTTCAGTCGCCTTCCGGTCCTTTTGCAATGGTGCTGGTCGGAGCCATGAACGTTGCCAGCATATCGACCGCCTGGGAGGGCGAGATATTCCCTGCAGGGGATGGCACCGTGATTCAGCGTCGGTACGACGACGGCGCCGTGCAACTTGCGCAGGGCGACTACATGGGACATTTCAATATGGGATCCACCGTTGTGTTGATCGGCCCGCCCAAAGGATGCACCTGGGACGACCAACTGGTGACGGGCACGACCGTTCGCGTTGGTCAGGTGATGGGCAAACTGGCGTGACCGGAGATGCAGACTGGCAACCGCTTGCCGACTCTGCAGCACTCAAACGCCGCGCAGTGATGCTGGAAACTGCACGACGATTTTTCGCGACCCACAACGTTATGGAGGTAGAAACGCCCGTGCTCACCGGCGCGGGTGTGACCGACCCCGGAATACGTTCGCTGGCCACCACCGTCAGTGGCAACCAAATATGGCTGCGGACTTCACCCGAATACCACATGAAGCGGTTGCTGGCAGCTGGCAGTGGCGATATTTATCAAATCGCCAAAGTGTTTCGCGACGGCGAGGCGGGCAGCCGCCACCAACCGGAATTCACCATGGCTGAGTGGTACCGATTAAGTTTTACCCTCGAGCAAATCATCGACGAAACCTGTTCCTTTATCGTCACGCTGATGAGGGCGATTGCGCCCGCAGCGCAGAGCCTCGGCAAAACTACTGTGCATTGCTATCGCGATGTTGTCATGGCCGCGGTACAACTGGATCCGCTGACGGCCAGCTTGCAGACGTTGCAAAATTGCGCGTCCGCTCTGCCAGGCTGGCATGGCTCGCTAGGCCATCAGCTGGGACGCGACCGAAACAACTGGCTGGACTTTATTGTCAGTCATGCGGTGTTTCCACAGTTGCCTTCCGGCGGACTGCAAGTTATCCGCGACTTCCCTGCAGAACAGGCGATGCTGGCACGACGCAATCCGGACAACCCCGAAGTAGCGGAACGTTTTGAAATTTTTTTGCGCGGCATGGAACTGGCAAACGGATTTCGCGAACTGGCCGACCCCGAAGAACAGCAGCAGCGCTTCGCAAAAGACAATGTGCGTCGGGCGGCCAACAGCCAGCCTTCCATGGCAGCGGATACCCGCCTGATGGCAGCACTGACGCACGGACTGCCCGACTGCAGCGGTGTTGCTGTAGGCCTTGATCGCGTGCTGATGCTGGCCGGGGATTACACTGACATCTCGGCGACCATCAGCTTTCGGCCCGGCAGTTAACGCGCCACGCTATTTAACGCGCGATACGTACTCGCCGGTTCGGGTGTTAATACGAATCACTTCACCCCGCTCAACGAACAGCGGCACACGAACGGTCGCCCCGGTGGACAGGCGCGCTGGTTTAACACCACCCTGCGCGGTATCACCCTTGAGGCCCGGATCAGTTTCGACGATTTCCAGTTCAACGTGGTTAGGCGGCTCGACCAGCAGTAACGAGTTATTCCACAACGTCACATTGCAGATGTCTTCCTCTTTCAACCACTGTCGCGCGTTTGCAACTACAGCCTCATCGGCCGCAAATTGCTCAAAACTGGAAGGATCCATAAAGTGCCATTGCTCGCCGTCGCTATATAGATACTGCATGTCACGATCAACGACATCGGCAGCTTCAACGGACTCACCCGACTTGTAGGTGCGATCCACCACCCGGCCCGTTTTCAAATTCCGTATCTTTACTCTGTTAAATGCCTGACCCTTGCCCGGTTTAACAAATTCATTTTCAACGATCACACACGGGTCGCCGTCAATGAGCAATTTCAAGCCCGAACGAAAATCGTTAGTAGTGTATGAAGCCATTAGTAGTTCTCGCCTGTATCGTGACGGCAGCGCCGCAAACAAGGCCCTGAAGGGCGCGCCTATCATACATTACATAACGGGTACTGGTTCACGTTTTAAGACATAAGTCACACCCGTAGCCGACTGCAATCGCTAAATTGATCTGGCTGCCTAATCTTACGGTAAGCAATCTAAAACCAAATAGCGGGATGCGGGCGATTGAAGAATTCCACGGGTGTGTCTGTTGTGGTGGTCAGCAGTAAAGAGGACCACAGCGAGTCGGTAAACACTGCTTTAAGAGAAGCGGGCCATGCTGCGCACTGTAAACGCATACCCGACACGGGCGAACTTGCTGCAGCCGTTACCCGAGGCAATCCCGACCTGGTGGTGCTATTCGATACTGCCGATGAGCAGGCTATTGAGCGCAGTGCTCATATTTGCAAGAACGGGGGTGTGGACATACCCCTGCTTGTGGTCGGCAGCGGCGTCGATGAAAACAGCATATCGGCTGCCTTAACCGCCGGCGCCCGAGACCTGGTATCGCTCGACAACATTGAACGCTTTAGGGCCGTTGCGATACGAGAAATTCGTAGCTGCCGTCTTGAAAAGTCGCTTGAGCGAGTCATGAACTCAGCCAATCAGTTTAAGCATGAACTCAATTCGCTTAAGCAGGTTTCGGTGGAGGCCATAGCCGATGTTCAGGAAGGCATTGTCGTAAATACCAATCCGGCCTGGCTGGAACTTTTCGGCTACCCGGAAAACACCGACCTGATGGGTCAGCCAGTCATGGATCTTTGCAGTCAGAGCGATCAGCCGGCGCTCAAAGGGGGCATAGTCGCCTGCCAAAGGGGCAAATGGCACGACGACACGCTGAAAATTACCGCCGTCAGCAGCGAAGGCAAAGAATTCATGGTCGAGTTCTGCCTTGAAAATGTTGAGCATGACGGTGAGCCCGCGGTGCGCATGCTGGTAAAACCCAACACCAACGAATCGAAAACACCGATTGCTTTACTGGAGAAAAGCCTGCAACGCGATCAGGTCACGGGCTTTTACAACAGGCAACATTTTGCCGAAATCGCAGACCAGCGCAACGGCGAGACACCCTGGGGTGGCGTGCGTGCAATCGCTTACGTTCGCATTGATCGCTTCTCACGAGCTACCAACGATATCGGCATTGTAGGCACCGACACCATCATTGCTCAATTTGCAAAACTGCTGCGCGACTACATGCAACCAACAGACGTTTACGGTCGTTTTGGCGGCACCATGTTTGCGGTAATGCTCGAACGCGGCAACATGGACGACGTTGAGGCCTGGGCAAACATGTTTATCAAGAATGTTGCTGAAGCTGTTTTCGAATATGAAAAGCGATCCACAGTGCTCACCTGCAGCATTGGCATTTGCGAGCTGGACGGTGCAGAGGATTCATTACAAAACGTGCTCGGGGATGCCGAACGAGCGTGTCGCGAGGCCCGCCAGAAAGGCGGTAACCAACTGGAATTCAGCGAATCGAGTGGTGCGGCCAAGCAATTGCGACAGGATGACAATATCTGGGTACCGCGGATTCGCGGAGCCCTCATGGATAATCGCTTCCGCCTCCAGCATCAACCCGTAGCTGGGCTCAACGACGAAATCGCGGAAGCCTACGACATACTGGTGCGCATGCTGGATGAAGAAGGCAATACCATACTGCCGGTCGAGTTCATGCCGGTTGCGGAGCGCACCGGCCTGACCAAGAACATTGATCGCTGGGTGGTGGGTGCCTCGCTCTCATTCTGCCAGACCAATCGTGCTGAACTGCTGTTTGTGCGACTTTCTCGCGACTCAGTCCTCGATGAAAGCCTGACGAGCTGGCTGCAGTCGCAACTCGACCGAGTCAAGATCAGTCCGCGCCGTGTCTGCTTCGAAGTCGACGAAGAAGTAGCAGTTCAGCATCTGCTGCAGACCCAACAACTGTCTGAAAGCCTTCGCAAAATGGGCTTTCGGTTCGCTATTGAACATTTTGGTAAAACCCGTGACTCCATGCAGGTGCTAAGTCATATAAAGATGGAGTTTGTAAAAATTGACGGCAGCCTGATGCAGGGCCTCCACAAAAATGCCGAGGCCCAGGCCACCGTCAAAACTCTTGCAAACAAAGCAAGGGAAGCCGGTGTAGAAACCGTTGCGGAGCGAGTGCAGGACGCGAACACCATGGCGGTGCTCTGGCAGCTCGGCGTTTCGTATATTCAGGGCAACTACGTGCAAACGACCGAAATCGTCATTGAGGACACCAGTCTGTCCACGGTCACAACGCGCGCTTTGCAGCTACAGGCTTGATAACTGTGAACCACTTCACGATAAACACCCGGATGAGGCAACCGCAGCAAAAAACGAGACCCGAGCCGCATTTTGTGTCGGCAAGTAGTGGTGTTATGTCGCAATCAACCATACCGAGCGGTTTGAGCCACTACTTAAATAGCGCCAAGGATTTATAACGATGTCAGATGCACTTAAACGGTCATCGCTTGCCGCCGGCATTGCCCTGGCGATCATGCAAATGCAACCGGCCAAAGCGGTGTCGCTTGGCGAACTGCGTGTGCAATCCGGTCTGGGCCAGCCTTTTGTTGGCACCACAACAGCCCGGATAGGCCCGGGTGAGACTATCGCATCAGCATGCATTACGGCTCCAACCAATAGCAGTGGCGGTCTGGACAGCCCTGCAGGCCTGGAAGTGATTGCTCAGAAAGGCGCTACGCCCGGCAACTATGCTGTGCAGATTCGCACCACTCAGCCGCTTTACGAACCCATGTACGAAATTCGTCTGCAGATTGACTGCCCCGGCGGCGTGGCACTCAGCAAAAGCTACGTGGTGATGCTTAACCTGCCAATGTCCACTCCGCTGGATCTCATGGATAAGGATCTCATGGATAAGGAGCTCACGGATAATCTGTCAGCCACGGCGAACACGTCAGCGACTCCTCGCGATACGCGAAGTACTGCTGCAATCCCTAGCAACCCCGTACAACGCAGTAACAATGCGCCGAATAGCCGCAGTGACAATCGCCGCCTCAGCCCAAGCCGCGGCAGTATCCCTGCAGGGCAGCCCTATCGGGTACGCAACGGCGACACATTGTCCGTGATTGCAGAGCGCGTAGCAGGCAGGCCTGTGGGCAGCACCTGGCGCGTGGCTGAAATGCTTTTTGCCAACAATCCGGATGCCTTTATACGCGGCAACCGTGACATGCTTAAACTCGGCGCATTGATCAACATACCCAGTGCGGCCGTGCTGGCTGGCGAGGAAGTCGCGCAGCCCGCACCTGCAGTTGCTGCACCTACAGTTTTAGAAGCAGCAGAATCAACCGTTAATCGCGGCGAGCTACTGAACGTCGAACTCGGCCGCCCCGAAGAAGAATTTTTACGCGAGATTCGCGAAGCCAACAATCTGGTTGACGCCACGGCAATCAGCACTGCAGACGAAACCATCAATAACCCAAGCGCCGATTTGTCGCCGTTCGCCGACGAGGCAGCGTCGTCCGGAGACGCTGCGATAGCAGAGCCTGCCGTCACGCCGCAAACGGATCCAGCGGTAAACGGTGTCAATACGACGGAACAGCCTGAGGGCATGAACCCCTTTATGGCGATTCTTGCCGGCGTATTGATGGGCGCTCTGCTCGCATTAGGTATGCTTGGAAAAAATATCCTGGGGACACTGCTGGGAGGCCGTGCCCGTCGCAAAGCCGCTCTCGAGGCTAAGCACGCGGCGCCTTTGACCGCATCGCAACCCGCAGCTAAAGCTGCAAAAGCAGTTACTGAGGATGCTGCGGAATTGCCTGCTTCGGTCGCTGCCATACCGGCCGCACCAACCTATGGCGGGGGTGGCATTGATGTCGAAATCGGCGCGGCACCGGAACATGCCGACGTTGATGGCGACGTTAATGGCGAGGTTGATGTCGACCTGTTTGCGGATCCGGAAGACAACAGCTCCGACGCAGCCATGGCCACTGCCAATGCGCCGCGAGTCAGCCTGCGGCCGGAAACAGAAAGTGCAGAAGCAACGCATTTTGAGGATCTGCTCGACGGTCTGGACGGCACCGGAACCATGCGCACGCTGTTCGACGAAGAAACCATGGAGATGGCGGATGAGTCGGAATCGGCCACGGCTGAATTGCCTGCGGTGGATGCCAGCCATGTCGACATAGACATTACCGATCTGGAATCATTGAGCCGCCGACTGCAGGAAACTCAGGACGACAAGCTGTCGGCAACGCTGACTCAGGCGCTTGGCTTGCTGGAACAGGACTACGAAGAAGAAATGACCGCCAGCCAGATTCTGGATCGAAGCGAAGTCGATGCAGCCTTCTCACAGCACAAGGCAAAAGACTAGTTACTCGTCGGCGTTATCTTCGCGCGCTTGGGCTTGGGCTTGGGCTTCGGGTTCGATACGCTCGACCCGTCGATAATTTTTTGGCAGCAGAGTGCCGCGCCTGCCGCGTTCACCGGTATAACGCGCTTCAATTTCTTTCCACTTGAGCAGCATCTTGCGGCCGCCCTCGCAGTAGACTTCAAGATTCTCGCCAGGCTCCAGCAGCGCAGCGCTGACCATCTTCTCATCCCCTGCTTTGTACTTGGCGCCGGGCACGCCCAGCAGCTTAATGCCTTTGCCACGCGCCATTTCCGGCACCTCTCCCGACGGGAATACCAGCAGATGACCGGCAGAACCGACCACCGCAACCAGCGTATCCTCGGCGAACTCGTCACCGGCCACGGTAACCGGGATTAGCGCCCTGCCGCCATCCGGTACACGCAGCATGGCCTTGCCCGCCTTGACCCGGCTGAACAGTTCTTGCGGCTGCACAAAAAAGCCGTAACCGGCATCACTGGCAACCAGCCACCACTGCTCCGGATCACCGGCCATCACGCCGCAGAAGGTCGCACCGTCGGCCGGCTTAAAGCGCCCCGTTAACGGGTCGCCGTGGCCTCGCGACGACGGCAACGTATGCGCCACCAGGGTGTAAGCCCGCCCCTTGCTGTCAATAAATAACGCTTGCTGGTTACTCCGCCCATAGGCAGCACTCAGGAAGGCGTCCCCGGACTTGTAACTCAGGCTGCGCGGATCAACATCGTGCCCCTTGGCCGCCCGCGCATATCCGCGCGCCGACAAAATCACCGTCACCGGTTCGCTCGGAATCAGTTCTGTTTCGTCCAGCGCCTGGGCGGTTTCACGTTCGACGATGAGCGTGCGACGCGGGTCAGCAAACTTTTCGGCGGCCTCGAGTAATTCGCCGCGCACCAGACTATTCAGCCGCGCTTTGCTTTTCAGTGTTTTGAGCAAATCGTCCAGCTCGCCCTGCAATTCGGCCTGTTCGCCGCGGATTTTCATCTCTTCCAGTTTTGCCAGATTGCGCAACCGCAAGTTGAGGATAGCTTCGGCCTGTATGTCGGATAGCTTGAATTTTTTCATCAAGACCGGCTTGGGCTCATCTTCCTCACGAATAATCTTGATGACCTTATCGATATTCAGGTACGCAACCAACAAGCCATCCAGCACATGCAGCCGCTCCTGCACACGGTCGCGGCGGTATTCCAGCCGCCGGCGCACGGTGGCCACGCGAAAGTCCAACCACTCAGTCAGCAACTCCTTGAGCCCGCGCACCGCGGGTCGGCCGTCCAGACCAATCACATTGAGATTGACTCGCACCGTGCGCTCCAGATCGGTGGTCGCGCACAGATGGCTCATCAGGTCATCCGCATCAATGCGGTTGGAACGCGGCGAAATTATCAGGCGGGTCGGGTTTTCATGGTCTGACTCGTCGCGCAAATCCTCAACCATGGGCAGCTTCTTGGCACGCATCTGCGCGGCAATCTGTTCAAGAATCTTGCTTCCCGACGCCTGAAACGGCAGCCCCGTAATCACAATGTCCTGACCTTCGCGCTCCCAGGTAGCACGGACCCGCAGCGTGCCGTTTCCTGTTTTATAAATATCGGCGATCTCCTCCCGGGGAGAAATCATCTCGCCACCGGTTGGAAAATCCGGGCCTTTGATATGGCTCATAATGCCGCGCAGGGTTGTTTCCGGCTTGTCGATCAGGCGCACCAGGGCCGACACGACTTCACCCAGATTGTGCGGCGGCACGTCGGTGGACATGCCGACCGCAATACCCGTGGCACCGTTTAACAGCAAGTTTGGCAACTGCGCCGGCAGCAGAGCCGGTTCTTCCAGTGTGCCGTCAAAGTTCTGCGTCCATGCCACCGTGCCGGAGCCCAGTTCCGACAGAAGGGTGCCCGCGTAAGCCGTGAGCCTCGCTTCGGTGTAACGCATGGCCGCAAACGATTTCGGGTCGTCCGGCGAACCCCAGTTACCATGGCCGTCGACGGTCGGGTAACGGTAGGAAAAACTCTGCGCCATGTGCACCATTGCTTCGTAACAGGCCGAATCACCGTGCGGATGAAACTTGCCCAATACGTCACCAATGGTCCGCGCTGATTTTTTTGGCTTGGACTGCGCCGACAAACCCAGCTCGCTCATTGCATAAATGATGCGCCGCTGCACCGGCTTCAATCCGTCCGCGATATGCGGCAACGCGCGATCGAGGATGACGTACATCGAATAATCGAGGTAAGCCTTCTCGGTAAATTTGGCAAGCGGCAGCTTCTCGATGCCTTCAAAGTCCAATTGATTTTGTTCGCTCATGCGCTACTTCCTGATGCCCGGCCTGCGCCACAAGCCGGTGTCTTAAATCTCGGCTAAATTGCCCTTACTCTCCAGCCAGTCGCGCCGGTCTTTGGCACGCTTCTTGGCAAGCAACATGTCCATGACTTTCTGCGTGTCGTCGCTGGCGTCTATGGTCAACTGCACCAGCCGACGTGTTTCCGGCGCCATGGTTGTGTCGCGCAGCTGCCCCGGACTCATCTCGCCAAGGCCCTTAAACCGCGTGATATTCACTTTGCCCTTTAGTTTCTCGGCCTCAATGCGGTCGAGTACACCCTGCCGCTCCGACTCGTCCAGTGCGTAATACACCTGCTTGCCGACATCGATACGGTACAAAGGCGGCATCGCAACGTATATGTAGCCTTCTTTCACCAGGGCCGGAAAATGCCGCACAAATAACGCGCAGATTAATGTGGCGATATGCAAGCCATCCGAATCAGCGTCCGCGAGGATACACACCTTGTGATAACGCAAACCGGAGAAGTCGTCGCTGCCCGGGTCCATGCCAATGGCGAGCGAAATATTGCTAACTTCCTGCGACGCGAGCAGTTCACCCGGATCCACTTCCCATGTATTCAGTATTTTGCCGCGCAGGGGCAACACCGCCTGAAACTCCCTGTTGCGCGCTTGCTTGGCAGACCCTCCGGCTGAATCGCCCTCGACCAAAAACAGTTCGCAACGCTCGGGGTCAGTGATGGTGCAGTCGGCAAGTTTGCCAGGGAGCGCCGGCCCGGAAGTGATTTTCTTGCGCGTAACCTTCTTGCTGGCCTTGATACGCCGCTGGGCATTGTCAACGACACGCTGAGCTATCAAATCGCCGGAATCGGAATGCTGATTAAGCCACAAAGCAAAAGTATCCTTCACCACGCCCGATACAAAGGCCGCCGACTCCCGCGACGACAGACGTTCTTTGGTCTGACCGGAAAACTGCGGTTCCTCCATCTTGGCCGACAACACGAAACTTACGCCGTCCCAGACATCCTCCGGGGCGATGCGCACACCCCGGGGCAGCAGACTTCTTATTTCGCAATATTCCCGCATTGCCTCGGTCAGGCCGGTACGCAACCCATTCACGTGCGTGCCGCCCTGAGGAGTGGGTATCAAATTAACGTAGGACTCACAGACCGACTGAGCATCACCATCCGCCCAGACCAAAGCCCAATCCACTTCTTCGCTGTTGCCTTTGAAGCTTCCGCCAAACGGCTCGGCGGGCAATGTCTGTACTTTCCCGAGCTCCTCGAGCAGGTACTCTTCCAGGCCACCTTCGTAGAGCCACTCGTGTTTTTCTTCTTTTTTATCCTTGTTTTTCTCTATGGTGAAACTGATCTTCAGCCCCGGACACAGCACAGCTTTGGCTCGCAGAGCATGCAGTAATCGCGACACCGAAAAAGCAGCGGTGTCAAAATAGCTTGCATCCGGCCAGAAACGAATGGTGGTGCCGGTATTACGCTGGGCCACCTTGCCGACAACCTCCAGCTTCCCTGTTTTTTTGCCGCTCTTGAAACTCAGGTTGTACTCTTTACCGTCGCGACGTATCCAGACTTCGAGATTTTTCGACAGTGCATTCACAACCGACACGCCAACACCGTGCAGCCCGCCGGAATATTGATAGTTGTCGGAAGAGAATTTCCCGCCTGCGTGGAGACGGGTAAGGATCAATTCCACCCCCGGGATTTTCTCCTTGGGGTGCTTGTCCACGGGCATGCCGCGACCGTCGTCGGCCACTTCCAGCGACCCGTCTTTGTAGAGCGTCACGTCGATGCTCTTACAATGCCCGGCCATGGCCTCATCGACGCTGTTGTCTATGACCTCATGCGCCAGATGATTGGGACGGGTTGTGTCCGTATACATGCCCGGCCGCCGGCGCACCGGCTCCAGACCACTGAGCACCTCGATATCGGATGCGCTGTAACTTTTACTCACCCCGGCAACGCTCCCTGCTGCCCATACAATAACCCCTGAAACAGGGCGTCCACTAAGGCCTGCGCACAACGCCGCAAACCGCGATCAACCAGCGGAATGGTATTCCACCTGCGGGAATATGCAACGTAGAGTTATCTGGAGCCGAACCGCATTCAGTCGAGGTCAGCTATCAGGGATTCGCGCACCAGATCCGGGACGGTAATGCCGTCCAGATTATAGTTGGGATGACCGATACCTACGGTCAAACTCTCACCTGACTTAAGAGCTTCGATCATGGCCGGCTCCAGTTCGAATCGAAGGAAGTGCACAGCCGATGTCTTGTTGCTGGTCGATCGTTCCATGTCTTCATCGGCAATCGCATGCACCCGCTCGTGGCCGTCCACCTGCACCCATACCTTATGCTCGATGCCGGTCAGCCCGGCCAGCGCATGCTTGCGCTCCTCGACTTCCGAATACTCGATCAGCATGGTCGCCTTCCAGTTGCTACCGTCCGGTATAAGCGGGTTGTAGGCATCCAACTCATCCTGAATACCCTCGGCCTCAAAGATCTTCTCGATACGCAGCATTTCCTGAATTTGATACTGCATCGTGAGTGAGTCTTCGAAGTGCAAAGTCACGTGATCTCCCAGGGATAAGCGCCGATGGCGTTTGTGGTCGAGCACCCGCGCCCTGAAATCCGGTCGGATTCTTGAGTATTCCTCTAATGAATACAGAGATTTATGGTCTAGTTTTGAGTACATATCTAGATACGGTAGGCGTACCGTAACAGGCTCATCGGGTGACTGTAGACTCCGGATTTCTCCAGCAAGCCGTCAATCTGGGCTCCTGCCATCGGGCAGTCACTGGTCAAATGGGCCGCGCCCGAGTCATTAACCTGGCGCACCACCGGCCGGGCAATCTTGACGGCAGCCTCGCGAAACCGTTTTTTAACCCCATAGGTACCGTCATGACCCGAGCAACGCTCTATAACCTGCACACGGGTGTCAGGAATAAGCTGTAGCACGTCGCGCGTCTTCAGTCCGATATTCTGCACTCGCAAATGGCAGGGAACCTGGTAAGCGACGTCGCCCAATGGCTGAGCGAAGTCGGTTAAGAACCGCTCGCCCTTGTGCCGCAGATACAGGTATTCAAAGGGATCGAAAAAGGCCCCGGCAACTTTCTGCACGGCTTCTTCGTCCGGGAACATCAACGGTAATTCCTGACGAAACATCAGTGCACAGGATGGCACCGGCGCCACGATGTCCCAGCCGTCCTCCACCCATGCCAGCAACTGCGGCACGTTCACGTCCTTGGCGCGCGCTACAGAGTCCAGATCGCCCAACTCGAGTTTCGGCATGCCGCAGCACTTTTCTTTCTCAATTAGTGCCACCGGAATGCCGTTATGGCGATATACGGCCACCAGGTCTTCGATAATCTGCGGGCTGTTCTTGTTGCCATAACAGGTCAGGTACAACACTACCTTGCCCTGCGTGCCGTTGACCGGTTCGCCCTGCGCTTCCCTGCCAACCACCTCGGCTGCCACGCGCCGGCGACCGGAACGGCCGTGATACTCGGGTATGGGCGCCGACTTATCCACACCCAATGCTGCTTCAAGCACTGCGCGACCTACCGCCGAACGATTGACCGCGTTCACTGCCTCGGCAATAACCGGAATGCCCGCTATAGAACCGACCGTGTCGGTATCAGACAGAATACGGTCCGGCATGGATGCGCCTTGCTCGCGAAATTTTTTCGCCTTGGCGCGCAGCATCAGGTGGGGAAAATCAATGTTCCACTCATGCGGCGGAACATAAGGGCACTTACTCATGTAACACATGTCGCACAGGTAGCATTCATCCACCACCTGCTGAAACACGCTTTTAGGAACGCTGTCTACTTCGCCGGTGTCAGACTCGTCCACCGCGTCGAACAAGGTCGGAAATGCATTGCAAAGGTTGAAACAGCGGCGACAGCCGTGACAAACATCAAATACGCGCTCTAACTCGGCCTCAAGCGAGGCCGGGTTGTAGAAGTCGTCACTTTGCCAGTCCAGCGGATGGCGTGTCGGTGCCTCGAGGCTGCCTTCACGCGACCCGCTGTCTGAAGTTGAACTCACTTAGTCCGGAACTAACGCGCGCTAGTCATCGAGCGCATCGAGGGCTTTCTGAAAGCGATTGGCGTGTGAACGCTCGGCCTTGGCAAGCGTTTCAAACCAGTCGGAGATTTCTTCAAAACCCTCGTCACGGGCATCTTTTGCCATGCCCGGATACATATCGGTGTACTCGTGGGTCTCGCCCGCTACCGCTGCCTTGAGGTTGGCCGATGTGCCACCGATGGGCAGCCCTGTCGCAGGATCGCCCACTGCAGCCAGATAATCCAGATGGCCGTGCGCATGACCGGTTTCACCTTCTGCGGTTGAACGGAACAAAGCCGCGACGTCGTTATAACCTTCCACATCGGCCTTACCTGCAAAGTACAAGTAACGACGATTTGCTTGCGATTCACCGGCAAAGGCATCCTTCAGATGCTGCTCGGTTTTGCTGCCTTTGAGATCCATGGTTTTCTCCTTTTTTGTACTGAGTCTAACCATAGGTTCAGCCCGCCAAACTGTCAATATGTAATATGCGCATTCCGGTAGCAGCATCGCAATTGACCGGCGCACAAGCCTGTGCAAGTCTGTGCCGCCCGGTCACCGTCAGGACAACATGCCGTGAGTGCTCAGAAAAAAACCACACCCAATCTGGAGAAATCCATGGCGGAGCTGGAGGATATCGTCCAGCAACTGGAAGAAGGCGATATTCCCCTGGAAAAAGCACTGCAGCAGTTTGAGAAAGGGGTGAAACTCAGTCGCGACTGCCAGAAAGCTCTCGACGGTGCCGAGCAACGGGTCAGGGTGCTGCTCAAAGACAAACTGGAAGACTTCAGTCCCGACGATTCTGCCGATTGATGAGCCGGCACATTGCCATGCCGGTTAATCGCTTTTTGCGTTGCCCTGCAATCGGCGGATGAGAGACCGCAAAAACACTTTGTTGAAGCGCAACTGACACTCGGTGGACAGCTGCTCCAGCAGTGTTGCACTGACGCTCAATACGGTAACCGGGTTCTTGGCGCGAATGGTTGCCGTGCGCTTCACGCCTGAAACATAGCTGGCCTCGCCGAAACAGCTGCCAGTTTCCATTTCGCCAAGGCCCACGCCATTACTTTCGACGACACAAATGCCGGAAACGACAATGTAAAAACGGTCATCCATCTCGCCCTCGCGCACGATATCCTGGGCTGTGCCGTAGTCACGCCATTCGCTGGCGTGCATCAGTTCGCTGATTTCCGCATGCGAGAACTCGTGGAAGAAAGTCAGACGGCGCAATAGCGACAGGCGTTCTTTTTCGTCGATACCGTCATGCTGCCGTCGGGTGATGCTCTGGTAAACCCGCGTCAAATCCGCCGCAAACTCCGCACCATTGGAAAAACGCTGTTCCGGCTCTTTGTACATCGCTTTAGCAACGACGTCTTCAAGCTCTTCGGGCACATCAGCGCGCAAGGTATGTATCGGCGCCGGTGTCGAAAACACAATATTGTTCAACAGCTTCGCGAGCACCTTGGCACGAAACGGACGAAAGCCAGTCAGCATTTCGTACATTACTGCGCCCAGCGAATAGATATCCGATGCGCGCGTCAGATCCTGAGACTGCACCTGTTCAGGCGACATGTAACTGGGCGAGCCCGCGATACCCTGAATCACCGACATATCGGCGTCTTTGAGCAACGCAATACCAAAATCTATGATGCGCACATCGTTGTCGGGAGTCAGCATGATGTTGCTGGGCTTAATATCGCGATGAATAAGCCCGCGACCGTGCGCGTAGTGCAGCGCCTTCGCACACTTGTAGATAATTTCAATAACGTCTTCAATGCGCAGCAAATGATCGGGCTTGCAGTAGGTTGCCAACGTGCGCGCTCCGCGCACATGCTCCATCACCACGTAATAACGGCCGTCTTCTTCGCCGGCGTCAAAAATCGGAAGAATGTTCGGGTGCTGCAGCTTGCCGACGATATGCGCCTCGTTAAAGAACATCTTGCGGGCGACTTTCGCCGACTGGCTGTCGGCATCAGGCTGCGCATGATAAAGCTTGACGGCAACGTCGCGACCGTAATACGGGTCGTGCGACAAGTAGACGTCGCCCGTCGTACCCTGCCCGATTTCCTGCAGGATCTCATACTTACCGACTTTCGCCGGAACGGAACGACCCCTTGTATTGTTTGCCGCCAGCGGCATACACGTGACCTTTTCGCGGCAGAAGCCGGGTCACGCGGGTATCACGTCACCACAGAAATCTGCTAAACAACAATAAACAAGCGGCGTACAGCGCCGCTATTACGTCATCTAGCATAATTCCGAGCCCTCCCTGCAATCTGTGATCCAGGTCGCGAATCGGCCAGGGTTTCCAGATATCAAACAACCGGAAGAGCAAGAAAGAAACCAGTATCCACAATGGCTCCAGAGGCACAACGAGCAGAGTGAGGTACATCCCTACCACCTCGTCCCAGACAATTCCGCCGTGATCGTGAACCCCCAGACGCCGGGAACTGACCCCGCATACCCATACGCCGAAGGTGAATATGACAACTGCGACCGCAAGCTGCATCCACCATACTGCCGGTGTCGCCAACCACAGCGGTATGGCCAGCAATGAGCCAAAAGTGCCGGGTGCAAACGGTATCAGCCCCAGGCCAAAACCAAAGGCCGGCCAATGCACCGGATCGCGCACGACTATCTTGATCAGTTCTCGGTGCTCCACGCCCTACCCCTCGAAGTGCTCAAACGCAGCGCCGGCCGGTTCGACTGGCAGACCACCCTGACTCCAGTTCAGACCCGCCCCGCCAATCACCTTGCCGATCCGCGTAACGGGCACGGCATGTTCGGCAGCAAGTCGCGACACATCGGCTGCAGAAACAGCCGGCGCGCAAAAACATAATTCGTAGTCTTCGCCACCGCAAAAAAATAACTCACGCGACAATTCAGGCCCGAAGTCCGCAACCATTGCCCCCAGATCGGGAACCAAGGCATGCGCCCCCACGCGACTCGCACTCAGTAGCCGACTCAAATCGATATGCACACCGTCGGAAACATCAATCATGGCCGTCGCGACGGTTCGCAGCCCAGCACCAAATGTCCACTCGAGGCTGCGGATACTCAAACGACCGACGATACGCCTGCGAGCGACCGGTTGACGATTTGACTTGCGCCGTGTCGGTCACTTTGACTTGCGACGGGTCGGCCAGCAACCCGCGGCCGGCTGCCGCGCACCCGGGTGCGCCGCTAAGGTAAATATCGTCCCCTTCACGAGCCCCGGCACGCGAAACAAATTGATCCGTGGGCACCGAACCCATAACTGTCACGACAGCACTCAAGGGGCCACGAACCGTATCGCCCCCGATTAGCGCGACATTAAATTCATCGGCTAAACGGGCAAAACCTTCGGCGAACTGTTTCACCCATGCATCATCAGCCTTGGGAAGCGACAAGGACAAGGTCGCCCAGTGCGCATCTGCCCCCATGGCGGCAAGGTCGCTCAGATTTACAGCCAGCACGCGATGCCCAACCGATGCGGCGGGTGCGCCGGGAAGGAAATGGGTTCCCTCGACCAGGGCATCGGTCGCAGCAACCAGTTGCCGGCCCTCCGGTAAGGACAGGACGGCTGCATCGTCACCGATACCCAGAACCACACCACGCCGGGCACCGGCAAAATGCCGGTGAAAAATTTCGATAATGCTGCTTTCAGAAAGGGACATAGCGGACCCGGTCGCGGCCCCGCAACTCAGGCGGCCGGACGAAGATTCTGGCCTGCCTTATCCAGCAGGCCGTTAACGTAACGATGCCCTCCCTCGGCCCCGAAGAGTTTGGCGAGCTCAATCGCTTCATTAATGACAACGGGTACTGGCACGTCCTCATGAAAGCGCATTTCCGCGAGCGCCAGCCACAGGATCGCGTGTTCAACCGGATCGAGCTGCTCGGGAACAATGTCGCTGTACGCTGCAATGTCCGCGTCCAGCTGAGTACGGTGCGTGTCAACATCAACCAGCAGTGCCTCGAAGTAGGCAGAGTCACAGGCCGTGTATTCCGACTGCTCGCGAAACTGATCCTGCAATACATCCAGAGCATGGCCTGTTAATTGCGATTGATAAAACGCCTGCATCGCCAGTCGACGAGCTCCGCTTCTGCCTTTCTTTTGCATTGTTAAGCGCTCTTAAAAATCAGTGGAACTGGCAATCAATGGGCCGCGCGAACTAGGGGATCAGGCGCCGCACCAGGCTGACGAGTTCGGCAGCCGCCAGCGCTGCCTCTTCACCCTTGTTGCCTTCGCGCCCGCCCGCCCGCTCGACAGCCTGCTCAGCCGTATCGACGGTCAGTACGCCGTTGCCCAGCGGGATATTGCAGTCCAGCGACACGCGCGCCAGGCCGGCCATGCATTGCGCAGAAATATATTCGAAATGCGGAGTGCCACCTCTTATTACTGCACCCAATGCAACGATGCCATCAAAGCGCCCGGTGCGGGCTGCGGCCTGCGCGGCAAAAGGTAACTCGTAGGCGCCTGCCACCCGCAACACCTCGATAGCGGACGGAGTTACACCGGAACGCTCCAGCGCGGCCCGTGCACCTGCGATCAATCGGTCGACAATATCGCCGTTGAAACGGGCAGCAACGATGCAAAAGGATGCGTCATACAACCGCCGCGACAATTCTTCAGGATGACTTTTCTCAGACATCGCCATAGTCGTCAATATACTCAACGATCTCGAGACCGAACCCTGAAATCGCGTTCATCTGCTTCGGCGCGCTCAGCACACGCATGCGTGTAATGCCGAGGTCGCAGAGAATTTGCGAGCCGATGCCATAGGTGCGCAATACGGCTTCGCCGGCCCGGCGGCTTGCCATTTCGTCAACCGGACGCCCCAGCGAACGCACACTGGCAATCAGGTGACGCGGATCTTCCGGGTAATTCAGCACCACGACCACGCCAACTTTCTCTTCTACAATGCGGCCCAACGCTGAACGAAGTGGACGGCCCAGGCGCGGGTCGCGCACGCCCAGCACGTCTCCCACGATGTCCTGCACATGCACACGCACCAACGGGATGTCAGCGCTTTCCAAATCGCCATGTATGAGAGCCGTATGCACATTCCTGCTGACATGATCTTCATAACAACACAGACGAAACTCACCAAACTCGGTCTTTACCGGAACGTCTGCGATACGCTCCACCGAGCGTTCGTTCTCGAGCCGATAGCGGATCAGATCCGCAATGCTACCGATACGCAGATTGTGCTGGCGGGCGATCACTTCCAGCTCAGGCCGTCGCGCCATGGTGCCATCTTCATTCAGTATCTCAACGATGGCCGCCGCGGGTTCAAAACCGGCCAGTCGCGCAAGGTCGCAACCCGCCTCTGTGTGACCAGCGCGATTCAACACCCCACCGGGCTGCGCCATGATAGGAAAAACGTGACCGGGTTGCTGCAAATCTTCCGGTCGCGCATCAGCAGCGGTGGCGGCCTGTATGGTGCGTGCGCGGTCGTGCGCCGAAATACCCGTGGTTACTCCCTCCACGGCTTCAATCGACAAGGTGAAATTCGTGGTCTGCAGTTCATTGGTGGTGCTCACCATCAGCGGCAGGCGCAACTGTTCGCAACGCTCGCGGGTTAACGTCAGGCAAATCAGGCCGCGCCCGTAGCGCGCCATGAAATTAACGTCTGCCGGGGTGACACAATTGGCCGCCATGATGAAATCGCCTTCATTCTCGCGATCTTCGTCATCCACCACGATGACCATCTTGCCGGCGCGTATATCCGCGATAACATCCTCGATGTTACTGAACACCGGGTTGCTCTGTGCGTCTGTGGGTTCCACTTTTCCGCCGTGCATGTCACTGACCTCTTGCAGTGTGTCTGAATCGCTCATTCGACCGAAGCTTGCTGAACCAGCCGCTCGAGATAGCGAGCGATGATATCGACTTCTATATTAACGCGTGTTCCCGGCTGATAACCGGCAATAATGGTTTCTGATTGAGTATGGGGCACAATCATCAGCTCGAATACACAGTCATGGACACGGTTCACTGTCAGACTGACCCCATCCACGCACACTGATCCTTTCGCCGCGATGTATCGAGCCAGCGGCTCGGGCGCCTCAACGGACAAGCGCAAGGAATCGCCATCCGGCGCCATGGCTACCACCACACCGACACCGTCGACATGCCCGGTAACCATGTGGCCGCCGAGCGCCTCGCCCACGGTAAGCGCCTTTTCAAGATTAATGCTGTCGCCCACGGCCCGCTCGCCCAGCGTGGTGCATGCCACAGTTTCGCGCGACACGTCGGCACTGAAACCTGACTCCCCCGCATCGCCGTCATGCAGAGCAACCACGGTGAGACAGGCACCGTTAACTGCGATGCTGTCGCCCGGACGCACCCCCTGCAGAGGCAATTTACCCGTCGCAAACTGAAAACGGCCCTCGCCCTCGTGCAAGGCTATCGCTGCAATTTTTCCGGTCGCCGCCACTATGCCGGTGAACATGACCTGACCACCTCGTAAATCATTCGCACGTCGTCGCCAAAACGACGCATGTCCTGTATCCGCAGATTGTACCGTTGCGACAGCTCGCTGAGCGGCGCGGTGGCGAACATGCCTTGCGCCGTGGCCCCCATCAGGCAGGATGCTTGATACACAATGATTTCATCAATCAGTCCGGCATCAAGCAATGCGCCGTTCAAGCGGGGGCCCGCCTCAACCAGGACTTCGTTTATTCCCTGCTCACCCAGCAGACTGAGCAGTTCAACGAGGGCAACGCTTCCTGCAGCGTCGGCATGCAGTTGCACGCAGCTGGCGCCCGCTCGCTCCAGCTCTGCGCGCCGGTTGTCGCGATCGTCGGTAAAAGCCAGCAACACGCCGTCAGCTGGCTCGGAAAGCAACCGTGCATCAGCCTGTGTGCGCAAATGACTGTCGACGATAACACGCAAGGGCTGCACTACAGGCGCGTCGACTCGAGCGTTCAAACGCGGGTTATCAGCCAGTACTGTGCCTATGCCGGATAAAATCGCAGAACTGCGAGCGCGCCAGTGATGCACGTCAGCACGAGCCGCATCGCCGGTTATCCAGTGACTCTGACCGTTGGCCAGGGCCGTGCGTCCGTCCACGCTGACTGCCAACTTGGCCCTGACCCATGGCCGCCCGTGCCGCATCCGTTGCGTATAGCCGCGGTTCAACTCAATGGCTTCGGCTTCGAGTACGCCCGCTTCGACCTCGATGCCTGCTTCGCGCAGCTTCGCATAACCGCGACCGGATACCGTTGGATTGGGGTCTTCGGTTGCTGCAACCACGCGCGTTACACCGGCGCTGATCAGTGCATCGGCACAGGGAGGTGTGCGGCCGTGATGATTGCAGGGCTCCAGCGTCACGTACGCAGTGGTGCCGCGTGCGCGATCTCCCGCTGCCCGAATGGCCAGCGGTTCGGCATGCGGCTGGCCCGCTTGCTGATGAAAACCTTCGCCAACAACTTCGCCGGCAGCGTTCACAAGCACGCAGCCCACGTTCGGATTGGGGTCGGTGGTATACATTCCGCGTCGCGCGAGCCGCAAGGCTCTCGCCATGTGGCGCTGATCGTCAGCCGTAATAGCCATTAGCGCTTCTTCTTTTCGTCAGGCAGCAATGACATCTGCTCGCGACGCGATGGGCCAGCCGTCATTTCCTGCAAGCGACGAATTTCGTCCTGAAACTCGGTTACGTCCTGAAAACTTCGATATACGGAAGCAAAACGCACATAGGCAACCGGATCGATGGGCTGCAGCTCTTCCATGACCATTTCCCCAAGCACCATGGCCGGCACCTCTCGCTCGCCCAGAGCCTGCAAACGATGAGTAATGGCTAAGATAATTTTTTCGATGCTCTCACTGCTCACCGGACGTTTCTCCAGCGCCCGCACAATGCCGTTGCGAAGCTTTTCTTCGTCAAACGGCTCACGGGTTTCGTCGCGCTTAATGATTCGCGGCATAACCAGTTCGGCCGACTCAAAGGTCGAAAAGCGCTCGCCGCATGACGCACATTCCCGGCGACGGCGCACCTGTCGGCCCTCGCCCGCCAAACGCGAATCAATTACCTTGGTTTCTTCGTGGCCACAAAAAGGACAATGCATAAGCTAAACCGAATCAGCCATAAACCGGAAAACGCCTGCAGATATCGAGCACCTTGGCGCGCACATCCTTGAGCAGTGTCTCATTGTCGATGTCATCCAGAACATCGGCGATCCAGTTCGCCAGTTCGGCAGATTCAGCCTCACCAAAACCGCGCGTGGTGATCGCCGGCGTGCCGATCCGCAATCCGCTGGTCACAAACGGTGACTGAGGATCGTTCGGCACCGCATTCTTGTTAACTGTAATGTTGGCAGCGCCCAATGCTGCATCGGCCGCCTTGCCGGTAATGCCCTTGTCAATCAAATCAACCAGAAACATATGCGAATCCGTACCGCCGGATACTATGTTGTAGCCGCGTTGCTGCAAAACCTTTGCCATGGTGTCGGCATTCCGCTTGACCTTCTGCTGATAAGTTTTGAAGTCCGGCTGCATAGCCTCTTTAAATGCCACCGCCTTGGCTGCAATCACGTGCATCAGCGGCCCACCCTGACTACCAGGGAAGACGCGGGAGTTCAGCGCCTTCTCAATAGTTTGATTCGCCTTCGCGAGAATAAGCCCGCCCCGCGGGCCGCGCAGGGTCTTGTGCGTCGTGGTCGTGGTGACATCCGCGATGTTTACCGGGCTGGGGTATTCACCCACAGCAACCAGTCCGGCGACATGCGCCATATCGGCCATGAGATATGCGCCGACCGAATCCGCAATGTCGCGGAAGCGCTGCCAGTCGAGGATCCGTGAATACGCCGAAAAGCCGGCGATGATCATTTTTGGTTTGTGTTCGTTGGCCAGCCGCTGCACTTCGTCGTAATCCACTTCGCCCGTTTCCGGATTCAAACCGTATTGCACAGACTTATATATACGTCCGGAGAAATTGATCTTCGCGCCGTGCGTCAGGTGTCCACCATGGTCCAGCGACATGCCCAACACCGTATCGCCGGGCTCAAGCAGCGCCATGTAAACCGCCGCGTTCGCCTGCGACCCCGAGTGCGGCTGCACATTGGCGTAATCAGCGCCGAACAATTCCCTGGCACGTGCTATGGCCAGTTCTTCAGCCACATCAACGTATTCGCAACCGCCGTAATAACGCTTGCCGGGATAACCCTCGGCATACTTATTAGTAAGCTTGCTGCCTTGCGCTTCCAGCACGCGCGGGCTGGCATAATTTTCTGATGCGATCAGTTCAATGTGCTCTTCCTGACGCCTGGATTCCTGATCAATGGCGGCCTTCAGTTCAGGGTCAAAATCGGCGATTTTCCATTCGCTGGTGTACATGCTTAGGGGGCTCCGGCTCAAGCTGGGGAAAGGGCGGCAATTGTAACCGCTGGAGCGATTCCGCTGCACCCCATCTGGCGCATCTCAGGGCGCGTGGACGAATTCCCGCACGACGGCTGTCCAGCCTTTCGCCAGATTGTCCCGGTTGTAGCCCCCACCGCCCATGCCCAGAAGGCGCCCATCGGCATGGCGGTTGGCGATATCGCACAAGCGTCGTGCGGCATAAGCGTGAGCATCGACGCTGAATTTGAGGTGCGTGATCGGGTCGCCGGCGATACTGTCGGCACCGCACTGGAAAAGAATGAATTCCGGACGGGCTGCTTCCAGAAAGGTTTCGACCTCCTCCCAGGCTGTATAAAAGCGGTCATCGCCGGCCTTGGGCGGCAACGGAATATTGAGCTTGGTGCCGGCCGCCGGCCCCGTGCCGGTTTCATGCCGATGCCCGGTTCCGGGAAACAACGCTCGCCCGTCCTCGTGCATGTCAGCAATAAATACCGTCGGGTCCGATTCGAAGGCATAGAACATCCCGTCGCCGTGGTGCGCGTCAATATCCACGTACGCGACAGATCCTAAACCGTATTGCTTACGCAATAACTCTGCGGCGATACCGCAGTCATTAAATACACAGAAGCCTGCGGTGTGATCCCGATAGGCATGGTGCAAACCACCGATAGGAATAAAACCGCGACGGGTCTCGCCGCGCATGATGGCATCGACGAGGTTTAGCGTACCGCCCACGCAGGCCGCCGCCGCCTCATACAGGCCAGGAAACGCGGGCGTGTCCTGTGCATCCAGCATGGCTCCGCCACCGTCGCAGGTATCGCGGACAAAGTTCAGATAGTCTTCGGTGTGGTAGCTCAGCAGCTCGTCGCGGCTGGCCTGACGGGCAGCCACCATGACCACGTCATCCGCGACTCCGCTGGACTGTAATTCGGCGTGAAATACATCGTGTCGATCGGGGCCGAAGGGGTGGCCGTGCCCGAAACCGTACGCAGCAGTAGCCGGATCACGAATTACCCGCACTTTGCCCACGTTGCTCATTGCGACCACCGTCTCACCGCCCGCCCTCGCTTCCACTCCGACCTTAATTGGATTATATGCGTGCCTTTACGGATAATGCGCATCGCTTTTAACAGGATTGCAGGAAACACCATGGCCCAGTACGTCTATACCATGAACCGCGTTGCGAAGATCGTGCCGCCCAAACGGTACATTCTGCGTGACATCTCTCTAAGCTTCTTTCCGGGCGCCAAAATCGGCGTACTCGGGTTAAACGGCGCCGGCAAGTCAACCTTGCTGCGCATAATGGGCGGTGTGGACAAAGAGTTTGAGGGTGAGGCGCGGCCGCAACCCGGCATCAAGATCGGGTATCTGCAGCAAGAGCCGTTACTGAATCCCGACAAGGACGTGCGCGGCAATGTCGAGGAAGGCGTTGCGGACGTGCTGGACTTAATCAATCGCTTTAATGCCATCAGCGACCGCTTTGCCGAGCCGATGGACGATGACGAGATGAATAAGCTACTCGAAGAACAGGGCGAGTTGCAGAATCAGATCGACGCGAAGAACGGCTGGGAAATTGAACGCCAGCTGGAAATAGCGGCGGACGCCCTGCGCCTTCCGGACTGGGATGCCAATGTGGAGCAACTTTCCGGCGGTGAAAAGCGCCGCGTTGCGCTTTGCCGCCTGTTGCTGTCGGAGCCCGACATGCTGTTGCTCGACGAACCCACCAACCACCTGGATGCCGAATCGGTCGCGTGGCTGGAACGCTTTCTGGAACGCTTTCCGGGAACCGTTATTGCCGTCACCCATGATCGCTATTTTCTGGACAACGTTGCCGGCTGGATTCTTGAGCTGGACCGCGGCCACGGCATTCCCTGGGAAGGAAATTACAGCTCCTGGCTGGAGCAAAAAGAACAGCGACTGGAGCTCGAAGAAAAGCAGGAAGTGGCCAGACAAAGGAGCATCAAAGCTGAGCTCGAATGGGTACGCTCCAACCCCAAGGCGCGCCGCGCCAAAAGCAAGGCACGACTTGCCCGCTTTGATGAACTGAACTCTCAGCAATTTCAGAGCCGGCAGGAGACCAATGAGATATATATTCCGCCCGGGCCGCGTCTGGGTGATCTGGTGATTGAGGTCAATCACCTGAAAAAAGGTTTTGGCAATAAACTGCTGATCGACGACCTTAACTTTCAAATTCCGCCGGGCGCCATCGTCGGCGTTATCGGCCCGAACGGTGCCGGTAAAACCACCTTCTTTAAAATGCTGACCGGCACCGAGCAGCCCGACGAAGGCGAAATCCGTCTGGGCGAAACGGTTGAACTGGCCTACGTCGATCAATCACGTCAGGCACTGCAGGACAGCAACACCGTCTGGCAGGAAATATCCGGCGGTGAGGAATTGATACGGGTTGGCAACTATGAAACCTCTTCGCGCGCTTATGTCGGCCGCTTTAATTTCAAAGGCTCACAACAGCAGCAACAAATCGGCGAGTTGTCCGGTGGCGAGCGCAACCGCGTGCATCTCGCCAAGGTGCTTAAATCCGGCGCCAACGTGCTGCTGCTCGACGAACCCACCAACGACCTGGACGTGGAAACTCTGCGCGCACTGGAAAACGCGCTGCTGGACTTTCCCGGATGCGCCGTGGTCATCTCCCACGATCGCTGGTTTCTGGACCGCATAGCGACCCACATTCTGGCCTTCGAAGGCGACAGCCACGTGGAGTTTTTCGCCGGTAACTACGAAGAGTACGAAGCTGACCGCAAGCGCCGACTGGGCGATGCCGCCAACGAGCCCCATCGCATCCGGTACAAGCCGCTTAGCGGTTAGAGGATAGCGGCTAGCAGCCGATTGCAGCGGGTATATAATGCCGCCATGCATCTGGACTCCAGCAATAGGCTGCATCGCGGCGAGAACACGACAATGGATTGCCCCCATTGTCACAGCCATGCGCATATGCACCCCACCGCTACGCCTGACTTCAGGGCGCTAAGACAGTCGCGCCCGGAGAGAACCGGCATGGTTTTCCAGTGCGGCGCCTGCGGAATGCCGGTATTCGGCAGTTACCGGATCATTAATTTTGACGTACACCGCATTGATCTGGAACCGGTGCGCAATGAAACGCCCAGACAAGAAGAGCGTTTCAGCTTCAATTACCTGCCCGATGGCGTGGCCACTTTCTTTCGCAACGCATTGGGCTGTTATGAGCACGATTTGCTGCAAGCCTTTGCGGTAATGTGCCGCATGACCACCGAAGCAGTCATTAACGACCGCGGCGAGAACGAGAAACTCAAGTTTATGGCGCAGGTGGATGAAATTGCCGAACTCGCCAACCTCAGTGATGACGAGTATCGCGACCTGTGCACGCTGCTGTTTGATACCGGCACGGGCTCTCTGCTGGACGCCGTTGACTTTGACAAGGGCATGTCCGCCATTCTGCTTGAAACCATGAAAGACATGCTGCACCACGCGTACATTCGGCGTGGCCGGCTGCAGAAAACCCTGCGCATGCGACGCTATTTCGCCGACCCCAATCACGGCGAAGCGTCAGACGACAGCGTGGCCGACGATCAGGACGAAACCATACTCAGTATTGTGCGGCCCGATCTGAAGCGCCCGACGGGTACCGACTAGCCCACCCAGACCCGCGCATTGCGGAACATGCGCATCCACGGCCCGTCTTCGCCCCAGTGTCGCGGCGCCCACGAGTGCTGCACGGTGCGGTGCACGCGCTCGGGATGAGGCATTAACAACGTTACACGACCGTCTTCTGAACACGCCCCGGCAATGCCGCCGGGCGAGCCGTTCGGGTTCGCCGGATACTGTTCCGCAGGGTTGCCGTAGTTATCGATATAACGCAAGGGCGCCTTGCCCGCGTACAGAAATGCCTGCTGCTCGGCGGGCGAAGCAAATTCGGCCCGGCCCTCACCGTGCGACGTGGCAATCGGCAGTCGCGCACCCTGCATGCCGGCCAGCAAGATTGACGGTGAGTCGGTTACTTCAACCAGACTGAGACGCGCTTCGAATTGCTCGGAGGCATTCCGCACGAAACGCGGCCAGTGTTCACTTCCCGGCACAATGGAATGCAGATTCGCCAACATCTGACAACCGTTGCATACACCCAGAGCGAAAGTGTCGTCGCGCTCAAAAAATGCCTGGAAGGCATCCCGCACCTGGCCGTGATACAACACCGATTTGGCCCATCCGCCTCCGGCACCCAGCACGTCACCAAACGAAAAGCCCCCGCAAGCGACAGCACCCCGAAAACTCTGCAAATTGCGACGCCCGGACAACAAGTCGGACATGTGCACGTCCACGGGGTCAAAACCAGCCTTATAGAATGCGGCCGCCATCTCGTTGTGGCTGTTAACGCCCTGCTCCCGCAATATCGCTACGGTGGGGCGCGCGCCGGTTGCAATCATCGGCGCAGCGATATCTTCCTGCGCATCGAACGGAACCAGCGGATCAAGCCCCGGATCGTCATCATCAAGTATGGCGTCGAACTGCTGGCGCGCCGTGTGCGGATTGTCGCGTTCGGCTTGCATGCGATAGCTGACTTCCGCCCAGACTTGCTGCAATTCGCCGCGCCTGGCAGAAAACACCGGATTGCCGTGATGCTCAATCCGCACGGTGCCGTCAGTGTTCGGCACCGCTACGTCATGCACAAATTCAGTTAAACCGAATTCGGCAACCACCTCATTAAAACGCACCCGATCGGCGTTACGCACCTGCACGACCGCGCCCAGTTCCTCGTTAAACAGCGTGGCCAGCAAATCATCGCCCGCTATCTGAATGTCTACCCCGGTACGCCCGGCAAAAGCCATTTCGCACAACGTCGCAAACAGGCCGCCGTCCGAACGATCGTGATATGCCTGAATCAGTCCGCTGGCGTTCAACGCCTGTATGACATCAAAAAAGGCTCTTAAGCGCCCGGTGTCGACAACGTCAGCCGGCTCCCCCCCCGGCCGCACAAAAACCTGGCTCAAACACGATGCGCCCAGGCGGTTCCGCCCTTCACCCAGATCAAACAACACCAAACAACTCGCAGCATCGCGCTCTATCCGTGGGGTCAGAGTAAAACGCACGTCCAGCACGGGTGCAAAAGCAGACGCGATCAGCGACAACGGCGCAAAAACATTCTTGTCGCCCTCGTCATCCTGCCAGCGCGTTTGCATGGACAAAGAATCCTTGCCAACCGGAATAGCAATACCGAGTTCGCGACACAGCTCGCTGCCCACCGCTTCGACGGTATCGAATAAGGCCTGATCCTCACCGGGATACCCGCACGCCGCCATCCAGTTGGCCGACAAACGAATGTCGCCCAGCCGCTCGATGCGCGCAGCCGCAATATTGGTGATCGCTTCACCCACCGCCAGACGGCCCGATGCAGCCGGACGCAGCAAAGCCACCGGTGTTCGCTCACCCATGGCCATGGCCTCACCTGCGGTCGAAGTAAAACTGCGCGCGGTGACACCGACGTCACTGACCGGCGTCTGCCACGGCCCGACTAGCTGATCCTGCGTGACCATACCGCCGACGGTCCGGTCGCCTATATGAATTAAGAACGACTTGTCGGCCACCGTGGGAAAGCGCAACACACGGTAACAAGCGTCCGCCAGATCGAGGTCGTCCAGCTGCGCCGGCGGAATCTCGCGATCTGTTCGTGTCACCTCCACGCGGGTCTGCGGCGGCTTGCCTAACAAATCGCTCATGCGCATATTCACCGGGTCGTCACCGGTACGCCTGTCGTGCACTTCGAGTTGTCCGCTGTCGTTCATCTCGCCGATAACGGCATACAGGCAACGCTCGCGTTCACAAATCGCCGCAAAAGTATCGATGTCTTCGGGCAACACAGCCACCATGTAGCGTTCCTGCGCTTCGTTGCACCAGATTTCCAGTGGCGACATGCCGGGTTCAGCATTCGGCACATCCTGTATCTCGATAACGCCGCCTAACTTGCTGTGGTCGATTAACTCCGGCGTTGCATTCGACAAACCGCCTGCGCCGACATCGTGAATAATGACAATCGGGTTGCGACAACCCTCGGCCGCGCCCAATGCCCAGCATGCATCAATGACTTGCTGCGCCCGCCGTTGCATTTCCGGATTACCGCGTTGCACTGATGCGTAGTCGAGGTCTTCGCTGCTGGCGCCGCTACCCATTGAAGATGCGGCACCGCCGCCCAGACCGATCAGCATGGCCGGGCCGCCCAGCACCACGATGAGCGCACCTGAGGGCACTTCGGGCTTGTGCACATCCGCCGCACGAATGTTGCCCATGCCGCCTGCAATCATGATGGGTTTGTGATAACCGGCTGCCTTACCCTGCTCCGCCAGCTGCTGTTCGAAAGTCCTGAAGTAACCCAGAATATTCGGTCGGCCAAATTCATTGTTAAAGGCCGCACCGCCTATAGGACCTTCCAGCATGATTTCACGGGCGCTCGCAATGCGTTCTGGTTTGCCGATGCTTTGACCACCCGTTTCCCGGTCGCCTGTTTCCCAGGGTTGTTCGAAATCGGGAATGCGCAGATGTGAGACCGAGAAGCCCGTAAGCCCTGCTTTCGGACTGGCGCCGCGACCGGTCGCACCCTCATCACGTATCTCGCCACCCGACCCGGTAGCGGCACCTGGAAACGGTGAAATGGCTGTCGGATGATTGTGTGTCTCGACCTTCATCAGAATATGCACGTCTTCATCCCTGAACACGTAACGCTGATCATCCGGCTGCACCATCAGCCGCTGGCCTTGACCGCCGACGATGACCGCCGAATTATCGCTATAGGCCGATAGCACACCCTCCGGCGATTTATGATGCGTGGAACGAATCATCTCAAACAGGCTTTGATCTGCCTGCCGACCGTCAATAGTCCAGGTTGCGTTGAATATTTTGTGACGGCAATGCTCGGAATTGGCTTGCGCAAACATCATCAATTCCGCGTCGGTCGGATTGCGCTGTGTGCGAGTGAAAACGTCAGCCAGGTAAGCGATCTCATCGTCCGACAGCGCCAGACCCAGCTCGACATTGGCGTGTTCCAGAGCGGCTCGCCCCTCTTCAAGCAAAGGCACGTGAACCAGCGGCGCTGGCTCATGCGTTGCAAACAAACACGCAATGTCTGCATCGTCGGGCAGCACGGTTTCCGTCATGCGATCGTGCAACAGCGGCAGAATTAGCTTGAGCGCTGTGTCATCCAGAACATCACGAGAATTGAGTGTGTAGACAATCCCGCGTTCCAGACGAACTATTTTCTGCAGACCACAGTTGTTCGCAATATCCGTGGCCTTGCTCGCCCAGGGCGACAAGGTTCCGAGCCGCGGTACAACCAGCACGGCGGTACCTGTCAAGTAGGTATGCGCCTCTGCAGGACCGTATGTCAGCAGCTCAGCGAGCAACGCATGCTCGGCGCTGCTGAGCTCGCCCTCAACCGCCGCAAAATGCTCATAACGAGCACTCACTGCCGCGATAGCCGGTAAACGCGCCTGCAACCGCGGCAGTAGTTTTTCGAGTCGGAAAGCAGACAGCGCCGGCGGACCGGGCAAGCGCATTGCCAGCATTAGTTGTCGCCACCTTTGCCGGGGGTGTAAACCGGCATCGGGAACGGCGAAACGTTGTCGCCTTTATAGCTACTGATCTTGCTAACGCCCTGCTTTTCGACTTCGTCAATCCGAATAATCGCGTGCAGGGGCACGAAAATGCGCTTGACCGTCTGAAACTCTGATTTGAGTTTTTCTTCAGACGGGTCCACGACGACTGTCGTGCGCTCCCCAAACACCAGCTCCTCGATTTCGACGAAGCCAAACAGACCGCCCTGCCCGACGCTGCGGGCATAGATCTCGTAGACCTGCCCCTGATTCATGAAAATGATCTTATATAAGTGACGATCGGCCATCTCGGTAGCGGCACCTGTGTATTACGTTAAATAGAAATCGCCGGGAAAACCGGCGGGCGCGAATTATACCCCAGCATGCCGGCGGAACATCAGTCGGGCCGGGCACCGCCGAAACGGCGCTGCAAGCCGCCAAAACTGTGATGCATGCAACAGAATACCGTGTCCCTTAGCTGCCACAATCTTGCTGGGAGCACTCCAACCGTCGTTTTGGCGGCGAGGGCTTATGGAGCGTCGGAAAGCTTATGCCGTTGCGTTTACAGGTCATCAGTTCGCACCGCGAATCACTGGGTGGTAGCTACATTCAGGAATTTGCTGCGTGCGGCGGATACATAGGGCGCAGCCTGGAGTGCGACTGGCCGCTGCCGGATGCAAAACGCTATATATCAAGCAAGCACGCAATGATTGACTATCAGAGCGGCGCCTACTATCTGGTCGATCTGAGCCGCAATGGCGTGTTCATCAACGGCTCCAATACCCCGGTTGGTCGCAGCAATCCGCAACGCCTGTTCGACGGCGACACATTGCGGCTTGGCGAATTTGAAATCCGCGTGGCCATCATTGAAGACCCGGACGAGGGCGAAGAAGACGGGATGCGCGATTCGGTGGTGCGGGCACAGATGGTGCAGCATGACGAGTCGATGGAAATCGCGATGCTGTCCGATGACGAAATTCGTGATGAACTCAAGCTGGAAGATGTGCTCAGGCCCGGAGACGAACCGGGTGAGCTGAGCGCACTCTGCGAGATCCCTCCCGAAGCCAGCGCCATGCTGCGCAAAATGGCCAGCGAGGAAATGCTCAAAGAAGTGGTGCATGCCTTTCTGAAGGCAGCGCAACTCAGCCCTACCGAGTTCGAGGGCATGGACCCTAAAGCCATCCTGCAGAACGCGGGCCGGTTGCTCAGCGAATTCACAGAAGGCACCCACGCACTCCTGGCCGAGAAAGATCGCCTGACCCGGCAGCTGCGCCTGCGCGATAAAGCCAGGAACGATACAAAAAATCCGCTGCGCGCATCGGACGGCATCGACAATGCGCTGCGCCTGATACTGGGTAACAGCAACGACATCAACAAGAACGGCGTCGCGGCCGTCGAAGCAGCTTTCGACGAACTGAAAAAACATCAGAAAGCGGTTATCACAGCAATGCGCAGCGCGCTGGGAGACTATCTGGGTTACTTTGAACCCAGCGCTATCGAACAAAACTCCCGAAGTGGCCAACACAAGGAATTCCGCGAACTTTATGCGGAGGCTTACGAGGGTTTGGCACGTCCCAACGACAAAAAGCTGCCGCAGCGCTTCGACGAAGAATTCAGCCGGGCGTACGAACTCGAAACCAGCGAGTAACGGTCGCGCCGTGCAAACCAACGGCTTGCGTCAAAATTTCCATATTTATTAGCTATCTGACAGGTTATCCTGTCAGCCTGCTGCGATTGCGGTGAATACTTAGTGACAATGATTCTCATTTAGCCTAGCATCCCGCGATCTTAACCACCGACCGCCATGACACTCGATCAGCTAAAAATCGGTCAGCGCGCCACCATTACTCGCCTCAAAGGCGAAGGCCCGCTGACCCAACGCCTAATGTCTCTCGGGCTGCTGGAAGGCACGCCGGTGGCGATGATCCGCCGCGCCTTGGGCGGCGACCCACTGGAAATCGACGTGATGGGCTACGCCTTGTCGCTGCGCAAAGCAGAAGCCCGTCAAATTGACGTCGAAACCACCTGATGCAGACTGAACAGCGCGTCATTGCCGTCGTCGGCAATCCGAATACCGGGAAAAGCACACTTTTCAACGTGCTGACCGGTTTGCGCCAGAAAACCGCCAACTATCCGGGCGTCACCGTTGAGCGGCATACGGGTCGGCTGCGGCTGTCATGTGGCGATGTGACGCTCATCGACGTACCTGGCGCTTATTCACTGGCTGCACATTCACCCGACGAACTGGTTTCGTCTGACGTGCTGCTCGGCAAAGTGCCCGGCGAACCCCGACCGAACGCGGTGCTCATCGTGGTGGACTCGGCCAACCTGCGTCGCAATCTGTTTATGGCAACTCAGGTAATGGAACTCGGATTACCGGCGGTGGTGGCTCTCAACATGGCGGATCTGGCGCACAAGCGCGGTATCGATATTGACCCCGATGCGCTAAGCCGCGAGCTAGGCATCCCGGTGGTCGAGATTGCCGCGACCCGCAGCCACGGCATTGAAAATCTTAAGCAGGCCCTCGCAGATGCGGTGAGCCAGCCCCCGTCGGAACCGCGCAGCTTCGTGCCCGAATTGCGCGCAGTGGCAACGCAGATAAAGGCCCGACTCGCTGAGCTTGTCGAAATTGACATTTCAGTGCAGGAAACCGAACGCGCGCTGATCGATAAGGAAGGCGCCATTGAGCAAAGACTGCTGCAGCATTCGAATACCGACATCGCCGCATTGCTGGACACAGCACGCCAACAAGTAACGGGCGGCACCACCAGCGTTGCGGCCATCGAGGCCCGCGCCCGCTACCGTTGGATTGATGCCCTGGTCGCGCGCGTGCAAACACGCGGCAAAAGCCGCCAAGGCGTCGCCGACATCATTGATCGCATCACCAGCCATCCGCTGCTGGGTGCTCTGTTATTTTTCGCCATCATGGCAACGGTGTTTCAGGCCGTGTTTTCGTGGGCCGGACCCATGATGGACCTGATTGACGCGGCTACGACGGCCGTTGGCGGCATCGTTGCCAACAATCTGCCCCCCGGCGCTTTAGCCAGCCTGATAGTTGACGGCGTGATTGCGGGTGTGGGCAGTGTGGTGATTTTCCTGCCGCAGATTCTCATACTTTTTGCGTTCATTATCTTTTTGGAAGATTCAGGCTACATGGCTCGTGCGGCCTTTTTGATGGACCGCCTCATGCGCGCATGCGGTCTCTCGGGCCAATCATTCATTCCCATGCTGTCGAGTTTTGCGTGTGCCGTGCCTGGCATTATGGCTACCCGTGTCATTCCGAACGAGCGCGACCGTCTGGCCACCATGCTGGCCGCACCGTTTATGACGTGCTCGGCCCGACTGCCGGTATACGCCCTGCTGATTGCGGCCTTTGTACCCGACCGGCAATTTGGGTTTGCGAACTTACAGGGCCTGGTGCTGTTTGGACTCTATATGCTGGGAATCGTCGGCGGTATTTTTACCGCACTCGTGATGAAGCGCTTTGCTCTCCGAGGCCCGACTCCGACGTTTTTAATTGAGATTCCGCCGTACCGCTTGCCCAATTTTAAATCCATGGGCATACGACTGCTGGAGCGCGGACGGATTTTTTTATATCGCGCCGGTACCGTCATTTTCACAGTCGCGGTTGTCATCTGGGCACTGGTGTACTTTCCCCGCCCTGACAACATGCTCGCTGAGTACGCCGCTCAACGCGCCGCAGTAGAAACACGTTATGAAGGTGCAGCGCTCGCGATCGAGCTGAATGCAATTGACCAGACTGAAGCGGCGGCACTACTGGAACAAAGTTACCTGGGGCGCGCCGGAAAATTCGTGCAGCCAGTGTTTGCACCGCTGGGTTGGGACTGGAAAATAACCGCTGGCGTGATTGCCAGTTTTCCTGCACGTGAAGTGGTCGTTGCGGTACTCGGCACTATTTATGCTGTTGGCGGCGACGTCGATGCAACCGATACCCGGCTGTTGAATCGCCTGCGCAAAGCACAGCACCCGGACGGCACGCCGGTATTCACAACCGGTATAGCGGTTGGCCTGATGATCTTCTTCGCTTTTTGCCTGCAATGTATGGCAACACTCGCCGTCATGCGTCGCGAAACAAACACCTGGAAGTGGCCAGTCGCCGCGTGGCTGTACATGACCAGTCTGGGCTATATCGGGGCGCTGCTCGCCTACAGATTGATCTAGTCTGTTAGAGTCTGGTGCGGGCCAACCGACAGCCACCATGGAAGAATCCACGCAACAAATTATTGCTCTTAGCCTGGTCGCGGTTATCGTGATTGCGGAATTGCTGCGTCGAAGGCGTAAAAAAAAGAAGCGTTCGTCCAGCCGCGTAAACACCGCAAGCGGCAACCAGCAGGAACGGCCGCTCCGGTTTTATAAACGACGCTGAATCAGCATTGCCCTGATTGTGGCGTTAACCTTTGCTGCCGCCAGGTCCGAACAGGTACCAGACAATCAATCCGATCACCGGAAAGACCAGCACGACTACAATCCATATAGCCTTGGAAAGAGTCTCCGCACTGCTCTGCACGATTTTTAATATCGCGTAGACGTCGAGAGCCAGAACAATCAAACCAAATAAACCGGTTACTTCCATAGCACTTCTCCTGAATCAACTCAACTCACGTAACTCTCGCCTGAGCAATTTGCCCACTGCCGATTTTGGCACCTCATCGATAAACACCACGTCGCTGGGAACCTTATAGGGCGTCAGCGTTTTGCGGCAGTATGCGATGACCTCAGCGGCGGAAAGCTGCGCGTCCCGCTTCACCACGAACAGCCGGACTGCCTCGCCGGTTTTATCATCGGGGACGCCCACGCAGGCGCACTCCAGCACACCCGGCATTGCGGCCACTTCCGCTTCGACCTCGTTCGGAAAAACATTAAAGCCGGAGACCAGGATCATGTCCTTTTTTCGGTCAACGATGCGGAAATACCCCAACTCGTCCATGGTCGCAATATCACCGGTGCGGAAATACCCGTCGTGAGTCATCACTTCGGCAGTGGCGTCTTCCTTGCGCCAGTAACCCTGCATAACCTGGGGCCCCTTGGCGCACAACTCGCCCGGCTCGCCTAACGGCACATCATTGCCTTCTTCATCGCGCAACACGATATCTGTATCGGGAAACGGCAAGCCAATGCTGCCGCGGAATACGTCATCACCGATTACATTCAGCGTCAGCACGGGTGACGTTTCAGACAAGCCATAGCCCTGATTAATGTGACGCCCGGTCACCTCCTTCCAGCGATTGGACACCGCTTCCTGCACGGCCATACCGCCGCCGACCACCACATCCAGGCCGCTAAAATCGAGCTCACTGAAACCCGGTGTGTGCAACAAACCGTTCAACAAGGTATTCACCGCAGTGAATGTGGTCACGCGCCACCTGGACCACTCGGCAATAAAGGCCGGCAAGTCACGGGGATTCGTTATCAAAACGCTTATCGCCCCCAGATGAAAATACGTCAGCAAATTCACCATCAGCGCGAAGATGTGATACAGAGGCAGCGCGGTCATGACCACTTCATCAGGTCGGTTCAGAATGTCGCCGGCAAAACCCTTGTACTGCACAATATTGGCGATCAGGTTGCGGTTGGTCAGCATGGCGCCCTTCGACAAACCGGTAGTGCCGCCCGTGTACTGCAGGAACGCCAGATCGCTACCCTGCAAAGCAGGCTCGCTGAAGTTGAGTTCATTGCCCGCCTGCAAGGCGTCTATAAACGGGGTCGCTTGCAGGCGCTCATCGACTGACGGCGATTCAAGCCCACGCCCGACAAGATCGTCCAGACCCACCACGATGACGTTCCGCACCGGCGTCTCGGCAATGATCTCGGCCAACGCCGGTGTCGCGCCGGCGTAGATCACAATGGTTTCGGTATCGGCGTCAATTAATTGATGGCGCAGTTCACGCGGCGTATACAGCGGATTGACGTTCACCTGCACCGCGCCTGTGCGCAATATGCCAAAAGATGCCACGGGAAATGCCAGCATGTTCGGCAACATGATCGCAACACGATCGCCCTTCTTTACCCCGGTATGGGTTTGCAGGTAAGCAGCGAAGTCGCGGGAGTACCGCCCGGCATCGCCGTAGGTCAGCGTCGCACCGAAATTGGAGAAAGCGGGCCGATCCGCGAACCGATCACACGCCTCCATTACCATCGCAACGATACTCGGGTACGCATCCACGTTGACCGTCGTTAACGAATCAGCCGGGTACTGGCGCAACCACGGCTTATCTAAAGTCTTGCCCATAGCACTGTCCATGCATACTAGAATGCAACAATCTGACGATCTGGTAAAAGGAATCTCGGCATGACCACCGATCTCTTCGACCTCAGCGGCAAGATCGCGCTTGTTTCGGGCGCCAGCCGCGGTATTGGCCGTGCCATTGCGGAACTGCTGGCCCGCCAGGGTGCGCATGTCATTGTCAGCAGCCGACGGCTCGACGGCTGCCAGAGCGTTGCCGATGAACTGACGGCGAACGGCTTCAGTGCCGAAGCCATGGCTTGCCATGCGGGTCGCATGCAAGACATTGAGCGCCTGTTCGCCGAAATACGGGCCAAGCATGGCCGCCTGGATATACTGGTCAATAACGCGGCCACGAACCCCTACTACGGGCACATACTCGACACATCGCCGGCGGCCTTTCAGAAAACCGTGGACGTGAACCTGCGAGGCTATTTCTTCATGTCTGCGGAAGCCGGCAAACTCATGCGCGAGCATGGTGGTGGGGCGATTGTAAACACGGCATCGGTGAATGCCCTTCAACCCGGCAACATGCAAGGTATCTACTCCATCACCAAAGCCGCCATTGTGAACATGACCAAAGCCTTCGCTCAGGAATGCGGTGAATACAATATTCGCTGTAATGCGATACTGCCCGGCCTGACCGAAACAAGGTTTGCCGGCGCTTTGTTCGAAAACAAGGAAATATACGACCGTGTGGTGAGCAAAATCCCGCTGGGGCGGCACGCCGAACCTGCAGACATGGCGGGCACAGTGTTGCTGCTGGTATCCGATGCCGGTAGCTACATCACCGGAGAATCCATTGTCATTGACGGCGGGCTGACCATTGCCTCCGCGTTGTAACAGATAAACAGGAACTGCAACCCATGCACATCGAACTCGAAGAAACGGCCCGTCAGGGACGGTATTTTATTCCCGCCGACCACAACGCAGACGACGTCGCCGAACTCAATTTCTCGAAACCGGACGACCACACGATCAGCGCCGACCGAACCTATGTGCCCGACCGGTATCGCGGCCAGGGCATAGCTGCGCAACTGGTCGAGCGACTGGTGGCGGATGCACGTAGCAACGGCGTGAAAATTATCCCGGCCTGCTCATATGTGGCCAAAGCCTTTGAAAAGCATCCCGAGTGGGCGGACGTCAGGCACTAAAATGGCGGAGAGGGTGTCTGTTTTTTGGAGGTTTAACAATATCCAATAAGGTACAAGTTTGCCAACTTAAACAATAAGTTGTATTCCTATCTTGTCTGAGCAGTTCCACCGCTTTCCACCATCAATTGGGGGATAGATTGGGGGACGAACTTGCTAAATAGACTCGCTGAGGAATCACTGAAATGGCTATTCACCGTCTGTCTGCCGCCAGAATAAAAAACGCTCCCCCAGGAAAATTCGAAGATGGAGGCGGACTTCGCCTCATAGTATCCAGCAAAGGCTCAAAACGCTGGGTTTTTCGCTATTCAATGGCTGGGAAACGTCGCGAAATGGGTCTGGGTAGCACCATGGTCACCCCCCTACCGAAAGCCCGGTTAAAAGCCCAGAAATGCCGCGAAATGCTGGCTCACGGCCAAGACCCTATCGATGCTGATCGGGCGACCAAGAAAACTCGCCCCACATTCACGAGCTGCGCAGCTGCCTACATCAGGGCACACCGAAAAGGATGGACGAACCGCAAGCATGCCAAACAGTGGGTCGCCACACTTAAGTCCTACGCCCGACCGATTATCGGTAACAAACCTGTCGACCTGATCACAACAGAAGACATTCTTCGGGTGCTGAAGCCCGCCTGGAACACCAAGACCGAAACAGCCAAACGCGTTCAAGGGCGAATTGAGAACGTGCTCGACTTTGCGGCCGCGCATGGCTACAGGGATGAGCTGAACCCAGCTCGCTGGCGCGGCCATCTGGATAAACTGCTGCCGGCAAAATCCCGCGTACAAAAAGTAAAACACCACCCGGCAATGCCCTATTCGTTCGTGCCAGAGTTCTACCGTGATCTCTGTGAACTCGAAAGTGGCGCTGCACATGCTCTTCGACTTTTGATTCTGACCGCAACCCGCAGCAGCGAGGTTCTGCATGCCCAATGGACAGAGTTCGACCTTGATGGGGGTGTCTGGATCATCCCGGCAGACCGCATGAAGGCCGAAAAGGAACACCGGATTCCGTTGCCGGAACTGGCTATTAAATTACTGCGCTTCATACCGAGACATGCAGATGAGCCTTACTTGTTCCCAAGTCGCGCCTATGGCAAACCGCTATCTAACATGGCAATGATCAAGGTAATGCGGAAACTGGGGTTCGGCAGTAACTGTAAACGAGGTCCCTATGTCCCTCACGGTTTTCGCTCAAGCTTCAGGGACTGGGCAGGGGAAATATCTAACTTCCCACCAGATGTTGTCGAAATGGCTCTGGCTCACACGATCCAGAATAAGGTAGAAGCTGCCTACAGACGCGGCGATCTTTTTCTAAAGCGAAGGCGATTAATGGAGGATTGGTCTATGCACATAGGTTCAGAGAGCTCAATTATTGAATTTGGTCTCGCCCCTTCTTGCAAACGTGCAGAACCTGGCCGGACTTAGGCGTCTACAGATACTACATAGCCGTCTCGACCAATAGATAGGTTTTCAGGAAGATCGCTGGTCCAATCAAATTGAGGCGCATATGGCCAGCCATCCTCCAATTGACGAAGACCATGTTCATCTTGCCTTTCGCGAAACCATTCGTAAGTGTTTTCTTCAAGCCCTACTCTGTAAGTACAATCGTTCGCACTAAAAGAAAAATCATAGACCTTAAGACCCGCAACTAATCTCGGCTGAGGTTTTAATTCCATCGCTTCCGCCATCATGAAGAATGGCTTGTAGTAACAGTAGACGAATGCTCCCCCCTTAAAATCAAAGGACTTGCCGTCCGACGGCTCTGGGTCTTTTAGACAAGTGGTGATTTTGCTCTGTGACATCCATGTTGCACAAGCTGTAGCAGTTACTGGAGGATGCCCCTTGATGGACGAAACGCATCTTGCCTGCTCTTTTGCCTCTGCTATTTTTGCAGAAAGATTATTTCTGGACATCCCCTTGGCTTCAAAAACATGCCATCCGGCATCCTCGCTCTGCCCGATCAGATCTGGGTGACGGCCTCTCCCGCTTGGAGTAGAAATCAATGAAACTTCGCCAAGCTTTATTATCGTCTCTAAGTGGGTCAGCCCTCTCATTCCGAACAGCTTTCTCGCGTAGAAATTGGCGAATGCCATACCCAAGTTGTAACTAACATCGCGTTTCTTATCCGCAATATGCGCGTCAAATATTGGATGCAAAGCAACGCAGTCATCAATGGTATGCAGATTGAGTCGAAGAAGCGTGAGTTTCTCAATTATCCCCTGGGTGAACGCCCTGGCTAAACCATACTTCGCTATATTGGCCCAGGTCAGACCGCTCGGACTTCCCACTGTAAGAATAGCCAGGATCAGATCGACATTTCTGCACTCAATACTGCTTTCTTTAGTGCTATTTATTGAGGCGTAGCCTCCAGAGTAATCCGTAGCTTTGTAATAGATTTTCGGCACCAAGACTGCCCTCTCAATAACGTTCGCGATTAATCGCGAGCAAGATAGAGGTACTTCTGAAACCCCTGAAAAACCTCGCGTGCCTGCTGCACTCCCCCAAGCATCTGGACCCCTTCGTTGGTACCGCCGTAATGAAGCTCCATCAACGGCACGAGCTTTTCGCTGTCCAGTTCACCGACACCCTCCCGAACGTAACTGTCGAGGACGAAGTCCAGAAATTCCTGCTGAGCTGAAGCGTATTTCCCGGCTATGCGCTCTTTACCACTGGTCGCACGTTCTTCCCGACTGATCGGAGCCATAGCGAAGGCAATATAGGCCAGAAGGTCTTCTCGTTGTCCTGGAACGTGCGCAGATGCTGCTCGCCCCGCGCGCCGTCGTTGGCGGTGACGCGCACGCAGTAGTTGGGGTCCGCGCTGGTCTTCATCTGGTTGACCAGGTCGCGCACCGCCAGCGCGTGCTCCTGCGTGGCGCAGAACACCAGCGTCTTCTGGCGCTGGTCGATGGCGTCCATGAACAGCCCGACGCGGTATGTCTCGCGCGCCTTGATCTCGATGATCGTGTTGAAGTCGTCTTCGACGTAGCGCTTGCCCGCCTCGATCTCGCCCTCGATCACCTGGTCGTCGGGCGTGTAGACGTACTCGTCGAGCGTGGTCGAATCTGCTTGACCTTGAACGGCGTCAGGAAGCCGTCGTTGATGCCGTCCTTGAGCGAGTAGATGTAGACCGGCTCGCCGAAGTAGGCGTAGGTGTCGGCGTTGTCCTTGCGCTTGGGCGTGGCCGTGAGGCCGAGCTGCACCGCCGGCGCGAAGTAGTCCAGGATGCCGCGCCAGTTGCTCTCGTCGTTGGCGCCGCCGCGATGGCACTCGTCGATGACGATGAAGTCGAAGAAGTCCGGCGGATAGTCGCCGAAGTTGGGCGACGGATTGCCATCCGCGTCGGTGTCCGGTCATGAAGGTCTGGAAGATGGTGAAGAACACGCTGCCGTTCTTCGGCACCCGGCCCTTCTTGCGGATAGCCTCCGGGGCAATCCGCACCAACGCGTCCTCCGGGAAGGCGGAGAAGGCGTTGAACGCCTGATTGGCCAGGATGTTGCGGTCGGCCAGGAACAGGATGCGCGGCCGGCGGGTCGGCTCGCGGCCCGTTCCTCCAATCGGCGAGGTTCCAGCGGCTGTGGAACAGCTTCCAGGCGATCTGGAAGGCGATGAACGTCTTCCCGGTGCCGGTGGCCAGCGTGAGCAGGATGCGCTGTTTGCCGGCGGCGATCGCTTCAAGCGCGTTCTCGATGGCGTTGTGCTGGTAGTAGCGCGCCTGCCACTGCCGCCCTTGTCCTCGAAGGGCACCGCGGCGAAGCGGTCGCGCCAGTCGTTCTCCTCCGCGAAGGTCCGCGCCCACAGCTCCTCCGGCGTCGGGTAGGCGGCGACCTCGCCTTCCTCGCCGGTCTCCATGTCGATCTCGGTAGATGCCGTGGCCGTTGGTGGAGTAGGCGAAGCGGACTGCAGCTTGCCCGCGTAGTTCTTGGCCTGGCCCACGCCTTCGGTATCGGGTCCTGCGTCCCACGCCTTGGCCTCGATCACCGCCAGCTTCTGTTGCGGTAGACCAGCACGTAGTCGGCGATCTCCTGCCTTGCCGCGCTTGCCCGCGCCCTGCGAGCCGGCCCAGCGTGATGACCTCGCGCCGGATGCGGCTGCCCTCGACCACGCCCCAGCCCGCCGCCTTGAACGCGGGGTCGATCAGTTCGGCGCGGGTTTCGGCTTCGTTCATGCAACCGCCTCTTCCAGTTCCTTGTCGGGCTGCATCGCCGTGAGTTCTCCGGAGAAGGCCTTTTTGCAGGAGGGATTGCTTTAAGTTCAGCGAGAGCGGTGAGCTTGCGTTGGTAGAGGGCTTCGAGGTGGTTGGGTTTCTTCGTGAAGGGAAAAGTGAAGTTTGGCTGCAAGATCTCTTCCTCGCTTGTGGTCCTTCAATGGAGAAACGAAAGCTCTTTGAGATGACCTTTCAACGCAATTGGGTTTATCACGGCACGTTTAGATCTGCCCAATAATGCTGCTCGAGGGACTATTCTCTGCAATTTGGTTAGAGGATCTGAGACGGTGGAAACGTAAGTCTGCTGGTTTTGATCAGAAGATCGAAATGGGCGTAAGGGAAGGACATTCCCCTCGTCACAATCACAATGGTTCATGCGTAAACAGAGTTCCGTTCCGGTGCGTGCTCCAACCATTGTCAGCAGACATCACCAAGCAGGGCAGTTCCGCAACTGTAGCGAACTGCGAACATTTACAGCTCACCGAACGTTCGCATGACAATCGTTAGTCGACAAATGACCATTGGCAAGCTCTGTCAAATTTTCTGTGGTTCTTTGACGGGAAAAACACGCATCCCGGTATTCCACGGCATTCGGACTCCCTGGCTTCGGACGATGCTGCGTGCGTCGTGAGCTGTTGGCAGTGTCGCGACCTCTCCAAGCGTCTTCTCCACCCACCCCTCACCTTTCTGCGTGAACACGGCATTGAGGTAGCTTTCGAACAGCTCGCGGGCGTTGGCGAGGTTCTTTTCGGCATTGGCGACCGCCGCCGCGATCCCCTCAAACGCTTCATCGAGAATGGCGACAATGCGCTTTTGTTCGGGGAGCGGGTGGAAGCTGATTTCGAATCTGTTTACAGCGTTTCAGTCGTTGACAGTTGCGGCTTGACCACCTATGCTCACCATTGGAAGCGATCCATCAACGAGCGGAGAAAGACAACAAAAAAATTCAAGAACCGTTCGTCCTACTGGCTTCGGACAGTCGGCATAAATCTTGGTTGATTCGGTGATCCACGCCTGCGCTCCGCCACTTCAAATGTACTTCGCCGTTGCCTTCGTCAGAGAATCACCTTTCTTTCGAACTACTGATGGTTGCTCAACTCGCTTGCGGCGGTGTTGGTCGATTTTCGTCAGTCGAGTCAATCGCCATTTGCTCCCCAAGTTCTGAGTATGCGGCATATGCATCGCTCTCGCTGTCTTTCGATGCGTTTGGGACCGCGTTTATGACGTAATTGCAAACATCGCCGAGCGTCTTTGTGACCCACCCCTCCTTTTCACAGCATCCCCCGAATCCCTTCCAGCATCTCCGCGCTTTCGGCATCCAGCGCAGGCAATCTCGTCAAGGATCTCCTCTGGCTCGCGCAGCGGCGCATCCTCTTCGGCCTCCGTTCGGGTTCTTCACCGACAGGTCGAAGGTGGTCTGGATCAATGTCCTTCGACATCCACTGTCCAGGACTTCTCCGAGTCGGCGAAGCTGGCTTGCAGCTCGACGAACTCTTTCAGGTCGTCGTCGTTGAGCGGGTTGGTCTTGCCCATGTTGCGACCCGGATCGAGCTGGTAATACCAGACCTTGCGGGTGGGCGCGCCCTTCTCGAAGAACAGCACCACGGTCTTCACCCCGGCGCCGAGGAACGTGCCGCTCGGGCAATCCAGGATCGTATGGAGGTTGCAGTTTTCCAAGAGCTCCTGGCGCAGCGCGCGCGACGCGTTGTCGGAGTTGGACAGGAAGGTGTTCTTGATGACGACGCCAGCGCGGCCGCCGGCCTTCAGCATCTTGATGAAGTGCTGCAGGAACAGGAAGGCGGTCTCCCCGGTCTTGATCGGGAAGTTCTGCTGAACTTCCTTGCGCTCCTTGCCGCCAAAGGGCGGGTTGGCGAGGACGATGTCAAAGCGGTCCTTGTCCTGAATGTCGGCGATGTTCTCGGCCAGCGTGTTGGTGTGAATGATGTTCGGCGCGTCGATGCCGTGCAGGATCATGTTCATGATCGCGATGACGTAGGCCAGCGACTTCTTCTCCTTGCCGTAGAAGGTCTCTGGTCTGCAGGGTCTTGAACTGTTCGCTGCTCAGCTCGCCCCCTCACGCATGTAATCGTGGGACTCACACAGGAACCCCGCCGACCCGCACCGCGCCGTCGTAGATCCGCTCGCCGATCTTGGGTTTGATCACCTGGATCATGGCGCGAATCAGCGGGCGCGGCGTGTAATACTCGCCGCCATTGCGCCCCGCGTTGCCCATGTTCTTGATCTTGTCTTCGTACAGCGCGGACAGCTCGTGCTTCTCCTTCTGCGAACGGAACCGCAGTCCATCCAGTATTCCAGCGTCGCGCAGTGAATAGCCACGCTCTGAAACTTGTTCTTGATCTCACCGAAGATCTCACCGATCTTGTATTCGATGGTGTCCGGCCCGCTGGCGCGCTCCTTAAAGCCTCTCAGGTACGGAAATAATTCGCCGTTGACGTACTTGATCAAATCGTCGCCGGTCAGGGCGTTGTCATGATCTAACTCGCCTTTGGCATCCTTAGGTGCAGCCCAACTGGACCAGCGGTGTTCATCATCGATGAGGTACTCATAGCTTTTTCCAGCCAGTTCCGCATCCTGCGCGCGTTCGTCCTCCAGATCGTCCAGGTATTTGAGGAACAGCATCCAGGAAGTCTGCTCAGTGTAGTCGAGCTCCGTGCCGCATCCATCCTCTTTCCAGAGTACGTCGTCGATATTTTTGAAAGCTTGCTCGAACATGAGTGAGCGGATTCCCCTCTGTGATCCCCGGTTGTTTTAGCGACCAATATCCCTACACATCAGACACTTATTCTTGACTGAACAAGGTACTTTAAGAGCCAGTAAAATCCAACAACAGATCACTACGGGATACCGCTATGAGCCGCCAAAAGAGAGATCTCCCGGCCCACATTCATGATTCTGTCAGGCGTTTTCTGGCAGAGGTTGCCGAGAGCCAATTTGAAGACCCGGCACATATCCGAGCCCTGCGCAAAGCAGTGGTCGCTGGCCCCGGCCCGATCGTGAATATCTGGAACCGTGCTGAGACGGCCTATCGAGCCCGCTTTACCAGCGGCTACCTCGACATGCCAAAACCTGATGTGCAACCCGGTGATGGTCAGGAGTGGTTGTGCGGAGCGATCCTTGCCTCGATTCCGGAGAAAAGGGCGGTGGCAACCACGCGAAAACAGGCAGAACAATGGCAAAAAGAAGTAGGCAAGAAACTTCGCGAACTCGAGCTGCTGTTCGCCGCTCAGCCCGAGTCCTGCGCAAGACTGTCGACGGCATTCGCCGCCAAGGGCGTCCAGCACATTGAATCTGATACCTCGTGGCGCGGTCGGCAGGAGTTACTACAACACCCGCGTGCGCTGCGCGCTCTGTTCTATCGCTACCGTATATTTCTGCGACTGCTAAAGGACTCCGTCAGTGGCCCGAAGCTGATTCCGGAAAATTACCAATTTGAGACTCGCCCAAGTGCCAGAACGGCGGCGCGAAACCAGTTCATGCGGAATTTGTCGGATGAGTTCAGATCGATGCTGGGGAAACCCAAAACCCACTGGGTGGCGCATATCGCGAGCGTGATCTATGGCGGTCGACCGGATCCAAAAGAGGTACGCCGCCAACTCGCCCGGCAATGACCGCAACCTAAAAAGGGGGCATTTGAGTCAAAAATATTTCTTCAAATGCCTCTGAAACCCACGTCGAGATATAGCGATTATCGTGGCACCACTAACCAAGGAGATGCCACGATGAGCAAAGCAATATTGCGCCTTCCACAGGTCATTAAACGCACCGGCCTCGCTCGAAGCACTATTTATTTGCAGGTCGAGCAGGACAACTTCCCCAAACCCATGTCGATTGGAGAGCGGTCCATAGGCTGGCTCGAGTCCGATATAGAAGCATGGATAGACGAGCGCAAGGAGCAAGGCTGGACTAAAAGCCCTTCCCCCAAACTGATGCTGCGGTCATGAGCTTCAGAAAAGCGATCAATGCAAAGTGTCGGGAGTGCATTTACGACCCCTATCAGCCCGGGAACTGGCGGCAACAGGTGCAGGCGTGCTCAGCACCTGATTGCCCCCTGTTTAGGGTCCGACCTGTTTCATGTCGAGAGAGCCCCGATTTTGGCCCTTTTTTTGACGCAAAAACAGGCGATCGGACAAGCTGGGCGGCACAAATTAGGGGGCGAAATGATTAACTCCATGTGTGAGGCAAATCCCCTGCTTTTGCTAAATAGCTATGCCTAAGCGAAATGCACTTATTGCCAAAGGACGGTCGCTCAATGGGTCATTCGTTCAGCTTCCACATCGCCTACTCAACGAGCCAAAATTTCTGGGGCTTTCAGGCAATGCAGCGAAATTGCTGTTGGACCTGTTCTCGCAATTCAAAGGGAAGAATAATGGTGACTTATACCTCGCTTGGTCACGCATGAACGCTCGCGGATGGCGGTCGAAGAGCACCCTACACAGAGCCAAAGATGAACTGATCGCAGCAGGCATGATAGTTACCACGCGGCAAGGGGGCTTGGGGTTTTGCAGCCTATATGCCGTAACATGGCTCGCCATTGATGAATGTGGTGGCAAGCTTGACGTTGACCCCACGCGAGTGGCGCCTGGCACTTGGAAATCTGCCGCCCCAAAAGCGAAACCAATTTAGTACGGAAATTGGACCATTACGACAGGCACCCCTTTTGCACTGGTACAGATTCCGAACCATTGCTGGGCGCTTTCCCGGTCCGCCTGGTACGGAAATAGGACCCCTTTTTATATCTACCATCGGTTACATAGGTTTCTAAAGTAGAGCATAAATAGAAATGATTAGTCCGGCTTATTCTTTTTCGATGATTCGGGCGGGGTCTGAAACCAAGAACCTCGACGCACACGGATCTGGCGCTTGATAGTTAAGCCTTCGGCTTCTTCAAGGTCAAAATCAACATCTTCTCGCGCGATCGGCTCGCCTTCGCTCAAACTCATTATTTCCTCTACCAATGCCGCATCTCCGTCCGTCTGCGTTCGGGGTGGCCTGATGGAATCATCGTCTCTCCACGCAGGATTAGTATGCCTGTCCCATAAGTCAGCCACGACCGAACCATCTCTGATGGGCGGCGTACCTGCAAAGGACATTATGCCGCGGCTCTTAACATCTTCAGGCTGCGCCATATAGAAGTCGTTTATTTCGGCCAAGCCCTTTTTGAGGTCTGGCCCCCAAACGAAATCCTGATCATCGCGAAGAAATAGCGGAACCGTGTTTCGATGGAAGCGATCACCTGAAACAAAGACCCGACAAAAAGGCAAATAGAACACGTATGCGATGTCAGTTCGATTCGATGGCCTCTCAGCGGAAATGAGGGACGCCAGAATGGCAATCTGAAAAAAAATCTCCACCTCAAGAACGAAAGCGGCATACGGGGCATACGCTGAGAGTGGCCGCGAACCCTTGTTTCGCCATTCGTTCACTAAAGGCTCATTCAACGCCTGCGGCATGGAGAAGACAAGTGAAGCCAACTGGAACTGTGTATAGATCTTCTCTCCATTGCGCACAATGCGTCGTGCAATCTCCCTTGCCTCGGCAAGGCTTTTACATTTCGCGGCTTCGGGCTCAAATGCAAGAGCAACCGTGCTCAGAGCGTTCAAATCCATCGACTCCAAGGCGACACGCCACTCCCCGGCAGAACGCCTTTCGACCTGAAGGAACTCGCCCCTCACCCAACGCGCGAAGGCTTCAGCCTCTTTTGAGCCTTCATAAACAACATTGCGCCTATTTCCCGATCCAACTGGATTACCGCCAGGCATTGGGATGCGGCCATCCATGGGAAGCTGGAAACCGAACAGGTTATTGTGAGCCAATTCAACGTGGTGAGCAGTCGGCGAAGCAGACATTTCCGGAAACTTATTTGCGATCATCGCCACTTCCTGCTCGGCGCTTCGCCCCCGCCCGCCTGCCTTTCCTAAGTCACCAAGAGTTTCCACATAAAATAGCGGACAGATGTTATTCGTGAAGAAATGGTCGAGCCATACGCTTTCATCAACGCTTAGCGACTGCAGAAAAGACTTATCGAATAGCAGATTCGGCCCCATTTAGCTTCCCTGCCCCCGGCATTCCGCTGCTTCCGCATCAGCCTCTGCCTGACCGCATTCGGAATCTTCAGGGACTTGGCGACATTGCAATGGGCATCCACTAAGGGGCATTTGGTGAATCCGAGATCACCCAGCATGCCGCCGAATGTTGTCTACAACAGACTCAATCACGCCATAGAATTGGTCACGTACAGCGGGATCTTTGAATATAAGAATAGGCACTTTCGGATACTTCTCTGTTGCATCTTCGGGAATATCAAAACCTTGAATCTCGTTAAGCTCCCGGATTAATTCAATACGCGCATCTTCTTCCTCGTAGCCCGGGTACTTCATGATTTCGCCAAACTGGAGTTCGACGCTGGCCTTACCGGGGCCACTCCCAGCGCGCACGAAGAAAGTCAGGTATCGGTCTGAACCATTGAGGTATCGCGGATTAAATCTTGCATCACCGCCGGGTTTGGTCTTATTCCAGCCTATCTGATCAGCACGCTGCTTGGACATCTTAAGCAAAGCCTGAGCAATTTCGCGCTCTTCCGGGCCATCCTGCTCTTCGAGACGAGCCATGAAGCTCTGTTCGTCCCACTCGAATTTCTCACGGGTTTGGTTCGGTTTTTCTAAGCAGTATTTATACGACTGTTGGACGAGACTAACCACGACGGCCTCCGCAACTTCCAAGTCATCCGGTCGAATCCGAATCCGAACGCGCCCACGCTTCGGGTTATAGGGCATCATGTCCAAGCCCGCGAGTTCAATTCGGTCAACATCGTCGGTTGAATATGGCAGACGCGCAGCAAATCGCACCCAACTGCTCCTCGGAAACAACAACACGAAATACGCCGGTACATCTGGATGTACCATCGCAATATAATCAGACCGGTACTGCGGCACCGCACCTGGCAAAGCAGACACAACGACTTCTATCAATGCATCGGTCAACTTAAGAAGTTTTCGTGAGAGTCGATTTTCCCAATAGGCTCGAGAATGCGAGGATGGATCTTCCGGTACCAGTTCGCTGTCGTCATCGAAATCTTCTTCGGCGATCTCTTCTTCCATTGCCTGAGCCGGATCCTGAATAGCAGGTAGAACCGACTCGAACCAAACTATCGCGGTTTCGCCCTCCGCGAGCGCCAAACCTTCAATCGGTCGGTTATGGGCCACATGGTTGCGTAGATCGGTAAATTTCAGAAAATGATGCTCAAAATCCTGACGACGCCCAAACACGTCTTCAAAATGCTGCCAATTCGCCTTAGTACCGATGATCTTCTTGTACTCGCCGGTATTGCAGAAATCCAACAACTTGCGCGGCTCCCTTCGGGCCGAACCCAGCTCTCCCCACTCATTCACCGCAAGGGCTTCTGCCCGTTCCCGGACATCTGATGGGATGGCTTGCTTCCAGTAGAGTTCGCCCGTGGCATGGCTCAATCGTTCATGAATGAGATCCCGTAACGCGTGCTCAATAGTATTTAATCGTGTGGAACGACTACCCTCTCTGGGCTTGTCTAATTGGCCACATAGCCGTTGGACTTCATCAAGTATCAGCCGTGCCCGCGCTTGCAGAAAGGCCGTGTAATCGTCATCCAATATGCCCGATCTGGCTGGATCCGGAATTAGGCTCTTCCGTAAGGCGGCCTCAAAATCTGAATTTTCCTTTGCCAAGGCATCGAAGTAATTGGATGGCGCCTTAGCGGATATATGGTTGTTCAGATCCGCCGGCAGGAAACAAAAGTTAGGCAATGCATGCACGTTGGCTGAGCTCGACACATGCTTGCGCAAAAATGCCCAAGGAAAAATGTGATGTTTTTGCTTTTCCGTTAACGAAGAAATCGTGACGCCCGTTAGATCCAGTTCTGCATTTTGCGACAGATTCACCGGCCTCTGAACGGCTAATAGACATAAGAACCCGTTCCTGATCGCGGATCGTGTCGAAGTCATCCTGGTCTTGATAAGATCTTCAATCTCCAACTCAAGCCGCTGATTAAAGCGCGGCTCGTCGCCTTCCTGAAGCAGGTCCAGCAACTCCCGGTCACGGCTCATCGTAGAAGCTACGGCCGAACCGTAGCGGGTACCAAAAGTCGAGCGCCAGAACCACCGCTTTAGCCATTCCAACTGTTTGGCATCGGGCTGTTTACGATCAGAAATCACAAAGAAATACGCCGCCAGCGTTAGCATCGCCTCATAAGGTAGGTAGCGCGCCTCCATCACACCCATATTCTTACGTAGAAGGTCTGCTGCTAACTGGAATCCATCCACGCAACGCTGCCAATTACTCCGAACATCCTCCGTGCTCAGGTCAAATTCGTTTTTCTCAGTGCAAGCGCCTTTGGCAATAAGCGCCAATAGTTGTGTCGTCGATGTGGGGGAGATTTCGCCAAAGCCAGATTCTTTTAATGGCGTCAGCAGATCCTCTTGAAAGCGTTCCCGCAAATCAAAATCATCGGTAAAAGTCATGGCCGTGATCAGATCGAAGCGATCCAGACGCTTTCCGCTTTGATTGATGCGCTGAAAAATGCCGCACACATCTGCCAGCCCTTTATCCTGAACCTCGACGATAGAAATTGGGTAGTTCATCAATCGCGTGTACAACCGGTTGAGCCGATCAAACAGATCCTGCTCCAGATTGCGGCCTACCGACATGACCTGACCGCCCCAGATATCGCGAACGGGTATATAGCGGACGCGACTCTCAACGTTACGCACCACAAATCTTTCATCAACTAAGTCGAAGCAAATGGCTGAGTAGTCGTTGTTGCCGATAGTCAGACCTTTGAGGGTGGCGTAAAGCGAGGTGATGCGCTGCTGCCCATCCAAAATGTAGGTCACATCATCTTCGTCACGCACCGGCGGCACACCCAAGGCGCCAGACTGGCGAAACAATGCACTCTGTCCTTTGCCAGCCTTCCACAAGAAAAAGGAGCCTATCGGATACTCTTTGTAGATGCTGTCAAACAGCTCCAGGACTTTCTTGGGTGGCCAAACGTAGTCCCGTTGAAAGCGGGGAATTCGATATTTCCCGCCCGCGACATCAGCAACAAGATTCTGGAGGCTGGACGAGCGCGCCTCAATATTTCTGGCTTCTGGCATTGCGTTTCTGGAACTCCCTCTTCAATTTACACCTACATCAAGCACAAACGCCGCAGCCGGATTCGACGCAATAACCCCTCACCATCCACAAAAGTCTGCCGCCCCAATAACGAAACCAAGGCAGTACAGCGACTGGGCCATTGCTGCAGAAACCTCTTCACGCCGGTACAGATTACGAACCATTACTGGGCGCGTCCCCAGTCAGCCCGGCACGGAAATAGGACTCCTTTTTATATCTACCTTCGCTACCGTAGGTTTCTAAAGTAGAGCAAAGTAGATAAACATCCTCCCCCGCGCTACTTCCTCCGCCTTAATTCCACTCGCCCAAAACATTTAGTTCGGTGCATATCAGCCCGTACCAATTTGTATGTTCCAGGGGAACCACAGTCCCGCCGCACCTGAATATTGTTTTTTCGGGTTTCGCGCTGCGGAGAATTGACTTGGATGCAGCGGTCGCGAAGATGCGCTGGAAAAAAGTACCGTGCTGCCTTCCGTAAAACCCTATCCACTCTGAATAAGCACTGCTTCTAACTCTGGATACCAATCCATTGCTGGCAACAGTCACGCCAGGCAGTATACTTATCCAAGTGTCAGAAATATCGCTAAACGTAAAGACAGCCGTAACATTTTTCCATTCCCAGTCTCGCCCGAACTTATCTAATTCCCGCAGCGAAACGATTGGCGCACCATTTCTTGGGTCGATTGCCGTCCCATCTGGAACCACATCCTGCACATACCGTAAATAGTCAACTGGCTCCGGAGGCGCGGGCACACTTTCTTCGGCCGCACTCTCTCTTTCCTGACCTGCCTCAGTTCTGGCTGAGCTTCCGGAAACAGAAGCTAACGAGGGCAACAGCACGGTATCGGGCATTCCTTTTTGCACCATGACAGAAGCCAAGTCTGATCTCGAAAGCACTTCATTTTCAGGTACGGTGCTCCTATTCACTACGGTCGCGATAAATCCCTCTACACTGCCCGTATAAACTTCTGGTTTAAGGCCATTACTTAACCAGGCCGCAATACTCTCGATCGTTGCCCTATAATTTTTCTTTTCGGCACGCTTTCGCCCTTTTTCTGCCCCCGGCGTCTCGAGTATCTGGCCATTCACCCAGTAATCCGTAAGGCCGAGCCTGTGACCGTTTAAAATAACCCCCACTAACCATGCGCGGACGCCGGTGCCGGTATCACCAGACTCTACAGCCAAAGTGCTCGCCAAATAGTAGGAGGTAGAAATATTTTCAATTCGGGTAGCGTAAGCGGTATCTGTTTCACCGAGCATCTTGCCAAAGCGTATTTCCTCATCAAGAAGTGCCCATTGCGCTGCATCAATGACCCACTCCGATTGCTGAACTTCGCCTTCCGCAGCCAAGCCCGGCAATAGCTTCGTCAGGAGAACAGCCACAATTGCGCCTCGCAGAAGCCACTTTCTTTGGCCTTTCATTTAGTTGCCTCCCCAACTGACATGTCATAAATGTATGAGCATCAAGCTAACTCACAAACAGAGCATAAATCTGCGCAACTTTTTGCAAGAGCCTGCAGTTTAAACGAATTTAGATTGGGGGATGGATTGGGGGATGCACCCATCAGACAAAAAGCCAACCCCTTGATGCACAAAGGATTGGCCTTTAAGAATGGCGGAGAGGGTGGGATTCGAACCCACGGTACGCGTAAGCGCACACTTGATTTCGAGTCAAGCCCGTTCGACCACTCCGGCACCTCTCCGACTCGCTCGCCCTTCTGGATCGGGCGGGCGGCGATTATAGCGGAATCGACCCCGGGGAATAGCCCGCGCGCCTAAACCGCAGTTCGGACAACTATTGCGCGAAGCATGCCGCAACTGGCCTCAACGGAACAAAACGTCCATCATTCCGTCCTCCTAACGTAACCGAAATTGCGTGGATACACGGTATGACAGCAAGCAGCACTGAAGTGGCGGCACCTCAGCCGGGCATGAAGGATAAGACTATCCGTTACAGCCTGTTTTTTATTGTTATGTTGCTTTATACCCTGCCGCTGCCCCTGCCTTTTATCGGCTGGGAAGGCTGGAAAATCATGGCGCCGGAATTTCTCGATCATCCGGTTGTACTGCTCGCCATTCATGAATTTTCAGGCTTTTTGTTTTTCGGCCACACCTTGTTCAGTAATATCTGGGCGATGCGCGTCCGCATGGTCGGCGATCAGCAAACCGGCGTGATGGCCCGCGCCATGCTGCGCGTCATGGCACTCAGCATTACGGGCCCCACATCCATCATCACGCCACTGGCAGGCGTTATGTTGCTGAACGGTTATTTTGGCGGCTTTGCGAACGCGCCCTGGGCGCTGCATGCCTACGTCGCTTTCTGGATCATGGCGGCACTGCAACTGGTACCTGACATCATTCGCTATGCTGTCGATACCCATAAAGCCGATCCGAAACGCGACGTGCGGGGCGCTGCCCTCAGGGGCATCGGTTCGACCTTCCTCACCTTCTACATCATCTGGTGCATGGTCACTAAGACCACGGCGTTCTGATTAGCTGCACTGTTCCAAAACAGAAGCCTGCCCGCACTATTTTCCAGATTAAGTTAAATGTACTCCTATAAACTATTGTTTTATATAGTAATTACATAAGTCTGAGCAAAAAGTTCCGCCATTGCGGCATGGTTTGAACATCCCGTACGTGGTAAGTTTGCCTCAAACAATAACGAGAAATGCCGTTCGCCCGTTCCTGAGTTCAGTTGCTGGCAGCGGCATTATCTGTATATGAAGAGAGCAACCGTTGTGTTGCTCGCGCTGATCATGAGCACCTGCTCCCGGTCACCGAGCACACTGGAGGAAGTACTGGAGACGGGCCAGTTGCGGGTGATTACCCGGAACAGTCCGACCACACTGTACCGGGGCCCCTTCGGCTATGAAGGCCCCGAGTATGATCGTGTGGAAGCATTCCGTGCCCACCTGGAAGCAAAACACGGTCGCCCCATTGAAGTTGATTATCAGTTCGCCGACAGTCTGGCAGAAATCTTTTCAGCGCTGGAATCGCGATCCGCGCACATCGCCGCGGCCAGTCTGACCGTCACCGAAGAGCGACAACAACGTGTGGATTTCGGGCCGGCGTATCAGGAAGTCTCACAATATCTGGTTTATAAACTGAACACCGGGCGCCCGCGCACACTGCAGGCGCTGCAAGGGAAGCGACTGGAAGTCATGGCCACCAGCAGTTTTGCGGAGACCCTCAGGGGCCTGCGCGCAGAAGAGCCCGCTCTGGCCTGGACCGAGAATCCCTTCGCCGAAACCTCTGATTTACTGCAGGCGGTTCACGAGCAGACCATCGATTACACCGTGGTCGACAGCAACGATTACTACGTGCACCGCTATTACATGCCCGACCTGCGGAAAGCCATCAAGCTCAAAGAAGATGATCAGCTGGCGTGGGCGTTTGCCACCGGAACTGAAGCTCTGCAGGCACAGGCGGCCGAGTTTTTCGCTCAGGCCGAACAGTCAGGGCTGCTCGCACAAATCAACGACCGATACTATGGTCATACCAATCGCTTCGATTACGTCGGTACGCGAACATTTAATCGCCATGTGGATTCGCGACTACCCGATTACCTGGCGATGTTTCGCGATGCCAGCAAACAAACGGGCTTCGACTGGCGTCTGCTGGCTGCCATTGGTTATCAGGAGTCCCATTGGGATCCGGATGCCGTTTCGCCGACAGGGGTGCGCGGCTTGATGATGTTGACGCGCAGCACCGCAGGCGGTCTGGGTGTGGAAAACCGCCGTGATGCTGCGCAAAGCATCAGTGCCGGCTCTCAGTATTTCCAGAATATATACAACCGCTTAGACGATATACCTGAACCCGATCGCATTTGGTTTGCGCTGGCTGCCTACAACATCGGTTACGGGCACCTGCAGGATGCCCGCCGCCTGGCGCGCATGAAAAATCTGGACGATGATCGCTGGCTGGTAATCAAGGACATGTTGCCGTTGCTGACCAAAAGCGAATGGTACAGCCAGGTACCCCATGGCTACGCGCGCGGCTGGGAACCGGTCGGCTACGTAAACAACGTGCGTACCTACTTCGAAATTTTGTCCTGGCTGACCACCGAAGAAGACATATTCGACGAGCTAGAGGACGAACCCGATATCATCAGCGACGCGCCTTCAACCATCCAGACGGCCGCCACCCCGGCGGACACCAGCTCCACCTGATGCAGTACTTGCGACTAGCACTAGCGACGCGAGCGAAAAAAAGTTTGTAGCTGCTCCCGACACTCCGCTTCGCACACCCCACCCTCAACAACAAGACGATGATTCAGCTTGTCTGAACTGGCGATGTCGTAGACACTGCCCGCCGCGCCGGTACGCGGATCAGCACAGCCGTATACCAGTCGGGCGACACGCGCGTGCACCATGGCGCCGGCGCACATGGGACAAGGCTCCAGGGTCACGTACAGAGTGGAGTCAGGCAATCGATAGTTGCCAACCAGCCGCGCGGCTTCGCGCAGGGCTTCGATTTCGGCATGGGCGGTCGGATCGGACTCAGATATCGGTGCGTTGCTGCCGCGGCCGATCACCTGCCCGTCATGCACCAGCACCGCTCCCACAGGCACTTCCCCTGCCGCTTCGGCCTGCCGCGCCAACTTGAGAGCCTGCTGCATAAACTGTTCATCTTGCGTCAGGCTAATCATTCCCACTCAATGGTTGCCGGCGGCTTTCCGGAGATGTCGTAAGTCACCCGAGAAATACCGTCGATCTCGTTGATGATGCGACGCGAACAAAGGTCCAGAAACTCATAGGGCAAGTGAGCCCACCGGGCGGTCATAAAGTCGATGGTTTCAACGGCCCGCAACGCGATCACGTAATCGTATTTCCGACCGTCACCCATCACCCCGACAGATCGCACGGGTAGAAACACTGCAAAAGCCTGACTGACCTGGTCGTACAGGCCGGCATTGTGCAATTCGCTGATGAATATATCGTCCGCGCGGCGCAGCAAGTCGGCGTATTGCTTCTTGACTTCACCCAGAATGCGCACACCCAGACCCGGCCCCGGGAAGGGATGGCGATACACCATCGTATGCGGGAGACCCAGTTCGACACCGATCCTGCGCACCTCGTCTTTGAACAAATCCCGCAGCGGCTCAATGAGCTTGAGCTTCATATTCTCGGGCAGGCCGCCGACGTTGTGATGCGACTTGATGACGTGCGCCTTGCCGCTTTTGGCACCCGCCGACTCGATTACGTCAGGGTAAATGGTGCCCTGCGCAAGCCATGCGACGCCCTCGAGTCTGGCGGCCTCTTCATCGAACACTTCGATAAACATACGACCAATAACTTTGCGCTTTTGCTCGGGATCCGTGACGCCTGCCAACTCGGCCAGAAAGCGCTCCTCGGCGTTCACGCGGATGACGTTAACCCCCAGGTTTCTGGCGAAGATCTCCATGACCTGATCGCCCTCATTGAGGCGCAGCAGCCCGTGATCCACAAACACGCAAATCAGTTGATCGCCCAGTGCCTCGTGCAGCAGTGCCGCAACCACTGAGGAATCCACACCACCGGACAAGCCCAGCAACACTTTACCCTCGCCCACCGCGGCGCGAACATTTTCGATGTCGCGCGCAATGATATTGCCGGGATTCCAGTCACGGGCGCACCCGCAGATATCGTGCACAAAACGCTCAATGATCTGTTGCCCGGAAGTGGTATGCGTCACTTCCGGATGGAACTGAATGCCGTAATAACGACGCGCCTCGTCGGCCATTGCAGCCAGGGGGGCATTGCCGCTGCTGGCAACCGCACTGAAACCTTCGGGCAAACGGTTTACACGATCGCCGTGGCTCATCCAGACATGCAACTGCTGACCTTCCGGCAAGTCGTCCAGCAAACGGCATGCGGACGATACGTCCACTTCGGCATGGCCAAACTCACGGTGCTCGGACGGTTCCACGGCACCACCAAGTTGCGCCGCCATGGTCTGCATCCCGTAGCAAATGCCCAGCAGCGGCACGCCCAGATCGAACACCAGTTCAGGCGCGCGCGGTGGATTGTCCAGCACCACGGATTCCGGGCCGCCAGCCAGAATAATGCCGTTGGGGTTAAACGCCGTGATCAGTGCAGTATCGGTATCCCACGGCAAAATCTCACTGTAAACGCCAGCCTCGCGCACGCGACGCGCAATAAGCTGCGTGTACTGGGAACCAAAATCAAGAATAAGAATGCGGTCGCTGGTAGCGTCTTCACTCGACACGGTAATTCGGGGCTTCCTTGGTAATGCTGACATCGTGCACGTGGCTTTCGCGCATGCCGGCGGAGGTTATGCGTACAAACTTGGGCTTGGTGCGCATCTCGTCGATGCTGCTGCAACCCGTGTAGCCCATCGCAGCGCGCAGGCCCCCGACAAGCTGGTGAATAATAGCCACCGCATCGCCCTTGTAGGGTACGCGACCTTCGATGCCTTCCGGCACGAGTTTCTCAAGTTGCTCGGACGAATCCTGAAAATAGCGATCCGAACTGCCGTGCTGTCCGGACATGGCGCCCAACGACCCCATGCCGCGATACGACTTGTACGAGCGCCCCTGATACAACTCGACTTCGCCGGGCGACTGCTCGGTTCCGGCAAACAGGCTGCCGATCATGATGGACGACGCGCCAGCGGCAATGGCTTTGGCAATATCACCGGAATAACGTATACCACCATCGGCAATCACCGGCACACCGTTCTTTTGCATCGCTGCTGCCACCTCCGCCACCGCGCTGATCTGCGGCACACCCACGCCGGCAACGATACGCGTCGTGCAGATCGAGCCCGGACCGATGCCAACCTTGACACCGTCCACGCCGGCTTTCACCAGGGCAATGGCGGCCTCGGCAGAAATAATGTTTCCTGCAATAATCTGTGTTTGCGGCGATAATTTCTTGATCGCGGACACCCGATCCATCACGCCCTGCGTGTGTCCGTGAGCGGTATCAACGATCAGTACATCCACCCCGGATGCGATCAGTTGTTCGACCCGTTCCTCGGTATCGCCACCCGTGCCAACCGCCGCACCAACGCGCAAAGCACCACGCTCGTCTTTACTGGCGAGCGGATAATCAACCGCCTTCTGAAAATCCTTGGCGGTGATCATGCCGCGCAGTTCGAAATCATCGTTGACGATAAGTACCTTTTCGATGCGGTATTTGTGTAACAAACCCAGAACTTCTTCTTTGGAAGCGCCCTCGCGAACCGTCACCAGTTTTTCCTGCGGCGTCATGACCGATGACACCGGCGCATCCAGTTGAGTTTCAAAGCGCAGATCGCGGTGGGTCACGATACCCACCGTCTTGCCTTGCGCATCCACCACCGGCATCCCTGAAAAGCCTTTGGCCCGCGTCAGTTCGATTACTTCACGAATGGATTTATCCGGCGACACCGTGATGGGGTTGGTGACGATGCCGCTTTCAAACTTTTTGACGCGCCGGACTTCACGCGCCTGAGCAGCCGGACTCATGTTCTTGTGAATAATACCGATGCCGCCTTCCTGAGCCAGTGCGATAGCGAGGCGCGACTCGGTGACCGTGTCCATGGCGGCGGATACCAGCGGGATGTTCAGCCCGATATCGCGTGTCAGCCAGGTCTTGAGCTCAACCTCGCGAGGCAGCACGTTCGAATACTCCGGCTGCAGCAAAACGTCGTCAAACGTGAGGGCTTCCTTGGCGATCCGCATATCTGTTCCCGGGTTTATTTTTGATACCTGTACCCATCGGCAGGCTGCTAGCTGACCGACAGAGTGACTGTTGGGGTTTAACCGTGCATGGTACGCTGCATGCTGATTAACGTAAACCACCACGACACAGCAAAGCTGCAGAGCCGCAACAGACCATGACCCCCCGCCTGAATGAACCGTCCGGACCACCTGCCGACGCGCCGATCTTCAGCGTTCGTCAGCTCAACCGCGAAGCCAAGCGGCTGCTCGAGAGCGCATTCCCGGCCATCTGGGTCAGCGGCGAAATTTCGCGCTTCACGCATCACAGCTCCGGCCACATGTATTTTGACCTCAAGGACGCCGATGCGGCGATAAGCTGCGCGATGTTCAAGGGCTCGCAACGCAGCCTGCGCTTCAAACCCGGCGGCGGCCAGCAGGTTGTGCTGAAAGGCAAAGTCAGCTTATTTGAGGCGGGAGGTCGCTACCAGATCATCGTCGAGCACATGGAAGAAGCCGGCGAAGGCTTGCTGCGCCAGCAATTCGAGGCACTGAAATCACGCCTGCAGGCCGAAGGGCTGTTTGACGAGGCCGCAAAACAATCGCTGCCGGCATTACCCTCGTGCATCGGCGTGGTGACTTCCAGCACCGGTGCGGCCATACGCGATATTTTGCACACCCTGCATCGTCGCTTTCCAATTGCCGAGATCATTGTCTACCCCACCCGGGTGCAGGGCGAAGGTGCCCGCGAGGAGATTGCCGCCGCCATTGACACAGCCAACCGGCGCGGCGAATGCGACGTGCTGATCGTCGCTCGCGGCGGCGGCTCGCTGGAAGATCTATGGGCTTTTAATGAAGAAGTGGTGGCACGTGCCATTGCCCGCAGCACGCTGCCGATCGTCGCCGGCATCGGCCACGAGATTGACGTCACCATAGCCGACCTGGTTGCCGATGTGCGTGCACCGACACCGACAGGCGCGGCAGAACTGATCGCGCCGGACAGAGCCGCTTTAAAACACGCGCTGGCCAGTGGCGAACGCCGGGCGGCATTATCCATCCAGCGCATGCAGCAGGTTCTGCAAAGCGATCTGAATCAACTGCTGGCTCGGCTGCGCCGCACTCACCCGCAATCACTGCTGCGTGACTTGCAGCAGTGTCTGGATGAACTGACATTATCGTTGGGCCGTCGCATGAACCGCAGACTGCAGACGGCACAGCAACGTTTTGCCGGGCTGGCGGGCACGCTGCACGCCGTGAGCCCTTTGGCAACGCTGGATCGCGGCTATGCCATCGTCAGAAAAAGCGGCAGCACCAGCGTACTGCGGCGTGCGGACGAGCTTAAAACGGGCGACACCATTGAAGCGCAACTTGCCAGCGGTCTGATAGATGCAACGGTGACCGGCATTCGCAAAACCGGCGAAGACCAGTGACTACTTGTCGAAAAATGCCTTGATCGGCGGTCGAAACTGATCCATATCAACCAGGAAGGAATCATGGCCGTGGATCGAGTCGATCTCGACGTATTCCACTTCGCCATTGCCAAGCTTCAGCGCATCGGCAATTTCACGCTGTTGTTGCACCGGAAATAACAAGTCAGTAGGCACCCCGATTACCATGCTGCGAGGTGCGTCAATACGCGCCAGCCCGGCCTTTATGGAACCGCCGTGCTCAGCAATATCAAAAAGATCCGAGGCGCGCGACAAGTAGAGGTAACAGTTGGCGTCGAACTGACCGATAAACTTGTTGGCATGTGCTTCGAGATAGCTCTCTATTTCGAAATCCATGGCAAAACCGTCACCGCTTTTGCGCTCTGCCGGGATGCGTTCACGGCCAAAGCGCTGCTCCCACTCTGCCGCCGACCGATAGGTCATCATGCCGAGTTTCCGAGCCATGCGCATGCCCTGTATGGGGCCTTTCCCTGGCTCGTAATTGCCGTCGTTCCAATCGGGATCGCGTCGAATCAGCTCGCGTTGCATGGAACGCAATGCAATTGAAAATGGTTGAGCTCGTGTCGCCGTCGACATCAACAGTATGCGTTCATAAGTGCCCGGGTACATAGCAGCGTAAGCTTGCGCCGTCATGCCTCCCATCGATGGCCCGACCAGCCCCGCCAGGCGCTTCACGCCGATGTCCAGCAAAACGTGCCGCCCCATGGTGGCAATGTCTTCCAGCGACAACACCGGGAAACCGAGGCGGTATGGCTCACCGGTCGCCGGGCTGATCGACGCAGGGCCGGTGGATCCGAAACAACTGCCGAGTGAATTCACGCAAATGACGTAGTAGCGCCGAGTGTCAATGGGGCGCGACGGACCGACCATCTCTTCCCACCAGCCCGGCGCCGGATCCAGCGGCGACGACGTAGCATGCGCCGACGGCGACAGACCGGTAAAAATCATCACTGCGTTATCAGCCTCGGGCGACAACTCACCCCAGGTTTCGTAAACCACTGACGGACTTTCGAGCACACCGCCGCGGTGCATTTCGAAACTGCCTGGGTATCGGTAGGTGTTGCGGGCTGATTTCACGGTGTCAATTATGCCCCAGCGCGCGCCGCCGCAAAGCGACACATAGTTATATACACATAACTTCCCCGAAAGGGCTGCCCTGCGCCGGGGCCGGGAGTTACCTAAAGATTGCGCCTAACGTTTGCGCACGCGGCTGCGCTGGCGCTCCTGCCGAGGTGTCAATTTGTTGCGCTTACCGGCGTAAGGATTCTGGCTGGTCACCAGTTGCAGACGCAACGGCGTGCCGCGTAACTTGAAAGCGGTACGAAACTGATTGGTCAGATAACGCTTGTAACTCAGCGGCAAACGCTCGGTCTGGTTCCCGTGCACGACCACTATGGGCGGATTGCGTCCGCCCTGATGGGCGTAACTCAGCTTTATGCGTCGCCCGCGCACCAATGGGGGCGGATGCGCTGCCAGCGCATCTGCCAGTACTTCGGTCAGACGACTGGAAGACATATCAACAAACGCGCAAGCCGCAGCACGGCGCGCGCTGTTAAGTAAATCGTGGATGTTACTGCCATGCCTGGCAGATATCGGATGCTGGTCAACAAAATCCACGAAGGGCAAGCGGCGGGCAAGCTCCGAATTCAGGTGCCCCTTCTGCGCACTGGTCAGGCCATCCCATTTATTGATGCCGATGGTTAACGCGCGGCCGCGTTCCACCACCAGGCCGATCAACGACACATCCTGTTCCGACACGCCTTCGTGGGCATCCAGCAGCACCATCACGGCATCGGCCTCATCAATTGCTTTCAGCGATTTCACCACGCTGAACTTTTCAATGGTCTCGGTGACTTTGGCGCGCCGCCGGATGCCCGCCGTGTCAATCAAAACGTATTTGTGTTTGCCGGACTCAAAGGGAACATAAATGCTGTCACGCGTGGTGCCTGCCTGATCCTGCGTAACCAAACGTTCCTCGCCAAGGAAACGATTGATCAAGGTGGACTTACCCACATTGGGCCGTCCGACAACGGCAATGCGAATTCCCTCCAGCACCTGCGGCGGCCCTTCGCCAGATGGGGGACACAGTGCGAATGCCTGCTGCAGCAAAGCACGTACCCGGTCCCCGCGCTCTGCAGAAATCACCTGCGGCTCGCCCATGCCCAGCTCCCAGAACTCGGCAGCCGTTGCATCAATCGGCAAACCCTCGGCCTTGTTGATGACGAGGATCACCTGTTTGCCACTGCGGCGTAGCAAGGTCGCAATTTCGTTGTCAGCTGCGGTAATGCCTGCACCGGCTTCCAGCATAAACAACACAACGTCGGCCTCGTCCACCGCGAGTTCGACCTGCCGTGCCATTAACTGACTGACTTCATCCTGAGCACCGCCCAGTCCGCCCGTGTCAATCACGATGGCGGAACCGTAATCGGAGCGGCAATAACCGTGTAAACGGTCGCGGGTCAAGCCTGGAAAATCGGCTACCAGCGCGTCGCGAGTTCCAGTCAGACGATTGAATAACGTGGACTTGCCGACGTTAGGCCGGCCAACTAAAGCAATAGCGGGAAGCAAGGGTTCAGCTCCCTTTGCGCTTATCGGCCTTTACACGAAATGCATGCAAAGAGCCTGCATCGGTCATCAGATATACGATGTCATCAAGCACCAGCGGCTGCGAACTGATGCGCTCGCCACCCACTTTTACGCGGGCCTGCAGTGCGCCGGTCGCGATATCAAACCAATGCACATAACCTTCGAAATCACCGACTACAACCGACGAACCTAAAATTGCCGGCGCAGTGACATCGCGGTTGCGAACATCTTTGCGCCGCCACAATTCACGGCCGGAGCCGCGCGTCATGGCAACCACTTCACTGCGCTGGTCAGTGACATAGATGCTACTGATATCAACAGCAATACCGCTGTAACTGGACAGCTCGCGCGACCACAAAAGCTGGCCCGATTCCAGCGCAACCGCGCCAATACGCCCCTGATAAGCGGCGGCATACACGTCACTGCCGGCAACCAGGGGACTGGCATTGATATCAATCAGACGCTCCAGCTCGGTGCGCCCCGATGGGGGATCCATGAGCACGCTCCACAACTCGGCACCGCTCTCCAGGTCGTAACTGGCAAGACGCCCGTTATCAAAGCCGCTAATCACCTGCCCGCGAGAAATGACCGGTGACGCCGTGCCCCGCACTGTAAGGCGTGGCACCGACTGCTGTATTGACCAGACAGTGCTGCCATCGGTCAAGTCCAATGCCGTAAGTTTGCCGTTAACTGTTTGCACAACAGCGACGTTGCTGCCAATGGCAGGTGTCCCGAGCACTTCACTGGTGACTTCCTGAATCCATCGCTGCGCGCCAGTTTCGGCCTCCAGTGCAACGATCTCGCCGTTACTCGAACCCGCCACCACCACGTTGCCATCACTGGCCGGCCCTGCCGACAACGGCAACCCGGTTTTAACGGCCCAGACGCTTTTGCCGGTGCGCGCATCGCGGGCGATTATCCTGCCGTTATGTGCCGCTGCATAAATACGCTGCCCGTCAGTTGCGGGACGCAACGCTAAACGTAATTTCTCGGTACCGGCGCCGACACCGGCACTCCAAACCTTCTGCAAACGAAACGCGGGTTCGAAGTCGACCAGTTCGGCGGGCAGTTCATCGGGATCGATATCCTTGGAACTGCAGCCTGATTGCACAGCACCCAGAGCCAGCAATGTACCTAAGATTAACCAGCCCCGTGTGTGGAGAGAGAAAAACGACATCGGCGCCAACTGCCTGGGACGGCTATTCAACCGATTCCGCCGCAGCATCGGGCTGCGCATCCAGCGACGGCAACTTGCCAGGTGATTCGGTATCGCCGACGCTGCTGAGCGACACCGCCACATCGTCAAGCTTCATCTGCACAAAGTTGCGGTCAAGCGACCCACCCGAATCGCTGATTAAGGCTGCCTGATAAGCGTCCCGGGCCTCGGCGAACCGCCCTTTGCCAAACAAGGCATCGCCACGCAAATTCAGCTGCAAACCTGCCATGCCGGGAGCAGGCTCCGAGGCTAGCAACTCCAAAGCCTGATCGTATTGACTCTCCGATATAAGTATCTGCCCCTCGCGCAACATGGCGACCTGCCGCAGCATGGGATCCTGACCGTCTTGTCGCAGCAGCCGCAACTGCTGCAATGCTGCCGTTGCATCGTTGCGATCCATATAGAGACGCGCCATGATCAGCCGCGCCTGATCAAGGTACGGCGTCGATGCATAATCGCTTTCCAGCAGGGCAAGTAATTCCTGAACTTCGTTGAATCGCTCACCACCGGCGGCCGTGCGAAGCATTGACCAGACGGCCGAGGCCTCCGCAGCCTGCTCCACCTGATGATCTTTCCAGGCTTGCCAGCCAAACAATCCGCCCAACCCGAACAGCACCCCGGCTGCAATAAATATGCCGTTTTCACGCAACCAACGTTTAGCGCGCTCTGCTTCCTGATCGTCGGTAAATAACTCGTCCGTCACTGTATTGATTCCTTACTCATGGTCACGCATGGCCGCGGCAATCGCGGTCGTCAACTCATCCCAGCTCACTGATTGTTGCTCCGCATCTTCTCGCAGGTTTTTTAAACCCGCCTGTCGCTGCGACAGCTCTTCATCACCCAATATCACGGCAAGGCGAGCCCCACTCTTGTCAGCGCGCTTAAACTGCGATTTAAATGAACCGCCACCACCGTTTACTTCAATGCTTAACCCCGGAGATTCTGAGCGCAATCGCTCGGCTAACAGCAGCGCCTGACGACCTGCCGCATCCCCGACAGCCACTAAATAGACGTCCGGGCCTCCCGCGGGTACGGGAGTTTCCGCCAGTTTCACCAGTTCAATCAAGCGTTCCAGGCCAATTGCCCACCCGATTGCCGGAGTCGCCCGCCCGCCCAGCTGCTCAACCAGCCCGTCATAGCGACCGCCAGAGCAAACCGCGCCTTGCGCGCCGAGCTGATCCGTCACCCACTCGAACACTGTGCGGCTGTAATAATCGAGCCCGCGAACCAGACGCGGATTCACCGAGAAACCGACACCTGCATCCTCCAGCAGCGCCTGCAACCCGGCAAAATGATCGGCTGATTCACTGTCCAGACTGTCCGTCAACAAGGGGGCGTTTGCAATCAGCGGCTGCATTTCCGGGAGCTTACTGTCGAGCAGGCGCATCGGGTTGCGGTCCAGGCGGTCAAGATTCTCGGCATCAAGACTGTCGCGATGCGACGCAAAATAGTCCACCAGTTGCGCACGGTAAGCCAGACGCGATTCCGGCGTGCCGAGTGAATTCAGTTGCAACTCCACTGCATCGATACCTAACTCACGCCAGACACGAGCTGACATCAGAATCATTTCCGCGTCCACGTCCGGGCCCTCGAAACCGAAGGCCTCAACATCGAACTGATGAAATTGCCGATAGCGCCCTTTTTGAGGTTTTTCATAGCGGAACATGGGGCCTGTGTACCAAAGCTTTTGCTTCTGGTTATGCAGCAAACCATTTGATATGGCAGCGCGCACGATACCGGCGGTACCTTCGGGCCGCAGCGTGAGACTTTCGCCGTTACGGTCATCAAAGGTATACATTTCTTTTTCGACTATATCGGTCACTTCGCCAATGGACCGCTTGAATAATTCAGACCGCTCGACGACCGGTACTCGAAATTCCCGGTATCCGTATCCCGCGGCCACCTGTCGCAACACACCTTCAACGTATTGCCACAGCGGCGTCTCGTCGGGGAGGATATCGTTCATACCCCGTATACCGGTGATCCTGACGGTCATTGCACGCCCTCGATGTCCTCGGCATTCAGTACAAATCGAGCCGTATTCCGGCCGGTACGAACATTATTAGGCACGGCGTATTCTGTGCCTGACAAACGAATACTGACGGCATCAACATCGCCAATAAAAAAGCGCAACGGGGGTTTAGCGTTGAAAGTACGGACACTGCCGGCCTTTTCAAGCCCGTACAGCAAGCGCCGCGTGGCATCCGAAACCTCGACCCAGCATTCACCCCGGAACGTCAACACCAGCTCAAACTCCTCGGGAGCTGTGGCCGCGGGTGGCGAAGTAGCGGGCGGTTCAGGCGACACTGTCGGTTCAACAACGGGCGCTTGCGGCGCTGCAACTTCGGCATCAGGCACAACCACGAAATCAGTTGCCGGCGTTTCGACCGCTGCCGCTTCAGACTCGCTTACCGCATCCGGCTCTGCACGACCGCCTTCCTCAACAACAAACTCGCTCTCACGATCAGGCAGCGCGCTGACCGGCGCAGCGACGGAAATATCGGCCGTTACTGCCGGGGGCTCGTTATCGCCCGCAAACAGATAAATTAATGCGCCCAGAATCAGCAGAGCCAACATGCCCCACAAAACGAACATCGACAAACTTGCGCCCGTCTTGACTTCGGTTCGCAGCGACAGTGCACGAAAATCATCGGATTCCTGCTCGACCGGCGCCCAAGCGTCGACGATGCCTTGCTCCGGCAAGCCCAGCAGACGGGCGTAGCTGCGCAAATAACCCCGCACAAACACGGCCGCCCCGAGGCCATCGAGCCGGTCTGCCTCAATGGCATTCACCACGTCTAGTTCGAGATGCAAATTGTGCGCTACATCTTCGATGTTGCGACCCTGCTTTTCGCGGGCCTCGCGCAGTCGCGCACCCGGGCCCGACACGGGCTCGGACTGCGCCTCGGCAGCAACGTTATTGCTATCGTCGGCCACGCTCTGCTTCCAGCAACTGCCCGGCCTGCTGCGACTGCGGGAAGTCGTTCAGCAGGCGCGCACGATAAGTTTGCGCCGCCACTGAATCATCCAGCGCCATTTCAATGCGATACGCAAGATACAAAACACCCGGCTCCGGTTGTGTTGCCGCCATACACCGCTCTATAAATCCGCGCGCGGAGAGATATTCTTTGTTTTCGTAAGAAATATCTGCCAAATGAAACAGCGCTTCGGGAAACTGCGGCTTAAGCGCAATGGCTCTGCGCAAATACTGTTCTGCTTGTTCAGCATCAAACTTTTTGGCACAGCGACCGGCATTCGTGAGTACTTCATGGCGATACTGATAGGACGGCACATCGATAGCGCGGTCAAAATAGCGCATGGCCTCCTTGTAGCCCTTTTCCTGCCGGCATACGAAGACCGCAAGATCGTTCAGGGCCGCCTGATCATCAGGCCCGTAGCGAACTGCCTCGCGATAGCTTGCCTCGGCGCGCTCCGGATCGGACAACTGCTCATATATCAAAGCCTGAACGCGATAGGCCGCCGGATTGTCTACCTTCGCGTTAATGGATTTTTGGAGCTTCGCCAACGCTTCTTCCAACTTGCCCTGGCGCAGATAGGAAATACCCAGATCAAGATTGAGACGCGCGGCCTCTTCGTCATCCGGCGGCGACAGTTTCCCGGTAGGCCCGGAGGTGACACAACCGGCCAGCCCGATGGCTAACAGTAAAACACCAATAAATCGCAAACTCATACCCTGTTCACCGCATGCATAGTCTTCTCGCTCATCGGCACCCGGACAAGATTGTCCAGACTACCTGCTAACTGGCCACACGCAGCGTCGATATCGTCGCCACGCGGCCGCCGCGTTACGGTAACAATACCGCTATCCATCAACACTTTGCGGAACACATCCACACGCTGCTGCGGCGTGCGATTGTAGCCGGTGCCCGCTACCGGATTGAACGGTATCAGATTCACCTTGGCAGGATGCCCGCGAAGCAAATCAACCAGACGGCGCGCCTCTGCCGGACTGTCGTTAATACCGTCCAGCATGATGTATTCGAAGGTGATTTGCTTGCTATTGGTGGCAGACGCGTATTCCCAGCAAGCACTCAATAACTCTTTAATCGGATGTTTACGGTTAATGGGCACCAACTCGTTGCGCAATTCATCATGCGCCGCATGCAGCGAAATCGCCAGTGCGACGTTGCTCACCTTGGCCAGCCGATCAATCTGGGGAACCAGGCCCGAAGTACTGACCGTGACACGACGACGCGACAGCCCGAATCCAAAATCATCGGTCAACACGTCACACGCACGCGTGACCTCGCGAAAATTGGCCAGCGGCTCGCCCATGCCCATGAATACGATATTGGTCACTCGCGATGCGCCGTTAACAAGACCCAGTTCGCGAGTCGCCAGCAACACCTGGCCGACTATCTCCGCAGCCGTCAGATTGCGATTAAAGCCCTGGCGGCCAGTCGCACAGAACGGGCAATCCATCGCACAGCCCACCTGCGAGGACACGCACAAGGTACCGCGACGCTCTTCGGGAATAAACACCATCTCTATAAGCTGCGCGCGACCCACGTCCAACGACCATTTCACGGTGCCGTCGCTGGATTGCTGACGCACGCCGACAGTCGGCAAATCCAGCGTAGCCTCTGCCGCCAGACGCTGCCGCAGCGGCAGACTCAGATCCGTCATGGCCTCCCACCTCAGCTCACTGCGCTCATAAAGCCAGCGCATAAGCTGACGGGCCCGAAACGGCTTTTCGCCGAAAGATGCAAACCAGGCTTCCAGCTCTGCACGCGGAAGTCCGATCAGGTTTTTGCGGGCGGATGCCATGTCGCAGACCGTGAGGTGAGACGCGTCTCGACTATCGAGTGCGCGGACAGACCCCGTCGTCGCCGAAGAAGAAGGCGATCTCGGCTTTTGCGGTATCCGGCCCATCCGAACCGTGCACGATATTTTCTTCGATACTGGCTGCAAAATCGGCGCGAATCGTGCCGCCATCGGCTTCGGCAGGATTAGTCGCGCCCATAAGCTTGCGATTCAGATCAACCGCTCCCTCACCCTGCAACGCCTGTACCATCACCGGACCGGATGTCATGTAAGCGACAAGATCATTAAAGAAGGGGCGCGCCTTGTGAACGGCATAAAAACCTTCTGCCTGCTCTTTAGTCAGGTGCATCATTCGCGCCGCAACGATTTGCAGGCCCGCGCCCTCAAATCGCTTGTAAATCTCACCGATCAGGTTCTTTTCGACTCCGTCGGGTTTAATGATCGAAAGAGTGGTTTCGATAGCCATCTGTCATTTCCTTAAGTTTGTTCGTTGCCAAACGCCACCGGCCTGCGGCAGTCGTTGTTAAACGTGGTTAATAAAAATTAGAAGCTCATCGGGTAAGCGCCGACAAACTCGATAAATACAGACACTGAAAGCGGACGGATAAATCAGATGTTGAAACTTTCTCCGCAACCGCATTCGCTCGATGCTTTCGGGTTGTCGAACTTGAACGCCTCATTCAGGCCCTGTTTGACGAAATCGACCCGGGTTCCGTCTATGTATTCCAGACTGGGCTTGTCAACGATGACGGACACCCCGCCGGTTTCAAACACGACATCGTCGGCTTCAACGGTGTCGGCGTAATCGATCACATATGCAAATCCGGAACAGCCGGTCTGCTTAATGCCCAGGCGCAAACCCAGGCCTCCGCCCCGCTGCTCCAGGTAATTGCGTACGCGATCTGCCGCATTCTGTGTGAGTGTTATTGCCATCCGGTAATTCCCTGCTTCATCTAGCTCGATGCACCCGCCGCCTGCCGTGCCTGGAAATTGGCATAACAGGCGCTCAATGCATCTTTCAAAATCAGTATTTTACCTGTCTTTTCGACAGGTATTTCCAGTTCTTTCAGGCCTTCGAGCAGGTTGGGGTCAACCAGCTGCCCGGGCCTTGCGCCTTCAAGCCTGGCGGCGGCCAGGCTGCAGGCTGCGATTATATGTGGACAGGCGAAGGCTCGGAACCCCACATTATGCAAACGACCGGCTTCGACGTCGGCCGCAAAGTAGACTGCTGCGCCCTGCTCGGGTGAACCTGCCCGCCCTGACACCGCTGAACCCAGCGCAGTCGGCGCCCGGTCAAAGCGTTCTGCGACCAACGCGTTGTAGGCAGCCAGGTTCATAATTCCACCGCCGACAGCGAACGCAGGTGCGTAACAGCGCGGCGAAAGGACGCAATTGCCTGCTCAATATCCTCTGGCTGTGTAAACCTGCCGAGGCTGAAGCGCAAAGACGCTTCCGCCAGCACGTCCGGCCGGCCCAATGCCCGCAGCACGTATGACGGTTCGCCACTGGCCGAATTGCAGGCCGAACCACTGGTCACGGCAAGGTCGTCAACCGCGAAACGCAGACTCTCGCCCTCCACGCCCGCAACGCTGACAGTCAGGATGGAAGCGATGCGTTTTTCCGGATGTCCGTTCAGAAGAATGCCCGGTAAGTCTTTGATACCTGACCAAAGATTGTCACGCAATGCCGCGATACGCGGCACCTCCTCCGCCATCTCGAGTTGCAGCAAGCGCGCAGTTTCACCCATACCGACGATCTGATGCACCGGCAGAGTTCCCGGGCGCATGCCGCGCTGCTGCCCGCCACCAAACAGTATTGGCTCAACCCGCTTGACGGTCGCTGCATTTAACACCAGAGCGCCCACGCCCTTGGGCCCGCAGGCTTTATGCGCATTCAGGGTCAGCAGATCAACGCATTGCGCCTGTATATCGAGCGGCAGCTTACCGGCGCTTTGTACCGCATCCACGTGAAAGAGGATGCCGGCTGCCCGACACAAAGCGCCAATCGCCGCAATGTCCTGCACCACGCCTGTTTCATTGTTCGCGTGCATGATCGAAACCAGCACCGTGTCGGTTCGCAGCGCGGCAGACACTGCCGCCGGCTCTATCACACCTGTGTCCGTCGGTTGCAGGTAAGTTACCTCGTACCCTTGTCGCTGCAGCTCTGCGCACGCCCCCAACACCGCCTTGTGTTCAGTGGCTGCAGTCACGAGGTGACGCCCGTGCGCCTGCCGGAAACGCGCCCCGCCGATAACACCCAGGTTGTCGGACTCGGTCGCGCCGGATGTCCAGACCACGTAGTCGGGGTCGGCGTTTGCCAGCGCAGCCACCTCGGCGGCTGCCTGCTCTACTGCCGTGGCCGCGGCGCGACCAAAAGGGTGGGTAACGGACGAAGGATTGCCGAAACCGCTGTCCTGCCCCATTGCCTCGAGCATGCGCTGTTGAACGCGAGGGTCCATTGGCGTGGTCGCGGCATAATCCAGGTAGACCGGCTTAGTCATTCTTAGGCTCGTCTATATGCCTTTCTGCGGCGGCCAGCACGCCGCGCAATATGCCCAATTCATTGACGTCCGGCCGGGCGCGGTTAAACAATCGCCGCAGTTTGCGCTCCAGTTGCCCCGGGTTATTCGGGTTCAAAAAACCACTGCTGACCATGAGCCTTAGTAAATGCTCATAAAACAACTCCATATCCGCACCGGTAGCCGGCGGAAACTCGGGCGATTGCGGAGACTGAAACTCCCCCATGGCAAAGCGCAGTTCATAGGCCACCAGCTGCACGGCCGATGCCAGATTCAGGGAGCTGTAATCGGGGTTCGCGGGGATATAGACCAATGCATTACATAGATCCATCTGTTCATTGGAAAGACCCGATCGCTCGGTACCAAACACAATCGCGACAGGCCCGGTGGTGGCTATTTCAAGGCACTGCACGGCGCATTCACGAGGGTTGAGCTCCGGCCAGCGAAGCTTGCGGCGTCGGGCACTACTGCCGTAAACGATACGGCAATCTGCGACGGCTTCCTGCAGAGTATCCACGACGCGCGCTTTGGCGAGCACGTCCACGGCTCCGGAAGCGCGGGCATCCGCCTCTGCGCTCGGAAAGTCTTGCGGATCAACCAGCACCAGATCGCTGAAACCCATGGTTTTGATAGCTCGCGCGGCGGCCCCGATGTTGCCGGGGTGACTGGTCTCACACAGCACGAAACGAATCGGAAAACTCATATCGATTTTGTTATTCTACCGCGCCTCTCGCCCCCTGCTCATCCTAAACTGACCCTGTCCACAACCGCGGCTCACTCTTATGCAAGCATTTCTAAACACCGCCATCAAAGCCGCCCGTGATGCTGCCGGCGTGGTGATGCGTTACTCACGGCGGGTGCACCAGCTGGACGTACGCAGTAAATCGCGCAATGAACTGGTCACACAAGTCGACGTCATGGCCGAAGAACTCATTGTGGCCAACATCCGCGAACGCTACCCGGACCACGCCATACTGGGTGAAGAAGGCGGTCAGCAGGGCCATGGGGACATTGTCTGGATCATTGATCCACTGGACGGAACGACCAACTACCTGAACGGCTTTCCGATGTTTGCGGTTTCCATAGGGGTACAAGTCAGGGGCCGCATGGAAGTTGGCGTGGTATACGACCCTAACCGCGAAGAACTCTTTACCGCCTTGCGTGGCGGCGGTGCCATGCTGGATGACCGCAAATTGCGTATGGATCCGAAAAAATCTCTCGAAGGAGCGCTGATCGGTACTGGCTTCCCATACCGCATGAACGACAAGTGGATGGAGCAGTACCTGAATCAATTTCGTGCCGTGATGCAAGTAGCCGGCGACGTGCGCCGCCCCGGCTCCGCGGCCCTTGACCTCTGCTACCTTGCCGCAGGACGGCTGGATGGCTTCTGGGAATTTGGCCTGCAACCCTGGGATATCGCCGCCGGCTCACTGATCGTGCGCGAAGCGGGCGGAATTATCAGCAGCATCACCGATGACGGTGACTTCATGGAAACCGGTAACCTGATCGCCGGGCCGCTCAAGCTGCATGGCGAACTGGAAAAGCTGCTTAAAGAGCACATCTGAACTATGTTAGCTCGTCCCCGCGGAAATCGAGATCAGGGAAGCTCGTCGATCAGGTCTTCTTTCTTCGGTACCATCAGGTCTTGCGGAGTCACGTTGAGCGCCAGCGCCACAATCGTGGCGGTGTAAATTGACGAATAAGTACCCACGACAATTCCGAAGATCAGCGCTGTGGAGAAACCTCGCACCGCCTCACCGCCAAGCAAAAATAACGAGGCCAGCACCAGCAACGTGGTGCCGCTGGTAATAATCGAACGCGCCAGCATCTGATTGATAGACGTATTGGCTATTTCCATCGCGGTGCCCTTGCGCACACCGCGAAAATTTTCGCGAATACGGTCAAATACTACGATCGTGTCATTCAGCGAATATCCAATCACCGCCAGCACTGCCGCGAGCACCGAAAGGTCGAACGGCAATTGGAAAATTGAGAACATACCCATCGTGATTATGACGTCATGAATCAGCGCCGCTACCGCACCCACCGCAAATTTCCACTGAAAGCGCAGCATGATATAAGCGAGGATCATTAACAGAGCAAAAATCATCGCCGTACCGCCGCGCTCGGCCAGCTCTTCGCCCACCTGGGGGCCGACAAACTCTACACGGCGCAGCTCAACAGAAGCATCGCTTTGACGCAGTAATGACATGATGTCTTCCGCCAGCTTGCCGTTCTCCTCGCCTTCACGCGGCAGCAACCGGATGAGCACCTCACTGGCAGCACCAAAGTTCTGCACCTGAGCATCAGCAAAGCCACCGGACCCAAGACTGGTGCGAATGCCCGGAAGATCCGCAGCACCGTCGTAGCCAACTTCCACCAGCACGCCACCGGTAAAATCGATACCGAAGTTCAGGCCGCGGCTTATCAATGAACCAACAGAAAAGACGATCACTACCAGCGATATGATCACGGCCAGTTTGCGCCTGCCCATGAAATCAATATTGTACTTAGCGGTAAGTTGTTTCATTTAATGACTCCGGCCTAAATAGCAAGCTTCTGCAGATTGCGGCCACCGAAAGACAAGTTCACCAGCGTGCGTGTGCCGATGATGGACGTAAACATTGACGTGACGATGCCAACCGAAAGAGTGATCGCAAAGCCCTTGATGGGGCCGGTACCAAAAGCGAACAACACGACGGCAGCAATTAACGTTGTCACATTGGCATCGGCAATGGTGGATAGCGCTTTTTCGTATCCGGCGGCGATACTGGCTTGCGGGGAATTGCCGTTACGTAATTCTTCGCGTATGCGCTCGAATATCAGCACGTTGGCATCCACAGCCATACCGACTGTCAGCACGATACCGGCGATGCCTGGCAACGTCAGCGATGCCTGCAACAAAGACAGCACCGCAACCATCAGGACAAGGTTTGCGCATAAGGCGAGATCGGCAATCAGACCGAAAGCCTTGTAATACAGCGCCATGAATACGACGACTAACGCAAACCCAATGACAATGGCACTCATACCGCTATCAATATTTTGCTGGCCGAGGCTCGGGCCGATAGTGCGCTCCTCGACTTTGTAGACCGGCGCAGCCAGGGCGCCAGCACGCAACAACAAGGCGAGATCACGAGCTTCCAGAACATCAAGACCGGTAATCTGGAAACGACTGCTGAATATGCCCTGAATAGTCGCGACATTGATGACTTCTCGCTCGACACGAGTGACCTGCTCGGTCTTGCCATTGCGTTCAACATCTTCGCGCACCTGCTCGACAAACAGCACTGCCATGGGCTTGCCGACATTCTCGCGCGTGTTGCGCAGCATTTCATCGGCACCTCGCGCGTCAAGCGTAACGTTAACCGCCGGTTGGCCGTCAACAAAGGCCTGGCTGGCATCGGTTAGCTGATCTCCGGTAACCACCGCGCCGCGCTTCAGCAACACCGGCTGACCCTGTCGATCACGGTGCAATTCGCAACCAAGCGGTGCACGACCACGACGCTCTGCCTCGAAGGCATTTTCGCCATCACACACCATGCGAAACTCGAGGGTGGCGGTGGCCCCGAGAATACGTTCAGCGGTCGACGGATCTTGCACACCCGGCAACTGCACAACGATGCGGTTCACTCCCTGACGTTGCACCACCGGCTCGGCAACCCCGAGCTCATTTACCCGGCTGCGCAACGTCACGGTATTCTGCTCAATAGCGAAATCCTGCCGCGCGCGCACTTGACTGTCAGTAAGGCGGATTACGAGCTGCTCTTCGCCACCGCTATCCACGCGACGCACATCCAACGACTCGTCCATCTCGACAATATCCAGCGCAAGTTCTTCAGCCCGGTCAAGGTTGGCGGCATCGCCAACCCGAATACGGATTTCATCACCTGCCACGCGCACATTGCGGCGGATACGCTCCTGACGAAGTCGCCGGCTTAAGTCTTCACTCAGTATTTCCAGCCGCTGATTAACGGCCGCATCGAGATCCACCTCGTAAAGAAAATGCACACCACCCCGCAGATCAAGCCCGAGGCTCATCGGCTGCAAGCCCAATGCACGCACCCACGCCGGTGTGCGCGGCGCCAGCGTCAACGCCACCACATAACCTTTGGTCAGATTCTCGCGCAGCAACTCGCTGGCACGCAGCTGCTCCTGTACGTCACTGAAACGAATTAACAAGCGACCGTCTTCGACATAGGACGCTGTGGCTGCAATTTTTGCTTTTGCTATCAGGTCACGCGCCTGCTCAACCGTGATCTCCTCAAGTGCAGCGCCGTCATCGCGGCTGACCTGAACCGACGGGGCCTTGCCATACAAATTGGGCAAAGCAACCAGTGCGCCCAACGCAATAACAGCCGCAACCAGCAAGTTTGTCCATAAAGAGTAGCGATTCATAATGTCTAGACCGACTTCAATGTGCCTTTGGGCATCACGGCACTGATGGTATGCCGCTGCACTGTAACAACCACGTTGTCGGCCAGTTCTACCCGGACGAAACTCTCTTTGACCTGGGTAACCTTGCCAAGCAATCCACCTGCGGTGGCCACCTCATCGCCCACCGTCAGCGCCGCCACCATTTCACGGTGCTCTTTCTGCCGCTTACTCTGCGGACGAATCAACAGGAAATAAAAGACGACAAATATCAACACCAGGGGCAACAGGCTGAGGAGGCCCTCCGGCCCGCCCGCTCCTTGTGCATAAGCATTACTGATAAAAAAATCCATGCGCTGGGAATCCGGCTAAAAACGGCGCGTATTATGGCACAGAACGAGGGGCTGTCAGGCCAGTCCTGCTGTCAACCTGCTTCGACCGCAGCCACCTCCAGCCGGCTGCGGAAATTGCGATCGAATGCCTCGAACCGCCCGGCCTCAATCGCGGCCCGGATTTCGCGCATCAACTCGAGATAAAAGTGCAGATTGTGGATTGTGTTGAGCCGCGCACCGAGAATCTCGCCACACTGGTCCAGATGCCGAAGATAAGCGCGGCTGTAGTTCCGGCAGGTGTAGCACGCGCAGTCGTCCTGCAACGGGCGCAGATCTTCGCGGTAGCGGGCATTGCGAATTCGCAGCGTGCCATCTGCGGTGAACAGGTAACCGTTGCGCGCGTGGCGCGTGGGTATCACGCAATCAAACATATCCACGCCGCGAGCCACGGCGTCCAATATATCCGTTGGCAGGCCGACGCCCATGAGGTAGCGAGGCTTTTCGGCGGGCATGTGCGGCATGATGTGATCCAAAACGCCAAGACGTTCTTCGTGTGTCTCGCCGACCGAGAGACCACCGAGCGCCATGCCTTCAAAACCTATCTCCAGCAAACCCGCCAGCGACTCGGAACGCAATTCGTTATGCATACCACCCTGAACGATACCGAATAGCGCGCGATCGGGGTTTTCCAGACTGTCAAACCGTTCGCGGCTGCGTTTTGCCCAGCGCAGTGATAACTGCATCGACCGGTGTGCCTCTGCAACGGTTGCGGGATAATCCGTGCACTCGTCAAACACCATCTGAATATCACTGGCCAGAGCGTTCTGCATATCCAGCGAAAGCTCGGGCGTCAGCATGATTTGTCGCCCGTCCGTGGGCGCATTAAAGCGCACCCCCTCCTCGGTCAACTTGCGACGCTGTGCCAGACTCCAGACCTGAAAACCTCCCGAGTCAGTGAGAATGGGCTTTTCCCAGTGCATAAAACCGTGCAAGCCCCCGTGGGCCCGCATTATTTCGGGCCCCGGCCGCAACAGCAGGTGGAAGGTATTGCCCAGAATGATGTCGGCGCCGAGCCCCTGCAACTCTTCAGGGGTCATCGCCTTGACCGTGCCGTAGGTACCGACGGGCATAAAGGCCGGGGTCTGGATTGCGCCGCGTGGAAAGACCAACTGCCCCCGGCGAGCGGCGCCGTCACGAGCCGATAATTTGAAACCGTAAGCGGTCATGACACGACGGGCCTCTCAATAAACATGGCATCTCCATAGCTGAAAAAGCGAAACCGATGCTCCACGGCGTAACGGTAGGCACGCATGACCGGAGCGATACCGCGGAACGCCGCCACCAGCATGAGCAGCGAAGATGCCGGGAGGTGAAAATTAGTGATCAATGCGTCCACCACCCGGAAATCGTAGCCTGGGAGAATAAACAAGTCCGTTTCGCCCGCGAACGGCTGCAACGCGCCTCCTGCTGCCGCCGACTCCAGCGCGCGCGTGACCGTCGTACCCACGGCCACCACTCGACCACCGCGGGCACGCGTTGCGGCCACGGCGGCGCAGACTTCGTTGCTCACCGCGACGCGTTCGGCGTGCAACCGCCCACTGGCCAGTTGCTCCGCTCGCAGCGGCAAAAATGTCCCGGCCCCGACATGCAAGGTAACCGCAACACTGTCCACGCCATTGCGCTGCAACTCCTGCAATAAAGCCCGATCAAAATGCAGACCCGCCGTTGGCGCTGCGACAGCGCCTGCCTGACTGGCGTAGACCGTCTGGTAGCGCTCGCGATCATCGGCAGCGTCTTCACGTTCTATATAGGGTGGCAACGGCACGTGACCATGCATTTCCAGCAGCGCCTGCAGATCGGTATCAAACCGCAGTAGAAAAAACGCGCCCTGACGCCCTGCAACTTGCGCCGTCGCGTTGCCCTCGAAATTCAGCTCCGAGCCTTCTGCGGGAGACCGGCTGGAGCGCAACTGCACCAGCGCCAGCCGCGGCTCCAGGATGCGTTCAAGCAACATCTCCACTTTGCCGCCCGATGCCTTGCGGCCAAACAGGCGCGCCGGAATAACCCGGGTATCGTTGAGCACCAGCAAGTCGCCTGACTGCAACAACCCGCCCAATTGATCGAATTGCCATTCCCGGCAATCGTCACTGTCGCCGGGAAGGTGCAACAAACGGCTTGCGGTGCGCTGCTTTAACGGGGCCTGCGCGATCAATTCCGGCGGCAGTGCGAAATCGAAATCGGCCGCTTCAGGTGGCTGCAGGGGTTGTTGTTCAAGGGCCTTGGTCATGGGCGCGCATTGTACCGGCTATAACATTGCGGGTGGCATTAGCCGTAGATTACCGAACCGAAGCGGGCTAGAATCCCGCCTCGCCTGACCCACCGAGCGACCTCGGATGACAGTATGCCGGGATGGCGGAATTGGTAGACGCAGCGGACTCAAAATCCGCCGGTGGCAACACCTTGGGGGTTCAAGTCCCCCTCCCGGTACCAGCTTTCTGTGATGACAGACTCAGCCAGACAACGTCCGCTTGGACGCCGCCAATCGTTCTGCAGCCAATGCGGACACGGTTTGCGCGTTGAAATTCCGGCCGGCGACCATCAACTCCGCTACACCTGCAATGCCTGCGCCGCCGTGCACTACGACAACCCCAAACTGGTGGTCGGCTGTGTGCCCGTGCACGAAGGTCGGATTCTGCTGTGCAAACGCGCCATCGAACCCCGCCTCGGATTCTGGACCCTGCCCGCCGGATTTATGGAACTTGGGGAGTCAATGTCACAGGGAGCAGCACGCGAAACTCTCGAAGAGGCTTGCGCAGAAGTGCGTCATCGAAGACCTATTGGCAAGCGTAAATGTCTTGTCGGCCGGACAGGTGCACGTATTTTTTCGCGCGACGCTGCCTGAGCCGCGATTCGCGGCAGGCGCTGAAAGCCTTCACGTGCGCCTGGTGGCACCGGAAGACATTCCATGGGGCGAACTGGCGTTTACCAGCAACCGCATTGCGCTGGAACAATACCTGTTACAGCGCGCTGCGGGCCGGCACTTCGTCTGGACAGGCAACTGCATATAAACGCTTTAATTTTAGGTTTGTAGCGGCTAAAGTAGCGCGCTTTAGCGGAACCGACACACTCAGGAGACACCCGTGACATTTGTCGTTACCGAAAATTGCATTCGCTGCAAATACATGGATTGCGTGGAAGTTTGCCCGGTGGACTGTTTCCATGAAGGTCCGAACATGCTCGTTATCGACCCGGAAGAATGCATAGACTGCACGCTGTGCGAACCCGAGTGCCCCTCTGAAGCCATATATGCGGACGACGAGGTTCCGGCTGAGCATCAACACTTTATTGCGCTGAACGCAGAGCTCTCGCAGGAATGGCCCGTCATTACCGAAATCGGTAACGTCCCCGAAGATGCCGACGAGTGGAAGGACAAACCCGATAAATTTAAATTGCTGGAGCGCTAGTCGCCAGCAATTTAAGCACCTGCCGAACGACAGGATACCGTCAGGTATCCCCTTGCAGAATATCCAGCAGTTCGTCCGGCGAGCGATATCCCACAATCAGTCGACCGCTTGACGTTAAGAGCGCGGGCGTACCGGTCAATCCCAAATCCTGCACCACCTTGTAGTGCTCGGCTACGATGGAAGCATCGCACGGCTTGTTGGAAGTGAAGTCCTGATTGTTCTTGGCTTTGGTCAGCGCATCACGACGATCGTTGGCGCACCAGACATCTTGCGCCTTCCGCCAACTGTCAGTAGCCGGGCCGCTACGCGGGAAAAAGACGTAGCGGATCGTGATGCCGCTGTCGTTATAACCCTGCATATCCCGATGTAACTTGCGGCAATAGCCGCAATCAATATCCGTGAATACCAAAACCTCGGCTTTCGGATCTTCTGCAGGAAACACGATGGACTCATCATCACCGAAGCGATCGAAGTACGGCTGCCGAGCGGACTCTTTCGCCACCTCGCTCAGGTTCTTTTTAGAGACGATGTCATACAACTCGCCCTGCAAAAGGTACTTGCCGTCTTCCGAGATGTAGAAAATGTCGGCACCCACCGCCATTTCAAGAATGCCTGCGATGGGAGACGGCCGGATATCGGTAATCTCAACAGTGGGGAAAAGTTCCTGAGCGAATCGGTATTTTTCAGGAAGTTCGTCGGCTGCCAGCGAACCGGCAACGGCCATCAACCCAGCGGCCGTAAAACCACTCACCCAGCGTGAAAACAAAGATTTCATAAAGACTCATCCACTAACAATGCACTCGTCACTTGTGCATATGACACCAAGCCGTGGCTCATGTTCCCCAGTCGATGTGTTAATCGATTGGCGGTCGGGCGAAGCGGATACTACCATGCCGCTTATTACAAAATAGCAACCGTATCGCGAACAAAAAACCCGGCTTGCCTGTGGCGCACCGGGTTCAGGTATATCAGACCAGCTTCAGCTAGCCGCGCGGGTGATGTTGCGCGTGCAAATCCTTCATGCGCGCACGGGCAACATGGGTATAAATCTGAGTGGTGGAAAGATCGCTGTGTCCCAGAAGCATTTGCACCACGCGCAAATCGGCACCGTTATTCAGCAAATGCGTCGCGAAAGCGTGCCGCAGCGTGTGAGGAGACATCTTACTGCTGATACCGGCCTGCTTGGAGTATCGCTTAATGATGTGCCAGAACGCCTGGCGGGTCATGCGATCACCACGACGAGTCGGGAACAAATAATCGGTCTGACGCTCAAGCAGAATCTCGCCGCGCGGGCCGACAATAAAGTCGCGCAACCAGTTCTGTGCCTCTTCGCCTAAGGGGATAAGCCGCTCGCGACCGCCCTTACCGACGATGCGTGCAACACCCTGGTTTAAATTAATTTCGCTCTGCTTAAGGTTTATCAGCTCGGTAACGCGCAAACCGGTCGCATACAACACTTCGAGCATGGTGCGATCACGATGCCCCAGCGGGTCATTCACTTCGGGCGCGGCCAGCAGGGATTCAACTTCGCCCTCGGATAACGATTGCGGCAGTGAGCGGCCAATGCGCGGCATTTCGATCTTGACGGTCGGATCGTCCTTGATCATGCCTTCGCGCAACAGAAAACGGTAAAAACGGCGAAAACTGGATAACTGCCGAGCGGTTGAGCGCGGTTTGGCGCCCTGCTCGGAGCGATGCGCGATAAATGCGAGCAGATCGCTGCGCGTCGCGTAGATCAGACTGACGTCGCGTTCTGCTAACCAGCGGCGGAGTGCAACCAGATCGGCCCGATAGGCGCCCAGCGTATTGGCTGACAGCCCGCGTTCCATCCAGATTGCATCGAGAAACTTATCGATGATGGCCTCGGATGAATTAGAAGCAGATGCTTCATTTTCAACAGATTTGTTTAATATGTCGGACATTACTTCAGTTCATCTCATGCGGCAATCGCTGGCAGATACTCAATAAACCCCAGTGCTTTGCTGGACCCTTGGCGTGGCGTTACGGATAATCCGCGCAGCCCTCATCAAGGTCCCAAACCGCTCCTCCGTGAATTGCCGCCGCTTATGCAATGCGGGAAACGCACCGGCTCTGGTCAAGGCAAAGTATGTTTCCGCGCCGTCCGGGTAGCCGTGATCAAATTCACAGAATGCGGTACTGGCTTACATAAATATTTGATTTGACAGAATGCGACTTAGTTCACAATTGGAATCCGCCGCCAGCCGCATCGGCCACGTCTTATACGGGGCGTGGTTTGCAGTCGTGTTCGTGTGCTGCGCAATGACCACTGTTATGGCAGTCGCGGTGCTACCCGGCGAGTTGCGGCGACGCCGTTTCGCTTGCGCCGCAGCAAATGCCATTTTCCGGTTAACCCGCTCGCGCCCGAGTGTGAGCGGACTGGAACACTTGCCGGAGCAACCGGCGGTTGCGGTTGCCAATCACGCCAGCTACCTGGATGGCATCTTGCTGTCCGCCGTGCTGCCGGAGCGCTTTAGTTTTGTAATCAAACGCGAGATGACTCGTGTGCCGGTCGCACATTTTCTGTTGCGCAGGGTGGGAGCACATTTTGTAGAGCGGTCCGACAAGCGACGCGGCGCCGCCGATGTGCGCACTATTCTGCAGAAAGCCGGGGTCGGGGGATCGCTGGTTTTTTTTCCCGAGGGTACTTTTCAGGATGAACCTGGTATCAGGCCCTTTCGCAATGGCGCATTCGCGGTCGCGTTTCGCGGCAACATGCCAATAGTCCCGATTGCCATCAGCGGCACGCGATGCATGTTGCCCGCGAACCGCCGATTACCGCGACCTGGCCGGCTCCAAGTGGTCGTCCATCCGCCCTTTCAGCCCGCCCCCCATCAAACGGTCGAGGCTGCCACGGCGTATTGTCGCCACGCCATCCTGGAATCCACCGGCGAACCGGATCTGGACTAGAACCAGGACCCAGACCCGGACCAGGACCAGGGCACTTGGCGGGACGGCCAGCGAACCGCATAATTGCGGCCCCGTAACACCCATATTCAGGCGCCACCCGGCGCAACTATATTAAATTGCCTAAATTTAGAGACTCGCAAATTGAGCACATCATCCATTGCTGATTCATCCATCGTTATTGTCGCGGCGCGCAGGACGCCTATTGGCTCCTTTCAGGGCAGCCTGCAGGGCGCGACGGCACCGCAGCTGTCAGCAGCCGCAACCCGCGCATGCCTGTCCGACACGGGTCTTGCGGGCAGCGACATCAGTGAAGCTTTGCTGGGCTGCGTATTGCCCGCAGGGATAGGCCAGGCGCCCGCGCGTCAGGCGGTATTGGCGGCTGGACTGCCGCAAAGCGTCGGCACCACAACCGTCAACAAGGTGTGCGGCTCTGGTATGAAAACCACCATGCTCGGTCACGATGCCATCCGCGCCGGCACCGCTGATATCGTGCTGACCGGCGGCATGGAGTCCATGAGTCAGGCCCCCTATTTACTCCCCAAAGCCCGCAGCGGCTACCGCATGGGGCATCAGGAAGTGCTCGACCATATGTTTTATGACGGGCTGCAAAACCCATACGACGGCAACATGATGGGGCACTTCGCAGAGGCAACGGCCGCAAAATACGGTTTCACCCGCGAGCAGCAGGATGAATTCACCACGCGATCGGTAACGCGCGCATTACATGCCATGAACGACGGCGGGTTCGAAAAAGAAATAGCGCCGGTTACCGTCACCCACCGGCGTCAGGAAACCGTGGTCAGTCAAGATGAAGAGCCGCCACGCTGCGACCTGAACGGTATTGCCGGTTTGCGACCCGCTTTCGCCAAGGACGGCACCGTCACCGCTGCCTCGTCATCGTCCATTTCGGATGGCGCAGCGTCACTGATATTGATGACGGCAGCCAATGCTTCCGCACGCGGGCTAAAGCCTCTTGCGCGGATCGTCAGCCATGCCAGCCACGCCCACGAGCCCGAATGGTTCACAACGGCTCCCGTTGGCGCCATAAAAAAAGTACTGAATAACAGCGGCTGGAAAGCTGCGGACGTTGATCTGTTTGAAATTAATGAAGCATTCGCCTGCGTGACCATGGCAGCAATGCATGACCTCGAGCTAGACCCTGACAAAGTGAACGTAAACGGCGGAGCGTGTGCGCTGGGCCATCCGATTGGCGCCAGCGGCGCGCGCATCATCGTTACACTGATACACGCATTACGGAACCGCCGACTCACTCGCGGGGTTGCATCGCTGTGTATTGGCGGTGGCGAGGCGGTCGCGATCGCACTGGAGTCTTGCTAGCTACATTCCCGTGTAGTTGGGGCCGCCCGAGCCTTCCGGCACTGTCCAGTTAATGTTCTGTGCCGGGTCTTTGATGTCGCAGGTCTTGCAGTGCACGCAGTTCTGCGCGTTGATCTGAAACCGTTGCTCGCCGTTTTCCTGCACGATTTCGTAAACACCTGCCGGACAATAAAGGCGCGCAGGTTCACCGTACAGCGGCAAATTGTGGTTAATCGGTGCTGATGCGTCCAACAGCTGCAGATGAACCGGCTGATCCTCCTCGTGATTGGTGCTCGAGAGATACACCGATGACATGAGGTCAAAACTGAGTTTGCCGTCCGGCGCGGGATAGTTAATGGGTTCGCAAGCGCTAATCGGCATAAGCGCGGCATGATCGGCGTCTTTGTTGTGCAAGGTAAAAGGCAGCCGCCCGCGAAAAATGTTCTGATCTAACCAGATAAAAGCGGCTCCGAGCAGGTTTCCAAAGGCATGCTGTGCCGGACCAAAGTTACGCGCCAGATGCAGTTCCTTCCATACCCACGACTCACGCACGCGCTGCGCGTAGTTACCGGCCGTGTCGTCATGCTGCTCCGACTGCAGCGCGTCGAACAGACTTTCGGCCGCCAGCATGCCGGTCTTCATGGCCGTGTGCGAACCCTTGATCTTTGCGCCGTTCAAAAAACCGGCTTCGCAACCCGCCAGCACCCCGCCCGGGAACACCAGCTCAGGCAAAGACTGCAGCCCGCCTTTATTGACCGCCCGCGCGCCGTAAGAAATGCGCTTGCCACCCTCAAGGGTCGCGCTAATTTTCGGGTGATGTTTCCAACGCTGAAACTCTTTATAAGGGTTAAGCGTCGGGTTGCGGTAATTCAAAGCAACAATGTAGCCCAGATATATCTGGTTATTAGCGGCGTGATAAAGAAAGCCCCCGCCTTCAGTTTTGCTGTCCAGCGGCCAGCCGGTCGTATGCACGACCGTACCCTCACGGTGCCGCGCAGGATCGACCTCCCAGATCTCCTTTATGCCGATGCCATAGTGCTGGGGATCGGCATGCTTGCGTAACTCAAAGCGCTCCATGAGCTGCTTGCCCAGGCTGCCGCGGCAACCTTCGCTGAATATAGTATAGCGGGCACGTAACTCGTAGCCGGCCTCATAGGTGGCCTTGTGCTGACCGTCGGCGGACACGCCCATGTCGCCGGTGGCCACGCCCGCCACACGACCGTTTTCATATAAAACTTCGGCGGCAGCAAACCCAGGGAAAATATTCACGCCCATCGCCTCGGCCTGCTCACCGAGCCAGCGACACAGATTGCCCAGACTGATAATGTAATTGCCTTTGTTGTGCATGGCATGAGGCACGAACAAACCGGGCACAGGAACTGCACTCGCTTCGCCGGTGAGATACCACACGTCATCTCCCGTTACGGCAGTTTTAACGGGCGCGCCGCGCGCCTCCCAATCGGGGAAAAGCTCATTTAGCGCGATCGGCTCCAGCACCGCACCCGACAGAATATGCGCACCGATTTCCGAGCCCTTTTCGACCAGGCATACGTTCAGCTCCTTGCCGGATTGCTCGGCCAATTGCATCAGACGGCAGGCGGCCGACAGGCCTGCAGGCCCGCCGCCGACGATGACAACGTCAAATTCCATACTCTCGCGTTCAGACACGGTTGACCCTCAAGTGGCACTGAGTGAAGCCGCAGTATTGTAGCGAAAAATGTTCGACACATTGATGGACGTCATATCTGACCGAAACCCATACTGATAGAATTCCGGCCCGTGAGCGTACGTTCCCACTATCTATCCGCTTTGCAGGAGCACGGCTTCAACAGTGACGCGAGTCAGCTGGCCGCCGTGGACTTGCTTGAGCAAGTACACGACGAGCTGGCGGCCGCCGCCGCTGCCCGGGGACCATTGCGGACACTAAAGCGCCTGCTGCCGGGCACCGGGCAGGTTAGCGCGCCCGTATGCGGTGCCTACCTTTGGGGTGGCGTTGGCCGCGGTAAAACTTTCGTCATGGATGTGTTTTTTGACGCCCTCCCGATTGATAGGAAGCAGCGGTTTCACTTTCATCGGCTGATGTATCGGGTACACAACCGTCTCAAAGCGCTGCAAGGCACCACCGATCCGATAGCAATCGTCGCGGATGAGCTGGCGGCGGATGCAAAAGTCATTTGCTTTGACGAATTTTTTGTATCGGATATAGGCGATGCCATGATTCTGGGCAGATTACTTGACGCACTGTTCTCCCGCGGCGTAACGCTCGTTGCCACGTCCAATATTCCGCCGGCCGATCTCTATAAAGATGGTTTGCAACGCCAGCAGTTCATGCCCGCCATAGAGCTGCTCGAGCGGTACACCCGCGTGGTGAACCTCGATGCCGGACATGACTACCGGCTGCGTGTACTAAAGCGCGCGGAAATATGGCACGCGCCGCTGGACGATGCGGCGGAGGCCAACCTGCACGAGTATTTTGCGGCCATTGCACCTGACAAGGGGAGCGCCGATCAACCAATGGAAATACTCGGGCGCGACATACATACGCGCAGACGCGCGGCCGGGGTAGTTTGGTTCGATTTTGGGGCGCTCTGTGATGGCCCTCGCAGTCAGGACGACTATATTGAAATCGCCCGGGCTTTTCAGACGGTCTTGCTGTCCAAGGTGCCGCGGATGGGTCCCGAGCAGGAAAATCAGGCGCGGCGCTTTATCGCGCTGGTGGATGAATTCTATGACCGGCGAGTGAAACTGATCGTGTCTGCCGAGCAACCTGCCACACATATTTACTGCGGCACACGGCTGACCATGGAATTTCAACGCACCCGCAGCAGGCTGACAGAAATGCAGTCGCATCAGTACCTTGCTCAGGCTCATCTGCCCTGATTTGAGGGCCCGCCGGACTGCGTCAATCCGAAAGTTACGCGCCCGGCGTTACGGGTTAAACTACGCGCCGTTTACGCGAGCAAATTCAAACGACCCACCTTTAACGGAGCAACAAGATGGCAGGCAAACTGGTTCTGTGCCGACACGGCCAAAGCGAATGGAATCTTAAAAATCTGTTCACCGGCTGGAAAGACGTGGATCTGACAGAACAAGGCATTGCGGAAGCCAGAAAAGCCGGTCAGGACTTACGCAAACTGAACATTCAATTCGATGTTGCCTACACGTCGGTGCTGAAACGCGCCATTCGGACGCTGTGGCTCATTCTTGATGAAATGGACTTAATGTGGATACCGGTCATCCGCGCGTGGCAACTCAACGAGCGGCACTACGGGGATTTGCAAGGGCTGAACAAAGCCGAAACCGCGGCGAAACACGGCGAGGATCAGGTGCATATCTGGCGACGCAGCTACGACATCCCGCCACCGCCGCTGGCAAATGACGACCAGCGCCACCCGCGACACGATCCGCGTTATGCGGGAATTGCCGATTTACCCGGAACGGAATCCCTTAAAACGACGCTGGAACGCGTCGAACCTTACTTTAATAACGAGATAGCGCCGCGCCTGAAAGCAGGCCAGAACGTATTGATTACCGCTCACGGCAACAGCTTGCGGGCGCTGGTCAAGATGCTCGATAAGGTTTCAGATGAAGAAATCACCGGCTTTAATATCCCGACAGGCGTGCCCATTGTTTACGAACTGGATGACAACCTGAACCCTCTGAAGCGGGATTTTGTGGGCGATCCGGATGCGGTGGCAGCCGCGGCTGCAGCCGTCGCAAACCAGAGCAAAGCCTGAACGATGATTTACGACCTGAACGGCCAGACCGCCGAGATTGCCGATGATGCCTTCGTGGCACCCAACGCCAGCATTATCGGCGACGTGTGCCTGAAGAGCGGCGCCAGCGTCTGGTTTGGCGCAGTTATCCGCGGCGACATTGAGCGCATTACCGTCGGCACCGGTTCTAACGTTCAGGACGGCACGGTGATGCATACCGATCCGGATAACCCGTGCACGCTCGGCGACTACGTCACGGTAGGTCATATGGCGATGCTGCACGGATGCAAGGTCGGTGACGGTTCGCTGGTGGGCATCGGGGCAACCCTGCTCAATGGTTCAAGAATCGGCAAGCGATGCATCGTCGGCGCGCACACCTTGATCACGGAAGGCAAAAAGTTTCCGGACGGCGTACTCATCATTGGCACTCCGGGGAAAATTGTCCGTGAACTTAATGAAGATGACTTCGCCCGCATGCGCGAAAACGCTGAACGTTACGTGGTGCGGGCGCAACGCTACCTGCAGGAACTTAAGGCGCGCTAATCACGCACCCGTATCAAACCTTCCTGCGCGGTGGTCGCAACCAGTTTCCCAGCCTGAGTAAATACAGTTGAGCGGGCCAGACCCCGCCCCCCGGATGCACTGGGACTGTCAAACACGAACAACAGCCATTCGTCGACACGAAAGTCCTGATGAAACCACATGGCATGATCCAGACTCGCCATTTGCACGCTGCCGTCAATGAAACTAATGGCATGCGGCAACGTCGCTGTCCCGAGCAATTCATAATCCGACACATAGGCCATTAGCGCCTGATGCAGGTCGGGGTCATCGGGCAAGGTATCTTTGGCTTTTATCCATACGTGCTTAACCGGCTCCAGCTTGCGCGGATTCGAATAGTCCGGCGGCCGCAGCGGACGCACCATAAATGGTCGTTTACGCGTCAGGTAACGGCGCATTTTTTCATGCACCTGGGCAAGCACGGCTTCGCCCACTTCGCTGCGATCTGCCAACCCGTCCGGCCCCGGGACATCGGGCATCGCCAGCTGGTGCTCAATCCCTTCCTCGTGAGCCTGAAAAGACGCAGCCATGTTAAAAATCGGCTGCCCGTGCTGGATCGCCACAACCCGCCGGCTGCTAAAACTTCCGCCATCGCGCGCGCGATCCACCTCGTAAACAATGGGCGCCTCGACGTCGCCGCGACGCAGGAAGTAAGCGTGCAGCGAATGGCAAATGCGCCCTTCGACCGTCCGCGCCGCAGCCTGCAACGCCTGCCCGAGCACCTGCCCGCCAAATACTTGCGGCGTGCCGATGTCGCGGCTTTCGCCGCGATATATGTTCTGCTCAATGCGCTCCAGCTTTAGCAACTGGAGCAAATCAGCCAATACCGGATCCATGACTGTCATGGGTGACACCTCCTGCATAACCTATGCTAACGTCTGCGGCCTACAGGAGGAAATGCTCATGAGTGAAGAATCCAAACGCGATACCCGGGGCAGCAAAGCGTGCGCGTGGGCCAAGCGGCTCTTTATACTGGGCGCGGTGCTGCTGGTTGCAGGCCTGCTGGCACCCAATTTTGGCATCTCCCCCATGGTGGTCATGCTGCTGATTTCCCTGGGGCTGTTGTTTTTTATCGTCGCGGGCATCAGCGGTGGCGTGGGCCTGATTCGCAGCAGCGGCTCCGGTGGCGGCAATTCACCCATCTACGCCTGGCTGGGCGTGGTGGCAGGCGTTGGCGCCCTGTTGAACATTGTCATGATTATGGGCAGCGCCGGGGGTCCGCCTATACACGACATCACCACCGATACCGATAACCCGCCGGCCTTCATTGAAGTTGCCAAACTGCGCGGCCCCAAAGACAACCCGGTGGAATATTCAGGGCCCGAAGCAGCCGCACAGCAAAAAGCCGCTTACGGCGACATCAAGACGATCGAACTGAATGACCCGCGCGCCTTAGTGTTCGAGTCTGCCTTGCAGGTGGCCGAAGACATGGGCTGGGAAATCGTTGCATCAGAGCCCGAGTCCGGTCGAATTGAAGCAACGGCGACTACGCCGTTTGTCGGCTTCAAAGATGATGTGGTTATTCGCATAACAGCGCCCAGCGCTACAACGCTGGTCGATGTGCGTTCTAAGTCGCGCATCGGCATGGGCGATATGGGGGTTAATGCAAAACGCGTAAGAGAGTTTCGTGACCGGCTGATCGCCGCGGTCGAGCCGTAAAAGAGACGGTTTCAGACGTCTTTCAAAAAGTACATCACGATGACTTCGGCGGTGGCCACTGGCCGTTGCTGCCCTTCCATCTCGATGTCGCAATCGATGATAGCCTGCAGCGCGCCGGCGCGCTTGCGCGCTGACTTCATCACACTGCGCATGCGCACTCGCGAACCGGAGGGGACCATCGAACGGAAACGCGCTTTGTTAATGCCGTAATTAATCAACCGCTCCAGGCCAGGGAACTCGACCATGTCCTCGATCAGCGCGGGTATCAGCGATATGGTCAGATACCCGTGCGCGCAGGTCGTACCCAGTGGAAACTCTTTCGCCGCGCGTTCCGGATCCGTGTGTATCCACTGATGATCATCCGTGGCGTCGGCAAATTTATTGATGCGATCCTGATCAACCAGTATCCAGCCTGATACACCGAGCTCCTGCCCTTCCAGCGCCTTCGCATCTTCCATGGTTCTTATTACGTACGGCATCGGTTGTTCTTGTCCTCTCTACGCTGTATCCATTGCCTGTGTGTGATGGCGTATATGCTAATGCAATCAATCAGTTGCAGCACTAATTCGGCTGAGAAACTCCTGTCGGATTGCAGGATCGTCGTTAAAACAACCCAGCATGGTGCTGCTGACCATTTTGATGTCCTTTTTGTACACACCCCGAGTCGTCATGCATTCGTGCTGCGCCTCCATAATCACGGCAACGCCACGGGGCTTTAGCTCACCGTTAATACATTCGGCGATCTGCTTGGTAAGCTTTTCCTGCACTTGCAGGCGCTTGGCAAACACGTTTATCACCCGAACAATCTTGCTAACCCCCACCACGCGATCGGCCGGCATATACGCAACATGAGCCTTACCGATAAACGGCGCCATGTGATGCTCACAATGCGACTCGAAATCGATGTTGGTCAGCGCGACCATGCCCTGATAGCCCTCGGCATCCGGAAAACTGCTACCGAGAATTTCTGCAGGATCCACGCCATAACCTGAATACCAGTCCGAAAACGATTTCAGGACGCGTGTCGGCGTGCGACGCAAACCGGCACGATCAGGATCCTCCCCAATCCATCCCAGCAAAGTTCGCACAGCCTGTTCCGCGTCCTCGCGGCTCGGTCGCTTGTCCATTATTTTTTCGCTCATGTTGTGTTTCGTCCGCCTAGCTTGTCGGCCAACCTGGAATCCAGCTCCTGCGGCGTATTTGCGCCCGCCAGAAGCTTGCTGTCCGACCCCTCCAGCAGCTTGACCGACTGCGTGTTGAGCCAACGCTGCGGACTGAAGTCGCCACCGGTCTCTACCTGATGCAGGAAGCCGACAAGCGTAGCGGGTTCGTAGACAGCACACAACGGTTCAGGCGCGTTCCGGACTTCGCTGTGCCACGCTGTCGCTGCATGGTCGGGAGATCGTTCGCAGATCAGCCGTTTAAGTACCGCAGCGGTAACCAGCGGCATATCAACCGCAATGATCAGCCAGGCCGCATCGGGGTAACAACGATGGGCCGATAAAATCCCGGCAGCCGGACCCCTTATTTCAGGCCCCAAACTGTCCGCAATAAAAGCGTAGCTTGCGCGCCCGGCTTGCAGCCGCTGCTCTGCGCGACCCGAGACAAAAACGCTATCGACCAGCGGCGCCATAATACTCACGGCCCGGTCTAGCAATGTCTTACCAGCAAATTGCAAAGCGGCTTTGTCCGTCCCCATGCGACGGCTCTCACCACCGGCGAGGATCAGCCCTTTCAGCGGCGGCACCGACGGCATGCAATGTTCAGCCCGTGGCGGGCATGTCGGCACGGTAATCGCTTTTACCGCCGGTTTTGGAAAGCAAGCGAATATCACCAATAACCATGTCATGCGACAGCGCTTTACACATGTCATATACAGTCAGCGCGGCAACGGTCGCTCCGGTCAGCGCCTCCATTTCGACACCGGTTTTATGGTGCACGCGAACCTTGCATTCAATTAACGCATCGGTGCCGTCGATGACTATCGAAATCTTGCAGGATTCCAGCCCCAGCGGATGACAAAACGGTATGAGCTCGTGTGTGCGTTTGGCGGCCATGGTGCCGGCAATAATGGCCGTCTGAAAAACCGGGCCTTTCCTGGTGTGAATATCGCCAACCGGGGATTCATGCCCCTGAGAATCAACGGCTATTGCAGCGTGAATTTCATCCGGCAGGAAGACACGGGCCGATGCGTGGGCAGTGCGCTCAGTTGCGGTCTTGTCCGCGACATCCACCATGGTGGGCTGATTATTGTTATCGATGTGTGAAAACATGAGGGCGATTATACCCGCCGCAGCGCTCGAATAAGGTGCCTAGCCCGGGGGAACCTCAGGCGATACCGGGTATGCGTTGTCACGAAACGCACGGCGCACGTTCCACAGGAACGACACCAGACCCCAACTCAACCCCACGACCACGCCCGCATCCACGATCGCACGCCACGGTTGCGGCACGGCGCGCAACCCGAGCAGCATTCCTACAATCAGTACGGTTCCCACCCAGGCCACCAGCAGGGGTCGGCGCGTACCCCTGAAGTACCCCATGCAAAACAACGGCGCGAGCAAACCCGATAGCAGGTCCGGGTGCTTGTAAAGATACAAGGCCCGCGCCGCGGTTCGTGGCGCAAAGCTGAGCTGGAAGCCTCGGTAGCCTTCTGCATAAGCCATGAAAAGCACGAACAACACCAGCCCTGCCCACTCGCCCGGGGTGAGCCCGCCGCTGATACCCTGAACCGTCAGCACCGCGAGGCGCACGATTGCGTCAATCAATAACCATGCGAAGCCGGCTACTCCCCAAATTGCGTATAGCCGCCCTGCAATGCTGCCGTTGTCGTTGTTCTCTGTCATAGAAGCGGCGACAATACCAAGACACGATATCCAAGACCACAAACTTTCCTGCTAACTCATGCCACTGACCATAATTGAAAAAATCTGGAACGAGCATCAGATCGCGGACCTGGGTGACGGCACCTGCCTGATCTATATAGACCGGGTTTTTCTGCACGAACGCACTGGCAGCGTCGCCTTAAAAGGCCTGGAAGCGACCCGGCGCGCGGTGCGCAACCCGGAACAGGCCTTCTGCACCATGGATCACATCGTGGATACCTTTCCGGGCCGCAGCGATGAAACCACCATGCCGGGCGGCAAGGATTTTATTCAGACAACCCGGGCCGCTGCCAATGCGGCGGGGATTAACCTGTTTGACCTGAACGATCAGCGACAGGGCATTGCACACGTAATCTCCGCGGAACAGGGCATCGCTCTGCCCGGCGTGACTCTGGTGTGCCCCGACAGTCACACGGGTACGCTGGGCGGCCTGGGCGCGCTCGCCTGGGGCATAGGCTCTACCGAAGCGGAACATGCGCTCGCCACCAAGACGCTGGTGGTAAAAAAACCCAAGACCATGCGGGTGAATTTCGAGGGGACATTGCCATTTGGCGTCACTGCCAAAGACATGATTCTCAAATTGATTGGCGAGCACACCGCATCGGGTGGTGTCGGTTATGCCATTGAGTTCGCAGGTGAGGCTGTACGGCAATTGCCCGTGGAAGCGCGGCTTACCCTTTGCAACATGACGGTGGAATTCGGCGCCTGGAGCGGTCTGGTCGCTCCGGATGACACAACTTTCGAGTATGTTCGGGGCCGCCCGTTCGCACCGAGCAAGTCGCAATGGGATCAGGCCGTGGCTCACTGGCGCACATTAAGAACGGATGACGATGCCCGCTTCGACAAAGAGATCACGATTAACTGCAGCGACATCGTGCCGCAAATCACGTGGGGAACCAGCCCTATGCACGAAACAGGGATTGATCAGTGCGTGCCCGATCCTGCTAATGAGGGCGATCCTGCCAAACGGGCAGCAATTGAACGCGCTCTGGAATACATGGATCTCACTCCGGGCACCCCGCTGGAGGGTGTGCCCATAGACGCGGCCTTCATCGGCTCGTGCACCAACAGCAGGATCAGCGACCTGCGGGCAGCGGCCGAGATATTGCGCGGACGTAAAGTCGCCAAAGGCGTGAAAGCCATCTGCGTGCCCGGCTCAGGCTTGGTGAAAGCGGCTGCGGAAGCCGAAGGGCTTGACCGCGTTTTTACCGACGCCGGTTTTGAGTGGCGTGAATCTGGCTGTTCAATGTGCTTTTTCGCCGGCGGAGAAAGCTTTGGTCTGGAAGAACGCGTGGTCAGCAGCACCAACCGGAACTTTGAAAATAGACAGGGGCCACGCACGCGGACGCATCTCGCCAGCCCCACCACGGTCGCAGCGTCCGCCGTTAAGGGCCATCTGACTGACGTGCGTAATCTGGGCTAGCACACATGGAAAAATTTACGGTACTCGAAGCCATTGCAGCGCCACTGATGCGCATCAATATTGACACCGATGTCATCATTCCCAGTCGCGAAATGAAACGCGTTTCAAAAGACGGTCTGAGCGACGGCATGTTTGCCAACTGGCGCTATACAACACCGGGTGGGCGGGAAGAAAATCCGGATTTTATTCTGAATCAGGAACCCTACCGGCGCGCAAAAATTCTGTTGTCGGGCGATAACTTTGGCTGCGGCTCGTCGCGCGAGCATGCTGTGTGGGCGCTTGCTGAGTGGGGCATACGCTGCATCATCACCCCGAAGTTTGGCAATATTTTTTACGGCAACTGCGTTCGCAACGGTATCCTGCCGGTTGTACTGGCGAACGACATTGTCGAGAATCTGGCAGAACAGGTTGCGACCGATCCGGCCAACCATTTGATTAAGGTTGATCTGAACCAGCGCACCGTCACGGCGCCTGACGGCACCATATATGTCTTTGACATTGCGCCTGCTGATCAGGAAATGCTGCTCGAAGGCCTCGACGCGATTGCCGTCACCATGCGAAGAGACGATGAAATACTCGCCTTTCAGGCGCGCGACCGGTTGTCACGGCAGTGGATTTATCTGGATACGAAGTAGTCAGCAAACTGCGCGGCGTCTCTCTCGAAAGATAATCGTCTGCGAGCCGCCTCAAAAGCACACTAATTTTCGGTCGAAATAACGCCGTTAGCGAGCATTGCATCAATGTCGGCATCGGAGTAGCCGGCCTCTGCCAGCACCTCGCGACTATGCTCGCCGGCATGCGGCACGGGCTGATGCAATCCGAAGCGTTCTCCGTTCATTTCAAGCGGCAATGCCGGCAACTCAACCTGTGCGCCCTTGAATTCGCCATCCGTGACGGTAAACGGAACCAATCCATTGCTCGCCTTCAGGTGTGCGTCGTCGAACAGGTCCTCTGGCCGGGCGATGGGAGCGAACGGTAAGCCGGTTTTCTCCAGCTTGGCCATGAGCTCGGCCTTGGTGTAACCCATGAACACGTCCTGAATAATGGGCACCAGTCGTGCCTTGGCTTTTACCCGATCGTTGTTGGTCTTTAAGGACGCGTCGTTGGCGAGCTCGTCCAACCCGAAAGACTCACACAACAAGCCCCACTGCTTGTCGCTCACGACACCCACAAACACCGGGTCGTCCTTGGTCTGAAAGACCTGATAAATGGCCCATGCGGAGACGCGTGCCGGCATGGGTGCCGCTGCGGTGCCGGTGACGGCCTTCTGCGCCATATGCTGCCCGACGAGAAAGACGGTGCTTTCATAAAGGGACGCGATAACTTTTTGCCCCTTGCCGGTGGCGTGTCGCTGATGCAATGCACCCAGCACGCCGATAGCACCGAACATGCCGCCGGTTACATCGATCACCGACGCGCCGGCACGCAGCGGCTGCCCCGGCGGGCCGGTCATGTATGCAAGTCCGCCCATCATTTGCGCCACTTCGTCGAGTGCGGTGCGGTGCTCATACGGGCCGGCCAGAAAACCTTTCTCCGAACAATAAATCAGCCCGGGATTGCTATTACTCAACTCCTCATAACCGAAGCCCAGGCGATCCATGGTGCCGGGACGGAAATTCTCGATCAGCACGTCGGCCCCGTTGATCAGCTTAAGCACAGCCGCCTTGCCTTCCGGCGACTTCAGATTGACACACAGGCTGCGCTTGTTGCGGTTGTACATCGGGAAATAACCCGCGCCGGAACCCAGCAAGTGCCGCGTACTGTCCCCGCCTACCGGTTCGATTTTGATAACATCGGCACCCATGTCAGCCAGCACGAGTCCTGCGGCAGGCCCCATAACCATGTGTGTGAACTCGATGACCCTGACACCGGCCAGAGGTAAGGATTGTTTATCGCTCATGCATTTGCCTTTTCCGTTAGAATTCCCGACCCCGCCGGGCACGTGGAATCAAGGTTCCGAATTATCTACGGCGACTGAATTGATAACAACCCGCCTGCGGCCGTTCGACAAGAAGCCCGGGCATACAGCGAGACTTTAAATCAGGACAGGAACGGTTATATGAGCTCAATAGACATACTGGTGAGCGAGGTGGGCCCGCGAGACGGGCTGCAGAGCATTAAATCAATCATGCCGACGGCCGCAAAAAAGGCCTGGATCAAGGCCGAAGCAGAGGCCGGCGTGCCTGAAATCGAAGTCGGCTCGTTCGTGCCGCCCAAGCTACTGCCGCAACTTGCCGACACAGCCGAAATCGTCGCCTATGCCCGCGGGATTCCCGGGTTGGCGGTGGCCGCACTGGTGCCCAACTTCAAGGGTGCCGAAAACGCGGTGAAGGCCGGGGCACACAAAATAACCCTGCCCCTTTCGGTCAGCGAAACGCATAGTCAGGCAAACCTTAAGAAAACTCACGAGCAGGTTTTTGACGAAGTCCGCAATATCGCGGAACTGCTTAAAGGTCTGCCCGCCGATCAACGCCCGGATTTTGAAGGCGGATTGTCTACGGCGTTTGGCTGCACATTGGAGGGCAAGGTGCCGGAACGCAAAGTGATTGAATGTGCGGTCAGACTGATTGAGCTGGGCTGCGATGAGGTGGGTCTGTCGGACACTACCGGCTACGCCAACCCGGCACAACTGCGTCGCCTTATTAAACTGATTCGTGCAGAAATAGGCGATGACAAATTGCAGGGTGTGCATCTGCACAATACCCGTGGTTTGGGCCTGGCAAACACCATTGCCGCGCTGGAAGAAGGTATCACCACGGTGGATGCGTCGCTGGGCGGACTGGGCGGCTGCCCTTTCGCACCCGGCGCGAGCGGCAACATCGTCACCGAAGATCTGGTTTTTATGCTGGACGCAATGGGGCTAAAGACAGGCATCGACCTCGACAAGCTGCTTAAAGTGCGGGATATCGTGATTGCAGCGCTGCCGGGCGAAGAAATGTACGGCTTTACGCCGGATGCGGGTCTGCCCAAGGGGTATGGCGCCCATGGTGAGCATGGCTGGGGCCTTTCAGCATAAGCCTTTACGCAAAAGAAAAGGGGCCCTCACGGCTAGGTGTTCAGTTAATCGGTTGATCTAACGCAAATCCTGCTATAAGCCTCCGAGAGCAATCTCGGAGGCTCTTTTTTTGCCTAGAACTTACAAGAAACGTCGTGTAGCGCGATTCCCCGAGGGTGGTCCTGGATTTGATGCTAATGCGTGTGTAACGGCCGACTGTCAGAATTTCGGTAACCCGTCAATCTCAAATGAGGGACAAGACGAACTGTACATGCTCGTAGGCCTCGGAACGGATTCGGAAGGCCCGTTGCTTGGATTCCAGTGTCGAGCTTGCAAGAGGACGGGCGAGCAATACAGTAACCTCGCTATAGGGGAGGAAAAGGCTCGATACATGAAAGCCCTGACCCGCGGTCTCTTGGGGTCGTGTCGCACCGACGGGTGCACGGGTAATGGACTCGATGTAACAACATCTCCCGATCAGTACTCGAAGTTCAGCTACACAGCGATCGGGTCGCCTCGATTCCGCTGCGCCGACTGTCGGAAGACCTTCTCTGCACTGCCTATGAAACTTGGGGCGGTCTCGATCGAGTTAAATATCCTTCACGACGCCATGGTCAAACCCGCAATGACGCCTATTCCAGGTCCGCTTCGGCCAGGTTTTCGAGCAATTGCTCTAGGTTTTCGCGCACCGCGCCTTCCGCCGCCATTACCGTCCGTTTGGCGCCGGACAGCGCTTGACCGACTGTGACCTCATGGCGTGAGTTAAATGCGTCACTCCAGACTTCATCCTTGCTGGCGCTGTCGACGATCATGTACTCGACAACCAGCGCAGCGAGATAATTGAGTCCCGCACCCTGTCCCTGGGCGACGAACTCGGCCGAAATTTCCAGATCTGCAGCACTTTCAGTAACAACCGATCGAAAAATGCCTGAATTTCGGAGCGCCTCGACCAGTGAAGATTTGAATTGCTCATTGGACACCATCGCGGGTCCACCGAATTTCGAGTCCTGTGCTCCGCTGACATTCGTGACAGAAATTGACTTGTCGATTCTTGTCGCCGCTAGCGAGCTGGTATCCGGAACCATATTATTCAAATCGAGACCGGCGCACCCGCTTAGAAAAAACCCAGTCAGAATAAATATACTTGTAAAGGGATTGCGGTTCTTATTCATAGTCGATCTTCCTTAAAGTTGGCATTCTATTGTCTACATCGGGCGTTCGGGGAAATCCTTAAAGAGTGCTTTGAATGCAAGCCAAATCGCAGCTGCGTCTTCATCAAACACCAACATACCTATAAGACCACCAGATCCGAGACTGAGAAATCCCGTCTCGAAATCTTGGTCGACTTCGTTTTTCCACAAGACTTCTGCCGTAGTCTTATCGATAAGAATTGCTGCCAGTTTGGCGTTGGACGAATTGGCAATGACAATGCGCGAGGTCTCGAACGCATTAATGAAAAGCAACAATAAATGAGTAGCATTGTCAGGCCCCAGCGATGCGAGCTCTTTCGGCGGCATGGCCGCGACATCGCCGGATGTCAACTCACGAGTACGCGAGAAGACCTTTTCCCGTTTAAGTGTATAGCCTTTGATCGCGAGCTCCAGTGCAAGATCGCGGCGGACCTGATCAATCAATTCGCCTTCCCGACCTTCTGGAAGATTCGCCAACGTGACTATAGGGAGTATCGATATTTTGCCTATGTCGGTGATACGGTTCTGATCAACAACAACAAACTGATCCGCATAGCTCGAACTGTTCAGCAAAATGAGGAACGTTATTCCGAGAGGAAGAAAATTCCTAAGAGTTTGAGTCTTCTCGATGTTCATGGGCCTACCAGACGGACGTAACATAATATCACGAATTGCCGGCCTGATTCGTAGTCCGGATTGCGGGCTACCGCATTGATGGATTCGCCTTTCTCCCACCGACCCCGTATCGATACCATTTCGGCATCAGTGATATTTTTTCTCGGACGCTGCTTCATTTACAACATCCTCCGCTCTACAGTTGGAGTTTAGATGTTGCGCTTACCGATTGAAGCCGCAGCCGAAAGCAGCCGTTCTCCAGCGGCAAGTTCTGGCCGAAATACTGCACTTACTTCGCCGTTGGACTCTTGACCATCTTCGATATTGGTCAATACCGGCGGTCACAGCAATTCTCGTTTTGAAGTTACTTGCTACCCCTGGCTTTCGTCCGTTCAAAAAGAAAGCCTCCGAGATTGCTCTCGGAGGCTTATAGCAGGACTTGCGTTAGATCAACCGATTAACTGAACGCCTAGCCCTCTCGGGCCCCTTTTTTCGTGCCGGCCGGGAGAATCCGGTAGCACGCTTATTTATATTTGAATTGCACGTCGAGCTGCACGATATCGTTGTCAAACGGATTCGACGTTGCCAGACCGCCGTTGTCGTAGCCGTTGCTGTCAAGCTTCTCGCCCGCCAGATACTTGGCCGCGAGGTAGGTTGAGTTGCTGAGCATGTATTTACCCTGCACCACGAAGCCCTTGGAATCGGTGCCGCCGCCCGCGAAATCAGAGTCCGTCAGCAAACCGAGAACAGAGTCGGCCTCTTTTTCCTGATAGTAGGCCTTGACCTGCCATTCGCCCTTCTTCTTGCCCTTGCCGATATAACCACCGGCAAGATAGGCCGTGTCCAGCTTTTTGCCGGCAGACGGTCCGTTGGGTATCGATTTGGCATCAACGTTCTTGGCGAAATCAAAGAAAAACCCGAACGGCGTCGCCGCATCGAACGCAGCCACGGCGTAGATCTCTACCGGCGCGTAATCCATGAAGTAGAGCTCGCCCATGGGGTCGACCATGCCCATCGCGTTGACCAGCGTGTTGCCCTGGCAGTCATCACCGCGACCGTCACTTGGTGCGTTGAAGCACTGTACGCCTTCAGCCTTGATCTTGAAGTAGCTCACGCCAACATCAAGTTTGGCGCCACCGACCTGCGGGGTAGCACCCACCTGACCACCGTAGTTAAATGAACTGCCGCTGTTGCTGTCCGCTTCAAGCCAGGTGCCAAGGAAGTTCGCGTAAAAAGTGTCGCCTTCGTAGTAAACGTCGAATCCTTCCGGACGCCAGTCCGAATCCCACAGGAAACCGGAATCGGCTGCATCGACAAACTTATTCTTGAACTTACCGCCGTAAAGATTCGCGTTTTCGTCGAACTGCCAGTCAAAATACGCAAGATCCAGCTTGATATCCTTACTGGAACCGGCCCCGCCCAGCGTTTGATTCGACGAGACCGGGTCATCCCCACCCGTAGCGACGCCCAATACCGCGTCAACCGTCTCGGACACCTCGGCCGTTAGCGCGGCGCGCGCACGGATGCGCTGCCGATTACGATTGGAATCGGCCTCCGGGATGTTCATGGCATCACTCAAACCGCTTTTTTCTTCTGTCTGGTAACGGTAACGGAAGTCGCCTGAAAACTTGATGCGCTCTGCCCACGACATTTGCTCCAGAGCGGCCTGATTGTCGGCTACCTGCTGGCTCAGTGCAGTGATCTGCGCACTGGCATCAGTCGGCGCCTTGTTTGCCACCGAGTTCTGCCCTTCGGCTGGCCGGGCAGCCTGCTGCTGCTCCAACTCGCTGATACGGTCCAGCGCCTCTTCAAACATTTCTTTAAGCTGCTGAAACTCCGCATCACTGACTGCCGCACTCGCAATCTGCGTCATCGTCAACAGCCACATGCCGGCAACGGCCACCAATACTTTCATTTATCTGCTCCACTTGAAAACCGAGTGCTCGGCATATTGCGCTCGCTTTATTACATAAATATTACATTTCTGTAATAAAGCGGGTGCCGCAATCGGTCACTATGACACGTGGTTTCATCAATATATTCATAGTGTTAAGGCGTTTTGAGCTTAACACAATTGTAATATGACGATGATGACGGCGCGATGTGACACTTTTGTCATGGGGATTGTCACATTACATGCGACAAAGAATAACAGCACGTTAACCGATACGGCCGGTTACGTAGTCCTCGGTCAGGCGATGAATGGGATTGGTAAACACCGTATCGGTTGCCCCGACCTCGACAAGCTGCCCCATGTGAAAGTATGCGGTGCGTTGCGAAACGCGCGCCGCCTGTTGCATGGAATGTGTCACGATGGCTATTGAGAAATTCTGCCGCAGCTCCTCGATCAAATCCTCGATCTTGGCTGTGGCAATAGGATCCAGCGCGGAACATGGCTCGTCCATCAGAATAACCTCAGGATTAACCGCGATGGTGCGCGCGATGCACAGTCGTTGCTGCTGACCGCCAGATAACGAGGTACCAGGCTCGTCCATGCGACTTTTCACTTCGGCGTAGAGACCCGCTCGCTCCAGGCTAGAGAATACTATTTCATCAAGCTCAGCGCGGCTCCGAGCCAGGCCATGAATGCGCGCACCGTAGGCAACATTCTCATAGACCGATTTAGGAAAGGGGTTGGGTTTCTGAAATACCATGCCAACGCGTGCTCGCAATAGCACCGGATCGACTTCTTTGGCGTAAATGGGTTCGCCATCAAGTCTGATATCTCCTTCAACGCGTGCACCCTCGATGGTGTCATTCATGCGGTTAAGACAACGAATAAAGGTTGACTTGCCACAACCCGAGGGACCGATCAGCGAAATAACCTCGTTCCGACCCACGTCTAACGTAACGTTATTGATAGCCTGATTGTCGCCATAAAAAACATTGCAGTTGCGCACCGAAATAACCGGATCCGGCGATGTAACCTCCCCGACTGTCTCGAATATGCAATCGCTGTCTTGTTCTTCTTTGCTCAACGTATTTCTTCCTGCAACGTAGGGGTCATGCGACCGATTGCCGATAAATCCATACTGCGTATCCATTGGCTTACGCATGGTTAAGTCTATGGGCCTGAGCCGTCCGTGTGAATCGTTCCTTACCAGCGCCGCTCATACTTGCTTCTAAGCCAAACTGCTGTAGCGTTCATCACCAGCAAAAAAGCCAGCAAAACCATGATTGCGGCGGCAGTGCGTTCCGCGAAAGCACGCTCTGGACTATCCGCCCACAAATAAATCTGAACGGGTAATGCCGACGACGGATCAAGGGGTGTCTGCGGCGCTTCAACAATAAATGCGACCATGCCAATCATCAGAAGTGGCGCCGTTTCGCCCAGGGCGCGCGCAATACCCAAAATCGCTCCGGTCAGCATACCCGGCATTGCCAACGGCAGTACATGATGCACGACCGCCTGCACCGGGGATGCGCCAATTCCGAGCGCCGCTTCGCGTATAGAGGGCGGAACTGCGGTAATTGCGCTGCGAGACGCGATGATAATGGTCGGAAGAGTCATCAATGCTAGCACCAATCCGCCTACCAGCGGTGCCGAACGTGGCAACGACAAAAAATTGATAAATACGGCAAGCCCGAGCAAACCGAAAACAATAGATGGAACAGCTGCCAGGTTGTTGATATTCACTTCTATAAGGTCAACCCAGCGATTGCGTGGTGCGAATTCTTCCAGATAGATGGATGCAGCGACGCCCAGTGGGAAAGCAATGCTCATGCAAACCACCAGCATAAAGAACGACCCTTTGGCCGCCGCCCATATACCTGCCATCTCGGGGTCACGCGAGTCGCCAGAGGTAAAAAATACTGTGTTAAAACGCTGCTCCAGTCGCCCTTGCGCAACCAACTGCCTGAGCCAGCCAATCTGTGCATCGCCGAGCCGGGCAGCACCGTCAGCATCGTCACCCCGACTGTATTGCTTAAACCAGGCATCAATTTCGTCGTCTGCAAGAAACCACAAAGATTCGCGTGATCCGATAATATCCGGCTCAGCCATTACCCGGTCCCGCAACTCGTAGATTGCACCGTTACTGACCAGACGATTAAGAAGCTGTTTGGGCTTTCGGCCGCTCACCTCCGGGAACATAGCGCCCAGACCGTCCTTGATAAGCCGCGAATAATTGGCCTGCGAAAGCACATCTGGCGCCCTGCTACCGTCCGGGCTAACCACATCAGGATCGAAATAGACATCAATCTGAATATATGTCTGCGTAAATGCCGTATAACCCTGACTGATGATACTTACAAAAAAGAACGCCACGAACGAAACGCTGACGAGCACCGCAAGCAAACCGAAAAACCGGAAACGATTCTCACGCCGATACCGTGCCCCTAAAGACGCCTCGACACGCTTGCGAGTTTCTACAGAGCTGCGCAACGCAGAGTTTGAGGGACTTTCTTCAGACATCGAAATGCTTACCTAAATAATCGTTGACTTTTGCATCGCCTATTTATCATCGTCTAATCGTATTGCTCGCGATACTTGCGCACCACATGCAAAGCAATGATGTTAAGGATCAGCGTGACGATAAACAAAGTCAGGCCCAGCCCGAAAGCCGCCAAAGTTTTCGGACTATCAAATTCCTGATCGCCTACCAGCAAAGTGACAATTTGCACTGTTACCGTTGTGACGGCCTCCAGCGGATTAATGGTCATTTTCGCGGCTAGCCCGGCGGCCATGACAACGATCATGGTTTCACCAATAGCCCGCGAAGCGGCCAGGAGAAAGCCGCCTACGATACCTGGCAACGCGGCCGGCAATACCACGCGGCGAATGGTCTCGGAACGCGTCGCACCCAGTCCCAGCGAACCGTCGCGCATTGACTGTGGTACCGAGTTAATCACATCGTCAGAAATGGACGAGACAAACGGCAGAATCATGATGCCCATCACCAGGCCCGCGCCGAGGGCGCTCTCTGACGAAATCTGAAACCCCGCGCTAAGGCCAAAATCCCGCAGCAACGGAGCAATGGTTAAAGCGGCAAAGTAACCGTATACCACCGTCGGTATACCAGCCAGCACCTCCAGCAGCGGCTTCACCACGCCCCGCACCCTGGCCGTGGTGTACTCGGAAAGATAGATCGCCACCATCAGCCCGATGGGCAATGCAATGATCATTGCTATACCCGAGATCATAAGGGTGCCCAAAAACAGAGGCACGGCACCAAATGATCCGGACGACCCCACTTGATCAGCACGAATAGCCGTTTGGGGGCTCCAGTTCAGCCCGAATAAAAAATCGAATAGTGGCACCTTCTGAAAAAAACGAATCGACTCAAACAGCACGGAAAAGACGATGCCAATAGTGGTCAGCACGGCGATACTGGCTGCCATAACCAGCAACAAATGAATGGCCGACTCGACTCGGTTGCGGGCCCTGAAGTCCCCGCTCAAATTGCGCCATGCCAGGTAACAGCCTGTACCCGACAGCGCAACCACCGCCAAGCCCAGCAGCAGCGACAAGAATTCTCGACCCGCATTAAGACTGTCAGCTGCCGACTGAATGTAGGCCTCAGAGCCTCCGGAAGTTTCGGCACCTGCCGCAACAACGCGGATGTCATTAAGCAAAAGATTCAATCGTGATTCCGGCAATGAGCGCACTTCTTCCGGAAGCCCCGCGATTACACGGTCAAGTACAAGACCGTCGCCCATGAAAAAATACCCGAGCATGGCGATAATTGCGGGTATGGCGCCCCACATCAGCACGTAGTAACCGTGGTACATGGGTAGCGAATGCATGGTTCGACCGGCGTCAAGTGCATGGCTGTATGCAATAGCTTTTTGCCGACCCGCAAAATAGCCAACGATCAGTATCGCAATGTATACGAGCAGTATGGTTGACAAGCGCATTTAAAAATAAAGCATGTAGTCAAATTAAATCAGATGAAAAACGGCAGCCGACGCACAGAATTCGCCGGCCGCCGCCAATTCTAGCCGTTCTGAATTTTCAGACCAGCCTAATCTCGAGCTAATCACTACAATGACAAATTGCGGAGATTCTTGACCGCATCGACCACCGCCGCATATTCATCGGCAGGAAGTGGAATGAGGCCACGATCAGCAAGATAGCCCTCTTCGCCCATCGCTCGATCACTAACAAATTCAGCCAGATATTCTTCAATCCCTGGAATCGTGCCGACGTGTGCCTTCTTTACGTAGAAGTACAACGGCCGAGAAACTGGATAGGCGCCGTCAGCAATATTCTCGAACGTTGGGTCTTCACCATCGACCTTGGAGCCCTGGACTACATCGGAATTCTGGTCGAGAAAACTGAAACCGAAAATACCCAACGCTTTGTCGTTCGCCTGCAGTTTCTGCACAATGAGATTATCGTTCTCACCGGCCTCGACAAAGCTACCGTCCTCACGAATGGTGTGGCATATAGATTTGTACCGCGACTCATCATTCTTCTTAAGCGCCTTTATCCATGCAAAAGTTTTGCATCCGCCTTCCATTGCAAGCTCGACAAAGGCATCGCGCGTGCCTGAAGTTGGCGGCGGCCCCAGAACTTCGATGTTGGAGTCTGGAAGGTCGGCGCGAATGTCACTCCATTTCTGATAGGGGTTAGCAATCAATGACTCGGCGCCGTTGGGATCAGGCACTTCTTTGGCCAACGCCAGAAATATATCGCTGGTGGTTAATGACAACTGGTCTGCGGCAACAGAATTCGCCAGCACTATACCGTCGTATCCGATTTTTACCTCGATAATTTCTTCAACCCCGCTGGAGGCACAAGTTTCAACTTCAGAACTCTTGATGCGACGGGATGAGTTGGCTATATCCGGCGTCCCTACGCCGATACCGGAACAAAACAGTTTCAGTCCGCCACCCGAACCGGTGGATTCAACGGTTGGCGTCTTGAAACGGGAACCGCGCCCGAACTGCTCGGCAACAACCGTTGCGAAAGGGTATACCGTTGAAGAGCCGACAATGCTGATTTGATCGCGGGCTGATTGCGCGCCGACGTTAGCGGACGAGAATGACGCCAAAACGGCGACGGAAACAACAATTGACTTAATCGGACCCTGAGTCACAACATCCTCCAAAATTTAGCTGTTCGGTTTAGGTGCTGCGCAGTCTAGGCTTGGATTATTACATCAGTATTACATTTAGAAATATTATAACTGATTGTTTTATTTAACTTTTCTAAGGCCGCTTGGCCTCCACGCGCTCGCGCAACTCCTCTATCTCTATATGCCTTACATCTTTGCCCTTGACCAGGTAAATCACATACTCAGAGATATTCTTGGCATGGTCGCCGATGCGCTCCAGCGCACGCGCAACCCAGCTGATGTCCATAAACCGGCGGATGGTATGTGGGTCTTCCATCATCATTGAAATGCATTGACGGGAAATCATGTCGTACTCTTCGTCGACGAGTTTGTCCTCCTCGACCACCCTGAGCGCATCCTCCGCATCCAGACGGCTAAAGGCGTCCAGTGCATCATGAACCATCTCCAGAACATGCTCTGCAAGCGTTTTCAGCTCGTCGTGACGTTGTGTTTGCTGCGCTTCCCCGGCCAGACGCGCCGCCAGTATCCCGATCCGCTGCGCCTCGTCTCCAATCCTCTCCAAATCCGTGATCGCCTTGATAACCGCAACAACAAGGCGCAGATCTGCTGCTGCCGGCGCGCGCGTCGCCAGAATGCGCCCGCATTCCTCATCGATTTTGACTTCGAACCGGTTGACCTCAACGTCGCGCTTGGCCACTTCCAGACCAAGGTTGCTGTCGGCCGACACGATGGCCTCGATGGCCTGAGTCAACTGCATCTCAACCAGCCCTCCCATATTACTGACCTGGCTGCGAAGCCGCTCAAGTTCTTCGTTGAACTTGCGCGAGATGTGTTGACCAAAGATTTCGCTTTCCATGGCGCCGATCCTCTAAAAACAGTTGATGGTTAATATACAGGCCGGATGCATCATGCGATAGCAACCATTGATGCAGCGGGAAATATGCAGGTGAACACACTGCCTTTGCCCAGCTCACTTTCAATTTTCAATCTGCCACCGTGACGGGTCAACGCATGCTTGACAATAGCAAGCCCAAGGCCCGTTCCGCGCCCACCGACGCGCTCCCGACCATCTTCAACGCGATAGAATCGTTCGCATAAACGCGGCAGATGCTCTTTGGCAATGCCCTTGCCGGTGTCGGCGACCGACAAATAGGCCCCGTCAGCATCTGTCCACCAACGCATCGTAATGCGACCTTCCGCCGGAGTGTATCGCGCCGCATTCGACGCCAGATTGGACACCACCGATTGAATGTCCCGAACATTACCGATCAAATCAAAATCGCTATCGACAACGATGTCTACCTGCCTTGGCCCGTCGGGCAATGCCAGCACTTCCTGGCGCGCCGTCTCTAATACAGCACGTATATTGACCGCCGCCGGCTTGCTCACCGCACGCTCAGTCTCAAGTTCTGACAGTCTCAGCAGTTCATCGACCAGTTGCCGCATGCGCGTCGTCTGAGTCTGCATCTCTGCAACCGGCTGCTTCAGTTCAGCATCCAAAGTCTTGTCGTCGGCCAGTGCGTCAAGGTAGCCTGCAATAACCGTGAGCGGCGTGCGCAGTTCATGTGACGCATTTGCAACAAAGTCGCGGCGCATCTCCTCGAGCTTGCGGCGGTCGGTTACGTCTCTCACCAGCAGCATCTTTTGATCGAAGCCATACGGAACAGCATGGCATGAAAGCCATTGATCGCTGTTCATGGGAGAAGCTATTTCGACCGGTGCCGCAACATCGTCGCGGCGCAAATAGGCAACAAATGCCGGATCGCGCAAAAGGTTCTCGATACGCAAGCCACGATCACGCTTTTTTAATCCGAGCAATTCACGAGCGGCACGGTTAAATACGACAATCTCATTGCGATTGTTGAGAATCACACCTGCATCAGGGAATGTGCGCGTTGCCTGACGCAATTGTTTGAGAAGCAACTTAAAACGCCGTCCCCTGCGGCGCCCGCGATTGCGCAGAAAATCAATGCGCGCGAATACCCGCGGCCATATGCCCGAGCCCTCGGGCAAGACTTCCATCTTCTTGCCATGCAACCACTTGTCCAGACGGTACAGCCAGCCAAGATGCCACGCCAAAGCGGCTATGGTTGCGATCAGCAGACCTGCCAACGGCCTGTCGTAAAGCGCCCCGATGATCAGCCCGCCCATGCCCAGCAAGAACAGGCGCAGAAAAACTGAACTCCAGTTGGTCATTAGCCCGCCTGCTCCGGCTCGGCGGAAAAACGATAGCCCGCACCCCGAACAGTCTGCACGTATCGTTCAGCACCGCTGTCTTGTAGCGCCTTTCGCAGACGCTGGATATGCACGTCAACGGTGCGCTCTTCGATGTAGACGTTTCTGCCCCATACGTTGTCGAGAATTTGTTCACGACTGTACACCCGCTCAGGATGCTGCATAAAAAAACTCAGCAACTTGTACTCCGTAGGCCCCAGCAGGAGCTCCTTGCCGCTACTGAGCAAGCGATGCTCATCGGGCTTGAGTTCCAGTACTCCGGCCACGATGGGCTCGCTGACACCTACACCGGAACGTCGCAGCACTGCATTGATGCGGGCCACCAGTTCACGCGCAGAGAACGGCTTGGTGACGTAATCGTCCGCACCCCCATCCAGACCCAGTATTTTGCTCTGCTCTTCGGCACGCGCCGTCAGCATGATGATTGGCAAATCTTTGTAACTCTCATCTCGCTTGAGCGAGCGGGTGAGCTCCAGCCCGCTGGAATCAGGCAGCATCCAGTCAACCAGCAGCAGATCGGGACGATTATTGGCAACCAGCGTGCGCGCTGCCGCGCAATTATCTGCCTCGTCTATCGCAAAACCTGCCCGGTGCAGATTGAATGCAATCATTTGCCGCACCGGCGCCTCGTCTTCGACGATCAGTATTCTCGGTTGTTTCATAAGCCGTTGATGCTTCTATTCCGGCTCCGTATTACATCAGGCATATATTACAGCCCGATTACAGTCATGCGCTGACTCTTTTACTTACTCGGCGGAGGCCTGAACCAGGTAGGCAATCAAATCGGCGCGCTGCTGAGGATCGGTCACGCCAGCGAATACCATGGTTGTCCCCGGCACCAGTTCCGTCGGGCGCGTGATCCACTTATCAAGCGTGGCCTCGTCCCATGTAATGCCTGAATTGGCCAATGCGTCGGAATAGATAAAGCCATCAGCCTGCGCAGCCTTTTGCCCCATCATGCCGTACAAATTAGGGCCTACCTTATGCATCCCGCCTTCATTGAGCGTGTGACAACTCTGACAGAAGATGTATACCCGTTTGCCTTTCTGGATATCTCCTTCTGTCACGTCTGCCTCTGCGACAGCTGCTATACCACCCTGCGCCGTCTCGTTTGCATCATCTGCCAGCGAAGGTGGCTCACCTTCTTGAGCACAGGCAACCAATAAAACCGTAGAAAAAATGACTGCAACCAAACGAATCAACATATGCCTTTCCAAACCAAAGTAAAAAGTCAGCCCGCGCGACGCAATTCAGCGGCCCGGTGTATTGCCTTGCGAATTCTGGGATAGGTTCCGCAACGGCAAATATTTGTAATTTCCCGATCAATGTCTGCATCGCTCGGATCCGGGTTCTGCGCCAGCAGCGCTTCTACCGCCATGATCATGCCAGACTGGCAGTACCCGCACTGCGGCACCTGCTCATCAATCCATGCCTGCTGCACCGGACTGAATGCCCCGTCAGCGGCGAGGCTCTCTATGGTCGTGACCCGTCTGCCATTCACGGCTGAAACCGGCACCACGCATGAGCGCACCGCAGCTCCGTCCAGATGAACAGTGCAGGCGCCGCACTGCGCTATTCCGCAACTGTACTTGGTGCCGGTTAGCTTGAGCAGATCGCGCAATGCCCACAGCAGCGGCATGTCAGCGGGCGCACTGATACTGACCCGCGCGCCGTTAAGCTCAAATTCAATCATTGCCGCGCAACGACCATGCGGTCAGGATACTCGGCCTCGGCACGCTTGCGATAGTCCGTCGGCAAAGCATCGATACCGGGCAGCTTTGCGCCCGCAGCGTGCCACAGCAAATGACCCTCATGCCCTTCCATGTCCATCCATTCAAGCCACGGCATGGTAACGGTAGAACTAAACACCGTTGGCAAACGCTGCAATCCGGAATCCATAAACTCGCTCAGCCCAACGAACATCGATTGCGCCTGACCGCGGGGCGCAGGCAAGCCCGGCGGATAGACCGTGTCGTTGTTCATCCAAACTTTGTCCGCCGCGACGTTCCACCACTTTTTAAGCGGGGCATCGGGGATGGAATCCTTGATCCGGCTGAAACGGATACCCTGAGCGGAAAGATTAAACCCTCGCCCCGGACCGCCGCCCTGCACGGCCGCACCCACTTTGTTGACCTTGTCGGTGAACGGATTTTTGTAATCCTTTAACCACTGCTGCCCGTCGAGGGTGCGAAAAAACGTTACGGTGTTGCCGGTCAATTCGTAGCTACCGTCATCGAGATGAGTGACCAGGTAAAGCTCCATGCCTGAGAAACGAAACAACGGTTTTGGGTTCATCGTCTCGCCAATCAGCGCGTAGACCGTACCGTTGTACCACCACGGGCAATCCACCGCTTCGAGGCTCGCCATCATCCGGATAAAGTTGGCCAGATTAGCCTCCGGCGTGGCCAGATCCACGCTGCCCGGTGCGGTGCCAGGAGCAAACTCGGGCAAGGCTCCCTCCACCGATGCAACCAGTAAACCGCCTGTACCCATTATCATTGCCCTGCGCGAAATTTCACTGCTCATAACCTGCCGACCCGCCGCCCGGCCTCCGGTAGTGACTAAATACCCAATCCGCCCGGATTCATCAGACCTTTGGGATCAACCTGCTTCTTAATCGCGCCGATGAGCGCTGCTGCATGTTTCTCCCGGCCACGCATATACGGATACGACTTGCCGATCTGCATATGGATCGCACCGCATTCGTGAAACAGATCGATAATGCGCCCCTTCATTTCCTTGACCAGTGCGCGCCCCTCCGGATTCGCCTCGTATTCAGGCAGCATGTCCAGATATTCCTGCGGCAGGTAGCGCTTATGAAATGCCGTGCGGTCATCTTCCCAGTAGAAAACCGGCTCATACAGGAACCCGTTGGTACTGATGCTGGTGTACATAGCCGCGTACTCCACTTTGTGCTGATGCATACGCTCTTCATATTCCGCATACAGCTCATGAAGCCTTGCATGGAAAGTTGTGAGACGGGAAAACGGCAAAATACCGTGCTGCGGCACCCAGCGCTGACCGCGTGGCCCCAATACCGGATACAGCGGAATAAAGGGGTTCGCCATTAACACTGTCGGGATGGTGTTAGCAATTTCGTGGCCATGCGGGGCACAAGCGATACGCACCAACTCCAGCTTGCTGGCGGCCTCAGCCTTGCTATACCCCTCCACATTAAAATGCATTGCGTAGGGAAAGGCTTTGAGAAAGCGCTCGCCCGCAACGGCCATTTTAATGAGCTTCCACAAACCGTCGATGGGGTTACGTGATGCTGCGTAGACGGCTTTGGCCACTTCAATCTTGGCAGACATGTCCTGACTGCCGAGTTGCCCCTGCTGAAGCTTGGGGTCCAGACCGAAATTATCCGAACAAACCCCGGCACGGGCGGCCTCTGCTGCACCAGCAGCCATCTGATCGAACGAATCGAAGCCGAACGAGCACGATACCTTGAAGGTCGGGTTCTTGATCAGGCGCAAGGTGATACGCGCTTTTAAACCAAGCACACCGGCATCACCGGTAAACAGGCCCGTAAGGTCAGGGCCGTAACCGCGGAAAAACGGCGTGCTGGTTTCGACCGCTGCGGAGCCGGTACGCAGTATCTTGCCTCCCGGCAACACAACTTCGAAGCACAAGACAGAATCCGCCGATATGCCATAAAGGCCCGACCCGAGGCTGACACTGTTCTGTGCCATCGACCCGCCAATGGTTGCCGCAATTCCGGAAAAGGGCCCCCAAAACGGCGTGCGCAAGCCTTTTTTGTTGAGCGCGGCCGTCATCTCGGCCCATGTCACGCCGGGCTCGACAGTAACGTACATGTCTTCTTCGTTGATCTCGAGAATACGATTCATGCGCGACGTATCGACCAGCAAAGAATTGGCTGTGTCCGGTAAATAAGCATCGGTATACGAAGCGCCGCCGCCCCGCGGCACCAGCGCCACACCTGCGGCGGCAGCAATGCGCGAAACCTCCACTGCGTCCGACAGGGAACCCGGCTGCACAACCGCGATTGGCAATTCGCGCTGGGAATAAACATCCATCGCGTAAAAATTGCGCTCTTCATCCGCGGTCAACACATAGTCGCGACCGATGGCATTGGCAAGCTTATGGACTACATCTGCTTGCGACTCACTCGCCTGAGATTCATTGGCAACCATTCAGGTATTCCTTAATCATTCTTGTCATGGACCGGGGGCTTTGAGCGGCCCTTAAAATTTGTGCTAGTAGTTTGTGCGGCACAATTTTAGCGCCTACCGACCAAAAGCGCCGCCCACCTGCGAAATACCGCCTGGCAGGGAGTAATCGCGCCATATCCGGATCTTGCCGTCGCGCACGACAAACCAGCCCGCGATGGCGAAATGCATGCTCTTGGATTCGTCCTCGCCAATAAAGTGGTCAATGCGATCGTTAATGACCATTTCGCCGATGGAGTATGTGCGGAGGATTTCCCACTCGACCTCTTTCAGATTCTTCAGAAATCCGTCTAACGTCTTGATAAATTTATCTTTACCAATAATATCCGGGTTGCCTTCGAACATCTGGTAGACGATATCGTCGGACAGGTATTCGGCCAGCAAGTGCACGTCGCGCTTCGACCAGTCCAGGCAAAATTGCGTGACGATGCGTTCGTTCTCGATTTCCAGTTCAGACTTTGCGGGTTTGTTCCCATCCATTGCGTCACCTCCCATTCCTGACGAGGCGCAGCCGGCCACGCCGATGGTTGCGGCTAACAAGCTGCGCCGAGTGAGTCGTGCTGTATTATCCATTGCTTTATCCTGCTTGGGTATCAATTAGGGGTTGTGTAACCAACCGGTTCCCAAAAATTCTGCGCGCCGGACCGCCTGACAACCATGAATATAGTCCATGAAAGCTTTCCCGTTGGGCCGCTACAATGCAATTGCACCGTAATTGGCGATTCAGTCAGCGGACGTGGCTACGTTTTTGATCCGGGCGGAAACCCCGAGCGCATCATGGCTGCGGCAACCCGCATGGGCCTGCACATCGAGGCGCTGATTCACACCCATGCCCATCTGGACCATATCCTGGCTGCCGGTGAGATCAGCAAGCAGACCGGCGCGAAAGTTTGCCTGCATCGGGACGATCTGTTTCTCTGGAATGCACTTGAGCAGCAATGCGCGCTCTTCGGCGTTCCATACACCCCCGTCCCGGCCCCGAATCACTGGCTCGAGCACGATCAGGAGCTGGATCTTCTCCAGGGCTGCCATGGCTGCTGTATTCACACTCCCGGCCACACCCCGGGCTCGATGAGCTTCCATTTTGCCGCCGCCGGTTTGCTAATTGCCGGCGACACGCTGTTTCTGGGGTCGGTGGGGCGAACTGACCTGCCGGGCGGCAACACACAACAACTGGTGCATTCCATTCAAAAGCGCCTGTATACCCTTGATGAGGCTACAGTTGTTATCACCGGACACGGCGCCAACACAACACTCGGTCATGAAATGCGCAACAACGCGTACGTGAATATTCGCAGCTGACGATTACACAAGTCCGACCACCCGGGCCGGCACCGAATAAACATTAAAGCGGTCCGCTTTAACAAAGCCCACCAGCGTCATACCGGCTTCCCAGGCCAGTTCCACAGCCAGACTGGACGGTGCGCCAACTGCGGCCAGCATGGGGCTGCCCGCCATGCAGGCTTTCTGCACCAGCTCGAAGCTCGCGCGCCCACTCACCACGATGCCCTGATCAGCCAGTGGCAACTTGCCGCCATAAAACGCGTTACCGACGAGTTTATCCAGCGCGTTGTGGCGGCCAACGTCTTCAAATACAGTCCCGCGCAATCCGGCCGCACTGAACAACCCGGCCGCATGAATACTGCCGGTGCCGGCAAATAACGCCTGCCGGGCCATAAGCTGCGCGGGCAATTCTTGCAGGACCGTCGCTGATACCGAAAAAGCACTCTCGTTCAGGTCGAATTCGGCGCGCGTGCGCACCGCGTCCAGCGATGCCTTGCCGCAAACACCGCAAGAAGACGTCATGTAGAAGTTCCGCTCGGCGGTGGACAAATCCTGCGCGGGCGCAGACGCGAGTTCCACGGTAACGCTGTTACCTGCCGTGCCCTCCAGTTCCACGCGCACATCGCGTATTGCGGTTTGTGCCGGAAGCAGGCCTTCGCCAAACAAAAAACCCACTGCAAGTTCGGCATCCTTACCCGGAGTGCGCATGGTGACGGAAATCGCGCGCGAACCACCCGGCCATGCAAGCCGAATCAGTAACGGCTCTTCCACCGCAACCTGATCATGCTCAAGCGGCTCAGCGTTGCCGACGCGACGCACCGCGACCTGCGCGCTACCCGCGCCCGGCTGGCGGTTCATTCCGCCGGCACCGAATCGAATATGCGACCGGGGTTCAGTATGCCCCGCGGGTCGAGGGCCAGTTTCATGCGTTGCATAAGTTCGATTTCTGCCGGATTGCGGCAGACATGCAACCATTTTTTCTTTTCCAGGCCAACACCGTGTTCCGCCGACACCGAACCACCGATTTGCTGCAGAGGTTCGTATACGCAGCGTTCGACACGTTCGCGCACAACGGCCTGTGGCTGATTGCCTGCGGCTACCACCAGATGCAAGTTGCCGTCTCCGGCATGACCAAACACCCAGAGGCGCGCCTGTCCGCCCCATTCTTTCTTCAAGCGCTGTTCAACTTGCTGCACGTAAGCTTCCATCTCGGTAAGCGGCAGACTGACATCAAAAATAATGGCCGATGCCGACTCAAGGGTCAGCTCTACATTTTCGCGCAGGCCCCAAAGTTCATCGCGTTCCGCTTCGGACTTGCAAACCAGCGCATCCTCCAGCAAATGACACTGCGTCGCCCGATGCAAGATATTCACAAAGCGCTCGTGATCGGCATCCCGATCGTTGCCCCGCGCCTCTGCCAGGACGTAGTAAGCATGCCCGGTGTCGAGCGGTGCGCGATCAACCGTTACCAATTCATAGAAGTTGCGCCACATCAACTCGAACGCATGCAGCCCGCCTCCCAGGCCGGCTTCAAGATGCGCCAGCAGGGCGACAACCTGTTCGAAATTTTTGCATGCCAGCAGCGCGGTTTCTCGGCCGGTTGGCAGAGGCCTTAATCGCAACACCAGCCGCGTAATAACCCCTAACGTACCTTCGCTGCCGATAAACAGCTGCTTGAGGTCATAGCCGGCATTATTTTTCAACATTTGGTTGAGTGAAGAAACCACCGTGCCGTCAGCAAGCACCGCTTCAAGGCCCAGTATCTGCTCACGCGCCATTCCGTAACGCAGTACGTTAATGCCGCCGGCGTTGGTCGCCGCATTGCCGCCGACGGTGCAGCTCCCCCGCGCACCCAGATCGAGCGCCAGTTGCAAACCGTGCTTTTCGGCTGCTTCCTGAGCACGCTGCAGCGGCACACCTGCTTGTACGCGCATGACCCTGTTTACCGGATCAATGTGCTCTATTTGATTCAACCTTTCGGTGGACAGCACCACATCATTGGCAGCGGCAAGGGCTCCCTCTGCAAGACCGGTCAGGCCACCGTGCGTCACGACCGTCTGGCCACGCTCATTGCAAGCCTTCAATACAGCTGCCACGCCCGCGACATTGGCCGGCCTGAAGAGCACTGCTGCGGTGACAAAGTCTTTGCGCCAGATGCCAGCAGCGCGGCCACTGACGTCGGCGCCGGTGAGCACCGCATCAGCACCGAGCAATGGCGTCAGCTGATCAAGCAAGGCGCGGTGAATGGTCATCAGCCGCCGATGTAATACATTTCCACCTTGTCGGCCGGTGCGCTATTGAGGGCGCGCAACTCGCTATATCGATCAGCGCGCCCCCGCCAAACGCCACCGATCAACTCGGCAAGTTGCTCATCCGTCAGTTCGCTGCGCAGTGGTTCACGCAAATCAACACCGCTGGCAGCGAACAGGCAAGTAAATAACTTGCCGTCCGACGACAATCGGGCGCGGGTGCACGACCCGCAGAAAGGTTCAGTCACGGAGGTAATAAAACCGACCTCTCCCTGCCCGTCTGCAAACACGTAACGGCTCGCAACCTCACCGTGGTAGTTACGCGCAACCGGCTCGAGCGGCCAGCGCTCGTTAATTGATTGCAGCAACTCTTTGGCCGGAACCGTTTCGGCCGGCTGCCAGTGATTGATGGTGCCCACGTCCATGTACTCAATAAAACGCACAATAACGCCGCTGCCCCGGAAGTGATCCACCGTGTCGAGTACGGTGTGATCGTTCACACCGCGTTTAATTACCGTGTTTACTTTGATAGGTGTAAGGCCTGACTGCTCGGCCTCGTGTATACCTTCGAGCACCCGCTGGTAACTGCCGCGGCCGCCACTCATGCGCCGGAACACTGCCTCATCAAGGGCGTCCAGACTAACCGTGACGCGATCGAGACCGGCGGCTTTGAGCGCCGCCGCGTGCTGCGCTAGCAGAATACCGTTGGTGGTCAGCGCAATATCATCAATGCCTTCAATGCTTCGGAGCTCCGCGATCAGGTCCGGCAAATTGGCACGCAACAGCGGCTCCCCGCCGGTTATGCGGAGTTTGTTAACGCCTAACCCGACAAAAATTCGAGCGGTTCGGACAATCTCGTCAAAGGACAATCGCGCATCACTGCTCAGAAACTGGAAATCCTTGTGATATTTGTCTTCGGGCATGCAATACGGGCAGCGAAAATTGCAGCGATCCATCACGGAAATGCGTAAATCGTGGAGCGGACGGCCACGTGTATCTTGCAGACGAACCTTGCCGTCCGGAAAACGGATGAGCGGCGCAGAGCCAGAACCAGAAGGGGCTGTTGTTTGAGTCATGTAGGCTGCCGATTTAGCGCCACCGCGCGGGAAGTACCCTCCACGGCTCGCAGAATGACGCTAACATAAGGCCTTCGCTTGTCAATGAGATCAGTCAATGAGATCAGTCAATGAGATCAGTCAACGCACCTGTAAGCCGTAATGGGTAAAGCCAACAACGACAACCCATCTAACGTCCCGCAGCGGATGCGCGGTGTCGTTATCAGCGCGCCCGGAGGGCCCGAGGTATTGCGTCTCGAGGATGTGCCAACCCCCCGGCCGGCCACAGGCGAAGTGCTGATTAAAGTTGCGGCCGCGGGCGTCAACCGCCCCGACTGCCTGCAGCGGCGCGGCATCTACCCGCCGCCGCCGGGTGCATCGGAACTGCCTGGCCTCGAAGTGGCCGGCACAATAGTCCAGTGCGGAGACGACGTTCAATCACTGCAATCCGGCGATCAAGTTTGCGCGCTGGTGGCGGGTGGCGGGTACGCCGAGTATTGCGTGGCGCCGGCAGTTCAGTGCCTGCCTGTGCCGACTGGCCTGACGCTCGCTCAGGCGGCGACCCTGCCGGAAACCTTCTTTACGGTGTGGAGCAATGTGTTTGATCGCGGCAAACTGGTTGCGAATGAAACGCTGCTGGTACACGGCGGTGCCAGCGGCATTGGCACCACGGCCATCCAAATGGGCCGCGCAATGGGGGCCACGGTATATGCAACCGCCGGGAGTGACGCAAAGGCTGAATTCTGCGAAGCACTAGGCGCGGCGCGCTGCATCAACTACAAACGTGAGAATTTTCTGGATGAACTGAAGGCAGAAACTTCAGGCGGCGTGGACGTTATTCTGGATATCGTTGGCGGCAGCCATCTGGAACAGAATATTAAATTGCTGAACACCGACGGAAGACTGGTCGTCATCGGCATACTCGGCGGTGCTAAAGGCACGCTCAACCTTGGCCTGGTGCTTAGCAAACGCCTGGTCATTACCGGCTCCACGTTACGCGCCCGCCCGCCCGCAGAAAAACAACTCATCGCTGACCAGCTTCGCAAGCGTATATGGCCGCTACTGGAGCAAGGCATCATTAAGCCGGTGGTACAGCAACAATTCGAGCTGGCAAATGCGGCCGAAGCGCACCGTCTGCTGGAAGCAAATCAGGCTGCGGGAAAACTGGTACTGATGGTAAACAAGGATCATGAGTAACCGGTTTCTGGTTGAACAATTTGATATCTGGCGCTCCGGTGGACAGGAGCTGGTGCTTGTCACGGTTCTGGAAACCGCAGGTTCCACCTATAGCAAGGCCGGCCGACAGCTACTGATCAACGGCGACCGTCAGTACGCCGGCCTGGTTGGCGGTGGATGTCTCGAAGGCGACCTTGTACTGCGCGCTGAAGAGGTGCTGAAGTCGGGCACGCCGCAACTGGTCCGCTATGACATGCGCGATGATGCAGACGACTTGTGGGGCATGGGTCTGGGCTGTCGCGGGATGATGCGTCTATTACTGCAACCGTTGAATGCGACAAATGACTGGCAGCCTTTTGGCCAACTTGCCGAACTGATGCGTCGTGACAGAGCGACAGCCGTGGAGCTGGTCATTGCAAGTGAAAACGCATGCCATCCCGTCGGTCGCATGGATATCAATGAAATCGTGGATAAGCCGCTTGCTCCGGGTATTGCGACGGCCGAAGATACTGACGGCAAATATGAACTGCTGCGCTGGATTATAAAACCCTGGCCAAGAGTGCTGCTACTGGGTGCCGGGCCGGATTCGCACCCGGTGATCGGCATAGCAAGGCTGCTGGGCTGGCAGATCACGGTCGTTGACCATCGTGCACCGCTGCTACAGGCCCCCGAACTGAGCGCGGCGGATCATGTTTTGTTGGCCGACGGTAGCACGTTGCAAAACGAACTGATGCTGGAAAGTTATTCGGCTGCATGCGTCATGAGCCACCACCTCGAAACCGACCTCGGTTACCTGCGGGCATTGCGCGGACACCGGTTGATGTATACCGGCGTATTGGGTCCGGCAGCGCGCCGGACGGAACTGCTGGATCGCCTGAAGGCCGAAAATCCTGCCGTCGATGCCGATGAATTTGCGGCACGGCTAAAAGGACCGGTGGGTCTACACATAGGTGCCGAAACACCGCAAGGCATTGCGCTGGCCTTGCTGGCAGAAATGCACGCAGCTTTTGCTGCTGCAGGCGTAATTTCCATATGACTAAAAAGCAAGCACGCACACGCATAGACGTTCGCGAAGCCGACGACCTGATAGCGAGCAATATGCCGAAGTATCCGTCGTCGCGTGTCCCACTCGCCGCGTCCGCCGGACTGGTATTGAGGGAAAATATCGTCGCGGAACGGGATCAACCGCCTTTTAACCGCGCCACCATGGACGGGATTGCGATTGCGAGCTCGATTGCGAGTTCAAGCACGAACGCAGCAGAGAACAGGAATCGCCGCTTTCGGGTCACCGGCATTCAACCAGCGGGCGCGCCGCAGTTGAGTCTGGAAGCCCCGGACACTTGTATAGAAGTGATGACCGGTGCGGTGATGCCCGCCGGAGCCGATACCGTCATACCGGTGGAAAGAATTACTGTGCAGGACGGCGCGTGCGAGCTGGAAGAAAACTACACCTGCACGCCGGGCCAGTTTGTGCACCTTCGCGCCAGCGACCACGCGCGCGGCGACCTGCTGCTGCAGCCCGGAACGCGCATCCGCAGCCCCGAAATGGCGATATTGACTGCCGCGGGCAAAGCGGACGTAGCGGTCAGCATCTGGCCCAGGATTGCCATCGTATCAACGGGCGATGAACTGGTTGATGTTGGCGCGACCATTGAAGACCATCAGATTCGCTCGTCGAACGACCGCGCAATTGAGGCCGCCCTGAAACTGCGGGGCTGTTCCGAAACCCGCCGCAGTAGTCTGCCGGACGACCCTGCTGAGCTGAAACATGCGATTCGCCAGCTGCACGACAACTCCGACGTGCTGATCCTCAGCGGTGGTGTATCCATGGGCAAGTACGACTATGTACCCAGGATCATGGAAGAACTGGGAGTCACGCTGATCTTTCACAAAATTCTGCAGCGCCCTGGATTGCCTATGTGGTTCGGCGTTAGCGCGGCAGGTGTTCCGGTGTTCGCGCTGCCGGGCAATCCGGTTTCAACACTGGTGTGTTTGACGCGTTACGTCCTCCCTGCGCTGCAACGTTCACTGGGTGAAGCATGCATCCCCGCATGTCTGCCACTGGCGGAGGACGTGCAGTTTGCCCCTGACCTGTGCTGGTTTCTGCCTGTCCGCATACAATACACTGAGGCAGGCCCCGTGGCGGTGCCTCGCCCGACGAACACTTCCGGTGATTTCATCGGGCTGGGGGGTACCGACGGATTTATTGAGCTGGAGCGCGGTGAATCGCGCTTCCCAGCGGGAAGTTGCTATCGTTTTTGGGCCTGGTGAGTACGCCATGAAAAAAATACCGCCAATTAAAACTGCGATGACCGCGTTCCCCTATTCCGTGCAGGCAGAAGCTTCGCTGCATCAGGCCATGGATTTCATGCGCACCCACAACATCAGACATTTGCCCGTCGCCGATGACGGCAAGCTTATGGGATTGGTGTCGGACCGCGATATCAAACTGGTGCTGGGCCCCGATTTTGCCTATCCGGATCCGGATAAACTGACAGTGGGCGACATCATGCGTTCGGACACATACACCGTGGATCTGGAAGAACGGCTCGACAACGTGCTCGCTCACATGGCGGAACATCACATCGGCTCGGCAGTGGTTACCCGGCATGGCAAACTTGCCGGCATGTTCACGCTGTCAGATGCCTGTCGGGAGTTCGCAGAATATTTGCGGGCACCTTTTCTAAAGCCGGACGGCGACGATGCCGCCTGAAATCGCTGCACGGAGTCTTCTTTGAGTCACGATAACGTTAAAAATCGGGAGTTCATACCGCTGAATATTGCGGTCATGACCGTTTCCGACAGCCGTAATGAAAGCACTGACAAGTCGGGCGCACTGTTGGTTGAACGGCTGACAAAAGCCGGGCATCAATTGCGCGACAAACAAATTCAGCCGGATGACATTTACCGCATCCGCGCCGGCGTTTCGACCTGGATTGCCGACCCTGAGGTGCACGTCGTGATTACCACCGGGGGCACCGGCGTGACCGGCCGCGATGGAACCCCGGAAGCGATCACGCCACTACTGGATAAACTGATTGACGGCTTCGGCGAGATGTTTCGCGCGTTATCGTGGCCCGATATTGGCACATCAACACTGCAGTCACGCTGTCTGGCCGGTGTGGCCAACGGCACCTACGTATTTTGCCTGCCCGGCTCCACCGGCGCCTGTGCAACCGGATGGGACGAACTCATAGAAAAGCAGCTGGACTACCGCACTCGCCCGTGCAACCTCGCTGAATTGCTGCCACGCCTTACCGAAACCTGAAAAAGACCTGAGAGAACCCCGAAGTGAATTCAAAAAACGCTTTGCCAAAACTTGAAGTGCACATGATCCCCTGTCTCGAGGATAACTACGGTTATCTTGTGCACGACAGTGACAGCGGTTTTACAGCATCGGTAGATACCCCCGAAGTGGAGCCTATTCTGCGCGCGCTCGACGAAAAAGGCTGGGCGCTCAGCCATATCCTGAATACGCATCACCACTTCGATCATGCCGGCGGCAATCTCGAGCTCAAAGAGAAGACCGACTGCATCATTATCGGCGCACGCAAGGATGCGGACAGAATCCCCGGTATCGATATTCAGATGGGCGATGGCGATATCTACCTGTTCGGCAAACACGAAATGACCATTCTTGAAACACCGGGCCATACCAGGGGGCATTTGAGTTACTACTTCGCAGACTCCGACATCGCCTTTGTCGGGGACACCCTGTTTGCGCTGGGCTGCGGTCGCCTGTTTGAAGGCACCCCTGAAATGATGTGGGAATCTTTGCAAAAACTATTGCAACTCCCTGATAAAACATTAATTTATTGCGCCCATGAATACACCGCTTCCAATGCAGCCTTTGCCCTGACCGTCGAACCCGACAACGGAGACTTGCGCACCCGCAACGCGGAAATAGCCAAGTTGCGCGCCAGGAACAAGCCCACTATTCCCACCACCATTGGCCTCGAACGGCGCACCAACCCTTTTCTGCGTCCGGACAGCCCCAACATTCGCGCAACCGTTGGATTGCGCAGCGCCACGGACACTGAAGTGTTCGCCGAGGTTCGCACCCGCAAAGACCGCTTCTGACGACGTCGCAAATCCCGCAAGATTTTACGCAAAGCGGCAAATTATGTGAAAAGCGTCACAACGCCCGACTGGCGGCACTAATACAGTGCTGCAGTACAGTCATCGGGTATTGTGTATGGGCGCACAAAGACATGTATTTACGGCACGTTGCGTGCTTGTCGGGGTTACATCGTGACCCTGACGCGCAAACTCACGCTCATACTCATTGGTGTGCTTCTTACAGTATGGGCGATCATTTTCTCGCAATTGCACTTCAGTGTTACAGCGAACTTTCAGTCCTTCGATAAGCACACCCGCGACTCCATAAGAGCCAGCGTAGACAAAGCCATCAGCGACCAGGCGATGCGTATGCACGCTGAAGCGCGAATCTGGATGGAATTATCCGACACGCACCACACGCCCAAACCGGACAGTGCGGGAAATGCGGTCACGGGCGCCAATGCGGCAGATAACCAACCCGCTGATCTACCCAAGTGGATTCTGCGTGAAAGCGACGTGGTGTCACTGATCGACCTGAACGGCAATGTACTTTGGTCGTACGCACGCATAGGCGCGGCCTGGGTCAGCGATCTCACCCGGCAGCCCGATGGCCGGGTAATTCCTGAATTGGCACAGACTGGCACGGCAGCAGGGCAGCAGTTCTTTCTGCAAACCGATGCCGGTCCGCAATTAGCATTTGCTACCCCGGTTGTGTCGACCACTAGCCAACTGCCCACAGCGCATCTGGTCGTTGCCAAGACCCTTAACCCGTTCTTCTACCAGCAGATCTCGACGACAGACCGACCGCTTGAAGTGCTGTATGCCGGGGATGCCACTGCGTTGCCGGATACACTGGCGCCGCTGATCAGTAAAGGCGGCCTCTCGGACGCAGAGCTTTTCGAACTGGAACAAACCACGTCGCGTGCCTATATACGCTTCGACGATCCATTCGGGAACCCAGTTCTGCTGCTTGCGGCTGACAGCCCGAGATTTTTATCAACGCTGCCAAACAACCCTGCCGTACAGCTGTTCATGGTGATTAGCGCAATCACAATTATCTATCTGTTAATGATGGCCGGCGTAATTAAGCACCTGATCGGTGAACCGCTGGATCGTCTCGGCAAACGGCTGCGCGGCATGAGCCTTGATGGGCTGCAATCGGTCAATACCGACGGCAAAAGCGAGTTTCAGCTGATTGAAAATATGTTTACCGAGCTGGCAGCTGAGCGTGAGAAACGCGAATCCAGCCTGCGTAATTTTGCCCGCGCTGTGGAAACGACTGATGACGCCATTGCCATTATCGATTGGGAGGGAACTTTCCACTACGTCAATCCAAGCTACATAAAGCTCACTGGACGGACACTGGATGAACTGAATGCCTTCAAACCGTGGTGGAACATGGTGTTTGCCACCCACTCCATGCGCACCAGGGGAAACGGCAAAGACGAATGGGAAGGCGAAGTCGAAATTATGCGCCCTGATGGGGAAATACGAGTCGTAGAAGTAAAAACCTACAAGCTCGATGCTGTGCAGTCTGAAAATGCACACTTCGTATTTGCTCTGCATGACATCACCGAAAAGAACGCGCAAATCGCCGAGATTCAACGCCTGGCAACCGCGGTGAAAAGCATTGAGGATTGCATCATCATTGCTGACACGCAGGGTCGCATCCAATACGCCAATCCTGCTTACGAAAAGCGCTGCGGTAAAAAACTGGCAGATATACAAGGCCTTGAAACGAACAAACTGTCACACGCGGCCAGCCCTCTGGCGGTTTATGAGAACATCACTCAAACCGTTATGGCAGGAAAAGTCTGGCGTGGCGAATTGCAGGCTGTTTTTCAGGACGGTCGGAAAGTCATTGACGAAGCCGTTATAACGCCGGTGATTAATGACCGTGGTGAGATCGTAAACTACGTGACCACGCTCCATGATGTCACTCAGCGTGTCAGCATGGAAGAAGATTTACGTTTGGCAAACAACCGGGTGCAACAGGCCAATGACGAACTCGAGGAGCGCGTTGCGAAGCGTACTGACGAGTTGCGCACCGCGAAAGAGATTGCGGAACAGGCCAACGTCGCGAAATCAGCATTTTTGGCAACCGTGAGCCATGAAATTCGAACGCCGCTGAACGGCATTCTCGGCATGCTCGAACTGCTGGCGGACTATCCCCTGGATAACGAGCAGAAACGTCTGCTGAGCAGTGCTGACACCTCGGCAGGCCTGCTACTGGCGCTGATCAATGACATTCTGGATTTCTCCAAGATAGAGGCCGGCGAGCTGGGACTGGATGAAACCACCGTTTCGCTGCGGGAGGCGACAGAATCCGTGGTGCTTTCACTGGCCGCCACTGCGCACCGCAAGGGCCTGAAACTGCAAAGTTCGCTCGACTCGTCCCTGCCGCGACTAATAACCGCGGACGGCGTTCGTCTGCAACAAATTCTGCTTAACCTGATGGGGAACGCCATCAAGTTTACCGAATCGAATGGGGGTAAGGGGATTATTTCGCTGGAAGTGGGGCGCGGCCCCGATGCAGGCACCGGTGCTACGTTACAACTGCAGGTCCGGGATAACGGCATCGGCATACCAGCGGAAGCGATCGAGACGCTTTTTAAACCGTTCACGCAAGCCGAAAGCTCAACTACGCGACGCTTTGGCGGCACGGGCCTGGGCCTGAGTATTAGCTCACGCCTGGTCACGCTGATGGGCGGTGAGATCGCTGTCAGCAGCCAACTGGGCGAAGGTTCGGTATTTACGGTAACCCTGCCACTGATTGAAGCGACCGATGACGTGGCGGCCGAACTGTCGCGACTGGCGAATACAACTAGCAAAAGCCATATGGCCCGCTGGGATAACAATGAAATGCGGGGCCACATACTGGTTGCTGAGGACAACCCCATCAATCAGGAGGTTATCAAGCTGCAACTGAAAGCAATCGGCTTTAGCTGCGATCTGGCGAACGACGGTATTGCAGCACTGGAGTTATGGCGCCGGAACCATTATGACCTCGTGCTGACCGACTGCCATATGCCGAACATGGACGGCTTTGCGCTGGCCAGAGCAATTCGCAAAGAAGAGGCTGACGCCAGCCGGGTACCTATCGTGGCTCTTACCGCCAACGTCTTAAGCGAAGAAGCAAAAAAGTGCCGCCGGGCCGGCATGGACGAGTGCCTGACGAAGCCCATTGAACGCCGACGCCTCGACAAGGCTCTGACTGTGCACCTGACCGCGCGCGCGCTGCAGAACCCATCCAGGCCCGAGCCGCAGCAGGCGCTAACCCCCGCAATGTCAAAATCCGCCAGACAGCCCACCCATCGGGCCGCCGATGGGCTGCTGGATATGGCTGTGTTTGCAGCCAACATTGGCGACGATATGCAAGTACAGCGCGAACTGTTGCGACGTTTTGCTTTAGAAGCAGAAAAAAACATCAGTGAGAGCCGCGCGGCCTTGCTCACGAAAGACACCGACACCCTCCGCTGCAATGCGCACAAACTAAAGTCTGCCGCACGCACCATCGGTGCGGACCGGCTTGCAAATGTATGCGTGGAAATCGAAGCCGCTGCTGGCGAAAACAATTTTCTCATACTGGCTGAACTCATTGAACAAAAAGCCATGTTGATCACGCTGCTGGGGCAGCTAATCGATGCCGAGCTGGCGCAAAGTTTGCCCGCACTGGAAACAACCTGAAGGAAAGCGCGTAATGCACGTAGACCACAAACCTATTCTGATCATTGACGACGATGCCTTTCAGCGGCGCATGATCCGCATCAAGCTGCAGACACGTGGCTACGAAGTTAACGAAGCAAAAGACGGTGTTGAGGCACTGGGTTTTCTGGCAGAACAGGATTACAGCCTGGTGTTGCTGGACATTGTGATGCCGCAGCTGAATGGTTGGGAAGTGCTGGATCAGATCCGCACCACACATTCGGAACAAGACTTGCCAGTGGTGATGATGACTGCCAAAGACAATGCGTATGATCCCGATGCCGCCCGGCGGCGCGGCGCTAATGATTACCTCACCAAACCCATCGACTTCATCAAGTTAAATGAACGTATTGACGAGTACGTAAACGGTGCTCCGGTTCCGGTCGAAAACGCGCCTGAAGCCGATACCGAGATTCGCGCGCAACAGAACGAACAGCCAATGCGAGCCGATGATGACAATGGCAGTCATGATCACGTTCACCCTGAAGTGCACCGGCATGATGAGCAAATTGATGGCAATACCGGACAACACGTTTGTGCGAAACCCATCCATTCCCTGCTTGATGGCATGGTTCGCAATCTGCCAGGGGTGTTCTTCAGAGCCATTGGCGACACTGAGCACAACGTGCATTTGAGCTTTCAAAGCAGCGGTCTGAATAGCTTTCTGGGGCAGCAATGGGGCAGCGTGCCCGATATATTCGCGAGCCTCGAGGATCACGACCGACGCGAAGTCAATCGTCAGTTCCGCGATCACGCAATCAATATTCAACCGATACTGCTGCGGTTTCCGTGCCGCAATCGTGAAAACAGGGTCGGCTGGATCGAGTGCCGCGCGACTCCACACCGGCTGCCGTCGGGCGAAACAGTGTGGGATGCCATGCTGTTGGATGTCACCGAGCAGAAAGAACTCGAACTGGCTGCCATCCGCTCAAAAGAAGCAGCCACCAGAAACCCGGCGCCCGAACAGTTACCGCTGCTGGAATTGTACCGACGTTTTCACCTGGCCTGGAAAGCGGGCGACAACACCGACGCCCTGGCCGAAAATATCGCCGAGCTGGAGCATGCCCTCAACGCATCAGCCAATCCCGCGGAAGAGTCACAGCAGCATAACGATCAACCGCACAGCCCGCACCGGGATGCCAGTGGCTACATTCACCAATGTGCACAATGCCGGCGCGTCAGAAACTTTGAAGCCGACGACAAATGGGAACTGATCGCCGAATGGACCCACCAAATGCCACTAAAGACGAGTCACACCATATGCGGAGAGTGCGCTGAAGCCGACGAACTGCTGACCACCCAATAGGCGGCTACTCGTCCGCCGACATAGGCTTGCCCCAGGCGGGATCAAACGGCACAGCATTCTCCGGCCCCAGATTCAGGGACGATACGTCCATAATGTGGGTGCGTATTCCAGCAAACCCCGGGCCTGTTGCCCTGCCCCAGTTCATCTTCGTCCCGTCCGGCGAGACGGCGGCAAGGATATTCAGATTGTCACTGTAAGTCAGGCGCTGTTGTTCACCGGTCGCCAGATCACCCAGAAAGATTTCCCAGTTGTGATCCATGGCTTTGACGAACACGTAGTGCCGACCATCGGGTGTCGGGTGCGGATGCCAGTTCATACCCTTGTCAAAGGTATGGCGACGCCAGTTGGTGCCGTCCTTTTTAATCGTAAATATGGTCATTGGTGTGGGCTCGATCACACCGAACTCGTCGTCACGCCAGGCACGAAAAATAATATGTTCGTTATCCTGCATAAAGAACGGCGCGCCTTCATGCCAGTCACCCGTGCGAGTAACCTGAAACTCTTCGGTCCCGTCTGATCGCATCACCCAGATATCCATGTTGCCGTCAATCTGGCGACCGAAAGTAATCCACTCGCCGTTGGGAGAAACAGACACTTCAGCCTCGTACCACTCGTTATTGGTCAGCCGCGTTTTATTGCTGCCATCCAGATCGGAGGAATACAACTCGGCTCCCTGCGGGTAGTTTTTAGGATCTGACCAGTTGCCTACGTCCATGTCCAGGTTGTCACGTGTCGATGTCCACACCACCCGTTTCTGATCGGGGAAAAAATACGAACAACCATCCTGTCCGCGGTCATTAACCCGCCAGTACTCCGACCCATCGTCGGTAAAAATGTACGTCAGATTACCTTCGCCGCCATGACTCGACCGAATCGCATCCTTGTCTTTGGTTTGCGCAATTAAATGCCGAGAGTCGGGAGCCCAATAGGCCTCTGCTGCCACCGGGATATTGGGCACCCTGTATGAAGGCAACTCCCGAGGATCCGCGCGCTTGAACTCAGGCTGTTCGGCCGCGGGTGCAGCCCCTGAAAGCACCAACAAAGCACTGGCTGATGCAACAATAAAACGCAGCGGAATTCCGACATGCGAAAGCCAGGACGGCATATTGATGGTTGGCATGGCTATCCCTCACAGATTGTCTGAGCCGGTTCGTATAATAACCCTATTTCGAGTTGGCCTTGCGTCCTGTAAACATGGCCTTGATGAGGTTCTCGCGATGCACATGGCTGGAGAACAGCACACCGGCTATGTGCAGGCCGACCAGCAGCAGGCTGAGGTTGGTAAACAGCTCGTGCAACTCCTCCCAGAACTCTTCGCGGGCATCTTCATCACCTTCATACTCGTCATTATCATCATCGCTGTCGTCATCATCGTCGTCATCGGCTTGGGCTGCAGATATGAACGCCAGCCGCTCTGCGGACGAGCTTGATGCAGCGTTCACCCAGCCCGCAAGTGGTCCGGCATCTTCTTCGACCGCAAGCAAGACCAGACCGGTGCCGACCGTCGCCGAAAGACTTAGCAACAGCGCAACCACCATAGCGGCACCGGCGGGATTATGGCCGACATAGCGCTTGGCTCGACCAGCGACTAAATCACCGATGTACCCAAGCGTCGTCGCGGGCGCGCGCACAAAGCTGGAGAACCGCGCGTTACGTGTCCCTATAATGCCCCAGAGCACCCGCAGCACGACGTACGTTCCGACGGTATATCCGGCCCAGACATGCTGGCTCAGGAAATCATCTTCGGTAAAGTACGCTGTAAAGAACGCCAGCACCAACAACCAGTGCCCAATCCGGACCAGCGGATCCCAAACGACTACAGTATTTTCAACATTCTTCATGTCGGACTCCTCAATTGTTGCCGATACCGCAGTGTTGCCATCCAAACGCATTGATACCATCCGGCATCTGTCCTAGATTGGCGCTTCTGCACTCGGGATGACCTCATATGTCGGATGACCTAAACGATCGGTGGCAGCTTCTGGCGGCGATAGCGCTGTTCGCAGCGATCGTTCTGCTAATTGCATGGGATTTGTCGGTTGACTACGGCGAAGGCGCCGGTTGGGTGCACATTGCGATAGAACTGCTCGTACTGATCGTCGCGGCGAGCGGGATGGCAATGCTGTGGCGCCTGTTCTATGCGGCGCGCGGTGACCTCTCTGAGGCCCGGGAAGAAGCGGAACGCTGGCGCGAGGAAAATCGTGAACTGCTCAAAGGGCTTGGCGCGGCCATTGAGACTCAGTTCGACCGCTGGCAATTGACACGGGCCGAGGCTGATGTCGGCATGCTGTTGCTCAAAGGCCTTGGCCACAAGGAAATTGCGGCCTTGCGTAATACCAGCGAACGCACGGTGCGCGAGCAAGCCAGGACCCTGTACCGCAAAGCCGGACTGTCGGGGCGATCGTCACTGTCGGCCTTCTTTCTCGAGGACCTGCTAACGCCCCCGCAAATCGACTAAAAAGTTGCCAGCGCAGGCCAAGCACCCTATCATCGGCGTCCCGCGCCCGTAGCTCAGTTGGATAGAGTGTCTGGCTACGAACCAGAAGGTCGGGAGTTCGAATCTCTCCGGGCGCGCCATTTAAATCATCAATGGGGTCAGAGTAACGTCAGATCCCCATAACGTCGGTCCAGGTAACATCGGTCCAGGTAACTTCGGCCCAGATGACGTTGGATCGCTGCTGACGTCAGGTTGCACCCAGCGCCAGCGCAGCCCCGATAAGCGCACCAACCAGCACATCGCTCGGATAATGCAGCCCCAGCAGAACCCGCGATAGCGCTACCAGCACAGCAAAAGGCAGCGCGATTGCGGCCATCACCGGATCCACACCCGCGATCATGATCGTAAATGAAACCGCATGCAGCGTATGCCCGGAGGGGAAGCTGTATTGATCAAGCGGGGCGACTGCGCATTCAATGTTATCGTACGAAACGTAGGGACGATTTCGCACCAGGCGGCTTTTCAGCACTTTGTAGATCAGCACGCCCATCGCGGCGACCACCAACATATCCAACAAATTCGGCAATACGCTATTGCCGTGCCTGATATAAAGAATCACGCCGAACGCAAGCCATATCCACCCGTCACCCAGCTTGCTAACAATGGAAAACAGTTCGCGTATGACATCATGTCGCGCAAGCTGGTTAACCCGCACGCAAATGCCTCTCTCCCACTCATCAAGTTGTCGAATTGCAGCTATCAAGGTCTGCCTCTCTTGCCAAAACACGGGGCAATAGTGAGCTGCGATTTAGACACGGTAATGACAATTTGATGACGGCTGCGTGACAGCGCGTGGCTGGCCCGATGTCACGCCCCTGTAACCGCACTGTCATCAAGCAGCAACGTTTGAGAGCCAGAATTTTGCTATGCGAGTGGTAATAGCAACCGATGCGTGGGCTCCGCAGGTGAACGGCGTGGTGACAACGCTGACCCAGACGCGGAACAGCCTGCTGGAATCAGGTCACGATGTGCTGATGATTACGCCGACGGGCCGCAAGTCCTACCCGTGCCCGAGCTACCCGGAAATACGACTCGTCTTCTTTGCAGGCAAAGCCATTGCTCGGGAAATAGCGGCCTTTGAGCCGGATTGCATACACATCGCAACCGAAGGGCCGATCGGGCTCTCGGTTCGGCGCTACTGCCTGAAGAACAAAATTCCGTTCACAACTGCTTATCACACTCAGTTTCCCGAGTACGTCCGGTCCAGGTTTCCGATCCCGGTCAGCTGGACAATCGCTCTCACACGATGGTTTCACAAACCCGCCGTCCGCACGATGGTACCGACAAAAAGTGTCCAGGAACTGCTGACAGAACGCGGCTTTGAGCATGTCGTGCTGTGGTCCCGCGGTGTCGATACCCACCTTTTTTGCCCGACCGACGCCGTTAGCTATGCCTTCCCCCGGCCTATCTGGCTGTACCTGGGCCGCGTAAGCGTCGAAAAGAATATTGAGGAATTTCTTTCCCTGGACATGCCGGGCACCAAAGTCGTGATTGGTGATGGCCCCGATCGGGAAAAGTTGTCTGCACGGTATCCCGCATGCCGATTTTTAGGCTATAAATTCGGTGCTGATTTAGCGCGGCACTTAGCGGGCGCTGATGTGTTTGTATTTCCGAGCAAAACGGACACCTTCGGACTGGTGATGCTCGAAGCCATGTCATGCGGACTGCCCGTTGCCGCTTTCCCGGTGACCGGCCCCATTGACGTTGTCTGCAACGGCAAAACAGGAATACTAGCCGACGATCTGCGGGACGCCTGCCAACAAGCGCTCAATTTAAACCGGGACACATGCCGGGAGTATGCAAAAGGCCGAAGCTGGGACGAAGCTGCGCGTCAGTTCTGCTCACATCTCGCGGTGTTCACCGCGCCGCTTCAGCCCCAAAATACACAGGGGCCGATCATGCGACCGGCCCCTGTGCCGAACGAACTGCCGCGCAGTTAGAAACTGAAGCTCGCACGCACGCCGACCACACGTGGGTCGGGCATGGTAACGATCACGCCGTCCGTCGGGCCCGGCGGGAACTGACCCTCACGAACCGTGTTGACCTGCGAACCGAAATCCACGCCTGACTTCACGGTGTCATCGTCGAATACGTTATCAATGTAGCCAATTACCTCCCAGCTATCGCCGATAACGCCGCCGCGAAGATCAGCCGTCACGTAGCTGTCCAGCCATTTGACGTTGAACTCATCCATCGCGCGCTCGTCACGGTAGATCACGCTGGCATCCGCGTACCACTCCAGGCCGCCGTCGCCCAGCGGGGCCTGATATCGCGCGTTACCCACAAATGAATGCTCGGGGACGTCTTCAACCTGATTGCCCGTGAGATCGACTACACAGAAGTCGGAACGTCCTCCTGACGGCGGAGTCGGGTTGTCAATGATCGACAAACAACCCCCGCCTCCGGCGGCCAGGCTGCGCGCAACGTTATTTGATGAAGACGTTTCCAGCACAAACTTCGAGTACTCCGAATCCACATAGGTGTAGCCGCCTGCAAGGGTCAGATTCTCCGTAGCCTGCCAGATGGCTTCCAGCTCAATACCCCAGATCTCGGACTCACCGGCATTTTCAATACCGCCAACGTCTGTCTGAATAACGGGGTCGAAGCGGGAAACACCCACTTGCTTGTCGGTATAGTCCTGATAAAACAACGCCGTGCTCACGAGCAAATCACCACCCATCAACGTCCGCTTGGCGCCGATCTCATACGAAATCAGCTTTTCCTTTTTAAATGTGTTCAATTCGGGCTGAAAGAACGAACCGGCCGTAATCGTACTGATACCGCCCGGCTTGATGCCCTGGGCGATAGATGCGTAATACAGCGCGTCATCAGATGGCTTGAACTCCACTGTCGCCTTGGGCGCGAAGAAGCTCTCGGAAAACTTGGCAACACTGTTGATTACCGCGGGTCGCGTATAAGTACCCACGGGCAAAGTACCGCCCGCAACCGATTGAGCCACCGACGACGCACCGCGGAAAGACGAGTTACAGAACACGTCACCGTTGGCATCCGGAGCCTGGTTGGCAAGCCCTGTCAAAGCAGGTGTTTTGTTGATATCGCAGGTGCCGCCCGCAACGCGCAGATCTTCGTCGATCCAGCGCCCTTCGACACTGACTTTCCAGGCGTCATCCAGTTCCCATTCAAGCAACCCGTACAGCGACAAACTCTCGGTCTCACGGCGCGTCACATCCGCACCGGGAGAATTAATACCGTTCGCGATAACCGCGTTACCGGGACCCGCTGCTAAAACCGGCAATGGGGTCCCCGGAGGCCCAAAAGCGCCGCGAAAAATCGCCGGCGATACGCTGAAACTGTTCGCGCGTTGCTGAATGTTCTCCTTCCAGAACAACGCCCCCACCGTATAGTTCAGCGGGCCCTCCAGATCGGAGGCATAGCGGAATTCCTGGCTGAACAGACGCGTCTGATTCTCAAAGTTAATTTCCTGCACCGCAGGCGAACAGTTTGCGAACCCGCAGGCTGGCAGCGTGAAGCTGTAAGTCGCCCCGGTGCTCCCGGGCCAGGTGGAATCAAGTGAGGTATAAGTGACACCCGGCAGCAACACATCATTCTGGCCGTCAAATAACTGGTCCGAATTGAGTGCCGCAAAACCCGTGTACGACGAAGCTACGCCCGCATCCAGCACCCATTCCACCTTCAGGGTACCGGTAATGGTTTCGACTTCTGTACCGTAGTAATTGCTGCCCGTGCGCGGATTCGCGTTTTGCCAGATCGTCAGTTGATCTGCCGATGGCATGGTGCCGACCGTCAGTACCTTTGGTGAACCACCCAGACAGCTGGCAATAGTGCCATCGGAACCGGTCGGAAACGCGTTGCAATCCGGATACAAGGGGAAAAACGGCGGTGGCCCGCTGCTCTGCACCAGCGTCGGCGTGTCGCCGTTTAAAACCGCAACCGAGTCATCGATATCAATGACCGCATTGCTGTCGACCCGCGCCTGTGCCTGAGGTTCATAGCTGTCCTGGGAACCCGCCAGACGGCCGGAAAAGCTGAGGTTGTCGGTCGCCTGCCACAGTCCCGACAAGGCCAGACCGAAACCGTCCGATCCGCCAACCGACTCGCCGGTCAATGCATTGTCGTAGAAACCGTCTTTGTCATACATCAGCCCGTTGATGCGCAGGCCGAAGTTCTCGGTGATGGGAGCACTCCAGGCGCCTGAAATGCGGCTGCTATTGCGCGAGTCGCTTGCCGAACCCAAATCAATGCCCACGGTACCCTCGAATTCTTCAAGGCTGGGCTTTTTAGAAACATACTGGATCGCTCCGCCAAAGGCGCTGCGACCGTAAAGGGCACTTTGCGGCCCTTTAACGACCTCGACGCGTTCGATATCGAGCAGCTGCTGATTAACCAGAATGCCGCCGCCTGCAGTACCCACTGCTTCGCCGGTAAAGTCCACGCCGTCCACCAATAACGCCACGTTGGATCGCCCTCGAGTCGGGGACAGGCCGCGAATCACAATACGGGTATCCTGCGCGCCAAAACCCTCATCGAATTGCAGGCCCGGTGAATACTTCGCCACATCACCCAGGGTATCGATGCCATACCGCGAAATTTGCTCGTCGTCGATGGTACTGACGGCTATCGGCACGTCCTGCAGATTTTCATCCTTGCGACGCACCGAAACCACAATTTCATCGGGAGCTGCATAACCGGCCTCGGGAGCCAATATGACTGCCGGAAACGTTACCAGGGCCGCGCTTGCGGCCAGCGGCAATGCTCGAAATACTTTCATCAGAGTCCCCCTGAAAGAACTATACGCATCTAGGATTTAGACAGATTGCAAATTAGCAACCCATCGCAAAAAGCGAAAGCAATTCTCTTCAGGAGCGAAAACTTATCCAATTGATGGACAAAATTTCGAAACAAGAAACGGGTAACCTGGTGGGCACAACCAATGCATTAACTGGAACTCTTGCCCTGCACCGTCGCAAATTTATAGAACTTGCCGTCCTTGCCGTACGCAATTACGTCGTAGCTCACAGGATTGGGAGATTCCATGCCCGGCGAACCCGCCGGCATACCCGGAACGGCAATACCCTGTATGTCGTCCCGCTTCTCATCAATGAGCTTCTGGATGATCTCAGCGGGCACGTGCCCTTCTACCCAGTAATCGCCCACCTTTGCCGTATGACATGAACCCACGCGTCGTGGCACCCCGAATTGGGCCTGCACCGGCGCGGTACTCGCCACCGTATTCACGTCCACTTCAAATCCGTTTGCCCGCAGATGATCCACCCATTTGGTGCAGCATCCGCAGGTCGGCGTTTTGTAGACCACAATCGTTTCGCTGCCGCCTGCCTCATCGGCCGGCACCGGAGCCTCTTCCGCAACGGTTGCGCTTAAGGGCAACAACAAAACGGTCGCCGATAACAGCCCGGCAAGTCTGCGAGCGTATTTTTGCTTCATTACTATCTCCACATCAGGGGTTCAGCCAACGGCTCGCCTTGTCCAGCAAATCGCCCATATCGCCCCGCGTCTGCGGCAATTCTTCGGGCGGCAGATCAAGGTGATTGAGCGGCACCTCATCAACATACTGGCTGAACACCGGGTCTACCACTTCCAGAGGATAACGCGGCATCCGGCGCCCTTCGCGAAATGCTGCGATCGGCACGGTCGCCTCGATAATACCCTCATTGTTGCCTGGCAGTTCCGCCAATACCTCGCCATCGGGTGCCACCACCAGAGAATTTCCGCCTAACGCCTCGGCTCCGCTGCCGACAGGAAATGTGATGTTGGACATGGCCGTGTAAAAATTGTGAAACCGTGCGGTGGCTTTTACATCATCCGGCGAAAACAGGGTGGCCGTACGAAACATAATTTCAACACCACGCATCGCAAAGGCCGCAAACACGAATGGATCTAACTGCACGGTGCTGACAGCAATATTGCCGTACTCCGTGCGCAATACCGGAAACTCGGCTTCGATGCCATAACGTGCCCGGTACTTGTCCCTGACATTTTCAACGGTCGTGGTTGGAATTTCGCCTTCGTTGGCCGCCCCGCCGAGACGCTTAACGTTGCGCGACTTCCAGAACTTTTCGGCCACTTCCCCGTCCCGGCCGATTACGGTGTTAATGCTCAGTATGTGACCGGGCCACTCCGCATCGCGCGCGTAGCTGCCAAAAATAATGTAGGTATCGCAGTCTCGGGCGATCTCACCCAACTGACGAGTCTCCGGCCCAGGAATCTCGATAGTGAACTGCAGTTTTTCGTCGCGAGTACCGAAAGAATAGCCTGTCAGTGGAAATTCGTTGTAAAGCAAGAAATCCGGCTTTTTGCCTTCGGTACACGCCCGCCTGGCAAAATCGGCCATGCTCTTGAGGTTGACTTCCAGTCCTTCGGCCACTGTCGCAAAGTCTTGCAGATTGCTAACGCCCGACTGAATAACCTTGATAACCACCTCGTCTTTTTCGAGTGGCACGGTGGGGTAACTGCCGTCAGGTCTGACCAGTTCAACTGCGCTTGTGGCCGCATTTTCGGGCGAGTTATCGGACGGGGGGCTGCAACTCCACAACGCGAGCATTCCGAATACCGCTGCTGCAATCAGTAAAAGCCGATGCATCATGAGGGTCTCCTTTGCTTACCTGGCCTATTACATGCGCTAAAATCCGCGCATGCAAATCAGGAAATCAGAAGCGCCCCCAGCCGGCATCCGCTATAGCGTGCTGTGCCTTATTGCGCTGGCGGCGAGCTCAGCACTGGCCTGGGAGCACTACGGCGGCGATGCAGGCGGCTCCCATTACTCGCCGTTGCAGCAGATCAATACCGATAATGTTGGCGCGCTAAAGCAAGCGTGGTCATTCAGCACCGGCGAAGTCGAGGCGATGCCAGAGCGGCGCCCGATGCTGAGCTTTAATGGCACACCGCTGCTGTTACCGAAAGCGGCCGGTCAATCACTGGTTCTCTGCTCGGCACTGAACCGCGTGATCGCACTGAATCCGGCAACCGGCGTCGAGCGATGGAATTACGACCCGAAAATTGAACTCGGGCCTATCGGTAACAAATACCTGTGTCGCGGGGTCGCCTACTGGGAAGATCCGGATGCACCCGCTGCTAACGCCTGCAAGCATCGGATTTTCATGAGCACCAAAGACCTGCGGCTGATCGCGGTAGATGCGCGCGATGGCAAACCCTGCGCAGAATTTGGCGACAACGGCCAATTGCATCTGCAAGCCACGGTGGCAGACGGCATCCCAAATCTCAATGTCGGCGATCTGCAAATGTCGGCACCGCCGGTTGTGATCGGCGATAAGGTGATCACCGGTTTCGCCGACAATACCAAGTTCTGGCGCGTTGATAACCCGCGCGGCCAGGTGCTGGCGTTTAATGCCCGTAACGGTGCGCCGGCCTGGAGCTTTAACCCCGTGCCCACGCCCGAGCAACATACGGGCCCCGAACTTGGCGGCGGCAACGTCTGGTCAATGATGTCCGTGGATCCCGCTCGCGGCCTGGTTTTCATGCCAACCGCGACTGCGGGCCCGAACAATTTTGGCGGCTACCGACCGGGCAATAACGCCTATGCCAATTCGGTGGTCGCTGTGGACGGGGCCAGCGGCAAAGTCGTGTGGCATTACCAAATGGTGCACCACGACGTCTGGGATCTGGACATTCCGTCGCAGCCGATCCTGGTGGATATTGAAAAAGACGGCGAGCGAATTCCTGTGGTGATACAACTCACTAAAATGGGGCTGACTTTTGTGCTGCACCGTGAAACCGGCGAACCCGTTTTCCCCGTGGAAGAACGTGAAGTTCCGACACAAGGCGTTGCGGGAGAATCACTGTCGCCGACGCAACCCTTTCCGATTGCGCCCGAACCTCTGGTTGAATTTGGCATCAGCCCTGACGATGCATGGAGTTTTTTCAGCTTCTTTGAAACGGCATGCCGTGAAGAAATTGAAAAATACGATCTGGGCGAAAAAGGTGAACCGAGTGCGCTTTATCAGCCCATCACACTGCGAGGTCGAGCCACCTTGCCGGGGCTGTCTGTCAACAACTGGGGCGGCGCTAGTTATGACCCCACAAACAATTTGCTGGTGGTGCCCATCAATCGCGCGCCCATGTTTCTAAAACTCTGGGTAACCAATGAAATTCCGTCGGAAATCATGAACCAGCCGCGTATGGGGCCGCTGGGCCCACCCACTGAAATAGCGGGCACGCCCTACTCTTATTCGACCGGGCCGCTGCTCTCACCCATCATGACACCCTGCACACCGCCGCCCTGGGGCGAACTTGCGGCCATTGACATGAATGACGGCAGCATACGATGGCGGCAACCGCTCGGCACACTGGACAAACTGGCACGCATGCCGCTGCCCCTGAACTGGGGCACGCCGTTATCGGGAGGCCCCACCAGTACTGCCGGCGGCGTCACCTTTATAGGCGCCAGCGCTGACGAGACATTCCGCGCTTTTAACACCGTAACGGGCGAGAAACTCTGGGAGTCGTCATTGCCGAGCGCCGCCATGGCGACGCCGATGACGTACGAAGTTGACGGCGAACAATACGTCGTGGTCGCGGCCGGCGGGCATATGTTCATGTACAGCCAGAACATCGCCAACCATCTGGTCGCTTTTAAGCTGCCAGGCGAAACTACTCAGTAGTACCAGTTCAGCTGCAGGAAAACGCTCAGGTCGTTGGAGAAATATAATCCGGGTGCCGGTGCGGGTACTCCCCCGAACTCGCTTCCTGAAGGACCGAGCGGCAGCCCGATGGAACCCAGCAACACGAGGTTTTCGGCCAGATCGTGGCGCGTGTTGACCTGCAACAGCGCGCTGTCGTCGCGCAGATTCCAGAACAAGCTGGGCGTGAGCACAAACAGCGGGGTCAGCTCGATCGCCGCGCTTGCAGCAATGTAGTGACGTCCGAGACTGAACAGTTCACCACGCGACAGGCGCTTCAGCAATTCCGTGTTTGCCGCAAGGCAAGCGCCGCTGTAACAACTGTCGGACTGCCCGAAGCCATTATAAAAATACTCCGCGACACCGCTGACGTTCTTGCCACCCCATTCCCATGAATAGCTGAGACTGGTGACGAACTGCCAGACCAGCCCGTCACTTGCGGTATCGGCCGCCACCGCATCGGCACGCCAGACGGCGCCACCAAACTCGCGGTTGCCGCCCAGCGCAAACAGACCTTCGCCGTAATTTCTTGCGACTAGCAAATCAAATTCAGCATCCTGCAACATGCCGTGATACTTAAGCGCGTATGTGAACTGGTCGGATTCAACATCGCCGCTCAATGGGTCGCGTCGAACCACCACCGCCGCCTGCAAATCATCGCCGTTGTCACGCAATAACTGGCCGTACAGCATGTCGTCGCCGGTTTTGTATTCTTTATCAATGGCCGTGGGGTCGAACGGATTGACGATATCCATGGGGGCAAACACCAGTCCGTTGCCCCAACTTAGCGCTTGCCTGCCGGCCCGCAACACCACCTTGTCGCCGGTGTAGCCCAGATACAATCGATCCAGCCGATGCAAAACGGCGGTTTCATCACGGTCTCGCATAACATGCGTCAGATCGAACCACCGCCGGCGATCATCGGGCAAACGCCCCGCTGGCATTACGGCCCCGCCCAAACCGCGCGAAAACTCGACACTGTCGCCGTGCAGCGCCAGTAACTGATAGTCGGCCTGAGCATTCCAACCATTACCCACCGCACTGGCGGTCAGCCGGCCGGAAAAATTCAGATCGTTTGCCGTGGCGCCGGCTGACTGGCGCAAAGCGCTGTTTTCCGGCAACAACTGGCCAAGGTACTGCAAGCTGCTGCGGCCGCCCAAATCATAGGCAAGCGGATCTGCACTTGCCCCGACCGCCAACCCCAGCCCTAGTACAAGCATTACCAACCGTACGATCATGCGGCCTGCTGCTGATCCTTGACAATTCGTCCGTCGAGCAAACTGACGATACGACGCGCATAGCTCATAACACGCTGATCGTGAGTGGCGATAACAAAAGTAGTTTTGTGTGTGCGGTTCAATTCCACAAACAATTCCATCAATTGCTCCGCAGTGTGCGAATCCAGATTCGCGGTAGGCTCGTCGGCCAGCACCATGGCGGGCCTTGTCACTATTGCTCGCGCGACGGCCACTCGCTGTTGCTGGCCGCCCGACATTTTCGCCGGCAATCGATCCTCCAAGCCTGTCAAACCAACCTCTGCCAAAACATTTTCCGCCAGTTCGCGCCGCTCTTTTGCGGGTCGCCCCTGCACCTGCATCACGAACTCGACGTTTTCGCGTGCCGTGAGCACCGGGATCAGGTTATAGGCCTGAAATACAAAACCAATATTGTTCAGACGCATCTCGGCGAGAGCACCCTTGCTCAACTGATCAATCCGCTGATCTGCAACCCAAACCTCGCCGCTGTCCGGCCGGTCAAGCCCGCCGATTGCGTTCAATAATGTTGTCTTACCGCCACCCGAAGGCGCGACCAGACAAACAAACTCGCCCTTTTCCACTTCCAGTGTGACGTGATCGAGTCCGGTAATTTTCTGATCGCCCTGAATAAAGGTACGGCAAAGCTCAATACACCTGACAGCAGTCATCATCTATCCCTTGCTTATAGCCTCGATGGGCTCGTAGCGTGAGGCCCGCCACGCCGGCGACAAGCTGGCCAATATACCGAGAATAATGACCACCGCGTTGGCCATTATCATGTCATCGATGGTCAGCAACGGGTACAGCACCGACGCGGCACCAAACAATTCCATACCCTCGGCCACCATTGAAATATCAATGCCGTCACGCAGCCAGTAGACGGTGATCATCGCAAGTACGTTGCCGCAAAACAGTCCAAGCACCAGTAACATCACAGACTCCACCAGAATTTGCGCCAAAATAACTGCAGGCTTCATTCCCAAAGCCAGCATTAAGCCAATCTCCCGCACGCGCTCAAACACGGCCATGACGAGCGTGTTGACCAGGCCGAAAGACAGCGCAAGAAAAACGACCACAATCCAGACCAGCACAAAGCCGTCCATAACTCCGAGCATCGTCCCGAGATAGACATCAAGCTCGTACCACGCATCAACACGCACGCCCTGATCAACGGCATCACTTATACGGCTTAGCAGCGGCTCAATGTCGCGAAAATTGCTGCCCAGAATCGCGATTTCCTGCACCTGATCATCTATACGCAACAGCGACTGCGCAACCGCACGACCCGTGAATACAAACTGCTCTTCATAACTTTCGATTGCCGCATCGAACACCCCAACGATTCGGAAGCCGCGATCGACGATTTCGTTATCGGGATCCTGACTCATCAACACAATGCGCTTGCCGAGCTCAGTTTCCAGCGTTTCGGCAAGCTTGCGGCCTATCAGTACGCCGTCATCATCCACACTTTCAAGCAAGCGGCCTTCAGCCACCTCATCGCCCAAAAAGGAAATGCGCGCCTCCGCAGCAGGATCAATACCCACCAGCGTGACACCCCGCGACTCTCGCTCGCTGGAGATAACCGCCGGCACGCGCACACGTTCAGTCCACGCGACCACGCCTGGGTCGTCCAACGCTGCTCGCAAACGTCCTGTTGCAGGCAGCAGGGAATTCACCACACTGGGATCGTCACGGTAGTCTCGGTGATGAATCTGCACATGGCCGGGCAACCCCTCAATGCCATCGCGCACCATCTCGGTGACCATGCCCCGCAGCAGTGATGTCATGAACATCATTGCCCATACCCCGACCGTTACTGCGCCCAACATGATCAGCGTGCGCCGATGATTGCGCCACAGATTGCGCCATGCCAGTCGGGTAACCACGCCCGCAACCTGCATTACGCTGCCCTCATGGCTTGCACCGGTTCCAGCAAATGAATGCGCAGGGCCGGATAAACTGATGCCAGCAAGGTACCAACAAAGACCACGCCAGGGCCTAAAAATAAACTGAGCGCGCTAGCCTGCGGGAAAATGCGCGCTGGCAAATTAAACTTGTCAGCCATGACCTCCATGCCCGGATAGCTAAAACCTGCGTAGCCAAACCAGGCGGTAACGGCCCACCCGATCAGCACACCCAGCAGCAGGCCCATAACAGCCATGAGCAGCGTCTCCAGCATCACCAGCCACGCCAGCCGCCCCGGCGACAAACCCAGCGACAGCACAATCCCGAACTCACGCGTGCGCTCCAGCACCGACATCAGCACGGTGTTCAGCACACTGAAAGCGACCAGCACCACCAGCACGCCGTACATAAACCAGGCGCCCGCAATGTCTGCCTGTATGGCCTGCTTCAATCCGGGCTGAAGCGCATCCCAGTCATGCACCACGAGATCCTGATCAGAAGGAAGGGCCGCACTGACCGCGCTCATCGCCAGCGGCACGCCATCAAGACCGGGCATACGCATCACAATCTCGTGCGCCGAGTCGCCCATGAAAAAGGTCTCCTGAAACAACGACAGCGGCATTTCAACCATGTTCCTGTCGAGCACCACAATACCCGACTCGAAAATTCCGCTCACCGTGGCCACCACCGCTGCGAAGGAACCGTCCTTGCCGCTTCCGATGAGAGTCAGTTCGTCATCGACACTGACCTTAAGATTGCGCGCCAGAATACTGCCGATCACCACCTCCTCAGACCGATCCTGCAGATAGGTGCCGGTAACCACCAACCCGGGAAGGGTGGAAACGCCCGGTTCTTTATCCGGCTGTACACCAACGACCTGCACCCCAAAGCTGCGATCGGCGCTGGAAATCAGCGCGAAGGCGTTAGCCCTGACTGCGACCCGCGCGCCGTCAACTGATTCAGATAACCGATCGGCAAGCACAGCGGCATCCGGCACGGTCTGGCGAATTTTCTTATCATCCTTGTAGCCAGCAGCCTGCACCTGCAAATGACCTGTGAACAACGCGAGGGTGTTGTCTATCATCATGCCGTACATGCCAAACTGCAGCGAAATCATGAACACCAGGATCACGTTGGAAAACGCCATTGCGCCCACCGTCAGCCATGTTCGGCGGGGCTGACGCCAGAGATTTCGCCACGCCAGCCGCAAGGTAATATTCACTTTACATCTGCCTTGAAATGACCCGCGGCGTACTAGCTGCGTGGATTCCGCAGGCTGGAAAGCGTAAACAAACCGGCATCCAGTTGCGCTTCATAGTTCATGTCATCCACCCGTAACTCGGTCCACTCGTCCGGTTTGTCGACGCGATGCATGCGCTGCCTGAGTGCCGTTGTACGCCCACCCACCTCACCAATCTGCAGCGTCTCCAGACGTTTAACGAGCTGGCCGTCCTGATCATAAAAATCGTGCTGCAACACAATCAGATCGCTGCGGATACTCAGAATTTCCTTACCCCAGACCACTGCGGCTGCTTCTTTGGGGGTGGATTCAATCACGTACTCGGTAAAGCCGTCCCGTTCGGATAGTTCCAGCAGCCGATGAGTGTATTGATCAACAATATCGTCTGCCCGCGAAACGTCCTTATTAGAAAAATCGGAGCCCATCCAGCTCTGCCCCATCATGGACGACGGAACCTTAATAACGCGATTCACCTTTGGCGAATAGTTCCACATGCTGTTATCAATCATCAGCGTGCCGTTACCGCGATCACGACGGGGTTCCGTCACGCGGACCAGTGACAAGTCGCTTCCCTGCGTCCAAGTCTGCATGGACATCGAACGTTCCCAGTCGGGCCGGTGAATCGTCATGGTCATGACACCTGCCGATGAAACCCCGCGCCAATGATTGATGGCCTCCCGAACCAGCTCTTCGGGATTCGGAACCGCTGTCGACGAGTCCGCGGCCAGCCCTGCGGCAAACAAGGCCGCCAGAACAGCTACGCCAAATTTGGATAAGTGTCTTCTCGTGCTCATAAGGTTTGCGACCTATAGGCTGCGTGCAAGTTGCAGCGATTTTGCAGCGGCACCCGGATTGAATTGGACTATACTGGAACCATGGAGTCGCGTCTCTTGGCTTTCATCAGCATGCTCTTAATCATGACGGTTTGCGAAACCGTCTGGGCAAAGCGCGAGCGCTCAATCGACAGGTTAATGCGCTGGCCGGGCAATCTGGGCATCGCCATGCTCGGGACTGTCGTCGTTCGGCTGATCTTTCCTGTTACCGCGGCAGGCGTTGCACTGCTGGCACAGACCAACGGCATAGGCCTGTTCAATGCGTTAATGCCGTCACCCGTCATCAGCATTCCGCTGTCACTGCTGTTGCTGGACATGACCATATACGGTCAGCACAGGCTTTTTCATAGTGTACCGCTGCTGTGGCGTATCCACCGGATGCATCACACCGATCTGGATATTGATGTAAGCACTGGATTGCGCTTTCATCCGGTGGAATTACTACTATCGATGCTGATCAAATTTGCTGCCATCATAGCGCTGGGCGCTCCTCCGCTGGCCGTGTTGATATTCGAAATCGGGCTGAACGCTTGCTCACTTTTTAACCATGCGAATGTGCGCCTGCCAGAGAAACTGGACAGCTTTCTGCGCACCGTTATCGTCACGCCCGATATGCATCGCGTACATCATTCAACGCTGCCCAGCGAGACCAATAGTAATTACGGCTTCGGCCTGTCCTGGTGGGATAAGGCGTTTGGTACATACGTGCCGCAACCGAAACTCGGGCATACCGGAATGAGCATCGGACTGGAGAACTATCGTGAACCGGAAGTGGTGCGACTGGATCACATGTTGGTTAATCCGTTTCGCCAGTAGGCAAGTGGACTAGTGGATTAGCGGGCAACACAATCAGCCCTCAGCGACTACCAGGGCAACTCTTGCCCCGTATAACTCAAGAAGTCGCCCGACTGGCGGCGATCCTGATAGCTGTCTATCACTTTTATGACAGCGGCGGCCGACTCGGCCGGTTCTATCATCGGAATCGGCACGTTCTTGGCAAAGTCGGTAGCAACCACGCCCGGGTGAATCAGGCCGACGATGATTTCGTTATGGCCGGGCTCCTTGGATCGCCTTAACTCTTTGGAAATGGTTCGCATAGACATGTTAAGCGCCGCTTTACTGGCCCGGTAAAAATTCTGGCCGCCGAAAGTCATGCTCACCGAGCCGACGGCGCTCGAAATATTCATGATTTTCTTTTGTTCGCTGGCGGCAACATTGTCGACAAATTTCTCGACCATGCGAATCGCGCCTTTGACATTAACCGCCATCACTTCGTCGAATGCAGCGTAGTCGTAACGACCGAACTGTTGACGATCATTACCGCCAAGTATTCCGGCATTATTGATCAATACGTCAATGGGAACGCCGGCATAACGTGCTGCAAGCGCGTCCATTTCAAGATTGTCGGTCACATCAAGCGATTCGATAACCAGATTCGAATGGCGCGCAGCCAACAATTGCAGCTCGTCGGCACCGGCCGGATTGCGGCAGGTTGCAATCACTCCCCATCCAAGCTCCGCGTATTGGCGAGCCAGTTCCAGGCCAATACCGCGGCTGGCCCCCGTAATCAGTACGGTAGGTGTGGCAGGCACCCGCACCACGCGCTCGGGAGCGCTCGCGCAGGCCGACAACCCGGCCATCGCCACGAATATTGAAACCAGCATCAAATTCCGTCTGAAAACTCTCATCAATCTGCCATCCATATTGAATACGTGCCTTTGCGCGTGTCGCCAGAACCCGCCATCTCCGCTAAAATCCCGCTCACCGCATTCCGATAACCAGAATTCCGACACTTTCGGAATCCTAATAATGAATCTTAATAATTTAAGGATAACTCTATGCCCGTCATGCAGACATCGGATTTGACTCCCCGTCAGTACTGGGAAGAAGTCAAAGCCAATCCGAATCGTGCGAAATTTGGTTTTGGCGAAAAGGCAGCCATCATTAATATTGACTGTCAGCGAGCCTATACCGATATCGATACCTTCAAGACAGCCTATCAGACTGATCCGAAGCAAATACAGTACATCAATGAGCTTTCAGCCCTTGCACGCGCAAAAAACATGCCCGTCATATGGACATACGTAGCCTATATGGACAACGCGGATGACGCCGGAGCCTGGGGCACCCGCACCAACACGCCGGACTCCTTACAGAACATCAAGGTGGGCGACGAACGGGCCAAGCTGGACCCACGCCTCGAAATTGATCACCAGCGCGATGCCATTATTAATAAGCGCATGGCCAGCGTTTTTCATGAAACCCTGATTCCCTCGCTGTTGGTCTGGCACAAAGTTGACACCGTTATCCTGACGGGCGGCAGCACATCGGGGTGTATACGCGCCAGTGCTGTCGCATCGCTGTCGACCGGTTACCGCACCATCATTCCGGAAGAGGCCGTGGCAGACAAACACGAAATACCGCATTTCGCTAACCTCTGCGATCTGATGCTTAAGTACGCAGACGTAGAACCCGTCAAAGAAGTCAAGAAATGGCTGAGCGATCACCCGGGCTGTAAGCCCATACGCGAAGCCCGCGGCTGTTCGTTCTAAACCCTTCAATCGGAGCTTTCCCCATGAAAGAAGATCCAGGTTTGTACGACTACTGGCCGTACGAAAACCGCCCCAAAATCGAGTGGCCCAATGGCGCACGGATGGCATTTTGGGTTGCACCAAACATTGAATTTTACGAATTAGATCCGGCCATCAACCCGCATCGTAAGGCATGGCCGCGCCCCACACCGGATATTAACGGCTACGGCACCCGCGATTACGGCAACCGGGTTGGTCATACGCGCATGATGAAGGTACTGGACAAGTACGGCGTGCGCGGTTCGATCTCGTTATCAACAGCGCTGTGTGAACATCACCCGGAAATTATCGAACAGTGTAAAGAAAGGAATTGGGAGTTTTTTAGCCACGGCATCTACAACACGCGGTATACCTATGGCATGGACGAAGCGCAGGAGCGCGCCATGATCGAGGATGCAATCGAGACAATTCTGAAACACACCGGACAAAAGTGTGCTGGTTACCTGGCGCCCGCGCTCACGCACACAGAAATAACCATGGATCTGTTTGCCGAGGCCGGGGGTATCTATACCTGCGATCTGTTTCACGATGATCAACCGACACCTGTGCACGTGCGCGGCGGACAGAAGTTTATCTCGGTGCCCTATTCGCTTGAGATGAACGACACGATTACTTATGTGGTGAACAAGATTGAGCCGCGACGTTACGGCGAAATGATCAAAGCGAATTTTGACAGGCTGTATGCCGAAGGAGCGGACAACGGCGTGGTGATGTGCGTTCCGCTGCACGCCTATCAGGTAAGCCATCCGCATCGCCTGAAGGCCTTTGAAGAGGCCCTGGAATACATCACCGGGCATTCTGATGTGTGGGTCACTACCGGTCGGGAAATTGCCGAACACTACATAGAACATTGCTACGACGATGCCGTGGCCGATATAGCGGCGAAAGCCGGCTGATTCTGGATTGAGGATTAAGAGCCATGCCTCTGGATAAAGAATATTTTGAATACCCCCATCGCAGTTACGGGATGGATCACGATTACTACGACTGGTCGATGCTGGCCGACCGCGCGCCGATACGCTGGCCCGACGGCAAGCAGGTGGCCCTTTGGGTCAACGTCGCCCTGCAATATTTTCCACTCAATCAACAAGGCAAACCGTTCGCGCCGACAGGCGGCATGACGACGGCCTATCCCGACTTGCGCCACTACACGCTGCGCGAATACGGTAACCGCATCGGTATCTTTCGAGTGCTCAAAACGCTCGATGAATACGGAGTTAAACCGACCTTTGCCGTTCAGACCCGACTGGCCGAGCGCTACCCTTACCTCATTAATAAGTTGCTGGAGCGCGGCGATGAAATTATCTGCCACGGCTACCATATGGATGCCCCTCATTACGGCGGGCAGGATCGTGGCGAAGAGGCAGAACTGGTAGAACGCTCACTAAACGGGCTACGCCAAATAATGCAACGCGAGATTAAAGGCTGGCTCAGTCCATCGAAATCACAAAGTTTCAATACGCCCGAATTGCTGGTGGCAAACGGGGTTGAATACATGTGCGACTGGATTAACGACGAACTGCCCTACATTTTTCGCACCCCGGCAGGGGAAATCACCGCCATGCCGTTGTCCACGGAACTGGAAGATCGTTTCATCATACAGGCGAACCTGCATTCCGAATCCGAATACGCGGATCAGATCATCGATGCCTTCGATTTCCTGCACGCAGAAGCGGAAGAGACCGGCGCCGGGCGCATGCTTGCCCTGTCCATTCATCCGTGGATGCTCGGGCAACCGCATCGTATCGGCAAGCTGGAACAGGTATTGGCCCACATCATGAGCCACAGCAACGTCTGGTCTGCAAGCGCTGGTGAAATAGCAGGCTGGAAAGCTTAGATGTAATTACATATATTTGGGGGCCGGCCGCGCTTGCGGCCCAACCTGGATACCGTCATGTCCGAGCTGGCCACTACTGTCGCAACAGTCCAAGCCCGCGATTTCAAACGCATCGCGGCAACGCCTCTAACCGGTAGCTTTGCGGCCCGTATTGATGGCGTTCAGGTCGCCGATGCCATCACGGATGACGAACTTTTTGCTGAACTGCGGCAGGCGTGGCTCGACTATCAGGTGCTGTTTTTTCGCGATCAGCAACTCACTCCGGAACAGCATCTGGCCCTGGGTGCGCGCTTTGGCGAAATTCAGAAACAAGGCTATGCCCCCAGCCTCAAGGGTTACGAAGGTGTTTGGGTGCAGGAGTATCCGGATCTGTTCGACGGCCTGGTAAGCGACATTCACTGGCATGCCGATAGCTCATTCCGCGCGCAGCCTACCCGCGGATCGCTGCTTTATGCTCTGGATGTCCCCGTCGGCGGCGGTGATACCGTCTGGGCGGATATGTGTGCTGCATATGAAGATTTGTCACCGGCATGGCGCACTTTTCTCGACGGACTGACAGCCGTGCACGACAACATGACCCGCAACCTGAAAAACTCCCTGGAGCGACTTTCCGCTGAAGAGTTTGCGCAGGTCAGAAAATACCTGCCGCCGACCGAACATCCGGTGGTATGCACCCACCCTGAAACAGGCCGCCGGTTCTTGTTTGTGTCCGAATTCATGACTCGTGAGATCACCGGCATGAACGAGCGCGAAAGTCGGGCCGTTCTGGAGTTTTTGTTTGCCCATCAGACCCGCCCTGAATACCAGTGCAGGCTCAACTGGGCACCTGGATCGCTGGCGTTGTGGGACAATTTTTCCACGCTGCACCGGGGGATTTTTGACTTTGGCCGCAGCCACCGGCTGATGCACCGGGTCTCGTTTAATACGGCCTGGTCGGCTTGATAGCCCTGTAAACCGGCCAAAACAGCCAAATTATGGCTGTTTCAACCCTGCCCGTAGGGTATTAGGCGGGATTTTCGGTTAGGATATTGTCAGGCATGCCCCGTACAGTTCGGCTGAGGAGCGGCCAGAACGAGTGCCCGCAAGGGTTTTTAGTAGTTTGCCGGCCACCGGCGCAGTGAGAATTTAGATATGTCAGATCAAGTCGAAGGTACAGTCAAGTGGTTCAATGATGAAAAAGGATGGGGATTCATTGAACGTGAAGGGGGCAAGGATGTGTTCGTCCACTTTAGCGCGATTAACGGCAATGGCCGTAAGTCCCTGCATGAAGGACAAAAGGTCACGATGACCGTTACGGACGGACAAAAAGGACCTCAGGCGGAAAACGTAACGCCTATATAGTCCGATAATTTATGCACCGCAAAAAGGCCGCTGCAAAGCGGCCTTTTTGTTGCCCGAATCAAGAACAGCGACCATATATGGTCCGAAATAACAATGCTTAGTGTTGCAACCGTCTCGCGCAATTACTATTGTGGCAGTACAACACTAAAAAAGGGCATTGCATCATCAACGCAAAGCACGCCAACGTATTCAAACCTGAAGACATCCTGGCCCTGATGTCTGGTTCCTACGGGCTGGTGCTGAACGAAATTGATGATGAACCGTTTCTCCGGCGTGCCCGCGATTTAACCAAGTCTCACAGCGTGGCCATGGTTCGCTGGCTGGACAACGCCCCTGACACGCAACTGAACACATACGTCGGCGAACCGCTGGAGCTGCCTGCCGGTTTCAAGCCATGGCTGGATAAGTGCCTGCAAAGGGAACGTGAACTGCCGGTGCTACTGAGTGATCTCGGCGCGGAACACGCGGCACCCGATTACGCCACCAGCGACTTTATCAACAACCCTCGCACGATGGCGGTGGTGATGGCCAGAAAGCCATCACGAATTATTGTGGTGTACCGGCGGAATTCATCAGGGCAAGAATGGAGTGATGCCGAGCAGGAAAGCTACATGGCCGTCGCAAAAATCATGCGCCAGTGTGTGCGACTCCACAAAGCCGTCGACTCGATGAAAGGAGTTATTGAGACTGCCAAGGGGCTGTTTAACTCATCACCGTCCGGCATGATCATCATGCAGCCCGACGGCGAAATTAACCTTGCCAACAGGGTTGCAACGAGAATACTCAGGCGCCAGGACGGTATATGCGTTCGCAACAATAAATTGTTCATTGATGACAAAATCATCAATGACGAATTTAAGCTGCTGTTAGCGCGCTCCCGGACAATGACCAAGGCGGAAACGCATGGCTTTCAGTGGCACCGGGGCGTTCGGCGCCAGAATTCCAAAACTGCCTACCAGTTGTCGGTACACATGCTGAGTCTGGCAGAATGGCATATTGAAAGCCGCTATTTTGACAAGGTCATCGTGGTATTTCTGGCAGATCCGCTCGGCTTCGCCGCACCTACAGCGGAGCAGCTAAAAAGTTACTACGATTTTACAGACGCGCAGGCCAAGGTCGCTCTGGCGCTATGGGGCGGCACCGGCATACGCGAAGCGGCCGAAAGCCTGGCTATCAGCATCAACACAGCACGTACGCACCTGCGGGCAATTTACGAAAAAGTGGGCGTTGCCAATCATGCAGAATTGATGGCCGTCTTGACCACGTCACTGAACCGCACCCGGAATCTGTTTGGTGAAGGCGAATTTTATGAACCGAACGCCAAACCGCCCTACCATCTGAATTTCTAGCAGATACCTTCCGGTTTCCGGGCCTTGGTCTTGTTGGCCCTGGACGCGCGACGTTCTTTCCGCTCGCGGCGATCCTGCGTGGTGATAGCTGAATCCGGCAAGACCAGTTGATCGGCAGCTATGATGTCTTCAGCCGGATAGCGTCTTTCCCTTCCGGCACGCCGATCATTGTGCACCGAGTATTTGCAGTGACAACCGTCTTTGCGGTCGCACTCCGGTAACGGCAAGGGTGGTGCTTCGCCCGCCAGGAATGCTCGATCCCTCATTTGCAGGGCCGCCTGACAGGGCTGATTGCAGATATGCAGCCGCTTGGATTCATACCGCGCGTGCGGCAATCCGATATTCCGTTTGCGCGCGTACACGTCACCACCCTTGATGCTGTCGCTTACGCGACGCTCATCACGGTGCTGGTGCGTGGAACCGGTCAGCAAACGCCAGGTAATGAGTAGCCCGATCGGTACGCTGATAAGAAATATGTCCAGAGTGTCCAATGCCACAATCCTGAGAATATCGAACGCCCATTCTCGGCTGACAAATACCGATATTCTGTGAACCAAGGCCGGATAATTGCCTAAAATGGGGTCAACCGCTGATAAAGCGGGCAACCAGCAACCGGGATTTAACAATAATACGCATGCAGAACCTGAGACTGACATTGCTGCAAACCGACCTGCATTGGCACGATGCCGAGGCCAACCGCACCCGGATGGAGAAATTGCTGCGCGCAGCAGCGCCTGAGAGCGATCTCATCGTGATGCCTGAAACCTTCACCACCGGCTTCACCATGGACGCGCCATTGGTCGCCGAGAATCAATCGGGTGCAACAGCCCAATGGATGAGGCAGCTTGCAAGCCAGTTGCAGACCGATCTGTGCGGCAGCGTGATCATTCGCGAGAACGACCACTTTTTTAACAGGCTACTGTGGGCAAGCCCAAATGGGCAGATTCACACCTATGACAAGCGTCATTTGTTTCGCATGGTGGGTGAACGCGACAGCTTCACGCCGGGGCGCGCCCGACTGGTCGTCGAAGTCGCCGGGTGGCGGGTTTGCCCGATGATTTGTTATGACTTGCGCTTCCCCGTTTGGAGCCGTAACCGAGGCGACTATGACCTATTGCTGTACGTTGCGAACTGGCCAGCCTCAAGACGCTCGGCCTGGGAGGCATTGCTGCCAGCCAGAGCCATAGAAAATCTTTGCTACACCGCGGGTGTCAATCGCACCGGCGCTGACGGGAACGGTGTTGAATATGCCGGCGGCAGCATGATCACGGATTACTTCGGACAACCGCTGGCGCTGGCAGCCGATCAGCCAACTACTCTGAAAGCTGAGCTGAGCATGGAATCGCTAAGTCGCTATCGGGACAAGTTTCCGGCATGGAAAGACGCGGATGAATTTACGCTTGACAGCGAACCCCGCAATCGGCGCTAGTTCCACTGCCCGACTATCGCGCCCATGACGCACAATGCCACGATGTGGTAGCCGCCGTGAATAAACACCAACCGCCTGGGGCGATCCTCGAACAGGTTGATCATGCCAACCGCAGTAAATACCAGCGCGAAACCAACCAGTGCGCCCAGACGTGAGCCCTCGGTAAACCCTGCGTTATGCCCTAACAGGCCTCCGAGCATGCAGGCAGCAAGAAACTGCAGTACAAAAGCGCTGACAAATGTGCCAACGGGGTTGTCCATACTACCGGCGCTCTCGCCCAAACCCGCATCGGCACGCCAGAATTTGCCGAATAAAAACGGCGAATACCACAAGGCCCCGACAAGGTTAGCAGCGACAGCGGCGCCAAACATCACCAGTAAATTGATAGAACTGAAATTGGTCGAAAATTCCATTGCAAGGGCTCCGATCCGAACGGAATGAGATTTATACCTACCGATTATAGACCACCCGATTGACAGATTCCGGTCTTTGCACCATCTTGGCGCCGAACTTCACCACCATTGCACCTCGAATCCAATGAAGCGCCTGCTCGTTTTTCAACACGTCCCGCACGAAATACTGGGAAAGCTAGACCCGCTATTGAAGAATGCGGGGTTCCGGATTCGCTATTTGAATTTTGGTCGCACCCCTGATGCCCAACCCGAGGTGGACAAATACGACGGCTTGATCGTGCTCGGCGGGCCCATGTGCATAAGCCAGCGGGAGAGCTACCCACACCTGCTGACGGAGATTGATGCCATCACGGATGCCATCAATAGTGGTATGCCGGTGCTCGGCATTTGCCTGGGCGCGCAATTGATCGCGGCGGCTTTGCATGCACGAGTGCATCGCAACCCCGTCAAGGAAATCGGCTGGTACGACGTGATGCCCACTGCGGATGGGCTTAAAGACCCTCTATTTGGCCTTTTTCAGGGCACCGAGAAAATCTTTCAATGGCATGGCGATACTTTCGAAATTCCGCACGGCGCCGTTCGTCTCGCCGGTTCGCGCGACTGCCCCAATCAGGCATTTCGTTTTGGCGACCGGGTGTACGGCCTGCAGTTTCACCTCGAAGTTGACGCGGCACTTATTGGCCGATGGCTAAAGACACCGGTGCACGTAAACGAACTAAGGGAACTTGGGCGGGCAATAAGCGCCGATAAAATCGTTGCGGAAACCCCGCTGTACATAGATCGCAGCATGGCTCTCGGCGATCAGTTGTTTGGCGAATTCATCCGCCTCTTCAGCACACGGCGGCGGCGCCCGGCACTGCCGTCGCGTTAGAGCTGCGCCGCATTGTGGCGATAGGGCTGGCCGGGCCCGTCATTCAACGGGCACACTCTTACCGGGAATATAGCCGGGCGATTTGAGACGCACGACCACGGCCATCATCGAAACCATCAGGCTGATGACACCGATCAGCATAAAGGGCGCATGAGGGCCAATGGTGTCAAACAAACGACCGCCCACCCCGGCGGCAAAAAATATGCCGATCGCCCCGCAGGTATTAAACATGCCCACAACCGTACCGCGGGTTCGGGCAGGCGCCTCCTGACTGATCAGCGTTGTCGCAGCAAAAAAAGCACTGATCTGACCGATACCGAGAAAGGCAAACCACAATGCCGTATCAAGGTGCAAAGGGACTATTCGCGTGTTGTCGACAAAAATCATCGAACAATAGGCCACCGCGCTCAACCCCATGCAAAACACCACTGCGGAGACGCGGTTAAACCGATCCATAACGGCTCCAAGCAACCCCAGCCAGACCAGCGAAGCGGTGGCAGAAATGGCAAATAAAACCGCCCCCTTGCTGGATGCTGCTCCCGGGTCCACCCCTGCCTCGATGGCGACCACGGTGCCCCACATCACGGTAAAGGTACCGAGCACCACCTGATCGCTGCGGGCGATAAACGCGCAAGCGTAACTCAATGCAATACGGGGATTCAGGCCGGCCTTAAGGCCCCCTAACACCAGTGCACGCATCGGCAACGGATCTTCGTGTGTCTGCGGCACACCCTTTTTAAGGCCCAGCCAATAAATCACACCAGAAATCATGCAAGCCGATGCCACGAGAACGTGGGTGATGCGACTGACGTTAATACTTTCGAAGCCCGCTTCGACAAGCATCGGGGGCACGCGGGCGGCGAACACCACGGTAATCAAGATCACCCCGATCCCGTTACAGATACCGCCCAACGCAACCAACTTGCCACGCGAACTGTCTGCGGGGTAATCCGCCGCCATGGTTTGCAGCATGCCGGTCGACGCGCCCAGCCCCAACGCATAGATGGCGCGATAGATCATGAGCTCGCCGACGGATTCGGCAAACGGGTACAACATGTACCCCAACCCCATGATGACCATGCCAACCGCCGCCACTTCACGCCGACCGATGCGATCGGCGATTACCCCGACCACACCGAAAATCAGAATTTGCACGATCTCGGTCACAATAACCAGATCGCCGGATGCGGTGCCCTGTTCACCAACGTCCATTCCAAAATTCGCGTTCAGCACCAGGCCGGTGCCGGTCGAGACGAAAGTCAGCAGGCCTATAGTGGCAAAACAACTGTAAAAGTAGACAAACAGATTCAGGCGGCTGATGCCCGGAGCCAACTCCAGAAAACCGACTTTGATGCCTTTGTCACCCGGGCTACCGGTCGAACTGCTGGCGTTATTCACGCATACCGCTCCTGTTGTGTGTACTACTAGTGAATCGGCCAATTATGCCCATGGGCGCCGAAAGTCCCAATATCACAAGATGATATGCACGGATTTAGAGAGCGTATAGCTCAAGACTTCCTCGAGGCATTCCTCACGACCCAGCCCGCTGTTCTTCCAGCCGGCAAATCCGGTCCCCATGTAATGACGTCCTGTACCGTTGATCCAGACGCACCCGGACTCAACCCGCCGTGCCGCGTTCATCGCGGTGCGGATGTCGTTGCTGAAAATAGCAGCCGTCAGCCCCATGTCGAGCTGATTAGCCATCGTCATCACTTCGTCCACATCGGACCACTTCAGAATACACAAAACGGGGCCAAACACTTCTTCGCGCGCAACGGTCATGTCCATGGTGACATCGGCGAACACCGTGGGTTGCACCCAGAAACCGCCTTCGAAACCCGGCACCGTGGCCGCAGCGCCACCGGCAACCACGCGCGCGCCTTCGGCAATTCCGGCATCGATAAGGCGCATCACATGCCGAAAATGTTTTTCCGAGTTCACCGGGCCCATGCCTGAGTTCACATCCAGAGGATCACCGACCTTTATCGCCCGCACGTCGGCAGCGATCAGGTCAACCACCTCGTCATGAATAGACTCGTGCAGCATCAAACGACTGGTTGAACCACAGGACTGCCCCGACCAGCTGAAATTCATACCGCTGACTGCTGCGCGCGCCACGGCCTGCGGATCGGCGTCCGGGAAAGCAATAAACGGGTTTTTACCGCCTAACTCCAACGTTACGTGTTTTACCGCAACTTCAGCGGCTGAGCGCTGAATGGCCAACCCGGTAGGCACTGAGCCGGTAAAGCCTATGCGTGGCACCTGCGGGTGCCGAACAATGGCATCACCGACCACAACACCCTCGCCCGAAACAATATTCACGACGCCCGGTGGCAACACTTCAGCGCAAATCTCCGCCATCACGGTGGCGGACAGCGGGCTCTGGTCAGGAGACTTCAATACGACAGTGTTCCCTGCAATCAACGGCGCGCCCAGATGGGCGCCGGCAAAACAAAAGGGGTGGTTAAACGGCACGATCCGGCCAACTACGCCATAGGGCTGACGCAGCGTGAAATGAATATTCTCGGCAGTGGCCGGGACGCTTTCGCCCTTGATTTCAATGCCCAGACCCGCAACAAAATCCAGATAGCCGCTGGCCAGAGTGATGTCATTACCCAAACTGGCGATGGTGTTGCCTGTGTCAGCCGATTCGATTTCCAGCACCCGGTCGCCGCTGGCGCGAATGCGCTCTGCCAGCTGACGTATCAGCGCGCCCCGCTCCCACACCGATTTAGCGCCCCACTCCTCCTGCGCCGCTGCGGCAGCTTTAACTGCCCGATCAACGTCGGCAACCGTTCCGGCAGGAACCCGGCCGTGTACTTTTCCAGTGGCGGGATTGACGGTGTCCATCCACGCACCGCTCTCGCTGGGAACAAATTCACCGCCGATGTACATCGGGCGGTCGCCAAACCAAGTGGCCATGCCGATTTCTCCGTTATATACACTCGCCCACCCCTTGCGGGGCCACGGCCGCAAAGGTTAATGGCTATGGACTCTATCAGCCCTGAATAAAAAGCAGCCGTCCGACTGGCGGCTTGCAGACAAACGCGTTAATGCCTCAATCGTATGTGAATCGAGGCTCAGCGCCGCGCTGGAATATGGCAGACTTAGATTCCCGATGGTTAGCAGCCGGCCGTTTTGCCCGTACTGCGGCGAAACCGCCGGATTTGTCGGGCGAATAATAATTAATTCCATCACTCGTAGGATAATCCGGCGCTGAAGTCGTGCCGGATACCGGCGCACACAAACTTCTCTGCGTTATAAAGCCTGATAAGAGGAAACCAATGGCGACACCAGCATCGGAAACCACACCCCCGGCGGATGAATCTCAGAGAATGGTCGAAGGCATCAAGTTCGGCCCGCTGATCATGCGCGAAGGAGTGAGCTACAAGCACTTCCTGACGCTGTTCTTCATTTCGTTCTTTGGTATTGCCATGATGAACACGGTGGGCATCATGCAGACCTATATCCTCAACGAGGTACTGCAGATCCCACAGGACGAGCAGGGCTCGATTATCGGCAGGCTACTGATCGTTCAGGAGTTTGTTGTCATACTGCTGGTAGGATTGGCCGGCTCCTTTTCCGACCGGGTCGGCCGACCACCGGTTTTTGCCGCGGGCTTTTTCATGCTCGCGATCGGCTATTGCCTCTACCCGCTGGTCAGCAACGATTCGCCGGTGGAGGTCATATACCAGCTAGTGGCCTTCCGCTTGTTCATCGCCTCCGGTGTGGCCTGCATTAATGTGATGCTGTCGTCCGTCGCAAACGATTATCCGGTAGACAAGACGCGCGCGAAAATGATTGCGGGCGTATTCATCTTCAACGGTGTCGGCATCGCCACCCTGCCGCGCTTCATCGGCGGCCTGCCCGGGCGCTTCATTGAAGCCGGATACGACCCAATCATGGCCGGCCGTTTCGCATTCTGGATCGTAGCGGGTCTTTGCGTGATGCTGGGCGTGGTATTGCTGTGGGGCCTTAAGCCCGGCGCACCCGCCCAGGTGTCCAAACGCGAACCCTTACTCGCGACCCTGAAAGTCGGGCTGGGTGAAGCCAGAAAGCCCCGGATTCTGCTGGGGTACGCGGCGGCATTCGTGTCCCGGGCCGACCTGGCTGTGGTGAGCCAGTTCCTGACCGCATGGCTCGTCATCGAGGGCATCAACCAGGGCATGACGACGGCCGAAGCATTGCTGAAGGCAACCACTTTCTACGTAGTAATCCAGGCCTTCGCGCTGCCGTGGGCCGTTATTTTCGGCATATTGCTGGACAAGGTCGACCGGGTAATTGGCCTGGTCCTCGGCATGTCCGTCGCGTTCGTAGGTTATGCATCGCTGGGTGCACTCGAAAATCCGCTGAGCAATTGGATGTACCTTGCGGCTGCGTTCGTCGGTGCCGGCGAAATGGGCGCCAATATTTCCGCAACCTCGCTGATCGGCAAAGAAGCACCCGACCGCGGTCGCGGGGCCGTTCTTGGCATGTTCAGCCTGCTAGGCGCCGTCGGCATCATGGTGGTTGGCCTGATTGGCGGGTGGTTGTTCGACAACTGGAAGCCAGTGGGCCCGTTTCTATACATGGCTGGCTCCAACGCCATTCTGGTGCTGGCGGCCATTGGCGTTTATGTTGCAACTCGTCAACGGCCGAGCGGTCAGCCTGAAACAATTACCTGAGTGCGGGCTGCCAGTCATGCATGAGTTCGCATAGGAGTATTGCGCATGATTAAAAAAGTACTGATCTGGTTCCTTGGATTAACAGTTCTCGTCTGCGCGGGTTTCGCGCTGTGGCTTTACAGTGCCGTGAACGCCGATATCGATGAGCGATTTGCGGGCACCTGCGAAGCCGTGCCCCTCCCCGGCAGCGCCGAGGACATACAAATCGATCGCGACCACGGATACGCCTACCTGTCAGTACTGGATCGCCTCGGCGTTGCGCAGGGTAACGACATTGATCCTGGCATGGTGATGCGTCTGGATCTGAATCGTGAGACTCTCGCCGCGGTGCCTGCCCTGGAGGGCGGCCCCGAACTTCATCCGCACGGACTAAGCATTTACTCTGACCCCAACGGTAATCGCACACTGTTTGTGATTAATCATCCTGCTGACCGCGCGAATGGCGCTGAAGCTATTGAGCGGTTCACTGAAACGGCGGTCGGCAGTGGTCTGTACCGGCATGCCGAAAGTTTCGCCAGCCCGCTGATCACCCGTGCAAACGATATGGTTGCAACCGGTCCGCGGCAATTTTACGTCGCGCAGGATGTTGACCGCACCAGCGGGGAGTCGCTTACGGCGCTGGTGTATTTTGACGGCGACGACTACAGCGTGGTGGCTAATGATATTGCCTCCGGCGGCGGAATTAATGTGTCGGGGGATTTAAGCACCCTGTATATCGCGGAAACGGGGGGCAAACGCATTCGCGTGGCGCAACTGGAATCCGACGGAACCATTGCGTCGGCCAGCACCATCGCACTTCAGACTTCTCCGGATAATATTGACGTTGCTGCTGACGGCTCGCTCTGGGTAGGTGCGCACTCCAATGTGGTAGCGCTGGCGATGCATTTTATCGCCGGCGTAAATGCGCCCTCCCAGGTACTGCGAATCACTGCAGACGGAGAGCCTGCTGTCGAGGAAATCTACCTGAACGCGGGCGAGCAGATTTCCGCCGGCAGCGGCGGAGCCACCTTTGGCAATAAATTGCTTATAGGGTCAATTACAGCCCGGAAAGTGCTGGTCTGCGAAATGGACAGCTGAGGCTATTGGCTCGGTGCCTTAACCGAGCACAATGCGATCAACAATAGCAGTCACCAGCATCAGACCTAATTGCACGATGGACGATGCAAAACAGCGCCAGGCCTGCGGGATACCGGGCTTGCGATGTAAGCGGATGGTCTCGCGGAGAAAATAAACGCCTCCGCCAACCACGCCGGCCAGATAAATCCAGCTCAGACCCAGAAAAAACGGAACAATGGATAACGCCACCAGCGCTATTACGTGTCCCAATATGGTCAGCGTGGCCGTGCGATCATCCACCAGCACCGGCAGCATGGGCACACCGGCTTTCTGGTAATCGCTTTTGCAAGCGAATGCGAGCGCCCAGAAGTGCGGTGGCGTCCACAGGAACAGCACCACGGCAAGAATAATTGCCGACGGGCCAATATTGACGTCGACAGCCGCTGCCCCGGCCAGTACTGCAAAACTGCCGGCCGCACCGCCAATGACCACGTTCCACCAGGTACGCCGCTTTAGCCAGACGGTGTAAACCACTCCGTAACAAAAAGCCCCCAGAAATAAATAGAACGCTGCCATGACGTTCGTCACCATCGCGAGCGCCAGGATAGCCAGTAGGGAAATCAGGGTGATCAACCCCGGCCAGTAGTTGCTGGCCGCAAACTCTCCGGTCACAAAAGCGCGCGTTTTCGTGCGGCGCATCCGTGCATCGATGTCTCTTTCATACCATTGGTTAAAGGCACCGGCACTCGCCGAACACAGCAATACCGTTACACCGAGAACAAGTACTTGCCACGGCGAGAGTTCACTGCCGGGTGTAACTGCAAAGCCCGCCAGAGCGCACAGCATGATAAGAAAACCCAGCCGAACCTTCGCGGTGGTATAAATTAGTTTCAGAGTTTCAGCCATTTAAAATTCAGTCTCGACTACAGCTACCGGCGCGAGGCGCTGGCGAAAACCGCTACGAGCAGGTCTTGACGACAGGCAACCTTCAATTGAGACGGCGAGTATAACGGAACGCGCGCACACGGGATGCAGGTATCCGAACCAGCCGTGGCAGTCGCTTATTTAATAAGGGTCGCCGCAAATTGCCCCACCAGAGCCGATTATTTTCTCTTTAAATACAAATAGTTAATAATTGTCTCGCAAATATAATTTGTGGTTATGGGGCGATAACAACAATTACGTTCACGACAGCCCGGACAGCCCGTACCTTTGACGCTCACCGCTACACGTTGGAGCAAAAAGCATGCAAGGGCTGGCTGAAAAACTCGACTATTCTGAGAACAATTTGCCGTTCCATTCGGATGTGGACGCCCGCCAGGGGCAGCCACTCACCCTGGATGAAGAGCTGTCTCGAGAGGCTGCGCTGAAGCATTGCAACGAACTGTTTGCCCGCATGAGCGCAGCGGAACGCATCGCCTGGTCGCTGCAAAATTTATCCGGCCAACCCATGCTGAGCTCCAGCTTCGGCGCGCAGGCGGCCGTCTCGCTGCACCTGGCCACGCAACAACGTGCCGACATTCCGGTGGTTTTTATTGATACCGGTTACCTGTTTCCGGAAACCTATCGCTTTGTCGATCAACTGACCGATCGCCTTAAGCTTAATTTGAAAATATACCGCTCCCGAACCAGCCCTGCCTGGCAGGAAGCGCGGCACGGACAGCGCTGGAATCAGGGTGTCGAGGGTATTGCGGCATACAACTACGAAAACAAGGTAGAACCAATGGAGCGCGCATTGCGCGAGCTGGAAGTGGGCGTGTGGTTTGCGGGGCTGCGTCGCAGTCAATCTGAATCCCGCGCAGCGGTGCCCTTCCTGAGCTGGTCAGGGGCGCAGGGCCAGACGCGCTGGAAAGTTCACGCCATTGCCGACTGGAGTGACCGTCAGGTTTTTGAATACCTCAAAAAACACGATCTGCCCTATCACCCGCTTTGGGAAAAAGGCTATGTGTCTATTGGCGACGTGCACACAACCCGCTCCATCCATGAGGTCGAACGACCTGAAGACACGCGCTTTCACGGGCTAACCCGCGAGTGCGGGCTGCATGATATTGATATTTCTGCGGTCTGAATAAACGGCGCGAGCGGCGAACTTAGCGACAAAAACGATCAACTGGTCGTTTCGCCAAATTCGTCGTCGCAGCCGCCTCGCAGCGGCAGACTGACCTCTGCAAACAAGCTGTCCACCTCGGCCTGAGTTTCCAGGTTGGCCGCACGCTGCGTAAGCTCGGGCAGCAGATGCGGGGCAAGCAGTGCTGCGAAATCCACCATATACCCACGCAGCACCGAATCGCGTCGGTAGCCGATCCAGGTGGTTACGCGGGGGAAAAGCCCTTCCGCATTTATCGCAACCAGATCTTCTTTGTCCTGGCATTCCCAGGCCATTGCTGCCACTACGCCAACCCCCATGCCCATGCGCACATAAGTCTTGATAATGTCAGCGTCGCGGGCGGTGAACACCACATCCGGCTCTAAACCTTTGGCGGCGAAAGCACGCTTGAATGACGACTCACCTGTCAAACTGAATACATAGGTAACTAACGGGAAACGTGCCAGCGTTTCAATGCTTACCGGCTCTTTAATCGCAGCCAGTTCATGACCTTTGGTCACCAGCACAATCCGATCCCACTGATAACAGGGCAACAACACCAGATCGGGAAACAACTGCTGGGAACCGGTTGCAATCGCAAAATCCACACGGTTGGCGGCGACCAGTTCAGCGATTTGCTCGGAAGTGCCTTGATGCAATTCAAGATTAACCTTCGGATAGCGGTTACGAAACTCCCTGACGACATCCGGCAATACATATCTGGCCTGCGTATGGGTCGTGGCAATCGACAGTGTGCCCGACTGCTCCTGCGACATATCACTGGCCAGACTGCGAATATTCTCGACCTCACGCAAAATGCGGCGCGCGCGCGCGATCACTTCATGACCCGCCGGCGTTATGGCTGCAAGACTCTTCCCCTTGCGCGTAAACAACTGAATGCCTAACTCCTGCTCCAGCAACTTGAGCTGCTTGCTGATGCCCGGCTGGCTGGTAAACAGGCGATCTGCTGCAGCGGTGATATTGAGGCCGCTATCGGCGATACCGAGTAAGTAACGTAGTTGCTGTAACGTCATGTTAAATAAGCTGATTCAATTAATTCGGGGCCGCCGCTAAGGGCGCAGTGCCGTATATAACCATTTGTCACAAGAGGCTGTCAAACCGCGTCGCAAATATATAGCCCACAGGCATAAGGGAAGAAAAAGATACTATTTTTTAATTGCTTGGCGAATGACTAAGGTACGCGCTACTGAGCACCCTGAGTCATGGATTACTTCCCTATATTTGCCCGTTTGACCGACGCCCCGTGCCTGATTGCCGGCGGTGGCCGGGTTGCTGTGCGCAAAGCCCGGCAGCTACTGAAAGCCGGTGCATGCGTGACCGTTTGCGCGCCCGACATATGCGACGAAATGCAGCAACTGGCCGACAGCTCCAGAGTCGTCATCCTAAAGCGTTCGTTTGCAGCGGCGCTGGTCGCGGACTTTCTGTTCGTGGTCGCTGCCACGAACGACCCGCACGTCAACGGCGAAGTGGCCGCAGCGGCCCGACAGCATCGGGTGCTCTGCAACGTGGTAGACAATCGTCAACAGTCATCCGCGATAGTGCCTGCCGTGGTGGATCGTTCGCCGCTGATTATTGCGATCTCGAGCAGTGGCGAGGCCCCCGTTCTAGCCACCCGTATTCGTCAGCAAATTGAAACGCTCTTGCCGCCGGGCCTGGGTAACGTAGCCCTCTTCATGGGTAAATGGCGCGATGTCGTTCGTGAACGTTTCAGCGATCTCGATCAGCGGCGGCGGTTTTGGCAACAAGTACTGGACAGTCGGGTAACGGATCGGTTGCTCAACAACGACGCAGGCGCCGCCCAAACATTGTTTGAAAAAATTCTGTCCACCGAGCCGACGGCCGAACTTCGCACCGGCCTGGGCATGATTGTTGGGGCCGGACCGGGCGACCCCGAACTATTAACCCTGAAGGCAGTGCGCGCGCTCAACACGGCTGATGTCGTTCTATATGACCGGCTGGTCGCGAGTGAAATTCTTGACTATGCCCGCAAAGACGCCGATTTTATTTACGTAGGCAAGCAAGCCGGCAATTCCTCCACTCCGCAGGACGACATCAACGCGCTGTTGGTTGAGCTGGTCGCGGCAGGCAAGCGCGTCTGCCGTCTGAAAGGTGGCGACCCCTTCGTGTTCGGCCGTGGTGGCGAGGAAGTGGCTGCGCTGGCCGCAGCAGGCCTGCCGTGGCAGGTTATCCCCGGCATTACGGCCGCCAGCGGATGTGCTGCTGCCGCCGGCATACCGCTCACGCATCGGCAGGTAGCGCGCTCACTCACGTATACCACGGCCCACAGTCAGGACGGCACGGAGCCCGACTGGGCTTCGCTGGCGGGTGCGGAACAGACTGCGGTGTTCTACATGCCGGTCAGCAAACTCCAGCGTATCTGCACCGCACTCATTGCGGCCGGTCGGTCTCCGGCATGTCCGGCAGCGCTGATCGAGAACGGTTCCACTGCCGTCCAACGCACGGTGCGCGGCGTGCTCGCGGATCTGCCACAACGCGCGTTGGACGCAACCATCAAGAGCCCGGCGCTGCTCATTGTCGGTGCCGTAACCGCGACCGAATGGCCGGATGCCGCCTGATCACAGTCATGAGCAACGCATTCAATCAACTTACTGTGCTGCACAGTATCCGCGACAAAGCGGGTAACGGGATGCCGGATAAAATACGCAATGCGCTACGGGAAAAATCGTTTTTCGTCAGCACCTGTATGCGTGAGTTCGCCGTATTTGCAGGTGCACACGCGGCCGCTGCGCACCGCTTTGATGAAATACAACGCCTCAGCGGTTCGGCTGCTTACGCCTTCTTGCTGCAAACCGTGACCGGGCTGAACAGTTCCATCCCCGGCGAAACCAACATCCAGGGTCAAGTGCGCAAGGCGTGGGACAGCTGGCGACATATCACATCGCCCGAGCGGCTGCATGCACTCGATCCGGTCATGCATCGGCTATTCGCGGATGCACGGGAGATACGGCGGCAATTCCTGCAAGGCATTGGTGGACAGTCCTACGGATCACTCACCCGTAAACTGCTCAACCCGGGCCCGGACGCTCGTGTGCTGTTTGTCGGTGCAGGCGATCTGGCGCGATCCATCACGCCGTATTTCGCGGCCTTTGACACGGCTTGCTGGAATCGTCACGCCACTGACGCCGCAACCGTCGGAACGCGCACCGGATTCGCGCCGGCAGAAAGCCTGAATGCGGCTTGCTGGGCCACGCATGTTGTGCTGACGACACCGGCGGATAGCCACAATGATAGGCAATGGCGTTACCTGCTAGATGCGGTTCCGACACTGGAACAGGTCGTGCACCTGGGCATTCGTCGGGCACAACGCGGCTACTGGGAAAATTTCAGCTGCCTGAGCGATCTGGACGATGTCATCGAGCTACGTCAGTCACAAACCTCACTGCGCACCCTGAACGTTAAGCGCGCGCGGCGCGCCTGCGACAGCAGGGCAATCAGTCTGGCGGCGGCCGGTCTGACATCTAACTGCGACAGACGGGTTCGCGCGGCATGAGCAGCGTAACCACACCAACGACGCGACCGGCATTCTTGCGCCTGGGCACACGCTCCTCGCTGCTGGCAATTGCGCAAAGTCGACTGGTCGCCGCGCAACTCATGCTCAAGCACCCGGGTCTGCATATTGAACTGGTTGAAATGCAAAGCCGCGGTGACAAAGATCAGAACACGCCGTTGTCATGCGTGTCGGATACTGATTTTTTCTCTGACGAACTCGACGCCGCCCTCGCCTGCGGCGACGTGGATTTCTGTGTGCACTCGTGGAAAGACATTGACGGCCCGCGCCCCGATAACTTCGTTAGAGCTGCAGTGCCAGCGCGCGCTTTGCCGCACGATGCTGTTTTATTCCGCTCCGATATCCATACGTTGCTGGAACGCGGTACAACCTTGCGCATCGGCACATGCTCGCTGCGCCGACAGATAAACACCGCGGACTTTCTGCGCTGGGCTCTACCGGATCTCGGGCACCCACCCCGGTTTGAGTTTCATGACTTGCGCGGGCCGGTGGATGAACGACTGGCGCGCATAACCGCCAGCGCGGGCAACAAACGGCTTGATGCCGTGGTGCTGGCGCTCGCGGGCCTTGAGCGACTGTGGCAGGACAGCGACGGGCGACAAACCATAGAACCGCTGTTACGCGATGCCCGCTGGATGATTATGCCGCTAAGCGAGTGCCCCGCCGCGCCGGCCCAGGGAGCCCTGGCGCTGGAAACACTTAAAGACAATCAACACTGCAGAGCGCTGTTGCAGAGTTTGCACGACCCCGAAACGGAGAAACTCGTGCAACTTGAACGGCAACTCATTAGTGCCATTGCACCGCGCAATTCGGGATTTGGCGCAACTGCTGAAAGCGACCCGCTGCTCGGCCATGTCGCCCGTCTGCGCGGCCGGGCAGATGCGGCCGCCGAGCCGGTTTACCTGACTCGCACTGCACAAACGAGCACTAACACTTTATCCGCACGGCCCTGGCAGGCTGCAAGCTGGCAGCGTGCGACCCGCAAGCGGCCGCTGGCGGTGAATAAGCTAAACACTGAGGCACTGTTTATTGCCCACGCAGATGCACACACGCCCGGGTTAGACCTGGATGAAGCGCGCTGCTGGACCAGCGGCCCGCATAGCTGGAAGCAACTTGCGAAGCGCGGCATCTGGGTTGAAGGCTGCGCAGACAACCGTGGCTTTGAGCTCGTGAAGCCGCTGTTGGCTGCCCCGGTATTGCAGCTCCCGCCCCTGTCCGACTGGATGGCCATTACCCATGCGGACGCATTGGTTAGCTGGTCAGACAGTGGCGTGGGCAAGGTTATTCCCACCTACTGCATTGATGTCGATCTTGACCCAATGCTGATAGCAGACGAGGTTGCGACCTGCACGCATTTCTATTGGGTCAGTGCGCGACAATACCGCGCACTAAGTAAGTTCCTGCCGGCAAATGCATCCCATGCGTGCGGCACGGGTAAAACCTTTAGTGCGTTGGCAGCGCAAGGAGTCCCCAATCTGCGAGCGTTTCCGTCGCGTCGCGAGTGGCAGCAATGGCTGGGCTAAGCTACCGACGCACACGGTTATCCGGTGCCGTGCGTGAACTGACCCGTCAAGTCAGGCCGGCCGTGGAGCAGTTTATTCAACCGCTGTTCGTGGCTGAAACCCTTACGCAAAGGGAGGCCGTACCGGGTCTCAATAAGGTATGGCGTGAAACCCCGGACAGTCTGCTGGAACAAATTGCCGCAGACCTGCAATGCGGCATCAGCAAATTCCTGTTGTTCGGCGTACCGGCGCACAAGAGCGAGGCGGAGTTCGATCACGATTTCACGGCGCAGCAACTCGCTGCGGTCAAACGCGAGTTTGGCGATTCTATTTGGCTGGCTGCAGACGTGTGCCTGTGTTCTGCAACAACGCATGGACATTGCGGAATTCTCAACGAGACCCGTGACGAGGTTGTCAACGCGGCCAGTGTTGATGCATTGACCGATGCCGCTCTTGCCTATGCCCGGGCCGGTGCCGATTGCGTCGCACCCAGCGACATGATGGACGGCAGGGTCGCTGCCATGCGCACTGCGCTGGACGCGAACGGACTGCAACAAACCGTCATTATGAGCTACTCGGCCAAGTTCCATTCCGGGTTCTACGGTCCTTTCCGGCTGGCCGCTGATTCGGCACCGGGTAACGCACCGGCGTTGCGCGACCGCGCCAGCTATCAGATTGACCCGGCACGGCCGGCGGATGCGTTACTGAGTTCATTGCGCGATGCGGATGAAGGTGCCGACATCCTCATGGTCAAGCCCGGGCTGCCCTATCTCGACGTGCTCGCTGAACTTAGCCGTGAAATTCCGTTGCCGTGGGCGGTTTATCAGACCAGTGGCGAGTCCGCCGGCTTAAATCTGCTGGCACGCGAGGGACTGGCTGATCTGGGACGCGTCAATGTGGAGGCATGGATCGCATGTCTGCGCGCGGGCGCCAGCATGATCATCAGCTATGACGCTCGGCATGCACAACACTGGTTGCGTCAGGCAAATTTGACCCATGAGTGAGTCAGCAAAACTTTTTGAACGTGCGTTGCACGTAACACCTGGCGGGGTTCACTCGCCGGTGCGCTCGTTTGCGGCGGTCGGGGGCCAACCCCTGTTCATTGAATCAGCCCGTGGCGCGCGGCTAACCGATGCCGATGGTGCCACCTATACTGACTATTGCATGGCCTTTGGCCCGCTGATTTTTGGTCACGCCGATGCGGATGTTGCCGCGACCGTTCGCGCGGCGATAGACCATGGCTGGAGCTTCGGTGCAGCTGAGCGCTGGTCGCTGGAACTCGCCGAGTTAATCACCGCACGTATTCCCTGGGCAGAACAGATTCGCTTTGTAAATTCGGGCACCGAAGCCGTGATGTCGGCGGTCAGGCTCGCGCGTGCCGCCACCGGCCGACCGTTAATCATCAAGTTTGCGGGCTGCTACCACGGCCACAGCGATGCCATGCTGATTGAGGCCGGCTCAGGGATGGCTGGCATTCCCGCCAGCGACGGCGTTTCACAAGCCACCGCGAGCGAAACGCTGATCCTGCCCCTGAACGATATTGCAGCCGTTGCCAAAGCGTTCACAGGGCACGGCGATCGCATCGCCGCCGCCATCATAGAACCACTGCCGGCGAACTACGGATTGTTGCCCCAAACCGATGCCTACCTGCATGAGCTGTCCCGCCTGTGTCGGCAATACTCGGCATTGCTCATCTTTGATGAAGTCATCAGTGGTTTTCGCTGCGGCTTTGGTGGCCGCGCGGAACAACTAGGCATTGAACCGGATCTCGTCACGTGGGGAAAAATAATCGGCGGCGGCTTTCCGGTTGGCGCTTTCGCCGGATCAAAAGCACTCATGCAGCGCGTCGCTCCTGCGGGAAAGGTTTATCAGGCAGGTACGCTGAGCGCCAACCCGGTCGCGATGCAAGCCGGCCTCGCCACACTGGAGAAACTCGCTAACGGCGAAGCCTACGAAAAGCTGAATGCGCTCAGCAAACAATTGCTCAGCGGGCTGCAACATATTCCGCTCGTCTCGGTGACGCAGCACGACTCGCTGTTCTGGGTGCGCCTGACCCCGGGTGGCGCAGGTGACATGCCCGAACCACCGCGAGCACCCGGCCAGATTCCGACTGGACATACCGCATCTTACCCACGATGGTATAGACACATGCTCAATGCCGGCATTTACCTGCCTCCAAGCCCGCACGAAGTCGGGTTCCTGTCGACCGCGCATACCAGCGACGATATCCGCGCCTTTATCGCGGCGGTCGCAAGCATGCCGCCCGCCTGACGCCCTTTCCAACATAATCCCGCAACGGCAATTGCCACCGGGGTTAACTCATTTCTTGGCACAGTTCACGCCATGACTTGCTGCATAGTGATAGATTGCACGGATCAGACACCCCGGACACGGGGCAATAACAATAACGGGGAACGACTTTGCAGGTTACAGAACTCGATATTCCTGGCGTAAAACTGCTCACACCGGTCCGACATGGCGACAACCGGGGGTTTTTTTCGGAGATATACAACCGCGAGACACTGCGCGCAGTCGGCATTGAACTCGAATTCGTGCAGGAAAACTACTCGTGGTCGGCCGACGTTCATACCGTGCGCGGGCTGCACTTTCAGACCGGTGCTTATGCGCAGGACAAACTGGTGCAGGTGGTCAGCGGCGCCATACTGGATTTTGCAGTGGACGTGCGTCGCGGATCGCCGTGGTTCGGGCACTATGTCTGCGCAGAAATCAGCGCGGATAACTGGCAGCAGATACTGGTCCCCAAGGGTTTTGCGCACGGACTAATAACGCTGCAGCCCAATACGGCGGTGATGTACCGGGTTACAGCACACTACTCGCGTGAACACGACGCCGGCATACGCTGGGATGACCCGGATATCGGCATCGACTGGCCTGTTGGCAGCGGCGAGGCGGTACTGTCTGACAAGGACAAGCAACTGCCGCTGCTGGCCGATTGCGATACACTTTTCGAATACGATGCAGGTAACCAGTGATTGCTATCGACCCGGGTTCAAGAGCACTGCATCAAGAGACGTAACACATGAAACTAATCGTGACAGGTGGCTTGGGCTTCATCGGCTCGGCGGTCGTAAGGCATTTTGCTGCCCGCCCCGAGCACACCGTGCTCAACATCGATAAATGCACCTACGCCGGCAATCCGGCCTCGGTCATCAGCGTCAGCGACCTGCCCAACTACAGTCTGGCGCAAGCCGATATCGTGGACGGCCCGGCCATGCACAAGCTGGTTGCCGATTTTGCACCCGATGCCATCCTGCATCTGGCCGCCGAATCACACGTTGACAGGTCCATTGACGGGCCCGGCGAATTTATTCAAACCAACGTGGTCGGCACCTTCTCCATGTTGCAGGCTGCCCGTGACTACTGGTCAAAGCTGCCCGAACAACGCCGGGCTGCATTTCGATTTGTGCACGTTTCCACCGACGAAGTCTTTGGTTCTCTGGGTGACAGCGGGGCGTTTACCGAAACCACTCCGTATCAACCGAGCTCACCGTATTCGTCATCAAAGGCAGGCTCCGATCATCTGGCACGCGCCTGGCATCACACCTACGAAATGCCGGTGATTATCACCAACTGCTCCAACAACTACGGCCCGTATCAGTTTCCTGAGAAACTGATTCCCCTGGTGTCACTGAAATGCATGGCCGGTAAGCCAATCCCGGTGTATGGCAAAGGCGATAACGTGCGCGACTGGCTGTTTGTCGAAGATCATGTGAGCGCCCTCGAACGTGTGCTGGAACGAGGGGTTCCCGGCGAAACCTACAATATCGGCGGTGAATGCGAGCTCAGCAATCTGGAGGTAGTAAAAACCATTTGCAGCATTGTGGACGACCTCAACCCTGTCGGCGCTCCGCGCGAAGAACTTATCGAGTTCGTCACGGATCGGCCGGGACACGATTTCCGCTATGCCATGAACATTGAAAAAATCCGTCGCGAACTGGACTGGCAACCTGCTGAAAACTTTAGCAGCGGCATTGAAAAAACCGTGCGCTGGTACATGCAAAACACCGGATGGTGGCAAGCCATCCTGGACGGCAGCTACCGGCTGGAACGACTGGGCGTCGCCTGACGAGCGACTTGTGGCCATAATTTCGAGAGTTAGGCATTCATGAAAGGCATCATACTGGCAGGCGGCTCGGGTACGCGCCTTTATCCGGTCACACGATCGGTCAGCAAACAAATCCTGCCGGTTTACGACAAGCCGATGATCTATTACCCGCTATCCACCATGATGCTGGCGGGCATACGCAGCATATTGATCATCACCACGCCACACGATGCCGATCAATTTCGCTCGCTTTTGGGTGACGGCACGCAATGGGGGCTGGATCTGCACTACGCGGTACAGCCCAACCCGGGCGGGCTCGCACAGGCATTCATTATTGGCAAAGACTTTATTGGCAACGACAGTTCGTCGCTGATCCTGGGGGACAACATCTTTTACGGGCCCGGGTTGAGCACCAAACTGCAAAACCTTGCGGCCCTGAACAGCGGCGCAGCGGTTCTGGCCTATCACGTCTCGAACCCCGAAGAATTCGGGGTGGTCGAATTCGATAAGAGCGGCAATGCCATCAGCATCGAGGAAAAGCCGGCTCACCCTCGCTCCAGCTGGGCTGTTACCGGCATGTATTTTTATGACAATCAGGTATGCGACATAGCCGCTAATCTGAAGCCCTCACCGCGCGGGGAACTCGAAATCACAGACGTTAACCGCCATTACCTCAAGCACAATCAACTGGCCGTAGAGAAACTGGGTCGCGGCTTCGCCTGGCTGGACACCGGCACCCATGAATCCCTGTTACAGGCTGCCGAGTTTGTGCAAACAATAGAACAACGTCAGGGCTTCAAAATCGCGTCGCCTGAAGAGATTGCGTGGCGCATGGGCTTTATCAGCGATTCCGATCTGCAACAACTTGCTGAACCGCTGGCCAAAAGCGGCTACGGCGAATACCTGCTGAGAATACTGAAAGAGCGCGACTGATTCGCGGCGTCAGTCGGCGGCACGCATTGCCCACTGCAGGGTTTCTATATGCTCGGATATCTGGGCAACCGTCGGCGCATCAAACAAGCGCCGCAAAGGCACTACCACCTGCAATGACTCGTTCATCCGCGCTGCCACCTGCGCCGCAAGCAGGGAATGACCACCCAGCTCAAAGAAATCGTCATGCACACTGACGGCCGAAACCCCCAGAACGTCAGCCCAGATTGCCGATACGCGTTCTTCCGTCTCGGTGCGGGGCTCAACGAAATCGGCCGCTGCATCCCGTTCCCAGCGCGGCTCAGGCAGACGTTTTTTATCCAGTTTGCCGTTGGCGGTCAGCGGCAGTGCATCCACCTGCAGCAAGGCCGTGGGCACCATGTAGTCGGGCAGAGCCGCGCGCAAGGCCTGGCGCAACGCCGCCGCATCGGCGGCACCCGAATAATAGGCTGCTAATCGCGCGGCACCACTGTAGCCATCTTCATGCAAAATCACGGCTGCGTTGTCGACTTCCGGCAATGCCGTCAACACCCCTTCGATCTCGGCGGGCTCGATGCGCACACCGCGCAACTTGATCTGATCGTCCAGTCGCCCGAGAAATGCCAGTTGTCCGTCAGGCAAGCGACGGACTTTATCGCCGGTTCTATACAACCTGTTGATACCGTCACCGACATCCATGAAACGATCCCGGGTCAGATCCGGGGCACCCCAGTAACCAACTGCTACATGCGCGCTCCTGATGGCTAACTCACCCTTTAAACCGGTTGGCTGGCCTGCTGCATCAAGAATCAGCAGCTCGGTATCGGCAACGGCGTTGCCAATGGGCACCACGCCGCCCGGCAATCGCGTCTCGTGATTGGCAAAATACTGGGCCGCGGTCGTGGATTCAGACGGCCCCAGACCGTTCACGAACACTGCCGGCGGTGCAAACTGCCGGCGGAACATATCGAAGTCGCTGCCGCGCACTTCCTCGCCGCCCAGAACGACCGCGCGAACCGCATCAAGCTCGTGCCGACAAACTTTGCTGCGCATCAGGTACCTGAACACTGTTGGCGTTGCGTGCAGTATCGTGATGCCATCAGCGGACATACGATCCAGCAATTGCCCCGGGTATTGTTCGCTGCGCAATTCCAGAGGGCAAAGACAGGCGCCGTTTAGCAGCGCACCAAAAATATCCATCACGGCGGCGTCGAAGCCGAATGCCGACAGCAGTGTCAGGCGATCATCCGCAGCGATATGCAGTGCGTTGGTGTAGGTACGCACATGGTGCATAACGTTGGCATGTGACTGCATAACGCCCTTCGGTACACCGGTGGAACCCGACGTAAACAACACATAGGCCAGATCATCGGAATTGACACGAACGTCCGGGCCGACCGCTGCCGATTCGTTGGATGACAGCCACTGTACCGGCAACGAGCCGGAAAGCTCATCAGGCAGCAGCACGGCGTTTTGCTCGTCGCAGACGATTGCACTGATAGCCGCACTGTCAGCAACCGCACGCAACCGCGCCGGCGGCGAGTGCCGGTCCAGAGGAACGTAAACCAGTCCGGCTTTGAGCGTTGCCAGAATCGCGATCAGTACATTCTCATCGTGACCCAATAACAGCCCGACCCGCGCCTGCGGTGCACAAATGCCTGCAAGCCGATTAGCCAGCGCGTTGGCTCGCTGATGCAACTGGATATAGGTCAGCGCATGGGCCTCTTCCCCCCGGTGCGTGCGCACCGCGATGCGTTCCGGATAAAGGGCAACGATTTGCTCAAAACGCGCCCCGATCGTGCCGTTAGTCACTCCCTGCGGCATCGGATCAAACGGCTTCGAGATCACTGCAGGCGAATGACTTGTGTCCAGCGGATGCGCGCATATCGGCATTGACGGGTCGGCAATGAAACGCTCCAGCAATTCACCATACTGGTCCAGCAAGGCCGACACCGTCGACTCTTCGAACAGGTCGGTGTTGTATTCAATGCCTGCGCTGAGGCCCCGCTCACTTTCGATCAGCGCCAGTGCGAGGTCAAACTTGGAGGTACCCCGATCCAGCGTCATTACGTTCGCGTCCAGACCGTCGAGGGCCAGTTGTCCACCCGGCTCGTTGTGCAAGTTGATGGTGACCTGCACAAGCGGTGAATGGGCGGCACTGCGCGGTGGCTGCACCAGTTCCAGTAACTTTTCAAACGGCAGATCCTGATGGTCGTAAGCATCGAGTGTCGTTTGTTTAACAGCAGCGAGTGCCTCGCGAAACGCGCCATCGCTGTTCAGCCCGGTGCGCAACACCAGGGTATTGAGGAAAAACCCGATCAGGCCCTCGACTTCGGGCCGGTTGCGGCCCGCCACCGGTGCGCCAACGATAATGTCGGTGCGGCCGGTATGGCGCATTAACAGCACCTTGAACACCGTCAGCAACACCATAAATACGGTTACTGACTCCTGCTCGGCGAGCTGTCGCAGCGCTTCCAGCAGTCGGCGGTCATAGCGGCGGTTAACCCATGCACCGCGGAACCGCTGCACCGGCGGCCGCTGATGATCCAGCGGTAATTCAAGCAGTGGCGGTGCATCCGCCAGCTTGGCCTTCCAGTAGCGTTGCTGCTGCTCCAGCGCCGCACCGCTCAGCCAGCGCTGCTGCCAGTGTGCAAAGTCGGCATACTGCACTGGCAAGGTCGGCAACTCGGCGTCACAGCCACGAACGCGAGCTGCATACAGGGCACTGAGGTCACGAAACAACACGCCCATGGACCAGCCATCCGAAATGATGTGATGCATCACGAACAGCAATACCGTTTCGTCCGGAGCCAGTTCGAGCAGGTGCACACGCAACAAGGGTGCCCGGCTAAGATCAAACGGCTGTTTCACCAGATCCAGCAAGCGCGCGCGAACTCGCGCGGGGTCGGCCGATGCCAGCACCTCGTGCCTGATCTTTACCGCGGCATCGGCATGGATGATCTGCACCGGCACGCCTGCATGATCGCCGAAAGCCGTGCGCAATGACTCATGCCGCTGCTGCAAATCACCGATAGCCAGCTGCAAACTGGCAACGTCCGGAGCACCGTTCAGGCGTGCCGCCCAGTGAAGGTTGTAGGCGGCGTTTTCCGGCTCCAGACGATCAAGAAACCACAAGCGTTGCTGCGCCCATGACAACGGCGGTAATGCCGCATCGATCGGACGCGGCAACAACGGCAAAGCGTCGTTGGAGCCTGCTGCAATACGGGCTTCTACCAGCACTGCAAGTTGCGCTACCGTGGCTCCGGAGAAGAATTCGCGCAGCGACACGGCTGCGCCAAACCGTTCACGAATGCGCGCCAGCATGCGCATGGCCAACAGTGAATGCCCGCCCAACGCAAAGAAATCATCATAAACGCCTATAGCGGGCGCATTCAGTAATGACTGCCATATATTGACGAGTTCCCGTTCACAGTCGGTGCGCGGCACAACCGGTTTATCCCCATCGTTTTCGCCGACTACCGGCAAACACTCAACCAATGCAGCGCGGTCAATCTTTCCGTTGGGTAACAACGGCCACTTCTCCACACATATGAATCGGCCGGGTACCAGTGCAGGAGGCAAACGGGTCTGCAGCGCACGGCGCAACTCATGAATCTGTGCCTGACCACTGAAATACGCACACAGTGTGTCACCGATTACCGCGACCGCGGCCCGCTTAACGCCAGGCACCTCAACCAGGGCTGCCTCGATGTCACCGGGTTCTATACGATGGCCGCGAATTTTGATTTGCCCATCGAGACGACCGGTGTATACGAAGTCACCGTCCGGCAAGCGTCGCACACGATCGCCGGTAAAATACCGGACGCGACCTGACGCTACATCCGGGCGCATCTTGCGCTCGCTGAGCGCCGGCTCGTTCAGGTACCCGGGGCTGATGTTGCGGCTGACAATGACGAGCTCACCTTCCACTCCAGCCTCATCACCGTTTTCATTCAGTAGCAGAACCTCGCAGCCCGGCACGGGAGCGCCCACGGGTACCTGACGACCGGCTAATCGCGCACCATGACGGGCCTGGAACTGCAACGCCATGGTTGATTCCGACGGCCCCAGCCCATTAATAAACACAGCGCCCGGCCCAAAATGCTGCTCGAACAATTCAAAGTCGCCGTAGCACGCCTGCTCGCCGCCAAGCACCAGTGCCCGGGCATCTGCAAGCGGTCTGCCGGCACGGCGCTCACCGAAAAGATATCTGAAGACCGTTGGCGTCATGTGCAGCACGGTTAACCCACGCAACATCGACTCCACTTCTGTCGCCGCCGGCAATGCAGTCACATCAACAGGCCGCAGACATGCACCGTTTAACAACGCACCAAAAATATCCATTACGGCCGCATCGAAACCGTAAGCGGGAATCAAGCTGAGCTTGTCCTCCGCGGTAAGCCCGACCGAACGACTGTACGTCGCAACATGGTGCAACACGTTTTCGTGGGTTTGCATCACACCCTTGGGCACGCCCGTCGATCCCGACGTAAAGAGCACATAGGCAAGATCCGACTGCGGTAAATCACCGCCCGCAGCGTCCGACAATGCCGCGGCGGCCGCGCCGTTCAGCACCAGAACTTGTGCGTCATCACCGACCATTGATAGCGCGCGATCACGGTTAGCCTCATCGGTGACCACCAGGTCGATGTCGGCACTCTGCAGAATTTGCCGGCATCGCGCGGCCGGCGCAGTGCGATCCATCGGCACGTAGGCGCAGCCCGCTTCCAGCACGCCCATCAGGCCGGCCAGCATACTGACGTCATGCCCGAGATACAGGCCAACGCGCGCAGACGATGTGCAACCGATCGCCGTCATCTCCGCCCGCACGCTGGCAGCGACGGCCTGCACCCGCGCACCCAACTCCCGATAACTTATCTGCTCGTCGCCCTGCTCCACCGCGGGACGGTCCGGATAACGCGCGACCATTTCCCGAAACCGTTGCGCGACTGTCACCGCGGCCGATGCGTCAAATCCGCCGGCTGGTTCCACGGCCGACGACACGCGTTCGCGTTCGGCGTGCAAAGGCACGGCGCACACCCGACGCTCCGGTTCGGCCGCCATGGCCCGCAATAACTCGAGGTAGTCATCCATCAGCGCTTCGACGGTGGCTGGCGCAAACAGCGCGGTGTTGTATTCAAACCCGACGATCAGACCGTCACCGGACTCGGTCAGGGACGCCGACAAATCAAACTTGGCAGCCGCGCGCCCCAACATTACCGGCTGCATTTTCAGGCCTGGCAGCCCTGATAAACCGGGTAAATCTGCGCCCTGCTCGCGCTCGTTGTGCAGGTTGAACATGACCTGAACCAGCGGGGTATACGCGGCACTGCGCGGCGGTTTAAGCAACTCCAATAACTTTTCGAACGGCAATAACTGGTGATCATAGGCCGCCAGCGTGGCTTGCCTGACCTGTCCCAGCAAGGAAGCAAAGTCAGGATTGCTTGCGCAGCGGGTACGCAACACCAGCGTGTTAAGAAAACAACCGATCAGCGGCTCGAGTTCAGTGTGCGTGCGCCCGGCCACCGGTGTGCCTACTGCAATATCGGTCCGCCCGGTATGTCTCAACAGCAACGCTTTGAAGGCAGTCAGCAACACCATGAACAGGGTTGCAGAATGCCGGTTTGCCAACTGACCAAGCGCGCCTCGCAAAGCCCCGTCAACGCGACCGGTTACCCAGCCGCCCTGATAGCCTTGCACCTCGGGACGTTCGAAATCGAGTGGCAAGCTCAGTAGCGGCGGCATATCGCGAAGCTGTTCCGCCCAGTACCGTTCTGCCTCCGCGAGCTTACCGCCGGCCAGCACATCGCGTTGCCAGAACGCGAAATCCGCGTATTGCAGCGGCAAGTCAGGCAACTCAACTGTACTTTGGGCGCAATAGGCGGCGTAGTGCGTTTGTAACTCCCGCAACAACACGTTTACCGACCATCCGTCCGCGACAATATGATGCAGCACCAACAACAAATATTGCTGTGGCGGCAGGTCGCGCGCGGGTGTGTCACGCAGCAAGTGCACTCGCCACAGTGGCCCGCGCTGCAGATCGAAGGGTTGATCAATCAATGCACAAAGCTGCTGTTCAATACCCGCTGCTGACGCATCCGTCAGCGCATGCTCCTGAATGACAATTTCAACTGCCGGCTGAATTACCTGCACCGGTTCGCCCGCATGTTCGGCAAAACAGGTTCGCAGTGACTCATGTCGACGCGTAACGCGGGATATCGCATCCTGCAAAGCGGCAATATTCAGTTCGCCGGTGAGTTTTGCCACGCTGTAAAGGTTGTAAGCCGTGTTGCCCGGTTCGAGTTTTTCCAGCATCAGCAAGCGTTGTTGCGGCCAGGAAACCGGCGGCAACTTCGCCGCGCGAGGGCGGCGGGTAAGCGCCAGTCCGGCCACTTCGTCGTGAGCATCGATAATCTTCGCCAACGCGGCAATGGTGGGATGATCGAACAAAGCACGCAGCGGCACGTTCACCCGGAACTGATTGCGCACGCGCGCCATCACCCGCGTAGCTATCAACGAATGCCCGCCGAGTTGAAAAAAATCATCATGAATGCCAGGGCTATCAACGCCCAGCACTTCGCTCCAGATGTCCGCCAATTGCTGATCGACGACATCGCGCGGCGCGACATATACCGAGCTGTCAATACGATCTGCGACCGGCTCGGGCAGGGCGGCACGATCCAGCTTGCCGTTTGCGGTAAACGGCAATGCATCCATTGCCACGATGGATGCTGGCATGAGGTAGTCAGGCAGCCGCTTTACCAGTTCGCCGCGCAACTTCTCAACGCGGGCATCGCCAGTGACGTAAGCAACCAGACGGGCCGACGGACCGTCACCGTGCAACACCACCGCACTGCGACCAACCCCCGGCAATGCCGACAGCACGGCCTCGACTTCGCCCGGCTCCACCCGGTGACCACGCACCTTGAGCTGCGCGTCATTGCGACCCAGAAATATCAGACCCTGACCTTTTAGATAACGCGCCCGATCGCCCGTCCGGTAAAGCGTTTCAGTGGTGCCGTCGGGAAAGGTCACCGGCACAAAACGCTCGGCGGTCAATCCCGGCTGATTTCTGTACCCGCGGGCAACACCCGGCCCGGCAATACAAATCTCGCCCGGCAAACCTTCTGGCACCGGCTGCAAAGTCTCGTCCATAACCCAGACGCGCACATTCGGCACCGGCATACCGATGGGCAGCTCTCCACACCCCGATGGATCGAGATCCGTGAGCTCGGCCCAGGCAGCAACAATAGAGGTTTCGGTCGGGCCGTAGGTATTGAACAGGCGCACGCGACTGGCATGCTGCTGCCACTTTCTAAATGCTGGCAGTTCCGCTTTTTCGCCACCGATGATGACGGTGTGCAAACAGGCCGGCAGCTTAAGGTCGTCGTGGTCGAGCGCCTCGCATAATTCGTGCCACCAGGCCGTGGGCAGGCTTAAGCAACTGACCGCATGACGTTCACAACCATCGACAAAATCCCGCAATGAATGCGTCATCGCTGCTTCACGAAGCACCAGCGTCGCACCATTGAGCAACGCCAACAGTGATTCCTCGATGGCAATATCAAAACTCAGGCTGGCAAACTGCAGAACACGATCATGCCGGGTCGTGCCGGTCAACGCAGTAAGCTGCGTGACGTAATTCACCAGCCCCGAGTGCTCGAGCTCCGCTCCTTTCGGGGTACCGGATGTGCCTGAGGTGTACATCAGATACGCGAGATTCTTCGCGCCCGCGGCGGGCCGGGGGTTGGCACTTTGGCGGACGTCGCGCCCGGCAGCATCGAGCACCAGCGGAATCCGCCGCAACGATTGCTTATCGTCCGCAAGACCGCCGGCAAGTGCAGTATCGTCGCAGTGATGCAACAACCAACCGGCACCGCTGTCTTCGAGCATAAATGCGAGCCGATCGCGTGGATAAGCCGGGTCCATCGGCACAACGCAACCGCCGGCTTTATGGATAGCCAGCACCGCGCAGAATGCCTCGGCGCTGCGCCGGGCGCACAGGGCCACCGGTGAATCCGGGCCCACACCCTGTGCCCTCAAGTCATGCGCAATACCGTTGGCAAGCGAATTGAGTTCGCCATAGCTGAATTGCCGCGCACCATCCACCAGCGCAGTGGCCGCGGGGTTTTGCGCGACTTGCTGCTCAAACAATTCTGCCAGCGTGCACGTATCGGGGTAAGGCTTGCGCTCGCTGTTCCAGCCGCGAACCTGCTGCTTGTTGGCTTGTGGGTCTACCAGCGGCAATGCCGATATCGACTGTTCGGGATTCGCCACAATGGCTTCAAGCAGCACCTGGTAGCGCTGCGCCATGGCTTCGATGGATGATTCGTCGAATAAATCCGTGTCGTATTCGAACATGGCATCGAGACCCTGTTCGGCCTGCCGCACCGAAAGCGTCAAATCAAAACTTGCGGTCCGACTGCTGAACACAACTTCAGGAATAACCTCGAGACTGCGCACCGGCAATTTCCAGCGCGGTTCCTCCTGAAGGTCGAACATGACCTGAAACACCGGCGAGTAACTCAACTCGCGTTGCGGCTGTATCAGTTCAACCAGTTTCTCAAAGGGCATGTCCTGATTCGCATGAGCCTGCAGAGCAACGTCTCTGACTCGTTTGAGCAAATCAGCAAACGACGGGTCGCCGCTCAAATCGGCACGCAACACCACCGTGTTAATAAAAAAGCCGATCAGGCCTTCCAGTTGCGTGCGTGAACGCCCGCCCAGCGGTGTGCCCACAGCCAGATCCTTACGCCCCGAGTAGCGCATCAGCAGCACGTAAAAAGCCGCCAGCATGGTCATGAACAAAGTACAGCCGTGCTCGCGACTGATACGCCGCAAATCCACCGCGAGGTCAGCGGGCAATACCCTTAGCACTGATGCCCCGCGGTAACGCATCGCTGCGGCACGCGACCGGTCGGTGGGAAGCTCGAGCAACGGAGGCAAACCGGCCAGATGCTGCTGCCAGTAAGCGCCCTGCCGTTCTAATTCCTGACTGTCCAGCCAGCGACGCTGCCACGTCGCATAGTCGGCATACTGTATGGGCAATTCGGGCAAAACCGGCGCATCCCCTTCACGCCGCGCTTCGTAACACGCGGCCAGTTCGCGAAACAAAATGCGCATGGATGCGCCGTCCGCCACAATGTGATGCACAACGATCAGCAGAATATGCTCGGCCTGACTGAGCCTGAGCAGACAGGGCCGCAACAGCGGGCCGGCCGCCAGATCGAAACTGCCGCCGGCAAGTTCGGCGAGGCGCGCGCGTAATTGCTCTTCACTGGCCTGGCTGAGATCTTCGGTCAACAGCTCAAATTCCGGTGCCTGCCGTATAAGTTGATAAGCTTCGCCCGCCGCCGCGGGGAACACGGTGCGCAGCGCTTCGTGCCGTTCCAGCAAATCGCACAGGGCAGCGCGTAAAGCGGACACGTCGAGCGCACCCTTTAGCCGCACCGTCCAGGATATGTTGTACGCGGGGTTGCCGGGCTCGAGCTGATCGAGAAACCACAACCGCTGCTGCGACCATGACAACTGCAAGGGCTTATCGCGACTGACCGGCACCAAAGGAATGGATGTGGCGCGCCCGGAACGTCGCGACCACGACAGCAGCCGCAATAATTCCGGTTTGTAAGCCAGAATTTCACTGCGCAGATCTTCGGTGAGCGCGCCGCTGGGCGCATCCAGTTCCAGGGCACCGTCCCGGGCACTGATCCGTATACCCTTGTCGCGCAGGCGGGCTATAAGTTCTGTCGCACTCACAAGCGCACGACCTCCCTCGCGCCGTCGTCGGCCCCGCCACCGCCCGCACCCTGCCGTGCCCAAAGCATGGCATCAACCATCCGTGCAAGCTCAGCCACGGTAGGGGACTCAAAAATACTTGCCAGCGGTAAATCAACGTCAAAACGATCACAGATACGCGCAATCACCCGGGTCGCCAACAGCGAGTTTCCGCGTACCGCAAAAAAATTGTCATGGATACCCAGACGATCCATGCCGAGCATGGACATCCAAATTTCCAACAGCGCAGCTTCGGTTTCGGTCGCAGGCGCGGCAGCGCGCTGCGAGTCAGCAAGCCCGGTTGTCAACGACACGGCGGTCAAAGACCGCACATCGATTTTCCCGCTCGGCGTTAAGGGAATGTCATTTACAAAAATGATATCGGCGGGAACAGCACCCGGCGGCAGCCGCCCGGATAACACTCGACGCAATTCCACTTCGTCAACAGTAGCATCCTGCGAGTTGTCACGAAGCACATAAAGCGACAGCCATGCGGAGGCCGCATCCGCCCCCCGCAATATCACGGCAGATTGCCGGACACCGCTGCAGCTATTTACGACGGCCTCAATTTCGCCGGGTTCGATCCGGACACCGCGCAATTTCAGTTGCCGATCGGCACGGCCATGTAGCAGTAATTCGCCATTGTCACGCAGACTGCCCAGGTCACCGGTAACAAAGAGTTTTCCGGACGGATCGTCAGGGTCTTCCCGGTATCGGTCGGCCAAACTGACTGCCGCACCGTTTATATAGGAGTTGTCCACGCCGTAACCGGCCACGCAAAGCCGACCAGCGACACCGGCGGGCAGCGGCCGGTAGTGGCGATCGAGCACATGGACACGAGTGTTAGCAACCGGCAGGCCCACGGGAACAGTGACTTCGTCATCGCGCCCCTGAAGGGCTGCCGCCGTGATGTCCCAGTTTTCCGAAGTGCCGTAGGTGTTGATCAACCGGCAACCCGGCAGCGCTTGGTTGACACTGCGCAGCGCGCTGATCGACAACGCTTCCCCTGTGCTGATTAGCGTATGCAACTGCACCGGCGGCTCAGCAACCCACTGCTCCAGCAACAAACTCAGGGCAGAAGGAAAAGCGAGCGCGTGAGTGATGCCCTGCCGGGAAACCCAGCGGGCCTGCGCTGCCATATCGCGTTGTGCATCGTCCGGAGCAATATCCACTGCAGCGCCGTGGATCAATGCACCAAAAATTTCCCAGATAGCATCAACGAAATTCAGGCTGGTACGATGCCCGAATACTTCGTGCACGGCAGTGCCAAACTCCCACTTGTCCCACATCCACAGACAGCGGCTTACCGCAGCACGTTGCGACAACATCACGCCTTTGGGCTCGCCGGTAGAGCCCGACGTGAACAGCACGCACAACTGCTCGCCGGTTATCGCGTGCGGCAACCCGGCTTCGGCTTCCGGCGCGTAAGCCTGCAAAGCACTCCAGATGACCGTCGCAATGTTATTGCCCGTGAAGACATCATCGTACCGGGCGTCTTCGAGCACCACCAATACGGGCTGTGCCGCCTGCAGCATGCCGCGTATACGGGCGGACGGGTAGCCCGGATCGAGCGCCAGCCAGATGGCGCCGCAACGATTCAATGCCAGCAACATAACAATGGCATCGACCCCGCGCCTCATGTGCAGGCCAACGACTTCGCCGGGTTTCACGCCCAGTGCAACCAGCGCCTGAGCGCAGGACAAAACGCGAGTCAGGATGTCATGGTAACTGTGAGACTCTCCGCCGCAGCGAACCGCGATCGATTGCGGAGATACAGACGCCATTTGCGCAAACATTTCGAACAATGAGCGATCCGGCACCGGCATAGAGGTCGCGTTGATGCGGGCGCGCTCACTGCGCTGACGCTCGCTTAACAACGGCAGCGTGCTGATAGCCTGGTGCGGGTCGGCACACAACGCAGTAATAAGCGCCTGCAATCCCTCTGTCCATTGCGCCACGGAGGCCGCTTCAAACAGATCGGTCCGCACGCCCAGAAAGCCTTGCAGCGGCTGATCGTCGCCAGCATCCGTCAGGGCCAGCTCCATATCCCAGTAACTGGCGCGATCCACGGACAACACGTCAACACCGAATCCGGCACCGTCACGACCCGTGCGCTGGGGCACGCGCTCTTCGAACTGAAACATAAACTGGAACAAGGGGTGGCGGGCGAACACACGCTCGGGCTGCAGATCTTCGACAATTTTTTCAAACGGGACAATGCTGTGATCCAATGCCGCCAGCACCTGCTCACGTTCCGAGCGCAGTATCTGCGCAAAGCCGACTTGCATATCGAGAGCGTTGCGAAACGCAACATTATTTACCAGACACCCGAGCATGTTGGCGGTTTGCTCCGTGGTGCGCTGTGTAACCGGCGAGCCAATCAAAAAATCATTGCGATCAAAACACCGCGCCAGCCATACACGCCAGACCGTCAGCAGCGTGACAAACATACTGGCCCCGTTTGCCTCCGCCAACGCACGCAACGCCTGCGACTCAGCCTGGCCTATCGAAAAAGGCAGACGCGCTTCGGGGCCCGCCGCAGAAGGCTGCGGCAATATGGGCGTTACCGGTTCAAGCGTCGCTCCCGATAACTGCTCGCGCCACCAGGCCAGTTCATTCTCAAGCCATGCGCCCTGAACATGCTGACGTTGCCAACGCGAAAAATCGCCAAACTGCACTTCAGGAGCGGCAAGCGTTTCACCGTGATACAGCATGAACAGCTCATCCCGTATCAACGGCACACACAAACCGTCGGCCACAATATGATGAGCGGTCACCAGCAATGACCAGTCGCGGCTACTCACGCGCACAAGTACCGGCCGCAACAATCGCCCGGCTGTCAGATCAAACTGCACAGCAATTTCCCGTGTCGCGAGCTGACGCAGTTCTCGCTCGGGGTTGTCGCTAGCCGACAAGTCGAGCACATCCGGTAATTCGCGCATGCGCTTGCGCAACGATTCATCAACAAGCTGCCACTGGCCCGACCGGGCATCAGTTGCATGCAAAAATCGTGCGCTCAACACATCATGACGGTCTATCAATGCCGTCCACGCAACCGCCAGCCGTTGCGGATCGATATTGTGCAGACGAATAACAAACTGCTCATTGGCAGCAGTGTTTTCCGGGTACAACTGCTGCAAAAAGCAAAGGCTCTGCTGGGCCCACGACAGCGGCGCCCTGCTCCTGTCTGCGGGCTCGAGCAACTGCACAAGCTGCGATGGTTCTCCAGCCCCCAGGCGTCGGTTTACAGCGGCTGCATGATGTTCGCGCAACCAGCGGCAATAACGACTCACCGTGGGTGCTTCAAACAGCGCTGCCAGAAACACGGCGTCGTCCAGGTAACGCTGCACTTCGGTCGTCAGGCGCACCGCGGATATCGAATCACCGCCGGCCGCGAAAAAGTCCGTTTCCGGACCCACCGCAACACCCAAAACTTCGCGCCACAAAGCCGCAATTCCGGTTTCCAGCGGATCCGCAAATCCTTCACCGGATAAGGGCGCTGGCTGCGCGGCCGCTGCCTGTTCCAGCAACGCACGCCTGTCCAGTTTCTCGCTGCTGTTTAACGGCAATCGCGGCATAAAATCAACGACCGCAGGAACCATATAGTCGGGCAACCGGGCGGCCAGCCAGCTGCGCAAATTGTCCGCGTCGAGTGCGACGGAATCCTGTTCGAGCGAGGCCAGCAGGGACCGATGCAGCGCCGTGCTACCGCGGTCTTGCTCGTGATGCCGTGAACGGTAAACGTGAGTTGCATCTTCCCGGCCGATACGGGTTTCAATGCAATAGTCAGGAAAAACCTGGCCCGCAGACGTCTCGCAGCGCCAGCGAAGCGTTACTTCCGTGCCGGCATCCAGATACACGGGTGCGTCACCAACCGGAAACCACACCGGCAACCATGCCTGCTGGTGCGCGAAGAAATCCACATAATCTTTTTTATCGGTATCCAGCTGCGTCCATAGCACGTAGCCATCAAACCAGCCTGACGTGGCAACGACAAAGCGCGCCTCGCCCTCATAATCAGTGGCCAACTCACCCGCAAAGTCCAGATCCTCGAACACGGCTGGCTCTGCAATCAGCCCCTCTCGCGGAAAATTTCGCACGCACAAACGCACGTCAAACGTCCTGCCCTCCGCGGCAAATACGCGCCGCGCGTAGTCGGCCGCCAGCGGGCCAAAAGCGGGCTTGGCGCGCAAGTCTGCGGGCAGCGTTGCCGGAGCAATAAACGTTCTGCAACGGGCTGGCACCGCCACACAATTGGCGTCGAAAAACCGGCGCGCTCGATTCCATATCGGCACAATGCCGTCTGAACTGCCGATGTTGCCGACAATACCCTGCGTGCATAACGCTACCGGCTCGGGAAGCTCGACCGTGTCCATGTCACCGCAGATCACGGTGATGCGATCCTGCAAGCCCAGCCGGGCAACCAGATCGGCCGCAGCGGAAGCTGCTTCTGGCAGCACTTCAACCGCGTAGACGTGCCGGGCACCGGCTCGCAAGGCGAGTCGCGCCAACAATGCGTCTTTACCCGTGCCGATGTCGAGCACCACCTTGCCCTTAGCATGATGCTCAAAGGCGCGCTGATAGGCGGCCACCCTGATTTCATCCGCCGACATGAAGTCGTACAGCAAAGCATCGTAAACCTGGTATTCGCCCAGCGATGGCCACAACTCCACGGAACTGCCATCCGCGCGGTCTGGCGTCGATGGCACCACAAAAGCATGCAGCCGCTGCCCGCCATCTGTGCCGACAGCGACAACCGCTGCGCTTGCAACCTGCGGATGTGACTGCAGCGCAGCTTCTATGTCGGCAGGTTCGATCCGGTAACCCCGAAGCTTTATCTGGGCATCATTGCGGCCCGCGAATTCCAATCCCCCGTCCGACCGTCTGCGCGCCAGATCACCACTGCGATAAAAAAGCCTTTCGCTGCCATCGCCCGGGTCCAGGCGCACGAATCGTTCCGCAGTCAATGCGTCATCATGCAAATATCCAGCGCTTACGACCGTGCCGCCAATCAGCAACTCCCCCACCCCGTTGCCAATAACCGGTCGCAGTGTTTCGGCATCCGCCAGCAACAGTTCCGCATCCGGGGTTACCGTGCCGAGTACCGCCGCCGACTGCCCGGCTCGCACCTCTGCTACGGCAACGCGCCCCGCCGTTTCCGTGAGTGCGTAGGTATTCAATAACCGCGGCGGATTCATACTCCATTGCCGGTAACAGGCATCCACATCATGCTGGGTCAGTGGTTCGCCGCTGAGCACGACCGTGCGTAACTCAGCCCAGGGCTCGCAAGCTGACGACAACCACTGCCTCAGACCCGACGGCGTCAGGCTCAGCACGCTTACCCGGTCAGCGCGGGCACGGGCGCTCCATGCCCACGGATTGCTGCGCTCAGAACGGGGGACGATAGCCAGTGCGGCGCCCGTACTAAGCGCGCCCCAAACTTCCCACAACGAAAACCCAAAGGCCGCAGAATGCATGGCGGACCAGCGGTCACCGGCATTGAAGCCCCATTGCTGCCGAATGTTTGAAAGCAACCCGGCCACATTACCGTGCGTCACCTTCACGCCGTTCGGGATACCCGAAGAACCGGACGTAAACATCACGTAACACAGATCGCTTGCAGCCAGCTCGGTGGCATCGACATCGACATCGACATCATTAGGCCCATGCGCCTTAACAAGGTCGCCGCAAAACAATGTGACGCCGTCGAAAGGAACGCCGTGCACGTCGTCTCCACACAGCAGCATTTTGGGCGCGGATTTTGTCAGCACAACCTGCTGCCGGTCGGCCGGCCAGGCAACGTCGAGGGCGACCCAGGCTGCACCGGCTTTCATGACCGCCAAAGTACAGGCGATATGCTCAATTGAGGGTTCGAAACACAGCGCAACTATATCGCCCCGGCCCACACCACGACGTCGCAGTGCGCTCGCAAGTTGCGTTGCTTCGGTGGCAAGCTCGCCGTAACTGATTGTGCGTTCGCCCAGAATCAGCGCCAATGCATCGGGCGCAGAGTCAGCCGCCGCAAAAAATTGCTGATGCAACCAACGTGCGCTCACCGTCGCGCCTCCAGGCCAACGATCGGCGGATTGCTAAGGTATGCCTGCCAGTAATCCTCACCAAACTCGGCAATACCCTCGGGCGACAACTCCAGCGCCTTCCAGTGCACATCATTGAACCCGGCACGCTGCAACACCGTTTCGTAGGTGTCGCGGGTAAAGTAACGCGCATCAAAGCGGATCACCTGACGACCGGCAATCATGCTGTACTCGATCCGAGAGCCGTTCCGGCGTGGCAAGTCATACTTCTTGTTAAACCCGTATTGCGTATAACCCGCGTAATCCTGTTCGGGCTGTTCGGGATTTTCATTCAGGGCTACAAAGCGACCGCCCGGTAATAAACTCGCCGCGATGTTGTCGCACATGGATTGCAGCGCAGCCTCATCGTCGGCGTAATGCAATAAATAGGCGGCGCTGACCAGATTATATTGATCGTCCAGCCCAAGCTTCGCGACATCCGCACATATATATTGGATGCCCAACGGGTCGCTTGCTTCGGTTGCCTGAGCCAGGGCTATCATTTCAGCTGAGATATCGACCGCGGTCACGTGGACCGCGCCGGCCTCGCGAATACGACGACTGTAGAAGCCCTCGCCGCAAGCCAGATCGAGAACACGGCAACCGTTAAGGTCGCCAACCAGGCGCATGAAGGTATAAGCCTCGACATGGGTGCGCACCGGTGAATCCTTGGTCTGCCGGTAGCCCTGGGCAATGTGATCGTATTGGGCGCTCATCGTTCGAGACCCTGACCGGCGCCCGGTTGCAAGCGGCCCCATTTGTCCACCAGGGCAATGCACTCCGCCTCAAGAATACCGCCGTGCAACGACGGGCCGCCCGACCGGGGCTTCATTGAATCCAGAGAAATCTCGCTGCCAGTATAACGATGCATGGCGCTGATCGGAGCACCGAAATATATGTGTTTAATCCCTGCGTATTGGCTGGCGGAAAAGCACATCAGGCACGGTTCGACCGTGACATAAAGATCGTAATCTGCAAGATTCAGCGACCGCGTATCCCGACAATGGTTGCGCAGCAACATCATCTCTGCGTGCGCGGTGATGTCCATTTCAGCAACTACCGCATTCGCGGCCCGGGCAACCACGCTGCCGTTCTGCACCAGACACGCGCCCACCGGCGGGCCGCCGGCGGCAAAACTGCGCCGGGCCTGATCAAGTGCTGCGAGCATGAATTGCTCCCGCGCGATTAGCGCCGGATGCGCGGCGTTACTCATTCCCTGTACTTCCTCTGCGTTCCTTATCGACCCGTGGCAACGCATAGAGTGATGCTGCCGGGTGGTTGTTTTAGCCAAATTGTATATTGACTTGCATCAATCCTGTAACCCGCGCCAATGCTATACTTCCGGGCTTTCGCCCCGCCCACGGCGGGCTTATGCAGCACACAGGATTGTTCGAATGCAAACTATCAGCATCATTGGCGGCACCGGCGAACTTGGCGGCGGGCTTGCCATGCGCTGGGCCAAAGCAGGCCTGCCGGTCATTATCGGCTCAAGGGACGCGGCCCGCGCCGCCATCGCGGCCGAGGAAATCAACCAAGCCGCAGGAAACGACCTTGCGCGTGGCATGGACAATCTGGCGGCTGCGGAAGCCGGCGACATCGTCGTGCTGAGCGTCAAGTTCAGCCATCACAAAGCCACGTTGGAACAATTGCGACCGGTGCTGAAAGGCAAAATCGTGGTCGATACGACGGTACCGCTGGTACCGCCGAAAGTAATGCGCGTCCAGTTGCCGCCCGAAGGCTCTGCTGCTGTTATCGCCCAGCAAACCCTTGGCGAGGATTGCCGGGTAGTTTCCGCATTCCAGAATGTTTCTGCCGGATCGTTAAAGCATGACGGCGGAATCAAATCGCACGTGCTGGTTGCCGGTGATGATCCGGAAGCGCGTGAGGCTGTCGTGGTACTGGCCGAAGCGGCGGGCTATCGGGCATGGCATGCGGGTCCGCTGGCAAACTCTGCCGCGAGTGAAGCGCTCACTTCGTTGCTGATCTTTTTGAACAAGAAATACAAGAGTCATCATGCCGGGATAGCAATAACCGGCATTGGCGACGACTGAGTAAATCCAAAACATATGGCCAGTAAACGGCTCGAAGTGCTCACCGTGCCCGGCATTCCGCTGGTGCATGCGGGCGATGATATTGCTGCTCTACTAACGTCTGCGTTGCGTCAGTCCGCAATGGAACTGCTGGACGGCGATGTAGTTGTCGTGGCACAGAAACTGGTGTCAAAAGCCGAAGGCCGCACCCGCAGGCTTAGCGAAGTTGTTGCCGGCGATGCAGCCCGCGAGCTGGCCGCCGCAACCGACAAAGAGCCCGCCATGGTGCAACTCATTCTCGACGAATCCCGCGCTATTCTGCGGCATCGTCCGGGCGTGATCATTGCCGAGCACAAACTCGGCATGGTGCTGGCCAACGCCGGCATTGATCGGTCGAATGTAGACCGCGACCGCGACCTGGTTTTGCTTTTTCCCGAAAATCCCGATGAGTCCGCAAAGCGGCTTAAAGAATCATGGCACGATGAGTTTGGCACCCATGTCGGCGTGATCATCGCAGACAGCGTCGGTCGCGCATGGCGCATGGGCACCATCGGCATGGCCATTGGATGCGCCGGCGTTGAGGCTCTCAAAAACCTGCGCGGCCGCCAGGATATGTTCGGGCGTGAACTCGAGGTCAGCGAACATGCAGTCGCGGACTCGATTGCATCGACGGCAGAACTGCTACTGGGCGAGGCGGACGAGGCAACGCCCATCGTGATTGTAAGAGGCCTTGCGGAAGGCACCTCGGCCCAGACTTCCCGCACCCTCCTGCGCCGCGCCGACGAAGACATGTTCCGCTAAGGCGCGTGACGAACTCCGACCAGAAATTCACCGTACTTTCAGGTGGCGTGGGCGGCGCAAAACTGGTGCTGGGCCTGCGGGATATACTGGGTGCCGATGCGTTACAAGTGGTGGTTAACACCGGTGACGACTTCGAGCATATCGGTCTGCCCGTCTGCCCCGATATCGATACGCTCATATATACCCTGGCTGACCAGGCCAATCCCGAGACGGGCTGGGGTCGACGCGATGAAAGCTGGCACTTTATGGATGCGCTCGCGGCCCTGGGCGGCGACACGTGGTTTCGTCTCGGCGATCGCGATTTGGGCACTCACGTGCGCCGGCGGGAGTTACTGCAGAACGGCGTCACTCTGAGCGCGGCAACGCTGCAAATCGCGCGGGTTATGGGCGTGTCCACCCCCATTTACCCCATGAGCGATGCGCCCGTGCAAACCCTCATTGCGACAGCAACTGGCGAAATAAGCTTTCAGGACTACTTTGTGCGCCTGCATGCGCAGCCTGCAATCACCGGCATACGTTACCGCAGCGAATCGTCGGCAGCGCCCGGCCCGGGCGCGCTGCAGGCTTTGGCAGCCGACGATCTGACGGGGATTATTATTGCCCCCTCCAACCCCTGGCTGAGCATCGCGCCCATACTCTCGGTTGCCGAGCTGAAATCATCTATATTGTGCAACAAGGCACCGGTGATCGCGGTGTCGCCCATCGTTGACGGTCAGGCCATCAAAGGGCCGACCGCGAAATTAATGGACGAACTCGGTATCGGCGCGAGCGTGGTCGGCATAGCGGAGTATTATCGGAATCTCATTGACGGACTCGTGATTGATCAAAAGGACAAACAACACAGGGCCATTATTGAAGGCATGGGCATTCAGGTCGCTGTAACAAACACAATAATGAATGATCTTCAGGACAAAACCCGGCTGGCTCAGTTCGTCTGCGATTTCGCAATGACGCTGGGACAAAAGCCAGGGAAATCGCCAGGAAATGCGGTATGACAATACAAACTTGCGCACTGGTTCCCGTTAAAGCGCCGGCACGGTCAAAATCGCGACTGGCGCCGGTGCTTGAGCAGGATGAGTGCGCCTGCCTGTCCATGGCCATGCTCAGCGACGTTATCGATGCACTGGCCGGCGCTGCAAGCGTGGACGAGGTGGTAGTTATTACCGCTGATGCAGAGGTCGCGGCATTTGTGCAGCAAGCGGGACATCGTGTAATGCAGGATTGCAGTAACAACTTGTGTGGCGCACTGGATGCGGCTGCGCGACAGCTTGCCGCCGACGGCGTCAAGACTGTGCTGATCATTCCGGCTGACATACCTACCATCACGTCCGCGGATGTGGACAATTTAATCCGCAAGCACAAGGGCGGACTGAGCATCAGCCCCGCCATCCGCGACGGCGGCACCAATGCGCTGGTGTGCACACCACCGGACGCTGTCGCGTTTTGCTATGGCAAAGACAGTGCTCGCAAGCACCTAAAACGAGCTGAGCGTGCCGGAATTGTTTCATCGCGCCTGCCCGTGCCGGCCTTCTTTCGTGATGTAGATTTGCCTGATGATTTGGTTTGGCTCAACAGCCAGCAATGCGCCCCACACACACTCGACTTTCTGCGGGAGTCCGGCATCAATGCCCGTCTGAAACCCGGCGTTTCCGGTACTCGCTTATGACGCGCACCGGCATACCTCAGCAACTCAGCAAACTGCCAATGCGCGCACTGCTGGACACAGCATCAGGCCTGCGCGATCAGGGCTGGGGGCACCAGATTAGTTACTCACGCAAGGTGTTTATTCCGCTTACGGAATTGTGTCGTGATGTTTGTCATTACTGCACCTATGCGAAGACTCCCCGACGCATCGCGCAGCCCTATCTCAGCCCCGACCAGGTGTTAAAAATCGCCAGGGCCGGGCAACTGCAGGGCTGCAAAGAGGCGCTGTTTACATTAGGAGATAAACCCGAATTGCGTTATAGCGCGGCACGCGATGCGCTGGCCGAGCTGGGTTATGCCAGCACTGTCGAATATCTGGCGGCGATGGCGAAACGGGTACTGGATGAAACGGGTTTACTGCCGCACCTCAACCCGGGCGTGCTTGACCCCGATGATTACCGGCTGTTGCGACCGGTCGCACCGTCGATGGGCATCATGCTGGAATCGTCAGCGCAGCGACTCTGCGAGCGCGGCGGGCCACACTTCGGCTCGCCCGACAAATTGCCGCAGGTAAGGCTGAACGCAATTGCGAACGCCGGTAAAGCACGCATTCCTCTGACCACCGGCATATTGATCGGCATTGGTGAAACCCGTGAGGAACGTCTCGAAAGTCTGCTGGCGATTGAAGCTCAACATCAGCTTTATGGGCACATTCAGGAAATCATCATCCAGAACTTCGTTCCCAAAGCGGACACACAAATGCGCGATGCGCCGGCGCCGGCATTTGAAGAATTGTTGTGGACCATCGCATCGGCACGCCTGATATTCGGCCCGGAAATGAGCATTCAGGTGCCCCCCAACCTGAATGCCGGCCGGCTGGAGCAATTACTGGCGGCAGGTATTAACGACTGGGGCGGCGTTTCACCGGTCACACCGGATCACGTTAATCCCGAATCCCCCTGGCCGGAACTTGAACGCCTCACCGCAGAAACTGCGGCGGCGGGATTTCAGCTGGTGGAGCGCCTGACGGTGTATCCGAAATTTATCGACCAACGCGAGACGTGGCTGGACAAAACCTTGTTTCGCCCTGTGTTGAAGCACGCGGATGCTTCCGGCATGGCACGCAATGATCACTGGTCAGCCGGCGATCAGCGGCAGACCGGGCCGGCGGCCAAAGACGGCGCTGCATGTGCATCGCACAGCCGCATAAGCGATTTAACCGCCAAAGCCCGTCAGGGCGAGCGCCTTAGCGAGGCCGAAATTAGTGCGCTGTTCAGTGCTCGCGACGGCGATTTTGAGCACGTGTGCGAAGCCGCGAATGAACTGCGGCAGGAAGTGGTCGGCGACACGGTGACCTATGCCGTTAACCGCAACATTAATTACACCAACATGTGCACTTACCGTTGTCGTTTTTGCGCTTTCTCTCGCGGCAAAGCCCATCAGGATTTACGCGGCGAACCTTATTTGCTGGACATGGATGAAATCGCGCGACGCACCGTTGAGGCGTGGAAACGCGGCGCCACCGAGGTGTGTCTGCAAGGTGGCATACACCCTTCATTTACGGGCAACACCTATCTTGAAATTTGTCGCACCGTAAAGGCCGCCGTTCCCGACATGCATGTGCACGCGTTTTCCGCGCTGGAAATCACTCATGGCGCAGCCACACTTAACATCGGCATCAGCGAGTTTCTTGCCATGCTGAAGGAGGCTGGTCTGGGCACCCTGCCGGGCACGGCCGCTGAAATTCTGGATGATCAGGTGCGTGCCCGTCTTTGTGCGGACAAAATCAACACGCAGCAATGGGTCGATGTTATGCGCGCCGCGCATGAACTGAAACTGCGCACGACATCCACGATCATGTTCGGCCACGTTGAGACACCCCTCAGCTGGGCGAAACATCTCCTGATATTGCGAGATCTGCAGGCAGATACCGGTGGCTTTACGGAATTTGTGCCGCTGCCGTTCGTGCACATGGAAGCACCCATGTTCCTGAAGGGCGAAGCGCGGCCAGGGCCCACCTACCGGGAAATGTTGCTCATGCATGCGGTCGCACGTTTGACACTGCACCCGCATTTCCAAAACATCCAGACTTCCTGGGTCAAACTTGGGGAAGCAGGTACGCTGGCTTGCCTGAATGCGGGCGCGAATGATCTGGGCGGCACCCTGATGAACGAGTCTATCTCGCGGGCTGCAGGTGCCAGTTACGGCCAGGAGTTGCCCCCCGAAGAAATGGACAAACTGATCGGATTGGCCGGGCGACAAAGCCGGGTGCGCAACACCCTTTACGGCAACGCAAACCCCGATCAGGTGAAGCGTGCCTATGGCGCAGCACCGCTGCAGCCGCTCGTGAACCGGCCTGCCAGAGAACTCAAAGCCGCGTCATGACAGCGCTGAAAGTGCTCGCCGTGTGCCGGGGCACCGTACCGGCCTTTAATGTATACAGACCGGAAGTTGCGCAGCTAGCAGGTCTGCATGCAACCGACGGTGTGGAAGTCACGGTCATTACCAACGCCGACTCGGTTTGCGTTCCGTACTTCGCCGAGCAGGGAATACGGGTGATTGCCGACCCCATGGATAAGAAGTTTTCTTTACGCTCCATACGCTGCATCCGCAGTGAATTGCGCGCCGGCAACTATGACGTCATGTACCTCATCAATAACACGGCCATCTGTAACGGCTCGTTCGCAGCCATTGGCATGCCCGTCAAAGTCGTCGCGTATCGCGGCCAGACCGACAACACGCCCCGCTGGAGCCCGATAAGCTATCTGTCTGTTCTGCACCCGCGCATAGATATGGTGGTCTGCGTTGCCAATGCAGTCGAAAATTATGTTCGAGCACAACAGTGGAGCGACAATAAAGCCGTTACCGTCTACAAAGGGCATGATTTGGCCTGGTACCGGCAACCGGCAACCGACCTCGCGTTTCTGAATTTGCCGGACGACGCCATAACCGTGTCACTAGTCGCGGATCTCAGACCCCGCAAAGGATTGGATGTGCTCATTGCGGCCACCCACTATTTTACGGTGCCGAATATTCACATATTGCTGGTGGGTGGCCGACCGGAAGATCCGCAGGTACAACAACACATTGCCGCCGCAGCCCACCCAGAACAGGTGCATGCACTCGGCTATCGCACCGACGCTCCCGAGATATCGGCGGCCAGCGACTTCGTGGTGCTACCGCCAACCCGGCGCGAAGGGCTGGCGCGTGCCATTCTGGAAGCCATGGCCTACGGTCGGGCCGCCGTCGTGACGGACACCGGCGGCAACGCCGAACTGGTAGCTGACGGCGAAACCGGGTTGGTGGTGCCGGTGCGCGACCCCGAAGCTCTTGGCGCCGCTATTTCAACACTCGCTGCCGACAAAGAACTTCGCGAACGGATGGGGTTGGCAGCGCGCCAGCGATTAGTTGACCACTTTTCGCTCGCTCAGGGTGTGCAGGAATTGTTGCGGGTGTTCAGGAAGCTGAGCAGCTAGCAACAACAGTCTGATTTAAGCGGCCGGCTCCAGGGCATTCCATATTTCGGCCAGAACCTCGTGCATAAAATGGGTCTTGCCGGTCGCACGGCCGAACAGATGGATGTTGCGAGCCAGATCCTCGCAATGATCGGCAAGCGTAGCGCTGTTAAGCGCATACCCGGTCGTCGGAAGCGGGAATCCCTTCGGCGACGAAATAACTTTTTGATATGTTACGCGGTGATCAGGCCCCACGATATTCATATCGCGCATTTCGGTCAGCAACTGTTGCGAAAGATCCGGCCGGGTAACCGTTGCCTCATCGGACATGACTTCTACTGTGCAATTGTAAGGCGCTCTCCCCCGGTCTTTTGACCTCAAATTGGAGTAGAACGTAGTGCGATAGGTCAGCCGCTGCGGGTCGTGACAGTAATAAAAATACAAATCGGTATTAAAGTTTCGGTCGAACACAAGATTCACAAGCGCGGTAGACCGGAACTGCGGCGGATTGATTCCCTGCGGGAATGGACGACCCGCGGCTTTGAGCAGAAATGCGGGCGAGACCGTCCAGTACAGCTCATCTGTTTGCAGCGTGGTGCCATTGGAAAGTTCGACCGACCGAACCGCTTGCCCATCAATATTTGTGCCGGTCACGGACGTGCCCGTCAATATTGTTACGTTCAGATCACGCAGACGGTTGAGCAGTGCATCTAGCCAGATATGCACACCCGCATTGGTTGGATAAAAATTCATCAGCGGGCTGATGCCATCATCCCAGGTCGTGAACCCAAGCTTGCCATCCAGCACCGGATCTTTTTTCAGCTCACGGGTGCGCTCCCGATCAAAAAGTATAAAGCGCGAATAGCCGACCAGCGCCAGCGCAGCCGGTTCGAGTTGACTCAGTGGGCAGCCATAAAGCTTGCCCATAAGCGGCTCCAGAACTTCGTTGGTGATGGTTGGCCCATACTTGAGTTCGGCATGGGCGCGGGCGTTAGCCGCTGGCAACGCCTGATTTGAACTCAGCGCCAACAGCTCCTCCGCGGCTTTTTGGCGCAAGGAACCCGGCAGTTTTCGCAAATCAACGAACTGGCTGGTCGGATACAGCTCACCCCCAAAGTATCCACCCACCCGCAAACGATCAAGCCATTGCCAATCGTCAGCCGTGAAATCACCAAACAGCAGCTCGTCGAGCCCTGCGATGCCCGTTTCCTTTAAAATGTGCGTGCCGTAGTCGAAAGGGACCCCGTCATCATTGTGAAAACTTTGCAGCAGGCCGCCACAGGTATCGGCAGCCTCAATGAGTGTGACATGGTTACCACGGCGCGCGAGGATAAGTGCCGTCACGATGCCGGCCAGGCCGCCGCCGACGACGGCCGTGCAATGGCTGGAAGTTTCACTCATGAAGCGAATTATAGCCCGGTAAACACCGGATGCCATGCAGACTGATACTCTCTAATCAATGATAAGCCTGCAAAATGCTCTGAAAGCGATTCTGAACGACGAATCGTCACGCCAGGCGATAGCCTGCATTCATGGCGCGGAACAAATTACCTACGGGCAGCTCTTCCGCCACGCTGCCCTGTTGCGTGATCAACTGGATGCCCCGCGCGGTAACCCTGTATTGGTGTGCGGGCATAAAGAACCTGCAATGCTGGCAGGCTTCCTCGCCTGCATCGCAGCCGGCCGCCCCTTTGTACCCATAGACCAGTCATTACCTGCAGGCAGAATCCGGCAAATTGCCGAGATAACCGAAGCGCGACACGCCATCATCTGCAACGATAATGTTTCTGTTTCCGGGGTTCCATTAATTGATGGCAGCCTGACCGATCAGTCTTCGCAGGACGCAGGAAATAAGGAGCCTGAAGACCTGTTCGACGACCCCGTGGCCGGCCTGGAAACTGTCTACATTATCTTTACCAGCGGCACGACCGGTGAACCCAAGGGCGTAAAAATACCCATGGAAGCACTCAATGATTTCTTAAACTGGACGGTCAACTCCCTTTTTCCCGCCCCACCGGTCAAAAAGGTCTGGATGAACCATGCCATTCTGTCATTTGATCTTTCGGTCTTCGAAGTATGGACATCGATGGCGACCGGCGGCACCGTCGTAGCCTTGGAGAGCGCCAGCAACCGCAATGTTCGCGCAGCCTTTCGCGACTTGTCAGACAACAACGTACAGCTTTGGGTTTCAACGCCGTCTTACGCCGATCTCTGCCTGCTTGATCCTCGATTTTCGAGCGAGACTCTTCCGACTATCGAAGATTTTGTTTTCTGCGGGGAAGTCTTAAGTCATGGGACAGCACAAGCAATTAAACGTCGCTTTCCGCAAGCCAGAGTATGGAACCTCTATGGCCCGACCGAAGCCACCTGCGCGACCACCGGGATGGAGATAACGGATGCAACGCTTGAAGCTCACACTGTGCTGCCGGTGGGGTGGGTCAAACCGGGCACACAAATACACCTCGACGCAGGTGAGATCGTGATCACCGGCCCAAATGTTAGCACAGGCTATATGAATCGCCCCGCAATGACCGCCGAAAAGTTCTTTACAACGGACAACCAGCGCAGTTATCGCACGGGCGATCGCGGCGAGTTCGATGAAGCCGGGACGCTGTTCTGCCTTGGCCGGGCAGACTCGCAAATCAAGCTGAACGGCTATCGAATTGAACTGAGCGAAATAGAAAGCGCTATCCGCGCGCTTGAAGGAATTGATGCTGTTGCGTGCGTCGATCTTCGAAAAGAAGGCAGGGTGACCGCCATCGTTTGCTGTTATTGCGGAATCGAATACGATGACGGCAGACTGAAGCAATCCCTTGAGCTGATTTTGCCCCACTACATGATGCCATCGCGGTTTATGCGAATCAGCGAGCTACCACTTAGCATCAATAACAAAATTGACCGTCAGGCTGTTCGCCGCCTTTTTAAGTGAGTTCAATCAGGTAATTGGCGTCTTCTTGCAAACGGGCAGCAATAAACTCATCGATACTATCGGCTTCGTGGGCCAGCATCGGCAGGCGCTCACTGCCCACGCTGCGGGTTATGCCGGCGGCTATGGAATCCGCCTGTAAACGCTGCCAGGAATCGCGATACGGGATGTCCAGATTTCTGACGAAATACGGCACCGGTGCAACCTCAACCTCGCCGTCGCTGCGTAGCACGCGGCCGTTGAATTCTTTAATGTATCGGTAACGAACACGGGCACGCTGTTCTGCGTGGTACACATAGGTAGACCCTTCCCACATGTTCACCCCGTACATTAAACAAGTGGCATTTGCCTTGCGCAGCTTGTCAAAAAAGCTGTTAGCACCGAAACAATCGGGATTGTCGACATGCAGAAAACGCTCTGCAGCAGGGCCCGAGCCCGCTACCGAAAAAATCGGATGCGCGGATCGTTCCACACCCGCCTGATGCCGGAAGAATTCTGTCAGACTGCCGACGACTGACGGCGTTTCACGGGGGTCGAAAACTTCATCATTACATGCCGAATAACTGAATGTGGGCATAAGCAAAGTACCGCTCTCACCCACAATTGCGCGCAGAGTATCCACGTGGCTGCGCAGCAGCGCCTCGGGCCCTTCCGACCCTAAAAGCGATCGCACTGCCGCAGGTATACCGAATCTGGCCACGTTACTGGCCACATAGACGGTACTGCCGGGCACAATATGGAGAGCCCGCGCCTGTTCAACTATCTCTTTAAGTATCAAAGATCTGCGACCACTTCCGCCAAATCGCCCAACGTCTCTATCGCCTCACCCTGTTCGGGAGACACCTCGAAACCAAAGCAACCCTCAACTTCCAGCAAAAACCGCAGATGCTGAAAAGAATCCCACCCTTCGATATCACTAAAGCGACTGTCCGCTGACAACGGCTGCTCCACCGAGAACGGCTCCGACCGCAGCAGCGATTCCAACTGTGTAAAAACCCGGTTACCGGTCATGGGCCGGCACGCCTGCATGAAGAACTATTTCGTCGCGACAATCTGCCACGTTGCGTTTCCTTCGCCGGAACCCACATAAACCTGCTCCGCAATATGATCCAAAGAGAGAATTTTAAAACCCCCAAACAAATCCTGAATGTGCTCATAGGATGAAAAATGCACCTGTCCGATTCCGGCGAACGTGCCCTCTGCAATATCCCCGCATGTAAAGAGGTCAACGCCCTTCTCGCCCTGACAGTAGCGGGCACTATCCGTGCTGTACCAGTCACAACCAATAAATACACCCTCATCACTAAGCGATGCCTTAATCATAGACAGACAACGACGAATCGCTGCCGTGTCATTGTGGGTAATTGCTGCTCTGTCGACAACCAAATCGAACGGGCCGTCAAAAATCAGACTGTCGGTAAAATCTCCGGCTGCAAGCTTGTCGCTAAGCTCGGGAAACCGGGCCTGCAGAGACTCCACTGCGGCCTGACTTCCCTCAACACCGTGATAATCAGCCCCGTACTCAAGAAAAAAAGGAATGTTCGCGCCGGCACCACATCCCAGCTCAAGAACCCGGAATGAAGCATCTCTGTTTTTTAACGCGGTATGACGCAGACAGCGTGACACCAGATTAGACCAGGGCCAAATTGATTGATGCTCGTTTCTTCTGTAAGCAGCATCCCATTTTGATGAGAAGCTCATATAGCACCTCGCAATTTTCGGCAGCTAATCGTTGGTTCTAAAAGAAGGATCGGTTTGGACGATACATGACGCCCGCGGTGCTCGTCGGCGGCAAGGGCCCAGCCTGACTGCGATAGCTGCGTGCTACCGTAACCAGATTTTTATCCAGCAGCAGCGCCTGAGCTTCGCATGCATCTTCTATGTTCAAGCCTGTCAGAGCACATATCTGAAGCAAATCCGTCTCTCCATCGGCATAAGCCAAAAAATCCCAGACAGCGTAGAAAAGGTCCTTGGAAATAACCATCCCGCGATGGGTCGGATAAAGATTCCGACGCCCGAGCTGCGGCTCACCTTTGTGAACTGCCTCGGGAGTCAGGTTGTGTTCCAACCCCGTGATGATCGACTGCATGCATGCCAGACTCTCCCCCAATGCCTCGGGCGTAACGAACTCACAATTGTCGGCTGAATTATGGTACTCCGGAAAATCGCCAAATCGGCTACGCATAATGGAAACCATCGGAATTCTCAGGCCCGGCGAAGCATACTGGCGCTCGTCGGACCCCCGCGCCAGATAGGAATGCCGCTCAAAATTTGATGACCGCTGCCGCAACGCCAAACAGGCTACTTCATCACTGAGGGTATTTCCCTTTGGCGTTGCCACACACGACCAGGCACGATCATCGCCGACGCACGTGAGATTAAACGCCGCATATACCTTTTCACGCAGATGCTGCTCGTGTTTCGCAATGTACGCAAGCGAGCCAATGGTTTCGGGTACAAAAACAATTCGATAAGTAAAATGCCGCTGCGCCAGCGTGGCCAGCCAGCGCGCCAGAAAAATTGCCACGACAGGGCCGGATAATTCGTTATTCGCCAGCGAGGGATGACAAACATAACAGGAAATCAAGATCTCCCGGTCGGACTCACCGGGCAGCACAATATCCGCGAAATTCATGACACCGTCATCATCAAGCGAACTATCAATCAAAACGTCATAAACTGCGTCATCGCCAAAAGATTCCAAATGCTCGAATAATTGATGGGTCAGACAAAACCCCCAGTCTCGCTGGTAGTAGGATGTCACATAAGGCACAGCATCCCTTTGCTCCGGTAAGGTATGCAAATGGGTGCGCAGCTCCGCAAAAGAAACTCGACCTTTGAAAGGCATCGAATAACCGAGTACATGAAGGTTAGATTGTCCGAAATCAATCACTTTTTCTCCATGACTGTCTTTGACCCACGCTTCCCGGATAGTCCATTCTTCGGGAACGGTCCAGTCAAACACTGCGGAACCAGACGGCACTTCGTGAATCGACAAGCCGGGAAATTCCCGCCGCAAGATTTTCAGAGTCTCTCGCACACCCGGGCCCGTCAAACTGCGACACAGGGGAAATAACTCGACCAACAGACTATGCATATCGGCCGCAAGAGTCACTTTTGTCGTGGTGTCGCCCATGGGTCGAAGCACCATACCACCGAAGCGGTTATTCAACTACTATCTCACGCCATGGGCTTTTTACACTTATTCTCCTGAGTAGCAAAATTGCAACGTACCCGGCTCGCATGAATTTCTATATCTGTTCAACCGTACGCCATTTTCTCTTTGCACTGCTGAAGGCATTGAGCGAGCCCGATGAAACCCACCACATACTTTTCTTTTCTGACTTTCAGGCGACTTCGCTGGACGCATGGGATCTTTCCGAATTGCCAGAAAATACGCGGGTTCATGAGGGCAACCGGCGGGAATTTCGTAATCATCTCAACCGGACGCTCCGTGGAAAGGCTTTCTATTTTCTGGCGCTGCGTAATCTGATTGCGCCGGCCTTTCTGCAGCAAGCCTTTTTTGACACCCTGACGCACCTGCATCCCGCGATCGCGCAATCATATCGGGAGGCCAGGCCGCGTAATTTATGGCTTTTTAATGAGCGCAATAAAATGGCCCGGGTTTTCAGGCTGGTCAGCCAGGATTTCTTTCTTATCGAAGAAGGCAGTGGCAACTACCATTACTTCACCAAGAGTTTTTGGCGCTGGCCGGGAAGGATCTTGCTGGGCAGGCCTTTCAATAAGCTGTCCTTCGGCGAGGACAGACGCTGTCGAAAAATTCTCGTGAGCTATCCGGACAAGGTGCCACCTTACGTTCGGGCCAAAGCTGAAAAACTAACTTTTCTGGATACGCCGGATTCGAAACAAAAAATCCGGAAAATGTTCGCAGACACCATCGACTTTGGCGCTACATCGGGGGCAGTCTTTGTGGCGACTTCGCCACTGGACGAATTCGACGATATCAATAAAAAGCAAAAGCTGGCCCTGTATCAATGCATCGTTGCAACGCTGAAGAGCATTGGTTTCGCCTCGGTACTGAAGCTACACCCCCGGGAGAATCCTCGCGACTATGATGCGATGGCCGATTCGATATACATAGTGCCCGAGAAACTACCGCTGGAAGTGATTATCCTGCTTAGCGACGAACCGGTTACGATATTGTCTTTCTTCACGTCAGCCGGAATCGGCCTGGAGCCTTATTTCAACCTGGTGGAACTATGCGATCGTTCGGATAGCGAAGGTTACGAAATTAAGAAGCTTTACGAGTGGATTGAGCACCCCGACCGACTGAAGGCGCTGGTAGCAAGCCGCATGGCCCGCTAAGGCGTTAAAGACTGCTCGCCAATACCTTCACTACTTCATCCTGCTGTTGTTCCGTCATGTGGTGAAACAACGGCAGGCTGATTGCCTGCCTGTAGTAGCGATCTGCCTCGGGCCAGACTCCGCGAATACCCTTTACGTCACGATAATACGGCTGCGTATGCAGGGGTATGTAATGCAGATTCACCCCTATACCGCCCGCGCGCAGTTGCTCGAAAACACGACGGTGACCTGCGGCGCCAATGTCTTCGGCTGTGCGAATGACGTAAAGATGCCGTGCAGAATAACTGTCGGGATGCTGCCAGGGCGTCTGCACCGGCAGATCATTCAGCAAACTGTCGTAGCGCTCCGCAAGCCGGTTGCGTTCTGCGACCCACGCTCTCAGCCGGTTTAACTGACTCAAACCCAATGCCGCCTGCATCTCGGTCATGCGATAGTTATAGCCCAAGTCAATTTGCTGGTAATACCAAGGGCCGTCGGATTCATGCGTCATCTCCTCGCTGTCGCGGGTCGTGCCATGACTGTTAAGCAGTCGCATACGATGCGCAAGTTTTTCGTCGTTTGTGGTTACAGCCCCGCCCTCACCCGTTGTCACGATCTTGACAGGGTGAAAACTGAACACCGCAATATTGCTGTAACGGCAATTGCCCACCGGCTCATCGCGGTATCGCGCACCGATGGCATGCGCTGCGTCTTCAATGATTGCAAAACCATATTCTTTCGACAGCGTGTGTATGGCTTCCATTTCGCAGGACTGCCCGCACAGGTGTACCGGAATGACCACCTTCGGTAAGGGGCTGCCAACATTACGCGCCTCGCACAGCTTTTGCTCCAGCGCCAGCGGGCTCATGTTGTAAGTGCGCGGATCAATATCGACAAAATCAACATCCGCGCCACAATAGAGCGCGCAGTTTGCCGAGGCCACGAAAGTCACGTCACTGGTCCACACGGTATCGCCCGGGCCGACGCCCAGAGCGCGGCAGGCAAGATGCAGCGATGAGGTGGCCGAGTTACTAACCACACAATGCGCAGCGCCGGTCGCCTTGCACAAGGCCTGCTCAAATTCCGGAACCCGGGGACCCTGCGTGAGAAAATCGGACTGCAAAACCTCGACGACCGCATCGATATCTTGCTGGGATATAGCCTGTCTACCGTAGGGGATCACGAGGGCATCACGCTCTGAACTTATTCGCCGTCAAAGTTCCGCGAGCTTGTCGAATTCCTGAATCTCTTTGATCGACAGGAAATGATCATTATTGCCAGAATGGTATTCAAAGCCCTGCTCGACCGGCTTGCCTGTTTCGCCCAGTTTATTCTTCGCGTAATCCATATTAACCCCATGAAAGCGAATGGTCGGCTGCAAAACAAAATGGTCATCGAACTCAAGCGTAAGGTGCGAGTCATCGGCCGGGCACATAATCTCGTGAAGCTTTTCCCCCGGACGGATGCCGATAACGTCTATAGGCATACCCGGGGCATAAGCCTCGGCCAGATCGGTAATTCTTATGGAAGGAATCTTTGGCACAAATATCTCGCCACCGTACATGCGCTCAAAATCTTTGAGCACAAAATCCACGCCCTGCTGCAACGTGATCCAGAAGCGGGTCATGTCAGTGTGCGTTATCGGCAGTTTGGCGGCACCCTCAGCGATGAGCTTCTTGAAAAACGGCACGACGGAGCCGCGCGAACCCACAACATTGCCATAGCGCACAACGGCGAAGCGGGTTCGGGAACTGCCCACCATGTTATTGGCAGCAACAAACAGCTTGTCCGATGCGAGCTTGCTCGCACCGTAAAGGTTAATCGGGTTTGCGGCCTTATCGGTGGACAGTGCAATGACCTTTTCAACATTACAGGCAATGGCTGACCGGATGACATTTTCAGCCCCGTAGATATTGGTTTTGATGCATTCCATGGGGTTGTATTCAGCAGCCGGTACCTGCTTCAGAGCGGCCGCATGAATAACGTAATCAATACCGTTCATGGCTTGCAGCAGCCGGTCGCTATCCCGGACGTCACCGATGAAATACCGCATGCAGGGAGCGTTGTACTCCTGCTGCATTTCAAATTGCTTTAATTCATCGCGGGAATAAATCACCAGTCGCTTGGGCTTGAAACGCTCGAGCAGGGTCTTGGTGTATTTTTTTCCGAACGACCCCGTACCGCCGGTAATCAGGATAGATTTGCTACTGAACATTTGCGCCCCATGTTTACGAGCTATCTTTACGACCCGGGTGACTACCCGGGTCTTTTGCCACCCAGGGCGCCTCTGCAAGCCTTATTGTGTCGGCTCACAACCCCTGCCGACATCAGCGAACTGTACCTGTTTTGCCCGCGGGCCACCACCAGACCCGGGCACCGCCGACGTGTAAATCACGCGTTGCCTCAGGGTAGAATACCGTGCCCGCAAACCCCACACCACCAGAGGCAGGAATGGCATTCTCGGAAAGCTTCGCAATTGATGGCAAAAGTATCGGCAATCACTGCCCGACCTACATCATTGCAGAAATGTCAGCGAATCACGGCAACGATCTGGGCAAGGCCAAAGAACTGGTTCATGCCGCAAAAGAATGCGGCGCGGATGCGATTAAACTGCAAACCTATACGGCTGACACCCTGACGCTGGATTGCCAGTCACCGCATTTCTATCTGCAAGAAGGCCCCTGGAAAGGCCAGTACATGCACGACCTCTACGCCTACGCGATGACACCCTGGGAATGGCATGCGGAGCTCATGGAGCTGGCGGGCAGCATTGGCCTGACCTGCTTTTCATCTCCGTTTGACCCCACTTCAGTGGAGTTTCTGGAGAAACTGAATGCCCCGGCTTACAAGATTGCATCGCCCGAAATCATTGAGCTGCCCCTCATTCGTCAGGTAGCACGAACCGGCAAGCCGGTGATCATGTCCACCGGTAGCGCCACACTGGACGAAATCAGAGATGCCGTAGAGGCCGCTAAGGAGGCCGGCGCTACCGACATATGCCTGCTGAAGTGCACCGCCAGTTATCCGGCACCGCCCGAATCAATGAACTTGCGGACGATTCCTCACATGCATGAGACTTTTAACTGCCCTGTCGGTTTATCGGATCACACCATGGGTTTTGCTGTTCCTGTAGCGTCCATAGCACTGGGTGCCTGCATGATCGAAAAGCATTTTGTCCTTGACCGCGAAGATGAAACTGCTGACAGCTTTTTTTCGATGACGCCGGAAGAGTTTTCCACCATGGCTGCGGCCATTCGGATCGCCGAAAAAGCGCTGGGAGGCATTGCTTATCCTGACAAGGCTCTCACGACTAGACGTACGCTTTACGCCGTCAGCGATATCCGCAAGGGCGAAACCTTGACAACCGAAAATGTCCGCAGCCTGCGCCCGGGTGGCGGTATAGAACCTAAACGCATTGACGACGTACTCGGCAAAACCGCCAGCGACAATATTGTCCGGGGCACGCCGCTAACCGAAGACCTTATCGAAGGGTTCTGAACCCGGCACCGGCTGCCTTCTATCCATGACGCACTCAATCACATTGCGACCCGCCGGTCTGGACGACGCGGAAATGCTGCTTGCCTGGCGAAATGACCCGCTTACGCGGCAGGCAAGTCATCACAGCGATGTGGTCACCTGGGATGAGCACCGCGCCTGGCTGCTTGCAAGCCTGAACAGTCATGAACGGCAACTGCTTGTTGCAGAGATCGACGCTGTGCCGGTGGGAACGGTCAGGGCCGACCGGTCAGACGAAGCCTGGGTTCTCTCGTGGACGGTCGCACCTGAGGCACGAGGCAAAGGCATTGCACCCGAAATGGTTGCGCTTGCGGCGGATCAAATTGACGGACCGGTGCGAGCGGAAATAAAGCGCGACAACAGCGCTTCAATAAAGGCGGCAGTGCATGCAGGAATGACTCTGCTGCGGGAGGAAGGCGATATACTGCACTACGAACGACCGCATGACGCCGCTTAACTATCAAGCTCACGAGGCAGGACAAGCAATGAAGCCACTACAAACGGAACGGGTCTATCTGCGCGAGCTGCAGGAAGAAGATGCCACCGAAACCTATGCAGGCTGGCTAAACGATCCTGACATTAACGAGTTTCTTGAAACACGCCACACCGAACAAAACACGGAAACCTGCCGGGCCTTTATAAGGCAGTGTAATGCAGACCCTGCCAGCCATTTATTTGGAATTTTTCTTCGGGAGAATGACAAACACATCGGCAATGGCAAGCTGGGCGCACTGAATCCGTATCACAAGACTGCCCAGCTAAGTTACTTCATCGGCGACAAGTCCGAGTGGCGCAAGGGCCTTGCCGAGGAAGCGCAATATGCCCTGCTCAGCTACGGCTTTAACGTGCTCAAGCTGGAGAGAATCGAGGGCGGCATCATCGAGCTGAATCTGGCCGCTTTGCGTGTGGCCCTTAAGAATGGCTTTTCTATCGATGGTTTTTTACGTAAACACATGGAAGTTAATGGCCGCAGGGTAGGATGCTTCTGGGTCGGAATACTCAAGAATGAGCTTCCGGAACGCTAAGCGGCTGGCCCTGGGAACCGTCCAGTTCGGCCTGCCTTACGGTGTCGCCAATCAGCAGGGTCAGGTATCCCCGACCGAGGCAGCAGCGATTGTAGCTACGGCCGCAGATGCCGGGCTGGACACCCTTGATACCGCCATCAGCTACGGCGACAGCGAGAGCGTGCTGGGTCACATCGGGGTAAAGAGTTGGTCCGTTGTCAGCAAGTTGCCGGCCATTCCCGACAGCGAGCCGGATATCGCACAGTGGGTGAACGCGCAGTTGCATGCCTCATTGGGTCGTCTGCAAATAGAAAAACTCAACGGCACTCTTTTGCACCGGCCGGATCAGCTCCTGAACGACCGGGGCGCTGCGCTCTACGAAGCCTTGCTCGATGCCAAAGCAGCGGGGCTGACTCAGAAAATCGGTGTTTCGGTTTATGACCCGGCGGAACTTGATGCGTTGTGGTCGAGCTATGGCGGCTTCGACCTGGTGCAGGCCCCTCTTAACATTCTTGATCGAAGATTAATAACCTCCGGATGGCTGGAAAAGCTGCAGGCTCAGGATGTTGAACTGCACACCCGCTCCGCGTTCCTGCAGGGGCTGTTGCTGATGCCGGCGGCCGCACGCCCCGCACATTTCGCGCGCTGGGGTGAATTGTTGCAGCGCTGGGATGCCTGGATAACGGACAACAATACCGACGCGCTCACAGCATGCATCGCCTACCCCCTGTCACTCGATGCGGTCAGTAAAGTGGTGGTGGGCGTTGACTCGGTGGCCCAGCTTAACGACATACTGAGGGCAGCCGCACAATGCACTGCGCGCGACATCCCCGGCGAGTTAGAGTGCGATGATTCACAACTGATTAATCCCGCCATGTGGCCATCAACATGAAGACCGTTGCAATTGTGCAGGCCCGCATGGGCTCCACCCGACTACCGAAAAAAGTGCTGCAAAAAATCGGCGGCGTGCCGCTGATCGAAGTGTTACTGACACGACTGGCAGCATCGCAAAATATTGATCAGATCGTCGTTGCGACAGCGGATACGCCCGGCAACCGGGAGCTGATAGAACACATTGAGAAGCTGGGCTATGAGTGCTACGCAGGCAGCGAACACGATGTGCTGGATCGCTACTATCAGGCGGCACTGCAGTGCAATCCGGATATCGTCGTGCGGGTTACCGGCGACTGCCCGCTGATAGACCCGCGGGTAGTGGATGCGGTGATTGCCGAGTTCCGTGCCAGTGGCGCGGATTATTGCTCTAACGTGGCACCGCCAACCTTTCCCGACGGACTGGATGTCGAAGTATTTAGCATGGCGACGCTGCGGCGAACATGGCAGGAAACACAGGAGGGCTACGACCGTGAACATGTCACCCCTTATATGCGTAACTCCGGCAACTTTTCAATGGCATCCCATGCGCATCCGGAAGATCTCTCCGGGCTGCGCTGGACCGTCGACGAACCTGCCGATCTCGACGTTATCCGCCGGGTGTTCGCGCACTTTTCGCCCCGCACAAACTTTAGCTGGCTTGAAGTACTGAAGCTGCAGCAAAATTCGCCGCAATTGTTTTCTGCCAACCGGGAAATAACCCGAAACGAAGGAGCCACGATGGGCACCGGTCAAAAACTCTGGAAACGCGCCAAGCAAATTATCCCGGGCGGCAACATGCTGTTGTCCAAACGCGCTGAAATGTTTCTGCCGGATCAATGGCCGGCCTATTACAGCAAGGCGAAGGGTTGCCGCGTATGGGACATGGACGATAACGAATATATCGACATGTGCATCATGGGCATTGGCACCAATACGCTGGGCTACGGCCACCCGGAAGTGGACGCTGCGGTGATGAAAACAGTTGCCGCGGGCAATATGGCCACACTGAATTGTCCGGAAGAAGTCTGGCTGGCAGAAAGATTGATCGACATGCACCCGTGGGCCGATATGGCGCGCTTTACGCGCGGCGGCGGCGAAGCCAATGCCGTCGCCATTCGCATCGCCCGCGCAGCCAGCGGCAAAGATAAAGTCGCCATCTGTGGCTACCACGGCTGGCACGACTGGTATTTGTCAGCCAACCTGAGCGACGACAAAAACCTTGATGGTCATCTGCTGCCCGGCCTCGAACCGCGGGGCGTGCCGCGCGAACTCAAGGGCAGCGTCTTGCCATTTAATTACAACAATTTTGCCGAACTCGAAGCACTGGTTAATCAGCACGATATCGGCGTTATCAAGATGGAAGTAATCCGCAACGCGCAGCCAAAGGATGATTTTTTGCGCAAAGTGCGTGATCTGGCCACTGCGCGCGGCATTGTGCTGATGTTCGACGAATGTTCGTCAGGGTTCAGGCAAACTTTCGGCGGCATTCACAAACTGTACGACGTCGAACCGGATATGGCGATGTTTGGCAAAACCCTTGGCAACGGCTACGCAATCAATGCCGTGATCGGACGCCGCGAGATCATGGAAGCTGCGCAAAGCACTTTCATTAGCAGCACGTTCTGGACCGAGCGCATCGGCCCGAGCGCCGCCCTCAAAACTCTGGAAGTCATGGAGAAGGTCAGATCCTGGGAGCAGATCACGCAGATCGGTGAAAATATCAGCCATCGCTGGCAGGCGATGGCGCAAAAGCACGGGCTCAGCATCAGCACCAGCGGTATTCCCGCATTCACGGCCTTCAGCTTCAATAGCGAGCATGCGCTGGCGTATAAAACCCTGATCACACAGGAAATGCTGGCCAAGGGCTACCTGGCGTCAAACACGGTTTATGCCTGCACGGAACACACTCCCGACATCGTCGACGGCTACTTTGACGCGCTGGAACCCTTATTCGCGCTGATTCGCGAATGCGAAGACGGCCGGGATGTCTACAAACTGCTGAACGGCCCGGTGTGCCACAGCGGCTTCAAGCGCCTGAACTGAGGCCGGCCAGATGCAAGTAGCGTTTCGCGTTGATGCTTCAGGCGCTATAGGCTCGGGCCACTTTATGCGCTGCCTGAGTCTGGCTGATGCACTCGCCAAGCACGGCACCGAGGTTTGCTTTGTGTATCGTTTTCTGCCTGATTATTTGCGGCAGAAGCTGGCCGACCGGGGTTTCGAGTGCCTCGAACTACCTACTCCTGTCGGCACCGAATCAGGTATAGAAGGCGACACCGACCCTCCGCACGCGAGGTGGCTGGGGGTCAGTCAACATAGGGATGCGACCGACACTCTGGCCGCCGTGGGAGCACGTTGTTTCGATTGGCTGGTGGTCGATCATTACGGCATTGACCACCGCTGGGAAACCGCCGTACGCGCTATCGCCCGGTGGATACTGGTGGTCGATGATCTGGCAGACCGCTTGCACGATTGCGATGCACTGGTGGATCAGAATCTCTATGCACAAATGGATCAGCGTTATGCGGGCAAAACACCGGCCAACTGCAAATTCTTTCTGGGGCCCCGGTATGCTTTCCTGCGCGACGAATTTCACCAACAGCGCGCATTGCTAACGCCGCGCTCGGGCATCGTAAACCGCATACTCGTGTACTTTGGCGGTGTCGATGCAGATAACCACACGCTGGTGGCGATAAATGCTCTGCTAGAAGCCGGCGTTGCGGATCGACAAGTGGACGTGGTGATCGGCGCGCAGCATCCTGACCGGCAAAACATTCAGGATACCTGCATCAATCATGGGTTTGCCTGCCACGTGCAGAGCAATGAAATGGCAGCACTCATGGCGAACGCAGATCTGGCTGTCGGTGCAGGAGGAATTTCGACTTTTGAACGGCTATACCTGCGCCTGCCGGCTATCCTGCGACCCATTGCCGCGAACCAGATTGAGCAACTTGAGGTAATGGCTGCGGCCGGTCTTTGCCAGCTTTACGACAGCCCGGATGAACTGCAGGCCAAACTGAAGCTGGCTTTCGAGCAGCGCCTCGATGCTCCCGCGGACTGCGTGGCCGACGGTATTCAGCCCCTGGCAGAATACATGATCAGTCAGGTGGCGCGCCAAACCGCTTCGAAGTAGCCCCCCGCGTCACGATAATTTGCGGCGTAGCTGTCTTGCTCTGCCAGAAGCTCGTAGCTGTCCAGCATGGACTTGTACATGTCCAGCGTAATGGGATCCTGCACGCGCACCGTGCCGCTGGTTTTCTGCCCTCCCCGAATTTGCTGCAAATAAATCCAGCGTGCTTTGCCCTTCACAAACGACAAGTAGTTACGCACCACCTCGGGTTCCATTTCGCCAAAACTGGCCGCATTCCAGAACGCGTCAAACTTAAAATCACGCAACAGCGGCATTTGCCAGTTGCCAAAAAAGTGCACCCGGCCCGCTTTGACTTCGGACAGGCTGTCCCAGTCCAGCGTGGTTTCGGTCGTAACCACCTGATCACTGCCCAGTGCGGCAGATAAGTAATTTTCACAAAGAAAAACCTGACCGGGGAGATCGAAACAGAGCACGGTTAACTCTGGATAAAGCTTCTTTAATACCTCAACCAGATAGCCCGATCCCGAGCCCAGCTCCACCAGCACCGGGTTATTCGCAAAAGGAATAAATTGCTGCGCGAAGCAATACCGTAGGTAATAACTGAGAAACGGCATGGTGTAGTCGCGGCCATGAACCTTAAATGCGCCGGGCGGGCCACCTGCGAGCGAAGCGCTTATTGCAGAAACGGGCCGCGCATCGGTGAGCTGGCCGTATATTTCGCAATGACGGTAAGCCATTTCTTCGATCTGCTCACGACTGGCTGAATACGGCGTGAGGTAGCGCTGCTTTAGGCCCAACAGACGAGACAGCCATCGCCGCAGGGGCGTGTATTTGCGATGATAAACAGCATCCGCGAAACCGAAAGCACGCAATACGCGATGCTTGCCCGATCTCAGCTCGTCAAAATCAATCGCCCTGACCAACTGCAATAATTCGCTTTCGTAAGCAGCCCAATACGACGTGGCCTGAAACTCCTCTGGCGCTGCCCGATAGGCAGCCAGCAGCCTGGCAAAATGAGCATGATTCAACAGGGCAAGTCCTCAAACACCGGATTTGTTAAGCTTAATACATTAGCGGCGGCAACAGCCTGTTTCCTGCCGCTTTCAATTGACTGCATTCGGACTACCTATGAAAACAGTAGCAGCAACCCTCATACTGGCAACCCTGTTGGCAGCGTGCGAGCCTGGCGAAAAGACAGTAACGACGGCGGATACCACCGATCAGGCGGCCCTGGAGCTTATCAAGGAGTGGGTGCGGGGCAGCTATAACAACGTAGCCCAGTTTGAGGCCGACATGGCCGCCGGACTACCCCCGGAGCAGACACATCGGCCCATGCATCAATTATTTGTGCCGATCAATGCGCCACTGCTGGACGGCTATATTGTTTATCAGCAATCGTCAATGGACGGCTCGGAGAATCCGGCGCTCATTTTCAGGCACGGCCTGATGCAGTACCTGCAGGACCCCGAAAGCGGATCGGTTATTCAGAGAGAGCTCTATTTTAAAGATGCCGAGCCCTACAAGAATCTGCACCGCAACCCCGAACTGCTCGCTGATGTCACGCTTGAACAACTGACATGGAATGAAGGGTGCGACTTCTTTCTGCGGGTAAACGATGCCGGCGATATGGTCAGCGGCCCCCTGCCGCCGGGTAAATGCGTGATGCTCAACAGGGGGACACAACAAAAAATGTATGCCGACGATTACGTAGAGATCACGGCAACCGACTATCGGTTCAGGGGGCGTTATGTGGATGGCGAGGGCAACGTCGTCTGGGGTACGTCCAGCGAGGAGCTGAACAGCATGACCCGTCAACCTGCCGGGGAATAAGTCTTTTTATGCGTCGTCCCGCATAATATCGTCCGCAAGCAGATCCGCCTGCGCAGGGCCGTCAAAGGTATCGTCGTCGCGCTTCTGATAGCGTGCGAATTCGCTGACAATTGCATCTGATCCCGCACGCACAACGTCGAGCTCAGTCCGCGCCTCCTCGGCCCGAACATGTTCCCGCAGTGTTTCCTCGGCGCGATTCGTGAGTTCGCGGCGAAGCTCATGAGTTTTCTTCACGGCGCCCTTAATGTCGTTGCGGAGGCTCGCTACTTCGTTGTTACGCTGGTCCAGCAAGGCGTTGAGGTCGAGCACCGTGGCCATGCTCTGGTCGCACTCCTGCGTCTTGGTTTCAACCTGAACTGCATATTCTTCGAGTTGGCGCTTTGCCAGACGCAAGTCTGCTTCGAGCTGCCGGATCAAATGATCGCGACGGTCTTCACTGGCCACCGCACGTTTGCCGGACCTCAGTGCCAAACGGGTAAACACCACGCCTGCCATAAAGGATCCCGAGGCAATGGCGATCAGCACATAATCCTGATTGATACTTTGCCAATCCATAAATATTTCTCTCTACCGCATAATCTAAATCAGAAGCACGGTCGGAAATGCGAGCCAGTTCTCATTCCGCACAAGACTTTTATTAAAAATTTCATATAGTTATTAGATTTTTGCCGATACCGTTACACCGGCGGGCAGGCTCGGGTATTCTCGCAGCTCGAGATAGCGGAGTTTGTAGCGATGACCAAAGCAACACGGCCCAGCCCAACAATGACCCGCCGCACATTCACTGGCTCGCTAACACTGGCGGGTCTTGCGGCACCGTTCGGCAGTATCGCGCGCGAGGATTTCCGGCGCACCCTGGATCTCGATAACCCGCATGACAACCTCACCGCGATGGTAAAGATGCGCGCCAGCCTCGAACCCGTGGACTGCCCGCACTGGTATTTCGGCACCATTTACGCCGTGCTGCCCGGCAAGGCGCCGATCCCGATGGTCGATTACGAAGGCTCGGAGATCGACTACTACCAAAAACAGCCGGATGGCAGCTACCGCGCTTACAGCGCCACCGTCAGTTTTTTCCGCGATACCAGGACACGAAAGCGGCTGGATACGTTTGAGAACCCGGTGACGGGCAAAATCAACGTGGTGCGGCCAAATTCCATATCGGTTAAGGCGCACTACATCTACAGCGTGGACGGCGCAAAGCGTTCGGATGACGCCCGGCCCTTCAGTGAATTACCGCCGCTTATAGAGCAAACCAAGTGGACCGAATCCGGGCCTCATATCTGGTTAACCATGAACCGGCCCTACCCCGCCGGATTGCCAATGGGTGAAGATCAAACCGGGCGCGGCTTGCTGCGGGAACTGCACGACGCCAGCACTCCCAAGGTCTATACGACGGCTAACCCGACCTACATTGCACCGTGGTTAAGCTGGATGGATATGCAAGGCCACCCCGGCCACACCGTGTGGGCGGGGCCGGCACGCAAACTCGACAGCGTGACGGAATATCCGCGGGAATTGCTCGACTTTATGGAACAGCACTACCCGCACAAACTGACAGCCAAACCAGGTTAGTCACTGACGGGCAACGCGTAGGCGACAATGTAATCGCCCTTGGGCAACGGGCTCCATGCGTGTCCGCCCGCCGAGACAACCACGAACTGACGACCATCGCGCTCGTATGTCATCGGTGTGGCATTTGCTGAAAACGGCGTATCCACCTGCCAAAGTTTCTCGCCGGTTTCGACGTCAAAGGCGCGGAAACGTTCATCATACGACGCACCCATGAACACCACGCCACCGCCAGTTACGATGGCACCGCCCGAAAACGGGCCGCCAAATTCCAGCGGTAATGGCAGCATGCCACCCGGCACCATTTTGTCGATGACGCCGAAGGGACGCTCCCAAATGATTTCGCCCTTCTCGAGATCTACGGCCACCAATTTAGACCACGGCGGAGCCGTACAGGGCGACATGGACATTGACATCAGCGGCCCATGCTGCAAACCGTAATCGGCACCCTGTATAAAATCAGGCGGCCCCATCGGCAGGCCAGCCATTTCGTTATCAGACGGTTCGATTTTTTCATTGGGGATTAACTTCACGTAGTACGGCAATTGCGCCACCGGAGCTACCAACAAATTACGCGTCGGCTCAAACGCCCCGCCACTCCAGTTCATGCCGCCACCAACCATCGGATACATGATGGTGCCCTGCTCCGTTATAGGTGTGTAGTAACCGGCGTAAGGATTATCCGGATCGGGAACACCGTATCGCATGGACTCGATTTTCTTGCGGCAATCATTACGGTCCGCAGCCGCAAAACCCCATGCATCATCGGGAGTCAGCCCGACTTTCATGAGCGGCGGCGGTACCACGGGGAAGGGCTGCGTGGGCGACAGCACGTCACCCGGCATGCCATCGGTGGGCACCGGCCGTTCAATCACTTCGTGGAAGGGTTCGCCGGTATCCCGATGCAAGACAAAGACAACTCCCGTCTTGGTCAGCACCACGACCACAGGAATTTTCTTGCCGTCACGGGTGATGTCCACCAGCAATGGATGTGTAGGCACATCCCAGTCCCAGTTATCGTGATGCACTACCTGAAAGTGCCATACCAGCTCACCGGTACTGGCACGGATGGCCAGCACAGAATTAGCGTACAGATTGTCACCCGGGCGCAACGCACCGTAGTAATTTGGCGACGCCGATGCAGTCGGCGCAAACAAAAGATCACGCTTGGAATCCCAGGACATGGTGGTCCAGACGTTCGCTCCGCCGACCCCATCATTGGTTGCGCCCTCACCTTCCCGGATCAGTGTGTCAAAAGTCCACAGATGCTTACCGGTGCGCACATCAAAACCACGCAGGGCGCCGTTCATGGAACTGACGCTCTTAAACTTATTGGCTGTACCACCAATGATGATCACGTCATTCACGATCGCAACCGGCGACATGAGCTGCATGCCATCCAGCTGATCGGCGGGCTTCAGTTGAACAATCAGTGGCGTCACATCGAACTGCCCGCCCTGACCAAATCCTTCGCAGAGCTGGCCGTCGCGAGAATCAATCGCAATCAGCCGCCGGTCGTTGGTGGCCAGAATAATTCGGTGTGCACAAGCCTCATTCGCAGCGCTTTGGGAATCGGACCAGGCGGTCACGCCGCGGCAATTAAAACGGCCGGCTGCCCGATTGTCGGTATCCAGCTTGGGATCAAATACCCAGTGCTCCTCGCCGGTTACGGGATCCAGCGCAATTACACGATTAAAGGGTGTGCAGGTAACCAGATGACCGCCGGCAGCCTCGGAGAGCAATATCGGCGTTGCCTGATAACCGCTTTTGTCGATCAGATCAGGATGCAGTTCCTGCGCACCTGTACGGTAGTCCCAGGCCAGCTCGAGTTGTTGCACGTTGTCCCGATTAATCTGCGCCAACGGCGAATAACGACCGCCACCTTCGGCTCCGCCGTAATTGGGCCAATCCCCTTCGCCAGCGACAGCCGCCCCAAGCCCCAGACATGTGCCCAGCATCAGGGCGCCGAGACGCCCAACAAGCAACGAAGAAATTACTGTACGTTTTGACTGCATACCGTTTACTCAAACAATGCTGTTATGAACCTGAAAGTATAGCCATAATACGCCGCATGACTACCGTGGTAATAACAGGCAGCACCAAGGGTATTGGCCGGGGCCTTGCGGAGGAATGCGCACGCCGCGGCTATAACGCAGTGATATGCAGCCGCAATGCTCACGATGTCGCCAGGGTCGCTGAGGAGATCGCCCGGTCAGGTAATGGGCGCTGCAGCGGGATTGCCTGCGACAACACCGACAAGAGCCAATTACAGGCTTTATGGGATCATGCTGTCGGGCAATATGGCAGTGTGGATATTTGGATCAACAATGCCGGCGTGGCGACATCGCGGTACGCCGTGCATGAATTACCCGAAGTTCTGACCCGAACGCTGATCAGCAGCAATTTGCTGGGCACCACTTTCGGTTCACAGGTAGCCGTCAAAGGATTCCGTAGTCAGGGTCACGGCGCCCTCTACAACGTGCTTGGTGGCAGCTTCGACGGCAAGCGGCTGGTTCCCAATATGGGGGTCTACAGTTCTACCAAGGCCGGCATTCATTTGCTGACAAAATATCTGGTCGACGAAAACAAGGACACCGATATCGTGATCGGCTCGATCAGTCCCGGCATGCTGATCACGGAAAACTGGTTTTCCGAACAAAAAGAGCTCAGCGATGCTGAATGGCAAAAGATTCGACCCATGCTCAACATACTTTGCGATCATGTGGAGACGGTAGCGCCGTGGCTGCTTGAACAAATATTAGCCAACAAGCAAAGCGGCAAACGCATTGCCTGGCTGACCGGCGGACGAATTACACGACGCATGTTCGCTGCCAAGGTGCTGCGGCGTCCGCGTGATTTGTTCAGCCGCTACGGCCTATAGTCGATGTTGGGCCCGCAATTTATTGTTTTTTAATCAATTATTCATATAACAGCCAAGCATAAGCGCAGGCAAAGATATTATTTTTTTCCCTCGCTGCAGGCGGTTAGGGTAGCTGCCCCGGCGCTTCGAACGGCCATTCATTCGGTTGTATGCGCAGCTTACTAATGTTGAGTCTCATGCCCCAAATTGTGATCGCCAATTCGCTTGCCGACGGCTTCGTGGTGTTTTTGACCGCATCGAACGGCTGGTCATCGCGCGTTAGGGACGCGGCTGTTGCGCACGACGATGCAGATGCTGAGGCGCTGCTCCGCAGCGCGAAGGCAGCGGCTGAGAATAATGTCGTCATTGATCCATATCTGATCGCCGTGGAACTCAAAGGCAATGCGCCGGAACCCACCGAGTACCGTGAATACATCCGCGTTTTCGGACCCAGCGTAGCGATCCCGTCCGGTCAATAAAGCGCCGATTCAATCCGGCCGGTTAAATCCTATGTACAAATACGATGAATTTGATTCCCGACTCGTCACCGAGCGGGCCGAACAGTTTCGCCGCCAGGTGAAGCGCCGCCTGAGCGGTGAACTCAGTGAAGACCAGTTCAAACCGTTGCGGCTGATGAACGGTCTTTACCTGCAACTGCACGCTTATATGCTGCGGGTTAACGTGCCATACGGCATGTTGTCATCAACCCAGATGCGTAAACTGGCACACATTGCACGCAAATATGACCGTGGCTACGGCCACTTCACCACACGTCAGAACATTCAGTACAACTGGATAAAGCTTGAACAAGTGCCGGACCTGCTTGCCGAACTCGCGCAGGTCGAAATGCATGCCATCCAGTCTAGCGGCAACTGCATTCGAAACGTCACTTCCGATCAATACGCGGGCGTTGCTGCAGATGAACTCGAGGACCCGCGCGTCTGGTGCGAAATTATTCGCCAGTGGTCTACGCTGCATCCCGAGTTTTCGTTTTTGCCGCGCAAATTCAAAATTGCCGTAACGGGTTCGCCCAACGACCGTGCCGCTGTGCAGGTGCACGACATCGGATTGCGCATGCACCGCAATGACGATGGGCAAGCTGGCTTTGAAGTGATTGTCGGCGGCGGCCAGGGGCGCACGCCGCATATAGGCAAGCCCATTCGCGAATGGCTCGAGCCTGAGCACTTGCTGTCTTATTTGGAGGCCATACTGCGCGTCTATAATCAGGATGGCCGGCGCGACAACATGTACAAATCGCGCATAAAAATACTGGTGCACGAGATCGGCGCAGACACATTCCGGGAACTTGTTGAAACCGAATGGGCTGAACTGCGCGACTCCGAATTGCGCCTGCCGCAATCCGAAATAGACCGCATCTCGGCCTGCTTCGCACCGCGCGATTATCCGCGCCGCGCGGACGCCAAAACCTTGCTCGACAGGCAAGCGGCGGAACGCCCCGATTTTGGCGCGTGGCTTCATTCCAATATTGCCGAACACAAGGTTCCCGGCTACGCCATAGTCAACATTTCACTAAAAAGTCTGGCGGCTCCGCCCGGGGACATGACCGCTAAGCAAATGGACGCAGTGGCAGATCTGGCGGACGAATACAGTTTCGGCGAACTGCGTGTAAATCATCGCCAGAACCTGGTATTGCCCGACGTGCCGCAGGATCAGTTGCTGGAACTATGGCAGAAGCTAAGCACGCACGGTCTTGGCACGGCCAATATCGGCCACGTCTCCGATATTGTTGCCTGCCCTGGGCTGGACTATTGTTCGCTGGCCAACGCACGCTCCATCCCGATCGCGCAAGAAATCAACGCCCGCTTTCAGGAACTCGATCGCGTGCACGACATCGGCGAACTGTCCATCAATATCTCGGGCTGCATGAATGCCTGCGGGCATCACCATGTCGGCAATATCGGCATTCTCGGCGTCGACAAAAAGGGCAAGGAATTTTATCAGTTCACGCTGGGCGGATCCTCAGGTCGCGACGCGGCGCTCGGGGACCGCACCGGCCGAGGCTTTCCGGCAGAGCAAGCCGTTGACGCAGTGGAATCCATCATCGCCACTTATCTGCGGCTGCGCGCCAGCGACGAGCGCTTTGTCGACACTTACAGGCGCGTTGGCATGGAACCTTTTCAGGAGGCCCTCTATGGCGCTGCTTAAAGACGGCTCACCCGCTGACGACCCCTATATGGACGTCAGCGGTGCGGAAGCACCGGACTTTTCAGGCGCAGTGATCGTCAGCCTGCCACAGTGGCATAAGCATAAAGCCGCGCTGTCCGGGCGCGCCGACCCGCTGGGCATTGTTCTGGCCAGTGACGAAAAACCCGCGCTGATAAAGGATGATCTGCAGCACTTTTCTGTCATTGCGCTGCAGTTCCCGACCTTTCGCGACGGACGGGCATACAGCCATGCGCGCCTGTTACGCGACCGCTACGGCTATACCGGCGAACTGCGCGCCACGGGCGAGATCCTGCTGGAACAATTGCATTACATGCAGCGTGTCGGTTTCAACAGTTTTGCCATTGACAGCGCCAACGCCGTGCGCGATTGGGAAATTGCCGGCGCCGACCTGAGTGTCTGGTATCAGCCCGCGAGTGACCAACGCCCCACCGCAACTTTGTTACGACACAAAGCCGCACAAGATTAGCTGCCAACCCAGTCCGGTCTGATCGCGGATCGACGGAGACAGATTATTCGAAACGGGCCATCAGATCGGCGTCAATACCGTATTCGCTGGCCATGTCCCGCATGTGCTGACTGGTCACCGTGGCAGCGCCTTTCTTGGCCGCGAATTCCTCGACCTGCTCACACACCATTTTGCGCAACGCGACCGGCACTTCCATCAGCGCTGCCGTACCTTGCTCATCCCATGGCATGGTCATCTTGATCTTGCCGCCCTGCTGACCGCCCGGCGGTTCTGCCAATTCATGCATGGTTATATTTTCGGTGGTGCAGTGGTAATAGTAACGACGACTCTGGTCGCCAAGACCAACCGGCAAATTCATGGCGGGAATACGTTCTGCGCGATCCATATCCGCCAGACCTTCATCCATCACAATGGCTTCAATGTTGGCGATGATGATGCCGCTGCTTTTCTCCAGATGAATGATCTGATCAACGGTGCATTCGGCAATCTGCGGGCATTCTTCAATGCTCGGCGGCTTGACCTTGCGTGACGGAATCATCGTAAAACGCGTGTGGTCCAGTTCGTTTACGCCTTCAGGCCAGAATCGGGCCGTCTCCATCATGTCATCGAGATAATCAGCCGACGGGCAATTCACCACGAACTCGCCCGTTGCGCAAATATTCTCAAAGGAATGGGACTCCTGGCGGAACCCGACGATCATGCGCGGGTTTTTCGCCATCACATCGTATTGCATGATGTGCGAATACGGTGCGGCGTTTACGCGCCCCTGTTTGTCCAGCGACGTGATAATCGTAATCAGCTTCGGGAAAAGCCAGATGTCCGAATACCAGAACGGGCGGATCTTAATTTCTTCTTTTTTACGTGCCATGGTCAGTCCTGAAGTTTGGCGCCACTACCGGCAAGCCAAGCTAACCCCTCGACCCATTAACCGCAATATTGCGAGCCGATACGTTCACTACTCGGCGGGCTGCGGCGACCTCTCGCGCACATAGGTGTTAAAGGTGGAGTCGTTAGGCTGCCCCCATGAATCCAGCCCCGGCGGCTCAAGATAAGCGGCATGCTGCTGCATGGCTTTCTCCATGAACGCCGGCGGAATGTCATCGGGCGATCCGAGCTTGGCCATGTTGGCGCGGAAAAACATATGCCCCTCGGCCTGCCCCATGAGCATCCACGGATACCACGAACTGAGGCGCGTCCAGGTGCCACTGTAGGGAACCGATGTCAGGTCTGCATTGGCCAGATCCTCTGCCCGCACCGTACGCTGGAACATCTCACTGATGCGTGTCATCGGCCCCGGTGATTCAACCGGCCACTCGTCGGGCTGCAATTCCGACGGAACCGATGCGTGGATCTCAAAAGTTGAAAATACATAGTCGCTAATCGTCCGCCAGCGCGCCGGAAACGGAATCGACAACTCGGTCCCATCTATATCCATTTTCAGGATAGGCGCTGTTTCCGCATTCACAGTCATGTTGTGCATCGGAAAGGTTTCAACCAGCTTATTGTTCAGCGGGTTCTTCCACTCATCAAGGTACTCGCCGGTGCGCAGGTCTTTATAAAATGCCAACTCGCGATTGAATACGCGGAAGCCGCCGCCATCGACGGGCTGACAACGCATAGTGCCGACACCCTCAAGACCCAGTAACGGAATGATCTTGCTGGAGTCGCCCACCACTGAATACACCGTGCCTTCAAACCAGCCGGTAACAAAATTCTCCGGATTGGTATCCCCGAAAATGCGCGTAAAATGCAGCAGGCTCTCGGTGGGATCATTTAAATTCAGATTCAGCGGCGCAACAGCCGAGCCAGCCGGCGTTTTTTCGGCAGAGGGACTGCCGCACGCGGCCAGAACGCCCGCGCCTCCGGCAACGACACCCAAATTACGCAGCAAGTTTCTGCGGCTCATGATCTCCTGCGGATCCATATTGTTATTCATAGCGTCTGACACTCCGGCTAGGTTGCGACATTCTCCAAGATTGACAGGATGCTGTCACATATGACAGGATGCTGTCAATAGCTCAGGACGGTACATGCCCAGAATCAACCGAAAACAGGCGTTAAGCGATCTTTCTGTGGAGGTTTTCCGCCTGACGGCCAGACTAAACACGCTAGGTGACCAGCTGGCGGGTCAGGCCGGATTGAGCACGGCGCGATGGCAACTGCTGGGGGCCATAGCCGGGAGTCCAGACGGCGAATCGGTTGCCAGGATTGCGCGCCGCATGGGGCTGCAACGACAAAGCGTGCAACGCACAGCAGACGCGCTCGCCGATGCTGGTTTTATCGAATACGTTCCCAACCCCAACCATCGGCGTGCCAAGCTGGCAGTACTGACCAAAGCCGGAGATAAAGCGCTGCAAACCCTGCATAAGCTGCGCGACCAGTGGGCTGAGGGCATCAAGGGCGAGCTGGAACTCGGGCGACTGATTGAAGCAACCAAAACACTTACAAGGCTGCGCGCATTTGCTCGAACGCGACAACAACGGAAAAGGATGAAATCATGATAGCCTTCCATGGGAAACGGGCGGGACGACGCAAACCGGTTCAGGAAATCGTTGCCGGTATGTACGCCTGAGAATCTGCCGAATACCACGCCTACTCGGAGAAAGCATTTTTGGCCACCACATTGCTCGAACAAGTTGCCGCCGGCGATCAAAGCGCTGTCGGCAAAGTTCTCGATCAATACGGAGATCTGGTGTGGTCGCTGGCGCGCCGGTTTCTGGGCAACTCGCCTGAAGCCGAAGACGCCGTTCAGGATATTTTTATCGCGGTATGGTCGAGTGCCGACCGCTACAAACCCGAGCTGGCCAGCGAAGTCACCTTTATTGCCACCATCGCACGTCGGCGATTGATTGATCGTCTGCGCAAAAACAGCCGCACACCGGATTCGGAAACCTATGATGAAAGTATTGCCAGTCAAAATCCGGATTCAGTCAACCGAATAACCGAGAACGTCGAAGTCCAGAACGTTGTCCGGGTTCTTAATGACATGCCCGCAGAACATCGCGAGATACTTTCGCTTTCGGTCTATGAAGGCTACAGCCATTCAGAGATTGCCGATCGTCTGGACATCCCGCTTGGCACCGTCAAAACGCGCGTCCGGCGCGGCCTGATTCACATACGCGAGCAACTCCGTCTGGAAGAGCGTGAAGCCAACGGAGGCGCATCATGAGCAAACAACGCAGGAATGACCGCGCTCGCCTTTGAGGAACTGCTTATTGAACAGGCGATTAATGGCCTGAGTGATGCGCAACAGGCGGAGCTGGACGCTTTAGACCGCTCAACGCATCACGAAAATCCATACATGGAAACTGCCGCACTGATTCAGCTCGGACTGGCGGTAATGGATCAATCCGCCCACGGCGCATCCGCCATGCCCAGCGCGTTGCGCAGCAGATTGCAGCGCCTGTCAACCGGAAACTAGAAAGGATGCGCTAAGGCGAATGGCTTCGCGCAGATCGGGGGCATAGGCATCCGCGCCAATCTCGCGGGCCAGTTCCGGGGCTTCATCAAATAACGCGCCACCCACCAGCACCTTCACCGGCCGCTGGCAGTGCGCCCGAATTTGCTTCACGGCAGCCGCTGCCTGATCCGCCTGAGTGGTCAATGTGGCTGTCAACGAGACCACGACCGCACCGTAGGCATCCAGTGCATCCGGCAGATCCCCCACAGGAACATCGGCACCCAGAAAAATACTGCGCCAACCCGACAGGTAATACAGATCGCTAAGTGCGCGCGTCCCTATATCGTGGGCGTTACCCGCCACGCAGGCGGTCACAACCGTTGCGCCGTTCTCAGGTGCTCGCGGAGCAACATGAGCAATAATGGCCATGGTTTTTTGCGTAGTCATCGAAACCAGATGCTCTTCCGCAACGCTCACGTCGCCGGCATGCCATAAACGCCCGATCTCTTTCTGCGCGGCAAGCAATACATCAAGATAGGCATGCTCTGCCGACAAGCCCTGCTCCACCGCCTGCACGATGCGGCGCGAAGCCAATGCGCCGTTCCCGTCCAGGATGTCCTGCAAATAGGTCAACGCCAGACGTCCGTACTCATTGGCAGGATCCAGCCCCGAGACGTCCGGACCGGGTGCAGGCTTTTGCAATTCGCTGAGTGCAGCATCCAAGTAACTTTGCACCGGTGTTGCCGCGTTTGCGGGCAGGCTGTCGTTCAACACTTCTTTCAGACATTGCAAACTCAGCCCCAGCAACTGCTCGTCCTGATTACGCGCAGCAAAAGTCTTGCGCGACCAGACGACGCGCTCGCTGAACAGGCGCGACTCGCCAGCCCCCAGCGCCGAGGACAACTCAATCAAACGCTGGGTCAGATGATCCTTCCAGGCTTCGCGAGCACCCGCCTGACTGCTTAGGCTCGTGGCTTTTTCGGTCAGTAACGAGGCTGCCAACCCGGCGTAACCGGAGGCGCTCCGACGAATTACTTCGGCAGCAAATTCATGTGTACCGCTCATTGCCCGCCCTTGTTATCAACTGTTCGCAACGCGTCCATACGCCTTTCCAAAGCGGTTCACTGTAGCCGCAAATGAGAGCAACAACACCACCTCGCCCGCATTTCCGGGTGCCAGACCAAAGCCGCTCGGCGGAACCGATGCCGCAACAAACATAATAAGCGCACCGCTCATCAGCCACAGCCATCCGTGCCTTCTCCACAGCGCGATACCAAAAATCAGCGACACGAAATTACCGACGATGGACGGTATGGGCGGCCCTCCGCCGGTCGTCGCAAGCTGCCCCTCATAACAAAACATCGCGGGATTGACGTTCGTCGTATAACGCACCACACCGTTAAAACAGGCGGGCTCGAGCTCAAGCCCGATCAAGTGCGCAAGCGAGCCTTCAATAATGCCGCCGATCACCAGTATCCACACCGTAATCTGCCAGGCCCTGCTTGCCGCCCAGCGAATGCCGCCAGCGACTGCCATCTGCGTCACCGCAATCATCATAAAGGGCGTAGCCAGGGCATGCAGCGCAAACCTCGGCCAGCTCAGTGCTTCCAATACGGGACCGACCCCAATTGTCGACCCCAGTGCAATAATGCCGTTGTCGTAAACGAGGCCGGCAGCAATCATGGCCACCAGTAATGCGCCCGGCGCACGATACAATCGCGCCAGACGCAAACACCAAATAAGCACCGCGAAGTGCACCAGAGCGTAAACCGGGAAAAGATAGGCTGACATATCATGACGAGTATACCCAAAGCACTTGCCCTGTTCGCCACTCTGTTTTATCTGTCCGGCTGCTCCACCCTGCCTGACCAGCAAGCACAACTCAGCGCCGGCCAGCCTACGGTATTGATTACCGGCGCAAACCGCGGCCTCGGGCTCGAGTTTGCGCGGCAGTACGCCGATGCCGGCTGGAACGTTATTGCCACCTGCCGTAACCCTGCTGCGGCGGCAGAGCTGAAATCCCTGGCGCTTCGCCATGACCGTGTGCGCATCGAGAGCATGGATGTCACGAGCGATGCGCAAATTGCGGCTGTTGCGGAAAAGTACGCGCAGCAACCCATTGATGTGTTGCTGAACAACGCAGGTATATACGGGGATCTGGAGTCGCAAACGCTTGGGAGTTTTGATTTCGATGAGCTGAAGAAAGTGCTGGATGTAAACAGCATCGGCTCACTGCGAGTAAGCGTTGCCTTTCTGGAGCAGGTACTTGCCAGCGAACAAAAGAAAATCATCAGTCTGGGCGGGGGCATGGGAACCCCCAGCATCGGACGAATGTTCGGCGGCCACTACTTTATGAAAATGAGCAAAGCTGCCCATCTCAGCGCTATGGGCACCCTGGTGGCAGACCTGCAGGACACCGGCGTAATGATCGTCATGATTTCCCCCGGCCGGGTCGATACGCAGCTGATGCGTGATTCCGGTTGGACAGGTAAATCGACGCCCGCCCCGACAGCGGCAGCGCAAGTGATTGAACTGATCGGACGGCTGGAACCCGACATGAACGGACGTCTGATCATGTTTAACGGTAAAACCGTTCCCTGGTAATGCACGATTGGTTAGTAAAGCATGACAACGACAGGCAATCGGCTAGAATACTTGCGACCGCGGGAAGCAAATTGAGGCGCTTATGCGTAATCCACTGATAGCCTTTGTAGTGGCCGCCGTCATCGTTGTCGCCGGTTACTGGGCACTGAAGCGCACTCCTGCTGAGATGGATGCGCAGGAGTTCAGTGCGGTTGGCGAACTGACGACTGACGGCAGCGCTGATGTGCTGCGCGTGACGAACGATGGCAACCTGCTGTTACACACTAATATTGAAAGACAAGCGATTGATATTATTGATATAGCTGATCCCACACAGCCTGAACATATTGGTCGAACCGCGCTGCCGGGGATACCCACGGGATTGGCGATCAGCCGGGACGGACAATGGGCATTGATCACGCTGGACTTTTCCCTTAGCGACCCGGATTCCGCTGCCGCCCACCCGCGCATCCCGGGCGGACTGGCTATCATCAGTCTGGCAAAACCGGCCGCCCCCGAACTGACCGAGATCATTGGCGTAGGTCACCAGCCGAGCAGCGTTGTTGCCGCCAGCTCGGGAGCCGATCTGGTTGCGGTTATTGCCATTGAAAACCGGCCACAAATGGTCCCGGTTGAGAGAACCACAGACGATACTGGGGTCGCAGCGGACACGAACGACGCACTCGAGTTCGTTGACATCAGCCTGCCGGGAAATGTCCAGGTAGTGACTTTTAACCCGACCCGGCAAAACAACTACAGAGTGGGCTCTGTCGACCTCAGCCCAGCTCGACTGACCGAGGCCAATCTGCAAAAAGCAAACGATGCTCAGCCTGCCTTCGTAACGCTTTCGCCGGATCAGAGCCTCGCTGCGGCCACCCTGAGCGAGAACAGCGGGATCGAGATCTTTGATCCCTACTGGCTTGAGACCCGGCGCCTGTTTAGTACCGGCGACCATAAGCCCTTGGCAGCCACCTTCACCTCCGACGGCAAAGTGCTGTTCAGCGCCGGCATATCGCCCACTGATCAATACAGCATTGCGGCGTGGACACTGGAAGGCGAGCCGATCTGGCATGACACGGGCGGTTTGCGACGGGCAGCCATCGAAAGCGGTTTCATTATCGCTGATCCGGCCGGCAGTGAACCCCTGGCGATATCCGGCATAACCATCGACAAGTTCGGCGCGACCGACTTTGCCTTCGTGCTGCCCGAGGAAGACGCCTTCGTTGCCATTTACGATGTCTCCGTTCCGCTTGCACCGAAGCTCGTGCAGCTTATTGGCACACTTGAGTCACCCACGGGCATAGTGCCGGTCGGCCGGCGCGGATTGTTCGCGATAGCCGACAACGCGGGCGATATTCGGCTATACCGCCATGCAGGCGCACCAGTAGAGCTGATAAATTGAATCTAATCAGCGAGTTAAATCGTTACAAATTGATACCAAATAATGCCATCCGGGCGCTATCGCAGCACGAATAACTTCCTGAGACTTCACAATCAAGTGAATCAGATTCATACAGGAGTTTAAGCATGGAAATTATCGTATCCGTATTGGCCGTTGCTATTGCAGGAAGCTGCCTGATCGCATTACTGATGGCTGACGCCCGGGAAGCGCGTAAAAATAAAGAGAAGAATAAGTGCTGATTTTTTTTAATCTGTTCTTTTTTAAGGCTGTCTGGGCAGCCAGTCTCGCCGGTGTAGTGTTTGGCTACGAATGGTCGGGGCTGGTCATGCTGACATTCTTTGTCGCCTGGCATGCCCGCAAGTCGCCAACCGCGCGGGCAGATTTCTTGCTGGCAGCCATCGCGATGAGCATCGGGCTGGTGCTTGACACCCTTTATATACGCGCTGGTTTAATTGTCTACGAGGGATCGTCTCTCTGGCACAGCTTTGCCCCGCTCTGGATTCTGGGGCTATGGGTCAATTTTGCATTAACCATGAATGGCTGCCTCGGCTGGTTACAACAACGACGCATGCTCGCCGGGGTACTGTCAGCTATTTGCGGCCCGGCATCCTATTATGGCGGCATTGCGTTAGGTACCGCCCGGGTTACGGGTGACCCCGCCATCCTGTTCACTGCTATTGGCCTTGCCTGGGCAGTCGCGGTGCCGCTGTTGTTAACCATGTCGGCGCATCTCGCGCTCACCTTTCATCCCGAACAATACAAGCCGCAGCACGGCACTGCCTGATAGTTGTTAAACTGCGCACTTCGAACCAAGAGTGCGCGCTAATGCGACCCCGGCACAATACTGAAGTTGCGCTTGCCTATCAGGAGCTGCGACCCGAAGACATAATGGACGCCGTTGAGGCCGCCGGGTTCCGCTGCGACGGGCGCCTGCTAGCGCTGAACAGCTATGAAAACCGCGTCTATCAGGTAGGCGTGGAAGACCGCGTTAACATCGTTGCCAAGTTCTACCGGCCGGGCCGATGGAGCGATGCCGCGATTCTTGAGGAGCATGCATTCAGCATAGAGCTGGCAGACGATGAACTCCCAGTGGTGCCGCCGCTGGACAGGGACGGCGTCACCCTTTTCCACCGCGATGAATTTCGCTTCGCCCTGTTTGAATGCCGCGGCGGCCGCGCCCCGGACCTGGATGATATGGAATTGCTCGCCCAACTCGGCCGGCTGGTGGGGAGAATTCACATCCACGGCGAAACCCGACCCTTTATTAACAGGCCCGCGCTCGACGTCGACAGTTTCGGCCGGGAATCCGCCTCGTATCTACTGGAGCATGACTTCATTCCGGACGATATTCGCGATGCATACCGCAGCCTCAGCACGGATTTGCTGACACAGGTTGAACATTGTTTTGACCGTGCGGGCAATCCGGAGTACCTGCGTCTGCACGGTGATTTTCATCCGGGCAACGTACTGGTAACGGAAGATCAGCTGCATATAGTCGATCTTGACGATGCGCGAATGGGCCCCGCCGTGCAGGACATATGGATGTTCCTGTCGGGCGACCGCAGCGAACAAACGCCGCAACTCAACGAAATTCTGGAAGGCTACACTCAATTTCTTGAGTTCGATGCGCGCGAATTACACCTGATCGAGGCACTGCGCACGTTGCGCATCATGCACTATGCGGCCTGGCTGGCCCGACGCTGGGAGGATCCGGCATTCAAGCGCGCCTTCCCCTGGTTTGATTCCGGCCGCTACTGGGATGAACACGTATTGTCGCTGCGTGAACAACTCGCGTTGATGCAGGAAGAGCCGCTGGCGTGGTCAAACTGAGCCCGAACGCTCACTCTACCGCCACATAGTCTGTGTATGCCGGCACCCACATTGCGGTTCGTACCCGGGCGGCTAACGCTTCAGGGGAAGCGTCCGTCAAATCGGCATCACCGTAACCTTCTGCCCCGGCCTGCTGCATCACTGCTACCGCAACATTGCTCGCCACATCACGCAACCTGTTGATCGCCGGAAACAACAAGCCTTTCGCTAACTCGGCTTCAGTCATGGAGTTCGCCAGCGCGTTGGCGGAGACGCTGATCATTCTGTCCGAGACTCGCAGCGCTCCGCTGAGCAGCACACCCAGGCCTATCCCGGGAAAAATAAACACGTTGTTGCCCTGCCCGATTTCAAATCGTCTGCCGTTAATTTCGACGGGTTCGAAGGGGCTGCCGGTAGCCACCAGTGCTTTCCCGTCTGTCCAGCGCAGAATATCCTCAGGCACCGCTTCCGATATCGTGGTCGGATTGGAAAACGGCAGCACCACCGGGCGCTCCGTGTGCCGCGCCATTTCACGTATGATCGTTTCTGAAAATGCTCCGGCCTGACCGGATGCTCCGATCAGCACCGTGGGCTTATAAGCAGCGACCACATCGGCCAGACTGCGCCGGGCTGGATCGTTCAGACCGATGGCTGCGGCCGCGTCGGCAGACCATGCCATATCACGTTTGTAGGCATCCCGAATATCACGGTCGTCAACCAGCATGCCGCGACTGTCCAGCACCACCACCTGCGCCGCAATACTTTTTTCGTCCGCCCCCTCCAGTTTAAGACCCGCACGGATTTGCCGGCTGATACCCAGCCCGGCTGCACCCGCGCCGTAAATGACAATGCGCTGATCAGTCAATGCGTCACCCCGCACGCGACACGCGCTGTAAATACCTGCCAGCGCAACCGCACCGGTGCCCTGAATATCATCGTTAAACGATGGCACGCGATCACGAAAGCGGTCGAGGATGCGCAGCGCATTATCCTTGCTGAAATCCTCCCACTGCACCACCGCGCCCGGAAAACACTCGGCCACGGCCACTACGAATTCTTCCAGCAGTTCCTCATATTCACGACCGCGAAGACGCGCCTGACGCCAGCCAAGATACAGCGGATCATCAAGAAGTTTCTGATTGTCGGTGCCCACATCCAGACTGACGGGCATAACCGAGGCCGGATGGATACCGGCACACGCCGTATACAACGCCAGCTTGCCGACCGATATCGCCATCCCGCCCGCGCCCTGATCGCCGATGCCCAGTATGGCCTCGTTGTCAGTCACGACCATTAATGCGATATAGCGCTGGCTGGCTGCCTGCAGCAGAACTTGCCGAATATGCCCTTTCATATCGGGCGTAATCCACAGACCCCGCCCGCGCTCAAATACATGACTAAAATTTGCCGTCGCCAGACCCACTGTCGGCGTATATACGATGGGCATAAACTCTTCGAGGTGCTCCCACAAAACGCGATGGAACAGGTGCTCGTTACGATCCTGCAAAGCCGCGAGCGCCACGTATTTATCCAGCGGACGGCTGATACGGTGAATACGCGGGTATACCCGGCGCGCCTGCTCCTCGATGGAGTTGACCTGAGTGGGCAACAAACCTTCCAGCCCCAGCGCGACCCGCTCGCTGGCGGTAAATGCCGAGCTCTTGTTCAGCATCGGGTTCTGCACCAGGGCACTACCACGAAGCTTAACGGGCAGAGCTTCCTGATAATTCCATGGAAATTTGAGTTTCAGCGCCATAAACAGTCCTTAACTTTTGGCGTCAGTGTACGCATGAGCCCGTCCAAATAGAATCACCCCATGTGATTCGAGCCTGTGGCATGCTAGCGAACTTGAAACGCCTTACTGAAATTCGCATCGTCACCCATTGCGTGGCCGACCTCGATGCAGAGATTGAAACCTGGTCGCGTTACCTTGGTTACACACTGCAAGAACGTGGCCAATTGCCCGTCGACCTGTGCGCGGCCTGGGACGCCAAAGCCGAGGCAGGACGACGCTGTGCGATCATGACCCCGGCCAGCAACGTGCCGGTATACATTCGCTTTGTCGAAACCGGCAAACGCATCGGCTACTGGCCCCCGGTCACGTGGGGATGGAATGCCACTGAAATCCTGGTGCAGGATCCGGATGCACTCGCTTCGCAGCTAAAAGATTCGCCTGTGCAGCGCTTTGGCGGTCCCGCCGATTTGTACCCGGGCGCCAAGGCGCCGCGAGCCATCCAGACACTGGGCCCGTCCGGGGCGATGCTGTATTTCACGCGCTTGTTACCCGGCGGCAGCCGATACGGGCTGCACGGTGCCAAAGTACCCGTCGACCGGATTTTCAACGTGGTACTGGGCGGCCCGTCGCTGGACGCACTGCGTGACTTTTACCAAAACAAAATGGGTCTGCGTGTCAGTGATCCGATGGGCTTTACAATGACACTCGCTGCACAGGCCTGCGACGCTTCACCCGACACGGAGTTCCCGATCTGCGTGGCACCGCTGCGGGCCCGCCACTCCATCCTCGAACTGGACGAATACCCTGAAAACTCGGCACCGCGTGACCGCGATCCCGGCTGTATACCCGGCGGGATGAGCATGGTGAGTTTTGACACGCCCTCGCTGGACGACTTCCCGCTGGCCTTCCGGGCGACACCGCGTGCGGTGCAGGCCTTTCCCTATGACGGTCGCCGCGTGGCCGTTGTCGAAGGCCCGGCGGGCGAATGGCTGGAACTGCTTGAGTTGCAAGGCGACAGCGGTTCGTATTGACCTCTGCGTGAACGATTCCCGATATACCGCAGCGCCAAGGCGCACTTTTACGTAGATTGAACGCTAACAACTGATCGGTTTAGGCCAAATAGCATGCGGAAGCTATCACTGCCAAGGCAACGTGTCACCGCCATGATATGGCTGTTGCTGTTGGCTGTGCAGTTCACACCATTGCTGTCCGCGGCGCATCACCTCGCTATTGATACCACCTCGCTCGCGAACGAACACTGCCATCAAACAGCCGTTGAAGAAGGCGCCGCCGCCAACTACGAGCACCACAGCCTCAAAACGGATAGCAGCTGCCCTAACCTGGATTGCTGCGAAGTTGGTCTGGATCGCACTGCAGGATCGATTAACAGCATCGAACCACTAAAATCATTTAGCACCGTCGTTGTCGTATGTGTCGGAAACACAGAAGACAAACTCGTCGCTCTTCACACGAGCGCACCGCTGTCACGCGGCCCGCCACGAAACCCCGCATAACCTCTTCATCCCCGATTAGGTAATCGGGAGTTTTTGCCGGTTTCTCAATCATCGCTGCTACTGCCGCGAATTGACCCCGCTGCGAGACCTCAGACATGAAACTTGAATTTATGCAGCGACCATACGCTGCGCGACTATTAATGCGGATCCGTATATTTGGAATTCCGTTATTGACTGCATTGCTCATGTGCGGAGCGAGCACTGCGGCGACGCCTGTCGCGACCAAGGATGTTCTCGTGTTAGCAGCTTCTCCAGGGGAACCGGCCAAGCTGGCGCGCTTTAAACAACTGGCAGCGGAGTACGACCTTGACCTTGATTATCAATTCGTCGATGGAAAAGACCCGGAGGTAATCGGCGAATTGCTCAATGATTACAGGATGATCATGCTCGACTATGTCTGGCCAATACAAATAGCGAATATAACCGACGCTGTAGGGCCTTATCTGCAAAACCATAAGGGCATTGTATTTCCAGGCAGCCTTTACAAACGGGCCAAATGGGTGCGAGGCCTGACCCCCGATCAGGCGCGCACACTGTTCGACTACTACGATAACGGCGGCATCGAAAACCACAAGCGAATGTTTAACTACATTGGCAATGCGCTGCTGGGCATTACTCCCACTGTCGCAGCCGCACCCATCATACTGCCCGAGTCCGGCATCTATCACCCCGATTCGGATCAGAAGGTTTTTGCCACCCTTGACGACTATCTAGCCTGGCGAGGTGCCCCAAAGGATGCACCGCTCGTGGGCATCGGATTTCACCGCAAGAGCATGGAAGACGCGATTACCGGGCATATTGACGAATTGGCAAGAAAACTCGATACATCAGGCGTTGTCGCAGTGCCCTTCTTTTTTCCGGTCGACGGGGACATGAGCCAGGTCGCCTACAAGACTGCTCCCTCGGGCGAGAAGGCCCCGGCATTCGATGTGGCTATTACCTTTCGCGCCGTTTTTGTGGGCGCGCAGGCTCGACACCGGGAGCTGGAAGCGCTCGATATCGTAATGATCAACGCCATCGCCGATAACTCTATAAACATTGATGATTGGTACAACGACGATCAGGGCTTAGCGAACTTCCGTGTGGGAACATGGTTGGTTACCACCGAAATCGCTGGCTACGCAGACCCAATTTTTCTAGCGGCACAGGGTCCGAATGACGAACTTCAGGCCATACCCGAGCAAGTAGACGCATTGGTGGAGCGCGTCCAAAACTACATCAAACTTCGTCGTAAACCGAACGCCGAGAAGCAAGTTGCATTTCTGGTGTGGAACTCGCCAGAAGGCGAAGACAATTTTTCTGCCAGCTACCTGAATGTGCCTGCCAGCTTGGTGAAGATATTCGCCAGCATGCGCAACGAAGGCTACCTTATCGACGATATTGGCGAGCAACAACTGATCGATCATCTTAAGTTGATGATCAAACCTTACTATCGCACCGACACAAGCTTTTCACTTCGCAAACTGCTCGCTGAAAACTTGGCGGAAAAAGTGCCTGTCAGTGACTATGAAAAATGGTTTTCGACTTTGCCGGAGTCGATTCGAACAGAAATGGCCACCGCGTGGCCCGACATTAAGGACAACTACCTCACCGTGGTTGAAGGCCTGGAAACTTTCTATGTCATCCCGCGCTTGCAGCTAGGCAATATTGTCGTCATGCCTCAACCGCTGAGGGGAAATCGCCGGGAGAGCGAAAGCGATGCGGCCCATGACAAGAAACTCCCCGTGCATCACGCCTATCGCGCCCTGTACTACAGTATCGTGCAGCGTCAACCAGTGGACGCCATCGTACATGTCGGTACACACGGCACTCAGGAATGGTTGTCGGGTAAAGAGCGAGCCCAGTGGGTGGGCGATGACACGCAAACCACCGTTGGCAACATTCCCGTCATTTACCCTTACAACGTCGCGAGCGTCGGCGAAGGCCTTATTGCTAAACGGCGCGGACGAGCCGTTGTCATTTCCCACAACACACCACCGTTTGCGCCAGCCGGTCTGTACGGCGAGGTTTCAGAACTCCATGAAATCATGCACAGCCTCGGCGAACTGGAAGAAGGCCGCGTCAAAGAGAACACCAAGGCTCAGCTGGTGACCAAGTACCTTGAGCTGGGATTTGAAAAAGATCTGCAGATGGACGAGAAATCCATCTGGGCCGACTGGGATCAGTTTTTCACCAAACTTCACGGCTTCGTTGAAGGTCTGGCGAGCGCCGTCCAGCCACTGGGCCTCCATACCTTTGGTGTCGCGGCCCAACCTGAACACGTAATCAGCACGGTGATGCAAATGCTCGGCACGGATTATCTGCAAGCCGTTGACCCGGAAAACGGTGAGCATGTCCTTATCGAAGAGTACGAGTCGCTACAGCAGACCAAGGCATTCGTTACGCTCCGGCAGTATCTGATTGAAGAAAAACCGCTGGAAACTTTTGATGCAGGGATTCATGCCCACCTGCAGCAAGCGCAACAATACTGGGATAATTTTCACGCAGATCAAGAAATCGAGAGCTTCCTCTCTGCCCTGAATGCACGGTTTGTTCCGACGGGTAACGGGAACGACCCGCTGCGCAACCCGGACGCCATTCCGACAGGCCGGAATACCTATGCATTCGACCCGGCAAAGGTCCCTACCAAGGCAGCCTGGGATGCCGGCGTAGAACTCGCCGACACGCTAATAGAAAACTACCGAACCAGTAAAGGTGACATTCCAGACAAACTCAGCTTCACGCTGTGGTCTACGGAAACATTTAAACACTACGGGGTAATTGAATCGGAGATCATGTATCTACTTGGGGTGCGCCCGGTTTGGAATCGATTCCAGCAAATCGAAGACGTCGAGATTATTCCTTTAGAAGAGCTGGGCCGACCGAGGATTGATGCCTTGATGTCCATGTCGGGCCTCTATAGGGACAACCTTTCCCAAGTCATGAATCTGCTACAAAAAGCCGTAAATGCTGTAGCGGAGCTGGATGAAGACAATAATTTCGTGCGCCGCAACGCACTGATCACTCGTCAGCAATTGATTGAAAAAGGGATGAGCGCTGCGGACGCCGATATGTTCGCGCGTGTGAGGCTGTTTGGCACGGAGAGCGGCCAATACGGCACAGACTTGCCGGAGATGACGCTCGAATCAGGCGAATGGGAAGACGATAGAGAACTCGCCGATGTTTATCTGCAACGCATGGGCTATATGTATGGCAATGAGGATCGCACGCACAGCTTGAAGCTGGCGGATTACGATCTGTATGCCGAAAATCTGAGGGGCGTAAAGGGAGCGGTGCTGTCACGCTCGTCGAACACGCAGGGCGTTCTGTCTATCGATCATCCTTTCGAATATCTCGGTGGCATCAGCCTGGCGGTCCGGTCGCTTACGGGAGAATCACCCGAATTGTTTATCGCCGATCTGCGCAATACGCGGAAGTTTTCCAATCAAACGGTTGGCGAATTCTTGTCCGGTGAGCTGCGTTCGCGTTACTACCACCCACGCTGGATTGGCGAGATGCAGTCGGAAGGCTACAGCGGCGCCAATCAGATATCGGATATGGTCAACAACTTCTGGGGCTGGAACGTGATGGACCGAACAACTGTTCGCGAGGATCAGTGGAACGAACTCTTCGAAATCTATGTTCAGGACAAGCTGGGCCTGAACATGGAGCAATTCTTTAAGAACGCCAATCCGGCCGCTCTGGCACAAATCACCGAACGAATGCTAGAAGCTAATCGCAAGGAGTACTGGGATGCGTCTGATGAAGTCGTGAAAGAATTGATCGAAACCTATATCGATCTGATCACAAATTACGACCTGGATACTCGTAATGAAAAGTTCAAAGAGTACGTAGCAACTAAAGCGGCGGGCTTTGGTATCGAGATGCCGCAAAGCATGGCTGAAGCACTGGAGCAAGCCGGCATAACTGAGACTGTACAAGGAATGTCGCTGGAAGAAGTCCAACCTCAGGATATAGAAAATATAGTCCGCTGGTGGCTATTCCTTTTTATAGCAATATTTATTCTGGCGGGTGCCGGATACGAATGGCGACTCAGCAGTCGCTCCAGATCCATGCACAATTGACACCAATCGGATTTATTGAATACACCAATTAACAGGAACCATCACCATGAATAGCTTTTTCTACGACGTGTCGCAATTACTCATGATGCCAATCCTCTGGACTATCTACGCAGGATTTGTATTCTCCCTGTTCGAGCTTGGTCGTTTCGGCATGATGGCTACTGTAAGACATCAGAATCGCTCGGAATTTGAGCGTTGGGATGGAGAATCAGGGGAAATAGCGGGCTACCCGATTGCCAGCTTTTATAGACGCAACCCAAGTGCATCATTGAACGAAGTCGAAGTCCACGCCCTCGAAAAGCTAGAACTGATTCGCATAGTCACCCGAATCACGCCGATGCTGGGATTGATAGCAACGCTCATTCCCATGGGGCCCGCATTGATGGCCCTGGCCGAGAACGACGTTAACAATCTGAGTGAACTGCTGCGTACTGCCTTTACAGCCGTCGTTTTAGCGCTCTTTGCTGCCTCTATCACGTTCTGGTCGGCCAGCGTAAGAAAGCGCTGGTATGCGGAGGAAATTACCGCCGCAGAGAAATCCATTACATCAGCGGCGGTCGCAGCATGAGCCTGCGAATTCTTGATGAAGACGAAGAGATGAACCCCATCCTTTCCGTTGTCAATCTGGTCGATTTATTTGTGGTTATCGTAGCTGCGTTGCTGATAATCATTATTCTCAACCCACTAAACCCGTTCGCCGACGAAGATGTGGTGATCGTGAAAAATCCAAATAAAGAAAACATGGAAATCATCATTAAGAAGGGCGAGGAAATGAAAGAATACAAAGCTTCCGACAAGATTGGCGAAGGGGAAGGACAGCGTGCTGGCATCGCTTATCGAATGGAAGACGGTTCTTTTATTTATGTGCCGGAGGAATAGCGCTCAGCACTTTCGCAGTGATAGCCAAGTCGTGCGCTAACCGTCGGCTGCCAGCTTATGCCGTGACTCCCGTTTACGATCACTTTCGGACAGGAATTTTTTGCGGATGCGGATGCTACGCGGCGTCACCTCAACCAGTTCATCGTCATCAATGAACTCCAGTGCCTGCTCCAGCGAAAACCGTTCCGGCGGCGACAACACCAGGTTCTCATCGGTGCCGGCTGCCCTGATATTCGTGAGTTGCTTGGCCTTGGTGGGGTTCACAACCAGGTCGTTACCGCGACTGTGAATGCCGATAACCATCCCCTCGTAAACCTCTTCGCCATGCCCCAGGAACAGGCGGCCGCGCTCCTGCAGGTTGAACAGCGCATACGCCAGTGCCTTGCCCTGCATGTTCGACACCAGCACGCCGTTGATGCGCTGACCAATCTCGGCAGGTATCGCCCGATCGTACTTGTCAAACACGTTGTACAACAGACCGGTACCGGCAGTGGTGGTGAGGTATTCGGTGCGAAAGCCAATCAAGCCGCGCGCAGGAATGCGGTAATCAATGCGGATACGACCGCGACCGTCCGCCTGCATGTTCTGCAGCTGCCCCTTGCGCCGGGCCAGTCGTTCCATGACGCCGCCCTGAAACTCTTCCTCCATATCAACCGTGAGCAGCTCCCATGGCTCACACTGCACGCCGTCAATTTCCTTGCGAATAACCTCTGGGTCGTGAGACCGCCAGTTCAAAGCCTTCGCGCCGCATGTTTTCAATGAGCACGGACAAATGCAGTTCGCCGCGGCCGGAGACACGAAACTTGTCAGGGTCGCTGGTGTCCTCAACGCGCAACGCCACGTTGTGCTTCAATTCCTTCCCGAGACGCTCACGAATCTGACGACTGGTCAGAAACTTGCCTTCACGGCCCGCAAAAGGCGATTTGTTGACCTGGAAGGTCATGCTGATGGTCGGCTGATCAACCGTAAGCGGCGGCAGCGCTTCCGGATGTTCGCGATCGCATAAGGTGTCGGAAATATCCAACTGCTCAACACCGCTGAACATGACAATGTCACCTGCGGAAGCGCTGTCAAGATTCACACGCTGCAAGCCGTTATAACCATAAATCTCCAACACCCGTCCGTTACGCGTCCGCGCTTTCGGACTCACAACGGCAACCGGTGTATTCGGCAGCAAGGTGCCACGACTCACGCGGCCAATGCCGATAACGCCCACGTAGGGATCATAATCAAGGCTCGACACCTGCAGTTGCAGCGGGCCCTCGGAATCCACCTGGGGCGGCTGAACATATTTAACAATCGCATCAAACAGCGGCCCCATATCGCCGCCACGCGCATTGCTATCCGTTGATGCATAGCCGTTAAGTGCGGACGCATAGATAACCGGGAAATCCAGTTGCTCGTCGGTCGCCCCCAGCTTGTCAAACAGGTCAAAAGTCTGGTCCAGCACCCAGTCGGGCCGCGCGCCATCACGATCAATTTTGTTGATCACCACCACCGGCTTAAGGCCGGCCGCGAAGGCTTTTTGCGTCACGAAGCGCGTTTGCGGCATGGGGCCATCAACGGCATCGACCAACAACAGCACGCAATCAACCATGGACATGACGCGCTCCACCTCGCCACCGAAATCGGCGTGGCCCGGCGTGTCTACAATGTTGATTCGGTAGTCGCCACGCACAATGGAGGTGTTCTTGGCCAGTATCGTAATGCCGCGCTCGCGCTCCAGGTCGTTGGAGTCCATCGCACGGTCCTGCAGTTCCACCCGATCGCCCAGCGTGCCGGACTGACGCAGCAACTGATCAACCAGGGTGGTCTTGCCATGATCAACGTGGGCGATGATGGCGATATTGCGGAGGTACTCGACAGAGGACATGGAAGCCAAACTTTATGAAACACCGGGGCCGGCGAGGCGCGGATTATAGGGCAATCGCTTGCCTAACACACCATGCGCTCTCAGAATAGCCGCCCATGAGCCTGGTCCGCGTAGATGAAATAACCCTGCAGTTTGGCGAGCACGTCATATTGCACGAAGCTTCGATGCAGATCGAAGCCGGAGAGCGCGTGTGCCTTATAGGCCGTAACGGGGCCGGCAAGACCACCCTGTTCAAGATCCTGGCCGGCGAAATAGAAACGGACAGCGGTGAAATCGTCTATCAGTCCGGCATTGGCATCAGCCAACTGCGGCAAACCATGCCGGACGCCCTGCACCAGACCGTGCGCGAAAGCGTGGCCGAAGGGCTGGCTAAAATCAGCCTGCTGGTCGATGAGTACCGTCGCCGTGCGGCCGAAAATCCGGAGGGGCGCGCGCTGGCGGAGTTGGAAAAGCTGCAGCAGCAAATTGAGGCACGCGGCGGCTGGAATGCGGACCAGCAGATCGACAAAATCATCACTGAACTGGATCTGCCGCCTGACAAACTTCTGGTTGAGCTGTCCGGCGGCTGGCGGCGGCGAGTTGCGCTGGCAAAAGCACTGGTGTCACAACCCGACTTGCTACTGCTCGACGAACCTACCAATCACCTCGACCTGACAACCATAAGCTGGCTGGAAGACCGGATCTACAACTGGACCGGAGCGGTGCTGTTTATCACGCACGACCGCTCTTTTTTGCAGCGGCTGGCAACCCGCATCATCGAACTCGACCGGCGCAAGCTGGTGAGCTGGGACTGTGACTACAGGTCGTACTTGACGCGACGCGAGCAGGCCATTCAGGCCGAGTCCGACGCCAACAGCCGGTTCGATAAAAAGCTGGCCGAAGAAGAAGCCTGGATACGTCAGGGTATCAAGGCACGCCGCACACGCAATGAAGGTCGGGTCAGGTCACTGGAAGCCATGCGTGAAGAACACGGCGCGCGTATCAAACGGGATCACGGAGCCCGCATTGCAATTGATGAGGCCGACGAGTCGGGGCGCAAAGTGGTGCGCATGAGAAACGTCAGTTACAGCTACGGCGAAAACAAGGTCATCGACGGCCTGACACTCACCGTGCAGCGCGGCGAACGCATCGGTCTGGTCGGCAATAACGGCGTTGGCAAGAGCACCCTGCTGCGGCTGATGCTGGGCGAACTGGAACCACAGTCGGGTACGGTAAAAATTGGCACCCATCTTGAAACTGCTTATTTTGACCAATTGCAGCGCGAGCTTGACCCGCACCGCTCAGTCGCCGATATCGTCGGCGACGGTCGCGACTACATAACTATCAACGGCAAGCAGCGACACGTGGTCGGTTACCTGCGGGGCTTCCTGTTTTCAGCCAAGCGGGCCATGTCGCCGGCCGGCATTTTGTCCGGCGGGGAACGCAACCGCGTTTTGCTGGCCCGGCTGTTCACCCGCGCCAGCAATCTGCTGGTGCTCGACGAACCCACCAATGATCTGGACGTTGAGACGCTGGAAGTACTGGAACAAAAACTGGTGGAGTACGCGGGCACACTGATCGTCGTCAGTCATGATCGTATGTTTCTCGACAACGTGGCGACCAGCATTCTGGTGTTTGAAGACGATGGAAAGGTGCATCGTTACCCCGGCGGCTATGATGAGTGGCAGCAGCGCGGCCGCAAACTGGCCGAGATGGATGACCCGGACAAAGCAGCACGCAAGGCGGCCCGGGCCCAGGCGCGGTCGCTCCGCGGGCAACAACAACCGAGAAAACTCAGCTACAAAGAGCAGCGCGAACTGAACGCACTGCCGCCGGAAATTGAAACGCTGGAGCATCGTATTGCCGAGCTACAGGCCTTGTGCTCGTCAGCGGAGTTCTATAGCCAGCCCTATGAACAAACCCAACAGGCACTTGACGACCTCACCGCAGCACAAGTGATGCTGGATGAAAAGACCGAACGCTGGGTGCGGCTTGACGAGCTGCAACAGACCTTCAACGCCAAAAGCTGACGCGACACGAACCACCCTGTGCCATGCGGATGATCGGGTTCAGTCGTCAGTATCTTCCAGGCTTTTATACGCCATTGAACCTCTGCGCTTGCCGCCCCAGCGAACACCGGGTCGACCGTTGTACTCACGCAACGGTTCAAACTGAACCACCAGATTGCCCTTGCGAATACCCGCCGTTTGCTCCGCGACGGTCAGCTCATCGTCCGTCGCCTCACGCAAACCGACAATGCGTCCGCCTTTCCATGACCGCTGCGACTTTTGCTTGTGCAGCGCCACGTACTCGGCAGACTGTTCGTCCTGATCAAGTGTCCACAGCAGGCTTTCCAGATAGCCGTTATTAGCCTGATTCAGCCCAGCGCCCTTTTCTATGAGGTGCAGAATCTTCACTACTTCCCTCCGGGTTTCACTGCCCTCACAGTATTGCAGCCCGGGGGCGACAAGTCTTGACGCGTTGTGTCATCCGGCGGCGGTTTTGTGCCAGACCAGGCACTGGTTGTTGGCTGGCATGGCAATGTCAGCCGTAAGCCGCAGGCCTGCCATCGCCGCGAGTTCATTGATCCATTCAAAGTCCCGCACGCCGCGCTCAGGGTCGGTCGACTTAAGCCATTCGTCAAACCGCGCGTTACTCGGTGCCGTAAAATTGCCGCGGTACTTAAAGGGCCCGTACACAACAAGCACGCCCGAACTGACAAGCAGCTTACCGACACCGCGAAAAAAACCGTCCGCTGCCGCCGTGCTCATAAAGTGCAAAGTGTTGGCGCTAAAGACCGCCGAAAATCCCGGCTGCGGCCATGTCGCACCCCGGACATCCAGTTCCATGACCGGCGCGACATTGGCTGTGCCCTCGGCTGCAACCCGCGCACGTAATCCTGACAAGTAGGCACCGGTATCACTGGGCTGCCAGCGCAGCGCCGGAAATTGCGCGGCAAAGAACACGGCGTGCTGGCCGGTACCACTGCCAATCTCGAGAACCTCGCCTACAGCAGGCAAGTGCTCCCGCAGCACGTCAAGTATAGGGCCTTTGTTACGCTCGCAGGCATCCGAGGAAGGCAAGGAGCGGTTGCCGGGGCCGTTCATCATCGACATGGCGTTACTTTTCTGCGAACTTGGGAAACCATTAGCATAACGACTTCAGGACAAATGCGTGAAACACAAACTTCCTGGCCTGATATTACTGATCGCTCTGAGTTGTAGCTCCGCAACCGCAGACAGCCTCGGCATTGAGTTGTCAGGCGATCAGCCAAACGGCTCACTGCCGTTATGGGAGCTGCGTTTCGCCGGCTATGGCCGATACGGAGAGTCCTATCCAGCCGCCACCGATTCGCAGACAAATATTGTGCCATTGCCGTTCCCGATCTACCGCGGAAAATTCCTGCGCATAGGCGATGAAACCGAGAAGCCGGTGCGCACCCGCATATTCAGGCGCGACCGCATCAAAATCGATCTGGATTTCGGCCTGAATTTTCCAGTCGATAGCGATGATGTCGACGCGCGCACGGGGATGCCCGATCTTGACCTGCTGGCCGAGGCCGGCCCAGAACTGGAACTGCAATTCAACCGACAGTTATTTGGCGGCGACGCGTTTTTCGCCCTGCAGGCCCGGGGCGCGGTATCCCTCGACGGCCTGAATCCGGACTGGCGCGGCATGGTTTTTTCTACGGAGTTTAAACACAAGCTCCCGCTGGGAAACGCTAAGACCGAATTGTTGACGCGCCTCACCCCCGAGTTTGCCAGCCGTGACTATATGGGGTTTTTCTATGACGTGGATGCGGCCTATGCAACCGCCGGCAGGCCTGCCTACCGCGCCGAATCGGGCTATCTGGGCACCCGTTTGTCATTTGTGCTGAAACACGAGTTCAGCGACACGGTCGAGGTACGCACCGGCATCCGGTTCGGTTTATACAAAGGCGCAGCGAATGACAACAGCCCGCTGTTCACGAAGGAAACCACGAACGGCATTTTCGCCGCCGTGTTGTGGAAATTCTGGGAAAGCAAACGTCGTTCGCAGGATTGACGGGCAATCATTAGCGGCCCGGAAACTGCACCACACCCGACAATGAATTCTTCTGGCCAATATTGTTGCGGGCCACAATCTCTTTGCTGATGACGCTGTACTTGATCACGTCTCCCGAAAAGAAATTGCCGACAATAACGTGTTCGTTGTCGATACCGGGCGCCAGCGCGGCCCAGCCCATTCCTCCCAACGCATGGGATTCCAGCACCGCACCGTTGTCCTGGTCCATCACAATAAAGCCGAGATTCGTTGATATGAGGAGACGCCCGTCCGGACGCGCCACAAGCACCAGCACCATCGGCACGCCCGAATCCGGGCCCATCACAGCCAGATCCGGTAACTGCTTGTTGTTTTCGAGGTCAAACTGCATGACGCGATTGCCGTTCTCGGAGATATAGATCAGGCGCTTGCCTGCGTCGGCGAGCACTGTACTTGTTACGGCCAGAAACGGCGGCATCGGATGATAGTCGGTCTCGTAGTGCGCGAGCTCCTTGCCGTCACGACTGTACTTGAATACCCAGCCGTCACCGATCACGTCCCGACCGGGCAGCTTCCGAAACGTGGTTGTCAGGCTACCACCCGCGCGATCACTGGTGCCGGCAAGATGCTCCCCAAAGTACAACGAACCGTCCGGCGCAAAACTCACGCTGCTGAAAGCCCGATCAGACCACTTGCGGTAGGGCACCTGCTTTGCATCCGGCGTAAACTGAAATATCGCTGGCGTTAACTGGGCGAAACCCCACAAGGTTCCGTCAACGTCAAAAGTCAGACCTCCTATTTTATGGCGCGTACCTTCGACATAGAGCGCGCCTTTTAATTCCAGATTCTCGTCATACTGCAATAGTCGCCCGGTGCCTGCATGGTCGTCATCAGGGTCATCCATCAGCGTTGCCGCCACAAAAATATCGCCCCGTTCGAAGGGTGTTGCCGTCGACTCCGGCACTCCTGCCTTGGCCGGCAAGCTTGCTGCACACAAAATAACCGCCAGAAAACGAACCCGATTCATAATGCCACCCCTATTCTCATTACCGCCTTTGCACCGCGATACCACCTGGCACACAACTGATGGCCGGCATGTCGCCGCTCTTACCAAATATCCAAATCAGGTTGCCATCAACTCGCTCCGATTCCTCTATTTCGCCGCTGCCGTCTTTGTCGCAATATTGCTGTTCAGCGTTACTGGCGCGGGTGAGCAATACCGCGCCTCTCAATGACTGCAGTTCAGTCAGGCTAATATCTTGGTTGTTTTCCAACAGCCCTTCGTCAGTGCCGGAAACGTTTTCAACCCCGGTAAGGGCCGCAACAAAATAATTTGCCCGCACGGCACCATCAGCGTTCTTACCGACCACACTGCCAACTTCCTGACTGCCCGCCACTCGGCTGGCAATCCAGGTCTGCTCCACTGAACCGTTATTATTCCCTGCGATACCGCCGACGGCGGCGGCACCGCTGACCATGCCGGCGGCATAGGCGTTACGAATGCGGCTGTTGGAGTTAAAGCCGACCAAAGCTCCGGCATTGATCTCTGTGCCGGAAACATCGCCTGACGCGAAACTGTTCTCGAGCAACGCATCGGTGTTGAGACCTACCAGGCCGCCAATATCCTTGCCGCCAGACACATTGCCCGTCGCATAGCTGCTAACCACACGACCGCGCGTATTTAAACCGACAAGACCGCCGGCACCGCGTGCGGCAGACACATCACCAGTGGCATAGCTGGCGAAGACGGTCGCGTTCTGGTCTCCTACCAAACCGCCGACTGCCATCTGGCCGTTCACTTTTACATCGGCATGGCTGTAGGAAATATTTCCGGCGTTAGCCCCCACCAATCCGCCGATAGCAAACATCCCGTCTACGCTTCCGGTGGCATGACAGTTGTAAACCGTGCCGAAATTAGAGCCGACAACGGTACCGGTGCCCGCACGACCGCTGGTTTGCGCGTTGCGCAGCTCAATATTGCTGACAACCTTGCCTTTAGACACCACGCCGAACAAACCGACTCCACCCACTTCCGGGGCATCGATATGCAGGTTGCTAATGACGTGACCTCCGCCATCGAAACTGCCCTTGAAACCGTACTTGTCCAGATCGTTCATGCAGTTTCCGGTAGGGCCACAATTGCCTATGGGCACAAAATTTTTCACCGTGGAAGCATCGATGTCACGCACCAGTTCATAATCCCGCGCCATTCTCTGACTCAGGCTTAAACCTGTTTCGCCTCCTTCGCCGAGCGTCAGAATTGCCTGCAACTGCTCAATACTGCACACCTCATAGCGACCGTCACCGTTGGTGTCGAGCACAAATTCATCGGGGTTATCCGGCGCACCGTCGAAGCGGTCCGGCAAGCCGTCGCCGTCACGATCGGTTGTCACCTCGCCGGCTGGGCAACGACCAACGTCAGGCAAAGTTGCGGCAACGGCAAGCACATCCGAACCACCTTCGGCCAATAACGCTCCGGAGACCGTAGCAGCAGCCGCTACCTCCCCGCCCACGCCGGCCGCGCCAACACCAAGGCCCTTGCGCGACGCAAACCAGGCGGCCAGATCACGCAAATCCTGATCGCTCTTGCCAACAACTGCCGCGCTCATAATGGCGTTGTCACGAGTACGATCACGATACTCAACCAATGCGCTGAACAGGTAGGCTTCGTGCTGACCGGCTATGATTGGAAACGCCGGCGATGGGCTGTTGCCATCGGCGCCATGACAGGCCGCACAATTGGGCGCCAACTGGCGGCCGCGCTCGGCATCGCCCGTGAGAGTCGAATTCTGTGCGAAAGCGCTCACGGCAAGAAACATTGCTGTCAACGCCACGCCAAACTGCGAAAGGAACACGGTTCTTTCGAATTGCATATCGGCCTCCCCCGATCTGACGATTGAAGCTAACATTTGAAGCCGCTTCTGCCAATCCGGGCGAACGGGATACAAAAGCTATCTTGACCCTATATAGCTGGCATGCATTTCAGCCAGGCATCAAAGCGCTGCCGCAAGCCCACATTGGCGGCCGGCGTAAAAGTGCTGTCCGCCTCGACTCCCGGCCATTGCTCGGGTAACCCCGCGAGCAAATAAGCCAGTCCGGTGGCCGTCGCCTCGCGTACCCGGGCCCGCTGCACAACCATCCCGGTCAGGTCGCTCAATCTTTGCAGCAACGGACTCACCGCAGCCAGCCCCCCGGTCGCAACGATGCGGCCGCCCGACCCGAGCTGTTCGTCGACCCGCCGCAGATTTACCGTCAGAAGGAAAACAATGCTTTCCATCACGGCGACGATCTTTGCTTCATCTTGTGCTTCAACACACCGGTTAGCCGCCGTCACAAATTCTGGTTCAACATCAACGCGCCACCATGGCGACCCCAATCCGGCAACGCTGTTTATAAACAATGGCGGTTCAGGCACCGATTGCAGCCATATCGCCGAGTCGCGATGCAGACGCTCGCGGCTGATACCCAATTGCCCGGCAACCAGCGTCAATGCGCTGCCCGCGCCGTTAACTGTGCCCTCAATTACCCCAGTCGCATGGGCGGCATCCTGGTACACCACGCTGGCCAGCAGTCGCCCCGGATCGGGCTGCGTGTCGGGCAACATGCGCTGCAAGAATGCGCCGGTACCGATGTTGATATACGTCGTGTCAGCGGTTGGCATACCGAACGCAAATAAAGCAGCGGACTGGTCGCCGGTGACCACCGTCAGGGGTATGTTCCGCTCGGCAACGTTCAGCTCGCCCCACTCATACCGGCTGGGAACGCATGGCGGCAGACAATCTGCGGGCACGCTGAACAAGTCAAGCAACTCAGCCGACCAGTTCCGACGGCTCCGGTCCCACAGTAATGTTCGGGAAGCATTGGCCGGATCGGCGTAACTGTTCGTGCCGTCGGTGAGCCGCATGGCAAGAAAGCTGGCCAGAGGGCCAAAGCGCAATCGGCTGGCTACCCGAGCCGCTTCAACCGCAGGCAAATGCTCGAGACACCAACGCAATTTGCTAACGCCATAATGCGGCGATAAGACCAGGCCGGTGATGTCATGCACGCGCTGCCAGTGCGATTCATATCGAGCCAGGTATTCAACTGCACGGGTATCCTGCCAGGACAAAACAGGCGAAAGCACGTCGCCGGTCTGGCTATCCCAACAGACAACACTGGATCGCTGGGTAGCCAGTCCTGCCGCAACGATTCTGTCGGCCCCGGCGCCGAGTTCGGAAATCGCTTCGGCGGCCGCCTGCAATAATGTATTCACGAGCTCTGCCGGATCGTGCTCGACACGGTCGCCGTCGCGCCGGGTGACAACCGGATTACCGGCGCTGGCATGCACCTGTCCGCCGCCATCAATCACCAGCGCCCGCGAGGAATGCCCGCCCTGATCGAGACAAAGGTACAACGGCGCGGCCTGACCAACGGACGTCATGGCGTGAGCGGCAGTTCGGTGGTTCGGGCAATCGGTTTGCGCCGGGGCAATGACCCGCTAATGCGCTCTGCGACTTTCTCTGCAGTCGCACGATAGGAGGTAAGTTTGCCGCCATAAACCGTCAGTACCTGCGGCCTGTCGCGGCGATCAGTGTGCAAAACGGTTTCGCGGGAGCGATGAAAGGCATGCCCCTCGCCGCCGGGCAAGACACGCAAACCCGCCCATGACGCCAACAAATCCTGACGCCGTAAACCCGCCAGCGCTGGAAAATAGTGCGCTGCAACCCGGAGCAAATAACCCTCCTCACCGGGAAGCGGCACCACGTGATCCGGATTGCGGCGATAGCGCTTTTCTGTCGTGCCGATCACTATGCGCCCATCGCGCGGCATGACAAACACCGCCCGTCCATCGCGCGGGCTTTCAACGTAGTAAAAGTCGCTGCCCATTGCGCCGGGCACTTCTATATGGGTGCCCTGCACCAGTTCGACCGGTATCGTGGTTTGTGCCGGCGATACGCGCTCCAGCACGATGTTCGCCCACGGCCCCGCCGCATTGATCAACAGGCGGGTGCGACAGGTTCGTTCCATGTCGCCAAGGCGAAAATGCACTTCCGCACCGTCCCCCGTCAGCTCTGCAGCGACAAGCTCTGCAGGGCAACACAATTCCGCTCCCAGCGACTGCGCCGAACGCATGACGGCGCGCGTTAGTGCCGCGTCATCGGTACGCGCATCGGTGTAACGAAACACAGCCCGCAATCCGTCACTGCGCAGGCCATCCAATGATGACCACTCCCGGCTGGGAACACTCTGAAAGCGCGCATCTGCATCGCAACCGCTTAGCAGGTAATAAAAACTTAGCCCAGTTCGCAGCAACCATGGCGCGCGACGCGTCTCCTCGTATAGGGGCACGCAGAAAGTCTGCAAGCGAACCAGTTCGGGTGCCAATCGCAACAGCAAGGCCCGCTCACGCAGGCTTTCACGAACCAGTCCGAATTCATAACTTTCCAGATAACGCAGACCGCCGTGCACCAGCTTGCTCGACTTGCTGGACGTTCCTGCCGCAAGCCCTGCCTTCTCCAGCAGCAATACAGAGTGCCCGGCAGCGGCCACTGCCTGTGCGATACCGGCGCCATTGATACCACCACCGACAACTACAACATCACTGTAAGCAGCCGTCACAATGCGCCGCGCGCCTCCAAAGCTGAATGCATTTCGACAAATTGCATGGTCTCGATATAGTTCATACCTGCGGTTGCGAGTGCAATCGCCTTATCCGGGTCGACAATTTCATAGATGACCCATTGCCACGGGCCCTGCCAGATTTTCGCGGGGTTAACAGGCAATTTGTTAACGTTACAGAAAAGGTATTCGGGTTGCATGTCATCGACCTGCACGTGAGCAGCCTGATTCCAAGTGCGGACGGCCCATCCCACCGGCGCATCGCAACGACGGCGCGACTCCAGCAATGCTTCCGCAACAAAGGAAATGATCACGCACTGGGATAGCACCGGTGCCAGTACCGGCAATACCGCATCAAACACCGCTGGCACGCCGAATCGGTTCAGGCTTTGGCGCTTCAGCTCGACAAACGCTGTGACTTCCGGCCAGTCGGCCAGCAGTTCCGCCGCCCGGCGCAGGTCGCAAACCGGGGTGCCCTGGAAGCGACTGCCAAAGCGACCGGCCTCGCCCGCATCCATAGCACCCACGTCGACCATGTCGGTTTCATAAACATCCGCTGCGTGCCCCGCTGTGCGAGCAAAACTTTCGTCGTGTAACAGAACAGGAACACGATCGCGGGTAAGCTGCACATCAAACTCAATATAACGTGCGCCCGCAGCAACAGCGGCGCTTAGGGCAAGCTCGGTGTTTTCCGGATAGCGAGCCGCGTATCCGCGATGAGCGACAAGCTGCACAGGCTTAAGCATCAGAGCCACCGTGACATAGAATGCGCGCAGATGCGTCCGCGCGGGGCTTATTGAACCGGTTCGTTTGGTGTAACCTAGCGCGCTGGAAAGCACACAACAATCAGCAATATATTAAGGAACGCTACAAACGATGTATATAAATTTCTGGTATCCGATCTGTACCACCGATGGCCTGAACGAAGAAAACCCGCAGCGGGTAGAAATGCTCGGCGTGCGCCTGGTCGCTTTTCGAGACGATTCTGGCAACGCCCATGTACTTGCAGACACCTGCATCCACCGCGGCGGATCGCTTGGCAAGGGCAAGGTTAAGGGCGACTGTGTGGCGTGCCCCTATCACGGATGGGAATTTAATGGCGACGGTGTTTGCACCAAGATTCCGTCCATGGGTGACAAGAAACCGCCAGCGCGCGCCAAGGTAGACAGTTACCCGGTGCAGGAAAAGTACGGCATCGTGTTTGCTTTTCTGGGCGATCTGCCCGAAGCCGAACGCCCGCCGTTACTCGAAGTCGACCTGCTGGACGATGAAGGCTGGCGTCTGAGCGGGCCGCTGGTTTTTGAAATCGAGGCTTACTACCAGCGTTCCATTGAAAACGGCATGGACCCCATTCACAACGAGTTCGTGCACCCCTCTCAGGGTGCGCCGGCCGTAAATGAAGAGCGTTTTTCGGTAACCCGGCAGGACTGGGGCTGCGAATTCCTGGTTGAGTTCGGCGAACTCACTGACACCGCATCGCACGATAAAGTTGTGGAACGGGATACCACGGGTGACCTGAGCGCGGGCAGCCAGCATCTCGGCCCGAATCACCTGCTGACCAACATTAATATCCCCGGTGGCTATTGCTTTAAGCAATATTTTTACGAGGCACCGTTGTCTACCGGGCGCACGCGCATATTTTTTATCAATAACCGCAATAACAGTCTTGATGCCAAGTTTGATGACAGCATGAACGGGCAGTTCATGAAAGTCGCTAACGAAGATCGCGTAGTGATCGAAGGGCTGTATCCGAAACGCACTCCGGAAACACTGACCAAAGAACTTATGACGGCGGGCGATGCCGCCGTCGTGAGCTACCGCGAATACCTGGACAAGTGGGACAAGAACGGCTGGGCCATTGATATCAAGAAAATGCGTGAGACCGAGGGCGACATCGCTTACGCGATACCGTGTCCGGCGCGGCGGGAGTCCGGAAACTGGATCCTCGATACGGTGCCATTATTGCCGGCAAAATCGTAAGCTCTGAAACACGGTTAAAGGGAGACGAACAAGCGTGTACATGAACTTCTGGTACCCGGTGTGCGCGAGCGACGAACTGCACGATAAGCCGTTGCCGGTGACGCTGCTTGGGCTGAAATTCGCGGCCTTCAGGGACACCAGGCAGCAGGCCCATCTGGTCAGCGACACCTGCATTCACCGCGGCGGTTCGCTCAGCAAAGGATGGGTGAAAGACGGTTGTATCGTATGCCCGTATCACGGTTGGGAATATTCGGGTGACGGCGTTTGCGCACGTATCCCCTCGCAGAAAAAAAGCAAAACGCCAGGGCGCGCGAAAATTGATTCTTATCCGACTGAAGAGCGCTACGGTCTTGTGTTTGCCTTTCTGGGAGACCTTCCAGAAAACGAACGACCACCGATATTCCCTATACCGGAATGGGGCCAGGACGGCTGGCGTGCCGGTGCGCCCGTATGGCGCGATGTAAACTGCTATTACGAGCGGTCCGTAGAAAACGGCCTTGACCCCTATCACAATGAATTTGTTCACCCTTCGCAGGGCCTGCCAAAAATAATTTCGGAATCGACGGTGATTACCGAAATGGATTGGGGCACGCACTTCATCGCCCACTTCGGCGAATTGGGTAAAAAGGAATCGGGCGAGGACGAACTGGAAGCCGTTGTCGGGGAACTGCGAGCTGGCTCCCTTTATCACGGCCCCAATACGCTGGTAACCGATATTCATTTCACCAGCGCAACGGCCTTTATCCAATATGGTTTCGAAGCACCCATCGACATGAACACCACCCGTCTGTTCCTAATCAACATGCGCAACTGCATGCTTGACCCGAAACTCGATGAACGGGTGAAAGAGATTAACGCCCGGGTTGCCGATGAAGACACGGTCATCCTCGAAAACCTGTGGCCGGTTCGCACCCCGGACACCACGACCAAAGAGCTTTTGACCAGCGGCGATGAAATGGTGCTGCGCTACCGCGCACATTTGCGGGAATGGGCGAAAAAAGGCTGGCAACTGGATACTGCTGCCATGGCACAAAACGCCGGCGACGTGGCTTACGCCATACCTTGCCCGGCACGCCGCCAATCAAGCAACTGGATTCTCGACGAGGCGCCGCGCCGGTTCACCTAAGGTCTTTTCCGCCACCCGCCATGTACCTGCCGGGCATCCGTTTAGACGCATTCTTAGCTACGCGGCAAAAAAGCCGGGGAGCGGTTAGAATCAGCTGACGATCAGAAAAGCGGAGGGGTAAGCATGCATACAGCAGGCGAGATTCTGCGCGAAAAAGGCAGTGACGTATGGTCCGTCGAGCCCGATGTCGCGATCATTGAAGCACTGCGCACCATGGCCGAAAAAAGAGTTGGTGCATTACTGGTTATGGAAGGCGACAAACTGGTTGGCATCGTCACCGAACGCGACTATGCGCGCAAGGTGGCATTAGAAGAGCGATCGTCACGCCAGTCCAAGGTTCGGGAAATCATGTCGACTCGCGTGCTCTGTGCGCGACCGGATCAAACCGTGCAGGAGTGCATGGCACTGATGAGCGACAAGCGTGCCCGCCACCTGCCGGTACTGGATCACAAGAAGATAGTCGGCGTGATATCTATTGGCGACCTGGTCAAAGCCATAATCGCCAAGCAGCAGTTCGAAATCGAGCAACTACAGCACTACATTAACCACTAAACACAGTAGCCTCAGGCGTCCGGCACCAGGCTCGGGTCAGCCGTTTTACGCCGCGTTGCGGCATTTGCATCCGGTTGAATCCAAACCGCGGCGACGGCGAATAACCTTTAGTGATGTTTGCCCCGAACCCTTTAGCCGCAAGAACACTCGAATCCAGCGCCGCGGATCTCGCTGACGCTGCGTGCACGTTGTTTCTGGAGTCCGCCTTCAGCGGGCTAAACACCAATGGGCAACAACCAACCAAAGAATTGCATGAGGAATGGTCGCACCACTTTCGCCAGCGGGTGCTGGAGTTGTCAGCCGCATTGGCGGCGGGCGAAGTAAGCCTGTTTACCTCCCGGGTGCGCTGGTCAAGGCAGGCGATGACTGCTCGCCTGCAACATAAAGTCCCGCTGGGTGAAACACTCCACAGTCTCCGGGCCGCCGTGCTAAATCAGTTACCCGGTGAACTTTCTACCGATGCGCTGGCGTGCATTGATCAGGCGCTGCGCGAAAACCAGGATGACCTGCCCGCTATGCAGGTGTCCCAGCTCGATCCTGCCAACCCCGAGCAACGGCTGGCCTTGCTGTATCTGCAGGATGCGCTGGAAGGCAACACACGGCAAGCCATAGATACGGTGCTGAATGCTATTGAAAACGGCCTTTCGCATGCGGATGCTATATGCCGCATTTTACTTCCGGCGCAACAAGAAATCGGACACCTGTGGCACCTGGATCACGTCACCATCGCAGAAGAGCATCTGGTTACAACCACAACGCAAAGATTGATGGCCGTCATTGCGGATCGGGCTCCGACAATGCCATCCAACGGTAAAACAGCGGTGGCTGCCTCCGTATCCGGCAACGTCCACGACATCGGTATACGTGCGATTACTTACTTACTTGAACTGAATGGCTGGCGGGCTATTTACCTGGGATCGGATGTGCCGCGGAATGACCTCCCCGCAGCAGTGCACTTTTATAGTGCCGATATTGCGCTACTGTCGATCGCCCTGAGCTCGCAACTGCCAAAACTGCAGCAAAGCATTGCCACTATTCGGCAACACTGCGACGCTGATATCAAAATCATGGTGGGCGGAAATGCCTTTTTCGATGCCCCTGGCGCATGGCAAAAAATCGGCGCGGACGCATATGCGACGGATGCCGAATCAGCACTGATGCAAGCCGACCGTCTTATAACGATGCCGGTAACAAGGCATTAGCCAGAGATAGCCAGAAATAGCTAGAAATAGCTAGAAATAGCTAAGCGGATCGCTTCAGGCAGCTTGCCCATCTGCAAGCACATGTTCGAAGGTCTGAATCAATATTTCCGGCGGCTGCGCGCCGGAAATTCCATATTGATCGTTAATAACGAAGAACGGAACGCCGCTTACGCCTCTGGCCTTCGCATGCTGAACCTGCTCCTGCACGCGAGCTTCATCAATGCCCTCAGCAAGTTTCCGCCTAATCTCATCCGCATCCATACCCGCAGCACTCGCAATTTCTGCGAGTAGCTCATGGTTACCGATATTTGCGCAAGCTACATGGTGAGCATGAAACAGTTGCTCTGCTACAGCATCGGTGTCTATGTCGGGGTCTTCCGCTGCCCAAAGCAACAAAACATGCGCTGACAACGTATTGGGCGACACGGCATCAGCGCTGGCGCCGAATTCGATACCCTCTTGCAGGCCCGTGTCGCGCATACTCGCTGATATCTGTGCAGCACGCTCCTCGCCAAATATTTCGCGATAATGTTCAAGCTTGTTGCGACCTGCCCGCGGCATGTCAGGGCTCAACTGAAACGGCGTCCAACTAAGCTCCACCTGCAAATCCGGACGCAGCGCGAGTGCTTTTTCGAGGCGTTTCTTGCCCACATAGCACCAGGGACAAACAAAATCGGAAACAATTTCTATACGCAGTGGCTTAGTCATGGCCGCGCCTCTCCAGAAGTATCCACTTTAGTAAGATCTGCTTCAGTAAGATCATAAAACCGCAACAAATATACAGAAACCAGCTGACAAAACACGGGTATCCAGATAAAGCCCAACTCTATCGCGAACACCGCTGATTCGCTTTGATCCGCTGCAGGGTCCAAATCCTTATTGAAGCCCAGCGTGCTGAGCAGAAAACCGACAATAAACGGTGCCAGCGCCATACAGGCTTTTTCAACAAAGCTGAACGTGGCCGCCAGCACACCCTCGCGACGGCGCCCAGTCTGCTGATAATCCAGCGCAAAGGTGTCTATCAGCATCGATTGCCCATACAAATGCGCGCCCGCGCCGAACATGCCCAGCATGACAGCACGAGCAATCAGCAACGACTGCGGTTCGCCAGGGGAGGCAAACAACCACGTTAATACGACGGCTGCGAAACCGATTAACGATATGAGATAGGCGGGCTTCTTGCCAATCCGCTTAGATGCCCAGTTGCATACAGGCAGAAACGCAATACTGACAATCGTCTGAACGCCGAATATCATGAAGAATACTGAGCTTTCCAGCTTCAGCACGCTTTTGAAGAAAAATAACGCCGTCGTCAGGCTTGCAAAGACGCTCAGGTAAATAGCGATCTTGGTGCCTATCAAAATCATCAGCGGACGATTCAGCCGCAGCCAATCCAGATGCTGGCGAAGCGAAATATTTTCGTCGCCTGATTCCGCTTGTGTTTGTCGAGTACGCGCCGTAAAGAAAAACGTTGCCAGCATGGATAGTGTAATAGCGAGGCCGAACCAGATTGAAGCCTCGCCGTAGCCGGTCCTGTCGTCACCCAGACGTTCGGCGAATGCCGCAAATGCTATACCCGCGACGTTCCCGAAGGTCATGAAAAACACGCGCCACGACATGATCTTGGTGCGCTCGTGATAATCCGTGGTCATCTCGGCCGGCATGGCCATGTAAGGAACCTGAAAAGCTGTGTAGGTAATCGCAAACAAAGCCAACGCCACTGCCAGATAGAGGTAAGTGGCCTGATCGGACATATCCGGCACATTAAATAGCAATGCGAAAGCGATACCGCACGCAAACGAAGAGCCCAACAGCCAAGGCCGCCGCCGCCCAAATCTTGATCGCGTGCGATCACTCAATGCGCCTACTGGCGGATCCGTCAATACATCGACGATTTTGCCGCCGAATATCAGTGCGCCGACAATAAACGGATCCAGCTTGACCAGGGTCACAAGAAAAAACAGCAGTGCCGCGGTTGGCGCGTTTAGCATTGTGGCCGTTGCCAGGGTGCCAAAGCCCCATCCGGCAGCAACACTAGTGGGCACCTTGTCGGTCGGGTCGACGCCGACGGGGCTTTGATCAGCGACGGATATATTCATAAAGAGGCATCATTTAACCGGGCAAATTCCGAACGCATATCGTAGACCATGACCGCAAGGTGCGCAGCTATCGAGCCGGTATATTGACCGTCCGGGTTTATGAGCCATGATGCAATTTCTTTTAACACGGGCGTAGCGGGGGCACCCATGTCATCTTGGTTTCTTAACGGGCTGCTAAGCCAGTCGCCGGCAGCAATAACAACGCTGGAACAACTCGCCGCACGGCAAATCAGCAAACCGCTGTTTGCCCCTGCCGGCGCGAGCGTCAGCCTGGACTTCGACAATCCTTACGACAACCTGTATGCCTTTGGAAAAATCTGGGCCGGCTATGATGAACCGCAAGTTGGCGGCTTTCATGGCTTGATGTACGGACGTATCGGTGACCACCGTCTTGTCCCCTTGTTCGGCTACACCGGCACCGGCGTTATGCAGTCCAAAATTGATGACGACGGCAACATGTGGATACGCGGCAAGGAAACGGGTTACTTCACGGATCTGGCCAGCGGCGATATTCTCGAAACCTGGGATAACCCATGGACCGGCGAAACGGTTGAAGTGGTTAATTTCTACAACCCCAACATGGGCGGCAAACTCACGGCAGAAATGCCCCGCTTTGCGATGGGCTCGGCAAAAGACGATGCGACGTTGATGAACGAGGGCACACACAAGGAGAATTCGGGTGTAGTGCCCTTCATTCTGCCCTTCGACACCTTCGGCGACGATCTGCTGCTCGCCTGGGACTACGCGCACGAGTACACCAACCCGGTCACCAAGGATAAGTGGCCCAAAGCCTGCACGGGCGACCGCATCAGCCCTTCTGAGCACTTCACCTTCAGCATGTCGCTCGATCAGATGATGGACCGTAGCGAGGCTTCAATTCGTTACATGGCGGGATTCAGCCGTTTATCGCAATGGTGGCCATGGATGCGCATGGGAGAACACCAATACAAGGATGAAGTTTTGTTTGGCCGTATGTGGAGCCACAAAGGCTTGCCCGACTTTGGTGACGTGCCACCCAAGGTACTGGCCTACATTGAAAAACACGCGCCCGATTACCTCACTGTCCCGGATCACTGGCCGCAGGTCATGCCCAAAGGCACCTGGGAAGCTTTTGCCGAGGAAGTTCCGCCGGAGTAGGCATTATGGAACCGTCGCAAACATCGGCAGGGATAAAAATCGGCCCACTGTCGTTCTCCCCGGGCATCACGCGCATCAATTTTGTCGCGCTGCTCGTTGCTGCCGTCGCGTCCAACACGCTGATGTCTTTCATCAATCTTATTCAGCCGCTGTTGCTGGAAGAAATACTCCATATACCCGGCGATCGCCAGGGCACGGTAAGTGGCAATCTGACCTTTATCAGCGAGTTGTCCGCCCTGCTACTACTGGGTTACTTTGGTGCCCTGTCCGACCGCACCGGGCGTCGCCCCATCGTTGTATTCGGCTTCGTGATGCTGGGTGTCGGCTATTTGCTTTATCCATACATGCCGGACGAATACTACCTGTATGCCAGCCGGGCCGTTTTCGCAATTGGAGTGGCCGGCGTATCGGGCATGACCGCCACCATACTGAACGACTACCCGCAGGAACGATCCCGCGGAAAAATGATGGCCGTCGGCGGCGTTGCCAGCGGTGCGGGCGGCATCATGATGATGCTCATAGCCAGGCTGCCTGCCAGCCTGGAAGCATCGGGAATGTCGACGGAGCAGGCGCTGCAGGTCACGCTGGGATGCATGTTTGTTGCCTGCCTGCTGACAGCACTGTTCCTGCGCTATTTTCTAAGCGCTGTAAGACCCGCAACGAAAAGTGAAAGCCTGCCGTTACTAACCAAGCTCAAACTGGGGCTAACCGCCATGCGCCGACCCCGCATATCGGTTGCGTACGCATCGGCATTCGTGGCCCGCAGCGATTTTGTCGTGGTGGGTACATTTTTCTTCTTGTGGTATGTCCAGACGGCCTCCGAAGCCGGCATGAGCAGCGCGGACGCAACCGCACGCGCCGGACTGATATTTGCCGTCATGCAGATATCAGCCCTCTGCTCGGCACCTTTGGTGGGCATACTTATCGACCGTATTGATCGCCTGGTTGCGCTCGCAATATGCATGGGGGTGGTCGCTCTCGGTTATACCGGCATGGGGCTCATCGAAGACCCGCAAAGCCCGGTTATCTGGTTTGCCGCGATCGCTGTAGGCTTTGGCATGATGAGCGGCTTTCTTGCCTCGCAGGCGCTGGTGGGTGAAGCAGCAGATCCTGAGATTCGTGGTGCGACGATCGGTCTGTTTGGCCTCTGCGGCGCAATCGGCATTCTGTTTGTAACCAGCACCGGTGGATTCATCTATGATCAGTGGCTGCGCTCGGGGCCGTTTTTGCTGACCGGCGCTCTGGCAACACTGCTGACACTCGGCGCGTTGGTTGTCAAAAGTCGGGAAAAAGGAAACCTTAATAAATGAACAGCAAATTTGTCACGCATCTCGCAGATACCGCCAGTCGGCGCGATGTCATCAAAGCATCACTGGCACTCGGTGCCGGAGCCGCTTTGCCGATGGCCGCTACCGGAAAACCCTCCAAGACAAGCCTCAATTACGCAGACCCCTATGACAACCTGTATGCGTTCGGCAAAATATGGTCGGCCTATGACCAGACAATCATCGGCGCTTTTCACGGCTTGATGTACGTGCGCATACCTGGCAAGCGCATGATTCCGGTATTCGGCTATACCGGCACAGGGGCGCTGCAGGCGAAAATCGACGACAAGGGCTTACTGTGGATTAAATCCAGAGAAACCGGTTACTTCACGGACCTGAAAACCGGTGACATCCTAGAAACTTGGGATAACCCTTTCACCGGGAAAACGGTGGAGGTTTACCACTTTTACAATGACGTGCTGACCGGACAAGTGGGCACCGAAATTCCCAAGTTTTTTATGGGTGAAATGGGTGACGCACCGACACTCATGAATGAAGGCAGTGTCTTCCCGGACAAAAACGGCAAGTACCCGTTCATACTGCCGTTCCAGCAATACGGCGATGACATGATGCTGGCGTGGGACTACACCCACGATTACACCAACCCCGTAAATCCTGAGGGCTGGCCGCGCTCATCAACCGGCCTGCGCATCACCCCCTCGGAACACTTCACTTTTCAGGTTAATAAATCTGAACTGGAAGATCGCAACCTGCCAACATGCCGGATGACCGCCGGCTTTTCGCGCATTTCAGAATGCTGGCCGTTCATGGAAATGGGCGGCACTGAATTCGCGGACGTCACCCTGTTCGGACGCATGCACAGCCATAAGGGGCTGCCGGGCTATCAGGAAGTGCCTCCCAAGGTACTGAATTACATTGAAAAACATGCCCCCGAATTTCTGACCCTGCCGGATGAATGGGACATCGGCAACAAGCGTGTCGACACCTGGAAAGCCTACGCACAGGACATACCTCCCGAGAACCCGAATTACGAGTGGGAACCGAGCGACTTCAAGGTGCCATCGGGTAAAGGCTCGATCAGCTGATCAGGACCAACGGAACAGAGGCTTAGTCGCCGCAGCGAAAACTTTGCGAGGTTTTGTTATGCTGCATCTGCTCGCCCGGCACTACACTGATATTGGTATAACCCATATCGCTGAGAATGCCCTGCAGCACGGTTGCCCTGCGACCGGAACGGCAATAGGTAACGATCGGGCGAGCCTTGTCTGCCGGTAACAGATCTGCATAGGCCGGCACGGAGTCGTAGGGAACATTGAGTGCGCCCGGAACATGACTGCTGTCATATTCCGATGGCGAACGGGCATCCAGAATGGTGTAGTCCTCAGGGGACGCAACAATAGCTTCGATAACTGCGCAATCCAGTGGTTGAGGCGCAGGCACGGATGCCGGATTGGGCACCGCACTTTCGGCGCTGAACAATGGCCCGGCCAGCAACGACAACAGTCCGGCAGCCGCCGCGCCCCAAGCAAAACTTTTTTTGCAATTACCCATTTTTGCCGTGCCTCCGATCAAATGCGCGGCACTATGCCGCCGCTGTTCTTAATATAGGTCTGAAATTCCGGCTGATCGCCGTATTTGTGCTGCATATTCTGGTCAGCCTGCCAGCTTTGATAAAGCATCAAGATCACAATGTACACGGGAGTGGTCAGAACTGCTGCAACAGTACCCCACGCGCCTGACACAACACTGGCACCCACCACGATTATGCCGAGCTGCACGACAATCTCGCCCACGAAGTTCGGATGCCGCCAGTGCTTATATAATCCCGAGCGCACAAAGGCATCCGGCTGAGCGTTTTTAGCCGACTGCTTGTGCATATCCGCCACGCTCTCGAGAATCAGGCCGGCGAATATAATCAACGCGCCAACCAGCACTGCTGTCGTCAGCGTACCCTGTTGCGCGGCTATATAGATACCGAACAAATGAAATGTGTAAACCACGGCGCATTGCAGCCACAGTATCGCCTGCACCGCTAAAGGGGTCTTGTCGTGATCACCGCGGATCCTGTCCATCCGACCGGCATAGGAATCACCGTGTGTCCGCACCCAACTGAACGCGAAGAGCCGCAACCCGTAGGCAGCCATTAATCCGCCGAGCAGATACCCCGCAAGCGTCTGGCTGGTCAGCGCAATCAGAGACCCGTTCAGGAGACACGTCAATGAGTAACTAAAATTAAACACGAACACGAAGCAGCGAAATACGAGCAGACATACGACCGCCGACACTCCGAGCATCAGCCAGTTGACCGTCGTCCACATATCCGCCTGCAACCGCGTAACGAAAACAACGATCAGTATCAGCGCGCATACAGAAAAAAATGTACGCATGTGTTTATTCATGGAGCATTAAACCTTGAATGACGCGCGATCCCGTGCGTCGTTGCGAGTATTAGGCGGATAGTTCTCCCACTTGTCGCGATAGTAGGCCATGCGATGATCACCGTCCGCCTTGCGATTGAAGGTCAGGTAAAGATTACGCCTTGCCGCGGCGGACAAATTGGCCGGTGAACCGTGCGGAACATAGCAATCGAACAGCACCACGTCACCTGGCTGCGCTTCGACAACCTCGTAGTCACTTTCCGGCAAAAACGGAGGCTCGTCTTCGCTCAGCACCTGCCACTCGGGCCCAAGCAACCGCAACTCATGCTGCCTGCTGCGACGAAAACTGACCGCCGCATTGTCGATACGGTTTTCGTCCACGGCAATCAGCATGGTGACGAAGTAATCGGCATAGGTACCCCAGCCAGCGGCCTGATCCTGATGCAAAAGGTCGGAGCGACAGCCGGGCAACTTGTAGTTGGCTTTTTCTTTAAAAAGCTGCGGCTCGTCGCCCAATACCTCGGTCAGCGCAGCCACGGCATCAGGCTTTAGCAACAGATTCGAGATCTGCGGGCTCTGATCGCCGAGCAAATGTTCGGCTCTGACCAGGACCGTTTCACCGGTGGTGGGGCTTGTCTCAAAGTACGTGGCTATTTCGTTCTCGGTACCGTCGGAATCCCGCAACTCGTCCAGCCAGACAGACAATTGCTGCACTTCTTCCGGTGAATACAATTTGCGCAACACGACATAGCCATGGGCTCGGAAATCCCCAAGCTGGTCTTCATTCAGTACCATCAATTATCTTCCTGACTATTCGAATCTGTCGCTCGCACCAGCGGCTGCACCAACACCCAGGGCCGCACCACCACAGACCACATCAACGCATTTGCCGCCAACCATTCCAGCGCCTGTGCATCGCTGACCTGTCCAACACTGCCGTCTTTCATCCAGGCATCCACCTGATCGCGGTTGTCGCACGATATTTGCAACGCAACTTCCACGAGATCCAGCTGGGGCGATACTGCCACCGCTTTACCCTGAGCGAAAAATCGCTGCAACTCACGCCACGCAATTTTGGCAGTCTCGGCGTTGATTCGAGCCCGCTCTACCTGTTGGCGCTCGTCCACCGATACGTCAGCTCTGCGTCCAGGGTAAACCGGCAACTTTCCACCCGCTGATGCTGTTTCGATGCTGCTGATCGTCAAGTTCGCCCTCAAAACCCTCGGCGACGTTGTAGCAACGTTCATAACCGAGCTGAGTACACTGCATTGCCGACATCTTGGAGCGTCCGCCCGACTGGCAAAGAAAATAAACCGGCGCGTCAACTGCTACGCCGCGTTCATCAAGAGCAGCTTTCAGCTCCTCCACAAAGTTTTTATTCATCCCCTGCATGGTGACCCACTGCAAGTAAATGGGCTCCCGGCCGATCGACGAAAGATCGGGCTTGCCAATTAACTGCCATTCCACTTGTGTACGCACATCCACCAGAACGGCCGTCTCATCGTTTGCCAGTGCGTCCCAGGCTTCCTGACAACTGACATCGCCGGCGTATTCACCGGTCGGCATATTAAAAGGGGGTTTACTCGCCATTAACTTTTTCCTCTTGCTGAGATTTCAGCAGAAATGCGACCAACAGAATGATGCCTGTCAGTGTTGCCAGCACCACGAAGGACGATTGATAACCAATGACCCCGCCGCCCCTGGATGCGGCCACGCCGCCAACAATCGCGGCGCCAAGCAATTGCCCGACCGCCAGAAAAACGGTTAACAGCCCTTGCGCCGAGGCTCGATCTTCGGCCTGTGCCTCGTTCAAAACAATGTAGCGTAGCGGTGCTCCGAGCAAACCCGCCAAACCAAAACCGGCAATGATTCCGCCAACAATAAACAACGTGGTAGTCAGCTCAAGCAAGGCATACATCAATACGCCTGTCAGCACGCACGCCAGACCAAGCTGCACAATCAGACGAGACCCTACCGAATGCAACATCTTGCCAACCAGTGGCGACGCGATTGTCATTGCCAATACCGATGGCAACATCAGCCATGCGGCGGTGGATTCGGTCACGCCCAGTCCGGCAACTGCCAGCGCCGGAAAAAACACAGAGCTACTTTCGACAGTACCGATGCCCCCGGCAATAATCATGGTCAAACGAATCTGGCCAGACTGAAAAAAACTTGGCTTAACAATCGGATCCTGTGCACGATTTTCCACCCGCCAGAACACGGGCAACAACACCGCCATCAATAGCAACCATGGCCAGACTTCCAGCGACGCGATACTGGCCGCCGGGTTGGAGCTGTCAAAATTGGTCACCGCAACGGCAAGGCCCGCAAGCGCCAGGGACAGACTCAACGCACCGCGCCAATCAAACGCTTTTAGCTCTGTAGCACCCGCAGCGGGTAACAGTCGCCAGGCAAATAACAATATCAAGGCGGCGATAGGCAGATTGATCAGGAACAGCCAGTGCCAGCTGAACTGCAGCAGAATGCCGCCTAACACCGGGCCAATCAGAAAAGCCAGCCCAAAAACCGCGCCCATCAGGCCGAGCGCACCACCGCGCTTCTCGACCGGGAAAGTGTCGCCAATGATTGCGGCGGCAACGGGAAAAATGCCACCTGCGCCAAAACCCTGGATTGCCCGGCCGGCCAGCAGAAACTCGACAGACGGTGAAACCACCAACAGCAGCGACCCGGCTGCAAAACCCGACACACTTAGCATGTAGATACTGCGGCGACCGTAACGGTCTGACATCTTGGCCAGCAGCGGCGTGCCAACCAGCTGAAACAAGACATAGATATTGAACAACCAGGACAATTCACGGTTGTTCATGCCGAAATCGGTTTGCATGGCCGGCAAAGCCGGGCCAACGATTGCCAGATCCAGCGCGCCCATAAGCACGCCGACAAACAGCAGCGCCAGCACTCTATTTAACTGACCGGATTCCATGAGCGAAGGATGCCCCGCTCGCCGCGGCTTGGCAATACAAGCCGCGAGAGTTTATTAGCCGGCGGCTGCCTTGCTGTTTGCCTTGGGCTTCGAAGAACTCGTCAAATGAACACGACCGCGCTTGCCCATGCGGCGCTGATTCATGTCAGCAACTATGACGTTGACTGCTTTACGCACTGCTTTTACGCCACCCTGACGATAACCGGTGATCGTGTTGTGGCCCTGCACGATGGTGTACTTACACCAATACTTCCCGGCGCCCTCGGCCGGCGGCTCGACTGATTCAACGTTGCCCAAAGAAAAAGGCGGTGCTTCCTCGTGAAGAGGGATAATTTTATCTGTCATTTTGGCTTGGGTGCCGACTCTGCGGACGGCTTAATCGTTAGTAGAAATGGCGTGGAACTTCGCGAAATGCGACCGAAGTATTGTATCAGCTGGACAAAAAATACACAATGCGGTCTATGCTAAACCATTGTTTTTATTTGCGATTAACCCGCCTGTACGTTCGGACACCCGTTGGCTCATATATATCTTTTTGATATAACAGTCAGACTTTTATTGGCTGGCCCGCTTGAGCATCTCTTGCCCACGCTGCACATGCAATCGCAGGCGGTTTGCAAACAGGCTGTCGCGCATACCGATCTGATCCCCGATCTCGAGTACCTGCGGCAAATCTCCGGTAAAGCGCTCCCATTCCGGTGCACCCGGAAAATTTGGATTGCCGGATCGGGCGAACTCGACCCAGTAGCGACTCATGAGTTCGCTAATCTCACGATCGCGCTGACTGATCGACTCGATATCCCCTTCCACTTCCAGAGTCTGCATAACAAAAGCAATATCGTCAGCATGTGCCACGCCCGGCTGACGCGCGCGTCGATCGCTGGCCAGATAGGAAAGATAATAACGATATACCGGCACGCCTGAGGCTTCCATATGCCGACCGACGTAATCGTTGCCGGAGTGGATAATCAAATCGCCAAATATCGCATCCTCCAACTCAGCGCCTTGCAAGCCTGGATAAAATGTCTGTTTTTGCTCGGCCGTTAACAACCGGGCCGAAAACTCCGGCGAAAAACCACCCCCGATCTGGCGCCCCAGGCTCGCTTCCCAACTGTTACCACCGAACAGGTAATCCACGCGATGGTGCTTGCCTTCACGGAACAGCGTGGCGACATGGGCCGGCAGAACCCTCCCGTCAATAATGGGCGTGTAGCGCTCCTGATCTGTCGTGACCGATAGAATTTCTTCGGTTGAAAGCGCCCGCAATTGCTGCACGACTGCAACCGCATCAGCTTCGTCCGGACCCGACACGCCCAGCGATCTCGCGAATTTCTCGCCGGCCTTGTACGCAGGCGGCATAAAACCGGCGCGCCTGTCCGGATATGCATCCGGCGCCAGCCCGGTGGAGGCGCTCTGCGCAATTGCTCGGTTAAAGAGGCCAGCTGCATCAGGCACCACCAGCAAGGTGTTCACCATGTTAGCCCCGGCCGACTCACCAAACACAGTGACATTAGACGGATCACCGCCAAATGCAGAAACGTTTTGTTTGACCCAGCGCAGGGCAGCAACCGTGTCCTGCAGACCGAAATTGACGGCAACCTCTTCCGGGTGCGCGGCAGTCAGCGCCGGATGCGCAATAAAGCCAAATACTGACAGACGATAATTGATTGTCACCAACACCACGCCCTGCGCCGCCAGCGCGGCACTGTTGGTGCGCGGGACATTGCCCGACCCTACCGAAAATCCACCGCCATGCACCCAGACCATAACGGGCAATGGCTTATTCGGATTTATGTCGGGCGTCCAGACATTGAGCGCCAGACAATCTTCGCTCATCGGACGCTGATTAAAATTCATTGTGTCAGTGTTCGGCTGTGCACAGTGCGGCGCATACTCGGTCGCGTCACGGTCGCCGGCCCATGCGATCGGTGGCTGAGGCGGACGCCAACGCCAGTCACCGACCGGAGGCGCAGCGTAAGGAACGCCTTTAAAACTATAGACACCGTCAACCACTGCGCCGACCAGGTTCCCGGTGCTAACGGCAACACGCGGCGCGGTGTCGAGCACACTGCAAGCCGACAGGCCGATAACCGCTGCCAGCACGCCAAGTAACGGTGTCGCTTTCATCAGAAAATTACCTTTTCATTGCCCGCTTCCCAGGGCGGGTATTTGCGCATTGCGTGCGTATACAGTTCAGCCTCCAGCAAGCCGCTTAACCATTGACGCACTCGCCCGTAGCCAGCCCCCTCAAACCACTCCCGGTCAACCGAAGCACACTGACGAACAAACGGGAAAATGGCCACATCGACGAAGGATAACGCTTCGCCCATTAAGAACGAGTGGCTGTCGAGACGGCCTTCCAATATGGCCAGAAAGCGCTCGCATTGCGCGCGGGCATCGTCACGAACGGCATCGGCACCGTCTTGAGTACCCGGATACTTATACCGGTCCAGCCAGATTTTAAAGTCATCGTCATTGGCGGCGATAAGGTCGTTTGCCAGCGTCGGATTCACATCGAGCCAGCTGTCCGGATCGCACTGCGCCAATGCCCAGAGCATCGCATCCAGGCTTTCGTCTATGACTTCATCCGTTCGGTCACCGTGCCGCACAACGAGTACCGGCACCGTGCCCTTGGGTGATACCGCCAGCATTTCGGCAGGCTTGTTTGATAACACCACTTCCCGCAGTTCGCAGCGAATACCCGTGTACTGCAAAGCCATCCGCGCGCGCATGGCATAGGGACAACGGCGAAAACTGTATAAAATAGGCAATTGCGAAGACATCATCCGATTATAGGGCTACGCGCCACACGACTTTCAAGTTACACATTGCAATGAATCAAACAAACACCAGTGAAACCCCTGCCAAAGCCTGTGTCGCGGCGTTGTATCGTTTCGTAGCGCTACCGGACTTTGCAGCGCTGCAAGAGCCGTTGCTCAAAGAAATGCTGGCCCGCGAGATTCGCGGCACGCTGCTGCTGGCAGCGGAAGGCATTAACGGCACGATTGCGGGCCGGGAGGAAGATATTGACGGGTTGCTTAAATGGCTGGCCCGGCACCCCCGCTTCGGCGAACGCCTGGCGGGTCTGGATGTGAAAAAGTCCTGGAGTGATGACGTTCCGTTTTTGCGGGCAAAAGTCAAACTAAAGAAAGAAATCGTTACATTGGGCATCACCGATATTGATCCGAACGAATCGGTCGGCACCTATGTCCAGCCTAAAGACTGGAACAAGCTGATCAGCGATCCCGATGTTATTACCATCGATACGCGCAACGACTATGAAGTAAGAATAGGCAGCTTTCGCAACGCGATTAACCCGAACACGGAAAGCTTTCGTGACTTCCCTGCGTATGTTGAAAAGGAACTCAGCGATAAGAAAGACCGCAAAGTCGCAATGTACTGCACGGGTGGAATTCGTTGCGAAAAGTCCACCGCCTATTTAAAGAAGCTGGGTTTTGACCAGGTCTACCACTTGCAGGGAGGTATTCTTAAATACCTTGAAGAAGTGCCCGAAGACGAGTCACTTTGGGAGGGTGAATGCTTTGTGTTTGATGAACGCGTCGCGGTCAATCACCAACTGCAGCCCGGCCAGTACACGCAGTGCCATGCCTGTCGGGCGCCGCTGAACGCTGCCGACCTCACCAGTGACTATTACGTGGCCGGCGAGAGCTGTCCTTACTGTCACGACGACACCAGCGAGGAGCAGCGCGCCCGGTTCAGGGAGCGCCAGAAACAGATACAACTCGCAAAACAGCGCGGCGACCAGCATATAGGCGACAACATGGCGCAAACGCGCCGCACGCGGAGAAGGGAGAAACTCGCTGCCAAAGAACGCCAGCGCCAACGTTCGGCAAAGGCCGGCGACCGGCGCGTTTGAGCGAGTCCAACCTGCAAACAGCCTGTCGGCGGACATTCGTTTACAGCACAATTAATGGTATCTCTGAATCACACACGCAATACCCGGCAATGGGCCGGCTGACCACAGGATTCATCCATGAACATTTTAAAAACCTATACATCTGCCCTGCTGGCTACCTGCCTGGCGCTGCCCGGGGTGCTCTACGCCGGTGCCCACGGCGATGCCAAAGTATCAAAAGTCGATGAACTCCCGGTTCGCAGCGGGGACTGGTCGGCGGCCGAGATAGCAAAGGGCCGCGAGCAGCTGGTTGCCGCGTTTGACGCGGCATGGATTCGCATCATCGCCAGTGGCCGCGACCAGGAAGTGCTCAAAACGGAGCCTGCGAACATGCCCGGCGTTTCGCAAAGCTACATGGTACGGCTGGTGGATTGCCTGCCGCAGCCGGAACTTGCCCCGTGGCCGACAGAACCGGTCGGGATGTTTAAAGACATTCTGGAAACCGGAGTAATCCGGCAACTCGTGCAGGGAGTACCGTCAACACCGGCCAACACTGCCTGGTATTTTTCGGGCATCAGTCAGAAATATCAGGATATGATTATTGACGAAATTAATAAGCACTACGATGTGGATTTGAAAGTTGAATCCGTGGTGCTGCCGCCGGGGCGCCTGCCCGCAACGTCGGTGCTGCTTTCCGGAAAAGTCGATTTTATTTCACAACTGAATGCGCTGGGCGGCAACACTCAGGAAATGCGCCGACGCACATCGCGGCGGTTTAGCTGCACCATGAGTGCATCCAGCCAGTTCATCCACATACCGGAAAAATCGCAACTGGCTGCAGAGATCAACAGCCTTAACGATCTGATTGCACGCCCCGATGTGCGCATCTGCGCCGGGCCACTGACAACGCAGACGGCAAAAGCGTTTATGCCCAAGCATACAGTGCAAACCAAATACATCGATGACCTCACGGCCTGCGATAAAGCAATTAAACAAGGCAAGCTGGATGTGATTGTCAATCCGCTGCATGACCTTTCTGTCGGCGGCATTGAAGGATACAAGTCGGTGCATACATTGATAGCCGCGGGCACGCCGCTGTGGGTTGCCGCCGAGGGCATCGAGTGCGAAGACGACGGCAATCCGCGCACCGAAGACGCTTGCCATAAAACGGATCCCTTGTAGTTGTTATTTAGGTAATTGTTATTTAGGTAGCTGTTATTTCGGTAATTGTTCTTTTATAGCCAGCAATAAAAAAGCCCGCTTTATGCGGGCTTTTTTCTCAGGCTGCTGCCGGTGGCAACTTGTACGCCGTTTCGTCAAAGGCGGGCAGACTCGACATGCGCTTGCGCCATGCCGCAAGATTCGGAAAATCCGTGTAATCGAACTTGTCCGCATTGGATGTCAGCGTGTACGCGGCCACTGCAAAATCTGCGACCGTCAGCGACCCCGTGATGTAATCGCGCCCCTCCAATTGACCGTTAAGCACGCGCAGCAAAGGCACAAGATCTTCTTCGGTTTTGTCGCCGGTTTTCACGCCACCCATCATCGGCATGAGATGAGCACTTTGCCAATGCAGCCAACGGTCTACATCAGCACGCCCCTGGATATCCGTAGGCAATGCGTTTGTTTCGGGGAACTTGCGAGCCAGGTACGTCAAAATAGCGTTTGATTCCCAAAGCACGAAATCTCCGTCCACCAGAACGGGCACTTTTTGCATCGGGTTAAGTGCCGTAAATTCGGGGCCCTTGTGCTCCTGCCGCTTGAAATCCACCTGCCGCACATCGACGGGCAGATTAAAATGCTTGATAAAAGCCACAACCTTGCGGTTGTTGGGCGTGATCGTAAATGCAATTAATTCCATGTCATTTCCCTCGCGAATCGTGTCGGCAGACGCGGCGTTATTGTTCTTAAATTATTCGACCAATTCGCCGTTCCAGCGCACCGCGCTGCCACTTTGCTCCATTGTAGCGCTGTCCAGAATGGCAATCATCCCAGCAACGCTGTCCTCTACCGCCACCGCGTTGCTGGCCTCCTCCGGGGCTTCACCGTGAGTCAGCACCCGTCCGGGCATCAACGTCAGCACCTTGATGCCCTGACGCTTCCAGCGAATTGCCATCTCCATCTGCATGGCATCCAGCGCCGCTTTGGATGTTTTATACAGTGAAAACCCGGGCACAGGAATACCGTGCTTGCCAGTACCGGTAGTCAACGCAGACATGATCTTCTTGTCGCCCAGTTTGACGTTCTTATAGAAAGCCTCTGACACTTTCAGAGGGCCCGCGACATTGGTCCGGAAAAAGCGGTCGAATTCGCTGTAATCAATGGTGCCAACCATTTGCCCGCGATCCGGCCCTCTCATCAATCCGGCATTATTGATCAATATGTCGATAGGCTGATCAGCGTAGCTCGCGGCAAGTGCATCGATGCCCTCGTGATCCAGCAGATCAATGCGCTCTACTGCGATCTGTTTATTGCCAGCAGCCAACGCATTCAATTCATCGGCCTGATCGGGTGAGCGACAGGTGGCGATAACATTCCAGCCCGCAGCAGCATATTGCCGCACGAATTCAAAGCCGATGCCGCGATTCGCACCGGTAATCAGCACGGTCGAAGCATCACTTTTAAATTCAGCAGCGAAACCCACCTGCGCAACAAGCAGCGATGCGAACAGCAGAACTTTAGTTATTCTGATCATTACCTGACCCTCATGATATACGAATCTCGAAACCCGCTTTACTCAGCCGTTCGTGCCCATACGTGGTAATGCGCACCGTATCTTCCATGTGCAATGAGCCCCAGCCCATCTCGGTGTGTGGCATATCCACGTTTACGACCATATCGGGCCGTAATACCTGATCCGGCTTTGTTTGCGGCTGCACCCCAAACGGCTTCGGATCGTCAGTGTGCTCCAGACCGACGCTGTGCACCACCGGATCACGAAAATTCTTCAGGCCCGCCTTGCGCACCGCATCTCCGACCGCAGCGCTCAGATCACTGTAACGCACGCCGGGTCGCAGGTATTCTCGCGCAGTCTCCCAACCCGCCAGCAAATGAGCATGCCGCTTGCGCTGTTCCCGGGAGGGCTCGCCAACCACGGCACATCTGCCAAAATCGCCATGGTAATGCCGGTATTGCCCCAGCGCGTCGAAAAACACCGGTTCGCCCTGCCGTACGTGGGTGGCCGGTAACTCGCCCACACCGCACATCAGATAAACCCCGCGGCCGCCCTGCTGCGCCATCGACATCATGTACATGTTTTCAAGCTCATCCCAGGTCGACCCATCCTGCATTGACTCAGCCGCGACCAGCAGCGCCATTTCGTTCACGTGCGCTGCCTGACGCAGGATTTCGATTTCATCGGCCGACTTCACCAGGCGAATTTCGTTGAACAAGTTCGGGTTGTAGACACAGTCGGAAGTATTAAGGCCCGCCTCCGCCAGCCAGCCAGCCGTGCGGGCATCGTCCACACCCAGCCGCCCGCCCTCAAGCCCGGCCGCCTTGAGTGCACGAGATAACGCGAAAAATGCATTTGGTGACATCTGCGAACCCAGCCGTTCGATAATGGATCGCCAGCGCACCTCCAGCGGCGTGAATTCGGCCAGCTCTGCCGTCATCCAACCCGCGTAGTCGGCCCCGCGCGGCGTGCCGTCAGCAAAGCGCTGTTCCTCATCACGCGCCCCCGAATAGGCATAGACGTTTTCCATCCATGTACCCAACCCCTTATCAACCTCGGTTTCCAAACGCCGGATTTCCAGCGCGGGCAGAATCAGCGCGGCCGGAGCCTGCGGGTCACGCGGATATACGGCAAAATAGGCTCCGTCATAGCCGGTGGGCGTATTGAACAAACCCCAGTAACTGCTCAGGTAGTAACTGTTGACCGGCAGCTGCGCGACCAGCCCGTCGAGGTTCTCACGCTCCATTAGCTCGGCCGCGCGCTCTTTGTTCAGCAAAACGTCCATAGGCTTGTCTATACTTTAGTGAACCGCATCCAATAATTGACGAAGGATAACACCATGATCCTGATAACCGGCGCCACCGGAAAGACCGGCGGGGAGCTTGCCCGCCAACTTACACAGGCCGATGTGCCTTTCAGTGCGATCGCGCGCAGCCGAGAGAAAGCCGAAGCCCTGCTGGATATGGAAGCCGACGTGGTATTCGGTGACCTTTCCGACCGCGCCTTTCTGTCCGCTGCGATGGCCGGCATAGAAAAAGCCGTGTTGATCATGCCGAACGTGGAAGAGCAACTGGCCATCGAAAAGCAATTCGTTGATGTGGCTGTCGAAGCGGGCGTACAGCACATCGTTTATCAATCATCGCTGGAATCTGTGCCGGGCTCAACCAACCCGATTACCAGCATCCACGTGGGCACCGAAGAATACATAAAGGCTTCCGGTCTGGCCTGGACAATGATTCGCCCGGGGTTCTTTATGCAAACCCTCGCTGCATCGGCACCGCGCATCAAGGAAAGCGGCAACATCGTGCTGCCACTGGGTAGCGCCACCCTTTGTGTGACTGACCTGCGCGACGTCGCGGCCGTCATGGCGAAGGTACTGACCGAACCCGGGCACGAAAACAAGAGCTACGATATTACCGGGCCGGAACTGATCACCATGCAAGAAGTCGCCGCCCGGTTCAGCAAAATACTGGGGCGTGAATACAAGTACGTCGATCTGCCGCTGGATGCCTTCAAAGGCGCCCTGAAAAATGCCGGCTTTAACGACTGGCGCATCAACGCAGTAGCGGCAGAGCTGAATTCCATTGCCAACGGCTCGCTGGATCACACGACCAATACGGTGCAGGAACTGCTGGGCCGAAAGCCGCATTCCATTGACGACTTTATCAGTGACAACGCCGCACTCTTTCGCTAGCGCCATGCAGGCATTTGCAGGCACTTTGCGCCTGGCCGCACCCGCTGCCGCCCTGCTGGTTGCTGCCTGCGGATCGATGGATTCTGCTCCGCGCAATATTTTCCGTGATTGCGCGGACTGCCCCGATATGGTGGTCTTACCGGCCGGCAGCTTTCTGATGGGAACTGCAGAAGATCAACGACTCATTGACCCGCGCACCGATAAGCCCGCAACCAATGACGGGCCGCAACATCGAGTAACCCTTGCCGCGCCGTTCGCGATCGGCAAAACGGAGGTAACGGTGCAGCAGTTTGCAGCCTTTATCAATGACAAAGGCTACGCCACCGTCGACCGTTGCATGGAATTCAGTAAAACCAACTCTTTTGAAATACGTAAAGACATCAGCTGGGGCAATACAGGGTTTCCTCAATCGCCCGAACACCCCGTGGTCTGTGTTTCCTACTATGACGCCGCAGCCTACGCAGCGTGGCTAAGCGAACGCACCGGAAAAACCTATCGCTTGCCAACCGAGGCGGAATGGGAATATGCGGCCCGCGCTGGCGGCAGTGACCCCTATTTCTGGGGCAATGAAACGGCGGATGCCTGCAAACACGCTAATGTGCGCAGCACCGGTGCCGATGCCATCAGCACACGCCAGGCCAGCGCGGACCGGGATGCAGGCTTTCCCTGCGATGACAACTTCAGGCATTCGTCGCCGGTCGCCAGCTTTGCTCCCAATGCGTTCGGGCTGTATGACGTGCAAGGCAATGCCTGGGAGTGGGTCAGCGACTGCAACCACAAAGACTACGAAGGTGCGCCCACTGATGGCAGCGCCTGGCTGGAAGAATCCGGCAAGGAATGCCGTTTCGGCATCATTCGCGGCGGTTCCTTTCTGAATCTTACGGAACGCTCCAGCGTTACGGTTCGGGCCGGGCGGCCGCGCTCGGGCGCGGCGACCAACATGGGTTTTCGGGTTGCGATGGGTGGCGAAGCCACGCCCGACAGCGGTGAGATGCGCGGGTTACCTGAAACCGAGGGCAGCGACAACGATGCGGGGGCAGCACTGTTCGCCGACAATTGCGCCGCTTGCCACATTCACAGTGACGACTTCGAAGGTCTGTACGGAACCTCGCAGCAGGAACTGACAGGCACGATCAGAAACGGCGGCAACAACGTCATGAGTATGCCTGCCTTTGCCGATCGGCTTAGCGATGCAGAAATCGCAAAGCTGGCAGACTACCTCCGCCGCGTAAACGGCTGGCGCTGATGCGGGTGAACTAGCTCGCGTCGCTGTCGCCAACGGCCGTCACGCTGGCAACCGTATCTTCGTTATTAACGGGCTCCATACCCTGCGCAACGATACGGTCGAGAGCCTGAAAAAAGGCGTCGATAATCGGGCCGCTAAACTGTTCAGCTGCGACACCACCGTAAATAACTGTGCTGCCATCCTGCACCAGCTGTTTGCGCCATGGCACCGACCAGTCGGTGTACTCGGCAGTGTCATAGACATCGTAGTCATCAAAGAACTCGTAGTTCGCCATGTCATGATAAAACATGGTGTCCGTGTTCTCGGCAAAGAATTCCAGCGGAATATTCAGCACGTATTCGTAACCTTCTTCGATCGCCTGCCAGAAGGCTTCGTTAGTGGCCACGTATTTGTTGTCGGGATCGCTATGCGGATCGGCAAAGTGATCCTGTGACTGCACAATCTGCACGCGCTCGTAGTTATAGCCCTGCATAACTTCAGCGGCTTTGGCCAGGGAGCGCTCCACATACTCCGGGGACAATTTGATCCACGCCTCATTCGGCACGTTATCCCAGGGCATGCCGTGCACCGACAAAACGAGTTTCAGTGATGACCCTTCGGGTATGGATTTGAGGTTGTCACGCAGTATCGCAGCATGCGTTTCATACATGACGTCGAACCGCGACAGCTGATCCGAAATAATGACTTTGACGGGCCGGTTACCGTTCTGCGCCTGCCATTCATGCAAATTATGCACGGCATGTTTGAAGGCCCCGTTGAATTCCTCGTGATGCGAATAAACGGGCCGGGGTGCTGCGAGTATCAAGGTATCGATGCCTTCGTCCAGCAAATCGAACAAGGCCTTCTTGGCCATGGTCGGGTTGTCAGCCGTCACCCAGCGCCACGGAATGGGCCCGTACTTTTGTTCCAGCCTGGCCATTGCATTGGTGACAATGTACCGATTGCCGGCTTCATGCGGAACGCGCCCGTCATGGAAACCCTTGCCCGGTTCGTAATAGTAGTTGCGGGCTTTTACCGCGAGCTTTTGCGCCGGTGGCGCCATGCCAGATTCCTGCGCCTCGTAAAGAAACGCGCCGTGGCTCAAATGCTGGTTGCCGGGCGGCATCCATGTCACCTCGCCGGCCTTATACCGATCTATATAGGGGACGCCGTCTGCACCGACGTTACTGCCGGCATGATCAACCAGGTCGCCAGGCACAAATTCCTCGAACTCGTAAAAGCGATCAGGGTCCAGAAGAATAGTCCCCTTATCGATTTGCACCAATTCGCGAATTGGCCAGGGAATGTATTGATAGGACTTTTCGGCGTAGGTAAGGAAATCTTCTTCGCGGTAGTTTTCGGGCATCACCAGGTGAGACACGAATATACCGATCCGCCCCTCGGGGCTGGTATCCTGATTCTTGTAGTAAGCGTAGTAGTCAGGGCCCACCAATTGTGGCGGCCGATTTGCGTACATGGCATAACTCGCCACGGCCGCAACGCCGATCACCAGCACCACCACAATCTGCTTCCATAGATTCATTATTCGTCCGCCCTGAAATAATTGAGAGAACTCACCATGCCCTACGTCGCCATCTGCCATGGCAGGGCCCCAGACTGCGCGCAAACGTTGCGCAACAGCACGCTGACCGCATCTGGTTGCAGGCCCGATGAGTATAGAAGGTTCACCCGGCTTCAACGCAAGCCTATTCATCTACGCAGCGCACATGTATCGAACCTCTATACAAGGGCCATTGCGAATTGCGGGAGGCCATGCAGTCTGCTAGCTTCGCGCTCTGAATATTCTGCTGAGGAACTAACATGTCTGACCTTTCCCGTCGCGACCTTCTCAATACCATCGGAATGGGTGCCGCCTCGGTCGCCGCTCTTTCGGCTACCGGCTGTGCCACGGCCGGATCAGCGGCCAAAAAAGCCCCCGGCAATAACTCGATTACCGGCCCTTACCTGAACCTGCTGGAAAGCGCTGAAGACAACATGATTGCTTACGCCCGTCTGTCGGGAAATCTTGACAGCAGCAAGACCAAATACGGCTGGTACAAAGGCATGGTGTCGGCGGTAATGCCCGACAAAGCCGTTACCGACCTGTTCATGATGGAAGGTTTCTCATGTGCCCGGTTGCTGCCGAAAGAGGACGGCCCGGGTTATCACAAGGTATTGCGTGAAGTCGGCTTTTACCGCGAGCAGCGCTTCGGTAGGTCGGGCAAGATCATGCAAGAGTGGCGTAACCCGCTCACCAAAGAAACGGTCAATGTAGTGCCCATTGCTAATGACCCGTTTAATTTTGATATCACTCCTTACTTCCCGGAGCCACCAAACTACGGCGGGCTGAATGCCGGCAAGCCGTTCCCCAAGATTCCGTTCAAGCTGCCCTGGGAAAAAGAGGTTTACAACAACAACGCACGACTCGACACGCGCATTAATCTTTACTACCCGAATGCGCTCGATCCGGAAAAATGGCCGCGTGAATCATCCGGAAAAATGAATCGCGTCACGGAAATTTTTCAGTACAACATTGATCTGGATGACCTTCAGGATTCGACGCAGACCACGACCAAGTACAATGGGACGTGGATGCGAATCACACCATGGCTGCCGTGGATGCTGATGGGGAAAACCCCCGGGCACATTGTTTACACCAGCTACATGGGCTCGGTCGACAGCCTTGATTTGCTGCCGGAAGATCTGGTTCTCGCGGCAGAGGCTATCGACCCCAAATTCCTGGAGGCCCCGACGACGGTATATGGCCCGAGCCTGTCCTCACTGGAACACTATGCCCTCGAGCAAACACCCGCGCCGGTTAAGGAGTAATCGCACCCGGTCGGGATAAGGGCCATGGGCCGATGGCGTCCGCCGCTACCAGCTTCTTCGCCGTATATCACGGCGGAGGGCTACGCGGCACTGGATGAAGAACGCAAAAATCTCTGGCAAAAGCGAGCCGTGGTCGTGAAAGCGCTTGCTGCCGCGGCTGCCGAGGGCGACCGTTCAGAAAATGCGGAATATATATACCGCAAAAAAGAACTGGGCGGCATTGACCGGCGCATTCGCTACCTGCAAAAGCGGCTGCCCGCGCTCAAGGTTGTGCGCGAGTTCAGCCAACGCGACAAGGTCTTTTTTGGCGCATGGGTGAAACTGGAACAGGCCAACGGACAAGAGGTCGAATACCGCATCGTTGGCCCCGATGAAATCGACGCTGCCGAGGAGAACATCAGCATGGACTCACCGCTGGCCAAAGCGCTCCTGAAACACAGCGTGGGTGATGAAATTCAGATCAAGCTGGCCGATAAAAAAATCAACTACTGCATCTCAGGCATTCGCTATCCCGGCTGAAAAGACAGGCCCACTTAACCCCGCCACGAATATCAGGGCTTTTCAAACACCAGGATAAAGCGGTCGGTCTTACCGCGGATTTCTTTGTCGAACACCATTTTGGTGTGATCGTCATCGGGATTTCGCAGGGCCTGGTTCCTGGTAACAAAGCGGAAACCTGCGCCCACTGCATCTTCGCGCGCGTAGGCCTCTTCGATACGATGAATGGTCTGCGCCGCCGAACTGCCGGTGCCCTCGGCCGCCGCGTGATCCACGATAACCAGCCGGCCGCCGGGCTTGAGTGCCGCCAGCACTTGCGCAAAGAACAGCCCGACATCCGTATCACCCCAGCCACGCTCCGGGGCGCGGTAATACAAGTCGTGGTAAGACATCACCATCAGTGCTGCGTCCAGCGTCTCAATACCCAGCTGCAAGTCGTCCACTTCGCTTTTTAATACGGTAATCGGGGGCCGACTTTGCGCCACATAGCGCTCGTTCAACTGCTTTTCCACAAATTTGGCGTACGGGGTGTTGTTGTGAAGAATAACCTTGCCCTGCTTACCCACGACCCCGGCTATGAGTTCGGCGTAATAGCCGCCCCCGCCCATGATATCGGCGGCGGTATCGCCAGATTCCAGCGCCAGCAACGGCAACACAACTTCGGGCTTACTGCGCGCATCGCGCTCGCGCTGATCGGCAGGCCGTTCCGGGTTGGCAATTGCCGCAGCCACCGAGTCAGTAACCCCCATCTCCGCGGCGTTAACTACAAACGGCAGGATCAACAGGCCTGCAATAACAAAAGCTCGCGCGATGGTTTTAATTGAATTCACAACTGCATCCTTGATCCGCATGCGATATGCACGTTTGGCAAAACTTTACACAATTTGTATGGCAGGCGGCCATTGTAAGCACTGGCGAGCCCTGGCCGGATGTTTCACGACTATAATTGCTGCATGGCAAAGTTAGTCCTGTTTAACAAGCCGTTTCGCGTGATATCGCAGTTTCGCCCCAGTGGCGACAAGCAGACACTTGCGGCTTTTTTTGATGATTCAAGCCTGCGCGTCGCGGGGCGGCTGGATTTTGACTCCGAAGGACTGCTGCTGTTAACAGACGATGGCAGGCTGGCACAGCGCATCACTCACCCCAATTACAAAGCGCCCAAAACCTACTGGGCGCAGGTCGAAGGCTGCCCGGACGAGCACGCGCTGCAGGCGCTGCGCGACGGCATTGCCCTGAACGACGGCCCGACGCGCCCTGCATCGGTTGAGCTCATTGATGAACCACCCGGGCTTTGGGCGCGCAACCCGCCGATCCGTTTCAGGGCACAAATCCCTACCCGCTGGCTGTCACTGACGCTGTCTGAGGGGCGCAACCGGCAGGTACGGCGGATGACCGCGGCGATTGGCTTTCCCACCCTGCGCCTGATCCGCTGCAGGGTCGGCGACTGGCAGCTGAACTCGCTGCAGCCCGGCGAAAGTCAGTATCTTAGCGTGTGACTTCAAGCTGCAAGCGCGTTTGCAGGCTGCCAAAATTTTTCGGAACTTTTCCCGGGCGGCCCGGTCAGAATTCGTGATCTCCACCGGTGCCGGAGACTCCCCCCTTAAGATTACGGCATCGGAACTCCAGGCGGCGATGCGCAATGCATCGCCGCCTTCTTTATGCGCGCCCCGCCCGAGCTGTGACCGCCTGGCGGTCAATATGTTGCCCGTGCGCAACTTTGGCAGACCCCGGCAAGCTGAGCATTGACACGCCCGAACCCGCAGCCGATGATAACTTTTAACAAAATATCGACGCCTCAAACCGTCCAATCTTTAAAACCGAGTTATCCAGGGGATTCAGATGAAATACTTTCGTGTTGCGTTACTGCCACGGGCCGGTCTGATATCGGCAACTGCTGCGCTGACATTGAGCGCCATGACAAGCACATCAGTCATTGCCGCGGATGGAGCACAGAAACAGACGGACGAAGTTGTCGTGTTCGCCCGCAAGCGGTCGGAAAGCGTAAAAGACGTGCCCGCTTCCGTCGCGGTATTTACGGAAGACAACATCGAACGTTCGGATATCACGCGGGCCGGCGATATCGCCCTGCTGACTCCGGGCGTGTCCATGGTGGATGCCGCTGAAGTCGGCGACACGCAGGTTAATATTCGCGGCATGAACGGTGCGCGCGATGCCGAAAACAGCTACGCGCTGGTCATCGACGGCGTTACCTACACCAACCCGGCCGCGTTGAACCGTGAATACGCCAATCTGCAACAGATTGAAGTTCTGAAAGGGCCGCAAGGCGCCATCTACGGTCGTAACGCATCGGCGGGTGCTTTTATTATCACCACCAAGCTGCCCGATGAAGGTCTGGAAGGTCAGGTCAAAGCCTCACTCGGCCAGAACGATACCTATTCAACCAGCGGTGTATACGGCGGACGAATCAGCGACAACCTGCTTGGCAGTTTGCAGGCGGAATATTTCAGCACCGACGGTTATTACAAGAACGATCTGCTTGGTCGTGACGACATTACCGACAATCAGGAAGTCTGGGCCATCGGCGGTCGGCTGCTGTTCGAACTCAGCGACGCGACCAGCATTGATGCCAAGCTGCGTTACGGCGAAGTGGATGCATCATCGATCACTTTCAATTCGGTGTTTCACGTGCCCGGCTTTGTCGGCCTGCTCGGCCCGGCTGCGGACGAGGACGTAAACGATCACCCGAACCGTTTTTACAGCAACATCGTGCACAACAACGATCAGGAATCCACCGAATTTTCCGTCAAGCTTGAGCACGAAATGGACTGGGCATCGCTGACGGCATGGGGCCTCTACAGCGACATTGAAAACCAGTTGGGTGCCGATGGCACCAGCGCAGCGTTCGGCTTTTTCTTCGCCGACCCGGCCTGCGGCGCAACCACTGCCGCGAATGCGGGCTTCCCGGTTAATGCACCGCAGTTTATTGGAGCCACGCCGGCCGGCTCGGTGTTCGGTGCTTACACCCCCACAACCTGCGACGGCACACAATACCAGCGCCGGTTCCAGAAGGATTACAGCTTTGAGGTGCGCCTGACCTCCAACGGCGATGGCCCGATCCAGTGGATGGGCGGTTTGTACTATCTGAACATCGATCGTGAAGTTGCCGTGAATACCGGTCTGGATAACCTGAACGCACCGACCTACCGCGGTGCAACAGTCATTCAACAACCCTACACCACCGATCCTTCCAACCCGACCGATCAGCTGGTCTGGGATCAGTTCGATACCGATGTGTACTCGGTGTTCGGGCAGGTGGCCTGGGATCTGAACGATTACATCACGGCCGATCTCGCCCTGCGCTACGACCGCGAAGAGCGCAAAGTGCAGAATCTGGTGCCCACCATTGCCGATGGCGCAATTTCCCAATTCATCAACCCTTGCGGCCCCGGCTTTACGCTGGGCGTGGATACCCCGCTCAATGCCGGTCTGTGTAACGGGCCCATTACGCCGAAAGAAAACGATTTCGACCAGTGGCAGCCCAAGTTCAGCATCAAGTGGGATGCCACCGACAACACCACGTTGTTTGCGAGCGCCGGCGTGGGCTTCCGTTCCGGCGGATTCAACAACCAGGGCAGTAAAGCCACGGTTGACACTTTTATCAACAACCGCCTGTTCAATGCGAATGACCTGATGGGCGTACCAACCGGACTGTGCGACCCGTCGGTTCCGGGCTGTGTAGCCAGCGGCCGCTCGCAAGTCGGCATCAAGGATGTCTACAAGAAAGAAACCAGTAACGCTTATGAAACCGGCTTCAAGTCGGTTCAGGCAGACGGCGCACTGCGCCTGGAAGGTGCGGCCTATTACACCAAGGTCAACCACATGCAATTCTTTGAATTCATCGTTGGGCCTTTCGGCTTGCTGCGCATCGTTGAAAACATCGACGAAGTTGAAATCAGGGGCTTTGAGCTCTCTGCCAACTGGGATGCGGCCGAATGGCTGGATCTTTATGCCGGCGTCAACGTGAACGACACCGAGATCAAGAAAAATGCAGCTCGCCCGGATACCATCGGCAACGATTCGCCCTACACCCCGCGATACACCGGTAATTTGGGTGCGTTCCTGAACTTCCCAATGGGTGATGGCATGGAGTTTTTCACCAACCTGAACATCGCTGCAATCGGCAAAACCTGGTTCCATGTAGTGCAGAATCAAACTCGACCGATTGGTTTCGAAGTTGACTTCGGCGTCGGCGGCCCCTTCACACCGGGTGATTACACCAAGACCGAACGCGATGCCTACGTGCTGGCTAACCTGCGCATGGGCGTGGAGTCCGATTCCTGGACAGCCGCCATTTGGGTGGACAACCTGACCAAGGAAGATTATCTGGAAGAAATCATTCCGGCGCCCGAGTTTGGCGGCAGCTTTATACACCCGGGCTCAGAGCGTCGGATCGGCGGTGACGTCACCTTCCGCTTCTGATCGCTGTTCTACTGCCCCATAAAAAACGCCGGCTATAGCCGGCGTTTTTTATGGCCAGGTCGCTGAACCGTTTAAAGCTCGGTTTGTGCCTCAGGCCCGCTGCGGTCGGGGCTCTTGGACAGTCGGGTGCACTCTCGCCACACCTTGTACGAGGTCATCGGGATTTCCGGCAGAAAGCCCCCCAATGCATCTGAAACCGCGGCCGCAATCGCTCCCCCGGCCACCACAATCGGGCCCTCGCCGACCTCTTTGGCACCAAAAGGTCCGTAGGGATCGTTGGTTTCTATCAGGAAATACTCCACCTCGGGCATCTCGTAGGCGCGCGGCATTTTGTATTCCAGGCGCGACGGGTTCAGGTACTGTCCGTCGTCCGTGACGCATTCTTCGAACAGCACCTGGCTCATGGCAGAAAAAACCTGACCATCAATTTGCCCTTCGACGGCCAGCGGGTTGATCGCCCGCCCACAGTCGTGCGCTACCCAGACTTTCACCAGGTCAACATCACCGGTTTCCGGATCCACCTCCACTTCAGCCACCTGCGCACCGAAGGACCACGCTGCCGTGCCGAAATCCACCGGCGTGGTGTAGAAACCTCGACCCATGACGAACCGGCCTTCCTTGCTGTGCAGCGATCCGAAGGACACCTTGGAAAACGGCAGGCGCTGCTCGGGATTATCCTTGACGAAAATTTCACCGTTACGAAACACCAGCTGCTCCACGTCCACCTCGAGTGCGGCTGCAGCGTTCGTGGCTAACTGGTCACGAGCATCCTGAGCGGCGTTCTTGACTGCATTACCGGTCATGATGGTGCCCCGCTGCGCAAAAGCACCCACATCCACGGGCGTGATATCGGTGTCCCCCGCAACCACATGAATGTCGGTGGCCTTAATACCGAGCACTTCCGCAGCAATGATCGCCATGGTGGTATGCGTGCCCTGCCCCATGTCGGGGATACCGGTAAACACCGTTACCAGGCCGTCTTCGCCTACCTTGACCATGGCCGCAGAAGTATCGTGCTTGAACGCGCCACGGGCACCGGCCGCCATGGAACCGATACCGACACCTATGCCCCGCAATTTGCCGTCGGGCGTAGGCGTAAGCTTGCCGTATTTGTCGTTCCAGCCGGAGGCATCGCGCACGGTTTCAATGCACTCCTTAAGCCCACAGCTGGCAAAATGCTCCCCCGACATGCCGTGGTGACCCTCTTCAATCGCATTTTGCAGCAACATGTCGATGGGATCGCGGCCCAGATATTTTGCAATACGCAACAGCTGCTGCATAAGCCCGGCATTGGTGCCAATCATCATGCCACCGTGCCCCAGATAATTGGGTCGCTGATTGGTCAGAACCACCTGGCGACGGAAACGAATAGCGTCCAGATCCATGATCCAGGTCATACACAGGCCGACCATCCAGCCGAAGTAACCAAGCGCATGGCCCTGACCGCCGCCGTCCAATGTGGCATTCACGTCTATGGCTCGAACGCGCCCGTCTCTGTCCACGGCGGTACGTAATACGTACTGGTTATCACCGAGCGTACGACAGACCAGAAACTCTTCGTCGCCGCTGGCGGCCACTTTGACGGGGCGTCGGGCCTTGCGCGACAGCAAGGCCGCAATGTAGTGATGCGGACGCACGGAACCGCGGCCGGAAAAAGCGCCGCCAGTATGCAAATGCACAATACGCACCTGATTCACTGACAACTTGAATGCGCGGGCAAAAGAGTGCTGAAACAAATAAGAACTCTGCGTCGGTGTCCAGATTTCAAGCTTGTCCGGGCGTGTGAAATCTGCGACACAGGCATGGAACTCTGCAAACAGATTGTGCGTCGGGCGGGAAACAAACTTGTCCTCGAATACAAGATCCGCCTTGGCAAACGCATCCTCGACATCGCCGTAGGTGTCGGTGTTGTCGGACACGATATTGCCCGGCGCACCCGGATCAACCTGGGGCGCATCGGGCTTCAGCGCTTCCCGAATGGTGGTGACGGACGGCAGAATTTCATATTCAACATCAATGAGTTCCAGCGCCCGCACGGCCGTCGCCTCGTCGATGGCGGCAACCGCAGCCAGTTCTTCACCAATGTAGCGCGTAACTTCACCGCAGATGGCAGGTTCGTTCTGTGTGGCCCAGATACCCTTGGCATCAGGGGCTGTGATCACCGCGCGCACACCCGGCAGCGCCTCGGCCTTTGACGTGTCCAGCTTCGTGATACGTGCATGCTTGTGACGGCTGCGCAGAATCTTGCCAACCAGCATGCCAGGCAAATTGATGTCGGCGGTAAACTGCGCGCGGCCGCTTACCTTTTCCGGCCCGTCCAGGCGCGGCCGACGCTGACCGATCACCGACAAATCAATGTCTGCGCGTTTAACGACCACTGCCTGACTCCGCGCCCTTGTTTATGCGCAACCGGAAATCGTTGCGAATCGCTTCCTTAACCTTGATGTGCCCGGTGCACCGGCACAACACACCCGCCATTCCTTCGTTGATCTGCGCCTCGGTAGGCTGCGGATATTTATTCAGCAGTGCCTTGGCCGACATGATCACACCCGGCGTGCAAAATCCGCATTGCACGGCACCGAACTCCACGAACGCCTGCTGGATAGCATCCAGTTGACCGTCAGCCTCAAGCCCCTCGATCGTGGTGACGGATTCGCCGTCCCATTCCAGCGCCGGCGTAAGACACGACAAAACTGCCTCGCCGGCTGCATTATTGATAGTGCAAATACCACACGAGCCGGTGTTACAACCGCTCTTGGTGCCCGTCAGTGCCATCTGGTTACGAATCACATCAAGCAGGGTGTCTCTGTCGTCCACCGCGAACTCGCGCGTGTCGCCGTTAACTGTCAGGCTCATGATGTGTTTAGCCATATACGCTGACCTCCGTCAGACCCTCTCTCTGATTTTCACCAACGCGCGACGCACCAGCGTTTTCGCGATTTGCTTCTTGTAAGTTGCGCGCCCGTACAGGTTGGTTACCTCGCCCAGCTCATCACGCATCTGCTCGATAGCACGTTCAATAGACGCGTCGCCCAGACCGTCGGCCTCAATAACCCGCGCCGGCTCCACCAGCACTATCGGTGCCGACGAAATCGACCCGAGCACAATACGTATGTTCTCTGCCTGCTCACCCAGACCGCCGCAACGCACTGCAATTGCGCCCAGTGAAAAATCCATGCCTTTGCGCGGGGTGTACTTCATGAACAGGTTGCGATCCCGAGTTGCGGGAACCGTGATGTGCGTCAGCAACTCGTCCGGCTGCAGATCCATGTGATCCATGCCATCAGGCCGATAGAAAGTAGCGATCGGCACTTCTCGCGATCCGCGTGCGCTCTGCACCGTCAGCATGGCATCCAGCGCTATCAGGGCAGGCGGCGTGTCGGCATTATTGATTGCGTGACAATGCGTACTGCTCGGGATCACATGACAATGCTCGCAATCTGTCTTAAAGCAACCCTGCCGGCCCTGACGCCACTCTTCCGAGTTGTTAGTAAACCAGCAACGCGTTTCCAGGCAAACGTTACCGCCGAGAGTACCCATAGTGCGCACTTGCGCCGATGCAACCGCGTCCAGCGCCTGCTTAAAAGCCGGGAAACGCGACTGGATGCGCGGGTCGTCCGCCAGATCAACCAGACGACAAGCCGCCCCGATGCGCAGTCCGCCATCGTCCAGCTCTTCGATACGTTGCAATTCCGGCACCCGGCGCACGCTGACAAGGTGCTCAGGCTGAAAAAACTTCAACCGCATGTTGAAAATCACGTCGGTGCCGCCGGCAATCAACTGGGCCTTTTCCAGGCGCTCACCCCCGCCCGCCGTAAGGTCGCGCAGCATGGTCAGGCACTGATCAAGGCTGACGGGTTTGAGGAGCGTGTGTTCGGGCAGCAGCATGCCCGTAGTTTAATGCTTTTCCGCTACCGCAATGCAGGCAGAACCTTCTCGCCCAGCATGCGGATGGCATCGGCCGGGTCGTCCTGCAAGCCCAGCGCCAGTTCGGTAAAGCCGGCATCCTTGTACTTGCGCAGGTGCTCGATATGACGGTCCAGCGAGTCCGGCCCGCCGGCGCACGTCAGACCGTCCACCAGTTTTTGCACAATCTCCGGCGGCACACCTTCGATATTGCCGTGGCGCTCGCGAAATGCGGTCAGGAACGACCATTTCTTAGCCTGCACCAGCTTGATTTCGTCCGGCGTCAGAAACGGTGCAAGCCATTTATCCTCGAGCCAGCCGCGGATCATCATTTCCCGTCGCGCTTCGGCAAATGATTCCTCGGCATCCTCTTTGACGTGCCAGGCGACAAAATTATTCACGGCAAACGGCGGTGCCTTCGGGTCACGCTCTGCCAACGCCTTTTTCAGGTTCGGCATGGGCCAGTCGAACATTTCCGGCAACACGTCGCTCATTAATAACCCGTCTGCCACCTCGGTCGCCATCTTGATCATCTTCGGCCCGTTTGCACCGGCATAGATCTGCGGCGGACGCTGTGTCTTGTGTGTTGCCCACGACGTGCTGAAATACTTGGCTGAATACATCTCACCATCAAAATTAACGGTTTCAGTACCGCACGCTTTTTTAATGATCTGTATGGCTTCGCGCGTACCCGTGATGCGTTTGCCGACCTTCGACTGCATCACACCCGGCCATTCGCCACCCGCGCCTACCAGCACGCAGGCACCCCCCGCGCATAACTCGTTGAGGGTGAGCACTGCATTGGCGATACGCAGCGGATGCATTTCGTAGGCGGATACAGCGGCCACGCCCACTTTCAGGCGGCTGGATGCCATGGCCAACGGCACCGCCGTCATAAATGCATCCGGCGCCCGCGCATAATTCTGCGCCCAGAGTGCGCGAAACCCATACTGCTCAGCCAGCAGCCCCAACTCCTTAAGTGCCTCGGGGCCGACTTTTGATTCAATAAACAGGTCTAGGTGCATGCTTCGCCTACCGTGCAACCAGCGTGGCTGATGCTTCTATGCGCGTACCGTCTCTCATTACAGCCATCGACACGGTCTTGCCCGGCTCAAGCTTTTTCAGCAAATCGGTGTAGCCCTGCAGATTACTCACCGGCTGGCCCGCGAGCTCGACCAACACGTCACCGGCTCGCAGCCCTGCCTGTTCGCCCGGCGACCCGGGCACCAATGCCTCGATACGCACACCCTCGCCGTTAAAGGCGAAGTCAGGCACGGTTCCCAATGAAACGCGTCGTTGTCCGCCCTCACCACGACCCGGACCGGCAGGTTTGGCATTAGGATCAATCGTATTGGTCAGCGGCTCCGGACGCTCGGCGAGATACACCGCAGCCTCTTTCGCCAGCACCGCTACTTTGACCAATCCGTCGCCGTCAACCTTGTCCACCGTATCGCTGGGGCGGTGATAGTCCAGCGACGCGCCACTGGAAATCTGCACGCCGGGAATGCCCTTGTCGATAAAGCTTTGCTGATCAGAAGACGCAAGATCCGTTGTAATAAGAGTGGACTGAATGCCGGCGGTAAAACCTATACCCCGGAATATGTGCTGCCAGTCGGACGACGTGGAACCGCCGTAAACCTGAACCGGCTTGTCACCAAGCTGACCCACCGTATCCATGTTCAATACCGCGTTGACACCCGCCAACTCATGCGGAGCCAGAGCTTCGACAAAATGTTTAGAGCCCAGCAAGCCGGCCTCTTCCCCGGTGAAGGCAACAAAGGCAACGGTGCGGCTGGGATTGGTTTCGGCCATTGCTTTGGCGAGCTCAATCAGCACTGCCACGCCACTGGCATTGTCATCAGCACCGTAGTAGATGCCGTCACCGGCATCGGCGCGCTCATCCGGCCAGCCGTGACCGAGATGATCGTAGTGCGCACTGACCACCAGCATCTGGCCGCTCATGGACGATTCCTTGCCTGGCAATATGCCGACGATATTGCGCACGTCATGCGGCTGACCGTCCTCACCTTCTGCGACCCGAAATACCTGAGAATAACTGCCGTTGTCGCCGCCGGGTTGCAGACCGATTGCCTTGAACTGACCGACAATGTAATCGGCCGCCATTTCCAGGCCCGGTGTGCCCAGTCCACGACCCGCCATCTCTTCGCCAGCCAGCACTTCAACGTGCTCCAGCAAGCGATCGCGGGAGAACACCGGTGGCAATTCCGCGAGCGCTTCCCGCTGCGGCGGACGCGCAGCTTGCAAAGCACCGTCAAAACGATCGTCTTGACCGCGCAGATCGACCCGCAACGGCGAATCGGTCGCGGCCCATTCGCCCTTAAGCATGTTCGCCGGCTCATCGCCCTCAAAGGCCAGATAGGAATACTTGCCGTAATGCGGCAGCTTGGTACCCATGCCCGGGAATGCCGCCTCGGGTGCCACACTGATCCAGCCCACGGCTTTGGAAGCGTTTTGCGGATGACGGCGGATAATGACGGTTGAGTGATCCGGCTGCGACACAGCTGTGCCGCCAATCAGCAGCGTATCCGCACCGATGTCCACGTCCACGTCCGGGTCGCGCCCGAACAACTCAATCGCAAGTCGGTTGTCGCGCCCGAGTAACCAGACTCCTTTATCGTCCGGCAGCGCGCTGATTTCGGCATCAGTAACTACGGTGATCGCGTGTGTACCGCTGCGCCACTGCTCCATCAAATCCCGATAGCGCTGCTGCTCCTCGGCAGAGGCACTGGCGGGCAATACGGCCAGAATCTCCGGATCACCAAAAACCTGCCCGATCGACGGCGCAGTTTCGCGCGGATCCAGTAAGCGGAACAGGTCAAATTCCGGATCCACTTCCACCAGCAAAGGCTTGCTCGTGACCTGAAACTCGAATTTTTGGTTCGCCGATCCGGCCTTGATGGTGAATTGTTCAAGCCCGTTTTCCGTTGTCACGTAAAGAGGGACATCCAGCGTGTACGCAGCACCGCTCTGCAATTGTTTGAGCACACCGCGCAGCCGGTAACCGCCCGAACGACTGCTTACGCGCACCTTGTCCAGCTGCAATGATGGCGCACCAGTCCACTCCACCCATTGCCGGAAAAACTCCTCATAATCCTTTTCCGCTGTCGCTTCAAACGCTGCACGCACATCGGCGAAATTGGCCTTGCGGCCCAGGTTGCTGCGGTAGAAACGCTGCAGCGCCTGACGGAAGAGGTCGTCTCCCAGTTCCCGACGCAGCATATGAAAGCCTATGGCAACCTTGCCGTACCCCACGGCCTCGGTTGCGGCACTGTGCCGTGAGCGGAATTCTGTCAACGGAAAGTCCAGACCCTCTTTGACGAAATCGCGGTATTTCTTCAGCGTGTCGCGCCGCCACTCCATGCCCGTGCCACGTAACTCCTGCATCAGGTGATCGGCCATATATGCGGTGAGGCCTTCGCACCAGTTTCCGGTGTCGTAGTCTACGAAGACCGAATTGCCCCACCAGTTATGCAGCACCTCGTGGGGGTAAGAAGAAGTAAGGATAAACGGGAAACGAATAATCTGCGGCCCAAGCAGGGTAAACGACGGCATGCCGTAACCCGTCTCCCAGAAATTCTCGACCAGCGCAAACTTGCCATAGGGGTATGGGCCGATCAGGTTGCGGTACATCTCCAGGTACTGCGCGGTCGCCGTGAGGTACTTCTGCGCCAGCGCGTCGTCCGCCTCACGCAAGTAAACCTCCGCTGTAACCGCGCCGGCTGCTTCGTTGTAGCGTGTAAGCGGGCCGCCGACCAGGTAAATCTCGTCTACCAGCCCTGCAGAATCCCACTGCGAACGGCCGTCCGCGTCGCGCGACACACCGTTGCCCTGACTGATTAAGTGCCAGCCTTCCGGGACATTGCTGTCCATTTCAAACCGGAATAATTCATCACTGAAATAGGGGTACCACAGAGAACTGCCGGCGAGATATATCCCTTCTTCATCCACAATGCCGGCTGTGGACCTAAATCCCCGGGTGTACTGCTCTTTCTCATCACCGAGCGCAAAGTTCACTTCGCCCGCATAGCGCAGTACGAATTCGGTTTTATCATCCGGAACGGTAATCCGATAGCGCGCAACGTGATTGGTTTCACTGAGATTGACGCTCGAGCCGTTAATGCCGCTAAAACTTTTTTCGCCGTTATAAGGCAGCGATTCCACCGGGATATTGCTTTCGACAATCTTGACTGCATTGCTCAGCACAAACTCAGCGCTCTGGCCTGCATAAGCTTCAGGCAGGTTTAACGTCGCACTGACATCCAGCTGATGGGTCACCGGATCCATCTGCACCGTTAACGTGTATTTAATGTCGTCAGCCAGCACACCGCCAGAAACCATCGTGGCCGCTAAAACAAGCAAGCCGCGCAATGATCTAGTCATTTTTATACTCACAATCTTTCTCCGCCAGTCGTACGCTATCCGCGCACGTCAAACCCATTCGTTATTTGTTGTTCTTTACCGCTGTGGCTTATAGCTCGCGCCGCACAGGAATTATCACTTCCTGTTCTTTGCCATCACGGCGAACCAACGCCGTGGCAACGTCGCCCCAGCGCCAGCCTGCCACGATGCGACGCAGATCCACACCGGACTCCACCGCTTCGCCGTTCAGGCTCATCAGCACATCACCGACCTCTATACCGGCCCTGGCCGCAATAGAATCGCCGCTGCGCTGAATGATCTTGGTCGGTTCATCACCAAGCGCGCCCATCAGTGACACGCCCAGTGACGGGTAGATTTCATAATCTGCTTTCGGGAGCCCCCAGATGAAGTTGGCATAGGACGCCTGCACGGTTTTGACCGGGGCACCGGTGTCATCGTTGATTTGCACCGGAATCAACGATGCGATCTTGCCGTCGTAGTAAGGTGCAGTCTGACGCTCGGCACCCAGACCGTAGGTGACATGACCCGAACCAATGAGCACCACCATGATGGCATCATCGCCGCCGTCCTTCAGTAGCGCCTGCAACGCGTTCCAGCCCATCGTGGCATCCCAGGTGGTTTGCGCACGCAACATCCCGTCAAGGCGTTCGTCACTCATATGCAGTGCGTCGTCCGGATCGAAGAAGCTGCGATACATGGCACGCATTTCATCCGTGGGCGGCAATACCTCGTGGGGAATATGCTCCGCTTCCTCAGGGGTCAGATCTTTAAAGCCCTTTTTTCGCACGGCCGACACAACTTCGCGCGGCGTATTGACGCCGTACATGCGGATGCCTTGCTCGCGCGCGAAAACGAATATTTCGCGGTAATACTCCCAGTTATAACCCCAGTAGGTATACCACTCTGCTTTGTCAACAAACTCTTGCTCGCTCTGGTTGCCGTCAATCCATGCGTCGAGCGAGCCCTGCTGGGTATAGGGAAACATTTCCAGGCCGATCATGACTTCGCGGCCGGCTGCATGCAGAGCCTGAATTGCGCGCAGCTGAACGCGGTGATAATCAATATTGGTATGCGTCTCGCCAATAAAGAATAACCCCACGTCGCTGAGGCGCGCCGCCATCTCGGCCGGGGTTACCGTATTACCGGTAGCGGTATCGACAATACCGTCGAGCACCACATCAACGCTGCGATTCTTGCGGTCAGGGTCGCCGATGGCGTGGTGCAAATCAGACTGACCGGCAAACACCGTGCTGCCGCCAAGAATCAAACAGAAAACTAAACCCAATCGTTTGGCAATGTACATAAACCTATACCGGATAATGGTTAATCCAAATTCGTTTATCGAAATTCGATAAACGATTAAACAAAACCGCCCGTGGCTTGTGCCACGGGCGGTCGGATACAGCAGGGTAAAACCGAGCGTAAGCTCCGCTGATTACCCGTTACTTGAACCGCCCACGCAGCGTTACACCAATCGTTCTGCGCTGCGGGTGCGAAGCCGTCAGACGCCATGGGAACAATGTGTCAAAACCCTGAGTGCCGTCCGGTAATGCGTTGGTGAGGAATACATCGCGGAATGCCGACTCCACGGTGTCGTCATCAAACAGGTTGTTAACCCACAGTTCAACGGTGTACTGATCCGCCTCAAGACCGGTGCGAAGGTTCGCGCGGAACCGCCCAGGAATGCGGGCCTGGTTCGGGAGACCCACGTACCAGCGCGACTGATAGTTCACGTCGCCACGGGTATACCAGTCCCAATCGCTGTTGAACTGGGTTCTGAATGTGGCATTAGCGTTGAACTGCAACTCCGGCTGACGTTGCAGGGTCTGGCCTTGCATGCTGCCGTTAGGCGCAAAACTCGGGAAGGCGACAAAGCTCTCGACCTGGCCCTTGTTGAAACGGGCGCGGTTGTAGGAGACGCCCACACCGCCGTCCAACTGATCGCTGAAGGTGTTATTGACCAGCACCTCAAAGCCGGCGATTTTGGCATCGCCGATATTGCCGGATACACCTTCGGGCACAATGGCTTTGCCGTCCACCTCGGTCACAACCTGCGGCAGTACGATGTCTGACCAGTCAGAGTAGTAAACAGAGCCGTCAATCAGTGTGGCACCATCGTTCAGGACGGTCTTGTAACCGACTTCATAGGTCATGATGTCTTCCTGACCGAAGCGGCGACTCTGGTTGACTCCATCCACACACATCGGGCCGGGACAATCCGGATCAGCATTGACGGTTTCCGGCGTAAAGTTTTCAATACCGCCTTCCTTTACACCCGTGGCAATCGCGGCATAGACCGTCGTCAATTCGTCGAGGTTGTAAGTCAAATCAGCCCGCCAGTTGAAGAAGTCATCATCGAATTCTTCAATCGAGGCCGAAGGGCCGCTGATGGATTTTTCTTCGTAGTCTGTGTAACGACCCTGGAAACCGATGGTCAGGTCATCCTGAAGGTCGTATTCGGTGCTGAAGAAACCGGCCAACTGCTCCGATGAAGACTTATTTATGTAATCGAGGCCAGGCGCCGCCATCGAAAAAATGTCGGCGAAAATAAAGCCGCCGAAGCCGGCAGAAATACCTATGCCCGGCACGAATTCAATACACGGACAAAGATCCGGAATGACGCCAAACAGCAGATTGGCATCCGCAGGCACCGCATCAAAACCGGCCCAGGCGCCGAAGCCCTCGATGATTGGCGACGTTGTCTCTACGTCGCGATAGTACGCACCCACCGTATAGCGGAAAGCATTGTCATCCGGACTTGAAAACCGGAACTCCTGACTGAAATCCTCGGTCTTGCTCTTGCCGGCAGAGCCCTGGATCACCGGCGCTTCAAAACTATCGATTACGAAGCTGCCCGGAATAAAGCCCGGTGTCGTCGTCCGATAAGCAAAGGTTGTGCCCGACTTGCCGCGATCGGTGCTGGCGAGAATTTCGCCCTTGTTTTCTGCATAACCCGTCAATGAACTGAGGGTACCGACACCGATATCCCAGTTCATGTTCAGACTGGTGCGGAAGATTTCACGCACTTCGCCGGTTTCGCCTACGGTGGTGGAGAGATCATTTTTGCCGACCGACGGAATGTTGCCGCAGTAGTTCAGCAGGCGATCCGGATTTGCCGACATCGGGTCGGTCGGCGGATCAAGTTCCGGCTCACAGTTCGCCGGAATCTGGCTCATCGCCGGCGGGTCTATATGGTCATCCGACACATACATATTCAACTGAGCATCAAAGACGTCGCTCGGCGTAAAGAACAAGGACCCAGAAAGAATCTTGTATTTATGCCCGCCGATATCCTGATTAGCCGCCGAATTCTGGTTGTTGTAGGTACCGCCAAAATCGTCATACATGGCCGAGATACGACCCGAGAGTACGTCGCCCACCATCGGGCCGGAAATTGAAGCCGAAATCAGACGTTTGTCGTCAGTGCCCATGGTCACTTCGCCTTTGATCGCCAACTCATCGCCGGGCTTCGCAGTTACAAAGTTGACCGCGCCACTGAATGCATTGAAGCCAAAGTAGGCTGGCTGCGGGCCGCGTAACACTTCGATGCGCTCAAAATCCAGAAAACCGAAGTTCAGTGCGCTGGATACGAAGATACCGTCTACATACACCGGCGCATTCGGGTTCCCAAATATATCCACCTGACTGACGCCGCGAATAGTCGGAACCGACAGATCCTCACCAAAATAATTCTGGAAAGACAGACCGGGGGTCACATTGGCCACATCAGTGAGATTGGTAATCTGGGCCGCTTCCAACTGACCGGCGGTCAATGTTCGGATCGACACAGCCACGTCCAACACGCTTTCTTCGTTGCGCTGTGCCGTCGTAATCAGCTCAGGCGTATTTTTAAGCAGATCTGCCAGCGAGACTGGTTGTCGATTTTCCAGCTCCTCAGCACTAACAACGTCTACGGGCGACACAGAATCTTGAATGTCTGATCGGTGACCGGCAGCATAAGCATTAAGCCCAACAAAATAGACCGCGACCGCGCCAATAAGCGCCATCACTTTCTTATGACCCAATGTGATCATTGTCTTTCCCCTTACGGCCCTTGAACGAGCCCAAATAACTAAGCCCTGCCTATTCAGCAGCCATAGGTGCTTTTATACCCGGAACAGAACCGGTGTAATTTTCCGGCCCAACATTAAGCGATGAAATATCCATCACCCACGTATACAGCCCCGACATAAAACCCGGGCCTTCGGAACGGGCGAACAGCATTTTTGTGCCGTCAGGCGAAATTGACGGAAAACCATCAAAGCTGTCGTTAAAAGTCAACCGCTTCGGCTCGCCGCCAGCCAAATCGCCCAGGAATATTTCCCAGTTGTTGTTTTCGACGATGCGCACAAACACGTAATGGCGACCATCGGGGGCCGGATAAGGCGCCCAGTTCATGTCACGATCAAAGGTACGCGGTGTGGCTTCACCCGTTTCGGCGTCCACCGTAAAAACGGTCATCGGTGTCGGGCGAATTTTGCCGTATTCCGACTCCTTCCAGGCGCGCGTCAGGATGGTCTTGTTGTCGGGCAGATAGAACGGTGCGCCTTCCTGCCAGTCGTCGGTGAAGGTCAGCTGCCGCTCGTCGGTGCCGTCAAAACGCATCTTCCAGAGATCCATCTTGCCTTCAATCTGCCGGCCGAAGACGATCCACTCGCCGTTCGGCGAAATGGATACTTCAGCTTCGTAGTATTCGTTGTCGGTCAGGCGCTTTACATTACCGCCATCCAGATCGGACAAATACAGCTCGCCGCCCTGCGGGTAATCATTAGAGTCGGACCAGTTGCCGATCGGCATGTCCATGTTGTCTTTGGTGGACGTCCAGATCAGGCCCTTGCCGTCCGGCGTGAAATACGAACAGGCATCCTGACCCTTGTCATTGATGCGCTTAATGTCAGTACCCTGATCAGTAAACGTATAGGTCAGCGCACCTGAATCACGCCCCTCGGCACGCAGTGCATCTGGATCCTGAGTTTGCGCAATAACGTGCAAATTGTCCGGCGCGTAGTAAGCCTCAGCGGCTTCCGGGATGTTGGGTATTTTCCATGTTGGCAGTTCGTTTTCGTTCTGCGACACCGCTGCGATTGGGGCGGCTGCAGGCTCGGCCGCGGCAGTATCTGCTGGCTGTTCGCTCACTTTACTAGTGTCACCGCAAGCTGCCAGTGTGAGTGCTGCTAATGCAACGCAAAAACCTGCACGTGCGGTTACACCGCCGTCATTATTTTCAAACATCAATATCCCCCGGACATTGTCGACAAGGCGCTGTGGCGTTGCCGAGTGGCTGTAATTTTCATCTAAGGTAGCCCGCGCAACCGCGTGCGAGTGTTTGACAGAATACGACTAATAATAAGGCTTATACAAGTCATAACTTCAGGGACATATGAAGGCGCCTTTATTTCCTGAGGTTATATGTCGGCCGCTGACCACCCGGCTGACCGCAAATACTCGCGTAACGTCGTTAGCTGCGGCAGCTCTCGGCGCAAGGCCTCTACATCAGCGGTGTAACCCACTTCGTCATACCAGCGAAACAAGGGCCGCAGCGGCTTGGGCATCGCTGCCAGAAACTCTGCAAGGGGAAGTTGCCGGTAAGGGACGGGGCGCCCGAGGACTTCGCTGAAGATATCCACGTGCTGCTGCACTGTCATGCGATCGCCCGCGATATTAATCGCCTTGCCCTGCCAGCGCGCGGGCTTGTCAAAAGCCTCGCCGACAAACAACCCGATATCGCGTACGGCAATGAAATGCAGCATGCGGTCGGGCGCGCGCGAGTCGGTAACTCCCGACTTAACGATGCTTTTCTTCAGGCTCTCGAAGTTTTCCATGAACGCGACAGGCCGAAACACGGTGTAAGGCAACCCGCTGTTCAGTATCGCTTTTTCGATTTCCATCTTGGCACCCGGAATGCCCTTGCCGGGCTCGGCAGCCGCTCCTGAGCTATAGACAAGGTGTCGCACCCCTGCCGCTTTAGCCGCGGCAATCACGTTCAGGCCTTCATCTAATTCGTTTGGTGAAAACCCGCTGTAAAAAAACACTTTGCGGATATCGCGCATGGCGGCATCGAGCGAATCGCGATCACCGTAGTCACCTGCAACGACTTCCACGCCTCTCGCACCGAGGGACTGCGCCGCATCCGACTGCGGATTGCGCGTCAGCGCCCGCACCCGGTAACCGCGCGCGAGCAATTCGTCCACGACCGCGCCGCCCTGCCGTCCGGTTGCGCCGCCGACCAGCACGGCTTCCGGTTCGCCGGTAATTGAGCAGGCCGCCAGTAACAACCCTGCCGTCACGGCGAGCAACCCTATTCTGAATTTCATATTCATAGCGTGAAGGTTCATAACTTGTAGGCGCGAAGTCCGCGTATCAATCCATGTTAATAACAATTTTTCCGATATGGCTGCCATCACCCACGCGCTCGATAGCGCGAGCCGCTTCCTCGAACGGGTACTCGGCACCTATTACAGGATGAATCTCGTTTTGATGCAGAAATGCGACCATGTGTTCGAAGCCGTCACGATTGCCCACAGCAACACCGTGTATATGCGCATTGCGTTCAATCAGATGAAACACGTTCAATCCCAGATCGATGCCGCCAAAATAACCGATCACGTTAATGTGCCCGCCACGACGCAATGCTGCCACTGACTGGGCCAGGGTGCCGGTGCCGCCGACATCCAGCACAGCATGCACACCAAAACCATCAGCCAGTTCACGAGCCACCGCACCCCACGCTGGCCGCCGCACATAATTAATGCCGTGATCAGCTCCGAGCTGCAGCGCTTTCTCCAGCTTCGCATCATCACCGGAAGTCACGATCACCTTCGCGCCCAGTGCTTTGGCAAATTGCAGGCCGAACAGGCTAACGCCGCCGGTACCCTGCACCAGCACCCAGTCGCCCGCGCCAATGGACGAATAGTTCACCAGCGAGGTCCAGGCAGTGAGCCCGGCGCACGGCAGACAGGCTGCTTCCGCTGCACTCAGGTATCCCGGCACGCGAACAAGCTGGTGAGGCTTGTAGACCCCGTATTCACGCAATACCCCAGGGGCCTCCAAGCCGGACGAAACACGGCGCTCATCGGCGAGCGCCTCGCCACTCAGCCATTCGGGGAAAAATAACGGGCATACAAGATCGCCAAGGGAGATCCCGTCGACGTCTTTACCCACCTCCTCCACAATGCCGGCACCGTCCGACACTGGCACGATGGGCAGCGGCTGATCGGGCGAAAAGGTACCGGCAATAATTTGTGCATCCCGGGAATTCACGGCGGCGGCTGCAAATCTGACCAGCACTTCATCACCCTTGAGCATAGGCTTGTCCAGATCAGCCAGCTGCAAATTGTCGGTGCCGAAACGCGGCAAAATTATAGCTCGCATAAGTTAGCTACCCGGCTTGAAACGAGTCAAAATAATGACGTTACCCGCCACTGCCAATATCAGCCCGGCGATCAGATTGGCACTCACCTGCAAACCCTCCAGCGCCACCGAAAACCCCAACGCAACGACCGGGATCATCACCGAAGCGTACCCCGCCCGCTCAAGCCCGATGCGGCCCAGCAAAGTCAGGTAGCAGCCAAAAGCAATCACTGAACCCACCACCGCAAGATACACCAATGACAGGCTGTAGGCCGGTGACGGATCAAATGTAAACGGCTTCCCTTTTAAAACAGCCAGGCCGGTATTGAGCAGCGCGCCATAGAACATACCCCAGGCATTGGCCTGCATAACCGGAACGGCATTAAATTGCATCTTCTGTGCAGCAATATTGCCAAAGGATGCTGACAAAGTGCCCAACAATGAAAAAAACATTCCCACCAGAATTCGGTCGGTCAGTGACACGTGCTGAATCTGAGGCAGAAAAATTATCAGGATGCCGGCAATGCCCAGAAAAGCGCCCGTATACATTTGCCGCGTTGCGCGACGGCCAAAAAACAAACGCGCATTGATGATGTTCATCCAGATCATGGACGAAAACCCGATCGCGTTCAGGGCTGAGGTGATATAGACCTGCGCTTGATACGCAGCAAGGTAATTCAGGCCAAAGAGAAAAACACCCAGCAGTAAAAAATAGCGATGCTGCCCCCAACCGAACCGCAGCGACCGGCCTGTCACCAGACACCAGCCGATGGCCAGCGCTGCTGCGATTCCATACCGATAGGCAAGTGATACCGACGGATCAACGACGCCCAGCTGAAAATCAATGGCGTACCAGGTTGAGCCCCAGATCAATACCGTGGCCGCGTATAAAAGGATATTGCCCATCGGCAGAGTCTAGCGCTAACAGCGCCTCATGCCTGTCAGGCCGCGAACGCCGGCATCACGCGCTCGCCAATCAACCTGATCGATGCTTCAGGCTTGTCGTAAAGCCGCAATGAAATATCGGTGAGCCCCGCGGCTTCGAACTTCTTTATGCGTTCAATTTCGTGATCGATGTTCGCAATTGATGACGTTGCGGAACACTGATCAACCAGCCTGTCGAGAATATCTTTAGACACCGCCGTGATGTTCGGGTCACGCTTGTAAAACGCCTGATTAATCGCACCGATATTGTCGTAAACAATTTGCATTTCATCTTCGGGCAGAATGTCGTGATGGTAATACTGTGGCCAGGGTGTGGCGCGCATGGCCAGCCAGACGCGCGCCTCGGCACGCGCTTCTTCCTGATCCTCTTTGACATGCCATGCCCAGAAATTGAGCAGGCGAAAGTCGGGGTCATCACGGCCCATGCTTGCATGTTCGGCCTTGATCACATCATTCACGCGTGCCACATGGTGCGGCAAATGATCGCCCAGATATATGCCCTGAGCGTACTTTGCGCTGGACTTGATCATCTGTGGGCCACCGGCACACACAAACACATCCGGCGGTGGCTGACTAACCCACGACGAGTGGTAATACATGACGTTGTACATGCTGCCCTTGTACTGCACCGGTTCACCGGTCGACGCCTGTTCGATAATTTCGGTGCATTCCCGCGCAGCAGTCAGGCGACGCTCGGCCTTCATGCCCATCGCTGTCGACGTGCCGCCGTCGCCGGCACCGACGCCGATATGCGCCCGGCCGCCGGAAATCTCATTCAGGGTCAGCAGCGCATTGGCCATCTTGAGCGGGTGCAGCTCGTAAGGGGACACAGCAACCGGACCCAGCTTTATTTTATTGGTGGCACGAGCCGCATCCACAAAATTAATGAACGGATCCCGCGAGTCATGCATATTGGATGACCACACGCCCTCCATGCCGTAGCTCTCCGCCAGCTGGGCCAGCTCGGCAATCCGCTCGGGCGGGTTATTGGCTTCAATAATGATGTGAAATTTCATTTAGAATCTCTCTAAGTCGAACCGGGTTGCTCCCCGTATCGGTTGTCCACAGTACAGTATTTGATGATATTTCGTTCATAATCGCACGACTTGTTCGACAGTGGAATCAGCATGGACTATCAAAGAATCACTTTAAAACCCATCTCCGGCTCGCTCGGTGCGATCGTTCACGGCGTAAACCTGGCCGAACCGCTGGACGATGAGTTGTACAACGAAATTAAGCAAGCACTGCTCGAAAATCTGGTGATCTTTTTGCCCGATCAGGAGGTCACCCCCGATCAGCAAATTGCCTTCGGCCGACGCTTTGGTGAACTGCACATACACCCGTTCATACCGCACCTCGAAGGCCACAAAGAAATCATTAACCTGAAAGTGGCAACCGGCAAAAAAGACACGCTGCGGCTTGCCAACCAGTGGCACCCCGACTTGAGCTACACCGATGACCCGCCGCTGGCGGCCATACTGCGTGCAGTTGAAATCCCCAGTCGCGGCGGCGATACCATGTGGGTCAACCTGTACAAAGCTTACGAAACCCTGTCGGAACCGATGCAGGAATTTTTATCCGGCCTGTCGGCATGGCATGACGTCACCAAAACCTATCGGCGGCAAGACTTGCAAAAAGAAGGCGGCCCCGAGCTCTACTGGAATACTTTTAAGAAAGCACCGCCAACCTTGCAGCCGCTGGTGCAGGTACACCCTGAAACCGGACGAAAGTTGCTGTACATCAGTGAACTGACCACCACGCACATTGAAGGGCTCAACCCGGCCGAGAGCGATGCGCTGCTGCAAATGCTGTTTGACCACATCAACTGGAAAGAGCTGCAGTGCCGTTTTTACTGGAGTGTCAACACGGTGGCGATGTGGGACAACCGTTGCACCTGTCACTACGCCGTCCGCGACTACGATGAGCCGCGCGAAATGCACCGCGTTACGGTGCTTGGGAAAGTATTTAACTAGCCTGTTGAAACTGAGGGCTTGATGTTGGCATTCATCCTGAACAGATTTGCAGGGTCGTGGATGTTTTTTAAAGCTACCAGCCGGGAATAATTACCCAGATAATTGCGCTGCACATCGTCCTGACTTTCGTCCATTAAGCTGTTCACGTAAAAACCATCGGTATAGTCCTGCATGGCCGCAAAATATTCGCGGCCCCAGTCGACATTGGCCTGCGTATGCTCCGGATCGTCCCACGCCGCGCCGATCATCAAGTCGAATTCTCCGTAGCGATGAGCATAGGCGGTGGCATCTGCCGGCAAATCGCGGATAGCGCCGCCTAACTGCGTCATTACAATGACCTGTTCCCGCTGCGGCGAAGGTTCCACACGGGCAATCAGTTCATCGATGTATTCGGGAGCCAGTTCGGGCAGGTAACCGGACTTCATATAGTATTTTCTGCCCTTGGCGAGCTGGCGGTCATTCGAGGTTTGCAGCGATCGGTAGGATGTGCGTTTCACACCGCTGCGCACCGGATCCCCAAACTCCAGTAACGGTCGTATGTGCTTCTCGCCTTTTCGCAGGTCGCCGGAATACGTCACGCTCATCACTGCAAAGCCCCGACCGTTGGGCAGCATGACAATATTGCCGCTCAACGATAATTCGCGATGCGCGCGCGCGGAAAAATCGTTGACGAATTTCAGCACCTCGGCGGCCTCATCCAGCGGGTACATCATTGCACCGCCCAGAACCTCGTCATCAAACGGATGCAGTCGGTATTCAAACGAGGTGGCAACCCCGAAATTTCCGCCGCCACCACGCAACCCCCAAAACAGCTCGGCATTTTCATCTTCGGCGGCGCGCAGCAGCTTGCCGTCCGCAGTGACCACATCAACCGATAACAGGTTGTCGCTTGCCAGCCCGTGCTGACGGCACAAGCGACCAATACCACCGCCCAGCGTCAGCCCGCCCGCACCGGTATGAGAAACCGTGCCCGACGTGGTGGCCAAGCCCAGTGGAATGGTTTCATGGTCAAGATTCCGCAGCAACGCGCCGCCTTCAACACGCGCAACCCGGCGCTGCCGGTCAACGTGCACGCCGTTCATGTGCGACAAATCGATCATCAGGCCACCGTCGCAGACCGATTTGCCGGCAATGCTGTGACCGCCGCCGCGCACGGCCAGCAACAGGTTGTGCTCCCGCGCAAAGTTAACCGCCTGCATCACGTCCGCCGGGCCGGAACTTTGCACAATCAAAGCAGGCTTGCGGTCGAACACGCCGTTCCAGACGCGTCGCGCGCTTTCGTAAAAGTCACCGCCCGGCAACAGCAGTGAGCCGTTCAGGGCACCGGCCAGTTCCTGGAGCTGCGCTTTGCCCAGCGATGTCGTGCCACCACTCAACGTTACCGCGTCCACGGAAGCCGGCAAGCGCGCGCCGGAACCGGCCGCGAACACTTGCTGCGGAAAAATCGCTGCCGATGCAGCCGAACCAATAAATTTGCGCCTGTCGAATTTCACTTGATATCCATGGCCTGCAAGTTGCTTAGTAAATACTACTCAATGAACGTTGCCTGTTGAAACTCTTCGAATTCGCGTTCGAAGCTCAGCAAGCTCATGTCGGTCATGCGATCTACAAACAGCTTGCCGTCCAGATGATCGAATTCATGCTGGAACACAGTGGCCGAAAAGCCCTGCAACTCCAGCGACTGCGATTCACCTGCTTCATTAAGGTAATCAATACGCACGTGTTGCGGACGCTCGACAAAACCGCGCAGACCGGGCACCGACAGACACCCCTCCCAATACCCTGCGGTATTCGCATCAAGCACCCTGATCGTCGGGTTCACAAACACAGTCAACGGCATGGGATCCAGTTCACCGTAGCGAGTTGGGCCGCCCGGTATTTCAATGATAGCGAGACGAATGCTTTCGCCCACCTGCGGTGCCGCAAGACCGATGCCGCCGTATTCATGCAGAGTGTCTACCATATCGCGCAATAGCAGCGCGAACCCGGGGCTTTCCAACTCTGCGCTGGCGAGAGGCCGCGCAACCTGCCGCAGTACCGGGTTACCCATGTTCAGAATCTGGCGCACAGCCATAACGAGATTACCTATTCGGCACTGGGAGCGACGGCTGACCCGACTCCCGTCTGCCTGACCGACCATTCCCAGAGTTGCTTGCGGGGCTCCAGAGCCTTTGCCAGATCCGACGTCGCTTTCACCTTTTCGTGTTCGAAATAGGTTGCGGTCGTCGTCTGTAAATCCGGATCGGTTGCCAGTTTGACATAGGTTTTAGCGCTGCGCTGCGGGGTATTCCAACCGAACAAGGTGCCGGTACCGAACACGATTTTCGCACCCAGCTTAAACACGCCCGTCAGGTTGCGGTAAATCGACGTGTTGACGAAAAAGCCGGGCGAGATAGCGTTTATGGTCACCCCGCTGCCGGTCAGGCGCTCGGCCATCTCATACATAAAGTACAGATTGCTGAGCTTCGCCCGGTGATACGCCGTGAAAGAAGCACTGTTCGAAGGTTTGCTGTGATCCTTCCAGATCAGTTCGTTGTTGAGGTCATCGAAATCCAGGCCGTCGCCGGCTTTATGTGCCTCGGACGAAATCATGATGATGCGGGACGGAGCGCTTTGTTTCAGCAAATCAAGCAACAAGTGCGTTAGCAAAAAGTGCGCCAGGTGACAGGTCGCGACGTGGTGTTCATAACCCTCCGGCGTGACGCGCCTTACCGGGTCGGTGATACCTGCATTACAAAACAGCGCATCGAGCCGCTCGTGCGCTTGCATAACATTCGCGGCGAGCTCCCGTACCGCACCCATACGGGTCAGCTCGCAATAACGAAACTCGGCGCTGCCTGGCCCGGCATTGATTTCGTCGCGCAAACGGGTGCCGGCCTCGCCTTCCCAATCGACAATGACTATGTGCGCGCCCATCGCGCCCAGCATGCGTGCCGTCTCGCGACCCATGCCGCGGGCCCCGCCAGTGATCAGCACCGTCTTGCCGCGCATGTCCTGTGTCATGCCTTGTCCGTCGTCATGTCTTACGGTGCATCGAGTCGTCGCCTCGCTGCAACGGTGCCTGCCATTTGATCTCGGGGTCTATGGCATGAAAAATTCCGCCGATGGTGGCCGGATCGTCAATACACTCCACTGCTAACCGGCCAACGTCGGCGCGGTTGGCCACACCCATAACGGTCTGATCAGACGTTTTTATAGCGGTGCCGCTGGCCGGGTCATTGGTGAGCCCGCCGGGGCGCAAAATCGTGGCATCAAGATCCGCCGCCATCAGGTATTCCTCAGCCACCTGCTTGGCCGCCAACACCTCGCCAAGCACTTCAATCACTTTGGGTGCAACCGCCACCCGACTATCGCCGCAGCCTATGGCCGTAACCATTAAGACCCGGCGCACACCGCTGTCACGCGCCGCATCCATGATGACCATCGCGCCCTCGCGATCCGCACGCCGCTCGACACCGCGTTCGCCGCTCAGGCTGATGATTACTGCGGAATAATTGCCGCCGGCAAACGCCTGGCGGACGCTGGCGGGATCAAACACATCCACAAGCACCGTCGGCACGCCCAATATCTTCTAACGCTTGCGTGTCGGAGCTCTCCCTGACGGCTACCGTCACGGGCGTGCCACGAACTGCCAGAGTCTGCGCAGCGCCCAGACCGGTGCCGCTGGTGCCTCCGAAAATTAGCACGTGTTGCTTACTCATCATTGCCTTCCTTCTGGTCATTCGAATCATCGGCGGTACTGAAACCGTACGATGGCTGCCCGGGCCGCAAGGTCAGTCCGCTCTGCACCCAGCGCGCATTAATACCGATCCGGTCTGCAGCGGTCTTTGTCCAACTGTAGGCCAGCGTCTTGCCGGTAGAATCCTCGCGGATCTTTAACGTGAGTATTGGCACGGTCGTGTTCTGATAAGTCAGTTTGGCGAGTTGCACCGAGTAGCCGCTCGGCGAACCGTCTTTGGCCGGAATCGGCACGACCTGCCCTTCATTGTGGATCACAAAACGGCCGAAATTGTCGAGGTCGCCGGTGAATCCCCACTCGCCGTCTGCAAGCGCCCAGTTGCCGTCATCCAGTGCCATGGCTGGCCCCGCCGAACTGACGCCCGCCCATCCGTTGTAGTACTGAACTTTGCGGTTCTTGTGATGAATGCCGGCCTCGTTGCCAAACACCCGGCTGCCGTCCTCGAAGAAGGCTTCATCTCGTATCCAGATTTCGTCCGCCGTCAGCCGCAAATCATCGGTGACATAAATGCGCTTGCCACTGCGCGCCGAGACCACGCTGCAAGCCTTGTCTTTCATGTAGCCGTGAAAATGGTCCGTTGCAAACTTCCAGTACACCTCACATCCCGGTCGGTCAACCAACCCTGCGCGGTTCAAATCAGTGAATATTTCCGGGGTCAGATGCGCATTCGCATATTTTTCCTCATCACCAAAGGAATAGATATCCAGCCGTATGGCTTGTTCGACCGGGTCAAGCGAAAAACTGTAAAACCGGCGGCGATAGACGTTGGACGGATCGCCGTCCATGTATTGCTCAACAAAAAAGGTGTTTTTGCCGACAGCCGGCGCATCCACACGGTAGAAAATGTGGTGCAAATGCTCGTGCACCTGCTCCGCCTGGTCTAGCTTGTCCTGCCAGTGCTGCTCATGGTTGTCGTATTCGCCGGGAAACCACTGCAAGAACAGGTTGAAGTCGTCCTCAAGGGTCACAACGGGTCGGTCGGGCAGCCCCGCACACCCCGCGCTGAATATCAGCGGTAACAACAGCAGTAACTGGTGTGCCAATACAAGCGGGGCCACGGCCCGCTCTGATCCAAAAATATTCATTTGATCGCTATATCCTTTTCGTGCGCTGGCAATGCATGGTAACGTGAAATCATCATGGAAAAACGGCTCTACTTTATACTCGGCGACGTGCTGGCCAACATCATTGTGGCTACCGTCGCGCTTGCGGTTAGCTCCGCCCTGCTTGGCGGCGATCTGGGCATGCTGCCGGGGATGCTGATCGGCATGTTTGTCGGCATGCTGATTGCGCTTATTCTCAGCATGGGAGTGATGGCACCGCTACTGGGCATTATGGAGATCATGATGCCATGCATGCTCGGTGGCATGATTGCCGGCATGCTCGGCGGGATGTGGGATTTGTCCGCCGCGCAAATTTTACAGTGGGGTGCTGCAACCGGATTAGGCACCCTCGTCCTCATCTATATTATGAATGCGTTGCTAACGGGGCCGCAGCAACTCGACCGGTGACCTTGCCAATGGATCTGATCACACAGGAAAAATGGGATCGCGCGGCGCGCAGTTTTGATTTGATGTCCGCGAACGGGCCGGAAAAGCGCTGGCGTCCGGCCAAGCTGAGCGTATTCTCGCGCATGCGCCCGGATGCGCGCATTCTGTTTCTTGCGCTGGGCACAGGCCTTGATATTGAAACATTCCCCAAAGGATGCAATATCGCAGCTATAGACATCAGCCCCAAAATGATCGAAGCCGCGCGGGAACGAGTTGCGGGTTATGAAGGCACGCTGCGCGCCGAAGTTATGGACGTACACGACATGTCGTTCGCCGATAACAGCTTCGATCAGGTGTTTACCTCCTGCACTTTTTGCTCGGTACCGCGGCCCGTTGAAGGCCTTAAAGCTCTTTACAGGGTGCTCAAACCGGGTGGCGAACTTCACATGTTTGAGCACACCGGCAGCCGCGTATTTCCCTTTAACATCATGATGACGCAGATGAGCCGGCTGGCCAGCCGTTTCGGCCCTGAACTCGACCGGGATACGGTCGCGAACGTGCGGGCCGCGGGCTTTGAGGTCACAGAGGTCAACCATGTGTTTTTGGACACGGTGAAAACTATTCATGCCGTAAAACCGGCGTAGCGGCGATTGCGTGTACAATCCGCGCGCATGACAACCAGCGCCCCGAATTACGGCTTAGGCAAACTACTTCTTGCGATGGGCGTGGTGATTTTTGCCATCGGCCAGTCCCTGCTGTTTATTGTGGTCGCGCCAATGGCGCGTTCGATAGGCTTTAGCGAAGTTGAATTCGGACTGGCCTTTTCACTCGCCAACGTATCGCTGATTTTTGCCGGGCCGTTCTGGGGCAAAAAAAGCGACGTTATCGGCCGCAAACCGGTATTTATCATTGGGCTGGCCGGCAGCGCGGTGGGCACGCTGGCCATGGCGCTGACCCTCGGCTATGGCATGAACATCACGGCTGCCGGCGGCAGTGCCGGGTTGTTGTTGCTGGCGATGGTGTTCGGTTCGCGCTTTCTTTACGGGCTGACCGCTTCAGGGATATACCCGTCCTCGTCGGCCTACATGGCCGATATCACCGGCTGGAATGATCGCGCCAAAGGTATGGCACTGATCGGCAGCGCCAACGCGCTGGGTTCGATACTCGGCCCGGCCATCGGCGGAGGTCTGGCCTTCATGGGTGTGCTGTTTCCCATGTACGCAGCCGTTGCCCTGTCGATGCTGGGGGCCGTGGCGGCCGCTGTCTGGCTGGCGGAACCCGAGCAGCATAAAATCCGCAAGGCCGCGCCCAAGTCCGACAAGCCGCCACTGAAGTTTACCGATGCGCGCCTGGTTCCCTACATGATCATGTGGGCAGCGTTTTTTATTATTTTCATTTCGCTGAATTTCATTACCGCGTTTTACATTCAGGATCGCTACGGCATCACCGACCTGGATGACGTCATGCAAACCGCCGGCATCATGCTGGCCTGCATGGCAGTGGTCATTACCCTGGTGCAGGGTGTGTTGTTTCAGATCATCAAAATTTCGCCACATGTGCTGTTACGCCTGGCCGGCCCGACTTTTGCGCTGGCCGTGTTCACGATGGGTCTCGCGCCGAACCTGGTGGTGCTGGGTATCGGTTTTGGCATTCTCGGCGGCTCGTTTGCGTGTGCCACACCCGGCATTAACGGTTGCGCCAGTCTGAAAATGGAAGCTCATGAACAAGGTGCAGCGGCAGGCTATCTGGCCGCGGCCAATACCTCCGGCGCTATTCTGGGTCCGCTGGTGGGTTCTTCGCTGTATCAGATTGCGCCGAATGCACCAATGCTGGCCGGCGGCACCCTGATGATTTTCATCAGCATTTACGCCTTTACCATTCCGGCACCCGCGCAACAAGGCGAAAGCGCCTGAGGCAAAAGCCGGCACCGGGTCTGCGGGGCTAACGAAACCTTGGCAATACCTGTTCGGCAAACAGGCGTGTCTGCCTCACCATGCCGGCCTGCCGCTCACCGTGAGGGTGCGCAACGGGCGATCCGCCGAGCAGATACACGTGATCGAGACCAAGATCAATAATCCGCTGCAACCGGGAAGCGCATTTGTCCGGCGCGCCACAAATAGAAAACCACTCCACAAAGTCATCAGAGACTTCACCCGCGTGTTTGGCTTCTTCCTGCGCGTGGTGTTCCATGTCGTACTGATCCTGCATGTGCCGGGCGAGCTCCTTGAGCTGCGGCGGCAGATGTTCCAGCGGGGCGTTTTTCATACCGGCAAAATGCGCCACCATCCCGGCGATCATGCGTCCAATATTAATTGCGGTTTGCTCATCCTGATCGCACACCAGATTCACAAACGCGCCGATGCTGATACTGTCGCGATCACGACCGATTTTTTTCAGGTGTTCCGTGGCCGTGTTCAGCGCCCACTCTACGCGCTCCGGTGCGCTCCCGACGGCAAAACTGATGCGATCACCAACCTCCACCGCCATCTGAATGGTTTTCGGACCGGTGCAGGCGATGTCGATCGGCACGGGTGCCACGTCTTCGCCCTTCAGCCAGCGCAACGCCGATTCGGTTTCTCCGCGCATGACCGTTTCGCCGCGCATGTACGCACGCACCGTCTCGATATATTCACGAAGTTGCCGGGTGGTGGCGTTGCGCACGCCAATATGTGCCGCCGAGGAATCGCCGCGCCCGATCACGCAGATGGCCCGGCCGTCTGATTCCTGCTGAAGCGTCATCAGCGCGGTTGCGGTCACGGCCGCGTCGCGCGTCACCGGGTTGGTGACACCGGTGCCCAGATGCAATTGGTCGGTGCTGGCGCTGGCCAATGCGAGCTGGCCGTAAGGGTCCGGTGCCAGATTCTGGGTATCCGGACACAACAAATAATCGAATCCCATGGCCTCTATTTCGCGCGCCAGCATCTCGGTGTAGCCGGCGGAGGCTTCCATGACAATTCCGAATTCGGTCTGCTTTTTTGCGTTCATAGCCCAATCTGTCTGTTGCGGGAACACGCTTTGTAAGGCAGTTGGCCTGCGAGAGCATGCGGTGTAGCTTATGCGTTCGCCGGGCGGATAGAGAGAGTAACGCATGCGCATTGACCTGATCATTGAATCCAACAAGAGCGTTGAAGAATTCACGCGGCTTGGCCACATGGCCGAAGAATACGGTCTGGGATGTATCTGGGTGCCCAACAGCGCCAATGGCCGCGACCCTTTTGTGAGTTTTACGCCACTGGCAATGGACTCTCAGCGCATTGCAATGGGGCCGATGGCCATCAGCCCCTTCGAGCTGCACCCTATTAAGATGGGCGCATCGCTCCTGACCCTGAACGAAATTTCCGGCGGTCGGGCCGCCATTGTGGTGGGTGGGGGCGGGGGCGTCGCCGAAAATATCGGCCAGCGGCCCAAGACCGTCATTCAGCCGATGCGGGAGTGCATCGAAATACTCAACATGATGGCTGCCGGTGAAGCGGGTAAATACGCAGGGGATTTTTTTCCGGTGGCATGGCTGGATACCCGTTGGGTCACCCAGCCGCCACCGATGATCTATGCCGGCGCAAACGGCCCGAAAATGCTGGCGGCAGCTGCCGCGTATGCCGCGGGCATCATGGTGAGTGATTTTGTACCCAGCCGCATACCGCGCGTGCATCAGATCATTGACCCGATATTGCAGGCACGCGGCGTCGATCCTGCCACCTACCCGCTGAATAATTTCTGGGCATGGCACGTCAAAGAAGATCCGGTGGCCGCACGCGATGAATCAGCGATTTACCTGTGTGTACGCGGTACGATTTACGACGACTATCTTTATGATGTACTCGACGAAGACGAAGCAGCGATTGTTACCGCGCACATCGGCAGTTTTGCCAAGGCCTATTATCAGAAAAGCCCCCATATCGAGGGCGTACCTGTCGAGATTGTCGATAAAATCATTGCACAAGGCACCTCGGCGTCGTCACTGGAAAACATCGCGGTCGAAGTTGAGCGCTTCCGGGAATTCGAGCGCGCCGGTTTGCCGGAGATTTCCCTCAAAGTGTTTGGCGACCCGGAAACCGCCATTAAAAATATTGGCGAGCACATCGTCCCCGCATTGAGCTGATTTATATATGTAATTACATGTATAAGCGGTTATGATGCAACTCCGCCCGCCTTCGAGTTATATGCATGCCGGTCACTAAACACAGAACACAACGTATGGCTGCAGCGCTGCTGACCTCCGCGGCGATGCTCGGTAGCTTGGCGTTCTGGGCCACGCCCGACGCCCACGCCCAAGCCTTCGACCCCGCCGGCGTGGATTGGGAAAAACTCAGCAAAATCCCGATGCGCGATCTGTTCATCAAACAGTTCAACGAAAACTGTGCCGGATGTCACGGCGAAGACCTGCGCGGACTGACGCTCGGCCCGCCGCTGGTCGGGGCCGCGCTCAAAAACGGTGACAGCGTTAAGGAGATTGCCAAAAGCATTGCTGATGGCGCGCCGGGAACAGAAATGCCCGCGTGGTCAGAAACGCTGGACGAAAATCAGATCTGGAATCTGGCGCTGTACGTCGCCGAACAACGCCAGGGCACGACGATTCTTGACAAGCGCGACGGCATGGCCGTGGAAATCCCAGAAACCGTCGTAACAACTGAAAAACACAACTTCCGTATAGAGGTTATTGCGAGAGACCTGGATGCCATGCCTTTCGGCATTGCGCCCCTGCCCGATGGCCGCATACTGCTGACGGAACGCATGCGCGGTTTACGCATAATCAACCAGGATGGAACACCTTCGCCGTACATCCAGGGCACGCCGAAGACTTATGACGACGCCGGCAGTTTTCTGGGGCAGGTACAGGGCCTGGGCTGGATGCTCGACGTGGCGCTGCACCCCGATTACGCAGACAACGGCTGGATTTACCTGCACCACGCCGATCGCTGCAGTGAGTGCAATGCACTGAGCAAAAAGTCGGGCGGGCCGGTATCCATGAACCGCATTGTCCGCGGACGCATTAAGGACGGGCGCTGGACCGATGAACAAGTCATCTGGCAAGCCGATAAAAAGCATTACACCAACACCACTGACCTCGCTGCCGCCGGGCGCCTGGCCTTTGATGACAAGAACTTTCTGTATTTCAGCGTCGGTATGAAAGACACCCTCGACGTGATGGGTGTTCAGGACTTGGACAAGCCGTACGGAAAAGTTCATCGCGTCCACGACGACGGGCGCATTCCGGCGGATAACCCTTTCGTGGATGACCCCAATGCCATGCCCTCGATCTACACGCTTGGGCATCGCAGCGCCCAAGGCCTGGCGGTAAATCCGGGCACCGGCGAGATCTGGGAAAGCGAAATGGGGCCGCGCGGCGGCGACGAACTGAATCGCCTGGTTAAAGGCGGCAACTATGGCTGGCCCGTATTTACCAGCGGCATCAATTATGACGGTCGCCCCGTAAAGCCGCCCAAAGGGCTTGTGCTGGCGGAAGCCGATGCAGAATTCCCGGTTGTTGAATGGACGCCGGCAATCGCCATATCGAACTTCCTATTTTACGACGCCAGCGAGTTTCCGCAATGGCGCGGCGATATTATTGCCGGCACATTGCGAGCCACCGATTTATTGCGCCTTGAAGTAACGGACGGCCGCGTCACGCACACCGAGACACTGCTGAAAGACCTGGTGCGCTTTCGTGATATTGCACCGGGCCCGGACGGCGAACTTTACCTGCTGCTGGAAAACAAAGCGGGCTCCATGATCGTGCGTCTGACGCCCGCGGATTAAATAACGCAAAAAAAACCGGGGCCAAAGCCCCGGTTTTTTTGCTGCGAACTCACTGCTCAGGCAGCGCGCTCGATCTTCTTGCGCTCCTCGCGGCTCTTGATACGCGGCACCTCTTCAACCACCCAGTTGCCGGATGTCCGGCGTGCCGGGCTCGGGATCGCGAATGCCGTGTCCTTGCCGTTGCGTTCGTTAAAGGCTTTGACATCAATGCGCCACCCCATGTCATCGAACTTCTCCAGCCAGTCACGGTAAGCAACGATGGCCTTATCGGCAGGCATCAGCACTTCCTTGGTCTTGCTCAGCGGCGTCATATCCGGATAGACCTCCATCAGGATGTCGATATCCTGCTTCGCAATCACCTTGTTGCGAGCGTGGATCGGACCGTTGTTCTTCGGGTCGAGCAGGAAGTTGCGCATATTCAGGAAGAAAATGCGGGTGAAGTTTTCGTCCACCGGCTGCTCGAAGAAGTACTGCCGGAACATCTTGTCTTCGGTGATGTTGATGTAGGTCGGCATGATGTTGGGGCCGTACGTGCCACCACCGGCGAACACATCGGAACGCTCGGTCTTCACGTTACCCCACGGGGTTTTCTTCCCCTGCGCCGTCGGGTGATCTTCCTGCGGCAGCGGCGGGGAATCAAAGCGGTGCATGAACCAGAAGCCCCAACCCTGACGGTGATCCTCGGTGTCATACTCATGCACCCGATAGGTCTCCCGGTTGATCGCGGTGAAACCGTGGGTGGGATGCACGAACTCGTTGTGGGCCGGATCCAGGCCGTTTTCGATGGAACGCTCGTAGTAGTACGGCACTTCAAGCACCAGCACTTCGTTGGCAGCCCAGCCTTCCTGACCGTACTCCTCAATCTCGAGCAGCGGCGGACGACTTTCTTCGGGCTCGTCACCGAGGAACGCAAAGATAATGCCGTACTTTTCCTGCACCGGGTACGAGTCCACTTTGGCACGGGCCGGCGGCTTCTTGCCGTAGCCAATCGAAGGTATGTTGACGCACTGTCCGTCGCCGTTGAATTCCCAGCCGTGGTAAGGACAGACCACGCAGCCGTTCACCATGCGCGGCACGGCCGGCCCGGCGGACCAGGCACCACCCAGCGAACCGCCGCGGTGCACACAGGTGTCGCTGAGGACGTGGGCTTCACCGTCTTCGTCACGGAAAGCCACCAGGTTACAGCCCAGAACCTTGACCTTCTCGGGCTTGTCGTAGCCCAGGTCTTCACTGCGAAATATCGGATACCAGAAATTGATGTACATGCCTTTGCTCCCCGCAAATTCAACAATAGAAACTCGCGACCAGACTAGGCAGATGACTTAAGTCACTCAATCTGTACTTACCTCGGATGGCATCCGTAGATACCCGTATAGTGAACCGTCACAACACCGCCATTAGTCGGCTTCGTCGCCGGCAACCCCGTATTTGGCAATAAACTCATCGCCGGTCAGACGATCAAGACCCTCGGCAAAGCGATAGCCGGGCGGTTGGGCATCGACGTAGATCTCACCGACCAGGCGGAAATCTGAATCGTCGTCAAAGGACCCCACGGAGATGTAATAGTCATCGGTCGGCTTGAAGTGGAAGAACAGATGCGTGCCACAGTCGCCACAAAACCCGCGCTCAGCCCACTCTGACGATGCATAGCGTCGAACAAAATCGTCCCCACGCCAACTTACATCCTTCACTGCGGCCGCAAAAGCCGGACCACCGGCCCAGCGGCGACAGGTACCGCAATGACAAGCGTGGTGATGGAGAGTCGCCGCTGCAACCGTATAGCTCACCTTGCCACACAGACAACGGCCGGATTTTTCTGTGATTGTGTTAGTCATTCAAAAAGTCTCGCTGAGCGAGCTCAACGCCCGCAATTAAATGGCCAGTTTTCAAATAAAGCTTGTGTTCGCTACCGCACAGACCGGCTATCGAGGCTAATTTAACCTGATCCTCAACAACAGATTAAAATGACAAATATCAGGCCAAGCAGGCCACAAGTTTAGCTAGGCCCGACAACTAAACATAACGTACTGTCGAAATTCACGTTTTGCATTGCCGTATCGCCAGTGAGTCTGCAGACCGTGTATTCTTAGCACAATTAAACGCTGTCTAGCTGCAGCACAATATAGTTTGAGACTCTTAGCAGAGAGCGCTAAACGCTCCTTCAACCGCGGAAACAACTGCATGATCATATTCCGACCCGCGCTGATCGCCGTCAGCACGCTATTCGCCTTGACGGCCGGTGCACAAATTCAGTTTGAAGACGTGTCAGAAGACGTGGGCATGGGTGCCGGCTTCACCGAGACGTGGGGCGGTTCGTGGGGCGATATCAATGGCGACAACTGGCCCGACCTGTTCAACCAGGGGCATCGCGAATACCCGCGCATGTTTCGCAACACCGGCGAAGGCACCTTTGAGGATATTGCTTACGAAGTGGATCCAGGTAACTGGATAGACTTTCCGTTTGACGACAAACACGGTGCATCGTGGGTCGATTTTGACAACGACGGCGATGACGACCTGCTGCTGGGCGTCAGTGCCACCGGCCCGGGGCAGTTCCTGGTCAATACAGACGGCAAAGGCGGATTCGTTGATCGCGCGGTGGATGCCGACCTCGACGATGATAGTTCAGCCCGACTTGGCGTTTGGTTTGACTACAACAACGACGGTCACCTGGACGTCGCTCAGGGGTTCACCAAAAACTCGTTCCTGCGTTATCGCGACCCCGACGATGCGACCAACCCCGACGTGGACTTTGATAACGGCGCGTGGGATGAAGACTGGTGCAAACAGGGCAAGCTCAACTACCACCAGTTGATGGATATCAACAACGACGGCCAGCTGGACATCCTTTGCATGCAGGAAGGCGTATTTCCGCTGGCAGCGTACGACTACTCCACCTACCCCTTTACAGACATCACCACGAGTTTCCCGACTGTTTCGCACGTGAACGACACGGTTGTTGCAGATTTTGACGGTGACCTGCGCACCGATATGATCATGACCCGTGGCGCCATTCGCCCGTCCGGTGCGGTGCTGGTCAACAGCAACCACATTGAAGCATGGCTGCGCAAAGATGATGCCGTGCCCGCCGGCAAGGGTTTCAGCTTTGAGAGCAACGGCCCCATCACCGTGTACATCGATCACAAAGGCATGTGCCTGCTCTGCGATCCGGAAGTCTACAACATGGACCCGATCACCAACCCCAGCGAAACGCTGATTCCGTTCCCGGATGACAGCCCGCTTGGCACCATGAGGGTCGAATGGGTGCCGGCGCAAAACCACTGGCGCGTGACACTGATTGATACCGAAAAAAGCTTCCAGACTTACATCCGGATTGACACCGATGTGCCGGTCAGCAATCTCGTCGAAATCGACTTCGACGTGCCGGAAGCAGCCACTGAAACCGTGCATCTGGTTAACACACCCGCTGGCTTTGTGCAGGATAATAACACCGGCCTGTTCACGCCCGACTGGTGCGTTAGCCTTGTGGCCGGCGATTTTGACAACGACATGGACCAGGACCTCTACTTGGTTTGCCGTCGCGGGCCGACTAACCTGATGAACCGCATGTACGAGAATCAGGGGGACGGCACATTCGTTGAGGTGCTTAACCACGGCGCGGAAGGCCCCGTGGGCACCGATGCCGCAACCATCGGCGTGGGTGAAAGCGTGGTTACGGCTGACTACGATGTCGACGGTTTTCTGGACCTCTATCTCACCAACGGCCTGCTCTATTACCCCATCAATAAAGGCGGGCCTGAGCAACTGTTCCGCAACAAGGGCAACGGCAATCACTGGCTGGAGATTGACCTGCAGGGAACCACATCGAACCGTGACGGCATCGGCGCCAAAGTCTATGTCACGGCGGGCGGCGTAACGCAGCTGCGTGAGCAGAACGGCGGCTATCACCGTTGGTCGCAGAACGATCGACGTCTGCATATCGGTCTCGCCGGAAATGCCACTGCCGACATCACCATTGAATGGCCGTCCGGTACCGTGGACAACTTCGTCGGTGTTGCTGCAGATCAACTCTATGATGCCGTCGAAGGTGGCAGCATGACTCCGGCCGTGCTGGGCCCGCCGGTCTATACCGAACTGCAGCCAGGCGATGAGTGCGGCCAACCACCGTACAACCTTGATTACGGCCCGGTTGTGTTGCTATGGAAAAGCTGCGCCACCGGCGTCTGGTCAATTCGCATGAAGGGTGGCGCATCGAAAACCCTGCTGACTAACTCCGGGCAGATTCTCGCCGACGGGCCATTCAGTGCCGTTGCGGGCTTTAACCTGAACGGTTCAGATGACCTTGACAACGCCACACCCGAGACGCTGCTGTTCAGCGTGTCCACGTGGTTTGCTAACAACAAGGGTTTCGACTTCAGCACGGCCGGGCAGTCGACCGCTTGCCTGACGTTCAACACTCAGGACATTCCCACGCTGATCGTGGGCGGCAAGAAAAAGAAGATCATCGGCGGCATTGATCTGGTTACATTAATGAGCTGTGATGCCCCTCCGCCGCCGCCCAATCTGATCGAATGCGGCCCGCCGGATTTTGACAATGCCACCGAAAATGCCTTGTTTGCCTGGCGCGACTGCAACTTCCTGAGCACCTCGTCAGCTCGCTGGAACTTCGCCTTGTCCGCTGGCGGCGCGCCGTGGGGGCCTTATACCGGCCTGATCAGCAGTGACTTTGTCATCGGTGCAACGCCATTGGACATTGAGCCCAATGACACGCTCGATACCGTCCTGGGTGATTTCGATATCGACTTCACGCTGAATGTTGGTGGTACCGGCGTCGACAGCTTCCGGGTAGATGTGCCGGTCAATTCCAAGACCTGTCTGCAGACCGATACGCTACCGGTTGGTACACCCGTCCTGCTGGGTAAAGACAAGCTCCCGTGGGCCGACGACTTCGATCTGATGCAGATTCAAACCGACTGCAATGTCAGTGTCGGCTGTCACTGATGTTTAGCCATGGGCTGTCGCTGTTTGTAAGTGAGTGACTTCCACAGCCACTCGGCCGGCCCGAAACGGTAACGCGCCAGCCACCAGTTGCTGAATACGATTTGGACGATCCAGACACCGGCTACAACCATGTACAGGTAGTAGCCGGTGAACTGGCCGTATAAGCCCAGCCCCACCGTGTAAAACAACAACCCGCACAACACTGACTGCGCCAGGTAATTGGTCAACGCCATGCGTCCGACAGCGGCAAGGCGTGCGGCGAGCCAACTGCCCGAGTAGAGCCGGCAGAACAACAAGATGGCTCCCAGGTGCCCCATCCCCATCGCCAGCCTTCGCACGTCGTAGTGAATCAGGTTGCGCGCTTTCAGGACAAAATCAAAATCGGCTGCAATGAGTGCACCGGTTTCCCAAAGCGCAAGCGGCAAACCGATGGCATAAGCGACGACCGTCATGATGACGTAGGTTTGCGTGGTCGCGCGCATTTGCAGAATACCCGCGCGCAGCAAGGCCATGCCGATTAACATGGCGCCAAGTGAATCCAGCACCATGGATTTCAGCCCAACGACAATGAGCAACAGCAGACTGGTGAACAACTTGCTTTTTACGAATTCTCCGAAGTCACCCCTGCCGAGCAAACGAATTTGCTCCGCCATTTTCTCGTCCATGACGGGATGCGCGCGGTTCTCTCGTGATTCGTAATCTTTGCGACGCTCTTCGCGCGCCTCATTGTCGGCGGCCTCTGACTCCGCTATCAGCGGGTTGTCAACGGAAGCGTCTGCTGACAAGCCGAATTCCTGCTGCAATTCGATAGCTTCCTGCCAGTCCATGGCGCGCAGACCGGCCTGTGCGGCAAAAACCGCCAGTGCAACCATCACCAGCGTAGCGGGTCGGCAGCGCCGCAGCGGATACAACGCCAGTCCGCAAAGACCGTAGATAAAAATAATATCCGCCGGCCATAACAGCACGAACAAATCAAACAACCCGAACAGCATCAGAAAAAACAACCGGCGGTAATACAACCGCGCGCTGCTGACACCCGGTGCACTCTCATCGAGGCGATTGACCATCAATAACATGCCGGCACCGAACAGCATCGAGAACAGCGCGCGCTGACTGCCCTCAAAAAACGTATGCATCACGCTCCAGGTCTGCACCGGGGCACCGCCCCAGTCGGCGACCAGTAAGGGGTAATCATAAAAAGCCTGCGGCCCGGCAAAGGACCAGATGTTCATAATCAGGATGCCGAGCACGGCGAAACCGCGCGTAGTGTCGAGTGCGTGGATGCGTTCGGCCAGTGTGACCGGTGCAGCACCAGTCGGACGGTTGTCATCTTTCATGGCGGATCAGTCTGCCAGATTTGCTATGGTGCGCCTAGCCAATACTATCAATCCGGTACTGGCGTCACGTCGGTCACTATATCCAGTTGCTATAAGCAAGGGGGCACAATGGAACACCAACAAGAACGCAAGTTCGTGGACGAAACGCAGCCGGAAAAACCGGAGCGTCGCGAAGCATTGAGCCTGCTGCTGGCACTCGGTGGGCTCGGCGGTCTGTTTGCAGAGAGCACTCAAGCCGGCGGCCATCAGGGCGGCGCACCGCGCCCGGATATTCCCAGCTCCGCTCCAAAGGAAGTGTTTGATGCCATTGACGCGGTACTGAATACCACCCGCGATATCTGGAACAGTCAGGATTTCGGCCGCCTTAAAGAAGTCTGGGACGCGAACGATCCGGAACCCTGGTATGTGCCGGAAGAAATCGAAACGCCTTTTTACTCATGGCCGGAACTGGAAAAGTATTGGAACCCGGGGCGCAAAGTACTGCAGGGTTTCCGCTGGGATTACAGCAACCTGCGGGTCAAGCAACTGGCACCCGATCTCGCCCTGGCCATCTTTGATCACTTTTTCGAAATTCAGTTGATCTTCGGCCCGCAAGAACCCACCGCGGGTCAAGATCGCGTGCTCACCCTGTTTCGCAAGACACCGGACGGCTGGCGCCACATTCTATATGCGCAATGCCCGCTCGGCCCCGAAAACTACGTGCGCATGCTGCGCCGGTCGCTGGTGCGACCGGACTTTGAGGAGTTCAAAGAAGGCCTGAAATAACAGCCCGTGCCGTTTATCAGCTTGCCCGTACAGACCGCCTACTGCGCTGCCGGGCAGGCGGCTTATTGCCTTGATGCTGTTGCCCGCCGCCGCCTGAACCACCGCGACTGCGATTGTTGTTGCGACTGTTGTTGCGATTATTATTCGAACGCCCATTAGGTGCCGATGCAGGTTTATCGCTCCAGTGCTCGGGCTCGTATCCGTCAAGAATTTCTTTTTTGATTTCGGTTTTTAACAAACTTTCAATCGCGCGCAGCAGATTCTGCTCGTCATGCGACACCAGTGACACGGCGTGACCATCAAGCCCGGCGCGCGCTGTGCGGCCAATACGATGCACGTAGTCTTCAGGTACGTTGGGCAACTCAAAGTTCACCACGTACGGCAACTTGTCGATGTCCAGACCGCGCGCCGCAATATCGGTCGCGACCAACACGCGCACTTTGCCGGCCTTGAAGTCGGCCAGCGCCTTGGTGCGGGCTCCCTGCGACTTGTTGCCGTGAATGGCAACCGCGTTCAGACCATCTTTGCTTAACTGCGTGGCAAGTCGATTCGCCCCGTGCTTGGTGCGGGTAAACACCAGCACTTGCCGCCAGTTTTCTGCGCCTATCCGATGCGACAGCAACTCACGCTTACGGGCTTTATCGACGGGATAGACCACCTGGCTGACACGTTCGGCGGTGGAATTTTTCGGCGTGACCTGCACTTCTGCCGGATTGTTCAGCAGGTCGGCCGCAAGGCGACGAATCTCGTCGTTAAAAGTTGCCGAGAACAACAACGTTTGTCGCTTCTCGGGCAGCTCTTTGAAGATTTTGCGCATGTCACGAATGAAGCCCATATCGAGCATACGATCGGCTTCATCCAGCACCAGGATATCGACGCACGAAAGATCGACAGTGCGTTGGTTCAGGTGATCCAGCAACCGACCGGGCGTGGCAACAACTATGTCAACGCCCTGACGCAATCGGGCTTTTTGCGGGTTGATACTGACACCGCCAAAAATGGTCAGTGACCGATAAGGCAAATGCCGCCCGTAATCGCGCACGCTTTGCTGAACCTGTGCACACAATTCCCGGGTCGGGGTCAGTATCAGCACACGCGGGTAATCGCCGGGCTCACCGGCGGCCTGCAAGCGCTGCAGAATAGGCAGGGTAAATCCGGCTGTTTTGCCGGTACCGGTTTGGGCGCCGGCCAGCACATCGCGGGCCTGCAACACCAAAGGAATTGCCTGCGCCTGAATGGGCGTGGTTTCGCTATAGCCCTGCTCTTCAATTGCACGCAACAATTCGGCCGAAAGGCCGAGGTCTTTAAATAACATTATGGTTTTGATTCCGTTTCGCCTGACCGGTCACTCTCGCGCAGAAATGCGCCGAGTTCATGTGCCGTTCGGTCCAGGCAAAATCTATATGAGAGAGTCCGAGAGCCGCGGAATTGCGGGTTCGGGACGCGGGTGCCGACCGATGGGCACCTAAGACGGGGCGGACTATACCACTAGATTTCTCCCCGTGCGCGTTTTTCCTTCATTAAATTGAAGTAGTCAATCTCGTCGAAGCGGGTGGTATCCCACGTCGCGGTCTCGAAGATCTCCGGAGTGTATTTCTGAAAGGCCGCCAGGATCTTGGGCGGCAAGGCATCGAACCCATCAATCTCGGTGCCGTAAGCGCGCGCCATCGAGCCGCCCGGCCGCCCTTCCATCTGCATCCATGAACTCCAGGCGACGAAATTCTGCAAATGAATGTTCGCCGGCGCCGAGTTCAGTTCAGGGTTCAGAATATCTTCCATACGCGAAGACAGGGTTTGCATGGAAATCCAGTTTGCCATTTTGCCGCTCGAACGTTTGGGCCATTCTTCCGGACTGAACAAATTCGGAAACTGCGAAATCGCTTCCGTGGCCACGTAAAACCGTTCACCCATGACGTGCGACGTCAGCGGGATGGGCGCGAGACCGGGCGCCAGCACACTGTCCGGCGAATAAACGCGATCAATGGGCCCGAGCACAAAATGAAACACCTCGATCTCTTCGTTGCTGTACGGGTTGACCCAGGTTTCAATCGGGTTATCGGTATCAAAATCGCAGTAATAGCCCACTTCCCAGTGCCGCAACTTATAGGTACCGCGCTCCAGCGGTTCCCATTCGTCAATGATGTAGTTGTTCATGGACAACAAGCGCCGCGCCTTTTCGCCCGGCACCTGGCCGTAAAAATGAAAGCGCAAAAAGGAATGAATCTGCTCATTCGCCACGCTGCCGATCACCTTCTGCCGTGCAACGGACAGATCCACCGGATCATTCAGATCGAGCTGGAGTGGCGCCGGTTTATCGCCGCCATTGCTGCATCCCGCCATCAAGCCGGTTGCACCAACCCCGGCCAGGCCCGCAACAGCCTGACGCCGGGTCAGCGAAGAATTCTTAATCGTGGGCTTGCTCATAGGTGCTGTTCTCTCTTTAGTATTGGCGTTGATATATGGCGTTGATACATAAGCAGGATGCTGCAAACCAGCATAACAAGGAACCTATGCCGAATGCAGGGGTCTTAACTCCCGGACACCCGCAATGCGAAGGAAGGCTCGTTATGCGAAACATTGTTATGCAGAAAGGCTCCCATATACGCGCGTTATTGACGCTGAGTTCACTGCTTGGTTTTGCCGGGCTCGCAGCCGCCGAAGATAACCTGCCGCGACTCAGCAAGACAGAACTGGCAGACGTGGTCGCCCCCATCGCGCTCTACCCTGACGATCTGGTGGCCATCGTGCTGCCGGCCGCGAGCTATCCGCTGCAACTGGTGCAGGCACAACGCACTCTGGACGACGGCGGCAATCCCGATGCCGATTGGGATGAGGCCGTGGTCGCCATCATGAACTACCCGGAAGTGGTTGAGCTCCTGAACGAGGATCTCGACTGGACATACGGACTGGGCCTGGCGTTCATCAATCAGGAAGCCGATGTCTTCAATGCTATACAGGATTTTCGTGCCGATGCGCTTGCGGCAGGCAATCTGAAAAGTGACACCTACCAATCCGTGCGCGTTGATAACGACGGCAATATCCTGATCGAACCGCGCGCCAAAGACACGTTGTACGTGCCCTACTACGAACCGCAGCGCGTGATCGTGCGCCATGTGGTGCCCGTGTACCACTACTACCCGATTGCGCGCCCGGTTTATTACTACCCCTATCCGGCCCGCTACTCGTTCAACGTGAGCCACTTTTACGGCGTGGGCACCTATTTCAGCATTGGCTGGCAATACCGCGGGCTGAATCTGTTCTATGCAAGCGGCCCGAGCCATCCCTATGCCGGCTACTACTACCCTGCCCGCTATACCCCGCGACATTATTACTATGCACCGCGCGTTCGGCATCAGGTGGTCGTGAACCAGCGCCATCATTACCAACCCCGCTACAACAAACCGGTGAAACATCGCGCGAACTATGCGCGAAGCAACGCTGACCATCGCCCGGTAAGACACCAGGCCCGGCCCGTGCGAACTCAGAAAGATTTTCGCCCGGCGAAGTACACGCCAAACCGGACAGCGGATGTTCGCCCGAATCAGCGCAAGGAATTGCACAAGGAATTGCACAACGAATTGCAAAAGCCGCAGCACCGGCTGGCACGCGGCAGCCTGAAAGACCAGCAGGCGCGCAAACAGGCGAAGTTCCGCGATCCGCGCAAGCAGGCCGAAAACTTTGGCCGCAAAACAGCGATGGCGCCACCGGTTAGACAGGACAGCAAAACCAAGGCGCAACAACCGCAGAGCCGAAAGCGCGTTGCGATCAACAACGGGAAAAGCAACAACGCAAAAAGCGCAGAAAGCCGGCCGGCGCGACGCGATGCGCGGCCGCAACGGGCAAACAATACCCGCCAGCAGGTCCGGCAGCAGCCGCGCCAGCGGGTTTCCGCGCGGGCACGAGACAGCGCCCAATCATTTGGCAACCGCTCGCGTGCCGGGGTTCGCTAAGCACACCGAATACCCGTTAACAAAACTGTAAGACGATTGTAAACCGGATGTAATGCGGAGCCTCTATGGTGCTTGTCATAACGACCAAGCACCTCCAGAGGAGTCCCAGCATGCTTTTGAACAACCGCTTCCGCCCGTTAGGCGCGCTTCTTGCCGGGGTTATCGCCGGCTTTGCCATCAACGTTGCACATGCCGGCGGATTCGCCGTCGTCACCAACAATAATGACGCCGGTTCGGGCTCGCTGCGCGAGGCGCTGGAAGTGCAGCAGGCCAATGTTGTGGTTATTCCCCGGCGGATCGGCGATATCAATATCACCGACACTCTGGAATACAGCGCCACAAGCCCACTGGTCATTTTTGGTACCGGACAAAAGGTATCGACGCTGAATAACGTTACCCTCCTGGCGATCACGCAGGGTGCGGATGTGAACGTCAGCAATCTCAGTTTCGCCGGGCCCGGCGGCTTCAGCATCCTGAACCGCGGCGATCAGGGCAATACGCCCGCCGGCAAAGGCATCTTCGTGGATGTTCGCGACGACCAGACCGGCACCATAAACGTGGTGCTCAATAAAGTTTCGGTCTCCGGTGTCGCGAATCACGGCATCCATATTTCCGACTGCAGCCTCGCCGATGAGTGCGGCGGCGGCAGCAGCGGCGGTGGCGAAGGCTCCCCCGCATCTATCGCACTGATCTGCAATCAATGTCGCGTTGATAACGCCGGCAACGGCAAATTCGATGCCGACGGTATTCGCATTGACGACCGGGGTGACGGCGATATCTCGGCCTTTCTTAAAGACTCGTCATTTACGCACGTGGGCGCCGACGGCGTTGAGCTGGATGAGGGCAATGACGGCAGCGTCTTCCTCAAAACCGTACGCACCGACTTCAGCGATAACGGCGGTTACTGCGACCCCGAGATTCTCGACCCGTTTGTCCCGACACCGGACGAAGCCGAGTTCGATGAATCAGAAATGGTGACCCTGGCGGACATTCCCGGCCCGGTCACAGGCAGCCCGGACGATTCCTGCATCGAATACGTCGTTGACGAGTACGACTCCGGCTTTATAGAAGCGTATGAATTCGCCATAGACCTGGATGACGGCATCGATCTGGACGAAGCCGGCGAAGGTTCACTGTGGACCTCCATGATCAACTCAACCATCAACGGCAACCTTGATGAAGGCGTGGACTTTGACGAAGCCGATGACGGCGACATCATTGCGAGCTTCGTGCGTACACGGGCCACGGGCAACAACGATGACGGCTTCAAGATGTCCGAAGAAGACGGCGGCAACGTATACAGCGACGTGCGCGGCTCACGTGCCGCCGACAACGGTGGCAAAGGCTTTGTCTTTGAAGAAGCCGACGATGGCGACCTGACCGTCAGTGTTCGCGGCAGCAGCACGTCCAACAACGACGACAGCGATGACACCGGTATCGAGGCCGTGCAGGAAGACGAAGGCACCGGCACCCTGCGGGTGCGCGGCTCAAACATTGCCGACGGCATTGACCTCGATGGCGTCGAACAGATTTAGATCACGACCTTTCCCAAGATAATAAAAAACCTTACCCCCCCTATAACAACAATAATGAAAGCCCTCTCTGCCGCAGAGAGGGCCTTTTTTTGATCAATGGGGTCAGAGTAAACGCCCGCTATCACGCGAGCCCTTACTGACGTTTGGCCATCATCTCGCGCAGCCACTTGAGGAATTTCTCAAGCTCGACCGCATACTCCTCGACGTTTTTGCGGCAACCGGCATGCTCATTCAGCGCATCCCACCAGTCGGCAATGCGCCCCGTGCCTTCGGTCGGATCCTTAACTTCCGGAAACGACGCAAAAATGTTCTGCTTCAGCATTACAATGAACGGTGCAAGCGCGCAGTCGCCCAACGACGGCGTGTCACCGGCGGCGAACGGACCGGGCCCCATGAACGCTTCAATGTAATGAAAGCCCTGAGCGAACAGCGCGGCCTGCTTATCAATCAGCGCCTGATCCCTGTCAGGCCCCATGCGGTTGAGCGGCGTGTTGTGCGGCGCTATATATAAATCCGTCATGCGCGCAATCATCCGCGATTGCGCTTGCAACACCGGGTCCGCAGGAATCATGGGCGGTTGCGGCTGCAATGCCTCGAGGTATTCGCAAATCACCGTCGATTCAGCAATGCATTCGCCACGATCAGTCACCAGTGCCGGGATCTTGCCGGTGGGATTGATAGCCTTGTACTCGGGCGAACCCATGCCGCCCGGAGCCGGCTCCATGTCCAGCTGCATACCCTTCAGATCGGCGAACATCGCAACGCGTGCGACATAGGGTGACGCAATAGATCCGTACAATTTCATTTCAGTTGCCACTCCATAAATTTCACCATGCGCTCGGTAAAACCCTGCGGGTCTTTTTGCCGTATATCCAGTGCCTGCCGCGCTTCGGGGATACTGATCACCACTTCTTCGGCACGCCGAAGCATGGCATCTATCACTTGCTCGGCGCACACTTCGGCTGTCATACCAACGCCGTCTTCGCCCCACTCGTTACCGCCTGCTTCAGAGCCGTCGCCGGTCAGTGCGTGCTTGAATACATTACTGCGAACGCCGGCGATCACCAGCAAGGTCACGGCAATATTGTCCTTGAAGTGCTCAACGCGCAGCGTGTCGTACCAGCCGTGCAACGCGTGCTTGGCCGCGCAATAGCTGGTGTGCATGGGGACGGCGTGCTTGCCCGCTACTGACGATGTCACCACCATATGGCCGCTTTGCTGCTCAACCATCCGCGGCATGACCAGCTTGGTCAGCGCGATCGGCCCGAAAAAATCCACCTCCATAATGCGGCGGTCAACTTCCAGCGTGGTGTCTTTTGCAAGGCTGCGCTGACCAATACCCGCGTTATTGACCAGCACGTCAAGACGATCAAACTCCTGCAGAACTCTGGCGACGGCCGTTTCCCGCCCCACCGCATCGGTGATATCAAAAGGCAGCACCGTGACGCTGCCCGGGCCTTGCTTGCAGTCAGCCGCAACACGCTCCAGCTCGTCGGCGCGACGGCCCGAGAGAATCACATTGGCACCCTCGCGATGAAACACGGTCGCCATGCCTTCGCCGACGCCGGAGGATGCGCCGGTTATCCAGATGGTTTGGTTTTTAAGCTGCATGATTATTTTTTATATTTTCTACGCCGTCGTGATCTGACGCGGGGGCCGCCTCAGGCGGCTGAATCAAAATGCGGAATCACCCGTTCCTTGATGATCTTCAGCGAATCGAAAGGATCGTCAAACAATCGAATTGCCAGGTCGGTGATGCCGCCCGCTTCCATTTGCTTGTAGCGCTCAATTTCGTGATCGAGATTGCTGAGATCGCCCGCCGAACAGACCTGATCAATAATCCGCTGCACCAAATCCGGCGGCATGCCTTTGATTTCACCACTGCCGGTAATGTCGGCCATCAGCATGTTCTGAAAATTGTCTTTAACAATCTGCGCTTCATCGGGTTCGAGCAAATGGTCAAGGCCAATATAGGGATGCAGCATTTCGGCACGTGAAAAAAGCTTGCAGCGTGCCTCGTGTAGTGACTTCTCGCGATCTTCCTTAATGTGCCAGGCCCAGAAATTGCCAATGCGGAAATCGGTCGCCGGATACTCACGTTTGGCGAGCCCCGCATTGATGTCCGTCATCACCTCTGGCACGCGACCCGGCACTACGTCGCCCACTTGTATACCGTCGGCTACGCGGCCGCCCATGCGCAACATTTGTGGCCCCATTGAACAGGCATGAATCTGCGGGCGCGTGGCTTTCATGAACGTGGTCTTGAACGGCCGCGACATGCTGAAAATATCACCGTGATAAGCGGGCCAGAAATCGCCGCTGGTGACCCGGTAAATAATTTCAGCGGCTTCGCGCACGCCGCGCACGATGCGCATTTTCTTAAAGTCGAGATTTCTATCTCTGCGAATGAATAATGCCATCGCGCCGCCGCCACCAAGGCCAACCTGCGCCCGGCCGTTGGAGAGTTCATTCAGCGTTCCCAGTGCATACGCAATCTTCAGCGGATGCATTTCATAAGGGCTCACTGCCAGTGGCCCCAGCCGAATACGACTGGTGGCCATGGCCGCCGGCACCAGCGCCATGAACGGGTCGTAAGCGTCACTGAGGTTGGAATTCCACAGTGTGCGCACGCCCGCTTTTTCCGCTTCGACCGCAAACTCCGCAAGCTCCTGCGGGTGCATTTCGTTACCCACTATCAGTTCTATATGCATGACCGTAGAGTACAACTCATCCAATTCCCTCGTCCATGCGAATATTCCACTATGCATACCGACGATGAATTACTGATTTCACAAGGACTTGCCGGCAAACTTTGCCTGGCATGGTTGCTACTGGTCGCACCGCTTGCCGGCTGCGCGGACAGCAACGAACGCAATCAAACGGTGACCGTCGGCGACGGTGTCTACCAATACAGCCCCGCCACCCGTGACGGCATCGGCAAGCAATACATGGGCCGCGAGATCTCATACGTCATGGGCCATCAGGGTGCGGGGTGGCTGGAGCGACCCGGCCGCGAGCGCGAAGAGCGCACCGACCTGCTGCTGAGCAATCTGCCTATTCAGCCGGGCGACCAGGTTGCCGACATCGGCGCGGGCACCGGCTATTTCAGTTTGCCGATGGCCGAGCGGGTGGGCGAAACCGGCACGGTTTACGCTGTCGATATCCAGCCGGAAATGTTGCAGATCATTGCAGATCGCAGCGAGCGTTCAGGCATTACAAACATAAAACGCGTGCTGGCCGACGTTGATGACCCTCGCCTGCCCGCCGATACACTTGATTTAGTGCTGTTTGTCGATGCGTATCATGAGTTTGAGTGGCCACGCGAAGTCATGACCGGCGTTTTCCGAAGTCTGGTCAGCGGCGGCAAAGTGGTACTGATAGAATACCGAGCGGAGGATCCGTCCGTGCCCATCAAGCGGTTACACAAGATGTCCGAAGCGCAGGCACGCAAAGAACTGGAAGCTATCGGGCTAAAATTCACGGCGAACCTCGATTTTCTTCCGCAGCAGCACTTTCTGGTATTCGAAAAACCCTGAATGGAACACCAAAACACCAAACTACTGCTGGCTCTATTGTTTACCGGCACGCTGATGGGTGCGCTGGATCTGGCGATCATCGGCCCGGCGCTGCCGGTGATCCAGCTCGAATTCGATATGCAGCAGCGCCAGCTCGCGGGCCTGATTAATTCCTACACCCTGCTGCAAATGCTGGGCGCGCTGCTATTAGCAAAAATTGCGGATCGCACCGGCCCGCGCCGAATCTACATCATCAGCATATTGTTGTTTGCGACCGGGTCGCTGATGCTGATCGTCGCGGAGTCGACCTGGATGTTGTATGCCGGACGCGCCATGCAGGGCTTCGGTGCCGGCGGCATTTTCCCGGCCGCTGCAGCCGTTATCGGGGCGCGGCTCGCGCCCGCTGAACGCGGCCAGGCATTGGGGATACTCGGCATGGTCTGGGGTGTAGCGTTTCTCGCCGGCCCGATACTCGGCGGTATCCTGTTGCGGTTTTCGTGGCACTGGCTGTTTGCGATTAATTTGCCCATCGCTGCGATACTCATTTTTGGCGCGATGAAAATGCTGCCCAACGATCGGCGCCAGGAACCCAAACCGTTCGACCTGCGCGGCATGCTGACGCTGATTCTGGCACTCGGTGCGCTGATCATGGCGATTACCGGGGTGGATACCAACACGATGCAAGACAGCATCTTCAGTTGGCGCGTCGGTGGCGGCATTGTCCTGATTGCCATACTCACCGCAGTATTCTGGCGCATCGAAAAGCAGGCCCACGACCCCATTGTGCGCCCGGCGCTGTTTGCTTCATCGCAGATCACTAAAAGTTGCATTATTTCAACAGGCGTCAGCACCGTGCAAAGCGGCAGTATCTTTTTGCCCGCACTGCTGGTCGCATCGCTCGGTATAGCGCCCGCGGATTCCGCATTGCTGCTGTTGCCCGGCGTGGTTGCAGCGACTACCGCTGCGCCGTTGTTTGGCCGTTTGATTAACGTCACCGGGACACGCTTTATCCTCGTGCTCGGGCAACTGCTGGTGCTGTGCTCGACACTGGTTTATGCCTTTGCCGATCTGACCGTGACCATCTTTCTGATGGCCAGCATCGTGGGCGGGATCGGATCGGCCGGGCTGGTCGGCGCGCCGTTGCGTTTCATCATGCTCGCCGAGACGGGCAACCACGACCGCGCGGCCGCACAGGGGTTGCTCAGTGTGTTTTCGTCGGTGGGGCGTCTGACCGGTGCTGCGCTGGTCGGTGCACTGGCTGCCTCCAAAGGCGGCGGCACCGTCGGCTATCAGGCGGCTTTCGGCGGGCTGGTCTTTATAGCGATGCTGGTCGCACTAACGGCGATGACCTTAAAGTCGAAAACAGCCGAGCAAAGGGATATGAAAGAACCTCAGGAATCAGCGGCGACGTGATTTTCCTTTAGGCTCCCCGCCCACGCGACTGATCTTCAGTTGCTGCCCGCACACCCAGACCTTTTTCAAATCCTTAAAAACTTCCCGCGGCATGCCCTTCGGCAAGTCAACAAAAGAATGCGTGGCCAGAATCTCGACTGCGCCGACGTGCTTGCCATCGAGACCCGCTTCGTTAGCAATGGCGCCGACAATGTTGCCGGGTTTTACACCGTGTTCCGCGCCGACTTCTATACGAAACCGCTCGGCATCGCTGGCGGGCAACGCCCCGCCCTGCTTGCCTTTGCCCGGCCTGCTGCCGGGCTTGGGGCCGGATTTGGCGCCGGGATTGGTACCGGATTTTGCGCCCGGTTTGGTACCGGCCTGATCCGCAGGCCGTGACTTCGGCCGCGCGGTTTTGCCGGCAGCTTCGCGATCCTGTTGGCTTTGACGTTCGCGCCGCGTCGGGCCGCGATCGCGCTGCGCCTTTTCCTCGGCGCGTTGCGCCTGTTCTTTCTCGGGCGACATTAATAAGGGCTTATCGCCGCTGACGAGTTTTGCCAATGCCGCGGCGATGTCCAGCGGCGGCACATCGTGTTCATGCTGATACTGCTCCAGCAGCCCGCGCATAAACGCCAGATCACCGGCGGCCAGTGTATTACTGATCTGTTGTTTGAAATCCGCGATGCGCTTGTTGTTGACCGTCTCCATCGTCGGCATTTGCAGCTCAGTAATTTTCTGCCGGGTGGCGTGCTCAATCGCGCGCAACATGCGCCGTTCGCGGGGCGCTACAAACAATATGGCGTCACCGCTGCGGCCGGCACGGCCGGTACGACCGATGCGATGAATGTACGCCTCGGTGTCGTTGGGGATGTCGTAATTGATCACCAGGCTGATTCGATCCACGTCCAGCCCGCGGGCCGCCACGTCGGTGGCCACCAGAATATCGAGCTTGCGATTTTTGAGCCGCTCAACCATTTTCTCGCGATCTTTTTGCGCCATGTCGCCGTTCATCGCAGCAGCGGCGTAACCGCGGGCTTCCAGCTTTTCGGCCAGCTGCGTGGTGGCGAGTTTGGTGCGCGCGAACATGAGAATCGCGTCGAACTCTTCGACTTCCAGAATGCGGGTTAACGCGTCAAGCTTGCGCGCACCGCTCACCAGCCAGTAGCGCTGCCGGATGGTCTCGGCCGTCGCGGTTCTGGCCTGAATAGATATTTCCTGCGGCTTGTTGAGATGTTTGCGCGCGATACGCTCGATCTGTTTTGGCATGGTAGCCGAGAACAATGCCATCTGCCGTTTGGCCGGCGTCTGCTCAAGAATCCATTCCACTTCCTCGATAAAGCCCATGCGCAACATCTCGTCAGCTTCGTCGAGCACCAGTGCCTGCAACCCGTCGAGCTTCAGCCGACCCTTGCGCATGTGATCCATAACGCGTCCGGGCGTGCCCACAACCACGTGCACACCGCGCTCCAGCGCGCGCAGCTGGCCGCCATATTCAGTGCCGCCATAAATCGGCAACACATGAAAGCCCTCAATGTGCGCGGCATAGCGCTGAAACGCCTCGGCCACCTGGATCGCCAGCTCACGCGTTGGGGTCAGAGTCAATATTTGCACCTGCTTACTGGCCATATTGAGTCGCGACAACAGTGGCACCGCGAATGCTGCGGTTTTGCCAGTGCCGGTGGGCGCATGGCCGAGCAGATCCAGGCCTTTTAACAAATGCGGAATGGCCTGCGCCTGAATCGGCGACGGCGTTTCGTAACCGACTTCTTCCAGCGCTCGCAATAACGGTGCGGCGAGCTTGAGATCGCTAAAGCGGATGGGTTCGGCGGGCAGAGGTTGGGCCATGGGGAATCCTGATCAGGCGAAACGCGGGCAATGGGAGCCCGGGCGGGGCTGCATCATACGCTGGCGATGGTCCGGTGTCAGATTAAGTTCGTCTGCTATTCTTGATGGATTGACGGGGTCGGAGTCAATACTCTGACCCCGTTGGTTGGCTGCCGGAACCACGCTAGGGAACAACAAAAATGCACGATCTCTATACCAACCGGGGCGCACCGGTGGATCTGGATGCAGACAGCTTCCGCAAGCTCGGGCATGCGCTTATTGATCAGCTTGCTGAATTTTACGAGTCACTGCCCGATCGGCCGGTGACGGAAGCGATATCGCCTGCAACCGTGCGCGAACTCATCGGCACAGGCGGCTTACCCCTGACCGGCAGTGATCCGCACCAACTTCTGAGCGAGACCACCGCACTTTTACAACAGCATTCACTGCACAACGGTCACCCGGCCTTTGCCGGCTACATCACCTCATCGGCAACCCCGCTGGGTGCGCTCGCTGATCTGCTCGCGGCCAGTGTGAATGCCAATGTCGGCAAATGGGATTTATCACCGGTCGCTGCAGAAATCGAGGCGCAAACGGTCCGCTGGCTAGCGGAATTGATTCGCTACCCGACCGATTGCGGCGGACTGATGGTCAGCGGCGGCAACATGGCCAATATTCTTGCGCTGCTGACCGCGCGTAATGCCAAAGCCGGCTGGGACGTGCGCACTACCGGACATCACCGCGACGCGCCACCGATGACCGTTTACGGTTCGCGCGAAACCCACACCTGGGTTGAGAAAGCCGCGGCCATTTCGGGGCTGGGCACCCAAGCTGTGCGCTGGATTGATACGGATGACGAACAGCGTATTGGCATGGACGCACTAAAAACGCAGCTTGATAAAGATCGTGCCGACGGATGCCGGCCCTTCATGCTGATTGGCACTGCGGGCAGTGTCAGCACCGGCGCTGTGGATCCACTCGCCGCGCTGGCCGATTTTGCCGAACGCGAACAGCTCTGGTTTCATGTGGACGGCGCCTACGGTGCGCCGGCGGCAATGCTGGATGATGCCCCCGCCGATCTGCACGTGCTGGCGCGCGCCGACTCCGTTGCGCTGGATCCGCACAAATGGTTGTACAGCCCGATTGAGGCTGCCTGCACGCTGGTCAAGCAACGCCAGCATTTGCTGGATGCCTTCGCCTTTAAACCGCCCTACTACAACTTTGCCGAACATGCGGATGCCGGTGAAAACTATTACGAGCTGGGCTTGCAGAACACCCGCGGCTTTCGCGCCCTCAAAGTATGGCTCAGTCTGCGCCACGTCGGAAGGCAGGGCTATCAGCAGATGATCGGTCAGAATATCCAGCTGGCGCGGCAGCTGTATTCCCTTGCCAGCGCGCACCCGCAACTCGAGGCGCACAGCTGCAACCTGAGCATCTGCACCTTTCGATTTGTGCCTGAAGACATGCGGGGTCAGAGTCCTTACTCCGACCCCACATATCTGAACACGCTTAACGAGGCCTTGCTGCTGGAACTGCAACAAAGCGGCGAAGCCTTCCTGTCAAATGCGGTTGTGAACGGCAACTATTTGTTGCGCGCCTGTGTGGTGAATTTTCGCACCACTGCAGAAGTGATTGCACGCATCGCGGACCTCGTGGTCGAGACGGGGTTGCGGGTTGACGGACAACTACGGAGCTAAACAGCAGAACCATGGATCCCGTAACCCAGGGCGTGCTCGGCGCCAGCGTGCCGCAAGCCATCAGCCAGAAAAAGCATATCGTCGCCGCCAGTTTGTTCGGCGCATTGTCGGGCATGGCGCCCGATCTGGACAGTTTAATCCGCTCGAGTTCGGACCCGCTGCTGTACCTGGAATACCACCGCCAGTTCACCCACTCGCTGATCTTTATTCCCGTCGGAGCGCTAATCTGCGCGCTGGTTTTTTACTACCTGTTTGCCCGACGCTGGCAGATGAGTTTCAAACTGACGTATATTTTTTGCCTGTTGGGTTATGCCACCCACGGCTTGCTGGATTCGTGCACCAGTTACGGCACACAGCTGCTGTGGCCGTTCAGCAACGAACGCTTCGCGTGGAACACCGTTTCGGTGGTGGACCCGTTGTTTAGTCTCCCATTGTTACTACTGGTTGTTGCTGCTTATCGAAAGCGCAGCCGCGGGTTTGGGCAAATCGCACTGTGCTGGGTAATCGCGTATCAGGGTCTGGGCTTTTACCAGCATCAACGCGTTGAAGCAGCCGGCACACAACTGGCGACCGAGCGCGGTCACACGCCGCTGCGGCTGGAGGTCAAGCCGAGCTTTGGCAACATCCTGCTGTGGAAAGTCATCTATGAAATGCCGGACGGTTACTACACCGATGCCGTCAGGGCGGGGCCGGAGTTAACGGTTTATCCCGGCGAGTTTATTCCGCGCCTGATTGTTGAACGTGACTTGCCGTGGCTGGACAAAAATTCACAGCAAGCCAAAGACCTGGCGCGCTTTGCGTGGTTTTCGCGCGGCTATTTGTCGCTCGACCCTGACAACCCGCTGCGGGTAACCGACATGCGCTACTCGCTGGTGCCGAACGAAGCCAAAGGTATGTGGAGCATATGGCTGGATCCGCGGGCGAACATTAACGCACACGTTATCATGAAGCAGGATCGGGATACCTCAGCGCAGCGGCGCGAGAAGTTCGGGCGCATGTTGCGCAACCGAGTACTGCGGGAATCTATGGGGTCGGAGTAATTACTCTGACCCCACGGATCGTCTGCTATGCTAAGCGCATGAGTGACCCACAAAATCGAAGCCTTGCCCTGTTCTGTGATTTCGAGAACATCGCCCTCGGCGTGCGCGACGCCAACGTCGAAAAATTCGACATCAACATTGTGCTCGAACGCCTACTGGTAAAGGGCTCAATAGTTGTCAAGAAGGCTTACTGCGACTGGAACCGCTACACCGGATTCAAAGCCGCCATGCACGAGGCCGCCTTTGAATTGATCGACATTCCGCATATCCGGCAATCGGGAAAAAACTCCGCAGATATTCGCATGGTCGTGGATGCCCTTGACCTGTGCTACACCAAGGAACATGTCGATACTTTCGTTATTATTAGCGGCGACTCTGATTTTTCACCGCTGGTAAGCAAGCTGCGGGAAAACGCCAAGACCGTCATCGGCGTGGGCGTGAAAAACTCCACCTCGGATTTGCTGATCAGAAATTGCGACGAGTTCATATATTACGACGACCTGGTGCGCACTACTGCACCACGCAAAACCACTCGCAAACGCAGCAAGAAAAAGGCCGCTGCCAAGCAACCCAAGGCTGATAAAGCTCAGGAAGGCATTGACCTGGTGTTGCAGACGGCGGTCGCGCTGAATGCCGAACGCGGTAGCGGTGAAAAACTTTGGGGATCAATGGTCAAACAGGCGCTGAAACGCCGGCAACCGGGTTTCAATGAGAGTTACTATGGCTTCGCTTCCTTCAGCAACTTGCTGGAAGAGGCTCGCGACCGCGGCGCATTGGAACTGGAGATGGACGAAAAGTCTGGTGGTTACATCATCGGCGGTATTGATTAGTGGGTTTAATCGGTGGGGTCAGAGTAATGACTCTGACCCCACCGATTAAACTCACCGATTGGCCCTAAAGTCAGGCTACTCGCGCGGTGCCGCTGTGCAATTGTGAGCGCAGATACTCTTCGTAGGTGCCGCCAAAATCAATAACCCCGTTAGGCGTCAGTTCGATCACGCGGGTAGCCAGTGACGATACAAATTCCCGATCGTGGCTGATGAAGATCAAGGTACCCGGATAATTTTCCAAGGCAAGATTCAGGGCTTCGATGGATTCCATGTCCAGATGATTCGTTGGCTCGTCCATCACCAATACGTTCGGCTGCTGCAAAGCCAGCTTGCCGAACAACAAACGCCCTTCTTCACCGCCGGAAACGACTCTGACCGATTTCTCGCTGTCGTCACGCGAGAACAGCATGCGCCCCAGCGTGCTGCGCAGCAATTGCTCGTCCGAACCCGGTGGCTGCCACTGCGTCATCCATTCAAACAGGCTCATGTCCTGCTCGAAATCAGCTGCGTGATCCTGGGCAAAATAGCCGGTCTTCGCGTTCTCGGCCCACTTGATCTCGCCGCCGTCGACTTCGAGTTCCTGCAAAAGGCAGCGCACCAGCGTGGTCTTGCCGATACCGTTCGGGCCGATAACGGCGACGCGTGCGCCGGCCTCAATCACGACATCCAGATTTTCAAACAACGGCCCATCGTCAAAAGACTTCGTCAGTCCCTTGGCTTCGACTGCCAGACGCCGCAGCGGCTTCTCCTGTTCAAAACGTATAAACGGACTCACGCGGCTGGACGGCTTGATCTCTTCCAGCACGATTTTCTCCATTTGCTTTGCCCGTGACGTCGCTTGACGCGCCTTGGATGCATTCGCCGAAAAACGACTGACAAAGGCCTGCAGTTCTGCACGCTTGGCTTTTTTCTTGGCATTGTCGGCATACATGCGCTCGCGCACCTGCGTGGCCGCAATCATGTATTCATCGTAATTACCGGGGAACAGCTGGATGCGCCCATAGTCGAGGTCCGCCATGTGGGTACAAACGCTGTTCAGAAAGTGCCGGTCATGCGAAATGATGACCATGGTCGCCTTGCTTTGCACCAGAAACTCTTCCAGCCAGCGGATGGTGTTGATGTCGAGGTTGTTGGTGGGCTCGTCCAGCAACAATACGTCGGGATCGGAAAACAATGCCTGCGCCAGCAACACCCGCAACTTCCAACCCGGCGCGATGTTACTCATCGGGCCGTCGTGCTGCTCCACCGGAATACCGATGTTTTCCAGCAACTCGCCGGCGCTTGATTCAGCCGAATAACCGTCCAGTTCGGCAAACTCAATCTCGAGGTCTGCAACCCGCATCCCTTCCGCATCGCTCATCTCGGGCAGGGCGTACAAGCGATCGCGTTCCTGCGATACCTGCCACAAGCGGGCGTGACCCATCATCACCACGTCGAGTACGCGCACATCCTCATAGGCAAACTGATCCTGACGCAGTTGACCGATGCGCGCGTTCGGATCGGTTGATACATTGCCTGCTGTCGCTTCCAGCTCGCCTGCCAGAATTTTCATGAAAGTTGATTTGCCACAGCCGTTAGCGCCAATCAGACCGTAACGATGACCGTTGCCAAAGCTAACGGAAACACCTTCGAACAGAGGTTTAGCGCCGAACTGAATCGACAGATTAGAAGTGGATATCACGAGTGCGCACCGGGTTGGGGGGCGCGAATCATAACGATTTGTGGGGTCAGAGTCATTACTCCGACCCCACGATCAGCTGCTCAATCTCGGCCCTGAAGCGCGAATTGCCCAGCGCCAGGCCCTTGTTGAGGGAATCGCGGATATCTTTGGTCACTCTGCCCGAAACGTCTTGCGCGAAGAACCGTCGATAGGCGGCCCTTCTTTCCGCCGTCGTTTTGCCCAGGGCAAGATACTCCGGATGCGGCTGCCAGAGTCCAGCCCTCTTGCCGAAGGCATGCGCACGGTAACTTGACCAGGTGTATTCGGCAGGATCCCTCGCCATGCCAGCGCGCACCGGATTGAGCTCGATATATCGCTGACAGACAAGCAGATACTCGCGACTCTGCACGACGCTCGACTTGAACCGACCCTCGAACAACGTGCCGCTGCGCCCGTAGCGATAGTTGAAACGCCGCACATAATAGCGGCCAAGATATTGCATGCATCGAGAGATCGCATCAGCCGCGCGCGGGGTAGCCAGCAAATGCACATGATTTGTCATGAAGACCCATGCGTGCACGGCGATTCCGTACTTCTCGGCTCCTTGGCGAAGCCAGTGGGCATATGCCTTACGATCGGTATCGTCCGCGAAACACGCCTGCCGGTTATTGCCGCGCTGAACAATATGCACCGGCAACCCGGGCGGACAACAACGACGCTTGCGAGGCATAGCAGACTCTCCGACCTAACAAGCCCGCATTCTTGCCGCGACTGCCGCCTTCAGGCGACCCGCTTATCTCGCCAATTGTTAAGGTTTTACTCTGACCCCAGCGATGACTCTGACCCCAGCAATTCCTTGCGGCGGAGTGTTACGGCTGCAATCAGCAGCAGTCCGTTCAGCAAGCCCATCATCAGAAAAGGCGCGGTCGGCCCGATCAGGTCGAACGCAAAACCGCCGACCAGGGTCGCGAAGGCAATGCCGGCACTGCCCATGATGCTGAATACGCCGATTACGGTGCCGCGTATTCTGATGGGTGCGTCTTGCCCGACCAGCACACCGGCGGCGATCAGCACGCTGATCTCGCCGATGCCGAGCGCCATCGCCGTTGGAATAGCCATGGGCGAGAACGGATCCGCGAGTAAACCCATCCCGGTGTAACCCACCGTGGCGATTGCCAGACCCAGCCCGAGCGCCGTCAGCCGATTCAGGCGATCAGACAGCAGCCCCATAAAATATGACCACAGCAGCGCCGAACCCTGCACGATTCCAAAGAGTATGCCGGCCTTCTTCAGCGACTCTGCCGTGGGAACACCGCCTGCGGTGCCGAACTGCACCACCCACAGCGATAGAAAGGTCGTGATGATCACCAGATCGCCGCGACCGATAAAGGCCGCGCCATAAGCCACCGCCACGCGCGGGTTGTCCCGGGCGATCTTGAGCCCGGCGCCGAGCTTCGACCACACCGACACCTTGTCCGGGTCAATAGCTGTGACGCCCTTTTTCAAGCCGGCGTAAATCAGCACGCCGGTCACCGAGCAAAATCCCGCGACTGTCCAGAACGCGTAGCGACCTGCCAGCGACGCTTCCACGCCGCGGGCCACCAGCATGTCCGGCAGACGCGCGAAAAACAATGCCATGAACAACACGCCGAAGGCCGTGCAAATGCTGTTAATGGCCACCCATTTGCCGCGCGATGCCTCCTGCACCGAATCCTGAATCACCGCACTCATCATAATGGGCGCTGCTGCACAACCCATGGCGAAGATCATGCGGTAGATGACCAGCTGGGGTTCCGATGAAGCGAGCGGATACAAAAAATAACTCAACGCGATCAGCGCCATTCCGATGCCAAATACCAGCCGCCGCCCGACGCGATCCGACCACGCGCCAAAGAAGCCCACCACCATCAACTGGAAGATTTCGGCAGCGGCCGCAAGATTGCCGGTGAACGTGCCCTGCCGCTCTTCCGGGATGTGCAGAATCTCGGTCAGCACATACGGCTGCGCAAAGCCCATAAAGGTAATCGCGGCAATCACGCAGAAAGAGGCAAAATTGACGGTGGCGAGATTACCGCCGGTGTAGCCGGGCATGAACCACAGCGGCCCTATTTTTAAACCGGCAGGATCCGGCTGAGTCGAAGACGCTGACATCGGTTGAGCAGTGCTCCTGAATAATCCTTGATGAATAATCCTTGGGGTCAGAGTAACAGCACATTGCGGCCCGATGGCAATATTTCCGTACCGCTCGATCGGCTCAGGGTAGAATTCAGGCAGACAACTACGGAACAGAAAGCATGGGAAATACACGAAAAGACTGGGATGACGTTGGCGGCATCGGCCGCAACCCGGCAACGCACGTACACGGCCCCGACTGCAATCACGACCACCATGATGCAGCGGCTGCAGAGCCGTTTCGTCGCGCCGACGCCAAACAGGGCCGCAATGACCCCTGCGCATGCGGCAGCGGCAAGAAGTACAAAAAGTGCCACGGCGCAGGCGGCTGAGGCCAGCCAATTGCGGAGCGCTGGGGTCAGAGTTGTTACTCCGACCCCACAGATGGATCCCACGGATGAATTGACCTATCCCCCCGGAGGGGATATAAGTGGTGCTACGAAGTCAGCCTGAGTAGCCGTTTATGTCCGCCTCTACAGCCCATGCCCGCGCGGCGTCTGCGCCGGCAACCCACTCGCATCAAAGTCACAGCGCGGTGGTTAATCGCCTGAAACGCGCCGCCGGCCACCTGCAGAAAATTATCGCGATGATCGAAGACGGGCGTGAATGCCCCGAAGTCGCGCAGCAAATGCACGCCGTGGTGCGGGCGCTGGATAACGCCAAAGCCGTGTTTATCCACGATCACGTTGACCATTGTCTTGAGCAGGCCGTCGGGCCGGCGAACCGCGAACAACGCGCCACCATTTCGCAATTCAAAGAAATCACCAAGTATTTGTAGGCCCCGGCCTGCGGAAAAAATCTTATGTTCCGGAAAATTATTGACTGGTTAGGGTTTGGCGCACACGGACACAGCGCGGATCACCATGTGGGTCACGGCCATCATCATGGCGATGACGGCGAGGGCCACGGGCACACTCACGGTGTAATTGACCCGACCATTGCCACCACCGAGCGCGGCATCTGGGCGATCAAGTGGTCGTTCGTCATTCTCGCGATCACCGCCGTGATGCAGATCGTGGTGGTCATCATTACCGGCAGCGTTGCGTTGTTTGCCGACACCATTCACAACATCGGCGATGCCGCGACTGCCATTCCGCTGTGGATCGCATTTCTGTTTGCGCGCAAGAAACCGAACGACCGGTTTACCTACGGCTACGGCAAAGTGGAAGACATCGCCGGTGTGATTATTGTCGGTCTGATTCTTTTCAGCGCGTTAGTTGCCGGCTGGGAATCCATCGACCGGCTGTTGAATCCGCGCGAAATCAATTTCCTGTGGGCGGTTGCCGTTGCCGGCATCGTGGGTTTTATCGGCAATGAAGTGGTGGCGGTATTCCGGATTCGCGTCGGCCGCGAAATTCAGAGCGCGGCGCTGATTGCCGACGGATATCACGCCCGTGTTGATGGCCTCACCAGCCTGGCAGTGGTGCTCGGCGCAATCGGCGTCGGCCTGGGGTTCCCGCTGGCCGATCCGATTGTCGGCCTGATTATCACGGTGATGATTTTCGGAATAGTCTGGCAATCCACGCGCGCCGTGTTTACCCGCTTACTGGACGGTGTTGATGCAAACATCACCGCCGAACTGCGCCACAGCATCGAGCACGTGCCGGGCATCATCGGCATCGACAACATCAGAGCACGATGGCTGGGCCATCGCCTGCACGCCGAAGCGGATATTGCATTACCGGCCGGCGCCACGGTCGCCGAGGGCATTGAACTGACCCGGCAGCTGCGCACCACCCTGAGTGCGCACTTGCCTGCTCTCACGTCGCTGCGTATTGGTTTCAGTGAACCTGCCACTGCGCATGAAAATGCGCATGAACACGGACACGAGCACGCGCATCACGATCACTCACATCACGATCACGATGACCACAGCGACGGGCATAGCCACGAACATAGCCATGGCGAGCACGCGCATCCGCATCATGACCACGATCACAGCGAGCACGCGCATGACCACGGCGGCCACAAGCATCCGCACGATTAGCTAAGTTGTTCTAGCTGCTGTAGAGATCGTCGCGGCGGTCGCGGAAAAATCCCCACGCGCTGCGATGGGTGGTCAGAAAATCCAGATCGAAGGTGTGCACCAGCACGCCCTCCTCGTCCGCGCCAAAGGATGCCACCAGTTCGCCGCGATGGTCGGCAATAAAAGAATGGCCGTAGAAAGTTTGCGGCGCGCCGAGCCCCTGTTCCGTGCCGACGCGGTTGGCGGCAACGACAGGCACTACGTTGGAGACGGCGTGGCCCTGCATGGCGCGCTGCCACGGTGCCGCGGTGTCGAGTGATGCATCGTGCGGTTCGGAACCGATGGCGGTCGGGAACATCAACAAATCGGCACCCCGCAGCATGAGCTGGCGGGCTGTCTCGGGAAACCACTGATCCCAGCATATGCCCACGCCGATATTGCCGTAACGCGTCGGCCACACTTTGAAGCCGGTGTTGCCGGGACGAAAATAGTATTTTTCCTGGTAGCCGGGGCCGTCCGGAATATGACTCTTGCGGTACACGCCCATGATCTCGCCGCTGTCGTCGAGCATCACGACACTGTTATAAGTGTGCTGGCCGTCGCGCTCAAAAATCGATACCGGAATGACCACCTGCAGTGATTTTGCGACCGGCTGCAATTGCACGACGCAGGGGTGCGTCGCGGCCGGGTACGCAAATTCGAACCAGCGTTCGTCCTGCGTGGTGCAAAAATACGGCCCCTGAAAAAGCTCCGACGGCAAAATCACCTGCGCGCCGAGTTTCGCCGCCTGCTCAATATACGCAGCGGTTTTCGCGATGTTGTCCGCCATGTCCTCGCCGTAAGCGGTCTGGATGGCGGCGACGGTGGTGTTGCCTTTTGCCTGGGTCATGCTGGTTCTGCCGGCTGTTGTTGCGTGATGCAGTGAAACGATCCGCCGCCGGTCAGCAAATGCTGCGACGGCACACCCACGACCTTGCGGTCCGGCAGCAGCGCCTGCAATGCACGCACCGCCGCCGCGCCCGGTTCGGCATTATAAGTCGGCACCACGACCGTCCGGTTGCCGATAATAAAATTCATGTGCGACGCGGGCAGCACTTCACCGTCAGCGTTGCAGACCCGCCCCGGCGACGGAATGCCGTGCACGATCAGGCCCATGTTGCGCAACGCTTCGGCCACGGCTGCGTAGAGTTCTGCATTCGGGTCATCCGCGCCGCTCGCTGTCGGGCACACCACTGCATCCGCGGCAACAAAGCGTGCAAGGTTGTCGATGTGACCGTCGGTGTGATCGTTCAACAACCCGTCATCCAGCCAGAGTATGCGCTCTGCTTTAAGCGCGTCCATTAAGTGCTGTTCGGCGCGCGCCTGCGTCCAGCCCGGGTTGCGGTTCGGGTTCAACACACACTGGCGCGTGGTGAGCACGGTGCCCGCGCCGTTGTGCTCCAGCGCACCGCCTTCGAGGACAAAGTCAAAGCGTTGAATAATCGTTCCGGCCGCAGCCGCGACGGCATCACCCACGGTGTCGTCATTGGGCAAATCGTACTTGCCGCCCCAGCCGTTGGTGCGAAAGCGCAAAGCCACGGGGCCGTTGTCGGTGCGCGCAAAAATCGGCCCGGTGTCGCGCAACCAGATGTCGCCAAAATCGGCCGGGATGATCTCGGCACTGTCGCCCAGTTCCAGGTACGCCGACGCCACCGCCTCGTCACCGCAGGCGAGGATTTTGATTCTGTCCCCGGACGCCAGCGCGTGCACCATCGCCGCCACCTCGGCGCGCGCACCGGGAAGATCGTCCAGCCACAATTCCTCGTGCGACGGCCACGCCGTCCAGATGGCTGCGTGCGGCGACCATTCGGCAGGAATGTAGGCGTGCTGTGTTGTTTTGGACATGGCGCGTGCTAAGTGACGAGTCAATTTTAAGGGCGCGATTATACGCGATCAGCCGTCGCAGCCCTTCTTAAACCGTGTCAGCCCACAGCGTTCCTTATTACTCGGCTTGTGATCGCCGGGCCGGAAACCGGCGGTGACTCGGTCATGCCTTTGCGGCAACGGGTGAACCGGCCAGTTCGCGCCGGCGCAGCCACACGGCGGCAATCAGCAACAATCCGTTCAGTATGCCCATCATCATAAACGGCGCCGACGGCCCGATCTGATCGAAGGTTATGCCGCCGACGAACGTGGCAAAGGTGATGCCGGCACTGCCCATGATGCTGAATACGCCGATGACCGTGCCGCGAATCCGGATCGGTGCGTCCTGCCCGACCAGCACACCGGAGGCAATCAGCACACTGATCTCTCCCATGCCGAGCACCATCGCGGTGGGTATGGCCAGACCGGAAAACGGGTCGTCAAGCAATCCCATGCCGCCGTAACCCAGCGTCGCAATGGCCAGACCGACCACCAGCGCGGTCAGCCGGTTCATACGATCCGAAATCAGTCCCATCGGATACGACCAGAGCAACGCCGTACCCTGCACGACGCCGAACAGCATGCCGGCTTTTTTCAGTGCCTCGGCGGTCGTGATGTCTTGGCCGGCGCCGTATTGCACAACCCACAGCGACAAAAAGGTGGTGATGATGACCAGGTCGCCGCGACCGATGAACGCAGCGCCGTACGCGACTGCAACGCGCGGGTTGTCCCGGGCAATCTGTATGCCTTCGCCCAGCTTCCTCCAGATCGACACCTTGGCCGGGTCAGCAGCCGTGACGCCCTTGCGCAAGCCGGCCATGATCAGCACACCGGTCACCGTGCAAAAGCCCGCCACCGCCCAGAAGGCATAGCGCCCGGCAAGCGCCGGTTCATAACCTCGCGCCACCAACAAGTCCGGCAGGCGCGCAAAAAACAGCGCCATGAACAGCACGCCAAAAGCCGTGCAGATGCTGTTAACGGCGAGCCACTTGCCGCGCGACACCTCCTGCGCGGAATCCTGCGTTACTGCGGCCATCATGACCGGTGCGGCCCCGCAACCGACGGCAAAGATCAGGCGGTAAGCCACCAGTTCGGTTTCGGAGGTGGCCAGCGGATATAAAAAATAACTTAGCGCGAACAGTGCGAAACCGATGCCGAACACCAGGCGCCGGCCGGTGCGATCCGACCACGCGCCGAAAAAGCCCACCACCAGCATCTGAAAGATTTCCGCGCCGGCGGCCAGATTACCGGTGAACATGCCCTGCCGTTCTTCAGGTATCTGCAGAATCTCGGTGAGTATGTAAGGCTGGGCAAAACCCATGAAGGTCAGCGCGCAGATCGTGGAGAAGGACGCGAAGTTGGTGCTGAGCAGGTTGGTGACGGTGTAACCGGGGGTAAACCACAACGGTCCGAATTTCAGACCGGCGGGATCGGGAGTAACGGGAGTCGCTGCCATGGGGTCGAGTGCTCTTGGCTGAACCAATCAAACAGCCATATTCGCAGCCGCGCCGCCGCTGGCAACAAAAGTTGGACGCGAACGCCGCCCAGCAGTTACCAATGGTTAACCGTCGGTCAACAATCGCTGAACGTATATCGAATCGTTACGGTGCTGCTGTCAGCCCCGGCAGCGTAAAGGGATCGACGCGTGCGCCAGTGACTTTCATGCCCCAGTGCAGGTGCGGGCCGGTGACGCGACCGGTGGCACCGGCCAAGCCCAGCACGTCGCCGCGTTCCACGATTTGCCCTTCGTCCACCAGAATGTCGGACAGGTGCAGGTACATGCTCAGCACCCCCATGCCGTGATCGACGAACACGGCCTTGCCGTTGAAAAAGAAATCGCCGGTCAACACCACCTTGCCTCGATTCGTCGCGTGAATTTCAGTGCCGGTTGGCGCGGTCAGGTCGGCACCGGAATGCGGTGCGCGCGGCTGATCGTTGAACACGCGCCGATGGCCGAAGTTGCGGCCGCCGGTGACGCCGGGGATCGGCACGATAAAATCATCCGACCAATAGCGGGTGTCTGCCGTCGTCGCATACGTGGCATTAATCTGTTGACTGTCGCGCGCCGCCCGCGCCTGATCTTCTGCGCTCAGTTCGACGTACTTCGGTTCTACTGTAAGACGGGTTGTCGGGTAGTCTTTGGGAGTGACGGTTAAATCTATTGCGCGGCGCTCTTTACGGTCGCCCGCGAACGTCAGCATGGCGTTTACGCGGTAAGCACCGGGCTTTAGGTCCAGATCCACACCGAGCAGCGCAAAATAACCCTCATCCGTGCGCGCCATGCTGACCGCCTGCGATTGCCAGAGTAACGACACCGCTTCGAGGCCCGGTTCGGACGGAATATTCACCGTGACCGCCTGGCCCGGGTAACCACTCAGCATCAGTAACAGCACAAAAATATTCATGATCTATGGGGTCAGAGTAACTGATCTATGGGGTCGGAGTAATTACTCTGACCCCATGGATCAGAGTAACGACTCTGTAACTCAACCCCTCAATCTCGTACCTCAACGCTGAGTCGCGCACCAACGTGCCACGAACGGCCGGGCAGTGGCGCGAACTCAGCAATCGATGAGGTGCTCTTGCGGGCGTCCTCATCAGCCAGGTTGGTTCCGCGCACGAACAATTCCCACTCAGTCTTACCCGCCGGAATCTTGTACAGAAAGCTGGCATTTACCATGGTATAGGCGTCCGTTTTATAGGAACTGATATCGTCCTGTTTAGCGTAGTAGATCACGTCAATACCCGCTGTCCAGTTCTCGCGGCCAAAGTCGAAGTTCGCACCTAGGCGCCACGGCGGGATGCGCGGCAGCTTGTCACCGTTGTCCAATTCGGCATTGACCGTATCGCCAAACAGCCGCAGGTTGTTGTCGAGCGTGTCGCGTGACCACAGCGGAAAGGTAACAGCGGCTTCGGCACCATAAAACTCGGCACTGTCCTGCGTATAGACGGCCACCGGCAGGTCGTCTTGCACCGCTCCGGTCAGGTTCTGGTAAATGTAGTCGGAAAAGTCATAGTGATAGACCGACACGTCCCACAGCAGGTCGCCCTGCGTGCGCCGCCAGCCCAGCTCGATGTTGGTCGCGTCTTCGGTCGTAGCACTGCCGCCCGGTATGGCCAGCAACCCGATTTCAAACTGCCGGGTGGCGATATGGGCACCCTCCGAGTACAGCTCTTCCGAGTTAGGGTTGCGCTGCGTCAGCGACAGGTTGGCAACGAGCTCACTGTCCCAACCCGTGTCAACATTCGCACCCACCGAGAATGACCACGCCGTTTCGCTGTATTTCGCCAGCGTGGCATTGTCATGCTCCAGGTCTTCCACCCGCGCCCCGAACTGCAATTGCCCCCAGTCGAAGTCCGCTTCTTCGAGCAGAAAAAGTCCGGTCGCTTTGGTTTCCGTTGGCGTCACGAAGGCTTCCTCGCCGACCGCAGAAAACTCGCGGTCGTCCAGCTGGATACCGAACGTGCCCCGCAACCCGGACAAACGACGGTGCACGGCTTCCAGGCGCATTTGATACTGTTCGTTGTCGAACGTGGTCGCCACCTCGCCGGACGGTTCGATTTCTTTGTGCTTGTAATCGTTCATGCCCAGCACAAAGCGTGCCGATTCAAGCGCGCCGTCGACAAACTCATAATTACCGCGAACATCCGTGCGCACCTGTTCGAGGTCAATGAACGGCCCCTCGTACGGATCCGGAGTCGGTGGCGGAGGACCGCCGTCGTCTTCTTCAGGCCCGGGCAAACCGTACGTGGACTCGTACACACTGACCGAGCCGCCGAGGTAACCGCGATCCCCGACCCACGACAGGCCGCCTGCGAAACCGTCCGTCTCGCTGTAACTGTTGCGCAACTCGCCGCGAGGTTCGTCGGCCGGCCGTTCGGCCGGATCCGCTGTCGCAAAATCAGCAATGTCGACATTCTCTGTTTCACGCGTAAAGCCGTCGACATGCCAGGCGAACGCGCCGACACCGCCGTCCAGACGGCCGACCAGCGCTCGCTCATCGGCCGCGGTATCCCCGCGCACTTCAACCGCGCCGGAAACCGGCCGCTCACTCGGCGCTTTGGGAATACGGCTGTCGACGACATTGACGATGCCGCCCGCCGCCGTACTGCCGTATAACAGCGTCGCCGGCCCGCGAATCACTTCAATCTGATCGGCCAGCAAGACTTCGATGGCGATCGCGTGATCCGGGCTGACGTCGGACACGTCCAGCGCCGATGCCGAATCGGTGAGCATCGTTACGCGTGAACCGCTCAGGCCGCGAATGATCGGCCGACTCGCGGAAGGGCCGAAGTAACTGCTGCTGACGCCGAGTTCGTTTGCCAGCGTTTCGCCCAGTGTGGGCGCGTTTTTGCGTAACAGCTCATCGCCGCTCAACACCTGAGTGGGTTGCAGCCAATCGGCTAAAGGTACCGCGGTAACGGTGATTTCGTCAGTGGTTGCAGTGCTGCGGGCCGGGGTGTCGGCCGATACGGCAGGCGCGCTGAATACAGCGAGACACGCTGCCATCGCAACTGGATAGATTGTGTGCATGATTCCATTCTCTGTTCAATTTTTAATCGCCGCATAACCCAATCGTCATGAACGATCCGGTTATACGAAGTGTTTTAAAGTTGAATCAGAGAACGGGAGGGCCGCGATTGCGGACCGCGGAGACGGCGGCAGAACTAAAATCGATTGAGGGCTGATCAATCCAGAACGATCTTACGGCGACCGGAATCGCCGCAGCGGCGGAAGCGGCAAGCGCGTCGCCAAAGGTGTGCTGCCCCACGCATATGGCACAGTGCTCACCCGGTGAATGCTCGGCGAGCACCTCGTGAGTGACCATGGCGAACTGAGCAAACATCGCCAACACCATCGCAACAGCGACAATGCGGCTATTTCTCAGTCTGCTAATAAGCGCGGCCATGGAAAAAGACTAGCACAGATTTCGTCAATTGCATCGAGAGGATTGGCGGGAGGATTGATGGGGTCAGAGTAACGACTCTGACCCCACTAATTGGACCCCACCAATTGCAGGGTGACGGTAACAACGACGCCGGTGGCGTCGGGCCGGTTGCGGGCGACGACGCGTCCGTGATGAAACGCGGCGATCAGGCGCACAATGGTCAGCCCCAACCCCAGATGCAAATTCTCGCCGCGCCCTTCGCGCACCGAGACCATCGATTCAAACAGTTCGTCGTCCATGCCGGCGGGCAACAGCGGCCCGTCATTTTCCACCGCCAACAACGCCGTACCGTTCTCGCGCCACATTCGAAAACGAATCGCGCTGCCTTCAACGCAAAAATCGCGCGCGTTATCCATCAGCTTGTCGAGCATCTGCGCAATCAATTCCGGACAACCGTCAAGCACGACGTCGCCTTCGGGCAGCTCCAGTTCGATGCATTGCCCCGGCCAGGCGGATCGGTACCCGGCAACGACGTCGCGCGTCAGTTCGTTCAGATCCAGCCGTTGCCGCTCAGCGCTTTGTATGGCCTGCTCCACCCGACTGGCTTCGCTGAGCGCCGTCAGAATGTGCGACAGCCGCTCGCTGCCGCCGCGCGCCCGGGCGACGTATGCCTGTGCCGCTGCGTTCAGTTCTTCATGCTGCAGGTTGTCCAGCGAACTGCTGACCACCGCCAGCGGCGTGCGCAGTTCATGCGAAAGCTTCGATGCCAGCGACTGCAGGTAATCCGTGTAACCGCGCACCCGGCCCAGCAAGCGCCCGAAGTTGCGACCCAGCGTGCCGATTTCATCGCCCGCCGTTTGTTCCGGAAAAGCGCGCAACTCACGACCCTGCGGCTCCATCACGGTCATAACCTGCGCGCTTAAGCGCCGCACGCGCTGCGACAGCCAGGTCGCGTAGCCGACCAGTACCAGCACGATCAACAGCGTCACCAGCGCGGCAATGCCGATCACGTTCACCAGCGTCGAACTGGTGCGCGACAACGAACCGCGGCTGCTGGTTTCCAGCACCGCGACGCCCACGGGATTGCCGGCGCGATCACTGATGCGCACGGCCGAGGTCACCACGGCCGCATCCGCCGGCTCGCTTGCGTACTCACCTTCTTCACGGCCGAGCACGTACCAGCCGGAAGCGCCGCCTGCCGCGGACGTCAGCGCACTGTCCACTTCCTGACGCAGCAGCCGCCCACCCGCCGGCGGCACGTAAGGGCGGCTTTCCTGCTGGAAGCGGACGATGCGTCGATACAGGTTTTCGATCAACCAGAACGCCGGCGGACGCTCGATGCCCTGACGAAAATCCGCGCCGCCTTTGGACGCACGTATCCAGCCGTTCGCATCCACCAGCGTGACGTTCACGTTGCTGGAAAAATGCCGCAGACTGCTCTCGAGTAACTCGCTGCGCTGATACAGGTACGCGGGTTCGCCGGCCGCGTTTAACGTACTCACCTCGTTAGCGGTGCTGGCGTCGTACACCCGCACACCGAAGTGCTCACCCAGCCAACTGCGCGGCAACGACGCCTCGACGCGATAGCCGTCGGCATCGTCGTGCCACCACGCCTCGTTGCCGTACTGCGCGATCAGCCGTTCACCCTGCAACCGCTCGGCGGTAAACGCGCCGGCAGCACCCGGCGCCAGAAACAAGCGGCGCCGATCATCCGGCTCGCCCATCACCAGTTCGACGTGATCAAAACCATTGTCCGCACGACTCGTCAGCCCGCGTTTGCGCAGTGACGGCCGGTTGAACTGCAGGTACACATACACGCGATCGCCGATCGCACTGAGCGTGACGCGCGCCTCGGCCGCCGGGTCGGCGCCGGTTATGCGCAGTGCGTCGGTGTCGATATTCAGTTGATCGTCGGGATAACCGTCAATCTCAAAACCGCGGTCGCGATCGGTAAACAGGTAAAGGCTCTGCGCACCCGGCACTTCGGCAGCGGGCTCAAGCGCGGTCACCAGGGCAGCCTGCCCTTCGATGTACGCGGCGACCGAACCGGCAAACTTGCCGAGCATGTCCTGCTCGCCGTCGCGCAGCGTGTTTTCCATTTCGGCCACGTACTCGCAGCCGGCCCACGGCAGCAGCAACGCCACCAGGCTGACCACCACCAGCTGCGCCCGCAACTTCACCCGGGATCGGCTCCCTGCCAGCTGTAGCCGGTGCCGTAATGCACCCGCACCGGGTTGCAGTCGGGATCGACATCCCGGAAGGCTTTGCGAATGTGCTTTATATAAGAGCTGACGCTTTCGGGCTCGATGGTCTTGTCGGCCGCGTCCATGAGCTGTTCACGACTTTTTACGTGCCCCGGCCACTGCGCCAGGCACTCGACCATACGAAACTGCGTGTAGGTCAGCGCAACCGGCCGCTCGCGCCACCACACCTGCATGCGATCGAGGTTCATGCGCAGCGGCGGCTTGTTGATCTCGGTGGGCGCCGGTGCGTCGGTAGCCATTAACGCATCGAACATCTTAAAGAGGCTGTTGACCCGCGTGGTAATGATCGGCAGCGACAAGCGTTTAGACAGGTAGTCATTGGCACCGAGATTCAGCCCGATGATTTCATCCAGCTCGCTGTCGAGGGCGGTCAGAAAAAGGATCGGCAATATCGGCGAGCGCACCCGCAACTCGCGGCACAGCTCCCGACCCCCGTCAATGTCGTCGCCCAGCTGAATATCGATGATCGCCATGTCTGGCAGGGATTGCGCAAACGCCCGCTGCGCGGCCGGGCGATCCGGATAAATGTCCACGGCATAGTGCAGGCGTTCCAACGCAGCTTTGTAGTTCTGCGCCAGATCGGCTTCGTCCTCGATAATGGCGATACGCCGTGGCATGCGGTTCCTCCCGGGTCAGCGCCGTAAAAATAGCATCATTCCCGCATAAAAAGCGGGGGAGCCAGGCTCCCCCGAAGTTCGCGCAGTCACGCGGCAATGGTGCATGGACAAGGTTCGCGACAATTCAGCGGGCGTCCGCCAGACTCAGGTCGTCGGCCGGCGGCAACAGTTCGATGTCAACGCGGCGCTCCAGCGCGTAGCTGTCGAGATCGTCAACGGCTGCGCTCGACAGGCTCTCGCCGTAGGCGGCCGCATCAATGCGCGCGGCAGCCACACCCTGCTGCTGCAGTAATTCCGCCACGCTGGCAACGCGCTCGGCCGACAATGCATCGTTGTACGGCTCGTCACCGCGGGGGTCAGAGTAACCGCTGAGGCGCACGCGCAATTCCGGCTGCCGCTGCAGCAACTGCGCGAGTTGCCCGATGCGCTCGGCGCTGTCGGCAGCCAGTGCTCCCTGTCCGGTGCGGAACAACACCTGCCATTGCAGGGTCTCGGCAGCCAGCCGCTGCAACTCGCTGACTTCGTGGCCGACGCTGGTGAGCCGCGCCTGCAGTTGATGGTTGGCGGATTGCAGGTTGGCGAGTGAAGCCGTGGCCTGTTCGAGTGATGTTTGGTTCTCATAGCCGTTGATGACCCTGTTGCTGACCCAGTCGCCCGTCAGCACGCCGACGGCGTAACCCACGGGACCTGCCAGAAAAGCACCGGCGATGGCGTGACTCAACGTGATGGCCGCGCGCGTGCCGTCGTGAGATTTGTCGTCGTAGGATTTGTCGTCGAGCGCTGCGTCAGAATGACGTTCCGGCCCCTGCGCCGCGCCGGCCCCGCTGCCGGCGAACATCATTGCGATCAAACCGGCGGTAGCCAGCCGCTTCATGGCGGGTCGTGTCGTTGCTGTCTTCATGGTTGTGCTCCTGTGTGAATAGCGTGTGTCGAAGTGAACAAACGAGTGCCATGAAAACGCAGCAGTCGGGTGAAAGCCGGTATGAAATCGGGCAAAGCCGGGGCAGTTCGATGCATTGCCCGAATTCGCCCGAATTGTTCCCCGGCACTGCCCGAGTCCGGGCGTTCAATGGCATGCGTGTTCAACAGCGTTCCCTACCCGACCCGGAGATTCGTTATGCGCCCCCTTAACCCGATCCATAAGACCGCGGCACTGCAGGCTTTGCTGCTGCTGTGTCTGATCTTGCCGCTGAGTGCGGCACGCGCCCTGACCCTCGACGAAGTGGGCGCCGGCGAACTGTTATTTAAGAGCGGCAATGAGTGGCAACCGTCGCTGCGACTCGGCACCCGCGTGGACATACAGGTCAGCGGCCTGGTCGCGCGCGTCACCGTTGAGCAGCGCTTTCAGAACCCGAATCCGGAATGGGCCGAAGGCAGTTACGTGTTCCCGCTGCCGGAAACCGCGGCCGTCGCCGAGATGCGCATCACCGTGGATGACCGCGTGATCGTCGGTGAGATACACGAAAAGCAGGCCGCGCAGCAGATCTATAACGACGCCAAAGCCGCCGGTCAACGCGCGGCCTTGCTGGAACAAAACCGGCCGAATCTATTCCGCACACGCGTCGCCAACCTCGGCCCCGACCAGGAGATCAGCGTCACACTCGTGTACCTGGAAAAACTCGCTTACCAGAGCGGCGAGTTCAGCCTGCGCTTGCCGATGACCGTGACCGAGCGCTTTGACCCTTATAGAGAACTGCGCGCGAGCGGCGAAATGCCGCCGCTGGACAACGACACCGAACCGCATTTCGACGCCACCACCGCGCCGCGCAACCCGGTGCAAATCACCGCGCGCATCGATGCCGGCATGGCGCTGGCCGAAATCCGCAGCCCGTCGCACCCGGTGCACATCGAGGCGCCGCCGGTGCCACCAGCCTCGCAACCGCAGACCACTCAAACGCAGAACACTCGAGTACAGACCACCGCGTACAACGTAGCGCTGGCCAACAACGTCGTGCCGATGGATCGCGACTTTGTGCTGCGCTGGCGCCCGACACCGGGCACCGCACCGCGGGCCGCGCTGTTTGCCGAGACCGTTGATGATGCAACCTACGCCATGCTGATGGTGGTCCCGCCCGATGTCGGCCGCAGCACGCAGGGCCTCGGCCGTGAAGTGATATTTGTGGTCGACACCTCCGGCTCCATGCAAGGCCAGTCTATCGAAGCGGCACGCCAGGCACTCGGTTCGGCGCTGCGCACGCTGGAGCGTGACGACCGCTTCAATATCATCGCGTTCGACGATCAGACAGTGAAACTGTTTCACCAGGCACAGCTCGCCGCGGGCAGTTATTTGCAGGACGGCTGGGAATTTGTGAACCGGTTGCAGGCCGGCGGCGGCACCCAGATGGCACCCGCGCTGCGTGCGGCCCTCGACGGCCAGCCGGAGCTCGCTAAAGGCGCGGTGCGCCAGGTGATCTTTATTACCGACGGAGCCGTCGGCAACGGCGACGAACTGTTCCGGCTGATCGACCGCAAACTCGGGCAAAGCCGGCTGTTCACCGTCGGCATAGGCAGTGCCCCCAACAGTCACTTTATGCGCAAGGCTGCGCAGTTCGGGCGCGGCACGTTCACGTACATCGCCAACACCGCCGAAGCGCAGCACGAAATGACCGCGCTGTTCGACAAACTGGCCGCGCCGCAACTGAGCAACCTCAGCGTCAACTGGTCGGGCACGGCCAAGATGTTTCCGGCGCGCGTGCCGGACCTGTACGCCGGTGAACCGCTGGTGGTCACTGCTCAGTTAACCGACAGTGCCGCGCCGTTGCGCGTGAGCATTACCGACGGCAACGACCAGTGGCGTGAAGAACTGCGCCTGCCGTCGGTGACGGCGCATCCGGGCGTGGGTACGCTGTGGGCGCGCGACAAACTCGAAGCCCTTTACGATGAAATTACCGAGCACGGCGAATCCGATACCGTGCGCGATGCCATCGTTGAGATCGGCCTGCGCCACAAACTGGTCAGCCGCTACACCAGTTTTGTCGCGGTGGAGCAAACACCCGTGCGCCCGGCCGGAGAACCGGCGCTCAGCAGCCGCGTCCCGAATGCCCGGCCCGCCGGACAGGTGCTGGCGTTGCCGCAAACCGATGCCGGCACATACCCGAGCCTGCTGTTCGGTGCACTGAGCCTGCTGCTGGCGCTGGCCATCGCACGGTCGCGGGTGCGCGCATGAAACGCGATTTTATGAAGCCGGTAATGGCGGCACTCATCGCGGTCGCGCTCTGGCAGTTCGGCAATGCAGGCGTCATTCAGGCCAAAGCCTGGCTGGCACCCAAACTGATCGAACGCGCGTGGCAACGCACACTGGATGAACGCCAACCGGTGCGGCCGTGGCCGTGGGCCGACACCTGGCCGGTGGCGCGGTTGCAAGTGCCGGCACTGGGCATCGAACGATACGTGCTGGCCGGCGCCAACGGCGGTTCACTGCCGTTCGGCCCCGGCCACGTCGACGGCAGTGCCCTGCCCGGCGACCCGGGCAGCGTGATCATTGCCGGCCACCGCGACACGCATTTCGGCTTTTTGCGCGACGTGCGTCCGGGTGCACTGCTGCGACTGACCGACATGTACGGCTACGAAACCGAGTTTGAAATCATCGCGCAGGAAATTGTCGATGCACGCCTGCACGGCATCCGCCCCCTGCAGAGCGGCTCCGAACTGGTACTGATCACCTGCGAACCCACCGACAACCTGCCCTTTCGCGGACCCTATCGGCTGGTGGTGGTGGCGACAGGCATTGCAGCGGGGCGGCTGGATGCGGGTGGGTCGGATGGTGCATAGTCGACGCAAGGCGCTGCGCCACTGACTACTCGTGAGGCAATTGTGATGGCAACCCGACCGACCCTGGCGGCATGACGACGGCAGATCACGACCCGCTGCAACCGATCGGTGTGGCCGGTGCCGGCCTGCCCGATGCTCCCGATCATGCCGATGCGACGTTGCGCGACGCGGGCATCGACCCGGACCGACTGTCGATTGCTTACTTCGGCGACCCTGCCCGCAAGTCGCCCGCCGTGCGCCCGCCGCTGGCGCTGCGTCTAGGGCTGGGGTTTGCGCTGTGGGCCGGGCTGGCCCTGCTGAACCGGACAGCCATCGAGGTGCCCGCCTGGATCGAAGCACCGGCGGCGTTGCTGATCGGCCTGTTGATCCTGTCGGCGGCGTGTACCGCACTGGTCACCGCCAGCCAGCGGCTGGCCGCGCGGCTCGACTGGGATCATTACGTCGCCGGCACCGTTGCCGAAGTGTTGTCGACGCTGCCGGAACTGGTGGTGATCGGCTTCCTGGTGCCGGTGAGTCCGCCAACCGCGTTAATCATCGCGCTGGTCACCATCTACAACAACGCGGTGGTGTTCAGCATCTATTCATTCTTTCTGCCCAAAGACCGGCACGGCAAATTTCTGATGCCGCTGCCCATCACCAAAGCCGGCACACAAATCCTGGTCGCCGGCGCGGCCATGGGGCTGATACTCGGGCTGGTGATGATGGCCATGTCATTCAGCGATCACCCCAAGAATGCCTTCACGGCGCTGGACCTCAGCGCGGTCGGCATGCTTTTGCTCGGCATCTTCGGCGTCTACATCTACCGGCTGATGCACGGCTACGCGCGGGTCGAGGAAAGCGTGCGCGGCGCGCTGGCACTCACAGAGCAACAGATCGAAACCCGCCGGGCGCTGGTATACCGACCGGTCCACGAAAGCTCGTGGGGGCTGATTGCGGCCTACCTCGGCGTGGGCATCGTCGGTGCCGTGCTGGGCGGCGAACAGGTGGCGGAATTTGCGCGCATCTCCATTCAGGATTTTCAGTTCAACGCTATTGCCACTGCGCTGGTGCTGGCGATATTTGCCGGCATGAGTGAGTACATCATCCTCTGGGAATCGCACCGCAAGGGCGAATACGGTATCGCGCTGGCGAACAGTTTCGGCGGCATCACCCAGGTGATGTTCATGGTATTGCCGTTCACAATGATCGCCATCGGTATTTACCAAAGCTGGATCAACCCGAATCACCCGGAACTGCCGCTGCTGTTTTCTTTTTCGAATATTTTGCTGCTGCTGTTTCTGTTCCCGATGCTGTTCGTGCTTATTGAACTGCTCGAAGAAGACCACACCCTGGACGTGCTCGACACCACGATCATGCTGGCGATCTTTCTGCTGCTGATTGCCCTGTTATTGGGATACGGAGCGGTTTGAGCTGGGATTAATGGGGTCAGAGTAAACGGGGGGGTCAGAGTTACAACTCTGACCCCCCGTTTACTCTGTCCCCATTAATTCTTCGACACGTTTTCACAGCGGTTCACGGGCATCGCCTCGCGGTTATTGAACCAGTCCAGGTAGGCGGTGGCCCCGTCGCGACCAGACTCCACCAACGCGGCTTTGGTGTCGTCATCAATGTCGAAGTCGGTGGTGCCCACACCGAGTGAATCGATGTACACCGTGCGCTGCCAGTCGTCCGAGTGCAGGTGCTGGTTGCCCTGCGCTTCCAACACCGTCGTCACGAGTGCTTTGGCGTAATCAAAAAAATCCCCGATGTGTTTACCCACCGGCGGCACGCCGTCACGAAAGGCCGCGATCTCATCGCGGGTGTCGAGCCTGAGCCCCAGCGTCTGGCGGTTATAGACGTACGGGTTGTATTCCTGAGACAGGCCATCGGCCTGCAAATTCGCCAGTGCGGCATTTTCACCGGCGTAGTAATCGGTTTCGCGGGCGGCAATCTCACGCTCTGCGGGTGCGATGTAATGCAGGCGGTCGAACAGTTTCACCGGGTAATTGTCGAGCACCCCGCCGTCCACCAGCACTTCATCGCGCGCGTTGCGCACGGCCGCAAAAAACAGCGGGATGGACATCGAGATACGCACCGCATCGGCCAGCATCATCCCCGGCGTGTGCTCCGGTGAATACACCTGCCCGAAACCGTTGCTCAGGTTGGTGCCGTAGACATACAGATCCGGCCGACCGGCCGCTTGCAGATGACTGAAGGTGGCGCGCTCGTCACCGAGTTTTTCGGCAACGCGTTCCCGCAGCCAGGCGTGAATTGCATCGCCACGGTGCCAGCCGAACTGGTTGATGAGCCGGTTGGTATCGCGGACCACGCCCCAGTCGTCATCGAGGAAGGTTTTGAAATCGAGTGCCGCTAACAAGCGCCGGGTTTCAGCAGTGCTGTAGCCGAGTGCAAACAACAACGCATTAATCGCGCCGGCCGACGTGCCACCAACTCGCACAACGTCATGCAGAATCCCGCGACGCTCCAGCACCTCCATCGCGCCGACGTAGGCAATCCCCTTGACACCACCGCCTTCAAACACCAGATTGCGGAAGTGGTAGGGCATGGCTGTGCGCTATAGCCCGATGCGGCTAGCGCACAACAATGATCAGGTGCAGCACCAGCAACAACCCGCCCGTGGCGATCGCAGAACAACACACGGCCTGGCACCAGCGCCTTAAAAACGCCGATTCAGCGACATAAGCATGATGCCCGATACCGGCCAGCACCGGCCAATCGCAGAGTTCGTTGTGCACCAAAAAGTGTTCGGCCAGCGTGTTTAACTCGCCGACGCGCTGGGTCGCTTCGTCGCGCGCCTCAGCAGGCGATAACCCCGCTGCCAACGCCTCATCGTGAATATCCTGATAATGATCCATGAGCTCTTCAACGGTGCGTGCGGCACGCCATGCCGGCATGCCCCCGGCCCGCAGTGCACTTGCCATCACTTGTTGTTGCTGCTTATCCATGGGCGATGTCTCCCAAAGCTGCCTGCACACCGGAACTGACGCGCGCCCATTCGCTTTCGAGCCGGGCGAGGCGCTTTTTGCCTTTCGCAGTCAGAGAATAATATACACGGGTGCGCCCGTTGTGCGCTTGCCGCTTGGCCCGCAAAGCACCGCTGCGTTCGAGGCCGTGTAAAAGAGGATAAACGACACCTTCACCGAGGCTGATCGCCTCGCCGGTGACCAGCCGGATGTTTTTTACCAGCTCGTAACCGTACATCTGCTGTTGTGCCAGCAGCCTGAGTACCAGCAGTTCGGGTACTCCGCCCATAAACAGTGGCCCGGTTCGTTCCATGTGCGTGAGCCTTAATAAGGATGTCGCTCCAAAATACCTCGCAACACGAGGCATGTCAATATATACCTCGCGAAAAAAGGTATGTATGCTGATACCTCGCAACACGAGGTATATAGCCATGATTAAACGGTATACAACATCTCTAGGTGCGGCAGCCGGCGTCACGTTCACGTTGCTGCTTTTGATGCAAATCCTCATTGCCACCAGCCCCAGCGCGCTTAAAGAGACCGTCACGGTGGTCTCGCCGGTGCTGCATCAGATGATTGTGGACACTCCGGCGGAACCGGAGGACGACCCTACTCCCCCGCCACCCGCTGAACCGCCACCGGCACGCCCGGTCACTGCCCAGCCGGACCCGGGTGCCTGGAGGATCGGCCCACGCATAACAACACCACCAATTATCGGCCCCACCTTTTCCATCGTTCCCAACGGCACAGCCACGCTGCTGGTGGCAACCACACCGCTGTATCCAACGCGCTTACTAAGCCGGGGTATCGAGGGTTACGTCATCGTGCGCTTCAACGTGACAACCGAAGGCACGGTGCAAGACGTGACGGTGCTGGAATCCAGTCATCCGGGATTCGAGAAAGCCGCTATTAATGCCGCCCTGAAAATGAAATACAAACCCGAGGTGGTCGATGGCACACCGCGGATGGTCCGCGACGTTATGTTCAAGTTCAGTTTTGATATCGAGGACAGCTAGCAAAGAAAACAATTAACCCCTTTTGCCGGAGCCCGACGTTTATAGCTTTACGACCCCTGATACCGGGGCAAACAAGGAGAGCGTCATGAAAACCGCAACCGCAATGCTGGAACTGCTGGCCGACTATGTGTCCGCCACCCTTTTTCTGTCTGTCGCAGCACTGGTACTGGTCACCGGCTGTTTAAGCCAAACCGAAAACCGCGAGGAAGCCAACTATAGGGTTGCCCGACCCACCCCGACCGACGAGGTCGTGGTTACCACAAGCAAAAAAGCGGGCAATGCCGAAGACATCGCCCTGTACGCACCACGCGCGCAGGCGCTGAGCAGCAGCGCTCAGCAGGCGGATATGGCGCTTATGCACTATGAGCTTTACGCCGGTTCACTGCGCCAGCCATCGGAACCACTGAACCGCGAGAATTACGCCCACGAAGAGCGCAATCCGGTAAAACGCGTCAGCGAAGAACCGGTTTCAACCTTCAGCATCGACGTCGACACTGGCGCGTATGCGAATGTGCGGCGCATGCTGAATCACGGTTCACTGCCGCCGCAAGATGCCGTGCGCGTGGAAGAACTGATCAATTATTTTTCTTACAACTACAAGCAGCCCGACAACATCAACACGCCGTTCAGCATCAACATGGAACTGGCCCCCACGCCGTGGAACACCGACACCCATCTGCTGCAGATCGGCTTGCAGGGTTATCACATCGAGTCTGCCGAACGCCCGGCGGCCAACCTGGTCTTTCTGCTTGATGTGTCGGGTTCGATGAGCGACCCCGACAAGTTGCCGCTGCTGAAACGTTCGTTCAGTTTGCTCACCCGGCAAATGACCGCCGCCGACCGGATTTCCATTGTGGTCTATGCGGGCGCCAGCGGTGTGGTGCTGGAACCCACCCCGGGCAATAAAAAAGCCACCATCCATGCCGCGCTGGATCGGCTAGCTGCCGGTGGCAGCACCAACGGCGCAGCGGGTATCGACCTCGCCTACCGGATGGCACAGCAGGGCTTTATCAAGCAGGGCATAAACCGCGTCGTGCTGGCCACCGACGGCGACTTTAACGTCGGCACCGTCAATTTCGAGTCGCTGATCGACATGGTTGAGGAACGCCGCGAACAAGGTATTTCGCTCACCACGCTGGGTTTCGGCACCGGCAACTATAACGATCATTTGATGGAGCAACTGGCCAACAAAGGTAACGGCAACTACGCCTACATCGATAATCTCAATGAAGCCCGTAAAGTTCTGGTGGACGAGCTGAGCTCCACGCTGCAGACCATCGCCAAGGATGTAAAGATTCAGGTGGAATTCAATCCGCGTGTCGTCGCCGAGTATCGCCTGATCGGCTACGAGAATCGCATGCTGAGACGCGAGGATTTCAACAACGACCGCATTGACGCGGGTGAAATCGGCGCCGGCCACACGGTCACTGCGCTCTATGAAATCAGCCTGACCGGTAGCAAGGGCCAGCTGATGGATCCGCTGCGCTACGCCAACGAGACTGACGACGCATCGTTAAAACACAACGCGGATGAAGTGGCTTTCGTTCGGCTGCGTTACAAAGACCCCGATGCTGACCGCAGCCAGTTGATTGAACGAGCCGTGACAAAGTCCGACATCGTTGACCTACGGCAGACCAGCGATGAACTGCGCTTCGCGGCCGCGGTGGCAGCGTTCGGCCAACGGCTGCGAGGTGGCGAGTACCTGCAGGACTTTGGTTACGAGAACATTCGCCAGCTGGCCAACCATGCGCGCGGCAAGGATGAGCACGGCTATCGCGGTGAATTCATCGGCCTGGTAAACCTCGCCGACAGTTTGTCGGTGGGAGCCGACAAAGCGTATGCTGCCGGAAATGGCCGCCGAATTGACTGACACCGCGTTGATGCTGCGTTATTGCGGCGGTGACATGAGCGCATTCGAAACACTGTACGCCCGTCATCGGGGCCCGCTGTTTCGCTTTGTGCTGCGCCAACTCAATAACCCGCAGCTCACCGAAGATGTGTTTCAGGAAATCTGGGCCAAGGTGATTCGCAGTCGCGCGCAGTACCGGCCAACTGCGAAGTTCGCCACTTACCTGTACAGCATTGCGCGCAACAGCGTAATTGACCAGTACCGCAAGGCCGGCCGCGCCGCCCATGTTTCGGTGCCGCAAGATAACGACATGCCCGAACCCGAGGCCACCACCGATGATCCGTTGCAAACGGCGCATCAGGCGGAACTCGGCGCAACACTGACCGCGGCGTTGCAAGCACTCCCGCAGGAACAGCTGGAAGCCTTTTTATTAAAGGAAGAAAGCGGCCTGAGTCTGGAAGAGATTGGCAGCGTGACCGGCGTCAGTCGCGAAACCGTAAAAAGCCGCTTACGGTATGCGTTGAACAAATTGCGCACTTGCCTGCCAACCCCCGCCGAGATAAGGATGGATGATTGAGAAGCTGTGATGGATAAGCACGACGACATTTCGAAGGCCTACAACCAGATGGACAAGCCGGAACCCGGCAAACATCTGGACAGCGCCATTCTGCGTGCCGCGCGCGACGAGCTGCAGAAAGCGAAAAAAGACCAGCGCAGTGACTTCTGGCAGCAGTGGTTGCGCCCACTGTCGACCGTCGCTGCGCTGGGTGTGTGCCTGGTCGTGGTGTTACAGGTCATGAACAACGCACCGGTCGCGCCTGGCATGGAGAAAATGGCAGGCGAGTCGGCAGCCACCGAGAGCGCGGATCTCGCCACGGTGCGCCGTCCGGAGGCCAGCACGGTGGATGAAATAGTCGTGAACACTCGACGGCAAGCAGAATCACTGCAGGAAGCACCGATGGCGACGGCGCCGTCGTTTGCCGACGAGCTCGTCGTCGCTACAGCGCGAAAGGCAGACCCGGATCCGATTATGAATACCGAGCCGGCAGAAAACGCGTTGACGGCCTGGAATGAGGGCACCCGGCCAGCACCCGAGGTCTGGCTGGCCGGTATTGAAGCATGGGTCGGCGATATGGATCAGAACATCATCGATCAGGAACTGGCCAAACTGCAGCGGGCTTACCCGGACTTTATGGCGCAGGATGCTGACCGCATCTTAAAGTACGAGAACCTGCCCACCGATGAAACCGCGCCAGCTGGAAGCCTCGATATGAAAACGATGCGAATGGAATTGCCCGAGGACACGGACGTAATCGCCAGCGCGTGGGCATGGGCAGCCGGCATCAATCAACTGGACGAAGCCGGTGACGAGAAGCGCGCCGATGCCGAAGCGGAAAAGTACCTACGGATTTATCCGGATCCTGCGCCGTAACACAGCGGCAGCTTGCTACCGCGAACAGGTGATCGCAGCTATTTAGCTTTCGCCAGCCACGCATCCAGACGGTTGGCAAAGGCCATGCGATCACTCTGGCTCAGCGGTGGCGGGCCGCCACCCACCTCCACGCCGCTTGAGCGCATGGTGTCCATGAAATCACGCATGTTGAGGCGTGCACCGATGTCTTCGGCGGTGTGCAGTTCACCGCGGGGGCTGAGTGCCAGCCCGCCCTTTTCGATCGCTTCGGCGGCCAGCGGAATGTCAGCGGTGATGACTAAATCACCCGCCGCCATGCGCTTCACAATTTCGTTGTCAGCAACGTCAAAGCCGGAAGATACCTGCACAGTCTTGATAAACCGCGACCGCGGCACCTGAATAGCCTGGTTCGCCACCAGCGTCACCAGCACCTGAGTGCGATCGGCGGCTCGAAACAGAATCTCCTTGATCACCACCGGACAGGCGTCGGCGTCGACCCAGATGCGTGCGTCTGCCATGCCTTAACGCCGTTAAGCAACCAGCTCGCCGGCCAGATGCCTCATAAACATTGACACACCCGAACCATTGGTGGGGCATTGAATCGACAGGTTTGCAGTTGAGTTCACGAGCATGAACCGAGCCGGACTGGAGAGAGCGCGAATAGTAGCAAACAATTGAAGGGGTCAGAGTAAAAACAGATATGCATATCGCTGTCCGGATCGCTAGGCGACGATTTGCGGAGTGAACTAATTTTTACTCTGACCCCAGCGATTCCAGCGAATCGTTGTCCTGTTCAAGCACGACAACGATGGGATTGTCGAGGTGCGAGTACATTGCACCGCTGCTTCCATCCACCACTGCGCCGATAAGTCCACCCAGCAGAATATTCCCGGCCATGCCCGCCTGACCGGCATCATCGATCTCTGCGTTTACCATCACACGCGCTGTCTTATAGCCCGCCATCTCGATGTCCAGCGCAAAATGGCTGCGCCGCTTAACTTCGATCTCACATGGCGTGACGCAAGACCATCCAGTCGAGGCGCGCACATATGCTCCGCTGGGCACTGACTGAATGCCGAGCTGCTCCGCGGTGTCGCGCGTAATCGATGCGCATGCACTAAGCGCGACGGCGGGCAACAAAGACGCTAGCAAGGCGAATTGCCGCATGGCGACAATCAATCGGCAGCAAACTCACCCCAAACGGCATAGTGCGGCTCAGTCGTCTCGATCGCGTAGCCGTACATTACGCCCACGGACTCAATGGGCGTCACGTTGATTATCTCGAAATCGCGCGCCACCAATTCGCGCTTCAACAATTCGTATGCCGTGTTGCTGACGGCCGTGGACGGCGACATGGTGCTCGGACCGAACATTGCAGTGATGGTGCCGGTTTCATTACCGGCGACCTTCATCGGCTGGCCGGCCACATTGATCTTCTTGACCGGCCCGGAAAGCCCGGAGCAATCCTGCGTAAGAGCGAACGGCTTCTTGCAACTCATGCCGACTGCCGACACCGATGGGTTCGTGCCGGCGTCGGCCACCCTGAGCGCGGGCTGCGACGCGCACCCGACTGTGACAACGGCAAGCACGGCTACTGCAAAAATTCTGACGTTCATGGAAACTCCCCTATGTTGACGATAACTCATCGGAAAACAATTCAGCCAATGCTTCGGCCACCATTTTGTCGGGCGCGGTGCGTGCACCTGAGGTATGCGTCGAGCTGGCCGTCGCGATCATCAGCCGGGTGGCCGGATCGTAGATACGCACACTAAGCACCAGCAAATACCAGGTAATATCCCACTGCCACTGCGCGTCATACTCGACAAGGTAATCCGTTTCAACGGGCATGCGGTCAGCGAAACCGGAGCTCGTTTCTGGACGATAGGAAGAAAGTTCCTTGCGCAGGAGCTCGTGCAAGCCGTGGTCGTCTCGTTCTGTAAAGACGATGTAGTAGGCACCGCCGGGCTCAAGTCGCTCGCCGGGCACGACAAAGCCTGTGACGGAGGCCGAACAACTCGCAATAAGCGCACTCACCGCAGCGACAATTATCCCCCTAGCCTGCATGCACCCCCTTTGGTTTATTTGTCTTTATAGCAACTTTGGCAGGCAAAAACCCGAGCCACTGGGATGATAGACGTATCTGATGTCTTCGGCGGCCAGTGGAATGTCGGCGGTAATGACCAAATCTCCGGCGGCAGTGAACTGGTTTTTACTATGACCCAATTTATTCAAAGTAGCCCAGCTGTTCGAGGCGTTTCCGGGCAGCCTCAATTTCTTCCGGCTCAAACAATGAGGCCCACTTCTCATCCAGAACGAGAGCCTCCATTGAAATATCAAGTCGACCCAACTCCCAAAGTTTTGTCAGCCCTTCAGGATATGAGGTAGAAGCAAGCAAACGTTTTGCGCAGTTCACCCCACCATGCTCATGAACCATTTGTATAAAACGTGTCGCGATATAGCCACATTCGTTCTTTGCGGCATCATGCACACCAATCATCCTGGCATGAAAATCCTGCGCTAATTTTTCCTGTTCTGCTGCAGCACTCATAACTACATCCTATCTGGCGGCAATGTTCCACTCGGGTTGCAGGCTTTTGATAACGCCGTCCTCAATACCCGACGCCAGATTCAGGTGAAATCCTTTGTATTGAATATTTCCAGGATCTGATAACGCGAACACACTAATCTTTTTCCCCGCCGCCAAAAGGCCAGCCATCAACTTATTTACTCGCATATTTGTTCTTTGCGATTTACCAGGGCGCTGATACTGATACATACGATGTGCCAATGCATTCGTCGTCTTACCGACATATAAAACCCTTCGATCAGCTACAAACGCATAGAGCACATTAAAGGTGCCACTGTCTTTGTCGAGCAAACAAACTGGCTTGTTGTCGGCTAACTCCCAGTGGCCAACCTCTGAAAAGCCAGCGTCTCGTAATTTGGACTGCATAAGCATCTGATCCTGAGAGTCAGCTATTCGCTTTTTTCCAGTGGGAATACTGAGTGTTAGCGGTATTGATATTTATACCTTCGGCCGCACTGGCGCGAATTACTGCATCTCGGGTGACCTCGCCGGTTTCCCGCAGCAGTCTGTCGGCAATATCCCATACCATTCCAGTTATGGTCCCCTTTCCCGGGCGCGGGTAAGCAAAAGCAGCGTTTTTTTTCGCGGTTGTTCCCTGAGCTTTGTTGCCAGCCAAGTCGGCCAAACAATCGACGATGGCCTCGCTCGTTCCTTCCTCGTAGGCCTCGAAAATCCTCACATACAAAGCGGCGGGCACTTCAATCATTACCGTTTCCATGCAGACCTCCTATATCTAGTTATCAGTGAATATATTAGATATATGTTCCGATATCAATAGATATCTTAATAATATCAAGATCGAAGCGCTTACTTTCAGTAATTCAATGGGTTAGGGTCCATGCGCATGTCCTGGATCAACAATGCGCACCGGATATTGTCGATCGCACTTATTGAGATCGCTGCGTCATTCTGACGTCCTGCAAGAAATCACCCACCGTCATAAGCCAACTACGCTGCGTATCGGAATACCCCCCTGATAAGGACCGGGAACGATAAGCTGCAGACCCTTGCCTTGCATTTCATTAGTCTGTGCCTCACTGATCGCCGATTGCATTGTCAGGAGGTGCTTACCAGCAATACGGTCTCCCTCCGCAAGCACCTGCCGCCAACGGTCCTTACAAGAAGTCTTTGCCCCGAGCAGCCGCAGGCGCTCCACCGGAAAGTGAGGGTCATGATAGGCACTAAAGCCGGGAAACAGAAAATCCGGTTTCGCCTTGTTTTCTGTCGTGCGTGCGGAACCGCCGCGCTCAAATCGCAAACCGTGCTCCCGAAACAATTGATCAAGATGATTTTCCAGCGCATGACCAGCTCGCGATTTTCGTCGATTCTGCACGCTTAGGGAAAAATCGATAAAAGCGTCGACATCCTCTCCCGATTCGCCGAAGCCGTCGCGCAAATGGCCCGCAACAAGAAATCTTTCGTATATGCGAAAGAGCTTGTCCTCCATTTCCAGCCATTTCACCAGCGCAAGGTCAGGGTCGCTGTGACTGTCTATACCCGATTGCGCCCGTGCAAACTCTGAAAACTCTCGTGTTGGTGGATAACCCGACCGGAAGCGCCGCCGCATGAGCTCGAGCAAGCCCTCATCTGCACCTTCACTCCCTGCTGTATCGATTCCCAGCTGATCAAGCAGCAATCGCAAAGGCAGGGTAAGTGCAGAAGCATCCAGATCAGCCAATACAAAAAGCGATTGCTGTGGCTTTACACCGAATAACCAGCTCAGTTGGGCCTCCGCATCGCTGCCGGCCGGGCAAAATACCATCAGGATCCCGCCGGCTCTGCGCCGCGCAATGAGGAAGAAATCACTTTCACCGATGCGTTCCGTGATCGCATTGGTTTTGTAGTAGAGCCGATACTCGGCGCTTCGATTCGGATTTCGTCGACGGGTGTCATACCACGATACCGTGTCTTCCACGACTTCCGTCTTATCCGCCTCATCGTCCAGATAGGCCATCAAACAACCGTAACGCCTGACCGCATCGTTTCCCTTGCCGGGGTTGTCCAGATATTCGCCGAAGCCTGCCTTTACCAGTCCGCCGATCTCATGTTGATTCGATCTCGACGGAATAGCATCTACCGCGGTTAGATACTTGGCGGCAGCGCCCACAAAGAATTCCCTTACGCTTCCTTGCATGCACTATGCTCCCGTAAACCAAGACTATCGACACTGCTGACGCCCGACGTCGCCCCTATCAGCCACTTTTGGAGCAGTCGGCTCAACCTGTCGGAATCGATTTTGGCGGTGCCTTTCAAAGCACACTCCCAGATGATTAGCACCCGCCAGCCCTGGTCAACCAACGCCCGCCAATTATATTTGTCACGTGCGTGATTTCCCGCCAACTTCTCTGCCCAGAATTCTTGCCGAGTCGCAGGCAGTTTGAATAAGTGGCAATTGTGTTGATGCCAGAAACAGCCATTAATAAATACCGCCGCGTTGTACTTCCGGAAAACCAGATCCGGTTTGCCGGGCAAGCCCCTGTCGTGCAGCCGATAGCGATACCCGGCCGCGTGAAACAACTTGCGAACAAGCAGTTCAGGCTGGGTATTCTTCCCCCTGATCGCGGCCATATTTTTGCTGCGAGTCCGGGAGTCGTGGACATCGGCCATAACTCACGCAGCTTTGCCCTGCCCCGCCGGAGTAGCGACTTGCATGGCCTGGATGACCCGCGGTGCCATCATTTTTGCTACTGCCTCGAAAACCGGCACGACAACCGAATTGCCAAATTGCTTGTATGCCTGAGTATCCGAAACCGGGATTACAAAGTTGCTTTTCCCTGGGCGGTCAAACCCCATCAACCGCGCACACTCCCTTGGAGTAAGTCTTCGCGGCCTTCTGGAAATGTCATTCTCGTGGAACTCCTTGTTCATATCCCAACCACGATCAATCAGCACTTCCGAGCCGTCCTTATAGTACCGGGCTGACAGTGTCCGGGTCGCCTCGCTTTCGGGCCCGAACAATCCGAAACCGAACCCGTTGCCCTTCTTCTTATGCTTAATCGCGTAATCGTAAAGGTATTTCCAGAGTTTCTCGGTGAGCACATATTTCGGATGCTCCGGATCGAGAAGATCACCCAGGCGCGGCACTTTTCTTGGGTAAAGCTTCTTGATATCGCGGAGCGTAAAGTCTTCATGGACATTGAGATCTTTGCGGAAACCGATTAACACAATCCGCTCGCGATGCTGTGGCACGAAGTTTCTGGCATCCAAAATTTTCGGATCGTCCGGTCCGTTAAGATCAATATCGGCGACCCAATAGCCCAGCTCATCAAGCGTCTCGGCAATAACACGGAAGGTCTGGCCTTTGTCGTGGCTTTTCAGATTCTTCACATTCTCCAGCAAGAACGCAGCCGGCTGCTTTGCGGCCAGAATGCGGGCTACATCAAAAAACAGCGTTCCCTGGGTGGTGCATTCGAACCCGTGCAAACGCCCCAAAGCGTTCTTTTTAGAAACACCGGCAATTGAAAATGGCTGACAGGGAAAGCCCGCGACCAGAACTTCGTGATCCGGTATCAGTGAGTCGATTCTCGCGTAGGCTTCGTCTTCTGAAACAAAGTTGTCGCGGGTGAACGTCACGTCGCGAATATCGCTGTTAAAATTATGTGACTCCGGGTCATTGTAGAAATTAGCCTTGTAGGTCTTAACCGCGTACTTATTCCATTCGGAGGTAAAGACACACTGTCCGCCCGCACCTTCGAAGGCCCTTCTGAGGCCGCCTATCCCCGCGAAGAGATCAATGAAACGGAAGTCATTTCTGGCTTTTCCGGCCGGTGGCTGCGGCAACATGCCCTGCAGCGCCCGGTACTGACCTGCAGTGAGGCTGGGGGCTGATTTACCTCTCATCCAGCGGTTTATGGTTTCGCGGGTAATGCCAGCGGAGTCGGTCTCATTCAGACGCTTCGCAACATAGGATTGATCAAAAATATCAATGACTTGAGCTAGCAGCTCAAGATCGTCTGGTTCTGCGCTCATCAACAACACCCGGGTCAATCCTGTGACGTAATGTCACATATAATACCCAGTCTGTCAGTAACTGTATAGATATACAGTACATCTACTTTGGAATCGGCTGATTTTTCCATTGCGACTTACTACAGGAGCCTTTTTAATTGCCACATTCAGGCTCTAGCTGACGAATTTTTCTAATCGCCATTTAATTTTTCTCGCTATCGGCGAAGGGCTAGTTATTCAGGATTCCTAAATCTCCCGATACATTCACGCATAAGAGCACTTGATTGCCTGAAATTCTCGCCTTGATCCTTAAGACCATAAGCCCACTTTAGACCATGGAATAGGTTGTTCCGGTAGCGATAAACAATTGTTAGGCAAGCTGCCAGCTCAAATTGGCAGCCTGTAATCTGCCCAAGGAGCACCTCCTTTATCAACTTCGGATCATCAGACGGACGCAGATTGAGGTGCTCGAAACGCTCATTTGCCTGCTGCTCCGTCATGTTTGACCGCTGCTGATAATCCGGCTGCTATGCCGCATGATCATCTGTTCTCTTCGCATCACCGTGAACATCTGTCAAAATCGTGCTGCGGGTATACGGGACTTTCAACTCAGGTTATCCCCGCTGGTGAATGCTGGCCGGGCTTCCGCTCCTGTTGGCCCGTTAAGCCAGCCAGACAATGCTCTGAATCTCAGTGTACATAATTGCTGTGCTTCCGGCGACCCTTCTTTCATCGAGGTTATAAAACAATAACGCGAATGGGTACAGGAAGTCTTCGGCTCAATCGGAACTAGAATAGACGCATACGCCTTTAGTATTTCGTTATATAGTTCCGCATGGTGTTTCGCTCGAATGGAAACAATCAAACAGTATTTCATCTTAGACAAACGAGTCGTAGGGGCCCCTCCCTCTCTCGCTACAAAATGAACATCAAAAGCCCAGTTACCTAAGCGAGGTTCCCCGCATCGTGCACGAATCATTCAGTACCGTTTCCCATTTTCCATAGTCACTTCTTTGCTCACTTTCTGTCGCATACTTCGGCTTACTAAAAAATGACTTTGATTTGATAGCGCCCGACTTCGCGTCAGTCTTCTTATCACTTGGTCGGAATGTTACATCAAGGCCCGCCCTCGTATACGATGGAGCGTCCTGGGGATCAATGTGAGCGGCATAGCAGAAGGTTGCATCAATCTGCACGTTTCCTTTCAACCCCTCAGGAGGCAAAGGTATTGGAGCTCTGAGGTATTTTCCCGATTTCAGCTCCCCCTGGTAAATTACTCGCGCTACTCCTGGGCCCGTAGAAATCACGTCAAATACGTCAACTGGAATACGCCCCCAGCCAATGTACTTCCCATCCTCTCCGTTTCCGTCAGCACAATGTATAAGCAGCGCCTTTATAGCTAATGGTGATAGCTCCGCGCCTAGGATCGATCGGATGCCGAC
>CALNYJ010000003.1:0-4561 GCA_942490785.1 uncultured Gammaproteobacteria bacterium | reverse complement strand
TGTTCCGGCAATGTGTTAATACCACCGCAGCCTGAGTTTAGGGGGGAGTGCAGTTGTTGAAAGTCTATACCTTTGCTCCGGCGTGGGGTTTACCGACTCCCAGTTCTTTTGGTTTGAAACTTGAAACGTGGCTGCGCCTTGCCGGTATTTCTTACGAGTGTGAGTACGTGGCCCGACCGATGGCATCACCGAAACGCACCGTCCCGTGGATCAAGGATGGCGATGTGTTGCTGGCGGATTCCGGATTCATTCTTGATTATCTGCGTGAAAAGCACGGTGACCCCCTTGCTGGCGGATTATCGGCCGCGCAGCGTGCGACAGCTCATGTGGTCAGGCGAATGCTGGAAGAAAACCTTGCGCGTATCATCGGCTACACGCGGTGGATAACCGCGGAAAACTGGTTGGCAACGCGTGATGTGGCCTTCGGCGACATGGAAGAGCCCTGGAAGTCGGATATCAGCACCAAAGCACGCGAGAAAATGCGCGAAGATATGGAGTTGCACGGAATCGGCCGCCACACACCGGACGAGGTGCAGCAATTGGGGTTGGCCGATATCAAGGCAATTGAACAGTTGCTTGGCGAGCAGCCCTATTTTTTTGGTGCGCAACCCAGCGATGTTGATGCGTCGGTGTTTGGCGTCACTGCGCAATTTGTCGTGCCGCCACTGCAATGCGCTATTTCCGACTATGCACGTGATAGCAAAATACTCAGGGGTTACACAGATCGAATGCTGCAAAACTATTTCCCCGAATATGCTGATGCGGCATGACTGAGCTCACCTCGGCCCGTCTGGGCCCGATAGATCTTATTCCCGGCGTAACTCGTGCCAACACGCTGGCATTTTTAATCGTTGATCTGATCGTTATGGGTGTGGTGGTGTTCGTGAACGTCAGTCAGGTTTACCTGATGAACACCAAACTCGGAATTCCGGAGGCCGAGCAGGGCACGCTGACCGGCAACCTTGGATTCTGGTCGGAGGTCACCGTGATTGCGTTGGCAGGGTTGTTCGGCGTGCTGGCCGACAAGGTGGGTCGGCGCGGCGTCATGTCGGCCGGTTTAGTCGTGTTCGCTGTCGCCTATGTGCTTTTTCCTCTGTCGCAAAGTGCCAACGGTTTGCTGGGTGCCAGAATCATTTATGCCGTGGCGGTCGCGGCGACCACTTGCATGCTGACCGTCATTGTGCACGACTATCCGCAAGAATGGTCGCGCGGCAAGCTGGTGGCCGCGTCGGGCCTGTTCGGAGGCTTTGGCGTGGCCGTGTTTTCTGCGATCAGCGGCAATTTGCCGAGCCTGTTCACCGCACGGGGTGCAACGGATATCGAAGCGGGGTATTACCTGCATTCCATAGTCATTGCGATATGCCTTTTTGCAGCGTTGTATTCCTGGTTCGGCATGCATGCGGGGGTGCCGGCATCCGCACACGCACCCCGCAAGAAATCTTTGTTAATAGGCATAAAAATGGCGGTGCGCCCGCGTATCGCTTTGCTGTATTTCTCGGCTTTTGCTGCTCGCGGCGACCTGGTGGTTGCCGGAACGTTTATTGTTTTGTGGGGCAGTCTGGCGGGCAAAGCAACCGGCATGCCGGCCGCGGATGCGCTAAGCGCTGCCACGTTGTTGTTCGTTATTTCCAGCAGCATGTCGCTGGTTCTCGCGCCGGTGATGGGTTTTGTGCTGGACCGTTTTGATCGCTTGATGGTGCTGGCGGTTGGTGGCCTATTGGCCACAGCCGGGTTTATCGTCGTCGGCAGCCTCGATAACCCACTGGCCGAGGGCGTTTGGCCCGCGTTTGTTTTTTTGGGAATCGGTCAGGCGAGTTGTTTTTATGCGTCGCAGGCAATGATCGGTCAGGAAGCACCGGCAGAAAATCGCGGGGCAGTGATCGGCACTTTCAGCGTTTTCGGCGCGATTGGGGTCTTGGTCGCCAGCGGTGTGGGCGGGCGCCTGTTCGACAATATCGGCCCCGGTGCGCCGTTCATAATGGTAGCAGCGGCAACCGGCTTGCTGACCGTTGGCGCGCTGATGCTTCGTTTACGGGATCGGCCTGGCTAATCAGTCTTGCAGCAGCGGCACGGTATCGTGCAGCCAGCTGCCGCCTTCGCGACGTGCGGGGGACGGAATAACCAGCGTTTTTTCCATGGCGAGATCGCGTTTGCTGCGCCAGTCAATTGTCCCCAGCTCGCGACCGAGTTTGAGAGCCTTTTCGCGATAGGCTTTCTCCGGGCCGTCGGGTTCGATGAACATTTCATCGCTGAAATTCCGTGGTGTCATTGGCGGCTGCAGAAAATCGATAACATCGGCGTCTTCCTGCAAGCCCCAATCAATGGTTTTCTTCATTGATTCATCGTGTTTAGCATCCATCTGGAAATTACGGAAGTGCAGGTTGTAATGGCGCGTATGCGTTTCGTCGATAGGTGTCAACGCATTCCAGATTATCTGGTTGTAACCGGATGACATCAGCTGAGTGTTTTTCTGAATCATACCGATCACGCTGATTTCGATAAGCACACTGGACTTGTCACGCTGAACCTTGGCTTTGGGCGCATTGACCGCTGTTTGCGAGCTTTCATCCGGCTTCTGGCCGTATGTTTGCGGAATACGCACGCCCCAATCGGTTTCTTCCACCGGAAAGATCTCCATTTCCGGGCTCAGATGCTTGCCGAAGGAATGCACCAGAAACAGGTGTGAAGCATCTGCCAGATTTTCCTTAAGCCGCCCCCAATGCACGTTCCAGTCACGTTGCAGTCGCGTCATGCGCCAGGTGGTCTCATCGCCATACTCGGGTAGCAATTCCGGCAATGCCGGCCGCTCCCCTTCGGGCATGTCGCCCAGGAAAACCCAGACCAGACCGTAGCGTTCTTCCACGGGGTAGCTATCCACTCGCGCCCGGCGTGGTATTCGGGCCTCGGGGCCCAGCGATGGAATCAATTCCACGCGGCCGTCGCTGCCGAATTCCCAACCGTGATAGGGGCATTGGACCCGGCCATTCAGGCACGCCCCGCGGCCGAGTGAGCCGCCGCGATGACAGCAGACATCACTGAGGCAAACCATGTTTTTATCGTTGTTACGAAACAGGACAAAATCGCAACCCAGCATGCGGGTGCGGTGAGGGGCGTCAGTAACGTCACTGCTCTGGGCGGCCACATACCAGTTATTAATGATCATTTGCCGGCACCCGAAACGGCTTGGTTGTCATGCGCAGTCGCCGGAATCAGAGGCACCGATTTAAGCACCCAGTTTTTTGATGTGCGGCGCGCCGGGCTGGGGACGGTAACCGCGGAAGTCTTTTGCAGGGTCTTCATCGCTTCGACGTCGATACGCCAGCCGTTGGCCTCCCATCCTGACAGATAGTGTCTATACAGTCGAACCGTTTCATCCGACGGCATCAACAGTTCTTCGTTGGCATGCGCCGGTGGAACGACGGGCCGCAATTTTTGAAGAATAACCATATCTTCTGCGGCAGTGGCGCGATTGCGCTCGTCCACGCCTTTGTCTACGCTGGGGTCGAGCCAGCTGTTGCGCATATTGATATGCCAGAAGCGCGTGCGGGTCTCATCAACCGGCACACAAAACTGATACTGATGCAGCCAGTTTTCCGGAGTCAGGTGTATGCGGTTCCAGAGCTGGTTCGGCCCGTGATGACCCGAGAATGCCTCCATAGACCCTTCGTCATCCTTCATACCTTTTAATTCGCCTTTCTCCAGCGCGGGGGAATACAGAACAATGCGAAAATACACGCCCAGGTCTTCACGGGTGATCTCCATATCGGGCACTTTGTAATCTTCGCGTTCGCCCTGAAAGCCGTGCGTGGGGTGCACAAACTCGTTGTGCGCCGGGTCGAGTGAGTTTTCTACGGCGCGTTCCATATTCGCATCGTATTCCCAGCTCACCATCGTCGGGCGCCAGTTTGCATCATCCCATTCGAGAATTTTTCGTATCGGCGGCCGATTCTCTTCGGGCAAGTCACCAAGGAACGCAAAGACAAGACCGTACTTTTCTTCTACCGGGTAGCTGTCCACCTTTGCCCGCGCAGGAATTTTTCCGCTCCGGCCGATCGAGGGTATGCGCGTGCACTCGCCATTACCCGCGTAACGCCAGCCGTGATAAGGGCATTCAATACAGCCGTCTTTAACTTTCCCATCGCCTAACGAGCCCCCGCCAGTGGACGCAGGTATTGGCGAGACAATGGGCAATGCCGTCGGCATCCGAAACAGCACAAAATCCATGCCACAATTGACCAGCGCCGGTTCATCGCGTAGCGCATCCGACTCCATGGCCGGGTACCAGAAATTGATAAACATGGTAATTGCCCCCGTTGAACTGATTCTGCCGACTATTAAAGCTTTTGATTTAACACAAATTATAGGGAGACGGTGTCATTGATGTCCATCTGAACAATAGACGCGTGCCGTAAATTCGAGCGACCGCATGAATGTTGTGGTTCCGTTGTCGGGTATTCATACTTTCCCGGCATATCAATAGGCCATTCCCAGTGAACAACGCGATTCTAGGCAAGCAGAAAACTATGCAGTTGATGAGCCGCCGACCCGGCTAGGTGTGTTG
>CALNYJ010000002.1:0-1481105 GCA_942490785.1 uncultured Gammaproteobacteria bacterium | reverse complement strand
GCGGATCGCACGATCAGCCGTGTGCGGCCTCGTAGATCGCGTACTCGACGCAGTCCGGATGCATGCGCCCCTCGCCGACGGCGATCGTCCGCGTGAGCCACGCGTAGTCCGGGTGCCCGCATTCGAAGCGCACCTGGGTGAGGAAGTGGTTGTCACCGAACTCGGTCGACTTCCCGGCGGCCAGCTTCGCGCCGACCGCCTCGTTGAAGTCCATGACGCCCGAGTACCGCATGTAGATCGAGGCCTCGTCGTCGGTCCGCAGGAGGAGCCGCACATCGACCTGACCGAAGCCGTCCCCGGCATCGAGGAGCCATTCGCCGCCGCCCGGAAGCACTACGCCCGAGAGGCGGTCGCCAACGAAGCTTCCGCCGGTCGCGTCGAAGATGCGGCGGGTCCCCGTCGGCATCGGGCCGATCTCGACGGGGGCAGCGACCGAGGCTTTCATGTTGAAGAGCGGAACGAGCTTCATGCTGGACTCCCGTGCGGGGCGCGGGCGGCGCCCGCGAGGATCGGGCTAGGATCATCGCCGTGTTCTGCGATTTCGACCACTCCACGGCGTTCGTGAACGGCCAGCGCATCCACTACGTGCGCGCGGGCGAGGGGGATCCGGTCGTCCTGCTCCACGGCTGGCCGCAGACCTGGTACATGTGGCGCAAGGTGATCCCCACGCTCGCGGAGCGCTACACGGTCATCGCCCCCGACCTGCGCGGCTTCGGTCAATCCTCGAAGCCGCAGGATGGCTACGACAAGCGCACGGTCGCCGTCGACATCTTCGAACTCGTCCGCTCGCTCGGTTTCGAACAGGTGTCCCTCGTCGGGCACGACATGGGCGGGCCGACCGCCTACGCCTACGCCTGCGCCCATCCCGAAGACGTCCGGAAGCTCGCGATTCTCGACGTCGCGATCACGATCGACGAGCAGGAGCAGAACGAGTACTACAAGCGGCTCTTCCACCTCTCGTTCAACGCCCAGCCCGACATCGCGCTCTCTCTCGTCACGGGTCGCGAACGGACCTTCCTGGGACACTTCTACCGGGACTGCTTCAATCCGGGCGCCTTCACCCTCGAGGACATCGACGAATACGTCGCCGCGTTCTCGGCGCCGGGGGCGATGCGCGCGAGCATGGCGCACTACGGTGCTTTGCCCGTCGACCTGAAGCACAACCAGGAGAACGCGAAGACGAAGCTCGAGATGCCCGTGCTCGCGCTCGGCGGTGCGATGAGTTTCGGACGCGGCGTCGAAGCCTCGCTGCGCCGGGTCGCGAACGACGTGCGGGGGGGCGTCATCGAAGGGTGCGCCCACTGGGTCGCCGAGGAGCAGCCGGAGCGGCTCCTCGAGGTGCTGCTGCCCTTCCTGGCCGAATAGGCCCCGCGCCGATCGGGCGGTCGATCCAGCGGCGGCGCGGGCCTCGACCCCCTCGGTGACCGCGCCATACTGTGGGCTCACCCGAGTCCGTACGATCTCGGGCGGCGCGCGACGATCCGTCGTGCCGCAAGCGACCCGATCGTGCGTCAGGAGTCTGCCGGTGAACGCCGAAGCCAGTCGATACGAAGCGCCTGCCGACGTGGAGGACGCGGTGGCGCTGCTCGCCGCGGAAGAGGGCGCGCGCGTTCTCTCCGGGGGGACGGACCTGCTGGTCCAGATGAGGACGGGGGCCGGCGCGCCGCCGCTCTTCGTCGACGTGAAGCGGATTCCCCGCCTCTGCGCGACGTCGCTCGACGCCTCAGGGCTCCGGATCGGGGCTTCCGTCCCGGCCGCGGAGATCTTCGAGAACGAATCGATTCGGAGCCTGTGGCCGGGCCTCGCGGAAGCGACGGACCTGATCGGATCGACCCAGGTCCAGGGCCGCGCGACCTGGAGCGGGAACCTTTGCAACGCTTCGCCGGCCGCGGATTCCGTGCCGGCGCTGATCGCGTGTGATGCGCAGGCGGTGGTCGCCGGGCCGGGTGGCGAGCGCAAGGTGGCGGTCGAAGGCTTCACGAAGGGACCCGGGCAGACCGTTCTCGAGCGCGGCGAGTTCGTGGTCGAATTCGAAGTCCCGGCGCCGGCGCCGCGGTCCGCCGACGCCTACCTGCGCCTGATCCCGCGCACCGAAATGGACATCGCCGTCGTCGGCGCCGCGGTGGCGCTCACCCTCGACGAGGGCGGGGCCGTGACGGCCGCGCGCATCGTGCTCGGCGCCGTAGCGCCGACCGCGATTCGCGTGCCCGACGCCGAATCGGCGCTCGTCGGTTCCCGGCTCGAGGACGACGCGCTGGCCGCTGCCGCGGCCGCCGCGAGCGCGGCCGCGAATCCGATCGACGACAAGCGCGGCACGGTCGCGTACCGCAAGAAGGTCTCGGGCGTGCTCACGAAGCGCGCGGCGAAGATCGCATACGACCGAGCGCTCGCCCGTTAGGCGACCGATCGGCCAAGAGACGTAGCCTTCGACGGGCGACGAGGAAGAAGACAGTGGCGAAGATCCGGGTCGAAACGACCCTCAACGGTGAAGAGACGGAATTCCTCTGCCATGGGCACGAGAGCCTGCTCGACGTCCTGCGCGGCCCGCTCGGAATGACGGGGACGAAGGAGGGGTGCACGACCGGCGACTGCGGCGCGTGTTCCGTCGTCGTCGACGGGCGGCTCGTGCCGTCCTGCCTCGTGCTCGCGGCGGAAGCGGAGGGGCGGCGCGTCCGGACGATCGAAGGCGTAGCCGACGGTCAGAAGCTCACGCCCGTGCAGCAGCAATTTCTCGAACACGGCGCGCTCCAATGTGGCATCTGCACGCCGGGCTTCATCGTCGCGGCCGAGAAGCTGCTCGAGACGAATCCGGATCCCTCGGAAGAGGAGGCCCGCTACTACCTGGCGGGCAACCTGTGTCGCTGTACCGGGTACGACAAGATCATCCGCGCGGTCCTGGATGCGGCCGCGGTGATGCGGGAGGAACGAGCATGAGCGCCGACGCGAACGACGGACAGGATCGCAAGTTCAAGCAGGTCGGTAGCCGGCCCATCCGACACGATGGTCTCGACAAGGTGACGGGTCGCGCCCGATTCGGAGCGGACTACACGTTGCCCGGGACGCTCCAGGGCGTGCTCGCGCGGAGCCCCCACGCCCACGCACGGATCCTCTCGATCGATACGCGTGAGGCAGAGAAGGTGCCGGGCGTGCGCGCGGTCGTGACCGCCGCGGACTTCCCCGACCTGCCGATGCAATGGATCGGGGCCGGGCCCGCGGGCGTCGACTTCGGCGCGAACCAACGCGTCTGCATGGCGCGCGAGAAGGCCCTCTTCCACGGGCATCCTTTCGCCGCGGTCGCGGCGACGACGGTCGAGGCCGCCCGCGAAGCCGCCGACCTGATTCGCGTCGAATGGGAAGTCCTGAAGCCGGTCCTCTCGATCCGGGAGGCGCTCGCGGCGGACGCACCGATCCTGCACGAGGGACAGGCGACGGAAGGGCCGCTCGAGGCCCCGCCCGGCGACAACAACGTCACGAACCAGATCTGCTTCGACGGCGGCGATCTCGAGGCGGGCTTCGCCGAGGCGGACATCATCGTCGAGGGCGAGTTCGAGACGCCGATGGTTCATCAGGGCTACATCGAGCCCCATGCCTGTCTCGCGAATTCGCGCGAGGACGGCACGGTCGAGATCTGGTGCGCGACCCAGGGCGCCTTCGGTGTGAAGGCCGAGACGGCGCGCATCGCCGGGGTCGACCCCCGGCAGGTGAAGGTCACGCCGACGGAGATCGGGGGCGGCTTCGGCGGGAAGATCCCCGTCTACCTGGAGCCCGTCGCGGTCGTCCTGTCTCGCAAGGCGGCCCGGCCCGTGAAGATGACGATGTCGCGGGAGGAGGTCTTCCGGGCGACCGGTCCGACCTCCGGCTCGCGAATGTGGGTGCGGATCGGGGCGAAGGCCGACGGCACGTTCGTCGCGGCGGAAACGAAGCTCGACTTCGAGGCCGGCGCTTTCCGCGGCTCACCCGTCGGCGCGGCCTGCATGACCATCTTCTCGCCCTACGTGATTCCGAACTACAAGATCCTCGGTCGGGACATCGTCCTCAACAAGCCGCGCGTCGCCGCCTATCGCGCTCCGGGCGCGCCGATCGCCGCGTTCGCCGCCGAGAGCCTGATCGACGAACTTGCCCAGAAGCTCGACCGGGATCCGATCGACCTGCGTCTGCAGAATGCCGTCGCCGAGGGTGATCGCGCGAAATACGGACCGCCTTCGGCCCGATCGGGTTCCGCGAGACCCTCGAGGCCGCGCGCGCGCATCCGCACTACAAGGCGGCGCTCGGCGAGAACCAGGGCCGCGGCGTCGCGGCCGGATTCTGGTTCAACGCCGGCATGCAATCGAGCGCGACCGTGAGCATGAACGACGACGGCACGGCGGTCGTGCGCACGGGCAACCCGGACATCGGCGGCTCCCGCGCGAGCATGGCCCTGATGTGTGCCGAGGAGCTCGGCATCGACGTGACGCGGGTGCGCCCGATCGTCGGAGACACGGACTCGGTCGGCTACTGCGACGCCACGGGCGGCAGCCGCGTGACTTACGCGACGGGCATGGCCGTGATCGAGGCCACTCGGCAGGTGATCGATCATCTTCGCGCGCGGGCCGCGACGATCTGGGACATAGAGCTCGACGCAGTCGAATGGCAGGACGGAAACGCCGTCGCCGTGAACGGATCGGCCGAGAAGGGGTCGATGGGAATCGAAGAGATCGCGGCACAGATGAGCAAGACGGGCGGCCCGATCGTGGCGAGTGCCTCGGTCAACCCGCCGGCCGCGGGACCGGGGTTCGGCGTGCATCTCTGCGATCTCGAAGTCGATCCCGAAACCGGCGTGTCGAAGGTCCTGCGGTACACGGTGGTCCAGGATGCCGGCAAGGCGATCCATCCGACTTTCGTGGAAGGGCAGTTCCAGGGCGGTGCCGCGCAGGGCATCGGCTGGGCGCTCAACGAAGAATATCTGTGGGACGAAAAGGGTCGCGTCGAGAACGCGGGCTTCCTCGACTACCGGGTGCCGGTCGCTTCGGATCTACCGATGATCGATACCGTGATCGTGGAAGTGCCGAACCCGCTCCATCCCTACGGCGTGCGCGGGGTCGGCGAGACGCCGATCGTGCCGCCGCTCGGGGCCGTGGCGAACGCGATGCAGCGGGCGACCGGTGTTCGCTTCCACCAGCTGCCGATGTCGCCGCCTCGTGTGCTCGACGCGCTCGACGGCGCGAGCGACTGATCGGACGCATCCGCGATGCCGACTGTGACGGTGCTCTTCTCGAGGGCTCAGCAGCGCTTCACGAACGGTGAGGCGGAGCTCGAGGTCGACGCGAAGCGTGTCGACGCGCTCGTGCGCGCGCTCTACGCCCGCTATCCCGAACTCGATGGCAAGCTGGAAAACGCGGCCGTCTCCGTCGACGGCGTGATCCACAACGACGCGGCCTACGTCCCGCTTCCGGACGGGGCCGAGGTCCTCTTCGTCGGGGCGATCGCCGGAGGCTCGGGCGACCGGGTCGTCGAGGCGCCGACGAAGACAGCGGTCGACCCGCTCGAAAGTGCCGCGGATTGGCTGCGGGCCGGTCGGGGCGTCGCGCTGGCGACGGTCGTCGAGACCTGGGGATCCTCGCCGTGTCCGCCCGGCAGCGTGCTCGCCGTCGACGATCAGGGCCATTTCGAGGGCTCGGTCTCCGGCGGTTGCGTCGAGGGCGCGGTCATCGAGCGCGCCGCGCAGGTGATCGCCGAGGGCGACCCGACGACGCTCGAGTTCGGCGTCGCCGACGAGGACGCCTGGGCGGTCGGACTCGCGTGTGGCGGACGCGTGCGCGTCTACCTGGAGCGGCTGGATTGAAGCGCGCCACGCTCGACGCGATCGTCGCCGCGCGCCGCGAGCGACGTGCATTGGTTCGGGTGGTGACCCTCGCGAGCGGTGAGGAGCGCCTCGTCGACCCCGCTCGGGAAGATGTGCCGTCGGGGCTCGGCGAAGCGATCGCGACGGCCCTTCGTGCCGACCGTGCCGCCGTCGTCGAGATCGACGGCGAGCCCCACTTCCTCCACCCCTTCAATCCGTCGCTCCGTCTCGCGATCGTCGGCGCCGTTCACATCGCCCAGCGCCTCGCCGGCCTCGCGCTCGACCTCGGCTACGACGTCACGGTCATCGACCCGCGTCGCGGGTTCCTGACCGAGGCGCGCTTCCCGGACGTGACCCGAGTGCACGATTGGCCCGACGAAGCGCTCACGAAGTTCGCACCCGATCCGCGATCCGCGGTCGTGACCTTGAGCCATGACGCCAAGATCGACGAACCCGCGCTCGGGGTCGCACTTCGCTCGGACGCCTTCTATGTGGGCGCACTCGGCAGTCAGCGCACCCAGGCGAAACGACGCGAGCGACTCGCCGAAGCCGGACTCGACCCCGCGGCGATGTCGCGCATCCACGGTCCGGTCGGGCTCGACCTCGGCGCGCAGAGTCCCGCCGAGATTGCGCTGTCGATCGCGGCGGAATTGACGGCGACGCTGCGGGAACGGGCATGAGTGCGAAGGACGTGGTCGGGCTGGTGCTGGCCGCGGGAACGTCCTCGCGAATGGGCGCGGCAAGAAACAAGCTGCTCGAGTCGATCGGGGGACGCCCGCTCGTCCGGATCCCGATCGAGGCGATGCGCGACGCCGGTCTCGGACGCATCGTCGTCGTGTTGGGCCACGAGGCCGAGCGCGTGGCGGCGGTCCTGCCCGCCTTCGTCGAGTCGATCGTGAACGCGCGCCATGCCGAGGGGATGGGCAGCAGTCTCGCGGCGGGGGCGCGGCACATCCGTAGGACGGATCCGCAAGCTGCGATCCTCGTCTGTGTCGGGGATCTCCCGTCGCTCTCCGCGGATCCGATTCGGCGAGTGCTGGACGCATTCTCGACGGCAGGTCCTGACGCGGTCGTGGTTCCCGTCGCGTCCGGTCGACGCGGGCATCCGGTGCTCTTCGGCGCGAAACGCGCGGCGGCGCTCGAGTCCTGCGCTGGCGACGAGGGCGCGCGCGGCGTCGTCGAGGCCGCCGGCGCCGCCGTGTTCGAGGTCGAGGTCGGTACGGCGTCGATCCTCGAGGACGTCGATACGCCCGCCGATCTCGACGGCTAGTCGCGTTCGCGACCGGGACTCCGGGTCGATCGCGCCTCCTCGGGCGCTGTGATAGCAATGGGGACCCGCCGCCCGGGCCCGCCGTGGTCGCTCGAGTCGGCGCCAGAATCCCCGACGCGTCCGACCTCGCGGACGCGCGCATTCAAGCACTGGAGAAGACCCCATGGAAGAGATCCGATTCGACGACGTCGAGAGCCTGCAGAAGTTCGTGAGCGACGAGTTCGGCGAGTTCGGCGAGGCGATCGAAGTCAACCAGGACATGGTGAACCAGTTCGCCGAGGTGACCGGCGATCATCAGTGGATCCACATCGACGTCGAGCGATGCAAGAAGGAGAGCCCCTTCGGCGGACCGATCGTCCACGGCTTCTTCACGCTCTCGCTCATGCCGAAGCTCTCGGCTTCGCTGCCGACGCCCTACAAGACGACCGGCGTGAAGAACGCCGTCAACTACGGTTCGGACAAGCTCCGATTCCTCTCGCCCGTTCCCGTCGGCTCGAAGCTGCACGCGCGCAGCCGACTCGTTTCGGTCGAAGCCGGCAAGAAGGGCGTTCGCATGGAGCAGGAGGCGGCGATTCACGTCGTGGGCTCGGACCGCCCGGCGGTCCTATACAACATGATCACCCTGCTCCAAGGCTGAGGGACGCGTCTTCACGCGCCTCCCAGGCCCGCGACGCTCGGTCCGCTGGTCGCTCGCCCGCGCCTCTCTCCGGGGTCCGGGCGGTGCGGCGCGGCGTGTGAAGAGCGATGACGAAGGCGATCGGCTTGGGCCTGTCGCCTTTGTTCGTTTGGGGCGGCCGCCGCGCTTTGCGCGGCGGCACCTTCGGTGCGGAGGTAGAGAGACTTCAGCCGAAGAGACGTGGACACTTAAATTCACCTGGCACGCTGTCTGCGTAGTCGGAGGGGATGGATGACTTCTCCCCCTACCGACGCCCCCCGTTCTGCCCCCACCGCGATTGCGATTCGCGAACGCATCCAACGACTTGGCGCGTCGGCAAGAAGGGGGTCTACGTCCGCAAGCGAAGACCCCATCGCGTGCAGAAGTACCAGTGTTCACGGTGCCGCCGTTACTTCAGCTCCTCATCCTTCTCGACGAGCTACTGGCTTCGCCGCCCCGACCTTCTTCGCCCGGTTTTTCATCGCCTCGTTGGTTGCTCCGGATTTCGTCAGATCGCTCGCGAGTTCGAGGTTTCTCACTCGACGATTAGGCTGATGAGCGACCGACTCGGAAGGCACTGCCTTCTCTTCCACGAGGCGATGAGGCCGAAGACCTGCCCGACCGAGCCGCTCGTCCTCGATGGCTTTCGGACGTTCGAGCACAGTCAGTACTGGCCGATGGACGTGAACCTGGTCGTTGGGAAGAGTCTGTTCGTCTATGGCTTCAATGATGCGGAGCTTCGGCGGAGCGGCACGATGCGGCCTTCTCAAGCCGTGAAGCGTGAGCTGCTCGAGAAGTGCTTCGGGCGGCCGGATCCGCAGGCGACGCGAAAGCAGGTCGAGGAGTTGCTCCGTCGCGTCGTGCCGCCGGGAGGCGTCGTGGAGCTCCGGAGCGATGAGCACCAGGCGTATCCGAGGGCGATGGCGCGTTTGTTCGACCGCGACATCGTTCACGGTCAGACGAGTTCGAGACTCGCTCGGACGCCGGAGAATCCGCTCTTTCCGGTGAACCTGTCGGACACGTTGATTCGGCACTGCAGCGCGAACCACAAGCGGGAGACGATTGCGTTTTCGAAGCGGCGGCAGTCCGCGATGTATCGGATGGCGATCTGGGCTGTCTGGCGGAACTACATGAAGGATCGGTCAGAGAACCGACCGAAGGGGACGCCCGCCCAATCGCTGGGAGTCACGAAGCGGATTCTCACGCTACGCGAGGTGCTGGCGCGGCGTCGGTTTCCGAGTCGGATGCGGATCTCTCGGTGGTTGCGGGAGTGCTACTTCGGGTGGATCAAGACCCGGGCGATCGGGAACTGCCGAGTACATCATGCGCGGTACGCGATCTAGGTGAGATCGACCTCCACAGGGGCTTCTCGGGCGATGACTACCGTCGCCGGGGTGAAATCTTCGGTCCACGTCTCAGCCGAAGCGGGTGCGGAGGGTGGCGAGGTCCAGTTTGCTGGCCTTGGTGACGGCTTCGGCGAGGGATTCGTTGGCGAGGGCGCCGCGGTCGAGGCGGGTCTGGAGCTTGATGGCCGTCGCGAAGGCTTCGGTCGTGGTGTCGAGCATGCGGACCGGGGTCTTGCCCGTCTTCGGATCGATCAGGTCGTCGAAGGGGATCGGGACGATCCTGCCGTTCTGGCGGGTGATCATGACGTGACCCTTGCCGCCGAGCAGGGTTTCGACGGCACCGGCACCGAGCTCGCGGGTGTACTCCTGGTCGTAGGCGCAGGGCGCGACGCAGCGACATTCGTAGCCGACGTCCTTGCAGACGATCGTCGCCTTGATTCCGTGCTCGACGAGGGCATCTTGCACGCGCTCGCGCACGAGTCGGCCGAGCGGGAACTCGGCGAGGCGGAGGTGGCCGTGCTCGTCGCGGGGCAGGTCCGGGACGCTCGCGAGGTCCGCTTCGTCGATCGATTCGCCGAGGCCTTCGGCGAGGACGACCACGCCATGCGGACGTCCTTCGGCGGTCGAGCGGAGGATCGAGCCCTCGACACGCAGCGCGAGCTCTTCGAGTCGGATCTTTCGCCCTCCGAACTCTTCGGCGACGACGGCGAGGGTCGAGCCGCTGGAGTGCGCGGCGCCGAGCGCGAGATGGCCCGCGTTGCGTCCCATCATGGTGATGAAGAACCAGCGGCCGGAGGTGCGGGCGTCTTCGAGGAGCGTGCTGAGCACGCCGCTCGCCGTTGCGCGCGCGCTCTCGAACCCGAAGGTGGGCACGCCGGGCGGGAGCGGGAGGTCGTTGTCGATCGTCTTGGGGACGTGCACGACCTTGAGCTGATCGCCGGCGGCTTCCGCGACCGTGCGCGCGGAAAAACAGGTGTCGTCGCCGCCGATCGAGATCAGGTGATCGACGCCGAGCCGCGCGAGGGAATCGATGACGCGGTCGAGGTTCGCGGGATCCCGGGTCGGGTTCGCGCGCGACGTGCGCAGGATCGAACCGCCTAGCTCGTGGATGCGAGCGACGGCGTTCTCGTCGAGGTCGATCACGTGTTCGATGTCGCCCTGCATGAGCCATTCGAAGCCCTGCACACAGCCGACCACACGGGCACCGGCGCGACGTGCCGCGATCGTCGCCGCGCTGATCACGCCATTGATGCCGGGTGCGGGGCCGCCTCCCACCACGATTCCGAACGTCGCCATCGAGCCCTCCTCCAAGGATGGCGCAGGGTAGCCGGATCGCGCGGCGATGGCCCGGTGGGAATCGGTTATCTGCGGGCGGCCCCGACGAGCACGGCGATCAGCACGAGGGGCGTGTCGCCGACCACGCGCCAGGCATGCCGGGTGCCGCGCTGCACGACACAGTCCCCGGCCTCGACGCGTTCGCGCGCCCCGCCGTCGAGTTCGAGATCGGCCGCGCCGCTCGCGATCACGACGTAGTCGATCGTGTCGGTCGTGTGCATTTCCGGGTCGTTCGGGTCGAAGTGGTGCGCGATGTCCGGCGGCATCATCGACACGTCGAACTCGACCGCGCGCTCCGACGACGGCGGCACCGTCACGACCTTGAACGCGGTCTCGCCGTCGACGGGGAAGTAACCGATCTCCGCGGGCGCGTTCGCCGGGGTGGCATCGGGAACGGCGAGGGCGCCGCGCGTCGACCAGAGCTCGAAGCTGCCCGGCGAGGAGGAACGCGGGGGCGGGCCGGCGTGGTGGAATACGGAGCGGCCTGCGTCGTCGTGTCCGGTGATGACGAGCTTCATGATGTCAGAGCCTCGAGGGGCGCGTCGCTTGATGGCGTCGGGCGTCGAGGTAGGGTGTCGAATCGAGAACGAAGGCGGAAGGGGGCGGCGATGGCCAAAGGGAGCGAGAAGCGGCGGGCGCTCGTCACGGGGGGGACGCGCGGCATCGGGCGCGCGATCTGCGTCGAACTCGCGCGCACGGGGTTCGACGTCGCGTTCACGGGTCGCACCCTACGGGAAGGCGAAGGGCGGGAAGAGGATGCGCAAGGGCGCGCGACGCCCTTGCCGGGCAGTCTCGACGCGACGACGGCCCTCGTCGAGGCCGAAGGGGCGCGGGCGCTCCCGATCCAGCTCGACCTGCTCGATCCCGCCTCGGTCGATGTCGGCGCGACGCGGGTGCTCGAAGCGTGGGGCGGAGTCGACGTGCTCGTGAACAACGCGATGTACGAGATGGGGCGCTACACGAACGCGTGGATCAAGGACACGCCTATGGAGGAGTTCGCTGCGAAGGTCCAGGCGAATTTTCTCGCGCCGATGGCCCTCGTGAAGCATTGCCTGCCGGGGATGCTCGAGCGCCGGTATGGTCGCGTCATCAACCTGTCGACGCGGCACAACTATCAGAAGCAGGGCGGGCCGCCGGGACAGGGCGGCGCCGGCGTGTCGTACAACTGCTCGAAGGCGGCTTGCGGCAAGATCGCCGACGGCCTCGCCGCAGAGCACGGGCGCGACGGGATCCTCGCCTTCGATCTCGATCCCGGTCCGGTGATGACCGAGCGCTTCCACACCCAGGGCGATCGCCTCGGCTACCCCGCCGAGCTCTTCTGTCCGGTCGAGGTGCCCGCGGTGGCGACCCGTTGGCTCGCGATCGAGGCCGAGGCGTCGGAGTACAACGGCCTCATACCCACTACGACGGTCAGGTGACCTGGGACGACCTGCTCGATCCCTCCGGCGGCCATGGCGTGACCACGGTCGTGATGGGCAACTGCGGCGTCGGCTTCGCGCCGGTCCGCCCGGCAAGGAAGAGTGGCTGATCCAGCTGATGGAAGGCGTCGAAGACATTCCCGGCACCGCGCTCGCCGAAGGCATCGACTGGAAGTGGGAGACCTTCCCGGAGTACCTCGACGCGCTCGAGAACCGCGAGACGTCCGTCGACTTCGGCACGCAGCTCGCGCACGGCGCGCTCCGCGCCTACGTGATGGGCGAGCGCGGCGCGAAGAACGAGCCCGCCACGCCCGAAGACATCGCCCAGATGCGCGCCTCACCCGGGAGGCGATCGAGGCCGGTGCGCTCGGGGTCAGCACCAGTCGCGTCCTGGGACATCGCGCCATGGACGGCGAGCCGGTCCCCGGCACCTTCGCCGCCGAGGACGAGCTCTTCGGCCTCGGTCGCGCTTTGAAGGACGCGGGGGCGGGCGTCTTCGAACTCGCACCGGCGGGCGCGGACGGCCAGGACCTCGTGAACGCGAAGCGCGAAGTCGAGTGGATGAAGAAGCTCTCGGCCGAGATCCAGCGGCCGGTCACCTTCGCCATGCTCCAGAACGAGACGGAGCCCGAGCTCTGGCGTGAGATCATGACCGAGTCGATCGAGGCGGCGGATCAGGGCGCCCAGCTCTATCCGCAGATCGCGGCGAGGCCCTTCGGTCTGATGATCGGACTCCAGACCCATCACCCCTTCTCGCGGAAGCCCACCTTCAAGCGCCTTCTCGAGGAGACGGACACGATCGAAGCGCTGGCGACGGCGATGCGCGAGCCCGCGAACCGCGAAGCGATCCTCTCGGAAGAAAGCCTGCCGGCCGACCCGAACAACCTCTTCGACGGCATGGCCGACATGATCGGGATGATGCTGCATCGCCTTTACGTGATCGGCGATCCGCCGGACTACGAGCCCACGCCCGATCGCGCGGTCGCGGCGATCGCGGAAGCGAACGGCGTGGAGCCGATCACGGCGGCCTACGACGCATTCGCGGCCGGCGACGGCACGAACATGCTGATGATGCCGATCTTCAACTACGTCGACGGCAACCACGACGTGATCCGCGAGCAGCTCACCAATCCCTACTGCGTTTCGGGTCTCTCCGACGGCGGCGCGCATTGCGGGATGATCTGCGACGCCTCGATCCCGACCTTCATGCTGACGCATTGGGCGCGGGACCGCTCTCGAGGCGACAAGCTCGAGCTCGAGTGGGTCGTGAAGAAGCAGACGCAGGACACGGCCGAGCTCTTCGGGCTGACGGATCGCGGCACCCTCGAGGTCGGCAAGAAGGCCGATCTCAACGTGATCGACTTCGACAACCTGAAGCTCCGATCGATCAAGCTCGTGCACGATCTGCCGGCCGGCGGCCGTCGCTTGCTCCAGAAGGCCGAGGGCTACGACTACACGATCGTGTCCGGCCAGGTCACGCGGCGAAACGGCGAGGACACGGGCGCGCGCCCGGGTCGCCTCGTGCGCGGCGCACGCTAGGTCGCCGGGTGTCGACCGCGGCGTCTTCGGGCGAGATCGGACGCGATACGACCTTCGGGACGTATCGCAGGGCCGGTCTTCCCGCGGTCGACTTCGATGCCTTCCATCTCGAGGAGCTGCCGCGCCGGATCGCCGAGAGCGGCAATGACCGCGCCGCCTGGGACGTGGCCGGACGGGCGCCGATCGCGATCGGCGTCGCGGGCGGATCCTCCTACTCCTATCGCGCGCGGGAGGGCGAGATCCTCGTCGAGCCGGGCGTCGCGGAGGACGCGCGCACGGTGCTCGAGATCGTCGACCACGAGTCGTGGCTCGACTATCTCTACGAGTACCGGACCCGGTACGGCCTGCTCTACAGCGGGGCCGTGCGTTTCGTGAAGGGCACCTTCGAGACCTGGGACGACTGGGAGCCCGCGATCCGGTGCCTGTATTCGGGGCGGCCGATCTACGACCCGGCCCGCATCGAGTTTCGCGACAGTGCGGGCGACCCGCTCGACCTCGAGCGCGCGTTCACGCTCGACGACGATCCCGACGACATGTCGCATTTCCTTCGGACGACGGGCTTCCTCGTGGTTCGTCGGGCCTACGATCCGGCGCTCGTCGAGACGCTCTCCGCGGAGCTCGACCGCGTGAACCGCGAGGCGAAGGAAGGGGAGCTCTCGTCCTGGTGGGCGACGGACGCGGCCGGAGATCGCTTCCCCTACCGCTTGACCTATCTCTCCGATCGCTCCGAGATCATCGCGGGACTCTACGACGACCCGCGCACGCGGAAGCTCGTCTCGCTCTCCCGCGAAGACGTGGTCCCGGTGCCGGACCGGATCGAAGGCATTCTCGCCGTCGTGAAGAAGGAAGGCCTCCGCGACGACGCCTCCGGCTTCGCGAACCTCGACTACCACGCCGACTGCGGGTTCGGAGCCTGTCATTCGACCTGTCCGTGCGTATTGGTCGGCATCCAGATCGATCGGGCCGGCCCGCGGAGTTCGCAGCTCCACATGATCGCCGGCAGCTGGGGCAGGCATCGCGCACAACGTGCCCGGTCGAATCACGCCGGACACGCATCCGGTCGTCGCGATCGAAGCCCAGCCGGGCGACGCGACGGTCCATTTCGGATGTGGGCTGCACGCGGGCCCGCCGCCGACCGGCGCCGATCGACGTCGAACGATCTATCTGCAGCACTATCATCCGCGGGCAGCGGACCTGATCGGTCCCTACCAGGGCTACAACCAGATCATGCCGGGATACGGCGAAGGCGACATTCCGAACATCGACGAGATGCGCGAGAAGGTCGAGGGGGCGGACGCATGAGACGACTGATGGCGATTTCTTCGGACGGGCACGCGGGACTGCGCCCCGCCGACTATCGCGAATACCTCGATCCGAAGTACCGCGACGCCTTCGATTCCGCGCTCGAGATCCAGATCGCGCAGACGAAGGCCGCAGAGTCGATGTTCCTCGTCGCCGACATCAACGAGAAGTGGCGACAGGGCATCGAGTACGAGCTGACCGGCGCATGGGATCACGACGCGCGCATCAAGGTCTGCGACGCGGACGGTGTCGCCGGCGAAGTGCTCTTTCCGGACGGCATCACGGAGATGAACGCGCCGCCCTTCGGTGCGGGCATCGGTCTTTCCGCGAAGGGTGCGAACCCCGAGCTCCAGTGGGCCGGCGCGCGGGCGCACAACCGATGGATCTCCGAGTTCTGCCAGATGGCGCCGGAACGTCGATGCGGCGTGGCCGTGGTGCCGCTCCTGTTCGACATCGACGAGGCGATCAAGGAAGCGCGCTGGGCGCGACAGCAGGATCTGCGTAGCGTGATGATCCCGGTGATGTGGCACGACTTTCCGGCTTATCACGACCCGCGCTACGACCCCTTCTGGGCGGTATGCGAGGAGCTCGAGCTCGTCGTGAACTTCCACTCGGGGCCGTCGCCGCAGTCGGACTACTTCGGTTCCTGGCCCCCGGATCCGTCCTCGCCGCCGCCGCCCGGCGCGATGGGGACCTACGTGTCCGAGGTGATCTGGTGGCTCGTGCGACCGCTCACGTTCATGATCTGGGGCGGCGTCTTCGAGCGCTTCCCGCGACTGAAGGTCGCGACGACCGAGGGGATGGCCGCCTGGGTCCCGAACCAGCTGGCGACCTGGGACTTCCACTACGACAAGAGCCCCGAGGAGCAGAAGCTCGGCAACTACTTCTCGCATCTGACGATGAAGCCCTCGGAGTATTTCCGGCGCAACGTGCGGGTCGGCTCGATGGTGAAGCGATACGAAGCCGAGGCGCGCAACGAGATCGGCCTGGGCAACATTCTCTGGGGGACGGATTATCCGCATCCGGAGGGCACCTGGCCAAAGACCGACGAGAAGATCGGAGACGCCTTCGTCGGGCTGCCCATCGACGACATCGAGACCATGCTCGGCCGCAACACGCTCGAGTGGTTCGGCTTCGACGAGGAGAAGCTGCGACCGATCGTCGATCGGATCGGTCCGCCTGCGGAACGCTTCGCCGAGGCCTGATCGCCCGCTCTCGCGCCCTACACACGAGCGTGACACCCGCATGCTTGACAGCCGCGGGTGATCGGGGATGATCCCGGCCGTGATGCCGATGCATGCCCGCCAGGACCGCGCCGCGAACCCCGCCTCGATCGAGGCGAGCGGCATGCCCCCTGCGCGCTGCTGACAACGAGATCCAGGGCATCCAGACCCCGACGCGCACGACGACGACGATCACGACGATCACGACGATCACGCCGGTGACGACGACGTAGCGGAAGGGCCCATCCAGGAAATTCGAAAGCGCCCTTCCGCAAAGCGGGAGGGCGCTTTGCGTTGAAGCGGTCCTCTCCTGCGGCAGGGCAGAGAAAGGAGCATCAGATGGCCGAAGTATCGAACGAGGCGGCTGCCGGGATCCATGTCGGGATCGTGGGGGCGACGGGTGTGGTCGGGGAGCGCATGCGCGCGCTGCTCGACGAACGGAACTTTCCGCTCGCGTCCTTGCGGCTCTTCGCCTCCGCGCGATCCGCGGGCAAGCGGATTCCGTGGCGCGGGCGCGAGATCGAAGTCGAGGAGGCGACGGCCGCGGACTATGCGGGGCTCGACGTCGTGTTCTTCTCGGCGGGTGGGGCCACGTCGCGCGCGATCGCGGAACGCGTCGGCGCGGCCGGACCGGTCGTGATCGACAACTCGTCGGCGTGGCGCGCGGATCCCGAGGTCCCCCTCGTCGTGGCCGAGGTGAACGCGCATGCCCTCGCGAATCGGCCGAAGAACATCGTCGCGAACCCGAACTGCACGACGATGGCCGCGATGCCCGCGCTCGGTCCGCTGCATCGCGCGGCAGGGCTGAAGCGGATGGTGGCGAGCACCTATCAAGCGGCTTCGGGGGCGGGGCTTGCCGGATCGAGCGAACTGGCCGGACAGCTGCGCGCCATCGGAGACCGCGGGGAAGCCCTCGCGCTCGACGGGGAGGCCGTCGCGTTTCCGGCGCCCGAAAAGTGGCGGGTCCCGCTCGCCTGCAACGTCGTGCCCTTCAACTACGTGCTCGCGGAGGATGGCTACACGGAAGAGGAGTTGAAGCTGCGCGACGAGACGCGCCGGATCCTGGAGATCCCCGACCTCCCCGTCTCGGGGACGTGCGTGCGCGTGCCCGTCTTCACCGGCCACGCCTTGTCGATCAACGCCGAGTTCGAGCGCGCGATCCCGCCCGAGGAGGCGACACGGATCCTCGCCGATGCGGAGGGCGTCGTGCTGTCGGAGGTGCCGAATCCGCTCGAGGCGACCGGGCGCGATCCCGTCTTCGTGGGTCGCATCCGACGGGATCCGACGGTGCCGCACGGGCTCGCGTTCTTCGTCGTGGGCGACAACCTGCGGAAGGGCGCCGCATTGAACGCGATCCAGATCGCGGAGCGTCTCGTGGCGGATGGGAGTCTGGGTTGACGGGCGGGCGGTTGGCTTAGTCGAAGTGGTAGTGATGCTTGGGCGCTTCGCCGAGTGCCGCGTTGGCGTCGGTCCGCTTCACGAAGCGGCCGCCGGCGCGCTCGATCAGGGCTTGCGAAGCGTGGTTGTGCTCGTCGCAGGTGAGCAGGATCGGGCGCGTCCCGCGCGCGCGGAGTCGCTCGAGGCCGACTTCGAGCAGGCGCGTCGCGAAGCCGCGGCGGCGCCGTGTCGGGATCGTGCAGTAGCCGATATGCCCGCCGTAGAGCGCGAGGTAGTCGTTCAGCGCGTATCTGACGGACACCCGGCCGACGAGTTCGCCCTCCATTTCACCGACCAGAAAGCAACCCCGCACGCCGCCCTCGCTCCAGGGCCCGGCTCCGGCGTTGAACGCGTCCGTGCGACGCACGTAGGCGGCGAAGTCGTCCCCCGGCGTGAAGTCGAAGAGGAACGGGAAGTCCTCGGGCTCGAGCGCGCGATGGGCACGGATGGCCGAGGACTCGTCTTGGACCAGGAGGTCGCGGATGACGAGCCTCGCCGCGTCGTGCCCGGCTGCCGTCACGCGCGGAAGAGTCCGCCGGGGCGCGCGCCCGTGTCGACGCCCTCCCGGCTCGTGATCTGGCCACCGACGATCGTCGCGACGTATCCGCGCGCCGATTGGAGCAGGCGGGGCGAGCCGCTCGGGAGGTCGTGTTCGACCCGCGGAGAATCGAGGCCCACGCGGTCGAGATCGATCACGTTCAGGTCGGCGCGGAGACCTTCGCGCACGACGCCACGATCGTGCATGCCGTAGAGCTCCGCCGGATCGCGGGTGAGGAGCCGCACGGCGGTCTCGATCGGGAAGCGTTCGCCCCGGGTCCGGTCGCGCACCCAATGCTCGAGCATGTAGGTCGGGTAGCTCGCGTCGCAGATCACAGTCACGTGCGCGCCGCCGTCGCCGCCCCCGCAGAGCGTGCCGGGACGAGAGAGCATCTCGTGCACGGCGCCCAGGTTTCCCTCGGCATAGTTGCCCATGAAGACGTTCAGGAAGCCGGGGCCAGATGCCTGCTCCGCCGCGTCACAGAGCGCGTCGTAGACCCCTTCGAGCGGCGTCGCGCCCGCGGCTTCGATGCGTCGGCTGAGGCTCGTTGCGGGATCGGGTTCGAGGAGGCCGTCGGTTCCGGGGCGTCCGCTCGTGCCCGGGAGGTAGGTCGAGCCCACGCTGTTCACGATGATCGAGACGGCGTGCTCGAACATGGGTGTCGCGACGGGCTCAGCCAGGATGCGCGCGCGCCGGGCGGGATCGCGCAAAGCGGCGACGCGTTCGGCGAGCGGAAGCTCCGCGATCTCGAGGAAGCTCGGGCGATCGACGAAGGGATGGAAGGTCTCCCACGACAGGAGCAGACCGCCGGGCCGATTGATCGTCATCGGCACGAGGCGCGCGCCGTCGGCGTTCGCTGCGTCCACCTTGTCGAAGAGTTCGCGCCAGAGTTCGGGCTGCACGTTGTTCTGGGCGATCGTGAAGACGACCGTCGCGCCGGTCTCCAGACTGACGTGTCGGTAGAACTCGAGCTCCCGCCGGAAGCCGTCCGGATCCTCGCCCATGAGCCCCGCCGGCACGACCTGGAAGAGCGCCCGACCGTCTCGCACGGTCGCACCCAGGATCGCGTTCACCTCGCGCGATTCGGCGAAGGTCCCGGGAACGGCCTCGCCCGACGTCGACGTATGCATCGCGATGCGGTTGCTCGAGAACGCGATCGCCCCCGCCTCGGTCGCCTCGGCCGCGAGCTTCGCCATGAGCGCGACCTGATCGTCGGTCGCCGGCCCGTTGACGGGACCGTCGTCGCCGATCGCGTAGGTGCGCAGCGCGCCATGGGGGAGCTGCGCGGCGACTTCGACCGCGCGGGGCTTGGCGGCCAGCGCGTCGAGGTATTCGGGGAAGCTCTCCCACGCCCAGGCGATGCCGTCGTGGAGCGCGGCGCCGGGGATGTCCTCGACGCCTTCCATGAGGTCGATGAGCACGTTCTTGTGGTGCGGCCGCACGGGGGCGAAGCCGACGCCGCAATTGCCGATCACGACGGTCGACACGCCGTGGTCCGCGGACGGTGCGAGGCGATCGTCCCAGGTGGCCTGGCCGTCGTAGTGCGTATGCGGGTCGATGAAGCCGGGTGTCAGGATCTTTCCCGCGGCATCGATCGTCTCCCTGGCCTGCGCATTCGCGAGTTCGCCCGGTCCCGCGATCGTTTCGATGCGGCCGTCGCGGACGGCGACATCGGCGCGGCGCGATGCCTCGCCCGTCCCGTCGACGAGTTCGGCGTTCTTGATCAGAAGGTCGATGTGCATTGGGTTCTCCCGGCGTGGTCGCCGCTCAGCCTTCGCGTCGGATGCCGTAGTGGTCGACGTAGTCCGCATAGACTGCGTCGACCGTGGCCGCGTCGAGGCCATATTCCTCGAGCGTGTATTCGTGCTTGCCGAACTTGCCCCTGGGCTTGTTCGTCAGGTAGTCGACGATCGCCTCGTCGTGACCCTCGGGCCAGTCGAGGCCGGCGCGTTCGTAGATGCGACCGATCGCTGCGACGGGGTCTTCGATCAGATCGAGATAGGGACTGTCGACGACCTGGTCGTTCGGGACCGCGCCCTGGGCGCGCAGGTCCTTCATGTTGCCGAGCATGAAGGCGAAGCTGCCGAGGGCGAGCTGACCGTAGAGCTTGGGATCGACGGACTCGCCACGGATCCAATGCAGGAGCGCGGTGGTACTCGCGGCGGAGCCGACGAATTTCTGGGGATCGCGATGGGTCTGCAGGACGATCGCATCGGGATATTCCGCGAAGAGCGCGTCGACTGCGACGAGATGGCCCGGCGACTTGAGCAGCCATCGCTTGCGCTCCCGGCCGTGTTGGAGCGTCTGCAGGAACTGGCGATGGAAGCGATACGATCGCGCGCGAACCTCGGGCTGCGTCGGCAGCCAGGCCTGGAAGCTCGGCAAGGGGAAGTGCATCTGCCAATACGGCCCGCCGAATTCCATCGAAAGGAAATGCACGCATTCACAGGGGAGGTCGGCTCGGAGTTCGTGGAGCGTCGCGAGCTCCGGCTGGATGTCCATCCAGAGCTCCTGCTCGGACTCGGCGAGCTCGAGCCGTTTCGCCTCGCTCTCGGCGCCGGGGAAGGGCAGGGGGTGATGGGCCTCCCACGAGATCGGCGCGCGCAGGTTCGGGTCGAGGGCGAGCAGCTCGAGGAGGATCGAGGTGCCGGTGCGCGGCGCGCCGAGGATGAAGATCGGGCGTTCGATCGGCTCGCCCTGGATCGCGGGCGTCTCGGCCCAGGCCGCTTCGAGGCGGAGCTTGGTTTGCAGGCTTCGCAGGATCTCGGCCCGGGCGAGCACGCGACCGATCAGGCTCGCGCCCGACTCCGTATCGATCGAGGTGACACATCGCCGGTAGGTCTCGAGGTAGTGGTCGTCACCCACGATCTCGAGGCCGGTCGACGCGCGGGCGGTCTCGAGCAGCTCGTCGGGATCGATCGGCACGGCATGGCGAGCGCCGCCGGTGGCGGGGCCCAGGTAGTTGAGGCGGCGCGCCCAGTCGGGTCGCGTTCGGTAGGTCTCGGACAACGATGCAATCCTCGATCGCGGCCGGACGGCGCCGCGGACCCCGGATGATCCGTTCCCGAGGCCGCGACTTCAAGCGCACGGCTTCGGCCCACATACGCGCGACGCCGCTATCCTCGGCCTTCGCCCGCGGCCCGCCGCCCCGGGAGAAGGAAGGGACCCCGAATGCCGAACTCGCGAGCCGTCGTGCCGATCGATCGACTCTCCCACCTCCGGAAGACCGGACGCCTCGCGAGCGTGCTCGCGGCCGTCGTGCTCGCGTCCGTCGGTTGCGCGTTCCTCGGCGGGGAGGGCGCGGAGGCAGACGCCGATCCCGCGGACATCGTCTTCTACGGGGAGGCGATCCATACCGTCGACGCCGGGAATGCGGGCGCGAACGCCGTGGCCGTGCGGGGCGACACGATCGTCGCCGTCGGCTCGCGCGATGAGATCGAGCGGCTGCAGGGCGAGTCGACGCGGGTCGTCGAGCTCGGAGACCGCGCGCTCGTGCCCGGCTTCGTCGACGCGCACGGTCATTTCGCGATGGTGACGCAGATGCTCGATCTGCTGAACGCTTCGTCGCCGCCGGTCGGACCGATGGAGTCGATCGATCAGATCGTCGAGGCGCTTCGCGCGCGCATCGACGCGCAGCAGATTCCGCCGGGTGGGTTCGTCCTCGGTTACGGCTACGACGATTCGCTGCTCGCGGAGAACCGGCATCCCGATCGCGACGATCTCGACCGCGCCTCGACGGAGCATCCGATCATGCTGCTGCATGTGTCGGGACATCTCGCGACGGCCAACTCGGCGGCGCTCGCCGTGATCGGCTTCGACGCTTCGACCGAGGATCCCTTTGGTGGTGTGATCCGCCGGCGCCCCGGGACGAACGAGCCGAACGGCGTGCTCGAAGAGGTCGCGGCCCACCAGGGTCTCGCGCCGATCATGGAGGCAGGGGCCGACGTGCCTCCGGAAGTCTTCGCACGCAATGTCCATCGCAGCGCCGCCTATCATGCCTCCTTCGGCGTCACGACTGCGCAGGACGGCGCGTCGAGCATGGCGATGGTGAACGGGCTCCGGGGCGTCGCCGCCGCGAAGCCCCTTCCGATCGACGTGGGGGCCTATCCGGCGATGCGCTCGATCGAAGACGCTTCGGACATCGCCGGCCTCGGCTACTCGCATGACTACGTGAACGGCGTGCGGGTCGCCGGCGTGAAGTTCATCCTCGACGGTTCGCCGCAGGGCCGCACGGCGTGGCTGAGTCGTCCCTACGACGAGGGGCCCCCGGACGCGGACCCCAACTACGTCGCCTATCCGATGGTCGAGCCGGCCTTCTACAAAGAGCACGTGAAGCGCATGCTCGACGCCGGGATCCCGATCCTGGCACACGCGAACGGCGACGCCGCGATCGATCTCATGATCGAGGGCGTCGAAGAGGCGCTCGGCGGAGAATCGAAGGACCATCGCTCCGTCACGATCCACGCGCAGCTCGCGCGGGAAGACCAACTCGACGCCATGAAGCGGCTCGGAATCGTGCCGAGCTATTTCGCGGCGCATCCCTTCTTCTGGGGGGATTGGCATCGCAAGAGCTTCGGCGACGACCGGGCCATGAGGATCAGCCCGTTGCGTTCGAGTCTGAACCGCGACCTCCCCTTCACGATCCACAATGACGCACCGATCGTGCCGCCGAACGTGATGCTGCTCATGGAAATCGCCATGACGCGAAAGACACGGGAAGGCGTCACCCTCGGTGAGGACCAGCGGGTGAGCTTCCAGGAGGCGCTCCATGCCGTCACGCTCGGCGCCGCCTATCAATACTTCGAAGAGGACCGGAAGGGTTCGATCAGCGTCGGCAAGCGCGCCGATCTCGTCGTGCTCGGGAGCGACCCCGAGGCCGCCGCACCCGAAGACGTGGGCGAGATTCCCGTGCTCGAAACCTTCGCCCGTGGCGTGAGCGTGTTCGCGGCCCCGTGAGACTTCGCCGCGTCCGGACGCGCATCCCGTCTCGTCTCGTCCCACCCCGACACCCGACAAGAGAGGAATTACCGCCATGACCGCATCCGACATGCATCGGCCGATCCGATCCGGCGTCTTCATCGCTCCCTTCCATCCCGCCGATGAGGATCCGACGGAGCAGATTCATCGCGACCTCGGCACGATCCAGGAACTGGACGCCCTCGGCTACGACGAGGCCTGGATCGGAGAGCATCACTCGGGTGGCTACGAGATCATTCCTTCGCCGGAGATCTTCATCGCCCACGCCGCCGCGATCACCCAGCGCATCCGCCTCGGCACCGGGGTCGTCTCGCTCTCGTATCACAACCCGCTCATGGTCGCGGACCGGATCCTTCAGCTCGATCATCAGACGCGCGGACGGGTGATGCTCGGCTGTGGGCCGGGGCAGCTGCCGCTCGACGCGGCGATGCTCGGAATCGAGACGACCGAACAGCGTCGCATGATGGCGGAGTCGCTCGAGGTGCTCGAGCCGCTCCTGCGCGGCGAGGTCGTGACGCGGAAGACCGATTGGTTCGATCTGCGCGAGGCCTGCAGCCAGCTGCCGCCCGTGCAGTATCCGGGGCCGGAGCTCGCGGTCGCTTCTGCGATCTCGCCTTCGGGCGCGATCGCCGCCGGCAAGCATGGTGCGGGACTGCTCTCGCTCGCTGCGAGCGGTCCGCAAGGCTACGAGCAGCTGCCCAAGCATTGGGAGGTCTGCGAAGAAACGGCGGCCAAGCACGGCCAGACGGTCGATCGCTCGAATTGGCGATTGGTTGCCCCCGTGCACATAGCAGAGACCCGGGAGCAGGCGCGCGAGGACATGAAGTGGGGCTCGCTCAAGCTCGCCCACTACATGGAGAGCCTCGGCGGCGTGATGCCCGAATACGCGAGCTCGACGGAGCGCATGCTCGAAGAGTGGACGGGGCCCGGGTTGCCCGTCTTCGGAAAGCTCACCCTCGGCACGCCGGAAGACGCGATCGAGATGATCGAATCGCTGCGGGAACGCTCGGGGGGCTTCGGCACGATCCTCTTCCTCTTCCACAACTGCGCGAACCCGGCGGCGACGCGCAAGAGCTACGAGCTGATCGCACGCCACGTGATGCCCGCGATCAATGGTCGCAATCGCCAGCGCCGCCGCAGCATGGATTGGGCGACGAAGAACGCCGGCACCTTCATGCCCGCGATGGCCGGCGGCATCCAGAAGGCGATCGACGAATACGAAAAGGACCGTGCGCAGCGCGGCGGCGAGGGCACGGCCTGGGCTTCCGGTGGAGCCGGTTCCGCCGCGAGCGCTGATTCCTGAGCGCAGCGGACCGCCCGCGACGGTAGGCCGACGTCGGCGTCGCGCAGGTCCGAGGCAAGCCCGCCGATCGCGCCCCGGCAGGTCGCGCGCATTCTGAGGGGGCGCGCAGCCCGCTCGGATCCGCATCGCATCGCGCACAGGCCCGGGATCCCGAGCGATTCCCTCGCTCGGGGATCGCCGGCTCGAGTGGCTTGCGTGTCGTCTGCGATCAAGATTCACGTCGCACTTCTCGTCGGACGTCGCACTCACGAGCGCAGGTTTCGCTTCGTTCCTCGCCGCACGCCATCGCGTGAGCGGTTCGTCGGACGGGAGCCGGAACCAGGGAGCGCTCGATGACCCGCCTTTCGCTTGATGCGTCCGTCCAGACCGAAGAGAACCGACCGGGGAAGCCTGGCTCGTGGGTCGAACCTCGCGCGCATAGCGCGCAGCGCTTCGTTCTCGCGATCCTGGTCGCGCTCGTTGCGATCGGAACCGGATGTCGGGAGCGCAACGGCAACGACGGAACGGCCACGACGCTGGGGATCCCCGTCGCGAACTTCACCGTCGACGCGACCTCCGGCACGGCCGATCTCGTCGTCCAGTTCACGGACACGTCCACCGGTACCGTCGACACCTGGTTCTGGGAGTTCAGCAACGGCGAGACGCGGACCACGCCGAACCCGATGGTCACCTTCGATACCGCCGGCACCTACGACGTGAAGCTCACCGTCACGGGATCGCGCGGCAGCAGCGAGAAGCAAGTCGTCGGACTGATCGAGGTCGTCGATACGCCGATCGCGGGATTCTCGTGCGATACGACTTCCGGCTTCGCGCCGCTCACGGTCACCTGTGCATCGAGCGCCGTGGGTGCCACGTCGACGACCTGGACCTTCACGAACGGCACGACCTTCGAAACCGTCGTGTCGACGGACGCGAACGCGACGGTCGTCCTGCCGACGGGCGGCGACTGGACCGTTCGACAGGACGTGAGCAATCTAGCGGGCAATGACACCCTGACCGAGCCGACGCCGATCTCGGTTCAGGCGATCACCATCGCGGTCGCGCCGGCGATCGGCCCCGGGCCCGGTACGGCGACGCTCACCGTCGACTTCGGGGGGGTCTCGGGACTCGGGACCTGGAAGGTGGATGGCGTCTTTCTGTCCAACGTGGTGCTGAGCGGCACGAACGACGTGGCGGACAGCGCAGTCGACTTCGACTTCGCGACGCCCGGGACCTATACGGTGACCTTCGAGTACGGCAGCTTCGGCGTGCCCGGTCTCATCGAACGCAGCTTCGACTACGTCGTTCCCTACGTCCTCCCGACCGCGGATTTCATCGTCGACGTGGCCATCGACTCCGGTCCGCTGCCCGTCGTCTTCGACAATCTATCCCAGGGCGAGATCTCGGAAGCGGTCTGGGACTTCGGAGACGGGACGAGCTGCGTGTGGCCGCCGCCGTCGGATCCGCTCGTGGACACGCGGACGCCGTGCGACGCGGCGAGTCCGTCGCATACCTATCAACGGATCGGTCGCTTCGACGTGAGTCTCGTGGTGACGGGGCCGGATGCGGGGGGCGTGCCGGACGCAGAGACGAGCGCGTCGACTCAGGCGAACGCCGTGACCGTGACGATCCTCGACCCGGGGTTCGAGGAGCAGACCGCGGCCGATTCGATCGACGGCGCGTGGGCCGCGTTCGCGAGCGACGGGACACCGACGGGACAGCATGTCGCGTTGAGCCGGACCGAGCCCGAGGGCGCGGATTTCGGGATGCCGACGGAGGGCGATCAGTGGGCCGCACTCGATGGCCTCGGGACCGACGGGAGCACCTCGGCGCTCGATGTCGAGAATCGAATCGAGACGGACTTCGTCCTGCCCGCCGATCGCCCCGTTCTCGAGTTCGACTATGCGCTGCTCTTCTCGGAACCGCCGGCGGGCTTCGTGCTCGACGGCATGACGGCCACCGTGACCGGGCCGGACCCCGCGAACGTGCTGCTCGAAAAGACGGTCGAGATCACGACCGCCGCGGCGGACGCCTGGAGCGCCTATGCCGGAGGCTCGAGTCGCTTCCCCACGCTGGATGGCAGTACGACGCGCATGACGCCGATCCGTGTCGCGAGCCTCGACGTCGCTGAGGCGTTTGGCAACCCGCCCGAGGATACGGAGTTCACGCTCGCGATCCGGCTGACGAACGATCTCAACGCGTTCCGTCCGCCGCGGGTCTACGTCGACGACGTGCGATTCGTCGAGCGTTCGGAGACGCCGCTCGTGGCGGAAATCATGCCGCCATCCAAGATCGTCGCGGGCGAGCCCGCGGGCTTCACGGACCTGACGACCTGCCCGGATCCGGTGAACGAGCCGTGCTCGGCCCCCACGAGTTGGCGATGGGATTTCGGAACGCGCGAGTCGGTCACGCTGCCGAGCGCGACGGGTTCGGCACTCCAGGACCCGACCTACGTCTTCGATGAGCCCGGTGACTTCGACGTTCGGCTCTGGGCACGCAATGCCGATCAAGGCAGCGAGGACGTGCTCAGCGTGACGGTCCTCGAGGCGCCGGTGTCGATCCCGGTCGTAGTTTCGGTCACGCCCGTCGGCCCGTTCTGGGAGGTCGAGGTCCGCAGCGATTCGACCGCCGATCTCGTCAACGACTCGGTCGTGGCCTGGAGCTGGGACTTCGGCGGTTGGGGAGACGATCCGGACCAGTTCGACGTGGAGAGCCCCGCACCCTTCGAGATCCGACAGGCCGGAACCTGGACGATTCGGCTCACGATCACGACCGCCCAGGATCTGATGGCGACGGGCAGCGTCGACGTCGTCGTCGACTGATTCGCGTCTTTATTCGTGGCGCCGATTGGTCGATGATCTGCGCATGCGCGGACTTCTCCCGATCGATCTCGCTTGCGTCCGATCTGCCGTAGACAATCGCCCCCGGAAGCGATGTCGTGGCGCTCGGAGCGCGCTGCTGACCGCGCTCTGCGTCGCCTCCCTCGTGACGGGCGCGGCGGCCGAGCATCCTGCGAACGATGACGCGCATCCGGAGGCGCCGGCGCGCGGCGTCGCCGCTCCGAACGTGCGCTTCGGCGTGCACTACGACTACTTGCGCCAGGGGAAGACGTCGACGTACTCGGCGCTCACGGCGAGCACGCTCGGCATCGGTCATCACGAGGGCCACGGTGCGCGCGCCGAACTCGTCGGGGCCATTCCGCTCTTCGGGCCGATCGGTCTTCGCGCCTGGGTGCACGGCTCGATCGGTCACGCCCAGCGCAGCCTCGACGGTCTCAGCCGCGGCAACAACGAACTCTCGATCCTGGGAACGGGCGGCGAGCTGATCGTGCGAGACGCGGCCGTCGGCGAGCTGGCTCTTGGCGGTGGATGGGACCGGATCGCGCGGGACGGACCGATCGATGCGAACGCCTACCATGGCCGCGCGTCGCTCGCGATCTTCTACCCCGATCTGGGCCTCGGCCCGGTCGACTGGCGCGTCGACCTGCAGTTCACCCATCGCGAGGTCTCGGACACGGGCGGTGTATCCGACATCGACGGAGACCGCTACCGCGTCGCAGGGCAGGCGGGCTGGTACGTGAATCCCGATCTCCAGATCGCGCTCGGCGGTCGCTGGGATCGGGCCGAAGACGAGTTCTCGAGCGAGGTCGATGCCGAGGGCTTCGTGCAGGTTCGCGCCTGGCTGCCGCGTCGCTTCACGTTCGGCGTGCCGATCGAGCTCAACTTCGGCGGCTCGGCGGGCGTGTCCGAGTTCAAGCAGCCGCCGTTCCGCACGGACAAGCGTGCGGTCTGGGGCGCGAACGCGGGCCTCGTCTTCCGCTTCGGTGCGGGAGAGACGCTGCTCGAGTCGGTTCGCGCCTACGACTGATCGCGCGACCTGGGGCCGCGCGCCGGGCGTCTAGGGCTCGAAGCGCAGGGTGCCGTCTTCGAGCGGAGCATGGCGGACCATCTTCTTGTCGCGCAGATAGTTCTGCGTGTTGAGCCAGGGCTCGCGGTCGCCTTGCTTCGGGAAGAGGTGCATCGACCGCGCCATGTAGCCCGCCGGGAAGTCCTGGATCCAGGGCATCGCGGGCATGTCCTTGTCCTCGTCCGCGAGCCGCGCGACGGCGACCTTCGCGTCGAGCTCGTCCATCTTGTTCAGCACGCGGCAGGTGTACTCCGACGTCAGGTCCGCGCGGAGGGTCCACGACGCGTTGATGTAGCCGAAGGTGTTCACGAGGTTCGGCACGTCCGAGAAGAGCATGCCCTTGTACGTGTAGGTGTCGGCGAAGTCGATCTTCTCGCCGTCCATCGCGAACTCGACGCCGCCCATCACCTGGAGCTCGAGTCCCGTCGCCGTCACGATGATGTCGGCGTCGACGTGCTCACCGGACTGCATGCGAATCCCGGACTTGGTGAAGGCGTCGATGTGGTCGGTCACGACCGAGACGTTGCCGTCGCGGATCTGCTCGTAGAGGTCGCCGTCCGGGATCAGGCAGAGGCGCTGGTCCCAGGGGTTGTAGGACGGCGTGAAGTGCTCCTCGACGATCGTCTCGGGCAGCTCCTTCTTCAGCATGTTCAGCAGGCGCTCCTTCACCTTGAGTGGCTGGGTGCGCGTGCGGCCGTAGAGGAAATTCTGCATGCGGACGTTCTTGAAGCGCGTCGCCGCATAGGCCCACTTCTCGGGCATGATCTTGCGCAGGAAGAGCGAGATCTTGTCCTCCGCCGGTCGCGAGACGACGTAGGTCGGAGAGCGCTGGACCATCGTCACGTGCGCCGCCTTGGTGGCCATGTTCGGCACGATCGTCATGGCGGTCGCGCCGCTGCCGATCACGGCCACGCGCTTGCCCGTGTAGTCGAGGTCTTCGGGCCAGAACTGCGGGTCGATGACCTGGCCTTCGAACTCCGACTGCCCCTCGAATTCGGGGCGGTAGCCGCCCTTGTAGTTGTAGTAGCCGCTGCACATCTGCAGGAAGTTGCAGGAGAGCTGGATCGTCGAATCGTCGTCGCCACGGCGGACCTCGAGATGCCAGGCGCGGTCCTCGCTCGACCACTCCGCGCGCACGAGCGAATGGCGGAAGCGGATGTGTTCGCGAACGCCGTAGTCGTCGGCGGTCTCGTTCACGTACTTCCAGATCGACGGTCCGTCGGCGATCGCCTTGCGCTCCTTCCACGGGCGGAAAGAGAAGCCGAGGGTGTGCATGTCGCTGTCCGACCGGATGCCCGGGTAGCGGAAGAGGTCCCAGGTCCCGCCGATCGCGTCGCGCGTCTCGAGGATCGCGTAGGTCTTGCCGGGGCAGTGGTCCTCGAGATGGCAGGCGGCGCCGATGCCGGAGAGACCGGCGCCGATGATCATGACGTCGAAATGTTCGGGGCGGTCGGAGGTGTGGTCGGAGGTGTGGTCGGAGGTGTTGTCGGACGTGCTGTCGGGCATGGAAAGAGGCTCCGTTTCGCATCTCGAGCGGGGGCATGCGGCCTGTGGGCGTCGGCGGAGGGTAACGAAACGGGTGGCCTGGCGTAGGACCGCGGGTCGCATGCTCGCGCCTCCGGGAAGCCGCCTGTAGCATCGCGCCACGCGCGCGTAACCGACTGCCGCGCACTGCGGCGCATGTGCGCCCTACAGGCAGAAAGGCCCCGATGTCCCAGCCCCTCGACCGCTTTCGCCTCGACGGCCAGACCGTCGCCGTGACCGGCGCCTCTTCGGGCTTCGGTCATCATTTCGCAGGGGTCCTCGTCGCTGCGGGGGCACGCGTCGTCCTCGGCGCGCGGCGGGTGGAGAAGATCGAAGCGCGCGTGGACGAGATCCGCGCGGCCGGCGGAGAGGCGATCGCCGTCCCGCTCGACGTGAACGACGGCGACAGCATGGCCCGCTTTCTCGACACGGCCTGGGACGTCGCGGGACGGCTCGACGTGCTGATCCAGAACGCGGGGGTCGAAGCCGGTGCGAAGACCTTCGAGATGATCGACGAGGACGATTGGGACCATGTCCTCGACACGAATCTCAAGAGCGCCTGGCGCGGCGCGAAGCTCTACACGGAGCGCGTACGCGCGCGCGAACAGGGGGGCGGCAACATCGTCAACATCGGTTCGCTGACCGCGTTCCGCACGATCAAGGGCCAGTTCCCGTATGCGGTCTCGAAGGCCGGTCTCCACAAGGCGACCGAAGTCCTCGCCCTCGAGGCCTCGAAATACGGCATCCGCGTGAACACCCTCGCGCCGGGGTACATCCTGACCGACGTGAGTCGGCTGCTTCTGGAAAGTCCCATGTCGGCGGACTTCGTGAAGGGGATTCCGCAGCGCCGCTACGGCGAGTTCGAAGACCTCGACGGACCGCTGCTGCTCCTCTGTTCCGGAGCATCGCAGTACATGACGGGGTCGACGGTCGTCGTCGACGGCGGCCACGCGGTCAGCTCGCTGTAGTCGTCCCGCTCGACCTCGATCGAAGAGCGGTCTCCCACCGCTCTCCCGGGAAAGGCGATCCGCGCCTATCGTCCCCGCCATGGAAAACCGATTCGACCGCGACACGGCTCTCTCTGCGCAGGGCGACGGACGCTTCGGCGTCACGATCGACCGCGGGTGGTGGATCATCCGGGGACCGAACGGCGGCTATATCGCCGCCATTCTGGCGACGGCGGCCGCGGCGACGATCGACGACGACGCGCGACCGCTTCGTTCGCTCACGATCCATTTCCTGCGCCCGCCCCAGGAAGGGCCGGCGGAAGTCGAGGCCGTGATCGAGCGCGCCGGCCGCACGGTCACGACCGTGAGCGTGCGTCTCGTCCAGAACGGAAAGGTGCAGGCCATCGCGACCGCGGCGCACGCCGTGCCGCGAGAGATGGACGGCTTCGTCCATGCCGAGATGCCGAAGGTGCCTCCGCCGAGCGAATGCGCGCCCCGCACGCGCGCGCCGAGGGTGGACGGGCCGACGCTCCACGAACGCTACGACCAGCGATTCGCGATCGGCCCGGCCCCCTTCAGCGACGAGCCTCGAACCCGCGAAGCCCGCACGGGGGGATGGATCCGGTTGAACGAGCCGCGTCCCTGGGACGCCGCCGAAATTGCCGCGATCGCCGACGCCTGGCCGCCGGCCGTCTTCGCCTCGCACGACATGCCGGACAACACGGGCGGTGTCCCGACCGTCGATCTCACCGTACATCTCCTCAACCCCGAGGCGCTCGCCCGGCTCGCCCCCGACGCGTTCGTCCTCGTCGACTTCACGACGCGCGCCGTGCAGGGCGGCTATCTCGAGGAGGACGGCGAGATCTGGAGTGAGGACGGGGTGCTGCTCGCGCAGGCGCGCCAGGTCGGGGTCGTTCTCTAGCCGAGCGCCCGGCGACGCCGTTCGCTCAGAGCGAAGCCACCGCCGCGGCGAGCCCTTCGAGTTCCTTCGCGACCGAAGGCCGTGCGTCGATCCGCTCGAGCCACGCCGCGAGCGCGGGCAGGTCGGTCGGCGGCGGCACGGTCAGCGTCGCCGCGAAGAGCGCTGCGAGTCGGTACGTGATGTCGGCGGTCGTGAGGTCGTCGCCGCCGATCCAGTCGCGCTCCGAGAGCATGGCGTCGAGCTTCGCGTATTCGTGCTCGAGCCCCTGCCGGGCCTCCTCGGCCCGCTCCCGGTCACCGCCCGCGTAGAAGAGTTCCTGGATCAGTGCCCAGACATGCGAGAAGAACACCTCGTCCGCATGCAGTTCGAGCATGCGACATCGAGCGCGCCCCTCGACGTCCGTCGGCATCAAGGCCGGCGTCGGAAACCGCTCCTCCAGGTATTCGAGGATCACGGTCGAATCCCATAACACGAGATCGCCGTCGACCAGCACGGGCACCTGTGCCTTCGGGTTGAGCTCGAGCACCTTGGGATGCTTGGGCGAATAGCCGTCCGCCTTCGTGAACGGCACTTCGATCCGTTCGTAGTCGATGCCCTTCTCGGCGAGGGCCACGCGAATCTTGGCCGTGAAGAGGGACAGGGGGCCGGAGTAGAGCTGGATCATCGGTGGGTCTCCCGGGGCGCGGTCCCGCGAGCGTCGCCGCAGTCGCGGCATCGCGACAGAGCCAATGCGGTGGCGATCATGCGGACCAAACCCACGCGCTCGGCGCGAGGGCAGGCACGCGGCGCATCGGAGCCGACCCCGGCGTCGCGGGGCGCGACGTATCCGCCCGCGCAGAGGGCCCGGCCGAAAATGTCCTAGCGGTAGAAGACGTGCCCGCCGATCGCGGTCGTGCGGGTCCGCGGCACGCGCCACGGGTTGCGCATCCAGTCGGCGTGGAAGAAGAGCGCGCCCCCGGTCGGATCGGCGGGCGGTGCCTCCAGGATCTCGACGGCCAGCGACTGCGCCGTCTCCCAGTGGGCGGGTTCCCTCGGTCGATCGCTTCGCCCGTCGCAGTACCAGGAGAACTGGCAGGGCGGCGTCTCACCACCGTCCCGCACGACGCCGCAGACCGAGTCCGGGAACTCCTCGTGGGTCGCCCGATTGAGGACGACGTGCCCGACGGCCAGCATGCCCTCGGGTCCCTCGGCCTTCGCTTCCCAGTACATCGCGAGCGCGAGACACCGTGCCTCCGCCGGATCCGCCGACGTCCGGGGCGCGTCGGGCTCCGACGCGCACGAGATCTCGCAGCCGGGATCCCCTTCGCAGGCGGTCGTCTCGTCCGTCTCCACGACGGGGCGGCCCTGCGGTGTGCAGTTCGTCTCGACGACGCTCGGCGTCGAGAGTGGATTCGACTCCGCGCCCGGCGCCGGCTCGGACATGCCCTGCGGCATGAGCGGGGTCTCATCAGCGGGTGACGCCGGCGCATAGGGCGCCAGGCGACAGCCGCCGATCAGAAGCGAGAGCAGGACAGCGGCAGCGAGGCGCAAGCGTCGAAGCCTGCGCCGCGCATCCTGTCCCGTGTCACTCACCGCGCATCTTCTTCTTCGCTTCTTCCGTCGCGTCGCTGATGTCGTCCCGCATCTCATCGATCGCGTCGTCGACCTGGTTGCCGAATGTCTCCCCACCGTTTCGAGCATCCTCGACGGCCTCGTCCATCTCTTCCCCGGCGCGCTCGAGCGGCCCGGGCTCATCACAGCCAACCAGGGTGAGGCTCGCGGCGAGCATTGCGACGATGACGATTCCTCGAAGAACCATTTGATGCATGACAATCTTCCTCCTTGGCCATTGGGGCCGCGAAGCACGATACAGGACATGGCCAACTTGATTCGGGTCAGGCGTCACAACGCGAAGGGCACGACACACCCCGATCGCCGCGGGGATCACAACGCGCGGCCAATCTGCATCACGGACATCGCGGGGCGCGACGAACCTGCCTAGCGTCACGTCGCACCACACGCGCAAATGCAATCGCTGGAACCGCAGGGCGTCGCAAGCCCGCGGATACGGGCGGCCCGAAATAGACGCCGAGCAAAGCCGCCGCGGGAATCGCAGGGCGTCACGAATCCGTCTCGGATCCGGTCGCGCCGTTCGCGCGTCGCCGTGGCCGCGGGAATCGCACGGCGCGTCGAACCCGCCGCATAGGCGGCCCTTGTGCCTAGCGAGACATCGCTGACACCCATTTGGGGCGGTCGTGAGCGGAAAGAGGGCACCCCGGAGTCTGGTACAAATGCGTCATTGGCCCCGCTGGTTGGCGAGCTCAGCGACCGCTCCCGTTTCGCCTGCTTGCAGCGTGCCTCGTACGACTCGAGCAGTTCGGGCAAGAAGTTGACGCGGTATTGGTTGCTGCGGCCTCGTCCGTCCGGACCAAATCCGCCGGATTGGTCGTCGAGCGCGGTGAGGATGCCGATTCTTTCGAATTTTTGGCACCAGCGTCGGATCGAGCGTTGGTTTAACCCCGTGATGGCGCTCGTCGTGGCTCGCGATTCAGAAAAGAGACAGGCCTTTCCGCATCGATCAATGATCCGCATCGCGACAGCGAAACCGGCCACCGTCATGCCCGGTACTTGCCCGAATTGGCGGGCAAGAAGAATCTTGAGTTGTCCGCAAGCCGGGCCCAGGGGTTGTCGATCCCTCAGCCGACACGTGAGAGCAGCTGCATCACCTTCGGGGCAGGCGCCACGCGAGTCGACGAGGGAGGCGCGTACCGCGTCGGGCGTCCGTAGCGGGTCACTACTCTTCCGCCGCTCTTGCCGAGCCGGACTCCCCGACCTGCGGGCGAGTAGGTTCGTCTCGGTCCGCGAGTCGATCCCTGATCCAGTCGTCTACTTCCTGGTTGGACCAGTAGAGCCGCCCGGAGATCTTCGTCGGCCTCGGAAACGATCCCGAGCGGACCGCATCCATGATCCAGGTCTTGGCGCGTCGAACCGCGCGGCGGACGTCTGAGATCGTGAGCAGGTGCTGCGGTTCCCTAAGGGCGGATCGTTGGTTGGTACCCCGGTCAACGTTCTCTTCCATTGGTCTGTTCTCCTCCGTTCCCGAGCATCCGCGCAGGCGCTCGGAATCCGATTCAAGTCGCCAACGGACGGGTACCTCGTCTGCTCGGGATCAGTTGAACGTGCTCGGCTCTTGGTGATCGCGAAGAGCGCGTAGGTTTGGCCTCAGAGCTCACCGTTCAGAAAGAGCATTGAGACGCGATACGCAGAAGCGCGCCTATCCGGCGGTGTTGATGCCAGTTTTCCGATGGCGCGATTCTGGCCGGGCGTCATTGTTCAGCGGCTCTCGATCCGCTGGCACGGTGGTCCTTCATCAACCAATGGCGATCGCAGCTCTTGTGACGGGCGGAGCTGGAGCAACGCGACCCAAGCTGTGAAGGGAAGGGATCTACGAATCGGAGAATCTCGAGGCGGCTCGTTCTTGCTCGCGCGGACAAGGCGCCGAAAATTCATCCGGTGAACGCGATCGTCGAGTCGAGCGCCGCACCGCGGATAGATTCCTCAGCACCGCGGAGGTTTCGCCGCGCGCCTCCCAACAAGAACTGGAGCAAGCGAATGGATCGTCCCCTCGACCTCGCTGCGATCCCATCGTCTAGCCGCGCGTCTCGAGTGCGGAAACACGATCGGAGCCCCTGGGCACCGGCGCGCGAGGGATACTCGTCTCCCTGGCGCCGACGTGTAGCTCCTGGATCACGCTCGAGGATCAGACCGACACGGTCGGGATGGCTCGGGCCGGCGGAATGCTCGTTACGTACCTCTCGAAGCTCAAGACGATCGGTCTGGTCGAGCAAACGGGACGGAGCGTCCGGCCCTCTGATGTCCTCCGCCCACGCGCGGGTACGAGCGGTATCCTTGCCCCATGTCGGACGCGATCCTCGGAGTTCTGATTCAGACCGGCGCGATGGCCTTGATGGGCACCGTGGGCTTCTTCGGTGGCCGCTGGTCCACGCGGAGCGACCGGAAGGCCGCGCAGCGAGCGACCTCCCGTGAGGAGCATCGCGCGGCGTTCACCGAGCTCCTGGCTGCGGTTGACGGCTACATCGAAGCCATCCACCGCTACCAGACCACCGTCGCTGAAGCCGTCGAACGTGAGAAGTTGCGGATCAAGACGGAAGGAATCTCGACGGACAAGCCCTGGAAGGCGGATCTGCACTACAAGCAGATTGCCGACGAAGCGGCACCCGTAGAGAAAGAGCAAATGCACGAGGCGATCAATCGCCTCAACGCCGCCCACTGGGGGGCGGCGCTCATCTCGAACGAAGCGCTCTCGAAGAAGGTCCACGCCGTGTCGAATCTGGTGGGGGACGGCGCGACGGCCACGCACGGCATCGGGGACGAAAGGTTCCGTGCGGTTGTCGTCGAGCCCAGTCCGACATACGGCGGGATGTGCAGGCACTACTCGCCAAAGACTGATGACCAGGAGCAGACCGCATGCCTGCAGACCTCCCGGCGCCTGCGACGATTCAAACGGACGAGATACGACGGTGGATGCACTACGTCTTCCGAATGAAGATCCCTCGCCCAGTGTGGATCGCCGAGAAGCACGTTTTCGAATTCCGCAGCTCACCCGACGTCATCGCATACCTCAAGCTCATGCGGGCGACGCAGAGCCTCCATGCACTACCGGTGCTGTGCGATCGCGGGCTGGTGGCTGACTTTGGAACGTCCGCGCGTGCGATCATCGAGGCCGCAGAAGATGCGCTCTTCCTGCTCGAGCGGAATCCGGCGAATGCGGAGAAGCTCCGCCTCTTCGTCGAAGACTTCGCGGCCACTACGATCGAAAGAGCAGGCGAGAGCGCTCGCCAGCGGGTGACGCGATCCAAGATCCAGAACGCGGCCACGCGTTCGATCGCCAGCATCCACGGCACGACCGGCCAATGGGGCGAGTCCGAGAAGAAGATGGAAAGAATCGCGCGCTCGGATCTGGAATGCGTGGTGCAGCTCGACTCCACTCGGGCTACGCCGAGATCATGATGTCCTACGGCGGACACCCGGCGACCAGTGGTTTCGGGTCGGCGGCCTGCCCGAATCGAACTGGACCCCACCTACCGCTATTGGTGCAAGGCGCTCAATCTTGAAGTCAGTTCGCGATCTGGTTCTCGCCCATCGATTCGATTTACCGAAGCTCGTCGAAGAGGTCGAGATAGCGGTCGCCGCGCATTTCGCCGCTCTGGAAGAAGAAGGCGAGCTCGACGACTGATCAGCGGAGCCGCCCGCTCCGCAGGATTATCACGCACCGATTGATCGTGTAGACGAACAAGCCGGATACGACGCGCAGCCCCAGAAATCTCCGTACTGGCCCTTCCGCGCCTGCGCGAAGCCGGCGTGGCAGTCTGGACAGGTCTCGAATTCCGTTGCGCACGATGAGCACGCCGCGACCTCGTCGCTGATCGACACGACGCCGTCCGAACATGTCGGGCAGACTTTCGTCGTCGAATCGCATCTGGGGTAGTTGCTGCAGCTAGCGAACTTCCCATATTGGCCCGACCGCACAGACATGACGCCTGACTTGCAGAACGGACATCGCGGCAGCTCCGAAGGCTCGCTCCCAATCGAGTCAGTCTTGTACTTCGGACCCTCGATCTCCCGAACAAAGGCCGAGTCACCATGCTCGGGCGCGAGCAGGAAGACGGCGTGCTTCGCGCGTGTAATGGCGACGTAGAACAGTCTTCGTTCTTCGGCGTGCCCGAAGCGCTCCTGTTGGGCGAGGACCAGCTCCATCAGAGGGTCATCCTCAATCTCCGAGGGGAAGCCGTACATGCCAGCCGACATCCCGAGGACGACGACGTAGTCGGCCTCCAAGCCCTTCGCGCTGTGCACGGTCTGGAACGTCAAGTCGAGGCGTGTGCGAGGCCCCAGGAGTTCATTCCACTCCTTCGGCCGATTGTGTCGATATCTCCCGAGGATCAAGACGCTCGCCTCAGGTGCCTCGCGTTCGATTCGTTGGAGCGCGGCGGCGATCGGAGCAGGCGCCGTCGGGGGGTGCCTCCAGACGAATACCGCTTTCGACTCGCGTTCCCGGACCGCACTCACCTGTTTGTCCACTGCGCGATTCGACGTGACGAATCGACTCGAAGATCTGCGATCTCTGGTTGCAGCGGAATGTCGTCAAATCAGATCTGGCCGTCGGGCCAAGAACTCAGCGAAGTTTCGCATCACCGAGATGTCTGAGCCTGCGAAGCGATAGATGGACTGCCAGTCGTCCCCGACCGCGAAGAGCTGATTGCCCGCGGACTGCTCGCAGAAGAGCGCCTTCAGCAGCCTTGCCCGACCTACGGAAATGTCCTGAAACTCGTCCACAGGATGTACCGGTACGAAGAGGCGTAGCGGCCGCTCTCGACGAGAGCGGTCGCAACTCGAATCATCATTTCGAAGTCGACTACTTTGGCTGCCGCCATGCGCTCGCGATAGCGCTCCCAGACGGGCCAGAAGATTGCGAGAAAGGCCCTGGCGCGTTCGCCGTCACTGAAGTCTCCAGCTCGTTCAGTCACCGCCGAGCTGTCCTCTCCATTCGAGATGAAGTGGCCCAGAAATACGGCGATCAACTGTGAGAAGCGGTCGAATGCAGTGCCCTCGCGAAGATCGGTCAGCAACTCGCTTGCGGACCTCGTGGCCAGAGTGATTTCGCGCTGGGTGAGCGCCTCCTCGAGCGAGGAGAGAAGAGTGCCCTCGCGGCGCTGGTACGAGTACGTCTCGATTAGGTCGGTCTCATGCTCCTCATGTAGAGCCCGCTTCCAGGCCATGTCCTCGTGGTACCTGGCTTCGGGGACGAACGGCGCCGTGTGGCCTTCCCGATCGATCCCGAAGTGCTCGATGTAGACGCCGTGCTCGGGCAAGTAGAAGTCGGGCTCGTATTGGCGATGTTCCTCGTCGGCTGTCTCGTGCTCGTACTTCGCCTCGTAGCGGTACTCGACGCCCTTGAGGCTCAGGAAATTGGCGATCAGACACTCCTCGAAGCTCTTCACTCGCTCGCCTCGTAGGGTCACGATGTCGTTCTGTTCGAGGTACTCGTAGTATTCTCCCAACGTCGCGAAGTCGAACGCGCTCTTGTACTGATGCAGATGCCAGGCGAACCATTCCGGAATCTGGCGTTCGAAATCGGGATCGCTGCAGAGATCATCGATGATTTCTCGAATGACCTGCGACGCGCTCCACGTCTCGCCGGCATGCTTCGCGACCGATGGCATTTCGCCGGTCGCCTTGCCAATGATCCATACCCGAGGCCGTGAAATGTCATCACGGCGGCTTCCTCGATCGCCGGGATCTTGACCTTCTCGCCGATGCGCTGCTTGAGCTCGTCACGCGCAGCCCGGTTGAATGCCAAGACGAGAACCTGTGACGGGTGGATATCGCCCTGTGCCAGGATGTGGGCGACTTTGGCGATGATGACCGACGTCTTCCCGGAGCCCGCTGCTGCGACGACGAGGTTGCGGTCCTGGTCAGTCACGACTGCAGTCTGCTGCTCTTCGGTCAGCGGGTTCGATTCGATCGTCTCGAATAGGTGGCGGTAGCGATCGCGCTCGTTCCTGACGAAGATCTCGTTCGCTTCAGCAACCAAGCTTTCCGTGTTCTCCACGTACTGAGCAAGTAGCGGGAGCTTGGACAGCAGGGGATGATCTCCCAGTTTCTCGGTAGGGCGATCGGAGAGATCGGTCAGCGAAGACGACAATCGGTTTCGGTGGCGTACGACTCTCGAGTTCCGCGCATACCGTGGCGGATCTGAGAGCGACTCCACGAACTCGACGCTTGATCTATTCGCTTCGTGCCACTCGTCGAGGATGGACCACTGGTCGAGCAGCCATTTCCGATGCAGTGCATCGAGGAACGGCTGCGCATCGTGATGCTTCAGGCCGCGCAAGATGTGCTCTTCTTCCGCGGATTGGACAACGAGCCGCCGCCCGAGAAGCCCGCGGCGAAGGGCGAAGTCTCGAATCTCGCGGTACGGGATCAGGCGCGCGTCCTTCCGCGACGCGAGACGAAGACCGTCGGGTGTGCGCGACGCGTGGCGCGGCGCCGTCCTTCTCAGAAGTACCGAGAAGAATCGCCACGGCCTGAGCTGGGCGCCATTCCTGTTCGTCGCTGTCGAGTTCAACCACGGGGACTCCGTGCGGGCGGCGTTCGGGACAAGGTTGCCAACCCACTCGGTTCCACATGTCAGCCCATTTCGACGGCCGAAGGAAGTGCCGAGGCTTGCGACGTGGCGTGGCATTTCGGCACGACGACAGCGCAAGGCGTTGAAATACCTGCGAATTTTCTTGCTAGGTCTGAGCGCGTTCGGCGAGAGCTATGTCCGCGGCCAGCTGAAGCCCGCAGTTGGGGCAGAATACCGGTATCCGCTCTTTATCGAGAAGTACAAGAGGCCGGGTACGAGGAAGAAGCAAAGCAGGAAGAGCCCTACCAGCCGGCTCCTGCACGCACGACGACGCGGCCTGCCCGTATATCCGCAGTTGGGGTTCGCGCAGATCAGCTCTCACGCCATGCTTGTTCTACAGATGCGATCTCGGGTCGCGAGTTAGCGGCGGTTCCGGGTGGAAGACATGCGGCTCGTGTCGCGACGCGCAGCCTTTCCCGGCTGCTGATCGACGCATCCAGTCAGGTGCGGCCCCCGCGATCGGAGAGTTTCCGAGGTCTCCGCTGCGGATTAGATGCCCGAAGCGCTCGGCGCGTCGATCTACGCGGTGGAGTCCGAGCTAGTCGCGTGGAGCACGCCGTTGACGTCCCCGGCGAGGATCGCGCCACGACTCACAACCACGTAGTCCCACGCTGCGAACTGGCCCGAGTGTGTTGTCGCGTCGGAAGCCCGTCTCGACGAGCGTCGTGATGGTTGTTCGACTGCACTGAAGACTTAATCGAGAACTCTGGAAGCGCTACTCTGCCTAGGGAAAGGTGGGGCTGGGTTGGTGCAACTCGAAACGATTCTTCTTCTTCACGCTTCAGACTTCCACGTACGGTCCGGTGAAGAGAACCCGCTGTCGAGCGCCGGTGATGTTCGTAGTCTGTTTTGCTTCGACGCGATCGAACAATCAGCTGTTCTCGGTCCCCCAGCCGCTGTTGTCTTGAGCGGGGACATCGCCAATTGGGGATTGGAAGGCGAATACCAAGTCGCTCGGCCGTTGTTTGGCGAGCTTTTGGAGAAGTTCGATCTTCCCCCGCATCGCATGCTCGTCGTTCCCGGGAATCACGATGTTGATCGGACTGAAGCCAAGCGCCTTTCGGCCCGAATGCTTTTGGGAGATCGGCTTCGCGCGGCCGTCGGACGCCGACGCCGAGAAAGTCTACATCGAGCGATGTTCCGAGCTTCTCGCCCCGATTGAAGAGTTCCAGAAGTTCGCAATCGGATTCGACTGTCTCGTTCGAAGAGAGCTTGGCTACTGGGAGGTCGGAAACTCCGATGAGACATCGGCGAAGGAGTATTTCGAAGTCGACTTCGATCTCGTAGTTGTGGGGTGGCCACCGTTCACGCGAGCGATCGGAACGACGACGAAATGCATCGATGGCGTGAGTTGGACGACGGAAGCCACATGTATGTGGCTAGAGGTCAGTTGACCTGCGACCCGCTGACCCATGCGAGTCCGTTCCGGATCCTCGTTGGCCATCACCCTCCGTCATGGTGGAGATTTCGAGAGAACCGCGAGAACCTCGTACGCTCACGGTTCCACCTACAATTATTCGGACATGAACATAACTTTGCACCCGAGAATGCGATCAACTCCGTGCGCGTGACGGCAGGGGCAATCAATCCCGAAGACGCTCCAGCCGGAAACGCCAGATACAACTGGATACTCATCTCAGATGAAGGCGACAGCTACCTTGTTCGCATCTGGAGTCGGGTCTATGACGGAGCCAGCGACAAGTTCGCTGAAGACCCGGAGTGGCCTGCCGGTCAGGGCTTTCGGATTTCCCGGCTCCTCGATGCTGCCCCAGTGGTGGTCCCGCCTGAGACTGACGCCGTTGGGCCGATTCAGTCTCCGGATGTCGCTGTGGCCAATCGCGACGTTGAAGAGCCCGTGGCTGGCGAAGCTGAGCAGCCTGAGGCACGGCCACCGATATCCGCTGAATCCATAAGGTACGCTCTATTCGCCGAGAGCCACGAGGTCTATTCGACGATCTTTGAATCGATAGGCTTCGTCCCGAACGATCTCGAGCGAGAAACGCTCGGGGGACTCGAGTATTACGAAGACGCATTCGAATCGATCTTGGGAAGCGGCGACCTGCCACGCCTTGTGACTGCCATGGAGACTGCCGGTGTCAACGTCCACGGGGGATAGCAGCGTTCAGAAGATCCTCGGGCGCGTCTACGCAGAGAGGCGCGACGACGAGTGGGATCCCGTGTTCGCCTGCCTGAGAGAGGCTATCACCGGCGACATCGTAGACTGCTCGGAGGTAGCCGCAGTAGCGTTTGGTCTGTCCCCCGCTTCGCAATACGAGGCGTTCACTGAGCGCGCGGCGATGATCGAGGGGAGGGTAGGACGACCAGGGGATCTGGAGCTGGGGCTCTTGGCGCAAGCGGCGGTGTTCGAGGCCCAGACGAGTGACGACGGCGGTGAGCTCTGTGCTCACGCTTCGCGGGTCTCATTCGCTAGGAGTCTGCCGTCAGACCTCTCCGCGTTGGCTCTGGGGACGACGGCGAGAGTGGTTGCAGAGATTCGAGAGTGCTGTTCAGAGAAGTGGGGAGTGGCGATGCGCACTTCGAACGAGCCGAAGCAGAAGACCCCGGCGACTACCTGAAGCAGCTCGAGGAAGAACTCTGCCGTGTGAATCTCGCACACACGGCAGTGATGGCTTGTCAGGCGGGTCTCAACCCGCCGTTGCGCGCGATCGAGTCTGTCGTTACAGAGCACGAGCTCGCCTTCCCTACCCACGTTGAGTGGACACAGGCGAGCACTTGCCTCGCTGCGGTTGCCACGGATGGCGCCGTGGACCTGAGCTTTTTGGTCGACGTGCCCGAGGCGTGGCGGACTTCTGATCGCGTGAATACCCCGATTCTTGCTCGCTTGAGTGAGAGTCTGGGTGATGGAAGCTCGTCCGATTCTACGCCGGAGCGATTTGAGACCGCTGTCCTCGCTCGGCAGATTCTATTGGAGGTAATTTGTGTCCGAAGAGAATCAGCCGACGACTAAGGACGGAGAGTCGGAGATCACCGGGTGCTCGCGACAAGGGTGCACGGTGCTTGCCGACGGCGCTTGCGCCGCGGATCATGAAGATCCGCACGACTGCGAGTCGATCATTCTCGAAGCGTCGTCTTCGCGCGAGCATAGTCGGAGAACCCGGGAAGACAGGGACGTCGCTTAGCCTCGAGGGCGTGGCCTCGATACTGCAAGATCGCGAGTGCCCCGCTGTTGCGTTGCTTGGGATGCCTAAGAGCGGAAAGACGACGTTCGTGGCGATGCTCTATCACCAGTTTTTATCTCACTACAAGGGCTTCAGCGGCCATCGCTTTATGGGGTCGGAAACCTTCCTGTCGCTCAACGAGAAGCCCCACGACGACAAGAGGTCTGATCAGATCGAGGCGGATATTCCTAGGTCGAGCTTGGAAGAGGAGCTCCGCCTTTCACTTCAAATCGATGGAATCGGAAGACCGAGTCTGCGAGTCGATTTGGATCGATATTCCTGGCGAAGAGTTGAGGCAGTCGCTGTCTAAGGGGCCCTCCGCCTGGACCGCTCACCGCGGTTTGGCGCGAGCATCGCACGTGGCGATCTTTCTGGATCTTGAGAAGATCGGAGACGAGGAGAGCGGCCCGGCTACGTGAGCGCTCTCTGGATGCGTTGTCGCATGCTGTCCAGTCTGAAACGTGGTCTGGACGGCGTCTGATGGTCGTAGCTCAAAGTCGACGCCTTCCTCGATGCGGCGGGTGAGCACCTCGATCGCATTCAAAAGAAGGTGGTCGCGCGGTTCGAAAGCGAGTTCGAATCTGTCGAGTTCTGCCGTCTGAGTAGCCTCGGAAAAGCGAAAGACTCCAAGGAATCGCTCGGGGCGATGTGGGAGTGGGCGCATTCCGAAGGGATAGCGCCCGGAGCGAGCAACGCCGGAGATTCGGTCTAATGAATACCTGCCTAGTTGGATTGCCGGGATCTGGAAAGACTACTGCTCTAGCCGCGCTCTGGTTCTCCGTCGTTGACAAGTCGGGCGATTGCGCTTGGTATCTGGCGAATCCTGACCGGCCCGAAGATCCCACGCCTTGGATAAATTTGCGCGATGTCTGGCTCCAGGCGCGCGCGCAGCAGCGCACAGAGCACGAATCTGTACCTGGCTTGCTGAGTTTGACCTTACTAGTCTGGACGACGCGTCGTGGGTCAACGTGTCGACGCCTGACATCGCTGGTGAGGACTTCGCAAAGCTATACGAGCTCGGGCGGTTTCCGTCGTACCACTCAGAGTTGCTGAGAGAGGCCGATCATATCGTGTTGTTCCAGCACGTCGGCAACTACGACGTTCCGGGTCGTCTCAAGCCTCCCGGAAAAGTCAGCTCCGGCGATTCCTCTAGAAAATCGGATCCGGTCGAATGGGAGCCGGCGCTGATGTATCCGGATCCGAAGTTGGTTGCGATGATGATGGGAATTCAGGAGATCTGCGAAGCGGGAATCCCGCGGCTATCCGTCGTGCTCACAGCTTGGGATCTCATAAAGAAGGATTCAAGTCCGCAGAAGATCCTGCGAGAGCGCTTTCCGCTCGTGCACCAGTACCTTTCCACGAACTTCACCGAGTATCGGTTGTTGGGATTGAGTGCGCAGGGTTGCGACTACAGGGACAGCGATTCCGTTGACGCGATTACGCTTGATGATGTTTCACGAATTCGCGTCGTCTCGGGTTCGGGTGGCGAAGAGCACTGCGACATTACGCAAGTCTTCACGTAGGCAGGCAAGCGGTGGAGATTGACCAGTTCTTATATGGATACTCTGACGGGCACCGACTGATTGCAGGGAGCTCGGAGCTTTCGGATTCCCACGCTTGGGAGCTTGTGCGAGCCACCGACCGTCCGTCCGTTAGCCGAGCCGAACTCGCCAGGGGAATCACGTTCGGATTCCCGTTGGACGACTCGTACTACGCGTTGGGCCGCACTTGGTCGGCCTCCGAAGTCGATCGCCCGGGTGCGGTCTGGACGCATGTAGTGCTTCTGACGAGGAGCTTCGCGTCGCCGATTCAGGCTCTGAAGTACCTCAGGCCCGCCGCCCCGCCGGTGGTCTCCGAGTTCCGGGAGCCGATTCGCATCGCTTCGCCTCAACGAGAGTCGAAACGCAAGGCTCCCACACGAGAAGCTTCTCGACTCTTGCTCGTATTCGCGTCGAAACCAACGACTGGGTTCGTGGCGTCGTGTGCAGGCCGACCTGACGAGGTCCTTTCTAGCGCCCAACGAGTCTGGGGTGGCCTCCTGGATTGGGCGTCGTTCTCGACTGCTCCCGGCAAGAAGGTCCCCATTGGCGCAGGGCGAGGAGTCGTCGTGCTCACTTCGGTCGAGACCGCACTGAAGCCGGGGCGGGACATACCGTACGAGCTCGGTAGCGGGTTGTTCGATATTCCCTCGGTTCGAATTCGTGAAGCCTGGAAGATCCTAGAGGAGAGCCCGGCGCATCTGTGCGACTGGCTCGATATCGCGGCAGGCAGTATGCCCGAGACCACGGCGAATCTGAAGCTTGCATTGGAGGTGCTTCTACTTGGCCAGGGAATCCTCGAGGACGGCAAGCTACTCGCACGCGTTGCGAATGCCGTCGAGGCCGGCGATGGCGATCCGAGGATCTTGCAGCATGTGGGAGGAGAGCGAGTTTCGGATATCGACCCGCCTCCGGGTTGGATCCTTGCGGGGCATCTAATGAGGGAATCTGATTGGCAACCATGGAGCCGGTCCGTACGTGCAGAGAGCCTGGCGCGGACTCTGCTCTCCGCCCCAGTGGCTCATCTGGCTGCGTCTCTCGTTTCGTCAGTAGACTCTCCTCGCGTCCGAGAGGTCAAGGTCAAGATTGCGAGTCAGATCACGGCAACCGCGTACTCGGAGCTGGCGGACTTGTCCCAGGATGCGGCCCGGGAACTCGTCCGAATAAATCCGAGTCTTGTCTTTGAACTGTCGCAGGAGAATCCCAAGCATTTGGGTGTTGCGTCGGGTGTTTGGGGAACGGGCAGTCGAAATTGCCCTGGGACATACAGCTGCTTGAGATGTCTCCGTCTCGATGGCGAGCGTGGGTCGAAGCAGGGATTCGAGCCAATCGCGGGAAAAGAGTCTTGCGCGGTTTGCATCGGAATGCATAGCGACGGGTAAGATCACTGAGTTCTCGCGTCCGACTCGTCGATTCTTGTTGAAGACGCCGGGCGTGGCTGAGGAAGCATTGCGTTCGAGACTCTCGGATGCATCGATCCGGATCCTCGTAGATGAACTCGGGGCGAGGAAGGTCGGCGTACTTGTCGAAGCGGTACTCGGATTCGCCGCTGTCCAATCTAGAAGCAATCGTCCGAGTGCTTTCTGAACCATCGGCCGCGAGGCGTTCAGATCACGCGAGGTCGATTGACGCGGAGACCTTCGCCTTGCTGCTAGCTCGGCTATGCGAATCCAGGTGGGCGGCGGATCCGTCAAGCTCCACTGTCCGATCGATTCGCTCGCTGTTGGATGGAGCTCGCGATCCAGACCTCGTTCTCAGCATGGTGGCAGACGGTCACCTTCGTTCGGCGCTGCTCGAGTCGGGCGATCACGAAGAGTAATCTGAGCGGGACCCACGAGTATGGCGTCGGCTGGCGAATTCCGACGCTAGCAGCGCCGGTCAGCGTTCCTTGGGCGCTTGAGCACTCGTGGCTACCCGGGTGCTACCCCACGCTTGCGCGTGCGCCAATCTGGCTGCCGAGAAACACACGCAAGCGTACGTACTCACTGAGGAATCGCGGGACCGCAAAAATGGTCGGGGCGACTGGATTTGAACCAGCGACCTCTTCGTCCCGAACGAAGCGCGCTACCAAGCTGCGCCACGCCCCGACCGAGCGCCGGAGTATACGTTCTGATCCGGCTCCCTCAAGCGCAAAAGAGCCGCTTTTCGGCCGTGAGGCGCAACTCAGGGCGGTTTCGCGGCAGATTTCCGGGCGGGTCGACCACGGGCCGGTACCGGGCGCCCGGCGATCCGACGGCCGACCGTCCTGCGATCAGTCCCGCTTGAAGGCCGCTCTCGCCTTGTCGCGCAGCTCGCTGATCGCGGCTTCGCGGTCCGGCTGGCCGAAGACCGCCGTCCCGGCGACGAAGCTGTTGGCGCCGGCCGAGGCGGGCAGATGGATGTTCGCGGCCTTCACGCCGCCGTCGACCTGGAGATCGATGGCGCGGCCGCTGCGGTCGATCATGGCGCGGATCGCTTCGATCTTGGGCAGCGTCGCTTCGATGAAGCTCTGGCCGCCGAAGCCGGGGTTCACGGTCATGACGAGGATCTGGTCGACCTCTTCGAGGCAGTGTTCGATCGCGCTCGCGGGGGTCGACGGGTTCAGCACGGCGCAGGACTTCACGCCGGTCGTGCGCTTGCCTTCCTCGATCTTGCGCGCGCCGATCTTGCGGATCTCGCCGAGGGTGCCGTGCAGGTGCGGACACGCTTCGGCGTGCACGCCGAGAATGTCGGCGCCGGCGTCGATGTAGGCCTCGAGATAGGTCTCGGGCGACTCGATCATGAGGTGCACGTCGAGGGGGCTCCTGGCGACGCGCTTGATGGCCTCGACGACCGGCGGGCCGATCGTCAGGTTCGGGACGAAGTGGCCGTCCATCACGTCGACATGGACGAGCTCGGCGCTCTCGATCGAGGCGAGCTCGGTCTCCATGTTCACGAAGTCCGCGGCCAGGATCGAAGGCGAGATCTTGATTGCGGCGGCGTCGGCCATTTTCGGTTCTCCGGGTGGGGCGTTCGTGAGGGTCGAGCGTCGCTAGCCGTTCGTTTCGTTGCGGACGATGCGGACGGCGAAGAAGCCGTCCATGTCCGACGGGGGCTCGTCCGAGGAAGGGGAAGAGCCCTCAGCCATCGGCGAAGAGCCCTCAGCCATCGGTGAAGAGCCCTCAGCCATCGGTGAAGGAGCCCTCAGCCATCGGAGAGGGGGCAGGACGCGCATGAAGCCGTCGGCGTCCATGAAGGGGCGGACCTTTTCGGGCGCTTCGTCGGGACCGGCGATTCGCCAATTCGCGCGGGTCGCCATGAAGCCGCGCACGACGCCCTCGTTCTCCTCCGGCGTGACGGTGCACGTAGAGTAGACGAGCGTGCCACCCGGCCTCAACACGGAGGCCGCGGACTCGATCAGCTCGCGCTGGACCCGAGCCAGCTCGCCGAGGTCGTTCGCCTCGAGGCGCCACCTGGCGTCGGGATTGCGGCGCAGCGAGCCGAGCCCCGAACAAGGCGCGTCGATCAGGATGCGATCGAAGGGGCCGTCCTGCTCGATCAGGTCGCCGAGGGGCTTCGTGGCGTCCCGGGCGAGGGTGGCGATGCCGCCCACGCCGAGTCGGCGGGCGCCGCGGCCGACGAGGCGCAGTCGGCGCTCGTGACGATCGAGGGCGAGGACATGGCCGCTCCCCGCGAGCCGCTCGGCAATCGCGGCGCTCTTCGTGCCCGGGGCGGAGCACGTGTCGAGCACGCGATCGCCCGGCTGCGGGTCGAGCAGGTCGACGACGAGCTGACTCGCTTCGTCCTGCGGACTCATGTCCCCGGCCACGAACGCCGGATCCTGGCCGATGTCACCGCGACGACCGAGCACGATCGCATTCGAGGCGAAGCGGCCGAGCCGAGCCTCCGGGAAGCGTTCGAGGAGCGTCGGGAGCAGCGTCTCACGATCCGTGCGTGTTCGATTCACGCGCACCGTGAGCGGTGCCGGTTCGTTCATGGCCATCGCCAGGGCCGCCGCCGCCTCGCCCCCGTATTGCTCGAGCCATCGCTCGGCGAGCCACGGCGGCAGCGAGCAGGCATGCACGAGATGGCCGAGGGGGTCGCTCTCGAGATCCGGGAACGTGTAGTTCTCGCCCTCGCGCACGAGGCGTCGCAGCACGGCGTTCACGAAGCCCGTCGCCCGTTCGAGGCCGAGCGCGCGCACGCATCGCACGGCTTCGTCGACCGCGGCGTTCGCGGGGATGCGATCCGAGAAGAAGAGTTGATAGGCGCCGACGCGCAGCACGCTCGCGACGAGCGGCTCGAGCTTCGAGAAGTCACGGTCGAGCGCCTGGGAGATCAGATGATCGAGACGCCCGCGCCATCGCAGCGTGCCGTAGACGAGCTCGGTCGCGAGCCCGCGGTCGGCCGCGGGCATGCGGCTCTGGACGAGCGCGTGATGCAGCGCGAGGTCGGCGTAGGCACCGGCGCGCTGGACCCGCTCCACGACGCGAATCGCGATCAGCCGCGGCGCCGTCGGACCCGCGGTCTTGCGCGGCCCCTGGCTTCGACCGGGCCAGCGCTTGTTGCGCGAGCCCTTCTTGCCCCCGCCCTTCTTGTCCGGACCGTCGTCACTCATGCGTCACCCGTCCCTTCTGATTCGTCGCGAGTCATGAGGACGAAGGATTCGCCGTCTTCGATCGGAAAGCCGCGCTGGAAATCGCCGGCGTCGAGGGGTTTGCCGCCGGGCCTCTGGACGACGAGGGGGAGGAGCCAGCCGTCCCCGGTCGCCACGCGAAGCGGTTCGTCGCGATCGCCGAGGGCGATCGTGCCGGGCGCCGGCATCGTCTCGTCAGGCGTTGCCTCGCGCGTCGCGGCGCGGGAGATCTTGAGCGTCGTTTCTTCGCCCGCACGCACGAGCGTGACGGCGCCGCCGGGCTTCGGCGAGAGCGCGTGGATGCGTGCCGCGTTCGCACGTGCCGACTCGCGGAGGTCGAGCACGGCATCCTGCTTGCCGATCTTCGCCGCGAAGGTGACGCCCGCGAGGTCCTGCTCGGTCCAGGTGATGCGATCTTCGGCGATCCGGTCGAGCGCTTCGCCGATCGCCTGCGCGGCGAGCGCGCCGAGGCGGGTCGACAGCTCGACGGCGTTCTCCATGGGATCGATCGGCGTCTTCACGACGTGCGCGACCGCGCCCGAATCCATCTCCTTCTCGACCCGCATGACGGAGATGCCGGTCTCGCATTCGCCGTCGAGGATCGCGCGGGCGATCGGCGCGGCGCCCCGATACTTCGGCAGCAGGCTCGCGTGGGCGTTGATCAGATAGCCGCGGCTGGTCATCTCGCGCACGCGCTTCGGAATGAACTGGCCGAAGGCGACGACGACGCCCATGTCGGGCGCGAGGGCTTCGAGCGCGGCGACGGTCTCGGCGTCGCCGACCTTCTCGGGGCGCAGGAGCGGCAGGTCCTCGCGCAGCGCGACGGCGGAGACGGGGGAGGGCGACAGCTTGCGGCCGCGACCGCGACCCCGATCGGGCTGGGAAACGACGCCCACGACTTCGTGCGGGCCTTCGATCAGCGCTTCGAGGGTGGGGACGGCGATCTCCGGTGTGCCGAAGAAGACGACGCGTAGAGGAGGGCGTGAGGAGCCCAGGGGCGCGCGCTGGGGGGCGGCGTTCGTCACGCGTCAGTCCTGCTCGAGAGCGAGTTGTTTCTTGCGCTTCTTGACGTAGAGGCCGCGCTTCAGGCGACTGATGCGGTCGATGAAGAGGACACCGTCCAGATGATCGCACTCGTGCTGGATGCAGACGGCGCGGAGGCCTTCCGCGCGCTCTTCGATCGGGTTGCCGTCGAGGTCCGTGCCGCGCAGTGTGATGCTGGCGTCGCGCTCGACCGTCGCCGTGTAGTCGGGAACCGAGAGGCAGCCCTCGTCCCAGGTGATCCTGCCCTCGCGGTCGCTGATCTCGGGATTGATCACGACGGTCGGGTTCCGATCCGTCTCCTCGTCGGTCCAGTCCGTGTCGATCACGAACATGCGTACGGAGGCGCCGACCTGGGGGGCGGCGAGGCCGATGCCCGGCTCGTCGTACATGACGTCGATCATGTCGCGAGCGAGTTCGCGGATCTCGTCCGTGACTTCGCTGATCGGCGCCGACACGTTCTTGAGTCGGGGATCGGGGAACTGAACGACTTCGCGCAGGGCCATGACGAGGCGGCTCCGTGGTCCGGCTGGACCCGTCCGAATGCAGATCGGAGGGCGGGGCGGAGAGATGGGCGGGGGGGGTGGGCGGAAGGGAGAGCGGGAGGGTGGGCTTCGAGGGGCGCGCCCCGGACGTAGCGGCGATCGCGTAAAGCGCTGGATCGGCTACGAAAACGGCGTTTTTATAGCATGTTGACCGGACGCGCGTCGAGCGCCATCTGGACGTCCCGGGGCAGTCCACGGCCGACCGCGAGGGCCGCTTTCGAGGCGCGCTCGAGCGCGAGCTCGTCCGTGCCCTTGAGCAGGCACATGAAGCGGAAGCGTCCGCGGAGTCGCGCGATCGGTGCCGGCGACGGGCCGAGGAGCTCGAGGGCGGCGCCGTCCGGGATCATTGCGCGCGCCGCCCGAGCGACCGCCTCGATCCCCTGCCGCGCGTGCTCCTCGTGTTCGGCGTGGACGAGGATGCGCGTGAGGCGACCGAAGGGCGGGTAGCCGAGGGCCTCGCGCTGCTCGATCTCCTGTCGATAGAAGCCTTCGAAATCGTGCGTGGCGACCGGGACGAGAGCGTAGTGATCGGGCACGAAGGTCTGGACGACGACGCGGCCCGGTCGACTCGCACGGCCCGCGCGTCCCGCGACCTGGGTGAGCAGCTGGAACGTGCGTTCGGCGGCGCGGAAGTCGGGGAGGTGGAGTCCGATGTCGGCGGCGACCACGCCGACCATCTGCACGCCGGGGAAGTCGTGGCCCTTCGCGACCATCTGCGTGCCGATCACGATGTCGACGGTCTCGTCCTTCAACGCTTTCAGTACCGACTCCGTATGTCCGCGCTTCCGCGCGACGTCGCGGTCGAGTCGCAGGGTGCGTGCATTCGGGAAGACGCTCTGGACTTCTTCCTCGAGTCGCTCGGTCCCCACGCCGAGCAGGGCCGTCTCCGGGTCGCCGCAGCCATTGCACTCCTCCGGCACGGCGCGAACGAGATCGCAGTAGTGGCATCGCAGCTGGTAGTCGCCCGCGTGGAACACGAGCGCGACGTCGCAGTCGTCGCATCGCTCGGCGTGTCCGCATTGGAAACAGAAGATGCGCGTCGAGAACCCGCGGCGATTCAGGAAGAGGATCGTCTGCCCGCCGTCCGCGATTGTCTGCTCGATCGCGGACCGCATGGGGCGCGACAAGATCAGCTTGCGGCCGCGGGGGTTCTTGTCCTTCTCCTTGCCGAGGTCGACGATCTGGACCGCCGGGAGCGGCCGGCCGCCGACGCGGCGGGGGAGCGAGAGGCGGCGGATCTCGCCGGTATCCGCGCGATGGCGGGTTTCGAGGGATGGGGTCGCCGAACCCAGGATCAAGGGGCAGCCGGCCTGCGCCGCGCGTCGTCCCGCCAGGTCGATCGCGTGGTAGCGAAAGCCCTCTTCGTTCTTGTAGGCCCCGTCGTGTTCCTCGTCGATGACGATCAGCCCGAGGCCCTCGATCGGCGCGAAGAGCGCGCTGCGCGCACCCACGGCGATGCGCGTGTCGCCCGTGCGCAGCCGCTCCCATTGGGCGAGACGTTCCCCCGGTTTGAGGCCCGAGTGCAGGACCGCGACCTCGTCCCCGAAGCGCGCGCGCACGCGAGCGACGAGCTGATGGGTCAGCGTGATCTCCGGCACCAGGACCAGCGCCTGCCGGCCGGCCTCGAGCGTCTCGGCGATCGCGCGCAGGTAGACCTCGGTCTTGCCGCTGCCGGTCACACCGTGAAGCAGGAACGTCTCCGCGGCTTCGCGCTTGATCGCGTCGCATAACGGCACGAGGGCGTCGCGCTGGTCGTCGGTCAACTCGACCGGCCCGCCGCCGTCGAGCACGCTGTCCGCGAGGCCGAGCCGCGGTCGTTCGTGGATGGCGACGAGCCCGCGCTTCTCGAGTTGGCGGAGCAGCGCGTTCGTGTTCGGGTCTTCGGCGGAGAGGCGGCGCGTCTCGACGCCGCTCTTCGACTCGGCCAGGCGGCGCAGGAGCGCGGCCTGCTTCTTCGCGCGCGCGAGCACGGTCGCGCACGCCTGGTCGACGTCGACGTCCCGGGCGACCGCGGCCACGCGTTCCACCGGGATCCGCGCACGGGCCCGTCTCATCTCGACGCGGCGCTCGACGAGGCCGTCGGCGGCGAGCGCGGCGAGCCGCTCTTCGACGCGGACACGAGGGCAGCGCGCGGGAGAGGGCATGCGCCGTGCGCGCCTCCGCCGCCAACAACTCGAGCAAGGGTCGCGCGTCTCCGCCCATGGCCCTGGGGTCGAGTGCGCCGCCGGCGAGCGCGCGTTCGCCGCGTTCCGTGAGCGTCCACGGTCGGGCGAGCCGCGGGGTCGAGCCCGGGGGCAGGGCGTGGGCGAGGGCCTGTCCGATCGGCGTGAAGATCGCGCGGGCGGCCTCCGCCAGAAGCCGCAGCATCTCGATGCCGACGACCGACTCCTCGTCGATCACGCCGGCGATCTCGGAGAGGTCGTTCGGAGAGAAGTCGTTCGGGCCGTCTTCGTCGGTCCGCCAGTCGCCGGGCACGACGATGCCGATCAGGGCTTGCCCCGCGAAATCGACGCGCACGCGGGTGCCCGGCTCGACGCTCGTCTCGACCTTCGCGGGCAGGCGATAGTCGAAGAGCCGATCGATCGGGAGGGGGAGCGCCACGCGCACCACCCGCCCATTCGTGGCATCGTTCGTCGCTTCCGGCGGGAGGCCGTCGAAGAGGGGGGCGGACATGGCGGGATCGTATGGTGGGCGCGGACGCGGGGAAAGGCCGCGGGTTCGCGTCGACGACGATGGTGACACGCGTTCACTCGTCGTCGACGAGACCTTCGCCTCGTTCTACCGCCCGGGTGCCGTATCGACCTATTGCGTCTGGGACGCGATCGCCGCACCGATCCTCTGGCTTCCGCCGAAGCGCCGCCGCCGCATCCTCTGCCTCGGCCTCGGGGGTGGCTCCGTCGCGCGGATCGCGCGGGCCCTCGCGCCCGACGCGGAGATTCGCGGCGTCGAACTCGACCGCGACGTGGTGCGCCTCGCTCGCGAACATCTCGACCTCGATCGCGTGGGCGTCGAGATCGAGATCGCCGACGCGCTCGGCTGGCTCGAGGCGCAGGACCCCGCAAACGGCCGCTACGACGCGATCCTCGAGGACGTGTTCATCGGGCGCGGAGACGACGTCCACAAGCCCGACTGGATCCCGGATCCGGGCCACGCGCTCGCGGCCCGGCTGCTGGCCCCGGGCGGCGTCTTCGTGAGCAACACTCTCGACGAGTCCCCGCGCGTCGCGGCGGATTTCCGGCGGCGCTTCGAGGCCCGGGTCGCGATCACCGTCGAGGACTACGACAACCGGGTCCTCATCGGGGGAAGCGCGGGGTTGACCGGCGCCGAGCTCCGCCGGCGCGTCGCGGAGGACGGAGTGCTCGCGGAGAGCCTGGAGATCCTCCGATTCCGCACGCTGCCGAGCGGCGCCTGAGCCGCGAAGGAGCGGGCTCCCAGCACCCGCGGTGCCCCCCGCGGGTCAGAAAAGTTGACGACAATTCGCTTTCGGCTCAATTGAATTAATCGAACGTTCGATTAATTTCTGGCCATGGTTCAGCCCCCCACCCGAGCCCGATCTCCGCGCGCGACGACGAGACGACATCTTCTGACGACGCCGCGCCGCGTCGCCCCGGCCGTCCCCGACAGGAGGATGGCGCCGAGGGCGAGGTCCGAGAGCGGCTCCTGGATGCCGCGACGGAGCTCGCCGTCGAGATCGGATTCGACGCCTGCGGTCTCCGCGAGATCGCGCGCCGCGCCGGCGTGAGCCCGGGCATGATCGCCTACTACTTCGGCGATCGGGACGGCCTCTACCACGCGATGTTCGCGCGCATCTTCCAACGCATCGGGGATCGCGTGGCGGAGGTGCTCGAGGATCCGGACGTGTCGGGCGAGGACCGGATCGCGGCGCTGATCCGGATCCAGGTCTCGACGATCGCCGCGGACCCCTGGCTTCCGCGCCTGGTCATGCGCGAGATGCTTGCGCGTCAGGACGCGGGGCTGCACGGGGTCGTGAGGGAGCAACTCGCCTTCGGGCCGATGGCGCGGATGATCGAATGGCTCGAGCAGGAGCAGGCACGCGACGGGATTCGCACGGATATCGATCCGAGGATGCTCGCGATGACGATCGGCGGGCTCTCCGGCTTCCCCTATCTGATGGTGCCCATTGTCGGCGAGGCGATCGGTCTCGAGATCGACGATGGATTCGAAGAGCGCCTCATCGAACACAACCGGCGGCTCATGACCGCAGCCCTTCGGCCCTTGCCGCCGGAAACACCCGATTCTGCGATGTCGTCCGACATCGATCCCGAACGCGCCCGTTCGGAGGACCGAGCACGATGACCCGATCCATCGTCTCCCTCGTTCTTGCTCACGCTCTCGCTCGAGGCCGGAGCGCGCGTCGCGCGACGGTCGTGATGGCGACGCTCGCCATCACCTTCGCCGCGGTCGGCTGTGGCGACCCCCCGATCCCGGACCAGGGATCGGCTTCGGATCCGCCGCCGCAGGCGCGGCTGCGTGTCCGCGTCGATACCGTGAAGCTCGCGCCGCTCTCGGTGAGCGACCGGCTGACCGGGACGGTGCGCGCCTATCATCGCGCGACGATCACGGCCGAGGCGGCCGGGCGCGTCCTGGCGCGATCCGTCGAGCCGGGGGCGCGGGTCGAAGCGGACGGCGTCCTCATCGAGCTCGAAGCCTCACGCTACGAGCTCGCCCTCCGCCAGCGCGAAGCCTCGCTGGCCGCGGCGCGAACCGTGCTCGCGCACGCGGAACGCGAGTTCGCACGCGGCGAGCGGTTGCTGTCGCAGAAGGCGATCAGCACGCAGCAGCACGACGACTTGCGCCATGCGGTCGATCGCGGTCGGGACGAACTCGCGCTCGCCAAGGTCGCCCGCGACACCGCGAAACGCGACCTCGCCGATACGCGCATTCGCGCCCCCTTCGCGGGGACGGTCGACGCCCTGCGCGTCGACGTCGGCGATTTCGTGTCCGCGGGCAGCCAGGTCGCGACCCTCGTCGACCTGTCCCGGGTGCGCGTCTTCGCAGGCGTGACCGCGCGCGAGGCCGCGCGACTCTCTCCCGGGCTCGTCGCGAAGGCCAGCTTCGCCGACCTCGGTGGGGCCGTATTCGATGCGACGCTCCAGAGCATCTCCCGCGTCGCCTCCGAGAGCGACGGCACCTACACCCTCGAACTCTGGATCGAGACGCCGGACGAGCGTTTGCGCGACGGACTCGTCGCCGCGCTCGAGTTGCCGGATCCGGATCCGACCCCGCGCCTGCTCGCGCGTCGCGCGGCGCTGATGCGCCGGGACGGACATCCCGAGGTCTTCGTGATCGAAGGCAAGGGCGAGGTGGCGACGGCGCGCACGCGACGCGTTCGCACCGGACGCAGCGCGGGCGAATGGGTCGAGATCGTCGATGGGCTCTCCGCGGGGGATCGCGTCGTGTGGGACGGGCAGTTCGCGCTCGCGGAAGGTGTCTTCGTCACGATCGACGGGGAGGGCTAGACGATGGAAAGGCTCATCCGCTACTTCGTCGAACGACATCTCCTCGTCAACGTGATCACGATCGCGGTCGTGATCCTCGGACTGCTCGCCATGATGCGAACGCAGATCGAGGGCTTCCCGGAAGCGACGATGCCGATCTACCTCGTCACCGCGACGCTCCCCGGCGCCGCCGCGAAGGACGTCGAGACCAAGATCACCATTCCGATCGAAGACGAGCTGCGCGAGATCGATGGGCTCGAGAGCTTCACGACGGTCGTGACCGACAACCGGTCCGTCACGACCGTGAAGCTCGACGACGATACGCCCGACGACGAAGTCTTCGAGAAGGAAAGGGAGATCCGGAACGCCATCGAGGCGATCAACGATTTTCCCGCCGACATGCGTGACGACCCGCGGATCCTCACGATGTCGCCCTCAAAGGCGCCTGTGCTCGAAGTCGCGATCTCGGGCGACACGTCGAAGCTCCCGGAAGCGGCCCTCCTCGTCGAGCGCGCGCTGATGCGCGCCGAGGGCGTCGGCGAGGTCATCAAGGTCGGGCTGCCCGATCCGGAGCTGCGCGTCCTCGTCGATCCCAACGCCGCGCGCGCCCACGGAACGACCGTGCTCGACGTCGCCCGCGCGATCGAGAAGCGCAACGTGTCGGATACCGGTGGTGTCCTGGAAAGCGCGGGAGACCGGCGTCAGGTCGTGATGTGGGGACGCTACGAGTCTCCGAGCGAGGTCGGGAACACGATCCTGCGCTTCAACGACTCGGGTGTCCTGCGCGTGAAGGACGTCGCTCGGCTCGAGCTGGGTCGCGAAGACGTCGGCCTGCTCGCCGGCACGAACGGTCGCCCCGGCCTGTCGCTCGTCACGGTCAAGAAGACCGACGCCGACATGATCGCGACACGCAGGGCGATCGGGCGAGCGCTCGAGAACCTCGTGCTCCCCGAAGGCGTAGAGACCGCGATCGTCAACGACGCGTCCTACGAGATGCGCAATCGACTCAACGTGATCGCGTCGAACGGCGTGATGGGCATCATCCTCGTGGCGGGGATCGTGTTCCTGTTCCTTGCGCCTTCGGCGGCGCTCTGGGTCTGTGTCGGCGTGCCCCTGGTGATCCTCGGCGTGACCGCATTGATCCCGCAGGTCGGGATGACGATCAACTTCGTCTCGACCGTCGCGTTCGTGATCGTGCTCGGCATGCTCGTCGACGACGCCGTGGTGGTCGCGGAGAAGATCCTGCTTCGGCGCCAGGAAGGCTTGTCGCCGGCGGATGCGGCGGTTTCGGGCACGATGTCGGTCGCGCGTCCGGTGATCGCCTCGGCGACGACGACGCTGCTCGCGTTCGCCCCGATGCTCGCGATCGGCGGCATGCCCAGCAAGCTCATCTGGCAGATCCCCGCGGTCGTCTGTCTGGCGCTCGCGCTCTCGCTCCTCGAGAGCTTCTTCATCCTGCCGCCGCACATGTCGATGATTCGCGGCGAGGGGTCGGTGCGACCCAAGCGGCCCTTCGTGTTGCGGCTGGAGCAGCGCTATCGACGACTGCTGCATAGGGCTTTGCCGAACCGCGGCTTCATCATCGCGGGCTTCGGAGCCGTGTTCGTCTTGATCATCGTCGTCGTCGTGCCGCGAACCGAGTTCGAGTTCTTTCCCCAGGAGTCGTCGCCGGGCTTCGCCGTCAAGGTGCGGATGCCCGCCGGCACACCGATCGAGCGGACCGAGGCGGTCACGGCGATCGTCGAAGCGCAGATCCCGCCGCTCATGGGGCGCGACCTGCTCGCGACCACCACGCGCATCGGTCACATGGACGCGTTGGCCTTCGATCGGGAGTACGGCTCGGCGGAGAACGAAGCCGTCATCAACGTCCATCTGGATCTCGACAAGAAGAAGCGCTCCTCGGCGGAATGGATGGCCGAACTCGCTCCCCGACTCCGGGCCCCGGTCGAGGCGGAACTGATCCTCGAGGCGCAGGTCGATGGCCCGCCCGGGCTCGAGCCGGTCAGCGTGTTCGTGATGGCGAACGACGATGCCCAGCGCCGTCAGGCCGCGATCGCCCTCGTCGAGTTCCTCACGACCCATGGCGGGGTCACGAATCTCTCGATCGACGAGAAGTTCGGGATGCGTCAGATCGATCTGAATCCCGACCCGGAGCGGCTCGCGCGCCGCGGGCTTGCGGCCTACGACCTCGGGCTCACGCTGAAGGCGGCCTACTACGGCTTGATCGCCTCGGAGATCCGGGACCTCGACGAGACGACGGAGATCCGCGTGGCGCTCGATCCGGCGTCGCGTCACTCGATCGATGCCCTGCTCGACACGCCGGTCCGCAACGCGACCGGGGATCTCGTGCTTCTGCGCGATGTGGTCGACCCCGTCGAGATCCCGGCCCTCGCCAAGATCCAGCATCGCAACGGCACACGTGCCGCGTCGATCACCGGCGGCATCGACCCGAAATCGGGTCGAACGGCCGTGACGGTCGCCGAGGCGATCGAGCAGGAATTCCTTCCGCGCTATGCCGGAGTTGCCGGAATCGAGCTCGAAGTCGCAGGAGAGGCGGTCCAGGCCCGGCGCGCCACGGGCGATCTCGGATTCGTCGCGATCGCCGTGTTCTTCGGCATCGGTGCCGTGATCGCGATCATGCTCGGGTCGTTCCTCGAGGCCTTCTTCGTGATCGTGGTCGTGCCCTTCGCCGCGGTCTCCGTCTTGTTGACCTTCTGGCTCCACGGCATGCACTTCTCGCTGTTGCCTTTGATCGGGACGATCGGTCTGTCCGGCGTCGTCGTGAACGCATCGATCGTGATGGTCGACTCGGTTCATCAGGCCCTGCACGAATTGAAGCCCGGCGCATCGGAAGAAGAGCGCACGAACGTGATCGTCGAAGCGCTCGTGACGCGGCTGCGTCCCGTGCTCGTGACCAGCCTCTCGACCTTCGGCGGCGTGATGCCGACGGCCTATGGGCTGGGCGGCTACGACGCCGTCATGTCACCCATGTCGCTCGCACTGGGTTGGGGGCTCGCACTCTCTTCCGGGGTCACGCTCTTTCTCGTTCCGTCCCTCTACGTGGCCGCGAACGACATCAATCGACGGATCGACGCGTGGCGCGGCCGCCGCGAGCAGGCCGTCGCGCTCGAGCCGGTGTCCGGCGACGGACCGGAGGAGGCGGCCGCATGAACGAACGACGACCTCGCATCGAGCCGAACGAAGTCGGCCCGGGCGCCCCGCGCATCCTCGGGACCGTCGCCCGCCATCCGCACCTGTTGGAGCCGATGCTGCGCTTCTCCTCGGCCCTGGCGTCGGGCGTCCTGCCGCGTCGTGCGTCCGAGATCCTCGCGCTCCGGGCGGCCTGGAACTGCGGATCGCTCTTCGAATGGGCGCACCACTCCAGGTACGGACTCGACGCCGGGCTCAGTCAGGACGAAGTCGATCGACTCGCCGGCGGCGCCGCGGATGCGGGCTGGGACGCCGCCGATGCGGCGCTGGTGCGGGCGGCGGACGAACTCCATGCCGGGCAGGACGTCTCCGATGCGACCTGGGCGGTGCTGGCCGAGTCCTGGGACGAAGGCCAGCTCCTGGAGATCCCCTTCGTGGTCGGGCAGTACACGATGCTGTCGATGGTCGCGAAGGCGACGGACGTGCCGATCGACGAGGCTTTGCCTGGCTGGCCGAAGGGCTGCGAGGCTCCGCCCACGCGTTAGGCGCCGCCTGCGCGCGTCCTGCCGCTCGCGTGCTCGATGGAAGCCCCCGCGACGACCCGGTCGATGCCCCATTCGGCGAGGCGATCGTCAAGCGGCGCGGTGGATCGGCGATGAGTGAGGAGGCGGTCGCGGGGCGCGGCCGCTGTCTCGAAATCGACCGTGGAGGGCGCGGTGGACCTCGAATTCCTTGCACGCATCGTCGGACCGGATCCGGCGCGGGTTCCGCGTCGCGTCGATCCCGTCGTGCGCCGGGACGCGTCGGTCTCGACGCCGGGCGCCGAGCCGCGTGCATCCCGTCGTGAGTCCGCTGCGGACGGTGTGGTCGTCGCGCTCTCGGCCGAGGCGCGGTCACGCGTGGATTCGGGCGACCCGGGCGGAGCGTCGACTGGACGCATCGGTGAACTCACCGAGGACGAGCAGGAAGAGGTCGAAGCCCTTCGAAGTCGCGACGCGGAGGTGCGCGCGCACGAGAACGCGCACAAGGCGGCCGCTGGGCAGCACGCGCGGGGCGGCCCGCGATACGAGTACGAACGGGGCCCCGACGGTCGGCGCTATGCCGTCGGAGGCGAGGTCAAGATCGATACGTCCGCCGTTCCGGACGACCCGGACGCGACGATCATGAAGATGCGCCAGGTGCGGCGCGCGGCGCTCGCGCCGGCGGAACCGTCACCCCAGGATCGCCGGGTCGCGGCGGAAGCCTCGGCAAAGGAGACGGCGGCGCGCGCCGAGAAGCAGCAGGCGAAGCGCGAGGGCGAGACCGATGGACCCGGCGCCATTCCCCGGCGTGCGGTGCGCGGCTACGGCCCGCCGAGCGAGCCGCGCCGCGGCGGATTCGACGTCGTCGCCTAGCGGCGCGGGTCGGCCTCGTTTTCCAAGACCATCGATCCCGATCCAGGCGTTCGCCGGATCAGCTGCCCATCTTCTTGAGGTCGGCGAGGACGCCCTTCGCGGTCGCCTTCAGCGTCTCGAACACACCTTCGCCCGTCGTGGCGCAGGCCTCGAACTCGGGGGCGCCCGTCGGGTTGAGCAGGCGCTGGAGCTCTTCGAGCGGCGCGGCGTTCGGCAGGTCGCGCTTGTTGTACTGGATCACGTAGGGAACCTTGTCGAGCTCGTAGCCCTGCTCGCGGAGGTTCACCTTGAGGTTGTCGAGGCTCTCGATGTTCGCCTCCATGCGCTCGATCTGGCTGTCGGCGACGAACACGACGCCGTCCACGCCCTTGAGGATCAGCTTCCGACTCGCGTCGTAGAAGACCTGGCCCGGGACCGTGTAGAGGTGGAAGCGCGTCTTGAAGCCGCGAATCTCGCCGAGGGCAAGCGGCAGGAAGTCGAAGAAGAGCGTGCGTTCGGTCTCAGTCGCGAGGGAGATCATCTTGCCCTTCACGTCGGGATTCGTCTTCTGGTAGATGTGCTGCAGGTTCGTCGTCTTCCCGCACAGGCCGGGACCGTAGTAGACGATCTTGCAGTTGATCTCTCTCGAGCTGTAGTTGATGAAAGACATGGGGTGGTGTCCGATGCGTTAGTCGAGAGTGGGTTCAGTCGAAGAGGCTGTCGATGTCGTCGTCGGTGATCTCGGCGAAGGGGGACGCCGCGCCGTGCGCCTCGGTCTCCGACTTCTTCTTCAGTTCCTCGAAGAGCTTGGCGAGTTCGTTGCCCGCCTTCTTCACGCGCAGCCGCACGAGGCCGAGGGAGCTGCGTTCGTCGAACACGACGACGAGGATCATCCGATCGCCGACCAGGGTCATGTGCAGGTTGTCGCGCTGACCCTGGTGGAAGTGGATCGGGAACTCGTCCTCACCGACGATCTTGGCGAGGCCGCCCGTCGCGGCGACACAGCCGGCCGTCAGGCTCGCCAGACTGGTGCTGTCGATTCCCTGCATCTCGCCGGCTTCGCCCACGAGCTGCCCAGCCTTGTCGACCACGAAGACGCCTTTCGCGTTGGCGTCTCGGACCAGCTTTTGGATGATCGCGAGGACTTGGTCGAAGTCCTCCTGCTGCATCACGAGCTGGGATTCCATCATCGGCAGTTGCCTCTGTAAACGTCCGGGAAATGGACCCTTTTTTCCAGCTTACCCCGCGTGGGGAGCGCCCGGCAAGCGGAACGCCGCGGCCCGTCGTGCCACACGGTTCCTACCGGATCGGTCGGCGTTTCCCTCGGCTTTAGACAGGAGTGTGGCTACACGGCCTCGGGGCCGCGTTTCGGACTGGAATCCGCTGGATCGTGTGCGAGCCAGCCGCGTCGACGCCGCGCTCCCCCTTCGAGGGCGGCCGCACGTCAGTCCTTCAGGGAGCGGCGGTTCTCGATCGCGCGGCTGACCGTGACGTGGTCGGCGTATTCGATGTCGCCGCCGAGGGGCATGCCGTACGCGATGCGTGTCACCTGGACGGTCGAGTCACTCAGTCGGTCGGCGAGGAAATGGGCGGTGGCGTCGCCCTCGGCGGTCGGGTTCGTGGCGAGGACGACTTCGCGCACGCCGTCGTTCGCGACGCGTCGTTCGAGTTCGCCGATGCGGAGCATCTCGGGACCCATGCCGTCGATCGGAGACAGCGCGCCGCCGAGGACGTGATACAGGCCCTTGAAGCCGCCGCTCCGCTCCACGGCGGCCATGTCCGCCGGCTCTTCGACGACGCAGACGACGCCACGGTCGCGTTCGGGCTGCGCGCAGACGGGGCAGGGCGAGCGGTCCGACAGCGTGAAACAGGTCTCGCAGACGACCGTGTCGCGCTGGAGGCGCGCGATCGACTCGGAGAGTTCGCGACTCAGATCCTCGGGCGCGCTGAGCAGGAAGTAGGCGAGCCGCGTCGCGGATTTCTCGCCGATGCCGGGCAGGCGCTTCAGGCTCTCGACGAGCCGGTCCATCGCGGGCGAGGACGACATGCTAGGCCCCCGATCCGGGCATGCCGGGCAGCCCCGCCAACATGCTGCTCTGCATCCGGCCCATCTCTTCGGTGACGGCTTGCTGCGCCTTGGTGAGCGCCGCATTCACCGCCGCTGCAGTGAGATCCTGGATCATCGCCCGATCGTCCCCGGTCAAGAGGCTCGGCTCGATCTCGATCGAGAGGACGCGCAGGGCGCCGGAGACGGTGGCCTGGACCATGCCGCCGCCCGCGCTCGCCTCGAAGCGTCGGGTCGCGAGCTCGGCCTGGAGCGCCCCGACCTTCGACTGCATCTCCTGCGCGCGCTGCATCATCTCCTGGAGTTCGTTGGGATTCACGGCTCTGTTCTCTTCATCATCCGTTTCAGGTTTTGCATTCGGGGTATCGGGGGCGTCAGCGTTTCTCGCCGAGGGGGCGGATCTCGACGATCTCGGCGTTCAGGACCTCGATCGCCATGTTGACCTGCTCGCTGTTCAGCGCGTCCTGACGTTGGCGCCGTTCCTGCTCGCGAGAAGCCCGGGTCTCTTCGCGCGCCGTGTCGACCTGCGCAATCTCGACCGTGATCCGCGTCGGGCGTCCGAAGAGATCGCTCGCGAGTCGTTCGAGGTCGTCGACGCGTTGGCGCAATCGCTCGACGTGAAACGCGGCCGGGGCACCGATCCGGATCGTGTTGCCTTCGATCGCCACGAGGCGCGTGCCGTCGAGACTCGCGAATCGCGATCGGTCCGTGTCGAGCGCCTTCGCGCGGAAACGGTCGAAGATGGCCGCAGGGGGGGCGCCGCCACCGATCGTCGGGGCCGCGCCGTCGGGCTCGACTTCCGAGGGCTTCGGCGTTTCGGGTGTTTCGTCCCGGAAGCGGTCCGGTTCCGCCGGAATCGGGGCGGGCGAGTCGAAGCCCGTATCGTCCAGGATCGGTGAGGCCGGTGTCGTCTCCCCTGTTGGCGGCTCGGGTGCCGAGACCCGAGATGGCGGCGTGGCCCTTGTCGCCGGGCGCGCGTCGCGCGATACGGCCTCAGGTGCACGCGACGACTCGGCGTTTCGCGCGGGTGCGGCTGGCGTGGCGGCGCGACCGTTCGTGGCGGTCGGCTTCCCCGCCGCTGGAGGGGCGTCGACGGCGTCCGCACCGCTCGGCTCCGCGCGTCGCCGCGGTTCGCGATCCGATACGCGGCCCCCGCCGCCTCCCGCAGTGCCCGCCCCGCCCGCGGCGAGTCGCCGTTCGAGCTGGTCGAGTCGCGTCAGGAGCTGTCCCACGTCGTCTCCCGCAGGCATGGTCGAGAGACGGATCATCGCCATCTCGAGCACGGCCATGGGTTGCGGGGCCCAGGACAGATCTTCGATCTCGCGCACGAGGGCGCGAAACATGCGCCGGAGTCGCGCGGGTTCCGTCGTCGAGGCGAGCTCGATCAGCTCGTTTCGCTCTTCGTCCGTTCCATCGAAGAGGCCCTCGCCCTCCGGCGCGATGCGCAGGACGGTCAGGTCGCGCAGCAACTCGAGCAGGGCGTCGGCGATGCGGCGGGGCTCCGAGCCCCCCGCGGCCGCGTTCGTGAGCTGTTCGAGCGCGCGCTTGGGATCGCCGGCGATGCAGGCTTCGACGATCGCGCGCAGGACGTTGCGATCGACGAGGTCGAGCACGTCGGCCACGACCTGGTCCGTGATCTCTTCCGAGCCCTGGCCGCCCGCGTAGGCCACGATCTGGTCGAGCAGCGTCTGCGCGTCGCGCATCGAGCCGTCGCCTTCGCGCGCGATCGCCGCGACCGCGCCGGGGGAGATGGCGATGCCCTCCGCGGCGCAGATCTCGGCGAGTCGTTCACCGACGCTCGAGAGGGCGATGCGTCGGAGGTCGTGGCGCTGACATCGGGACAGGACCGTGAAGGGGATCTTCTCGGGGTTCGTCGTCGCGAAGACGAAGAGGCTCTTCGGCGGCGGCTCTTCGAGCGTCTTGAGCAGCGCGTTGAACGCGGCTGCCGACAGCATGTGGACCTCGTCCACGATGAAGATGCGGTACTTGCCGGGCGCGGCGGCGTAGCGGATCGACTCGATCACTTCGCGCATGTCGTCGACGCCGGTGCGACTCGCCGCGTCGATCTCCTGCACGTCGGTCGAGCGGCCCTCGGTGATCTCGGAGCAGGGCGGGCAGCTGCCGCAGGGCTCGATCGTCGGACCCTTCTCGCAGTTGAGGCAGCGCGCGATCAGCCGCGCGAGGGTCGTCTTGCCGACACCCCGGGGCCCCGTGAGCAGCATCGCGTGCGGGATCCGATCCGTCCGGATCGCGTTTCGCAGCGCGGTGGTGACGTGCTGCTGCCCCGACACCTCGTCGAAACTCTGCGGCCGCCATTTTCGCGCGATGACCTGGTAGCTCAATGGGGGTACTCGGGTTGGGGGTTGTCCGCAAGTCGGCGCCGGTCGCGCGGCGCTTCGTTCGAATCGGGTCCGCGATGCCTCGCGGCTGCTCCAGGGTACCCCAGCGCGTCGGGGTGAGATCGTCCAAGCCGTCGCCGCGTGGCGTGATGCGACGAACTCGTCTGTGCCGTACCAAGCGCTCTGAAAGAAACGTCGCCGCGTGGCTCGAAGTTGCGAATTCTGAGTGCGAGCGCCGCGCGCTCAGAATGAGAGCCGCCGCGTGGCACGGGGCGACGAAGGCGTCCACACCGAACCGTGCGGTATGCACAGAGAGTTGACCGCAGGGCGGACCGATCGCAGCCAAGACCTGCTGCGGCTGCTTCCTTCCGGACCTGACCGGGTTCACAGGATCCCGAACTCGAACGGGACCCTGCGGTCAACGCTCGGTGCAAGCCGGGAAAATACCCGTGCGGAGAGCGCAATTCAATCGCGGCGGAGAAGCCGCGAGGGGCTCGATTTCGCCTGCGTGGTCGGGCCCGGGTCCGGCCGATACCCTGACGCTTCGCGGTGGGACCGCGACGAGAAGGGGAGATCGATGTCTGGATCCGAAACGCCCGAAGCACGCGCTGCCCGTCGTGAGGACGAGGCGCAGCTTCGTGAACTCGCGGGGCGCTATGCGCGCATGATGGACCGAATGAGCTTCGCGGACCTGCCCCGGGTCTTCGCCGCCGACGGGGTGCTCTCGGGACCGGGCTATGAGATGACGGGGCACGACCAGCTGCGCGCCGGGCTGCAGTCGCTCGATCAGTTCTCGGCGACGCTGCACACCGTCCTCAATACCTACTTCGAGATCGACGGCGATCGTGCGTCGGGCGAGGTCTACTGCGTCGCCAACCATGTCCACGTCGTCGACGGCGTACCCTTCAAGCTCGACATGGGCATCCGCTACCTCGACACCTACGCGCGGCGCGGCGACGAGTGGGTCATCGCGCGGCGTGACTTCAACATGGTCTGGGAAACCGACCAGCCCATGCGTGTGACGGCCGACGGCAAGCCCGTGCCGGGTGAAGTGCCGCCGCGAGCCTGAACCTCCGCGTCAGCGTGGTGGTGTGGGGCCGAGCGCGGCGGGTCGGGGCTCAGGCGAAGAAATTCGCGGCGTAGCGCGTGTCGACGTGTTCGCGGATCTCGACGATCCGCCCTTCGCGCACGACGAAGAAGAAGGTGTAGTCGTTCTCATAGCGTCGTCCATCCGGCGACTCCGCCGTCATGCGGGTCTCCTTGCAGACGAGCTCCCCTTCGATCAGCGTCGATCGCACTTCGAAATGCTGACTTCCCGGGACGAAGGCGCCCTCGGTCGCACCGAGCATCATGCCGATGATCCGCTCCGCGCCCTCGTGCACGCCGGCGTAGGGCTCGATCGCGCCCTGGGGCACGCACCAGCGCACGTCGTCCGCGAAGATCGCGCCGAGACGATCCGCGTCTCCGGCGCAAACGGCATCGAAGTAGCCCGAGGCGAGGGCGTCCATCTCGGATCGCGTCACGTGTGGGTCCTCCCGGAGAGAGCGACGGCCTCGCGCTCGGTCTCGAGCGTAGCGATCGCGCCCGCGACGTCGCCGAGTGAATCGAAGCGCCAGGTCGCCGTCGCGAAGATCGGATCGGACGCCGCGGCTGCTTCGGGAACGGCGATGCATCGCAATCCCGCCGAGAGCGCCGACCGCACGCCGTTCGCGGAATCCTCGATCGCAATCGCCTGCGCAGGGTCGATCCCGAGCGCGCGAATCGTCGAGCGATAGACGTCCGGCGCGGGCTTGCCGAGCGCCTCGCTCTCGGCCGACCGAAGCACCTCGAAGTCGCTGCGCCAGGTGAATCGATCGAGCACCGCTTCGATCAACCGCATCGACGACGACGAGGCGAGTCCCAACCGGAAGCCGGAGTCGCGCGCGGCGTCGATCGCGTCTCGCGCGCCCTGCATCGGTTCGCCCTCGGAGGCGATCAGGAGCGCCATGCGATCGACGATGCGCAGGGCGACGTCATGAATGCTCGGACCACGCCAGGGAGCGCGTTCGAACCAGTACGCGCAGGCCTCGTCGATGCGCAGACCCGTCGTCTGAAGACAATCCCGTTCGTCGAGGACGAGACCGACTTCGCCGAAGCACGCGACCTCGGCGCGACGCCAGAGCGGCTCGGAATCGATCAGGACGCCGTCCATGTCGAAGACGATCGCGCGCTCACTCAAGGCGTCGGGCATCACGCGTGATAGAACCAGGGCCAGAGGATCGCGTCGAGCACCATCGTCTGGAGCCAGAACGGGAAGAATGTCACGACCGCGCCCCAGGCGAGCGGGGGGCCGTGGCGCGCGCGGCGGATCAGCATCCATCCCAGCGTCGAGGCCCCGAGGCCGACGGCGAGGAGCACGACCCGGATCGCGATCCAGAGCAGCGTCGACGGATCTTCGATGTAGAGCGCGGTCAGCGGCAGCCATAGCGCCGAGGGCAGCAGGATCGCCGCGTACGCGCCGAGCATCACTTCCCAGCTGAGGCCGGTCTGGCGTCGAAACTCGCCGAGGGGGGTCTTGAATCCCAGAAGGAACGTCGCGGGGAAGAATCCGAACGCGGCGAGGAACATGTTGACCGTGTAGCCGCCCTTCATCGACTCCGGCAGGCCGCCCCAGAGCCCCGACTGGAGCTCGGGCGTGCCGACGAAAGCGAGGACGTAGCTGCCGAGGACGGCGATTCCGCCGATCGCGATCAGGAGCAGGAGCGAACGTCGCTGGCCATCCATCGGAGGCTCCTTCTGGATTCGGACCCGCGTCATCCGCGGTCCGGCCCGGAGCATGCGTTCTTCCTGCCCGCGTCTCAACCCGTCAGACGTGGACCGGTAAATGCACCCTCACGACTCGATCGGCCCGCGGCAGTCACCCGTCGGCGATTCCGAGTACCGTCGTTCACAGAGAGGCGCGGTCCCGAGTACGCTCGTTCACGATTCCTCGTGTTCGAGCGCTGGCGTTTCCGAGGGTGCATTCTTCGGTCCACGTCCGTGAGGTCAGAAGTGCTCCGGGCCGGAGCCGAAGGAGGCGGCGCGTGGAACGAACGCAGGGGCGGAGAACGCGACACGGGAATCCGCTTCGACTTGCCCGAGCCATTCGGATCGGTCCCTGGGCCGTGGCTCTGGGCGTCGCCGCGCTCGCGTGCACGGATGACGGCGTGGATCCGGTCGCCGTCTCGCAGGCACGCGCGCGTGCCGCTTCGCCCGAGCGGGAGTGGCGTCACTATCTCGGCGATGCGACCTCGTCGCAGTTCTCGCCGCTGCGCCGGATCGATCGCACGAACGTGGACGCACTCGAAGTCGCCTGGACCTACGACTCAGGGGCGCCCGCGTCGCCCGGGCTGCAGATGCAGGTCAATCCGCTCGTCGTGGACGGCGTGCTCTACGGCGTGTCGCCGAACCTCGAGCTCTTCGCGCTGGATGCCTCGACCGGCGCTCCGCTCTGGCGATTCTCACCCGGCGTCGACTCCTGGATCGCGAGTGGGTCGCGCGGCGTCGCGTACTGGGAGGACGACGCGGGCGAGGATCGCCGGATCTTCTTCGGGGCGCGGAATCTGCTCTTCGCGATCGATGCCACGACGGGGCGCGCGATCGAAGGCTTCGGCGAGGGCGGCCACATCGACCTCACCCGGGGCCTCGAGCCGGCGAACGCGGACGACATGATGGGCGTCACCCTGACGACCCCCGCGACGGTCTTCGAGGACCTGGTGATCGTCGGCGGCCGGGTGAACGAGGTCGCGGGGGCTGCGCCGGGCCACATTCGTGCCTTCGATGCGCGGACGGGGGAGCGGCGCTGGATCTTTCGCACGATTCCGCGCCCGGGCGAGTTCGGTCACGAGACCTGGCCTGCCGACGCCTGGCGCATAGCCGGCGGCGCGAATGCCTGGGCCGGCATCACGATCGACGCCGCGCGGGGGCTCGCCTTCGTACCGACCGGCTCGGCCACGCCGGATTTCGACGGCAGCGCACGCCTCGGCGACAACCTCTTCGCGAATTCGCTGATCGCCCTCGACGCACGGACGGGCGAGCGTGTCTGGCATCGACAGCTCGTGCGGCACGACGTCTGGGATCGGGATCTACCGTCGCCTCCCAATCTGATCGAGCTCGAGCGAGACGGCGAGCGTGTGCCCGCAGTCGCACAGGCGACGAAGACCGGCCACGTCTTCGTCTTCCACCGCGAGACCGGCGAGCCGCTCTTTCCTCTGCGCGAGGACCCCGTACGCGCGAGTGCCACGCCCGGTGAGCGGGTCGCGCCGAGCCAGCCCGTGCCGGTCGCGCCTGCGCCCTTCGTCCGGCAGACCTTCTCGCCCGATCACGTGACGGATCGGTCGCCAGCGGCGGCGGCGCACGTTCGGCGGCAGATCGAGGGGATGCGCATGGGCGCGCTCTACGATCCCCCGAGCGTCGAGGGGACGGTCATGGTGCCCGGCACCGACGGCGGCGCGGAGTGGGGCGGCGCCGCATGGGATGCGGCGAGCCAGACGCTCTTCGTCAACGGCAACCAGATCGCTTCGGTGCTGCGCGTGGTGGAGACGGCGGGCGACGAAGCGCTCACGGACCAGGCATACCTGGGGCTCTGTGCGAGCTGTCATGGTCTCGATCTCGAAGGCGACGGGGCGGACGTGCCTTCGTTGATCGGGCTGCGAGAGCGCATCGGGCTCTTCGAGTTCGAGCGCATCCTGCGCGACGGGCGTGGTCGGATGCCGGGCGTCGCGGCGTTCCTATCCTGGCCTGAACGAATGGGCATCGCCTGGATGCTCTGGGACCTGTCGCCCGAGGACGCGCCGGCGGCCTGGGCTTCGCGTGAAGGGGAGCGGCGCTTCGTCCATGCGGGGTACCGCGATCTGCGGGATCCCGACGGTCTTCCCGGGACGAAGCCGCCCTGGGGCACGCTCACCGCGATCGATCTCGCACGCGGCGAACATCGATGGCAGATCCCGCTCGGCGACTATCCGGAAAGCCTGGCGGAGGGGCGCCGCGGGCTCGGGGCGGAGAACTACGGCGGCCCGGTCGCGACCGCGGGGGGCCTGCTCTTCATCGCGGCGACGCCCGATCGCATGATCCGCGCCTTCGATACGGACACCGGCGCGCTGCTCTGGGAGGACGCGCTGCCCTTCGCGGGCTTCGCGACGCCGGCCGTCTACGAGGCCGCAGGACGTCAGTTCGTGGTCGTCGCCGCCGGCGGCGGCAAGCTGCGTCAGCCCTCGGGTGGCATGTGGGTCGCCTACGCGCTGCCCGATTGAGTGCAGGTCGGGCGTTGGGCGGCGTCGCCTCGTCGCGTGATTCTCAGGGGCGTTCGTCGCGGAAGCGCTTCGGCTTCGGGCTCTTGCCAATTTCCGTCAGCGCATCGAGGCTACCCGGGGCGCTGACCTCGACGGTGAACTTCACGCCGATCTTGTCCTTGAGGAGGGCTTCGAGTTCTCCGCGCAGGCCGTCGTTCGGGGACGGGCTGGTGACGCACACGATCATCTCGTCCCGATTGCCTTCGCGGACGGCCCTCACGAAGTAGTCTTCCGTCGTCTGCGCGTGCGCCGTGACGATCTCGCCGAGCGCCTCGGGCCAGACGTTCACGCCGCGCAGCTTCACCATGTTGTCGCCGCGTCCCGAGAAGGGCCCCATTCGGCGCTGCCAGCTGCCGCAGGCACATCGTTCCGGCGGATAGAGGAAGGACAGATCCATGATGTTGTATCGGAACTGCGGGCTGCCGGTCTTGTAGAGCTCGGTCACGACGAGCGAGCCGAGTTCTCCATCCGGGAGACGTTCCCCCGTATCGGGATCGACGACCTGGACGATGAACGCATCCTCCTGGATGTGCAGTCCCTGGCGCGCGGGGCATTCGGTGGCGATCCACTGGACCTCGTGGAAACCGTAGGAGCCGTAGTTCGGGACACCGAAGGTCTCTTCGAGGAGTTCTCGATCGCCGATATTGGGCAGCGCGCAGAGCTTGAGATCCTTCTTCGGGTCGACGCCCATCTCCCGCGCCACGTCTGCGAGCCGCAGCAGGTAGTCGCCCGGTCGTCAGGATCGCCTTGGCGCCGTACTGCAGCGCGAGCTCGATCTGGCGCTGGCTACTGGTGACCGTGCCCGTTCCCGTCGTCAGGACGACGCAGTTCAGCCAGTTGTAGAGCGCTTCGTCCATGGAGAAGGCGCCGTTGTGCGTCGAGTAGGCCCAGGCGTTCACGACCGTGTCGCCCGGTCGGATGCCCTGCTGGTAGAGCGCGCGGGCGGTGAGGATCGCGCCGGCCTCGCGATCCCAGGCGGTATACAGGGTCGGGCGCGAAGTCCCGGTCGTTCCGCCCGACATGTAGACGCGCATCGGCTCGCGCCGTGCGTCCTCGGGCAAGACCCCCTGGTAGTCGCCGAGAGGAGGGTGGGCTTCGATGCTCTTGCGGATGTCATCGACGGAATAGGTGGGCACACGCCACAGGTCTTCGAGGCTCGCGATGCTGCGCGGATCGAAGCCGGCCTCGTCCCATCGGCGACGGAAGAAGGGCACCTGATAGGCGCGCAACGCCCGGTCCTGGACGCGTGCGAGCTGTTTCGCCTCGATGCGCTCCCGATCGTCGAGCCACGCCGTCTCGAAGTATTCGGGCGGCGGCGGATACAGGCGGACGAGCGCGTCGTAGTCGACGGCTTCGTGCGGGCGGCGAATTCCCTGAGGCATGGGCTTGGTCTCCGGAGCGGGTCGGCAGGGCCGACGAGCGAGAGGGGAGATCCTATCAGGATCGGAAGGCGGCGGGGGGAAGCAGCGCCTGGGGGAAGGGGCGCCGTCCTGCGGCGTGCCGGAAGACTAGGCGGCGGGAATCCGTGTGAAGACCCGCGCCGCATTCCCACCCATCAGCGCGTGCTCGACCTCCGGGTCGAGCTCGAGCGCGTCGAGCTGACCGATGGCGTGACGATGCCCGACCGTCGGGAAGCTCGTTCCGAACATCGTCTTGTTCCGACCCGGTCCGCGTACGAAGTCGACCAGCGCGGCGTGCCATCGCTTCGGCGGTAGGGAAGCCGTCCCCAGGAACACGTTCGAGAACTTGAGGGCCATCGCGATCGCCTCGTCGACCCAGGGCCACCCCGTGTGCGACAGCACGAAGTCCACCCCGGGAAAGTAGATCGCGGGGCGGTCGATCCCGATCGGCCGCCCGCAGTCGCTCGGGAAGCGCCCGCCCGAAGTACCGGCCTGCATCACGAAGGGCAGGCCCTTCTCATGGGCGAGGGCGTAGAAGGGATAGTAGTCGGAGCGGTCGAAGGCGAGGTCGAAGCTGTGCGTATGGGTATGCAGGGCGACGACCCAGGGGCGCTCCACCATCTCGCGCGCCCGGTCGACCGCGGCCGACCCGTGGCGTGGATCCACGCTCCACTGCGCGACGAAACGTCCGGGGTGCGCCGTCGCCATCGCTTCGATCTCCTCGACGCGGGTCGCGAAGGACTCGTAGTCGAGCGGGCCGCTCCCGGGTGGCAGATCGCAGATGGGCAGCACGAGTGTGCGGACGCCGATCGCGTCCATCCGTTCGACCATCGCATCGGGCTCGCAGAACCCGTCTTCGCCGGTGCGGATCCGGATCGGGACACCTTGTGCCTCGAGCGAGGCGTTCCAGAGCGCTTCGCGATCCGGCAGGAATGCGTTCGCCCAGGTGTCGATGATGCCCTTTCGTTCGCCCATTCGATCTCCGTTCGCTCCTGACTTGAATTCGTGGGGGAGTCAAAATCAGCATCGAATCGCTGGTCTTGGAGAGAAAGAAATTCGCTTCCGGAATTTCGCCCGCCCGTTCCCCGGAAAATAGGTCCGGCGGCGGTGCGATGTCACCCCGGCCCCGGAAGATCGTCGCGCGTTCCGGGCGCGTTCGCGAACCGACACCGGGCCCAATCGTGTAGAATGGCCGAGTCCATGCAGCCGCAAAGCGATTCGATCGCTCGTGCGACCCGACGTCTGGATCGGGTGGCGACGGAGCTCTGGGAACTCGACGACCCCGAGGACGCGCGTCGCGCACGGGTGCTGTCGGCGATCGTCGGCTTGTCGATGGTGGGCTGCCTCGTAGGCACCCTCAGTCTCGCTCTCGATCCTCGGCCAGAGCGCGCGCTCTTCCTGTTAGGTATAGCGATTCCGCTCGGCGGCACACTCTTCGTCTTGAAACGAACGGGGCGTGTCGACTACGCGACGCATTGGATGTGTGCCTGGTCGATGGTGGGGACCTGCACGAGCACCTTCTTCTGGAGCGGCGTCTTCTCGGTCTACGGACTACTGCTCGCCGTTCCGGTCGTGGCGAGCGCGGCCGCGGGTTCGCGGGCCGGTCTCGGTTGGACCGCGATCGTGACGGTCGTCCTTTCCGTGATCGCGACGCGCTTCGCGAGCGGGCCGCTCGACGAGAGCGCCGGCCTGACAACGGCGCTCGCGTCGACGATCGTGGGAATCACGCTCGCCATCGCCGAGTCCGCCCGGGAAAGAGCCTTTCTGGAGCGTGAGACGGCGGTGATCGACGCGGCGCGCGTCCGTGCGGAGCGGGTTCGCGCCGAAGAGGAGCTCGTCGCGAGCCGGACGCTCTTTTCCGCCGCGTTCGCCCACGCGCCGAGCTCGCTCGTCGTCACGGATCTCGAGACGGGCGAGATCCTCGACGTGAACGAGCGATGGATCGACTATTTCGGCCATTCGCGGGAGCACGCGATCGGGCGCACCATGGTCGAGCTCGGGGTCTGGGGAGACGACGCGTCGCGTCGCTCCATGCTCGAACGCGTGGTCACGGGGGACCTGCGAGAGGTCGAGGTCCCGCTCCATCGAAAGGACGGGAGCGAGATGTGGATTCTGTCCTCGGTCCAGCCGATCGAGTTCGACGGTCGCCAATGTCTCGTGTGTCAGGGGATCGACATCACGGAGCGTCGTCGCGCGGAAGCTTCGCTGTCCCGCTACCGCGACGCGCTCGAAGACTTCGTGCTGGAGCACGGGGAAACGGTCGACGTGGATCGCCTGCGCCACGTCGAACGGGATGGACGCGACGAGCCGCCGCGAGCGCCCGCGAGTACGGCACCGGTCGAATAGACGGCATGACCCGATCCTGGCGCTTCGCAGGCTCTGGCCGCTAGCGCGTCGGAGGCCGTCCCTCTCGGTTCAGCGTTCAGGCGTGTACTTCACATGGAGATGCTGGACGCTGCGGACGAGCGCCGAGGACCCCATCTCCGGCCCGTTGGTGGCGTAACGCATGTCGGGGAGGCGCCGCAGGATCTCCGTGAACGCGACGCGCAATTCCATCCGAGCCAGGTTGGCGCCGAGGCAGAAGTGGTTGCCGATGCCGAAGGCGACGTGATGCGGATTGCGATCGATGTCGAAGGTGTCCGGGTTCTCGAATGCCTCGGCATCACGGTTGGCCGATCCGTAGATCATGAGGACCTGCTCGCCTTCCTTGATCGCGTGACCGCCGAGCTCCGTGTCCTGCGTCGCGGTTCGGCGGAAGGAGAGCACGGGGGAAACCAGGCGCAGCATCTCTTCGACGGCGGCGGGAATCAGCGAGGGGTCGTCGATCAGGCGCTGGCGCGCTCCGGGATTCTCGATCAGGAGCGACATCCCACCCGAGAGCGCGTTCCGAGTCGTCTCGTTGCCCGCGACCATGAGCAGGATCCCGAGCTTGATCAGCTCGTCGTTGTTCATCGCGCGATGTTCGTCGGATCGGCCGAGGCTCTCCTCGATCAGTTCGACGTGCAGATCGTGGTCGACGAGCACACCGTCGTCCTTGGCCTGGACCAGGATGCTGATGAGATCTTCCTTGGGCTCCTTGCGCCGCTCTTCGATGATCCCGGTGATGTAGGTCATGTACTCCATGGCGGCCTTGCCCGAGGCGGCGACGACCTCCGGCTTGTCCATGTTGCCCGTGGCGCCGATCATCGCGTCGGACCACTGATGGAAGCGCTCCCGGTCCTCGCGGCGGATGCCGATCATCTCGGCGATCAGGATCAGCGGGAGCGGGACGGCGATGTCTTCGACGAAATCGCATTCGTCCTTGGCCGCGATCGCGTCGAGGGCTTCGTCCGTGATCTTCTGGAAGACCTCTTCCCACATGCGGACCATGCGGGGCGTGAAGCCGCGGTTGATGAGGCTGCGCATCTCGGTGTGACGCGGTTCGTCCTCGTCGATCATGCCGATCTTGACTTCGTGCTTGCCGGGAAGGACGCCCTGACCCGAGCAGAAGACGTCGTTGTGCTTGGAAACGTGCACGACGTCCGCGAACCGCGTCGCGATCCAGGCCCCGGTCTTCTCGCTCCAGAAGATCGGCGCGTTCTCCCGTAGCCATCGCGTGCGCTCGGCCATGCGCTCGTCCCAGGCGTCGGCATGGGCGAAGTCGATGTCGATGTTGGTCGTGTCGAAGGGGGTGGTCACAGGGGGTCCTTTCGGGGGCGTCACGGCCGAGGCCACGACGACCGGGATTTCGGGATCAGCGCGCGTCGGGTTCCGAGCGCGGTCGAAGGGTCTCGATGGCAAAGGCGTAGGCTTCGAGGAGGCCTTCCTCGACCGGGTAGTCCGGGTTTGCGAGCCAGCTCGTGATCGTGGCGTTGAGCATGCCGACGAGCATCTGTGTCAGGAACGCGGCGTCGTGGTCGCGGCGGATGCCGCCCTCCGTCTGGCCTTCCTCGACGAGCTGGACGAAAGGACCGACCAATCGCGCGAGGTATGGGTTCGGTCCGTCGGGGGTTCCGTCGAGTCGGAGGAACTCGAGGAGGACTTCACGTGCGGCGCGCCGGTTGCTGCGGATGTCCTCCGCGGCGCGGATGACGAATCGCTCGAGTCGCTCGACGGCCAGGCCGGGGCGGTCGAGGCTCTCGACCGTCATCGCGTGCAGGTGGTCGACGACCTCGGCCGTCATCAGTCTGAGGAGCGCCTGCTTGCTCTGGAAATGGTTGAAGAACGTCGCCGGCGCGACGTCGGCGACGGAGGCGATCTCGTCGACCGTGGTCGCTTCGAAGCCCTGCTTCGCGATCAGCTCCCGGGCGGCCCCGAAGATCCGCGCGCGCACCTCGAGCTTGCGACGTTCGCGTCGCCCGATCGGGGCCGTGGTCTGGGTCGGGTCATCGGACATCGGTCTTCCGCGGGGGCGTGGGGGGCGCTGCGAGGCCTCTGGGAGAGGCCGCAGTCTCTATAGCGGCCTCCAATCATGGAGGGCTCAATATTTTTAGAGTCTCCTCTAAAGTTGGGGAGATCTCAAGAGAAAAATCGAGGATCGGCGCCTGCTTTCGCCGGGGGCCCCGCCCGCCCGGGCATGCGAACGCGTTCGCAAGGGCCGTCCGATGGCGTGTCGGACGACCCTTCTCGCAACTGAACGGCAGGTTCAGCCCACGATCCGATCGCCCGATCCTCTGGGGTATCGTCGCCGCCCTCGCCCATCGAGCCCAGAGATGTCTGCCCCCATCCGACCTGCCGCCCGCGTCGACCCCCGTCTCGCGTACCTGCTCTTCATCGCCTCCGGCGCCACGGGTCTCGTCTACGAGGTGACCTGGTTCCGGCACCTCTCGCTCATCTTCGGGGCCAGCTTCGGAGCGACGAGCATCGTTCTCGCGGCCTTCATGGCCGGCATGTCCCTCGGCGGGGTGGTCTTCGGTCGCCTGGGGGACCGGATCGCGCGCCCGCTTCGGATCTACGGCCTGATCGAGCTCGGGATCGGAGGCTTCGCGCTCGCGCTGCCCCATGCGTTGCGCGGCGTCGACGCCCTCTATGTCTCGCTCGCGCGCGGTGACGGCGAGGCCGGATTCGGGCTCGCTGCGCTGCGCGCGGTGCTCGCCTTCCTGGTCCTCGCGACCCCGACCGTCCTGATGGGCGCGACCTTGCCGATCATGACGCGGCTGCTCGTGCGCGAAGAGGAAGAGTTCGGCTCCCGGCTCTCCTGGCTCTACGGATCGAACACCTTCGGCGCCGTGCTCGGCACGCTCGCAGCCGGCTTCGTCATGATCCCGATGCTCGGCGTAGCCGCGACGCAATGGGTCGCGGTCGCCGCGAATCTCGCGATCGGCGTCGTGGCGCTCGGGGTCGATGGGCGGCTCCAGCCGAGCGTCGGCGGCGCGTCCGTTGGCGGAGAGGGCGACGAGGAAGACGAGGGCGTGAAGGCGTCGTCGGTCTCGACTCTCCACGCGCCCTCCGAGACCGAGGCCGTCGCGCTCCGTCTGGTCTTCTTCGGCACGTTGTTCTCGGGCTTCGCGTCCTTCGCGCTCGAGGTGCTCTGGACGCGAGCGATTTCGGCAGCGGTCGGGAGCTCGACCTACAGCTTCTCCATCATGCTGGCGGCCTTCCTGATCGGGATCGCGATCGGCAGCGCGATCCACGCGGCGCGTCCCCTGGCGCCAGCCGCGCTGCCGCGCACCTTTGGAGCACTCTTCGTGGCGATCGGGTGCACCGCGCTCGTGGCCTCCCTCGCATTGCCTGGACTCCCCGAACGCGCGATCGAGCTGAATCTGGCGATCTATGGCGATCTGTCACGGATCCGGCCGCTCACGACCTTCCTCGTCGCGTTCGCGATGATGGTCGTGCCATGCGTGCTGATCGGCATCGCCTTCCCCATGGCGAACGAAGCGCGGCTTCGACTCGCGCGCGCGACGTCGCGTTCGGTGGGCGACACCCTCGGCCTCAACACGCTCGGCTCGATCGCCGGGTCGCTCGCGGCGGGATACGTGCTGATTCCGTGGGTCGGACTCGGACGCGGCATGGTCTTCGCGGCGGCGCTCTACCTGATCTGGGGCCTCGTCGTGCTCGGCTTCGTCGCGCGGCGGGCCGAGGCGGAGCAACGCTCGCGGCGACGCGGGTTCGCGATCGCCGCGGCATTCGCGGTCGTAGCGCTGGTGCTCTCCCAGCCGCTGCTGTCACGGGATGCGTCGCGCACGATCCTCGGCACGTTCAGCAACAACCAGCTCGGTCAGTACATCCAGCCGGACGGCGAGATCGATGTCGAGGGCGAACTCGCGAAAGGCTTCGTCCGCTACTACCGGGAAGGGCGCGGCTCGACCGTTTCGGTGCTGGATCAGGACGGTTTCCGCTCGCTCAGTGTGAACGGAAAGATCGTCGCCAGCGACGATCCCGAAGATCTCCGAACACAATACATGCTGGCCCACGTGCCCATCCTGATGGCCGACGCGCCGCGCTCGGCCCTCGTGATCGGGATGGGGGCGGGGACGACCCTCGGCGGCGTCGTGGCTCACGGCGATCTCGAAGAGATCGCACTCGCCGAGATCGAGCCGGCGATCCTCGGGGCCGAGCCGCATTTCGCGGCGTCGAACGGTCGACCGCTCTCGGATCCGCGCTTGCGTGTGTATCTCGAGGACGGGCGGAACTTCCTGAAGACGACGACCCGCCGCTTCGACGTGATCACGGCGGATCCGATCCATCCCTGGACCCGTGGCTCGGGCTATCTCTATACCGAAGAGTACTACCGCCTGGCCGCGGAGCGACTGACACCAGGGGGTGTCATGTGCCAATGGCTCCCCGTCGCGGATCTGACGCCCGAAGACTTCAAGTCCGTCGTCGCGACCTTCGCGAAGGTCTTTCCGCACACGACCTTCTGGCATAGCACCTCCGCGATCCTGATCGGTCGACCGGAGGCGCCAGAGACCACCCTCGACGTGCTCGCGACGCGCATGTCGCAACCCCGGGTCGAAGCCCAGCTCGCGCGCCTCGGTCTGACCGAGCCGCTCGCCTTCCTGGCGGAGCGGCGCCTCGACGACGATCAGGTTCGCGTCTACGCGGCCGGCGCGATCATCAACACCGACGACAATCTTCACCTCGAGTTCTCGAGTCCCCTCGCGATCGGTGCGGACCGGCAGGTCTGGAGCGTCGTCGAGGAGTTCTACGACTTCACGCCGAGCGGAGCGCCGCTCGCCGAGAACGATCCGGCGCGCGAACGACTCGCGATCTGGCAGCGCGCGAAACGCCGGACCGCGCTCGGCACGATCGCCCTGCGCTCCCCCGTCGAGGAACGCCGTCGCCGCGGGCTCGCCACGCTCGCGGCGTTGACGGAGTCGATGCCGGAATACCAGCCGGCGCGGATGGCACTCGCCGACTATCTGATCCAGCGAGCGGAGTTCTATCTCGAACGCCGAATGCTCGCGCCCGGTCTCGCGGATGCGACCCGTGCCGTCGAACTCGACCCGGCGAATGCGCGCGCGCAGCTCGGCCTGGCGCGACTCGCCGTCGCGAACGGGGACCGGACACGTGCCGGTCTCGCCGCCGACGCCGCCCGATCGGCGGGACTCGACGATTGGAACGGGCTCCTCGACCTCGCGGAAGTCTTCGCGTGGCTCGATCGGCACGACGATGCGCGTGTGCTCGTGGTCGAGGCGCAGGCGCGATTCCCCGGCGTGCCCGCAATCGCGGATCGGCTCGCTTCCCTGTCGGAAGGCTGAGCGGCGCTCGTTCGCGCAGCGACCCGAGTTCGCACGATCCGCGCGCTCACGCCGCGCGCTCGCTCCCCGCTATGGCATGATGGGGCGATGCACGTTCGACTTTCTCTTTCGCGGGTCCCTTCCGTTTGCGCCCGCCCGGCTCTGCTCGCCTCCGGATTCCGGGGGGCGTCGTGGCGCTCGAGACCTCGGGTCTCTGAGCTCGGTGATCGCGAGGCCGCCGCATGCGTCTGACGCTCGGTTGGGCGCTCCTGGCGATGGGACTCGGGGTGTTCCTCGTCCGACTCCATCATGCGGGTCCATATTGGCTGCCCGAAGAGGGCAACCTGCTCGCTGCCGTCGGCGCGCTCGTCTGTGGCGGTTGGCTGGTGGCCGACGTGGCGGTCGGCGCGGCGATGCGGCGCATCCTCGACGTGGTGGCGTTCATCGGAGCCCCGATCGCGTTCTTCTTCTCGAGCTACGCGATTCTCGCCGAAGTGGAGGAGGTCGTCGTGCTCGAGAGCATGGACTCCGCAGGGGAGGCCGTGATCCTGCGTCTCTGGATCATGGACGATGGCGGCGCGGAGTGGATCAACATGGGGCGGGGGAAGGCCGAGCGCGCGAGACTCGACGGCGCCGAGGTGACGCTGTGGCGCGATGGCGTGGCCGCTTGTCGGCAGACCCGGGTCGTCGACCAGGACGACGTGCGCGCGCGCACGAACCGACTCGGCGCGGAGAAATACGCCGTGAAGCGTCTCGCGATGGCGATCGGTCTCTTCCCCGAAGAGGCGCCGCCCGAGATCGTGTCGGTCCGACTGGATCGGTGCACGTCCGCGAACGATCGGTAGACTGGGCCGACATGGGTCCCAGTGTTCGATTTTCCAATCTGTCCACCAGGCAAGGCGTGCGTGGTTCGGTTCGAATCGTCGTCCTCGCGTGTGCGCTCACCTTCGCCGCACTCGGCTGCAACGGCGTCGACGACACGGCGCCGACCGACGCAGGTCATCGCTACGAGCAGTCGAGCGACGCAGGGCGCTTCGTCGTACACGTCGAGCCGCGGGGCGGCAAGGCGCCCCTGCGCAGTCTGCACGAGTGGACCGTCCTGGTGACGGACCCGGCGGGCATCGTCGTGCGACCGACGCGGCTGACGCTCGCTGCCGGGATGGAGGCGCACGGCCACGGGATGGAGACGCGGCCGCGAGTGGTCGAAGTCCTGCCCGACGGCCGCCACGTGGTCGGCGGCATGAAGTTCAACATGGCGGGCGAGTGGCAGTTTCGAGTCGACATCGCCGACGGGGCGACATCGGACGTCGCCCGCTTCGACGTCGTCATCGAACCCTGATTCGCCCCTTCGAACCGCGTCCCGAGATCGCCGCGAGTCCGAGCCCGAGCAGCAGCGCCGTCGAAGGCTCCGGGATCACCGCGCGCCAGGCGTAGTCTTCCACGCCGAGGCTCGGGTTGTAGGCCCAGCCCGTGATCACTCGGCCGTCCGCAGAGACATCGACGGCTTCGACGAGGTTCCAACCGTCGAGTCCCGCGACGCCGAGTTGAATCAAGAGGTCGCGGATCGAGATCATCCCACCGTATTCCTCGGAGTGGAGCCACGCGGCCTCGCCGCCGCCGACGATCACAGACCCGTCGGCTGAGACGGCGAACGCTTCGGTCTTCCAACTCAGGACAGAAACCCCGGGGTCGGCGTAGTACGGGGTGTGCATGACCTGCCCCAGCCCTCGATGCCGCCATCGGCGGTCCATCGAAAGGCCTCGGTGGTGGTCGAGCCGGGGGGAGATCCCCGGTGCCTTCGCGCTGCCGACGATCGTCGTGCCGTCGCCTGAGATCTGGTTCGCGAAGCTCCAGCCGTCTTCCTGAAGGAAGCCGAGTGGCTCGGCTCCATCCGTTTCCGACCAGCGGAACGCTTGCCACGGATCGGTACCGTCGATGACGCCCGCCACGACCGTTCCATCGTCGGAGATAGCCTGGCCGACGAGCTTGATGCTTTCACCCGTCATGGCCGCGATGCTTCGGGACCCGTTCGTGGCGTCCCAGACGAAGCTACCGATCCCGTCGACTCCGTCGAAGTCGTCACCGAGGACGATCGAGCCATCCGCCGAGACGTCTACAGCGAGGGAGGAACGTCCGAGCAGGCCCGGAATCAATGTGCCCGCGTTCGTCGCGTTATCCCAGACGACGGCGTGGAAGAACGACGACGGCCCTGTCCCAGTCGCCTCACCGACGGCCGTCGTGCCATCTGCGCTGATCCCGTAGGCGGCGCCGCCGGGGTAGGTCGCTGGTGTGGTTGTCGGCGGGGGATCGAGCGTGACGACACCGGTGTCGGCCCGCCAGCGCGCCGCGTGGGTGGGCCCCTGGTGCTCCGTGGCGCGGAACTGACCGACGACCGTCCGCCCGTCGGCCGACATGCTCAAGAATCGATCGCCCGGAGGGAAGAACAAGGCGGGCGTGAAGGGCAGGATCTCGAAGGAGGCCGCGGCTAGAACCACCTGAGGGGTCGCAACGGCGACCGCCAGCGCGGCGACGGCGGGCAGTCCGCGCAAGCGGCGGGCACTCGAGAGTCGGGGCATCGGACGCAATCTCCACGGAGCAGCAGGGTCGATGTTTCCGTGGCGCGGTTCGCCGGCATGTGGCGAACATTCTCGAGCGACACGGATTGATGCGAGCGGATGTCAGGCTCGAGGGAGACCCGCCGCGGGCGTCCCCGCGCGCCTATCATGAGGGTGTCGAGCGCACTGGCCAGCCCCCGTCCGCTGGGGACCCGCGAGGAGGAGAGCATCATGAAGGTCCTGGGATTCAACCGCGTCGAACTCGTCGTCGAGGAAGAGGAGATCGAACGCGCCGTCGCGCAGTTCAACGACGTGCTCGGTCTGAAGCTGCCGCGCCCGATCCAGATCGAGGGCCACCCCGTGCTGTCGTCGACCGACTTCGAGGGCGCAGTCGAGTTCGTCGCGCCGGTTCAAGGGGAGGGGCCCTTCGCGGGGCGCGGGCGGGGCGCGATCGGTCCGCTCGTCTTCGAGATCGAAGACTTTGCTGACGCGAAGGCGTGGCTGCTCGAGAACGACTACCGGATCTTCTTCGAGTACGACAGCACGCAGGGCAACGAGAAGGAAGCCAGTACGCCCGTGCGTCAGCTGGTCCTCGATCCCGAGCAATGGTTCGGATTCCACGTCACGCTGATGGAGCGAGGCCGCGTCTGAATCGCACCCGGTGCGAACGCTGCGCCGGAGATCGTCTATCCTGGCGAGGCACGTCTTCGGGGGGAGAGGCGCATTGAAGCGATTCGACCGCAAATTCGGCCGCGACTTTCTCGCGGAGACGACGACCGAGCCCGCGGTCTATCTCTTTCTCGACGAGGAAGGGAACACGCTCTACGTCGGCAAGGCGAAGAACGCGCGCCGCCGTCTCGCGCAGTACCGCAATGCGAACCGTCGCAAGGCACATCGGAAGATGCGCACGCTCGTGCGGGAAGCCGCGCGCCTCGAAGTTCGTCCTCAGCCGACCGAAGCGGACGCGCTGCTCGAGGAGAATCGGTTGATCCGCGAGCTCCGCCCGCGCTTCAACGTCGACGGCGCCTTCGACTTCCTGTATCCGGCGATCGGGACCGGTTGGCACGAGGGTCGGATCCTGCTGGCGCTCACGTCGGAGCCGGAAGTCTTCGATGCGCTCGAACTGACGTGGCACGGCACGTTCCGACCGCGATGGCGCGCGAAGGAGGCGTTCGAGTCGATGACGATGCTCCTTGGTCATCTCGGTCATCCCGAGCCGCGGAGTCGGCTGCCGATGTTGCCGAACCGGCGGGGCGCACGACTGGTCGCGGTGCGTCGCGTGCCGGAGCCGATCCTCTCGCGCGTCCGTGTGTTCCTGGACGGCGAGGACGACGCGCTGGTCCCGGAGCTCGCGACCCGTCTGCTCGAGTCGACTTCGGCGCGGCGGTCGGCGGCGGAGATGGAGGCCGCGCTCAAGTTCCTTGCCGAGTTCCATGCGTCGGATACGTGTCGTCTTCGGTCGGCTCGACTCGCCGCCGGGCATCACGAGACGTTCGTGCCCGGATGGCTGCGAGACGAACTCTTCATTCGCGAACGAACGGGCGCATCGGACTCGGTAGGGAGTCCGACACGCGCCGACGCGGATCAGGTGCCGCAGAAGGTCTGATGGACGACTTCGTGGGGCTCCGGCGCCTTCGCGAGGTCGCTGAATCGGGGGTCGGCGACAAAGGGCGACGCGAGGGCTTCGACCAGTCGCTCGAAGGGGGCGAGATTCCCTGCCGTCGCCGCGACGATGGCTTCTTCGATCCGATGATTGCGTGGGATCAGCGCGGGATTGGCGTGCATCAGGTCCTCGCGCACCTGCTCCCCCGGGCGCCCCTCGCGAGCGAGGTGTTGGCGCCATTCCGCGGCCCACTTGACGAAGGCATCGGGGTCGTCGAAGCCCGCATCGGCCGCGACTGCGGCATCGGAAGCGCCATCGCTCTCGAGCGTGTCGAGGAGTCCGCGGAACGTCCGGGTGAAGTCCGCCTTCTGCGTCGCCATCGCTTCGAGTAGCGCCGTCGTGAGCGCCTCCGCGGGCGCGTCGAACTCGGCGAATCCGAGTTTGTTTCGAAGTCGTCCCCGCCATGCCGCCTGGAAAGCGGGCTCGAATCCTTCGAGCGCGGCGGTCGCGGCGGCGACCCGTGCGTCTTCGTCGCCGTCCAGGAGCGAGAGCAGCGTCTCGGCGAATCGCGTCACGTTCCAGGAGGCGATCGCCGGCTGACGGCCGTAGGCATAGCGGCGGCCGTGATCGATCGAGCTGAAGACCTGATCCGGATCGTAGGTGTCGAGGAAGGCGCACGGGCCGTAGTCGATCGTCTCGCCGGCGATCGACGTGTTGTCGGTGTTCATCACGCCGTGAATGAAGCCCAGGCCGAGCCAATGCGCGACGAGCTCGGCTTGAGCGCGGACGACGGACTCGAGCAGCGCCAGATAGGGCGCGTCCGCCTCGGCGGCCTCGGGGTGCAGTCGCGCGATCGCGTAGTCCGCGAGCGCTCTCACCCCCTCGGTGTCCCGACGGCAGGCGAAGTACTCGAAGGTGCCGACGCGGATGTGTCCGCGAGCGACCCGCGCGAGGATCGCGCCGGGCAGGGGGGCTTCGCGATGGACCGGGTCACCGGTCGTGACCGCGGCGAGCGCTCGCGTCGTGGGCACGCCGAGTGCGGCCATGGCTTCGCTCACGACGTACTCGCGGATCACGGGTCCGATCGCGGCGCGACCGTCCCCGTTGCGCGAGAAGGGCGTGGGGCCCGCGCCTTTCAGTTGGATGTCGAAGCGACGTCCCTGCCGGTCGAGTCGTTCGCCGAGCAGGATCGCGCGCCCGTCTCCGAGCTGCGGCACGAAGTTGCCGAACTGGTGTCCGGCGTAGGCCATCGCGATCGGGCGCATCGGATCGGGTGTCGCGTTCCCCGCGAGCATGGCGAGGCCAGCGTCGCTTGCGAGCCACTCGGGATCGAGACCGAGCTCGGTCGCGACGGCTTCGTTGACCCGAAGGAGTCGGGGGGCCGAGACGGGCGTCGGCGACGTGCGCGCGTAGAAGCGCTCCGGGAGATCGGCGTAGGTCGATTCGAAGGTGGGTTGCATGATATTCGCAGGGAGCATATCGCGCCGAGCATCCGCGGCGTCCTGGCTGCCGTCGCGCGGATTCAGCCTGCGTCAAGTCTGCTGATCCGCGGGCCGATGAGTGTCCTGCGGGGGTCGACCCTCGCCCCGAGCCGGATCCGCGAGATGGTCTTCAGCGCGCCCACATTCCTCTTCCTCTTCCTGCCGGCGGTGCTGGCCGCCGTTCTGCTCGCGCCGCGTCGCGCGCGGAACTTCGTGCTGCTGGTCGCGAGCCTCTTCTTCTATGCGTGGGGCGAGACCGACTACGTCCTCCTGATGATCGCGTCGATCGTCTTCAACTACGGCGCGGGTCTCTGGATCGGGCGCACCCGCGGCGCCGATGAGAGCGCCAGCAGGCGCGCGCCTCTGGCCCTGGCGATCGCGGCGAATCTCTCGGTCCTCGCCTGGTTCAAGTACGCCGATTTCCTCTTCGAAAGTCTTGCCCCGATCGGCCGCGTGGCGGGGCTGCCCCTGCCGGCTGCGCTTGCTCCGGGCCTCGCCGATATCCATCTCCCGATCGGGATCTCGTTCTTCACGTTCCAGGCGATCTCGTATCTGATCGACGTGCATCGGCGTGAGCATCCCGCCCAGCGCGATCCGATCCGCCTGGCGCTCTTCATCGCACTCTTTCCGCAATTGATCGCGGGACCGATCGTCCGCTACAAGGACCTCGTCGCCCAGCTGGCCGACCGGGTCATCGACGTCGAGGGAGCCGCCGAGGGGATTCGGCGCTTCACGATCGGCCTCTCGAAGAAGCTGCTCGTGGCGAACTCGCTCGGCGTGCCCGCCGACGCGATCTTCGCGCTGCCCGCGGACGAGCTTCGGCCCACCGTCGCCGCCTTCGGACTTCTCTGTTATTCGCTTCAGATCTACTTCGACTTCTCGGGCTATTCGGACATGGCGATCGGCCTGGGCCGGCTCTTCGGATTCCGGCTGCCCGAGAATTTCGATCGTCCCTATTCGGCGCGTTCGCTCACCGAGTTCTGGCGGCGGTGGCATATCTCGCTCTCGCGATGGTTCCGCGACTATCTGTACATCCCGCTCGGCGGAAATCGCATCGGGTCGGCGCGCACCTACGCGAACCTGCTGATCGTCTTTCTCCTCTGCGGCCTTTGGCACGGCGCGAGCTGGAACTTCGTCGTCTGGGGACTCGTCCACGGTGCGTTCCTCGTCTTCGAGCGCCTCGGTCTCGCGAACGTCCTCGAGCGCCTCGGTCGGGTCGGCCCGCACGTCTACTGCCTCGCCGTCGTCGCCTTCGCATGGATCTTCTTCCGCGCGGAAACGCTTCCTGCCGCGACGACGTTCCTCCTCGGTCTCGTCGGGCTGGGGACGGCGGTGACCCCGGGTGCGGCGATGATCGTGGACTTCGGATCGCTCGAAGTTTGGATGGCGGTCGGTGTCGGGATCGTCTGGGCGTCGGGCGCCCCGTTGCCTCTCCTCGCGAAGTTCCAGGGATGGACGAATCCAGACCGATCCGACCCGATCGCCGTCATGCGAAGCGTGACCCGCGTGTGGGCGCCGACGATGGGTCTCGTCGCGCTCTGGTTCCTCTGCGGGATGAGACTCGCGTCGCGCACCTACGACCCCTTCCTCTATTTCAGGTTCTGAGATGAGGCTATCCGAGCAAAGTCGAGAGAAGGAAGCGGCGGATTCGCCGGGGCGTGTCCACGTGCGCGCGCATCTGCGTGCGCGTGTCGAAGTCGTGCTCTTCGCGTTCGCGCTTCTCCTGCCCACCCTCGGCTACTGGTTGGGCTGGAACGACTTCACGCTCCTCGCAGAGAATCGTCGGCTCGCGGAGCGGCCCGATTGGCCGAACGATGTCTCCGATCTGCGCAGCTTCCCTACGGCCTTCGAGCGCCACTTCGACGACCACTTCGGATTCCGGAGCTTTCTCGTCGGGCGCGACAAGCGGCTCGAATGGCTCGGCCGTCGGACCGAGGTCGAGATCCAGGTCGGTCGCGACGACTGGCTCTTCGAGGGCGATCGTGACGATGTCATCGACATGACCTGCACGCGCCCCGAAGAAGACGTGCTCGCCTCCTGGCTCGAGCTCGGGCGCGAGCGGCAGGCCCGCTTCGCGAGCGAAGACATCGCCTTCTTCTGGGCGATGGCACCCAACAAACACTCCCTCTATCCCGAGCGGCTTCCCGAGTTCGCGCGCCCAGCAAGCGCACGGTGTGGCACCGCGGGCCTCGCCGAGCGCCTGCATGCAGAGGGGATCCCCTTTCTCGACCTCCGCGAGCGACTCCTGGCCGCGCGCGGAGAGGGATCGCTCTACCACGCGACGGATACGCACTGGAACCAGCTGGGCGCAGCACATGCTGTCGACGCGGTGATCGAATCGGTCCGCACGCGTTTTCCCGAGGTCGCTCCCTTCGATTGGGACGCCTACGAAATGGTGCGGGAATCGACGCCTTTCGAAGGCAACCTGGCGACGCGATTGCGGGTCTACGGCGAACACTACGACGAGCCCTTCGTGAGGCTGGCGCGGCGCACACCGGCGACGGCGCCACTCGATTCCTCGGATCCGCCGATCGACCTGCGGGTGCATTCGCGCGAGGATCCCGTCGTCGAGTTCTCGACCGGCCGCGCGTCGCTGCCGACGGCTTGGGTCTTTCACGACTCCTTCGGCTTCGCGACGATGGAGCTCTTCGCCGAGCACTTCGAGTCCGTTCGTTTCGTGAACTCTCGCGGCTGGATCGAGCCGGCGGCCTTCGAGGGGCCGCGCCCGGATCTGGTGATCGTGCTCTTCGTCGAAGCGCACTTGCTTGCAGCGGCGCGCGTCGAACCGGATTGGCGTCTCGACCGGGCGCTGGTGCAGAAGCGCTAGGCGGCCCCCTCTCTACACCGCTCTATTGTGGCGCGCTCGTCGGCCTCTTTGCGCAGTTTCCCGCGCGTGGCGCGCGTTCGCGTGCCCGGGCGATCCAGGCCGCCCACGCGTCGAGCTCCGGCTCGATCTCTTGTCGGCGACCGAGCCAGAGCGCATCCGTGTGGAGGGTGACGTGCCCGACCAATGCATCGGCGTCGTCCAGCTCGCGGACCGCCGACGCGTCGACCTCACCCTTCTCGGCGCCGATCACGAGGATCAGATCTGCGCCCTTCGCGGCGAGCGCGTCGATCGACGTCGCCACGCGCCAGCCCTCGTCGTCATGGGTCGCCGACTCCGCGCCGAGGGCGTGCAACACGTCGGTCTCGAAGCTGTGTCCCCCCGCCAGCACGAGCGGAGAGAGGCTCGTCACGACGGCGACACAGGGCCGCGCATTCGCGAGGTGGCGCTTCGCCCGGTCCACCAGGGGAGCGGAGAGCGCTCGGACGAGTCGTTCGGCGCGCTCGGGAACGCCCGCGCGAAACGCGATCTCGCGGTAGAGGCCGTGCGCATCGTCCATGTCGTGTGGGGCGACCTCGATCCTGGGGATGGCCTGATCGCCGTCGGCGGCCGGCTTTTCGGGCATCGGTTCGAATTGACGTGTCGTCAGAATCAGGGTGGGCCGCACGCCCGTCAGGTCGTCGATCTTCGCCTCCGCGAGTTCGAGGACCCGTCGTTCGAAGCCGGCGGAGTGGAGCAGAAGACGACTCGCCGGGTCGCTGGCGACGACATGGTCGCCGAGTCCGAGGGCGAGCAGGGCCTGCGTGGCTTCGAGCCCGAGGGAAACGACGCGCGGCGTTGGCGGCGAATCCGCTGCCGGGTCGGATTCGCCGCAGCCTGCCCATAGGGCTACGGCTACGGCAAGAGCGCGCACCGCCTTTTCGAGGCGTCGTCCACGATTCGTTCGCCCGTTTTCGGCGTTTCGTGCCATGATGCTAGGCATGTCGAACTCGGACTCTACCCGCCGATTCCCCTCCGCGACAATGGGAAGCCGAAGTCGTCGCGCCGCGATCGGACTCTGCGTTCTTGTCGTATCGGCAACATTCGCGGGACCGGTTCACGCCAAGGCGCACCTCTGGCGTATCTCCGAGATCTTCAGCAACGCGGACGGGACGATTCAGTTCATCGAGCTGCACGAATGTTGTGGGAGCACGCAGGAGACGGCGATGAGCTTCACGAGCATCACCAGCAATTCGCAGAGCTTCGCGTTTCCGAACAACCTGCCGGGCAACATTCCGCCCTATCCCGGATCGGCCTTCGGGTGGGTGATCATCGCGACCGCAGGATTCGCAGCCCTGCCCGGGGCGCCGCCCGAGGTCGACTATGTGATTCCGGACGGCTTCTTCGATCCGGCGGGCGACACGATCACCTACGTGGGGGCGAACGAGAGTGTCGTGATCGCGCCCGGGGCGCTGCCGCTCGACGGCGTCAACTCGCTGCATCGCGACATCACGACGGGGCAGTTGACGGTGGGCGTGAATTCTCCGACCGGCTTCCTGAGCGTTCCCGGCTCGATCTCGCTCGCCCCGACGGTTCCGACGGCGTCTCCCTGGCTCGTCGCTCCACTCGTCGGGATCGCCGGGACGGCACTCGCCATGTTTCGGAGTCGTCGTCGCCTGGCCTGAACGACCGGGCCGCGTGGACCGTCGATCCCGCCCGCCCGACTGACCTAGCGGAATTCAAGGCGCGACGTACGCGTCAGCGCTCCGCCTTCTTCGCGAGTCGCCACCGATGGAGCACGGGCTCCGTGTACCCGGACGGCTGCGCGACGCCCTCGAAGACGAGGTCGCAGGCGGCGCGGAACGCATGCCCCGAGAACGCCGGGGCCATCGCCTGGTACGCCTCGTCGCCCGCGTTCTGCCGATCGACGACGACCGCCATGCGCTCGAAGGTCGCGCGGACCTCGTCCTCGCTGACGACGCCGTGTTCGAGCCAGTTGGCGATGTGCTGGCTCGAGATGCGGCAGGTGGCGCGGTCTTCCATCAGCCCGACGTCGTGGATGTCGGGCACCTTCGAGCAGCCCACACCCTGGTCGATCCATCGCACGACATAGCCGAGGATGCCCTGGGCATTGTTCTCGATCTCCGTGCGGATCTCGTCGGCTGACCAGGTGTCGTCCGCGACGAGCGGGATCTCGAGCAGCTGATCGCGGCGTGCGCGTCGCCCGCCCGCTCGCAGGGCTTCCTGCCGCGCGTGGACGTCGACGCGGTGATAGTGCGTGGCGTGCAGGGTGGCGGCGGTGGGCGAGGGGACCCACGCGCAGTTCGCGCCGGCGTTCGGATGGTCGACCTTGTCTCGCAGCATGTTCGCCATCAGGTCGGGGGCGGCCCACATGCCCTTGCCGATCTGGGCGCGGCCGAGGAGGCCGCAGGCGATGCCGACGTCGACGTTCCAGTCTTCGTAGGCCGTGATCCAACCGGCCGCCTTCATGTCGGCTTTGCGGACCATCGGCCCCGCCTTCATCGACGTGTGGATCTCGTCCCCCGTTCGATCGAGGAAGCCCGTGTTGATGAACGCGATGCGGCGCTTTGCGGCGCGGATGCACTCCATCAGGTTCAGCGTCGTGCGCCTCTCCTCGTCCATCAGCCCGATCTTCACCGTGTAGGCCGGCAGCCCGAGGATCTCCTCGACCCGCGTGAACGTCTCGTCGGCGAACGCGACCTCCTCGGGGCCGTGCATCTTCGGCTTCACGACGTAGATCGAGCCCTCCGGCGAGTTCGAACGCGCGCCGTCGAGATCGCGTTTCGCGGCGAGGACCGTGACCAGAGCGTCCAGGAGGCCTTCCGGGGCTTCGTGCCCGTTGCGGTCGAGCACGGCGGGCGTCGTCATGAGGTGGCCGACGTTGCGGATCCACAGAAGTGAACGCCCGCGAAGACGAAGCGATTTGCCGTCGCGGCCGAGGATCATCTTGTCCGGCGCGAGGCTACGCGTGAAGGTCCGTCCTCCTTTCTCGACGCCCGTCTCGAGCTGGCCCGTGATCAGGCCGAGCCAGTTTCGGTAGCAGACCACCTTGTCCTCGGCGTCCACCGCGGCGACCGAGTCTTCGCAGTCGACGATCGTCGTGATCGCAGATTCGAGCAGGACGTCGCTCACGCTTGCGGGATCGTCGCGCCCGACCGGATGATCGGCGTCGATCGTGATCTCGATGTGAAGCGCGTGGTGTCGCAGGACGATCGACGTCGGCGCGCCCACGTCTCCTATGTGTCCGACGAGTTCCTCCGGGCGAACGAGGCCAACGGGCCGAGTCCTTTCGCCGAGCGCGACTTCGAGCCCGTTTTTGCCGATCGCGAACCCGGTCGCGTCCGACCACGATGCATCCGCCAACGGGCATGCATCGTCCAGGAACGCGCGCGCCCAGGCGATCACCCGTTTGCCGCGCGTCGCGTCATAGGGCCCGGCGGGTGGCAGGTCGCCGATCGCATCCGTGCCGTAGAGCGCGTCGTAGAGCGAGCCCCAACGGGCGTTCGCTGCGTTGATCGCGTAGCGCGCGTTCGAAACCGGGACGACGAGCTGCGGGCCGGGAATCGAAGCGATCTCGGGGTCGACGCGTTCGGTCGTGATCGAAAAGGGCGCGCCGTCGTCGACGAGGTAGCCGATCGATTCGAGGAACGCGCGATAAGCGGCCGGATCGTGGGGCTGATCGGCCCGTTCGCGATGCCACTCATCGATCTGCGCCTGGAGTGTCTCGCGACGACGGAGCAGGGCGTGGTTGCGCGGACCGAGCTCGTGGATCAGGGCCGAGAGGCCCTCGAAGAAGCGATCGCGGTCGACCCCGGATTCGGGAAGCAGCTCGTCCACGACGAAGGCGTGAAGTGCAGGGGCGACGGCGAGGCCGGCGATCTGGATTCGGGTGGAGTCGGACAAGGTCGGGGTGTTCTTCCTGCCAGGTTCAGTCGACGGCATCCGGCGCGCCTACTGCATCACCAGTCCACCGTTCGGAGAGATCCACTGCCCCGTGATGAAGCTGCTGTCGTCGCTCGCGAGAAAGAGCGCCGTCGAGGCGATGTCGGACGGCTGGCCCTTCCGACCGAGCGGGGTCGCTCGCAGCAGCGGCTTGAGCATGGGGTCCGGCACGCCCCGGGTCATCGGGGTGTCGATCACGCCCGGGCAGATCGCGTTGACGCGGATACCGAAGCGGCCGAGTTCGCGGGCGGTCGCGCGCGTGATTCCGAGCACGGCGGCCTTCGAGGCGGCGTAGCTCACGTTCCCGTTCGGGGAGAGGCCGGCGATGCTCGACATGTTGATGATGCAGCCGCCGTTCTCTTCGCGTTGCATGATCCGGATCGTCTCGCGCAGACAGAAGAAGACGCCGTTCACGTTGATCGCCATGAGCGAGGTGAATCCCTCGTCGCTCATGTGGATCGTCTGTTGGCCGGTCTCGAGCAGTTTGTCGCTGCCGTCGCCGGGCATCTTGTCGACGCCGGCGTTGTTGACGAGGACGTCGACGCGGCCGAAGTGGGCGTCGACCTCGCTGATCATGGCTCGGACCGAGTCCGGATTCGCCACGTCGACGCGACCGGCGAAATGCCCGTCGCCATCGAGGGAAGCCAGCGTCTCTTCCGCGGTCTCGGGCCGCAGGTCGACCGCTGCGATCTTCGCGCCCTCGGCGGCGAATACGCGCGCGATCTCGCGTCCTAGTCCGGAACCTGCCCCCGTGACGAGCGCCACGCGGTCTTCGAGTTTCATCGGGTCGAGCCTCCTGGGACCCTGCGCGATCACGCTCGGCCCGGAAGCGACGATCCGCGATTCCGCCGCCCGCGTCCACCCCGCCGGTTCGAGGAGCAACCGCGCGACCTCTTCGGCGCCGACGGGCACGAGGACGGGGGCCACGCGCGGCTGAGCGACTGGCCTGCCCGCGCTGGCCCGAATGCGCGGCGCTATGCTCGAGCTCCTCGCGCGGTTGCCCATTCGCCGCCGCGGGACAGGAGGCCCCGTGGCGAACGCGACCCTGACCCCGGAAGAGCTGCAGGCGTACTGGATGAATGGCTACCTGCTGAAGCGGGGCCTGATCGATGCGGAGACCGTCGAGACGCTTCGCGCGCGCTTCCAGGACGTCACGCATGGCACGATTCCGCCGGCGAAGGGCATGCTCGTGATGCGCGACGTGCTCGTCGCGAAGGGCAAGGTCGACGCGCGCAGCCCGGAGGAAGAGATCGCGAAGATCCAGGATTTCGCGGAGGACCCGGTCTTCTTCGGCTATGTGAAGGACGACCGGATCCTCGACGTCGTCGAAGACATCATCGGTCCCGACATCCAGACGCTGCACACGATGCTGATCAACAAGCCGCCGAACGTCGATGGTCGGCATCCGCTGCATCAGGATCTCGTCTACTTTGGCTTCCGTCCCGCGGACAAGATCGTGGCGGCCCAGACGGCGCTCGAGCCGATGACCCGCGAGAACGGATGTCTCTCGGTCGTGCCCGGATCGCACGACCGAGGACTGATCGATCACGAGACGCTGCCCTGGGAGGGCGCGAACGCGGGCTACTGGGGCGCGAAGGGCGTCGGCGCGCATCCCGATCGCGTGCACGTCGAACTCGAGCCCGGCGACACGCTCTTCTTCCATCCCGTGCTCCTGCACGGCTCGGGCCGCAATCGCAGCGACGGCTTCCGCCGCGCGATCTCGGGCCACTACGTGTCGGCCCATTGCGTCCGGACGTGGACGTCACCGCAGGAAGAGACCCGCCAGTTCACGCTCGTGCGTGGCCGCGCGCACGATCAGGCGCCGCCGCCCACGAACGTGATCCCGCCGGCCATTCCGATCGATCGGGAGCTCTACACGAAGCTGCGGGAACGCGGCACGCGGCGCGGTTGACCCCGGCCGACGACGCGTCGGGTCGGGCTCGGGATCCTGCAGCCCTCGGAGCGGCGGCTAGAGTCGAACGATGTCACTTCGCATCGTTTCTCTTCTCCTGATCCTGCTGCTCGGCGCCTGCGCGAAGGCGCCGGATCGCCTCGTCTACACCGACGTGATGAGCACGTCCGTGGACCGGGAGATGGCGTACGGCGTCTGGGCGCCCGCCGATCTCGGACCGGACGAGCGACTTCCGCTCGTCGTCTTCCTGCATGGCGGCGGGGACGACGAGCGCTGCTTCGACGAGTTCGGGGTCGGGCAATATCTCGATGGAGCACTGGTCGCGGGCGAGATCCCGCGCGCGGTGGTCGTGGTGCCTGACGGCGGGCTCGGGTTCTGGGAGAACTGGCACGACGGGAGTCAGCGTTTTCGCGACTGGGTCGTCGACGAAGTCATGCCGGCGGTGCAGACCCGCTTCCACACCTTGCCGTGTCCTGCGGGCTGCCATGTCGCCGGGACATCGATGGGCGGACACGGGGCGATCCGTTTCGGACTCTTCGAAGGGGAGCGCTTCGACAGTGTCGCGGCATTGAGTGGGCTCATCCTCGGGACGGACGACGTCCTCGCGTTCTCCGAGAGCTGGTTTGCACGGATCATCGTTCCGATGGAACGCATCTGGGGCCCGACGACCGACCGGGCCACGATCGAACGAGACGATCCCTTCCTGCGTTGGCGATCCCAGGAGGATCTCGGCGGCACGCGGCTCATGGTCGCCTGGGCAGAGGGCGACGACGACAGGATCCTCGAATCCAATCGGGCCTTCCACGAGCATCTGGTCGCGAGCCGGATCGCGCACGCGCAGAAGGTCTTCGAAGGCGGGCACAACTGGGTGTCGTGGACGCCGGTCCTGGGAGACGTGCTTCGGTTCTCGATCTGGGGCGCGATGGACGCGACGGGGCCGATCGTGTCCGAGCGGAGGGACGCGATGCTCGACTCGCCCGGATCGCGCTGAGGGCGACGTGTGATCCCGACCGTGGATCTGCGACCCTGTCCGCGGAGGTCGCCCCCTGACATCGCCTACTGCTCCTTTCGTCCGCCGGTCGCGTCTGGTTCTGCTCGGCGGCGCGCTCGGCAGCACGTTCGCCGTCGGGCTGACGATCTATGTCTTCGGCGTCTTCCAGGACGCACTCGTCGAAGCCTTCGACACCGACGTGGCGACTCTGTCGTGGGCGCCGTCGATGTTCACGGCGATCGGCGCCGTGCTGTCGCCCCTGGTCGGGCGGGCTTTGGCGACGGGGCGCGGATCGATCCGCGTGGTGATGGTCTGCGGGGCGGTCGCGATCGGGCTCGGGCTCCTGCTCGTGTCGCGCGCGCCGGGGCTGGGTCTCGCGACCGCCGCGTTCGTCCTGCTCGTCGTTCCCGGAACGATCCTGATGGGGCCACTCGTCGGGCAGACGCTGATCACGAACTGGTTCGAAGCGGCGCGCGGCCGAGCACTCGGGATCGTCTCCGCGGGAACGACTTTCGGTGGCGTCCTGGTGCCTCCGCTCGCCGCCGCGCTGATCGGTGCACTCGGCTGGCGGGATGCGATGTCTTCACTCGGAGTGATCGCGATCGGGCTGGGCGTTCCGATCGTATGGTTCTGCGTGCGCGACACACCGGCCGTGATCGGGGAGCGTCCGGACGGGACGGCTGCCGAGGTGCCGAGGGTCGAACTTGCTTCGGGAGACGGGATCGATGCTGAATCGACCGCTGCGTCGCCGGCGACCCGGTCGACCCGAGCGCTCCTGCGCGACCCGCGCCTGCTTCTGTCCGGGATCGCCTTCGGAGCGATCTCCGGCGCGGGACTGATCTCGACGATCTTCACCGTGCCCTTCGCGACGGAGCTGGGCATTCCGCTCGTCGCCGGGTCGATGATCGCCGCCCTTCGCGCCGGTTCGGCGATGCTGGGGAAGATCGCGTGCGGTTCGATCTCGGACCGCTTCGGCCCGCGTCGTGTGCTGCTCGTCGTGCTCGCGTTCGAAGTGGTGTTGACCCTTGCCTTGATCTCGACCCGCGAGCCGATCCTCTTCGCCGCGCTCGGGATCGGCATCGGATTCGTCGGCGGCGCGCCGCTCCCGCTCAAGGCTGCGCTCGTCGGACGGCTCTTCGGTCGCCACGAGTTCGCGGCCGCGATGGGACTACTGTCGCCGCTTGGCTTGCCGTTCTCACTCGCCGCGGCGCCCGTCGCGGGCTGGATCTACGCCCGTGGCGAGAGCTATGCCGCCGCCTTCGCGCTGGCGATCCCGCTCTTCGTGGTCGGGGCCGCGTGTCTCGCGATGGTGCGCGAGCCGACCGTGGGCGCGGACAGCCCGTCCCGAGCATAGACGCGCGATTCGGTCGTCGGGATCACGCGGTCGTTCCGGAGTGACGGTGACCGGCACTCCTCCTCCGTCGCCTCAGCGCCCCAACAGCTTGACGCGGTCATCGTCGCCGAACTCGAAAGTGCGACGGATGAAACGATTCGATTGGTAGGTGAGGATCCGATCGTCCTCCGTGGGCGTGAGCGACTTCGGCGGGTAGCCGATCGCGAGGAAGAGGGCTCGCCGCGACATGCCGGCTTCGCCGACGCCGCGCCCGATCGCGTCGCGTTCGGCGGCGGAGAGTCCGCTCGGCAACGTGACCGGGCTCTTCGCGAAATGTCGATCCGTCCATTCGGCACGGGTCAGGCTGCCGTGGTGCTTCGGCGTCCACGTGATGACGAATTCCAGCCCATCGGCGTTGCGGAGTTCGATCCGGCGAGAATCCTGCCCCTGCATCGTGAACTTCGTGCCCGGCGGAAAGTAGTGAGGCATCCCGATGTAGTTCGTCGAGTACATCACGTACTTGGCGCCTCGGTAGTCGAAGTGCATGCCGACCCGGGTGTAGACGGTCTCGCCGGTGCCGACCGAGGCACTCGTGTCCGAGGTGCCGGTCGAGCGGCAAGCCGCGATCGTCAGGCAGAGACAGAGGAGGGCCAGGCCGAATCGAGCGAGTGTCTTGTTTCTCATGTCTTCAGATTAGCGATTTGGATTCGCGTCGCCGGATTGAAACGACGACCGGAACGAAACGATCGATCCGCCCCACGCGCGTCGCTCGTCAGTCCAGCATGAACTGCAGCAGATCGCGGTCGGTCAGGATGCCGCTCAAGCCGCCTTCGTCGTCGAGGACGATGAGCGCGTGCATGTCGCCCGCGCCGATGCGCTCGATCGCGTGGGCGATCGGCTCGTCCGCCTCGATCGTCTCGAGTCCGTCGGTCATGACCTCGGCCGCGGTGATGTCGCCGACCGCCGCGACCGAGAGCCGTTCGACGCCCAGTCGCCGGGCGACGGCGACGAGGTCGCGGCTGCTGATCATGCCGACGACCTGCCCCTCGTCGACGATCGGCAGATGGTGGCATCGCTCCTCCGCGAGCCGGAACCAGATCTCGTGGAGACTCTGATCCGGCCGCGCGGTCGCGACCTTCCTCGTCATCACGTCCCCGACGCGGACCTCGATCGTGCTCTGGGCCATTGCCGCTCCTCTCGCATTCCGGATGCTTCGGGAAATACCTCGCACGAGTCGTGCCAATCGAGAGCGATCGAGCACCGGTCCGCGCGAGTGAGCCGGGACAACCTGGCCCGTGTCGCGACAGCCTGACTCGAGGCGACGGCCGAAGAAGGCCGGTCGGGATCGAAGATAGACATTTCGTTCGGTTTATGGTGTGATCGCTGGCGCGGCCGGGTCCTCTGTAGAGAGAAACCGTCAGTTGCTGCTCGACCGGGAGCGAATCGGCGTGTCCCAGGCTCAGGAACCGAGTCGCGCGGGGGAACCGATTGCTGAGGGCGGCCTACATCCTCGATTCGCGCGGCGACTGGATCTGGTTCGTCCTCCTCCCTTTCGCGGCGGTGGGGGTCGGCCTCGCGAGCCAGCAATGGCTGTCGACGATCGCCGTCGCCTCGTTCAGCCTGTGGGTGACGGCACCGCACCACCTCGCGACCTGGCTCCGCTGTTTCGGTTTGGCCGAAGATCGCCGTCGGCTCCGCGCCCCTCTCGTGATCGGTCCGCTCGTGCTGATCCCGATGGTCGCGGCGGGCCTCGTGTGGGCCCCCGTGACGCTGCTCCTGGTGATGTTCACCTGGGACCACCAGCACAGCATCATGCAGCAATACGGCTTCGGCCGGATCTACGACCACAAGGCCCGGTCGGGATCGGCGACTACGGCGCGCCTCGATCTCGCGCTCCACTGGGTGCTCTACGTCAACATGCTGATCGTCGCGCCCTTGTACACGGATCTCTGGGTTCGGGAGCTTTACCGGTTCGGTGTCCCTATGTCTGCGACCACGATCGAGTCGGTGCAGCAGATCAGCTGGTTCATCACGGGAAGCTTCCTCGCGGCGTATGTCGGGCATATGTGGAGCGGTCTGCGGCGGGGTGAGACGCAGAACCCCATCAAGTTCCTCTTCCTCGGTGCGAGCTATTTCCTCTGGTACGCGACCGCATGGTGGATGGATTCGATCGTCGTCGCGAGGATCGCCCATTCGATCATGCACGGCGTGCAATACATCGTGATCGTGCACTCGCACCTGCGCCGAAACGAGAGCACGCGTAGCACCTTCACGGGCTGGATCTCCCGGTCCGGGAACGTCGCGTACTTTCTCGCGACCTGTTTGATCTATGCACTCGCCTATCAGGCGATCACGCTCCAGCCCTTCGAGACCTTCGGGTTCGGCCTCTTCGACTTCGACTGGAGCTCTGGCGGGACGCCGGCGGATGCTGCGCAGGGAACGGACAAGGCGTACGAGATCTATGCGGCACTCGTGATTCATTCGGTCGCGCTCGTCCACTACTACTACGATTCGTTCATCTGGCGGGTGAGCGACGCACGTGTGCAGCGGGGATTGTGAGTCGTGCGAAATCGCCACTATCTGGTGCTTTCGACCTTCGCGATCCTCGGGTTGGTGGCCGGCCTGCACGAACGGGTTCAGCCCACTGACGAGGCCGAACTGGAGAACCGTCGAGCGACGGGCGCGCTGATCGCTCGCTATCCGCAGCGACCGATGCATCTCTACTATCGCGGTTTGTGGGCCCTGGAGCGGCAGGACGATCGGGTCGCGCGCGGTCTGTTCGCGCGTGCCATCGAATCGGGATTCCATTCGAACGAGGGATTGCTTCACCACTACGCGCGTCTGCTCGTCGAAGCGGGCGCGCCGCAGGACGAGATCGACCGGGCCGTCGCGCTGTGGCAGAAGCACTTTCCGCACTCGCGCAATCCGGATCCGCGGGAGTATCGTGGAGGCCAGCAGGCCCCACGCTGATCGGTCGGTGCTCGACTCGCCGAACGCGAGGCGTCGATTTCGAAGCGAGGGCGTTCACCCATGAAGTTCTGGCAGTCGATCACCTGGGCCGAGACCGAACAGCTGGTCCCCCTCGCACGGTTCGCCGAGGACCTCGGGTTCGAGGGGATCATCGGCGCTGATCACGCGCTCTATCCGAAGGTGATGGCACCCGACTACCCCTACTCGGAGTCCGGCGTTCCCCCGCAGACGGCGGAGAGCGAGTACCCGGACATGTGGACGAGTTGTGCGGCGATGGCCGCCGTGACGACCCGGTTGCGCTTCGTCTGCGGCATCTACGTGTTGCCGCTGCGCCACCCGATCGAGGTCGCCAAGCAAGCGGCCACACTCGCGATCCTTTCCGAAGGGCGCTTCGCGCTCGGTGTCGGCGCGGGTTGGATGAAGGAAGAGTTCGACCTCTATGGCGTCGATTTCGCGAGCCGTGGCCCCCGCATGGACGAGATGATCGAGGTGATGCGCGGACTCTGGACGGGTGGGTTCCACGAGTACCACGGCGAGCACTTCGATTGGGACGCGATCGTGGTGAGCCCGACGCCCACGCACCCCATCCCGATCTATTTCGGCGGCTCGGCACGTGTCGCACTTCGACGGACGGCGCGGACGGGCGATGGATGGATCGGGGCGGGCAACACGCTCGAGGACGCACCGCGAGTGCTCGGCGAACTCTCGCGGCTCCTGGCGGAAGCCGGCCGTGCGGACGAGCCTCTGGATACGCTCGTGGGGCTCTACGGCGAGGTCGGGCTCGACGACTATCGGCGCCTCGAGGACGCGGGCATGACCGCCGGGATCCACCTGCCCTTCTGGTTCGCGTTCGACGGGCCGTCGACCCTCGATCAGAAGCAGCGGCTGATGGAGTCCTTCGCGGAGAACGTGCTGCGCCACTTCTGAGTCCGGGGCCTGCGCGGGTGCTTCGGGCACCCGGGAAGGGTCGGGGCCGCACCGCTCGAGATGCGCCACACTTTCCGGGCGCGACCGCTGCGAGATCAGGCTTCGTGCGAGAGAGCAGCAGAGGAGAGCCGAATGATCCCCGAGAAATACGCGAACTACGAGAAGACCGTCACGCTCGGCGCGGTGAACTTCACTTGTCGACCGGGTGACAAGGCGGCGAACCTCGCCAAGATCGAAGCCAGCATGCGCGAGGCCGCGGCCCAGGGCATCGACATCCTCGCGTTCCCCGAGGAGGCGCTCACGGGTTGCGGCGGTTGCACGCCCTGCCGTGAAGGAGCCGCCCATTGCGACTACCACGATGGGTTGGCCGAGACGGTCCCCGGCCCGTCGACCGAGCGAATCGCGGCGCTCGCCGAGGAGCTCGACCTCTACGTCGCCTTCGGCATGATCGAACGGGACGCGACGGATCCCGGCGTGCTCTACAACGCGTCGGCCTTCATCGGCCCGGAAGGCATTCAGGGGACCTATCGAAAGATCCATCTCGGGTCGCTGCCCTGGGTGACGGAGGGGGTGACCTTCAAGGCCGGCGATCGTCTGCCGATCTTCGAGACCCGCTACGGCCCCGTCGGCGTCATCATCTGTTACGACTTCTGGTTCAACCCGGAGCCGACCCGCCTGATGGCGCTCAAGGGCGCGCGCATCATCCTGAACACCTGCGCCTCTTTCGACGGCCCCATGAAGCGCGAGAACATGGTCGCCGTCACCTGCACGCGCGCCCAGGAAAATTTCGTCTACGCCGTGAGTGCGAATCAGGTCGCCGGCTCCGACCAGTCGGAGAGCTATGCGGCGGGTGCGGTCGAGGAGCGGCGCAGCGGTCAATTCGCCGGCAACAGCGTGATCGCCGGACCGGACTTTCCCGCTTTCGCTCGTCCCTACGTCGTCGCCGGGAGCGAAGAACAGATCATCTCCGCGACGGTCAGCTTCGAGAAGCTGCATCGATGGGAGTCGATCTTTCCCTGGCGGGAATGGCGCGCCGGTCGGCTGTCGGAAACGTCCGAGCTGATCGCGGACGAGTTCAAGAAGCTCGTCCACGGTCCCTGATCGATCGAGCGGGCGGGGCCGCCACCGCGGTCCGTCCGAACGGTTCGCTGTGCCGATTCGCGTCGCATAGCGACATCTTGTACCACTGTGCGCCGGCAGACGCGCGACCGCGCGTCCGAGCGGCACGAGACGTGCATTCTCCGTGGGCGTCTCGAATTCGAAGATGCGTCGCCCTGGGTCCCCCGGCGGTGCGGGGAGAGGGCATGCGCGCGATCGATCGACGGAATGGAAGCGGAAGCAGCGCGACGAAGTACACGCTCGCTGCGATCGCAGGCCTTTTCACGGTCGTGATCGTGGCGGCGAGTTGTGCCGTGCCCGGTCAGCCCTATCGAGTCTCCCCGCCCGTGATGGGCGTGATCGACGAACTCACCGCCGCGCCCGAAGCGATCGAGCTCGTCCTCTCCGTGATGCATCGCGAGAATCCCACGCTCTTCGAGATCCAGCGCACGGGACTAGAGGAAGACGGTCGCTTCTACTTCGAGCCCGTCTCGCTCGAGATTGCGGGGCTCGAGTACAGCAAGTTCTACCGCGTCTTTCTCCACTATCGCGACGGTCAGCAGAACCAGGTGATCTGGCGAGCGGAGTTCTCGCGCAAGGATCTCGTCGGTCGCGTCGAGCTCGACTGTGCCCTCGGCCGACGTCCCCGCGTCAGTCAGCCGTGCCTCGTCCGCGACCCCCTCGCGCAGCCCTGGCTCGTCCGCGGAGGCGAACGAACGTTTGGCCGGTTGTGCGCGAGCTGTCACGGCGAGGCAGGACAGGGTGGTCGGGTCGGCCGACGGACGATCCCCGATCTCACGCGGATCGCAGCGAGGCGCGACGGTCGCTTCGACCGCAGGGAGATCGCGGCAAGGATCGAAGGCAGCGACATCCCCCCGCAGCACGGCACGCCCATGATGCCCGCCTGGGGCGAGCGACTGAGCGCGGAAAACTGGCGCTACGCGGATCCCGATCATCTCACCGGGGCGACGCTCGATCCGATCGTCGTGTACCTCGAGAGCATTCAGCGCGACGATTCAGGGGCCTAGATCGCCTCCCGGTCGGGGGCCGGAGTGGCGCGACCCTTCTCCCTTCTGGTTACCTGCCGAGAACGTGTCGCCGGATCGCCGGCGGCTGGGGAGGCATGGGATGTTTCAAGGTTGGTGGATCGTGGGCACCCACTTCACGGTCCAGCTCTTCGTCGCAGGCTTCTTCGTCTACAGCTTCCCGATCCTTTTCGACCCGGTGATCGAGGCGTTCGATGCGGATCGAACGACGGTGAACGCGCTGCCGAGTGCAGTGGCGGCCCTCGGCCTGGTCATCTCGCCGATCGCCGGCCCGCTGGTCGATCGATGGACCGCGAAAGGCTTGATGCTGATCGGCGTCGCGGCGCTCGTGGTCGGTCTCCTGGTGGCTTCGGTGGCGACCGACATCCGGCTCTTCATCGCGAGTGGCGCGATCTGCTTTGCTCTCGCGCAAGGACTGCTCGGACCGATGACCGGTTCTGCGGTCGTCTCGCGCTGGTTCACCGCATCCCGTGGTCGCGCACTCGGATTCGCCTCGATCGGCACCTCGGCCGGGGGAATCCTGATTCCTTTCGCGATCGCCTACGGCATCGAGGCGATCGGATGGCGCGAGACGCTGCAGCTCCTCGCGGTGGTCGTCGCGGTCGTGTGCTTTCCGCTCGTCGGGCTGCGGTTCTGGGACGAACCGAGCGCGCGCGGGGTCGTGCCGGAGCCCTCGTCCGGGGTCGAGACGGCTGGTTCCGGGAACGAGGGGGCGGCCCCGCTGTCGAATGCAGAGATAGGGAAGATGCCGGCGTTCTGGTTCTTCAGTCTCTGCCTCGGGCTCTTCCTGGCGATCTACTCGGCGACCCTCGCGAATCTGGGTCAGATCGGTGCGGACTTCGGGCTCGGCAAACTGCAGATCGCGCCGCTGGTCACGACCCTGGCCGTGTTCGGCATCGTCGGCAAGCTCGGGTTCGGCTACCTCGCCGATCGCATCCCGCTGCGCGTCGGGTTGTGGGCTGCGATCGGCTTTTCGATCGGCGCGCTCGCGATCTTTACGCTCGGACCCGGGCTGCCCGGCATGATCGCGGGCAGCGCGCTCATGGGGCTCTCGACCGGCGGGATGCTGCCGGTCTGGAACGCGATGGTGCCGCCGCTCTTCGGCCTCGCGAATTTCGGTCGCGCCATGGGGCTGATGGTGCCCGTGATCGGCGTCGTCGTGACGCCGGCCTATGCGATCGCGGGCTATGTCCGCGATACGACGGGAAGCTACGTCCCGGCGCTTCAGGGGGGCGTCGTTGTTCTGGTGCTGGCGATGCTTCTCTTGTTGCCGATCCGGATCGGCGCGAAGCCCTCGCCGGAGACGAGTTAGGCGACGAGGCATGTCGTCGATTCGCCCCCGTCGCTGCGGGTCGTGCCCAGCGAGGAGGTCCGGTCCTTTCGCCCGACTTCGAGCATCCTCCGATCCTGCCACCGGAATCACTGACTGGAGCCGCCGATGAGGATCCGACCGATCGAAGCGCTCGACCTCGATCCCTCGTGGCTTCACGCGCGGATCTATCCCGACGAGGCGCAGACCTACTATTGGTCCGATTGCTGGGATCCCGACTTCTACGTGGCGCTCGCGGAGGCTGGATTCATCTCGATCTCCATGGCCCACCCGAGCGCGGGTGACGTGCTGATCCCGGAACTCCAGGACCGCTATGCCGTCCTCGACTGGGCGAACGTCCACGTCTCGAGGAATCTCCGCAAGTTGCTTCGTTCGGGCCGCATCGAGTCGGAGGGGATCGAACTCCGCATAGTCGACGATCCGAGCGTGGTCGTCGCACGGCTGCTCGATCAGCACAGCGACGAAACGTGGCTGACGGCGCGCTATGTCGATCTGATCGATCGCCTTCCGACGGCGGATGTTCGCGGCTTCACGCTCCACGGCGTGGAGCTCTGGGCTCGGGAGCGAGATCGGCTCGTCGCCGGCGAGCTCGGCTATTCGATCGGCCGGACCTATACGAGCCTGTCCGGGTTCCATACGCCGGACACCGTCGACGCGGGCCATTGGCGTCGCTTCGGCACGCTCCAGATGTGGCTGCTCGCCCAGCGGCTCGAGGAGCGTGGCTACGCGTTCTGGAACCTGGGCCACCCCCGCCCCCGCTACAAGACGGAGTTCGGCGCAAGGCTCCTCCCTCGTGCCGAATTTCTCGCGCGCTGGGGCGTCGCCCAGGCGGACCGAAGCGGAGAATCGATCCGGTCCTAGCGGGCCGGGAGGCGCCTCCGACAGGGGATAGCGGGCCGCGCGAATCGACTATCGTGGAGACGTCGATGCGTCACGACTAGATGGCGCCCGGAGGCCGCCCATGCCCGAAGTCCACGATTCGTTCTGTCGATTCTGTCACGCCGGTTGCGCGATCAAGGTCACGGTCGACGAAGGTCGTCCGGTCTCGGTGATCGGGAACAAGGACAATCCGCTCTACCACGGATACACCTGTGCGAAGGGTCGCGCGCTCCCGGAGCAGCATGCGAATCCGCATCGGCTGCTCCAGACGATGAAGCGCGACGACGAAGGCGTGCATCGGCCGATTCCGGTCGAAACGGCCATGGACGAGATTGCGGAACAGGTCTCGCGCATCGTCGAGGAGCACGGCCCGCGATCGGTCGCGCTGTATACCGGGACGTTCTCGTTTCCGTATCCGGCGGGCGCGCCGATGGCGGGGGCATGGCTGCAGGCGCTCGGCTCTCCGATGCTCTTCACGAGCGCCACGATCGATCAGCCCGGCAAGATGGTCGCACCGGCCCTGCACGGGACCTGGGGCGGCGGACCGTATCATTTCGATGCGGCGGACACGTGGATGCTCCTGGGAGCGAACCCGACGATCTCGAAATCGATCGGTGTGCCCTGCATGAATCCGGCGAAGCGGCTCCACGAAGCGACGAAGCGCGGCATGGATCTGATCGTCGTCGATCCGCGCCGGAGCGAAGCGGCGAAGGCCGCGACGGTCTTCCTGCAGCCGAAGCCGGGAGAGGATCCGACGATCCTGGCCGGCATGATCCGGGTCGTCCTCGCCGAGGACCTCGTCGATCGCGAGTTCGTCTCGAGCTGGACGCGCGGCCTCGACGACCTCCGCGCCCGGGTCGAACCCTTCACCCTCGACTACGTGGAGCAGCGAGCCGGCGTGCCCGCCGACGATCTCGTGCGAGCCGTGCGTCTCTTCGCGTCACATCGCAACGGCGGGCTCAACGTCGGAACGGGACCGAACATGGCGGCCCGCGGCAACCTCACGGAGTACCTCGGCCTCTGCCTGAATACGCTGACCGGGCATTGGCGGCGCGAAGGCGAGCTCCTGCCGAACCCGGGCGTCCTGATGGCGCCGAGCCCGAGCAAGGCCCAGGCGTTCGACCCGCAGCCGGGATGGGGCTTCGGTGAGCATCTGCGCGTGCGGAACCTGACGAACACCGCGGCCGGCCTTCCGACGGCGGCACTCGCCGACGAGATCCTGCTCGAGGGGGAAGGGCAGGTGAAGGCGCTCTTCAGTCTCGGCGGCAATCCGATGGCGGCCTGGCCGGATCAGGACAAGACGCTTGCGGCGATGAACGCCCTCGAGCTGAACGTGACCCTCGACATCAAGATGAGTGCGACGGCGAAGCTCGCAGACTACGTGATCGCGCCGAAGCTCTCGCTCGAAGTGCCGGGCATGACGTTGCCGACCGAGTCCCTCACGCCCTATGCGATGGGCTACCCCGAACCCTACGCGCAGTACTCGCCCGCGATCGTCGATCCGCCCGAAGGCGCCGACGTGATCGAGGAGTGGGAGTTCTTCTACGGCCTCGCCCAGCGCATGAAGCTCCCGATCGCGCTGGCCGCCTCCTACGAGTGGGGACCGGACATGGCCGAGCCGGAGATCACGCATTTCGATCTGGATCGGAAGCCGACGAACGACGAACTCTTCGAGGCGCTCACGAAGGGAGCCCGCGTGCCGCTCTCCGAGGTGCGAAAGCACCCGGCCGGCGCGGTGTTCCCATTGGACGTCCCGGTCGAGGCGGGCGATGCGGATGCGCCGGGGCGACTCGACTTCGCCGACCGGACCATGCTGGGCGAGCTCGCAGAAGTGGCGGCCGAGCCGGTCGATCGCGACACCTTCTATGCGTTCCGTCTGGTGTCGCGGCGGCTGCCGGATGTCCACAACTCCGCCGGACGCGACATTCCCAAGCTCGTCCGGAAATGGAGCTACAACCCCGCCTTCATGAATCCCGAGGACCTCGCCGAGCTCGGCCTCGGCAAGGGCGACGTCATCGAGATCACGAGCAGCTATTCGTCGATCCTGGGCGTCGTCGAGCCGGAGGCCGAACTCCGCCGTGGCGTCATCTCGATGCCGCACGCGTTCGGTGACGCGCCCGGGAGCCCCGACGACAAGGACGTGCGCAAGATCGGCAGCAACACCGGCCGTCTCTCGAGCGTCGATCGGAACTACGATCCCTATACGGGCATCCCGCTGATGAGTGCGATTCCGGTCAACGTGGCTCCAGCGGAAGAAGTGGCGGCGAGCTGAGCGGAGGCGCTTGCGAGTCGGTGCGAGCGCACCGGCCACCTGCCGCGCCTCGTCGGCTTCGTGCCAGCCCGATCTCGGTCCTATCGCCGCGCGCGGACCGTGAGCGTCGGGCAGGGCGCGCGCTGTACGATCCGCTGGGCCGTGCGTCCGAGCAGCGCGTTGATCACCGCCGATCGCCCGTGCGTGCTCAGCACGATCATGCTCGCGTCGTGCTCCTCTGCGAAGTCGGGCACCGCTTCGGCAGCTTCGCCCTGGACCACGTGACACGCGACGTCGAAGCCCTCCGCTTCGAGTGCCTTCGCGACCGGTGTCATGCGTTCGAGGAAGTCCTCGTCGATCGGATCGGGCTGTCCCGTCAGGTCGAGCACCGGCTGCTTGAAGGGCTCGAGATAGGGCGGCATGCGATGCGCGTAGACGAGCAGGATCCGGGGCTTCGGACCCTTCGCGAAGAGATCGACGAAGGCTTCCGTGGCGACGGCGGCGGCCGGCGAAAGGTCGGTCGGGACCACGATCGTTTCGATCGGATCGTCGAGCCGTGTGTCGCCCGGGTGGACCGTGAGCACGGGCATCGGCGCGCGACGCACGACCGACTCCGCCGTGCTGCCGAGCAGGACATGCCGCACGCCCGTCAGTCCGCGCGTGCCGATGACGGCGAGGTGTGCGCCGACCTCGTTCGCGACTTCCACGAGCTTGGGGCCCGGCTCGCCGAGGGGAACGACGACGTCGACGCGCCGACCGCTGGCGCGAATCTCCTCGGCCACCTCGTTCATGCGCCGCTCCGCGATCTCTCGAATCGCCAGGTCGCTCGACGGCGTGCTGATCGCCGGGTGGGGGCCGAGCGGCGTCGGCTCTACGACGTGGGCGAGCACGATCCGGGCGTCGTGGCGACGAGCGAGCCGCGTCGAATGTTGGAGAGCGAGCGAGGCGGTTTCCGAGAAGTCGTAGGCACAGAGGATGGTCTCGACGGGCGACATGTAGGCTCTCCTTGTCGTGGCGCACGCGCGCGCCCGAACGGGGGGCACGAGGGGCCGGCCGGCGAGCGTGCGCGGGCGACCCCGTGGTCTTCACATCTGGCCTCGTCGATTCGAGCAATCGCGAACCAGAACCCCAACGTAGGCACGCTTCGTGAATGGGAAAGGTCTCGAGTGGCGTCCCAAGGGCGATCCGATGGCCGCGACGGAGCGCAATAGAGCGCGGCGGAGAAGGGAAGGGTGATGACCGAGGGCGAATCCTCCGACGTGGCCGGCCTGCGTCGCGTCGTGACGTTTCCCTGGCTGCTGCTCTACGCATTGGGTTCGACTGTCGGGGCGGGGATCTACATCCTGACGGGCGTCGTCGCCGGCCGCGCGGGACTCTGGGCCCCGCTCGCTTTCGGCATCGCCTCGCTGCTCGCGGTGTTCACCGCCCAGAGCTTCGCGGCGCTCTCGGCGCGCTTTCCGCGAGCCGGCGGCGTGCTCGTGTACGTGCAGAAGGGGCTTCGTCTCCGCGCGCTCGCCGTGCTGGTCGGCCTGGCCACGGCGGCCGCGGGCACGATCTCCGCCGCGACCGTGAGTCTGGGCTTCGTCGCGTATCTCGCCGAGATCGCGCCCGTCCCCGAACCCCTCGCGCTCGCGGTCGTCGTCGTCGGCGTCGGCGGAATCGCCGCCTGGGGTGTGAAGGAATCGGTCGTGGCAGCTGGAGTCGTCACCGTGGTCGAGATCGGCGGGTTGCTCGCCGTGCTCGTCTACGGCGGCGTCTTTCTCGCTGCGAACGCCACCGAGCCCATCGGCGCGGCGTTCGCCGGCGGGCCCGCGGCGGGGGACTGGCCTGTGATTCTGCACAGCGTCGTACTCTGCTTCTACGCGTTTCTGGGCTTCGAGGACACGGTGAACGTGGCGGAAGAGGTCCGCGATGCAAAGCGTGTCATGCCACGCGCGATCCTGTGGAGCCTCGCGATCAGCACGAGCCTCTACCTCGTCGTCACCGCCGTCGCCGTCATGGTCGTTCCGCCCGACGAGCTGGGGCGATCCGAGGCGCCGCTTGCTCTCGTCTTCGAGCGGGCCGGCGGACCGCCCGCCGCGCTTTCGGTCGTGGCACTCGTGGCGATGCTGAACGGATCGCTGGTGCAGATCGTGATGGCGTCTCGCGTCCTGATGAGTCTCTCGCGCGACGGCACGCTGCCCGCGTGGATCGGTCGCATCCATCCGCGGACGGGGACGCCGATGGCGGCCACGGTCGTCGTCGCCGCCGCGGTCGGTGCCCTCGCGGCCGCCTTGCCGATGGCGCGACTCGCTGCGGCGACGGCCTCGGTGGCGCTCTCGGTCTTCGTTCTCGTGAACGTGTCGCTGGTCGCCGTGTTGCTCCGCGAGCGACGGATGGGCGTTGTGGGTGTGCGCTCGGTCCCGCTCGCGGTTCCCGTGATCGGGGCAGTGGCGTCCGCGGTCTTCCTGGGGATCGAGTTGTTCGAGCGCGTCGACCAGCTCGGCTGATCGAGGCGAAATGCCGCGAGGTGGGGTCGATCGACGCGATTCGAGCGCCCGAGTCAGTCGCTTCGAGGGGCAGCGTCCGCCTCGGGGTCGTCCTCGTGGAGGAGTCGTTCGACGGCGACCTCGCCCAGCGGCGTGGGTCCTTTCACGCGAAGACTCTCGACCCATTCACGTGTGAAGTCCCGGTCCAGGGCCGCGTGCACGGCCGCGATCGCGAGCGACGCGATCACCGAGCCCAGGGTCGCGAGCGCGCTGTCCTTGTGGGAGTCCCAGACGTCGCCCTGTGTTCCCAGATAGGCCATTCCCAGTTCGCCGCCGAAGATCAGCGCCGCCGCCCATTCGATCATCTCGAAGAGCAGCGAGCTCGACATCACGACGAGCAAGAACCCGATCTGTCAAGCTACGCCAACGTGCGCGAATACGTCGAAGCCGGTCTCGCACCGGGCGACGAGCCGCATATGGCGCAAATTCTGCTGACCGATCTGGGGCTCAGCGGCGATGAGCTGCCGGCGCATCTGTCCGGGGGCGAAAAGCGCCGTGCCGCGCTGGCCCGGACCCTCGCGCCCAACCCGGATATCCTGTTGCTGGACGAGCCGACCAACCACCTCGACCTGCCGGCCATCGAATGGCTGGAACAGGAACTGAAAGGCCGCCGTACGGCGCTGGTCCTGATCTCACACGACAGGCGGTTTCTGGAAACCCTGTCCGACACCGTGATCTGGCTGGACCGGGGCCGCACGCTGCGGCTCGACAAGGGATTCTCGGCATACGACGAATGGCGGGACGATATTCTTGAACGCGAGCAGACCGAGCGCCACAAGCTCGACCGCAAGCTGGTCGCCGAGACCTCGTGGCTGCACAAGGGCGTGACGGCCAGACGTAAACGCAACATGGGCCGGCTTCGCGCATTGATGGACCTGCGCAAGACCCGGCAGGAACTCCGTCAGATGGCGGGTTCGGTGAAGATCACGACCAGCGAGGCGGAAACATCCGGCAAGCGCGTCATCGAAGCCGAGGGCATTTCAAAAACCTATGACGGCCGCCCTATCGTCGATGATTTTTCAATCCGTATCCTGCGGGGCGACCGGGTCGGTCTGATCGGCCCCAACGGCGCCGGCAAGACGACCCTGCTGAACATGCTGACGGGTGCCCTCAAGCCCGACACGGGGAAGGTCACGCTCGGCACGACCCTGCAGCTGGCGACGCTGGACCAGAGCCGGGAATCCCTGGACCCGACGACGACCACGCGCGATGCGCTGACCGGCGGGAGCGGTGACAGTGTTACCGTCGGTGGTCAGCAACGCCATGTGATCGGCTACATGAAGGATTTTCTGTTCGATCCGGCACAGGCTTCGACACCGGTCGCGGCGCTGTCGGGGGGCGAACGTGGACGGCTGATGCTGGCCCGCGCGATGACGCGGCCATCGAACCTGCTGGTGCTGGATGAACCGACGAACGATCTCGATCTGGAAACCCTCGACCTGTTGCAGGAAATGATCGCCGATTATCCCGGCACGGTGCTGGTGGTCAGTCACGACCGGGACTTTCTCGACCGGGTGGTGACGTCGGTGATCAATTATGAAGGTGACGGCCGCTGGCTCGAATATCCGGGGGGCTACAGTGACATGGCCCGCCAACGGGGCGGCGGTTCGGGCAAGGGCATGAATGCCCGTGCGGGTGAAAAAAATCAGAAAAAGCAGAAGCCGGGCAAGGCCGAAGCGGCAACCGGCAGCCGGACCGCAAAACAGCGCATGACTTTTAAGGACAAGCACGCGCTGGAAACCCTGCCCAAGCGGATCACCGAACTGGAAGCGGAATCCGCGCGGCTGCAGAAAGCGCTGGCCGATCCGAATTACTATGCCCGCGATGCAGCAGGTTTCGATATCGAAAGCCGGAAGCTGGCCGAGATCAGCGCAGAACTGGCGAAAGCCGAGGACGAATGGCTGCGCCTTGAAATGCTGCGCGACGAGATCGAGAACGCCTGATCGGACTCAATCCCGTTCGACCCCTACCGCGTTGCCACCTCGGTATCGACGTTTTCACTGACCTGCAGGGTTTTGGATTCCGGCAGGATATAGAAAATGTGCCGGCCGATTCGGGTGACCTGTTCCTTGGCCCCGGCCCAGTACGGGGTGACGTAATCCGCATGATACCAGAGTGACCCGTGTGTCGGATCCTTGATCACGCCGGCTGAGACCAGACGGGCGAGGACCATGGCCTGGCGCCAGGCCCGGGCGTTTTTCGGCTCGTCGTTCTTGCCGTCGCACCACCACGAAAACTGGCAGCGGTGGCGATTCTCACCGCCCTGACGGACCACATCGCAGACATTGGACGGGAAGCGGTCACTCTGAACCCGGTTCAGGGTCACCGCGGCAACGGCAAGCTGGCCGGGAATCGGTTCCGAGCGTGCTTCCCAATAAATATTCAACGCCAGACATCGGAGCTCTTCCTGACGGGCAACATAATCGTCATGCAACGCATAGTTTGCTGCAGGTGCGAAAAGATGATTGTTCTTTGCGCTCCTGGGCCCTGCTTCGGCGTCATCCTGGGACGTGCCGGATATGAAAAAAGCGCCGACCGCAAGCCCAAAGGCAAGGATCAGCGCGGTATTTAACCGCGACATGTGTCATGTCTCCTTTTTTCAGCTTCTGTCCCAGTTCAGAAGCGAGACAACCATCCAAATCATAATTCGCGGGCTTATATAGGAACTTGATTGTATATTTCAAGCTTTGATTGTGCAGTGCACAATATTGCCATATTTCAGTATCTTGCGGCCATGCGCCCATCATGGCATTACCAAACCGGCCAGCAACGCTTCCCGACGGGGGCATTCCATTGGGGGAAATCGATTGAAGACGACCGTTCGCAAAGCCGTATTGCCCGTGGCCGGTCTTGGCACACGATTCCTGCCGGCGACCAAGTGCATGCCGAAGGAAATGCTGCCGGTGGTCGACAAGCCGCTCATACAGTATGCCATCGAAGAAGCCGAGGCCGCCGGGATCGAGCAGTTCATGCTGGTTACCGGGCGCGGCAAGACACCTGATGGAGGATCATTTCGATCATGCCGTCGAGCTGGAGCAGACGCTTCGAGCCCGCGGCAAAACCGGCCGAACTGGACGTTGGTCCGGCCATTTCCCGGAGCCGAGCAAGCTGATGTATACCCGCCAACAGGAGCCGCTGGGGCTCGGTCACGCCATCTGGTGCGCGCGGGATTTCGTCGGCGACGATCCGTTCGCCGTCTGTCTGCCCGACGACATGGTGCTGGCCGAAACGGGCTGCCTGAGCCAGATGATCGACGCCTATGACGAGGTCGGCGGCAACATCGTCGCCGTGACCGAGGTGCCGCGCGAGCAGACCAACCGCTACGGCATTCTGGACATCGAAAGCGACGACGGCCGGCTTGCCAAGGCGCGCGGTCTGGTTGAGAAACCCGATCCGAAGGATGCACCGTCGACCCTGTCGATCATCGGCCGCTATATCCTGCAGCCGGAAGTGTTCGAGCACCTGGACAAGAAAGAGAAGCCGGGGCCGGCGGCGAAATCCAGTTGACCGACGCCATCGCCGCGACGCTCGGCAACGTGCCGTTCCATGGTCTTCGCTATGAGGGGCAGCGCTATGACTGCGGCTCGAAACCCGGCTTCATTGCCGCCAACGTGGCCTATGCGCTGGAACGTGCCGACATGGAAGATGACGTCCGTGCGGCGCTGGCGGAGATTCTGAAGTAGCCCCACCGCCCGGTTGCGGTCGGGGCCTGAGGTTTTCGGGGGGAGATCGGCATGACGGGATATATTCTTGCAATTGATCAGGGCACCACGTCCTCACGGGCGTTGGTGCTGGACGATGCCTATAACGTGCTGGGCACGGCGCAACAGGAATTCAGGCAGATTTACCCGGCGTCCGGCTGGGTCGAACACGACCCCGAAGACATCTGGCAATCGGTGACCGGCACCTGCAAGGAGGCGATCGCCGCTGCCGGGATCGCGCCCGCCGCGATTGCCGGGATCGGCATCACCAATCAGCGCGAAACCACTGTCGTCTGGGACCGGAAAACCGGCAAACCCCTGCACAACGCCATCGTCTGGCAAGACCGGCGCACGGCTGAGGCCACGAACACCCTGCGCACGGACGGCTTCGAGCCGGCGGTCACCGCCAAGACCGGCTTGTTGCTCGATCCCTATTTTTCAGCAACCAAGATCGCGTGGATTCTGGACAATGTCGCCGGTGCCCGGAAAAAAGCGGAAAAGGGCGATCTCGCCTTCGGCACCGTCGACAGCTATCTGATCTGGCGGCTGACGGGCGGCAAACGGCACGTCACCGATGCCACGAATGCCAGCCGCACGCTTATATATGACATCCATGCAGGCGACTGGTCGGATGAACTGCTTGCCCTGTTCCGGGTGCCCCGCGTGATGCTCCCGGAGGTTCTGGATTGCGCCGCCGATTTCGGCGTGACCTCGGTGGACATTTTCGGTGCCGGCATCCCGATCACGGGGGTTGCCGGCGATCAGCAGGCGGCGACCATCGGACAGGCCTGTTTCCAGCCGGGGATGGTGAAGTCCACTTACGGCACCGGCTGCTTCGCGATGCTGAACACCGGCTCAAAACCGGTGAAATCCCAAAATCAGTTGCTGACGACGATTGCCTATCGCCTGAAGGGGGAGGTGACGTATGCCCTCGAAGGCTCGATTTTCGTCGCCGGTGCCGCCGTGCAATGGCTCAGGGACGGCCTTGGTCTGATCGAACGGGCGGATCAGACCGGTCCCATGGCGGCGGCGTCAAAGGATGACGGCGTTTATCTGGTGCCGGCGTTCGTCGGTCTCGGTGCGCCGCACTGGGACCCGGATTGCCGGGGCGCGATCTATGGGCTGACCCGCGACACCGGCCCCGCCGAGCTTGCCCGGGCCGCGCTCGAAAGCGTCTGCTTTCAGACCCTGGACCTGATCGAGGCGATGCACGCCGACTGGACCCCGGATGGCGAGACGGTGCATGGCCACGCGCGTTCGGTAGGCGTTCAGGTTAGGACAGTCGAGGCATACCCGGGTCATCGCTCATGCACCTTCCATTTGCCGCCCTCTTTCCGGAAGTGGAGGGTGTCGAGGCTGCTGTCGGTCTTGACCTTCGCAGTGGCCGTGTCGCCGTTGATCTGCAGGTCGGTGATCTCGGCGAGTTCGTCCAGGTTTGGGCGCAAATGATGGCTCCGGGGATGACGATTCCGAGGTTTTCGAGTTGGCTTGTGTCCACCGGCTTCAACATTTTCTGATCGGCCGTGCAGAAGTAGAGTTTGATGGCCGGGATCAAGGCACCGTCGGTCTTGCTCACCGCCCCGAATTAATTTCCGAACTTGCACGGCGTTTTGGCTCGCAGTGCGTGGTCGTCGGCATCGACAGCCGCGATGAGGACGGGGTCTATCGCGTCTACCAGAACACCGGCGATCCTGACAAAACCAGCCATGCGGGCCGTGAAACCGTCGCCTGGGTTAAGGAAGCGGAGCAACGCGGTGCCGGCGAGTTTGTCCTCAATTGCATGAATCAGGACGGCGTGCGTCAGGGCTATGACCTGCAACAACTTGCGCTGGTGCGTGAAAATTGCACGGTGCCGCTGATTGCCTCGGGCGGCGCGGGCGCGCCGGAACATTTCAGCGCCGTGTTTGAGCAGGCACACGTGGACGGCGCACTTGCGGCCAGCGTCTTCCACAAACAAATCATAGAAATCGGCGCGCTGAAGAAATACCTGCAAGAACACCATATCGAGGTTAGATTATCGTGAGTACAACCGACACTGCTTTCATTAGCGAACTCGAAAGCATCATCCGTCTGCTGGCGCACCGCCTCGGCTGATCAGAGCTGGATGCACCAAAACCCTGTTTAACAGGGGCACGCCTTTTACCGCGCAGAAGGTTAGTGAGGAAGCCGTCGTAACCGTTGCCATCGCCGCTGTGCAGGGCGATCAGCGCCGCCAGTACCAGTGCGGAAGCCTGACATTCTGGATTATCAACTGCTGGTATTACTGGAGGCAAACGAACTTTCCCTGACCGATGTGGCTGCCGAACTGTCGGCGCGGCACGGCAATTAATAACTATAAGGACTCTTCATGTTTCGCAACGTACGCTTTTACCGCGTAAGCAGCCCCTGGCCGGAATCCGAACAGGAACTGTCGGATATCCTGATCAAAAACTCATTCATACCGTGCGGCCCGTTAACCGAGCGCCGCTCGGGATGGGAATCACCGCCCAACGATGACCAACAGCTTTGCCGCCGCGTGGGCGGTGCCGACCTGCTGCAGATGCGCACCCAAAGCCGCCTGCTGCCTGCCGCAGCCATTCAGGAAGCGCTGGTTGATCGCGTTGACGAGTACCGCCAGCGCATGGCACAGGAGCCCTCACGGTGGGTCCTGCGGCGACTGAAAGAAGAAACCCGCGATGAGCTGCTGCCCAAATCACTGCTCAAAACCGAGCGTATTAATGGGCTTTTCCGGATATCTGTCTGAACGCCTGCTCGGAATTGATGCCGCCAGCGAAAACAAGGCGGAACGCTTTCTCGACCTGCTGCGCGCAAGTTTCCAGGATTTCAGTTTTACGCCGCTGGCGTTCAATACTCCCCCGGGCGATCTGCTGACCGCCCTGTTTCTCGGCGACTCGCTGCAGGGTTTCGCACTTGCGGACGAGTGCCGCATGCAGGATCTCAGCGAGCAAAAGTCCGTCGCGACCTGGCGACACGCTCATCTCGCGGATTCAGCTATACGCCAACACGTGATAGACGGCATGCAACTCACCCATCTGGGTATTGAGTACAACGATATCTTTCGCTGCGTGATCAGCGCAGAAGGCCATATCAGCAAAATCAAATTTGGCGAAATGGAAGCGGCTGACGTAAGCGACGATGAGGATCCGCTGGCGCTATTGGATGCGCTTTGTATTGCTTACCGGCACCCTGCGGGAACTGGTAAAGGACCTGAAAGAAAAACTGGGTGGCTATGCGTCGGCGCAAGCCAGCAGTAAAGCAACCAAAGCGGAACAGGCCAATGCCGCGTAACGGCGGCGCGACGCAACTGAACTCAGTCGCGCCAGACGTGTTGCGGGCTTATATCCGCGAGTGACGGAGTGCCCGCGTAACGCAGGGTGCGTTCGAACTCGGCGCTCAAAATGCGCAGGCACTTCTCGACGCCGGGCTGGCCAAAAGCGCCCAGACCCCATAAGTACGGACGCCCGATGCACACCGCGTCGGCACCATAGGCCAGCGCTTTGAACACGTCACTGCCGCGGCGAATGCCACCGTCAACCAGCACCGGCATGCGCCCGCCGAGTTCATCAACCACTTCCGGCAGCACGTCCAGCGTGGCACGGCCGTTGCCTTCCTGACGCCCGCCGTGGTTTGAAACCACCACACCGTCGATGCCGTGTTTACGGCACAAACGCGCGTCTTCGCGAGTAACAATGCCCTTAAGCACCAGCGGCAACTCCAGTTGTTTGCGCAAAGCAGCCACGGCCTCCCAATCGAGGGCCGGGTCGCCGATTCCTTTAGGCCCCGCAAAATCTTCAAAATTGCCGAGCTTGCCCGGTGCACCGGTCGTCTTTGCCTGACCTTTTACGGGATGACTTCGGAACCAGCGCGCCGCTTCGTGATTGCCGCGCGATGGCCCGTCGATGGTCAACACCAGTGCCCCGCAGCCAGCTGCCTGAGCCCGCGCTGCCAGGTGCAGCATAAATTCACGGTTCGCCGACGGGTAAAGCTGAAACCAGCTGGCCACGCCGGTCGCTGCAACCTCTTCAATACTGAAGTTGCTCATCTGCCCGACCACCATCAGATGACCTTTGCGCGCCGCCGCGCGGGCCGTTGCCAGTTCACCTTCGGCATGCACCTGTTGCTGATTGCCTGCCGGCGCCAAAATTATCGGCGATGAATATAGGCGACCGAACAGTTCGACGCCTGTATCAAGCGTACTGACGTCCACGAGTCGCCGCGGGCGGATTTTCGTCTGTTGATAAGCCAGGCGATTCGCCTGCTTGGTCAACCCGTCGTCCGACGCGCCAACAATGAAATGATAAGCCTCGGCGCTGAGCCGGCGACTCGCAGCCTGATCAAGATGCGCGATATTCAGCACGTCGTCGAGTGATTCGATGCGTGCCCGCTGTGGCAATGCGACAGCGTCGCCGACAGCGCCCAGCCACCCACCGGCCACACCCGAGGCCAGCAATCCGCCGGTGAATTTCCGGCGACTCGTGCGGTCGCTGCGTCCGGCAGCGTCAGCCTTATCGCTCACCGTCGGTTCTCCTCCATTTGAATATGCTGCAAACGATTGTCGGCATCGACCTGCAACTCGAACCGACCGAATACGCCCGCCGGCGTAACAAAACTCCGCAGACGGCTGGCCGGGAAACGCACCGTTTTGCCGCTGATGCGATCGCGGGCGACAACCGTCGTGGCGGTACCTGCATACAAACGCTTAAATTCGTCAGCGCTGATTGCGAGGTCAACGACATAACGATTCACAGAGCAGGCAACGCTAGTCGCAAATACCGCCTTTCTCGGCGCGCGATTCGGCTTCAGAAATGATGGACGGTATAACCTGCGCCATCATTTCATTCATGCCGCGCGTGCATTCCTGCACTTGCGCGATCGTGGGGTCTGCGCGCATTTCGCGACTGAATGAAAGCGCCTTGCTAAGCGCCTCTGACTCTTTACCGCTGGCACACAGCGCATTGATCTCATCAGACAGTGCCTGCGCCTCTTTCGCCAGATCTTCAAGCTTTGTCTGATCGACATCGGCCATGCACGATGCCATTTTCTGGGCCTGTTGCATCATGGCTTGCATACCGGCCCCGCTTGGCATCTTGGACGGATCAAAGGCCGGAGGAGTCTGCGCCACCGCCAGTAATGGCAACAACATCATCAAACACACGCTAGTTCTCATGCTGAACTCCTGTTAATTTGGCGCCACCCAACCGGGACGCTGCTCAGATCATAACCTCGACTGCGGGCTCGCGCAGGTTATACCGCGAACTCATTACAAATCCGTAGGCACCCGCATTGGCGATCAGCAGCACATCGCCCTCGCCTGCCGGTGGTAACAGACGATCGCTGCCTATGCGGTCGCCGGTTTCGCAAATCGGACCAACCACATTGACAATCTCGGTAGCCGGTTCACCGTAATGCGTCAGGTTGGCGATCTCGTGATAAGCGCCGTACAAAGCCGGCCGAATCAGCGAGTTCATGCCGGTACTGATACCGACGTAGCGAACATCGCCCTTGCCCTTTACCTGCGTAACCGTGGCCACCAGCACACCCGCCTGCGCGACAACGTAACGGCCGGGCTCAAGCCAGATTTCGTAATCACCCAGATGCTCGCGGGCAGCAGCCAAACTGGCGTCCAATGCAGCCATATCAAGCGGTTGCTGGCCCGGCTTTTCGGGAATGCCTAAACCGCCCCCGATATCCAGATACCGCACGGTACCGAATTGCCCGGCAATGCCACCCAGCGTGGTGGCAATTTCTTCCCAGTTATCGGCCTGCAAAATACCGCTGCCGGTGTGGGCATGCAGCCCGACCACTTCCGCGCCACAGGCCGCAAGCAAATCGCGCGCTTCGTCCAGTTCGAACAACGGGATACCGAATTTCGAATGCACCCCCGCGGTTTTTACATGCTCGTGGTGGCCGCGCCCCTGTCCGGTATCCAGCCGCAAAAACACTTTCTTGCCGGCAAAGCTCTCACCCCAATGGCGCAACGGATGCAAATTGTCCAGCGTAACCCACACACCTTCTTGCAGACCGAGTTCGTATTCTTCGCGTGGTGCGAAATTCGGCGTGAACAAAATCCGCTCACGGTCAATGTCCGGAAAGAGTTCCAGCACCAGCTGCAACTCGCCCGGCGAGACCACCTCGAAGTTCATGCCGCCTGCATAGACAACCTGCAAAATCTCACGATTCGAGTTGGCCTTGGTGGCGTAAAACACCCGATCCACCGACTTCAGCGCGCGCAAGCGTGCCACCGCGGCTGCCACGGCATCGCGGCTGTATACGTAGGCAGATTGTCGCTCGGTCGCTATGGCCAGCAGTTCATCACGTCGGTTCGCCCACCAGGGCATCTCGCCCACCGCAAGTTCAGACGCACTTTCGTCACGGGTCAGTTCTTCCCAGGTTTCCCCGAACACCGCATCCAGACTCGGCGGCCGGATCAGGATGGCATGGAGCGTCTGGACCAACCGTGCTGCCTGCCCCGCATCAACCACGAAGCTGAGGTTCAGATCGCTGGCGGCCTGGCTCAGCAGGTGAATATGGTTCTCCTGAAAAGCCTCCAGCGCCGGGCCGATTTCATGCAACATGGCGCGGATTTTCTGCCCCACCAGACTGACCACCGACACATCCTGCAGGATGCGCACCCGGCACAAGCGCGCCAGATTTTGCTCCAGCCGCTCCAGCATGGTGGCGTCCATTGAATTGGCGTTAGGGTCCAGCGTGACCGTGACGTTGCTTTCGGAAGTCGAAACTAAATCAATAGAAAGGCCTAAATCACTGAAAACCTTAAATGCTTCGGCAAGAAAACCGACCTGCTGCCACATGCCCAGCGTCTCCATGGAGACCAGGGTGATGCCGTCGCGGCTGGATATGGCTTTGACCCGCGGCGCGTCGTCACCGGAATCCTGGGAAATCAGTGTGCCTTCGGCATCCGGACGCGCTGTGTAACGAATCCACAACGGAATACCACCTCGCCTCACAGGCGATATGGCCCGCGGATGGAGCACTGAACCACCGGTGGACGCAATTTCCTGCGCCTCCTCGTAGCGCAGCGCCTTCAGCAGACGCGCACTCGGTACGGCGCGCGGATCGGCACTGAACATGCCGTGGACGTCGGTCCAGATTTCCAGGCGCTCGGCTTCGAGTCGACCGGCGAAGTAAGCGGCCGACGTATCCGACCCGCCCCGCCCCAGCAATACCGTTTCGCCATGAGAATTACGGGCAATAAACCCCTGCGTCAGAACAACCCCGTCAATGGCCGCCAGCTCGGCTTGCAGGTGCGCATCCGGATTGGCTTCGCAGGTGGCCGACAGGAAAGCCGCACGCTCGGAAGCGCCGCTGCGCTCCACGCAGCACAACGATGCCCGGGCATCGTGCCAATGGGCGTCGATACCTTGCGACTGCAGGTAGGCGGCACCCAACGTGGTAGCCAACAGCTCACCCATGGCCATGACCTTGGCGTGCACCCGCGGACTCACTTCGCGAACCAGACGCACGCCAGCTAGCAACTGTTCCAGCTCGGTCAGGTTGTCGTGCAACAGCGCATCGCCGTCCAGCCCCAGATCACTTGCCAACGACCGATGCCGCTCGACGATCTCGTGCAGTAAGTCCGCGTAATCGCCGGCAACGGCTGCCTGCATGACTTGCACCAGCTTGTTGCTGATGCCGCCGACAGCCGAATGCACGACCATCGGGCGCAAGCCTTCATCAAGCCGCGCGCGCACGAGATCGCGGATAATCGCCCAGTTAGGCGCCGTGGCGACACTGGTGCCGCCAAATTTCAGGACTACCCAGCGCAATTAGTCGCTCCCGCCCGTCACTGCGCCTTCCGAGGCCGAACTCACGAGTCGTGCGTATTTGGTCAAAACGCCCGGTGACGCCTTGCTGGCCGGCGGCTGCCAGCGCTCGCGCCGAGCCGCCAGCTCAGCGGCGCTGATGGCAACATCAATGGTGCGGGTCTCGGCGTTGATGGTGATTTCGTCACCGTCATTCAGCAATGCGATCGGGCCACCCACCGCTGCCTCGGGCGTAACGTGACCAACCACGAAGCCATGACTGCCGCCCGAAAACCGTCCATCGGTAATAAAGGCCACCTGATCGCCCAGGCCTTTGCCCATAATCGCTGCCGTCGGGCTGAGCATCTCGCGCATCCCCGGACCGCCTTTCGGCCCCTCGTAGCGGATCACGACCACATCGCCGGCCACCACGCGACCGTCGAGGATGGCCTGCAGGCCTTCCTCTTCAGAACCGAACACCCGCGCGGTGCCGGTAAAACTCACACCTTCCTTGCCGGTGATTTTGGCGACCGCACCTTCGGGGGCAAGATTTCCATACAAAACAACTAAATGGCTATCTTTCTTAACAGGGTTATCAAGCGGGTAAATGATGTCCTGATCCGCCGGATAGTCGGCTACGCCGGCCAGATCCTCGGCCAGGGTATGCCCGCTCACCGTCAGGCAATCGCCGTGCAGCAGCCCGGCATCCAGCAAGCGCTTCATTAGCGGCCGGATACCGCCGATCTGGATCAGCTCGGACATCGTGTAGGTGCCACTGGGCTTCAGGTTCGACAGCAACGGCACCCGCGCGCCGATGCGCGTGAAATCATCAAGCTCGAGCGGCACACCCGCTTCGCGCGCAATGGCCAGCAAATGCAGCACTGCATTCGTGGAGCCACCCAGGGCAATCACCACCGTGATGGCATTTTCAAAGGCTGCACGCGTCATGATGTCGCGCGGCTTGATGTCTTTTCTGACCAGCTCCACCACGGCGCGCCCGGCCTGCTCGCAATCTGCCAGCTTGTTCGCCGAAATTGCATCCTGCGCCGAACTGTTCGGCAGGCTCATGCCCATGGCCTCAATGGCCGATGCCATGGTATTGGCCGTATACATGCCGCCACAGGAACCGGGGCCGGGAATCGCGGTGCGCTCTACTTCCAGCAGTTCCGCGTCGCTGACCTTACCGCTGGCAACACCGCCGACAGCTTCAAATACCGACACAATATCGCGGCGGTGTGGCCCCGGCTGAATCGTGCCGCCGTAAACAAACACAGAGGGACGATTCAATCGCGCCATTGCCATCAGGCAACCGGGCATGTTCTTGTCGCAACCGCCGATGGCCACAAAACCGTCAAAGCCCTCGCCGCCAACCACTGTCTCAATCGAATCCGCAATGACTTCGCGGGATACCAGCGAGTAACGCATGCCCGATGTGCCCATCGAAATGCCGTCCGACACCGTGATGGTATTGAACTGCACGGCCTTGCCACCGGCTGCGTCGGCGCCGCGCGCGGCCTCATCGGCCAGCTTGTCGATATGCATGTTGCACGGCGTGACCATGCTCCAGGTCGAAGCGATGCCGATCTGGCTTTTCTGAAAATCCGCGTCGGTAAAACCGACCGCCCGCAGCATGGCTCGGCTCGGTGCCTGCTCGACACCGTCCACAACCTGACTGGAATATCGTCGTCCGGGGTTATCCTGCTCACTCATTACCGTAGTTCCGTATCAGACAGAACGCGCAATTGTACACGCAGCCGCGGGTTTTAGCGCAGCACCTTGCCGGGGTTCATGATGCCCTGCGGATCAAGTGCCCCTTTGACGCTTCTCAATAAAGCAAGCTCCACAGGCGAGGTGAGGCGCTCAAGTTCGGCGGCCTTCAGATAGCCGATACCGTGCTCGGCGCTGAAGCTGCCACCCATCTCAACGGCCAGTTCGTGAACGGCTTCGTTAAGCTCACCCCAACGCTCGAGAAAATCGTCAGGGTTCATGTCGGGCGGCTGACTAAGGTTGTAATGCAGATTACCGTCACCCAGATGCCCGAAGGGCACCGGGCGCACACCCGGCAGCAAACTCGCGACACGTCGGTCGGCGGTACCCAGAAATTCCGCCAGCCTCGAGATCGGCAACGAAACATCGTGCTTAATGCTTGCGCCCGCTTGCTTTTGCGCCTCAGAGATACCGTGGCGTATGCGCCAGAAATCATCCCGCTGTGCATCGCTGCTGGCCACTGCACCGTCCATCACCAGACCGCCGGCCAGAGCGTCTTCCAGAAATGTGATGAGCTGCTCGTCGAGTGACGCCTGCGAACGTGCGCTGGTGAACTCCACCAGCACATGCCAGAGATCGTCTGCCGCACCTTCACCGAGCGGATTCCGGCATCCTGCGATGTGCTCGACGACCATGTCGAGGGCAAGCTGCGGCAGCAACTCGAAGGCCACCATTTCGTCGCCCATCTGCTGACGCGCGTCGCCGTAAAGACTGACTGCTGCCTCCGGATCACTGACTGCCAACCAGGCCGTGGAACGACTGTTCGCGGCAGGAAATACTTTTAGCGTCGCCGCCGTCACAAAGCCCAGTGTACCTTCGGCACCGATAAACAAATGCTTGAGGTCGTAGCCGGTGTTGTCCTTGCGCAAACCGCTCAAACCGTTCCAGACAGAACCGTCAGGCAGCACCACCTCCAGACCCAATACCAGATCACGGGTATTGCCGTAGCGAAGCACGTTGGTGCCGCCTGCGTTGGTGGAGATATTGCCACCGATCGAGCAACTGCCTTCGGCCGCCAGACTCAGCGGGAAAAATAACCCTTCATCGGCAACGACATCCTGCAATTCAGCCAGCACCACCCCGGCCTCTGCCGTCACGGTATAGTTATCAGGATCCAGTGAGCGAATTTTTCGCAAGCGCGAGCTGCTGAGCAAAATCTCGATGCGCCGCGGGTCCAACCCGGGTATCGCGCCGCCCACCAGCCCTGTATTGCCACCCTGCGGCACCACGGCAATACCGTTCGCTGCACATAGCGCGATAACCTCCGCGACCTCGGTGGTACTGGCCGGCGATAGCATCAACGGCGTGCTGCCGTGATAAAGGCCCCGCCACTCGGTGAGATGCGGTTCCAGTGCAGCCGGATCGTCCTGCCAGCCCGCATCACCGACCACGGCTTTAAGTGCATTAATTACTTCAGGGGCTAATGTCTGGGCCACGTCGAATCGGCTCGCTTTATGTGCAATAAGCTTCGTAGATTAAGGCTTTTGCCGCTATCATGGTATCGGGTTATGCGGTGGGCAACGTGCGCGGAAGCAACGATACAACGTATTTGAGCCTCACCGGTCAGGATTTGTGGAACGATCTCAACAGCGATCTGGACACACTGAGCCTGGCCGAGAGGAGCAACATAATTGAATTGGACCGGGCGCTGCACCGTCACTGGGGCCTGGGGCGCAATTTTATTCTGGGCTGGCGCGGTCACGATAGCGGCGTGGATCTGCTGGTTGTGCCGCATTACACGGTTGCAGATTATGCGCTTGGCTCCCATACGCAAAAAGAACCGGATCTCGACAGACAGGAAGCCGCCAATTTTGTAATGGAATTGCTGGCCCGCAGACGGCAACTGACCGCTCGACAAATGGATAACGCATCACGGTTGCTCAAAGTTGAGCCTTTGACATGCCGAACCCGCAGCGGCCCGACCGGCTCGCCGGCTGAAACACGCATAATCGAGAAGCTGGTCACGCGTTATGGCGTTCGTTACGTGCAGAACCGCGCCGTTGCGCTGTTCGACATCGTCGGGTTCAGCCTGCTCAGCCCCTTCGAGCAAATGACGCAACTCAACAGTCTGTCGTATTCGCTCAACTCCGCGCACAAGAAAGATGCTGGATAGCGACGTCAGTGTGAGATTCGCGCGTTCCAGCACCGGTGACGGCTTTTACATCTGGAACCGTGACCTTGGGGTCAGTGCCAATACCAATCTTTATCACCTGATGCACCTGGTGCTGGCCGACAACGCCATTGCCCGGCACAAAGCTCATAACCGAACCGTACCGATACTGCGGACGGCATTTCACGTTGGCAGCTGCTATGAATTTCACCAGGCCGAGGGATTAAACCCGACAGTGTTTAGCGATATCGTTGGTGACGTCACCATCGAACTGGCGCGCATGATCGAACGCGCCCTGCCTGGCCAGGTGCTGGTGGGTGATTTTCAGGCCGTGCTGCCGGGTGACCAGCCCGAAACACTCGTCGAACTCGACTCGGTATCGTTTATTGAATTCGCGCAACACAATCTGAGCAATCTGAACGGCCTGGTGCTTTCCGGCGAAGCCATACATTCCATCAAATGCTACTTGACCGGCGAACCCTCGGGTAACGGCCTGTTCAGCATTCGTCGCATGACTATTGAAGACAAACACGGGCTGCTGCATCACGTGTTTAACGCAAAAATAAACATTTACCGGAATCATGCCGATCCGATCCTCCTGGGGATTGAGGATCGCATGCTGCGTGGCGATCAGATAGCCATGTCAACGGTCGGGCACATTTTTCCCGAAATCACTCACTGATCGTCCCGGGTTGCCTGCAGGGCATCAACGCTGGCCGACGAATGCTCGCGCGCGAACATGACCCAGATGGTAAGAAACAGCGCTGCGATAATCGGGCCGATCACAAATCCGGAGGGCCCGAAAACCGTGAGGCCACCAAGCGTCGACAACAGAATGACGTAATCCGGCATGCGCGTATCGCGCCCCACCAGCAGCGGACGCAGCACGTTATCGATCAGCCCGATCACTAACACGCCGAAACCTACCAGCACTGCGGCGCTGACGTATTGGCCGTTGGCAATCATCAACAGCGCCGCCGGCAACCAGATGAAACTGGCACCAACCACGGGCAGCAGTGACAGGATCACCATCACTACGCCCCAGAACGCCGCGCCTTGTATGCCGAGTATCCAGAAAATAAGCCCGCCCAGCCCACCCTGTATCAAGCCGATGACCAGCGTTCCCTTAATAGTTGCGCGCGACACCTCGGCAAACTTAGCCAGCAGTGCACGCTCACGTTCATCGCCAAATGGCAGCGCGACAATGAGCATTTCAAGCAATTTGTCACCGTCACGTATAAAGAAAAACAACACGTAGAGCATGAGCAAAAACATAACGGCGAACCGAACCACATTCTGCCCCGTACTGACCGCAAGGGAGCCGACAAACTGACTGCTGGTCAGGACGGCCGACGAAATTTTCGCGGTAATCTCTTCGGGAGTCACACCGATACTGTCAAAAAAACTGTTGATGACGGGTAAGGTATTGCGCGCCCAGTTAATCAGCCTACCGAGATCAACTTCACCACTCTGCACGCGGTTGTATAGCCCGGTCGCCTCGCTGACCACGGAAGCGGCAATGAACCAGGCCGGAATGATCACGGTTATGGTGATTACCATGAGCGTCAGAAAGGATGCCGACGTGCGGCGCTGCCTGACCAGTTTCAGAAACCACACGTGCAGCGGATGAAAAATGACGGCCAGAATCGCCGCCCAGAATATCGGCTGCAGAAAATCCAGCAATAACGCAAAAAAGGCCAGCGTGACGAGGGCCAACAACGCGATGAAGGATGCTTTTTCCAGATTCATGGGTTACCCATTATGCCTGCGTATGCGTTGCATACGCGCAGGCTGATCACTGCCACGGACCGATATTGGCTTTGATAAAGTCGTCGATCGCGCCGACATCCATATACATCGCAGCCCCGAGCTTACCGCCCCCACACATGCCCTGCGCTGCCCGGGCGATGCCTACCATTACCCGGCGACCGTCCAGCGTGGTCATGAGCATCGGCGAGCCGCTGTCGCGGCCGCACGGCCCGGCAGCCCCCTGATACATATAAGCGCTGCCCCGATGCGCAAATGCCTGCAAAACGGGCGTGGCGACGCGCACACGATCCACCGGGTCTCGAGATTGCTCCGTTCGCCCCCAGCCCAGGATGATGGCGGGCGCGTTGTTAGCCAGCAGCAACCGGGATTCAATCGGGGTGGCCAGCGCAACAGGCTGCATGTCGACCTCCTCAGCGAGGTACAGCAAAGCAACGTCGAACTGCCCGGCATTGCGATCAAACCGTGGGTGGACGATCCGCTTTTTTACGTCCACTCGTCTGGCAAGACTGCGCGATGCATGATCAACCAGAACGTAGCGTTCGCCTCCGCCACAATGTGCCGCTGTAATTACCCAACGCGGCGCGATGACAGCGCCACCACACACGCCACCGCCTTTTTCATTGATAACAGCGACCGCCCAGGGGAATTCACTCGCGAACTGCTCATCCGAAACCGGCTGGCCTTCGCTGATGGCGTATGCATTGCTGACAAGCAGCATGAATAGCGCGGCGCATATATGAAAGTTGAAATTCACACCTTTAAGAAATTGGTCGGGGCGAGAGGATTCGAACCTCCGACCCCCTGCACCCCATGCAGGTGCGCTACCAGGCTGCGCCACGCCCCGACACTTAAAAAATCAAACGTTCCCGTTCAAAATCAAACGTTCCCGCTAAAATCAAACGACCCCGTTAAGGGGCCGCTCATGATACACAATGACTTCTGCCCGCGGGAGTCAGCGGCGCAGAATCTTGAGAACTTCTTCAAGCTCTGTGCGCACCTGCTTCACGATCTGCTGGCTCTGGCTGACGTCCGATTTAGCCTCGGACCCTGTCAGCTTCTGACGTGCGCCGCCGATGGTGAACCCCTCTTCATACAACAGACTGCGAATCTGGCGTATGACCAGCACATCCTGCCGCTGATAATAGCGCCGGTTGCCGCGTCGCTTGACCGGCTTCAGTTGCGGAAATTCCTGCTCCCAGTAACGCAGCACATGCGGTTTTACCGCACAGAGATCGCTGACTTCACCAATGGTGAAATAGCGCTTCCCCGGAATTGGTGGTAATTCGTCGTTATTCCCCGGTTCCAGCATAAGCTTCTACCCGGGCTTTTAGTTTTTGTCCGGGACGGAACGTCACCACACGACGCGCCGTAATCGGAATTTCTTCACCCGTTTTTGGATTGCGGCCAGGCCGCTGGTTTTTGTCTCTCAGGTCAAAGTTGCCGAAACCCGACAGCTTTACCTGCTCCCCGCTTCCCAGAGAACCCCGCAAGTCTTCAAAAAAGAGATCCACCAATTCGCGAGCCTCACGCTTGTTGAGACCCAACTCATCGAACAGGGATTCGGCCATATCTGCCTTGGTAAGTGCCATGTGACTTATTCTCTTATGCTGGCGTTTAACTTACTGGAAAGCCTTTGGATCACGGCATTGATCACACCGTCAACCTCTAGATCAGTAAGGGTGCGCGAAGTTTCCTGCAAAATCAAGCCTAAAGCGACACTCTTTAGACCTTTTTCAATACTGTCGCCGCGGTATACATCGAACACGTTTAGGTCTTTCAGCAGATCGCCCGCGGCCAGTTTTACTTCAGCGACAATTTCCCCGGCCGTAATTGCGTCGGCAACAATCACTGCAAGATCGCGGCGCACCGATGGAAATCGCGATAAGCCCTTGTATTCAGGGAGTCGGGCAGACAGTGCGCGATCCACCTGCAATTCAAAGAGTACCGGTGCTCCGGTAATGCCCAAGCGGCGCGCTACCCGCGGATGCAACTCACCCACCCAGCCGATTATCTCGCCGTCGCGTTCAATACGCGCTGTGCGTCCGGGCCGCAACGCCGGATGTTCTGATGCGACATAATCCAGCTTTTCAGCGCTGCCCGCGAGCCGCAGCAAGGCATCCACATCGCTCTTTATGTCAAAAAAGTCGGCCGACCGGCTACTGCGACTGTCGCCACCGCTCACGTCGTCCCAATGCTCCGGCAGCACCCGCCCCCAGGCCACTGCCGAAAGGCTATTTTGTTCTATAATTTCATTATCTTGCAATCGAAATATCGAACCTGCCTCAAATAGACGTATGCGATTTTGCTGGCGCTTACGGTTGCTCCGCGCGGCACTCAACAACCCGGGCAGCAGTGAACGGCGCATAACCGACTGGTCGGCCGAGATTGGGTTAGCCAGCGTTAATTCGGCCGACTCACCAAGCAGCAGACTCTGCAGGCCCGGATCCACAAAACTGTAAGTTATCGCTTCGCTGTAACCGCGATCCCGCAGCAGGTTCCCGGCGCGGGCGACCGGCACGGCCGACTCGCTGGCTGCGGCAAGCAAAGCCGCACCCTGCAGCCGAATATCGGGCACGCGATCGTAACCGTAAACCCGCACCACTTCTTCTATCAGATCGGCTTCGATTTCAATGTCGAAACGGGCTGGGGTCGGAGTCACACGCCAACCCGCGGCGCCGGCTTCTACCGCAAACCCCAGACGCACGAATATGGCATGCACCTCGTCGTCGGGAATATTGATACCCAGCAAGCGACTCAGCTGCATACGCCGCAATTCCACGGCAGCCCGTTCGGGCAGCGCGGCAGAATCGCGCGCGTCCGTAACCGGACCTGCAGAACCACCGGCAATCTCCAGGATCAGCGCAGTGGCGCGCTCAACGGCACGGACCTGCCCGCTAAAATCAACACCACGCTCAAAGCGCAAAGAGGCGTCCGTATGCAGGCCAAACCGGCGTGCGCGCCCGGCAATGACCTGCGGTGTAAAAAATGCGCTTTCCAGAAAAATATCGGTCGTGCCATCGCCCACAGCGGTGCTCTGCCCGCCCATGATGCCTGCCATCCCGATCGGCCCGCTGTCATCGGCGATGACCATGACGTTGCTGTCGAGCACGACCTCCTGCCCGTCCAGCAGGGTCAGTTTTTCGCCTGTTCTCGCCAGCCGCGCCGCCACCGCGCCGTTCAGCTTGCTGAGATCATAAGCATGCATAGGCTGGCCCAGTTCCAGCATCACGTAGTTGGTGACATCCACGACGGGATGCAACGGCCGTATGCCGGCACGGCGAAGCCGCTCGGACATCCACAACGGGGTCTGCGCTGATGCATCAATGGCGCGAATGACGCGACCGGCAAATGCGGGGCAGCCATCCTGCGGAGCAATGGACACGTCGTGCGTGGCGTCGGAGGTTGCAGGTACGGGCGGTATCTCCGGTTCGGAAAAATCCAGCGCATTAATCGCCGCGACATCGCGCGCAACGCCTAATACACTGAAACAATCAGCCCGGTTTGGCGTGAGGTCAAGCTCGATCACGTGATCATCAAGACGCAACGCCGTCGCAACCGGCTCACCCACGGTCAGGTCGTGACTCAGCTCAAGTAATCCGTCCGCCGACTCGGAAATACCCAGTTCAACGCCGGAGCACAACATGCCGCGCGATTCTTCGCCACGCAGCTTGCTCCTCTTGATCTTCAGTTCGCCCGGCAGTGTGCTGCCCACCGTTGCAACCGGGAATACACCCCCGGCATAAACATTTGCGGCCCCGCACACAATTTGCAGCGGCTCGGCTGTACCGATATCCACCTTGCACACCGATAAACGATCCGCGTTGGGGTGCTGCACTTTCTCCAGTACTTTTCCGACAACCACGCCGTCCAGTGGCGGCGCACAAGGCTCCACACCGTCAACTTCCAGACCGGCCATGGTCAACTGATCAGCGAGCGTGCGGGTATCGCCCTGCGGATTGACCCATTCCCGTAACCACTGTTCTGATAGCTTCATCGCGAACGGGCCTCAGGCAAACTGCTTCAGGAAGCGTAAATCGTTATCGAAAAATAGGCGCAGGTCGTCAACGCCGTAGCGAAGCATGGCCATGCGCTCAACGCCCATACCAAAGGCGTAACCGGTGTATTTTTCGGGATCGACACCGGCGCTGGTTAGCACATTTGGGTGCACCATGCCGCAGCCACCAATCTCCAGCCACTTTCCTGACTCAGACAAAATGTCCATTTCGGCCGATGGCTCGGTAAATGGAAAATAGGAAGGCCGAAACCGCATCTGCATATCACGCTCAAAAAAGGCCTCGACAAAATCGTGCATGACTGCTTTGAGATTGGCAAAGCTGACGTTTTCATCAATGACCAGACCTTCTACCTGGTGAAACATCGGCGTGTGCGTCTGATCCGAATCGCAACGGTATACCCGGCCGGGAGCGATAATACGAATAGGCACACCCTGGGACTTGATAGCCCTCACCTGCACCGGCGAAGTGTGCGTGCGGAGCACGTGGCCGTCAGGAAAAAAGAAGGTGTCGTGCATCGCGCGTGCGGGATGATCCGGCGGGAAATTGAGTGCCGTGAAATTGTGAAAGTCATCCTCGATTTCCGGGCCCTGCGCGACAGTAAATCCGCCGCCGGCAAAGATAGCCTCAATACGCTGCAGGGTGCGCGTCACTGGATGCACACTGCCGGTGGGCTGCCCACGCCCGGGCAAACTGACATCCACAGCCTCGGCTTCCAGTTGCGCCGCCAAATCGGCATCTTCCAGCGCGTTTTTGCGGGCTTCGAGCGCTGTCTGAACCTGCTGTTTAGCTTGATTGATGGCCTGACCTGCAGCCGGCCGCGCTTCGGCTGACATTTTGCCCAGAGCTTTAAGCTGTTCGGTCAGTTCACCCTTTTTGCCCAGAAAAGCAACGCGCACGGCATCGAGCTCGGCAAGATTATTGCTTTGCTCGATATCCGCCTGTGCGCGCGCAATCAGGCTGTTCAGGGAATCGTTGAGCTCCTGCATAACTCAGGACCGCCGCAACGACTTACGCTGCCTTGGCTAATCCGGCCTTTGCCTGTTCGGCAATTGCGCCGAAAGCAGCCGGATCATGAACCGCGATGTCGGCCAGAACCTTACGATCCAGGTCAACCTCGGCCCTCTTCAATCCACTGATAAATCGGCTGTATGAAAGGCCATGCAAACGGGCCGCCGCGTTAATACGGGCAATCCACAAAGCGCGGAACTGACGCTTGCGCTGCCGGCGGTCACGGTATGCGTACTGACCTGCTTTGGTAACGGCCTGTTTAGCTGTTTTAAACAGCTTGCGACGGGCACCGTAGTAGCCCTTGGCCTTATCCAGAATCTTTTTATGGCGCGCCTTGGCGGCGACACCGCGTTTTACTCTTGGCATTGCATCATCCTCCTAAGGCAGCATGCGTTTGACAGCAGGAACATCACACTCTGCCACGTGAGCTGGCAGACCGAGTTGACGTTTCCGCTTGGAACGCTTCTTGGTGAGGATATGACGCAGGTGTGACTGGGCACGCTTGTACTTACCCTTGCCGGTGCGCTTAAAACGCTTCGCGGCCCCGCGATTGGTTTTCATCTTGGGCATTACTATCTCCTTGGCCTGACCCGCACCCTGTTAATTAAGGACCGGTGACAGGCGGGCTTCGGTGCGTTACCGGGGTAACAAACACCTCCGCTCACTTGTTAAAAATAATGACTCGGCCTGTGATCAAACCGGGTCGGCACTACTCGTACTTCTTTATTACTACTTCTTTTTGGGTGTCATCAACATCACCAGCTGACGACCCTCCAATTTAGGGAACTGTTCCACCGTTCCATAGGGCTCCAGATCTTTCTCAACCCTTTTGAGCAGGTTAAAACCCAACTCCTGATGGGCCATTTCCCGGCCCCGATATCGCAGCGTAATCTTGGCACGGTCGCCATCTTCAAGAAATTCAATCAACTTATTGAGCTTTATCTTGTAGTCGCCGATGTCGGTGCCCGGACGGAATTTAATTTCCTTGACCTGCACCTGCTTTTGCTTGGTTTTGCCGCCTTGCGACTTCTTCTTCATTTCGAAGAGGTACTTACCAAAGTCCATGATGCGGCATACCGGCGGTTCAGCGTTCGGCGACACCTCCACCAGGTCCAGGCCAGCTCCGCGTGCTTTTTCCATCGCATCGCGAAGGTCCAGAATTCCGACTTGCTCGCCATCCGCGTCAATCAATCTCACTGAGCGGCTGGTTATTTCATCATTTCGTCGGACACGTTTATTTGCTGCGATTCGTCAATCCTCCATAGCAGAGCGGCCGTGACTCGCGACATCGGTGTGCAGAAGTTCGCCGAATGCCTCGATAGACATACTGCCCAAATCTTCACCGGTTCGCGTACGCACGGCCACGCAATTAGTTTCAGCTTCCCGGTCGCCCACAACGAGCAAATACGGGACACGCTGGATCGTGTGCTCGCGGATTTTAAAGCCGATTTTTTCGTTTCTCAAGTCCGATTCGACCCTAAAACCCTGTTTTTCAAGGGCTTCAACCACTGTTTTGCCATATTCGGCATGCTTATCGGTGATATTAAGCACCACTGCCTGCATCGGCGCCAGCCAGGTTGGCAGGCTGCCGGCGTGATGCTCTATCAAAATCCCGATAAAGCGCTCAAAAGAACCGAGGATGGCCCGGTGCAGCATTACGGGTGTCTGCTTACTGCCGTCCTCGGCAATGTAGGTTGCGCCTAACCGCTCAGGCATGGAGAAATCCAGCTGAATAGTACCCAGCTGCCAGACGCGGCCTATGCTGTCGCGCAGGTTGAATTCGATTTTGGGGCCGTAGAACGCGCCCTCACCGGGCTGTAATTCCCACGGCAGGTCGCCGCTTTCCAACGCGCTTTGCAAGGCGGCTTCGGCACGATCCCACTGATCGTCGGTACCGACGCGCTGCTCGGGACGGGTCGATAACTTGGTGAACACATCAGTGAAGCCGAAGTCTTCGTAGACGCTGAACAGCAGCGTGATGAATGCTGCGACCTCTGCCTGAATCTGCCCTTCGGTGCAAAAAATATGCGCGTCGTCCTGCACGAAACCCCGCACCCGCATTAACCCGTGCAAGGTGCCGCTGGGTTCGTTGCGATGGCAGGAACCGAACTCGGCCATGCGTAACGGCAAGTCGCGATAACTGTGCAGATTCTTGTTGTAAATCTGTATATGACACGGACAATTCATCGGCTTAACGGCATACACCCGATGATCTTCATCACCAGTCGTGAACATGTTTTCGCGGAACTTGTCCCAGTGCCCTGACCGTTCCCACAACGAACGATCGACAATTTGCGGCGTGTTCACTTCCTGATAGCCATTCTCGCGCAGCCGCTTGCGTATGTAGTTACGGATAGTCCGGTAAATTGACCAGCCTTTGTCGTGCCAGAACACCAGTCCCGGCGCCTCTTCCTGAAAATGAAACAGGTCCATCAATTTGCCAAAGCGGCGATGGTCACGTTTTTCGGCTTCTTCCAGACGGTGCAGGTATGCCTTTAAAGCTTTCTTGTCGCCCCATGCGGTTCCATAAACGCGACACAACATCTCGTTGTTGGAATCGCCGCGCCAATACGCACCTGCAACCTTCATCAGCTTAAAGGCCGTAAGATGGCCGGTACTCGGAACGTGCGGGCCGCGACACAGGTCTTTCCAGTCGCCCTGCCCGTAAAGGCCGATTTCCTCGTCGCCCGGGATCGACTCGATAATCTCGGCTTTGTAATGCTCGCCTTCGTTTTTGAAGTATTCGATGGCTGCATCGCGATCCAACACGCTGCGCTCAACCGGCATATCCTGTTGAGCCAGTTCTGCCATGCGCTGTTCGATTTTTTCCAGATCTTCAGGCGTAAAGGCTTGTTCAACTGCAAAGTCGTAATAAAACCCGTCCTCAATGACCGGGCCGATGGTTATCTGAGCAGACGGATAAAGCTGTTTTACGGCCTGCGCCAGCAAATGCGCGGTGGAATGCCGGATGACTTCCAGACCCTCTTCGTCTTTTGCCGTAACGATCGACAGCCTGGCATCGTCTTCGATCACATACGATGTGTCGACGAGACGCCCGTCCACTCTGCCAGCCAGTGCGGCCTTGGCCAGCCCCGCGCCAATATCAGCAGCAACGTCACCCACAGTGACGGCCGCATCGAAATTGCGTTGGCTGCCGTCGGGTAGTGTGATCGTGGGCATGAGGTCAATCCGTGTCTGAAGCCTGAAAACTGGCTGCGGATTGTAAGTGAATTGGGGTCCAAGCCCAATGCCAATTGAACATTAGGGGCTAGATTGCCCGCGAGATACGTACAGGCACCGATTTGTAGGCCGGTGTGTTGCTGCCGGTCGCCACCGCATCAAAGGGCACCAGCGGATTTGCCTCGGGGTAGTAGCAGGCCACACAGCCTCGCGGAATACGGTATGGCACCACTGCAAAACCGGACAAGGTGCGCGTGGCGTCGCCGTCTCCGGAACTCAGGTTGACTCGCTCCCCCGCCTGCAGTTTGAGATCCGTCATGTCGGCTTCACTCATAAACACCACTTCGCGGCTCGCGGAAATACCGCGATAGCGATCATTATCGGAGTACACGGTGGTATTGAACTGATCATGGCTGCGGATAGTGGTCATTACAAACTGCCCTACCGGTACATTAAGCGCGGGTAATTCGTGCACCGTAAATTCAGCCTTACCGGATGCAGTTGCAAACTCTCGCTGATCGCGAACCGCATGCGGCAACTCAATCTGACCGTCGTCATACAAACGGTCGTTAAATTTGGCAAACCCCGGCACCACTTTGGCAATGTGGTCGCGAATCAGATCATAGTCGTCGGCCAGACGCCGCCAGTTGATAGCACTGCGCGTACCGACGGTGGCAACCGCCAGTTCGGCAACCACGCGAACTTCACTCTTGAGAAATTCACTGGCGGGTTTGAGGCAGCCACGCGATGTGGTCACCACGCCCATGGAGTTCTCTACCGTAACGAATTGTTCGCCGCCCGGCTGTCGGTCCACTTCGGTGCGGCCCAACACCGGCAAAATAATCGCGGTGTTGCCGCTAACCACATGCGAACGGTTCAGCTTGGTTGAAATCTGCACGGTAAGGTCGCACTTGCGTATTGCCGCTTCGACAAAGCCACTGTCCGGGGTAGCGGCGACAAAATTGCCGCCCATAGCCACCAGCACACGAACCTTGCCTGCATCCATGGCGCGCAGACAATCCATCGTGTCATAGCCATGTGACGTTGGTGCGGTGAAACCAAACTCGGTGCCAAGCCGCTCCAGCCAGACGGCATCGGGTTTCTCCCATACCCCCATGGTGCGATCACCCTGCACGTTGCTGTGGCCCCTTACCGGACACGCGCCAGCGCCGCGCCGACCCAGATTGCCACGCAACATCAGGAAGTTGATTACCTCCTGAATATTGGCTACCGCATTCACGTGTTGCGTCAGGCCCATGGCCCAGCAACAAATCGTGTTATCGGCCGCCGCGGCTATCGTTGCCGCGTCGCTAATTAATGCGCGGCTAACCCCACTGCCTTTTTCAATTGCGTCCCAGGTCGTACGGCCAATGTCGGCGGCAAAATTACTGAAGCCCTTGGTGAATTGCTTAATAAAGTCGCGATCCAGCACTTCCCCGGGACGCTGCGCCTCCATCTCAAGCATGGCTTTGCACAAACCTTTGAGAAACGCCACGTCGCCGTTGACGCGCACCGGGATATGCAGGTCACACAATTCGGTCCCATGGCCGACCCAGCCATCTACCCGCTGCGGATTGCGGAACCGCCGTGTCCCGGGCTCGTCCAGCGGATTTACGACGACAATCTTAGTGCCGTTCTGTTTGGCTCGCTCCAGTGCCGCCAGCATGCGCGGGTGATTGGACCCCGGGTTTTGACCCAATACAAAAATCGCATCGGCTGCGTCGAAATCACTCAGCCGCACCGTGCCCTTGCCACTGCCGATAACCTCGGTAAGGGCAGTACCGCTCGACTCGTGACATAGGTTCGAACAATCGGGCATGTTGTTGGTGCCGTAGACGCGCACGAACAATTGCCAGAGAAAAGCAGCTTCGTTACTGGTGCGCCCTGACGTGTAAAAGGCCGCCTGATCCGGACTGTCCAATCCGTTCAGCTGGCGGGCAATCAACTCGAAAGCACTGAACCAGGTAATCGGCGTGTAGTGATCAGCGCCCGGCTTCTTGACCATCGGCTGCGTCAGACGCCCCTGCTCGTTTAACCAGCGCCCAGAGCGCATGGCCAGATCGGCGAGACTGTGCGCGGCAAAAAATTCCGGCGTCACCCGTTTGCGCGTCGCCTCGTCAGCAAACGCGCGCGCACCGTTTTCGCAAAACTCCAGGCGTTTTCTGTGCTCGGTTTCTTCGGGCCAGGCGCATCCCGGGCAATCAAAACCACCGGGTTGATTCATTTTGAGCAGTGCGGCTGCACCCGTCACTAATCCCGTTTTACGGTGCAGACTGTCCAGCACCGAGCGCACGGCCGGGGCACCCGCAGCGGAATCCGGCGGCTCCACAATGACAGGGGCAATAACCTGCTCGGCTTTGGGGGGTGTGGCCATAGCCCTTTATCCTGGTCCTTTATTCTGGCCCCTTAATTCTGGTCTCTTGCCATCATCCGTGGGCATGGGTATCGTAGCGCCCGCAATAGGCGCGTAGCTCAGTGGTAGAGCACTACCTTGACATGGTAGGGGTCGGCAGTTCAATCCTGCCCGCGCCTACCAAACATTCCCAGGCCCGAAGCCCTCGCTGCGGGCCTTTTTCTTTTTGCAGCTCCTTTCACCCACTGGTCATTCCAGCGGTGCGCTCTGCATCACTTTTATATAGTGTTAAGGGCTTAGCTGCTGAGGAATAAACCATGACCCGAATTTCCAGACGCGCCCTGCTGGGCACTGCCACAGGCGCCGCATTGGTGGCTTCTGCCTGTACGGCTGGCAACGCTGCCCTGAGCGGCAACCGCAACGCTCCCAAAGCGCCCTTCCGTTCCATGCGCGACTATATTGCTGCTCTTGAGGCCCACAATATTGTGCTGCGCATTCCGGAAGTGGATCAGGACAATTACGAAGCGACCGCGCTTATGTACCGTGCACGCGACTTGCACAGCATGCGCGGCGCCCCGACTTTTCTGTTTGAGCGCGTCAAGGTCAATGGCGAATGGCTGCCGGGCCCGTTGCTGGTTAACGAAAGCGGTCACGGTTACAGCGAGTGCATTGCCTTTGGCCTCGATCCGGTGGACAACGGTCCGGCGCTCATTAAACCGCTGGACAGCTATCGGCGGGCACGTGCGCACATTGCGCAGCGGGTTGCCGCCAACGGCGGTGAGTACGAACTGATCGACCCGGTTGAAATTGCTGCCAAGGATGCGCCTTGCAAGGAAGTCGTACTGACCGGTGACGACATTGACCTGACAAAGTTTGCATTTATTAAAGGCAACCCGGCGGATGCCGGGCGCTACATCAACACCGGCAACGTGTTCACCAGCCACCCCAAGTACGGTGTCAACATGGGCACCTACCGCTGCCACTTGCGCGGTCCGCGTGAAATCGCGCTGAACTCGGAGCCAGGGCAAACCGGTTACCGACATTTAATGGCGGCGCGCCGACGCGGCGAAACCACCGCCCGCGTATCAATCGCACTCACGCCGGATCCCTATGTATGGATGGTGGCAGGCAGCAAAATGGGTGTCACCGGCAATGGCCTGGTTGACGAGCTGGCCGTTGCTGGCGGGCTTGCAGGTCAGGCCGTTGAGACCGTCAAGAGCGAAACCAACGACTTTCTCGTCCCGGCACACAGCGAAATGATCATCGAAGGCGAAGTCCCGCTGAATGACATGCGCCCGGAAGGCCCGTACGGTGAAATGGTCGGCTATCAGGGCGCGATTAAGGAGGAAGTGTTCTGGATGCGGGTCACCACCGTCACCCACCGGCGCAATCCCTGGCTAATGAATAACTTTACCGGCACCCAGGCCGGCTCACTGATGGCGGCCGGGCACGCTCGTAAACTGCATTTTTACCAGCAAACCTTTCCCGACATGGTGGACTGGTTTCCCGACACCCGCTCGGTAGGCACCACCTATATCAGCATTAACAAGACGCGCCCCGGTCAGGGCATGGAAGTTGCTGAGGCGATCATTGAACAAGATTACTTTTCAAAAATAGTCGTGGTGGTGGACGGCGACGTGGATGTCACGGATCAGGAACAATTACTGGCGGCCATGGGTGCGCGCTGGCAACCCTGGGGCACGACCAAGCTTTACGAATCCATGCCGGCATTGCCTATCGACCCAAGTCTGGTCAGTCGTGGCAAGAGTAGCAAGATTGCCATCGACGCCACCCGCCAATGGCCCGAAGAAGGCGGTCGGGAGAAATTTCCACCGCTTAACCGGACATTGTTCGAGGAAGCAGCGCCGGATGCACTGAGCAATGCCGATGCAAAATGGGGTCGTATACTCAGAGACTGGGAGCCCAAACGCTAACTACGCAGCAACGGCGGCCCAACAAAACAATCAGCTTGCTTTGGAGTCGGTAAAACCCAGTCCGACACGGCGCATGTGCTCAATCTCGTCGCGCAGTTTGGCGGCATCCTCAAACTCCAGGTCGCGCGCATGCTGGTACATCTGCTTTTCCAGCTTGCCGATTTTTTTCAGCAACATTTCCGGTGCCATGTTGCTGTAATCCGGCCTGGATTCTGCCACCTTGCGCGGCTTCGCACGGCTGCGACCGGTCGCACGCGCACCCTCCATGATGTCCTGCACGTTCTTGAGAATGGTCTTTGGCTGGATACTGTGTTCCTGGTTGTACTCGAGCTGTTTAACTCGCCGGCGCTCCATCTCGGCCATCGCCCGTTCCATTGAACCGGTGATTTTATCGGCGTACATAATGACGGTGCCATTCACATTGCGTGCGGCACGACCCGAGGTCTGAATCAGCGAGCCCTCAGAACGCAAAAACCCTTCTTTGTCTGCATCGAGTATCGCAACCAGCGACACCTCGGGCATGTCCAGCCCTTCGCGCAGCAGGTTAATGCCCACCAGCACATCAAATTCGCCGAGCCGCAGATCGCGAATAATCTCGGTGCGCTCGACCGTTTCAATATCTGAATGCAGATAGCGCACACGCACGTCATGTTCCTGCAGATAGTCGGTCAGGTCTTCTGCCATGCGCTTGGTCAGCGTGGTAATCAGCACGCGCTCATTGCATGCAACCCGCAGCCCGATTTCCGACAACACATCATCGACCTGCGTGCCGGCCGGGCGCACCTCCACAACCGGGTCAACCAGACCGGTGGGCCGCACCACCTGCTCCACTATTGCGCCGGACGTTTCACGCTCGTATTCACGCGGTGTGGCTGACACGTAAATGGTCTGCGGCGCCAACCCCTCGAACTCGTCAAAACGCAGCGGACGGTTGTCCAGCGCCGACGGCAGACGGAATCCGTACTCCACCAGCGTCTCTTTGCGGGACCGGTCGCCGCGGTACATACCGCCAAGTTGCGGGATGGTCACGTGACTTTCATCCACGATCAGCAGGCCGTTGGCCGGCAGGTAATCAAACAGGCAAGGCGGCGGTTCACCGGGGGCCCGCCCTGATAAATAGCGGCTGTAGTTCTCCACACCCTGGCAATAACCCAGTTCGGAAATCATCTCCAGATCGTACAACGTGCGTTGCTCCAGCCGCTGTGCTTCCACCAGCTTGTTGGCTTTGTTGAGCTCGGCGAGCCGGTCTTTGAGTTCAATTTTTATTTCTTCTACGGCCTGCAACATGCGATCCCGCGAGGTTACGTAGTGCGTCTTCGGGTAAATCGTAAAGCGCGGAACCTTTTGCTGCACTTCGCCCGTTAACGGATCAAAAATTGATATTGAATCGATGACATCGTCAAACAACTCGATCCGCACAGCATCCCGCTCAGATTCTGCAGGAAAAATATCAATCACCTCGCCGCGAACCCGATACGTGCCTTGAGCCAGCTCAATTTCATTACGCGTGTATTGCAGTTCCGCCAGCCGCCGCAACAGAGTGCGCTGCTCCATCGCTTCACCGCGCATCAGGTGCAGCACCATGCTGAAGTAGGCTTCCGGGTCACCCAAGCCGTATATCGACGATACAGTAGCGACGATAATGGCGTCGGGGTATTCCAACAGCGTCTTGGTGGCCGACAACCGCATCTGCTCGATGTGCTGGTTTACAGATGCGTCTTTTTGAATATAGGTATCACTGGACGGCACGTAGGCCTCTGGCTGGTAGTAATCGTAGTAGGACACGAAATACTCCACCCGGTTATTGGGGAAGAACTCCCGCATTTCGCCGTACAGCTGCGCCGCCAGAGTCTTGTTGGGCGCAAGGACCAGCGTGGGTCGCTGCACCTCCTGGATGACGTTGGCGATGGTGAAGGTCTTCCCCGAGCCGGTTACGCCCAGCAAGGTTTGCCGCGCCAGACCGCTGCGCAGACCGTCCAGCAGCCCCGCAATGGCCTGCGGCTGATCGCCCGCCGGCTCAAATTCAGAGACCAGTTCGAAACTGCCGCTGTCTTTCAGGCTGCTCATGACTATTGGTTGCCGGTTCGGAATCCCGTATATTTGCACCCCGTTTGGCCTGTCAGGCAGGCCTGACTGGCTAGTTCACTATTCGCTTGTTCACTATTCCAAGGTGCCTCCGTGAGTCTATCAGTTTCAGAACGCGTAAAGCGCGTAAAACCCTCGCCCACCATGGCTGTTACCGCACTGGCAGCCGAGCTGCGCACACAGGGTCGCGATATCATCGGCCTCGGCGCCGGCGAACCGGATTTCGATACTCCGCAGCACATTAAAGATGCCGCGATCGCAGCGATCAATGCCGGTGATACCAAGTACACCAACGTTGACGGCACGCCTGCGCTCAAACAAGCGATTATCGACAAGTTCAAAAATGACAACGAGCTGGTCTACACCAAGGATCAGATACTCGTGTCGAGCGGCGGCAAACAGACCTGCTTTAACGTGTGCCTGGCAGTGCTCAATGACGGCGACGAATGCATCATCCCTGCGCCCTACTGGGTTTCGTATCCCGACATGGCATTGCTCGCCGGCGGCGTGCCGGTGCCGGTGCTCGGCGGCATCGAGCAGGGTTTTAAGATAACCCCGGCACAACTGGAAGCGGCGATCACCGATCGCACCAAGCTGTTATTTCTGAACAGCCCCAGCAACCCGACCGGCGCGGCGTACACCAAGGCCGAATTGCAAGGCCTCGGCGAAGTACTGAAAAAGCACCCGAATATCCTGATCGCCACGGACGACATGTACGAGCACATTTATTGGGCCGACGAACCCTTTGTCAGCTTTGCTCAAGCCTGTCCCGATCTGTATGACCAGACGCTGACCATGAACGGAGTTTCCAAAGCCTACGCCATGACCGGCTGGCGCATCGGCTACTGCGGTGGCCCGGTGGAAATCGTCAAGGCGATGAAGAAAATACAAAGCCAGAGCACCTCCAATCCCGTGTCAGTGTCGCAGGCGGCCAGCGTGACGGCGCTGACGGCGGGGAACGAGTGCATTGAGGAAATGCTGGTGCACTTCCGGGCACGTCACGATTACCTCGTGAAGGCACTGAACGAGATTCCCGGGTTTAGCTGCATCGAAGGTGCCGGCACTTTTTATGCCTTCCCGGACGTCTCGGAAGCGATGAAGATGAAAGGCTGCAAAGACGACACCGAATTCTCGTCGTTACTGCTGAACGAAGGCGAAGTGGCGCTGGTCCCCGGCTCTGCTTTCGGCGCACCGGGTTACATCCGGCTGTCTTTCGCCACCAGCATGGAAATCCTTGAAGAGGCCGTGGCGCGGATCAAGCGGGTGATGAGCTGAGCTGAAAGCCAGCTGCAGCCTGCCTTTGGCGATAAAGTATGAAGCCCCGATTGAGGCCCATGTCCTTGACTTAGCGAAAGCCTTACCGGACAATTCCGCCGCACGTCACAGACGTACAACTCCCCGATAGCTCAGTTGGTAGAGCGATTGACTGTTAATCAATTGGTCCCTGGTTCGAGTCCGGGTCGGGGAGCCAAATTAAAAAAGGCCCGCATATGCGGGCCTTTTTATTTAGCTTATCAACCAAGACAGGTCTAGTTCAGCGGACAGCCCTGCTCGTTCGCTTCCTCAAAGCCTTTCTTGACCTTGTTGTACTTCCATTTCTGCTCGGTGGGATATACGTCATTGAAGCGGTCAATCACGCCAGCTTCGCCGATCGGGTAATCAACACCTTCTGATGCAGCATTCAACAGCGCTGCAACGGTGTGGCGACCCAAAGCAATGTTTCCTCCACCGCCTGTCCACATGACTTCAAGCAGGGTCTTGCCAGGGAAGGCGTCTTCAAAGACGCTGCCAAACGGCGTGTCGGGGGTGTATGGCAGAGGCCAACTGTCGAAATGTTGCGACTGCTTCCAGTAACCGGGGGTGCAACCCTCGTCACCACCTTCAATCAGACACACGGCAGAGCAGCCGTCACCGTTATCGTCATTACCGTCGTCGCACTGCTCGCCCTCGTCGAGAATGCCATCGCCGCAATAGGACTCGGGCTCGCAGTATTCGTTTTCCTCGTTGCATTCCTGCGCATACGCGCCGATTGAGAATACCGACAAGGCAATTAAGAGTGTTAAACGTTTCATGTGACTCACCTTAGTTATTGTTATTCTGGAGCACTAAACACAAGAACATCCTACTCCGAAAATTGTGGGAAAAAAGTTAGCTCGCTACGAAAAACCGGTATTACGTTAAACAGGCACCAAATTAATCAAACGCTCCAAGCGCTTCTATTGGGTTGTCTACGGCAATCAACTCCAGCAACCCGTCCGCCACGAACTGCACACCCAAAGCCACCAGCAACAGGCCCATCAGACGCGTCATTACCGTAACGCCTGTTGCGCCCATGTACTCGACAATACGGCCGGAGAAACGCAACACCACCCAGGAAATGACTGCCACAATGATGATGCCGATGGCGACAGCAAAATACTCGACGATATGCTCGACCTTTGTGGCGATACTGATAGTCAGGGCGATCGACCCGGGGCCACTGAGCAGCGGCACCGCCAGCGGCGTGAACGCAATGTCCTCGCGGCTCACCGCGGCTTCCTGTTGATCCGGCGGCAGCTCGCTGACCGGATCCGGGTTCAGCATACTAAAGCCCAGTCTGGCAACAACCAGCCCCCCTGCAAGACGCAATGCGGGCAGCGATACGCCAAAAAACTCCAGCACCAGCACACCAATCAACAACGACGCGATCAGTACACAAGCCATGTATATGCAGGCCCGTCGGCTCTGACTATACCGCGCCTGTCGCGTCATGCCGTGGGTAATCGCAACAAAAACCGGCGCCGAACTAAGCGGATTAACGATGGGCAAAAGTGCGCCAACCGTCACGCCGATAATAGTTAGCCAGTCAGTCATGCGGCGATTATAGCCAACCGCGCGCCCAGCCACCTTATATTCGGCAAGTTATGTCACGCGAAGCCTTGGACCCGGCTTGCAGCGTCAACCGCCCATGCTAGTATTTGCAATTAACTTAACGATCAAGAGTATTCATGGCCGACGACAGCTACGCGCCGACGAAATTTGCCGCTAATGCTGTACCGGCGACAGCACCCGCAGGGTACGCAACGCGACAGTAGATTATGCTCCAGACCCTTATTGCCCCTGCGATAGCGTTCGTTATCACTGCGCTGTTTATTACTCTGCTTAAGCCGGTGGCTGAAGCAATTGGCCTCACAGACAAACCGGCCGAGCGCAAACTGCATGCTGGAGAGATCCCACTGATTGGCGGAATCTCCATTTATCTCGGCGCCTCCATCGCAGTCGTTGCGGGCGTTTACAGCGGGTTAATTGCTGGGCCTCTAGAAAACTTTTTCCCGTGGTTTGCCGCCGCCCTGCTTATTGTTCTGATCGGGGTCGTTGACGATAAATACGACATCGCCCCTTTCGTGCGCTTCGGCGCACAAATCGGCGCAGCGCTCATCATGGTTTACTGGGGCGGCACCATCCTGACAGACCTCGGCTGGATCACCCCGGGCGGACGCCTGATTGAGCTGTCATGGATGGCCGCACCCTTTACCGTTTTTGCGGTAGTTGGCGTAATTAATGCCATTAACATGAGTGACGGACTGGACGGACTGAGTGGCAACCTGACGCTCGTCACCCTGCTCGGCTTTGGCGTTGCGGAAAGCCTCAGCGGCAATACCGGCAACCTGCCGATGATTAACATCATGTCAGCCTCTATTGCGGGCTTTTTGATTTTTAATCAGCGCATGCACTGGCGCAGCAAAGCCACCGTGTTCCTCGGTGATGCCGGCAGCATGATGTTGGGATTGTTCCTCGCCTGGGGCGCGGTGGACATCTCGCAAGGCGACATCGATCGCTCGTTAACGCCTGCCACCACACTTTGGTTTCTTGCCATCCCGGTGTTCGACACCATACGGGTAATGGTGCGACGCATCCGTCGGGGACGCTCGCCCTTCGCAGCGGATGCCTGCCATCTGCACCATTTGTTTGTGCGCAGCGGCTGGAATGTTAGTGAAACGATTGCCGTTATTTGTACCATGGCGGTGCTGAGTGCGGCTGTAGGCCTGATCGGTCATGGCTTTGACGTACCGGATTTCGACATGGCCGTGGCCTACGTGGTTGTCGGCACCGTCTATTACTTTACGATTGAGTCAGCCTGGCGCCGCAAATCATTTCTGGGACGCAAGATCCCGGATACGCGCGCTGGCGATTAGAAGATAGAAACCCTTACTGCGGAGCCTGCAAACCGGCCAGATGCGCACGCAAACCTGCTGCCAGGTCTTCGCGCTGAAGTGCGAAATCCAGATTCGCCAGCAAATAACCCAGCTTGCTGCCACAGTCGTAACGGACGCCTGAAAAAGGCATCGCATATACCTTTTCGTGGCCCATCAGAGCGGCAATTCCGTCGGTAAGCTGAATTTCGCCGCCCGACCCTCGTCCGGTCTTCTCGAGTTCATTAAATATCGCCGGGGTCAGCAGGTACCTGCCCACGACGCCGAGGTTGGAAGGCGCGTCAGCAGGCTTTGGCTTCTCAACAATCTTATAAATTGCGTGATCGTCATCAACTGCCGCGATACCGTAGCTTGAAGTTTTATCGGCCGGCACCTCCTCGGTGGCAATCACGCTGCAACCGGTTTCCTCGTATCGGGCTTTCAGCTGCTCCAGACAACCCGTGTCTGACAGAATAAGGTCATCGGGCAAATGCACGAAAAACGGCTCATTGCCAACGATTTCACGGGCACACAACACCGCGTGACCCAACCCCAGCGGATCGCCTTGCAGCACGTAGTGACAGGTAACGCCGCCGGGCAGGATGTCCTGCACTGCCGCCAGAATATCCTGCTTACCCGCGTATACCAGCGCGTCTTCAAGCTCGGAATGCTCATCGAAGTGGGCCTGAATAGCGCCCTTGCTGCTGTGGGTAACAAATACCAGGCGCCGGGCACCCGCTGCGACTGCCTCTTCGACCGCGTATTGAATAAGCGGCTTGTCCACCACGGGCAACATTTCTTTAGGCACCGCCTTGGTGGCAGGTAAAAACCGCGTGCCTCGACCGGCGACGGGAAACACGGCGGTGCGAACTGGCTGGACCATCGTTATCTCACTTCCTGTGTCAGACAGAATCATACCGCGAATCATTCGCGGCTCAGCAATGCTCAATGCGGAAAATTATAACCAGACCTGACACTAAAGGTCAGGACAAAAATTCAGAACCAATGGTTATGCAGCCTGTTCGTCCTCAAGATAGCATAGCTTAACTTCGCCAATATCAACGATATCGCCGTCATGCAGATATGACTCTCGGACTGGCTGTTCATTAATATACAGGCCGTTCTTGCTGCCCAAATCCTCAATGCGCACCCCTGTCTCATCTTCTGTTAGCCGGGCGTGCAAGCGGCTGATGTACTTACGACGCAATCGTATATCGCTTTCGCTTGAGCGGCCAATCGTCATGCAGGGCTTGTATATCGGAAAGCGGATTTTTGGCATCCCTTCCACTGCCAACATCAGTGTACGTCCACGCATGACCGCAGATCGCTCTGATGACTGAACTCCTTGGACAATTTTTTGATCCAGCTTATTGACGTTTTCGTTAATTGCGCCTAATTTGTCGGCATTGCTCTCCAGCAATTCTATCGCGGCCGTCCGCATTTCCAGTTCTGTTTCAAGTTTGGCAATCAGGTCGGCATTGGCCTCCAGCCGCTCCTCCATATTGTTCTGAAAGGCCTCAAATTCCTCACGAATTTGCGCGTGGGCGGCGCGCGATGCGCTCAACTCATCGCCGAGCTGACCGCTGCGCTCCACCTCTTCAATCAATCGCTTTTCCAGTGCCTGATTGGTCTCACGCAACTGAACCAGAGCCTGCCCAGATCGTTTGATCTCGGCTTGAGCATCGTCAAGTCGTCTACCGGTGTGCTCTGACTGCCGCGTCAGCTGCTCAATCGTATCCCGCGTCTCTGTAAGCTGCTTGGCGTAACCGCTTACCTCGGTTCGAGCCTGCCGTCGAGCCTCAGAAACCTCGCGATCTGCGGTCTCCCGAATTTCCTTAAGCTTGCAGCCTAGCTCACTCACTTCGTGCTCCAGGTTGTGTATGCGGATGCGCTGATCCTGCATGCGTGCCACCATGGCTTCGCTGCCCACACGCGCATCGTCCCGCTCCTTCCGCAATTGCTCTACTTCACAGCCTTTCTCGCCAAGCAGCTGGTTGAGCTCTTTGTTGGCCAGCTCCCGCTCGGCGCGCCTGCCATCCAACTCAGCACATTGCTGCCGCAAGCCGTCAATCTCGAGGCTCAATTTTGACTTCTCGTGATCATGATCGGCAATAATGCGTTCCCGAGCTTCCAGCTCGTCGCGCATACCCACCAGGGCATCACGATAGTCGTCCAGCTGCTTGGTTAGCTCATCCCAGTGGCGCTTGCGACCGTCTATATAGGCCTCCAGACCTTGGTACTCAGTCTTCAGCTCCACTAGCCGGCGCGCTGCTGCGGCATGATCGCGCTCTGCGGTGCTGCGCTCAGCGACCCGCTGCTCAATATCTGCACGGAGCTTCTCGCATTCGGCCTGCAGCTCGCAGATGGTGGCCGCTGCGCGTTCTGCTTCCCCTCTGAGCTTGGCGATGGCCTGATCGCGCTCGATGATGATGTCATCGTGCGCATTAACCCGCTGTTCCGCTGCGGCAAGCTTGGCCTCAATGACTTCGACCTTCTCTACCAGAGCATCGTTTTCATCCAACTGCAGGTCCAATTCCGACTGCAGTGACTTGAACGCAGCGATATGTAAGTCGCGCTCATCGTTCATATAGGAGATTTCTGCATCTCTGGCGGCCAATTGCTTTTCTACGTCGGCCCATGTGCGCTGCAATCGTTGCAGATCTTCCTCGAGTCGCCCTAGCGAGCGAATGGTGGGCATCTCCGCCTCTGATTCGGGCGACGGCAGCGCTGCAGTATGATGTCCATCGGCTTGCGATTCCTCCGACAAAGACTCAGGCATATAGTCGTCAGACAAGGCCTCGAAAGTGGCAGTAACTTCGTCTGCCACAGCCTCATCCGCCACTTCAACGGTTGTTAGCTCGATCAGGTTGTCGAATTGGTCTATATGCTCTTTTTTCTTCTTCGCCATGCTGGTATCCCTGTCGGTCAACTTTTATTACATGAGTCGGCTTGACACGTTCTCGCGATGCCACGCGCTATCCGCTTGATGCACCGCGTGCACAATCGCGGTTCGGGTCGGCACACCAATTTTCACGCGAATGGATTTCAGGTAGGCTCGAACGGTTTCGACACTTACATCGACCGCTTTGGCAATCTGCTTGTCCGTGTGCCCAAACATCAATTCGCGCAGGACATCAACCTCTCGTCGCGACAAGCCCCATCTTTCCCGGACACGGTCATACTCGACACCACTGGACAAGGGCTTGACGATGGGCTCGACTACAGCCGCATACTTACCCGCCTTGATTTGCGCCGGAGAACCGTGCAGAGGGAATATCCGAATACTGTAGTAGCGACCGGCCAGCACCAACAGAGAGCTGCGCTCGTCCGGCTTGTCGACGACCAGCTGCGAGCTGGCATTCTCACTGTTCTGGCCCGACAGAAAAAGTTGGTGCGCAAGCTCCAGCGCACGATCAAGATTCTTTTGATCCTGGAACGGAGACTGCTCAGGTAAAGACGAGTACTCCAGATTACCGTCTTGATCGATGAGCAACAGAAACGGCGTGACGCGCTGCCGCAGTATTTCACTCAACTTGAAGTGATATCGCTTATCCGCCTCGAGTATTTCACGGAGGCCTGTTGAACTGGTGTTGCCTTCTACCGGGCACATAACGCCTCCGCCACTCTTATTGGTGCTCATGCGTTTGATTTTCGACAATGTTGCTACAGGAACGCCCGCCATTCAATTACAAATAATTGGGTAGCGCTCTTATTACTTATTCTGGCAAACACTTATCGTTAAGTGGCAAGCACCTGCCGCTTACACGGCTCGTCTCATGTTAGCGAACCTCCCCAATTATGGTTAACCACAAACAAGGTACTCAATAAAGGGATTTGCCGTAATACCGTGTTGCGCTAGTTTTGCCGCAACGGTCAAGAACTCTGCGTGCAGCATTTGAGGGTGCGCAAATTCTTACTGACGAACACACGCAACTGAATTTATTGAGCGAGCACATACCTACGGAGTCCAGCCATGAAGCACTTACGGACAATACTGCCGGTCGCCACACTGTCAATTCTGGCAGCGGGCATGGCCTTGGCAAACCCCACCAACAACGCGACGGGCGGTGGCGAAGAACAGGGCGGCATGGCCGAGTCCCAGACTGCAACTGCCACTAATGATAACAACAGCACTGTCGCAGGATCGGCTTCCGCGAACGAATATTCGGAAGCCACAGTCACGACCACGAACACCACCACGAGCGACGACACCTACGCGACCAACGAAAGCGATAACTCAATTAGTACCGATTCTGAAACCGCAACAGCCAATAATGGCGGTTCTTCAGCATCGGAAAACAGCCTTTCGGTGGTTGCAAATGGCTCTGGTAACGGCAATCTCAACAATAACTCAGAGACAAACTCAAGCTCGGGAAATAATGACGTTGAGGCAGCTGACGCCGACAACGGCGGCGCGTCGTCGTCAGAGAACAGCACTGCAATAGTCAGTAACACGTCTGGCAACAACAATCTCAATGACAATTCCGTAAGCGAGAGCAATAGCAGCTCGGGAAACAATGACGTTGAGACGGCCGATGCCGATAATAATGCAGCAGCGGCCTCGGAAGACAGCCTGGCCGTCGTTAGCAACAGCTCTGGCAACAACAACCTCAATGACAACTCGACCAGCGAGACAAATACGGGGTCTGGAAATACTGACAATGAGTCATCCACCGCCAACAACAATGCCGCAGCGGCTTCCAACGAAAGCATTGCCGTTGTAACCAACGACTCAGGAAACAACAATCTGAATGATAATTCGGAAGCCAATACTGGCTCGGGCAACACCGACATTGAAGCCAGTATTGCCAAAGATGGCGGCGCCGCCGCAACGGACGGCAGCACTTCGATCGCTGCCAACAGCTCAGGCAACAACAACCTGAACGACAATTCTCAGTCGTCCATGACTGATAACGACAGTTCCGCAGATGCCGACTATCGTTCCGCATCCGCGAACGATGGCAGCACCTCGACGGTCAACAATGCGGATAACTCTGTGAAGAATGATGCTGAGAATGCCACGGCTGACAATAACGCCGTTGCCGCATCAGAAAACAGTACGGCTATCGTCGTCAACGGGTCCGGAAACAACAACCTGAATGACAATTCCGCCAACGGGTCTAATTCAGGCAATACGACCGTTTCCGCCAGCAGCGGCAGCGCGTCAGCCGATAACGAAAGCCAGGCCATGACGGACAACAGCGACTCGTCTGACAGCAGCAGCGCCGACGCTTCTGAAAGCGGCATTGCTGCGAATAATGAGAGCTCTGTCACGGTGAACAATTCGAACAACAGCAACAACCGTGAAGAAAGCAATACCAGTAGTGCCAACGCAAGCACCGCTGCAGCCTCTGCCAACGGAAGCGGAACTGCCACGGTCGACAACAGCATCAGCCTTGGCGACATCGCGGTAAATGTGTCGGATCTGGATTCCGCCGTTAGCAGCAACGAAACCCAGATTGCCGGCCTAAATGCTGAGCATACATCCGGCAATGACGTTGCCGGTTCCTTTGGCCAAGCCAGCGGCGTCAACGTGGCAGCCCAGAATGTGGGCCATACGTCCCTTGTTAACCAGAACGTAAATGTTCAGGCCAACATGGGCAGTAATGGTGGCATTGAGTAAACGCAACACTGCCCAAGGACAATCGTATTCAAGAGGATCTCACCATGAACAACGTCAAACAACTACAAATAGCCGTGCTGGCAGCGTTAATCAGCCTGGCCCCGGCAGGCTGGGCAAACCCCACTAATAATGCCGGCTCGGCAGGCAGCCAGGAGGCAACCGCCACCAATAATGGCAACAACACATCGGGCGGGTCTGCAACGTCCAACGAGTACAGTACTGCAACCACAAGCACGGACACCAGTAGTAGCAGCACTTACTCGGATACCAGCGACCTGAGTGATAACTCGCAGCAAACCGAAACCAGCGACGCCACTGCGGACAACAAGGGCTCTGCGGCAACGGAAGACTCGACCAGTGTCGCGGTAAACAACTCGCTGAACGGTAACGGCAACGACAACTCACTTGCCAACAGCGATTCGGGCAACAGCGAGAACAGTGCTGCCACCGCGGACAACCAGTCATCTGCTGCAACGGAAGACTCGCTGAGCGTTGCCGCCAACGATTCGCTGAACAACAATGGCAATGACAACTCGTCAAGCACCAGTAACAGCGACTCAGGCAACAGCGAGAACAGCGCCGCTACGGCTGACAATCAGGCCGCGTCGGCGACCGAAGATTCAGTAAGTATCGCAGCGAACGATTCACTGAATAACAACGGCAATGACAACTCCTCGAGCGTTGCCAACAGCGATTCGGGTAATGTGGAAGACAGTAGTGCCGTGGCGGATAACAAAGCCACTTCGGCCACCGATGGCTCCACAAGCGTTGCGGTCAATGATTCGCTGAACAACAACGGCAATGATAATTCGGTCAGCAACACTGATTCGGGCAACATGGAAGCAACCGGTGCGATCGCCAAGGACAACGGCGTGGCCGCGACGGGGGATTCCACCGCCGTCGGAATTAACGACTCGCTGAATAACAATGGCAATGACAACTCCGTTAGCGACAGCAACTCGGATAGTTCGGCAGCCAGCGCCAGCAACCAGTCGGCGTCAGCAAACCGCAACAGCACGGCCACAGCCGACAACAGCGACAACTCGACCACCACTGAAGACAGCTCTGCAATTGCGGACAATCAGGCCGTGGCGGCAACTGAGGATTCGCTGGCGGTCGGCATTAACGACTCGCTGAACAACAACGGCAATGACAACTCGACCAACACCAGTGGCTCAGACAACGACAACATTCAGGCCAGCGATTCATCGGCAGCCGCCAACAATGGCAGCACCGCTACGGTGGACAACAGCGACAGCTCTGACAGCAGCAGCGCCAGCGCTAACAGCGACGGTATTGCCGCCAACAACGCCAGCAATGTTGATGTAAACAACAGCGATAACTCTGACAACAGCAGCACATCCAATAGCAGCAGCGCAACGGCGAGCTCTGCGGGTGCGGCAGCCAATGGCCAGGGCACCGCTATGGTCGATAACAGCATCACGCTGGGCGGCATCGCAGCCAACATTGCCACGCTGGATGCCACCGTGTCGAACAACACAGTTACCGTGAGCGGTGAAGGCGCTTTACACACCACGACCAACTCGATCAGCGACTCCTTTACGGACGCATCGGGCATCAATGTTATTGCGCAGCAGGCCGGCCACAGTGCGCTCATCGAGCAAAGCGTGACCGTGCAAGCGAATATGGATTAGCAATCCCTTGCGCCCCTCGAAAAAAGCCCAAATGCAGCACCCGGCGGGGACATTCCATGTCCCCGCCCTGTTGCTGTATGTCAGCCTGGTAGGGCTTGCACTGTGCCTGATCTTGTCGATCCCTTTTGCCCGTGCGGAAGAGCCCGGCGCCCAGGCGGAAGCAGAGTCGCAGGCGTTGATCAGCCTGGGTGACGCGGAGTCCGGAGTGAGCTTACAAGAGCTCGGCGAAAACCGAGCCAAGGCCATGCTGGAAATAGACAAAGTCTTCATCAATGAACAGGAATTGAACGGCTCGGTGAGCGGCAACAGCGCCGTAAATACTTATAGCGGCGACAACATTATCGACGGGAATGCATTTGGCAACGCCAGTGGCCTGATCAATTCGATTCAGAATACCGGCAATAACGTGCTTATACAGAGCGCCACTATATTGAACGTGTCGATCGAAAACTGATATACCCGCCAGTTTCAGCACCGAAAGGACGCAACGATGCTGTGTAACGAAGTTAAAAGAAGCAGAGTGATCTACGCCACCCAGGTGTATTTCGCGCTCATTCTGGCGTCATTGCTTATGCAAAATCAGCCCGCTCAGGCTGGCAGCGTGTGGGTTCCCGATGGCGGGTCCGGATTGCGAGTGGCGGTCAACAGTCAACAGGAACGCAAGTTCGAAACGATTGTTAAGCAGCAATATGATTTCAGTTGCGGATCGGCAGCGCTCGCCACCCTACTGACGTTTCACTACGAGGATCCAATATCCGAACAGGATGCTTTCGCCAAAATGTATGAAAACGGCGATACCAAAAAGATTCAGCAACTGGGGTTTTCACTGCTGGACATGAAAGGCTACCTGGAAAGCCGCGGCTATCAGGCCGACGGCTATAAAGCGTCACTGGATACACTGGCCAACGCTGGTGTCCCGGCAATCGCACTGATTAACGTGCAGGGTTACAAGCACTTTGTAGTCGTCAAAGGCGTTGATGACGCAGAAGTGCTTGTCGGTGACCCGGCTCTGGGCTTGCGCTTCATGCCGCGGCAACGTTTTGAGTCTATGTGGGAAAACAACATCCTTTTTATTATTCGAAATCGCTCGGAAGCAGCGCAGAAAAACTTCAGTACCGACCACGAATGGCAACTGCTCGCGCGCGCACCGCTGGGCGAAGCGGTCAACCGCGAGACGCTGGAATCCCTGACTATAGCCCTGCCCCGGTTAGGTGATTATTGACCATGGCCGCGCGTACCCAACACATAGATGATCTGGTCGCTGCGTATGCGCCGCGCGGGCGCGCGCAACAGAACTCAAGCACTCAACGCCGACTGCAACGCGCTGCCTGGGGGGGCCTGGCCACTGTAATGGTCGTGGTGGCTGGTGGAGCTGCGTGGCAATACCAAATTACGGCGCGCTGGCAAGCTGCGGAGCAACTTGAGCGTGCGCAGGCGCGCGCCGCCCTGGCCTCGGTCAGCAGCCAGCTGCAGCAGGCCGAACAACTGCGCATGGCGCTAGCAGAGGAACTGCACGTCATTGTCGAACAGCGAGATGAGCTGCAACGGCAGCAGGCAGAGCTGGGCAGCCAGCAAGCGACAATGGCGGAGAGACTCGCCGCATTGGCTGATCAAAAGCGCTTGCTGGATGAACAAAGCCAGCTACTGAGCAGAGAAACCGAGCAGCTCTCTGCAACCGCCGCTGAGCTGAGCGCCCGCCGCACCCGGCTGGCGTCTGAGCGGGAAAAAGTCAATCAGGAAGGCCCTGAATTGACAGCGGCTCTGGAAACGCTGCGCACACAAAGACAAGAGCTGGATAACGAACACAAGCGGTTCCGCGCGCAGCGTCAGTTGCTTGAAGATGAAATCAGTCGCCTCAACGATCAACGCAGCAACCTGCAGGATCAACAGGAACAACTCAAAGCTGAATGGGAATCACTGCAGTCGCTGATGGAAAAGGCCGCAAACACCGACGCGGCAGCCCCCAGAGAGTCGACTGGAGAAGATGATCTGGCGCAAGCAGACACCCCGACTCCGGCGGACATGCTGCTCGCGGCGAACCGGCCCAGTATGAAAGACAACGAGCTGGGGCAGGTTCGCGGCGGCATCAATGTGGGCAGTCAGCGTGACATCAGCATCGGACTAAGCCGCGTTGTGGACATCAACGGCGTACAACAGTATTCGAGCACCTTTAATTTCAACGGCATGAACCCCGCCGGCTATGCCGAGCTCGGGTCCATGCAGGCCGTGGTTATTCAGAATGGCCCCGGCAATCAGGCCAACCTCGATTTGGGCGCATACACAGGTAGCCTGCCTCTGATTATCCAGAATACGTTGGATGATCAATACATCATCAATGCCAATGTGCTGGATATCGCGATCAGCAATGTCGCAAGCAAAGCTGCCGATGTTGCGGCATCCATTGCTGTCAGCAACAGCCTGGCATTCCAACAGTAGCCGACGATGAAGCGACGGAGAGCGTATGCGCCGGAAGAAAACGACTCAGTTCCTTAGCCTGTTTGCCTGCCTGATGTTTTCCTGCAGCCTGCCGGCCGGCACTAATGAAAGTGTTGCCAGCAAGATCGCCGAGATCAACGAACAGTATCGGCAGCTGCTGCAAAAAATGCGCGCGGTGGAACAGGAACGGCAGCAGCTGGAACTGCAGGTGCATCAGGTGGCCGAACTGGCTGAGCAACGTGGCGGCAAAGACGCCGCTGCTGCAACCACAGTCGGCGATGAGCAACGCAAGGAACTCGAAGCCCAGCAGGAAGTTCTGCCGGATTTGCCGCGTGTGTCGGAGGCCGTCGGTGGCGTCCTGACTCCCAAAGGACAACTGATAATCGAACCCTCCGTGCAATACACCAACGCGGCGGTCACGCGGGTTGCATTGGCAGGCCTGGGCCTTTTTGATGCGTTTCTGCTGGGTGATATCGACGTGCGATCCGTGGAGAGTGAAACCCTGACCGGCGCCTTGACCGCTCGCTATGGCATTTCCAGTCGGCTTGAGGCCGAGTTGAAGGCCTCGTACGTCAAGCGCAGTGACAAAACCATCACACGCCCGGTGATTGCGACAAACTCAACCGATCGCCTGTTCGAGGCCGGAGGCAGCGGATTAGGTGACATCGAGTTTGGCTTGCGCTACCAGTTCGAGAAGAAGCCCAATTGGCCCTATCTCGTCGGCAACCTGCGCATCAAATCAGATACGGGCAAGGATCCGTTTAAAATCAAAACAAGCCAGCTACTCGCGAACACCGGCACCAGCTTTGGCGGCAAGCTAGGCACCGGATCGGGGTTCTGGAGCGTCAACCCGAGCGTCACGTTCATCTACCCCACCGACCCGGTCGCTATATTTGGCAACATCGGTTATCTGTGGACGCTGTCAGATGATAAAGGCACGTTTACAGTCACAAACCCGGATATGACAACAAGCACAGTCGGGTTCGGCAAAGTTGATCCGGGCGATGCGATTCGTCTCAATTTCGGCATGGGCATCGGCCTGAATGAAATATCGTCAATCAGCTTCAGCTATGCGCTCGACCGATTCAGTCATACACACATTGCCGGTGCGACAGAAAGTAAGGTGCTGGGTAGTGACGTGACCATCGGCAAGTTCCTGATTGGCTACTCACTCAAACTCGGCGAGCAGGGCCTGCCGCTTAATATTGCGTTCGGCATAGGAACGACCGATGCGGCAGCGGACACAGATATAACACTGCGCATACCCTTTACCGTCAAAGACTGATTTGGAATACCGGCCGGTGACAGCATCACCGGCCGGTGTGTTTCAGTCACGTACCTTGATATCCTCGCGATTTGCCGCCAGCACGCGCGGACCAATGCCTTTCACCTTGAGCAGCTCTTCCGGTACTTCAAACGCACCGTTCTGCTCACGATAAGCGACAATGGCCTCGGCCTTGGAGAGACCTATCCCCGTCAGCTCTCTGGACAGTGTTTCCGCATCGGCGGTATTGATATTCACGGGCCCTGCGAGCGCCAGCATTGGCAGTAACAGAGCACCACATCCGATCATAAACTTTCGCATAAATTGCCTCCTGACTTTATCGGGCAGAACAAGTCGTCCTGCCTCAGAAGAAGGCTAAAAAATATTGATGCGAATTAAGACCGCCAAAAGCAGCCAAAACAGCCGGAAAAATTGTCAGCTTACAAATGTGGAGAAATTGAGCTCAACCGAGGGGGATACGCACTCCCAGTTGCGGCAACTGGGACACTGCCACAGCAACTCGCTCGAAATATAGCCGCACTCGCGGCAACGGTGCCGATGCCCTTTGGAGATTACCCGCGTCAGGCCCTCCCGGATGCGCTCAAGCGCTTCCTTGCTGTCCGGGCCATCGGAGTCCGCTAACGCGCTAAGGTCAACCAGATTCGACAACACGGGGTCGGCTAGCACGAAATCTTTCAGGCATTTAAGCGCTGTCACATTCACTATGCGCGGGTCGTAGACGGTCGCCAGACCGATTGCTTTGCCGGCATTCGGATCGCTGGCGAGCAGCTTCGTCAGGCTGCGGCTAAGGTGTCCTTGCTCGCCTGTCGCACGGCAACTCTCGGCAAGCTTTGGCACCACGTCACCGATCAATCGCGGCGCAATATCCATTATTTCGCCATAAAGCTTTATGGCCTTTTTGTGCTGCCCGCTGCTGCGCCAGAAATCCGCACGCAACAGTTTCGAACGCAGGCTGGGATTGGCGGTTTTGTCGGCGAGATCCAGCAGCTTGTGGGCCTCTCGGGCATCGTCCCTGCTGAAGGCCTGCTGCGCCAGCTCGCAATAGTAGTGCGCAACCCTGCTTTCGGCAGCAGCGCGCGGGTCGATGGCTTCCAGCTCTTCGAAACCCCGCACCGCATTGTCCCATTCCTGCGTAACCTCATAGATACGCACCAGCTTGCGACGCGCGTAAACGCCGTGTTCGTCAGAATCCTTGAGCTGTCCGAACAAATCCTCGGCGCGATCAAACAGGCCCGCGCTGAGGTAATCCTCGGCAAGCGAAACCAATGCCTGCTCTTTGTGCATTTCGCTCAGATTGGGACGCGCAATAATATTCTGGTGCACACGTATAGCGCGATCGACTTCGCCGCGCCGACGAAACAAACTGCCAAGTGCGAAATGAGTCTCGAGTGTTTCGTCGTCAACCTCCACCATGCGCATGAATACTTCAAGCGCCTGATCAGGTTTTTCGTTGAGCAGAAAATTGAGGCCTTTTATGTAGTCCGCATTGAGCTTGCCGGCCGGCGGAATTGCATCGGAAGGCTCTTCGTCGTCACCAAAACGGGCAAAAAAGTACCCCAGCGCGGCCGCTACAAAAAACAGCCCTGCGAGTAAAAATGTTGACTCAGTGGGCATCGTGCATCGGCATACTGCGCAGCGATTTTACCTCTGCTTCCGCAAGCTCCAGCGCCCGGCGCATCTGCCGGCGATCGGACAGCATCTTCAAGAGCAAAAAACCCGCACATAATACGCCGAACAGCCAGCCCACCCCGAGAAACAGGATAAACGCGAGGGATTTCTGCATTTCCAGTTGCGTAAAGGCGAGGTCCAGAACCAATGTGCCCGGATTACTGGCGGCAAAGACAACGGCTACCAGAAAGACAAACAGCACCGTCAGAATAAAAAGCACGTAACGCAGCATGGCAACCCACCCGTATTAGCTTACGAGTGATTGTAATCCAATGCGGGCGAGCCCGGCACTAAACCCTGAATTTGCTGCCTAGCTCTTAATCGGCAAATCGCTACTGGCGTTGACACGCTCGCGCAGCTCTTTACCCGGCTTAAAATGCGGCACGTACTTCCCGGCGAGCGCCACTGATTCGCCCGTTTTCGGATTTCGGCCCATACGCGGCGGCCTGAAATGCAGTGAAAAACTGCCAAACCCCCGAATTTCGATGCGCTCACCTTTTGCCAGTGCGCTGCTCATGAGCTCAAGCAAATGCTTGACTGCCAATTCGACGTCCTTAGCCGGCAGGTGTTTCTGTTTCCGTGCAATTACTTCGATGAGTTCAGACTTAGTCATGCCAGGTAGTCACTCCCCAAAACTGGTTTCCAGCAGCCGGTTCGCCGGGGCGCAAGCCCCGACACCGGTTCCTGTATTTTTAAGACCCTTCTTCGCTGCTGCCCATCTGCTCTTTAAGCAGATCGCCGAGCGTAGTGCTGCCGGAAGGTGCGGCGGAATCGCTCTTATAACTTTGCACCGCCTGCTGCTCTTCGTGCTCTTCCTTGGCCTTCACAGACAGTGACACCGTGCGGGCCTTGCGGTCAACTCCGATGAAGCGCGCTTCTATTTCGTCGCCAACCTTGAGCACAGCGCGCGCATCTTCAACCCGCTCGCGCGAAAGCTCTGAAGCCCGCAGTTGACCCTCGATACCGTCGCCCAGATCGACCGTTGCGCCACGTGGCTCAACATCGGTAACCGTGCCCTTGACGATACTGCCTTTGGGGTGCTCTGCCAGAAACGCTGACATTGGATCCTGATCAAGCTGTTTAATGCCCAGAGAAATGCGCTCACGCTCAGGGTCAATGGCCAGAATTGTTGTCTCGACTTCTTCGCCCTTCTTATAGTTGCGAACGGCTTCTTCGCCGTCATGCTCCCACGAGATATCGGACAAATGCACGAGACCGTCGATGCCCCCAGGCAAACCAATGAAGATACCGAAGTCGGTAATCGACTTGATGTTTCCGCTGATGGTATCGCCCTTCTTATGGCTTACCGAGAATTCAGCCCACGGATTCGACAGGCACTGCTTGACGCCCAGAGAAATACGACGTCGATCTTCGTCTATCTCCAGAACCATCACCTCGACCTCGTCACCCACAGACACGATCTTGCCGGGGTTAACGTTCTTGTTGGTCCAGTCCATTTCTGAAACGTGCACCAAACCTTCTACGCCCTCTTCAATTTCGACGAAACAGCCGTAGTCAGCAATATTGGTGACTTTACCGAACATACGGGTTGTCGGCGGATAGCGACGCGCAATCGCTTCCCAGGGGTCGGCGCCCAATTGCTTGATGCCCAGCGACACGCGGTTCTTGTCACGATCAAAGCGCAATACCTTGACGTCAATTTCGTCGCCGACATTGACGACCTCGGACGGATGCTTAACGCGCTTCCAGGCCATATCGGTGATATGCAGCAAGCCGTCTATGCCGCCCATATCTACGAATGCACCGTAATCGGTGAGGTTTTTAACCACACCCTTGACTGTTGCACCTTCCTGCAAGTTCTCGAGTAACTTATCGCGCTCTTCACTGTACTCATCCTCAACCACTGCGCGCCGCGAAACCACGACGTTATTGCGCTTCTGATCAAGCTTGATGACTTTGAATTCCAGCGGCTTGCCTTCCAGATAAGAAGGGTCGCGTACAGGACGAACGTCCACCAGTGAACCGGGCAGAAACGCACGTACAAAATCGATTTCGACAGTAAATCCGCCCTTCACGCGCCCATTGATAATGCCCGTGATGATCTCGCCTTTTTCATAGGCTTCTTCAAGAACAGTCCAGGTGCGTGCACGCTTGGCGCGTTCGCGCGATAGACGCGTTTCACCGAAACCGTCTTCAACCGAATCCAGCGCGACTTCAACTTCGTCGCCTACCTGAACCTCGATCTCACCGTTTTCGTCACGGAACTGACTGGTGGGGATAACTGCTTCTGACTTGAGGCCGGCACTGATGATGACGACTTCAGGAGAAACTTCGATGACTCTGCCGGTAAGAATAGTACCGGGCTTGATTTGACTGCTTGCGAGACTTTGCTCGAACAGTTCTGCAAAATTTTCAGACATTAATTTAACAACCGTCCGCGGACGGACCCGTTATGACTGACGAATGTGATCAGCTAGAGAGGTGATCAAAAACACACAGTCGTTTGCAATAAAAAACCGGTACGGCACATGCCGACCGGACCCTATCCCTGCATTTAGCTGATCGAGCCTGTTGACTCAGACCCGATAAACCTCTGCTGCCCAATCAATGACCCTCTGGATCACTGCCTGAACATCGAGTTCCGTTGTATCAAGTACCCGGGCATCCTCTGTTGCCCTGAGCGGCGCGACCGCACGTTCAGAATCTCGCCGGTCCCGCTCTTCCATATCCCTCGAAAGGGCGGGCAGACTAACATTCATTCCCTTGTCTTTCAACTGCTTATAGCGCCTCTGCGCGCGCTCCGCGACGCTGGCTGTCAGAAAGATTTTGAGTTTTGCATCGCAAAAAACTACCGAGCCCATATCGCGCCCGTCAGCGACCAGGCCGGGCGGCCGCGCGAAGGCTCGCTGGCGCGCAATAAGGGCCTCTCGAACGGCTGAATCCCTTGCTACCACTGACGCTGCGGCGCCCGCCTGCTCGCTGCGTATCACGTCGGTAACGTCCTCGCCGGCCAGCATAACCCGCAATCCATCGCCCCCTTCGTCAAAACGGACATCCAGATCGCGCGCCACCGCGCACACCGCCGGGCTGTTTTCGAGGTCTATACCGGCGCGGGCGGCCGCCAGTGCGGTAATCCGGTAGAGCGACCCGCTGTCCAGCAGGTGCCAGCCGAGCCGCAGCGCGACACCCTGCGCAACGGTGCCCTTGCCCGCCCCACCGGGCCCGTCAATGGCGATGACAGGAACATCAGTCACCGGGGACTCCGTTTAACGCCAGGCGCAGCCCCAGTGATTGCATCAGTGGTACAAAATTCGGAAATGACGTGGCGATGTTCGCGGTGTCGCGCACCGTAACAAGCCCGCTGGCGCGACTGCCCAGAATGCAAAAAGCCATGGCAATGCGATGATCGTCACCGCTGTCCACTACGCCGCCGCAAGGTTGGCCACCGGTGATCACCGCGCCATCGGGCCGTTCCTCCACTGCAATGCCAAGGGCACGCAGTCCGCTCACCATCAGCGCGATCCGATCGCTTTCCTTATGCCGCAATTCGTCGGCACCGCTAATGACCGTGTCGCCTTTGGCACACGCAGCTAACGCAAAAATCAACGGCATCTCATCAATAGCCAACGGAATTAACTCCGGCGGAATGACCACGCCCTGCAAAGGCGAAGGTCGGGCGATCACGCTAGCCACCGGTTCGTCGCCCAGTTTGGTCATGTTGCGCAGTTCAATATCGGCACCCATCAACCTGAGAATATCGAGCACACCGGTGCGCGTAGGATTCACGCCAACATTTTCGACCGCAACTTCGCCGGAGTCGGAAAGGCAGCCGGCCCCCAACGCGAACGCTGCCGAAGACAAGTCACCGGGAACGTCAACATGACGTGCCGTTAACGACGCAGGGCCTTGCAATGAAACCGACCCGCTGTCACTGACCACCGGCACACCGAAAGCCCGCAACATGCGCTCCGTGTGATCACGCGTCACCCCCGGCTCGTGCACGGTGGTTTTCCCGGTTGCGTAAAGCGCAGCCAGCAAAATAGCGGACTTAATCTGCGCGCTGGCAACGGGGCTCCGATAATCCAGCGGTTGCAACGGCCCGCCGGTAATCTGCAGGGGCGCACAACCGTTTGTGGTTGTCACCTGTGCACCCATGCGGCGCAGCGGCTCGGCGACACGCTCCATCGGGCGCGAACGCAGTGATGCATCGCCGGTCAACTCGGTGGCAAAACCCTGCCCGGCCAGCACGCCCGCAAGCAGGCGCAAACCGGTGCCGGAATTGCCCATGTCCAGCGGACCGGCCGCAGCCGTCAGGCCATGCAACCCGACACCGTCGATAGTGATCGTGCCGTCATCTGCCGCTGCAATGCTGACGCCTAATGCGCGCATTGCACGCATGGTGGCCAGACAATCTTCACCGGCAAGGAAGCCGCTGACGGTAGTTTGACCATCCGCGATCGAACCCAGCATTAACGCACGATGCGATATGGATTTGTCGCCGGGTACCGTTACCGTGCCGGTGAGGGTACTGCCGGGGCTAACCTCTATATATTGAGTCGCTATCATCTGCTGTCTGCGAACCGTGCCAGCGTCTGCAACAAGCGCTGGATTTCTTCTTCGGTACCTGCCGTTATGCGTAAGTACGCGGGCAAACCGTAGTTTGCTACCGGCCGCACGATAACGCCCGCCCGCAGCAAATATTCATTGCACGCTGCTGCGTTCTCGCTTGATTCGAAATCAACCAGCAAAAAATTACCCCGCGACGGAATCCAGCTCAGGCCCAGTTTATCGAGCCCCTGCTGCAATTGAAGCAGCGCAGCGGCATTTGCCGCCACACCCTGCTGCAACCACTGCTGATCCGCCAGCGCTGCCAGCGCCGCTTGCTGGGCCAGACTGTTGACGTTAAAGGGCTGTCGCACACGATTCAGCAACTCCGCGATCGATGGTGAACTGACGCAATAACCGATGCGCAGCCCGGCAAGCCCATAAGCTTTGGAAAAGGTGCGCACGATAACCAATTGTGGAAATTCTTTCAGCCAGGAAATCGTGTCAGCCTCGCCCCTCAGCCGCGCATATTCGAGATACGCTTCGTCCAGCACGGTGATGACATGTTCCGGCATATCGCGAAGAAAGCTCCGCAACTCGTCTTGCTCCAGCCACGTTCCGGTCGGGTTGTTCGGATTAGCGATAAAAACCAGCCGGGTGTTTTGATCCACCAATGCCCGCATCGCCGCCAGATCGTGCCCCAACGGCATCGCATGTTCTCGCGAGTTGGCTTGCGACACATGCGCCTGCGCGCCGCATGCCTGCACCGCTAACCGGTACACCACAAACGAGTACTGATCGTAAACCGCGGACACACGTTCGGTGAGAAAGGTTTCCGCCAGCACAACCAGAACGTCGTTGGAACCGTTTCCCAGCGTGAGCTGTTGCGGTGTTACCTGTAGATGGGTCGCCAGCGCGTCGCGCAATTCAAAGCATGCACCGTCAGGGTATCTTTCGATTTCATCAAATGCTGCCAGCAAAGCATTCTTGACCGTCGGTGACGGCCCCAAAGGATTTTCGTTCGATGCCAGTTTAATGACATCGCGCAAACCGTATTCGCGGCGGAGTTCTGACGCAGGCTTGCCCGGCTGATAGGGAGCCAGACCACGGATCGCGGCGGCAGCCAGATCGCTATGCGGGTTTATTGCCGACATCAGTGCAGCCCGATGCGGTCACACGACCGCCTTGGGATAAGAGCCCAACACCCTGAACAGCTGAGCATTGTGCTCCAGATGCCCCAGCGCCCGGGCAATGGCTTTGTCCTGCACATGACCGTCTATGTCGATAAAGAACACATAGTGCCATTTGCGCTGATGCGATGGCCGCGACTCGATCCGCGTCATGTTGACGTTGTCTTCGGCCAGGGGCGCCAGCAATTTGTACAGCGCGCCTGCACCTTCGGTGTCGGAAGCGGACAGCAGCAGACTGGTTCGGTCATTCCCGCTGGCCGGCGGTTGATGGCCACCGATCACAAAAAATCGGGTGGTGTTATCGGCGCGATCTTCAATGCCCGCCGCCAGCTTGCGCAAGCCGTAAACCGCCATGGCTGCATTTCCGGCGATCGCGGCAACGCCCTGTTGTGCTTGCGCCATACGGGCACCTTCGGCATTGCTGGTCGCTGGCACGAGCTTTACCTGGGGCAGGTTCTCGCGCAGCCACTGTCGGCACTGGGCCAGAGCCTGCGGATGGGCCACAACCTGCTCAATCGCATCCACGGTCTCCATGGCTCCCAACAAATGATGCTGGATGCGCAATTCAACTTCGCCGCAAATCTGCAACGGCGAATCCATGAACATATCAAGCGTGTGGTTGACTGTGCCTTCGGTGGAGTTCTCGATGGGCACAATGCCGAAATCCACGGCGCCCGATTCGACCTCACGAAACACGTCTTCGATGGTGGCCAGCGGAACGCCCTCCGCCACCGAACCGAAGTGCTTTTCAACGGCGCTTTGCGTGTAAGTGCCCTCGGGCCCGAGATAGCCGACTTTCACAACCCGCTCCCCATTTGTCTGCCGTGCCTAGTTCGCAGCCCCCAGACTGCGAACCTTAATGACACCGTCGATTGCGCGTAAACGCGCCAGCACATCGGCGCCCACTTCGGCGTTTACATCCACCATCGTGTAGGCAATTTCACCGCGTGATTTGTTGAGCAAATCTTCGATATTCAATCCGGCATCGGCAAGGCAGGTAGAAATCTGCCCAACCATGTTGGGGACATTGCGATTCGAAATTGTCAATCTGTAAGCACCGGGCGTACGCGGCAGGTAAGCTTCGGGAAAGTTCACCGAGTACTTGATATTGCCGTTCTCAAGATAGTCGCGCATATTCTCGGCTACCATGATTGCGCAGTTAATCTCCGCCTCGTGAGTCGAAGCCCCCAGATGCGGCAGCGTAATCACCTTCTCGTGACCGATAACTTGCCGGGTTGGAAAATCCGTCACATACGCGCCCAGATGGCCGGCGTCCAGACTCTCCAGCACCGCCTTTTCGTCGACAATCGCATCGCGCGCGAAGTTAAGAATCACCGCGTTCCTGGGCATGCGTGCAATACCGGCACGACTGATCAGCCCGCGCGTGGCATCCAGCAGCGGCACGTGCAAGGTAATCATATCGGAGCGGGACAGCAGATCGTCCAGGCTTACCGCTTGCTCGACACCCGAATGCAACTGCCAGGCGCGCTCGACGCTGATCATCGCGTCGTAGCCAATGACCTTCATACCGAGGCTTAGAGCTGCGTTTGCGACCTGCACACCGATAGCACCCAGGCCGATCACGCCCAGCGTGCGGCCCGGCAACTCGTAGCCCACGTATTGTTTCTTCCCGGCCTCGACCTTCTTGGACAGCTCGTCGCCGTCACCTTCCAGCTTTTGCGTGTAATCCCACGCGGCGGCAAGGTTGCGCGCAGCCATCAGCATCCCGCCGATTACCAACTCTTTAACCGCGTTAGCATTTGCACCCGGTGCGTTGAAAACCACCACGCCTTTCTCGGCTAGTTCTGCAAACGGAATGTTATTGACGCCCGCACCGGCACGTCCAATTGCCTCAAGATTTGCACCGAATTCCATGCCGTGCATTTTGTATGAGCGCACCAGAATGCCGTGCGGATCAGTGACGTTATCACCGACGTTATACAGCTTCGCGGGCAGACGGTTCAGGCCTTCTGCAGAAATATTGTTGAGTGTTTGTATGTTGTACATCTTGATTAATCCGTTGTTAGCAAATGACGCTAGCCGTTCGAACGCTCAAACTCTTGCATGAACGATATCAATGCGTCGATGGCATCCATTGATACAGCGTTATAAATACTCGCGCGCATACCGCCGACCGAGCGATGCCCTTTCAGGTTAGTCAGGCCCTCTGCCGCCGATTGCTGTAAAAACGCAGCATCCAGTTCGGGATTAGCCAGCGTAAATGGAATGTTCATCCATGAGCGGTAGGGGATTGCGACCGGGTTGGCGTAAAAATCCGATCCGTCGATCGCAGCGTAGAGTTTCTCAGCCTTGGCCTGATTGTGTTTGGCCATTGCGGGCAAACCACCCTGCCGCTTAATCCAGTCGAACACCAGGCCCGCGACATACCAGGCAAACGTTGGCGGAGTGTTGGACATCGAACCGGCATCCGCCTGCGTGCGGTACTGAAGTATGTCGGGCAGGCCCGCACCGCCTTCTGCGATCAATTCTTTCCGCACGATGACAATGGTTAAGCCTGCCGGACCGATGTTCTTCTGCGCCCCGGCATAGATCATGCCGAAGCGGTTGACGTCCACGGGCCGCGACAAGATTGTTGACGACATGTCACACACCACGGGCACTTTGCCGGTGTCGGGCACATCATGAATTTCCAGGCCACCGATGGTTTCGTTGCTGCAATAGTGGAAGTAAGCAGCATCGGGCGTCAGCTTCCAGGTGTCAGCGGCCGGTACGTCGCAGTATCCGGATTCGACACCATCCGCCACCACATTAACGTTTCGAACTGCCTGCGCCTGTTTAAGGGCTTTCTTAGACCATGCACCGGTGACGAGCTGATCGACCGTCTGGCCAGCGGCTGACAGATTCATCGGGATCAGCGCAAACTGCTGCGTGGCACCACCCTGCAGGAACAACACGGCGTATTCGTCCGAAATACCCATCAACTCGCGGAGATCCGCCTCGGCCTGCTCGGCCACCGCGATAAAAGGCTTGCTGCGATGACTGACCTCCATCACCGACATGCCGCTGCCCTGCCAATCCGTCAGTTCCGCCTGAGCAGTTTCCAGAACTTCCAGCGGCAACGCCGCGGGTCCTGCACTGAAGTTAAATACTCGTGCCATTTTTTGTCCCATGTATAAGCAGTTTGGCGCCGATTAAGCCGGCGCCAGGTTAAAGTTAGAAAAGGATGTGCGTGCGATCTTTTTTCGTCGGCTTATTCTTCGTCGTCTTCCTGGATTTGCTCTATACGATCGAGCCCAACTAAGCGGTCGCCCTCAGCAACACGAATCAAGCGTACGCCCTGAGTATTGCGGCCTTGCGTTGATATCTCATCTACTCCGGTGCGGACCAGCGTCCCCGAAGAACTGATCAACATGATCTCGTCGTCATCGGTAACCTGTATTGCGCCGACCAGCGCGCCGTTTCGCTTGCTGACCTGAATAGCGATAACACCCTGTCCGCCGCGACCCTGAGTCGAAAACTCATCGACCTGTGTGCGCTTGCCGTAACCGTTTTCGGTGGCCGTAAGCACATCACCGTCGCCGACAATTATAAGCGCAATCACTTTGTGATCACCGGCCAACTTGATGCCCCGCACGCCGGCGGCCCCGCGCCCCATTTCACGGACGTCCTGTTCGTTAAAGCGAATCGCCTTGCCCGAACTGGCGCACAGCATGATGTCGCAGTTGCCGTCGGTCTGCGCCACGTCCACCAGTCTGTCGCCGTCGCGCAAATCCACGGCAATAATCCCGTTTGTCCGCGGCCGCGAAAACGCTTCCAGCGAGGTTTTCTTGACCCGCCCGGCACTGGTGGCCATGAACACATAGGCATCTTTGGAGTATTCGCGCACCGGCAATACGGCGTTAATACGCTCATCTTCCTGCAACGGCAGCAGGTTAATCAGCGGCTTGCCCCGGGCCCCGCGACTCGCGCGCGGCACCTGATAAACCTTGAGCCAGTAGACCTTGCCGCGACTTGAAAAACACAACAACGTGTCGTGGCTGTTGGCCACGAACAGCTTGTCGATAAAATCCTCATCCTTCACCTTGGTCGCCGAGCGTCCGCGACCACCGCGCTTCTGCGCCTGATAGCTGTCCAGTGGCTGTGCCTTCGCATAACCGCCGTGTGACAGCGTAACCACGAGATCCTCTTCGGGGATCAGGTCTTCGGTGGTGACATCAGAGTGATCGACCACAATCTCGGTGCGACGCTCATCCGCATAGTTTTCACGGATCTCGGCGAGCTCGTCACGAATCACCCGAACCAGTTCGTCCGGGTTTCTCAGTATCTCAGTAAGATTCTTAATTTTATCAAGTATTTCTTTGTATTCATTAACTATTTTATCGCGCTCAAGCCCCGTCAAGCGGTTCAAACGCAGTTCCAGAATGGCCTGCGCCTGATCCGGCGACAACCGGTAGCCCTGCTCGCTGAGGCCATAGTCGCCCACCAGCGAGTCGGGTCGCGTGCTGATTTCGCCAGCCCGTTCAAGCATCACGGTCACATCGCCGGGTGCCCAGATTGCCGCAACAAGGGCCTCCTTGGCGTCAGCCGGTGTGGCTGCCTTCTTGATGAGGTCGATTACCGGATCAATGTTGGCAAGCGCCACCGCCTGGCCTTCCAGCACGTGACCGCGCTCGCGGGCTTTGCGCAATTCGTAAACGGTGCGGCGCGTAACGACTTCACGACGATGGCTGACAAATGCCTGCAGAATCTCACGCAGGGTGAGCAGACGCGGCTGGCCATCGCGCAACGCCACCATGTTGATGCCAAATACCGACTGCAAAGGCGTTTGCTTATACAGGTTATTCAGCACAACTTCGGCCATGACGCCCGTACGCAACTCGATGACCACGCGCATGCCGTCTTTATCTGACTCATCACGCAGCTCCGTGATGCCATCAATCTTCTTGTCGCGCACCAGCTCGGCGATTTTTTCGATCAGCCGGGCCTTGTTTACCTGGTATGGCAACTCGGTCAGGATGATCGCTTCTTTGCCCTTGGCATTGATTTCTTCGATTTCGTGACGCGCACGCACATAAATGCGCCCCCGACCGGTGGTGTAGGCGGAATAAATACCAGCCGTACCGTTAATAATGCCGGCCGTCGGGAAGTCAGGCCCGGGGACGATCTCCATCAATTCGGCCGGCGTGATATCGGGGTTTTCGATGAGCGCCAGCGTGGCATCCACGATTTCGCCCAAATTGTGCGGCGGTATGTTGGTCGCCATACCCACGGCAATTCCGGACGACCCGTTTATCAGCAGGTTCGGCGCCCGCGTCGGCAACACGGTGGGCTCAGACTCGGAACCGTCGTAATTCTCCGCAAAATTGACGGTTTCTTTATCAATATCGGCGAGCAATTCGTTGGCCAACCGGGTCATGCGTACTTCTGTGTAACGCATGGCGGCCGGTGCGTCGCCGTCAACTGAACCAAAGTTGCCCTGGCCATCAATCAGCAAATAACGCAACGAAAACGGCTGCGCCATGCGAACGATGGTGTCGTAGACAGCCGAATCGCCGTGCGGATGGTACTTACCGATCACGTCACCGACGACACGGGCAGACTTCTTGTAGGGTTTTGAGTAGTCGTTGCCGAGCTCGCGCATGGCGTACAAAACACGCCGGTGCACGGGTTTCAGGCCGTCGCGAACATCGGGCAGCGCCCGGCCAACGATTACGCTCATCGCGTAATCGAGATAAGACTGCCGCATCTCGTCTTCGAGATTGACGGGCAATACTTCCTGCGCCACTACAGTCATCGGTGGTCTGTGACTACTCTTTCAGGTTAGGGATAAAGGCCGCTCACGGCGCCCGGTGATGCCCACTTTTCGCTGGCCCGGAACAGCCCGGGCGACAGCCCGCGAGGGCCCCTTTTTTAATGTGTCGAAACGCCGGGGATTTTAACATACCGCCCCGCATCAGGCATTATCCTGCTCAGGTTAATTACATGGATTTATGCATGCCGAACGTCGATGTTGTCATCGCCCCCCGATGGTTGATTCCGGTCGAACCGGCCGGGGTGGTTCTGGAGGGTCACGCACTGGCGGTCAGCGCTGGCAGGATTCTTTCCATTTGCCCGGCAGAACAGGCGAAAGCCGAACATCCGGATGCGCCGTGGCTGGATCGCCCCCACCATGCGCTGATTCCGGGGCTCGTCAATGCCCATACGCACGCGGCCATGAACCTGCTGCGGGGCTATGCCGATGACCTGCCACTGGAACAATGGCTCGGCGAACGCATCTGGCCGGCCGAGCAAAACTGGGTAAATCGCGAGTTTGTGCGCGACGGTGCCGATCTGGCGATCCTGGAGATGATACGCGGGGGCACTACCTGCTTTCAGGACATGTACATGTTTCCGGACGAAGTCGGCGCAGTCGCTGCTGAGCGCGGACTGCGCGCGGTAGTCAGCATGATAGTCATCGAAGTACCAACGGCCTGGGCCAACGATGTCGACGAATATCTCGACAAAGGGCTAAAAGTGCATGACCGTTTCAAAGACCACGCCCTGATAAAAACCGCGTTTGGCCCCCATGCGCCCTACACGGTCAGCGATGACACGATTAAGCGCATTCTGACGCTGGCCGACCAGACGGATACCTGCATACAGATGCACGTGCACGAAACTGCACAGGAAATCGCTGACGCAACAAAGCTGCATGGGGAACGTCCGCTGCAGCGCCTTGAAAAACTAGGCGCCCTGACCTCGCAACTCAACGCAGTGCACATGACGCAGCTGAAGCCTGACGAAATCGCCTTGCTGGCCGCGCGCGGCGTTCACGTGATCCATTGCCCGGAATCCAACATGAAACTCGCAAGCGGCACCTGCCCGGTGGTCGACTTGCTCGCAGCGGGCGTCAATGTGGCACTGGGCACCGACGGCGCTGCCAGCAACAACGATCTCGATATGTTTGGCGAGATGCGCAGTGCAGCCTTGCTCGCCAAGCTCAGCAGCGGCGATGCCAGCGGTGTGCCGGCTGCCACGGCGCTGCAAATGGCCACACTGAACGGTGCGCGCGCGTTGCGGCTGGATGGCGAAATCGGCTCACTGACTCCCGGTAAATCCGCGGACATGGTGTGCGTGAGCCTGGCCGCCCCGGCCTGCCAGCCTGTGCATAACGCCCTGTCGCAAATCGTTTACAGCGCCACTCGCGACGATGTCACCGACGTGTGGGTTGCAGGCAAGCAACTTTACGGTGACGATGAGTTCCTGACGTCTAACGCACAGGAAGTCTGCGACAAGGCCAACGACTGGCTGCAACGCATGCGGCGAAACTGAATGAACACCACAACCGAAAATTCAGACAGCGACACACACGATCGCGATGTCGATCACAATGTCGATCACGACGAGGTGCGCAAGTTCGACGAACTGGCAAGCCGTTGGTGGGATCCGCAAGGCGAATTTAAACCGCTGCATCTGCTCAATCCCTTGCGTACCGGTTATGTAGCCGAACGTGCGACGCTGTCGAATGCGCGCGTGCTGGACGTTGGCTGCGGTGGTGGGCTGCTGAGCGAAAGCCTGGCGCAACTGGGTGCGCAGGTTACCGGTATCGATATGGCACCCGGCCCGTTGGCGGTTGCGCGTTTGCACCAGCAAAAATCCGGGCTGCAGAGTATTCGCTATCTGCAAAGCACTGCCGAAGCGCTGGCGGAAGCCGAGCCCGGTGCATTTGATGTGGTTACCTGCATGGAAGTTATCGAACATGTACCCGACCCTGTATCACTGGTTTCAGCCTGTGCGGCACTGCTGCGACCCGGCGGCCAGGTGTTTTTCTCCACGCTGAATAGAACCCCACAAGCGTTTTTACTTGCCATCGTCGGCGCGGAGTACGTGATGGGCATGCTGCCGCGTGGCACACACGAATACGCAAAATTTGTCCGACCTTCGGAGTTACGCAACTGGGCCGGAGCAGCGAAGCTAAGGTTCAACGCTATTTGCGGTATCACCTACCATCCGCTTGGCGAGCGGTTCAGCATTGGTGACGATGTCGCGGTGAATTACCTGATGCACTTCACGCGTCCCGAATGAGCGCTGCCCCACCGCTTTTAGTTGATCGCATTGATGCCGTGCTCTTCGATCTGGACGGCACGCTGCTCAACACTGCTCCCGACCTGGTGCATGCGCTGCATACCGTCTGTGCCGAGGAAAAGGCCGAGCAGCCCGATGCCGATCTGGCAGCGAGGTACGTCTCTACCGGTGCCGTCGGGTTGGTCAGGCTGGCTTTCCCGGACGCTGATGAAGACACCGTCGAGCGGCTGCGCTGGCGGCTGGTTGAAATTTACCAGGCGAGTCTGTGTGTGCACACCGTTCCGTATCACGGCGTTACTGAATTGCTGGACGAACTGAACAGCACGGGTGTGCGCTGGGGCATAGTGACCAATAAACTGCGCTATCTGGCGTTGCCTATAGTCGAGCACCTGGGTCTTGCGTCATGTTGTGGGACGCTGGTCGGCGGTGATACGGCAGGCCGCAGCAAACCTTACCCTGACCCCATTCTTCATGCGCTGAATGATCTGGGCGTCAGCCCGGCAAACGCGGTTTACGTCGGTGATGCTGAAAAAGACATTCTGGCTGGCAAAGCGGCCGGCACCCAAACTGTCGCCGTGACGTGGGGCTACACCCCGCCCGGACAAAATCCCCATGACTGGAATGCAGACTATACAATTGAGCATCCACGGGACTTTCTGGCACTCGCTGCGCGCACATGAACTTTTACTCACAACTTGATCCGCAAACGCAGCAATATGTGCTGTACGCCATTGCCGCGCTGGCGGGCTTATTGGTGGGGTGGTTCGTGCAGTATTTGATCGGCCGCGCAGCGCAAGCGCGCCTTGAAGGCCAGATAGCAGTGCGCGAGGCCCAACTCAGTAACGAAGCAGAACGAACGGCAGAACGCGATGCGGCGCTTCAGGCAGCGCAGAAAACCCTGACGGGCGTATTCGGCGACCTCGCGCGCGAAACGCTGGAACATAACAGCGAAAACTTCCTGCGGCTGGCCGGCCAGAAATTTGCAACCGAACAGGAAAAAGCCAAAGCGGAACTCAGCGAACGCGAAAAAGCGGTTGAATCACTGGTCAAGCCGATTCGCGAAGCGCTGGAAAAAACCCAGCAGCAGATTGGCGAGATCGAGAAAACCCGTCAGGAGGCCTACGGCAACCTGACAGCACAACTGAGCGCGGTGCATTCCGGGCAGGAAAACCTGCGGCTCGAAACCGGCAAGCTCGTCAACGCCCTGCGCAGCCCGAATGTCCGTGGCCAATGGGGCGAGATGACTCTGCGGCGGCTGGCTGAGCTTGCCGGCATGCAAGACCGATGCGACTTCGATGTGCAGGTACATGTAAAGACTGCCGATGGCGACCCGAATATACGCCCGGACATGGTGATCAATCTGCCAGAGCAAGGGCAGCTGGTGGTGGATGTCAAAACCCCGCTGGACGCTTATCTGCAAGCCGTCGCGGAATCCGACGATGAGAAGCGCAAGGCGCTGCTTAACGCTCATGCACGCAGCATGGCGGAGCACGTCAAAACACTGGCCAGCAAAGCCTATTTTGATCAGTTCAAGCAAAGCCCTGAGTTCGTTATTTTGTTCGTCCCCGGCGACCAGTTTTTGTCGGCTGCGCTTGATGCGCGACCGGCACTGCTTGACGAGGCGTTGCGCAATAAGGTCCTGCTGGTGACCCCTACCAGCCTGGTCGCGCTGCTTAAGGTCGTTGCGTACGGCTGGATGCAGTTCAAACTGGAACGGAACGCCGAACAGATTCGCGATCTGGCCGTCGAGATGCATAAACGGCTGGGCACCTTTAGCGGCCACCTGGACAACGTCGGCCGGAAACTGGAACAAAGCGTTAAAGCCTATAACGACGCCATCGGCTCATTGGAAAGCCGGGTCATGCCAAACGTGCGCACTATCGAAACACTTGGCGCAGATTCTGGCAAAGAACTCCCCTCGCCCAAATCCATTGATATCACTGCGCGCGAGTTAAAGCTTATTGCAGATGATTTGCGGCCCGACAAAGATTCGAAGGAACTGCCCCGCGGCAACGAAGAGCACGATGACATTCGACCCCAATAACTACAAACCCGCCGCAGATTTGCTCAAAGATCGCATCATCTTGGTTACCGGCGCCGGCGATGGCATCGGAGCCGAGGCTGCACGCACTTTTGCCAGACATGGCGCGACGGTCATTCTGGTCGGGCGCACGCAGAAAAAGCTCGAAGCCGTTTATGACGCGATTGTGAACGACGGCGGGCCGGAACCCAGCATTGCCGTCATTGATTTTGCCAAAGCACAGGGCGATGACTACCAGACCATTGCCGATGCCATCGAACAGGAATTCGGGCATCTGGACGGTCTGCTGAACAATGCGGGCATCCTGGGCTATCTGGCGCCGCTTGAACATTACGAAGTGCAGAAGTGGCTGGAAGTCATGCACGTCAACCTCACGGCACCTTACATTCTGACCCAGACGCTGCTGCCATTGCTCAGAAAGGCTGAAGACCCGAGCATTGTTTTCACTTCCAGCGGCGTTGGCCGCAAAAGCCGGGCGTTGTGGGGCGCCTATGCAGTCTCGAAATTCGGCACGGAAGGGCTGATGCAAACGCTGGCCGATGAACTGGATGGCATGCGGGTGAACTGCATTAATCCCGGAAAAACCCGCACCGCAATGCGACGGGCTGCTTACCCCGCCGAAGACCCGTCAACGCTTAAGTCAGCAGCCGATATCATGCCGACGTATCTGTATCTGATGGGGCCGGACAGCAACGGCGTTAGTGGGCAAAGCCTGGACTGTCAGTAACTATTGAGCATCCAGTTCGCTCATCTCCCTGGCGGTGAGATCGCGAAACTTGCCCGGCCGCAGGTCGCGTGGCAACGACAACGACCCGTAGCGAATCCGCATCAGCCGGCTTACCCGGCAACCGACCTGCTCGAACAGGCGACGCACAATACGGTTGCGCCCCTCGCTAACAGTCACCAGGCAAGACAGGTTGGCGCCCTTTCCCTCGTTCACCGTCAACGCATCAAATTTGGCTATACCGTCATCCAGCTGCACACCGCTTAGCAACTGCTCTATTCGCTCATCATCCAGCTTGCCCTGCACACGAACCGAATACTCGCGTTCCAACTGACTGGACGGATGCATCAGGCGATTCGCCAACGCGCCGTCGGTGGTTACGATCAGCAATCCCGTTGTCTGAAAATCCAGCCGTCCGACACTAATCCAGCGCGCCCGCAGCAATTTCGGCAATGATTGAAAAATCGTGCGTCGTCCTTGCGGGTCGGATCGTGAGCAAATCTCTTCGGCTGGCTTGTGATACATGAGGGTGCGGTGCTTACGCTCATGCGTCGGGACACGCACGGGCTTGCCGTCCACCACAATACGCTCGCTGCCTTCGACTTGCTGACCGAGCTCCGCGGGCACATCATCAACCGAAACCCGCCCCTCGCGAATCCAGCCCTCGATCTGCCGACGCGAACCCAGACCCAGTCCGGCGAGATATTTTTGCAGCCGCTCTGCCATGTGATTGCCCACCGACGGAATGTCGGCTGATATGCGTCAGGATTTCTTTAAAGGAACGACTTCGGCGCGCTCAACATTGAAGTCGGTTTCCGGCTCGCGCACCGATGCTGCCCGCGCATCATCGAGCGACGATACATTGCCCTTGCCGCTTTCTTCAGACTCGCTGTCGGAAACGACTTTCGCGACCGAGTCCGCGACTTCCAGTGCCGCTGCGAGTTCTTCATCACTCACGTCGACATCGTCATCAAAATCGTCGTCTATCCAGGGTTCTGACTCTGACCCCACGGATTCATCGAGCGTGTCGGTATCGTCGGTCGCCGCTGCTTCGTCCTGCCCGGCAACAACTTGCTGCTCTTCTTCGGTTAACTCCTGATCGGCAGTTCCCAGATCCAGCTGCACCTCGATTGGCTCAAGTGCCGCGAGTTCTGCCAATGGTGGTAAGTCATCCAGCTTTTTCAGGCCAAAGTAATCCAGAAAGAAGCGCGTGGTACTGAACATAGCTGGCTTGCCGGGCACGTCACGATGGCCCACCACCTTTATCCAGTCGCGCTCAAGCAAGGTACGAATAATATTCGTACTAACCGCGACGCCCCGAATCTCTTCGATATCGCCGCGCGTAACCGGCTGCCGATAAGCAACAATCGCCAGCGTTTCCATCAGGGCGCGGGTGTATCGGGGCGGGCGATCTTCCCAGAGCTTGCCGAGCCATTGCCCCATACTCTCGCGCACCTGGATACGAAAGCCACTGGCCACTTCACGAATCTCAATGCCACGTTCCGCGTATTCGGCCTGCAATGCATTAATCACTTCGCGGATTTCTTTTTTGTCCGGCCCGTTGTCGTCGCCGAACAATGCTTTAAGCTGATCAATAGACAAAGGCCCACCGGCGGCAAGCATTGCTGACTCAATAATATTTTTTAGTAGCTTTTCATCCATTCGGCTGTTCCTCGCTATCCCTGCGTTTTGTCAACGCCGCGCGCTCCCGCAACTTCTTCCGACGCATCAAAATCCGATATCAGCTCAACCGACACGGACGGTGAACTTGTGGCTGCCCGCACATGTATCGGCGAATATGGCTCACCCTGAGTCAACTCAATCAGCGTGCCTTTTAATAACTCCAACAAAGACAAGAATGTCACCGTGACGCCCATCCGCCCTTCAGTCGGATCGAACAGATCCCTGAACTCGATAAATTCGACCGCATCGAGCCGCTCGAGCACTTCCGACATGCGCTGCCGGACTGACAGGGCCTCGCCGCGTATATGATGGTGGGCAAGCACTTCCGCACGCTTTAATACGTCCTTAAAGGCGACGAGCAGCTCTTTCAACTGCAAGTCGGGGAGCTTTTGCACCGGACGCCGCGCCATCGGCTCGGCAGAGGCCTGATGCACATCGCGCTCCAGCAGCGGCAACTCAATGATGTTGTCTGCAGCCTTCTTGAAGCGCTCGTATTCGAGCAAGCGGCGCACTAATTCGGCCCGCGGGTCGTCTTCGTCCTCTTCGTCTTCTTCGACGCGTGGCAACAGCATGCGCGACTTAATTTCGGCCAGCATGGCTGCCATCAGCAGATACTCACCGGCGAGATCCAGTTGCAACTCTTTCATGACATCGATGTATTCGACGTATTGCAGCGTAATGTCGGCAATCGGGATGTCGAGAATATTAAGGTTCTGCCGACGAATCAGGTACAGCAGCAAATCCAGCGGACCTTCGAAGGCCTCGAGAAAAACTTCGAGCGCATAAGGCGGGATATAAAGGTCGCGAGGCAACTCCGTCATCGCTTCGCCTTCGACCACCGCGAAAGGCATCTCGCCCTGTGCGGGGCTGCCCTCTCTTAGTAACGGCGCAGTCTGTTTTTCGGGCGTCGACTCGACAACCCTGAGTTCCGGCTTATTAGCCGTGTCACCCTCCGACATTTAGACCCCTATAAACCCACTAAAAAAATCACCAGACTTTGCACCAGCGCGAGAAGCGGCCCAACCACCATCCACAGCAAGCCCGTGACGAACAACAACACAATAATTATAAGACCGAAAGGCTCCACACGATCGAGATATTTTCCAATGGATTCATTGACCAGCCCGCGCAACACGCGTCCACCGTCAAGCGGCGGGATAGGAAGCAGATTAAAAGCAGCCAATAAGACGTTGATAAGTATTCCTATACGCGCCATGCCTATCAAAAACTGACCGGTGACACCCTGTTCAAGCCCCAGGATGTACACCAATTTGAATATGACCGCCCAGACGATCGCCATCAGGAAATTTGCGCCCGGCCCGGCAATGGCAACAAACATCATGTCGCGCTTGGGGTTACGCAGGTTGTTGTAGCCGACCGGCACGGGTCGCGCCCAGCCGAACAAAACCCCGGCTGTGAACCACAGCAGCAGCGGCACAATTACCGTGCCCACCGGGTCTATATGCTTGAGGGGATTCAGGGACAAACGACCCAACATTTCAGCGGTTCGGTCACCCTTAAGTTTGGCGGCCCAGCCATGGGCCACCTCGTGCAACGTGATAGCCAGCAGCACCGGAATCGCGCCCACGGCAACCGCCTGTATCATTTGATTCAAGTCAAGATCAGTCATACGTGCAGTATATAGAGCCGCCGGTAACTTAGGCGAAATCGTCGGTACTACCTTTGCCCTCGCGCAAGATCAGCGGATACTCGCCCGTCATGTCGACCACAGTGGTTGGCTGTATACCGCAACTGCCCGAGTCGATCACCAGTTCGACGTCAGCTTTGAGCCGCACCGCCATTTCTGCGGGATCCGTCATCGGCAATTCGTCGCCCGGCAGTATCAGGCTGGAGCTCATGAACGGCTCGCCCATTTCCGCCAGTAGCGCCTGCGGCACGGGATGATCCGGTATACGTATGCCAATGGTCTTGCGTTTTTCATGCTGCAAACGCCGCGGCACGCTGCGTGTCGCTTGAAGAATAAAGGTATACGGGCCAGGCGTATGCGCTTTCAACATACGGTATTGCCAATTGTCCACCTTTGCGTAGGCCGCAATCTCAGAAAGGTCGCGACACACCAGCGTGAAGTTATGCGCCTTGTCAGTTTGCCGTATACGACGAATCTCGCGTATCGGAGCGGTGTCGCCGATGCGGAAAGCCAGCGCATAACAAGAATCCGTGGGATAAACAATCAGCCCACCCGTGCGCAGCACATCCGCAGCCTGCCGAATCCGGCGCGGCTCGGGGTTCACGGGATGAATTTCCAGCAGTTGTGCCATGCTCGCCCTGGTTATTGGGTATTATTCGCGACCGCACACTACTGAGTTTCCACCGACCGATGCAAGCGCTGATTGATTTTCTGCCTGTTATAGCCTTTGTTGTGACCTATTGGTTCAGCGGCGACATGTCGCTGGCCATCATGGTCATTATGGGCGCTGTGGCGCTGCAATTGATGGCCACGTGGGTCATTAAACGTGAAATCAGCAAGATGCTGCTGGCCTCGGCTGTACTGGTGGTGGTGCTCGGCGGGATAAGCCTGGCGCTGGACAACCCGGTCTTTTTCAAGTGGAAACCCACAGGCCTCTACTGGCTCTTTGCCGTCGTCTTTCTGGGCAGCAACTGGATTGGCGACAAACCGCTGGTACAACGCATGCTCACCTCAATATCCGAGGACGAGATGAACCTTCCGGAGGCGGCCTGGAGAAGACTGAATCTGGCATGGGTGGCTTTCTTCGTATTTGCCGGGGCGATCAACATCTATGTTGCCTACAGCTATGAAGAAGCCACGTGGGTCAATTTCAAATTGTTCGGCCTGTTTGGACTGACTTTTGTCTTCCTGGTGTTACAGAGCCTCTGGTTATCGCGTTATCTGGCGAACCCCGAACAACAAAAGAACGAGGAAGATTAGTATGTATTACGTGGTCTATAGCGAGGACGTGGTCGACAGCGGTCCGCTAAGGGCGCAAAGCAGGCCCGCTCACCTCGAGCGGCTTGAGCAACTCAAACAACAGGGCAGATTGCTCGTTGCAGGGCCGTGCCCGGCTATTGACGCCAGCGACCCCGGACCGGCTGGTTTTACCGGCAGCGTGGTAATCGCAGAATTTCCGAGCCTTGAGGATGCTCAGCAGTGGGCCAAAACTGACCCTTATTGCACGGCAGGCGTATACGCCAGCGTTGCCGTTAAACCGTTCAAACTGGTTTTGCCATGAACAACACCTCACGGATCGAACGAATTCGCGAATGCCTGACCATTGCTCTGAACCCCGAGCGACTTGAGATCGAAGACGAAAGCCATCTCCACGCCGGCCATGCCGGAGCCCGCGAAGGCAAAGGCCACTTCCGCGTTACAGTCGTAGCGAGCCAATTCGCTAACCTCAGCCTGATAAAGCGACACAAGCTGATTTACGACGCAATCGGCGAAATGATGCAGACCGACATCCATGCACTCAGCATCGTTGCCCACACCCCCGCCGACGAATCCTGACGCATAGCAACATCTCGGCCCTCCCTGGGACATTTTGCGTCGGATTATTTAACAAAACGCAACCCGCCTTTTTGCGCAGAATTTGACGAAATACCTGCAAGCAATTGCTTATTATGAAAAATACCTGTGGATACAGCGGCTAATTATTCACCGGTAGGCGATTATAAATATCTGTTTTTTAATCGTTTTTATAGCTTTCCTTACAAACCATAGCTAAGCTACGGATTCCCCTTATGTAAACCATTTGACTAGACATAACTCGGGTAATAATTTCGGGCCAAGAAGAAGAATTATGTTCAACCATGGATGAGTCACCGAAGCGAGGGTTGCTCGCGGCATATGGCCGGCTTTTGAGGCCATTGATAAGGATTCTCATCCGGAACGGGGTGTCCTTCAGCGAGTTTGCGGATGTTGCTAAGCACGCCTACGTGGAAGTTGCCGAGAAAGATTTTTCGGTACCGAACAAAAAAATAACTCAGGCCAGGATCTCTGCTTTGACCGGCCTGATGCGGAGGGAAGTTCAGGGCGTTATCGATCTGAAAGAAGCCTCAGACGAGGATCAAGGGTCGAATCTCAACAGGATAGTCGCAATTTTGGCTGGATGGCATACCGACTCGGACTATACCGGGCCATATGGCGTCCCCAGAGAGTTGCAACTCGGTGACGGCAGAGATGATGACTTCACGGAACTGGTTAGGCGTCATGCAGGCGAAAAGGTAGCTCCAAAAGTATTGCTCGATGAAATGGTAAGGGCAGGGGTTGCGGTAGAAACGGAAAAAGGCTGGTTCAAAGTAATTTCTCGCTATTACATCCCACAAGGAAGTGCGCCAGCCGGACTAGAGCATCTCTCAAGGACGCTACAGGACTTGGTAACAACTATTGAACACAACCTTCTAGAACCAAATCCGAGCAACAAGCTTTTTGAGAGACACGTTTACACGGAAGAAGGAATTAGACCTGAGGATTTGCCACTTTTTGAAGACTTCGCACGAGAAAAGGCAAAGCTTCTGCTTGAAGAAATAGATAACTGGCTTAGCCAATTAGATAAACCGAATACACCGATAGACGAACGGATAAGCACTGGGCTGGGAATATTCCACTATCTGCACTACGGAAACCCAGACGACACGTAAATCAACGATTTAGCCGCGATTTAGAAAATATGAAATACATTCTAAGGAAAATATCTAAACTGCTATTACCTGCCTTGGTAATAGTAGCGGCTTGGACATCGGCAAATGCCTCTGACAATGTCAATGAGGCACTTTTAGCAATTGGATCGGCGCAACTGCCCGAGGATGCTGGTGGTTTCCTAACAATCAGCAATCAAGAATTTGTTTCTACAGATGAAACGTCGATAATTAATACAGACGGGCAGCCTGTAAATATTGCGCTGGGCGACTATGTCGCAGTTTATGGTGAGCTTCTGGAACCCGGCAGATCTATTGCCAAATCAATCGTTGTGCTTGATGAAAATTACGTTGCTGGAGACTCGCCGGAGTATCTGAGACTGATTATTGAAAACATCGATCACTCGATAGCCGAAGCAAAATCAGGCGCTACCAACATTATGTTTGCGGGCGCATTGCATGATCCAAGCCTTGCGTCATTGGACGCAGGTGATACCGCAGAGTTTTTTGGAACTGTGCATGACGGCGTGCTTTGGGCGTTGAACGGTAGCGCTGGCGAGAGCGCGGAAAGCGGAGCGAGCAACCTATCTGCGGTCAACGGCCTTCGCGGCAGCGGTGTTCGCGGCCTTCGCGGCAGCGGTGTTCGCGGCCTGCGCGGCAGCGGTGTTCGCGGTTTACGCGGTAGCGGTGTTCGCGGCCTGCGCGGCAGCGGTGTTCGCGGTTTACGCGGTAGCGGTGTTCGCGGCCTGCGCGGCAGCGGTGTTCGCGGCCTGCGCGGCAGCGGTGTTCGCGGCCTGCGCGGCAGCGGTGTTCGCGGCCTGCGCGGCAGCGGTGTTCGCGGTTTACGCGGCAGCGGTGTTCGCGGTTTACGCGGTAGCGGTGTTCGCGGTTTACGCGGCAGCGGTGTTCGCGGCCTGCGCGGTAGCGGTGTTCGCGGCCTGCGCGGTAGCGGTGTTCGCGGCCTGCGCGGCAGCGGTGTTCGCGGCCTGCGCGGCAGCGGTGTTCGCGGCCTGCGCGGCAGCGGTGTTCGCGGTTTACGCGGCAGCGGTGTTCGCGGTTTACGCGGCAGCGGTGTTCGCGGTTTACGCGGCAGCGGTGTTCGCGGTTTACGCGGCAGCGGTGTTCGCGGCCTGCGCGGCAGCGGTGTTCGCGGCCTGCGCGGCAGCGGTGTTCGCGGTTTACGCGGTAGCGGCGTGCGTGGTTTACGCGGTAGCGGCGTGCGTGGTTTACGCGGTAGCGGTGTTAGATAGACCTATACATCTACGAAAGTTTTCAGACCTGCTATTTGGGTGCTGCGAAAAAGTAGACACCAACCCCTATCTCGCTAGATGCATCTTGAATGCCTCCAGCGTCTTCCTGTCGCGATAGGTAGTCATCGTATTCTTCTGTAAACAACTCTAGTCTGTCTGCAGTTTGTTGCTCAATTGCAGCAAAGAGTTCCGGCCTAATCTTCACCGAACTTACAACTCGCTCAAACCTATAGTGGTCTTTTCTCGATGGATCAGTGTTATAGGCAACAGTGTCGCCCAAATATCTGATGGCCGTATCCAAACCATGAAGCAATCGATCGTCAATTCTTGCTGGGACATAGTGTCGCTTAATAATTCTGAGCTTGCCATCCAAACACTCTTCTATAGCTTCAACGCGCATAAGCTCTGACTTCATCGCGCCAGGAGGAATGTCGCCAGCTACTTCTTTAACTAATGACTTGAATGAAATGGGGGACCTATCGAAATCTAGTTGTTTAGGATGCCCTTGCAAATCTAAAAATCGAGCATCGGTGTGCCAGCGATGGAGAACCTCTCCAGCGGGAGTGCCCTTTATGAGTTGTGCCGAGAAATCAGTCTCGCTAGACCGTATTTTGGTAATCTCCTTCCGTGATATTCCTGTGATAACGGATACTCGTGATATATTTGTTGGCCGCCCACGCAGCCCATATTCTTTTGTCGCCACTTGAACAAACGCTGTCTTAGCGACTTCCGAAAATTCTCGATAGCCTATTCCCCATTGCATTAAAACCTTGACTATAGGGCGAAGGGCCAAAAGTAAGGCTTTTAAAATTCGTTCTTGAGATGATTCTGACATTCGGTGAGTCTGCCACATAGGGTCATTTAAGACCATTTATAGCAGCCAAGAACAATAAATCAATGACTTATTGTGAAGCGGGCACGCAGCGGTAGCGGTGCGATTTACGCTAGCCGTCGAGCATTTTTAGGAAATCGGCTTCGTTAAGTAACGGAATACCAAGTTCTCGGGCTTTTTCAAGCTTGGATCCCGCTTTCTCCCCGTACACCAAGAAATTCGTTTTGCGCGATACGCTTCCAGAAACTTTGCCTCCCCGCTGCTTTATTGCGGCCTTGGCGTCGTCGCGGCTCATTGCCGAGAGCGTACCGGTAACCACAAAACTCTGATTCGCGAATGCCTCACTCTCATATTGTGCTGGCTGAAACGTTTGAATACGCACTCCATGCGCACCGGTTAGCTTTCGAATCACATCCAGATTGTGCTCTTCGGCGAAAAACGTTCTTATATGCTCGGCGACGATCGATCCGACATCCGGCACGCGAACAAGTGATTCCGGATCATCGCAAGCCTTGATTAAAGACTCGAGAGAACCAAAATGAACGGCCAGATTCTCTGCTGTTGCCTCGCCGACCTCGCGAATACCAAGTGCGAAAAGAAAGCGGCTCAATGTTACATCTCGGCTGGCTTCGATTGCCGCCATCAGGTTTGATGCTGACTTCTCGCCGATTCGGTCCATGCTGGCCAGAGTCTCGACATTTATGCGGGCGTCGTCGAATAAATCGGCGGGCGTAGAGATGCGCCCTGCATCTACGAGCTGCTCAATCAACTTGCTGCCCAATCCATCTATATCCATCGCCTTTCGGGAAACGAAATGCTTTAACGCCTCTTTGCGCTGCGCCTCGCAATACAGGCCGGCACTGCAACGTGCAACTGCTTCACCCTCAGCACGAACCACCTCTGAGCCACAAACAGGGCATTCCCGCGGCAGGCCGATTTTTTTTGCGCCCTTTTGACGCCGTTTGATCACGACGCTCACGACTTCTGGAATAACATCGCCGGCACGGCGCACGACTACAGTGTCGCCTAAACGCACGTCCTTTCGTTCGAGCTCGTCGATATTGTGCAATGTCGCATTGGCCACAGTCACGCCACCAACTATAACCGGCTCAAGGCGGGCTACCGGAGTTACTGCACCAGTGCGCCCTACCTGCCAGTCCACTCCCTTCACAATCGTGAGCTCTTCCTGAGCCGGAAACTTGTTCGCAATGGCCCAGCGCGGAGCGCGTGACACAAATCCCAGCTCACGCTGCTGCGCGTAAGCGTCAACCTTAAAAACCACGCCATCAATTTCGTACGGCATTTGATCCCGACGCGCACCAATACGGTCGTAATAGGCGATGCACCCGGCAGCGCCTGTCACCACATCATTTTCGGGGCAAATTCGGAACCCCCATGCTGCGAGTTGCGCCAATGTGCCGCTGTGAGTACCCGGAATGCCCTCGCTCTGCACTTCCCCAACGCCGTAAACAAACATGGTCAGCGGACGTTTTGCGGCGATCCGTGGATCCAGCTGCCGCAAACTACCGGCAGTGGCATTGCGCGGGTTGGCGAAGGTTTTCTCGCCTGCACGACGGGCTTCGGCATTCATGGCTTCAAAGCCGGCCAGGGGCATATAAACCTCGCCTCTCACTTCCAGCACGGTCGGAAAGCCCTTGCCTCTGAGCGTCATTGGCACCGCCTTAATGGTTTTGACGTTGTGCGTGACGTCCTCACCCGTGCGCCCGTCGCCGCGCGTTGCCGCCTGCACGAATACTCCGTGCTCGTAGCGCAAGCTAATGGCCATACCATCGAGCTTGGGTTCCGCTGCATAGAGAATGTCAGCCTCGCTCTCCAGGCGATCACGAACACGCCTGTCAAAGGCCACCACTTCGTCCGGCGAAAATGCATTGTCCAGCGACAGCATGGGAACAGCATGCTCGACCTGAGAAAACTCGCCCAGAGGTGCGCCACCGACCCGTTGCGTTGGCGAATCGGCGATTAACAATTCAGGATGAGCTGCCTCTAACTCAACCAGTTCTCTGAACAAACGGTCGTACTCGACATCAGGTACTTCCGGATTATCCAGCACGTAATACTGGTAATCATGGTTGCGAATTTCTTCCCGCAGGGCATCTACCCGGCGACGCACTTTATCCGGTGCGCTCATTCCGCAACGTTCTGCCGATGGAACTCGTCACTAAAATCACGTCGTCGCAGATACTCAATCACATCCTCACGCATGTAGCGCTCGCGCTGCAGGCTGAAAGTGCCGCCCTGCTCATCCGCCAAACAACCATCGATGGCTCGGGAAATCTCGCGCGCTTTGGCCACCATGTCGTCGAACAGTTGCAGACCGTCCTCAGGCGCTGGCAAAACAGCGAAGATACTGATTCCCCGGTATTCGGAATCCTTGAGGTGAGTCAGATCGAAAGAGCCCGGTTCAACGAGACTGGCAACGCTGTACCGAATTCGCTCGTCATCGTCCTCTGCATGTGCGTGGAATATCCCGAACTGACCGTGACGCAGACCGGCTGATCGCAGCGCCAGAATTAAATTTTCCGCCGGAAATGCCTGGCCTTCGTGGGGCATGATACGGACAGTAATGACCTTGGACTCAGGCAATAACCGGGGCACCTTGGTGCGTTTTGCCACCGATGCCGGTGGCTGATCAGCGGCGCTTGCGGACACATCGCTGTCGCCGGAAGCCTCAGATTCATTGACGCCACGGCCACGGGGAGCTCGAGTGAAATAGTTACCGAACTTGGGATACCAGCCGCGGCTGTAACAAAAGATCGCAAAAATCAGAGCGATGCCGGCCAGTAACAAAATCCATCTGAACGGCTCCATAACAGCAGACCCTATCCTCGGAATTAGCCGGCGAGTTTAACCGCCTCATCAATATCGACGGATACCAGACGCGATACGCCCGGCTCACCCATGGTCACACCGGTGAGCTGGCTGGCCATTTCCATCGTTACCTTGTTGTGCGTAATAAACAGAAACTGAACGTTAGCCGACATCTCACGGACGATATCGCAAAAACGACCGACGTTGGCATCGTCTAAAGGCGCATCCACCTCGTCCAGTAAACAGAACGGAGCAGGATTCAATTCGAATATCGAGAACACAAGCGCCACGGCAGTCAAAGCTTTTTCGCCGCCTGACAGCAAATGAATACTGCTATTGCGTTTGCCGGGTGGCTGCGCCATTACGGTCACACCGGCGTTTAGCAAATCATCGCCTTCCAGACTCATGTAGGCGTGGCCGCCGCCAAACAAACGCGGGAACAGCTTCTTTAAACCCACGTTGACTGCATCGAACACTTCTTGAAAACGCTGCCGTGTTTCCTTATCGATCTTACGAATTGCGCGCTCAAGTGTATCCAGGGCCTTGCTTAAATCCGCGTGCTGCTCCTCAAGGTACTTTGCTCGCTCAGACTGCTCTTCGAATTCTTCGATGGCTAACAGGTTAACGGTGCCGATGCGATCCAGACGAGTCTGAATCTTTTCCAGACGCGCATTCCATGCCTCGGGCGTGTAATCAGCGGGCAACCCTTGCTGAATTTCTTCAAGCACCATTCCTGTCGCTGCAAACCGCTCGGCAATGTTCTCACGACGGATTTCAAGCTCGCGCACAGCCATACGCATGGTATCGGCACTTTCGCGCACAGCGCTGACCTTCTTTTCCTGTTCTGAACGTCGCGTCTCCTGCTCACGCAGGCCATTATTGGCTTGTTCCAGCGCTTCGTGTTTACCGCGCAACTCGTCGTCCACGGTTACCTTCAACGCAAGCTGCGCCTGTAATTTATCCTGAAGTTCGGCCAGCGGTGCCTCGCCTCCGGCGAGATGCGCCTTCAAGCTCTCGACACGATCCATCAGCTGGCCACGCTGTGACAAAGCGCGCTCCAATGTCGTTGTCGCCGACTCGCGGCTGGATCGCTGTGACTGCACCTTAATGGTAAGGCTATGGAACTCCTCCCGGTCGGCCTCGGCCTGGGCCCGCGCAGATTCCACTTCCTTCAGTAACTGCAACTGCTGCGCCTGCAGATCAGCCACTTTACTATCAAGCAAACCAGACTGCTCCGCCGCGCTCGCCAACTTGGCTTCCGACTCCCGAATGGCGTTGGCGACTTCTTCCAAGGATTGCTCAATGTTCTGGCTGTCTTCGCCCAAGGCCAGCGACCGTTGCCGGGACTTATCAAATTCTGCGCGCAGTGCCGTGAGGCGAGCAGCGGCCGCACCGTGCTCTTTGGCTGCCTTAGTGCGCGCATCGTGCAATTGCTCGCGCGCGGCTTCCTGACGCTCGATACCGGCTTTAGCTTCGCTTTGACGTGCAGTCAAACTAGCCAGCCGCGATTCAAGCGAGCGCATACTGCTTTTGATTTCCCGCATTTCGGTTTCACGGGTCAGCACACCACCGGCTTCAGCATCACCGCGGGAAACCCGCACCCAGTTACGGCTTAACCAAACACCTTCAGGGGTGATAATTGATTCACCGTGTGCCAGCCGACCGCGCAGCGCCATCGCCTCGTTCAGGGACGCAGCCGTGCGCACCGCCGACAACATGTCCGCTGCGGGGCCTGCATTTCGGACGTGCGCTAACAGATATCCGTCCTTGCCGTCCTCCGCATATTTCAGCGCATCGTCTTCGAATAGCAGCACATTTGCATCCGGCAGACTGCGAAGATGCTTGTCAACTTTCTCCACCGACACGGCCTGCAGGAAATCACCCAGCACGGTTTCGACTGCGGTCTGCCACCCGTCGGCCACTTCCAGTTTCTGGGCCAGACGCTTGCGATCCCCCAACTGCTGAGCTTCCAGCCATTCGGTGGCACTCGCCTCGTCACCGCCAAGTGCGGCCCGCTGCAAGGTTTCCAGCGCCCCGAGACGTGCTCGCGAAGAGTCCAGCTCGCCGCGCACATCCTGCAATTCTGTCGCCGCGCTTTCACTTGCTCGACGCAATGCTTCGAGTTCACGCACGGTTTCCTGAAAGCGCTTGGTAACTTGCTGCTCGCGTTCGCCTAATTCGCGTTCCGCACGAATTAATGCAGCGAGCCGATCCTCAAGCTCGTTCAGGGAAATACTGCCGCGCTCTTGATCGAGACTGGCGCGACGCTGCGAAAGCTGCTCTTGCTTTTCGTGCAAGTGCCCGATGCGAGCTGTTTCGACTTCTACGACGCGACGAGCCTGGTTCAACTCTTCACTGAATGCGTTCCAGTTCTCCTGCCAGCGTGCGAGTTCTTTTTCCGCGGAGTCCAGACGTGTGCTGGAAGTCTGCGCCTTGCGCTGCACTTCATCGACGCCAGGCGCAAGCTCTTCCAACTGCTTGTCCAGTTCGCGCAACTGCGCTTCATCCTGACTGATTTCGGCGCTGATATCGGCCAGCCGCTGGTTTGCTTCTTCCAAATCCATCTGCTGACGCTCGCGCGTTGCGCGATTGTGCTCAATCGCCTGCTCCAGATGGGAGATCTCAAGGTCGACGGAATAATGCCGCGCTGTTGTGGCATTCAGTTCATCACCGGCAAGTATCTGCTGCTGACGCGCTTCTTCAATCTCAGCCTCCACGCGGCGCTGTGCCGCGATGGCAGCCTCCAGCTCGGTTTTTTGCCGTGCTAATGCCATGCCCTCTTCATGCACTCGTGCATCAATGTTCTTGAGGTCAATGGCCAGCAGCTCCGCCTGAACCTGACGCTGCTCATCTTTCAATACGGTATGACGCTCCGCTGCTCGTGCCTGCTTTTGCAGATGAGCCAGCTGATTTTCGACTTCTTCACGTAAATCGTTCAGGCGATCAAGGTTATCGCGCGTGTGCCGGATACGGTTTTCCGTTTCACGACGACGCTCTTTGTACTTGGATATACCGGCTGCCTCTTCAAGATGCGCACGCATCTCTTCAGGCTTCGCCTCAATGAGACGGGATATCATCCCCTGTTCAATAATTGCGTAACTGCGAGGACCCAGACCCGTGCCAAGAAAAATGTGGGTAATGTCTTTGCGACGGCAGCGCACATTGTTCAGAAAATACTGGGATTGACCGTCCCGGGTCACGGTGCGTCGAACAGCCACCTCGCCGTAGTTCGCAAACTGGCCACCAATCACGCCGTCCGCATTATCGAAAACCAATTCGATAGTGGCGGCCCCTATGGGCTTGCGATTGGCCGAACCATTGAATATCACGTCGGCCATGGACTCACCGCGCAGGTTCTTGGCAGAGGTCTCTCCCATCACCCACCGCACTGCGTCAATCACGTTGGATTTGCCGCAACCATTAGGGCCAACAACGCCCACGAGGTTACTCGGCAAAACAATGGTCGTCGGATCGACGAAGGACTTAAAGCCGGCCAGCTTAATCTTGCTTAGTCGCATACTTCCTTTATGCACCGCGTGGTGTAAAGTAGCGCCCCACCAGAGCGCAACCAAACACAGACCTGAGTCTTAATTTAATTTATGAATACGCAGGATCGTAATTCTATATCCGCAACTGGCTCCCCCCGCAGGGAACTGGAAACTTTCAACAACCCTAACCCTGGCCGCGATTATAGCATCCGGATACGTATCCCGGAGTTCACCTGTCTGTGCCCAAAAACGGGCCAGCCGGACTTCGCGACGCTGTATCTGGACTATATACCCGAAGCGGCCTGCGTGGAACTCAAATCACTGAAACAGTACGTCTGGTCATACCGGAACGAAGGGGCATTCCACGAAGCCGTTACCAACCAGATGCTGGACGACCTGACCAAAACCCTGAAACCACGCTATATAAGGCTCACAGCCCGCTTTAATGTCCGTGGCGGCATCTATACGACGGTCATCGCAGAGCACCGCCACCCCGGCTGGACTCCGCCCTCACCGGACATTCTGCCGCCGCCAGTGCCGGGCCCCACAACCGCCTGAATTTGCCTGAATCTAGGGTCGAATATGGCTTCCCACGGCCTCCGCAGGCTGTATAATTCCGCGTTTTGCAGAGGCCCTACGGGGGAAAGCAGGGAAAATGGCAGCACGAAAAAAGGCTTCAAAAAAGTCAACGAAAAAATCGGCTAAGCGCGTTTCAAATAAGAAAACTGCGTCCAGGAAAAAGGTTGCCAGTAAAAAGGCGAGCCGTAAAAAGACGGCTGCCAAAAAGAAGGTGAGCAAGAAAAAAGTTTCTAAGAAGAAGGCTTCGAAAAAGAAAGTAAGCAAGAAAAAATCTTCTAAGAAGAAGGTGTCGAAAAAGAAGGCATCCAAAAAGAAAGTAAGCAAGAAAAAGGCGTCGAAGAAGAAGGCTTCGACAAAGAAGAGAATCACTTCAAGGAAGAAGAAAGTTAGCAAGAACACAGCAACGTCGGCAACGAAGCGGCCGACAAAGAAAGCGCCTGCAGGCAAGGTCAGCAAACAGAAACCCAAGGCAGCGGCGCAACAGCCGGACGTCAAGGTTGTCAAAAAGGTCGTGGTAAAAAGCCCTGCCAAGCGCTTTGTTGCCCACAGCACCATTGCGCAACCAATGAACCCGGCCGATCACATGCCGCGTCGACCCAAACGCCGCAAGGTTAACTCGGATCAACTCATTCACGGCATCGAGCCCTACGTGGCTAAAGCCGGCGAAGAGTATATGAACGATGCGCAGCTCGAGCATTTCCGCAATATTCTGAATGCGTGGAAGCGCGAATTGATGGAAGAAGTCGATCGCACCGTGCATCACATGCAGGATGAGGCCAGCAATTTCCCCGATCCGAATGATCGAGCGACACAGGAATCGGAATTTAGCCTCGAATTACGCACTCGGGATCGCGAACGCAAACTGCTGAAGAAGATTGAACAAGCGCTTAGCAGAATAGACGACGGCGAATACGGATATTGCGAAGAAACCGGCGAAGAAATTGGTCTTAAGCGCCTCGAAGCGCGTCCGGTTGCAACCCTCTGCGTGGAAGCACAGGAGCGGCGCGAAGTCGCCGAACGACAGTATCGCGACAGCGATGACCGCTACCGTTAGGCTGCGCGCACGATGAAGCTCGTCAACCGGCATGAGCAATAGCGCCTCGCCGGTTGACCCGCCGGGCACCCTCACCTATCGCGGGCGCTTTGCCCCCAGTCCGACAGGGCCGCTGCATTTCGGCTCGCTGGTAGCGGCCGTGGCCAGCTATGCTCAGGCCCTGGCGCACGGTGGTGAGTGGCTGGTGCGCATCGAGGACATCGACCCCACCCGTGAAATGCAGGGTGCCGCGGCCAGCATACTGGCAAGTCTTGAAGCCCACGGCTTCGACTTCCCGCCACCGGTTTTTCAGAGTGCGCGACTCGATATTTACGACAATGCCATCAGGCGCCTGATTGCGGCCAATCTGGCCTACCCCTGTTCCTGCAACCGGCAGATATTGGCAGCCAGGGCAAAACCGGGCCGCGCGGGCCTGATATACCCCGGTACCTGCCGCAACGGCGCAGACACCAGCCAACGGCCCGCAATCGCAGTTCGGCTTCGAACGGCAGCACTGCCAACAACTTTTGCGGATGGGCTGCAAGGACGCATGAGCTGTGTGCTAAGTGATGAAATCGGGGATTTCCTGCTGCGCCGCGGTGACGGCCTGGTTGCTTACCAAACCGCCGTGGCAGTTGATGATGCAGCGCAAGGCATTACCGAGGTCGTGCGTGGAACCGACTTACTGGACTCGACCTTTATGCAAATTTACCTGCTTGAACAACTGGGCCTGAGTGCCCCTCAGTACGCGCATTTTCCGGTCGTAACGGGCCCGGATGGCGAAAAACTATCCAAGCACAACCGCGCGACTGCAATTAATAACAATCAAAGTAAATTCAATATATTAAGAGCCCTTTCGTTCCTATTACAGGAACCTCCGCAAAGCCTGAAAACCGCGTCTTTACAAGGGATCTGGGGCTGGGTAGCTGAAAATTGGGATTTCACCCGTTTGGCCGGTCTACGGAGTCGGCCAGAAAAGAGTATCATGATGCGGTGAATCGAACTTAATACCAAAAAGAGCTGTCTTAACAGCCTACGACTCGGGACGGAATCGTCCGCCTCGATAATTAAAACCAGGGGGTATGAGATGAACGAACCCCGTTTGATTCGTAAGTACGCCAATCGCCGGCTGTACGACACGGTTCGCAGCCGCTACGTGAACTTGGCAGATGTCCGCAATCTGATTGCTGACGGGACTAAGGTAAAAGTTGTCGAGCAATCGACTTCACGCGACATCACCAACAGCATACTGCTGCAAATCATTGGCGGCATGGAACGTGATGATGGAGCCATCCTGACTACCGCTTTTCTGACAGATTTGATCCGTTCGGCGGGTCGGGACGATCCGGGATTACCAGAGCGACTGCAATCTGCTCTGCGCAACGCCCTGCCTACTCCTGCTCTGCATCAATAGGCGCGCAGCAACGCAAAAGCAGCGGGCCAAAAAAAAGCCAGCCAGGTGCTATGCCTGACTGGCTGGTTTGCTGCGGCGCAGTGTCGGGCTTTATGCTGCGTCCAGATCACGCATGCTCAGTCGCACACGTCCCTGACGATCAACCTCCAACACCTTCACTTTGATGATGTCGCCCTCGGCCAGCTTGTCGCTGACCTTCTCGACACGCTCGCTGGATATCTGCGAGATATGCACCAAACCGTCTTTACCCGGCAGGATGGTCACAAACGCTCCGAAATCCATTAATCGCGCTACCCGACCTTCGTAAACACGACCGACTTCCACTTCAGCAGTGATCAGTTCGATACGCTTTTGTGCTTCGCGTCCGGCACTGCCATCCACAGACGCGATCTTTACCGTACCGTCGTTGTCGATATCGATCGTTGCACCGGTTTCTTCGGTAATGGCACGAATGGTTGCGCCGCCCTTGCCGATAACGTCACGAATTTTGTCAGGGTCAATCTTGATGGTGACAATCGTCGGCGCCCAGTCAGATACATGCTCGCGTGGGGCGCTGATGTCTTTGGCCATTTCGCCAAGAATGTGCAATCGGGCCTGACGCGCCTGTGCGAGCGCATCCGACATGATTTCCTTGGTAATACCCTGAATCTTGATATCCATCTGCAAAGCTGACACACCTTCGGCGGTGCCGGCGACCTTGAAATCCATGTCGCCGAGATGATCCTCGTCACCCAGAATGTCGGTAAGCACTTTGTAACGATCGCCGTTTTTAACGAGACCCATAGCCACGCCTGCTACCGGAGCCTTGATCGGCACGCCCGCATCCATCAATGCCAGACTGGTGCCGCAAACGCTGGCCATCGAACTGGATCCATTGGACTCCGTGATCTCCGATACCACGCGAATGGTATAGGGAAATTGTTCAGCACTCGGCAATACCGCTTCGATACCCCGGCGAGCAAGTTTGCCGTGGCCAATTTCACGGCGCTTTGGCGAACCCATAAAGCCGGTTTCACCGACACAGTATGGCGGGAAATTATAGTGCAGCATAAAGCGATCACGCATTTCGCCGTCCAGAGCATCGATTATTTGTGCATCGCGATCTGTGCCCAGCGTTGCGACCACAATTGCCTGCGTCTCACCGCGCGTAAACAGCGCTGACCCGTGAGTTCTCGGCAATACGCCGGTACGCACGTTAACCGGCCGCACTGTCGTCGTATCACGACCGTCGATGCGCGGCGCGCCGTCAAGCACGCGTTGACGAACGATTTCCGCTTCAAGCTTATGAAACTGGGCCGATACTTCGTCCGCAGAGAACTCGCTGCCCTCGGCAGAAGCCAGCGCAGCAACTGCGGCATCACGAATTTCACCAATGCGCGTGTAACGATCCTGCTTATCGCTGATTTGATAGGCCTCGGTGAGTTCACTGGTTGACTGCGCCTTAACCGCGTCCACAAGAGCTGTGTTAACTTCCGGTGCTTGCCAGTCCCATGCGGGCTTGCCCACTTCAGCTTTAAGCTCGTTGATTGCGCTGATAGCGACCTGCATTTGCTCATGACCAAACACGACTGCGCCGAGCATGGTGTCTTCGGGCAAGCAGTCTGCTTCCGACTCAACCATCAACACGGCATCGGCCGTGCCAGCCACAACCAGATCAAGGCTGGATTTCTCCAACTCGCTCTTGGTCGGGTTCAGGATGTAATTGCCGTCGATGTAACCCACGCGCGCCGCGCCAATAGGCCCCTGGAAGGGCATGCCGGAAATTGCCAGCGCGGCCGAGGCGCCAATCAAGGCGGGGATGTCGGGATTTACTTCCGGGTTAAGCGAAATAACCTGAGCAATGACCTGCACTTCATTCTTGAAACCCTTGGGGAACAGCGGACGCACGGGGCGATCAATAAGGCGCGATGTCAGCGTCTCTTTTTCGGCCGGACGGCCTTCACGCTTGAAGAAACCGCCGGGAATTTTTCCGGCTGCATACGTCTTTTCTTCGTAGTTCACAGTCAGGGGGAAAAAGTCCCTGCCCGGTTCCGCTTGCTTGCGACCTACCGCAGATACCAGCACCACCGTATCCGCAACGCTAACAATAACGGCACCGTCGGATTGACGAGCAATTTCGCCGGTTTCCAGAGTTACTTCGTGCTCACCATACTTAAACGTCTTCGTTACTTTCGCCACTTTAATTTCTCTTCTCTAGTCTCTTAACTTTTCTCATCAGCTATCTTAATGCGCGCGCGAAGATACGCGGCCGCTCCTGGCAGACCGAGCATCCATTAATTCACGCGCAAAAAAGTCCTCAGCGACGCAGGCCGAGTTGTGAAATCACCGTACGATAACGTTCCTGGTCATTAGCCTTGAGATAGTCCAGCAACTTGCGCCGGTTATTTACCATCTTCAGGAGCCCACGACGTGAATGGTGATCCTTTTTGTTCTTGTTGAAATGATCTGTCAATTCGTTAATACGAGCGGACAGCAAAGCGACCTGAACTTCCGGTGAACCGGTGTCAGCTTCGCCACGTTTGAATTCGTCAATAATGCTTGCTTTTTGTGCTCCCGAAAGAGACATCGAACCTTACTCCTGTTTATTGCATTCAGCCCTTACTTCGCGCGCGGTATTGTACCCGCCAGGGGCCATTTGTAACACCCTGATTTTGATTTTATTTCCGGGGTTTCCGTTATTTGGACGGGCGCGGAAACAGGCGCTTGGGCGCGATTTGGCCGCGCTCGCTCACCTCGCCGATACCCAGCAGCAGGCCATCGGGATCATACAGGCGCACCAGCCCACCGGAGGGCGCTCCAGCAGCATTAACGGCATGGCCGTTGCTGATGTAAAAGGTCGCGCCAGCATCCAGATAAACCGCCGGAAAGGCCTGCAGCGCGGCATCTACTGGCAATAACAGCGCATCCCTGGCGGCGGCATCCTCATTCAGGGCCTCAAGCGCCGCCAGCGTCACCATCGGCTGCCCGCCAAAGGGCTCGACTGCCGTGCGTCGCAGCTCGCTAACATGCGCCAGGGTACCCATAGCGGCGGCAATATCTTCCACCAACGTGCGCACGTAGGTGCCCTTGCTGCAGTGCACCCGAAGTCGTGGGGCGGCAGGATCAAAGGCCTGAATCTCCAACTGATGAATCGTAACCGGTCGTGCGGCCCGTTCCACTTCTTGCCCTGCCCTGGCCAGTTCGTACAAGCGACGACCGTCTTTTTTTAGCGCCGAATACATGGGCGGGACCTGCATTATGTCCCCGCGAAACCTCGTCAGGGCGGCTTCAAGTTGCGGTTCACTGATTTCCGTAACGGGTGAACACTCTATCTCACTGCCATCCGCGTCGGCAGTGTCGGTGCGCACCCCGATGGCGGCCACCACTTCGTAGGTCTTGTTCGCGTCGAGCAACCAAGATGACGTTTTGGTGGCATGGCCGAAACAGACCGGCAACATACCGCTCGCCAAAGGATCCAGACTGCCCGTATGACCGGCCTTGTTGGCATCAAACAACCGTTTGGCAATTTGCAGAGCCCGGTTGGAAGTCATGCCGATCGGTTTGTCCAGCAGCAGTATGCCATCCAGCATGCGCCCACGCGCGCGGCGCCGTTGCGTTGCTTTGGCGGGAGCGCCAGCTGCACCCTGCCGCGCGCTAGCCATCGGCGGAGTTCTCATTGCCATCCCCGCCATCGTCAGCACTGTTGGCCACGTCCGCACCGTTGGAATCGCGGGATCGTGCTTCAGCGATCAATCGATCCATTGAGCTTGCCTTGCGCGCTGTCTCATCAAGTTCAAAGCGCAGTTCGGGAACGCGGCGTACCGTAAGTTGTTTGGCGAGCTTGCTGCGCATAAAGCCTGCTGCCGAGGCAAATGCCTTGCTCAGATCCTGCGACTCACCGTCGGCACGCAATACGCTGTAATAAACCCAGGCAACACCCAGGTCTTTGGCGACGCGCACAGCAGTAATAAAGACCCCGGTTAAACGCGGGTCGCGCAGCTCATCGCGGATCACATCGCTCAGTATGCGTTGAATCTGATCCTCGATTCGACGACTGCGGGGGAAATCCCTAGGCATAATTAACGCTGGGCATGATTAACGCTGGGCATGAGCCCGTCAGGCGCTGGCGCGGGCGACTTCGATCCGCTCGTAACACTCTATCTGGTCGCCAACACGAACATCATTGTAGTTCTTCACACCAATGCCGCATTCGGTACCGGCACGTACTTCGTTGACGTCATCCTTGAACCGGCGCAGCGACTCCAGTTCGCCCTCATAAATGACTGTGGCGTCACGCAACACGCGAATGGGATTGCTGCGCTTCACAAAACCATCTACCACCAGGCAGCCGGCAATATCACCAAGCTTGGGAGACTTAAAGACATCGCGAACTTCTGCCAGACCGACGATCTGCTCGCGAATCTCGGGAGACAGCATGCCGGTTACTGCCTGCTGAACATCCTCAATAGCCTCATAAATAATGCTGTAGTAGCGCACTTCTACGCCTGACTCTTTGATGGCATTACGAGCCGCGCCATCGGCCCGCACGTTAAAGCCAATGATAATCGCCTGCGAAGCTGCAGCCAGATTGACGTCAGACTCAGTAATGCCGCCAACACCGGAGTCGATCACTTTAACCACAACTTCGTCGTTGGAAAGATTTATTAGCGCATCGCGCAACGCTTCGGCGCTGCCGTGAACGTCCGCCTTAACCAGAATTTGCAGCCCCTTTAAAACGCCACTTTGCATCTGGCCAAACACATCTTCGAGTTTTGCGGCCTGCTGTTTAGCAAGCTTGGCATCGCGGGTACGGCCGTGACGGAACTGCGCTACTTCGCGCGCTTTGCGCTCGTCGCCCACGACAACCAGTTCATCACCCGCATTTGGCGTACCCGAAAGCCCCAACACGGCCACCGGCATCGACGGGGTTGCCTCGGTGACGGGCTGCCCGTTTTCATCCATCATCTTGCGCACGCGGCCGAATACTTCACCGGCAACAATGGGATCGCCCTGTTTCAATCGGCCACGAGTCACCAACGCAGTGGCCACCGTGCCACGGCCCGTTTCCAAACTGGATTCAATGATGACGCCGGCGGCAGCGCCCGTATCGACTGCCTTTAACTCAAGCACGTCAGCCTGCAGCAGAATCGCATCCAGCAAGTCGTCAACACCATCACCCGTCTTGGCGGAAACATTGACGAACATCGTTTCGCCACCCCAGTCCTCGGGAATGACTTCGTGGACGGACAACTCATTGCGGACACGATCCGGATCGGCATCCGGTCGATCCATCTTGTTTACCGCAACGATCAACGGCACGCCTGCGGCCTTGGCATGTTTAACCGCCTCTTCAGTTTGCGGCTTCACACCGTCATCCGCTGCGACCACCAGAATAACGATATCGGTAACCTGTGCACCGCGCGCGCGCATGGCAGTAAATGCGGCGTGACCGGGAGTATCCAGAAAAGTAATCTTGCCTTTTTCCAGCTCTACGCTGTAAGCACCGATATGCTGCGTAATGCCGCCCGCCTCTCCGTCGGCGACCTTGGCGCGACGAATGTAATCGAGTAATGATGTCTTGCCGTGGTCAACGTGGCCCATGATGGTAACCACCGGCGGCCTGCTTACAGGCACTCCGCCAGTTTCCATCGCGCCCAGAATATCGTCGTCAAGCGCACTGTCCTTGATCGGTACCGCATTGTGCCCAAGCTCCTCAACAACGAGGATTGCCGTGTCCTGATCAATTACCTGATTGATGGTGGCCATAACGCCCAGACCCATCATGGCCTTAATGACTTCGCTACCCTTGATGGCCATTTTTTGGGCCAATTCGCCCACTGCAATGGATTCCGGTACCTGCACGTCGTGAATGACCGGTGCCGTGGGTTGTTCAAAGCCGTGCTGACTTTCGACGTTTACCGCTGCCGAACGCCGGCGCGGAGCTTTCTTCTTGCGCCGGCGACGCGGATCGGTCGCGACATGCAGGGTAGTGTCCTGAGCTTTGGCACGGCGTTGACTGCGTGCTTCACGCTGGCGCTCTTCACTCTCTTGCTGCGCAGCAAGTCGCGCAGCCGCTTCTGCGGCTTCGCGACGTTGTTCTTCCTCGGTAAGCCGCTGCGACTGCTGTGCTGCCTGCGCGGCCGCCGCTGCTGCCTCGGCTTCTTTACGCTTGGCCTCTTCTTCGGCTGCTTTCTGCGCGGCCGCTTCGGCCGCCTTGCGCTCTTCTTCAGCCCGCAGAGCCGCTTCTTCAGCAGCCCGCTGTGCTTCCAGTTCCTCTTGCTGCTGACGAGCTTCCTCTTCCAGGACCTCGCGTTTTACGTACGATTTCTTTTTTCGTACCTCGACATTCACCGTGCGGGAACGCCCCTGACCGCCAGCAACTCGCAGTTCTGTCTTCGCCCGACGACTGATCGTGATCTTGCGCGGACTGAGTGTGTCCTTGGTTTCCTTACGCCCGTGGCTGCGACGCAGATGGTTCAGTAATTCCATCTTTGCGTCATCGCTGATAACGTCGTTGGCACCTTTAACCTGCACGCCTGCCTCTCCAAGCTGGACAAGCAGGCGGTCTACCGGGACCTTCAGCGTTTCCGCAAATTCTGCAACCGTAACACCGGACATATAACTTCTCCGTCAGCCGACTACGAGCCGGTCTGTTCCTCGCTCTCGAACCAATGAGCGCGCGCCGCCATAATCAACTTACCGGCACGCTCTTCATCCATTTCATTGATTTCGAGCAAATCATCAATGGCCTGCTCGGCGAGATCTTCCCGCGTAACTACACCGCGACTCGCCAATTCGAACGCCAGACTTTTTTCCATACCGTCGAGATTCAACAGATCGTCGGCGGGCTCCGCACCATCAATTTTTTCTTCACTGGCGATGGCACGCGTAAGCAATACATCGCGCGCGCGGTTACGAAGCTCCTCAACAATACCCTCGTCGAACTCTTCAATCGCAAGCAATTCTTTGGCCGGCACGTAGGCCAGTTCTTCCATCGAAGAATAACCTTCCTGCACGAGAATCAACGCAACGTCTTCGTCAACATCAAGCTGTTCCATAAACATGCTCAACAGCTCACGCGCTTCCTGCTCGCTCTTTTCATCAGCATCGGCTTCGGTCATTACGTTGAGTTCAAAACCGGTTAACTGACTGGCCAGACGAATGTTCTGCCCGCCACGGCCAATGGCCTGCGACAACTTATCTTCCTCGACCGCGATATCCATGCTGTTGGACTCTTCATCCAGAACAATGGAAGTCACGTCGGCCGGCGACATCGCATTGATCACAAACTGTGCCGGGTTCTCGTTCCACAGAATAATGTCGACGCGCTCACCTGCCAGCTCATTGGAAACGGCCTGCACGCGCGAACCCCGCATACCCACGCAGGCACCGACCGGGTCAATACGCTTGTCGTTACTCTTGACCGCAATCTTCGCCCGCAACCCGGGGTCGCGCGCGGCGCCCAGAATTTCGATCAGGCCCTGCCCCACTTCGGGGACTTCGATCTTGAATAACTCAACCAAAAACTCGGGTGACGTGCGCGTCAGAAATAACTGCGGACCCCGCGGCTCGCTGCGCACCTCATAGAGCAATGCCTTGATACGGTCATTCGGACGCACCGGCTCACGCGGAATCATCTGCTCGCGCGAGATAATGCCCTCTGCATTGCCGCCGAGATCCACGTATATGCCATTGCGATCAACACGTTTGACCATGCCGCTAAGCAACTCGCCGATACGCTCCTGAAATTGCTCAACGACCTGCGCACGTTCTGCCTCACGAACTTTCTGGACAATAACCTGCTTGGCAGTCTGCGCAGCTATGCGACCAAAATCGACAGACTCAATCGGCTCTTCAACATATTCGCCCGGTTGCGCATCGGGATTGACATCGACCGCATCAATCATGCGCAATTCGCGAGCTGGCTCCTCCAGCTCGGTGGAGTCATCAGCAAACACCATCCACCGGCGAAACGTTTCGTATTCGCCTGTCTGACGATCAATGGCCACGCGCACGTCAATATCTTCGCCGTGACGGCGACGGGTCGCCGACGCCAACGCAGCCTCGATTGCCTCGAAGATGATTTCCTCGTCTACGCCCTTCTCGTTAGAGACGGCTTCGACAACCATCAGAATCTCTTTGCTTTTCATTCTGGTCTACACCATGCGGCCTGACATCAGGCCGTCGCTATTCATCAACCGTCATGCATCCGGCACAACGCGCGCCGAATCAATCTCCGGGAAGGGAATCGCAAACGTATCGTCCCCTTCCTTTACCAACACATTCGGCTCGTCGTATCCCACCAACTCACCTCTGTAATTCCTGCGACCCTGCACCAGCCGCTTCAACTTCACCTTCACCTTACTGCCGGCGAAACGCTCAAAATGAGCAACTTTCACCAGCCGACGATTCAATCCCGGTGAAGATACTTCCAGGTTGTATTCCCCCGGAATCGGATCTTCCACATCGAGCAACGCGCTAACTGCTCGGCTGACCGCCGCGCAATCGTCCAGCGTTATGCCGTTTTCACTGTCTATGAACAGCCGCAATACACCGCCACCGATATTGACCTCGATATCGGCCAATTCGTAACCGAGACTCTCAATCTCCGGCTCAAGCAGGGCCACGATCTCTTGTTGCTGCATCGCGCTCATATTTCTACACAACCAAAAAGTGGGCTCAACGGCCCACTTCCGTGCCCTCTGTCCTTCGGGCCGCCAATCTCAAATTCACCAAAATCGCACCAAAACCGCACGGAAAGGCAGTCAAAAAAAAAGCCCCTTACGGAGACTTATTCTTTAAACCCTCTCCAAGCCGTTGATATATCGAGATAAAGCTATCAATTCGGCCCCGCCCAACCACAGCGGGCAGCCATTCTAGCAGAGGCTTACCTGAATTGGCAGTCCCATCAATTATTTAGCGGCGGGAGCAGAGAGCGAGGTCAGGCCGAATCCAGGATAATTTCCAGTGCGGCGCGCTCGCCGGACTCCATAGCGCCTTCCATGCCGCCTGCCAGCCTCGACGTATGCTCGCCCGCAAAATGCAGCCTGCCATGCGGCTCGGCCAGCACCCAACCAAATTCAGTGATTTGCCCGGGCTCACGGTAAGCCAAATGCCCCTGTGTCCATGGGTGGGTTGACCAATTGTGCGCGGTCATGGGGCGCAGACACCCGCGGGTGCTTGGCCGCACACGCTCCAGCTCCGCCGCTACCCGCCGGAGAATTTCGGCCTCGGGCAACTGGCGCAACGACTTGCTGGCTTGTCCGGATATTGCCAGCCACAAGTAGCCTGTGGGCGTATCACCCGGCAAATTCATCACCAGACCCAGCGGACCGTCCGTCCATATAGAGGGCGGCAGGCCGTCGTCTTCCCAATAGGGTTCGACAATGTCGAAGAAGACTTCGATGTGATGTCCGTAAGGAATCTGCAGGATCGCGGCCGCCTGCAATGCAGGCAGTGCCGGCGCAATAGCCATTTGACGAAGCAGTGGCAGCGGCGCCGTGCAGATGACGTGGTCAGCGCGCCAGATCTTGCCGGTCGCGTCCTTAACCTCGGCGCCCGTCTCGCCGGACTGCATGCCGGTCACTTTTACACCGGTCGCCACCGGACGATTCAGTAGGGCCGCCATGCCGTCGGTCAGCCGACTCATGCCCCCTTTAAGGTTTCGCAGCGGCTCGATGCCGCCCGATACCTCGGAAAATTTGGCCGAACGCATCAGCCATAGCGCCGAGATATCGTCCAGCGAGTCGCCCTCAGCTCTGCTTGCTATCAGCCGCTGAACTTCCGGCCCTGCTCCGGCCGACGACAAAAACTCACCAAAAGACACATCGTATTGAGCAGCTGCGGGATCCAACCAGGCGTTCAAGTCGGACAGCGGTGAAGGCCGCGGTAAAAACATGCCACTGAGAAACATCGGAGGCACATTGTGCGCCTGCCCCTGCACAATATTGACGGGTGAAGCCGGCCATTGGTCAACGGCCACGGTCTGACCGTTAACGTGAAACGCAAACTGCATACCTGCCCCGCGCCAGGGAATCGGCTCCAGCCCCAAACGCGTGATCATGTCGAGGATTCGAGCGTAGCTCTTAAGGCTGAACTCACTGCCCCCAGCGTCGGGCCTGTGCGGCTGATCATCAAGCGTGTAGACCCGGCCACCAATGCGCTCGCTTCCCTCGAGCACCAGGACGTCAAAGCCCTGATCTTGCAGTAGCACAGCCGCGTTCAGGCCGGCCAGACCCGCACCGATCACAATAACCTGCGCGTCGTTACGTTTACGGGCACATGCCCCCAGCCCTGCGGGCAAAGCAGCGATGGCCCCCGTTGCAGCCAGCTGCTTTAAGACACGGCGACGATTCTGTCCGGGCATCGGAATTCCCCTCGACTTGTAATCAATTCGACAGTCGACTATAGCGCAGCAGCCACCCCACCCAAATACGGAAACTACGTAAAATACCGCCGCGTTTTGTTCGCAATCGCCACCAGCGACAGCATCACAGGCACTTCGACTAATACCCCCACTACCGTCGCCAGTGCCGCGCCGGAGCTCAGCCCGAACAGGCTGATCGCGACGGCTACGGCCAACTCAAAGAAATTGGAAGTGCCGATCAGCGCGGCCGGAGCGGCCGTTGTGAACGGCACGCGCCACAAATAACCCCAGACGTAGGCAACTATAAATATCCCGTAGCTTTGAATTAGAAGCGGAACTGAGATCAGCGCAATAACCATAGGCTGCGCCAACAGGGTCTGCGCCTGAAAGCCGAACAACAGGATGACTGTCGCCAACAGGCCCATGACGGAGAAAGGCTTCAGCCTTCCGGTAAAGCCTGCGATGCGCTCGTGATCACCCGAACCGTCCAGCAATTTTCGGGTCGCATACCCGACAGCGAGCGGTATCACGACGTAGAGAATCACCGATAGCAGCAAGGTCTCCCAAGGGACAACGATATCCGTCACGCCCAGCAGGAGTGCCGCAAGAGGCGCAAAGACAAAGACCATGATGATGTCGTTGACCGACACCTGGACCAGGGTGTAATTGGCATCGCCACGAACCATCTGACTCCATACAAAGACCATAGCCGTGCATGGAGCTACGCCTAACAGAATCATCCCCGCGATATATTCTTTTGCCGCTTGCGGTTCGATTAGACCCGCAAAAATGTACTCAAAGAAGAGAATGCCCAGCGCCGCCATGGTAAACGGCTTGATCAGCCAGTTCACAACCAGGGTTATGCACAAGCCTTTGGGCTTTTTGCCGACATCCTTAAGGGAGGCGAAATCGACATTGACCATCATGGGGTAAATCATTACCCAGATGAAGACAGCGACTACAAGATTGACGCTCGCATATTCAATTGCAGCTATGTTCTGAAAGATGTTCGGCAACGTCGCGCCAAGAGTAACTCCGACTATGATGCAGAGCGCGACCCACAGCGAGAGATAGCGCTCGAATGCACCCATCGAGGAAGACGACTGACTGGTCATAACAATTCTTTTTCAATTCTGTTTTTGAGCAAGTTAAATGCCGCATCAAAAGCGGCATCGATTTCGCTTTCTAACCCCTGTGCCTTTGCGGGATCAGGCGTGCTCCAATGAAGCTTCCTGTGTTTGCCTAATAACGCCGGACAACTTTCACTGGCTGCCTGATCACAGACCGTAATCACCAGATCAAAATGCTCTCCTTCGAATTCGTCCCACGACTTGCTGCGCGGCTCATGCACCTCAATACCATGCCGCTGCAGAGTGGCGATGGACTTGGGATGCACAAAACCGGCAGGCTTGCTGCCTGCGCTGCTAGCCATGTACCTGCCCGCCCCAAGTGCATTAATAAGTGCCTCAGCCATGACCGAGCGGCAGGAATTGCCCGTACAAACAACCAGAACACGTTTCACCTGGCTTTGGACTCCCCGCAATAATCCGTGAGCTCGATGATTGAACATCCCTTGCGCGTGTCCTCGCGAATGCTGGCAAATTCAACGCTGCAACAGTCCTTGACCATGAAACCGATCAAATCCTGCATGGCCTCGAAATTGGCGGAATAGATGACCGAGCGACCTTCCTTGCGCGATGCGACGATTCCGGCATTTGCAAGGTGGCTCAGATGAAATGACAGGGTGTTATGCGGCGTGCCCAGCTCGTCACTGAGTGCACCCGCCGCAAGGCCGGCTGAACCGGCTTGCACCAAGAGTCGAAATGCTCGCAGGCGCGTTTCCTGCGAGAGTGCGTCGAACACGATAAGGGCGTTTTGTATATCCATATGTCCACATTAATGGACATATTTTAATATGTCAATGAATCTCGACATATCTCACGGCTCACGGCTCTGGAGGAGTCAGAGCTGGAGTAAGCCCGAATACACCAAAAAAAACGGCCCGAAGTCCGGCTGTAACTAACAGCAATAACTTCGAGCCGTGTTCGGTTGGTAGCGGGGGTAGGATTTGAACCTACGACCTTCGGGTTATGAGCCCGACGAGCTGCCAGACTGCTCCACCCCGCACCTGAGGACGCGCATACTAACGGTTCAGGTAGGTTGACGCAAGCAGCCCGCCGAAAAGTGAATCTGCCGTGCTCGGCTAAAACGCCTGGCCGCCAATCACCGCCCCACACCAGGCGAGCAAAGGCTCCGAAAATACGCCCAGCAGCAGCATGGCCAGCGCATTTGCACTTAGCACCAAACGAATATTAATCGGCGCAACCAGCGGCTCCACGGTATCGCTGGTCTCAAAATACATATAGCGCAGAACCCGCAGATAGTAGAACGCCCCGACTACGGAAAATAATACGGCTACAACTGCAATCCATGTTTGCTCAGCATTGATTAAAGCTGCCAGCACGTTCAGTTTTGCAAAAAAGCCGACGAAGGGTGGGATGCCGATCATGCTCACCATGACAAATAACATCATGACTGCAAACCATGGGCTGCGTTCATTCAAGCCGCGAAAATCAGCAATATTTTCCGCTTCGTAACCGCGCTTGCTCAGCAGGATCACCGTACCAAACGCTGCGGCCGCCATGATCGCGTAGACAATGGTGTAAAACAAAGCTGCTTGCTGACCCGCGGCCGTCCCCGTCGCGAACGCAATAAGAATAAAACCCACGTGACCGATAGTGGAATAAGCCAACATGCGCTTGATGTTGCTTTGGGCAATAGCGATTACGTTACCGAGTATCAACGACAATACACCGAGGCCCGTCAGCATTGGCCCCCAAACCTCGGCCACCGGCTCAAGCGCCGTCAATAGCAATCGTGTGAGCATGGCAAATGCCGCCAGCTTGGGCGCGGTTCCGACGAATAACGTTACGCTGGTCGGTGCCCCGTGGTAGAGGTCAGGCACCCAGTTGTGGAAGGGTACAGCGCCGAACTTAAACGCGATGCCGACCATGATGAACGCGGTACCCAATAATACGGCCGGCGTAACGCTACCTTCTCCGGCGAGCGCTGCGGCGATCTGATCCAGCTGCAACGTAGCCGTAGCACCGTAAATCAGCGACATGCCGAATAACAATACGCCGGAGGCAATGGCACCCAGCACAAAGTATTTCATGGCCGCCTCTGCCGCCACCGGCGACTCGCGATCAAAAGCCACCATGGCATAGAGTGCCAGCGACATCAGCTCAAGCCCCAGATACATGGTCAGCATGCTGTGCGCCGAAATCATCACCAACATGCCCAGCGTGGCAAACAGGCCGAGCAGGTAATACTCGCCCTTTAGCAGTGCGCGGTCTTTCAGATAGCCAAAGGAATAGACAAACACGACGCCAACGAGCAGCAACGTAAACAGCTTAAGTACCCTTGCCAATCCATCCGCGACATAACTGCCACTGAACGTCAGCTGGCTGCCCTCGGGAAGCGCTCCACCCGCAAACCAGGCTGCCACCGTCAGCGTCGTTAAGGCCAACCAGAGCGTGATGCTCTTGCGCTGTTCGCTCACGAACAAATCCGCCAGCAATACGACACAGATCCCGATAGCCAGCGCTATTTCGGGCAGAGCCGGAGCAAATTGTGGGGCTATAAAGCTCATCCTGCGAATCCTGTCCTGTTTGCGCTACAACTTTGACTGAGTAACGTGAGTGATCAGATTGACCAGAGTCGGCTCCATCATTTCGATGAGCGGCGCCGGGTACAAACCGAGCGCCAGCACACTTGCTGCCAAAATCAACAGCAACAGGCCTTCGCGCCGGTTCATATCCTGCAAATCCTTAACATGATCGTTAGCGATATCACCAAAGACCACGCGCTTTACCATCCATAGTGTGTAGGCGGCACCCAGCACAAGCGTGGTTGCTGCCAGAAACGCATACCAGAAGTTGGCCTGATAACTTGCCAAAATCACCAGGAACTCGCCTACGAATCCGGAGGTACCCGGCAAACCGGCATTGGCCATGGCGAAAAACACCATCAACGCCGCGAACTTTGGCATGGTGTTGACCACCCCACCGTAATCCGCAATCTGTCGAGAATGCATGCGGTCGTACAACACGCCTACGCACAAGAACATGGCGCCGGAAATTAACCCGTGAGAAATCATTTGCACCATGGCGCCCGTCACGCCCATCTGCACGCCGCTCATGCCGTCGGCCAACGACGTGTTGCGCAAAATTGCCCACACCAGAAAAAAGCCCAGCGTCACAAAACCCATGTGCGCAATCGATGAGTACGCTATGAGTTTTTTCATGTCCGTTTGCACCAGCGCAACAAAGCCGATGTAAACCACCGCGATCAGCGACAAGGCGATCATAAAGCCATCAAGCACCGCGCTGGCATCGGGCGCGATCGGCAAGCTGAAACGCACAAAACCGTAGCCGCCCATTTTTAGCAAAACTGCGGCCAGCACCACCGAGCCGCCGGTCGGCGCTTCAACGTGCGCATCCGGGAGCCACGTGTGCACCGGCCACATTGGCACCTTGACCGCAAACGCCACCAGAAAGGCCAGAAATATCCATAACTGCGCGCTAGACGGCAATGGCAACAGATGAAAATCAAGAATGCTGAAACTGCCTGACTGCAAATAAAGGTAGACCAATGCCACCAGCATCAGCACAGAGCCAAGAAAGGTATAGAGAAAGAATTTGACAGTGGCATAAACTCTTCGCTCGCCGCCCCAGACACCAATGATGATGAACATCGGAATCAGCATGGCCTCCCAGAAAACGTAGAAAAGCATGGCATCGAGCGCGGCGAATACGCCAATCATCAGGCCTTCAAGAATGAGGAATGCTGCCATGTACTGGGCAGGGTGCTTCTTGATCACCTCCCAGCCGGCAACAATAATCATGGGCGTCAGGAATGTGCTCAACAATATCAGCGGCGTCGAAATACCGTCTACGCCGAGGTAGTACTCAATATTGAAGGCTGGAATCCACGCCAGACGCTCGACAAACTGCATGTCCGCCGTGTCAAAGTTAAAGCCGGTATAGAGCGCCAGACTCAACACAAACGTGACCAGCGAAATGACCAACGCCAGCCAACGATCCAGGCGCGCAGCCGTGCGACTGCCGACGGCCAATACCAACAGACCGCCGACGACAGGTAACCCGATTAATATGCTTAAGAGTCCCACGTTGTCCTACCAAATAAACCAGGCAATAAGTACGCACAGCCCGATGACCATGGCGAACGCATAGTGATAAAGGTAACCCGTCTGAATTAGGCGTACCTTTCCGGCGATCCAGCCGACAGCGTTCGCCGACCCGTTGACCAGGGCCCCGTCAATGACGGCGGCGTCGCCACCGCGCCACAGCCCCTGCCCTAACATTCGAGAGGCTCGCGCGAGCACTTTTTCATTGAAATCATCGAGGTAGTACTTATTGTCGAGCAGCCGGTACAAGAACTCGGTGCGCTCTTTTATGGCCTTGGGCAACAACGGATTCTTCAGGTACAGGTACCAGGCGACCACCACGCCCGCAAACGCCAATAGCAGAACGGGCGACTGCAATCCGTGCAGCAGAAACCCGAAAGCACCGTGAAACTCAGCACCCATTTCGGCCAATACGTCATGCGGTGCGGCCACAAAAATTGCCCCGGCAAAGTAATCACCAAACAACACCGGGCCAATGGTCGGCCATCCGATAAGCAGCGATGGTATGGCCAGCAGCACCAGGGGCACCGTCACAACCCAGGGCGACTCATGCACGTGATGCCGGGCATCTTCATCCATGCGCTCTTTGCCGTGAAAGACCAGAAAGAACATCCGAAACGTGTACAGCGCGGTAACGAATACACCGGCCAGCACACAGAAATAAGCATAACCGGATCCTGCAATGGTTGAGTGCCCTACCGCCTCAATCAATGCATCCTTTGAAAAGAAGCCCGCGGTACCCGGAAAACCGATCAGTGCCAGCGAACCGGCAAGGCTGGTCCAGTAAGTAATCGGCATGTACTTCTTCAGACCGCCCATTTTCCGCATGTCCTGCTCGTGATGCAGACCGATAATGACCGAGCCTGCTGCCAGGAACAGCAGCGCCTTAAAAAACGCATGCGTCATCAAGTGATAAACACCGGCTGCATAAGCGGACGCGCCCAATGCAACCGTCATGTACCCGAGCTGCGATAGCGTGGAATATGCCACCACCCGCTTGATATCGTTCTGCACCAAACCCAGAAAACCGGTAAACAATGCGGTCGTCGCACCAATGACGATTACGAACGTCAGCGCTGTTTCACTGAGCTCGAACAAAGGCGACATACGCGCCACCATAAACACACCCGCCGTCACCATCGTGGCCGCGTGGATCAATGCGGAGATCGGTGTCGGGCCCTCCATGGAGTCAGGCAACCAGACGTGCAGAGGAACCTGCGCGGACTTGCCCATGGCACCGATAAACAAACAGATACATGCCACCGTCAACAACGACCAGTTTGCATCGCCCAGAATGTTGATCTGTGCGGCTGCAATGCCCTCGGCAGCGGCAAAGGTGTCGCCGTAATCCAGACTGCCGGTAAACATCAGCAGGGCCGCGATGCCCAGCAGAAAGCCAAAATCGCCTATACGATTAACCAGAAACGCTTTCATGTTGGCAAAGATGGCCGTGGGTCGCTTGTACCAGAACCCGATCAGCAGATACGAGACCAGTCCGACGGCTTCCCAGCCAAAAAACAGCTGCAAGAAGTTATTGGCCATGACCAGCATCAGCATGGCAAAGGTAAACAGGGAGATATAACTGAAAAAGCGCTGATAACCAGGATCGTCGTGCATATAGCCGATGGTGTAGATATGCACCATCAGCGAAACAAAGGTGACCACCACCATCATGAGCGCGGTAAGCCGGTCAACCAGAAAACCGACTTCCATGTTGATGCCGCCAACCGACATCCACTGATAAACAGTACCGTTATAAGTACCCAGATCGCCGAACAGCATGCTGTAAAGCGTATAGACCGAAAGCAGACAGGACGTTGCCACGCCCGCGATGGTGACGGTATGCGCGCCCATCCTGCCGACCTGCTTACCAAAGAGCCCGGCTACCATCGCGGCAACCAGCGGGCTCAGAACAACGGTGAGGTAAATATTCTCCACGATGCCCCCTAGCCCTTCATCGAATTCATGTCTTTGACGTTGATGCTACTGCGCGTCCTGAACAGCACCACCAATATAGCCAAACCGATAGCAGCTTCGGCAGCCGCAACCGTCAGTATGAAAAACACAAACACCTGCCCCGCCGTATCATCCAAAAATCGGGAGAACGCAATAAAGTTAAAGTTCACAGCCAACAGCATGAGCTCGATACACATCAGCAGCAGAATCATGTTTTTCCGATTTATGAAAATACCGGCCACAGCGATGGCGAACAGCGCGCCGGAAAGCATCAAATAGTGCGTCAGGGTCAACATTCAGTCGCGCTCCGCATCCATCTTGACGATCCGCACACGGTCAGCGCGTTTAACTGCAACCTGCTTGCTGATGTCCTGCTGCTTCAGATTCGGGCGCTTGCGCATGGTCAACACTATCGCGGCGACAATCGCTAATAACAGAACGAACGCAGCAAGCTCAAACGGATACACATACTCGGTGTACAGCACCGCTCCCAATTCGGCGGTATTACTGAAGTCTGCCGCGGCGGGCTCGATGCGCGCTGCTGCCGGAAGGCCCTGATTGCGCAGCCAAACCACGCTCCATATCTGCGCAACCGCAACAACAGCAACAATAATGCCGATCGGCGCGTAACTCAGAAAACCCTGCCGCAAGGTATCGCTGTTGATATCCAGCATCATCACCACAAACAAAAACAAAACCATAACGGCCCCGACATAGACGAGCACCAGCACAATGCCCAGAAACTCTGCCTCAAGCATCAGCCACAATACGGCGCTGGTCACAAAAGCAAGCACCAGAAACATGGCTGAATGCACCGGGTTACGGGATGCAATAACGCCCACGGCCGCCGCCAGCAGCACGAACGCATACATACCAAAAAAGATCAGTTCAAACATAAGCGATTACCGATACCGGGCATCCGCGGCTTTGTCAGCAGCAATAGTAGCTTCATACTTATCGCCAACAGCCAGCAGTTTTTCTTTAGTCATGATGTTCTCGCCCCGGTTCTCCATGTGGTACTCGAAAACACGGGTTTCAACGATCGCATCCACCGGACATGCTTCTTCGCAGAAGCCGCAGTAAATGCACTTGAACAGGTCGATATCATAGCGAGTGGTGCGCCGGGTCTGATCCTCGCGCTCCTCCGACTCAATAGTGATCGCCAGCGCCGGACAAACGGCTTCGCACAGTTTGCAGGCGATGCACCGCTCTTCACCATTGGGATACCGGCGTAATGCATGCAAACCGCGAAAACGTGGCGATTGCGGCGTCTTTTCCTCGGGATACTGAACCGTAATCTTTTTGACAAAAAGATTACGCAAGGTCAGGCGCAGGCCTTGCAGCAGCTCCCACAGAAAGAACGTCTTTAAAACTCGTGCTATCGCATTCATGCAATACGCCCCATGCGTTTACCCTTAAACACTCCAGGGCCCAACCTTCAAATAGACCATCACGCCCTCAACGGCGATCCAGACAATGGTGATCGGGATAAAAACTTTCCAGCCAAGCCGCATAATCTGGTCATAGCGATAGCGCGGAAACGTCGCGCGGAACCACAAAAAACAAAACAGGAAAAAGCAGGTCTTGGCAGCCAGCCAGAACAAGCCCGGCGCCATCAAGAACTCCAAAGGCGTGCCAATCAGGAAGCTCCAGCCAGCAAACACCGACTCCCAGCCGCCCAGAAACATCACTGCGGTAAGCGCCGAAATCAGGATCATGTTGGCGTATTCGCCGAGGAAGAACATCGCAAAAGCTGCGCCTGAGTACTCGACATGAAAACCCGCGACGATCTCGGACTCGCCTTCGGCCACGTCAAAAGGCGCCCGGTTGGTTTCTGCTAATCCGGAAATAAAATAAACAACAAACAGCGGTAGCAGCGGCAACCAGAACCAGCTCGCCACTCCGCCCTGTTGCGCTTCGACGATATCGCCCAAATTCAGGCTTTTACTCGCCATCAGGACGCCGACCAAAGCAAAACCCATGGCAATTTCATAAGCCACAATTTGTGCCGCCGAGCGCATCGCGCCCAGCAGCGCATACTTGGAGTTGGTGGCCCATCCGGCAAGAATTACGCCGTACACACCCAGCGAAGTCAGCGCCAGCACGTACAACAAACCGGCATTGATGTCGGCAATGGCAAACCCCGGAAACAGCGGGATAACTGCCCACGTCGCGAGCGCAGGAACCAGCGTTAGCAATGGAGCGATGATGTACAGAAAACGACTCGACTTCGCCGGCACCAAAACTTCTTTCATGAGAAGCTTGATAACGTCGGCAAAGGGCTGCAACAGTCCACGCGGGCCCACCCGATTCGGGCCGATGCGGTTTTGCATATAACCAATAATCTTGCGCTCGGCCAAAGTCAGAAATGCCACGCAAATAATGACTGTTAACATCACCGCGACAATCTGCGCTGCCTTAATGACGAGCCAGACAACCAGCTCGGGCAGGAAACTCAGCAAAAAACCTTCGACTGCGGTAAATAGAGATTCAAACATAGCGCACCGTTATGCCGTCTTGCGCCAGTCGGGCGCGGCTACCTGTGTTTGCTGCAAGGCATCGGCGCGGCGCACAAGTCCGTCTACAGCGTAGATGGGCACATCCAGATCCGTTGCGGTCACTGCGACCTCCGGCACCGTCTCCAGTTCACGGGCAACGGCCTGCGGCTCAATACTTTCCAGAGCATGCAACTCATCACGCACCGCTTCTGATGAGACGTACTCGAATCCGGGCACGTCGAGCAAATTCCCCAGCACACGCAAGACTTTCCAGGCGGGCCTCGACTCGCCGACAGGCGGCACCACGCCGGCGAAGCTCTGCCAGCTTCCCTCAGCATTCACAAACGTGCCGGATGTTTCAGCAAATGTGCCTATTGGCAGCACGACATCGGCATGCTCGCTGGCGCTGTAGCTAAGCCACGGAGACAGAGCCACGATAAATTCAGCTTCCGCCAGCGCATTCATGGCGCCTACGGCATCAGCGCAATCGAACTCGGGTTCTACGGAAGTCAGCAGCAGTGCCTTCAGCGGCGACGCAAGCATCTGACCGAAATCATGGCCAGCCGAACTAACAGCCGTGCCTGCTGGCCCACGGTGCGGCAATGCACCGGCGTAAGCGACACCTGCGGCATTGGCCCCTTCGGTCAGCATCCCGAGACTGGCGCCGGTGGCCTCGGACAAGCGTCGTGCTGCTGCCAACACATCGGCAAACGCGGGATGACGAAGTGCCATCTGCCCCAACACAATGCTGGCGGAAGGCTGCTGCAGCGACTTGGCAATAGTGCGATGTGCCGCGCTACCACCCGAACCTTCGGCCGCCGCAATCACCTGGTTCAACTCGTTGACGAAATCAGCGGCCGGTTCAACAATATGCTCAGCCAGCGGAAACAGGAACTCGTACTCAGCCGCGTTAATTAAACTCACGACGGCTCCCCTGAGCGCAGCTTTGCGCACCCGATGAGCCAGCAACGGCACCTCACGGCGAAGATTGGAGCCGACTATCAACAGCCCGTCCAGCTCCTCTATACCAGCAATGGTAGTACCCAGACCCGGCAGCAATGCCTCACCGTGCTGCCCGCGAAAATCGCGGCGACGCAGTCGATGATCAATATTGCCCGAACCGAGATGCCGCATCAGCCGACTGACGAGGTATGCTTCTTCTACAGTTGCCGATGGCGATACCCATGCGCCAAGGGCGTTGGCACCGTCGGTTACCGCAACCTGCCGCAATCCCGCTGCTGCTTTTTCGAGCGCTTCTTCCCAGCTGGCCTCGCGCAGTTTGCCGTCAACACGCACAAGCGGTGTGGCTATTCTGTCTTCGCTATAAATGCCTTCATAGCTAAATCGATCGCGATCCGAAATCCAGGTCTCGTTCACTGACTCGTTGTCGCGGGGGACTACGCGCTTAAGCTTGCCACGCAATACGTGTGCATAAATATTTGAGCCAAGACAATCGTGCGGCGCAATGGTGGCTCGTTGTTCCATTTCCCAGGCACGGGCACTCATCCGGTACGGCTTGTTATTCAGGGCGCCTACAGGGCAAAGGTCAATAATGTTGCCAGACAGCTCGTGATCCACGCTGTTTTCTATAAAGGTGCCGATCTCCATGCGATCGCCGCGACCAAAAGCGCCCAGTTCCTGTATACCTGCTATTTCCTGACCAAAGCGAACGCAACGAGTACAGTGTATGCAGCGCGTCATGTCAGTGGATACCAGCGGGCCGAGATTCTTATCGGCGACAACTCGCTTGCCTTCGTTGTAACGGGATATGCCGCGACCGTAACCCACTGCAATATCCTGCAATTCGCATTCGCCACCCTGATCGCAAATCGGGCAATCCAGCGGGTGATTGATCAACAGAAATTCCATCGTGGCCTTCTGAGCCTCGATCGCATATTCGTTACGTGTATAAACCTGCATGTCCGGAGTAACAGGCGTGGCGCAAGCAGGCAGCGGCTTGCGGGCGTTTTCCACCTGCACCAGACACATACGGCAGTTGGCCGCTATCGACAGTTTGGGGTGATAACAAAAGCGCGGAATATAAATGCCCGCCGCATCCGTTACTTCAATAATCATTTGCCCGGCACGAGCCTCAAGCTCATGCCCGTCAACGGTGATTTTGATCGTGTCCTGACTCATCGCTTTGGTATCGCGCCTCAGGCCGCCTCGCGCTTCGATTCAACAATCGAGCGGCCGCCGTTATTAATCATGTATTCGAATTCATGTCTGAAATGCTTAATAAAGCTCTGCACCGGCCAGGCTGCTGCATCGCCCAACGCGCAGATGGTGTGACCTTCGATTTTGTTCGCCACACCCACCAGACGATCCAGATCGCCGGGCTTACCGCCGCCGCTGCGAATCCGCGTCAGCATCCGGTGCAACCAGCCGGTGCCTTCGCGACACGGCGTACACTGGCCGCAGGATTCAGAATGATAAAAACGTGCGATTCGGTGCAAGACTTTGACCATGCACGTGCTGTCGTCCATCACCATCATGGAACCGGTGCCCAGCGACGAACCCGCTTTTTGCAGCGAATCGTAGTCCATGGTGATGTCCATGATGTTGGCAGCCGGCATTACCGGGACCGATGAACCGCCGGGTATCACGGCCTTAAGCCGCCCCCCGTTGAGCATTCCGCCGGCGATTTCCAGTAAATCCTTAAAGGGAATGCCTAATGGCAACTCAAAATTACCCGGATTGTTGACGTGACCCGAGACAGAAAAAATCATGGTACCGCCGGAATTTTCGACGCCCATCGACGAAAACCATTCGGGACCGTTGCGCAATATGGCCGGCACCGATGCAAAACTCTGCGTGTTGTTAACCGTGGTGGGTTTGCCGTATAGGCCGAAGTTTGCAGGGAACGGCGGCTTAAACCGCGGTTTACCCGGTTTGCCCTCCAGAGATTCGATCAGACCGGTCTCTTCGCCGCAGATATACGCGCCAGCACCCACAAAGGTATGCAAATCGAAGTCGATACCGGAACCGCGAATATTTTTGCCCAACAGGCCGGCTGCATAGGCTTCCTTCAGCGCGGCTTCAAATCGCGGCACAGGCTCATCCATAAATTCGCCGCGAATATAGTTGTAGCCAACCGTCGCGCCCATGGCGAAACCCCCGATGGCCATCCCTTCGATCAGGGCATGAGGGTTAAAGCGCAGAATGTCACGATCGTGGCAGGTGCCCGGCTCGCTTTCATCAGAATTACAAACGGCATATTTTTGAATTGCCGGATCTTTGGGCATGAAACTCCATTTCAGCCCCGTCGGAAAACCGGCGCCACCCCGACCCCGCAAGCCCGATGCTTTGAGCTTGTCGATAATGTCCGCTACGCTGAGTTTACCTTCCAGCACTTGCTGCCAGACCTCGTAGCCGCCTGTGGCGCGATACGCTTCCATTGTCCACGGTTGATCGGCGCCGAGCGTCGTCAGACAGACCTGATTGCGCGGGTAATCCATTGCCGGCCTCTAATCCAGTGCGTCCAGAATCTCATCCACGCTCGCAGGCGTGAGATTCTCGTAAAACTTGTGGTTAACCATCATCATCGGAGCGCCGGTGCATGCCGCCAGACACTCTTCCTCAATCTTCAAAAATATTTTGCCATCCGCCGTACTTTCGCCCGTCTTGATGCCGTATTTCTTTTCGATGTGCGACACAATCTCGTCACTGCCGCGAAGCATGCAGGAGACGTTCGTGCATACTGATACGCAGTTGCGGCCAACTTTATTGGTCTCGAACATCGAATAAAAAGCGGCGACTTCATAAACCTGCACTGGCTCAAGATCCAGATAATCGGCCACCGCATCCATAAGCGCCGGTGTCAAATAACCCTGATTCTCATGCTGAACAATGTGCAGAGCCGCAATCACAGCCGAGCGCTGTTTTCCTTGCGGGAATTTCGCAATCCAGTGATCTATCTCTTCGCGAGCATGTTTGCTCAGCTGCGCTTTCATTTCGGTGTTCATCAATAACTACCGGTCTATTTCCCCGAACACGACATCCTGCGTACCGATGATGGCAACAACGTCAGCCAGCATATGCCCCTCCACCATTTCGTTCATGGCGGACAAATGCGCAAAGCCCGGCGCGCGCACCTTTAGGCGGTATGGCTTGTTAGCGCCATCAGAAATCAGATACACACCGAACTCGCCTTTAGGATGTTCGACTGCCGCGTAGGCTTCACCTGCAGGGACGCTGTAACCCTCGGTAAACAATTTAAAGTGATGAATGAGCGACTCCATATCGCCTTTCATTTCTTCACGCGTTGGCGGCACCAGCTTGTGGTCATCCACCATCACCGGCCCCGGGTTCTTGCGCAACCAGTCCACGCACTGCCGGACAATACGATTTGACTGACGCAGCTCTTCAACACGCACCAAATAGCGGTCATAACAATCGCCGTTGACGCCGACCGGAATATCGAAATCCAGATCGGCATATACCGCGTAAGGCTGTTTTTTGCGCAGATCCCACTCCACGCCCGAACCGCGCAACATGGGGCCGGTAAAACCAAGCGCCTTGGCTCTCTCGGGGGAAACCACGCCGATATTGACCGTGCGCTGCTTCCAGATGCGGTTGTCAGTCAGCAGGGTCTCGTATTCGTCAATGCGGGCCGGAAAACGATCAGTGAAGTCCTGAATAAAATCCAGCATCGTGCCGGAACGCGCCGCGTTCATGCGCGCCACATCCTTTTCGTTATGCCATTTGGACGGCTGATAATGCGGCATGCTGTCGGGCAAATCACGATACACACCACCCGGCCGATAATAGGTCGCGTGCATGCGCGATCCCGACACGGCTTCGTAGCAATCCATCAGGTCTTCGCGCTCCCGAAAGCAGTACAAGAACATGGTCATGGCACCGATATCGAGGCCATGAGCACCCAACCACATCAGGTGATTCAGAATTCGCGTGATTTCATCGAACATCACGCGAATATACTGAGCCCGAACCGGCACCTTGGTGCCCAGTAATTTTTCTATTGCCAATACATAACCATGCTCATTGCACATCATCGACACGTAATCGAGCCGATCCATATAACCAATGCTCTGGTTAAAGGGCTTTGATTCGGCCAGCTTTTCCGTAGCCCTGTGCAGCAAGCCTATATGCGGATCTGCTTTCTGGATGGTTTCGCCATCCATCTCAAGGATCAGACGCAGCACACCGTGCGCAGCGGGATGCTGCGGACCAAAGTTCAGGGTGAAATTCTGGAACTCAGCTGCCATCGCCAAACTTCCTGATTTCATCGCTGTATCGATTGTCGTCACGGATGGTACGGGGCACCAACGTCCGTGGCTCTATCTGCACCGGCTCATAGACAACTCTGCCCTGCTCTTCGTCGTAACGCACTTCCACGTTGCCACTCAGGGGGAAATCCTTGCGAAACGGATGCCCAATAAAACCATAGTCCGTGAGAATTCGGCGCAAGTCGGGGTGACCCTCAAACAGGATTCCGAACAGGTCAAACGCCTCACGCTCGTACCAGTTTGCAGACGGCCATACCCCCACTACGGACGGGATTATCGGGGGATTGCTGGCGCCCGTGTACACGCGCAAACGGAGCCGCGTGTTGTGAGAAAGTGATAACAGGTGATACACCGCCGCAAACCGCTGCGAATCGAAGACAGTATCGGCATCGGGGATAATCACCTCGCGTTCAACACCGCGACTGAACCCACTGCTGGTTGCGCTGCGGGTTTGCCACTCGCTTTCGCCGTACTGCAAATAATCCACGCCGCACAAATCGACCAGAGACACGAATGCAAAGCCGGGCTCGTCACGTAGAACTGTTGCGACATGCACCAGGTCGGCTTTATCCAACTCGTAGGTCAATTCATCGCAGATAGAGGGGACCTGACGCAGTTGCTCGCCAAAGCGATCTGCAATACTGGCCGCCAAAGCCTTATAACGATTGTTAAGTGCCATCGTCGTTTACCGGTTTATCGTACTTTCGCGGCGAATTTTGTTTTGCAGCTGGATAATGCCGTAGAGCAGTGCCTCGGCTGTGGGAGGACAACCCGGCACGTAAACGTCAACCGGCACGATGCGGTCGCAGCCGCGCACTACGGAATAAGAATAGTGGTAGTAACCCCCGCCGTTCGCGCAGGAACCCATTGATATTACCCAGCGCGGCTCGGTCATCTGGTCGTAGACCTTGCGCAAAGCTGGCGCCATCTTGTTGCACAGTGTTCCTGCAACGATCATGACATCCGATTGCCGCGGACTAGGCCTGAAGATCACACCAAACCTGTCCAGATCGTAACGCGACGCACCGGCTTGCATCATCTCGACAGCACAGCACGCCAACCCAAAGCTCATCGGCCACATCGAACCCGTGCGGGCCCACTTGGCCACCGGGCTCTCGGTCGCCCAGTCGATCAGATGGCCCATCTTGGTAACAACGAAACCTTCCTGCTGATGGGTTGTCGGCAGGTCGGCTGGCAGGGTTTCGGTCAATCCCATTCAAGCGCACCCTTTTTCCATTCGTATATAAAACCCACCACCAGCACCAGCAGGAAAATACCCATCGAAACCAGCCCGAATAATCCAATTGCATCGAGAGAAATCGCCCACGGAAAAAGGAAGGCTATTTCGAGGTCAAAAATAATGAAGAGTATGGCGACGAGGTAATAGCGCACGTCAAACTTCATGCGCGAATCGTCGAAAGCTTCGAACCCGCACTCATACTGGGACAGCTTGGCGGCATCTTTAGACCCGCGACCCAGCGTAAAACCCAATGCCAAAAGCACAAGCCCGATAATCGAGGCAATGCCCAAAAACATCAGGGCCGGTACGTAATTTTGAACCAACATGATTCTTTCCGTAATTAATGGTGCCGATGGCCGGACTCGAACCGGCACGGCTCGCGCCACTGCCCCCTCAAGACAGCGTGTCTACCAATTCCACCACATCGGCTAAACCAGGATTCTTACTGCGATGTTTCCTGTTCTTCCGGACTAGCGGCATCCGTTGCCGCGTCCGTTTCAAGCTCCGGCAAAGCCGGTAATTCAAAATCGTCGCTCACGCCCGAACCGCTCGGCGCTATCGGCGCAACCGTGGTTTCAGCCGAGGGAGCTGTCTCAAGCAAGCTGCCAGCAACCTCAACATCACGGTTCAGGTATGCCAGACCCATGCTGGTCGCAAAAAATGCCGTCGCTGCGATTGCTGTGGAACGGGACAAAAAATTGCCCGAACCGCGGGCACCGAAAACCGTCCCCGATGCGCCCGCGCCAAAACCGGCACCTGCGTCAGCGCCCTTGCCTTTCTGCAGCATCACCAGACCGATGATCGCTGCCGCTATCAGCACATGCGCTATTAATAAAAGAGTATTAGCTGTATTCATATGACTTCTTCAATTTCAAACAGTCGCGGCACGACAAATGGCGAGGAACTCATTCGCGTCCAGCGAAGCCCCGCCAATCAAGCCACCGTCAATATCCGGCATGGAAAAAAGTTCAGCAGCATTGGCGGCTTTGACACTGCCGCCGTACAGCAACCGCAAATCCGCAGCTATTTTAGCACTACGCTTGGCTGCCATTGAGCGCAAAGCAGCATGAACTTCCTGCGCCTGCTCCGGGGTAGCGGTTTCACCGGTGCCAATGGCCCAAACCGGCTCATATGCAACGACGGCCCGAGCAAAGGCTTCTATGCCGACCACATCGACCACCGCGTTGAATTGGCTGCCAATCACCTGCAACGTGCTGTCAGCCTGACGCTCATCCAGTGTCTCGCCAAGACAGAGAATGGGGATCAAGTTATTTTCTTGCGCTGCCAGGAACTTACGAGCTATTTTTCCATCACTTTCTCCAAGCAGCGCGCGCCGCTCGGAATGACCGATGATCACGTACTGGCAACCCACGTCCGCCAGCATTGAGCCCGAAATCTCTCCGGTAAAGGCTCCGTTGGCCTCCGTATAAAGATCCTGACCGCCCAGCGCCACAGGCGCCTCGCCAATGGCGGCCGCCACCTGGGGAATGTACACAAACGGCGGGCAAACCAGCATTTCCATGCCTTCCAGACCCGCACCAGCCGTGATGCCCTGCATCAGACCGGCCACGCTTTCGCGTGAACCGTTCATCTTCCAGTTGCCTGCCACCAGCGGTGTGCGCATTGCCTCGCTTCCCAGTAAAAAAGCCGGCCCTGAATGGTCCGGCACTTGCGGGGCGGAAGGTTAGCCCTCCGCCCGCTGAAAATCAATGCGTAACAACCCCGATAACGCCGCTAGGCGGCACTTTTGACCGCGTCCGCGATGCGCCCGGCGACCTCGTCCACTTCGGACTCGTCCTCACCTTCGACCATAACGCGCACGACCGGCTCTGTGCCCGATGCACGCAGTACAACGCGGCCCCGGTCGCCAAGCTGGGCCTCGACCGCGCGCACGACGCTCAGAATAGACTCCGCTTCAAGATCTGGCGTGCCTGCAACCCGCACATTCAGCAAGGTTTGCGGGAACCGGGGCATCCGCCCTGCCAGTTCAGCCAGGGTGCGACCCGACTCCCTTAACACGGCCAGAACCTGCAATGCGCTCACCAGACCGTCGCCAGTCGTGGTTTTATCCAGGCACAACAGATGCCCCGACGTCTCGCCGCCCAACATGCCGTCATGTTGCTGCAACATTTCAAGCACATAGCGATCGCCAACATTGGCTCGCATAAACGGTATGCCCAGGGCCTGCAAGGATTTTTCCAGCCCCAGATTACTCATGAGGGTGCCCACGACCGGGCCGCGCAGCGTCCCCTGCTCGTTGCGCGCGGTGGCGAGCACATGCAGCAACTGATCACCGTCCACCAGCGCGCCGGTATGGTCGACCATCACCAGACGATCGCCGTCGCCATCAAGTGCAATACCGATATCTGCATTGACACCCTTAACCGTCGCCTGCAGCAACTCGGGATGCGTGGAACCGCAATCGGCATTTATATTCTTGCCGTTCGGCGAACATCCGATCGGCACAACGTCAGCTCCCAGTTCCGACAAAACACGCGGCCCGACCTTGTAGCCGGCCCCGTTCGAACAATCGATAACGATTTTCAAGCCATCAAGACGCAGGTCCCCCGGCACGGTCGACAACGCGAACCACTGATACTGAGTCCGGGCGTTGTCGATGCGATGCGCCCGTCCCAGCAACTCCGATTCTTTAGTAATTGCAGGCTCCAGCAATTTACTTTCTATTGCGCGCTCCACATCGTCGGACAACTTGCGGCCCTGCCGATCAAAAAACTTAATACCGTTGTCCTGAAAGGCATTGTGCGAAGCACTGATTACAACCCCCAGATCGGCACCCAGCGAGCGCGTCAGATAAGCAATGCCGGGCGTCGGCAACGGCCCCAGCAACATGACGTCCATGCCAGCCGCCACAAAACCGGCCTCAAGCGCCGACTCAAACATGTACCCCGATACCCGGGTATCCTTGCCGATAGCCACCGTACCGCCATTCGGCGCCAGCACCCGCGCAGCTGCGCTGGCCAGTCGCAGCGCGAATTCGGCTGTCAGCGGCTCTTCGCCAACCCGTCCCCTGATGCCATCCGTGCCAAAAAATTTGCGTGTCATACCCTGTACCCTGATGACTCTCGAAATCACAAGAGACCGTAATACCTAAAGTTAGTCGTTATCGAGCGAGCGCTGAATTGTAAGCCCTTCAACGGTCTCGCGAACATCGTGCACACGGACAATATGCGCGCCCTTGCGAACCGCGTACAACGCCAGTGTCACACTTCCACCCACCCTGTCGCGGGCCCGTGACGTTCTTCCCGCACTTTCCATAATCGCGGGAATTAACGATTTCCGTGACAATCCAACCAATACGGGATAGCCACAGGCCACTAATTTATCCAGATTTTTTAACAACAGCAGGTTGTGCTCGAGATTCTTGCCAAAACCAAAGCCTGGATCCAGCACAATACGTTCAGCCGGTATACCCGCAGTCTCGCAATCCTGCGCGCGACGGCGCAGATACTCACGGACTTCTGCAACCACATCATCATAGCGGGGCTGCTCCTGCATGGTGCGCGGCTCACCCTGCATGTGCATCAAGCATACCGGCACATCAAGTGCTGCGAGAGAACTCAAGTCCGTATTCTTCAAGGCGCAAACGTCGTTCACCATTGCCGCGCCGGCAGCTACGGCGGCGCGCATCACCGCCGGCTTGCTGGTATCAATGGATATGGGCACTGCTGTCTCGCGTCGCAATGCCTCGATAACCCCGATTACTCGATCAAGTTCTTCGCTCTCACTGACGGGCTCCGCGCCCGGTCGGGTCGATTCTCCGCCTACATCCACGATGTCTGCGCCGTCCTCGATCATTGCCAGCGCATGCTCTACCGCCGACTCATGCGCAACATACAAGCCACCATCCGAAAAAGAATCGGGCGTCACGTTAAGCACGCCCATGACACGGGCGGTGCTTAAATCAAGAGAGGAATGCTGAAAGTGCAGTTGCATAAACCAAACCGGCCCTGAGTACAGGGCCGGTTGAATTCCGATACTAATTACGCGGAATGATCAACTAGTGTTGCTCAGCTGGCTTGCCAACATCTGCACCGTCAGCCGCCCCTGCCGCATGAGCATCGGGTGCAGGTGCAGTAGGCCCGTCACCACCACTCGTCCATCCTTCAGGCGGCGGCGGCTCCTGACCAGCCATGATCGCTTTTATCTGCCTCTGATCAATGGTTTCGTACTTGATCAGTGCTTGAGCCATGGCATGCAGCTTGTCAATGTTGTCTTTAAGTATCTGCGTTGCATGTGCGTAGGTGTCATCAATGATCTTGCGCACTTCTTCGTCGATGGCGTGAACCGTGACATCGGAGACTTGCTTATGCTGCGTTACCGAGCGGCCAAGGAACACTTCGCCTTCCTCTTCTGTGTAGACCAGCGGCCCCAGGCGATCTGAAAACCCCCACTTGGTCACCATGTTGCGCGCAAGCTCGGTGGTGCGTTCAATATCATTGGACGCACCAGTGGTCACCGCATCCGGGCCGAAAATCAACTCCTCGGCAATGCGGCCGCCAAACAGGCTGGTGATCTGGCTCATCAACCGACGCTTGCTGTGACTGTATCGATCCTCTTCAGGCAAAAACATCGTGACACCCAAAGCACGGCCACGCGGAATAATCGAAACCTTGTAAACGGGATCGTGATCGGTAACGGTCAAACCTACGATCGCATGCCCAGCCTCGTGATAGGCAGTGAGTTTTTTCTCGTCATCACTCATCACCATTGAGCGCCTTTCGGTGCCCATCATGATCTTGTCCTTGGCGCGCTCGAACTCCTCCATTTGCACGGTGCGCTTATTGGCTCGCGCTGCAAACAAAGCCGCCTCGTTCACCAGGTTGGCCAGATCGGCACCGGAAAAACCTGGCGTACCGCGGGCAATAACATTCGGCTTTACGTCTTCGCCCAAAGGCACCTTGCGCATATGAACCTTGAGAATCTGTTCGCGACCGCGCACGTCCGGCAGCGGCACAACAACCTGACGATCAAAGCGCCCGGGTCGCAATAACGCCGGGTCCAGCACGTCCGGGCGGTTGGTTGCGGCAACCACGATCACGCCTTCGTTGCCTTCAAAACCGTCCATCTCAACCAGCAACTGATTGAGCGTCTGCTCGCGCTCATCGTGCCCGCCACCCAGACCAGCACCGCGATGCCGGCCAACCGCATCAATCTCGTCAATAAAAATAATGCACGGCGCATGTTTCTTGGCCTGCTCAAACATGTCGCGCACTCGCGAAGCACCTACGCCGACAAACATTTCAACAAAGTCGGAACCGGAAATTGTAAAGAACGGCACCTTGGCTTCGCCCGCAACTGAGCGGGCCAGCAAGGTTTTACCGGTGCCCGGCGAGCCCACCAGCAGCACGCCTTTAGGAATCTTGCCACCGAGCCGCTGAAACTTGGCAGGATCCATGAGGAAGTCGACAACTTCAACGAGCTCTTCCTTGGCTTCTTCAACGCCCGCCACATCGGCGAACGTAACGTTAACCTGATCTTCCCCCAGCAATCGCGCGCGGCTCTTGCCAAAGGACATCGCGCCCCGGCCACCGCCGCCGCCCTGCATCTGCCGCATGAAATATATCCATACGCCGATCAGCAACAGCACCGGAAACGCATTAATCAACAAGCTCAGGAAAATGCTCTGGCCCTTGACCTCGGTGCCACTGAAGGTCACGTTGTTGTTGGCCAACAACCCAATTACAGCGGTGTTGTCAGTTTCCGGGCTGAAGGTTTTGAATTCACCACCCGATTTCAACCGACCGCTGATTTCGCGACCATCGAACCTGACATTATCTACCTGGCCGGTTTCTACATAGTCCAGAAACTCGGAATATTCGAGTGTTGCGGTCACCCGCGGACTGGTCGCGAAGTTGTTGAAAACCGACAACAACACCATGGCGATCACGACCCAAAGAATGACGTTTTTAGCAAGTTCGTTCACTTGAACTCCGTTATTGTGCTCGGCCTTAAACAGGTTTTCGGCCGCTCTGTTACATCAGGCTACTATAATCTAAAACCACGAGCCGCGATGTAGGTCTCACGGCTCTCGGCGCGGGATGCAGCCGGTTTTAGCACTTTTACGCTGCTAAATCGCTCCCGGCAGCTGCTGATCAACTCATCAAAGCCCTCACCCATGAATACTTTCGTCACAAAGGCCCCACCGGATGTCAGTGTTTGGACAGCTAAATCATGCGCCAGTTCGGCCAGATACATGCTGCGAGGCTGATCCACAGAGCGCATACCACTTATGTTGGGTGCCATGTCGGACATTACAAGGTCAGCCTTGTCATCACCGAGCGCTCCCAATAGCTGCTGCAGCGCAATATCCGCGGTAAAATCGCCCTGGATAAATTGGACCCCATCGATCGGCTCAATCTCCAGCAAATCCGTGGCAATAATTTTGCCCTTGGGCAACACTTTCCGCGCCGCATACTGGCTCCAACCGCCCGGTGCCGCGCCCAGATCAACCACCACCATACCGTTGCGGAACAACCGCTGCTTCTGGTCAATTTCTTCCAGCTTAAAGACCGCACGCGAACGCCACCCCTCCCGCTGCGCGCGCTGCACATACGGGTCGTTCGCCTGACGCTGTTTCCAGCGGGCACTGGAGGATTTTTTAGCCATGCCTGCAGTATAAATCGACAGCGCCTGAAGATGTCGCAACTAGAGATGTCGCAACCGGGAAACCGGGAATCTCGCAACAACGTATAATTGCCCGCCATGAAACTCACCGAAAGACAACAAAAGTATCTGCGGCGCGAGGCGCATGCTCTGAAGCCTGTGCTAAGCCTCGGCGATAAAGGCATTACCGACAGCTTTTTGCAGGAACTCGACAGTACGCTTGAGCACCACGAGCTGATTAAAGTGAAGGTGCGTACCGGTGATCGGGAACTGCGTGATCAGGCCCTGACGGAACTCGTGGCATCAGCACGCGCCACCCTGATTAGCCGGGTCGGCAACATTGCGATTCTGTACAGGCCCCGCCGGAAAAACCCTGGTATTGCTATACCGCCGCCGGGCTAAGTCAATCCAGTGCCTGCTCGGTCAATTCCCGGCCTAGCTTTATTAATCCGGCAGCTTTGTGGAAATCGAAACTCCGGCACGCATTGCGTGGCACGCGGATAACCATATCCGCCGGGTGCGATGCCAGGTTATGGCGCGCTATCGTCACCTGCATGACCTCAAAGGATCGGTTCACGACATCCATCATGCTGTTTTCATCACCTTTTGATGACTTGCCCGCCAATGATTTCGCTACCTTTCCAAGCGCATCATTGACGAAACCCTGTATCGCTGCATGGTAAGACTGTTTTTTGTCACCGTCGGCAGATTTAACGCGATTCACCCGCTCGGCCACACCGCTCTCGGCAGAACCCGATAGGTCCACGGCAATGGTCAGGTCAGTGGTGTCGTTGAGCGTGGGCGAAACGGGTAAAGGGTTCAGAAGCCCGCCATCCACCAGTGTGCGGCCACCTTGCTCAACAGGCGTAAATAAGGTGGGTATAGCGATGGACGACCGAATTGCGTCAAACAGCGGACCTTTGTTGATCCATACCTCACGCCGGGAATTCAGGTCTGTGGCTACAGCTACATATTTCATTGGCAAGTCACCAATGTCCACATCGCCTATTAATTCGCGCAACGCCTCCATAATCCGATTGCCGCGCAACAGACCGCCATTTCCAAAGGAAATATCCAGCAGACTGATGATGTCTGTGCGCTCCAGTGCGCACACCCATTCACGATAGACATCCAACTTGCCGGCCGCAAAGACGCCGCCGATCAGCGCGCCCATAGAACAACCCGCGATACCGTTTATTCGGTAGCCCCGTTCCAGCAATACGTCAATTACGCCAATATGCGCGAGCCCGCGAGCCCCGCCGCTGCCCAGCGCAAGAGAAACCGACGGCCGTTGTACTGGTTCCGAACCTGATGATTCAGACGACATGGCTTTAGATATACAGGACTTCCATTATTTCGAATTCCTTGAGGCCACCAGGAGTCTGCACTTGAATCTCATCACTCTCATATTTACCGATAATGGCACGCGCGATCGGCGACGAGATCGATAACAGGCCTTTAGTGATATCGGCTTCGTCTTCGCCGACAATCCGATAGCGAAATTTCTCTTCGGACGATACGTCGTACAGCACTACGGTTACACCAAAAATAACCTTGTCTGACGGCGGCATGGTTTTAATATCGATGATCTGTGCGTTGGCCAGCTTGCCTTCGATGTCGCGAATACGGGCCTCGGACATACCCTGCTCTTCCTTGGCCGCATGATATTCAGCATTTTCTTTAAGGTCACCGTGTGCCCGCGCCTCCGCGATTGCTTTGGTAATGCGGGGACGCTCAATGTTCTTAAGGTGCTTTAACTCATCGCGCAGGGCATCCGCGCCTTCTTGCGTTAGCGGGGCCTTACTCATGCCGCCACCTCTGCATGCAGATCCTGCAGTTTATTCACATCGGTATTTTCGAGGTAATCAAGCGCTGTGCACGTGGCCCTCGCAGCAGCCATAGTCGTGTAATAAACAACTTTATGGGTTACCGCGGCAGAACGAATACTGATCGATTCCCGAATGGCCCGTTTACCTTCAGTGGTATTCACGATCAGCGTTACCTCGTGGCTCTTAATAGAATCCACAATGTGCGGACGCCCTTCATGAACTTTATTGATGCGTCTGCATTTAACGCCATTCTTTGCCAGATGCACCGCCGTGCCGTCGGTCGCCATAATTCGAAAGCCGCGCTGCGTCAGCTCTTTGGCCAGCGCAACCGCCTCGTCTTTATCCCGATCACGTACCGAAATTAATGCCACACCTATGCTCGGCAAATCCACACCTGAGGCAAGTTGCGCTTTGGCATAGGCTTCACCGAAAGAACGCCCGGTACCCATCACTTCGCCGGTGGATTTCATTTCCGGACCCAGTATGGGATCAGCATCGGGGAATTTTCCAAATGGAAATACCGATTCTTTTACCGAGTAGTATGGCGGCACAACTTCTTTGGTAAAGCCCTGCTCCTTTAGGGTAATACCAACCATGGCCTTGGCGGCGATCTTGGCCAGCGGCTGACCAATGGCTTTCGACACGAAGGGCACAGTGCGGGATGCACGCGGATTAACTTCCAGCAAATATATGACGCCATTTTGAATCGCAAATTGCGTGTTCATAATGCCGATAACCTTAAGCGCCCGCGCCATCTCTTTTACCTGCTCGCACAGCTGGTCGATAATTTCGCGCGGCAGAGTCACAGGCGGCAGAGAACAACCCGAGTCTCCGGAGTGGACACCGGCTTGCTCTATATGCTCCATAACGCCACCTATCACCACATCGGTGCCGTCACTAATACAGTCCACATCAACTTCGACCGCCACATCCAGAAAACGATCGAGCAACACCGGACTGTCGTTGGAAACCTGTACTGCTTCATCCATGTAAGTGCGCAAATCATCTTCGTTATGGACGATCTCCATAGCCCTCCCGCCGAGGACATAGGACGGCCGCACCACCAGCGGGTAACCCACCTCGGCCGCTATGTTGATCGCCTCGTTGAGATTTCGCGCCGTACCGTTCGGCGGCTGCCGCAGTTTCAGCTGGTCGACCAGTTTCTGAAAGCGCTCGCGGTCTTCTGCCAGATCTATGGAATCCGGGCTGGTGCCGATAATCGGCGCACCGGCAGCCTCCAAGCCGCGGGCCAGTTTTAACGGAGTCTGACCGCCGTACTGCACGATCACACCCACTGGCTTCTCGACATCAATAATCGCCATGACGTCTTCATGAGTCAGCGGCTCAAAATAGAGCCGGTCGGAGGTGTCAAAGTCAGTCGAAACCGTCTCGGGATTGCAGTTGACCATGATGGTTTCATAGCCAACTTCGCGGAGAGCCATGGCCGCATGCACGCAGCAATAATCAAATTCGATACCTTGCCCGATGCGATTGGGGCCACCGCCCAGAATCATGATCTTGTCGCGATCAGATGGGTCTGCTTCGCACTCTTCCTCGTAGGTCGAGTACATATAGGCAGTTGTTGTGGCAAATTCTGCTGCGCAGGTGTCTACGCGTTTAAACACGGGCTTGATACCCTGCTCAAGACGCCTGTTGCGCACCACTGATTCTTTCACCTTCAACAGTTTGGCCAGCCGCGAATCCGCAAAGCCTTTGCGCTTCCAGCGACGCAACTCATCGGCAGCCAGCGCACTCATACCCATCTCGACTATGCGCAACTCACAATCGATAAGATCCTTGATTTGCGCAAGAAACCAAGGATCTATGGAGGTAAGTTCATGAGCCTCTTCGATGCTCATGCCGTTGCGGAACGCATCGCCAAGATACAGTAACCGCTCGGAACCCGCGTTACGAAGTTCGTAGCGTATCCGATCACGCTGCTCGTCGGTCTCCACTTTGTCGAATACCGGCACCAACCCATCGATTCCGGTTTCCAGGCCGCGCAAGGCTTTTTGCAGGGATTCCTGCTGCGTGCGACCGATAGCCATCACCTCGCCCACCGACTTCATCTGCGTAGTCAGGCGGGTATTGGCACCGGGAAATTTTTCAAAGGTAAAGCGGGGAATCTTGGTAACGACGTAATCAATGGTCGGCTCGAACGAGGCCGGTGTAGCACCGCCCGTGATCTCATTGCGCAACTCGTCCAGGGTGTAACCGATGGCTAGCTTTGCGGCGACCTTGGCAATAGGAAAGCCGGTTGCCTTGGACGCAAGTGCAGAAGAACGCGAAACGCGGGGATTCATTTCAATGACGATCAGGCGACCATCTTTAGGGTTGACGGCAAACTGCACATTGGATCCGCCCGTTTCGACGCCGATACGACGAAGAATCGCGATAGAGGCGTTGCGCATGACCTGATACTCGCGATCGGTCAACGTCTGTGCGGGCGCAACCGTGATCGAGTCACCGGTGTGAATACCCATGGGGTCGAGGTTCTCGATGGAACAGATAATGATGGCGTTGTCCTTGACGTCGCGCACCACCTCCATTTCGTATTCTTTCCAGCCCAGAAGGGATTCTTCCAGCAGCACTTCAGTGGCCGGCGAAAGATCAAGACCGCGCTCTACGATCTCTTCGAACTCTTCCATGTTATAGGCAATGCCGCCGCCCGACCCGCCAAGTGTGAACGACGGACGAATGATCGTTGGAAAGCCAATCGATGTCTGAATCTCGCGCGCTTCTTCCATGGTGTGTGCGACGGCGGCCCGCGCCGATTCCAGGCCTATGTCGTCCATGGCGGACTTGAACTTTTCCCGATCTTCAGCCGTCTCAATCGCTTCTTCGGAGGCACCTATAAGCTGCACGCCGAATTTTTCCAACACGCCCTCACGCGCCAGATCGAGCGCGCAGTTCAAGCCTGTTTGACCGCCCATCGTGGGTAGCAATGCATCGGGACGCTCTTTTTCGATAATGCGCGTCACTGCTTTCCAGTGCACTGGCTCGATGTACACCGCATCAGCCATTTCGGGATCCGTCATGATGGTGGCGGGATTGGAGTTAACCAAAATGACCCGATACCCTTCCTCACGCAACGCCTTGCAAGCCTGCGCACCCGAATAGTCAAATTCGCAGGCCTGTCCGATCACAATCGGGCCTGCGCCGATGATCATGACGCTTTTTATGTCAGTGCGTTTAGGCATTTTCTACTTGGTCTTTAACCGTGGCATTAAGAGCTGGCAGCGCGGGCACCCGTATTTGCATTACGGTTGTCGCGCATCATGTCCATGAAGCGCCCAAACAATGGGAGCAGGTCGTGCGGGCCCGGACTGGCTTCCGGATGGCCTTGAAACCCCATCGCCAGACAGTCGGTTCTTTCGACGCCCTGAAGCGAGTTGTCAAACAGTGACCGGTGCGTTGGACGCAGCGTTTCGGGTAGCGTTGCTTCGTCTACCGCGAAGCCGTGATTCTGACTGGTGATCATGACTTCGCTGGTATCGAGATCAATAACCGGGTGATTAGCACCGTGATGGCCAAATTTCATCTTGACCGTTTTCGCACCGCTGGCCAGCGACAGAATCTGATGCCCAAGGCAAATGCCGAATACAGGTAAACCCGCCGCCAATATCTCCTGCGTCGCTTTGATCGCATACGAACAAGGTTCAGGATCGCCCGGCCCATTGGACAAAAACACGCCATCGGGCGCCATCGCCAGAACGTCTTCAGCCGGCGTTTGCGCCGGCACGACCGTGACTCGGCAATTGTGATCAACCAGCAACTTGAGAATGTTGCGTTTCACGCCAAAATCGTAAGCCACCACATGATTGGTGGTGATGCGCTTGCCCGGCGAACCCTCGTCATTGGGCCAACCGGAACCCATGCTCCATTGATAGGTAGTCTCTGTGCTGACTATTCTGGCGAGATCCATGCCCGCAAGACCGGGAAACTTTTTCGCGTGTTCTATGGCTTCCTCAACGGCAGCCTCACCGGTAATAATGCAACCCGACTGCGCGCCCTTTTCTCGCAAAATGCGCGTCAGCTTGCGGGTATCGATTTCGGCCAGGGCAGGAATATTGCCGCGACGGAGAAACTCCGGGAAAGGCAGTTCATTTCGCCAACTGCTTTCCAGCAGCGGCAGGTCGCGAATCACCAGGCCCGCCGCGAATATCTTGCGGCTCTCAAAGTCTTCGCTGTTGGTTCCGGTATTTCCGATGTGGGGGTAAGTCAGGGTGACGATCTGTCGTGCATACGACGGATCGGTGAGAATCTCCTGATAACCCGTCATGGCGGTATTGAAGACCACCTCACCGATAGTTCGCCCTTCGGCGCCTACCGATATGCCGCGAAAGAGCGTGCCGTCTTCCAGAGCCAGCAATGCAGGTACTGTCACAAATGATTCCTCAGCTTCGTGCAAGGCCCGCATACAAATAACGGAAGGGTCCGGTCCGGATCGCCTTCCGTTCTATAAATATTCTTGCTTGGGACCAGCGGTATTGTAGCCGAGACCCCCGAAAAATAAAGTACTAATCCACGCCCGGGCGCGAATAAACCGAATTGTTTGTGTGCGTCAGTCGAACCCAAGTACATCACGCATGCTGTACAAACCGGGGGCACGGCCATGCAGCCACCTGGCGGCGCGCAATGCCCCGCTTGCAAACAGCTCGCGGTCAACCGCGTGGTGTGTTAGCTCAACAGTTTCGGTATCGGAGATAAACATCACGGTGTGATCCCCAACGATATTCCCGCCGCGAATAGAACTGATGCCGATCGCGCCCTTAGGTCGCTCCCCCGTATGTCCGTTACGGCCCGCCACCATGACCTGGTCGAGGCCGGTGCCCCGCACGTCGGCGATAGCCTCACCAATTTGCAGAGCGGTGCCTGACGGCGCATCGAGCTTGTAGCGATGGTGCGCCTCGGTGATCTCGACGTCCCAGTCGGTGTCCAGAAAGCGTGCGGCCTGCCGGGCAAGCTCGGTAAAAACATTCACACCTACACTTAGGTTTCGACCATAAAGTATTGATATTTTTTCACTTGTTTCGCTTAGCAGGGCAACGTGCTCTGCCGCCAGACCGGTCGTACCCATGACCAGCGCCGTGCCGGTTGCGCGACAGGCCGCCAGATTACCGGGCACCGCCGCCGGCAACGTGAAATCGATGGCCACATCCGCTTGCGCCAGCGCTTCTTCGGCATTCCCCAGGACGGTAATGCCCAATTGCCCCAGACCCGCCAGCTCCCCGATATCCTGGCCCACTGTTTCGTGCCCGGATTCCGTGCAAGCACCCACGATTTCCACGTCAGGCGATGCCGCAACCACACGGGTTACAGCCCGACCCATCCGACCGTTAGCGCCAAATACGGCAATTTTGAGCATCGCTCTGGCTCCCTGCTGAATCAAGGGGCTAGTTTATATGACATAGACGCCAGGAACCGCACCCGGCGACCTCATTTTTAAACTGCTCAGGATCCGATCCCGTCGAAAAACTCTTTAAGGCTGTCGCGCCATGAGCGCGCTCTCGGGCTGTGTCGATCGCCGCCGGCTTCGATGGACGCCTGAAACTGCTCCAGCAACTCGCGCTGCTCTGCAGTCAGGTCAGTCGGGGTTTCGATATCCACGCGGCAATACAAATCACCCGGCCCGCCGCCGCGCACTTGCTTAACACCCTTGCCACGCAAGCGGAAAACTTTGCCCGACTGCGTTCCTGCCGGAATCTTGAGGCTGACTTCGCCACCGAGGGTTGGCACCTTGGTCTCGCCGCCCAAAGCTGCGGTGGTAAAACCTAAAGGTACCTTGCATGACAAATCCGCACCATCACGTTCGAACACGGCATGCGGCAATACCCGTATTTCAACGTACAAGTCTCCGGGCGGGCCGCCGGCCTGACCGGCCTCACCCTCGCCCGACAAGCGGATCCGGTCGCCGGTATCGACACCGGCAGGCACCTTAACCGCCAGCGTGCGCGACTGCTGGACGCGACCCTGACCGCGACACTCATCACAGGGGTGCTCGATGATACGTCCCTCACCCCGGCAATCGGGACAGGTTTGTTGCACCGAGAAGAAACCCTGCTGCCGACGCAGCTGACCTGCGCCGCCACAAGTGGTGCAGGTTTTTTTGTCCGTGCCCGGCTTGGCACCGTCACCCTTGCAGGTACCGCACTCTTTGAGGCTCTGGAACTTGACTTCCGCATCATGCCCCAAGACCGCTTCTTCAAGAGTAACGGCCAACTCATAGCGCAGGTCGGCACCGCGATAGGGGCCGCCCTGACCGCGCCGCCCGCCGCCGAAAATATCGCCAAACACATCGCCGAAAATATCGCCAAAGCCCTGGCCACCCATACCGCCCATGCCACCCATGCCACCCATGCCGCCGGCAGCGGGATCCACGCCTGCGTGACCAAACTGGTCGTAAGCTGCGCGCTTCTGCGGGTCGTTCAGAACCTCGTAGGCTTCCTTGGCCTCCTTGAACCTGACCTCGGCTTCGGCGTCATCCGGGTTACGATCCGGATGATGCTTCATAGCAAGCCGCCGATAAGCTTTCTTCAGCTCATCGGCGGATGCATCCTTGGCGATACCGAGGACTTCGTAGTAGTCACGTTTGGACATTTACTTCTTGTCGTCGTCTTTGACTTCCTCAAACTCGGCGTCTACTACACCGTCGTCACTGCTGCTTGCGTCGCCTGCCGCAGCTTCATCCGCAGCGGCCTGCTCGTAAGCCTTTTGCGCCAAGGCTGCCGACACTTCAGCCAGTTTCTGGCTACGCGCCTCGATCTTTTCCTTATTGTCCGTTTTCAGCGCATCCTTCAAATCAGAAATAGCTGATTCGATATTGGCGCGTTCTGCCGGTTCAACCTTTTCGCCCAGATCAGCAAGCGTCTTCTCGGTTGCATGAACCATCGCTTCCGACTGGTTACGCACATCTACCAACTCGCGGAATTTCTTGTCTTCTTCAGCATGTGCTTCAGCATCCGAAACCATCCGCTGGATTTCATCATCCGACAAGCCGCTGGAGGCCTTGATCACAATCTTTTGCTCTTTGCCGGTGGCCTTGTCTTTTGCTGACACATTCAGGATACCGTTGGCATCAATATCAAATGTCACCTCGATTTGCGGCATGCCGCGCGGCGCAACCGGGATATCGCTCAAGTCAAACCGGCCCAGCGACTTATTATCTACTGCGCGTTCGCGCTCGCCCTGCAGCACATGGATCGTAACCGCAGTCTGATTGTCATCCGCTGTTGAAAAGGTCTGATTTGCCTTCGTCGGGATGGTGGTGTTCTTGTCGATGAGTTTGGTCATCACACCGCCCAGCGTCTCAATACCCAGCGACAACGGGGTAACGTCAAGCAGCAGGATATCTTTCACGTCACCTGACAGCACGCCACCCTGAATCGCTGCTCCGATTGCAACGGCTTCGTCGGGGTTTACATCGCGACGGGGCTCCTGCCCGAAGAAATTCTGTACCGCTTCCTGCACCTTCGGCATGCGGGTCTGTCCGCCCACCAGAATAACGTCCTTGATATCACCCACTTTCAGGCCCGCGTCAGCCAGCGCGGTTTTACACGGTGCGATAGTGCGCTCGACCAGCTCGCGCACCAGCGACTCCAGCTTGGCACGGGTTAGCTTGATGTTCAGGTGCTTGGGACCCGATGCGTCGGCCGTTATGTAGGGCAGGTTTACCTCAGTCTGTTGTGCCGAAGACAGTTCGATCTTGGCTTTTTCGCCCGCTTCTTTAAGGCGCTGCATTGCGAGCGGATCTTTCTTGATATTTACACCGCTCTCTTTTTCGAACTCGCTGGCAAGGTATTCGATAACGCGCAGATCAAAGTCCTCACCACCCAAGAAAGTATCCCCGTTGGTGGCCAGCACTTCGAACTGATGCTCACCGTCAATCTCGGCAATTTCAATGATCGAGATATCGAAGGTACCGCCACCCAGATCATAAACTGCGATCTTGCGATCGCCACGCTGCTTGTCCATGCCGTAAGCCAGCGCTGCTGCGGTCGGCTCATTAATAATGCGCTTGACCTCAAGACCGGCGATCTTGCCAGCATCTTTGGTGGCCTGACGCTGTGAGTCATTAAAATAGGCAGGCACGGTAACGACCGCCTCGGTCACTTCTTCTCCGAGGTAGTCTTCGGCCGTCTGCTTCATTTTCATCAGCACGCGGGCCGATATTTCCGGCGCAGCCATTTTTTTACCGTTGGCCTCAACCCAGGCATCGCCGTTATCGGCCTTCACAATCTTGTAAGGCACCATATCGATGTCTTTTTGCACCACGTCGCTGTCAAAACGGCGACCGATCAGTCGCTTGACGGCAAACAGGGTATTAGCAGGGTTGGTGACAGCCTGACGCTTGGCGGGCTGACCCACCAGCACTTCACCGTCTTTGGTGAACGCAACCACCGACGGGGTGGTGCGGTCGCCCTCGGAGTTTTCCAGCACCTTCGCCTTGTCGCCTTCCATGATGGCCACACACGAGTTCGTGGTGCCCAAATCAATTCCAATTACTCGTCCCATTTCAATTCTCCGGGAAGTATGTTGCTTCGTTGCCTCTTAAATAAGGGCAAAAAACCATATTTCAATAGGGGAAGCGGACGGATTGCTGCCCCGATAAGTGCCCGATATCAGGGCTCTTTGGCTACGATCACCCGCGCCGGGCGGAGCAAACGGCCGTTCAGCTGGTATCCGCGCTGCACCACGGCCATCACCGTATTCGGTTCCGCGGTGTCTGACGGCTGCATGGTCATCGCCTCGTGGAGTTCCGGATCGAAGGGCTCCCCTTCCGGATACAGCTCGGTAACGCCGTATTTTTGCAATGCTGATTGCAATTGTTTCAAGGTGTTACGACCACCTTCTAAAAGAGTTTCTGCCGGAGCGTCGGAACCTGTCGACAGCGCCATCTCCAGACTGTCGGCCACCGCGAGCAACTCGGCGGCCAGCCCCTCAACCCCGAAATTGCGGGCCTTTTCCAGTTCCCGGGCATTGCGCTTACGCACGTTGTCGAGCTCGGCCACAATGCGTAAATACTTGTTCCAGTTTTCCTCAGCCTCGGCGCGAGCGGCCGCAAGCTCATCCGTCAAGTTGCCCTCGCCCGGCTGTTTTGCCGCGTCCTCAGGCAGTACGGCGGTCTCAATGTGATCCTGCGGGTCGTCTGCGTCCGGATCGGGCGCGTGGTCTTTCGTGTCGCTCATACTTTCAGCTCATCCTGTTTGTCGCGATGCGCTGCCAATAATGGGGGCAGCCCGGAGAAATTCAAGGCTGCCGCCTACTGCGAGCCCTGATTCAGCGCGGCGCCCACCAGTTTGGCCGTGATATCGACAATCGGGACGACGCGTTCATAGGCCATGCGGGTCGGACCGATCACGCCCAAAACGCCGACCACATCGTTGTTAACTTTGTAAGGCGCGGTCACGATGCTGCAGCTATCCAGCATCTGGTACCCGGACTCTTCCCCAATAAATATCTGCACACCGTCGGCGGCAATGCTGCGGTCGAGCAGGCCGAGGATCTCCCGCTGCTGGCTAAAGGCTTCGAACAACTTGCGCAGCTTATTGATGTCGGACAACTCATCGTAATTCATCAGCTTGGTTTCACCGGTCATCACGAAACCGCTGCTGGATTCAGCATCCAAGGCTCGTTGTGCGAATGTAATGGTGTCGATCATCAACTGATTCATGCTCTGCTGCGTTTGTTCGAGCTCTTCAAGCACCAGGCGTCGAATTTCGCTGATTTCCTTGCCGGCGAAATTATCATTCAGGTAATTGGCAGCACGGCGCAGCTCATCCGGCTTGAAATCGCGATCCATATTAAGGATACGGTTCTGCACCTCAGACTCGCTGGTCACCAGGATGGTGAGTACCCGTCGATCAGAGATCGGCAGAAATTCAATCTGTCGCAGGGTCACGTGCGTCTGCTTTGGAAGTGTCACCAGGCCCGCCATGCTCGTTAGCGCCGACAAAGCGGTTGAAGCCGTCTCGGCAACGGCTCGCCGATCGAGCTGTTGCTCTTCGGTCAGCAGAATCTGCAGTTCGCGCAGCGACTGCTCATCGACCGGCGAAAACTTCATGAGGGCATCCACGAAAAAGCGATAACCCTTGGGAGTGGGCACACGCCCGGCCGAGGTATGGGGGGACGCAATAAACCCGAAATCCTCAAGGTCCGCCATCACGTTCCGGATAGTCGCCGGGCTCAGACTCAGACCGCTGGCCTTGGAAAGCGTGCGCGAACCCACCGGCTGGCCATCACGGATAAACTGCTGCACCAACGTGCGCAGAATATGCTTGGCCCGCTCGTCAGGCAGCTTTCCGGTGATATCGTTCGCCATGGAATTAATTCTACAGGTTATGATGCGCAAATGAGCCAGGCCTTTAAAAACGTTGTCATTATGGGCAATTCGACGGACGCGGCAGCGGTCGAGACCGTGGGCGTTGCCGTCGAACACCTGTGCGCCCGCAACCTCAACGTGACGGTTTCCAGCCGACTGCCTGCGCCGGCTGCGCCGGCCCGCCATGCCGAGGTTGAGGATGACGTGCTGCCCGCCGGTGCCGACCTGGTAATCGCCGTCGGCGGAGATGGCACCATGCTGCATGCCGCACGCTACGCGTCGGCGCATGCTGTGCCGGTACTCGGCATAAATCGGGGTCGGCTGGGCTTTCTGGCTGACGTGCGGCCTGAAGACATTCAGGAAAGCGTGGATGCTGTGCTTAGCGGGAACTTCGAACAGGAAACCCGCATGCTGCTGCGTGCTGCAATCGTTCGTGCAGGGACGATTGTGAGCAGTGGCATCGCTGTAAACGACGTGGTAATCAAGCGGCGCGAAACCGCCCGTATGCTGGAATACCGAACCGCTGTTGACGGACACTATGTGAATACCCACGGGGGAGACGGATTTATTGCAGCCACTCCCACCGGTTCGACCGCGTATGCGCTGAGCGTCGGCGGGCCGATCATGGAGCCGCACCTCGATGCCATCGTGCTGGCGCCCATCTGCCCGCATACGCTGGCCGACCGGCCCATTGTGATCAGCGGTCGCAGCACGACTGACGTTGAACTGGTCGAGAATCACGGCGCGGAGGCCGACGTAAGCGGCGATGGCGAGCATATTGGCGCGATGTCGGTGGGCGATACACTGCGCATTACCGCCAGTGCAAATGAAGTAAAACTGATTCATCCGCCCGGCTATGACTACTACGAAATACTGCGCGACAAACTATACTGGGGTCGCGACAAGCGCGATCGTCATTAGGGCCATCAGGAACCGCGTAAACTTTGCTGAACCACCTGCTCATACGTAATCTCGCCGTCGTCGATGAAGTCGAGGTGGAACCGGGCGCCGGGCTAACCGTACTAACCGGAGAAACCGGTGCCGGCAAATCCATACTGATCGACGCCCTTTCGTTAGCGCTGGGCGACCGTGCTGACAGCGATGCAGTCAGATCAGGCGCAGAGCGCGCAGAAGTCAGCGCCAGTTTCGACATAGCCCCGGACAGTGAGGCTGCTCGTTGGCTAGCGGACAGTGATCTGGATGCCGAGGCGGATGGTGGCTGCGTAATGCGGCGCGTGGTTACCGCGGAGGGACGATCACGCGGCTATATCAACGGCCGGCCTGTGCCGATGCAGACACTTCGCGAACTGGGCGAACTGCTGGTGGATATTTGCGGACAACAGGCACACCAGTCATTGGGAAAGGCAGACACACAGCGACAACTGCTGGATCGGCACGGCGGCTTGAGCGATCAGGCAGAACAGGTGCGCGAAGCCTACGACGCATGGCGCACCCTGCAGCAGCAATACTCGGAGCTGGCGGCGGCGCGCGCAGATCAGCATGCACGACTCGACCTGTTGAGCTTTCAGGTACAGGAACTTGAGGCGCTGGATGCACAGCCGGGCGAGATCGACGAACTCGACACAATTCACAAACGCGCTGCCAATGCGAACCGTCTCAGCACCGGCACTGGCGACGCTTTGCGTTGGCTTTACGAAAATGATGACAGTCCCTCTGCGCATGACTTGCTAAGCAAAGTACGCGCACTGATTGAAGAACTCGCCGAGCTGGATCCGCAACTGCAGGGCATAGCCCGGCTGCTTAACGATGCCGAGATCCAGACCACCGAAGCTGCCGACTCGCTGCGGCAGTATATGTCCAAGGATGCAGACACGGACATGGATCTGGGTACCATCGAAGCGCGCCTTGGAGCAATGCACGATATGGCGCGTAAACATCGCGTCAGCGCCGCGGAATTGCCAGAACTCGCCGCACAACTGCGCACGGAACTGGACAGAATTGAGAACGCCGACGATACCCTCGAATCACTGCAAGCCCAGGCAGCAGAAGCAAAAGCGCAGCTGCAAAAACTCTGCAAGAAACTCAGTAAGGCGCGACGCGCAGCGGCTGACGCGCTGGAACAGCAGGTCAGCGAAAACATTCGGCAGCTCGGCATGCCCGACGGGGTGTTTAGCATTGTATTGCAGGCGCTCGAGCGCCCCGGGCCAGCCGGTGCGGAACGGGTCGAGTTCAACGTGGCGATCAATCCCGGCATTCAACCCGGCGCGCTGAGCAAGGTCGCCTCCGGCGGGGAATTGTCGCGAATCAGTCTGGCTATTCAGGTCGCGGCCAGTTCACGGGGACAAACCCCCACGCTGATTTTTGACGAAGTGGATGCGGGAGTTGGTGGCGGCACCGCCGACATGGTCGGTGCACGGCTGCGCGAACTGGCAAATTCCAGTCAGGTATTGTGCGTGACTCATTTAGCGCAGGTTGCCAGCAAAGGCCACGGGCATTTTCGCGTCAGTAAGCTCAGTGACGGCAAGACCACCCGCACGCGGGTTGCCGCATTAACACATGAGGAGCGCGTCGAAGAATTGTCGCGCATGCTGGGCGGCGTGAAAATAACGGCTCGCACGCGCGCGCATGCGCAAGAGATGCTGGAAGCTGCCGGCGCTCGCTGTAGCGAGCGCCGGCAAAACTGACTGTATTCTAGTAACGAATGGAAAAGCGCATACCCCAGTGACGTGGATCGGGCAACGTCGCCACCAGATTGTCGGCCGGTGAAAAAGTTCCCGCAAAGCTCCCCGGCGTAAGGGTGGCATCAACGAATCCGCCGGCATCCACACCGCTGCGGATGGTATCGTCGTCAAACACGTTATTGACGTAAATCACTAGGTTCCATGTGTCGGTCGTCAGACCGGCGCGGACATCTGAAACCCAATACGATTTCAGATGTTTGGTGTTGCTCTCGTCCACAAAGCGTTCGCCCTGATACACAGCCGTGCCATCCAGGAACCAGCTCATGTCGCCCGTGCCTAGCGGCTGCTCATAGCGGGCCCCAAACACACCCGCATGCTTAGGTGTTCGTTCTACTTCGTTGCCCGTGCGATCCACCAGACATTCCGGGGTAGTCGTAACTGGATCAGGAACCACCGTACAATTGCCGGCCCGCAGCGCGGCGATGGCCGAAGTTGTGTCAACCACGAAATCCGTGTACTCGGCATCGAGGAAGGTATAAGCGGCCGACATACTCAAATTGTCTGTCGGTGCCCAGACTGCCTCGATTTCGAAGCCATAAATATCGGCTTCCCCCGCGTTGGTAATCAGCCCCGTTTCGAACCCGCAACTGGCGCATGCCAGACCGCGACTACTGACCTGCTTGTCCTCGTAGTTCTGATAGAACGCAGCAAGGTTGGTGCGCAGTTTGCCGTCCAGCCAGAGCGACTTCAGGCCCAGTTCGTACACCCAAACCTGCTCCGAATCGAAGCGGTACTCGTTGGCAGTACCATCACCATCGGCATCAAAGTAGGAACCTGCAGTGACTGATGAAATACCACCAGGCTTCACGCCTTTAGCGATATAGCCATAAGCCATCAGATCATCGTTTGGCGAATATTCGATGGTGAGTTTGGGTGTGAAATAGGAATCGTCGGCCTTATCCGTGAGGTAGGCCTGCGGATTGGCGCGAATCATGCCGGTGGCTAACGGTGCACCGGAGAAGAACGACAGTAGATCACCGACGTCTGGAAACGACGGCGCGCTGCAGGGGAAACCGAAGCTGTCCAAACACGCACCGAGTGGAGTTCCGAAGGACCGGTTACACTGGTTTCTTCATCGGTATAACGACCCTCAAGAGTGGCCTTCCACTGCTCAGAGAACTCCCAGTCGATCGACGCGTAGACCGACCAGTGATCCGTTTCACGCTCGAAACGGGTCGGCCGCATCTCGAACAGCGGGAATGCTGCCGACGCAGGCGCCACCGGCACCACGCCAAACCCTTCGAGCGTGTCAGAAATACGACTGTTATCGATCTGCTTGATTTCTTCTTGCCAGATCAGGCCACCCACCGTGTATTGCACAGCGCCGTCCAGATTCGATGTAAAGCGGATCTCCTGACTTAACTGTTCAATCTCGTCTTCGAAATCAAATTCCTGGGCACGAGCCGAAGTTTCCATCTGACTGCCAACGGGCCCGGTGAACACGGCGTCAAAATCGCCGTCGATAAAGAACGAATCGTCACCGTCGGTTATCCCCGTCCAGGAACTTAGCGTACCATTCTCCAGCGTCCACTCGGCCAGCACCGAGGCGCGAACGTAATCGCGCTCAGTGCCCGGGTAAATAGCCCCGGTGCGCGGATTCAAGCTGGTGGATACGCTCCTGCCCTCTGCATCACCCATGTAACCCCTGAGTATGGGATACAGACGGCCACCGCAGGCGCTGCCAGGAAATACTCCGCCGACACAGCCATCTGCCACACCATTTGCCGGGTCGGTCAGGGTCAATTCAAGGTTATGGCGTATGGTGGTTTGCGCCTGTGAATCAAACTCGTCATCGGCATATGCCAGACGACCGCGCAGCTTGAACGTATCGCTGGGTGTCCACAACAACGTGCCGGCAATACCCCAGCCATCACCGCCGCCGACATGCTGCAAAGTGGCGGGATGCTTGTAGAAACCGCCTTCATTCCACAACATCGCATTAATTCCCAGCGCCAGTGTGTTATCAATCAGCGGACCGGAAACAGCTGCCCGGGCTTCGTAGCGATCGTACTCTCCGATGTCCAGGGATATCCGTGTTTCAGTCTCCTCAAGTGAGGGCGTACGGGTGATGTACTGCACCGCACCATTGACAGCGCTGCGTCCGTATAGCACCGATTGCGGGCCCTTGACGACCTCGATGCGCTCGACATCCAGCAAACGCTGCGTCAGCAGCGCACCGGTGCCGCTAAAGCTCACCGACTCGCTGGTTACGTCGATGCCGTCGACCAATATAGCTGCACTTGGCCGGCCGCGTGTCTGCGACAAGCCGCGAATTGTGATGCGGTTGTCGAGCGGGCCAAAATTGGAATCAAATTGCACTGAGGGCGAAAACTTTGCCACATCGTCAATATCCGTCAGATTCAGACGTTCGATTTGAAAGGCGTCAAACGCCTGCACAGCAATGGGCACATCCTGCAGGCTTTCATCTTTTTTACGTGTTGAGACAGTAATCTCGTCAACTGCCGCCCAGCCTGCAACGGGCAGTGCCGTTGCCGAGAAGCCGGCAATGGCTGCGGCCACTACGAACAGTGATGCTTTTTTATACGATTTGTTCATGGTCCCCCCAACTATTCCTGTTCCAGATAAAAAAATAACGGTTAACTTCAGTTGAACAACGCCGATGGATAGCGGCGATATAAAAAACGATCCAGACCAAACTTGCGGCTCTGGGGCCAGACAATGGCAGCAAGATTCACTGCAAAAAACGGCAGCAACGACGCGTCGTAGTAACCGCCAATAGCTATATTGAGAAGGATGAAAAATGCTAATACTGCTGCCCAGCGCGTCATCAGGCCGAGCAGCAAGCCAATACCTGCCAGTATCTCGCCCCATGTCACGACAAAGGCAATGGCAGCAACCATCGGGATCCCGAAATTTTCCAAATAGATCGACGCAAACGAGTCCGGATTCAGCTCGGTCAGTCGCTGCTGGAATGCAGCGGCCAGACGCACGGAGCTCCAATCGGAAATAAATTTGTTCAACCCTGCCTGAAAGAAAAACAGGCCGTAAAAAAGCCTCAGGAATATTGCCAGGCACAGGCCGATGAAACGTCCGCTTTGCGTGCGCCAGTGCGGCCAGTGATCAGCCGCATCTGCAGTGTTGTCTGTCATGAGCCAGAGTCCTCCCCCACGCGCTCCGGCCAAGGCTGCGCGTCCTGCAGTACCCGCCATGTTTCCCTCAGCGGCAGGCGCTTGCAGGCTCCCACTACCGTACCGTCAACCGCAGACCATTGCTGCGACCAGCGGTCGATCTGCAAACCGTCGACCTCAATCAACGCCGGTTCCAAACTTAGCGATACCGATGTCTCGGTGCGGTTGCGCGAAGCCGACCTGATACCGCCCTCCGGCACCCGGTAAATGGTAATAGGCCGGTTCTCGACGATGACCGGTTCGATCCAGCGCACCATGTAGTCCCAGATGGTCATGATTTGACCGAAGAAGGTCTTCGTATGAAGGTGATATAGGGTATATGGCGCTGCCTCAGGGCTGGTCAGATCAGCAAGTTCAGGTAAGTCCGACTCACTGCATACCACCGTCGCCTCGCACATAGTGCACAGCTCGCCAAACTCGTTCTTCAATAACATGTATTGCGCGTCATCCTCCTGCGCGAAAACCGCTGAAACGCAAACCAGTGACGTTGTGCAAAGAATGACTGCTCGCCATGGATTCTTTAACTGCATGTTCAAGTGTTCCCTTTGCGAACCTCGGCGGCAAGACGCGCATCGTCAAAAATGCCATGCACAAAAGACATGATTTCTTCCCAACCTTCCTCTGTATCCAGATCAATGCCAAAAAATGATGGTGAATGACGCGCGCGCATGCACAAGTGAGTAATGGCCGCATAGATCAGCACTACCAGACGCCTGTTCTCGGGATCCATGTAACGCGAATCCCGCATCATGCGGCGGGTACTGGCTTGGCGACTCCGCCGCCGCACTTCGTTAAACGCTTCCGAATACTCGTTCTGCCCGGTCAGCTCTTCCGCCAAAAATTCCAGCGTGACAGGATGAGTGCGCAAATGCGCGGCCGTTCGGAGTAAATCGCTTTCCAGCAGATCCTTGAAGTTTTCAAACTTCTCTTCTCCCGTACCTTCGGGCGGATCACTGTCCAGAAATACTGCGCGACGCTGGCCCCAGGCACGCACCAGACCAGCTAGGTTACCGAAGTACCGATACAATAGAGTTTTGCTGAGACGCGCTTTGGCAACGACGGCGTTGATCGACAGATGGCGAATTCCGCCTGCACGCAATACGGCTTCGAAGGCATCCAAGATGCGCTCCTCGGTCGCTTCACGGCGCGCCTGAATCTTGCGTTTTGACACAGGACTCAATGCTGCTCCCCCGGTTCCTTACAATGTGTACTTAATAGTAACATTACGGCAAGGAGTAACTCCCTGTCAACGCCTCAAAGCGATTAATTTTTAGCTTTCACAAACAGAATAAGGCTATGGCTGACAATATCGTAGCCGTGCTTTTCGGCAATTTTCTGCTGCAGGGCTTCACTATTCTCGTCGACAAACTCGATGATGTGACCCGTGTCCAAATCGACCATGTGATCGTGATGCCCGTCTGATGCGCGCTCGAAGACCGAACGTCCCTCTTCGAAATTATGGCGTACCAGCAAGCCGGCCGATTCAAAATGCGACAGCACACGATAGACCGTGGCCAGACCCACTTCGTCGCCGGCATCGGTCAGCGTCTTATAAATATCTTCGGCGCTAAGGTGCCTCGACGGGTTCTGCTCGAACAATTGCAATATACGGATGCGGGCCGTGGTTGCCTTTAGCCCCGCCCTGTGCAGGTCGCTACTGTGCTGAGTGTCGTCCATTAGGGAATTCTGCAGATTCTGCTGCAACCGGTTATCATCGCGTCCACGGATTATGGTGGAATTTGCCGCGCGCAGCCAGACAAGCTATGCCCGGCGCTTACAGGATCAACAGCATGCGATTATCGAGTTGGCTGACCACGGTGGTAATGGCGGCCGCATTGCTTGGGGCTGGGTGCGTCTACGAACTGGATGTGCAACAAGGCAACAAGCTTGAACAGACCGACGTAGAAAAAGTAGAGGTCGGCATGACGCGCAGCCAGGTGCGCTTTTTGCTCGGGACCCCTGTCATCACCGATAGCTTTCACGATGACCGGTGGGACTACCTTTACTATTTTCGCCCCGGCCGCAGCGACCAGGCAGAACATCGCTGGATAATCGTCTGGTTTGACGGAAACGTCGTGCGTGAAGTTCAGCTCGACGTTGAAGCGCAGCCAAAGTAATCAGGTTTTTTGCCGCGCACCGATGGTATCGCCCCGCGCGGCCGCCGCGCGGCGAGCTGCTCGAGGTTCATTGAGTAGCGGTCGATAAATTTCGACCCGGTCTCCCGCCCGCAGGCAATAGTCGTCGGCAACTACCGAACCGAAAACGCCAATGGGGCAACGATGCAAATCCAGCTCGTTAAACTCAGAATCCAGCCCGGAGGCCAACACCGCTTTTCGTGCAGCACTCCTATCGGCCACCTGCAAATTGACTATTTTTTGCCGCTCGGGCGTCGCATAAGCCACTTCAACGGATATTGAAGCTGCCTCAACCATGGCCGTAGAGTTCGTTTGCACGCCTGACAAAAGCGTCAATCAACTCATTGCAGATTTTCTCAAAACCGGCACCGAATAAAAGATCCATCGCAGCACTGGAGAATTCAAATTCGACCTGCAATTGAGCTTCACACCCGGCATCACCCAGAGACGTGAAATCCCAGCGCCCCCGCAGCGCACTGAACGGCCCTTCCAGCAAATCCATGGTCATCGAATCGGGCGGCTGCAGCGCGTTTCGGGTCTTAAATTCGGTATGCAGCGCGCTGACACCGAGGCCAATGCTGGCAGTGAGTTCGGTGGCTGTCTGCCCGTGAACCGTGGCGCCGGTGCACCAGGGCAAGAACTGCGGGTAGGCTGCGACATCTTCAACCAGCGCGTACATCTGCTGCGCGCTGTAAGGCACCAGGGCGCTGCGATTAACCGTGCGCATGGTCAGGCCGTGGCCGCGCCGGCCAGCAACCAGTCCAACCAGCCGACTGCATTCAGAAATACAAGAACCACGGCAACCGGCGCCACAAAACGCGTCAGAAAACGCCAACTGCGATACAGCGTTGATTGCCCGATGTTCAGCTCGTCGGTTACCGAGTTCTCGGACATTACCCAGCCACAAAAAATCGTAATAAGCAGACCACCGAGCGGCAGCATGATATTGCTGGTCACGTAGTCGAAATTGTCCATGAACGTGCCGTTGAGGAATTTGAAGTCCGACAACAAGTTGAAGGAAAACACGCTCAGAAAGCCGAGTGCCCAGATAATCACGCCAATAACGGTCGATGCGCGCGCACGGGTGGCGCCAAAGCGCTCAACACACCATGCAACTGCCGGTTCCATCAAGCTGATCGCCGATGTCAGCGCAGCAAATCCCACCAGCAAAAAGAACAACGTGCCGAAAAATACGCCGCCCGGCATGTTGCCGAACGACAACGGCAAGGCCTCAAAAATCAGACCGGGACCGGCCATCGGGTCAATACCGTTCGCAAACACTATGGGGAAAATCACCAGGCCGCTGAGAATCGCCACCAGAGTATCGGCACATACCACCGCGGTAGCCGTCGCCGGGATGGAAGTCTCCTGCGGCAAATAGGCACCGTAAGCCATAACACAGCCCATGCCGACGCTAAGGGTAAAAAAGGCCTGACCCATGGCCGCCAGCACCGTCGCGCCGCTCACCTTTGACCAATCCGGTTCAAACATGAACCGCACACCCATTTCAAACTCGCCGGTCGCCGCCGAAAACCCTAACAGGATGAGCAATATTGCTACCAGCGCCGGAACCATCAATGTCACGGCTTGTTCCAGGCCACGTTCAACCCCGCGCGCCACAACCACGACCGTTATGATCATAAAAACCGTATGCCAGATTGCAGTCTCCCGCCAATCCCCGGCAAGCGAGCCAAATAGCGTTTTTACGCTGGCAGCATCGGCGGCCACAAATACACCCGATATGGATTTAACGACGTAGGCCAGCACCCAACCGGCGATAACGCTGTAGAACGAGAGGATCAGAAACCCGGCGATAACGCCCGACAAACCGATTACAGCCCACCAACTGCCGCCGCCTTCTTCTTCACCGAGCAAGGCCATCGATGCAACCGGATTGCGTCGCCCGCGCCGGCCCAGCATGGTCTCGGACATCATGATGGGCAAACCCACGCCAAACACACACAGCAAATAGATCAATACAAAGGCGCCACCGCCGTTCTCACCCGCAATGTAGGGAAACTTCCATATATTACCGAGGCCGACCGCAGAGCCGGTTACAGCAAGAATAAAAGCGAGTTTCGAAGACCAGAACCCGTGTAGGGAACTACGGCGACCGTTTCCGGCTTCCGTGTCGGACATATTGCTATCACCGCGCGGCAAAAATTGAGAAGATTGTGGCTTAAAGCCGTTGCAGGGACAACCGGCGAAGAATCATGGCCAAAGCGAAGAAAAATAAGGGCGCGGGCGATAACACCATTGCCGAAAACCGCAAGGCGCGCCACGATTTTCACATCGAAGACGATTTCGAGGCCGGTTTGTGCCTGGAAGGCTGGGAAGTCAAAAGCCTGCGGGCCGGCCGTGCAACGCTCACCGAAGCCTACGTTTTTGTTCGCAATGGTGAGGTATTCATGACCGGCTGCAATATCTCCCCGCTGCCGACCGCCTCTACCCATATCACTCCGCAACCCACCCGTCAGCGGAAATTGCTGCTTAACCGGATGGAAATAGACCGTCTGACCGGTGCCGTTGAACGCAAAGGCTATACGCTCGTTCCGCTGACCCTCTACTGGAAAAAAGGTCGTGCCAAACTGAAGATCGGGCTGGCCAAAGGCAAAAAACAACACGACAAGCGGGCCGATGACAAAGAACGCGACTGGAAACGCCAGCAGGCACGCATTCTAAAGAGCAAGCAGTAACGCCAATGCGCTTCAGCTCTTTTGGTTCATTAAAAAACTTGCCATCCTGAAGATGGGTTCCCGCGTCATGTTGCGAAACTCGTCGGGTGCATTGATGCGTTCCAGTGCCCGCTCCCAGCAAGCCATCCACTGATCGCGCTGGTCTTCGCCTATTGGGTACGGCTGATGCGGTTCGGTCAGGCAAATAGTGCCGTATTTGTCTTTATACAAATGCGGGCCGCCAAGCCAGCCGTTTAAATACTCAAAAAGTTTTTGCTGGATAAGGTCGAGATTGGCCGCGTGCATACTGCGCACACTTTCCACCTCTTCCATTTCGTCCATCGCTTGATAAAAAGCAGCGGCCAGGGCTTTTACGCCCTCTTCCCGCCCTATCAGGTCATACGGCGTCGCGCTCATTGTCAATATTTCCGTGTATCAGAAAGGGCTGAATCATAATCGCCGCTAAAGCTCAGGCAATGGGTATAGACCGAAATAAGGCCCAAATACACCCACTTAAGGCCACTTTCGTGAACTTTGCCGCTTTCCCGCGGTCTAGTGCGGGTATAGAATTACGGGCCCGGTCAGTCGTAGACCGGGAAACCTCAGGAAACTTGTAAACATTGAGATCTGGGGGCGACATGGCTTCGACGTGGGTGTTGAACCTTCATGTGCATGCCGAGGGACAGAGTACCTCGTTAATCCAGCTGTAAACCTTATAGTTGCCAACGACGACAACTACGCACTAGCTGCTTAAAAACCAGTCCTAGCGCCATCGGCCCGGCACGTGTCTGTGCGTTCGGTCACCGGTGTCATCTACACAGAATCGCGTGAGGGCATGTTTGGGGCCCGATCGTTAAAACCTTACTAAACTGGCTGTCGGCCTACCCCGTCTGTTGGGTTACCTTCAGTAAGATTAAAGACAGAATAAGCATGTAGAGCATGGGGCGGATAGCTTGCGGACGCCGGTTCGATTCCGGCCGCCTCCACCAATTACACAACCCCAACCGACCTCGGTTGGGGTTTTTGCTTGTCGACCTGCCGGCCTCCTCTGATTGCAGCCCGCCATGACCGTTCCCGCGCTAACATAGGCGGCTTAACCGTCGTGTTCGCATCGGTTCTTTGGCATGGTGCAGATCACCTCATATGGTTTTTACCACTTTTGATCTCGACCCGTTATTGAAGGCTAGTCAACTCAACCATGAAAATTCGCACACCCGCTTTCGCTCGCCCGCTGCACTGGGTTACAGCAGTGATTATCCTGTCCGGCTGCACGGCGGTCGGCGTCAGCCAGTTCAACGGCAAATTCGGTAAACCTGAAATTCAGCCGCGCCTTGTTGCCGCTGATACCGCCGCCGGTCAGCGCTATCACAACGAGGTCAAACCAATTCTGGAAGCTCGCTGCGTTAGTTGTCACGCATGCTACGAAGCACCGTGTCAGCTGAATCTCGACTCTGCCGAGGGCATAGACCGCGGTCTGACTCAGCAACCGGTGTACAGTTCGGCACGGCTGTTCGCGGCCAAGACGACGCGACTGTTTATCGATGAACAACTGACGGCTGCCTGGCGTCGTGACGGATTTTCGCCCGTGCTTAATGAACGACGTCAGGACCCGAGGGCCAATCTCGAAGCTGGTCTGCTGTATCAGTCCTTACTGCTCAAAGCTCAGCACCCCCTGCCGACCACGAAAACGCTGAGCGACAAGGAGTTCAACTTTTCGATCGACCGCGCAAACAGTTGCCCGAGCGTGGAAACTTTTGATACGTATGCCATGCAAAATCCGCTTGCCGGCATGCCCTATGGGCTGCCGGGCCTGACGGGGCCGGAATTGCAGACAATACGCGACTGGGTAGCCGATGGCGGCTTCATGGCGAGCTCACCTCCTCTGTCCGAAGGGCTGCGAGATCAGGTAGAACGCTGGGAACGTTTCCTCAATCAAGACTCGGCCAAAGCGCAGCTCATCAGTCGATACATATATGAGCATCTGTTTCTGGCGAATTTGTATTTTGATGAAGAGCCCGGTTCAGCCGTCTACTTCAAACTCGTGCGCTCAACCACGGGCCCGGGCGAGCAGATAGCAATAGTTAAAACACGCCGGCCCAATAGCGACCCTGGAGTCGACCGCGTCTATTACCGGCTGCAGCGCTCGGAATCAGCACTGGTCACCAAGACGCACCTGCCCTATGTTTTAAATCAAGCTCGCATGGACTGGACGGAGGCGATCTTTTTCACGCCTGAGTATGAAGTAGCTACACTGCCGGGCTATACGCCCGAATACATTAATCCGTTTGTCACCTTCAAGGATATTCCGGCCAACGCGCGCTATCGATTCATGCTGGAAGATGCGAAGTTCATCATCGAAGGCTTCATCAAAGGCCCGGTCTGCAGAGGCCAGGTTGCTGTTGATGTCATTAATGATCACTTCTGGGTGTTCTTTATCGATCCGGATGCGGAAGCGATTCCGACGATCGATGGCTTCGTGGAGCAACAAAGCGCAAACCTTCGGCTGCCGGGCAGCGACGGCAGCAATGCGCGCCTGCTGTCGTACTGGACGACATACTCCAAACTGAATGCCGATTACCTGAATGCAAAACGCAGCGCACTGAACAATATTTTTGACGGCAACATGGCGCTGAATGAAGAACTGGTCTGGGACGGCGATGGCGATAACCCGCATGCCGCGCTGACCGTATTCAGAAACTTCGACAATGCAGCGGTCGTTAAAGGGCTCGTCGGTAATACACCCAAGACCGCGTGGATCATCGACTATCCCTTGTTAGAGCGCATTCACTACCTGCTCGTCGTCGATTTCGACGTGTACGGCAACGTAGGGCATCAGCTCAACACACGCCTGTACATGGACTTCCTCCGTATCGAAGGTGAATACAACTTCCTGATGCTGATGCCGCTCGATGCGCGACTTGAGCTACGTGACTTCTGGTATCGAGACGCAAACGAGAGAGCAAAACAGCATTTCGAGAGCGTCGCATTCTACCCGGCGGAAGCACCCAGCATTCAATACTCAACGGCAACACCAAAAGACGAGTTACTCGAAAAACTCCGTGCACGCCTGGGTTCAGCCCTGCATCAGGACTTCGATTTCAGTCGCAGCTCGGCACCTGTGCAGCACTTGCAGGCGCTCACCAAGATTCAGAACATCGTGGGCACGGCATCAACGCAGCTGCCCGAAACGATGCTGCTTATCCTCGAAGGGGATGAAAGCCCGCCGACGTTGTACACAATACTCAGCAATCGGGCACATAAAAACATCACCAGTTTGTTCCGCGAGCAGAAAAATCGTCTGCCTGACGAAGATACGATCACGGTGGCGCGCGGTGTGGTCGGCGACTACCCGAACGCACTCCTCAGGGTGAACGAGTCGGAACTCGATGAACTGGTTCGCATGCTGACAAACCTTGCAAATGAGGAAGACTACGCTGCGCTCATCGACCGCTTCGGCATACGCCGCACGTCACAGGATTTCTGGGCGCACAGCGACGCAATGCACGACATTTACTCTCGACAGCAACCTCGCCTTGCAGGCTGGATGGATTACAGCCGCCTCGACAATCGCTAGGTCGTCCGCGGGCATTCTAGCCAGCACAACGTTGTTGCCTTTAATTGGCGGTTGCATAGCTGCACCGCCAGACGCGTCAGTCACGCGAACAGGTTTTTATGCCGAACAGCGTATACGCGGGGCACCAGCCAGCCAGCGCAGTTACCAGCGGGATGACGCCAATCCAGCCCCACGGTGTTTGCGGCCCGACGAACACCAGGCTAAGCAGTCCGATGCCGAGGATGACCCGAAGTGCCCGATCAATCGTGCCTACGTTTTTGTTCATGATCCGTCTCCTTGGTTGTTGACGAACCCATTATTAGCCCGCCAGACGTCGCTGTCTGTGACTTCGTCACACAGACTCATCGGCAATGGCATGCATTGCCGCAACATCGAGGATACGAACAGCGCCGCGCTCCATGCGTATCCAGCCTCGGCGCTCGAACTCCTTGAGATGTCGTGAAACCACTTCGCGCGCGGTGCCAATTTCCGCAGCCAATGCCTGATGAGTGAGCCGGACGGTACCTATGGCCTGCGATGCCTCGCAAAGGGCACGAGCCAGACGTCGGTCAACCGGCATGAGCGCCACGGCCTCCAGCCGGGCGATGATGTCTGCCAGGCGCGTGCCGAATGCATTGAAAACGAAGCGGCGAAACACCGGCGACTCGTTCAGCGCTTCCTCAAACGCCGGCTGCGCTATGACGAACGCTGAGACCTCGGTTTCGGTGACACCTAACGCAGGGTAAGGCGTACCGGCGATCAGGCAGGAGGTGGTGAGGATGCACGACTGGCCGGGTTCGACATGATAGAGGACGACTTCTCGTCCGTTTGCGGCCAACAACTCAACGCGGACGCGCCCCTTAATAAGCAGCAGGTAATGTTCGCAGCTGTCCGTGATGCCGAACACACGGGTGGCGGAAGGAAACGTGACATATCTGGCCCGTTCGCGCAGTCGGCTTAAACCCGCTTCGCCGGGACCGGCCAGTGCAGGAAAAAACTGCTTCCACAAATTTTCGTTGGCAGACTTTGTCACTCGGCTAGTCAAGGATGGGGAACGCGGAAAACAAAAAGCCCCGCATGTAGCGGGGCTCTATGATATCAGGGGCAGCAACCCGTTCAGGCAGCTTTACGACGCGCCCAACCCAGCAAACCCAGTGCCGAACCAAACAACCAGACCGCGGCAGGCACCGGCACCACCGTGTTGATGATGCCCGAGTAGCTGCCATTGCTGCTGCCCGGGGCCCTGAAGGCCGCCGAGGGTTATGTGAATCCTGCTCTAACAAGCAGCGCCTTATACGCCCTCCCCCTGCGCTGATTTCGTAACGCACGAGATCGTATTCATGAATTATCACGTCGATTCGTGAGGTACGGCTTGACCCCAGCGATGCGCGTTCTAGACTTACTTACATTCGCAACCTTTTACGTGGGATAACGCCTTTGTCTTCCGTCTTATATAAGAAACCCTTTCCAGGCCTGATAGGCTTTACTGTTGGGCTCCTGAGTCAATGGCTGGGCCATACGGCCTGGTCGTTCATTCGCGGTGCGTTTGGCGATGCTCACATGTATGCCGAGCTGGTGATCGGCGCTATCGGCTTTACACTCGTGTGGCAGGGTCTTCGCAAACCCGAGATCACCGCCACGTGGATGGGCATCTTGGGTGCGCTGCTGATCTGGGTGGGCTGGTTTGAGTTCACTTTCGACTTCTTTTCCGAATTCTTCGGTATTCCGGACTGGACATCGCCGAACGGGCTGAATGGCACCGGGGGACTGGTCCTGCTGATGTCGACGATGCCGCTCATGATGGCGATGTTACTCGTCTATGGGTTTGCAAACCGGCAAACCAAGTGTAATTTCCTGCGCTGGTTCCAGCGTCGCTCACATCTGGATCCGGGAATGCCGACCGCCAATAACGGTCGAAGCTTTGCCCGCATTGCTGCCATGGAAACGCTGTTCGTGACCTGGTTTTGCTATCAGTTCTGGCTCTATGTCGGCTACCTGACGCCAAATACCATTTTTATGGCGGCCTTTGTGGGCTGGACAGCTTGGACTGTCTACATATTCATACGCCTTCTCAAAATCACGCGGGTCGGGCACGCACTGCGATACGGGCTGCCAGTCGGCGTGGTTGGTTGGGGCGTAGTCGAGATGCCCTCGCACATGGGGCTGTATTCCGAAATCTGGCTGAAACCCTTTGACTACCCTATCCTGTCGCTGGTGATGCTGTCGATTTTCGCAGCCTGCTTCGTGTATGCAGCCCTTTCGCCAGCCTCGCAGCGGGCCGCAATCGCAGGCAGTGCGGCTGCGTAAAGCCCATCCACCCCTTGACCATCGGGGCGGGACACGCAGTAGAGCCCCGAAGTTCATGTAAAATCGAGTCCCTTGAGGACTCATTCCATGACCAACTACATCAAACAAGGCGTGGCCGAGCTGAGCAGCAGCAGCGGATCACGTAAATCTGCTGATGCGAATTTGCGCCCGGAAGCCATACTCGTCCGCGATGCCCTTTTGGCGCGCGGGCTCGAAACCCCCATGATCCAGACCGGGCTGTCAGCTGACGAAAAGAAAAAGCGCATCGAAGCCAATTTCGTCGAAGTAATGGAGACCCTCGGGCTGGATCTCAGCGATGACAGTCTGGCAGACACTCCACGACGTATTGCGAAGATGTACGTTCAGGAAATTTTCGGCGGGCTGGACTACGCCAATTTCCCGAAATTAACGGTCATCGAGAACAAGATGAACGTGGACGAGATGATCAAAGTTCGCAATATAGACCTGTCGTCGACCTGCGAACATCATTTTGTGACCATTGACGGCAGGGCAACTGTGGCCTACATACCGCGAAACAAAGTCATCGGCCTGTCGAAAATAAACCGTATTGTGCGTTTCTTTGCGCAGCGCCCGCAGGTGCAGGAACGGCTCACCGAGCAGGTGCTGCGTGCGCTGCAGGCGCTGCTGGAAACACGTGATGTGGCAGTCACAATGACGGCTATTCACTATTGCGTAAAAGCACGTGGCGTAATGGACAGCAACAGCGAAACGACCACAACAGCGCTGGGTGGCGTGTTTAAAGCCAACCCCGAAACGCGCGCCGAATTTCTAACATCCAACGGATAGATAGCTTTATGACTCTTAGACTACTCCCCGCCTCCGGCCTCAAGACAGACAAAGACCCGGTGCTGGATCTCGACGATCCGGAAACCAACTTTATGTCGTTACTTAAGCTGCGCGGCGATCTGAGCGGAGATGATTTTTTCTTTGCTTTTCCCGGTCAGGCGTGGGCGATGATCCCGCAGGAACGCAATTACAAGTGCTTCCGAACCTTCGGCTTCGGTTCAGGTCGCTACGAGAAAATGGAAGACGGGGTCTACCGCATATATAGCCGGGAGGTTCTCTACTACCTTGATCCGGACACCGGCGAAATCCTCGAGGAATGGAACAATCCGTTTCTGGGCGGCCGCAAAGTCGAGGTTGTGCACATTGCCAACGATCCGGTCAACGGTATTTTTTCTCTCAAAGGCCCCGGTCCGCTAACACCACCTTACCCTTACGTCAGCGTGGGCGATCACGTAGCGTTTCAGTGGAACTTCTTTATTCAACACCCTGCGGCCATGAACCGTGCCGATTACCCGTTATATTCGTCGGGCGACATTGATCAACACGCGGAGTTGTGGGGCCTGATGGGGCGCAAAAGCGACATACTTAATGCGGACACCACGTCAGCCTACTGCACAATGTCGTGGAGTCGCGTTGCGGACTGGCTGCCATTCATGGAAATGGGCAACTCCCCCGGCAAAATGGTTTTTCACAGCCATTCAATGAAACTGATGGAGGGGCCGTCTGAATTGCCAAAGCCCATACTGAGCTACATTGAAAAAAATCACGCTGAATACCTGACGGCGCCAACCGAATGGAACGGCCCGCAAATGACCAGTTCCGCAGGTGTATTTAAGAAGATGATTGATGAGCGACGTGGAAAGTAGTCGATAGGGGCGACCCAGACCGCGACCCGAGGTGAATATATTTTTCTTTATCAATTAATGCCTTAGAAAAATATATTAAGCGCATTTTTAGTATCGTGCCGGGGTGCGCTGCCGGATGGAATTGATCGCATGCCAGCGGCTCCGGTCTTACACATAATCCGTGGTCTAGCTGCCTGACTTCGCTGTGTTTTTCACCGCCAATTGATTTAACATTGCGGCCTGCACATCGCGGCCTGAAATCTTGCCTGCGCTATTAGAACACTAACTGGCGATACCGAGCCCTCGGGCATCGGCATTGCGGAATACAACTATATATTTTTTGAGAAGGCATCGCGTCCCTATGAATACCTCTCCCGTGAACATCGAGCATTCAGACCTCATCAGCGCTCTCGGCAGCTACGGCATAGAAAACCCTGTGGATCTCGTCGTCAACCCGACTTACGAGCAACTGTTCGCGGAAGAGACCCGTGCGGATCTCGAAGGCTTTGAGGTTGGAACAGTCACGAACATGGGCGCGGTTTCGGTCCAGACCGGCATATTTACCGGTCGTTCACCGAAAGATAAATACATCGTTAGAGACGATACAACTCGCGACACGCTGTGGTGGTCTGATCAGGGCAAGAATGACAACAAGCCAATTGACGGGAAAGTGTGGAACCACCTCAAGCAACTGGTGGGCCAGCAACTTAGCGGCAAGCGACTGTTTGTCGTCGACCTGTATTGTGGGGCCAACGAGGCGACCCGTCTGAAGGTACGGTTTGTCACCGAAGTTGCCTGGCAAGCGCACTTCGTTAAAAACATGTTTATTCGCCCCTCAGCAGAGGAACTCAGCAAATTTGAACCTGACTTTGTCGTGCTTAACGGCGCCAAAACCGTCAACAAGCAGTGGCAGGAGCAGGGCCTCAATTCAGAGAACTTTGTTGCTTTCAACATGACCGAACGCATGCAGCTGATTGGCGGCACCTGGTATGGCGGAGAAATGAAAAAAGGCATGTTCTCGGTGATGAACTACCTGTTGCCGCTGCAAGGCATTGCGGCAATGCACTGTTCTGCCAACGTTGGCGAAGATGGCGACTGCGCAATCTTTTTCGGCCTGTCCGGAACGGGCAAAACCACGCTGTCCACCGACCCGAAACGCCAGCTGATCGGCGACGATGAGCATGGCTGGGATGACAATGGCGTTTTCAATTTTGAAGGCGGCTGTTACGCCAAGACCATAAAGCTCAGCAAAGAAGCAGAGCCCGACATCTACAACGCCATCCGCCGCGACGCGCTATTGGAAAACGTCACGGTTCGCGACGATGGGTCGATAGATTTTGACGACAATTCGACTACCGAGAACACGCGTGTTTCTTATCCGATTTATCACATCGAAAACATCGTTAAACCGGTATCCAAAGCCGGCCACGCAAGCAAGGTGATATTCCTGACGGCCGACGCGTTCGGCGTGCTACCGCCGGTTGCCAAGCTTACGCCGGCGCAAACGCAGTACTACTTTTTGTCCGGCTTTACCGCCAAACTGGCAGGTACCGAACGCGGCGTTACCGAACCCACCCCGACATTCTCAGCGTGTTTCGGAGCGGCATTCCTGACGCTCCATCCCACTAAGTACGCAGAAGTACTGAACAAAAGGATGGCGTCCGTGAACGCGACGGCTTATCTGGTGAATACGGGCTGGAACGGCACCGGCAAACGCATTTCTATTCGCGACACACGCGGCATTATCGATGCTATTTTGGACGGCTCCATTGAAAAAGCTGAGACCCGACAACTGCCCTACTTTAATTTGGCAATTCCCACAGCATTACCGGGCGTTGACAGCGATATTCTGAATCCGGCTGATACGTATGCTGACCCAAGTCAGTGGGACGAAAAAGCCCGCAAGCTGGCCGGCATGTTCGTGGAAAATTTCAAGCAGTACACCGATACCCCTGAAGGCAAAGAACTGGAGCACGCAGGTCCGGACACGGACTGAAGCATTAATGGTGACCGTGACCGGGGTGGTGCCAATCAATGCGTCTGTTTGACTTTAACCGCGCCCCCAATCCCCGCCGGGCGAGAATGATACTTGCCGAGAAAGCACTGGAAATCCCTCTGGTGAACGTCGACCTGTTCGCTATGGAACAACTGTCGCCGGAATTTCTCGCTATCAACCCCGCGGGCACGGTGCCGGTACTGGAAACCGACGACGGCATCTACATCACTGAAACAGTCGCGATTTGCCACTATCTCGACCGACTTTATCCCTGAGCCACCTTTGATGGGGACTACGCCGTCCGGTCAGGCGCAGGTGCTGATGTGGAATAACATCATTGAGCACAGCGGTATGTCCGCCATTGCGGAGGTGCTGCGTAATTTGTCGCCGGGCTTCAAGGATCGGGCGTTACCCGGCAACCTCGATTACCCGCAGATGCCGGAGCTCGTCCAGCGCGGACGTCACCGCATGGAGCAGTTTTTCGATCGTATGGAAGACCAGTTGAACGATCGTAAATTTCTGGCAACGGACGAATACACCCTGGCTGACATCAGCCTGCTGGCCATGTGCGATTTCGCAGGCTGGGTAAGGGTCAACCCGATGCGCACCCGCCCTGCTCTCGATAAATGGTATGCCGCGGCAAGCATGCGGCCCAGCGCGCAAGCCTGAAAACAACACTGACTACGCGAGCAATCAGAGCACGTCGATTTTTCGCATCCAGTTGATCATGTCGTGGGCCACTTGCTGTTCGACACCCACCAGACCGTGATCAATATCCGGGTACCAGATTTCGTCCACGGACGGTGCATTGACGGCAGCGGACCTGAGTTCGGCAAAGCGCGCCGCATCGTTGTAGGAATCTGCCGTGCCTGATAACAACAGCAACGGCACAGTGGCGTTGGCAATGTGTACCCGATTGCGGCTGTCGGCCTCCGGCCCGAACCAGCTCAGCCAGGCGGCGGCACGCTGGGTCCAGCGAAACCGTCCGCCGTATCGGTTGGGAGGCGGCTGCCTGATATCCAGGTCGACCAGCGCCTGCTCGCCGCGCCCTTCAGCAACCGCCTGCTTCGCCTTTGCAACCGCATCGGCATAAGGGCCTTCACCGGCCGCAAGGCGAAACCAATCCGGACATTCCGCAGTGGGCATCAGGTGCGCCAGCGCCACCACGTTGGGATGCTGACGCACCGACAGGTAGCGTCCGACGCTGATACTGCCGATACTGGCGCCAGCCAGCACAACGCGGTTGTAGCCGCGCTCGGCCAGCAATGTCACCCAGCGCTCAATATCGTCGAGATCGTTATCAAGTATCGAAGTCTCGTGCCCTGCCCAGCCACTGCGCCGCATCTCGCCTGCCAATACGGCGACGCCCGATGCAGCCAAAACCGGGCCAAGCTGCCGGATCAGGGGGCTCATTGGTGAACTGGTCAAACCATGAATGAGCAGCACCGCTGTTCGGGGGTTGGCATTGGCTGTCGGCGCCGGTGGCCACAGCAAGCCAAAAAAATGTCTGCCTGCCGCTTCAAGCGTCACGACCTCCGGTCGCACGACAGCTGTTCGGGCAGCCCCGTGTTGTTCTGCCCAAAGCACCAGGCTCGCCACACGATTTTCAGTCGGCACGGGCTGTTCGTAGCCGGCAAGGGGCTCAGGAACAGGCCTGGCCGATTCGTTAAATACCGTCAGTGGTGTCTGCAAATCATCGAGATTGCGCCGCAGGCTCATTGCGGCTGCTGGTGACCACCAGCTCAGGAAAGCCAGTGACTGCTGCGTAACGGCGGGGCCGTTATCCGGAAACAAATCAATGCGCACATCCATCGCAGCACCCTGTCGCGCAGCTATGCTGGCATCGGTGATGGCTTGATGATAATCAGCCTCATCAACCGCCCGTCGCAACAACGCGGATGGCTCGTCGACTGCGTCCAGCCAGATCAATCCAGCGACACGTCGATCACGGTGCTTGCTTTGGTAGCGAAGAGCCGAAAATCCGCCGAGCTCCTGACCGATCAGAAATATCTTGCGGCAGCCCTGCGCGTACAAATAATCCACGGCCAGTTTGATGTCGCGCATATCATCGTCGGGCATGGCATTGAGTTGCCCTTCCATGCCTCGCCGGCGTAAACAAAGACTGAGAAAGCCGAACCCTTGATCCGCCAGACGCGGCCCCAAGGATATGGCTTCAGGATCGTAGGGATATCCGCCCCATCGGTGCAGAAACACGCATGCGGGCGCGGCATGTCCGGCGTGAAAATCAGCCGGCAACCAAAGCAGCGAATCCGTCATGGGCACAAATCCACCCGGCCCGGGTTCCGCGTCTGTCCATACGTTAATCAGGTGGAAAGTGCTCATACCCATCTCCGGCCATGACATGCGAGAATTGCGCACCGAATGCACAACAAAGCGGCCGCTAAAGTGCCACAATACCCGCTCACCCGTCCACCAATCCGCTATGTCTAATAACAAAGCTCGTCTGCAACGTCTCGCCAGTTATGCTTCGCTAACGGTCGCACTCACATTGGTCGCCGTAAAGATATTTGCGTGGGTGGCTACTGACAGCGTTGCCTTGCTAAGTTCACTGGTGGACTCCTTCCTGGACGTCATGGCCTCCGCCATCACCGTGATCGCTGTCAGGCTGGCTCTGCGACCGGCAGATGCGGAACACCGCTTTGGCCATGGCAAAGCTGAAGGGCTGGCGGCACTCGCGCAAGGGCTGATCATCTCGGGCTCGGCTGTGTATGTTTTCTACGAAGCGGTAAACCGGTTGTTGGAACCACAAAGTGTGCGGGCACCCGAACTGGGTATGAGCGTCATGGGTTTGTCAATCCTGTTCACGCTGGCATTGGTTTCCTTTCAACGCTATGTCATCAGGCAGACAAGTTCGATGGCCATCAGCGCAGATGCTGCACATTACCGAACCGATCTGATTATCAATGCCGGTGTCGCGGTAGCGATCCCCGTTTCAGCATGGACAGGCCTCGTTATTGTCGACCCTGCGGTAGGCATCATCATCGCGTTGTATATCCTCTGGACGACTTATGGGATTGCCTCTGAAGCGCTGGGTGTATTGCTGGATCGCGAACTTCCGGCTGAACAACGCGAAAAAATATACGCCATCGCAATCTCGCATGAAAAGGTACAGGGCTTTCACGATCTTCGTACCCGCTTCGGTGGCAACCATTATTTCATCCAGTTTCATCTGGAACTTGATCCCGATACCACACTACTGGAAACACACCTGATACTGGATGAAGTGGAAGACGCCGTGCGCGCAGAGTTTCCAAACTCGGACATCATCGTTCATGCCGATCCGGTTGGCTTCGAAGAACGACGCGACATGTTCAACGAATGACATTTAGTTAAATGCCGTGTTATGTCACATAGCGAAATGTGACTGACATCACGCAGCGAAAACCGCGCCAGATATACCCTGTGCGGGCTAATACACGCCCTCACAAAAGTCTGCTGCGGGCGGCCAAAACAATAACAACAACGGGCCGTATACTCATGACTGAAACCGTACAATACCCCGTGAGTGGATTGCACCACCGACTGGCGTATATTGACTCCACGCTGCGACACGCGCTGGATTCGGTAACGGGTCTGCAGCGAGCACTCGATGACGACCGCCAAGCAGACGGCGGGATGGCAGCTGAGCTATATAATCTGGACCGGGCACTGAACAAGTTAGAAATCTGCATGCAAAAAATAAAAATAAGCAATGACCCGCAAACAAGGTCAACACACAAATCTTCCGTAGACGATCTCGATAGCGCCGAGAAGCAACTGCTATTGCAGGCACTGGATGCGCAGGAAATTCGCATTCGTCAGCTCGAAGAACAATTGCGCGTTTTGAGCAACGATGACGACCGACTGATTGACCACGCATCAACATCATCGGACAAGCAAGCTGTCAGCGTGATAACCAATGACTCGCTCAAGGATGACCCCTATGCGCAGCGGATGATTGTCACTATTCAGGATGACGGCAACCTGAAAATCGCCCTGAGCAAGAGCATCACCACCATCGGTCGGGAGCCTGACAACGATATTCAGATACGCTCACGATTTGTCAGCCGCTTTCACGCCAGGATTGTGAGCGATCAGGACGGAGCGGCCATTGAGGATCTTGACAGCCGGAACGGGGTCAGCGTCAACGCCAAGAAAATAAGCCGCAAACAGCTCCGCAGCGGGGATTTCATAAAGATCGGCCGGGTACAGCTGCAATACATCGATATCATGGAAGGCAGCTTTGACGGCGGCGCGGCGTAATTTAATATACCCGCCATGAGCACAAACATGAAAGGTCTCAACCAACAGCGATTATGGCTGGCGGTAACGGCGTTTTCCGTAGTTATAGTGCCGGTGGGCGTTTTCCTTGGCGGGCTGCTGCTGGCAGGGCCCTATGAGGGCAATGCCGGCGTATTCGGACTGATTGGCGGCATTTACGCGGACGCGCTAACCGGGCACCCCAGCGCCTTGATATTGCTGTTCTCTCCCCTGCTGCTGCTGCTGATCTGGCAGTTGGCGATCATGGCCTACCGGGCCATCAGCTCGAAACAAGGCCTGCAGGGGGCTGCAGCGTCAACTCAGGGCCAATAATAGTAGCCGGTAAGCAATAATCCGAGCCACAATGCGGTGAGAGGAAAGTATCGCCATTTCAAGGACTTTAGTGTTGCGATGAAACTCACGGCTGCGAATGCCGTCAAAACCAGAAATATCTGAATAATCTCGACGAGACTCTCTACCTCAGCGGCGAGGCGGGGTGCCTCGTCACCCAGGTACCAGAACACGAACGCTACAATGCAAGTGCAGAACGTGATCGAAAAAACCGTGCCCAGAATGATACCGAGCAACACGGTGAACGGATTGAAGTTGAGGTCATCTGTTTTAGTTAACATGGCCTGATATTATGCGGAACGCGCGAAACAATGGTAAGACCGAAGCACAACTCATGAAACAACCCGAATCATACTATCGCCTGTCCACACTTTGGGGCCTGTTGCCGCAGAAGTTTCTGGTGCTTGCAGTCTTGTTGCTTGCAGCTGCACAGCCGTATGCTCAGGAAGTCGCTGCTACGCCATCCGTCGATGAGGCGCTGGCATCAAGCGAACGTCACTATCAAGTCGCCCGACTGGTCACAAAACTCTCGGAACGGGCCCACTATGCACGTGTACGGATTGACAACGACTTTTCAGAAACGCTGCTGGACAATTATCTGGAAGCGCTGGACGTCAACCGCAGCTTTTTCCTGCAAAGCGATATTAATGAGTTACGTCGCTACCGCTATACCTTGGACAACTCGCTGCGCTCCGGCGATATACAGCCGGTTTTCGAGATATTCCGCCGCTATCGTGAACATGCGCGTAAGAACCTTACAGGTGCAATTGCTTACCTAAGCGAAGAGCCGGATTTCACGCTGGATGAAAGCTATGTGTTTGATCGCTCCGAATCGCCGTGGCCCGCTGATGAGGCCGAGTTGCAGGAGCTTTGGCGCAAGCGGGTTAAGAACGATATCCTGAGCCTGAAACTGGCCGACCCGGAAAAAGACTATGCACAACATGTTGAAACGCTGACCAAACGATATACGCGCCTGCTAAAGCGATTCAACGAGCTCGATGCCGACGATGTTTTTGAAGGCTTCATGAATACCGTCACGCACACTCTTGACCCCCACTCCAGCTATATGTCCCCCCGGCAATCGGAGGAATATCGCATTCAGATGAGCCTGTCTTACCAGGGCATAGGCGCATCGCTGCAACTGGATGATGAAATCGTTACGGTTCTTAATATTATCCCTGGCGGCCCCGCAGCGATTGACGGGCGCCTGAAAGCCACGGATCAAATAGTGTCGGTCGCACAGGGCGAGGACGGCGATCCGGTTGATGTCGTGGGCTGGTCGCTTGATGACGTGGTACAGCTGATTCGCGGCCCCGCTAACACGGTGGTGCAACTCCAGATTCGACCGGGCGGCACTCTGCCCGGCGAAAGTGAATACACGCTGGCATTGGTGCGTAATAAGATCAAGCTTGAAGAACAGGCGGCTAACGGCAAAGTCATGGAAATAGGCCGCGATGGCGATGCCTACCGGGTTGGCGTGGTGTCGGTCCCCAGTTTTTATCAGGATTTTGACGCCCGCAGCCGTGGCGAAGCGGACTACGTAAGCACCACAAGAGACGTAGAACGCATCGTTAAGGAATTGGTTGACGACGATATCGACGGGCTCGTACTGGATTTGCGCGGCAACGGCGGCGGCCACCTTTCGGAAGCCACCGCACTGAGCGGCCTCTTTATTAAGAACGGCCCCATAGTGCAGCTGCGCTATCAAACTGGAAAGATTGAAATTCACGAGGATCCGATCCCGTCGCAGGTTTACGATGGCCCGCTGGTTGTTCTTGTGGATCGCTTCAGCGCATCCGCCTCAGAAATATTTGCCGCCGCCATTCAGGATTACAATCGCGGCCTGGTGATCGGACAACAAACCTTCGGCAAGGGCACCGTTCAGCACCTGTATTTACTTGATCAGTATTTGCCGCGACTGGATGTGGACGGCCTCGGCCAGCTGACACTGACGATCGGCAAGTACTACCGCGTCACCGGCGGCAGCACGCAAAATCGCGGCGTGATCCCCGATATCGAACTGCCTTCCCTGGTCGACAGCAGCGAGATAGGCGAAAACACGAAACCAAGGGCGCTGCCATGGGATCAGATAAACGCAACCCGTTTCAGGCCGCAAAGCCGTTTTGACGAAATTCTTGGCGAATTAAATCGCGAGCAAATTGCCCGTGCCGCCGGTGATCCTGATTTTCAGGCGCTGCTGGAAAATATAGAGGTTGCCGAGGGTTTGCGGAAGCAAAAAGCGGTATCTCTGAATCTTCAGGTGCGTGAGCAAGAACAACAGGAACGGAGAAACGGCCGTTTAGCCCGGGAAAACGTTCGCCGAGCCGCCCGTGGCCTGGAACCGCTGGAATCCCTGGAAAGCGCCAATGAGGAAGATCAGCCTGACGTATTGCTCAATCAGGCAGCTGAAATCCTGACGGATCTGGCTGCCCAGTCGGCCAGCAACAGCGCAGTTTTATCCGACATGGTGCGATAGCGGAAGCAGACGGCATTCAGTCCAGCAACACCGAGAAAATTTCCCAGTACTCGTCCACCAGAACGTTAACGCTGCTAACCTCGCCGACCTTGCGGCCCTGCTCATCCAACCTGACAATGCCCCCTACTGATTCCGCTGTCGGCACCGTATCGGTTTCATTGCGATAGCGACAACCACGAAGCAAGTAGCGCGCCCGCAGCTGCACCCGCTTTAAACAGCCACTGTCGGCCTCCAGCGATCGCTGCACGTCTTCAGCTGCACGGCCCAAAGCACGGCAATCACGCCGACTGCCGTACCTGACATCAGTCAACGCCCGGGCCGCGGCCTCGCGGGCGAGGTTTGCGAGGTCGTCAGTCGCGAAATGCACACACAACTCTTGCGCATAGGCGATTATGCGAATGTTAATTAGTCGCCGCGCATCGACGCTTAAGCCGGCAAACGCGGGCGGCTCCTCTGCCGCACGATTTTGCAGCTCGTCGTTGAGTTCGCGAAGCCGCGACCCGACCAGCTTTCTTTCCAGACGCTTTGCATTGATTTCCACAGTCAACCTGCGACGCGTAAAAAAGTTCCACACGCCATACTTTCGATTGCGGCGCTCGCGCAGAATTTTTATCTGTGCGGCAAGTTCATCGCTATGCATGCAGACACGAGTGATCTCGCTATCTACAGACCGCAGTGATGCGCTCAGAGCACTGCGAAAGGCAGCCACCTGCTCACGGTATTCACGATCGCGGCATGCGCGCTCAAAATCCGCCGCCAGGGAAGAAATACGCTGGTGACAAGCCGACCAGATAGCGCGCAATTGATAGTAGGCCAGCGCACGGTCAGCCGTATCCGGGTTGGCGAGATGGGCCTCGAGCTGATCGATGCGTTGCTGCACACGCAGAGTCAGCGCCTGCTGTCGCGCAATTTGCTCGTTAAGGTCGGTCGCCTCATCGCGCAGCTTATCAAATTCCTTTTTTAGTTCCGCACGGTTCCAGAACAGCTTCAGTAGCTGCTCCTGTTGCTTGCCGTCAGACGACGCACGGTTAAAAAGTTGTGACGCAATAGTCGACATGGGGTTTCCGCATGGCACGCGCCAACAGCCAAAATGGCGGCAGCCCGCCCCCACAATGTAACGGGACAAGCCACACCAAACTTTGATGGAATCGACAGTTTTATGTATAAATCAGGAAGTTAGGCGGGTCGCGAGGAAAAGGCGTGGCCGCGGTCAATGAGGTAATCCAGCCATTTACTGAGCATGATATTGCGTGACCAGCAGTGGCCCAACTCATGCCCGTATTGTCTGCTAAGCGAGCGCAATAACTCGTGACGGTGGGAATCTATCCACCCTTTTACTTCCGCCATATGGGCGTCGAAGTACACGCGCGCCACCAAATCGGGATCTGCGATCAACCCCTCAGGCTCATCGAACTGATAAGTCAGCCGCAGATCGCAGGTATATTTACTGCGCTTTTCAATTCGCAGATAAAGTTCATAATCATCGCGAACATATGACACCTGCTTGTCGGCACAGTGATGCAAGCCTGCCGCCAGTTGAATCAACTTGATGTAGTTGGCTTCATACAAAGCCATCAGACCGCCGAAACTCCCAGGCCTGGCGATACACTCTGGCAATATGTAACTATCTACCAACATGCTGGCAATATAGCATAGAGATCGCATCTAACCGCTGACCGGTTCACAAAAAGGGATCTAAACAGTGACGCTTGAGACTAGAGATTTCGAGTCCGGGGATATCGTGCCCGGGGAACTTTTGGCCGCTGACTTCACATCCACAGAAGTCAAATGCAGCGCCTTTGACGACCAGCGCCCGGGCACGGCCGGACTGCGCAAGAAGGTTCGCCATTTTCAGCAGCCACATTACCTTGAGTGCTTTGTGCAATCCATATTCGATACCCTGCATCTCCCTTCGGGAAGTCGGGTGGTCGTCGGCGGCGACGGCCGTTATTACAATCGTCATGCCATCATCAGGATTATCAGCATGGCGGCAGCAAACGGTGTCGGGCACCTGATTGTGGGCCAACACGGGCTGTTGTCGACGCCCGCGGCGTCACATCTCATTCGGCTGCGCAAGGCAGCGGCGGGTATATTGCTGACGGCAAGCCATAATCCGGGTGGCCCGGACGGTGATTTTGGCATTAAATTTAATACCGCAACCGGTGGTCAGGCGCCCGAGCAACTTACAGAGGCCGTATACCAGTGCAGCCTGAACATCACCCGCTACCGCCTCGCCGAGCTGCCGGATATTGATATCGATACGGCTGGTATTTACCGGGTCGGAAAGATGCGAATCGAGGTTATTGATTCGGTGGACGATTACGCCGAATTGATGAAATCGCTATTCGACTTCGACGCGATCGCTGCCATGCTCGCTACCGGAACAAGCTTGCACTTTGACGCATTGAATGCAGCCACAGGCCCTTATGCCAAGCGCATATTCTGCGAAATGCTGGGCGCTCCGGAGAACAGTATTGCGCACTGCGAACCGCTGGAGGATTTTGGCGGCCTGCACCCCGACCCGAATCCGGTTGATGCCGCGCATTTGGTGAAGCTGGCCTTTAGCGACGAGGCGCCGGATCTGATCGCAGCATCGGACGGCGACGGCGACCGCAACATGATTCTGGGCAAACGCATGGTGGTATCTCCGGGTGACAGTCTGGCCATCATGCTCGAGCATGCGACCACGGCTCCGGGCTACGCCGCAGGCATCGTCGGGGTGGCGCGATCCATGCCCACCAGCCGCGCCGTGGATCGCGTTGCGGCCAGTCTGAATATACCCTGCTACGAAACGCCTACCGGGTGGCGTTTCTTCAGTAATCTGCTGGATGCAGGGCGGATAACGCTGTGCGGTGAGGAAAGTTTTGGCACGAGCTCATCGCATACCGGCGAAAAGGATGGCCTGTGGGCCGTCTTGTTCTGGCTAAACATGATGGCTGCGCTCGGTAAACCTGTCGATCAGATCGTTGCCGAACACTGGGCGCGGTTCGGCCGTACTTTTTTTCAACGACGCGATTATTTCATTGCCAATGCAGACAATGCGCGGCAACTCATGGACGAGTTGAATTCGTCGCTATCGACACTCGCAGGCAGATCATTTGACGGGCTGCAAGTCGAATCTGCCGATGTGTTCTCTTACGTGGATCCGGTCGATGACAGCGTCTCCGAAAATCAGGGTGTGCGCGTATTTTTCGGCCCTGGCGGGCGCGCGGTTTTCCGACTGTCGGGGACTGGCACCAGCGGCGCCACACTGCGCGTCTACCTTGACCGCCTGACTACGGACCGGCAAAGCATTGCGATGGAAAACGGCAGTGCCCTGGCCCAGTTGGGTGAGGCCGCCGAACAGATTGCGCGTATTGAAGAGCTTACCGGTTTGCGGGAGGCAACGGCGGTCATTTAGGCGCAAACCGGAAAGTCACGGCTCGGTCACGGGCGGATACGCCGCTCTATGCCGGTGTTCAGCAGCAAGGTGCTGGCCAACTCCTCGATGGACGAGCGCGTCGTATCGATAAACGGGATTTTATAGCGCCGAAACATGGCCTCGGCTGCCCGAATCTCGAAACTCACCTGCGGCATTGTCGCGTAACTGCCGGTGGCTCTGCGCTCCCGACGAATTTGCTGCAGTCTTCCGGCCTCGATGGTCAGGCCGTACAGCTTGTTCTTGTGCTCTTGCAACGCAACCGGCAATTGTCCCGATTCCAGCTCAGACTCGGAGAGCGGATAATTTGCCGCATAAACCCCGTAACTCAAAGCAAGGTACAAACACGTAGGCGTTTTTCCTGACCTTGATACGCCGGTCAATATAATATCGGCGCGTGAGTAATCATTAACTCGCGAGCCGTCGTCATTGTTGAGCGCATAGTTCATCGCATCCATACGCTGGTCATAGCGCATTGAGTCAACCAGCCCGTGCGCCTGCCCTGCTTTGTGAGTGGATTTGGTGGCCAGCTCGGCTTCAAGCATGGGCAGATAAGTGTCGAAAAAATCGATAAGCAAGCCTTGCTTTGGCGCGAACCGCTGACGCAGATCAACCTGCACAAGTGTACTGAATATGACGGGAGCTACCTTTTGCTCTTCGGCCCGCGCTTCTATCTGTCGAAGAGCCCTGTCAACCTTGTCAAGGGTATCCAGAAATGGCAGAGTCACGAGGTCGAATTCGTAGCCGTCAAATTGAGTTAGCAGGCTATGCCCCAACGTTTCCGCGGTAACACCGGTCTGGTCAGATACAAAAAAAACTGTACGGCGAATCATGTCTACAACCACTCCAGGCTAGTGGGTTGCAGTCTTCCACTTCCGCCATGTTTTAACAAGGAATAGCCCTTTGCAGCCCTACATCATCCCGTTTGACCAACTCCGGCTCAGCGACATCGATACCGTCGGCGGAAAGAACGCATCGCTCGGCGAAATGATCAGCAATCTGGCCGGCGCAGGCGTGAAGGTCCCGGAGGGCTTTGCGACCACCGCCGAGGCTTATCGACTGTTCCTGCAACACGATGGCCTTGCAGAGCGAATTGATACGCTGCTCGCAGGGCTCGACGTGAATGAACTTGACGATCTGGCTGCGGCCGGAAAAACCATCCGTACGTGGTTGCTCGATGCTCCACTCCCCGAAAGCCTGGAACAGCAGATAACGGCCGGCTGGAAAAACATCAGCGCGAACAGGGGCAGCGAATTCTCGGTTGCGGTGCGCAGTTCGGCCACCGCTGAAGACCTGCCCAATGCCTCGTTCGCCGGCCAGCAGGAGACCATCCTGAACGTGCGCGGCCTTGATCAGTTGTTGCACGCCGTGCGACAGGTGTTTGCGTCCCTCTACACCGACCGCGCCATCTCCTATCGGGTACATCAGGGTTTCGATCACAAGGATGTCGCGCTGTCAGTAGGGGTGCAACGCATGGTGCGCAGCGACCTCGCCTGCAGCGGCGTCGTTTTTACGATCGATACGGAGTCCGGTTTCCGCGACGTGGTGTTTGTTACATCGTCATGGGGCTTAGGCGAATGCGTGGTGCAGGGGTCGGTCAATCCGGATGAGTTCTATGTATACAAGCCTGCTTTGCGGGCCGGGAAACAGTCCATCATTCGTCGCAATCTGGGCAGCAAAGCCATAAAAATGGTTTACAACGGCGGGTCTGCGACAGATGACTTTGTTGCTACCGTTGATGTTGACACGCATGACTCCGGTCGATTCAGCCTGAGCGATGCAGATGTGGAGAAACTGGCGCGCTACGCGCTGAGCGTCGAGGAACATTACGGCCGCCCGATGGACATCGAATGGGCGCTTGACGGAATCGACGGCGAGCTCTACTTGCTGCAGGCCCGCCCGGAAACAGTGCAAAGCCGCAATCAACAGTCCGTCCAGCGCTATACATTGCGAAAGAGCGCACCCGTTATTACACGGGGCCGTGCTATCGGTCAAAAAATCGGCTCCGGCATCGCACGAATTGTCGACGATGTCACGCAGATGAGTCGTATCGGCAACGGTGACGTGCTGGTTGCAGACATGACCGACCCCGATTGGGAACCCGTCATGAAGCGCGCATCCGCGATTGTTACCAACCGTGGCGGCAGAACCTGCCACGCGGCGATCATTGCGCGCGAGCTGGGTATTCCGGCCGTGGTTGGGTGCGGCGATGCCACTCAACGTATAGACGATGGCCAGCCAATCACGGTTTCCTGCGCCGAGGGTGACGAAGGCTTCGTCTACGATGGTCAGCTGGATTTTGACAAGCAGGAAATAAAACTCGACCAATTGCCGCAGATACCGGTCAAGATCATGCTCAATGTCGGTAATCCGGATCGGGCTTTTGACTTTGCGAGCATTCCTCATCACGGCGTTGGCCTGGCAAGGCTCGAATTTATTATCAATCGCATGATTGGCGTGCATCCGCGCGCGCTGCTCGACTTCGACAATCTGACCCCCGACCTGCAGGAGATCATCAGGCAGCAAATGGCGGGTTATACCGACCCGGTCGAGTTTTTTATTGCAAAACTGAGCGAAGGTGTCGCAACCATTGCCGCCGCATTTGCACCCGAGCCGGTAATCGTCCGATTGTCGGATTTCAAATCAAATGAATACGCTAATCTGATCGGCGGTCGTGACTACGAGCCCGATGAAGAGAACCCCATGCTGGGATTCCGCGGCGCCTCCCGTTATCTGGCGCCGGATTTCCAGCCCTGCTTCGAACTGGAGGTCGCCGCACTCAAACGGGTTCGCAACGACATGGGCCTGACCAATGTGCAAATCATGGTGCCTTTCGTGCGCACTGTGCGCGAAGCCGAAGGCGTCAGCAACCTGCTGCGCAATTTCGGGCTTGAACGCGGCAAGGACGGGCTCAAGCTGATCATGATGTGCGAATTGCCCACCAACGCGCTGCTCGCGGAAAGCTATCTGGAGTATTTCGACGGCATGTCTATCGGCTCGAACGACATGACACAACTTACGCTGGGGCTCGATCGCGATTCCGGTTTAATAGCAGCGCTGTTCGACGAACGCGATCCGGCGGTGAAAGCCCTGTTGAAAATGGCAATCAATGCCTGCAAGGCGCAGGGCAAGTACGTCGGTATTTGCGGACAAGGGCCGTCCGATCACCCTGACCTGGCCCGCTGGTTGCTCGATCAGGGTATAGAAAGCATGTCACTGAACCCTGACAGCGTCATTGAGACATGGCTGTACCTAGCCGGACAAAGTGTTGATTAGCGGCGAGTCGCCATTGGCCACCCGCTAGAAGTCACTCCAGGAAGACTTTTTACGCCAGCTGATGCGCGGCAATATCAGCCCCAGCAGCAGCCCTGCCACCAGCACGGCTCCCCCAATCAGGAACCACTCGCGGTTGGCACGGCTGCCCAGTTGCTGATTCTCGGTTTCCAGCCTTTCTATTTGCTGCTCGCTCGCAGCCAGTCGCTTCTTTAGCTCGGTGTTTTGCTGGTCGACCTGAATGGTATCGGCCGACAAGCGCGTAATGCGCTCCAGCTTGCTCTGCTGGGACGAGCTGGTGGACTGCAGCTCACCAATCTCGCGCTCCAGGGTACGCTTGTCCTGCTTCAACTGGGTGAGTTCTGCGTTTATTTTGGCGCGCTGCGCTTCGCTATCGCGCAGCTGCCTCTCCAGCTCCGGAAGCCGCAGTCCGGCCGTCGGCACACCGCGCAGGTAACGGCTCAGTACCCAGCCCTCGGCGCCGGAACTGGTGCGCACCCGGCTGTAACCGCTTTCGTTGTCGACCTCAAGCACTTCCAGCGCGGTACCGCTTTTGAGCTGGCGGACAATACTCTGCTTGGTGCTCTTTCCGGAGCGCATCATCACCTCAAACTCGTCAGTCACCCACCGGGTTTCCGCGCTGGCCGCGACACTGCCAATAGCTAGAAGTATTACAACAATTATCTTATAGGTCATTGAATAATAATCTCTTTTAAAGCTCCGTTGCGGTGCTCCAAGTCGTTCCGCAGGCCTGAATGTAGCATACCGCTGCGCGGCCCTGCCGCCCCCACACACAGGGCTCGGGCTGTTTACAGGCCAAATTCCGGCCGCAGCAGCGTGCCGCGGTAGTAACGGCACTCGGCGATAGAGTCGCGTATATCGTCCAGCGCCAGGTGCGTCGCGTCTTTGCTGAACCCGCTGGCGACCGCCGGCGCCCAAAATCCCGCCAGTATTTTCAGGGTGCTCACATCGAGATTGCGATAGTGGAAAAAGGCTTCGAGCGTGGGCATCTCACGCGCCATAAAGCGACGATCCTGACAGATGCTGTTGCCGCACATCGGGGAAGTGCCCGCCTCCACCAGGCCGGCTAAAAATTCCATTGTCATGCGCTCCGCATCCGCTGCGGTAAAAGTGCTTTGCCGCACCCGCTCTACCAGACCCGACCCGGCATGCTGCCGGGTATTCCATTCATCCATCGCTGCCAATACTTCGTCGCTCTGGTGAATAGCCACAACCGGACCCTCGGCAATGACCTCCAGATTCGCGTCGGTAACGATCGTGGCGATCTCGATGATAGAATCATTCACGGTGTCGAGACCCGTCATTTCGAGATCGATCCAGATCAGGCGATTTGCTTTCACAGATGTGCTCACAATCATTTACAGAGGCCCTGCACCTAAAACGAGATGCCGCATTCTAGCACCGGTACCGCTACCGTCATCGCCAGCTACGGGCAACGTGGCATTCTGCGGGCAGACGATGTCAGGCTGCCTTATCTACTCAAGGGCCGCAAATTGCGCGCAGTATGCGGCGACCGCGTAAGCTGGATTCCATCGAGCAATGACGGCGAGGCGCTGGTGACAGCGGTGCTCGACCGCGACAACGTGCTTGAACGCCCCGACAGCCGTGGCGGCAGCGAGCCACTGGCGGCGAACCTCACCATGCTGGCGGTTATTATGGCGCCCGAGCCCGCACCGGATTTTTTTATTGCCGATCGCTTTATTGCCGCTGCAGAAATCATGCAGGCCCGCTGCCTGCTGGTGTGGAACAAGAACGACCTGAGCGGCGCGCCTCCCTCTGAGCTCGACGGTTACCGAAAGCTGGGCTATGACGTTGTGTCAACATCAGCAACCACCGGAGTCGGGCTCGCCGAACTGCGCCGCAATCTCGATAACGGTATCAGCATGCTGGCGGGACAGTCCGGGGTGGGCAAATCATCGCTGATCAACCAACTGGTCGAAGATGCAAATGTGCTCACCGGGCAGCTTAGTGACATCAGTCGCGAGGGTCGACACACAACAACTGCATCGGTCGCGCACGATCTCGGCAACGGCGGGCTACTGGTAGATTCGCCGGGCATCAGAGACTTTGTCCCGACCATAAGCGACGTCAGCAAAACACAAATCGGTTACACCGAAATTGTGGCGCGAGCCGATCAATGCCGTTTTGCTGATTGCCAGCACACCCGCGAGCCGAATTGCGCGGTGCGCGCCGCGGTCGAAAACGGGGACATCTCGGAGCGTCGTTACGAAAGTTACAAGCGCTTGCTGAATCTCAGCAAACAACGATTGCAGCGCATCGAACGAACCCGCCCGTAGCCTCTTAGTCGGGGCTCATACTGTTGCGGCCCGCTATGGCGCGCGAAAGCGTGCTGCGATCAACGTATTCAAGCTCGCCACCAATCGGCACTCCGTGGGCAATGCGACTGACGCGCACACCCTGGGCCTGCGCCAGCGAGGCCAGATAACCGGACGTTGCCTCGCCCTCCACCGTTGAACTCGTCGCCAGAATGATCTCGCTGATGCCGCCGGCAGCAACACGTTCCGCAAAAACCTGCAGGTGCAATTCCTCGGGGCCAATGCCGTCCAGCGGAGACAAACGACCGTGCAAAACAAAGTAGTGGCCGCGAAATACACCCGACTCTTCAATCGCCATAACGTCCGCCGGAGACTCCACCACGCACAGCACCGTCGCATCACGATCAGCCGAGGTGCACAAACGACAAAGCGGTTCTTCTGACAACATCCGGCAACGTTCGCATTCACCGATGTTGTCGATGGCGTCGGTTAAGGCCTTGGCAAGCTTGAGCGCACCGTCACGATCGCGCTGCAACAGGTAAAACGCCATGCGTTGCGAGGTGCGCGCGCCCACTCCAGGAAGGCATTGGAGTGCCTGCAATAGATGCTGCAATAGCGGCGAGTATGCCACGGTGTCAGAACGGCAGCTTTATGCCGGGCGGCAGACCCATGCCTGAGGTCATGCCTGCGTACTTTTCTTGTACCGCTTTTTCCACTTTGCGCAATGCATCGTTAAAAGCCGCAACAAGCACGTCTTCCAGCATATCCTTGTCGTCAGCGACAAGGCTTTCATCAATCTGGATCGCACGAACTTCGTGACGACATGTCATGCGCAGAGAAACCAACCCGCCTCCGGCAACGCCCTGAACTTCAATACGGCCCAGTTCCTCCTGAGCCTTTTGCATGCCGGCCTGCATTTGCTGGGCCTGCTTCATTAGATTGCCGAGGGGATTCTTCATTTATTCAATATCTCGGGTTGTACGACCTGCACCCTGTCAGTGCCGGGTCGGCGAGCCGGAAGGTTTAACAGAGCCGTCGACAACTCGCGCGTCGAAGGCTTCGATAATACGGTTAATTGCGGGGTCGCTGCGGATTTCGCCTTCGGCGTCCGCTTGCTGTTCCAGGACTGCCTGTTTGTCGCGTGCAGCCTCACAATCGATATCACCCGCTGCAACTATGAAGTGCACCGCAACCGCCTCGCCTAACTGGCGGCGCAGCGCTTCGGTTAGCAGGCCTTTCTGGCTATCGGTCAGCAAATGCTTGCCCGATTGACTCAGTTCAAGCACCAACGTGGTGTCTGTCTGTTCCGCCACCGCGCAATTCCGCGCCAGCTGCAGCGTCATACCTTTTAAGGCGAGAGATTTAAGCAAATCATCCCAATTCACCGGGCCAGCTCGCTTAACCTGGCCCCCCGAAGCCAACTGCATAGAACCGGCTCCGACACCCGCCTGCCGAGCGCCCTCCCCGCCAGTTGCCGCGCCACCAACTTCCGCTACGGGGCGAAACGCCAGCATGCGCAATAACGTCATCTCAAAACCGATGCGCGGATCCGGAGCCAACGCCAGATCCCGACTACCGGTAATAGCAATCTGATACAAAAGCTGCACCGTCTCACCATCAATTTGTGCGCCAAGGCCCGCGACCAGCGCCACATCGGCGTCTTCGTCAAGCGCCTCTTCGCCCGCCAGCTGCATGACGGCGATTTGCTGCAGCAGTATGGCAAGATCATCAAGCACCGCTGCGTAATCCGGCACCAGTTCCTGCAGTTGCCTGGCATGTTGCATCAGTCCAGCAGCATCGCCTGCAATGACGGCTTGCATGATTTCCGTTAGATGGCGCGGATCCATGCTGCCGAGCATTTCGGCCACATCCTCGTCGTTGAGCTTGCCACCGCCAAATACCAGCGCCTGATCAAGCAGACTCAAGCCGTCACGCATACTGCCATTGGCCGCGCGCGCCAGACGACCGAGCGCCGCGACCTCAGCCTCAATCTTCTCCTGCTCGCAGATATAGGCCATTCGCTCAGTTATCAAAGCAGTCGGCAACCGCTTCAGATTGAACTGCAGACATCGCGACAACACTGTCACAGGCAGCTTCTGAGGGTCGGTGGTTGCGAGCAGAAATTTTACGTGCGGCGGTGGCTCTTCCAGCGTTTTCAGCAATGCGTTAAACGAACTGGCCGAGAGCATATGCACTTCGTCAATGAGATAAATTTTGTAGCGACCGGAGGTGGGCGTGTATTGCACGTTTTCCAGCAATTCGCGCGTCTGATCAACCTTGGTGCGCGAGGCGGCATCGACTTCCAGCAAATCCACGAAGCGCCCCTGATCAATGCTGACGCAAGGGCTGCACTTGCCGCAGGGTTCCCCGCCATTCGGCGCTTCGCAGTTAAGTGCCTTGGACAGAATTCGTGCAATCGTGGTCTTGCCAACGCCACGCGTACCCGCAAACAAAAAAGCGTGGTGCACGCGGTCGCTTTCCAGAGCATTAAGTAAAGCCCGCACAACGTGATCCTGACCGGCCACGTCGCTGAAAAAACCGGGACGCCATTTTCTGGCAAGTGCTAGATAACTCATTGAGCCCTTATTGTATTGCATAAAGCGAAAAGGCCCGCGCCAGCCACACCCCGGCGCCCGGCATCACCGCTACCGCTGCTCCCTTCCGGGCCTGACGGAGTTCACGGCTGGCCGTCGCGAGGGGACCGGCGCAGACCCAGACGAAGGGTATGCGTTGTTATACTTGGGGGCAAGGCCAAAGCGGGACAATATCCATAATGCAAACGAATTGACAGCCGCGATTGCTAAACGGCTCAAAGCAGACGGTGTCACACGACAAATTGGCGGAAAGGGAGTCCGCGGGCATACTTTCTATAAACCTCTACTAGCTTAATTTATGCGAAATATCATCACAGGTTTTTTCCTATCCTTGATTGCAGTTGCAGCGATCGCCGACGGCCACGTCATCAACCGCAGCCTGGCGTTCGATCCGCCTTCGCTGGACCCCAACGTAGGCACGGCCTCAGTTGCCGGTGCTGTCCTTTCCGACTTAGTCGACGGGCTCGTGATACGCGGGCCAGACGGGCAGCCGGTGCCGGGTTGCGCTGAGGGCTGGGTTATCAGCCAGGACGGACTGACCTATACATTCACCCTGCGCGAAGGACTTGAATGGTCGGATGGCCAGCCACTGGTCGCTGCAGACTTCGTCTACTCGTTTCATCGTCTGCTGAGCCCGGAGACGGGCGCTCCGGCAGCGGGCCTGTTTTTCATCATCGACGGCGCGCGGGAACTGTTCACCGGCGCGGCGGCGGAACTCGGGGTCAGCGCACCCGATGACCGCACGGTCGTGATCAGACTTGCCCGGCCTGCACCCTATTTCATTCAGTTGCTCGCCAACACTCAAGGCGTGCCGGTGCCACGCCATGCGATTGAAAAACACGGCCGAGACTGGACGCGTGCCGGAAACATGGTGTCGAACGGCGCCTATGTGCTCGCCGAGCGAATTCCGCAAGACTCAATCCGGCTGGTAAAAAACCCGAGATTTCACGCGGCCGACAGCGTAACTATTGATCAAGTAGTCTGGCTGCCGACGCCTGATCTCGGTGCGAACCTGCGTCGCTTTCGTGCCGGTGAACTCGATACGGTGCTGAACTTCGCACCCACCGATCTGCCCTGGGTGACGGAAAACCTGCCTGAAGCACTGCATATGGGGCCAATGCAGGCCACCTATTTGCTGGTCGTGAACGTCAGACAGCCGCCGTTCGATGATGCACGAGTGCGCCGTGCCCTGTCGCTGGCTATCGATCGCGAAGCCATCACGAACAAGCTACTGAAAACCGGCGTGCGGCCGGCGCTTTCACTAGTAACGCCAGGCACGGGCGGTTATCCGGGCAATCCGGATCTTGCGCTGGCTGCACCGATTGCCGAGCGGCAGGCTCAGGCCCGGGTGTTGCTCGCCGAAGCAGGTTTCGATACCGATAATCCGCTCGTCGTCCCGATCGTCTTCGACAACCAGGAAGAAAACAGGAAGATCATGGTCGCGCTCGACGCGATGTGGCGTGAGATCGGGGTCACGACCGAAGCGAGCGGCATGGAGTTTAGCGCCGTGCTGAAGAAAATGCGTACCGGTGATTTTGTACTTGCGCGCTCAGCAACCTTTGCGCTGTTCGACGATCCGTATGCATTTTTGCAGCAGTTCATGGGCCCGAACCCGAGAAACTGGACAGGTTATGCGAGCCGTGAATTCGACGGCCGGCTGATGCAGGCCAATGCCACGGGTGACATGGCCGAACGAACTGCCCTTCTGGCCCGGGCCGAGTCCGTATTGTCTGCTGATCAACCGATGATTCCGATTTACTGGTATGCCGGCCGCACGCTAGTCTCGCCCCGGATTACCGGCTGGTATACGGCACGACTCGGCACGCCGATGACGCGTTACCTGGGACTGCAATAATTGGCGGAGAGGGAGGGATTCGAACCCTCGATACGCTATTAACGCATACACGAATTCCAATCGTGCGCCTTCAGCCGCTCAGCCACCTCTCCGTGACGCGTCATTGCGGAGCGAGTTGCCCCACGCGGGTGCGAAGATTAACTGAGGGCGGCGCGCGGTTCAATCAGCGGCAATCAAATAGCGGGTTTAGCTGCCAGCCCGATAGTCCGGCGGCTCGATCAGACAAGGGTCTTCGTCGGGTATAACCTCGGTATGGGTCTCTCCCTCGGGAATCGGCACCCACACATCTTTGCTCAGCGGCTGCAGGTCATCAGGCACCTGAGTGCGCTGCCCTGATCGCGCCTCCTGGTATTCCCGCGCTTCGTGGCACTTATCGATTTCGGTCTTGAATATTCCGCAACCGCCCGCTAGCGAGGCCCATGCGCAAATAATTAACAACCTGCTACGCAAACTGATCATTGCAATAACCCCGCCCGCACCATGGCAGCCTCGACGACCGGCCTTTTCGCCTCTGATAAGGGCAACAGGGGCAAGCGGATACCGGAATCAATCAGCCCCATGCGATGCAGCGCCCACTTAACCGGTATGGGATTCGCCTCAACAAACAAGTCATTATGCAAGCCGGCGAGCGGTGCATCGAGAGCGGCAGCGCGATCCGCATCACCCGCAATGGCTGCTTCGCACATGGCTGCCATCGCAGCGGGTGCAACGTTTGATGTCACTGAGACGACACCCTGCCCGCCTGCCAATATAAACTCGCGCGCCGTCGCATCATCGCCGCTGTATAACGCGAACTCGTCGCCGCATAGCTCCCGCAGGCTGGCCACGCGGCTCAAATCACCAGTGGCCTCTTTAATGCCAAAAATATTGGTGTGGCCCGACAGCCTGCCGACCGTTTCCGGAATCATATCGACGGCGGTGCGCCCTGGCACGTTGTACAACATCACCGGTTTGCTCACCGAATCAGCGACCGTTGTGAAATGCCTGAACAAACCTTCCTGAGTTGGTTTGTTGTAATAGGGTGTTACGACGAGAAATCCGTCAACCGCTAAACGATCCACTTCCACCGAAAGATCGACCGTTTGCGCGGTCGAATTCGACCCGGTACCTGCGATGACTGGGAGCCGACCGGCCACTTGTTCCACCGCTGCCTGAATAACGGCAACGTGCTCCGGTTTGGTCAGCGTGGCCGACTCACCGGTGGTACCCGCCACGACCAGCCCGTGGGTGCCGGCTGCGACGTGAAAATCGATCAGCCGGGCAAACGCCGCATAGTCCACCTCCCCCGCCGGGGACATGGGTGTAACGATTGCGACCAGACTTCCTGTATACATGGACTTACCCTGACTAACAGACCGGCGATGGTACGTGCGCTCCGGACAGCAAGCAAGCGGCCGACTTCGCTTGAAGCACCGGGATTTAGCAGTAAACTGAGCCGCTGTCCCCGAATACTGAGAATCATGGAAAAACTTCTAGCCGTAACTGTTATCGGTGCCGACCGTACCGGATTGGTTCGCGACGTCACGAAAGCCATCAGCGCAGCTGGCGGCAGCATCAAGCAAAGCCGCATGACGACATTGGGTCGGGAATTCGCGATGGTCGCGCTGGTGTCCGCAAACTGGCATGCCATTAAGAAGGTTCAAGAGGCCCTGACGACACTGGCGGAAACCTCGGAGCTGACCATCAGCTTTCGAAACACCGAGGAACGTCTGGCGCAGGAACCCGCGGCACCGTATACGGTCGATATTGTCGCCATGGATCAGGAAGGCATCGTCGCCGGACTGGCCGGTTTTTTTGCGGCGCGCAATATTGAAATTGCCGATCTGAGCACCCGCCAATACAACGCGGCGCATACCGGTGCCACCATGTTCGCAGTGCAAGTAGCCATCAATGTTCCCGCCAGTACGCACCTGGCGACACTGCGTGAGGAATTTCATGAATACTGCGAAGAACAAAATCTCGATGCAATCATCGAGCCCATGCAACGTTAATGACCGAATACGGTCACGCGGAGGATCAATATGAATACAGCACAACTCGACCGGGTCGTACCGGCGCTCAAGTTACCCGCTACCGGTGAGCAGGTTATTGACCTGAAATCACTGCGCGGAAAAAAAGTGGTTATCTATTTTTACCCTAAGGACAGCACGCCAGGCTGCACTAGCGAAGGGCAGGATTTCGCCGCCAATCATGCCAAATTCAAGCGCCTGAATACAGTCATTCTGGGCGTTTCAAAGGATAGCGTCGCATCACACGAAAAATTCAAAGCCAAGTACAACTTCCCCTTCGATTTGCTGTCTGATGAGTCAGAGCAGGCCTGCAAGATTTTTGATGTCATCAAGGAGAAAAGTATGTACGGGCGCAAATACATGGGGATTGAACGGAGCACCTTTCTCATCGACGAGCACGGCAAATTGCGGCGCGAATGGCGCAACGTCAAAGTGAAAGGACACGTCGACGATGTCCTGGCAGCCGCCAAGGAATTATGAAGCCAGCGTTTGTGAGGAATCACCTGTGCGACCGCCTGTCCATGATGGTGTTGTCGCTCACACTCACCGTAGGCGCGGGTGTCGCCGCGGCTCAGGATGTCAACTTGCCCGACATGGGCAGCCCGGCTGACGGCCTGTTATCCGTACAGACAGAAGCGCAGTTGGGCCGACAGGTTTACGCCAATCTGCTGGCGACCGAATCCGTGATTACCGATCCGGAATTGCAGGAGTATATACAGGACGTTGGCATGCGCCTGGTCGCGCACGCGGACATTAAGCGCGGCCAGCAATTCCAGTTCTTCATGGTGGACAATCCCGTCATCAACGCCTTCGCCCTGCCCGGCGGATACATTGGCGTGCATACCGGCCTGCTGCTCGCAGCGGACAATGAAAGCGAACTTGCCGGTGTGCTGGCGCACGAAGTCAGCCATGTCACTCAACGACATATATCGCGCGCCGTATACGCCAATCAGCGCGCGAGCACGATGACGCTTGCAACCATGCTGGGGGCCATACTAGCCGGGGTTGCTGTGGGCGCCGACGCAGACGTTATCGCGGGAGCGGTCGGCATATCCCAGGGCCTGGCCATCGAGCAACAAATCAGCTTCACACGCAGCAATGAATACGAAGCTGACCGGGTAGCCGTTGCTGTGATGGCGAACGCCGGATTTGATCCGATGGGCATGCCCGACTTCTTTGAGACCATGTCGCGAAAGACCAGCTCTCTCTCGCGTGATGCGCCAACCTTTCTGCGCACTCACCCGGTCTCGGCTGACCGCATGGCAGAAACGCGAGCACGGGCGCGCGATCACATTGTTGAGAAACCGGTCGAATCGGATGACTTCTATTTGGCGCGCGCGCGCGCTCGGCTGCTAACCAGCAGTCGCCCCGAGGTGGCGCTCGAATATTTTACGAAAGAGCGCCTCAAACCCGGCCAGTCGGATAATCTCGAATTTCGCTATGGCGAAGCACTGACATTGACCCAACTGGGTCAATACACTAAAGCTGAAAAGCTTTTTACTGAATTAAAAAAGGAATACGAAGGTGTTATTCCACTGCGTTCGGCGCTCGCTGACACGCAAATCATGCTCAACAAGCGCGAGGCCGCTCTAGCCACGTACGAGCAGGCCATTGATTTGTTTCCGCGGAATATCCCTCTGACAGTGCGCTATGCCGAGGCTTTGCTGCGGTACGAACAACCTCAGAAAGCCCATGACATTCTGCTCGACCTCCTGAATCAGGTACCGCCTACACTGGAGCAGGTGCGCCTGATCGCTCTTGCCGCCAGCGCTGCGGGGGACGTTGCGAATACTCACTATTACATGGCGGAGTATCAGGCTATGAGCGGCAATCTTAAACTTGCCATTGATCAGCTGGTGCTTGCATTGCGAACGCCCGAACTGGATAGTGTGCAACAAGCGCGCTTTGAGGCTCGCTTGAAACAATTTCAGGAATACCTGCCGACGCGCAAGCAGGAGCGCGAAGATAACCGTTAAGAGCAACCGCATCGAATACGCGCATGCACAGCAGCCCTAAAATAATTTCTGCCAGCCTGTTGTGCTGCCTGCTACTGATTCCCGGAATTGGCAGGGCCGATGATGCGCCCGAAGAAAGTAACCCGGATCCGCTCGAACCCGTAAATCGGGTTATCTATGCATTCAATGACACAGCAGACCGTTACGTATTCCGCCCGGTCGCCAAAGGCTACAACGTGGTTGTGCCGAAGCCGGTACGCACGGGTATAGGTAATTTCTTTAACAACTGGACTTACCCCGTCACGATTGTTAACAGCTTTCTGCAGGGAAAGTTCAAGCAAGGCGCGTCCGACACCGGGCGCTTTGTAGTGAACAGCACCGTCGGGCTGTTCGGTTTTTTTGACCCGGCCAGCAAGATGAACTTGCCTGAACACGATGAGGACTTTGGCCAGACCTTTGCGCGCTGGGGCATCGGTCAAGGGCCGTATATCGTCATCCCGATACTGGGCCCGGCAACTGTGCGCAGCGGCATTGGCATACTGGCAAACACCCAGGTCAACCCGGTACTGCAACTGAATGATTCCAGCATTCGCAGCAAGCTGGTCATCGCATGGTTTATTGAATCACGAGCTGCCCTGATAGGGCCCGATGAAGTGGTGCGCGATGCGTTCGACCCGTACCTGTTTGTGCGCGACGCCTACTTGCAGAATCGCGAGTATCTGATCAACGATAAGCCTGCGGAAGACGCTGTTTTCGAAGAAGATTTCGAAGACTTTTAATGCAGGAAGCCAACCGCACGGCCTGCGCCGTGTCAGGTGGCCCCGGATTCCGTTGTCGCCAGCGCATCATTTTGCAGGCGCTCGATTACGGCTTCGATACCTCGCGCGCTAATCTCGGCATCAAACTGGCTGCGGTAGTTCTGGATGTAAGAAACGCCGTCTATGCGCACGTCGTACATTTTCCAGCCACCCTCGCCGCTGTTGCGCAGTGCATAATTAATCTTAACGCTGTCGCCGTTTTCCAATGCAACAGTGGTGCGCACCAGCGCTTTATCTCCCTCTTTGGAAAACGTTGCAGCCGGATCCACCACCATCGCGCTTTGATCAAAGCCAATCAATCCTTTTGAATAGGTACGCACCAGAAAACCGTAGAAGGCATCGATAAATGCCTCGCGCTGCTGGTCAGTGGCATCGGTCCAATGCGTGCGGCCCAACACCAGTTTGCTGGCATAGGTCACGTCGAAACCCGGCAACAGAATATCGCTGACCAACGCGTACAGTTCGTTGTAGTGTTCCGAAAAATAGTCCTGACGCCCCTGCAACTTTTCGGCCAGCGCCGTGGCGCGCGTTTCGATAACTGCGGTGGGTGTCTCCGTGCCTGTTTCGGCCGCCACGCTACCCCCGAACGCAATAACGGCAAACAAAACGACAACAATGTTCAATGTGCGCATAGTAGTTTCCATAGTTCGAGGGTTAAGACAGCGCCGATCGCGGCTTGTTGCACTGCGCTGCAACTATACAGGGCGCTCAGTCTAGCAAATAGTGGAAACCCAGACTCCCCCTTGCTTTCCGAACATATCGGACTAAAATAGTCCTATTCGATGGACAACCATTTAACAACATAAACACAGGCCAAACCGTGCTACGCATAAGCAAACTGACCGACTACGGCACCCTGATACTGGTGCATCTGGCCGGTTACCAGGAAGACAAGCCCTGCCCTGCCTCCGAGCTGGCAGCCGGCACTGGTCTGGCCCTGCCCACGGTGCAGAAAATTTTAAAAACGCTGGCCCGCGGTGAACTGGTAATCTCCTCCCGCGGTGCCGAGGGCGGCTACCGACTTGCACGACCGCCGGAAACAATCAGCGCAGCGGAAATACTGAACGTACTCGAAGGCCCGCTGGCAATCACGGAATGCAGCCACGATGACAGCCATTGCGAACTCGAGTCCAATTGCCAGGTAGGCGGAGCGTGGCAGAAAATCAGTCGCGCCATCCGAGCAGCCATGACAGAAATCAGGCTCTCGGATCTGCATAACCCGCCGGCGGAGTTTCCCCTGCGTTACACCATCCTGAGCGAAAGCGGCCATGCAGGCCGCCTGGGGAAATAGTTATGGCAAGCAAACAGCAAGACGTCAAAGACCTGGTCGAGCGCAAATACCGGCACGGCTTCGTCACCGATATTGAGTCCGATACGCTGCCGCCCGGTATCGACGAAGACGTGATTCGCCATATCTCGCAAGTGAAAGGCGAGCCGCAGTTCATGCTGGACTGGCGCTTAAAAGCCTATCGTCTCTGGCAGGGCATGCAGGCCCCAAGCTGGGCAAAACTGAAACTGGAGCCGATCGATTATCAGGCTATTTCCTATTATTCCGCGCCAAAGAAAGACGAAAACGCGCCCAAAAGCCTGGATGAAGTTGACCCCAAATTACTCGAGACCTACGACAAACTCGGCATTCCGCTGCATGAGCGTGCCCGGCTGGCCGGAGTCGCCGTTGATGCGGTATTCGACAGCGTCTCTGTCACCACGACTTTCAAGGACAAGCTTGCCGACGCGGGCGTAATCTTTTGTTCTTTTTCCGAGGCGGTTCTGCAACATCCCGAGCTTATAGAACGCTACCTCGGCACCGTGGTGCCACAGCGGGACAATTTTTTCGCGGCATTGAATTCAGCCGTCTTTACGGACGGCAGTTTTGTCTATGTGCCAAAGGGCGTGCGGTGCCCCATGGAACTGTCGACCTACTTCCGCATAAACGCGGCCAACACAGGCCAGTTCGAACGCACGCTGATTATTGCGGATGAAGGCAGCCACGTGAGCTACCTGGAAGGTTGCACAGCGCCGCAGCGTGACGAAAACCAGCTGCACGCGGCGGTTGTTGAATTGATCGCCGAAAAAGATGCAGTAATTAAATACTCCACCGTACAAAACTGGTACCCGGGCGATGAAAACGGCCGTGGCGGCATCTACAACTTTGTCACTAAACGGGGCGATTGCCGGGGCGATCGTTCGAAAATCTCGTGGACACAGGTAGAAGCCGGTTCAGCCATTACCTGGAAGTACCCGAGCTGTATTCTGCGTGGCGCCCAATCGGTAGGCGAATTCTATTCGGTCGCTGTAACCAACAATTATCAGCAGGCCGATACCGGCACCAAAATGATTCATATAGGCCCGGACACACGCAGCACCATCATCTCTAAGGGCATCTCGGCGGGACAGGCACAAAACGCCTACCGCGGACTGGTCAAGATGATGCCCACAGCGGAAAACGCCCGCAATTACACGCAGTGCGATTCTTTGCTGATGGGCAACCAATGCGGTGCCCACACCTTTCCGTATATGGAGATCAAAAACCCTTCGGCCATCGTTGAGCACGAAGCAACCACGTCGAAGATTGCCGACGACCAGCTGTTTTATTGCCGGCAACGGGGTCTTTCAGAAGAGGATGCAGTGAACATGATCGTCAACGGGTTTTGTAAAGAAGTGTTTCGCGAGCTGCCCATGGAATTTGCCGTGGAAGCTCAAAACCTGATGAACGTCAGCCTTGAAGGTGCGGTCGGATAAGAAGCGATGATAATTGATATTAATAATTTACATGCGTCGGTCAACGGCACCGAAATCATCAAAGGGCTGAATCTGCAGATCAGCCCGGGCGAAGTGCATGCCATCATGGGGCCAAACGGTTCTGGCAAGAGCACGCTGGCCCAAACGCTTGCCGGCAAATCCGATTATGAGGTTACCGCCGGCACGGTTACCTACAAAGGGGCCGACCTGTTGGCGCTCGAAGCCGACGAACGCGCGCGCGCGGGCTTGTTTCTTGGCTTTCAGTATCCGGTAGAAATTCCCGGCGTCAGCAATGTATATATGCTGAAAGCGGCACTGAATGCGCGTCGCAAAGCAAAAGGCCTTGCCGAGATCGATTCGGTTGAATTCATGCGCTTCGTACGCGAAAAAGCCAAACTGATGCAACTCGATCAGAGCTTTCTGTCGCGAGGCGTTAATGAAGGATTTTCAGGTGGCGAGAAAAAACGCAACGAAATATTCCAGATGGCCGTCCTCGAACCTGATCTGGCTATACTGGATGAAACCGATTCAGGCCTTGATATCGATGCCCTTAAGGTCGTCGCAAACGGCGTCAACGCCCAACGGGATGGCGAACGCGCTTTTCTGCTGATCACTCACTACCAGCGGTTACTGGATTACATCAAGCCTGACTTTGTGCACGTGCTGGCGAACGGCCGTATTGTGCGTTCCGGCACGCATGAACTGGCGCTGGAACTGGAAGCGAACGGCTACGACGGCGTGCTCGCCGCTGCAGGTTAGCAATCGTCATGGCAGCGCAACACTCCATTCAACTCCCCGCGGACGATATACGCGCCGTCTGGCAGACGGCCGGGCTGAGCAACGGCGTGCTCGGTCAGTTGCGCAGCGCCGCGCTTGACGAGTTTCTGCACACCGGCCTGCCCGGCACCCGCAATGAAAACTGGAAATACACCAATATCAAAGGGCTGGCCGATGAGCTGACGGGCTACCTGCAATACAAAGCACCTGCCGAACCGGACGGATCAGCCACGCTGGATCTTCCCGATGCCGTGCACCTGACGTTTGTTGACGGCGTATTCAGCCCCGAGCGGTCGGATCAGAACGGCCTGCCAGACAATGTAAAACTAACCAGCCTCGCGGATCTGGCCGATGCAGAGCCGGCGACACTGCAAAGCCTGTTCGGCCGTCTTGCACGTACGCATGATTCGGCTCTGGTCGCGCTCAACGCGGCGTTTGCCGGACACGGCGTGGCACTGGTAATTGCTGACGGAACTACGCTGGCCCGACCGGTGTGCATCACCTACCGGAGCAGCCAGGCAAACGCGGCCGCTCAGCCGCGCCTGCTGGTCAGCCTTGGACGCGGGTCAAAGGCCACTCTGGTCGAGCATTTTTGCAGCGCCCATCCGGCCTTCGTCAACCCGGTGGCAGAACTGCATTGTGCCGCTGATTCCAGTCTCGATTATTACAAGCTGCAAGCGGAACACGCTGAGACATGGCACACCGCGGTGCAGTACATCGCAGCCGAAAATAATGCGCACATACGCACTACCCACGTTGACTACGGCGGTGCTTTGGCGCGTAACGAACTCAAGCTGGCGTTGAACGGCCGCGGCGCACACGCAGAATCGCGCGGGTTGTTCATGGCCGATGGTACGCGCCATGTCGAAGCACGCCTTGACGTTCGCCATGAGGCACCGGATACAACCAGCCGCGAGCGCTACCGGGGCATTCTGGCAGGCCGCGCTCGAGGGGTGTTTAACGGCCGTATTTATGTCGGTCAGGATGCACAGAAAACGGCCGCGGAATTAACCAACCGCAATCTGCTGCTAAGCAAAGGCGCGGAAATCAATACCAAACCAGAGCTGGAAATTTATGCCGACGATGTAAAGTGCGCACACGGCTCGACCACCGGGCAACTGGATACCACATCACTCTTTTACCTGCTGAGCCGCGGTGTCGATAAGCCCACTGCACGCAATATGCTTATAACCGCATTTGCGGCCGAGTTACTGACAGATATTTCTGTCCCCGTCATCGCCGAACTGGCAAGAAACGCACTGGAATCACTGCAAACAGATACCGGCGGAACACGCACATGAGTTCCCCCGCTTTCGACGTACTGGCCATTCGCAACGACTTCCCGATATTGCATCAGGAAGTGCATGGCTGCCCGCTGGCCTTTCTCGACAGCGCCGCATCGGCGCAGCGTCCGCAACAGGTTCTGGATGCCATTGACCACTATTACCGCCATGACCATGCCAATGTTCATCGCGGTGTGCACACGCTGAGCCATCGCGCTACCGATGCCTACGAAGGCGCGCGCGAGAAGGTCCGTGCATTTATCAATGCGAAAACCACTCAGGAAATCGTGTTTACCAGCGGCACCACCGAGGCAATCAATCTGGTTGCTGCATCGCTGGGCGCGAGCATTAAGGCGGGCGATGAAATCCTGATCACCCACATGGAACATCATTCCAACATCGTGCCCTGGAAGATGCTGTGCGAACGCAGCGGTGCGGTTTTAAAGGTCGTCCCCATTGACAGAGAGGGGGTGCTGCTCACCGACAACATTCCCGACATGATCAATGCCCGCACCCGGCTGCTGGCGGTCACGCATGTCTCGAATGCGCTAGGCACGGTGAACCCCGTAAAAAGCATCGTCGCAACCGCCCACGCCGCAGGCGTTCCCGTACTGCTGGACGGTGCGCAAGCCACCCTGCACGCTGCCGTTGATGTGCAGGAGCTCGACTGCGACTTCTACGCTTTTTCCGGCCACAAGATGTGCGGCCCGACCGGTATTGGCGTCCTTTATGGCCGTGAAGCCTGGCTGGAAAGGCTTCCGCCCTGGCAAGGTGGGGGTGAAATGATCCTGAGCGTCACGTTCACGGACACGGTTTACAACAAGCTGCCGTATAAATTTGAAGCGGGCACCCCGAATATCGCCGGCGCGATCGGGCTCGGTGCGGCGATTGATTATTTACTGCATATAGGCCGCGAGAACATTGCCGCGTATGAAAAACACCTGCTCGATTATTTGACCGACCGGCTCGCGCAAATCGAAGGCTTGCAGTTGATCGGCACAGCCCCCGACAAAGCCGGGGTGCAGTCCTTTGTCATTGACGGCATTCATCCGCACGATCTGGGTACAGTACTCGACCACAAAGGGGTTGCCATTCGCACGGGCCACCACTGCGCAATGCCGGTAATGGATTTTTTCGGTGTACCGGGCACCGCCAGAGCTTCACTCGCCTTCTATAACACCACCGGCGAGATCGACCAGTTAATTGACGCGCTTGCTGTGGCCCGGGAGATGCTCGCGTGAGCGATAAGACAATGGAAATCTACCGGGAACGGGTGCTCAGTCACTACCGTGAGCCGCATAACCAGCGCCATCCGGACAGCGTCGATCATCAGGCGATCGGATTTAACCCGTTGTGTGGCGACAAACTGACCGTGTACTTCGCCCTGGAGAATGATGCGCTTGCCGATGTGGCATTTGAGGGCACCGGGTGCGCCATCGCTATCGCCTCCGCGTCCATGATGACGGAAGCCTTGCAGGGTGTGCCGCTTGCGCGCGCGCACCAGCTGATAGATGCCGCTACCGCAATGCTCACCCATGGCGAAATGCCTGACGAAGAGCGCCTTGCAGAAGTGCGTGCGCTGGAAGGTGTGCGCGAATACCCGTCGCGCATAAAGTGCGCCACGCTGGCCTGGAGCGCCGCAGCTGCAGCACTGGATGGCAACATGCAACAGGTCTCGACCGAATAATCCTTATTAACCGACTTACTAAATAAACCCATGTTTTCACAAGACAGCGAACCGGTAGTACTCAAACGAGATGTCAGCGCCATCGTGGTGCCGGCAGGAATGCAAATTGATTTGCGCAAGGGAGCGCTTGTCTACATCACCCAGGCCATGGGCGGCAGCTTTACCATCTACCATGAAGGCAGTCTGTTTCGTATTGCCGGCATGGATGCGGACGCGTTGGGCAAAGAACCGATGGAACCGCCCGTGCTGCCAGAGAATGCGACGGACGACGAATTTGAGAATATCGTATGGGATCAGCTACGAACGGTGTTCGACCCCGAGATTCCCGTCAATATTGTTGACCTGGGGCTGATATACGACGTTGACGTTGTCAGGAACGAGGACGGAACGCGAGCAATTGCAGTGCACATGACACTGACTGCACCCGGCTGCGGCATGGGTGAAATTCTCGTTGAAGATGTGCGCGAAAAAATCAGCCTCATCCCCACGGTCGAGTCGGCGGATGTCGAGCTGGTTTTTGATCCGCCGTGGAGCCGCGAAATGATGACAGAAGCGGCGCTGCTCGAATTGGGCATGATGTAATCGCACACACGACCCATGAAGCGCCTCGCCCTGTTACGCCACGCTAAATCCAGCTGGGACAACCCCGGCAAGTCGGATTTTGACAGGCCGCTGAATAAGCGCGGTCTGCACGATGCGCCCCTGATGGGCAAATTACTGGCGGATCGCGGCCTCCGCCCGACCGCAATCGTTAGCAGTGCGGCAGCGAGGGCCCGCGCGACTGCTGAACTGGTTGGTCACGAACTGGGTATTGAACCGCCGGCAATCCGGTTTACGGAATCCTTGTACCTGGCGTCCGCCGACGACATGCTGGCCAGCCTGGAAAGACTTGCAGCGAACGATAACGAAGTCATGCTGGTCGGGCATAACCCGGGCATTACGTCGCTGGCCAATCGTATCGCCGATGCCCACATCGACAACCTGCCCACAGCAGCTTGCTTCTATATCGAGGCGGACGTCCAAAGCTGGCCCGAGCTTTTATCCAACCCCGGGCGTCTGGTGTTTTTTGCTTCGCCGAAACAGGATTTGTCTTAGCAAGGCGCGTGTATTGCGATTAGCTGCGGAACTCGCAAAAACAGTGGTAATAAATACCGCGCGGATCATTCCAGTTTTGTATTAGCGGCAAGCCGGTATCAAGCTGCTCCGAAAGACGGTTCAACAGCCGCCCCAGACCGCCCGTGTCGGCATCGAACATGGAAAACAGACGATCCAATAACCGCATGTACTGCAGCAACAGCTGTTCGGCCACGCTGAGTCGATCGGCAACGTACACGACGTCCCAATCGCCCTCCGTCAATCCGGCCCGTGCGGCAGCCGCTTCGATCGCATCATCCAGCCCGCCCAACTGGTCAATCAGGCCCAGCTCCTGCGCATCTGCTCCCGTCCATATGCGGCCGCGCGCTAGCTGATCGACACGCTCCATATCCATACCGCGGAACTCGGCGACCTTGCCGATGAAAACGTCGTAGGCAGAACGCACACTAATGTCCAGCAGCCGACGACCCTCATCGCCGAGCGGCATGGTCGGGTTAAGCTGACCCGCCAGCTTGGTGGTACCAAACCCGTCCACGGTGACACCCAGCGATTCCAGGCTGCGCTGAAAAGTGGGGTAAATCGCGCCCACGCCAATCGAGCCGGAAATAGTTGTCTCGGATGCCCATATCTCGTCGGCGACCATCGAAATGTAATAGCCGCCGGATGCTGCCACACTGCCCATCGATGCAATTAACGGTTTGCCGGCCGCCTGCAACGCCTGCAACTGATCAAGCACCACTTCGGAGGCAAACATACTGCCGCCGGGGCTGTCCACGCGTAACACAACGGCGGCTACATTCTCATCCAGGGTCGCCTGCCTGATCAGGCGAGACAGGCTCAGACTGCCGACTGTCCCTGGCGATGCCTCACCGTCGACAATCTCGCCCGAGGCAACAATAACCGCAATATTGGCCTGACCTTTCGTGGTTGCACGATTATCAAAATCAGTCGCGGCCAGATAACTACGATGATCGATATGCGCATAAGTATCAGCACTGTCAGCGTCGACGCCGACGATTGCCTGCATATACTCGCGAAATTCCTGATGACTCTTCAGCCCGTCCACCAAACCCGCGTCGATGGCGACTTGCGCCGCGTTGCCGTTGCCGGCTGCAAGCACATCGCTGGCATTGTTAACGTAAGTGGAAAAATCTGTGCGCGATAAATTACGCGCGGCACTCACGTCTTGAAGATAGGTGTTCCACAATTGCTCCAACCAACCTCGGGCACTTTTTCGATCCTCTTCCGACATGGAGTTGCGCTCGTAGGGCTCGACGAAGGACTTAAACTCGCCAACACGAAACACATTGACATCGACATTTAACTTCTCGATGGCATCAGCAAAGTATGTCTTGAAGTAACCAAACCCTTCTATCAGCACAAAGCCGAAGTCGTGCATGTAAATTTCGTCCGCGTGGGAGGCGAAGTAATACTGTGTCTGATCGTAGTTGTCGGCCATGGCGATTACGGGTTTGCCGCTAGCCCGAAATTCGTCAATGGCGTCACCAATGGTCCGCAACTTGCTCAGGCCGCCCCCGCTCAGATAATCCGGCGCAAGCACAACTGCCTGAATCCGGTCGTCGTCCGCTGCGCGGCGCAGGCTTTCAACCACATCCTTGACGACGGTGTAGGTAGGCGCCTGCCTTGCCTGCAACAGCGCCTGCCCTAGCGATTCCCCTTCGGCCTGCTCAACCAGCATGCCATCAGGAGCAATTATCAAGGCAGCTTTTTCGGGCACCGAAATAGCAACGCCGCTCATGCCAGAAAAGATCGCCACAATAAACGCAACGATAAACAAAAAGAAAATAACCCGAACGGCCTTGATAAGCCCTTCCAGAAACCGCCAGATATAACCAAAAAATCGCGCCAAAATTTATCCGTCCCTGAAACTATGCCGAGCAAATATCGCGTATCAGCAACCGGACCGCAACGCGGCCACGCTCGCTAATCAGTGTAACTGATTCTGTATATGGCACCGCGATGGTCGTCGCTGAGCAACAATGAACCATCCGGAGCAGGCAAGAAAGCTACCGGGCGTCCGGAATACTCCTCACCAACCAGCCAGCCAGAGGCGAACACCTCGTAGCCAAGCGCAACGGTTCCGTCCGCTGACAACGGCACGCGCGTCACGCGATAGCCGATTTTCTCACTCCGATCCCAAGACCCGTGCTCTGCGATAAACACCTGCCCGCGGTATTCTTCGGGGAACATATCGCCTTCATATATGTGCACACCGAGCGGTGCGACGTGCGGGCCGAGTAGCTGCGCGGGAGGTACCGAATCCGCGCAACTCCCCAGTGCGGCGAGTTCCGGCTGCGGTTCAACCACGTCTTTTCCGTGACAGAAAGGAAACCCGAAATGCGCGCCCTCCTTGGCCAGCCGGTTCAGCTCACCGGGTGGCTGATTATCGCCGAGACGGTCACGGTTGTTATCGGAAAACCATAGCTCGCCCGTCTGCGGATGCCAGTCGAAACCCACGGAATTTCGGATACCCCGCGCAATAATTTGCCGGCCACTACCGTCCGGATTCATGCGCTCGATAACGCCCTGATCAGGGCTGTCACAAACATTGCACGGCGAACCTATGGTCATATAAAGCTTGCCGTCATCACCAAAGGCGATGTATTTCCAACTGTGCAACCCCTTGCCTGGCAGAGCATCCAACAACACTTCAGGCTCAGGCGGATTGTCCAGCCGGCTCTCGATACCGGGATAGCGAATCAGTCGCTTACGCTCGGCTACATACAAAGCACCGTCACGAAAAGCCACACCGGTCGGCATCTTGAGCTTTTCGCCAATAGATCGAACCACCGGGTTACCCTGCAATATGCCGGTGACGGCATAAACAGTGCCTTTGGCCATCGTGCCTACAAACAAGGTGCCCTTATCGCCCCAGGCCATGGCGCGTGCATTCGGCACGTCCGCAATCTGCTCTATACGAAAACCATCCGGTAAGGTGATATCCGTCGCCGGGTCGAATTCCGCGCCTGCGGCATTGGCAGAACCCGCCAGCAGCACGGTGAGCAAACCTGCCCCACCCAGTGTTTGTAATCCATTCATTGCCCGCCTCCTAATGCAATTGCCGCGCATGAAACCCGCGGGTAAACCCTATGTGACCAAAAACAACGACAACGCCGGCCAGAAAGTAATGATGATAACCGTGATACCAAGAATCAGCAGGAAAGGCCACGTTGCAGAATAAACCTGCATGATGGGTCGATTAAACCGATGGCCTGCAATGAACAAGTTGAGCCCCACTGGCGGTGTTAAATAGCCCAGCTGCATAGCGGCAAGAAATATCATGCCCAGATGAACGGGTTCGACCCCGAACTCCTGGGCCACCGGCAGAATCAGCGGCACGACCAGCACCAGCGCTGAAAATATATCCAGAAAAGCCCCCAGCACGAGAAGAAAAAGTAGCAGCAACCACAAAAACCCGGTGCGGGAGTTCACATAGTCGGAGATCCAGCCCAGAAGCTGCTGAGGTACTTCCGCATCAATCACGTAATTGGTCGATGCCAGCGATGCACCGAGTATCAGCAGAATACCCCCGACCAGCACCATGGATTCGCGCATGATTCCCGGTAATGCGCTGAAAGCAATCTCACGGCGAATCAACACCTCGACCACAAACACGTACACCACCGTTATCGCGGCGGCTTCAGACACGGCCAACAAACCAGAATAAATTCCGCCCAGCACAATCAACGGCAACGGCAATTCCCAGCCGGCGTCGCGCAGCGCCCTGCCCACGGCTGTCCAGCTAAAATCGCTGATAGCGGAACGATTGTCGCGGTTGGTCCAGAGCGAATACAGTGCAAGCGCCAGCAGCATCAGCATGCCGGGCATCACGCCGGCCTTAAACAGGTCATCGATGCTGACTTCGGCCACCACGCCGTAGAGGATTAGCGGCAGAGACGGCGCAAACAGCAAGCCGAGGCTGCCGCCTGCCGTCACCAGGCCCAGATTGAATCGCTCGGGATAGCCGTCTTGCGCCAGCGCAGGGTAAAGAATCGCCCCCAACGCAATAATGGTAACGCCCGATGCGCCAGTGAAGGCGGTAAACAAGGCGCAGGCAATAATACTGACAATGGCAAGCCCGCCCGGCATCCATCCCAGCATCGCACGTGTGAGCCCGACCAGCCGACCCGGCGCCTGACTTTCGCTCAGCAAATACCCCGCAAACGTGAACAGCGGGATAGCCAACAAAATTGGCATTTCGGCAATGCTATAGATTTCGATCGGCACGACCACGCCGAGCTGCGGATCCTGTACCAGAAAGTTCGCCAGTGCCCCGGCCGCAATAACGGCAAACAGCGGCGCACCGAACAAGGCGAGCAGCAGCAGAACCAACCCGACCAATATCATTGCGAGGCACTTCCTAACAACAAGTGCACGCGCCGGATTGCCCAGATAACGTAGCGCCAACCCATTAAAAAGAACGCAACGGGTAATACGATCTGAAAGACCCAGGCAGGTTTGTCCACCAGCAAGGTATCGCCATCGGCAATAGCGAAGCTCACCATGCTCCATCCATACCAGGCGAGTGCAAAACAGACCACAGCCGTAAATACATCGACAACCAGAGTCGGCAGCGCCCGCAGCCGCACCGGCAACAACCGTGTCAAAACATCAATTGAAATATGGCGGTCTTCACGTGCCGCGGCAATGCCGGCGATCATCGCTATCCAGAGCACCATCAGACGCACGGCCTCGTCGCCCCAGAACAGCGAGCCCATGCCAAAATTACGCAGGAAAATTTGCGTGCAAGCCAGTAAAGTCATGCCGCCGAGCAGCAGCCCCAACGACGCGTTTTCAAGCCATCGCCCTGCTCTGTCGGCCCACTCAAGCATGCGGAAAAATGCGGAGCCCTGCGCTACTGAGCCGCGGCCGCAATATCGTCGGTTTGCGACGGGTACTTAGCCCGATACTCATCCAGTGCCGCCAGCAAATCGGTGTAGAGCGTTTTATCAACGGCTTTCTCGCCCCAGATTTTCTTGTTGGTTGCACCCGACACCTCGCGCCAGTAAGGAATATCTTCTGCGTTTGACTGACTTTGCTCTATGCCGTTCGCCAGCAGCGCTTCATAGGCCTCGACATTGTCAGCGCGATTAATTGCATCCAACTGCTGGTAAGTGGCCCGCATAACTTCATTGACAACTTGTTGATCGGCTTCTGATAGCCGGTCAAACGCCCGCTTATCGACACCGAGCACACCCATGGTATACGCAACCGGCATCGGGTTTACGTAGCTGATCTTGGTGTACCACTGCAACAGCAATGCCCCGACCGGCGGGGTAACGATGACATCAATCAACCCGGTCTGCAGCCCCGTCATCACGTCTGCCACCGGCAGTGTAACGGGCGAAAGATTCATCGATTCCAGCGCCGTGAAACTGAACACATCGCCGTCCGGCACCCATATCTTTTTGCTGCGCAAATCGTCGTTGGATTCGATCGGGCCGCTGCTCATGAAATTGGCGAAACCGCCGCCGGCGAAACCGAAGGAAACAAAACCCGCCTCTTCCAGACCGGCGTCAAGACGATCGTCAAAACGCTCGCGAACATAATCCACCTCGGCCTGAGAACGAAAGGTGAACGGCAAGCCGTAGAGGACGACATCGAAGTACCGCTCGGATAACCCGCTGGTGGTAAACGCCGCACCTTGCAGTTGTCCAAGCCGGATAAGGCGCAGCACCTTTTTGTCGTTGCCGCGTACACCCCCGCCATAGAACTTGAAGACCACCCGACCGTCGGTTTGCGCCTTAATTTTTTCAGCCGCTGCCCGATGAGCCTTCATCCACTCTGACCCTTCGGGTGCAACGGTAGCAATCTTCAGGTCGGCTGCGAGTACCCCACTGCCCGACAGCAGCAAAAGCGCCACGACGACCGGCGTGAAACAGTTACGACAATAAATTAAAAAGGGCTTCATAAGTAAATAATAACTATTTGTATTAATTAAAATATTCGTCAGCCGACTGCAGAAGTTCAACGGCCTGAGCGCGCGCCAATTGATTGGACAACACCAAATCCTGCTCTTCGACCTCGGCGGCCAGCACTTCGTTCAACAAACGGTCATGCAGCTCGCGATCATAGATCAGCCGGGCATAGCTGCGTGCGTACTCAACCTTGATGGCTAAATCGCGGCCCGCTGACAGGACGATACCGCGCTCAAACCACTCCCGGCCTAGCTCCGGCTGGCCGCCCAGCGATGCGGGACGCAGCGTATTCAATACACCGAGATACATGCAGGTGCTGGGGGCCAGGTCACCATCAGGTTCCAGCTGCATGACGCGCTTAAGGGCGACTTCGACGCGGGGCAACGCAGCCAGAGCGTTGTAATCGTCGGCGTGAGCGCGTATCCAGGCCAGCGTGGCCAAACTGTAGGTGTGCAGCGCCTCGACGGCGTCCGCATCCACGGCATTGATTCGGGATGCGTAACGCTCAAACGGCAGGCCCTGCAGGTCACAGGCGTTGTCATCTGCTGCGCATAGCGCCCGTGTGCCGTAGTCACGCGCCCGCGAAGTCAATGAGCGTGCACGATCTGCATCGCTGACCAGCGTTGCGCCATATGCCGCGTAAAGCTGGGCGGCCGCGCCAAGCGTTGCCGGATTCTGCGGATCCGAGCTCACCAGACTGTCGAGCAACAGCAGATAGGAAGGCAGCGCATCGCGCACCAGCTGCGGGTCATCCTGATTCAGGATAGCCGTAGATAAGTTGTCGGCCATGTCAGCCGACACGCTGGAAATTACGCTACCGCAACCGCTCACCAGGCACGCAACCAGCACGCCTGCAGCGGTCAAAGAACGGCGCACCTGCGCCATCGGTCAGATCTTTTCTTTGATGCGTGCAGACTTACCGCTGCGCTCACGCAAATAGTAAAGCTTGGCGCGACGCACATCGCCACGACGCTTTACTTCAATGCCTGCAACAGCCGGGCTATAGGTCTGGAAAACCCGCTCCACACCTTCGCCGTGGGATATCTTACGCACCGTAAACGCCGAGTTCAGACCTCGATTGCGCTTAGCAATTACCACGCCTTCAAATGCCTGAAGTCGCTCGCGTTCACCTTCACGCACGCGCACCTGCACTACAACGGTGTCGCCGGGTGCGAATGCCGGCAGTTCGCGCTCCATCTGCGCCTGTTCGAGTTCCTGAATGATCTTGCTCATTTTCCTTCGTCCTGTGACTTTCGGGCGGCCGCAGCCACCCCGCTATTTTATTCCTTGCTCTCGCACATCCTGCTCAGCGAGAAACTCTTCAATCAGCTGACGATCATCGTCTGTCAGTTCACGGCCAACCAACAGCTCTGGCCGCCTCAACCACGTCCTCCCGAGCGACTGCTTGCGTCGCCAGCGATCAGTCTCAGCGTGGTTACCATTCAGCAACACCGCCGGCACCGCGCGTTCAGCAAAACACTCCGGGCGCGTATAGTGCGGGCAATCCAGCAAGCCGTCGCTAAACGAATCCTGCTCCGCCGATGCCTCATCGCCCAGCACTCCGGGCAATAACCGCATCACCGCATCCAGCACTACCAGAGCGCCAAGCTCGCCGCCGCTGATGACGTAGTCTCCAATTGACAACTCATCATCGGCATAGGCCTCGATCAGCCGCTCGTCAAAACCTTCATAGCGACCGCATACCAAAACCATACCGGGCAATTGCGCCAGTTCAGCTGCCACAGCCTGATTAAACACCCGGCCTTGCGGCGTCAGGAATATAACCTTGCTGCCGGCTGGCAATTGCTTGCGCGCACTCGTTAGTGCTGCAGCAACCGGCTCAACCTTGAGCACCATACCCGGACCGCCCCCGTAAGGACGGTCATCAACCGTTTGGTGCGCATCCGTCGTAAAGTCACGCGGATTTGTACAATCCAAACGGGCAATACCCTTATCTAACGCTCTGCCGGTTACGCCCCAGGCAGACGCGCCCCGAATCATCTCGGGGAACAGGCTGACAACGTTAACGTCCATTATGCCTGTCCACTCATTCATGCCCACTATTCGACACCGGCCCAATCAACCCGGATGCAGCGCGCTTCCAGATCGACCGCGACAACCGTGTCACCCATGATGAAGGGAATCAGGTGACGCTCACCCTGCTGCTCCCCGACAATCACCATGACATCCGCGGACCCGGTCTCAAGCATGTGATCCAAACGACCCAACACGCGACCGACTTTATCCTCTACCTGCATGCCCTCCAGATCCGCCCAGTAGTACTGACCTTCGTCCGGGTCCGGCATGCACTCGCGATCAACTACGATCTCGAGACCTTTTAACAACTCGGCGGCATCGCGATCCGCAACACCGTCCAATCGGGCAACCCAACCTTTGCCGTGTGCCCTGCTTTCCAGCACGCCGACCTGCGTCGTCGATCGTCCGCCCTTTGGGTCGCGCAGTATCCACGGCGCATAGTCAAATACGTTTTGTGCCGGGTCAGTAAAAGAACTGATCTTGACCCACCCCTTGATTCCATGCGGCCCGGCAATACGGCCTATCGGAACCAGGGAACTGCCCGCTACCATTAAGAGCTAAGCAGCCGCCTCAGCGCCCTGAGCCTTGCGGTAACTTTTTACTAACTTGCTAACCCGATCAGACGGCTGAGCGCCTTGACCAATCCAGTAATCAATACGCGGCAAATCCACGCGCAGTTCATCTTTGACATCGACGGCGATGGGATTGAAATACCCCAGACGCTCGATGTACCGACCGTCGCGCTTGTTACGCTGGTCGGTAACGACAATGTGATAAAAGGGCCGCTTTTTCGCGCCGCCCCGAGCCAAACGGATGGTAACCATCTGTTGCTAACCTCAAATAATTCTGCAAACCGATCCCTGCCGCAGCATGTGCTAAAGCAGGACAATAAAAAACTCGGCGGAACCGCAGCTCCGCCGATATTTGTGAGACGGGGATTTTACGCGAAAAGCCCTGAATGTGAAGCACTTAGAGGCCTAAAACGGGCAAATTACCTGACTTTTTTGCCGCGCCGCGAAAATTAGCGCCCCAGCATGCCTCCCATGCCCTGCATCAGGCGGTTCATGCCGCCTTTGCCCATTTTTTTCATGGCCTTCTGCATCTGCAGATGCTGCTTGAGCAGGCGGTTCACGTCCTGAATCGGCAGCCCGGCACCGTTGGCAATACGTTTTTTGCGCGACCCGTTGATGGACTTGGGAAACCGCCTTTCGCCAGGCGTCATGGAATTGATAATCGCGACCTGCCGTTTCAACATGCCGGTGTCGATGCCTTTTGCCAACTGGCTGGCATTCACATTACCGGGCAACGGCAACTTCTCAAGCATACCCTGCATATCACCCATGCTCAGCATCTGGCTTAACTGATCACGCATATCGGTCAGGTCAAACCCTTTACCACTGCGCAACTTACCGACCAGTTTTTCCGCCTTCTCGCGGTCAACCTTCTGTTCGACTTCTTCAACCAGGCTGAGCACATCGCCCATACCGAGGATGCGGTTCGCCATGCGTTCCGGATGAAACACCTCAAGGCCATCGACACCTTCGCCGGTGCCGAGGAACTTCACCGGCGCACCGGTTACTTCTCTAACTGACAAGGCCACGCCGCCGCGCGCATCACCGTCAGTCTTGGTCAACACCACCCCGGTCAGAGACAAGGCCGCACCGAACGCCTGCGCTGCATTCACAGCATCCTGCCCGGCCATGCTGTCAACCACAAAAAGTGTTTCGGCCGGCGTTGTTGCGGCACTGAGCTCGCGCAACTCATCCAGCAAATCATCTTCAAGACGCGTTCGCCCGGCTGTATCAAGAATAAGAACGTCGGCGCCCTTCTTGCGCGCCTCGGCCAATGCCGCCGTGGCGATATCCAGCGGCGTCTGGCCGTCCATGAACGGCACAAAAGGCACATCAATTTTATCCGCCAACTGCTGCAACTGCTGCATCGCCGCCGGCCGTCGCGTATCGAGGCTAACCAGCATCGGCCGCTTGTTGGATTTTTGCTTCAGCCACAAGGCCAGCTTAGCCGCGGTGGTGGTCTTGCCCGCACCCTGCAAACCAGCCAGCAATAAAACCGCCGGCGGCTGCACACGAAATTCCAGCCCCGCAGTGTCCCCGCCCAGTGTGCGGGTGAGTTCCTGACTGAGAATGCGAATAAAAACCTGGCCCGGCTGCAAACTGCGCGCGACGTCCGCTCCCACCGCGCGTTCCCGCACCCGTGCGATCAGGCGTTTGACCACCGGCAACGCAACGTCCGCTTCCAGCAGCGCCATGCGCACATCCCGAACGGCATCCTTAATATTGTCATCCGTAAGTCGGCCGCGCCCGCGCAGACCGCCCGCAACCTCGCGCAACCGCTTACTTAATCCATCGAACATCGGGTATAGCCCTCAGCCGCCCCGCGGCCCTCGCAATTACATACAGGTCGTGATTGTACCCGCTGCAGCGAAGCCCGAAACCCCCGGCGCAGGGCACGTGCGGCTTGACGCACCGGGCTCATTTCGCGACCATTTGGATGTGTTCATATACGGAGACTCACTCTCTTGAGTGACGACATACCCCTTGGGGTAGTAATCGGTACGCTGTTTTTTCTGCTCGCACTGTCGGCTTTTTTCTCCGGAACAGAAACGGCCTTGATGGCCCTGAACCGCTACAAACTCCGCCATAAGGCGAGAATCGGTCATCGCGGTGCCCGCTTTGCAGAACAGTTATTGCAGCGCCCGGACCGACTGATCACGCTGATTCTGTTTGGCAACAACCTCATCAACTTTTCTGCGGCCACGTTGTCGAGCTACCTGACCATACGCCTGTTTGGCAGCAGCGCGTGGGTGACAGCAGCGGGCACGTTTGTCTTCACGCTGGTCGTGCTGATTTTTGCGGAAGTCACGCCCAAAACCCTTGCGGCACTGCACCCCGAGAGGCTCGCTTTCCCGGCCAGCTATATTTATTACCCGCTGCAGCGGCTCGCCTTTCCGCTGATCTGGCTCATCAATTTGGTATCCAACTCGCTGCTACGACTCATGGGCGTGGATTCGCAGTCGTCCAATCATCACAGCCTGAACATTGACGAACTGCGGGTGGTAATCAATGAATCGGCCACCCTGCTGCCGCAAAAACGACACCGGATGCTGCAAGGCATACTTGAACTTGATGGGGTCAGTGTCGATGACGTTATGGTGCCGCACAACGAAATCGTTGGCATAGACCTGAACGATTCGTGGACAGAAATACTGGAGCAGATCAGTAGTTGCCGCTTTACCCGCATGCCGGTCTACCGGGAACGCATCGATGATGTAACGGGCATGCTGGATTTACGTCGCCTGATTCACGCCGACGGTCTGGCCCAACTCGACAAGCATAAATTGATGTCTTTGACCGAAGACCCGTATTTCGTGCCCGAAGGCACACCGCTGCATAAGCAACTGGTGCAATTTCAGCACAATCGTCAGCACGCTGCGCTGGTCGTCGATGAGTACGGCGACATTCAGGGGCTTGTCACGCTCGGCGACATTCTCGAAGAAATCGTTGGCGAATTCACTGGCGATGAGTCTCCCGAGCTTGCCGATGTTCAGGAAGAACCCGGCAAAACAAGTTTTATCGTTGAAGCCAGCGCAAATATCCGGTCACTTAACCGCATGATGAAGTGGTCTTTGCCAACCGACGGTGCAACCACATTAAACGGGCTGATACTGGAAAAGCTGGAGACCATTCCAGAAAAGGGCATCAGCCTGCAACTCGGTGACTACCCGGTGGAAATACTGCAGACCAGTGAAAACAGCGTAAATCGCGTGCGTATCCAGCCACCTGCAACCGCATCGCCCCCGGAAGCGGCTTAACCCGTGATTCAGGCCAGGTCGAGCACTTCCAGGGCCCCGCGAAGATAATCCACGCCACTCAGCTTTAAGCCCTTGATGGGTTTTTTAGGCAAATTGCCGCGCGGCACAACGGCATGGCTGAAACCGCGTTTGGCTGCCTCCAGCAAACGCTCTTCGCCAAAAGCTACCGGCCTGATTTCGCCGGCCAACCCCACTTCGCCAAACACCACCGTTGTTTGCGGCACGGGTCGGTCGCGCAAGCTGGAAACAGTAGCAGCCAGCGCGGCAAGATCGGCGGATGTTTCTGAAATACGCACCCCGCCAACCACATTGATAAAGACATCGTATTCATAAGCAGAGACGCCGGCATGCCGGTTGAGCGTCGCCAGTAACATCGACAAGCGGTTCTGATCCAGCCCCAACGCCAAGCGGCGCGACGTGCCGCCGCCGGACTGATCGGCCAAAGCCTGCACTTCAATCAATAATGGCCGACTACCCTCGCGGGAAACAGTGACTACCGAGCCCGCTACAGCCTCCGGATGGCGCGATAAAAATATGGCCGATGGGTTTTTGACCTCGCGCATGCCGCTGCTCGTCATGGCGAAAATACCGAGTTCGTTCGCCGCCCCGAAGCGATTCTTGATGGCTCGCAGAATTCGGTAACGGCTGTCGGACTCACTTTCGAAATACAACACCGCATCCACCATGTGCTCAAGGACGCGGGGACCGGCGATGTTGCCTTCCTTGGTGACGTGGCCCACCAACAGCACCGTTGTGCCGGACATCTTGGCATACCGCACCAGCTGCGACGCTGATTCACGCAACTGGCTGACAGAACCAGGCGCGGAACTCACCGCCTCGCTGTACAAAGTTTGCACCGAGTCGACGACAACGCAGGCCGGCTTCTCTTTTTGCAAAACCTGCAGCAAGTGCTCAACACAGGTCTCGGCAACGACTGACAAACCGTCGGTCGCAACTTCCAGGCGCCGCGCGCGCATTGCAATCTGTTGCAGAGACTCTTCGCCGGTTACGTACAAGACTTTGTGGCCCGACGGCTGACCGCCCGCCGCTTGCAACAACAGGGTTGATTTGCCAATTCCCGGGTCACCGCCAATGAGCACCACCGAACCGGTTACCAGACCGCCCCCCAGTACGCGATCAAATTCAAGTATTCCGGTGCTGACGCGCTCTACTTCGGCTTGCGCTACATCGGCCAGCCGCAGCCCCTTAACTTCGCCAGCATAGCCGGTGCGCTTGACCGGCGCTGCACCAGCCTCCAGCGAGTTCCAGGCACCACACGCCGGACACTGACCCTGCCATTTAAGCGTATGCCCACCGCATTCACTGCACACATACGAAGTACCGGCTTTGCTCATCTGCTTAAACCTTTCATGCGGGCCACCGCAGCAAAACTGTGATCATGTTCTCATCCCCGGGCACCTCGAATGCCGCAAACCCGCATATTTGCAGGGAAAACACCACTTGGTTCTCATCTTCCCGCGGACAGGGAATTTAACATGTGCAGATGAAAGCAGCGTCAGCCAACCAACCCGCAACCGGTAGTCGCCCCCGTCTGGCCGGGGCACTGCTCCTGACCGCAATAATTGTGGGGCTGCTGGCCAATTTGGGCAATCTGGAAAACCGCGTCTATGACTGGTTCCAACAATACCAGTATCAGGCAGGTTCCACGCAGATATTGCTGATTACCATAGACTCTTCTAGTGCCGCAACAACCGATGCCTGGTCAGCCGAGGGCTTTGGCGCAGCGGTGGACAAACTGAGCAGCATGGGCGCGAAAGTCATTACGGCGACTCAACCACTGAAGCTGCCGGAAGTTCCCCCCGCTGAACAGATAGCCGCACTGGCAGAACTGGAAAAGCAGGCTACACGATCCGGCGAAGCGGCCGGCGAACTTAAGCGGCTGACAGCTCAACTGGCCGGTTTTCGCAAAAACTATGACGATCAAAGGTCACTCACGCAACGCCTGAAAAGCGCCGGCAATGTGGTGTTGCCGCTTTCCGGAAGCGCTTATTCGGATGCGTTGAATCTCGCGCCCGAGTGCGCAAGGCACAGCGTTAACCAACAAGGTGCCGAACCGGGATCGGTGGCTGCAGCAGCGGTCGCCGACATCGTGGTTGCACCACCGGCGCAGATCTGTGATGCGAGCCGCGCCGTTGGTTACAGCGAACCCTGGCGTGATCAACAATCGGCGCACGCAACTCGGCTGCTGGTTGATGCCAACGGAGTATTGCTGCCCTCACTTTCCATGGCAACACTGGCTGTGGCTAATGACAGAAGCAATCAGAACATTGTCGTCGCATCTGCCACCGCACTAACGCTGGACGACCGGGTATTTCATACCGGGCCAGGTTTTGAAGTCTTGTCGCGCTTTTATAACAATCGGGGCAACGAACCGGAGTTCCGCACGGCAGCCTTCAGCGATCTGCTGGCTGGCAATGTCGACCCGGCTATAGTGCAAGACAAAATAGTGCTGGTCGGTGATTTGCTGGCAGATGAATCGTCGCAAACGAATGAACTGGCAGCACCGTTGCTGCTAACCGCCACCACCGTGTCAAATCTTCTGGAAGGCGATTACGTACTGCGACCGACCTGGTTGCGCTGGCTCGAGTACGGCATGCTCGTCGCCATTCTGCTGATTGTGGTGATGTGGTTACCGGCCATGCCGCTGGTGGGAGCATCGCTGGTAGGCCTGGTTCTGGCAACCATCGTCCTGAGTATCGAAGCATGGCTGCTGGTATCGGCGCACATATGGGTACAACTTGGCACCGCTTCATTGTTCGCGGCTCTTGCTGTCTGGATAGCCAGCACGCTGCGCGGCGTCCGTGCGGCAGCCCCGGTGACCACCATCCGAAATACGCCGGTGGTGAACAAGGTGGGCGGCGCACCGGACGAACTTGATCTGCAGTTTTCAGTCTTGCGCCAGCAACCACTGACGGACGACACCAAAGAGAAGATGTATCAGATTGCTTTCCATCACGGTCGTGCGGAAGAATTTGCGAAGGCGGAGCGGGTACTCCGGTACATATTTCAGCATGACCCCGACTACAAAGATGTCGCCCGGCTGCTTGAAAAACTCAGCGGCCAGAAGCACTACACGCCGCCGAATAAGGCCGCTCAGCCTGCGGAAACCCGCACGCCGGTTGCTAAAGCCGGCCAGAAAATGCTGGGTCGCTACACTATCGAACGTAAGCTGGGTGAAGGCGCCATGGCCACGGTGTATCTCGCCCATGATTCAAAAATCGGCCGGAAGGTTGCCATCAAGACCGTGGCTCTGGCGGAAGAATTCGACGATGCCAAGCTGGCCGAAGCTCGCCAGCAGTTTATGCGCGAAGCCGAGTCGGCAGGCCGCCTGAATCACCCGAACATTATTGCCATCTATGACGTCGGCGAAGACAGCGATGTTTCGTACCTGGCGATGGAATATTTCGACGGCGTATCCCTGCTCAAACATGCGCAGCCCGACGACCTGCTCCCGGCAAGCTGGGTACTGGAATTAATGGCCCGCGCGGCCGATGCGCTCGACTACGCGCATCGTCAGGGAGTAGTACACCGTGATATCAAACCGGCCAACCTGATGTATCACGCAACGTCCGATGAGCTTAAGATCACTGACTTCGGAATTGCACGCCTGACCGATACCAGCCGCACCAAAACAGGGATTATTCTGGGCACACCATCATTCATGTCTCCGGAGCAGTTAATGGCCAGTGGCGTTACCGGTCAGTCGGATTTATATTCGCTCGGCGTCACGCTGTATCAGTTGCTCACTGGCATGGCGCCGTTCCGGGCCGATTCAATTCCGAAACTCATGGATAAAATCATGCGCGAAGACGCGCGGCCTGTCACTGAAATCAGAACCAACCTCCCGAAATGTGTGGATAGTATTATCAGAACTGCACTGGCAAAAAATCCGCAAGACAGATATTCAAGCGGCAGGGCAATGGCCATGTCGCTGCGCGAATGCGCAAAAGATTTCGGGAGCAAAAGTTGACTAACCTGCTGAATAAAATTGCAGCGGTTGAACTCACCGATACGGGACGGGTCCGCGACCACAATGAAGACGCGATTGGCAGCAATCGTGAAGCAGGCCTGTACGTGCTTGCCGATGGCATGGGTGGTTATAACGCCGGAGAGGTAGCCAGCAGCATCGCCGTCAAGACGGTCAAAGATCTGGTTTCTGAAGCGGTGGAACGTGAAGACCGCGCGGTACCCGAACCCGATACCGGGCTGATGCGGCAGACCATTGTGCTACGCGATGCCATTTCACGCGCCAATAAGATTATCCACCAGACCGCCCAAAGCCAGGCCAGCTGTGAAGGCATGGGCACGACCATCGTGGCATGTCTGTTCTACGATAATCGCCTGTCTATCGCCCACGTCGGCGACTCGCGTTTATACCGAGTCCGGGACAACCGGCTGGAGCAGATCACCATGGATCACTCGCTGCTGCAGGAGTTGGTGGATCGGGGCTTTTATTCTCGCGAAGAGGCGGAACGCGCCACCAATCGCAACTACGTGACCCGCGCTCTGGGCGTAGAACCCACGGTTCAGGTGGATTTGACCGAGATCGAGGTAAAGCCTGACGATCTGTTTCTACTGTGCTCCGACGGTCTGCCGGATATGGTGGACGATGAGGAGATTCACTTAACCATCAGCACGTTTAGTGCTAACCTTGACACCGTAGGTCAGCAACTGATTCAGCTTAGCAATGACCACGGGGGCAAAGACAACGTGTCTGTAATACTTGCGCGGGCGCTGGAAGAGTTTCCCGCCAAGGTCAGCTTGCTAAACAAAATCAAACAACTTTTAGGGTTTTAGGGTTATTAGGCCCGTTTAAGGAAGGTCGCGCATGGCACGATTGATACTAAGCCTTGGGGGTCAGGTTCTGGCCGAATTCAACATGACCAAGGAGCGCTACACCGTAGGTCGTCTGCCGGATAATGATATCCGCATCGATAACCCCGCGGTCAGTGGCCATCACTCACTGGTTATTAACATCCTTAATGATTCTTTTCTTGAGGACTTGAGCAGTACCAATGGCACCTATGTCAATGGCAAGCTGATCAAGAAGCATGCCCTGCAACACGGCGATGTCATCACTGTCGGGCATCATCAACTGCGCTTTGCCGAAACCGTGGCCGAAGAAGAAGAGCAGGACGATGAATTTGCGCGCACCATGATTATCGACAGTTCTCAGGAGGCCCTGCAGAGGGCTGCCGCGAAGATGTCGGAAGCCGCCGCAGCGCAAGAGAGTCATTATGCAGAGGCAGCGGTCGCTGCCCCGCCGGCACCGCGACCACTTAAGAACGCCAAAATGCAGGTTATGAACGGCAAGTTTGCCGGTCGCGAGGTTGAGCTCAACAAGGCACTGACTACGCTCGGCAGCCCGGGCGCTCAGGTCATTGCGGTAACCAAGCGCAGTGAAGGCTATTATGTGGTTCTGGTTGAAAACAAAAAGCCGGAAAACCCGCCAAAGATCAACGGCGAACAGCTGGGTTCGCAGGCTCGACTGCTGCGGGACAACGATATCGTTGAGCTGATCGGTATTAAAATGGGTTTTTTCACCGACTAAGCACCTCAGCGCCTTGCCGGCTTGCCACTGATCAGCTATCGGCGCAGTCGCGGTTTGGCGTTTAGTCAATCGCCGCTAATGCGGTTTGTGCGTCGTCTTCGACATAGCGATATTCCACACGCTCGGCGATGCCGCACATCAGCTCGTAGGGAATCGTTTCGGCACGCGTGGCAATCTCCTCGATAGGCAGATGCCCGCCCCACAGCACAACGGGATCACCCACCGCAGCCACTGGCACATCGGTCAAATCAAGATTGATCATATCCATGGACACGGTGCCTACCAGCGCAACCCGCCTGCCATTTACGAGCACCGGTGTGCCAGACTTTAAGTGTCGCGGATAGCCATCGCCGTAGCCGACAGCGGCAACGCCGACCACAGTGTCGCGCTCGGCTCGCCACGTCCCGCCGTACCCGACACGGGTGCCGCTCTTTACGGTTTTTACCGAGATCAGCCGCGACTGAAACCGCATGGCCGGGGTCAGACCCAGGTCGCGGGCGCTTTTGCCGCGCACCGGCGATGCTCCAAAGAGTGCCAGACCCGGACGCACCCAATTGCTGCCGGTGTAGTCCAAATCCAGAGAGCGCTCGAAAGTCTGCGGCCATAACAGCACGCCGGCAGAATTTGCAACGCTAACGTCACCCGCAAAACGCCCTATAGCACCGCCAAACCGCCGGACTTGCTCCATCGTCACCGGACTATCCGGATCATCAGCACAGGCCAGGTGGGTCATCACACCAATATCGTCGCGCAGCACCGGCAACGTCGCCAAGCGGCGCAGACATTCACCGGCATCCTCGGGCTCGAACCCCAGCCGCCCCATTCCGCTGTCGATTTTCAGCCAGCCGCGTAAAACGCCAGCACTCGATTCCCTGCCCGAAGCGCTGCTTAATAATTCGAAATGAGCCGCGTCGTGAATAACGATTTCGAGGTTGTGCTTAATGGCCGCACTCACTTCATCGGCGTCACTGCAGCCTTCCAGCACCACGATGGGCTGCGTAATACCCGCAGCACGCAGGCGCACGCCTTCGGATACCCGCGCTACCGCGAGCGCATCAGCATCGGGCAACAGTTTGGCAATGTATTCCTGCCCGTGACCGTAAGCATTGGCCTTGATAACAGCCATCACCCGACAACCCGCAGCGGCACGCTGCAAGCGGCGGAAATTCTTTCTTATTGCAGCGGCATCAATGACCGCGACAGCAGTTTCGGTCACTGGAAGCCCCGGTCAATCGGCGGAATGGAAAATTCCGGCACGAAATTCTCGAAGCGTGAAAACTGACTGCGAAAAGTCAGTGCAAAATCTCCGATCTCACCGTTTCGGTGCTTGGCGATAATAATGTCCGCCTGACCTTTCTTGGCGGTTTCCTTCTTATACACCTCTTCACGATAAATAAAGATAATGAGGTCGGCATCCTGCTCAATAGCGCCCGACTCTCGCAAATCGGACATCACCGGAATTTTCTCAGTGCGCTGTTCCACACTGCGATTAAGCTGCGACAGTGCAATAACCGGCACTTCCAGCTCCCGGGCCAACGCTTTAAGGCCGCGAGAAATCTCGGACATCTCGGTTGTGCGGTTCTCGCTGGTGCCCGGAACCTGCATCAACTGCATATAGTCGATCACGATCAAGCCGATGTTGCCGTACTGCCGCTGCAACCGCCGCGCTCTGGAACGCAGATCACCTGGGCTAAGTGCCGGCGTGTCGTCAATATAAACCGGCGCCTGCGACATCATCTCAAGCGCGCTGGTGATTTTGGGCCAGTCACCATCGGAAAATTTACCGTTCCTTAAGTGCCCCTGCGCAACCTCGCCCAGCGATGAAACAAAACGCAACGCGAGTTGCTCGGTGGACATTTCCATACTGAATATCGCCACGCCCTTGGGGTTGTCGCCCTTGAAAGCTGCATACTCGGCTATGTTCAATGCCAGCGTGGTTTTGCCCATGGAAGGCCTGCCGGCCAGAATGATCAGGTCACCCTTTTGCAAACCCTGCGTCAGGTCGTCGAACTTCGTATACCCCGTCGACAGCCCGGTAATATCAGCGCCGGCACGGTGCAGGCTATCCAGCTTGTCCACCATGTCGTTGCAGACATCGTGCAAAGGCACGAAGTCGCGCCGACCCCGCACACCCTTTTCGGCTATATCGAACACGCGCTGCTCAGCTTCGCCGACCAGTTCCTGTCCGCTGCGACCCTCGGGATTGAAAACACTGCGTACAATGTCGTCACCCACTTCCTTGAGGCTGCGCATCAACGATCGCTCGCGCACGATATCCGCATAAGTCGTGATATTGGCAGCGCTTGGGGTGCCTGACACCAGGCCGCTTATGTAGCTAAGGCCGCCTGCATCTGCGCTTTTACCAATACTGCTGAGGTAATCGTCAACCGTGACAGCATCGAGCGGTTGATTGCGCTCGGCGAGCACACTCAACGCCTCAAAGATCAGGCGATGATCGGGACGGTAGAAATCGCCGGCGGAGACGCGGCCGGAAATGGTGTCCCACGCCCGGGTAGTCAGCATCAGGCCACCAAGCAGTGCCCGCTCCGCCTCGATGTTATGGGGCAACGTATTGATGTGATCAGTCAGCGACAACTCGTACTCTGAATGTCCAACCGATTGCACCATTTACACGCTCCCTCAAATAACATTCTCTGGCCTAACGCTATCTGGAACTGCTTCCAGAACGATTCTTATTCTGAATCGCTGGCTTCGCCCGACTCATCATCCACAACGGCTGTGGCATCGCCCGTGACAATTACTTGAATAGTGACATTGACGTCGGTGTGCAGGTGTATTTCCACCGCGTGCTCGCCGGTTACGCGCAGCGGGCCTTCGGGCAACCGCACTTCGGCGCGCTCAATTTCCTTGCCAACAGCAGCGGCGGCTTCAACGATATCCACCGTGCCGACAGAACCGAATAATTTGCCTTCTTCACCCACGTTCGCACTGATCTGCAGCACCAGACCTTCCAGACTGGCAGCACGTGCATTCGCTGCGGCCAGTTCTTCGCCCTGCTTGGCCTCGAGCTCAGCGCGGCGTTTTTCGAAAATCTCAATATTCTCGGGGGTGGCAAGCGTTGCTTTGCCTTTGGGCAGCAGAAAGTTACGACCGTAACCCGCTTTGACGTTTACCTGATCGCCAATATTGCCGAGGTTTTCAACCTTCTCAAGCAGTATGACATCCATCGCTTATCTCCTGTGGCCGTTGCTCCGACCTTCATCAATTAAAACAACTCGGTCACGGCTCCCGCAAGAGCATAACCTGTGCAAATCCTGTGCCTTTCAAACCGCCGGCCGGGCCGCGCTCCGGCGCAGGCTGAACCAGTTGTCGACAAAACCTATGGCTGCCAGCATCGCCAACTCGACGACCAGCAAGCCGAAAAACAGCAGTGGCGGTATTACCAGCGCCAGCCACCAGCTGTGGGGCCAATTTCGCTCTCTGGCCCACCACATCACGACCGCGACACCCTGATAGGTGAAGGCAGCACCGAAAACCAGCAATGCGCCGTGCAACTGCATTCCTGCCAGACCCAGTACGCCGGCCACCGCAGCCAGACCGCCAATCACGTAGCCCAGCCGCAATTCTCTGAAGCTGTCGCTGACGCTACGCCCGGTTAGACCGAACGACCACGACAGACCCAGCAACAACGACAGCATCGAGCCGGACAGCAAAAAGGCGAACAGCCCGCCGCTCATAATTCGAGCCTGCCCTTCCAAAATTCGGGCCTGCCCTTCCAGATCAGCCGGAATGGTCAGCCCTTGGCTACTCAATTCGCCACCCAATTCGGCATACCAGCTTTGAATCACCGGTAACCAGAAATCCACCGGGTCACCGGTCGCCAGAGCAAACACCGTCAACCCAACCAGCGCCAGCAACACGGCTACCTGGGCCGTTAGCGCCAGTGAGCCGCTGCGGCCCGCCAGACATCCCAGCGCGCCCCAAACGGCCCAACTGACAGCAGCTGTCGTAGCCAGTGTCACCGTGTCCATGCCCGACACAAGGCTGAGCGCCACCAGCAGCGCCAGCGCCATCAGGCAGTCCAGCAAAATCTCTCGAGGGCCGCGCAAACTGGCGCTCATGACCACGGTTGCGGCACTCAAAAGACCCAGCAGGGGCAACGGAAACAAACCGGCTATGATGACGACGCGCCGGATTCGATGCCCCGCCAGCCATGTCGCGAAACCGGACATGAGCGCAGGGATACCCTGTCCGCTAGTGACTGTCGGTGTAAGGCAGCAACGCCAGATAACGTGCGCGCTTTACGGCAGTCGCCAGCTGACGTTGATAGTTAGCCTTGGTGCCGGTAATCCGACTGGGAACAATCTTGCCTGTCTCGGTAATGTAGTTGCGCAAGGTATCGAGATCTTTATAGTCAATCTCCTTCACACCTTCTGCAGTAAACCGACAATAACGACGGCGGCGAAAAAATCTGCTCATTAGGTTCTCTCTTTATATTCGGTGGTGTTAGCCGGCGGCCTGTTTAGGCTCGTCGTCATCATCGGCAGCGCTGTCCAGCTCGGCCGCCTCGTCATCGGATTCGTCGTCTGAATCGTCGTCAGAGTCGTCATCAGCCGAAGCCTCAGCAGCTTCGTTGGCTGCAGCCTGACGTGCCTCTTTCTCTCTGATTTCTTCTTCCGACCTGGCCAACGGCGACGCCTCGGTAACAGCCTCGTCGCGGCGAATCACCATATGGCGAAGTACCGCATCGTTGAACTTGAACGCACTCTGAATCTCATCCAGCACGGCTTGCGTGCACTCGATGTTCATCAACACGTAATGGGCTTTATGAATCTTATTGATGGTGTGAGCCAGCTGACGTCGGCCCCAGTCTTCCAGGCGATGAACCTGACCACCACATTCGGCGACCATGCCCTGGTATTTTTCCACCATGGCAGGCACTTGCTCACTCTGATCCGGATGGATCAGAAATACGATCTCGTAATGTCTCATTGTGACTCCTTACGGGTAAATGCCACCCGGCTGTCCGGTGTGGCAAGGAGGCTTTCGCGGGTTTGAAGCCCTTGCGGGTTTGAAGCCCTTGAAAGGGGCGGGAATATTAACGACTTAGCGCCGCTGGCGCAAACATTCGTACAGACAGACACCCGCGGCCACGGAGACGTTGAGGCTTTCCACCACGCCCTTCATCGGCAGGTGCACCAGCACGTCGCAGTGCTCGCGGGTAAGCCGCCGCAAACCCTTGCCCTCGGCGCCCATGACCAGCGCCAGCGGACCGGTCAGATTGGCATCGAATACCGGGACAGGGCCTGACTCATCGGTGCCAACGATCCAGACATTCATGTCTTGCAGCGCCTTCAGAAAACGGGCGAGATTGGCAACGCGGGCAACAGGCTGCGCCTCGGCGGCGCCACTGGCCACCTTGCTGACCGCCGGCGTTATGTCAACTCCGCGGCTGCGCCCCATCACCACCAGAGTGACACCCGCCGCATCGGCGGTGCGCAGGCAGGCCCCCAGATTGCGGGGATCTTCCACACTGTCGAGCACCAGGATCAGCGGATCCTTCGTCGCGGCGATTAACGCCAGTGCCTGCTGATCGTCGAGCGGCCCGCTGCTGGCTAGCGCGGCTGCCACGCCCTGGTGTTTGGCTGTGCCGGTGAGCCGCTGCAGTTCCGCGTCGCTGATCCGCTCAACACTCACCCGACCCCGATTCAATACATCGCGCAGACGTCCGACCCGTTTGCCGCCAATACCGTCCTGCAGATAGACACGCAGCAACTGCTCCGGCTGACGCTCCAGCGCCTTCACAACGGTGTTGATGCCGTAAATAACCCGTTCGCTCATGGCGTTACTAGCTGCAAATCCACGCGCGCCTCTTCGACATCAACGCGTGTCACCCGCACCTGCAACTCGTCGCCCAGGCCATAGCTATGACCGGTGCGCTCGCCGCGCAACCGCAAGCCACCGTGCTCGGCGTGATAATAATCGTTGCGCAAGTTGGTTACGTGCACCAGGCCTTCGACAAACAAACCTTCCAGCATCACAAACAAACCGAAATGCTTGACGGCAGTGACCACGCCGGTGAATTCGTCACCCACGTGCTTACTGATATAGATGCACTTGTAGCGCGCCTCGACATGGCGACTGGCGGCTTCCGCCTGTCGCTCCAGGCGCGAGCAGGAGCGGCCCAGCTCTTCCATGTCTGACATTCGGTACGCGAACGCACCGGGTTTGCCACCGTCGGCCAGATGTGTGATGGCACGGTGCACCAGCAAATCCGGATAGCGTCGAATCGGCGAGGTAAAGTGCGCGTAGGCCTCCAGCGCAAGGCCGTAATGCCCCTCGTTGGCGGGCTGATAAAGCGCCTGCGACAAGGTGCGCAAAACCGATGTCGCCAGCACCGGGTAATCCGGGCGCGCGCTGAGCTGTGCCAGTATTTTGTTCAGCACCCGCGGCGTCGTGCGCGCTTCCTTGGTGACCTTAAAACCCAGTTCCTGGAGCATTACGCGCAGTTCTTCGAAACGATCCAGCTCCGGCTGAGGATGAACGCGGTACAGGGTCGGCACTTTTAGTTTACGGAGGTGCTTGGCCGCTTCGACATTGGCAGCGATCATGCATTCTTCAATCAGACGATGCGCGTCGTTGCGGTGTCGCGGGGCAACATCGGCAACGCTGTGATCGTCACCCATGCTGATCACCACCTCGGGCAATTCGAGGTCAAGTGCACCGCGTCGCGCGCGCGCCTTGGCCAAAACGCCGTAGACTTTGTAGAGACTTTGCAGGTGCGGCAACACCGACCCCAATTTATCGCGCGTCTGTTTATTGCCCTCACCGATAGCCGAGTGGACTTCATCGTAGGTCAGGCGGGCGTGGGAGCGCATTACCGCTTTGTAAAATTTGGTGCTCTCGACTTTACCGGCCGCAGTAACCCGCATATCGCAGACCACGCACAACCGGTCTACGTCAGGGTTCAGCGAACACAATCCGTTCGAAATGGCTTCCGGCAACATGGGTACCACGCGATCCGGAAAATATGTTGAGGTGCCGCGTTTACGCGCTTCAACATCAAGCGCATCGTCTTTGTGCACATAGTGCGATACATCGGCAATGGCCACGAGCAGTCGCCACTTCTCGCCGGCCGGCTCGGCGTACACCGCATCATCGAAATCGCGGGCATCGGCGCCGTCAATGGTCACCAGCGGCAGATCGCGCAAGTCCGTGCGCCCCTGCTTATCCTTTGCGGAAACCTCCGCACCGTGTCGGCCGGCCGCTGCCAATAGCTTTTCCGACCAGCCGTCACGCAAACCGAAACTTTCGATAGCCATCGTGGTAAGCATGCCCGGGTCATCAACGTCACCCAGCACATCGATGACTTTCGCCTGCGCTTCGAGCCGGTTGGTGGGATAGGCGATGATCTCGACCTTGACCATCTGCCCGTCTTTGGCGCCGCCCGTATCGTTCGCGGCTATCACATAGCGATCTTGTGAGCGCGACGCGGTTTCAAGCACGTAACACAAACCACGCTCGGCAATAAACCGCCCGACCGCAGTACTTTTGCCACGTTCAAGGATTTCCACCAGCGACCCTTTGGGCCGGCCTTTCCGGTCAGTCCCGGCCAGCGCCACGGCAATCCGGTCGCCGTCAAGCAACTGGCGCATTTCATGCGGTGGCAAAAAGATGTCATCACCGCCCGCATCCGGAATCAGAAACCCAAAGCCGTCGCGGTGCGCGGCTACTTTGCCGACCACCGCGTCTATTTTCTTTAACAGGCAGTATTCATTGCGCCGGTTCAGCAATAATTGCCCGGTGCGCACCAGTTTTTTGAGCTGTTTTTGCAGCGTTTGCCGCTGCGGTTCACCCTTGAGCTTAAACGCCGCCACCAGCGCCTTAAAATCCTGCGGGACGCCAATGCGCTCCATTTCGGCCATGATATCGGCGGGGCCAGGCACGCCGTGCTTATAAGGTTGTTTCATAAGTGGGCAAGCATAGCGCGTTGACAAGGATAAAGCCTGTCTGTAGATTCTCGCCCTCGCCGTCCGCCGCATATCCGGCCCGGCCACGCAACCTGCCCAGGTGGCGGAATTGGTAGACGCGCTAGCTTCAGGTGCTAGTGATCGAAAGGTCGTGGAGGTTCAAGTCCTCTCCTGGGCACCACAATCAGCACGATGGCTGTCGCAGTAGCTACAATCATCCAATGCAACCCATCGACCTCACTTGCTCGCTCTCCGAAGCCGAACTCGACGGTTTTCGGCAACTCTCATGCAAGCGCCCGACGATTTCGAGGCGCTGTTCGGTGAGCGCGTCGTTAACGGCAAGCAATACCGGCTGGTCGACGAATGGCTCGGACCAATCCCTCTTTAATTAGTGAGTGAGCAACGCTCGCCGGCTTCAGGCAGTGGCGCGACTGCTACTTTTCGACAGGCTTACCCAATAAAAACAATGACCTACGGCGCATTTCCTCATCCAGGAATGCAGGCGGGCCGACATTAATTGGATGCAAATGGATGGACAAATGGATAAAACTGGGGCATAGTTCAATTGGATGTAAATGGATGTACTATTGGATGCAACGATGAACACCGAGACGCTTAAAGTCACCCACGCCATTTTGACGCTGATCGCCGAGCTCGATGAGTTCAAGGGTGCCTGGCAGGCCATCGGCCGGATTGCGCCGGAGCGACTGTCCAACCTGCGCCATGTGGCCACGATTGAAAGTATCGGCTCCTCGACCCGGATTGAGGGTGCCAAGCTGACCGACCGGCAAGTTGAAGCGCTGCTGTCCAACCTGGACACGCAATCCTTCGCCACCCGGGATGAACAGGAAGTGGCGGGCTACGCCTCTGTCATGGAAACGGTCTTCGAAAACGCGGCCGAGATTCCGCTCACCGTCAATTACCTCAAGCAGCTGCACGCGCAACTGCTGCAATACTCAGATAAAGACGAGCGCCACCGGGGCGAGTACAAAACCCTGTCGAACAGTGTCGAAGCCTTCACGCCCGAAGGCGAAAGCGTCGGGGTCGTATTCCAGACGGCCAGCCCGTTCGACACCCCTCGCCTCATGGATGAACTGATCGACTGGACCAACGCGGCGCTGCGTGACAAGTCGCTTCATCCCCTGCTCGTCATTGCGGTCTTCACCGTGACGTTTCTGGAGATACACCCGTTTCAGGACGGCAATGGCCGACTGTCGCGCGTATTGACCACCTTGCTGTTGCTGAAATCGGGCTACAGCTATGTGCCGTACAGCTCGCTCGAAAGCGTGATCGAGGCGAACAAGAAAAATTACTATCTCGCCCTGCGCCAGACACAAGGCACGATCCGGACAGACGCCCCGGACTGGCAGCCCTGGGTCACGTTCTTTCTGGAAGCCCTCAGCAAACAGAAGAAAAAATTGGAAAGCAAAATCCAACGCGAGCGGATGATCCTGGGTGACCTGCCCGAACTATCCGTGCAAATCCTGGAGATCGCCCGCGAACATGGGCGGGTTACGGTGAATGATGCCGCAAAAGCCACCGGCATCAGCCGCAACACGATCAAGGACCATATCAAAAGCCTGCAGAAAAACGGTCATATCAAACGTCATGGTGCCGGACGCGGCACCTGGTATTCGCTGGCTTGATGTACTCAACAAAGGCCTGCGCTAGACTGGCATCTGCACCGGGAATTGCCGGTGTGACAGTCTAAGTCCTCTCCTGGGCACCAATCTATTATGCTCTTCGCATGGCTCTACCGGATTCACTTCACGCCCTGCTCGACCAGGCTGCCTACCCGCATGCATGCAGGCCGATCGAGTTAATCGAAACGCACATCTCTTGGGTGCTGCTGACGGGTGACTTCGTTTACAAACTGAAGAAGCCGGTAAAGTTTGCCTTTCTGGATTTCAGCACGCCAAAGTTGCGCGAGCATTTTTGCCACGAGGAACTGCGCTGCAACCGCGCCTTCGCGCCGGCACTTTATTTAGCCGTCGTGCCCGTGATCCGCCATGCCGACGGAACGCTGCGGATGGGTGGCACAGCCGGCGCAGACGATGAAGTGGTGGAATGGGCTGTGCAGATGCGCCAGTTTGACCCGGCCGCACAGCTCGACCGTCTGCTCGAGCACGGCACAGTCACCACTGCCATGCTCGCCGCTTTCGGCACAGAACTGGCGCGTCTTCATGCCGACCTTCCCCAGCTGCAAGGCGCAGACGACCAACTTGAAACCCGTACGCTGCGCCCCGTGCACGACAATTTCACAGAGATTGCCGCAACCGGATTACAGCAGGCACACGCGCAGTCACTCGCCGATGTGCAACAGGCCAGTACGGCACTGGAACAGCACCTGCTGCCGCTGCTCAATAAACGGCTGCGCAATGGCTACGTGCGCGAATGCCACGGCGACCTGCATCTGTCGAACCTGGCGTTAATCGACAATACGGTCACCGCCTTCGACTGCCTGGAGTTTAATCCGATGCTGCGCTGGATCGACACGCTGAGTGATGTCGCATTCCTGTTCATGGACTGCAGCGAGCGCCGCCGGGACGACCTCGCCTATGCGTTTCTGAACGGCTACCTGAATGAGTCGGGCGACTATCAGGGCGCAGCACTGCTGTCCTACTTTGCCGCCTACCGCTCGCTCGTGCGCAGCAAGGTGGCGGCGCTGCGCTGGGAACAGACGCACGACACCGCGACCGAACAGCGCTGCGTCCGCCACGTCGAATGGGCGCTGGCCCTGCTGTCCCGGCCGGTCGGCAGGCTGGTGCTGATGTGCGGCCTCTCGGGCGCGGGCAAATCGTATGCGGCCAGGCAGCTTGCCCTGCTGCTGCCGGCCATCCATCTGCGCTCGGATGTCGCCCGCAAAACGCTCGCCGGGCTGGACCCGCTGGCGCGCACCGAAAGCGCGGTCGGTGAAGGCCTGTATGACACGCACACTTCCGCCGCGGTATTTGACTACCTGCAAGACGTGACAGCCGACCTCCTGCGCAACGGCGACACCGTAATTGTTGATGCCACCTTTATCGAACGCCAACGGCGACAGGCGTTTCTGGCGCTGGCCGCAAAAGCAGGCGCCACTGCGCACATCGTGTTGTGTCAGGCACCGCTGGCCGTATTACGCGAGCGCATCGGTAAACGTGCAACCGGCGGACAGGATCCGTCAGAAGCGAACCTCGCTGTGCTCGAAGCCCAGCTGGCCAAGTTCGAACCACCCGGCGAGGATGAACCCGTGCTACAGCTCTCCACGGAGGGGCCGCTGGAGCCCGCGTTGGCAGCGCTTGTCAGCCAACTGCCGAGCCATCAGAAGGAACGCGTCAGCGATACCCTCAATGAGCGGGGCTCAACCCGTCTAAAGTGCACGTCCTCTACGCCGGCAGGTTCAAGCGTACCCCCCGGCCCGAAGGGTTCGCGCAGCCGTGATTCATAGTAATACGTAATATCATCATCGTCCGAGTCAAACACGTTAAGCAGTTCAGCGCGCAGGTCCCACGCATCGGCATCCCAGCGATAGCCGAGCATCGCATTCACCACAGTCGTCGAACTGGATTCTATGCTGCCGTCCTCGACCAGCGGACGCGGACCGAAGTGACGGACGCGTCCTGCACCATAGAGGCCCGAGGGATATTCAAAATAGGCGCCCGCAGCAATCACGCGGTCCAGCGCCCCAGGTATGTCGTCGCCCGTGTCGCTAAATTCAGAGTGTGTTAATGCCAGTTCCACATCATATTTCCAGTGTTCAGTCTGATAGTAAATCGGGATCTCAATGCCGTATCGTTCGCTTGGCCCCTGTGGTTCGGTGGTGCCAGCATCGCCGACGAACAGCAACTCGGAATCCAGCTCGAGATACCACAAAGCGACAGACACATTCAGCCGATCCGTGAGGAAGGCCCGGCCACCTAACTCGGCTCCTTTGGAACGGACCAGTGCATCAACTTGCTCAGCCGGGTCACTGGTTACTGGATCAACGGTGATGGTGACCCCGCGAGCATCATTTGAGTGCATGCCGTAACCGGCATTGGCGTAGAGTTCAAATTCATCCGAGGCCGTGTATATTAGCGCGACCTTCGGGCTGACAAGTGCATCATCGCCGCTGCCTGCGTTGGCGAGCAAATTGGCGTTCACGTCAAAGTCATAGTAGTCATAGCGCACTCCAACGACCGAGCGCAGTTGATCTGTCCAGGCGTACTGATTCTCGTAGTAAAGACCAATACTCGCCTGATCGACCTGGTCGGAACGCACGTTGGAGAAGAACTGGCCGTTCACCGTCTTATTAAGTGTTACTTCGTCAATATCATCGTAGCGAAATTCTATGCCGAACTGGTTCTGCATCTGACCTCTCGTGTCGATATCGCCGAGTATCAAGCTCAGGTCGCCACCGTAAATCATACGATCATCAACCTGCTGGAACTGGTCGCCGTTTATAGTGTCGTCGGCAAAATAGGTGAAGTTGGACAGCAGATCCATCTCGTAATCTATGATGTAGCCACGTGCCCGCCAGCGGCTATCCCCTCGCTCGCGCAGCCAGCTGCCCGAGAGACTGAACCGCGACGATTCGCCGCCCACCGTAGTGTCGATCTGCCCCAGGTCGCTTATCAGGCCCTGGTTAACGGCACGTCGTGGAACCTGATCAGCCGAATTCCATGACGCGTCGTAGGCCATGAAAGCCACATTCCACAGATCACCGCTATCGCTCTCTGCGGCAAATCTAACCAAGCCCTTGTAAGCCTCAAGATCTTCGTCGATGTTATCCCAAGGGCCCTCGTACGCGCGTACTTCACCGCCGACCAAAAGTGAACCTGCGCCCAATTCAAAACTGTTCGCGGCAACCGCGCGGCCAAAGCCATACTCGCCCAGGGTGCCTTTCACAAAGCCCTGATCGAGGCGGCTAGTTGTCCGCATCAATGCAGCACCCGCCGATGAGAAATCGCCGATGCGCGCGTCGACCGGGCCTTTAACGTATTCAACTCTTTCTACAAGCTCTTCGATTACAAAATTGATATCGGTATACCCCTGACCGTGAGCATGGGTGCGCATGTTCACCGGCATGCCGTCTACCCAGGTCGCGAAATCCGTACCGTGATCCAGATTGAAGCCACGCAAAAACATTTGATTTGATTTGCCGCTGCCGCTGTGCTGGGTGAGGATCAGGCCAGGCACGAATTCCAAAATCTCGCCGGTGCGCAGAATCGGACGTTCAGCTATTTCCTGCTGCCCGAACACACCGGACGAGGCAGAGATAGAAGCACCAACCGGGTCTTCCCAACGCCCTACAACCTTAACTTCATCAAGACCTCCGCTGGCAAGTGCGCCCCCTGGCTGCTTTGCTTCCTCGGCTGCCCCGGCCTGCCGGACCGGGAAAATGGGCAGCGTCAGTAACACTGCACTACTGAGGACAACAGCGAATGAGGCCGCTGCCGGCAATTTGATTGAATCAATACTGAGTCGCCCTGACATGGATTTTTCCCTACTATTGGTCGTGCTGCTGACACAATCGCCTATAAATCCTGGAGCACCTGAATCCAGGCTTAACGCGGCGGCGAACAAATAAACTGATAATTGATAAGGCGCTAAGCATAGCGACGGGCGAGAAAGCCGATAACAGGTCGGTTTTGCCCCCAGATATGTGCGCTGAGGCCGCTTGATACAGCATGGCCATTTTCCGGGCGACAGAAGCAACGACAGGTTGATCGATGAAGCAGCGTTTTTCGTTAACAAATTGGCTGGGGAGCGATTTGCGGGCCGGGCGCCTGCCTGATATCGGCATGCGTGAAATGGATGCACTCGAAGCGTTGTGGGAGCATGGCCCATTGACTGCGCAGGGAGCACTGACCCAGATGAAGGCCGCCGATATTTCGCTGAGCACCGTACAAAGCACTCTCGAACGATTGACCCGCAAACAACTGGTGTCGCGCGAGAAAGCCGGGCGCGCCTACGTCTATAAAGCTTCGATATCGAAAGAAACCATCATCAGCCGGCTGATGCGCGAAATCTCAGACAGCCTGGCGGGCGGCGAAATGGCGCCGATGGTTTCGGGATTTCTCAACTTTCTGGATGCGAGCGGCGAGGATGCGTCAGATGCACTGCGGACGCAGACTCGTAAGCACGATGGCCAAAAAAGCAGGGATTGATCGATGCTGAGTGCAACATTGCAAAGCATACTGGCGGCCAGTCTGACATGGCTTACGGTATTTGCCTGTGCGTCTTGGGCCGGCAGCCTGCTGTTCAACGCATTTCGCTCCATCGCCCGGCACACACCTGCACATGAGCGCAGCAGCCTGTTTCTCTTGTATGCCTTGCTGCCTGCACTGGTTGCGACTGCAGTCGCAACCACCCTATATATTCCCGGCATTGCCAACCTGTTTTTGCCCGCGCATTGTCACGCTGGCGACTGTTCGCCGCACGCTCCTCAATTCGCGGTAAATGCCGCATACGGCGCAATGTCAGCAGCAATTGGTATTGCGGCTGTAAGCATGCTGTTTTACCTGCCATTGCGCCAGCTGCGCAGGAACGCTCGCACGACGGCTATATTCAAACGTTTGGCAGCACCTGCGGCGGCGACGGATTTACCGCATGATTTTCATATTGTGGACAATGATGCAGCGCTTGCATGGTGCGATGGGCTGATCCGAACACGCGTCTTTGTATCGCGGGGCTTGCTTGAAAAGGTAGATGCGGAAGAACTTAAAATCGTGCTGGCCCATGAAATGGCGCACGCCGAGAGACTCGACAACCTGGCTCGAGTCCTGATTGACTGGTCTTCCCGCCTGTGGCCCGGCCGGCAGTTACGCATGCTGAGAGACGATTTTGGTACAGCAGCCGAATACGCCTGTGACTACGCAGCTGCAAGTGACGGGAAGCTGGCCGACGTTATCCGTGTTATTGATAAACTCGGCAATCGGCATGCGAGTTCGAAATTTACTACAAAGCGTATCAATGCTCTGATGGACAGCGCAGAGAGGTCGTCCGCGATCCAGGCAGCGCCGTTATTTTTCCTACTGGGTTTGTGCCTGATCCAGACGTACCTGCTCGCTATGACAGCGCACTCCACTCTTGAGTGGTTAAGCCTCTAGACAAACATACTTAACATCTGCCACAAAACTTATGCCCCAGCGGGGTCGCTGGCCACACCTATCAAAGCGTCTAAGTCTTGTGATTCGACGAATCGTTTTGCGCAAGATGTCGCCCTGCCATTTCCAGCGCTTCGTCATATGAGTTCGCGTATTCAACCAGTTCAACGTCAAGGCGTGCCCGCTTCAGGATACTCAGCGGTTGGGGCTGCACGCCGGACAAAATAATGCGCACGCCGGCATGTCGGACATGCTCAACAAACTCTTCGAACATGCCGACACCGCTTGCATCGACTAGTGGCACCAGTCGCATACGAATAATGATAACTTTGGGCGCATGCCCGGTTCGGCGAAGCGTTTCGAACATCTGGCCGACAACGCCAAAAAAGATCGGCCCATTGATTCGGAACACCTCAATGCCTTCCGGCAATTCATCGCGCTGACCAAGATCTTCTTCATCCATCTCGGCATCACGCACTATCCCCTTCCCGTTTTCCACGCTCACAGCGTCACTGAGCTTCGCCATGAACAATAGTGCGGCAAGAATTACGCCAACCGATATCGCCACCGTCAGATCCACAAATATTGTCAGCAAAAAACTCACCAGCAGGATTGATCGGTCGCTGTTGGGCATTCGCAACGATGCAATGAATTGCTGATATTCGCTCATCCCCCATGCAACCACCAGCAGAATGGCCGCTAACACCGCCATCGGCACATAGGCGACTAATTCCATGCCGTACAGCAAGAAAAGTAACGCAAACAATGCGTGCGCCATGCCAGCCACCGGCGTGCGGCCGCCGGCACGCACGTTTGTAGCCGTGCGCGCTATCGCACCCGTAGCCGGCAACCCGCCGAAAAGCGCAGAGCCGATGTTGGCTAAGCCCTGCCCCATAAGTTCCTGATTGGACTTGTGCCGGGTTCCGGCCATCCCGTCCGCAACGACGGCCGAGAGAAGCGCCTCGACCCCTGCCAGAAAGGCAATGGTAAACGCAGACGGCGCCACTTCCACCACTCGCTCCCAGGAATAAGCCGGCAACGAAGGCATCGGCATGCCGGCTGGCAGATCCGGGAAACGCGCGCCCACGGTAGCTACTGAAAGATCGAAAACACCCACCACCAGAGCGCCAATCAGTGTGGCTATCAGAAACCCCGGCCAGCGCGGCGCATATTTACGCAGCGATAAAATGATTGCAAGGGTAGCGAGCGCCAGCAAAAGCGTTGCCGAATTGGTAGTGGATATCTGCTGAAAATAAGCCTGCCACATAGCCATGAAACCGCTCGGCATTCCGTCAATCTGCAGGCCGATAAAATCCTTAATTTGGCTTGAAGCAATCAGCACGGCAATGCCCGCGGTGAATCCTGTTATGACCGGGCGAGGAATAAATCGAATCAAGCGGCCGAAACCCAGCCAACCCGAAACCAGTAACACCCCTCCGGCCAGAAGCGTCGCAAGCAGCAGTCCATCGTATCCATGCCGCAGAATCACGTCAGCTATAACGACAACGAATGCGCCGGTGGGGCCGCCGATCTGCACACGCGAGCCACCCAATGCAGAAACCAGGAATCCGGCAACGACGACTGTCACCAGGCCTCTATCCGGCGAAGCACCACTGGCGATCGCCAAAGCCATTGCGAGGGGAATCGCGACAATTACCACGGTCAGGCCGGCCAGAAGATCCGCTTTTAATGTCGCGAACCCATACCCTTCGCGCAATACCAGCAACAATTTTGGCTCAAATGCGGCCATCAAATTTCCTTAAAAACGTCACCCCGAAAATTCTGCGCGCTTATGAAAGCCATGCGATTTCCACGCAATTAAATCGACGGCCTGACCGGGGAGCCGGAGTCGTGGCCCTTATCGAATGAACTCATGACCCCCGAGATGCGTGTGACGAAGTAGGTCAGCGCCAAAATCAGGATGACCCAGAAACCGGCCAGCCAACGTCGGTAACTGGCCGTACTGTATACCCCACCCGACCCTATTGGTTGCCTCGCCAGCGGCGCCAGTGGCAATCCATAACGACGCGCGAGGGTTGCGATGCCGGAAATGTTCAATGCCGGCACGTCTTCTTTCAGAAAATGCCCCATCACGGAGTCGACCGCGAACGCTTTGGGCTGCGCGGAACGAATCACGCCCGATTCAAAATACTGGTCAATGGATGCAGGGCCGGTGCTGGCGCTGCCGCCGCCAATATTGACGTACGCGCGTATGGGGCTGCCGTCGGCAAGTTTGGTATAGAGGCCGATACGTTTGGTTACCGATTCCTCGAGGCTGGCCGGTAACAGCAGCTTCAGGTCGGCGCGCTTGATCGCGGTGCGAATGATATCCCGACCGCGCTCCGACACACCGATACCGCGATCTTCTGCACCACCCAGCGATGCTGCTGCTTCTTTTATGTCAATCAGGCCTGCCTTGCGCAGTTCGCGCGACATATCCACCCAGTTCAGCCCCGGCACATTCGCGCCCCACTGCGACGCAGAACCCGACAGAATGACTATCGGCTGCGCACCGAGCTGCTCAATAGCCGCATAGGTCGCCACATTGAGCGCCGGAAAGGAACCCGACACGGCAACCGCAACAACATCGCCCTGATTTACGCCCGCTTCTCGTAGCATGCGAAAAATAACCGCAGCCCAGTTGGGGTTGATGGTTGTTTGCTTGGCGGGCAAATGCCCGCTAAGCGAAGTGACCGGACTGGACGACAAACCAATCAGACCGGACTCCTGCGGGTCGACGTCCGCATCAATTCGCTGAATTCGGCGGCGCAGTTCACCAATGTAATCCATCGCCTGCTCAGCCTGTTGGGCGGCTGCAGCCATTTTGCCGTAGTCGGCTTTGGTGTCCTGGCGGCGCATGGTCTCCACCATCAGCAGACCCGCAAACGAAATGATTGCCAGAACCACGATTGCTCCGGATGAAACCTGACTCGGGCGCCAATAGACTTTTGTATAGGCCATTTATTCTTCCTGCAATTACGGCGCCATGCCGGCGTCGTTGGTTATTAGGCGACCGAGCAACTCCATAAAGGAGATCTCGCTGCTGTCATAGGCAATCATCAGATCCGGAATCAACACAATCAGCACCAGCCGCACCAACACCGATGTAATAACGAGTGCTGCAAGCGTGTGCGTCACACCCTGCCGGTTGAACCATAGCGCTATCAGACCCGGGATGATGTAGCCGATAACCCCAAGCTCGACGAACACCGGGTCCGCCGTCTGGTTGAGGCTGTCGTACTCGGTGTCACCCGTCATTAAAGCCAGATCCGTTGCACTGACATCAAAGGCCACGCCACCACCCAGTGCCAGCTCAAGCAACGCGCCCAGCAAATAGCCGGTCAGGATCGTTAGCCCCGTCATGCGGCGGCCATAAATCACCATAAAAGACGACAGCACGCGAATAATCGCAAAGGTGGCCAGTGCCACCAGAATGGTTAGACCGAAGTTGACCGGCTGCATCAGGCGCAAGGCCATATACCCGGGAACCACCAGGCCGCCGGCAGCGATGCCGAATGCCTCGGTAACCAGCAGCGTTACCATCAAGCCCACGCCGATCGCCAGCGCAAGCAGATTAAGAGTAATCATAGGGGCTCCAGTCGCTCCGCACGGTTACCAAAATAACGCGCAATTTCGCCACCACCGCCTTTGATATTGGCCATGCCGACAATGGCTGCACGTTTGCCACTGAGTTCAAGAATGCTTTCGATGATATCGCGCAAGGCGACGCCCTCTTCTACGGTGATGCGCTCGGCCGGGATGCCCTGCTTGAGTGCCTCCCGGAGAAAAATAATGGTGCCGCTGCCAATAACGACGAAATGGTCGGTTGGACTCCACTTAGCCGCTGCCACAGCAATTTCATGGGATCGCTGTGGACGATCGGAGCGACAATTGACAATGGCTATACGCCGATATCCGTTCTCCGGCCCATAGCGCTTGGCGATACGTTCCCAGATGCGCCCGGTGGACTCGGGATCATTGGCCGCAAAAGCGTTTACAAAAATCAGCTCGCGACCATGAAAAAACAGCTTGCAAACCTGCGTAGCGCCGGGTTCCGGCTCGAGTGCCGCCATGCCTTTAAGCGCAATATCCCGGCCCACGCCGAGCGCCTCGCACACCGCCAGCGAAAGCGCCACGTTCTCGGCATGTTCCCGATATTTAAAATCTGCGAGATCGGCTTCGGTCACCGCAGCAGTCTGTTCGTCGGTTATCTGATGTATCCGCGACCCACGGTCGGCGGCGGCAGCCTGAAATACATCAAAGTGCTTGCGCTCGCCGGTAAAAACGTCGCCCTTTATAGGTGTACTGCCCGCAAGAGCAATCGCCACATGCCGGCCGGTGGGCCCCATTACATCTAGGTGGTCACGGCGGGCATTGGTAATAACGCCATGGGTAGAGCGGATCATGTGCGTTTCGGTTAACGACTGGAAACGCGGCTGCAGTGCCATACACTCAAACACAACAGCATCCGGCTTCATCTTCGCCACCCGCCGCATGACCCGCATCTGCTCAATAATGTTCGGTTGAGAAAAACGGAACACCGGGAATTCGTGGCCATTTTCATCGGTGACCGATGCCAGCGTTCCGCTGGTCTTGGCAAACACCCGCTTATTGCCGGCGCGCAGCCCGGCCGCGATGAGCCTCGCCACGCTGGTCTTGCCGCGCGTGCCGTTCACGTGTATGCGAATAGGTATGCGCTTGAGTAAGCGCGCGTGCAATACGTACTCAATAATGAAATAGCTGACCAGTATGCACCACAAGATCGCGGTGAGAGCGACCTCGAGCGGAACTTCCGCGAATAATTCATCCGCAAACAAAGCGTAACCTGCTATTCCGCAAATGGCCCGGCGTTAACCGCCGTTGCGCCACATGAACTCGCGGAGTTCAGCCGTCGGTCGACCGTCATCTCGTATGTCTTGATCGCGCTGATAGGCTTTTACCGCGTCACGGGTCGCCGCGCCCACGGCACCATCAATGCGGCCGCTGTAGTAACCTAACTCCTGCAGCCGCTGCTGAATCCAAAGCACGTCCTCGCGCTGATACATCACTTTGGGCGGCGGGGCGACAGTGCCCTCTTTTTCGACCGGCTGCGGCTCGGGCGGCTCGATCACCTCTATTTGCGGCTCGGCAACCGACTCCGGCACGACGGATATCGAAGGCATTTCAACAGCAGCGGGCGCCGGTTGCTCCAAAACGGGTTCGGGAGCAGCGACGGTGCAGGCCGCAAGCAGCACAAGCGGGCACGCCAAGGCAGTAGCCGAGACACACTCAGTCAAAAATATTCTCATGCGCGATCTTATGGGCGCGCCCGTCGGGCTGCACCAACCTCGTTATTATTGCGCGAAACCGGCGCTACTTTAACAAGTTACTTCGGGCAGTTAAACAAGTTTTGAACTGATTTATGACTCCAACACTATGATTCTGCGTCCTCAAAGAGCTCGCGGATAGACTCACCCATCCACTCCTCAACGAAATTGGGGTGCTCGGCAATGCCCTTCTTGTTGAATTTGTAGTCAATCCCTTTGAGATCCTTACGCAGCTTCGACTGCACGCTGCGGGTGCCGATCAGGTTGGTGACCACCAGGACCGACTTGCCGTCGGCGATCGCGTCCGAGGCCATTTTGCGCAGCTTGACCACGTTCGCATCACGAATCTCCGGCGGCGCATCGTCTTGCAGGGTAATGCCCATAACGTCGGCAAAATCGCTGTCCTCGCGCATCACCCGGGCAAGATTCGCCAACTCTTTAAGCACCAGATCGTTGTCCTCCGGAAAGGTCGGCCCGTGTGCCGCGATAATGACCACTTCTTTTGCCGGGTCTTCGCTGATCTCCAGCGCATGATCGATCAGCATTTCTGCAACCAGCGGATCGTCCCCTGGCGGGTGCCCCATCAGAATTTTGGCATTGGATGTAACACGCTTGACGCTGCCATATGTTGCCTCATCGCGCATACCGAAAATATATTCCCACTGGCGCATCATGGTGTTAATGCCCGTGGACAAAATCGGAATAACCGCGATCTGCTCTGCGCCTGCTGCTTCAAGATCATCGATTGCAAGCTGAATGTGATCGGACATCATCATAGCCATACCCGGCGCCATGGCTGTAGGGAAAATAGTCGAATACATTTCAACTTCCTGCTTGAACAGCGGGTCGCCGTCGCGGAAGCCGTGCAATAAGAGCAACACGCCCTGCTTGCCTTTCATGCTTTTGTCACTCAGATACCAGGCATAGCTTGAACCCATCATCTTCATGCTCAACCCGATTTCGGCATCGCTGTAGTTTGCAAACAACGGCACCTTCTCGCGGAGCTCTTCAACAAGTTCAGGTTCCATGTTGTGCTCCATGCCATACAGCCGACGGCCGAGCTCATCGGGTTCAGTGCTGTGGTCCATGCCGCCCATGTTGTGACCGCTGTGATCCATTGCGGCAGGCTTGGCGGGTTCAGCTGCGGTGTGACCTCCGGCATACGACAACGGAGCGGCCAACAGCGCCAGGGAGACAGACAGGATACGCGTGAATTTAGACATAGTAGAAACGGAGCCTCTTGCGTGTAAAAGTCATTAGGACGTTTGACCGTCCAATATACCGAGGGTTGCGGCCTGCGGGGACGAATTCTGTTAACAGAGTGTTAACAGCGCGGATTTGTTCGACTGGCGGGCAAAGGGCGCCGGCCGCTGCCCGAACAGCCCAGGCCCCCGCTGGTGGCATATTCACGGGCTTTGAGCTAAAAGAGAGCGTCTGCTGCTTATCTGCCAGGGGAACGCAAAGTGCCACAAAAGAAAACCGCTGCCTGCCACCTGACCGCCACGGGTGCGATCATCTCAATGCTTGCGTGGGGCCCGGCCATCGCGCAGGATCATAGTCATCACCAAATGACCCCCGAGCAATTCGCGGAGCTGCGTCAGAAAGTGCCGCTGTACCAGGAATACTCGGACGAGCAAATCATTGCCAACATGCAACGCATGGGCCCGAATTTTCGCGAGTACCTCAGTGACGCCGAGCTAAGTAATAACATCGGTGTGCTGGCACTCGGACACGGCTACAAACCTGATGGCAATGCGAAATTTGCGGCTGCATTTAAACCCACCGCGGAAAAATACCCGACCGCCATGGCTCTCGGCATGGCTATGATGACATCGGAACACGTGCAAACCGCGATTGACGACCTCACCGCTGCGGGCGCCGAAACTATTCTGGTATTGCCGGTAACCACCCTGCGCGATGGCGGATTAACGGGACAGTGGCGTTACATATTCGATGTGCAAGAAGAAGCGCCGTGGATGTCGGTGCCGCAAGTGCAAAGTGATGCGCGCATCGTCATGACGCCAACGCCCACCACGAACCCGAAAATTTCCGCCATCTTGCTCGATAACGCAAAGCACTACAGCGATAACCCGGCCAATGAAGTCGTGGCGCTGGTCGCCCATGGCCCGGACAACGATGCTGCAAATCAACTCGAATTGAATATCCTCGCTGACCACGCCGCCGTCATTAAGAAACAAGGCGGTTTTGCCGATGCACAGGGGTTTACATTGCAGGACGACGCACCGTCGGCGGTGCGCGCAGCAAACGTGCAACGTTTGCGCGACTGGGTGCGGCAGGCAACCGATAGAAAGCAGCGCGTTATTGTACTGACTACGCTGCTGTTCGAAGGTGCGGTGCACGACAAAATTCGTCGCGACCTTGCGGGGCTGGACTACGAACTGGTCATCGAAGGCGTGCTCGACAATCCGTTATTCAGCACCTGGATTGATGACCAGATCGCGGCCGCCGCGAATTAGGGCAGCACGTCCAGCAACTCAACTTCGAACGTCAGGGCGGCGTTCCCGGGAATACCGCCCTGCCCCTGAGGGCCGTAAGCGATGCTTGCCGGACAGGTAAGCTTGGCTTTACCACCGACCTTCATCATAGCCATGCCTTCCGTCCAGCAAGGAATAACCTGATTCAGGCCGATGGTCAGCGGTTCGCCACGCCGGCGCGAACTGTCAAACACGCTGCCGTCGCGCAAAGTGCCGTGGTAATGGGCTGAAATTGTTGAGGTCGGCTCGGGCTGCGCACCCGTGCCAGGCTGAATCTCCTGATAGACCAGGCCGCTGGCGGTGCGAATTGCGCCTTTTTCAGCAGCCATGCGATCAACATAGGCCTGACTCTCACCCAACTCCCGCTGTGCCGCCAAAGCTGCGCGCTGCTGCCCGAGCTGCTGTATTTTCGGACCGTAAACACTGTCGTCCATGGGCTCGGCTTCGCCTGCCAGACTTTCGGTCAGGCCCTTTAGCACCAGTTCGGACTCTTGCGCCGACAACTGCAACCCGTCAAGGCTGCGGCTAATCGCCGTGCCCAGATAATAAAAAACCTTGTCGTCTTCGGTTTCGGCATGGCCTGCCGGCGGCAACAGCGCCATCGCCAGAGCGAGGCACACGTAACATCTTCGCATCATCATTTTATCGTCTCTACCCAATATCAACTTAATCTGTTTCTGACACTACCCGCTCAATAGCGGAAAGCATACGCGCGGCCAGCTCGGTGCGCCGGAACTGACTTTCGACGGCGGCACGCCCGTTTGCTCCGTATCGCGCACATTGCTCAGGGTCATCGCGCAGGGTTCGCAGTAAATCGATCATTTCGTCAGCCGCCTCCGGTGTGAACGCCACACCGCTGTGAGTTTTATCAACCACAATATCCCGACTCTCACCACGCACCCCGAGGACGATGGGCTTTTCAAACTCCATGGCTTCGAAAATCTTCGAGGGAATAACGGTTTCGAACAGCGGTGTGTTCTTCAGCAATACCAGCGACACATCCACGGCTCCCAGCACGTTTAACGCGTCCTGCCGGGGTTGTCCGTCAATCAGGGTTACATTCGCAAGCTGCTTTTCACTGGCAAGTGCCTTGATCTGTGCTTTGTCGGCACCGTTGCCCATGATGACGTAATGCAGGCTCGCGTCGTCGCGGGTTTTTTCGGCTGCCTCGAGAATGGTGCTAACGCCGTGAGCCATACCCAAAGTGCCAATAAAACCGCCGACAAAAGCATCTTGCGGTATGCCCCACTTTTTGCGGATTTCTTCACGGGTGGCCGTCAGTTTGTGGGTGCCCGGCTCAATGCCGTTGGTCACAACCACGATCTTGTCGGGGTCAACGCCCTCTTTCTCGACAGTCCGTGCAAAAGAATAGGTAACGGGCACCAACAGATCGGCCTGGCGGTAAAGAAAACTGACGAAACGCTCGAGCCAGCGCAATGCAAAATTTTTCTTCTTCATTGCGCCAACGGCGAGAATGGACTCTGGCCAAAGATCGCGGAGCTCAAACACGAACGGGCGACGCTTGATTTTAGATGTCACCCAGGCGGCCACCGTCGCAAACAGCTGCGGGGAAGTACCAATGACAACGTCAGGCCGCGGCAGAAACAGCGCCGCGATACTGGCACTCACCATAAAACTGATGTAATCCAGAATTCGCTTGGTCGAACCCACATTGGCCACAATGTACGTCCAGACCCGCACCACCTTGATGCCCTCGATGGTTTCAGTCTGGTAGAAGCTGTTGCTATAACCGTCATAGACCTTACCCATCGGGAAGTTCGGTGCACAAGTAATCACCGTAACCTCATGACCGGCTTTTACCCATTCGCGCGTGTGCTCGAAGGTCCGAATGGCAGGTGCATTCGATTCGGGGGGAAAATTGTCAGTAAAAAAAAGAATTTTCATTATTGTAGGCTATGACAATCAGAACCCTATCCTTGTTCCAAGACCTCGCCGTGCTCTCGCGTGGTGTGAAACCCGACGTTGGGAAACCGTTCCTGCGTAATCTGTAATTTATAGCGACTCGGCGCCAGATAGACCGGGTTACCGTCGACATCTTCGGCTACCGACGCCGATTCGCGCTGCAAAAACTGCTTGCGCACATCCTTGTCGGGAAAGTTCAGCCACCGCGCAGTATGAATATCAGCCGGTTCGTATTGCGCATCCACGTTATATTCGCCGTGCAGCCGGTGCGCAACAATGTCGAACTGCAATTGCCCCACCGCGCCCAGCAATTTCCGGCCCATGCTGTCGGTAAACACTTGTATAGCGCCCTCTTCACCCAATTCCGTGAGGCCCTTCTGCAGTTGCTTGGCCTTCAGCGGATCCAACGGCCGCGCTTTACAAAATAACTCCGGAGCAAAGTACGGAATGCCTCGATACCCAAGGGTCTCGCCCTCGGTAAGCGTATCGCCAATCTGCAACTGGCCGTGATTATGAATACCGAGAATATCTCCGGCAAACGCCTCTTCACTGGCCTTGCGCGTGTTCGCCATGAAAGTTTGTGCGTTGGCGATACGCATTTCGCGGCCCGAGCGCAGATGCTTCAGCTTAATGCCCGGCTGATACCGGCCCGAACACACTCTGAAAAAGGCAATCCGGTCGCGGTGCTTCGGATCCATGTTGGCCTGAATCTTGAATACGAAACCGGTCAGGGGCTGCTCTTCTGGCCTCACTTCACGTTCCGCCGCACTTCTTGGCTGAGGTTCTGGTGCCCAGTCAATCAACGCGTGCAACACTTCCTGCACACCAAAATTATTGATACCAGAACCAAAAAAAACGGGTGTCTGCATTCCCTCGAGAAAACGCGCACGATCAAACGGTTCGCTGGCTTCGCGCAACAACTCCACTTCCTCACGCAAAGTGTCGACTTCGCCCGGAAAGAGTTCATCCAGACGCGGATTGTTAAGCCCCTGAATGATTTCCTCGTCGGATGAGCGGCGTTCCTCGCCACCGCGAAAACGCAGCAGCCGGTCGGTCAGCAAATCAAAAACGCCGCGAAACGACTTGCCCATGCCGATGGGCCAACTTACGGGCGCGCATTCAATGCTAAGGGTTTGTTCAATCTCTTCGAGTATTTCCAGCGGACCACGCACTTCGCGATCGAACTTGTTCACAAAAGTGATAATGGGCGTATTCCTGAGCCTACAGACCTCAAGCAATTTGATGGTCTGCGCTTCCACGCCCTTCGCGGCATCAATAACCATGACTGCGGCATCCACTGCGGTCAACACCCGGTAGGTGTCCTCCGAAAAATCCTGGTGGCCCGGAGTATCCAGCAAATTAATTACATGGTCGTTATATTCAAACTGCATCACCGAACTGCTGACTGAAATACCGCGCTGCTTTTCGATCTCCAGCCAGTCTGATGTGGCATGACGAGTGGCGCGGCGCGCTTTTACGGCGCCAGCCTCCTGAATGGCCCCGCCATAGAGCAGCAATTTTTCAGTCAGTGTGGTCTTGCCCGCATCCGGGTGCGAGATAATGGCGAAAGTGCGGCGCCGCGCAACCTCATTCCGCAATAACTGCAGCTGGTTATCTTCACTCATTGCGCCGCTGCCAGCTCCCGCAGCATTTCGGCATAACCTTCCAGCTTGCGCACGGCACGCCCGCGTTGGCGGTCGGACAAGCCGGCCAGCAGCTCCTCCAGCATGTCATTGAGAATCATGCGATTGTCATGCACACGTTGCCGATATTCTTCGGAATGCAGATTGCGCGGATACACAAACAGTTCGGTCAGTAAGCGCAGATACTCGTCTTCCGGTGGGCGCGCCTCAACAAGCTCACGAAATTTATTCCGCCACAGGTGCTGGTAATCGATCCACTCCTCGCTGGCATCTTGCATGCGAGCCAAGGCATCGGTCACCAGCAAGCGCTGTTCTGTGCTCAACCGGCCCGTAAACTCCTGAATGCTCTTGATGGCTGACTTATTGCGATTCTTTTCACGGGTTTCAGGCGTGCGCCCCGAGAACTCTTCATACATTTCATCATTGGCGTCTTCGAGGTTCGCAAAAAACTCGGCTATCTGCTCTTCGTCGAGAGAACGCAGCAGTCGCTCGGAAAGTGGCACGATGCCGCCAATCAAATCGTCATAAACCAGAAGTGACTCGTCATAACGACGATCCAGCAACTCCGCGGTCACCCGGTTCGCGTCGAGGTCACGCGCACTTTGCTCAAAAATGGCAGCAGCCCGCGGCATCTCGTTACGGCGGACGTATTCGAGCTGCGCCTGCACATCTGCCTTGAGTGCGCTCTTCTGCGCGTCTGTCAGGCTAACGTAATCCCCGACTTGCCAGACAATAAAGGTGTCGAGCTTGCTGTACAAAAAACCGGTGCTGCAACTGGCTATAAACAACGCAGCGCATATCGTCAGCGTTGCTTTAAAACCGCTCAAGGTATCAGGCCGCATGCGCACGACTGTTGCCACCGCAATCGATCAGCCGAAGGGATGTTTGATTATGACGTTTTGATCCCGATCGGGACCTGTGGAAACCAGGTCAACGGGGACACCCAGCACTTCCTGAATTCGTGCTAAATAAGCGCGCGCCTCAGCCGGCAGGTCATCATAGCGGGTAACGCCCACCGTGCTCTGCTGCCAGCCCGGCATCGCCTCGTATACAGGCTCGCAGTCCTGATACGAATCCACCCGAAGCGGCGGCACATCGGTGATTTCACCGTCGAGGCGATAGCCGGTGCATATCTTGACGGTATCCAGTCCATCCAGCACATCCAGCTTGGTCACGCACAAGGAAGTGATGCTGCTGTTCAACACCGCGCGACGTGTAATCACCGCATCAAACCAGCCGCAACGCCTCGGCCGACCCGTTGTTGCGCCAAACTCCGCACCAACGCTCGCCAGATGCTTACCCATGTCATCAAACAATTCCGTGGGAAACGGCCCCGAGCCAACGCGCGTTGTGTACGCCTTAACAATACCGAGCACCGCATCAATATCTGCCGGGCCTATACCCGCACCGGTGGCCGCTGCGCCCGCTGTGGTATTCGATGAAGTTACAAAGGGGTAAGTGCCATGATCAACATCCAGCAAGGTGCCCTGCGCGCCTTCAAATAACAGATTCTTACCCTGCTTGCGCAGCTCGTTCAGATGACCGGCGGTGTCCGCAACCAGCGGACGAATGCGCTCAAACATGGTGAGCCACTCAGCGATAACCGGCTCGGGGTCGATGACCGGCTGTTTGAAGTAGTTCGCCAGCAAGAAATTATGAAACTCGAAGCTGGCGCGTACCCGGGTGGCAAATACCTCGGCATCAAACAAATCTGAAATGCGCAGCCCGCGGCGCGCGACCTTGTCTTCATAGGCAGGCCCGATGCCGCGCCCCGTGGTGCCTATCTTGTCATCACCGCGGGATAACTCGCGCGCCAGATCAAGCGCAATATGACTGGGCAGAATAAGTGGGCATGCCGCACTAATGCGCAAGCGGCTGTCAACATCGACGCCCTTCGCAATCAGTTCATCCATCTCGCCGATCAGTGACGGCAAATGCACGACCACACCATTGCCAATGATGCACTCCACGCCATCACGCAAAACGCCCGATGGAATGAGATGCAAAACGGTTTTCTCGCCGCCGATAATTAATGTGTGCCCGGCGTTATGCCCGCCCTGAAAACGCACCACCCCGGCTACTTTCTCGGTCAGCAAATCAACGATCTTGCCCTTGCCCTCATCACCCCACTGAGTGCCGACCACTACAACATTCTTACCCACTCAAAAACCCTGTCATCCACGAACAAAGGCCAGCAGCATTAAGCCTGCCAGCATGCTTACCAAACCGAATATACGCAGCTGCTTGTCGCTGAGCTGCGCGATCATTGCCACGCTTTGCTTCCAGCTACGCGGACTAACAAATGGCAGCAAACCCTCAATCACCAGATAAAGGGCAAAAGCCGCCAGCAGGTCACCCCAGTCCATGTCAGAACTCTGTTAGCCGATCGAGCTATACAGACCGGCCGGCTACTTGCCGTCCGACTGCTTCAGGAAACGCAGGAAATCGCTGTCCGGGCCGATCACGAGCAGATCGCCCTCGTTACCCAATGAATTCCGGTAAGCCTGAATACTGCGATAGAAGGCGTAAAAATCCGGATCACGTTCGTAAGCTTTAGCATACGTTTCCGCCGCTGTCGCATCGCCCGTACCGCGCAAAATTTCAGCATCGCGATACGCCTCAGCCAATATCACCGTACGCGCACGGTCCGCTTCGGCACGTATAGTTTCCGCATTCTCGGCACCTTGTGCACGCAACTCGGATGCAGCGCGGAAACGCTCTTCGCGCATACGCCGGAATACCGACTCGCTGACTTCATCCGAGAACTCAATACGCTTGACCCGCACGTCCACCACTTCGACCCCAAGCTCGCGCGCATCAGCCCGGACTTTGCTTAGCATGGCGTCCATGATCTCCCGACGCTCGGCCGAGACCACTTCAGGCACAGTTCGTTTGGCAAACTCGGCGCGGATGCCGTCTTTCACGATTTCCAGCAAGCGCTGCGCGGCGTTAACCGGCTCGCCGCCACTGGCCCGGTAAAACTGAACCACATCAGTGATCTTCCACTTGACGAAGAAATCGACGAGCAAATTCTTCTTTTCTTCCGTTAGAAAGTTCTCTTTAGGGTTGTTAATCGTGAGCAAACGCCGCGGATACTTCCTGACGTTGTTGTACAACGGTATCTTGAAATGCAGGCCCGCTTCGTAGTCTGCCCTGATTATCTCGCCAACCTGCAGTTTGACAGCGAGCTCTCGCTCGTTAACGGTAAACAGAGATCCGTAGAGAGCGAGCCCCGTCAGAACAACCAGCACAACCACGGTAGTAGAGGAAATTTTCATTAGCGAGTACCCCGCGAGCGCGTGTCATCGCGGTCAGGGCGACTGATCCGCACATTCTGATTTGAATTTCGCATCGATTGCCCGCCATCAGCGGTATCGGGTGCCGCCTTGCCAGCCTTATTCATCAACTGATCCACGGGCAGGTATAGCAGGCTGCCGCTGCCTTCTGCGTCCAGCAGCACCTTGTTGGAGTTCGAATACACGGCTTCCATCGCCTCTATATATAAGCGCTCCCGGGTCACTTCAGGCGCTTTACGATATTCAGTCAATAACGCTTCGAAACGCGCCGCCTCACCCTGCGCATCCGCAATCACGCGCTCGCGATAGGCCTCAGCATCCTGTATTTCCCGAACGGCCGCACCGCGCGCCTTGGGCAGAATATCGTTGGCGTAAGTTTGAGCCTCCAGTGCAAAACGTTCCTTGTCTTCGCGGGCCTTAATCGCATCTTGCACCGCGGCTTCCACCTGCGCCGGGAAATTAACGTCCTTTAAGTTCACCTTGGTAATAATAATGCCGGTGCTGTACTCATCCATGGCGCGCTGAATCGTCACCTGGGTCTGCTCCGCGATCTCCTCGCGACCACCACCCAGAATAAAATCCATATTGTTTTTGCCAACGACTTCCCGAATGGCGCTTTCGCTGGCATCGGCCAACGTGCCCAGCGGATCTTCCACATCAAACAGGAACTTCATCGGGTCGGCATTGCGATACTGCACCACCATGTCCACGATCACGATATTCTCGTCCGACGTCAGCATGCTGGTGGTCTGCGGAAAATCACTTATTTGCAGAGTGTTTACGCGATCCACCACCTCGAACGGCCAGGGCAGATGCCAACGCAAACCCGGCTGAGTGGTTTCCACATAAGCGCCGAAACGCTGCACCACGCCGCGTTCCGCTTCGTCCACACGGTAGAAGCCGGTTGCCGCCCAGCCGATAAGCACCAGCACCAGTACTCCAATCAGCGGGGCTCCGCCATCACTACGGGAACCGGAGCCACCCGAGCCACCGGAACCAAACAGGCCAGAGAATTTTTTCTGCAGGTCGCGCACCAATTTGTCCAAATCCGGCGGACCGTCTTGTCGCGAATTCCTGTCCCAGGGATTTTTGCCGTTACCCGAGTCGTTCCAGGCCATCAGGGTGATTCCTCTCGTACCAACTTAATTTTTCGTGCGCCACCAGCTGATTAAAATCTCGCTGGTCCAGTTCAACGTCAATTTCCCAGCCGCCCTCGCTGAGGCAGCTCTCTTGCCAGATCTTGCCTTTATCGAACAGCAAGGCCCGCAGCCGTGCCTGACCGACACCCAGCCGAACCAGACCCCGCACGCGTTCCTGAAACAGAAACTCCGCGATCGCGGCTAGCAACAATTCCATGCCGGCACCCGTTTGTGCCGAGACCCAGACACGCTGCGGCATCCCCGTCTCGGCGCGATCCAGGCGCGGCGGAAGACCGAGTATATCAGCCTTGTTGTAGACGTGAATCACGGGCAACCCGTCGGCATCAATCGCCTCCAGCACTTCGTTCACGTGCTTAATACGCTCGTCGTGAGCCGGATCCGCGCAATCCACGACATGCAACAGCAAGCGGGCATCGCGCGTTTCCTCCAGGGTGGATTTGAATGCCGCGATCAGCTCGTGGGGCAGATCACGTATAAAGCCCACGGTATCCGCCAACACCACATCACCGTGGTCCGGGATGGTGAGCTTGCGCAAGGTCGGGTCCAGGGTTGCAAATAGCTGATCAGCCGCATCCACAGTGGCCCCGGCTAACCGATTAAACAGCGTGGACTTGCCGGCATTGGTGTAGCCCACCAGCGATACCGTGGGGATTTCCTGTTTGTGCCGCTTCTGCCGGCCTTGCTGACGTCGCTTATCGACCCGCTCCAGCCGTGCCAACAAGCGTTTAATGGCCTGCCCGATCATGCGGCGATCACTCTCGAGCTGCGTCTCGCCCGGCCCACGTAAGCCAATGCCGCCCTTTTGGCGCTCAAGGTGGGTCCAGCCGCGCACCAGTCGCGTGGACAAATGGCGCAGCTGCGCCAGCTCAACCTGTAATTTGCCTTCGTGGGTGCGCGCGCGCAGCGCAAATATATCGAGGATCAAACCGGTGCGATCCACAACCCGTCGCTTTAGGGCCGCTTCGAGGTTCTTTTCTTGCCGGGGACTCAGCTCATGATCCACAAGCAACAGCTCGGCGTCGCTGGAATCCATAAGCTCGCGCAATTCGTCAAGTTTGCCGGTGCCAATCAAATAGCGCGGATTGGCCGCCGGCAGGGATGCGGTCAGTTCACCGGCAATCGTCGCTCCCGCGGAAACGGCGAGCGCGCAAAACTCCTGTCGATCGTCGGCGGAAACACGCTGACCCAGCGCAACATGCAACAGCACCGCCCTTTCGCCGTGCCCCGGACGTTCAAACAACTGGCGTCACTCGTCTCCGCCGCTGTCTGCCGATACGCTGATAGCGCGCGACGGTACGACAGTCGAAATAGCGTGTTTGTAAACCATTTGGCTAACGCTGTTGTTCAGCAGCACAACGAACTGATCAAAGGAATCTATCGTCCCCTGTAACTTGATCCCGTTCACCAGATAAATAGACACCGGCACCTTTTCCTTACGCAAGGTATTCAGAAAAGGATCCTGCAAGGTTTGCCCTTTGGCCATCGTCGACTCCCAAAGTCGTTTTTTGGTTTTATTATTGTTCTTATTTATTTAACGGCTGTATGACAGCGGCGATGCGCACATCGCAACGCTGCGGTGATTCTAACCACATATTGTTTAGGTTGCACGACCCTTTAGTGATCGCTGGATAACCATTCCCGCACCCGTTGCTCGACACGCCCGGCGCTGTCGCCATTTAGACTGTCTATAACGTGCAAATCGGGCCAGGATCGCAGCCAGGTCATTTGCCGCTTCGCCAACTGTCGCGTCGCAATTACGGCTCTGGCGGCGGCCTCGTCCAGACTGAGTTCGCCGAGCAAGTACTGCATGACCTGCCGATAACCCACGGCCCGCAATGATGGCGAATCGGTGCGGACGCCGGGCAGCGCGGCAATACGCTCGACCTCCGCAACAAAACCCGCCTCCAGCATGGCGGCAAATCGCTTTTCAATCCGCCGGTGGAGCGCGCTCCGATCAGACGGGATAAGGCCGATGTTCAGGTAATCTGCCTGCAACGCCGGATCGGATTGTTGCTGCAACACCGACAAAGGCTCGCCAGACAGCAGGCAAACCTCCACAGCACGCTGAATTCGCTGCGCATCGTTCGGCCGAATGCGCGCCGCACTCGCCGGGTCGAGTTGCGCCAGCTCAGCGTGCACCGCCGGCCAGCCTGCCTGCGCAGCCCGGGCATCAATCTCCGCGCGCAATGCCGGGTCCGCAGACGGCAGTTTTGCCAACCCTTGCTGCAATGCCTGAAAGTACAGCATCGTGCCGCCCGCCAGCACCGGCAAACGACCGGCTGCGGAAATTTCGGCAATCGCGTCGGCAGCATCCCGGCAAAAGGCACCGGCCGAATACACTTCGTGCGGCTCAAGCATATCGATCAACCGATGGGGCACGCGGGCCTGCTCGTCGGCAGATGGCTTGGCAGTGCCAATATCCATGCCACGATAAACGAGCGCGGAATCAACGCTGACAACGTCAATAGCAAATTTTTCCGCCAGGGCCATGACGGTTTCGGTCTTGCCCGCTGCGGTCGGCCCCATTAGGCAGACCACGCGCGGTACGCCGGATGAATGTCTGCTCACAACAACATCAGCGCCCGCGGGCGAACAGGCGATCCAGCTCCTGCATGCTGAGCTGCGTCCAGGTTGGACGCCCGTGGTTGCACTGGTCGGCGCGCTCAGTTTCTTCCATCGCCCTCAGCAGTGCGTTCATTTCTGGAATGCTTAGCGCACGATTCGCACGCACCGATCCGTGGCACGCCATCGTGGCCAGAATCGTGTTTCGCAAATCCGCGACGCGTTCAGCCGACCCGGGCGAACCGCAGTCATGATTCATATCACTCAGCACATCGCGCAACAGTGCTTCGGCATCGGCCTGACCCAGCAGCACCGGCAACTCGCGCACCGTCAACTGATCCGGGCCGCCGCGATCAACTATCAATCCAGCCGCCGCCAGTTCGTCAACGCTGGCTTCGGCCCGGTCGGCCTCAGCGACCGAAACGTTTATACGCAGCGGAATCAGCAGCGGCTGTCGTTGCACTCCCTGACCTTCATCCATCGCACGCTTGAGCCGCTCATAGGTAACCCGTTCATGCGCTGCATGGGCATCGACAATCACGAGGCCGTCACGATTGCGCGCCAGAATATACACGCCGTGCAGATGCGCAATCGCGAAACCGAGCGGCGGCACATCGGCCGCATCAATGTCTTGCTCAAGGTTTGATGTGCCCTCGGCCAGTTGCGCAAGTTGCGCCAGTTGCGCGGTACCCCTGAAAGCGGCGACCCCGGAATCGGCGACGCCGCCAGACGCGAAACCCAGCGAGGACTGCCGTGACTGAAGGTATGGATTCTGCCGCGCGTCAGAACCTATCGCGGCCGGTGCCGACGATGAAAGGCTTCCGCCCGCAGGCCGTGTTTCAGCCAGCGCAGCCTCGCCGGTACGGCGCACGAAATCGTGCACGGGGCGACTGTCACGAAACCGTACTTCATGCTTGGCCGGATGCGCGTTGACATCCACCAGGGCCGGATCTAATTCCAGATACAAGACGTAGGCCGGATGGCGACCGTGGAACAACACATCACGGTAAGCCTGACGCACCGCACTGACAATCACCTTGTCACGCACCGCCCGACCGTTCAAAAAGAAATGCTGCAAATCGGGCTGACTGCGCGAAAAAGTCGGCCGCGCGGCCCAGCCGCGCAAGGTCATGCCATTGTGCACATGCTCTATATAGAGCGCATGCGCCATAAACTCTGTGCCCAGAATCGCGGCCAACCGCTGTTCTTCGAGTTCGATGGAATCCGCCGCGGGCAAATTCAAAATGGTCTTGCCATTGTGATTGAGTCGAAACGCGACGCCGAAGCGACTCAGCGCAATCTGGCGCGCCACTTTATCGACGTGCTGGTATTCCGTGCGCGCGGTGCGCAGAAACCGCCGCCGCGCGGGTGTGTTGTAAAACAAGTCACGCACCTCGACCGAGGTGCCTTCCTGCGCGGGGGCCGGCACCGGAGTTTCCGACGCATCCGAACCGTCACCCTGCACCGACCAGCCTGTGTCCTGACCGCGATGCCGGGAAATCAGCGTCAGCCGGGAAACCGATGCAATACTCGGCAACGCTTCGCCGCGAAACCCCAGCGAAGCCACGTGCTCGAGATCATCCAGCGTCGCAATTTTGCTGGTGGCATGCCGCGACAAGGCCAGTGACAACTCGTTACTGGGTATCCCGATGCCGTTATCGCGCACCCGGCAAAGCTTTATGCCGCCCTCTTCGACATCGACGTCGACCCGGGTAGCACCGGCATCGAGACTGTTCTCCAACAACTCTTTGAGCACGGAAGCGGGCCGCTCCACCACTTCGCCGGCAGCGATCTGATTAATAAGTTGCGGAGGAAGCTGAGTAATCGGCATGCGGCGATTCTTGCAGAATCACCGCGCTAATTGAATGCCCCGGGCATGAATACACCGGCTGCAAACTTTCGCCCGGTCAGATGCCGCGGGCACCTTGCGCCGGCGGTATGCGCAGCACCTGCCCGATACGAATATTGCTGGTGTTCAGCTGATTGGCTGCGCGCAACCCCGATACGCTCACGTTGTAGCGCTGCGCGATGCCGCTTAGCGTATCCCCTTGACGGATGATGTGCTCACGAATCTGTTTTTGCTCGCGCGCCAGCACCGCCACGCGGGTGCCCTCGGGGGGATTGGCATAAAAATAGTTGCGTATACCGCTGTGCATCGCACTCGCCAGCCGCTGCTGGTATTGCACGCTGCGCAGATTGCTTTCGTCATGCGCGTTGGAAATAAACGCTGTTTCGATCAGTACCGAGGGTATATCGGCTGACTTCAGCACCTTGAAGCCGGCCTTCTGAACCGTGGGCCTGCGCACCTTGCCAACGCGCGACAACTCGCCGATCAGCAAATCGCCTACCTCAATACTGGCCTCCAGCGAGGCGTTTTGCGACAAATCCACCAGCACCGCAGCGAGCGTGTCGTCCTTGTCATTGAGCGTTACGCCGCCCACCGTGTCGGCAGCGTTCTCGCGTGCTGCCAGCAGGTGCGCAGCCTCGTCCGAGGCTCCCTTGTTGGATAGCACATACACTGAGGCGCCGCGCACGTTCCGGTCGCTAAAAGCATCGGCATGTATGGAAATGAATAAATCCGCGCCGGCATTTTGTGCGCGTCGCATCCGCTCACCGAGCTTCAGGAAGCTGTCGCCCTTGCGCGTCAGATACGGTCGCATGCCCGGCTCGGCCTCGATCAGACTGGCAAGCCGTTTACTGATGTCCAGCACTGCATCCTTCTCGAGCAGCCCGCCGCGACCGCGAGCGCCCGGATCCTTGCCGCCGTGACCCGCATCAATCGCCACCACCAAATCGCGCACTTGCGATTTGCGCGGTGACGTTTTTACAGCCGCAGGCTGGGCATCCAGCGCGTACAAATCCACCACCAGGCGATGGCCGTAGCCCGCACCCGGCTGCAAATCAAAGCTCTTGGGCCGCACCGCCTCGTCAAGATCCAGCACCAGGCGGGCCATGCCGTTGTCGCGATTCGCAGCCCGCATATTGCCGACCAGCCCTATGGCGGTTGGCAATTTCGTGGCAGCACCGTCAAACCGCGCGCTGGCAATATCAACGACCACACGGTTGGGGTTGGCCAACGTAAAGAGGTTATGGTCGGCCGCGTTGTCGAGATCCAGCACAATGCGCGTGCGGTCGCCGGTATGCGCAATGCGCACATCTTTAACCTGAACCGGTTGGGCAGCCAGCGTCGACGCCAGCAGCAGCGCAAACAATCCGACGGCTATCCTGAAGCTACGCATCCCTTCGTCCCCCAAGGCGATGCCCAGAAGTATACGCAATTTGACAAAATATCCAAGAAATTGGCGTCAGTAATTACCATTAAATTAGCAAGATAGCGCCCTTTGCTATATGCAATAGGCACAAAGGCCCTGAAACCCTTTGTTTATAAGTGCTCGCCCGGACCGCGACACTAAGTATCCAATGCCCTCAGAATGGCCTCGCCGACGCCGCTGTGGGGCGTAATCGCCAGCGATCGGCCTTCAGGAATCACTTTAAGTTCTATTGATAAGTCGTCGTTTGGCAAATATTCCAGGCCGCGCTCGGGCCACTCAATCAGCAGCACTCCGCCAGGCCCCGCCATTTCATCCAGCCCCAGATACTCCAGCTCCGCACCGTCGCCGAGGCGGTACAAATCCAGGTGCCATACCCGCCGCCCGGCGACGTCGTAAGGCTCGACGAGGGTGTAGGTCGGACTCGGCACCCGACCGGTGTGGCCGAGACCGGCGAGAAAGCCGCGCGCAAAGGTTGTTTTCCCGGCTCCCAGTTCGCCGCGCAGGTAAATGCAGGCCTGCTCGGCGTTCGCCACGGCACGGGCCAGTGCTGCGCCGGCCGCCTCGGTTGCTGCTGCCGAAGTAAGCATCACTGTGCGTTCAGACAAGCGCGCAACTCCTGCACCACATCGCCGGCCAGCATCCCGCGTTCGCCGGCTCGCGCCGCGCGATCACCGGCGATTGCATGCAGCCATGCGCCTAATGCGACCAGCGTTGCAGGGTCTTTACCGGAACATTGAGCCAGAACCGCCGCTGTAATGCCGGTCAGCACGTCGCCCATACCGGCACTGGACATGCCGGGATTGCCGGCGGTAATTACCCACGGCACTGGCTGGCCCGTCACCAGTGTTCCCGCGCCCTTTAACAACACCACGCCGCCATAGCGCCGTTGCAACTCGAGCAGCGCCCCGGCACGGTCCGCCTGCACCGCCTGAGTCGAAATACCCAGCAACCGGCCTGCTTCGCCCGGGTGCGGTGTCAGCACCCAGTTGTCACGCCGCTGCGGGTTGATGGCCAGCAGGTTAAGCGCATCCGCGTCGAGCACCAGCGGCAAGTCGCTGGCCATTACCCGCGCCAACAACTCGCTGGCCCAGCTGTCCTGACCCAGCCCGGGCCCGATAGCGACGACGCTGGCGCGCGCCAGCAGGTCATTCAAACCGTCAGCATCGGGTACACCACGGCACATCAATTCGGGTCTGCCGGCAATGACGGCGCTGACGTTATCGGCGCGCGTCGCAATGCTGACCAGGCCTGCCCCGGTGCGCAACGCGGCACTGCCCGCAAGCCTCACTGCACCCCCCATACCGTGGTTGCCGCCCACCACCAGCACGTGACCGAAATCGCCTTTGTTGGAGGCGCGGTTGCGCGCCGGCAGGTTACGGCGTCGTTCGCGGTCGCCCACGCACCGCATCACCGGAGCAACACGGTCTGGTGCAATTGGCGCAATGCGCAGGTCGCTGAAACACAGTTCGCCGCACACGGACGGACCCGACCCTAAAAACAGCCCCTGCTTCAGACCTACAAAAGTGACGGTAAGCGCAGCATGCACGCAGTTACCCATCACCTGGCCGTCGGTGCCGTTAAGGCCCGTCGGAATGTCGACGGCCACAACCGGCAGCCCAGATGAATTGATGGCGGACACGGCCTCGGCATAAACACCCTGCAGCGGCCGCTGCAGCCCGGTTCCAAGCAACGCATCGATCACCAGATCGCCCGCCGCAGGTGCTGCCGGGCTGAAGCTCTGTACTTCGCCGCCCGCCGCGATGTAATCCTTGCAGGCGCGGGCCGCGTCTCCGCCGAGACGGTCCGGTTCGCCAACGGCAACGACAACAACGTGGAGTTCACGTTCCAGCGCGAGACGACCGATGATGTAGCCGTCACCGGCATTGTTTCCGCTACCGCAGTAAATGACCCAATGATTCGCCGCCGGCTTGCGCTCGCGTATGGTGTCGAATGCGAACTGGCCGGCTCGCCGCATTAATGTATAACCGGCGATACCCTGCTCCTCGATGGCAATGCGATCGAGTTCGCGTACCTTGTCCGGTGTGTACACCCATTGTCCGTTTGCATCCATGCGGGCGATTATACTGAGCATCCGTGACGCTTTTATGCCCGTTTATGAATCATGAAGAATCGTTGAGCCGCCCGGCCTTTGCTGAACAGATCAAGGCCTGGGCAGCCGAGCTTGGATTTCAGCAAGCGGGTATTGCCGGCATCGAGCTCGCCCGCGATGAACAGCACTTGCTCGCGTGGCTAAAGCGCCAGCGTCACGGTGAAATGGAGTACATGGAGCGGCATGGCACCCGCCGGAGCCGCCCCGCCGATCTGGTCGGCGGCACAGTCAGTGTGATCTCGGTGCGCATGGATTACCTGCCCGCCGAAACCCAACCGCCCGAGGCACTGCTGGAACAACCCGAAATGGCCTACATCTCCCGGTATGCCCTCGGCCGCGACTACCACAAAGTCGTGCGCAACCGCTTGCAAAAACTGGCGGATCGTATCCATGCGGCAGTGGGTGACTATGGCTACCGGGTTTTCAGCGACAGTGCGCCGGTGCTGGAAAAACCACTGGCCAGAAATGCCGGGCTCGGCTGGATCGGCAAACACACCAACGTGATTAACAAGAATGCGGGCTCGTGGTTTTTTCTCGGTGAGATTTACACCGATTTACCTTTGCACGCCGACCAGGCAGCCGGAGAACATTGCGGCACTTGCCGCACCTGCATTGATGTCTGCCCGACACAGGCCATCGTCGCGCCGTTTGAGCTGGATGCGCGCCGTTGCATTTCGTATCTGACCATTGAGCTAAAGGGCTCCATACCGATGGAATTTCGCAAAGCCATCGGCAATCGCATTTACGGCTGCGATGACTGCCAGTTGTTTTGCCCGTGGAATAAATTTGCCCAACCGACCGCAGAAAAAGACTTCGCCCCCCGGCACGGGCTGGATAATGCGCAACTGACCACGTTGTTCCTTTGGAGCGAAACACACTGGTTGAAAAAAACCGCCGGCAGCGCTATCCGGCGCATCGGCTACGAACGCTGGCTGCGCAACATAGCAGTAGCGCTGGGCAACGCACCCACCTCCCCCGACACGGTAGCGGCCTTGCGCCAGCGTGCGGACGATCCGTCGGCGCTGGTGCGCGAGCACGTGGCCTGGGCACTGGCAGAACACGACGCTGCTTAAGCCGGGCGCGCGACCAGTAAATTATCGATCAGGCGCACATCGCCCAGACGCGCTGCAGCCAGCACCACCAGATTCTGGTGAACCGCCTCAACCTTTGACAAGTTAACTGCGCGGCGCACCGCGAAATACTCCGGGTAAAGGCCGGCAGATTCGAGTTGCTGCCACCCTTCCGCCTCAAGTTCCGCCCAATCCGAACGGCCCTTTTCGATAGCGCTGCCCGCCGCTGACAGAGCCGCGTAAATCGCTCCGGCCTGATCTTTTTGTTGCGCGTTCAGATACTGGTTGCGCGAGCTTAAAGCCAAACCGTTCTCTGCGCGCTTGGTCGGGCCGGCCAGCACCTTAACGGGCATGTGGAGATCACGCACCATCTGCCGCAATACCACCAGTTGCTGATAATCCTTCTGACCGAACACGGCAACATCGGGCTGGCAGATATTCAACAGCCGGCAAACAACCGAAGCGACGCCTGCAAAGTGCCCGGGTCGATGCTCGCCCTCAAGGATTTCCGACAGAGCAGGTACATGCACCTGCGTCGCCGCCTCAATACCGTTCGGGTACATCTCGGCATCGGACGGCATAAACAGTGCGTCAACGCCGGCACGTTTCAGTCGCCGCACGTCACTTTCAGGGGTGCGCGGATAGCGAGCAAAGTCCTCGCCGGGGCCAAACTGCGTCGGGTTAACAAAAATGCTGACAACCACGTGCTCGGCATGCTGCGAAGCCAGCTCGATCAAACTGATGTGGCCGGCGTGCAGATTGCCCATGGTCGGAACGAAGGCGATTGAGTCGCCCGCCTCGCGCCAGGCCGCCAGCTGCGCGCGCATCTTCGTGACGGTTTTAATGTTTTGCAAAATCTGCTTCCGGGTAGCGCTGAAATATATTCTGCACGCAGCAGAGCGACGGACAAATCAGGAAAAACAGTGCTCGGGCGCAGGATAAGTACGCGCTTTTACTGCCTCGACATAGGCGGCGATAGCGCCGCTGATGTCACCGGTATCGTTCATGTAGTTATGCACAAACCGCGGCATCCGCCCCTGGGTAATCCCCAGAATGTCATAGAGCACCAGTATCTGACCGTCCACTTCCGGGCCCGCGCCGATACCGATGACCGGCACGTCGAGGGACTCCGTAACCTGCTTGCCGACTTCACTTGGCACACACTCCAGCAGCACTATGTCTGCGCCTGCATCCTGCAACGCTTTTGCATCCGCGGCCATTTGCCTGGCCTGCGTTGCGTCCCGGCCCTGAACCTTGAAACCGCCAATCTTGTGGACCGACTGCGGCTTCAAACCCAGATGCGCGCATACCGGGATGTCGTGCAGCGCGAGGTACTCAACAATTCTTATCTGACTGGAACCGCCTTCCAGTTTCACCATCATCGCGGCCCCTTCCTGCATCAACCGCACCGAGTTCTCCAGCGCCTGCTGCGGACTGGTGTAACTCATGAACGGCATATCAGCGACCAGAAAAGCGCGCGACAATCCGCGGGAAACAAGCTGGGTGTGGTAGATCATGTCGTCCACCGTCACCGGCACGGTCGTGTCATGCCCCTGCACCACCATGCCGAGCGAATCGCCGACCAGCACCAGATCCGTACCGGCCTGATCAACCAGCCACGCAAAACTGGCATCGTATGCGGTGAGGCAGGCGATAGGCTGTTTGTCGGCTTTCATTTGCCGCAACGTCGATACATTGACCGGAGGACGATCCATACCGCGTTGTTGAAGTTGTGCATACATAAGTGAACCCTAGTGGTGCAACACTTGATCAGGCGAACGCTGACACCAGCGGGTTAAAGAACTGCCGGCCGCTGCGTGCGCTATTGATCTCTTCCAGCAGCAGTTCAAAATGCAGCTGGTTGTTAACGGGGTCAATTGTGGCCGCGTTCACGATCAGTAACGGCGACTCGTCGTATTGATGAAAGTACTGCGAGTAAGCGTCGGTCAGACGCTCCAGATAGCGCCGTCCTATCGACTGCTCATAGTGTATGCCTCGGCGGGCGATTCTGAACAGCAGCGTGTCGACCGGCGCCTGTAAATACACCACCAGATCCGGCACCGGCGCCTTGAATTCCGTCGCCGCATATATTTTCTCGTACAAATCGAGTTCGTCCCTGTCCAGCGTTATTTGCGCAAACAGGCGATCCTTGGCCATCAGGAAATCCGCGATGCGCAGATCGCTGAACATGTCCGCCTGAGCCAGTTGATCAAGCTGGCGGGCCCGCTGAAACAGAAAAAACAGCTGTGCCGGCAGGGCTGCGCCCCGCGGATCTGCATAAAAACGCTCAAGAAAAGGGTTAGCACCCGCTTCTTCCAGCACCAGTTCGCCGTCCAGCTCCCTGGCAAGTCGTTGCGCCAGACTGGTCTTTCCGACCCCGATCGGCCCTTCAATCGCTATGTAACGGGAATTCGCCATGTTTCAGTTATTTTCTTGTTTTGTTCTTGTTGAAACCGAGTACGCGCCGCTCTGGCCGCTAACCCGTCGGACTCAATGCAATCAAACCACTGCGGTCGGCTGCCGCCGCCAACCTTGCCACCGTACCCTGCCCCGGCACAACCAGCATTGGCGCAATGTCGCACAGCGGAAACAATACAAAATTTCGTTCCGAAATGCCCGGGTGCGGCAACGATAATTCAGCCGTGGCCTCGCGGCTATGACCGTGAATCAGCAAATCAAGGTCGATGATGCGCGGCCCCCAGCGATCGCCCGCCTTACGAACCCGCCCCAGCGCCGCCTCCAGTTTCTGCAATTCAGCGAGCAAAGTGCGCGCTGCCAGGCAGGTCAGCAACCCTGCCACTGCATTCACGTAGTCGGGCTGATCCTGCGGGCCCATCGGCGGATTGGTGTAGCTGGGGGACACCGCCATCAGGCGCGTCTGCGGCAGGTCAGCCAGCGCCGCGCATGCGCGCGCCACCTGTGCTGCCGGATCGTGAAGATTGCTGCCCACGCCGATGTAAGCCGGTACCCAAACCGGTCGCTCTGCCATGAATTCACCCAGAATGCTTTTTACTGCGCTTACGGGGGCGCTTTTTGCCAGTCTTTTTCGACCTTTTTTTGCCCCGTCCGAAAGTGTCGTCTTCGCCGCCATCGCCTTCACCCACAGCCACACCCTGCTGCGCATCGGTCCACCAGGCCAACTCTTCATCACTGACTTCGCCGAGCAACGCGCGCAGCGCATACAGGTCGTAAGCGGCACGAAAGCGACGATGACCAAGAAACGACTGTACGCGCTTCCCGGTGCGGCGGGCGAAGCGCGGCTGCATCTGGATAATCTCGCGCATCGGCAATGAAAAGCGCTTGGGAACCGCAATGCGCTGGCACTGCATGGCCATCAACTCGGCACCTGCGAGCGCCAGTGCCTGTACGTCAGACATTTGTTCCTCTTCCGTAAGCTGCCGCGCCCGCCCCGACACCGGCCCCCACAGAAAAATTGCGAATAAAAACATAGGTGTTATGGGTTTGTCGGTTGCCACGCGCTCATCGGTATTGCGCAGCGCCTGCTCTATAAAACGCCGGCGTGAACCTTCCGGATCGTTGTTCAGCCACATGTGGGTCAGCGGGAACAGGTGGCGAGTCAGGTCGTATTTCTGCAATTGCTGCCAGGACGCATAGGCATGGCCCGACTGGAACAACTTGCCAAATTCATCGAACAGGCGCGCCGCCGGAATATTGTCCAGCAAGCCCGCCAGCCTTTCTATTGGAGCCGCGGTATCGGCTTCGATCTCGAAATCCAGTTTGGCCGCAAACCGAGCCGCGCGCAGCATGCGCACCGGATCCTCTCGATATCGCTGCTCGGGATCACCGATCAGGCGCAGTTGGCGCGAGGCTATGTCCGCAACACCCCCGGCATAGTCCCGAATCGCGAAATCCCCGATGCCGTAGTACAGCGAGTTCACCGTAAAGTCGCGCCGCAAGGCATCGTCTTCGAGGGTTCCCCAGACGTTATCGCGCAGCACCCGGCCGCTGCCTTCGGCGATTTCATGGTCATCGTCATCATGACCGGCCGCGGCGCGAAAAGTCGCTACTTCAATAATTTCCCGGCCAAAACGCACGTGCACCAGGCGGAAACGACGCCCGATAAGGCGCGAATTGTTGAACAAGCTGTGCACCTGCTCCGGCGTTGCATCGGTTGCAATGTCGAAATCCTTGGGATGCCCGCCCAGGAGCAGATCGCGGACACTGCCGCCGACCAGATAGGCCTCATAGCCGCCTTCACGCAGGCGATAAAGCACTTTGAGCGCCGCGCTGGAAATATTGGCACGACTGATATTGTGCTCCGACCGTGGCACAAGCAGCGGGACGGATTCAGAAGAGTGGGAAGGAGCGGCCAAAAATTAAACCAACGTTGTCAGGAGGGCTAGGCAGGTGCGTAAAGCCGCGTATGATAACAGGCTGTGTGCTCCCTTCGTCTAGCGGTAAGGACGCGGCCCTCTCAAGGCTGAAACACGGGTTCGATTCCCGTAGGGAGCGCCAATCTTTTCAAAGACCTATCGTCGGACAACCGGACCACAGACGCTTTTCTCCAGAATCTCTCTAGAATATAGACAGATCTCGAGCAGCAAAGCAGCGTAGGTCTGTTAGGGGCAAATATTTGGAGCGTCGCGCACCATAGCCATCACGGTGTCAAACTTGGCTATTTCCTCCGGTGCAGCCTCCACCAGACTCTATTATCCAATGACCAAAATTAGAAGTTCAGTGCCATCTCGAAGCGCACACCAACAACAAGTGCGTCGCTCAATCCACCGGTGACTCCAGGATTAAGGACATATTGTATATCCGGCTGGATGGCTAGCCAGTCTGTCAATTGTGCTCGATACGTAAGCTCAATACTGGTTTCGGCATTGGACACAGGCTCGCCCGCAGCTCGAGCGGCATTTTTGGCTTCGTCGCCGATAAACGCAGAAGCTATAGCAAAACCTATCTCATCCTCCGGTCTCGCAGGAAAGAGGCCCGTGTATACAAGCCCTGTACCGAAATATGACTTAAGAAAGTTGATACTGGTGTTGTCTGCAAATCCGTACCGAATCCAGCCGCTTAATTTATTGTCATTTTCCGTAGAATAAAGATCGCTTGAAGCAAAAATATATGCTCCCCAGTTATCGCTTTCTCGACTCCCCGCAGTCATTGGTGCATAGCTGGTATCAAACTTCGAGGTATAGCCCCAAACCCCAGTACCCAAACGCAACCCGAGGTCGGTGACGTAGTTTGCCTCACCTACCAGCAATGCCCCATCTCCAAGCGACAGCTTCATTCGGTCTGGGTTATCTGGATCGTTCGGGATAGCGTCAAAAGCACCAAACCGCAAAAACCAATTAACCCATGGCGCGAATTCAACGACAACAGCTGGCGAAGTAGATGGATAGAGAGAAGGCCCGTTCTCCCCCGTTTGAGAAAAATCAGCACCAATCCCGTGTGAACCGTTCACAAATAAGCTAGCTGGCTCAATAGCGTCAAATTCGGAATTCAGGTCAACCAGTCCAGCCTTGATTGATGCCGTATCGCCAGCGAAATCGTGGCTGTACCAAGCTTCAAGCACACGGACCACTTCAGAGTTATCAATGTTTGATACAGCTTGTATATCCCCGACAAGTCGTCCGCTCAGATCTGAACTATTACTATAAAACCCCCAGAGGAAAAATGTACCCGAACCCAGATCGGCATCCATGGTGAAATCCAGAACGCTGACATATTCTGTACCGGTATCTATGCCCCCTTTTGTATTTGCCCATGTTTCACCCGTATACACTAATGAATAATTTGGCCCTTCTTCCTTCCCGTAACTTGGTGGTGAAAAACACGAAAAGACAGCCAGCAAAAATGCTGGGTAAATATAGTGAGCCGTTCTGCGCCGTAAACGACCCACTCCGAAGAAAAAACAAGCGGGGAGAATTGATGGTCTTCCAACATATTTGTCTGGCATAACATTAAAGCACTTCTATTATTCGTGAGTAATTTTATGGTCGGTCACATGATGCGATAGCCGCACAAGCGCTACATCATCAACCGAAGCTTGCACGCCAAATTCAACCCAGGCAGATGTTCCGGCATGCGAGGCTCTATACGGGACAGCGCCGGACGCGATCACCGCCCCATCAGCATTCAGCACCAATACATCTACGTGACCAGGGATATCCCTAGCCGTTCGGCCATGACGATGCCGAAGTGAACCATTTACAACAATACCCACCCCTTGGCGTGTAACGCTAACACTTTCAAACACAAGCTCGCTGGATGGCTTAGTCTCGACGCGAGCTATATTTCGATCAATCGAATTTTGATCAACAAACCCGCAGCCACTCAATATTAGCGCGCCAGCCCCCGCAATTATGCTTTGCCTTAATATCACATGCATTCTCCAAAAAATATATATGCTCGACATATTGCCTATCGCTTAGTTTGCAATTGGGGCTGATTCATGGACCGACAATTCAGCAAAATGATGTTGCAACGTAATTGATACAGCATCCTTAACTAGCAGCCGCCCAGCTGTATAGTATTTAAGTTGATTCCTCTTCCCGGTGCGATGATGCTGCCTATAAGGAGTGTGGGATGCCATCAGCAGGTTCCCACTGTCGTCGCGAACGTAAACATCTAAGTGCCCACGAGCGCTCCAGGCTGTTTCTGGGCTGTCCAATGCTACGGTACCTGAAATTACGATCTTCTCGCCTTCCTGGAATACATTTGTATACAAGTATTTTGCTTTAGCCACCGAAACGGTTTCAATCTTGACGTCACTTTTCTCTAGTAAGTCGTAGTTTGCCAGCGAGCACCCAGACGTTAGTAGCGCGGTGCATACCAGAATATTTGTAGCCCTGATCATTTTGTTCATTATATTTCACCTGCTCCACTTGTCCTGACCGCACCCGAAAAGCGCTGCTCCATCCATTCGTAGATAACCGGAAGCAATATCAAAGTTAGGGCAGTCGAGGTTATTAGACCGCCTACTACTACTGTCGCTAACGGTCGCTGTGTCTCAGCGCCCACACCTGTCGAAATTAGCATCGGCACCAATCCGAGGATGGCAACGCAAGCGGTCATCAGAACAGGTCGTAAACGCATCATTGCTCCTTTACGTACCGCGTCTGCGACGGACAATCCTTGCTCGCGTAGTTCGTTAATAAAACTAACGAGAACAATTCCGTTTAACATCGCCACGCCGAATACCGTAATAAAGCCAATTGCAGAAGGCACTGACAAATATTGGCCGGTTATAAACAGCGAGATCAGCCCGCCGATAGTGGCGAATGGCACGTTAGCAATAATAAGAAGCGCAAATCGCGTCGAATTAAACGCTGTGTAAAGAAGCACAAAGATAAAGAAAATTGTCAGCGGGACAATCAGCGAAAGCCGCGCGAGCGCCCTTTGTTGGTTAGCAAAAGCACCACCCCACTCTATCCAATAGCCTGGGGGCAGATCGATAGAAGACTCGATAGCTGCAGATGCCTCTCTGACAAAACCATCAATATCTCGCCCGCGAACGTCCATCTGTATGACAGCATATCGCTGCAGCTGCTCGCGACGGACAAAAGAGTAGCCTTCTGCGACGGATATATCAGCAACTTCTCCAAGCGACACGATTGCACCGGAACCGGCTCTCAATGGTATCTGCCGTAGCGATTCAACGGTTGCTTTAGACCTATCCGCCAGCCTTACTGTGATATCGAAACGCTTTACACCTTGAATCAACGTGGATACCGGTTCATTACCAATGCCATTGCGAACTATTGTTAAAACGTCGTCGGCATTCATTCCGTACCGGGCTAAACGCTCCCTGTTTACCTCTATCCGTATTTGCGTTTTACCAATGTTCGCTTCCAGTGACAGGTCTGCAACACCAGGGACATCTGCGATTACATCCTTCACCTGCTCAGCCAATCGATCCAGTTCTGCTAGATCCTCTCCGTATAGCTTTGCCGCCAGGGTGGCCCTTATCCCTGAGATAAGCTCCTCAACACGCATTTGAATGGGCTGCGTGAAGGAAACGGCTGCGGTTGGTACCACTACTTCAAGCACTTCCTGCATGTCGTCCGCGAGCTCTTCGATCGATCGATCAGTACCCCACTCATCCTCGGGCTTCAAAGCCGTATAGATTTCCATGTAGTTAACGTCGGCGGTTTCGCCTTTCTCCGCGCGGCCTATCATCGCTATGGTTGTATCCACCTCCGGAAATTCATTTAGGGCGAGCTCGATGTCCTTGGAAATGGCGATGGATTGATCCAAGGACGCCGACGGTATCGACGTCACCCTCCACATGATCGAGCCTTCCTGCAGCTCCGGCATGAATTCCTTTCCAAGAAACGGAAATAGCGCCAGGCTCGCCAAGAGCAGCCCACCCGCTGCCATAACTACATGTTTGCGCCTTGTTAAGGCCCACAAAAGAGTTGGCTCATAGACTCGCTTCAGGTAAGCCATAAGCATGGTGTCTTTCTCTTCATGGGGCTTGAGTAGCAGTGATGCCAGCACCGGTATCAGCGTCATTGTCAGCACCAAAGAGCCAGCCATCGCGAAGCTAATATTGAACGCCATTGGCTTGAACAGCTTTCCTTCAAGGCCTTCCAGGCTGAAAAGCGGAAGAAACACTACGATGATTATTAGAATTGCAAATGCGACTGGGTTCGCGACTTCCTTAGCTGCGGTAAAAACCGCTTCCGTTCGGTTTACTTCGGTGCCGTGTTTTAATCGCTCGCTCATCACCCTGAATGAGTTCTCCACGACTACCACCGCCCCATCGACCATCATTCCGATGCCAATAGCAAGACCCGCCAGCGACATCAAATTAGCGGAGAGCCCGGCTTGCCCCATGAAAATAAAAGCAACCAGCATCGCCATTGGCAATGCGGCTATAACAACGATCGCGGCGCGTAACTCACCCAAAAACAGATATAGAATGATGGCCACTAAAATAGAGCCCTCAATCAGAGCTGCCGTTGCCGTGCCGACCGCTTTCTCAACAAGCTCTGTTCTCTCATAGATAGGCTTGAGCACCACACCATCGGGCAGTGCATCACGGACGATAGAAACTTTGTCCTTTACCGCATCTACGACGGTTTTCGCATTCTCCCCTAATCGGGAAAGTGTCATTCCAAGAACGACTTCTTTACCGTCACGCGTTACTGCGCCAAAGCGCAAGCCAGGGGCTGGGGAAATTGTGGCAATGTCACGAAGATAGACCGGAGTGCCATCATCGACCTTAACCACTATTCGACCGAGATCATCCTCATTTTTTACCAGCCCAAGACCACGCACCAGGTATTGCTCCGAGCCTACGTCGATGTATTGACCGCCTACGAGACGGTTATTGGTTTCGACCGCTTCCATAACCTCTGTAAAGGTCACGTCGTACTTGATAAGCCGAAGCGGATCGAGAACTACTTGATATTGCTGCTCCTGCCCTCCCCACGAAATTACGTCATCAACACCTGGTGCAGTGCGTAAGATAAGCCGCACCGTCCAATCCTGTAAGGTGCGCAAATCCATGTCAGTAATGCTATTTGCTAGCCGCTCGTCGGCGCGCTCAAGGGTGTACCAATACACTTGGCCGAGACCGGATGTGTTTGGACCCATCTCAGGGATTCCATAACCTTCTGGTATTCGCTCCCCTACTTCTTGCAAACGCTCATTTACCAGCTGACGGGCAAAATAGATATCCATATCGTCATCAAAAAAGATTGCGACATAGGACAGTCCGAACAAACTGACTGAACGAATTTCCTTGACCTTTGGTAACCCTGCCAGACCTGATTCAATCGGAAATGTTAATAGTTGCTCCACGTCTTCGGCCGCTAAACCGGGTGACTCGGTATAAATATTGACTTGTGCAGGCGTTACATCCGGAAAAGCGTCAATCGGCACGGTTGTAACCGCGCGCCATCCAAGAAACCCGACGACACCAGATACGATGAGCACCAGAAATTTGTAACGAAGCGATAACTCTATGAGTGCAGTAAACATATATGTTCGCTCCTAGTGCGCGTGGCCTTCGCCAAGCTCCGACTTAAGTAGTAATGACTTGAGATGGAACGCGCCTTTTACTGCGATCCGATCACCCTCGCTAATGCCCGAAAGTATTTCTCTGTCATCACCGAAGCTTCTGCCTACTTTTACTTCTTCCGGGTGTATTTCGTCGCCTTCTTCCAGCTTGAAAACGACTGAGTCACCCTTCAAAAGCACAATGGCCTCTGCTGGCAACGCCAACTTTTCTTCACTACCAGGTGCAGATAGCTCAACATCCACAAACTGTCCGGCATGCAACCAATCATCCAAATTGTCAAACTCAATACGCACAGCCTGCGTTCTCGTCGCTTCGTTTAAGCGATGGCTGAGTTGAATTACAGTGGCATCTCGCCATGTCTTCTGGTCTGGCGATATTCGAACCCGAGTCTGCTGATCGATACTTCCGATGGATTCTCCTGAAACACGCGCTTCTACCCAAAGTGTGGTTTCGTCACTTATTTCAAAAAGCACATGCCCTGGTTCAATCAATTCACCGATGACGAAATTCTCTAACAAGATGGTTCCATTTAACGGCGCAATGACTGAAAACTCGCCGGTCGCTAAACTCGCATCATCTGCGGCTATTAGTCTGTTCACTTCTTGCCGTGACATGCCGTACGCGAGTACTTTTGCCATTGCTCGTTGTCGGTTGACCTCTGCCTCCGTATACCGTCGACCCGACAGCACCTCCTTCCCCAACGATTGCACGCGCTTCCATTCCTGATCCGCGACGATCAACTCTCCCTGCGCATCTGCCATCTCGACGCTGGACAATGTAACGAGTGATTCGCCTTGCGCGATATGCTGACCCAGAGTGGCATGACGGGTAACTACCTGCGCAGTAATTCTCGGTGCGATCTTTGCCGTTTTATATCCATTAGCTTGAACCTCACCAGGCACTCTCGTTCGTTTGCTGACAACTTGTTTTGTCACGGTCTGCAGAACAATGCCTGCCTCTCTCCTTTCCTCTTCAGACAATGTCAGGCCTTCCTCACTGTGCTCCTCGTCGTTATGACCTTCTTCGCTATGGTCATCATGGCCATCCCCATCTTCGGCGTGCCCAATATTTGTAGACAGTATTCCCATCAACGCCATTAACATCGCAACAGCGACCCCGTTCTTAACCATTTCACTTGTCATTATTAAACCCCCGAAAATCGTCCGCCGAATTGGCCACGGTTCCTGTAGCGAGCCAGCGCTCTGCTTGATTCGACTGCTGTAAAACATTTATCCATGCACTCCAGAGTGTTTGCCGAAGCTCCTCTGCTGTACTTTGCACTTCCAGATTCTGTCTATACTGAAGCAAAAATTCGCCCATGCTTAGCTCCCTGGCTTCCCACAGTTGCGTTAACACTTTTGCCTGGCTATCCATCGACACCGAGCTAACACTCTCCCATTCATGCCATGCTTTGCTCATTGTCGAATATCGAAGTAATGCAGCAGTCAGATTTGCTCGTGCAAGTCTTTCCACGTTGCCTGCCTCTGCCTCTGATCGGGAACGCGCGCTAACCGCAGCCATAACAGCATCATCAAAGTTATTTCTCACAAATATCGGTATGGAAAACGACACCCCAATCAATGACTCGTTATCTTCTTCACCAGCTCTGATACCGATTGTTGGATCGGGACGTTTGTTAGCCTTAGCCAGATCTACAGCTGATGAGGCGGCCTGCACTTCAGCCTTCGCGGAACGCACTACTGGGAGCAAATCAACAATCAAGCGAATTTGATCCGGTCCCATCGGATTTTCGGGCAACCTGCTGGGCAAAGATGGCCAACTGATTGGATTCAACGGCGCCCCAAAAGCAATCAAATTATTTGCCAACGTTGTCGTTGAGGCTTCGGCTTCAGCCAGCCGCATGCGGGCTTCTGCGTATGCGAGCTGAGCCGTTTCATACTCGACCCGCATAATGTCACCCGCCTGGTAGCGCATCGCTGCCTGCCTCGAGAAGTCATGCATCAAAGACTTATTGACCGAGCGCAACCTCACGATAGCTTGTGCTGCCCAGTAATCCGATAGGTTCAGCAGAATCGAGGATGCGATATCGTTGCGGGTCTGCTCATAACTTGCATTTTCCGCAGTCTTTTCAGCAGACGAAACAGCAAATGCCGCATCTCGTTTCCCGCCCCAATCTATGGCTTGAGAGATGCCAATTGCATAAGTCTCAACATCCACATCCTCATAGTCAGCCTCTAGTTCTGGGTTATATATAGGTCGCTTCGCTTGCCGAGCTAACGCAACTGCCTCTTCCCTAGTTGCTTCTGCCGCTTTTAGCTGCGGGTGAACGAATAGTATGTCGTTGACGAACCTTGCCAGATCTTCAACTTCAGCCATGTAAAGCTCTTGACCGGCATCTTCGCCAGCCAAAAGCTCTACATCGGTCGAATCTAACTGCGCATTTACCTGACTTACGCCCAACACAATGGCGCTTGCGCTGCACACCAGTTGGTATGCGATATGCCTTAACATGAACAAATCCTCGAACAGCAAAAAAACACCCAAGCATTGAGCCTGCGTGGGTCTAATGGTGTGCGTGGATTAGGCGTTTGGCGGAGGTGTAGGTGGGGCGGTACCTGCGCGCATATATAAGCTGGCGGCCGAAATATGCGCGAACCGTGACGTTTTGGGGAAAGGCGTGCCGAAGGTGTTTGCGGTGAACGCAACTAAATGGGATATGGCATGGCAACAATGGTCACAGTTATCCGAATCAAGGCTTTCTCCGCCCTCATCGTCAAACGAATCACCAATATCCACAACCAAATGCGCGCCGGTCTCAAGCCAGGCATCTTCTATGTCTGATGCTGCTTCTAAGCCAACACTTACGTGGGCCAACAAGAGAATCGCTAGGATACAGCTACGCATGGGTTCTCATCATGGCCAAAGCCCCCCCCAAAAGCAATAACGCGAGTATTGCGGTCAAGCTCTGAACGAGAGAACCTTGGCAGAGTCGTGCGCCAGTCTTTCCTCGACCTCTCAAGGCTGAAACACGGGTTCGATTCCCGTAGGGAGCGCCAAACTATTCACAAGTTGGCACCCGGGAAGGCGCTTCTGAGCGCTGCAGCCATCTGCTTGTCGGTAGCCCACACCGATATATGGCGCTCAATTGCGTCTAAGTCATAATGGGACAAGCCGGTCTGTTAAGACCGAATCTATCTACAATTCTGTTGTTTTGCACAGCATAAATCCGGGATCGCAATATTTTATAAATGTTGATGTTCACACTCAGGCGATTGGCCATCGCCTTACCTACCCTGTTTATCATCGCGACCGCGTCATTCTTTCTGATGCGCGCGGCACCGGGCGGTCCCTTCGATGCAGAGGCCGACCTTGAGCCTGCGGTGCTCGAAAACATCCGCGCTGCCTACGACCTCGACAAGCCGCTGCTTGAGCAGTACTGGATCTACCTGACCAATGCCCTGCGCGGCGATTTCGGGCCTTCACTTGTCTACAAGGATTTCGGCGTCAATGAACTGATTGCAATCGGATTGCCCGTCAGCGCCAAGCTCGGCTTGCTCGCGATGATTGTCGCGCTGCTGCTCGGCGGACTGTGCGGCATCATCGCGGCGTTACGTCAGAACGGGATCATCGACCACATCATCATGGCGCTGGCCATGACCGGAATCGCGATTCCAAGTTTTGTAACGGCGCCAATTCTTGTCTTGTTCTTTGGCCTGTACCTAAAGCTGTTGCCCGTTGCAGGCTGGAACGACGGCGCACCCGCGAATATGGTACTGCCGATCATTGCGCTCGCATTACCGCAGATTGCGATCATCGCGCGGCTGATGCGCGGCGGTATGCTCGAAGTCCTGCAATCAAACTTTGTGCGCACGGCGCGCGCCAAAGGCCTCAGGGAATCACACGTCATCGTGCGGCACGTCATGCAGACCGCTGCGATCCCCCTCGTCGGCTACCTCGGCCCTGCGCTTGCCGGAATCATGACGGGGTCGCTCGTTATTGAATTGATCTTCAATCTGCCGGGTGTGGGCCGGTACTTCGTCCAGGGCGCCCTGAATCGAGACTATCCGCTCGTCATGGGGGTCGTCGTCATTTACGGCGCATTGATTATTGCGCTCAACTTATTGTCAGACCTGGCCTATGCGGCTTTGGATCCAAGGGTCCGTCGGGGGTATCGATGAGCGGAATAACCAGTGCTCCGGGTATCGCACGTGCGGCGCGCGGCGATATGTCGCAGTCGCTGTGGCAACAGGCGTTCAGGCGATTCCGGCGGAACCGCGCAGCAATGGCCAGCATCTACGTGCTGATTTGTATCGCGGCGGCCGCAATATTTGTGCCGATCTTCTGGCCGCATGGCATCGAGGATGCCAACTGGGAGCTCATTTCGAGCGCGCCCGCGTGGGACAATTTTCACTGGTTTGGCACCGACGCGAACGGTCGTGATCTGTTCGTCCGGGTCTTTTACGGCGGTCGTATCTCGCTGACGATCGGCGTCATGACTACGTGCGTCGCATTATGCATCGGCGTAATTTACGGCGCGGTGGCGGGCTACGCCGGCGGGCGCACCGACAGTTTCATGATGCGTTTTGTCGATGTGCTGTATTCCCTGCCATTGCTGTTTTTCATCATCATTCTGGTCACCGTGTTCGGCAGAAACATTTTTCTGGTCTTCATCGCGATCGGCGCCGTCGAGTGGCTCACGATGTCACGCATAGTCCGCGGCCAAACGCTTACCGTAAAAAGCAAGGAATACGTTGAGAGTGCCGTCGCTATTGGCTTGTCACGCCCGGCGATTCTGCGCCGCTACATCATTCCGAACGTGCTCGGGCCTGTAGTCGTTTACGTGACGTTGCTGATTCCAACCAATATCGTCATTGAAAGTTATCTCAGCTTCATCGGGCTTGGCGTGCAGGAACCGCTGACCAGCTGGGGGCTTTTGATCTCGCAAGGCGCAGGACAGCTTAGTTCGGCACCGTGGTTGATTTTCTTCCCGGCGACGTTCCTGGCGCTCACGATGTTTTGTTTTAATTTTATCGGCGACGGTCTCCGTGATGCGCTTGATCCACAGGGCCGTTAACACCATGGTGCGCTGCAGATGGTAGAGCCTGTCCTGAAGATTCGCGACCTGAGTGTCTCGTTTGCGGCAGGCGATCAACAGCTCGCGGCCGTCAGCAACTTGTCATTCGACCTGAACGAAGAAGAATGTCTGGGCATCGTTGGCGAATCCGGCTCAGGCAAGAGCCAGACGTTTCTCGCAGCGCTGGGTTTGCTGGCCCGGAACGGGTGTGCGACCGGTTCGGTTTTATATCGCGGCCAGGAGATCCTTAATGCACCGCGCCGCGAGCTGGACGAACTGCGTGGCAATCGCATCGGGATGGTATTTCAGGATGCCCTGTCGGGTCTGACGCCAACCATGCGGATCGGGCAACAGCTCGCCGAGAGTGCCGAGCGACATCTCGGCATGAGTCCGGCGGAGGCACGCGCACGTGCCCTCGAAATGCTCGAGATCGTCAGTATTCCCGATCCGGCACAACGCCTGAATGCGTATCCCTTCGAACTATCGGGCGGCATGCGTCAGCGCGTCATGATTGCGCTGGCGATGATCTGCAAACCTGACGTGCTGATTGCCGACGAACCGACAACGGCTCTTGATGTGACTGTGCAGGCGCAAATTCTGCGCTTGCTCGATGGACTGAAACGCCATACTAAAACTTCGGTCGTGATGATTACCCATGATCTGGCCGTCGTCGCCGGCCTGTGTGATCGCATCCTGATCATGTACGGCGGAAGACCTGTCGAACTGGGTGCCACCGCCGAGATTTTCAGTGGCCCGCTGCACCCGTACACTGCCGGATTGCTTCGCTCGATGCCGACCCTGTCCATTGACCCGGAGGTGGATCTGCCGGCGATTCCCGGCCAGCCGCCCGACATCAGTCAACTGCCGGCCGGTTGTGCGTTTGCCGCGCGCTGTGAACGTGCAGCAGACCGCTGTCTCCGAGAAGCCCCCTTGCTCACCGCGCGGACCAATGCTCGATCGGTCGCATGTCACTTTCCTCTGGACGGTAACTAATAATGACCGATGCGCTGTTACAGGTCGAAGCGCTGAACGTTGACTATGCAGTGGGCAGCGGCGGATTGCTGGGTGGCGGCCGCACATACCTGCGCGCGGTGTCGGATATCAGTTTCGAGATTAAAGCCGGCGAGACACTCGGTATTGTCGGCGAAACCGGTTGCGGCAAGTCGTCGCTCGGTAAAGCCATTTTGAACCTCGTACCGCCGTCGGGCGGTCGCGTGCTCTGGCGCGGTCGCGATATCACCAAAATGGATCGCCGGGAGATGCGCGCCCTGCGCAGCGAGATGCAGATCGTGTTTCAGGATCCGTTATCGTCCTTGAATCCGCGCATGACGGTGGGCGAAATCGTCAGCGAACCACTGCGCGTGCATGCGCCGGAGCTTTCTGCGGAACAGCGGAACAAGGCCATGATAGAAATGCTGGAACGTGTCGGGTTGCGCGCCGATATGCAGAACCGCTATCCGAATGAATTCAGCGGCGGCCAGTGTCAGCGAATCAGTATCGCGCGTGCGATGATCGTCAAACCGAAGCTGATCGTCTGCGACGAAGCGGTCAGTGCGCTGGACGTTTCCATTCAGGCGCAGATCTGCAACCTGCTGCGCGACCTGCAACGTGAGACGGGTGTATCACTGCTGTTTATCAGTCACGATCTGGCGGTCGTGCGCTATATGGCGCAACGTATCCTGGTCATGTATCTGGGCAACCTGATGGAACTTTCGCCGCGCGATGAGTTGTTCGAACGTCCACGGCATCCATACAGCCGCGCACTGATCGGCGCAGTACCGGAGGCAAACCCGAACCAGCGCATCGCCGATAGCCTGGTCGCGCTCGAGGGCGAAATACCGTCGCCGCTGAATCCTCCGTCTGGTTGTGTGTTTCGCACACGCTGCCCGAATGCAACACCGGCCTGCGTCGGCTCTGTGCCGCAACGTGAGGCTGTCGGGCCTGCGCACACCTTGGCCTGTCATCACTGGCGCACGCTGGATGACTGACTGCTGCGTGATGTGCGCTGGGCGATTTGCGTAGGGCGATGTGCGTAGGGCGATGTGCGCACAATGGAGAACAACACAATTTATCAGTGCCGATTGATGCTCTGGATGTATGGTCGGAAAAACTATCGACACTGCCGTTCGTAACAACAGCGATCGTAATAAAAGAAGGAACCTATGCCGCTCTCAATCCCGTTTGACAGAAAGACCGTTACCGCCGTTTCGTTGTTGCTCTCTTGCGTGGCTGGCGTTTTGGCGCTGACAACAAGCACGTCCTTTGCTCAGCCTGTCGCGGAACCGATGGTCATCGACCGCGGCACGAGCGCCGAGCCCCCGTCGCTCGATCCAAACATGGCCGCCGGTACGCTGGCGTCGCCGATAATTAACGACTTGTTTACGGGTTTGTTATCGCGTGGGCCGGATTCACTGCCGGCACCGGGAGCTGCCGAAAGCTGGGAGATCAGTGACGACCGTAAAACCTATACGTTCAGACTGCGGCCCAACCTGCGCTGGTCCGATGGTCGTCCGCTTACCGCCGACGACTTTGTCTACTCTTATAGACGCATAGTGGACCCCAAGACAGCCTCGCGGCTGGTGGGCATGTATTTCCCGATCAAAAATACCCGCAGCATCATGGAAGGAAAACTGCCGCCCGAATCACTGGGCGTCAGCGCACCTGACGACCGCACGGTCGTGATAGAACTCAATGACCCGACGCCTTATTTGCTGGAACTTCTCAGCAATCTGCAGTCCGTTCCGGTGCCCCGCCACGTCATCGAAGAACACGGCAACGGTTGGACCAAACCGGGCGTAATGGTGTCGAACGGGGCATTCTATCTGGCCGACCGCGTACCGCAGTCATACATCGGGCTCAAGAAAAATCCGTATTTCTATGAGGCAGATAATGTTCGGGCGGATGTCATTAACTGGCACCCGACCCAGGATCTGGCGACCTCGCTCAAGCGCTTCCGGGCCGGAGAACTCGACATCATCCTGAATTTCCCACCCAGCGAAATCGGCTGGATACGCGAGAACCTCGCGGATTCACTTTATATAACCCCGATTCCCGGCACGTACTTTCTTGTGCCGAATACACGCAAGCCGCCGCTCGACGATGTGCGCGTGCGCAAAGCGCTTTACCTGGCCATCGATCGTGATGCTATCGCCAATCGATTACTGAAGACGGGCGTGTCGCCGGCCTGGTCACAAGTCAGTCCGGCACTATCGACTTATCCCGGGATTGAGATGGACGAAGCGAAGATGAGTTTCGCTGAGCGGCAGGAGCTGGCGCGTAAACTGATTCGCGAATCCGGTTACGACACGTCGCAGAGACTCGAACTCGCTTACGACACGAATGAAGAGAACCGCAAGATCATGGTTGCTATCGCGGCGATGTGGCAGGCCATCGGGGTGCGCACGGAACTGATTAACGTCGAATTTCCCATGCTGTTCCGCAAAGTCCGGATGCACGATTTCGCGCTGAGCCGCTGGTTTTATATTGCACCGTTCGATGATGCCTACGCGATGCTGCAGGTATTTACGGCGGACAATCCGAACAACTGGCCGGGAATTGTGAACCCGGATTTTGATGAAATGTTGCGCCAATCAAACTACATCAATGATCCGGCGGAACGGCAGGCGATGTTGCAGAATGCGGAGCGTGAACTCATGTCGGATTACGCCGTGATTCCGATCAACTTTTACGTCGGCAGGCGACTGATTTCGCCGCGGGTCAAAGGTTGGGTTGATACGCCGGCAGGGCCGACCCTGAGCCGCTACTTGTTCCTTTCGGACTAATAATTGAGTACCAATCGAAATCGCCGTACGCATAGCAAAAGGCCCCGACAAGCGGGGCCTTTTGCGGTCTAGCCACTGCGCGACATTACCAACACTTGTCGAGATTGTTGTTGGCCGCAAACGCCGGGCCAGGCCCGGCATAGCGCCGGCCAGTGGCATCAATCGCCAGCACATCACAGTCCGTGTCAGCTGTCTGACCCGCCTGTGCCGCAGACACCGCTGTAAAAGTCGTGGCGTCCGATGCCGTAATCGCGAGATCGTAGAACCCCGACTCCGACATATTGCGCATGCCAAGACCGTTTGGCGGATCCAGCGTTAATTGTGCATTGGTCGCGTAGGTATTGTTGGACAAATACCAGCGCTCCTGATTGGCGGCCAGTTGCAGCAGCATCGCCTGCCCTTCCGAGCGATTCGCCCGCATCGTGTACTGACGATACGACGGCACTGCCACACTCATCAAAACAGAGATGATAACTACCACCACCATCAACTCAACTAACGTCACACCTGTCATGTACTTGCGCATATTCTGCTTCCTTTAATGCCAGTTCGCGACGGCCTACTGCGCGCCGTCCTGGGTCCAGTAGGTGCGGCTCAACGGATCGGCAAATGAGAGCTGAACGTCCTCCGTGCCGATCAGAGCCATCAGTTGCCCCTCTTCCTTGCCGTCGCCGTCAGTATCCTCCGGCACGTAGAGCAACTCAACCTGCGGTGCAATACCGCCCTGAGCCAGCTCTATATACTGAGCATCGTCTTCCAGGTTGGAATCGCCGTTGAACAGCGAAAGCGCATAGAGACGGTTGCGCCCGGCGACAGCGTTACAGACGCCAGCGCCTGAACCCGGAGCAAATGACGTGACGAAGATCGTGCCGCTGAACGTGATCGACCGGCTCAATATCTTTTCGCCGCCGGAGCCCACCAGACGCAGATACCAACCGCGCGTATTCGAACTCATGTCGATACCGTTGCTGCCGGTAATATCCACCATCTCACTCAACAACACCGGGTTATCGTAGGTATCGTTCTCAGGCACATAGTTCACCGCGAGGTCGCGTATTGAGAAGAAGCGCTCATCGATTGCTGTGTCAAGCGGGTGTGCACGATACCCCGAACCGATATTCACGGCGATAAAGCGCTGATAACCCGGCTGTGACACGTCGACCACATCGGCCTGACTGTAGAAACGACGCAGATCGGCCGTCACCGGTGTACCGCCGGCGTCATCCACCGCGGCGCCACCCAGGCTGGCGATCACACCGCCCTTGGCAATCTCGTCGAGGTCATTGCCGTTGATGATGTCGATGCGCCAGACGCGGCCGCCCATGTCGCCAAAGTACAGGCGACTGGCCAGTCCGTCACCGTTAAGGTCAACGACTCGCAACGGGGCCGGAATACCGTGGTCCATCTTGTCCAATTCCAGGTCGTGCCCGGCTCCGGTTTTACCGGCACTCCACAATAGCTGGCCGGTTTCAATGTCAATCATGTATACGGCATTGCCCTGATTGTCAGTACGGTAGTTACCGTTGTCCTGCACCGGGTCGTATCCACCGCCGACAAACACCACTTCCTTAACACCGCCGGCAGCCCGCACACGCGCATGCTGCGGCGTGGACCAGGTCTGGCCCAAAGCAGCAAAGCCCGGCGTGCTCGAATCAAGCTCCCACAGCAGTTCAGGGTTATTTCGATCCGTGACGTCAATGGCGAAATACGCATCACCGCCGCGACGCATGCCAAAGATCAATACCACGCGCTCATCACCCGTAATACCGCCTTTCTTGTCATCGTTAAGGATGGCAGCCGTGATCTCGCCGTCCAGGCCGTAGATGCGCGTGGAGGAAACTGCATCTTCGTAGTGAGCCTGCATCAGCCCCAGCAAACGACTCGGCACGAACGACCACAACTCTTCACCTGTTTCGGGATCAATCGCATGGAAGTAGCCGTCATTCGTTGACGTATAAATCACCATATCGGGATTTGACGCGGTGCCACCGTAGATCACTGGCACCGGACGAACGTGCAGCGGGTCACCCATCATATTGCGGGTATCCAGATTGTCGCCATCGTCGTCGTCGTCAAAGAGATCCATACCGCGCATCCACTGGATGATCCGTTCACGGTCGCTTAGCAGCAAACCGTCCGGATGATCGCCGGGCGCATTGTTGGTCTCGCTGACACCACCCAGCATGGCACCTGTAATCGCAGTGTTGCTGGTCTTAATGGCATTTCCCACGCTGGTCAGCACACCACCGGCTATATTGGTGTAGAGCTTGCGCTCCAGATCACCGTAGCCGGGCAATTTGAGTGCTGCACCACCCGCTGGCGGACGGTCACCGTCGGGAGCTGCCGACCAGAAGCTCTGTGCTGTTTCTTTGAAGAAGCCAGTGCCCGGATCCACAGCAAGTGCGTCATTGGCATCAACAAAACGCCCGTTTTTAAGCTTGTACTTTTTGAGGTTACCCGGCCAGTGCACGGTCGAAGACGGGTTGAACACGGACACAAAAATGTCGTCCAGGTTCTGCGTACGGTTAAACGCGTTCACCGGTACCGACGGCGCGGTAAAAGTTGATGCATCATCCAGAATAGAGACGACGATCTTGGTCAGTGCACTTGCCAGCGTGGCCGTGTCATCTGCCTTGTAGTATTCACCACCACCGCGCCGAGCAGTTTCTTCCAGAAACGGCAGTTCCTCGGCGAAACCAATGGTATACGTAGTCACCGACTGCTTGTCACTGTGCTGCGTAGAAATATCGTAGTTGTACAGATAATCAGCCATTTCATCGAGGCACTTACCGTTGTCGCTGAAGTCGCCCGGCAGGCGCTGGCATGACGAACCGACCGTGGAACTGAAACCCGGCAGGTTTTCAATCTTGTTCTCGGCGCCCGTATCTTGCGTAGGCTCACCGTCGGTCAGCAAAACGATGTAGTTTTTCTGACAGGCAAATTCCACCGGCGACTGATAGGTGCCGGAAGACAACGTATTGCCGACTCGGGATGCGGCCACACTGCTGTACTGGTGACCGCTGCCGTAGTCCACACTGCGCCCTGCATAGTACTGACCGGCTTCGTACATGGTCTCAGACAGCGGGGTCCAACCGTTGGCGGTCAGACTGTCGACGCTGGCCTTCATGCCTGCACGCGCGGTCGCAATGTTCTCCATGGCATGGATCACCGGCCCGCCGTCATCGTTGTTAAAGCGCATCAGACCGACATTGACGCCGTCCAGATTGTCGAGCAGCTGCTTGGTAACGTCTTTTACTACCTGAATGCGAGTGCTCGTAACGGTACCGCCACCCTGCAAATAGTTCAGCTGATTTCCGTTAAACAAGAAATAGTTGGTGGTCCAAGCGGGCTCGTTGTTGTTGTTGTTGTCCCAGGGCCCTGCATTGCCATCCGCCGCCCAGAAAGAACCACTGGTCTCACCGTGCACGCCGGCGTCATCCTGACATTCGACGTCACGGTCATGGGTGGTGCTCAAGTCTACCCAGCGCGGACTGGTACGCCGCCTGCGTTCGCGGTAAGCCAGCGCAAGCCCGGACCAGGCGCCCAGATTCGCAAGGGCGTTCTGTGATGCCTGACACTTGTTGTTGCTGGCGTAAAACCAGTTATTACTGCCACACGAGGGTTGCTGATTGGTGTAGCTCCAGTAAATCGCGTCCGAGCGGTAACAACCGGCAAAGCTCAGGTTGGGATCCCAGTTGGCCTGCGTCAGCACCTGGCCGGTCATACTGCCCGATGTGTCCATAATGAACAGAATATTCGGCCTGTTAACCGAACCACCGGTGTTGCTGGCATCGACCAGAAACAATTCCGTGTCATCGGCAATAGCCGTTCCACCACTCATCAGCACCAGCATCATCGCTGCCAGCATTGCTCCGAGTTTTGCGTTGACCTTATCCATGGTTACTTCCTCTCTATCCTTGACTGCGACGACATTCAACTGCGCCGCGATCGTTATTCAGCTCCGCTAAGCACCAGCTCGGTGACCAGCTTGGTATCCGCCTCGTAGCGGACATAAAAAAGCAGTTCGTCTTTATTCTTGATCTGTCGCACAAACTGACTAAAGCTCTGCAGCGACTCGACTGGCGAGTCGAAACCGTTCAACCGGTATGCGGTGCTTGAACTAAAGCGCACGGTTTCCGGTGCACAACCCGGACAGCGCTGAACAGTCAGGCGGTCGGCTTCATGAGCGGGTACCGGGGCGCTTTCGTACCCCAGCTCGACCACGTAGGTCACCGGCACCAGCGCTGCGCTGGCGAACCCGGTAACAACCAGGGCGACCATGACGACTATTGTTTTGGATATGTTCATAATCCTGCTCTCCGTTAAATCGGTACGCCTTGCTCAGGGCGCGCAAAAAAACCAGCCCTGCGTGTGCTGCGACAAAGCGTTCTTGGACGAGTTGCCGAGGGCCTGCAATTCAAAATCAAAGCGAACCACCTCACCCTCACTTGAGAGCGGACAGCCACCGTTGTCCGAAACAAAACGACTCTGAGTTTGGAAGGTGCCGCCCATTTCGGGGACAGCCGTCGCCGGCACATCGCAAACAGTCGGATTCTGCTCGTTCACGCAAAGCAAAGAGTTCGATTCGATGGTCTGCAAAAACTGCTCGTTGGCCGTTTCTGCCAGCTGAAATGCGTTCTCACCAAACTGATCATTACCCGCCATGGTGACTTCCAGACTGGCGGTGCTCATGGTTGAAACCGCCAGCAAGGTCAGCATCATCAGCAGTATCAGCGACACTACCAATGCCGCACCGCGTTCACGAGGTGCAAAACCGGAATTTCTTTTAGTTACGTGGTTCATGTGGGTTCCAGTAGTCATTGCTTGATTTCCGGATTAACCGGTACGCGCATTGCGCAGATAAATGGTCTTGGACACTTGCATACGGCGGAAACTGTCACCCGGCTGTATCGGCGCAAGTCCGTCGTCCAGCGGCGTGTATGTCGCACCGTCAATAAAACCGCGCTCGGTATCAGTGGAACGAATCAGCATCCATATACGCACGGCCAGAATCGGGTTTACGGCAGCCAGCGGGCTGTCGGGATCCACATACTGATCGATGTTGTCATCGGGCGTTGCATCAGTATCGATGCCCAGCTGAATCTGCATGTTCTCGACACCTGCGATCACCTCTTCGTCCACGACCTGACCACCGCGCAATGTGCGGCGACGTAATGAAGGCGTATTCGCAAAGGAGTTCGAATTGTTGGCCACGTACCAGGAATTAACGACCATGCCGAAGGTGTTCATGCGGGTCGGGTCAACATCGCTAAAGTCCAGTGGTATGGCGCCGTTATTGAACGCGGTGGAGCCGTTGACGCCACTTTGCAATTGAATCTCACCGGCAAGCAGGTTGGCCGGCTGACTGCTGGCACGACGAACCTCAAGCATATCGGTGTTCGTCACGATGCCGCCGGCAAATGCCGGGCAGTTGGCCGTCACCAGACCCGCGGCACCCGCCGTAATGTTGTTAAAAGCCCGTAAGCCCGTCGCACCCGCACCGGTCGGGTTGAATACCCAGTTGGTCACGTCGCCCCCGCCCTGACAGTTAACTGCCAGACCGCCGGTGTTTATGCCCGTATCCGCGTTGTGCATGCCCCAGAAGCCCGCCAGACGAATATCAGGCTCAAGCACGTCGAGGGCAAAACGCAGGTTCTCCTGCAGGCGCGCAACGCTTTCGTTAACCGTGTAGTTCTGACGGCCCTGGTTGTAGACCGTAACGGCACCCAACATCAGGAACAGGCCGATCACCATCGACACCATCAGCTCGATGAGGGTCATACCGACCTGACGATTTCTGTAATGCACCGTCATCATGCTCATAACCTCGCGCTCAGGGTGTATGTCAGGGGCGCAGGAAAACCAGGCTCCGGCCATGACACCGTAATCGTGTAAGTATCGACAATCGCACCGAGCGCGAACTGAACGTCCCCGTCACTGCCGGGCGGCAACCGGGCGGCGATTTCGTTTTCCCATATCTGAATGTCTTGCTGCGCCATTTCCACAGGAGTGCAGTCATTGTTCTGGTTCACGCAGTTGTTCGCCGCGCCACCACCTGCATAAGCGATGCGCGCCGCAGGATTGGCGCGCACCCGATCCATCATGTCAGCCGCCAGCGTTACGGCGGTGCTGCGGAACAAGGCCGTGCGACCGGCGCGCAACCCTTCCACGTAGAGGGCGGCAATACCGAGCATGCCTATCGACAGCACAACCAGCGAAATCAGTGATTCCAGCAAAGTAAAGCCGCGTTGGTTGCGATTGTTTAGTACGTATCTCATCAATAACTCCGAATGCTCTCGGGATAATCGCTTATGGCTAGCAGCCGTTCGCAGGGTTCTGGGCAGACTGCACCTGACCCACTTCGCGATGTATTTGCGGCCGTCCCGTCGGGGTCAGCCGAATCCAACGGCCGGCAGCAATACCGCCGCCGGTGTCGGCGTTACCGCGGTGGTCGCACATCTGAAAATTGAAGACCGCATCGTTACCGGCCAGGGTCGCCAGCGGGAATCCGGTGGTACCAAAAGTCAGGAACGGCTGACCGCCAATTACACTGTCGGCATCCGCCAGTGTCAGGGTGATCCCGTTTGGCATTGGCCCGTGCGCCCGCAATACATCCTGCGCGCCGTTATGTGCCAGGTCCGGTAGCGCCGGCGCAACGGCATCAACAAAAACGATCCAGCCGTCCTCAAAAGGCGTGTTGGTGCATGCCGGGTTAGCCTGGTTCCACTGCGTGCTCGGACATACGGTGACCGAGGCCCGGCGCTTGATTGCTTCGGTGCGGGCAACGTGCAAGGTGGTGGCAAGATCGTTCGCGGCCGTCGACATTCGGTTACTGGACATGAACCCGGAGAACGCGGGGAGACCCACGCTCATCAGAATCCCGGCCACAAACAGCACCACCATCAATTCAATGATGTTGAAACCGGCCTGGCGTCCGCGTTGTTTTTCGTAGTTCAACATTTAGCTGTATCCGTTGCCCCCGCGGCATGCGGGTCTGATATCACGTTGCCGATACTACGAAGGCGCTGCGGGCAAAACATTGAACTTAATCACGCCTTGAGCGAATACCGGGCGCGAACCCAGGCACCCTGACCGGGCCCGGCAGCACTGATTCAGGCGAAAAAATCAGCTTAGGAATATATTATTACTTATTGATTTTTATAGTTTATTTATTGCAACAATGAAAACAATCGGTGCGCCGACAGAGCGCCAGGGCGAAATAACATAATTTTCGACTTGTGAGGCGGGTCACGTTTTTGCCATCCCGACCGGCGGGCTGATTAGCGGCTGTTGGCGCGAGATGAACGGCAGCTTGTCGCATAACTGGCTGCCGGAATGCGCAGGGCGCCGGCAGACTGCCGGAGTCAACCGCTCAGAAGAGATCAATCAGGCGGTCACGCACCAGCTCCTTGATTACGGAAATACTCAGGATACCGGCCATCACGATGACCACGGTCATGGGCTCCCAATCGTTCAATACGAAACCCAGCGATACGGCCGCACCCGGGGGATGCTCGGTATCGGTGGTGACCATCAGGAACATCGCCAGACCAACGGCCACCGAGCCGAGGACGATGCGCGCGGTGTGTTCGTTCAGGGCGAACCAGCCGCCGGCGAGCACGGCCAGGGTGGATATCGAACATCCCACCAGTACGCCCACCGTGTAACCGCCGATGAGGCAGCGGGGCCTGGAGATGCGCATGGTCGGTGCCGCGAACGCCACAAAGGAACTCGCCCCCAGCGCGGCAATCAATACGGTCTGGTAAAAGGCATCGAGCACCAGCAGCACCAATAGCATGGCAACGCTGACGAAAGCGCACTGCGCTACATAGCGGGCTCGATTGCCCGCGAACTTTGGGTCGATCCAGTAATGGCCAAGTCGAAAACGCGCCAGAAATCCCGCCAGGTATTTTTCGGGCATGTCATCCCGATGCTCGCTCATACGCTACTCCACGCGACCGGTGTTGGCCGCAGCGGGCGTAGTATCGCAAAAGCGTCTCAGTGGCGCAGCGAGTTATAGACTTCCGCGCGGCGACTGGTGGCAGTACCCTGCATTTCATCCATGACCGCGTGCATAGCTTCTGAGTAGAGGCGTTTGCAAGGCTCGCCGGCGCGGCCGGTAACGCGCGCAAGGTAGGGGTCGCGACTGCGCAATGCATCGGCACTGGCATGATCGAGCCGTTCTGCACCATTGTTGTTATTCTTGGGATGCATGATCGTTCTCCTGACTAAGCAAAAACCCTACCTCAGGTTTATCGCGCACACAAAAAATTGATATAAGTCATTGATACATGACCCAATCCAAATTACATAACGCCGCTCCCGCTGCGCTGGGCAAACGACTGCTTGCCGCACTCTATGACTGGCTGCTTGTGCTGGCATTGATGATGGTGATCTCGGTGCCGGCGGTAGCCTTGCTGGGTGATGCCATTCAGCCAGGCAATGTGCCATACCGTTTAGCCATGGTCGCAGTTGCAGCGGCCTTTTTTATCGGCTTCTGGAGCAACGGTGGCCAGACTTTAGGCATGCGGACCTGGCATCTGCACTTGGTCAGCGATACGCATGACGGCCAGCTCCAGCCGATAGGCTATCGGCAGGCTGCGCTGCGCTTTGCATGCGCCTGGCTGGCCGCGCTACCGGCGGGGTTGGGTTTCTGGTGGGCGCTCATCGATAAAGACAAGTGCGCATGGCACGACCGTCTGTCCGGCACACGGCTAATCATTTACAGCTCGAGACCTGCCGCATCAGGACATACGACGCAGGGCGATCAATGTGCCAATGAGCAACAGTGAGGTGGGCACCCAGGCAACCACTATCGGGTTCAAATCAAAAACCGCGGCGCTGTCGGCCAGTGTGCGGCTCAACAGAAAATAACCCACGCCAATCAGGACCCCAACGATCATGCGCGCCCCGGCCCCCGTATCGCGCAGCGGCCCGAACACAAAAGGCACCGCCAGCATACACATCACCACAATGCCCGCGACTGTCGCCACCCGACTCCAGAACGCGATCTCATACCGCTCGGCATCCAGCCCGTTCGACTGCAAGTAACGCACATAGTGATACAACTCGGTGATGGTAAGACTGCTCTCGCGAACGGCGGTAATGGACAATAAATCGTTCAGTTTTTCGACCTGAGCAGAGTTGATCTCGTTGCTGATGGTTACGCCGCTACGGTCCAGCACCGATTCGCGGTAATGCTGAAAATCCCAGGTATTGGCAGCCGTTTCGAACGGATCGGCCCGCCCGATACCGGCCAATGCTGCGCCAGCCTCGGCTTCCTGATCGGCCAGGCGAAAAACATACACACCGGCGTAATCGATGCCGCCGGTTGCCGGCCGCACATTAAAAATCTTGTCGCCGTCGCGCAACCATGCACTGGTGCCGGTGATGTCTGCATCGCCACTCTTGGCGACCGCGCGCATCTGCCGCGCGTACAACTCCAGCTCTGGAGAAACGAATTCGCCGATAGCACCACCGGTAATCGCAATCGCCGTGCCGGTCAGCGCTACCGATGCAGCCAGCCGGCCAAAGGAGACACCGGCAGCCTGCAAACTTATCAGCTCACTCCCCGATGCGAGTGCACCCAACCCCAGCAAGGAACCCAGCAACACCGATACCGGCAACATGTCGTGAGCCAGCCGCGGCAGTTTTAGCAACACGTACTGTATGGCAGTCAGCATGTCGTAACTGCCCTGCCCCAGATCATCAAGCTCCGACACAAACTGTATGAAACCACCCAGCGACACCAGCACCAGCAGCACCAAAGCGGTACTTCCCGCGACGGCATTAAAAAGATAGCGGTTAATAATTCTCATGAGCTACGGGCGAAAACACGCTGCAAATAGCGATTCTGATACTGCAGCAGAAAAAGCGCGTAAGCCAGAAACAGCAAATGCACCCACCATAAACCGAGCCAGGTAGGTATGGTTTCTTTCTCCAGCCATACTTTGGCCGCGCCCAGCAGGTTCGTATAAATCACATATATAAGTATCGCCGAGACAACTCCGCTATAACGACCCTGCCTGGGCTGGATACGGCTCAGCGGCACCGCGATCAGGGTAAGTACCAGCAGCGACAGGGGTGCGGATACGCGCCACTGCAATTCGGCCATGGCCTCGGCATCCCAGCGTTCCAGCAAGTCGGTAAGGCTTTGTGCCTCTGGCTTGATGTCACGTGCACGGGCCTCGCTGACCTCAAACGGTATACCGTGCTCGACGAAACTCATGATGCGAAATTCCTGGCTACCGGGCACGCCTTCGTAGCGCTTACCGTTCTTAAACGTCAGCACCTTGGTGCCCGTTTCGACGTCGTTGCGCTGCCCTGCTTCGCGAGCAACGACAACGGTCACTTTGTCTTTGCTGCGCAGTTGAACGAACACATTTTTCAGCACGCCGTCCGAGCCAACCTCTTCCGCGTACAGAGTGACCCGGTCTTTGCCGAAAGAAATAAAGCGGCCAGGTTCGAGCATGGCCAGATCTGCGGTTTGGCGCGCGGCATCAAATATTGCTTTCACTTCGCGCTGCGCCGTGGGAGCCGCCTCGATGGATAACCAGGCCACGGCCGCGGCAAGCAATGCGGCCAGCGTCATCACCGGCTTGTACAAGGAAACGTTACCGATACCGCAGGCCATCAGCGCGGCCATCTCGCTGTCCCGATACATCCGCGCCAGCGCCAGCACAATGGCCAGAAAAATACCGATGGGTATCAACACCGTGAGGTACTGAATAGACGACAAGCCCATGACGGCAAATATTGCGTCTTTGGGCAACTCCGCGCCGGCTGCATCATCCAGCACCCGGGCAAACTGGTCGGTCAACAGCACGAGCAGCAATACGCCGGTAACGGCCAACCACATCAGGGCGGTTTCCCGAAAAACGTAGCGGTTTAGGATCTGTCCCATCGCCCCATCTTATTCAAGTACACTACTACTGTACAAATAAGAAGGAAGCACCCATGCAGTTCACAGTCACCACGGCTCGTCCCGACCAGCACAAAACTGAACTCGCGATTGTCGCGGTTTATGAGAAAAACGAGCTCGGCGCCACCGCCAAGGCACTCGACAAAAAGGCCCTCGACAAAAAGGCACTCGACAAAAAGTCCGGCCTGATCAGCTCGGCGTTAGCCAACGGCGATATATCCGGAAAGCGCGGCCAGACTCTGTTATTGACTGAGACCGGTGGCCTGCCCTGCAAGCGCATTCTGCTGGTGGGCTGCGGCAAGCGCGAAGAATTCGACCGCGGAGCCTATCGCCGTGTTTTGCAGGCTGCTTTCAGCACGCTGCGAAAAAAATCTTACGCGGATGTGACCACATACGTGGGCCTCGAGAATGTTAAGGGCGCGGATGTGTTTCGCCGCGCAAGAATCGCGGCCGAAATATGGCACAACAACGGCTATCGCTTCACGCAATTGAAATCCAAGCAGCCCAAGTCACCCGCGCTGCCTAAAAAACTGCTGGTTGCAGCACGCGATGCCAAGTCCGCCTCGGCAGCCCGCAAAGGCGTGCACGAAGGTGATGCGCTGGGCCAGGGCATGGGGCTTATGCGCGACCTCGCGAACCTGCCGGGCAATGTCTGCACGCCCGGATATCTGGCCAAAGAAGCACGCGCGCTGGCGCGCGCAAGCAAGAACATGAGCTGCAAGGTGCTTAGCGAAGCCGACATGAAAAAGCTGGGCATGGGCTCGTTGCTATCGGTAACGGCCGGCTCGACAGAACCGGCCCACCTCATCGTGCTTGAGTACAAAGGCGCAGCGGCGAGCATTAAGCCCACGGTTCTGGTTGGCAAAGGCATTACTTTCGATACCGGCGGGATTTCGCTCAAGCCCGGGCTCGCGATGGACGAGATGAAGTACGACATGAGCGGTGCTGCCTCCGTGCTGGGTACGTTCAAGGCCATCGCCGAATTGCAGCCGCGTCAGAATCTGGTAGGGATTATTCCCACCTGCGAAAACATGCCGGGCGGCAGCGCCACGAAGCCCGGAGATATCGTTACATCGATGTCCGGGCAAACCATCGAGGTGCTGAACACCGACGCCGAAGGGCGTCTCATTCTCTGTGACGCGCTCACCTACGCACAAAAGTTTTATAAACCTGCGGCCCTCATAGATATAGCGACACTCACCGGTGCATGCGTCATAGCGTTGGGCAGTCATCACTGCGGCCTGATGTCAAACTCAGACAAGCTCGCTGACAGGTTACTGGCGGCCGGCAAAGCCGCTGATGACCGCGCCTGGCAACTGCCACTGGGTGAAGACTACGAGAAGCAGTTGTCGAGCAACTTTGCGGACATGGCAAATATCGGCGGGCGGGAAGCCGGCACCATTACCGCCGGCTGCTTCCTCGGCAAATTCACTAAAGACTCGGATTGGGCTCACCTGGACATCGCCGGAACAGCCTGGCGCGCTGGCAAAGAAAAAGGCAGCACCGGTCGGCCTGTGCCTTTGTTGCTGGAATTCGTGCTGCATGGCTGACCCTGCTCCACGTGTCGACTTCTACGTGCTGAACACCACCGGCATCGCCGGGCGACTGAATTTCGTGTGCCGACTGACCGAAAAAGCCTATGGCCGCCTGGCTGCCATTTACGCTCACACGGATTCCGGCGACACCGCGCGCCAACTGGACGAGATGTTGTGGACGTTTCGCCAGGGGAGTTTTGTGCCGCATCAGATACTCGACGGCACGGAGCCCCGGGCACCCGTGCGTATAGGAACAGACGAACATTGCATGGAGTCCGGTGATCTGCTGATCAACCTGACTGGCGAAGTACCCGCATTTGCGAAACAATTCGATCGTATTGCAGAAATCGTTGATGCAGAACCTCACATACGCGAGGCCAGCAGAGCGCGTTTCCGGCAATACCGCGAGATGGGTCTGGAACCCGTCACGCACACTATATAAGTTGGACAATCGGAATATCCGAAATCGGAAAACCTGGAGCGGAGGCTGCTTGACATGGATCAGGACGAAGAAATTCCGGTACTGACAGAAGTGGTGCGCCGGAAAGCCGGCAACGAACTTAGTGGCGCACAGCTGGACGAACTGTGCGACAGTCTGGCGGCCGAAACCTGGGTATTGCTGGACAACCTGATTGCGGAAAGCCTGCGCGATGTGGAAGATACGCTGCGCGTCAGGATCAATGACCGCCTGGGCGACGAGCTGCCCAAATTGATAGAAAAAACATTGCACGAAAAATTCGGCGAACCGCAAGCCGAGTAAAGTCGACTGTTCGCCGGGCCGCGTCGCCCGACGCGCATCGGATATTGCCTCTGCATTACAGGAACGTTTTAGCTGATGGAAAAAAGCTATCAGCCAGCCGCTATTGAGCAGCGCTGGTACGAAATCTGGGAACAGGCCGGCTATTTTGCACCGGCCGGCGAAGGCGAACCCTACTGCATCATGATCCCGCCACCCAATGTGACCGGAACGCTGCATATGGGCCACGCTTTTCAGGACACCATTATGGACACCCTGACGCGTTACCACCGCATGCAGGGTCGCAACACCTTGTGGCAGCCCGGCACGGATCACGCCGGCATCGCCACGCAAATGGTGGTGGAACGACAACTCGAAGCGCAGAACATCTCCCGCCATGACCTCGGGCGCGATGCCTTTCTGGATAAAGTCTGGGAGTGGAAAGAACAAAGCGGAAACACCATTGCCAGGCAGTTGCGCCGCATGGGCAGTTCCGTGGACTGGCAGCGCGAACGTTTCACCATGGACGAAGGTCTGTCCGAAGCCGTGATCGAGGTGTTTGTGCGTTTGCATCAGGAAGGCCTGATTTACCGCGGCAAGCGACTGGTGAACTGGGATCCGGTGCTGCACACCGCCGTGTCCGATCTTGAGGTCATTTCGGAAGAGGAACAGGGTCATCTATGGCACTTTCGTTACCCGCTTACCGATGGCAGCGGGCATCTGGTGGTGGCCACCACCCGCCCGGAAACCATGCTGGGCGACACCGCCGTCGCGGTGCATCCGGAGGACGAGCGCTACAAGCACTTGATTGGGAAAACCGTGGACTTGCCGTTATGCAATCGCACCATACCGGTGATTGCTGACGATTATGTGGATCCGGAGTTCGGCAGCGGCTGCGTGAAAATCACACCGGCACACGATTTTAACGATTATGAAGTTGGTCAACGCCATGACTTGCCGCTGATCAACATTTTTACGGTTGATGCGGCCATCAATGACAACGCGCCGCACGCATATCGCGGACTTGATCGCTACGTTGCTCGCAAGCAAATCGTTGCCGATTTCGACGCGGCCGGGCTGCTCGAAAAAATTGACGATCACAAACTGATGGTGCCGCGTGGCGACCGCAGCGGTCAGGTCGTCGAACCGTACCTCACCGACCAGTGGTACGTGAAAACCGGGCCGCTGGCCAAACCCGCGATTGAGGCCGTCGAAGACGGTCGCATTAAATTTATTCCGGAGAACTGGTCGAAAACCTATTTTGAATGGATGCACAACATTCAGGACTGGTGCATCAGCCGCCAACTCTGGTGGGGGCATCGCATCCCGGCCTGGTACGACAACGACGGCAACATCTTTGTCGGCCGCAACGAAGCCGAAGTGCGGGAAAAGCATGGCTTGTCACCCGAAGTCGAGCTGGCGCAGGACGAGGACGTGCTCGATACCTGGTTCTCATCGGCACTGTGGCCCTTTTCAACACTCGGCTGGCCGCAGGAACCGAACGACGTAAAAACCTTTTACCCTACAAGTGTGCTGGTCACTGGCTTTGACATCATTTTTTTCTGGGTAGCGCGGATGATCATGATGGGTATGAAATTCGCGGGCGACGTGCCGTTCCGCGAGGTCTATATACACGGGCTCATACGCGATCAGGAAGGCCAGAAAATGTCGAAGTCCAAGGGCAATGTTCTGGATCCGCTGGACCTCATCGACGGCATTGAACTGGAACCGCTGGTGGCCAAGCGCACCACGGGCCTGATGCAACCGCAGCTGGCACCCAAAATTGAAAAAGCCACCCGTGCGCAGTATCCCAAGGGGATTCCCGAGTTCGGCACCGATGCGCTGCGTTTTACCTTCGCTGCTCTTGCCAGCACCGGCCGGGACATTCGCTTTGACCTCGGACGGATCGAAGGCTACCGCAACTTCTGCAACAAAATCTGGAACGCGGCGCGCTTCGTGCTGATGAACACCGAGAACGCGGCCGTCGATGCGGGAACTGCGAACCTCGGCCTGCCCGACCGCTGGATACGCTCGCGTTTTGGCCGCACCGTTGCGGAAGTCAGCAAGCAGATAGAGCACTACAGGCTCGATCTCGCTGCCAAAGCGTTGTACGAGTTTACCTGGAATGAATACTGCGACTGGTACCTGGAGCTGACCAAGCCTTTGCTGCAGGACGAGACCGCCGACGCGGACAGTCAGGCGGCCACACGCGGTACGTTGATACTGATACTTGAATCGTTACTGCGTTGCCTGCACCCGATCGTTCCGTTTATCAGTGAAGAAATCTGGCAGCGGGTGGCGCCGGTAGCTGGTCGCAGTGGGCCGACCGTAATGCTGCAACCTTACCCGTCGGCAACGGATTTTCCGGTTGATGACGAAGCCGAAGCTGAACTCGAATGGCTTATGGGCTTTATCCTGGGCATCCGGCAGATTCGCGGCGAGATGGACATCGCGCCTGGTAAACGACTGCCGGTGGTTGTGCAAGATGCCGATCCCGCCGACATTCAACGCATCGAACAACACCGATTGTATTTGCAAAACGTTGCACGCCTCGAGCGCATCGACACCCTTGACGCCGGTAAGGAACCGCCAACCTCGGCCACAGCCCTGCTGGGCACAATGAAAATTCTGGTGCCTATGGCCGGCCTGGTGGATGTTGCCGCGGAGCGTGAACGGCTGTTCAAACAGCGCGAGAAGGCCGCAGCCGAACTGCAAAAAGTGACGGCAAAGCTTGGCAATGAAAACTTTGTCGCGCGGGCACCCGAAGACGTTGTCGCGAAGGAACAGGCGCGTCACAAAACCCTGGAAATGGAGATCGGTCAACTTGACGATCAAATAAGCAAGTTAGGCAATCTGAGCTAATTCGACGCTGGTCGCATCAATCGGCAATGGCCGGCAGTTCGAGCACCAACACCAGTGCGTCTTCACGGCCATCGACTGCACGATAATACGACTTGCGAATCCCTAATCGTTCGAAACCGGCTCGCTGATAAAGACTTATTGCGGCCTGATTGGACGGCCGCACTTCCAGAAACACGCGGACAATTCCCACCGAGCGCGCGTAATCCAGCAGGTGTTCCAGCAACTCATTGCCATAACCCTGGTTGCGAAAGTCCGGGTCAACACAAAGGTTCAGTATGTGGGCCTCGGCGGCAGCGGTTGACAAAATGGTGTAGCCGATCAGTTGATCGTTGTACTCCAGCACGCTGGCAAGATAACCCGCCATCAAACAATCGGAAAAAATCTGCCGGCTCCAGGGAAAGTCGTACGCTACGCCCTCAAGTTCCAGAACGTCATCGAGATCGGCAAACTGCATCTGGCGTATCACCGGCCTGAAATTCCCCGGTTGCGCGCTCATTTCGCCTCCGTCATCACATCCAGCGCCAACAGCAGATCCTCCCATGCTTTGGCCTTCTGTGACGAAGTGCGCAGCAGGTAAGCCGGGTGATAAGTGACCACCACCGGCACACCGCCGTATTCATAGGCCTGCCCGCGCAACTGCCCGAGAGGCTTGTCCACCTGCAACAACGTCTGGGCGGCGATGCGGCCCACAACCAGGATGACTTTGGGCCGCAATAATTCTATTTGCCGCTGCAGGTACGGTTGACACTGCGCGATTTCGGCCGGCTGCGGATCACGATTATTCGGCGGCCTGCACTTTAAAACATTGGCTATAAAAACCTGCTCACGGCGCAAGCCAATTGCCCGCAACATTTCGTTGAGCAACTGCCCCGCCCTGCCTACGAAGGGTTCGCCCTGACGATCCTCGTCGGCCCCCGGAGCCTCGCCCACAATCAGCCAGTCGGCCCGTGTATCGCCGCTACCGCATACCGCCTGAGTGCGCGTTTCGTGCAACGCGCACCGGGTGCAATTGCGAATTGCATTGTGGACGGTTTCCCAGTCGCCGTCAGGGCGTACTGTTTCAGGATTGCTGATCTCGGCACCGCGACCCAAAGTTGCCGCGTTCGCCTGCGGCTTGGTGTCAAACTGGTCGCTTGCGGTCAGCCGCACATTTTCGCGCCATTGCCACAGGTCTATCCCCAGTTCTTGCAGCACACCGACTTGCCTGTCGGAAAGCCCCCCTGCCGGCATCATCAGTGCCCCGGTCGCTCACGGTCGCCAGCGGTTTCGCCAGAAGCGGCTACGCGCCGCGCCTCACGCCGACTTCTGCGCCATAAGCTGGTAACCGGGCCCGTCAGGGCATAGGTGTAGGCCAGTCCGCACAGCACCAGCGGGGGGTTGATAAACACCATGATAAGAATCAGCGGCACAGTCAGCGCATAACTGAAGGAGATCCTTTCGGTCATTTTGATTTCTTTAAAGCTGCTGTAGGTGAACTGGGAAACCATCAACGCACCCGCCGCAGCCGTCACCAGGAAAGCCAGCACCAGCGTCCAACCGCCCGTCCAGCCGAGATCCGTGCCCAGCCAGACCATCCCGATGATCAGTGAAGCGGCCGGCGGGCTGGGCAACCCCTGAAAGTAGGCCTTGTCCACTTTTCCATGAAAGGTATTGAATCGCGCCAGTCGCATAGCCGCAGCAACGGCATAGAAAAATGCTGCCAGCCAGCCAAGCTTGCCCCAGGCCCAGCCATACTCGGCCAGTCGCTCCAGGCCCCACTGATAGACCACTATTGCCGGTGCCAGACCGAAGGCAACCATGTCCGACAAGCTGTCGTATTCTTTGCCAAAATCGCTTTCCGTGTGGGTCAATCGCGCCAGACGACCATCCATGCCGTCAAAGATCATGGCCACGTAGTGCGCGATACAGGCATAAATAAAATTGCCGTCAATGGCCGCGACAATGGAATAGAACCCGGCAAACAACGCCGCTGTCGTCATTAGATTGGGCAGCAGATAAATACCGCGTCGACGCATGCGCGCCAACTTTTTGCGCTTCTTCAAGCTATCCCCACCGGTCGGTTGATGATCCATAAACTGCCATCGCTGCTAGCTGAACGGCAAATTCTGCCACTTCGCCAAGCCGAATACACGCCCGGCTCAGGAGAAGCAGCCACAGGGAGCGACTTGCCGGCCGCAAGCCGTTAGAATGGCTCGTTTTAAGTCATGTTAGCCCATCATGCGTCTATCCAACCTGCCATTGACCACCTTCAAAGAAGTCCCCGCGGATGCGGAGATTGCCAGCCATCAACTGATGTTGCGTGCCGGGCTGATTCGACGCCTCGCATCCGGCCTGTTCACCTGGATGCCATTGGGCCTGCGGGTACTGCGCAAAGTGGAAGCAGTGGTGCGCGAAGAAATGAACAACAGCGGCGCTCACGAATTGCTGATGCCCGCAGTCCAACCTGCCGAATTGTGGGAAGAATCGGGTCGCTGGGATGTTTACGGCCCACTGCTGTTACGCATGCGCGATCGTCATGAACGACAGTTCTGTTTCGGCCCGACCCACGAAGAAGTCATCACCGACATCGCCCGACGCGAACTAAAAAGCTACAAGCAACTGCCGGTGAATTATTACCAGATTCAGACCAAGTTTCGCGATGAAATCAGACCGCGTTTCGGCCTGATGCGGGCACGTGAATTTCTGATGAAGGATGCCTATTCCTTTCACATTGATGAAGCATCGCTGCAGGCAACGTACGACACGATGGCCAAAGCGTATACGAGAATTTTTGAGCGCCTCGGTTTGTCCTTCAAGTCAGTCGAGGCCGACAGCGGCGAAATTGGCGGCGCACAGTCGCGGGAGTTTCATGTGCTGGCTGATTCAGGTGAGGATGCTCTGGCCTATGCCGACAATGAAGACTTCGCCATGAACGTGGAACTCGCTCCGGCGGCGGCACCTGCAGGCGAACCACCAGCGGCAACGCGCGCAATGACCAAAGTTGCAACGCCCAATGCTCGCAGCATTGATCAGGTCTGTCAGCAACTGGCCGTCGACCCGCGCCAAACATTGAAAACATTGCTGGTGGAAGCCGATAGCGACGCAGGCAAAGCCGATCTGGTCGCACTGGTGTTACGCGGCGACCACGCACTGAATCCGATCAAGGCCGGTAAACTCAAGGGCGTGGCCGATCCGCTGGTGCTGGCCAGCGCAGAACGCATCGCGGCGGTCATGGGCGCACAACCGGGCTCGGTGGGGCCTGTGGGCACCAAAGTACGCGTTATTGCCGACCACAGCGCAGCCCACTGCGCCGACTTCGTGTGCGGCGCCAACGAAGATGGACATCATCTGACAGGCGTGAACTGGGGTCGCGACCTGCCCGACCCCGAAACGGCTGATATTCGCAGCGTCGTCGCAGGCGACTTGTCCCCGGGAGGCAACCCCATCGCCATCGCGCGCGGCATCGAGGTCGGCCACATTTTCCAGCTGGGCAATAAATACAGCGCCAGCATGAATGCCACCGTCGTTGACAGCAACGGCCGCGAGACCGCGATGCTGATGGGCTGCTACGGTATCGGCGTGTCCCGCATCGTGGCGGCCGCGATTGAACAGAATCACGACGAAAAAGGCATTATCTGGCCGCCACCGCTGGCGCCTTTCGATGTTGCACTGCTCGCGCTGAACGGCAAAAAATCTGAAGAAGTTCGCAGTTCTGCCGACAAACTATATGAGACGCTGCAGGCTGCAGGCTACGACGTGCTGTACGACGATCGTGACGCACGGGTCGGCGTGATGTTTGCCGACGCTGATTTGCTCGGCATACCCCATCAGGTCGTTGTCGGTGAGCGCGGTCTGGCGAACGGAGTGGTCGAATACCGGAATCGTCGCAGCGGCGAATCCAGCGAGGTGGACATTGCTGAAATCGGAGCACACATCGCCACACAATCTGCTGGCTGATAGCAGCAGGGGCATTGCGGTCGCCCTGCTCTGCCTGATCTCTTGCTCTGCTTTTGCAGCGCCGGTTGACCCGGTACTGCGTGAACGCCTGCGCGAAGCCATTGAGGGCACCGTCAGTTTCGACGACAAATTTACCGCCACGGTCTGGCTGACCGACATGGCTTTGCGCCTGGAGCATCGGGTTCCTGACAGCGATGAACGCCTCCGCATATTGCGCCACGTGCACGAAGAAGCGCAGCGCGCGAACTTGCACCCCGAACTGGTCCTGGCGGTAATTGATATCGAAAGCGCTTTTGATCGGTTTGCGATTTCGGTGGCAGGTGCGCGCGGGCTGATGCAAGTCATGCCCTTCTGGCTAAACGAACTGAACCAGCCGGACGCGAATCTCTTCGATATCCAGACCAATCTGCGCATAGGTTGCACTATCCTGCGCTATTATCTGGACATGGAAAACGGTGAACTTACACCGGCTCTTGCTCGCTACAATGGCAGTGTTGGCAAAACCTGGTATTCGGAAAAGGTACTGGGTCGCCTCAGCAGCCGCTGGTTCAAATCATGAGCGTAACGATTTATCACAACCCCCGATGTTCCAAGTCGCGCGCGACGCTCGCTTTATTGCAGGAGCGCGGCCTTAATCCGACCGTGGTCGAGTATCTGGAAAACCCGCCGGACGAGGCAACGTTGAAGGCCTTGCTCGGGCAGCTTGGTTTAAGCGCAGTGGATCTGATGCGCACCGGCGAAGACGATTACAAGTCCGCACACGAGCGCATTGAGGTCATGAATAACGACAAACAAATCGCATGGCTAAGCTGCCATCCGCGCGTAATTGAGCGCCCTATTGTGGTGACGCCCAAGGGTGCACGCATCGGGCGCCCGCCGGAAAATGTGCTGGAAATCCTGTAGCGCCCTTCGGGTGCCCGCTCACGCATGACAGACATACTGATTCTGTATTACTCGCGTTACGGCTCGACCGGCAAGCTGGCCGAACAAATCGCGCGCGGCGTCAACGCAGTGGACGGCTGTCAGGCGCGACTGCGCACCGTGCCTGCTGTCAGCGCAGCAACTGAAGCCACCAGCGCACCGGTGCCGGACAGCGGGCCTCCGTACGCGAGCGCTGCGGATCTGACCGAATGCGACGGACTCATCCTCGGCAGCCCGACGCGCTTTGGCAATATGGCGGCCGCACTGAAGTACTTCCTCGATGGCACCGCCGGGGAATGGCTGTCAGGTGCGCTGGCCGGCAAACCAGCCGGAGTGTTTACCTCCACCAGCAGCCTGCATGGCGGACAGGAAAGCACACTGCTCACCATGGCTGTACCACTGCTTCATCACGGCATGCTGCTGGTTGGCGTGCCGTATTCCGAGTCGGCGTTGACGGAAACCACGACCGGCGGGACGCCCTACGGCGCAAGCCATCTGGCCCGTAAGCAGACCGACATCGAACTCAGTGACGCGGAGTGTCGTGTTGCCCGCGCCCTGGGCAAACGCGTGGCTGAAACGGCCCACAAGCTTAAGGGCACACGCTAATTCGTGATGGCAGAGACTGTCGAGAATGGCGCACAACAGACCCCCCGCACGCAACCGGTAAGCATGCGCGTGGTATATGCAGGGCTTGCGGCACTGCTGATTGCGTTTCCATGGTGGCTGAACTCTGCCGCGCCCTCATGGGGTATGGCAGGTTCGGTTCTGGGTGGCGTTACGCTACCCACGCTGTTGCTGCTAGCGGTGCATAAGCGAATCCGCAACTGGTCAGGCATTACAGCGCTATGCATGATTCCGTGCTCGGTTGTCGGCGTCATGGATGTCATCGCCAACCTGGACAACCCTTTGCAGGGACTGATTGTTGCCGTACTTGCTGTCACGGTATTTTTCGCCGCGCTGGATGCCGGACGGCGAGTCGCAGCGGGCTAATCGGCCTGCGATTCAAGAACAGACTTCAAAAACGGCACGGTCAACTTGCGCTGCGCGGCGAGCGCCGCCTGATCGGCAACGTCGAGCAATTCGAACAGTGCTGCAACCTCGCGCGTCGCGCGCCGCAATAAAAACGTCGCCGCCTCGTGCGACAACTCCAGTCCGCGCCATTTGGCGCGTAACTGCAAGGCCGCCAGCAGTTCCTCGTCGTCCAGAGATTTGAGTCGCCAGGTGGGGCCCGATGCGAGGCGTGATGCCAGATCGCGCAACCTGAACTGCGCTTTGGCGGGCGGGCTCGATGCGCTGACGACCAGTCGCCCGTGACGTGCCTTGAGCTCTTCAAAAACCGTGAACAACGCGCGCTCCCATGCACTGTCGCCGGCAACGGCATCAATGTCATCGACGCACAACAAATCCAGTTCGCCCATGCCTTCCAGCATCGCGGGCGTTCGCTCACTCGGCGCACGGAGCGGTAAATACGCGCAGCGACCGTGCGCAGCATGCACGATCGCCTGCAACAAATGCGACCGGCCTGACCCGGCGTGGCCCCAGACCCAATGCACCTGCTGACCTGTTTCGGCAGCGACGTGCCGCAGCGCCGCTACTGCCGCCTGGTTGGACCCGCTGTGATAGCTCTCGAAGCGCGCGAAGTCTGCCAGCCTGATCTCAAGGGGTAACTGTTCCACCGTTGGCCTTTATCTGCGCGTTATCTAATCAGGCAGCTGCGCGCCGCCGCATGGCCATGCGGCTCCACGTCAACACGTAATCCAGACCGCTGACCAGACTGACCACGAATACGGCGGCGCCGGTGGTCAATATGCTCACTTCCGGAGGCCAGCCGTATATCTGCGCTGTCATCACAAAAAACAAATACAGCAGCGCCATCACCGTATTCAGCTTGCCCACTCTTGACGGGTTTGGCTCCACTGGCCCAATCAGGAATTCATAAGCGGTGGCACCGGCGACAATAATTACATCGCGCCCGATCACCACGGCGAATAACCAGACGGGCACCAAACCGGTCCAGCTAAGTGAAGCGAATACCGATACGAACAACAACTTATCGGCCAGCGGGTCGAGCAATCCACCAATCCGGCTCGTCCAGTGGAAACGTCGCGCGAGAAAACCGTCCAGACCGTCGGATAATCCAGCCAGCACAATCAACACCAGCGCATGCAAATACCGGCTGTCGAGCAACAGCATGACGATGGGCACCACCAGCAAAATACGCAGTACGCAGATTGCGTTGGGGATATAGGACATACGCAGCCGCATTACCACACCCCGACTACTGACCTACCCACCTAAAGGTCAGATCCGGCCTGCGCCCGCTGCCAACCACACCGCTGGCCGGATCCTGATTGGCAATGCGGGCCAGCAGACCGTCGCTCTCCAGCGTGCGGCTGAGGCGCACCGTATCGCCGCGAACCACCAACTCGAACTCAACCCGATCGTCATTCACGCCTGCCACCTCGGCACTCTGCAAAATGCTGAGCGAACGGAAATACGCATTCAGCGCACCGAAGGCATCCAGACTGCGCACGTCGGCGACCACTACCCGCAGCGCTCCCGACGCATTGGCATAGGTCGCTAACCGCTGCGCCAGATACTCCGCGGCACGCGCGGGACCATCGGCGACGCCGCCTTCCCAAGCCACCTGCTCGGTGCCGCTTGAGAACGTCCAGCGCACCCGCCGGTCATCAGTGGACGCACTGCGAGCACGCCCGATCAGGGCAGCTTCCGCGCCGTAGCGCTCAGAAGCTGCCAGCACCGGTTCGCGAAAATCCCCCCAGATATCCGAAAACGAAACGGTGGCCAGATCTTCGGCATCCACCAGCGGTAACACTATGGGCAAGCCGCGGGCGTCGGCAGCGGTTATCAACTGCTCGCGCAGGCTATCCGACTCCGTGGCTGCACCACGCCGACCGGGCTCGGCATCGCCGGACAGTATTTGGCGGCTGCCGTTGCCCGCGTCCACCGCATACCAGACCGCGACCAGCGGCCGCTCCGCGCCCCATACAGGCTGTTGCGCGCTATCAAGGACACGGCTTAACGCCGCACCGTCAAACTCAACACGCAGGCGATTGTCTGCCAGGCGACTGTATTGCTGCACCAGGCTTGACGCATCAGGCACCAGGCTGCGGCGCGCAGCCGGTGTAGCCAGATTCGGTAAACCCGTGACCTTGACCAGAACCTGGGATAGCGCTTCGTCAAAAGCCCGCTCCATCGTCTGATTACCGGATGTCAAATCCACTTCGGCGGAATAAACACTCGGCCATGCGCACCGCCATAGCCGGCGTTGCAAAAACCAACAGACCAAGCAGCAGCGCACTGCCGGGTAACCATGCGCGTCCCAATCGCAATAGATGACTGGAAGTACAAGCTGATACCAGGGTTGATAATAGAGTTGATAAAACGTTCATTGACACTCGTATGCGCTCACCGGGTCATTTATTATACGGCGCAGTCAGCATGCATGCGCCTTCTCCATCATTGCCCTCCCGAAACCGTAACCGGCCGAAGCGACCATGACCGAAAATAAAGCAGCAACCTATAAAGACGCCGGGGTCGACATCGACGCCGGAAACCGCCTGGTTGAGCGCATTAAACCACTGGTTAAAGCCACTGCGCGTGACGGCGTGCTGGGCAGTATTGGTGGTTTCGGCGGTTTATTTGAACTGCCGCAGGGCAAGTACCGGGAACCGGTACTGGTCTCCGGCACTGACGGCGTCGGCACCAAGCTGCGCCTGGCTATTGATATGGGGCGGCACGACACCGTCGGCATCGATCTGGTCGCCATGTGCGTCAACGATATCGTGGTGCTGGGCGCCGAACCGCTGTTTTTTCTGGATTACTTTGGCTGCGGCAAACTGGACGAGGCCGCGGCAACCGAAGTCATCGGCGGCATCGCTGCGGGTTGCCAGCAAGCCGGCGCTGCGTTGATTGGCGGTGAAACTGCCGAAATGCCCGGCATGTATGCGGCTGACGACTACGATCTGGCAGGTTTTGCAGTCGGCGTGGTGGAAAAATCGCGGATTATCGACGGCAGTGGCATTCAGCCCGGCGACAAGATTATTGGCCTCGCTTCCTCCGGCCCGCATTCCAACGGCTATTCGCTGATCCGCAAAATCGTTGCCGACAGCAATGCCAACCTCGGCATGCCAATGGGCGACAGCACGCTCGGTAATTTGCTACTTACGCCTACGCGAATTTACGTGAAGTCATTACTTCAACTTATTGATAATATTAATGTCAATGCCATCGCTCACATCACCGGCGGCGGCATCCCGGAAAATCTCGTGAGGGTGCTGCACGCCGGCATTGATGCCCATGTGAACACCGGGGCCTGGAAACGGCCGGCGATATTCGGGTGGCTGCAACAACAAGGCAACGTGGCCGAACCGGAAATGTTGCGCACCTTTAACTGCGGCATCGGCATGATGGTGGTTGTTCCGGCAGACGCGGCGGCAACGGCCATAGAACTGCTGCAAAACGCTGGCGAGACAGCCACGGAGATCGGCGAAATCACGGTCGGCACGGGTCGGGTTCACACCAGCGCGTGAAAAGGCAGGACAAACTTCGGGTAGCCGTGCTGATTTCCGGCAGCGGCACCAATTTGCAGGCCATCATCGACGCCGTCGCCAAGGGCGATCTTGCGATCGACCTTGTATCGGTGCTCAGCGATAACCCGAGCGCCTATGGCCTGCAGCGCGCGGCAGCCGCCGGCATCGCAACGGACTGTATCGATTACGCCGCCTGGCCCGATCGGGCCGCCTATGATGCAGCGCTGGATATGCGTCTCACCGAGCTGAACCCGCAACTGATTGTGCTGGCGGGATATATGCGCATCATCGCCACCGCGACGGTTAACCGATTCAGGGGCCGCATGATCAACGTCCACCCCTCGTTGCTGCCTGCTTACCCGGGCCTGCACACCTATCGCCGCGCGCTGGAGGCTAACGAAGCGTTCCACGGCACCACGGTGCACTTTGTTATCCCGGAACTGGATGCCGGACCCCCGTTCCTCCAGTACCGCGTGCAGATTCATGCCGATGAAACGGAACACAGCCTGCGAGAGCGTGTCCAAGCAGGTGAGTACATTATTTATCCCAAAGGCATCGGATGGATTGCGGACGGCCGACTGGAACTGCGGGGCAACCAGCTTTGGCTCGACAAAAAGCCGCTGGCAGGGCCGGTTGTTATCGACGAGGTCACGGCAAATTGAAGTCGCATCTTGCCTTACTGCTCGCCATCACGTGTGCGGTGGGGTTGCCAGCCAGCGCGGGATCACCGGGAGACATCGACGGCAACGCGGCTGTATCGCCGGCGATTCCGATTGAGCGTTCGGCAACCGCGGCGGCAAGCCCTGCTATTCCCGGTTTCGTCATCGACTACAAGGTCCGCTTCATGGCCTTTGGCGGCGATGTGACTTTGTCCCTGCAGCAGACCGCAGCCAATAGTTACCGCGTTTCGGCGGTCACCAAGGCGCGCGGCCTGACCAAACTGCTGATGGGCAATGAACTTTTTGAGCAGGCTGAGTTTGGCTATGCGGATAACCGGATTGTCCCGCTGCGCTATCAACTGGACTCGGGCAAAAAGTCGGGCGAAGACACCGGTGAAATAGCTTTCGACTGGTACACCAATACCGCCGCCAGTATCCACGAAGGTGATGCCGCGACGCTGGAACTGGGCCCGGACATATACGACCGCCTCAGCGCCGACATCGTGGTCATCATGGATCTGAGTAACGGGCGTGCGCCCCGCACATTATCGATCGCCGAAAAGAACACGATCCGTGAATACACGTTCACACCGCAAGGTGACGAGACGATTGAAACGCCGGCCGGAACATTCGATACGGTTCGCTATCTGCGTCATCGTGAAGGCTCCAGCCGCAGCACGCTGATCTGGTATGCCCGCAATGCGGGTTACCTGCCCGTGCGCATTGAACAGCTGAAAGACGGAAAAACCGCCGTCACGTCGGTCGCCAAAAGCGTCGTAGTCAACCCGTCGGACAGTTAATCCGGATTAACCTGGCAGTTCTCAGGCTTTGGGCAGTGTGACGCCCGTCTGGCCCTGATATTTCCCGGCGCGGTCGGCGTACGATGTTTCGCACACTTCGTCCGACTCAAAAAACAGCATTTGCGCCACGCCTTCATTGGCATATATACGGGCCGGCAACGGTGTGGTGTTTGAAAACTCCAGCGTCACGTGGCCCTCCCACTCCGGCTCAAGCGGCGTGACGTTCACAATAATGCCGCACCGCGCGTAGGTAGACTTGCCCAGACAGATTGTCAGCACGTTGCGCGGTATCCGAAAATATTCCACCGTGCGCGCAAGGGCAAAAGAATTCGGCGGGATAATGCAAACGTCCCTGCTGATATCAACAAAACTGTTTTCGTCGAAAGCCTTGGGGTCTACCACCGCCGAATTAATATTGGTAAACACTTTAAAGTCGGCGGCGCAGCGCACATCGTAGCCATAGCTTGAAGTGCCAAACGACACAATACGCTCACCACCGTGGTCGCGAACCTGCCCCGGTTCAAACGGTTCGATCATGCCGTGCTCTTTCGCCATGCGTCGAATCCAGCGATCGGATTTAATCGTCATACGTGCTTACCTTTCACTTTTTTCTACTTTGATACCACCGAAAGCGGCCTTATAGTCGCGCGGCCGCTGCGCAAGCAGTGCCACCGTGGTCAGCGCAATATCCCTGAAGGCCAGCCCCTGTGGTGAGTCCGGGTCTGCAGCGACGGTGGGTCGGCCACGATCCGCTTCCTCGCGAATACGAATATCCAGTGGCAGCTGCCCGAGCAACGCCATACCGTGCTGTTCCGCGGTGGCAACACCACCGCCATGCCCGAACAATGCGGTCACTTCGCCGCAACCCGGACACACAAAGCTGCTCATGTTCTCAACCAGACCCAATACAGGGATTTTCACCTTGGCGAACATCTGCATACCGCGCACCGCATCCGCCAACGCAATGTCCTGCGGCGTTGTAACGATCACGGCGCCACTAACCGGCACTTTTTGGGCCAGAGTTAACTGTATATCGCCCGTGCCCGGCGGCATATCGACGATCAGGTAATCGAGATCACGCCAATTGGTCTGGAACAGCAACTGGTTCAGCGCCTGGGTCACCATCGGTCCGCGCCACACCATCGGCTGATCGGTATCCACTATGCAGCCAATGGACATCATTTGCAGACCCAGCGCTTCGATAGGCTCAAAAGTCTTGCCGTCCTTGCTAACCGGTTGCTGGCCGGCAACGCCCAACATGATCGGCTGGCTGGGACCGTAAATATCGGCGTCCAGGATACCCACGCGGGCACCCTCGTGCTGCAGTGCCAGCGCAATATTGACGGCCACAGTTGACTTGCCGACCCCGCCCTTGGCAGACGAAACAGCAATGATGTTCTTAATGCCATCAAGCGGGGACAAGGTGCCCTGCACCGCATGCCGCCGCACAACCGACTCGACCACCAGCTTCACAGCACCGCTGCCACCCGCGTTTTGCCAGGCCTGCTGCAAATTCTGCTGCAGGCGCTGTTGTGAAGCGGCCGCAGGGTAACCCAGCTCCAGGCGGCACCTGCGGTGGGCCATCCGGGCCTGACTCGCCCACGGCGCCCGCCTCAGCAAAGCTCTGAGCGAGGCCCTGCTGCGCCCACGGGAACTGCGCCTCATTCAGCGCGATTTCAAGTTGATTTTGTAAAGTCCCAGCCATTTTCGTGACGTATTTAACAGTATCCGGAGGCCCCAAAGCGCGACATTGTACATCAAGCAATCCGCGGCCCCGTGCCCGGATTCTGGAACGGGCGCACGTTATGTGAGCGTGTAATTGCATACCCTTTAAATAGGGCTTGGTGTGCAAGCGCAGGCGGACGCGCGGCATCACACGGTGAAAATCAGGACAGTCTGAATACAAGATGAAATTCTTGACGGCAATGAAAGCTGAACGGTGCGTTTCGCAACTGCTTGCGGAACCGGATGCCAATACACCAACAGCACAAAAAGCACTGAACAGCCTCAAGAACAGTGGCAAGGCTGCCATACCCATTCTTATCGATGCCCTGGCCAGCGCTGATCGTTACCAGACCGTAGGCATCGTTGATGCCCTGACCGCACAGGTCAGCGAGCAAAATTTCAAGACAGTGGCACAAGGCCTTTGTCACCCCAATGAGCGTTGCGTTGCCGGTGTCGCATGGGCGCTGTCGTCATCAAAAGACTACAACATCAATTTACTGCCCGAGCTATTGCAAATGGAGAACATTTCCACGCACTCGGTGCTCGACATCATGCGTGCGCATCTCGATCAACTCAACGTTCGCAAATTGCTGCAAATCGCTTATCAATTACAGCCGCGTGAAAAAGCGGCGGTATTCAAAATGATTGGTGAGCGCGCCACGCAAGACCTCATTCCGGACCTGATCTCGCGCACCGGGGGCAAAGACAACGCTGCCCGCGTACACATACTCGGCATTCTCGCTGGCTTTCAGACACCCGAGGTGCTGACCACCATCCAGGCAATGCTGGAGGATCCGAACCGTCAGGTGCGCGGCGCAGCGCTCGATGCACTGTCGCAGTTCAAGAGCGGTCACGACATTGCCCGCATCTGCCGCTTGCTCATGGATCCCGATCTGGACGTGCAGGGCAAGGCCGTTGACCTGGTCGTTCGTCTGCGCCACCCCGACACGTTCAAGTATTTGGTCGAAGTCCTGCAGGATGAATCTGAATTCACACGTCGTGCTGCCGTTGAAGTACTGAATGAACTGGCGGAGCCATCAAGCATTAAGTATCTGCTTACCGCTATCGGCGACGGCGACTGGTGGGTCCGGTCACGAGCCTGCGATGCGCTTGCGACCATCGGCGGCGAGAAAGTGCTGAACGCGGTCATGGAACTGATCAGTGACAAAGACGAAAACATCCGCCGCTCTGCTATCGAAATCCTGAATCAGACCAAGGACGAACGCGCGGTCAAACAGCTAATAACAGCCACACGCGACAACGACTGGTGGGTCAGCGAACGCGCGGTCGATGCATTGGCTGAAATCGGTAGCAAGGAAGCCCTGCCCCGCCTCAAGGAAATGCTTGGCGGGAACCCCAAAGCGGTGCCCAGCGTATTGCGCGCACTCGCGAAGCTCGGCGATGCCAGCATGATCAGCGAAATAATGAGCATGCTGCAACGACCGGAGCCCGACATCATAGTCGCCACTTTGCAGGCTCTGGCCTCGCTGACAAATAATGCCAACGCCGAGACGGTAAGAGCCACCATCGAGCCGCTGCAGACCGTCAGTAACGCGGCAGTGGCAAATGCAGCACGCGACGCCATTGAGAAAATCGCAGCCCGCTACTCCGACTCGCAGATTATCGGCGACAAAAAAGCTCAGGCAATGGCAGAGCCGGCCCACACGATGCTGATCGACGATTCAGAGATGAAGAAAATCGCTGCCAGCATGGCACCGGCTCAGGCTGCTCAGCAACTCGACATCAGCACACTGATTCCGGGCGACGTCATCGAAAACCGCTACAAGTATGTGGAAAAGATCGGCAAGGGTGCATTTGGCACCGTGCTGCTCGTCGAAGATACCGTCGTGGACGAACGGCTGATCCTGAAGTTCCTCAACCCGAATGTCGCCGGCGACGAGGAAATGCTCCAGCGCTTTGTGCATGAGCTGCGTTTCTCCCGCAAGATCACGCACAAAAATGTGATCCGGATTTATGACTTCCTGAATTTGTCAGGCAGCTATGCTATTTCGATGGAATTCTTCCCGTCGCATACGCTGGGCGCGGAAGTGGCCGGGCACAAACCATTACCCCCGGAAAAAGCCGCCGGCTGGGCTCGCGATATTGCGACCGGAATGTCGGTTGCACACCAGGTGGGCATTATTCACCGCGATCTCAAGCCCGCCAACCTCCTGATCAATGACGAAGGCCTGCTCAAGATCGTGGACTTTGGCGTGGCGGCAGCGGCCGGCGGCGGTGATACCAACCTGACCAAGACCGGCTATGTCATCGGCTCGCCCAAATACATGGCCCCGGAACAAATCCTGGGCAAAAAGGTTGATCACCGTGCCGACATCTACAGCCTTGGCGTGATCTTCTACGAAATGCTGACCGGCACCCCACCCTATACCAAAGGTGACCACATGGCCGTGATGTATCAGCACGTGCAGGGCAAGTGCGCCCGCGTAGACGAAGCTAATCCCGCGGTCAGCAAACAACTGGCCGCAGTCGTACACCGGGCCATGGCAATCGACAAAATGAAACGGTTTGATTCGATGGATGACATGAGTCGCGCCATCGCCAACGCAATTGAGGCCGGATAGCCGCATGGCACGCATAGACGCATTCCTGAAGCTGGGACTTACACAGAACTGCTCGGACATACATCTGGCAGTCGGCGTGCCGCCGATGCTACGCATGCACGGTGACTTGCTGCCCATCAAATTCCGTAATCTGGGCGCTCAGGAAATGGAAAGCTATGTCGATGAGATTATGACCGACTTGCAGAAACAGCGCTTCGCGAACGGCGAAGACGTAGATTTCTCATATGTGTCTGAAGACAATGCGCGCTATCGCGTCAACCTGTACCGCAAAGCAACCGGTGTAGGCGCAACTTTCCGCTTTATTCCCACCGATGTCCCGACATTAGAGAGTCTCAATTTGCCGGCGGCAGTGCGCAAGGTATGCGACAACCATCAGGGCATGGTGCTGGTGACCGGCTCTACCGGAACGGGCAAATCGACCACGCTTGCAGCCATGATCGATTATCTTAATCGGCATAGAAACCTGAACATTATCAGCCTCGAAGACCCGATTGAATTCGTGCACCAAAGCCAGAAAGCGCAGATTATTCAGCGTGAACTTGGCACCCATCTAACCAGCTTCTCAGACGGCATCCGCTCGGCTTTGCGTGAAGACCCCGACGTTATTCTGGTGGGTGAAATGCGTGATGCCGAAACAATCAGCATGGCCATGACAGCGGCCGAAACAGGACACCTGGTTTTCGGCACACTGCATACCACGGGCGCGGTAAAAACCATTGACCGCATTATTGATGCTTTACCAAGCGATCAGCGGGAGCAAAGCAAAGCTTTTCTTGCGCAAAGCCTGAAAGCGGTGCTTACCCAGAACCTGATAAAGACCCCGGACGGAAAAGGGCGTCGCGCCTGTCTGGAAATCATGATCATGACCCGTGCGATTGCCAACCTGATTCAAAGTGACCAGACCCATCAGGTGCCCAGCCAGCTGCAAACCGGCGCCGATGTCGGAATGCAGCTTATGGATCAGGCCTTACTTGAGGCGGTGCAGGCCAAAGAGGCGGATCCCGATGACGCCTTCCGCTTCGCGTCGGACAAATCCATTTTTCAGAAATTCGTGACAGACACAACCATTCTGCAGCGGATAGACCTGCAACAGGAAACGAGTTAATTCATGGCCGAGATAAACAACTATCTGCAGATGCTTGTGGAACGCAAGGGCTCGGACTTGCACGTTATTGCCGGCCTGCCACCGCGTATGCGTGTATTCGGCGACCTCGATATCTTCGAGAAGGAGCCCGTCTCACAAAGCCGCGCGGAAAACCTGTTACGCGAAATAATGCCGCCTAAAGCGCTGGAAGAGTTCAACCGGCATGAGTCGGCCGACTTTGCCTACAACCTCGAAGGGGTGGCGCGTTTCCGCGTCAACATCATGCGTCATCTTGGCGGCATGGGCGGAGTATTTCGCGCAATACCACGCGTCGCAAAGTCGCTGCAGGATCTGAACATGCCGCCGGCCCTGAAATCACTGTGCCGGCAAACACAAGGACTCATTCTGGTCACCGGGAAAACCGGGTCGGGAAAATCAACCACCCTCGCGGCCATGATCAACGAAATCAATAGCAATCTCAAAGGTCATATTCTGACCATTGAGGATCCGATCGAGTTCGTGCATGAACGCAATTTGTGCCTGATCAGCCAGCGCGAAGTTGGCGATCACTGCCAGAGTTTTGCCGACGCACTGCACTCAGCCCTGCGCGAAGACCCCGATGTCATTCTCGTGGGCGAAATGCGCGACCTCGAGACGATCAGCATCGCCGTAACGGCTGCCGAGATGGGCATTCTGGTGATGGGAACCCTGCACACCAATGGCGCGGCGCAAACGGTTGACCGTATCGTGAATGTATTCCCCACCGACAAACAACCGCACGTGCGCACCATGCTTTCCACCTCGCTCAAAGGAGTGGTCTCGCAGCAGCTGGTGCCGCGCAAGGAAGGTGATGGACTGGCTGCAGCGCTTGAAATCCTCATGAATACGCCGGCAACTGCAAACCTCATCCGGCAAGGCAAACTCGATCAACTTGAAACCGCTATGCAGTCGGGCCGCAAGACGGGCATGTGCACCATGGACAGGGCCCTCAGCGACATGTTTGACCGCGGCGTTATAACGGGTCGCACGGCCTATGACTATGCCAACGACAAAGAAAAATTCCGCCAGCATCGGGATATCGCAATTTAGCGTCTTTAAGACTTAGGTTCCCCCGGGAGTTACTGTAAACTTGCGACCCATGTCGCATAGCCCCCGCAAACTTCTGGTCACCAGCGCCCTGCCCTACGCCAATGGCCCGATACACATTGGCCATTTAGTGGAATACCTGCAAACCGACATCTGGGTGCGGTTTCAGAAACTAACCGGTCAGAACTGCCTGTATATATGTGCCAGCGATGCCCATGGCACGCCCATCATGTTGCGTGCGCGGCAGGAAAATATCGACCCGGAAACTCTGGTTGAAAACTTCCGCCATGAACATCAAAAGGATTTTGCCGATTTCCATATAGCCTTCGACAACTATCACTCGACACATTCCGAAGAAAACCGCGAGCTGGTAGAAGACATCTTCGCAAAACTCGATAGCAAGAACCTGATTGAGCGCCGCACGATTGAACAGGCTTACGATGAATCGGCCGGCATGTTTTTACCCGACCGATTTCTGAAAGGCACCTGCCCGAAGTGCGGGGCCCGCGACCAGTACGGCGATAATTGTGAGGCTTGCGGCGCCACTTATTCAACCAGCGAGCTCGTGGACCCCCGTTCCATCCTCAGCGATACGGCACCGGTTATGCGCGAGTCCGAGCACCTGTTTTTCCGCCTCGGCAAGTTTGAGCCCATGTTGAGGAACTGGATCCAGGGCGACGCGGTGGATGACTCGGTGGGTCGCAAACTGCAGGAATGGTTCGACGCCGGGCTGCAAGACTGGGACATATCGCGCGATGCGCCCTACTTCGGTTTCCGCATTCCGGGCACAGACAACAAATATTTTTATGTCTGGCTGGACGCTCCGGTGGGTTACCTGGCGAGCTTCAAGAATCTGTGTCAACGGCGTGACGATCTGGTATTTGAAGACTATTTCGGAGTTGACTCTGAAGCAGAGCTCTATCACTTTATCGGTAAGGACATCGTGTATTTTCACACGCTGTTCTGGCCGGCCGTGCTGGAAGGCGCGGGCTATCGCAAGCCCACGCAGGTATTTGCCCATGGCTTCCTGACGGTTAACGGACAGAAGATGTCCAAGTCCCGCGGCACTTTCGTGTCTGCGCGCTGTTATCTGAACAATCTGGACGCTGAGTGCCTGCGTTACTACTACGCGGTAAAACTCAGTGCGGGCATCGAAGACATCGACCTGAATCTGGAAGACTTCGTCGCACGCGTCAATTCAGACCTGGTTGGCAAGCTGGTCAATATCGCCAGTCGGTGTGCGGGGTTCATAGACAAAGGCTTCGGGGGGCAACTCGCCGACACGCTCGAGCGCCCGGAGTTGTATGATGAATTTGTTGCGGCGGGCGATGTAATCGCCAAGCGCTATAACGACAGAAACTACTCGCACGCAGTGAGAGAAATCATGGCGCTGGCAGATCTGGCCAACCAGTATATAGACGAGCGCAAACCCTGGGTATTGGCCAAGGAAGGTAAACCCGCCGAGGTACAGGCCACGTGTACGCAAGGGCTGAACCTGTTCCGGGTACTGATGACTTACCTGACACCGGTGCTGCCGGAAATGGCGGCCAAGGTAGCTGAATTCTTACAGGTTGAGACACGCCACTGGGATGACCGGCGTACGCCGTTGCTGGGTTGTCGCATCGGTAAATTTGCACCGCTACTGCAGCGTATAGATCCGAAACAGGTCGACAATATGATTGCCCAATCACTGGAAGGCAGTTAGCAGGAAATTGTTCGCGAGAAACGCACATGACCGATCTGATACTGATCATTCTGGCCACTGTTCTCGTCAATAATTTTGTGCTTACCAAGTTCCTGGGGTTGTGCCCGTTCCTGGGTGCCAGCAGCCGCCTTGAAACTGCAACCGGCATGGCGCTGGCAACCACTTTTGTACTGACGCTGGCATCCGGCCTGAGCTACCTGGTAAACACGTACCTGCTCGTGCCCACCGGCACAGAATATCTGCGTTTGCTTGCCTTTATTCTGATCATTGCCGGATCTGTGCAGCTCGCGGAACTGATCATCCGCCGCAGCAGCCCGCTGCTGCATCAGATACTGGGCATTTTCTTACCGCTGATCACCACCAACTGTGCGGTATTGGGTATTGCGCTGCTCAATGTGCAACAAAGCAACAGCCTGACGGAAGCACTTGCCTATGGTTTAGGCGGTGGTCTCGGTTTTAGCCTGGTGATCGCGCTGTTTGCCGGACTGAGGGAACGAACCGAAGCATCCGACGTGCCCGAGAATTTTCGCGGCCCGGCCGTCTCGTTGGTCACGGCAGCCTTCATGGCAATGGCTTTCATGGGCTTTGCCGGTATGGTGCGAGGTTAAATTGGTCGCAGCCGCATTAATCATGGCTGGGATTGCATTGGCTATCGGGCTGGGTCTGGCGGCGACCGGTCGTCGCTTGTCGCAAAATCCGGACACGCCCCTGGAAAAACTTAATGCGCTGTTGCCGCAAACTCAGTGCGCACAGTGCGGTTATCCCGGTTGTCGACCTTATGCAGAGGCCATATTGTCGGGCGAAGCGGATATCAACCAGTGCCCGCCCGGCGGTGACGCCACGGTGACTGCAATCGCGAAACTGCTCGGCAAAAGCGCTGCCGCAGTGAACCCGGCATACGGCACATATCAACCGGGTCGAACGGCAGTGATTGATGAATCGGCCTGCATCGGCTGCACACTGTGCATTGATGCATGTCCGGTGGACGCCATCATCGGCGCACATCGCTATACGCATACCGTGATTCGCAGCGAGTGCACCGGTTGCGAACTGTGTATAACGCCCTGTCCGGTGAATTGCATCGACATGGTTGCGTTGAACACGGCAGCGCGCGCAGCGTGACAACATGAGCGTTCCCGTCATAACGATCGCAGCGCCTGACTGGGGCATCCGATTTGGCCACGATGCGCAACGGCACCCGGACCTGATACTGCAGACCGCGCGGCTGCCCGACCGGGTCAGAATTCCACTGCAGCAGCACATCGGTGCCGAGGCTCGGCCACTGGTAAAAGAAGGCGACCGCGTACTCGCCGGTCAGCCGGTAGGGTGTATGGATGCGAACCGTCTCGGCGCGCACGTCCATGCTTCACTTTCGGGTCACGTCACTCGGGTCGGCACTGCTTTGGTGCCGGGGCGTCGCAGCGGGTTGGTGGTGGATATTCAGTCCGACGGTCTGGATGAGCGCTGGCCCGGCTTTGCACCCCACCGGCAGCCGCTCAGGTTATCCACTGCGGCGCTGCGCAAAGCCGTGTTCGATGGCGGCATCGTCGGGCTTGGTGGTGCAACTTTTCCTGCCGGTATCAAACTCAACCGGGGCAGCGGCGTCGCAACGTTAATCCTGAACGGGGCCGAATGCGAACCGGTGATTCGCTGCGACGATGCGCTCATGTGTCACAACACGGAGGCGATGCTGCTAGGCGCTCAAATCATGCTGCGCATACTTGAAGCGGACAGCTGCATCATCGCGATAAAGCAGGACATGAGTTTGGCAATAAGCCGTGTCACGAGCGCGCTCACGCAACTCGCGGATGATCGCTTTCAAATTGCGCTGGTGCCGCCCGTCTACCCGATTGGCGGTGAAGCTCAGCTCATTCAGCTGGTAACGGGTCGGGAAATACCGTCCGGGGGCCTTCCCTGGGACAGTGGCGCGATCTGCCAGAATGTCGCCACTGCGGCAGCAATCGCAACGCTGCTTACAAAGGGCGAACCCATGCTGAGTCGCATCGTGACGGTCACTGGCGACGGTGTGGCAACACCGGCAAACTTCGTTGCGCGCATTGGCACCTCAATTGAATCACTGATTAACGCGGCCGGCGGCTATTCGCAGCAAAGCGTTGGCAAACTGGTGATGGGCGGGCCGATGATGGGTGTAGAACTTGCCAGCGACCAGTTACCCGTGACCAAAGCCACCAACTGCATCTACGCCCCTGGTAATCAGGAGCTGACGCAAAAAGACGATGCGGTCGCCTGCATACGCTGTGGTGACTGCGCCGCGGTTTGCCCGGCCAACCTGATGCCACAGTTGCTTTTGCAGGCGCAAGCAACCAGCGATTTCGATCGTTTAGAGCAGCTCGGTCTGTCCGACTGCATCGAATGCGGCTGCTGCGACTACGTTTGCCCAAGCCGGATTCCACTGACGCGGCAATTTACGCATGCCAAACAGCAGCGATGGCAGATTGCGTTGGAAAAACGTCGTGCCAGTAAGGCCAGCGCGCGCATAACTGCGCGTGATGCGCGCAAACAACGCGAAGCACTCGAGCTCGAGCGCGCCTTGGAGCAGCAAACCCATAACGTGACCACTGCGGCAGGTGCCCGGTCGGCACTGGAGGCGTTAATAGAGCGAACCGGCGCAGATGAAAGCGATGACCCATCATGAATACCGGGACTGCACCGTTTTGGCTGGGTGAGAATAACGTTCCATTAGTAATGCGACGGGTGGTGCTTGCGCTGTTACCCGTCACGCTGTGCGCAACTTTTTATTTCGGTCTCGGCGTGTTGCTTAACGTGGCATTACTGGTGGCGTTTTGCCTGGTCACGGAAGCCGCTCTGGTCCGGATGCGAGGTCGCAACGTCAGGCAGGCACTGACCGATGGCAGCGCATTGGTTACCGCTCTTTTGCTCGCCCTGGCATTGCCGCCCGGGATGTCATGGTGGACCTTGCTGATAGCGGCCCTGTTCGCGATCGGACTGGCCAAACACGTTTACGGAGGACTGGGACAAAACCCATTTAACCCGGCCATGGTCGGCTACGTCACGGTCTTGGTCGCCTTTCCTGAGCAGGCTGCGGTCTGGCCGGGGCTGACGCCGGGATTGATGCAGGGATTGACGCCGGCCATCGACGCAGTATCCGGTGCAACACCGCTGGACAGCATTAAAATGCAACTCGGGCAGATGCGCACCATGGCGGAAATCACCGCCCAGGCTGACTTCGGAATGCTGGCGGGCCGCGGCTGGGAATGGATCAATCTGAGCGCGCTGGCCGGTGGCATCTGGCTAATGCGCAAGCAAGTAATCAGCTGGCACGTTCCGGGGGCGATGCTCGCCACACTGGCTGCGTTGTATTTTGTGTTTTACGCCTTCTCCCCTGCGACCCACCCTTCGCCGATCCTCGGCTTGCTCAGCGGCGGCACCATGCTGGCAGCCTTTTTTGTCGCGACGGATCCGGTTTCCGGTGCCGCCAGCAACAGCGGCAAAATCGTGTTCGGAATGGGCGTCGCGGTTCTGTGCTTTGCCATGCGCAAGTGGGGTGCCTACCCGGACGGCATAGGCTTCGCCGTGCTCATTATGAACATGGCCGTCCCGCTCATAGACCGCGTGACGGTGCCGCGCATCTACGGCCACAAAAAGGGGCCGCGTATATGATCCGCAGCGTCGTATACCTCGTATTGGCCGCGGTACTGGCCACACTGATCGTTGTGCTGGCGGAGCAATCCACGCGCGAGCAACGAGAATTTAACAATGCTGTGTATGCGGCCCGGATGCTAAGCGAAGTGTTGCCTGCCGGCGAATACGATCAGACTCCCGGCCTGCAGGTGATCTTGCTTCACGATGAAGAACTGCTTGGCAGTATCGACCCGCTGCCGGCTTACCCCGTTTATCGCGACGGGACGTTTTTCGCCATCGTGATGAGCGTTGTTGCGAATGACGGTTACGTGGGCCCGATCGGTTTGCTGGTGGGAATATCGAGGGACGGTCGTGTGCTGGGAGTGCGCGCCACCAGTCACCGGGAAACGCCGGGCCTCGGAGACAAAATTGAAGCGCAAAAATCAGACTGGATATTGCAGTTTCAGCAGCCAAGCTCTGCGCCAACCCGCACCTGGCGCCTCACGCGAGATGGCGGCGACTTCGATCACATCAGCGGCGCCACCATCACCAGCCGAGCCGTTACCCGGGCAGTTGGGCGGTCGCTGGAATACTTTGTTGCTAACCGCGACCGGCTGATCGCATTGCCGCCCGGCTAGCGCGTGTAAAACTCGTGACTAAAACGCACCAGCAGCATGCGGTCACTGCCCATCGGCCGAATGTCGAAATCAAAGTTAACGGTTTCCCGATTCTCCACGGTAACGACACCAATCTGGTAAATGCTCATGCCGTCCTGGATTTCCCGCAGGTCAACACTCTTGCTTTGACCTGTCAGGTTGGCTGCCGACAGTGAAACATCTGCTTTTACCGGTTGATCCATTCCCGGTTCATCTGACTTTTTCAGCACCACCAGATTAATCAATCCGACGTCTTCGCTGCGGGTTATCCCGTAGCTGCTGGCAATTTCAGGCGTCAGCCCGTCGCTATTCATTGCATTGACATGCACCACGTACTCGCCAAACTCGGCATAACTGGTGGTGGCGTTAAGGCGCTTACGCCCGTCATTCCCGGATGACGGGGTTTCAACTGAATCGCAACCCGACAAAATCACCGCCACCAGGCTCCCGGCTATCCAAACAACGACTTTCCCTGGATTAATATTCATCATCTCGTCTCCCGGTTTTCAATTCTCGGCATAGGCAGCCGGACCGACTTCCTTATACAACTCATGCCATCGACGCGCCTCAATATAGTCAAGCAACGTCTCGGACTGTCCTTCCAGTTCAGATATGCGGGCCTTAATCACGTCACCAATGCTGATCAGCCCCAGAACATGGCCGTCCTCGACAACCGGTAAATGGCGAATACGGCGCTCACTCATGCAACCCATAACGCTCATCATATTGTCATCGGGGTCGGCAACAATGACGTTAGTGGTCATCAGTTCCGCAGCCGGGCTATCCAGCACCACCGATCCGCTTTCCGCAAGACCGCGGACAACATCGCGCTCCGACAACACACCCGCGATACTTCCCGCGGCGTCCAGCACCAGCGCGCTACCGATTCGATGCTCCTTAAGCATGGCAACGACATCCCGGACAGGCGTCCTCGGCGTCACAGCATGCACATGGCCACCTTTTTCTTCCAGAATGGTCCGCGCCGTAACGCGATAAACCCACTCACGGGCGTGAATGACTCTGACCCAGTTATTGAGTAACTCGGTCGCGTAGGCCTGCAGTTCACCGCGGCCGCCCAGCTTTTCAAACAGTCGGCCTAAAAAGCCGAGACGCGGGACAAAATCAAAGTAAACGCGAATAAGAATCGTTCCCGCGTCTTCAACCAGACTGCAGGTATAGCGCAATTGCGAACTTGCGACCGGAAAATCACCTGAAATCGCTACGCTGTAAAGCCGCCCAGCCTCCCAGCCCACGCACTCTTCGGTCCAAATACGGCCATCCCGACCGTACAAACGCCGCCGCAGCCCTAACTCACTGCCACCCAGCACTTCGGCGCGTTGCGCCGCGGGCGGCAAACCCGCCTCACCGGCAAGATCGGACACGATGCTCCACACCATGCCTTTGTTGGCCTTCACCCGACGCCGCACTTCTACAACCGCCATGCCTGCCTCCGCAGCCCGACTTCGCCCATCCTACTCCCTAAAATGCGTGCCTTACGAAGCGCCTTTGCCGCTTGGCACTATCGGGCGCCAAAAACCGCCCACGGCACACTTTATAGCATTATGTTTTGTATGGGGTTTTAGCCAAAAATTCACCGGTGACCGCTGGCTTGTAAGACCTCCGGCCATACAGTAATATCGCGCCCGGCGAACGGTTCGCAAACACTACGGGATAAACATATTTTTACTGCCAATCAGATCAGTGCAATCAGCTCTGGTCGGGGCGGAGCCTTGCTGGTATAGGCCTGTTTTAGCGCCCGGAATTTGACTCAAAGAGGTTGGAACGCATGTTCAATAGATTGTGTACGCCATTGATAGCGGCGATCTGTATTTCGCTGGCTGCCTTTGCTGTGGCACCCGAGGCGTACGCCGCATGGGAACTTGATATGCCAATAGGTAAGTCAACCCTGGCGGATGAAATTATGGGGCTGCATCACCTCATTCTTATCGTCTGCACAGTTATCTGTGTCGGTGTTTTCGGGTTCGCTTTTTATACCTTCCTTACGTGCCGTCGTTCCAAAGGAGCGAAAGCGGCAAGCTTCTCGCACAGCACGCGCGCCGAAATTATTTGGACAATCATTCCGACGTTGATCCTGATCGCCATGGCGATACCCTCCGCCCGCACTATCCTGAAAATTGAAGATACCAGTGGCGCGGATATAAGCATCAAAATTACGGGTTACCAATGGAAGTGGAGCTACGACTACCTCGACGAGGACATGTTCTTTTACAGCTCCATTGATGCGGCCAGCAGTGCTGCGGCCCAGAAGAATTCCGGCATCGACCCGGCAACCGTGAAAAACTATTTGCGCAATGTTGATAAGCCCATGGTGGTTCCGGTTAACAAGAAAATACGCATATTGCTGACCGCCAACGATGTCATTCACTCATGGTGGGTGCCTGAGCTGTACGTCAAAAAAGACGCCAATCCGGGCTTTATTAATGAGGCATGGTTCGAAGCTAAGGAAACGGGCATTTATCGCGGCCAGTGCACAGAGCTCTGCGGTCGTGGCCACGGCTTTATGCCTATTGTTGTAGCGGTCGTTACCGACGAAGAATATCGGCAATGGCTTGAAGGCGGCCTCGCCTGGGATCAGACAAAACAGGAACTTATTGCCGTTAACCTTTTTCAAGCAGACGAGCCAGCCCACCAGCTGGCCGCGCTTTAAGATCAGCCGGAACAAACAATCATGACTGACCAAACTGCCGCGCACGACCATCATGGCGATCATCACGATGCGCCACCGACCAGATTTCTGGATCGCTGGGTTTTTACCACCAACCACAAAGACATCGGTACGCTGTACCTGATATTCAGCCTGACCATGTTCTTTATCGGCGGCGCCATGGCGCTGATCATTCGCGCAGAACTGTTTCAGCCCGGTCTGCAATTTGTTGAACCACAATTCTTCAACAGCATGACCACCGTGCACGCCCTGGTAATGGTGTTTGGCGCAGTGATGCCGGCCTTCGTGGGTCTGGCGAACTGGCTGATCCCGATGATGGTGGGAGCACCTGATATGGCATTGCCGCGCATGAACAACTGGAGCTTCTGGTTGCTGGTTGCGGCGTTTCACCATTCTGGTTTCGACTTTGTTTATGCCGGGCGGGGCGCCGGCCGGTGGCTGGACTTTGTACCCGCCATTGGTATTACAAACCGGCGATGCCTTCCCATTCATGGTGTTTGCAATTCACATCATGGGCGCCTCATCGATCATGGGCTCCATTAATGTCATTGTGACTATCATGAATATGCGTGCCCCCGGCATGACATTGATGAAGATGCCGATGTTCGTCTGGACGTGGCTGATTACCGCGTATCTGCTGATTGCAGTGATGCCGGTACTGGCGGGTGCAGTCACCATGCTGCTGACCGATCGTTACTTTGGCACAAGCTTCTTTAATGCTGCCGGTGGCGGCGATCCGGTGCTGTTCCAGCACGTGTTCTGGTTCTTCGGCCATCCCGAGGTCTACATCATGATCCTGCCCGCATTTGGCGTGGTATCGCAGATCATCCCGACCTTCTCACGCAAACCACTGTTCGGTTACTCGTCCATGGTTTACGCGACGGCTTCTATCGCGTTTCTGTCATTCATCGTGTGGGCACATCATATGTTCACCACCGGCATGCCAATCGCCGGGCAGCTGTTTTTCATGCTTGCCACCATGCTGATTGCCATCCCCACGGCGGTGAAAATTTTCAACTGGCTTTCCACCATGTGGAAAGGCGAACTCACGTTCGAAACGCCCATGCTGTTTTCGATTGCCTTTGTGCTGCTGTTTACAATCGGCGGATTCTCCGGACTGATGCTGGCTATCGCTCCGGCTGACTACCAGTACCATGATACGTACTTTGTTGTGGCCCACTTCCACTACGTGCTGGTCCCGGGGGCAGTGTTTACACTGATGGCTGCTGCTTATTACTGGCTGCCCAAATGGACCGGCTATATGTACAACGAGAAAATCGGCAAGCTGCATTTCTGGTGCTCGGCGATTTTCGTCAACGTGCTGTTTTTCCCGCAGCACTTTGTAGGGCTGGCGGGCATGCCGCGTCGTATACCGGACTACCCAACCCAGTTTGCCGATTTCAATGCCATCTCGAGTGTCGGCGCCTTCCTGTTTGGATTCAGCCAGCTGCTGTTCGTTGCCGCGATCTGGAGCAGCGTCAAGGGCAAGCAGAAGGCAACCGATCAGGTCTGGGACGGTGCCAAGGGTCTGGAGTGGACACTGCCCTCCCCGGCCCCCTATCACAGCTTTAACGAACCGCCGCACATAGACTAGAAGGGCTCGCTTAGCCCAACGGAGCAACAACTTGAGCCAGGACACTCGCATGAGCGACAAGAACATGAGCGATAAGAACAAGGCCCGCCGCATGGCTGGACTGCTGTTTTTGGTGGCGTTGTCGTTCTACGTGGCATTCATTGTTACAACCGCGCTGAGCAGATAGGCTGCCGGTAATCCATGACCAGGCACGCACACATCAGCACTCGCAATCTCGCCCTGCGACTCGGCATTGCAGCCGTCTGCATGTTCGGCTTTGGTTTCGCCCTGGTGCCGCTGTATGACGTGTTTTGCGAAGTAACGGGTATACGCGCGCCCATAGAAGCCAGCGCAGCCGACACTATTGTTGAACGTCCGCAATCCCGGCACATCACTCTGGAGTTGCTGGGAAGTACCGGAAACAGCGCCCCTTGGGAGTTTGGCCCGGTAGAGGACAGCGTCGATGTGCAAACCGGCACGATTCAGAATGTGGATTACTTTGCACGCAATCTGGCTCCGAATGCGATCAGCGGTGTGGCAACACCGGATGTCAGGCCCGCGGAAGCCGCCCGTTATTTTAAGAAAATAGAGTGTTTTTGCTTTAGTCAGCAAGATTTTGCGCTGGGCGAAGAACGGCTGCTGCCGGTTCGCTTCTATATTGATCCCGACCTGCCCGCGCATATCGATACCATAACGCTTGCCTACACGCTGTTTGAAAAACCAAAGGCAGTGGCGAGCAGTTCAACCACCCCGAACAGTGTTTATTAGCACCAACCTACTTACGGACAATTATCATGGCGCACGCATCACAAGACAGCTACTACATCCCACACGGCAGCCACTGGCCATTTGTCGGCACGATAGGCCTGTTCACCATCATGGTTGGTGCATCCATCTGGCTGAACGGTGCAGACATCGGGCCGGTGATCTTTGCGCTCGGCTTCGCGGTTCTGTTCGTCATGCTGTTTGGCTGGTTCGGCACAGTGATTCGCGAAAGCGAGAGCGGCATATACAACAATGACGTAGACAGATCATTCCGCATGGGAATGGGCTGGTTCATTTTTTCTGAAGTGATGTTTTTTGGCTGTTTTTTTGGTGCGCTGTTCTATGCGCGCGGCATTTCAATCCCTTGGCTGGGTGGGGACAGTAATAACTTCTTCACCAATGCGCTCCTCTGGAAGGATTTCACGGCAATCTGGCCTTCAAACGGCCCGGCTGCCATCGGCGGCGCCTATGAGACCATGGGCGCGTGGGGCATACCCGCGCTTAACACGGCCCTGCTGCTGACCAGCGGCGTAACGCTAACGATTGCACATCACGCCATTCAGGCGGGCCATCGCAAGACCCTGAATATCTTTCTGGCGTTGACCTTTATCCTGGGTTTCATATTCATGGGCTTTCAGGCTTATGAATACTTTCACGCCTACAGTGAGCTGAATCTGAAACTGAGCACCGGCATTTACGGGACAACGTTTTATATGCTGACCGGCTTTCACGGCCTGCACGTTACGCTGGGAGCAATCATGCTACTGGTGGTGTGGCTGCGCTGCCTGCGCGGTCACTTCAAGGAAGACCACCATTTCGCTTTTGAAGCCGTCGCCTGGTACTGGCACTTTGTGGACGTTGTGTGGTTATTCCTGTTTATCTTTGTTTATTGGCTCTAAAATCTGGCATCTCAAACCGGAAATCAAACCAAAAACCCCGCCAGCTGCGGGGTTTTTGCGTTATAAATACACGCTTATGACCAGCCCCGACTCCAATCCCTCAGCAGCGGTGAAACTCGACTCGGTACTCGATGCCATGGTTGAGGCCATGATCGTGATCGACCATCGGGGCAATATTAAGCAAGTCAACAAGTCGGCCATCGGCATGTTCGGCTTCAGCCGACCCGAATTGCTCGGATCCAATATCAGCATGCTCATGAGCGGCGCAGACAAAGCGCGCCACGGCGACTATCTTGACCGGTACGAGCAAACCCGCCGGAAACGAATAATCGGGGTCGGACGCGAAGTCGTGGGTGCACGCAAAGACGGATCGACTTTCCCGATACACATAGCGGTTGGTGAAGTTCAGATGGGCGACACGGTGCAATACGTGGGGCTGATTCGCGACCTGACTGAACAACGTCAGGCCGAAGAGGCGTCGCTCAAGCAACGCGAAGAAATGGTGAACGTCAGTCGCTTGAGCACCATGGGCGAAATGGCTGCCGCAATGGCGCATGAACTCAATCAGCCCCTGACCGCTATCGCTAACTTTGCGGCCGCGTCACAGCGGCTGCTCGAGGCCAATCCTGATGACAATCTCCCTGCCGTCCTCGAAGCGCTAACCGATATTCAGGATCAGGCCCATAGAGCCGGCGAGGTGATAAGGCGCACACGAGCTTTTACGCACGGTGATGCAGAAAAAAGCACCACTACTGTCGCAACCATATTTAGTCAGATAGCATCGCTGGCAAGAATGGACAGCAAAGCCAATAACATCCGGCTCAGTACAGACATACCGTTGGATCTTCCGGAGGTTGACGTTGACCCCGTGCAGATACAGCAGGTCATGCTGAATCTGATGCGCAACGCCGTCGACGCCATGCGAAATACGCCCCCGGATCAGCGTGAAATATCGATATGCGCAAAGCGCACCGCGCCTTACGAAATCCGGTTTGAGGTTCGGGACCATGGTGCAGGCGTAAAACCTGAGGATGCCGAAAGTGTATTCAATGCATTTTTCACCACCAAATCGTCCGGCATGGGGATGGGGCTGGCGATTTGCCGTACCATAGTAAGAAATCACGGTGGTGAACTCAGGTTTCGTTATAACAATCCTCGTAACCCCGAGGCGGGAATGACGTTTTTCTTTACTTTACCCACAAAGGTCAAAGCGTAAATGGGTACACATAAAGGCAAAGTACATATCGTTGATGATGACGATGCGGTCAGAAAATCCTTGCAGCTCCTCTTCAGGACAGTAGGAATAGATGCGGTTGCTCATGTTTCAGGCGACGCCTTTCTGGATCAGTTCGACGACTCAGTTGAAGGGTGCATTCTGCTGGATATACGCATGCCCGGCATGAGTGGTCTGGAAGTGCAAAAACAATTGCAGGAACGCGGCAGCACGCTACCGATCATATTTATTACCGGTCACGGCGATGTACCCATGGCGGTCGAAGCTATGCAATTAGGCGCGTTCGACTTCCTGCAGAAGCCTTTCCGGGATCAGGATTTGATGGATCGGGTTTCCCGGGCGTTATCGGATAATCAGGAGCAGCGCGAGAAAACCGAATTCCAGCAAGAAGTTACGCAACGTTATGAAACCCTGACGCCGCGGGAAAAAGAAGTCATGGCATGCGTGGTTAAAGGTCAGGCGAACAAAGTCATCGCCATGGATCGCGACGTAAGCCAACGCACGGTTGAGATTCATCGCGCCAGAGTCATGGAGAAAATGCAGGCACGCTCGCTGGCCGATCTGGTTCGAATGTCAATTCAGATTGGGCTGCCTTAGCCTGCCCCGTCAAGAATAGAGCGATATTGGCGCGGCAAGGCCGTGCCAGGACACCCTTAGTTTATTGGTAAGCTCTGCAGGCCTTCGTGCCCCGCATAGTAGGCTGCTATCGCCTTCAGGTCTTCTTCAGACACCATCATAAGCTGCGCCTGCATAACCATTGCATTGGCACCCTTGCGCGCGCCGCTCTTGTATTGAGCCAACGCCTGCTGCAGATAGTCCTCATGCTGTCCGGCGAGGATCGGATATGAAACTATCTCGCCAATGCCATTGGCACCGTGACAGGCAGCGCAAACAGCAGCAGCTTCCGGTGCATTGCCTATAGACTCAACCGCTGTTAACGGCGGAACGACGCTGGATATGTATGCAGCTATATCAAGAATATCCTGGTCACTGTAGGCGGATGCCTGCGCCGTCATAGTGGCATGCGAGCGGTCGCCATCACGATACAACCTCAATGCCGCGACAAGGTACTCTGGCGACTGACCACCGATCCGCGGCACGTGATAGGTCGGATACACATTGTTATAACTATCAACCGCATGACAGCCTTCGCAAGTGTCAGACAACACCCGACCCCGCTCAATATCACCGTCCACTGCCAGTGCGATGTTCGCCCCCAGCAATCCAATAACCGTCATAACGCTTAATGCGCTAGTCGCAAAAGTGCGGCACATAGACAACATGAATCATTCCTAAAGTTTCGATAACCAGCTCTGCCCGGACGGGCCAGACGGGGCGTAATATTAGTCAGTCCCGCGCTAAAATTCCAGCAAAAACTGGCCCTTAGTGCGCCCTTACCCTACAATTTCCCGTCATGGTGCTGAATTGCAATGATTAAGTATAAACAGATACTTACAGACGGCCTGTGGAATAACAATCCGGGGCTGATCCAGTTTCTGGGCATCTGTCCATTACTTGCAGTGAGCAACACGTTCATAAACGGCGTAGGGCTGGGGGCGGCCACTTTGCTGGTGCTGGTCCTCAGCAACATTACGGTTGCGGCACTCAAACCCTTCATCAGCCAGGATATCCGTTTGCCGGTATTTGTGCTGGTGATCGCCACGCTCGTCACCCTGACGGAACTGGCTTTTCAGGCCTGGTTTTTTGACCTTTGGCTGAGCCTCGGCATTTTCCTGCCATTGATCGTTACCAACTGCGTAATTCTCGCGCGGGCTGAGAGCTTTGCATCACGGCAATCCGTCACTGCGGCGCTCGTCGACGGCATTGCGCACGGACTGGGATTTGCGGGCGTGCTGATTCTGTTAGGCGCTCTGCGTGAGTTTCTTGGCAATAGCGGCTTTCTTCTGGCATTACTGCCACCGGGTGCCTTTTTAGGCCTGGCGGCACTGATTGCCCTGCAAAATCTCGTACGCCGACGCTTTATGAAGCAAGCACGCCACCGCACTGAGGGCGAACGGATCGCGACCTCGTGAATGCAAGCAAACGCGCAGAAATATTCCGGCGACTGGCTGAACAGCGCCCGGATGCGGACACCGAACTCAAATATACCAGCCCTTTTGAACTGCTCGTCGCGGTCATTCTTTCGGCACAGGCCACCGACATCGGCGTAAATAAAGCCACCAGCAAGTTATACGCGGTAGCCAATACTCCGGAAGCCATTCTAGAGCTGGGTGAACGCGGGCTAAAAAAATACATAAAGACCATCGGCCTGTTTAATACCAAGGCAAAAAATATCATCAAGACCTGCCGAATGCTGATAGAACTGCATGATGGCAAAGTACCGGAGAACCGAAAGGATCTGGAAGCCCTCCCCGGCGTAGGCCGGAAGACTGCCAATGTCATCCTGAACACCGCATTCGGGCACCCGACGATCGCTGTGGACACGCATATCTTCAGGGTTAGCAACCGCACCGGAATTGCGCCCGGAAAAAACGTGGCGGAGGTCGAAAAGAAGTTGCTGAAATTTACCCCGGATGAGTACAAGCGGGGTGCCCACCACTGGCTGATCCTGCATGGCCGCTATACCTGCAAGGCTCGAAAACCGCAGTGCCCCGAATGCGTTATAAATGACCTGTGTGAGTTTCGGGAAAAAGGAACCTAATCATGGCTATTGAATTCGGCGCCCCCATTCCACAGGTATTTCTGGACGGCAAAGCGGACATGCAACTGGTAAGGGACAGCTTGAGCCGTGCCGAGGCACTGGGCTTTAACAGCGCCTGGACACAAGATCAGGTTATCGGCGATGTCTCGCTGTTTGAATGCATCACCCTGATGTCTTACGCAGCAGCATGCACCGAAAGACTGCGCCTGGGCGTATCGGTTATTGTTTTCCCGGTGCGCAATGCAGTGCAACTCGCCAAGGCAGTAAGTTCACTCGACCACCTCAGCAACGGACGTGTGTCGCTGGGCATAGGTCTCGGGCCGCCATCGGCAGCGGCTAACTTCTACCGCAGCTTTGGTACGGAATACAGTCAGCGAGTGCGCCGCTTTAATGAAGGCGTCCAGGTCATGAAAGCGCTATGGACGGAAACCGAAGTTCATCTGGATGGCGAGTTCTATCATATGGACGGCACGGGCATGGAACCCAAACCCGTGCAAAAACCTCACCCTCCCCTGATATTTGGTGGACAACACCCGGACGCACTGCGCCGAACGGCGAGATTAGCGGACGGCTATATGGGCGCAGGGCCAACATCCACTCGCAGCTTTGCCCATCAGGTTACGAAACTGAGGGAATTCCTCGAGGACGCAGGCCGCGACCCCGCGACGTTTCCGATTTCGAAACGTATATATCTGCACGTTGATGATAACGCCGACAAGGCTAAAGCCACGCTGGATAACTTTTTTGAGCAACGCTATCCGTGGATGATTCAATCCAACCCCAACTTTGTTGCTGATATCTGCGTATGGGGCACGCCGGAGCAATGTGCCGAAGGCCTGAACAAAGCTGTGCACGCCGGAGCAGGCATGCTCGTTCTAAACCCCATCACCGACTTTGTCGGACAAATTGAACGGCTGGGAACCGAGGTTCTGCCGCTATTCAGGTAGATTAGTCAGATTCCTGGCGCTTTTTAGGAACGTACAAATCGGTTAGCGTGCCTTCCCAGGCTTCGGCAGCCATCGCAACCGTTTCCGACAGCGTGGGGTGCGCATGGACGGTGAGGCCGATGTCTGCGGCATCGCACCCCATTTCGATCGCCAATCCTGCCTCCGCAATGAGTTCGCCCGCATTCGGGCCCACGATGCCCGCGCCGATCACTTTGTGCGTCTGTTTATCTATAAGTAATTTCGTCAAGCCATCGTCACGCCCGACAGACAAGGATCGACCGCTCGCCGCCCACGGAAACTTGCCGGTTTCGTATGCAACACCCTGCGCTTTTGCTTCCGTTTCCGTCATGCCTACCCATGCAATTTCGGGGTCAGTGTAAGCCACACCCGGGATGACCCGTGCATCGAAATACGATTTCTGTCCGGCAGCCACTTCGGCAGCAACCTTGCCTTCGTGTGTCGCTTTATGCGCCAGCATTGGCTGGCCAACAATGTCACCAATCGCGAAAATATGCGGCACATTGGTGCGTTGCTGCTTGTCGACTTTAATGATGCCGCGGTCGCTGACATTAACGCCGGCCTTATCGGCGCCAATCTTATTGCCATTAGCCGATCGTCCGACCGCTACAAGCACCTTGTCATATACCTGTGGCTCAGGCGCTTTGTCGCCGTCAAAGCTAACTCGCAATCCCTGCTCGGTAGCCTCCACAGCACCAACGCCAATGCCCTTCATAATTGCTTCGTAACGGCTCTTAATGCGTTTTTCCAGAGGACGAACCAAATCAGGATCGCAGCCGGGAATCAGCGTATTGGTCAATTCAACCACACTGACCTTTACACCGAGCGCATCATAAACCGTGGCCATCTCCAGCCCGATAATGCCACCGCCGATAACCAACATGCGTTCGGGTAAATCTTCAAGCTCAAGCGCGCCGGTGGAATCGATCACCCGTGGATCGTCGGGCAATCCCGGGATCATCGCGGGTTCGGAACCGGCCGCGATGATGCAATGCTGGAACGCAATCACGGTTGTAGCGCCTTCGTGCTCGACCGCAACATGATGCGGCGACAAGAAAGTACCGGTACCTTGCACCACCTTGACCTTGCGCTGTTTCGCCAATCCGGCGAGGCCGCCCGTCAGGCGATCCACGACACTTTGCTTCCAATCGCGCAGTTTACCGGTGTCGATTTGCGGCTCACCGAAACTGACGCCGAACTCGCGCATTGCCTCGGCCTCTTCAATGACTTTTGCCGCATGCAGCAAGGCCTTTGAGGGAATACAACCAACGTTCAGACACACACCGCCCAGTGCGGGCCAGCGCTCAACGAGTGTTACTTCCAGGCCCAGATCGGCAGCCCTGAACGCTGCTGTATATCCACCCGGCCCCGCTCCCAACACCAGCAATCCTGTCTGCTGATCCACCTTGCCGTCATAACCGCTGGCCGGAACGGCCGCGACTGCCGGCGCCACCGCCTGCGGTTCAGGCTGTTTGGCAGGCGATGGATCAACACGCGACTCGTCGGCCGATTCACCGGACGAGGCCGCGGGTGAGGTTTGAACCTCGAGTTTTACGATGACGGTTCCCTGGGAAACCTTGTCGCCTTCACGCACCAGCACTTCGGTAACAGTACCTGACGCGGAAGACGGCACGTCCATCGCCGCCTTATCGCTTTCAAGCGTAATCAGCGTGTCCTCGGCGGCGATACGGTCGCCAGAGCTGACATGAACCTCAATCACTTCCACATCGGCGAAATCGCCGATGTCCGGAACCTTAACCTCTATTGAATCAGTCATCGCGGCGACGCCCGATCAAGCCAGCGGCATCTGCCAGACGGCTCGCCAGATAGGTCGTAAAACGCACACCCGTGGCGCCGTCTATAACCCGATGGTCGTAGGACAGGCACAGCGGCTGGATCAGCCGCGGTACAAACTCCGAGCCGTTCCACACTGGCTGCATTTTGGAACGCGGCACGCCCAGTATTGCAACTTCAGGCGCGTTAATAATCGGCGTGAACGCGGTGCCACCAATTCCGCCCAGACTGGATACGGTAAAAGTGCCACCCTGAATCTCATCCGCCTTTAACTTGCCCTCGCGGGCGCGCGCGCTGAGTTCCGCGAGCTCGCCGGCAATAGTAAACAGATTCTTTTTATCGGCATCACGGATAACCGGCACCATCAAACCATTGGGTGTATCGGCTGCGAAGCCGATATGCATGTAGTTTTTCCATATCAATGTCTTACCGTCCGGACCCATGGACGTGTTAAACATTGGGAACTCGTGCAAACTCTGAGTGACGGCACGTATCATAAAAGCCAGCGGCGTCAGCTTAACCCCCTGCTCGGCGGCTTCCGCCTTGAGCGCCTGCCGCTTGGCTTCCATATCCGTAATATCCGCTTCATCATTTTGCGTGACGTGCGGGATATTGACCCAACTGGCATGCAGGCGGGGCCCGGAAATTTTCTGAATACGGCCGAGCGGTTTTTCCTCAATCGGGCCGAACTTGGCAAAATCAACTTGCGGCAACTCGGGCAACCCGGCACCGGCAGGTGCTGCCATCTGGCCGCTCATCACTGCCTTAATAAAGACTTTAACATCTTCCTGGGTAATGCGCTGTTTCGCGCCCGTGCCGGTCACCCGCCCGAGATCAACACCCAGCTCACGTGCAAACTTCCGCACTGAAGGGCTAGCATGCGCTTTGGCAAAACTGCCTTCGTTAATCGGAGGAAGCTGCCCTAATGTGGCAGGAGCGGCGACGGGCTCCGGTTTAGACGGTGGGGCCGGCTTTGCAGGCGCGGCCTCCGAGGTGCTTGCCGCGCTGCTCTCAGCCGGCTCCGGATCGGCTGCAGCGGCCGGTGCCTGCGCCTCTGCTGCGTCCGCTACTTCCAGCACAAGGATCACGCTGCCCTTCGACACTTTGTCGCCTTCAGCAACTGACATTTCGATGATCTTCCCGCCGACCGGAGCGGGCACATCCATGGCCGCCTTATCCGTTTCCAGCGTAATCAGCGAGTCTTCGGCGGCAACTTCGTCGCCGACCGCTACCATCACCTCCACGATCTCTACATCGGCGAAGTCGCCAATGTCGGGCACCAATACTTCCTGACGTGTTGTCATTGTCTATTCTCAGCAATTCACCGGATTGGGTTTTTCAGGATCCAGGCCCAGCACCGTAATTTCCTTAGCGGCCACATCTCTACCCAATCGGCCTTCATCAGCCAATGTTTTGAGTGCGGCGACCACAATATTGTCGCGATTTACTTCAAAGTGCATACGCAAGGCCCGACGCGAATCACTGCGGCCAAAGCCGTCCGTGCCCAATACGCGGTAGCGCCCTGGCACCCACTCACGAATCTGATCCGGCACCGAGCGCATGTAATCGCTGGCGGCGACAACCGGGCCCTTTATGCCAGCCATTGTTTCTGCGACAAACGGCACCCGCGGGTCGTCTTCAGGATGCCGCATATTCCAGTGTTCAATCTCCAGCCCGTCCCGGCGCATTTCGCTGTAACTGGTGACACTCCAGACATCAACACTTAACCCGTGCGTTGCCTCGAGGTAATCGGCCGCCGCTTCAACTTCACGCAGAATGGTACCGGAACCCAGTAGTGTAACGGGCTCGCCTTTTCCACTGCCGGCCCGCAAACGATACATGCCTTTGAGGATACCGGACTCAGCACCTTCCGGCATCGCAGGGTGCACGTAGTTCTCATTCATCGTCGTGATGTAATAAAAAATATTTTCCTGTTCGACATACATGCGGCGCAAACCATCCTGCACGATCACCGCCAGTTCATAGGCATATGCCGGGTCATAGGAAACGCAGTTTGGAATAGTGGATGCCAGCAAATGACTGTGCCCGTCCTGATGCTGTAACCCCTCGCCGGCCAGCGTGGTTCGGCCTGCTGTGCCGCCGATAAGGAAACCGCGCGCCTGCAGGTCGCCCGCCGCCCACGCAAAATCACCAATGCGCTGAAAACCGAACATTGAATAGTAAATGTAAAACGGGATCATCGGGATACCGTGATTGGCATACGAAGTACCCGCCGCAATCCACGAACAAAAAGCGCCACCCTCGTTAATACCTTCCTCAAGTATCTGGCCTTGTTTGTCCTCGCGATACCACATCAACTGCTCTGAGTCCTGCGGGGTATAGAGCTGACCGGCTGAGGAATAAATGCCGATCTGCCGAAACATGCCCTCCATACCGAAGGTACGCGCCTCGTCCGGCACTATCGGCACGATGTACTTGCCAATGTTCTTGTCCTTTACCAATTTGGTAAGCATGCGCACCAGTGCCATCGTTGTGGACGCCTCGCGCTCACCGGTGCCTTCGAGTTGCTGTGCAAATTCCTGCAATCCCGGAACGACCAGCTTGGGAGTCTCCGGATAGCGCGCGGGCAGATACCCCGACAGCTCTTTGCGACGCTCGTGCAAATAGCGAATTTCCTCGCTGTCTTCGGGTGGCTTGTAATAGGGCACGTCATCAATATCCTCGTCCGACACCGGAATATTGAAACGATCGCGGAAGGCTTTGAGGTCATCGCCGCCAAGCTTCTTGGTCTGATGCGCCGTCATCTTGCCCTCACCGGCCTCACCCATGCCGAAGCCTTTGATGGTCTTCGCCAGAATAACGGTTGGCCGCCCCTCAGTGCGCATGGCCTTGTCATATGCCGCAAATACTTTGACCGTATCCAACCCGCCGCGATTGAGGCGCCAGATTTCTTCATCGGACATGTTGGCGACCATCTCTTTCAGCTCCGGGTACTTGCCGAAAAAATGCTCGCGCACATAGTCGCCGCCCATGGCCTTGAAATTCTGGTACTCGCCATCCACACACTCTTCCATCACCCGCCGCAACAGGCCCTTGCTGTCTGCGGCCAGCAGCGGATCCCAGCGCGAACCCCACAGCACCTTGACCACGTTCCAGCCGGCACCTGCGAAGGCAGACTCGAGTTCCTGGATGATCTTGCCGTTGCCCCGCACGGGGCCGTCAAGGCGTTGCAGATTGCAATTAATGACAAACACAAGGTTGTCGAGCTTCTCGCGCACCGGCATGGTAAGTGCGCCCATGGACTCGGGCTCGTCCATCTCGCCGTCACCCAGAAAGGCCCAAACCTTGCGCTTATTCTCTTCAATGACGCCGCGGTGCTGCAGATAACGCATAAACCGCGCCTGATAGATGGCCATCATCGGGCCCAGCCCCATGGATACGGTAGGAAACTGCCAGAAATCAGGCATCAGCCATGGATGCGGGTAAGACGACAACCCTTTGCCGCCGACTTCGCGGCGAAAATGATTGAGCTGCTCTTCGCTCAGCCTGCCTTCAAGATAGGCACGCGCATAAATACCCGGCGACGAATGGCCCTGAAAATAAATCAGATCACCGCGCTGCTTTTCGTCAGCCGCGCGCCAAAAATGGTTAAACCCCACCTCGTACAAGGTCGCTGATGACGCGTAACTGGCTATATGCCCGCCGTACTCTGAACTGCGGCGATTGGCCTGCACGACCATCGCCATCGCATTCCACCTTATATAGGCTTCGATACGGCGTTCGAGTGCGCGATCGCCCGGATACTCAGGCTGCTGCGATAACGGGATGGTGTTAAGGTAGGCTGTGTTCTGACTATAGGGCAAATAAGCACCGGAACGTCGGGCATGATCAATAACGTGCTCAATCAGGTAGTGAGCACGTTCGGGACCCGCATTCCGCAAAACGGAATCAATAGATTCAACCCACTCCTGCGTCTCCTCAGGATCCGCATCATCGTATCGCTTAAATTCAGTCAAGTTATTGTGTCACTTTAGTCTAGGTGGAATACCCGCTGCCGGAGTATCATCCGGAACTTGTATTTTAGGCCAAGCAGGCGACTGAAAGCCACGCAACACGGATAACATCGCTCATGCCCGACAAGTCAACCCCACTGCTGCCAGATCCTCAGTCAATACGGATTCAGCAACAAAGCGGCCATTTTTCGACAGGAATGCTTGACAAGATCGAGCACCTGATCGTTGTGCTTCCTGACAAAACAGGTGCCGAATTATGGGGGCAATGTCCGGACGGCGCGCGAATCCGCGATTTGCGCGCAAAGCGCAAAGCCGGCGATCTCATAAGCAGCAGATTGCGAAATCCGTCAAATACCGGGGTCAGTGCAGGCTTTATCAAGGGGTTCGACGGCACGGGGAAGGCGCCCACGCGATTCGAGCAGCTGGGCTTTGCCGGCAAGCTGGCTGCCGCTGCGCGAACTGAAAACCCGGCATCTGTGGCGCTACTAGTGATCGGCTTGCATGCAGAACAGGCAATCGCCCTGCACGAGGCACTGATTCTTGCCTTGCATGCACACTTCTTCCAGCTACCTGCATTCAACCAGAAACCTGCCGATAAACCGCGCTTGCGCACTATCAAGCTGGTTGGCATCGACCGGCGACTTAGCCTTGAGCGCACTATCGCTGAAGCGGAAGCCGTCAATCTGGCACGCTGGTTAACGGCATTACCGCCCAACAAGCTTGATGCGCCCGGCTATCGAAAATGCATAGACTCGCTCGCAAAGAAGCGCGGATGGAAAAGTGAATTCCTGGATGAGAAAAAACTCGCCCGACTCGGTGCCGGCGCATTTCTGGCTGTTGCGCAGGGCAATGCCTATCGGGACGCAGGCATTTTGCATTTGCGCTACCGGCCGCCAGGCACGAACAAAAACTCTGCGCCGCTTATCAGCCTGGTTGGCAAAGGCATTATTTTTGACACGGGCGGCACCAACCTCAAACCGTTCAAGGCTATGCTGGACATGCATTGTGACATGGCCGGCAGCGCGGTTGCCCTGGCGACACTCGCGGCGCTCCATGCGACGGAGTATCCGCACCCGGTAGATTGCTGGCTCGCAATCACTGAAAACCGCCTCAGCAATAAGGCTTACAAATCGCGGGACGTTGTCACGGCCAGCAATGGCACAACCATTGAGGTTGTCCATACGGATGCCGAAGGGCGCATGGCACTGGCCGACACACTTGCGCTCGCCGGGCAAAAAAAGCCGAAGATCATAATTGATTTTGCCACCCTTACCGGCAGTTGCGTCACTGCGCTAACGGATCGTTATAGCGGTGCATTCAGCAACAGGCGCAACCTTGCCAATACTCTGATCACAGCAGGCGAAGCGTCAGGTGAGCGTGTCTGGCCTTTCCCGATGGACCCGGATTTTGATGACGATATAAAAAGCACCGCGGCAGATGTATTACAGTGCGCTACGACAGGCGGCGGCGACCACATCCAGGCGGCCCGCTTTTTGCAGCGGTTCGTGCCGCCGGAATCGAACTGGGTACATATCGACCTTAGCGCCGCAACGCGCACCGGCGGTCTTGCTCAGGTACCCACCGAAATCACGGGCTTCGGCGTGCGCTATGCACTGAACCTGATAATGGATCAGCACGACGCCCTGATTGCGGACAAGGACAGCTGATGGCCGATAACAACGGCTCGAACAATACTTCACCGATCGGACGGCGCTTTCGCGGATTTCTGCCAGTAGTGGTGGATCTGGAAACCGGTGGCTTCAACGCCCAAACCGATGCTTTGCTGGAAATTGCGGCAGTGCTGGTGGATTTCGATGAACAGGGCCTGCTAACCATGGAGCAGACCTATCGCTACCACGTCAAACCCTTTGAAGGCGCCAATATAGAACCGGCTTCACTCGAGGTCACCGGTATAGACCCGCACCATCCGTTAAGGCCGGCAATACCCGAACGGGATGCCTTGGGTCGGATATTTCGCGAAGTTCGCCAGAAACTAAAAGAATCCGGCTGCAAACGCGCGGTTCTGGTTGCACACAATGCGCATTTCGATCTGGGTTTTTTAAACGCTGCTATCGAACGCACAGGCATAAAGCGCAGCCCATTTCACCCGTTCAGTGTATTTGACACGGCCACACTCGGCGGCATCGCCTACGGACAGACCGTGCTGGCCCGCATAGCTGCTGCAGCCGGCATGCCCTGGGACGCGAACGCCGCCCACTCGGCCGCGTATGATGCAGAACGCACAGCGGAATTGTTCTGCCAGATCGTTAACCAGTTCAAGCCGGTCTATGACTCACGCATTGCGCTCGAGCAGCAGAGTGAGGAAGACGACGAAGACGGGTTGGAGTAATCCGCTTCAATTTAAAACGTTGGTGAATATTAAAAAACCGCTCGCTAGGCAGCGGTATCCAGCACCTTTTTTAACTCGCCTGACTCAAACATCTGCACAACAATGTCTGAACCGCCAAGCAACTCGCCGTTTACGTACAATTGCGGAAATGTCGGCCAATCAGAATACTCCTTGAGCCCCTGCCGCAATTCCGCATCTTCAAGAATATTCACGAATGCGAAACGCTGCTGACATTGCTTTAACGCATTTACAACCTGCGAAGAAAATCCGCATTGCGGAAAGTCGGGTGTCCCTTTCATGTAAAGCAAAACGGGGAAATCGTTCAGCTGCTGCTCAATTCTCTCGTTAATCGTCACTGCTTAAACCTCAAACTAATAATCGTGTGCCGTCAGGAAGACCGTTTCTTGCGCCGCTCGGCAAGCTCACCGACCAGCAGCCACTGTTCCTCGGGACTCAGCTTCGCCCAACCCCTTATCTCCTCGAGTGTTCGGCGACAACCCATACAGACGCGCTTGTCATCAAGGGTACAAATACTCATGCAGGGCGACATAGGTCGAAGGGGTCGGTCCATGACTGTCCCGCGCAACGGCGGTTTTGCTCATCCATACGTAGTGGTAATCCCGCATGGTGCGGGGCCATGAATTGAATTATACGCCCGGCTACCCTATTCTTCCCAGCATTCATGGTCGGTAGCGGGTGCTGCCGGCTCGGCAGTAAATTCAGTAGGAATTCTAGGGAGATTTCACGCTATGAATCCACTAAAGACAGTTACCGGTACACTGATATCAGGCCTCGTCATTGCTCTGGCCATCGGCCTGGCGACCGATCTGCAGGGCCCGGACAGCGCGCGCATCATTATATGGCTGCACGTGGCAGTTGGTGTAACCTGGATCGGGCTCCTCTACTACTTCAATTTTGTGCAGGTACAGGCCCTCGCCGATGCCGCCGCTGACGAAGGCGGCCCCGGCGGCGCAGCCATTACCAAGTACGTTGCGCCCCGTGCGCTGCTTTGGTTCCGCTGGGCGGCTCTTGCTACCTGGCTCACGGGTGCTATCTACCTGATGGAAAAAGGTAACCTGATTAGCGCGTTTACACTGGGTAACGCGGGTAATGGCGACCCCACCTACGGCCTGACCATTGGCGTAGGTGCCTGGCTTGGCACGATTATGCTATTCAACGTGTGGATACTGATCTGGCCGAACCAGAAAAAAGTGCTGGGCATAGTGGAAGCAACGGCAGACCAGATCGCCAAAGCTAAAAGCATCGCGCTGATGGCTTCGCGCACTAACACAATGCTTTCCATTCCGATGCTGATGAGCATGATTGGCGCACATCACGGCTTTGTCGTCTAAGCCTTCGTGTATCCGCGCCGACGTCGAACGCGCCCTGCGGGAAGACGTCGGCAGCGGCGACCTTACAGCAGAACTCGTTCCCCCTGAGCAGCGGGCTCGGGCTCAAGTGGTTGCGCGCGAGCCCGCTATTCTTTGCGGACAGCCATGGTTTGACGAGGTTTTCCGACAACTGGACGCAGCCATCGTTGTTGAATGGCTAATTAAAGAGGGAGACCCCTTTGGTCCCGATGATGTGATTTGCCGCCTTTCCGGGCCGGCCCGGACCATGCTGACCGGGGAACGCACGGCGCTGAACTTTCTGCAAACTCTATCGGCGACCGCAACAGTGGCCGCGAGGTTCAGCGCTGTGATCTCTGATACATCAACAACTGTGCTGGACACACGAAAAACCATACCCGGCCTACGCCTTGCGCAAAAATATGCTGTACAAACCGGTGGCGCGAAGAACCATCGCATCGGGCTCTATGACGGCATCCTTATAAAAGAGAACCATATCTTCTCCGGCGGAGGGATTACACGTACGGTAGAAGCCGCCCTAAGTCTAAGTCTGAATCCCGACGTGATGGTCGAAGTCGAGGTCGAAACGCTCGATGAGGCCCGTGAAGCCATGGCGGCCGGTGCCCACCGGTTGCTGCTGGACAATTTTGATCTGGCCGACATGGCGGCCGCTGTCGCCATACGAAACAAGGAATACCCCGAAACGGGGCTGGAAGCATCCGGCAACGTCAGCCTCGAAACCATTAGCAAAATTGCCGGCACTGGCGTGGACTACGTTTCCGTGGGAGCGCTCACCAAAGATGTGAAGGCCATCGATTTTTCGATGCGCTTCGAACTCACTGATTGACGGCGCGCTGAATCCGTTTAGGCTCGCTGACCCCGTATCCCTGCGCGTAGTCAACGCCCATACCTTTCAGCATGGTAATTATTTCCTGATTTTCCGCGAATTCGGCAATGGTTTTCTTGTTCGTCAAGTGGCCGATTTCATTAATAGACCGCACCATCTCCCGGTCGATAGGGTCATGCAGGATTTCTTTGACGAAACTCCCGTCAATTTTCAGGTAGTCAACCGGAAAATGCTTAAGGTAGCCGAAGGACGACAACCCGGTACCAAAATCATCCAGCGCAAACAGGCAGCCTAACTCTTTGAGCGCATTGATAAAACGGCTCGCTTGCGCATAACTGGCGATCGCCGAAGTCTCGGTGATTTCAAAGCAAATCTGCTCGGCATTAATACCGCTGCGATGAAACTGTTCAATCACGAACGGCAGAAACTTATCATCGGCCAGACTCTGGCCCGACAGGTTAATCGAACACATGCTTAATCGCGCGCGCTCATCGGCTTCGGATACCAGCCAGCGCAAGGCATTCTCGACCACCCAACGATCCACGTTGGGCATTATGCCGTAACGCTCTGCTGCCGATATGAACAGGTCGGGTGCGACCAGCGACCCCGATTCATCGCGCATCCTCAGCAACAGTTCGTAATGCTCACCACGCTCAGTCTCTTGTAATGGCAGGATGGTTTGCCGGAACAACTCAAAGCGGTTCTCTTCGAGGGCATTATTAATCCGCGCCGCCCATTGAATTTCGCGGCGACGGCGCATCAGGTCAATATCGTTGGCCTCGAAGCTGTGTACACGGTTACGACCTGCTTCCTTGGCCGCCTGACAGGCCGCGTCGGCAGCATTCAGAATAGTACCGACATCCTCATTATCAGCAGTGATCGGCACCACACCCACACTGACGGTCAGCTTGAAGTTGCGGTCTTCCCAACTGAACTTAAATTCGTCAATCGCGGTAACCAGGCTCTCGGCAGAGCGCATTGCCTCATCAAGGCTGCAACTTTCCAGCAGGACGCCAAACTCATCACCACCCAGACGTGATAAACAATCCCGCCATCTAATTCGCGACTTGAGCAATGCACCCAACTGCCCAAGCAGCGCATCACCGGCCTGATGCCCGCAGGTATCGTTAATGATCTTAAAGCGGTCAAGATCCATATAAAGCAGTGCATACGAAGATTCACGCGCACGCGCACTTTTCAACGCACGGTCGAGCCGGTTTTCAAATTCGCGACGATTAACGAGCCCCGTAAGAACGTCATGGCTCGCGTGATAACTCAAACGACGATTCAATTCGCGCGACTCGCTGACGTCATGGAATACCAGGGCACCGCCGGACACGTCGCCCCGGTCATTACGGATAGGCGAAGCGGTACTTTCCACATACAACTCGTTGCCGTCCCGACGAATCAGCAAGGTCGGGCGCACCGACTTGATCGAGCGGTTGCGCTCCATTGCCATCGACAAGGGGTTTTCCAGCGGCTCGCAAGTTTCCTCGTGGAAGCCGCGAAAAATCTCTTCTAATGGCCGGCCTAATGCGTCCTCCACGGCCCAGCCCGTCAACTCCTCGGCAACGGGATTCAGATACTCCACACGACCTTCGGCATCGGTTGTGGCGACACCATCGCCAATTGACTGCAGAGTGATCTGGGCACTCTCCTTTTCGCGGAACAAAGCCTCTTCATAAATTTTGCGTTCGGTAATGTCATTTTCGACGCCGACCAGCCGACGCAAGCGCCCGTGGTCGTCGTTCAGGCCTTTGACACGGCATTCGATCCACCGCCATTCGCCGTCCCGACGACGAACCCGGTGCACACTTTCAAAAACATCAACCTCGCCGGCCAGATGCTTGCGCAGGCCTGCCTGCACACGCGCCAGATCGCTCTGATGAATCATGCGGCTCCAGTCGGGTTTCGCGGTGCGCAATTCTTCGTCGCTATAACCCATCATGGCCTTCCACTGCGGCGAATAGCTGATCACGTTATTCTGCGCATCGAAATCCCACATGCCCTCGTGCGCAGTCGCTTGCAGCAGCAGGCGCAATTCTTCCCGATCGGCAACGTCGTGCTGTATCTCCATTCGCTCAAGGCCTGACGCAAGACTGGAGCCCAGTAATTTCAGCAGCAGCTTGTGGTCGGCATCCCATGCATCACGCGCTTGCCCATCAAGAAATGCCAGGAACCCGGCTATGCGGCCGTTTACCCCCAGACAAATCAGCAACGCCGAGCCCACCCGCTGCTGGGCCAGACGGTCGGCATCAGCAATTGCCGCCACTTGCGGATTTGCTGTGTCGAGTATTTCCAGCAAGCGCAGGTGCGCACCGTCGGACATCAACCATGGCCAGTTTTCGAGCCGCTCATCAACCAGCTTGTCAGGATTGCAGGAGCAGAAATCTGCCTGAGCCGAATTGACCTGTGCAATACGCTCGCCGTCCTCATCAAAGAAAGCCAGTATGACCGCATCACTGTCGGTACTCTCGCACAGCACGTTCAGACAACCATCAATGACACGATCAGCGTTTTGCGGAGTCAGGTTCTGCAAATCAACCGCGAGTTTGGTATAGATCACGTCGAGCCCGCCAATCGTGCGCGCGCCGCGCAGGGCTTTTTGCAGCCCCGTTAAAGTCGACGTGTGATCCGCTCCCGGCATGGTTGCTTATTCTCGCACGAACCAGCGTGCTGACTCCACTTTCAGCAAATGGAACAGGTTTGATGAAGTCCAGTACAAAACCATGCCGGCAGGGAAGGTATAAAAGAGCACAAAAAACGCGGTCGCCATCAAATACAAGCGTTGGCTCTGCTGGCGCTGGAGGGCCGCAGACAGCGTCGCTTCACGCTGCAGCACCGCCGCAAGAACACTCAGAGCTGTCATCAGAAATGGCAGCAAATTCAGATACCCGCCAAAAAACGGCAGTGTGAAAGGTAACGCCGCAAGGTGATCGGGCTTGGCCAGATCGCCAATCCACAGGAAGCTGGCTTCGCTGAGCGCGAAGTTTTCCCCCAGCATGTCAAAGGCTGCAATGAACACGGGTATTTGAATAAGAAACCCGGCAGCGCTCTTGAATGTATATAGCTGGCTGATGTTGTGCTTTTTGTAGACAGCGAGAGTGCGCATGTGCGCTTCCTCACCCTTATAGGAACGGCGAATGGCATCCAGTTCCGGTTGCAGCAGGCTGGCCGTTGCGTTGACCTGCCGCTGCCATTTATCCGCAAGCGCCGTCAGTGGATACATTAATACTTTGACGGTTAGCGACAACAAAATAATGGCAACGCCGTAGTGCCCGACCCACCCATAAATTATGTCGAGCAACAACATCATCCCGAAGGTCAGTACGCGGAGAAAATCCCATAGCGCGGCAAATAATAATTCACTCAACTCGGGCGCCACGCTCTTAAGCGCAGCCCATTCTGTCGAACCGGCATAGATACGGTAGCGTTGCGCCTCTGTTTGAGCAGGAAAGGTAACCACCGGCCGATTCAGGGCCGCCGGTGCAATCTCCGGATATACAGTCGCACCCCCCTCCGGCTGCACTAAAAAGGCCCAATAACGATTGCGCACCCCGATCCAATGGCCCTCTTCGGCCGATGCCTGCGCCACCTCCTCCTCTGACGCAGCATCCAATACTCGCTGACCAGCCCCGCTTATCTGTACCGGCAAAACGCGGCTGTACATCGCTCCAAAGCCTGGTAATTGCTCAGGCACAAAGGCCGCGCCGCTGGCAAGCGCTACCGCGATGCCCGGCGGCACTTCCAGCTGCAGCTCGGGGCTGTGCTTGGACAAGCGATAAATCAACTCGCCCTGAGCAGTCGTAAATCCGATGGTTACGACGTCTGCACCATCCTGAATGCTAACCGGGCCGGCAAGCGCCGACGCTTGCGGGGCAGGCTCATCCTGCGTCACAAACCGCAGATGTCCGTCGTCGATATCGAACAAGGTAATGCGTCGCGCATTGTCACGGGCACAGTCCAGCTCGCAGAGATACCATGCGACGGGCGATGCACTGCGGCCGTCGAACACCAGTTCCGAATAACCCGCGCTGATCGCGAGTTGTTCTGCGCTTGTCCCGCCTGCCCACAGCAAGGTAACTGCCGCAATCCCGGAGCGTATCTTCACCGGAAAAAGCGCCTCATTTCACTCATGGCATCCTGCATAACTTCAGCGTCAAGCTGCAGTGAATCGTTCGGGCGGTAATCCGCGCCAAGCATCTCAATGAACCCACCCGGGTACGACACAACCAGCTGCTCGGGCTGCACAATCGCATAAGAGGTGTAACTGCCCGCAATCATCCAGTCCCAGGCCTGGCGGGCAAACAAATTATGGCCGCTGCTGAAATTCTCGGCAGGGTTGCTGCACCCGAAAACGTCCTGTAACAGCGTCGCCGGCACATCCTGATGGGCGCTTCGATGGGTAAATATCTCCGGTGCCCGGCCCGGCCAGCGCATCAGTAAAGTTGAACGCAACTGCCACTGGCTGTAATTACTGGCATGGCCGCGATAACCCAGGCCCAGTTCATCAAATTCGTAGCCATGGTCACTGGCAACAATAATGAGGGTTTCCCGATCACCGTCGGCAGCTTCCGCACCTTCAATGGCCGCCAACACTCGCCCCATATCCGCATCGGCCTCGCCCAAGCGTGCCAGGTAGCCCGCTTCAAATTTCCGCAGCTCACTCCAGTCCGCCGGAAAAGTCTCGGCCTGACCGGCGGGGTAATAGCCCGGATCGTAGTACAACAACCCGAACCAGGGTTGCGACGAGCCTTTGCGGTCGGCCAGCCACTCCTCCCACATCGTGGTAATCGCGGAGTTGTGATTTACGCCGCTAAATTCGTCGCCCGGTTCCCGTAATGCTTCGGGAGGCGTGCCGCCAAATACCGTGCGATCAATTTGTGCCGGGCTGCCAAAACCACCCGCACTGAAGGCGGCGACCTCATAACCCAATGACTCAATTTGGTTCATTAACACCGGCGGACGCTGCAAGTCATAAAAACTTTGCCAATAGGTACTGGGCAATCCGTAAAAAAATGAAAAGAAGCCCATGCGCGAGGAGTTGCCGCCACTGTAATGATTGGTGAACTGCTGGGATTCTGCGGCAAACTGAGCCAGCACCGGAGTATTTTCGGTGCTGATGCGATCCGGGCGCATGGCGTCAATAAATACGATGGCAATGTTGGGCACCGCATTGACCGCTTCCGGTGCGATGCACTGCATAGCCTGCAGGGGATAGCGCAACTGCCCGCTGTCCGGTGCATCAGCACGACGCAACAACCGCTGTTTCTCGACCTCGTCCGGATCCACCCAGCCCATTTTTGCGAGCCGACGTTTGGCTTTGAGCGGAAAATACAGTGGCATAAAACGCGTAAAACCGGTGACCGGCGTATATGCCATCGCATCGGCCCAGATATGTATGCCCTGGCCGCCGCACCACATCATCACAATAACCGCTGCAACCCAACCTCCCTTGCGCGAGTTGCGAACGGTAACAAAATTCCAGACCGAACCTGCCAACAACGCCTGAAAGCCCACGAAGGCCAGAAACACAACGCCTGTCAGTACCCAGGTCGACGTATCAAATAACGCCACGGACAGGGCGCTCAGATGGAAACGATACTGCTCAAAAACATTGGTATCGAGCAGCATAAGACTTAAGCCCAACGAACCAAGCAACACGCCGAACGGTATCAGCAATCCCTTTTTTGGCCTGATCACGGCAACCATGCCGCCCAGTAACACCATCGGCAAGTACGCAAGCAAGGCAAACTGCGCCGGAAAAGCCAGCGCAACATAAACGGCTGCCAACAAGTCAGCCGGCCATCCGTATATAAACAAGTAGCGGATGCCAATCAGACTGAACAGCGCAGCGTTGGCCAGACCAAACCAGGCGCTCCAGCGCAGCAGCAGCCCTCGTGTCACGCCATCCCTGGCAGATTGACTCATGATTTCACGATGCCGTGTAGCCGTTCGTCCGCCTGACGTGCCAGCTCTGTGATTGCATCTGCCGCCGCATCAGCGCTGTGGCCGAGGTTGTACACCCATCGTTCGCGAAGCTCAGCGACGCGCGTTCGAAACGCCTCCGGCTCACGCAGCATCTTGCGAATGCTGTCAGGCACTGCGTGTAATTGATCGGGAGCAACTATCGTGCCAATTTTATCGCGCACATAGATTTCGAAGGGCTCGATTCCCAGTTCCGGCCACCAGTCGTTGCGCGCCTTCGGCGGCAAATCTATGTACAACACCGGCTTTTCCAGGCCCATACCGTAATCCATTCCCGCGCCGGACCAATCGGTGATCATGACATGCGAATCAAACAGGGAATCTGACTCGCCCATTTGCTCCATCAGCACGAACCGTGGATGACTTTGGTACTTTCGTGCAATGCGATCAATGGCATCCGGCGTGTTCCAGCGGGTCTGATAATGCGGACGCAGTGTCACCCTGAAACCCGCATTAATCAACTCGTCTACCAGCTCGGAACCGCAGACATTCAGAATGGTCTGCTCGCCCCATGACGGCGCCAACAGCACATGTATGTCGGCATCCGACTGCCATGGCGGCGGCTCCCGCCGCTCTTGAATTAATGTCTCCAGTCGTTCGTAACCGTGCTCAAACAACTGCTTGGCCGGCTGATCCAGCATTTCCTCGCGCTTGCGCAATTCCCTCATTTGGTGCGGCCCGGCACACAACACCGCATCGTAGTGGTCGTATGAATCTGCATGATCGGCCATGTGCACGCTTATCAGGGAATGGAACATGAAGGCATAGCTGACCGGGTTGATGGATCGTTTCAGTTGCAGGTTATTGAAATCAACCATGGTCATAAGCACGACACCCGCTTCCATAAACTGAAAACACACCGTGCGGGAAATGCCGTCGCCTATGCAGAAAGCCTTTAACTGCTGGTTATCCTGCCGCAGCCCCTTGTCATTCGGATCAGACGTGAGGTAACAAACCTTTTCGCCGCGGGCGGTCAGGCGGTCAATAACGGACGCAAAATGATGCCAGTCCTGACCGCTTTCGCTGTAGATAACGATACGCCGCCACTCGGACGGCAATGCCTTGAATGCGCGGCTGGCGCGCCAGTCATGAATAAAGCCAAACATGCGAAGATGAAGAAACCCGGACCACCCCGTACCGGGCCTACAATACTAAAAAAAACCCCGCCAGGTCAGGTGACCCAGCGGGGTTCTTGTCGTCGGCGGCAGAGGAAGCCGCTTAGAAACTGAAGGTCGTGCGCAAGCCAATCAGCCGCGGTGGAGGCAGAAAGGCAAAAGCAGTCTCGTCACGCGGCTGACCACCCATGCCGCCGTACATGCCATCACGAAAGTCATTGTAGCCCTGCGCCCAGCGTGGCGTCTCATCGTCGAACAGATTTTCGGCATAAATCTGCAGACTCCAGGCAGATGTCTGCACACCGATCTGCGCATCCACGTTCCAGTATGAGTCAAGCTTGGCTGTATTGATCCGGTCGTAAATATTGCGCTCGTCCTGGAACTGGGCGATGACGTTGATGAACCCCTCAAGATTGTCGCCAATCGGCACCGTATAATTGCCCAGCAATGTATAGGCGTGCTCAGGCACACCAGCCACGCTTGCTCCCGAACAATCACCCAACACGTTGCCGCAAATAGCCTGATCCTTGGGGCTCACCGTGGTGCCGGCCTCGGCTCGAATATTCGTGTAATTGAAGTCGGTCCATTCAGCGTCCGTGTACGAATACGCCGCAGCCAACGTTAACTCGTCGGTGGGGCGCCAGGTCAGATCAACCTCGAGGCCCGTCGTCTCGGCTTTAGCCGCATTCACGATGCCGGACGCAGCCCAGTTTGAAGCCGGGTCGGTAATCGTGACACCGACCTGCCGATCCTTGTAGTCATTGCGATAGACGGCAACATTAGCCTGCAACGAACCTTCAAGCCACGTGGTCTTGGCGCCCAACTCGTACGCATACAACTTCTCTTGCTTGATTTTCGCTACCTGCGGGCGCGCAAACTGTACCGTGCCAAAGCCGGCGGGCTTGGTGCCCTTGGCTGCAGATGCATAAAGCAGCACATCTTCGCTGAAGCTAAAATCGAGTGCCAGACGAGGGTTAATAGTGTCTGTAGTTTGAGAATCGCGAGCGGGCAAGTCCACCGGGCTGATACCAAAACCACCCAAACCACTCAGATCAATCGGCACATTCAAGGTTGTCTGCGACACGCGGTCGATGCCGGTATTGGTTTCAACCGTGATCTTGTCCTTGATATAACGTGCTTCGGCCGTTAACCGCAGCTGTTCGGTCAGGTCGAGACCAACCAAACCGAACACTGAATATGATTTGGTATCGCGGTCAGTAAGCTTGGCCGGGTCACCCGCGAGGGCCGATGCCGCATAACCGCAGGCAAAAGACACGATCGGTGTGGTGCCGCAGATGCCGGGAGCAAACACCAGATTGGGGTCATTAAACCAGTTCAGCGACATATCGCGGTTTTCGGCCGTTTCATCAAAGTACGACACGCCAACGAGCCAATTGCCACCGTCCCAATCAGTAGACTCCAGCGTAAACTCCTGACTGAAACTCTCCGTATCGGTCTCATCAAAGTAGTCGTTGTCCAATGACAAGCCTACGCCCATAAAAAACGTGCCAATGCCATCCTGAAATTCCGGGTCTTCGTGCAAAGAGGCCTGATTATCAAGATAACTGGTTGAAGACTTGAATGTGTATTCCGACACATCCCATTCAATTTTAAGTGCGCCCAGCAGCTGTTCGTCTTTGCTGCCACGAAACGGCGAATTAAAGCGTTGCGAAAAAGACAGGTTTATATCTTCAGGCGATACCTTCGATACGGTTCCCAACCACTGTCCATAGTTCATGGTGCCAAAAGCATCGAAAGTCGGCACGGTGCCTGCCGGCAATTGCACACCGTTCAGATAAAAGGTATTGGCATTGCCAACTTTCGCAATCGCACGCTGATCACTTTTGTTAGTGGACATTGTCACGCTGCCCAATACTGACAAGGCATCCGAAGGAGCCCACAAGAGCATGGCGCGACCGCCAACGCTGTCTGAGCCATTCAACTTCGCGTTGGCACGGGCATCATTCGGGTTGTTATTAATGTATGCACCGGTATCTTTGAACGCGCCAAGATTGACGCTTAAAGCGAGCTTTCCGTCAATCAGCGGCACCGACAGGCGGCCGCGCATATCGCGCACGCTGCCTTCCGTATCATGCCAGCCACCGTCCAGATAAATACTGCGCTCGTACTCGTCAAGTGACGGGGTTTTAGTGACATAGTTGATCACGCCAGCGAAGGCATTACGTCCGTAAAGCGCTGATTGCGGCCCCTTGATCACTTCCACGCGCTCCAGCTCCAATAGCCGCGTATTCAATAGTGATGAACCGCCACCCGCCGTGATGTTCTCGCCAGATACGTCAATACCGTCGACTAGCACGGCCGTACTGGTCCGACCGCGTTCGCTGGCAATACCGCGCATGGATATACGGGTATCGGCAGCCGAGAAGGACTGATCGAACTGTACGCCGGGTACCAGCTTGGCGACATCGGCCGTACTTGTGATGCCTTGCTTTTCGATAAATTCGGCACTGAATGCTGACACCGCGACCGGCACCTGCTGAAGGCCTTCTTCAGCGCGACGTGTCGTGACAGTAATCTCGTCGACGACAGCACTCCAGCCAGCCTTACTTAGTGTTAAAGCCGATACTCCGGCCAATACAGCCACAAGCGCAGGCAACAAACGCCGCGTGCTGCTATTCAATAACATCGTTTTATGTTTCATTAACGTCCCCCTAAGAACGCCATAAGCGCGAATACTAAAAAAGCTAAGGAAATGTTCAGGCAGATGCGAGTGCGGGCGACCCCTCGCCCGAATCCTTGTCCGAGAGATACATGACATAGCAACCGATCAGATAAACAACGAATACCGACGACATGACGATCGGGTATTCCCCCGGCTTCACCCATACCTCGGGGTACAACCCCCAGCGGGAAAAAGCCTCAACAGGCAGCCAAAGAATATTTCCGGTCGGAATGGCGTACCTGAATATCGGGCCCAGACGGCGAACGCTCAGGAGCTTGACCGCCAGATAGCAACCCCAGACCAGAAATAAAACCGTCAATACCATTGCGGTCACGGAGTCATACTTAATACCCCGCGGATCATTGAAAAAGATCGCGAACAGGTAGATTGCCCAAATCAAAAAAACCGTTTCTATGGCCGCGATGCGCGCCGGCTGCGGCTTATAGCCCGGCGTCATTTTGCCGGGGGTCAGTTTCAGGTTACGGTGAAACCACATGAACATGCGGCACTTGGTATCTTTGTTTGCGCCAAAGAAAATTAACATTGCAACCACCAGCAGGGTGGTGGCCTGAATCATCAGCAACTCAGGCGACAGGATCATCATGCCATCAGCGTAGACACCCTCAACCTCCAGTAGATGCGCGGTGTAACGCCAGGTCCACTCGAACCAGCCGCACCATATAAAGGCGCCGCCTATCCAGCCGAGCAGGGTTCCCTGGGTTTCGGGACGACGCATGCCGATCCACACCAGGGCGAATCCGGCCACACCTAGCGACATGGACATTGCCGTGTCCAGCACGCCCATGGGGTTGGCGGCATGCTGAATGACCACCAGCGTGTGGCCCAGTGCCAAGGCGCACCAAACCATAATCAGGCTGAATAACCCAGCCACCGGCTGGCGTATGATCGCTCTGCTGATTGCGTGCATTGATTTCCCCCGCTGCATAACGGCCCCCAAGACAAGAGAGCCTATTAGCCAGTGCCCATAACCACGCCTCTAACAGGCGGGCGACTGGGTGGGCTAATCTAGACTGCGCGCGAAGGATCAGGCCAAATACTTCCCCTAAACGGAACAAAATACCTGGAATCGGACTCATGCAGCACGAAATTGACCTGCCTGACCACCAAAATCTCGACGCTACGATTGCTTCGCGCATAGCCGGAGGCAACGTCTGGACCACGCTGGCCTATTACGTCGGTGTGCCACTCGCAATTGCGCTCTACGCCGGCCTCAATAACTGGGAGATTCGTCACGCGGTGGGGACCCTGGGGAGCCTGTCGTTCTATGCTGCACATGCATTTCTGCCGTGGTGGACAACCTGCGGGTTCACGCTGCTGTTTATGAGACTGCTGCAGCGTTGGAAGCCGCCGTGGCTAGCCCTGCTTATACTGGGCCATGTTGCGAGCAGCTTCATGGTCGTGCCCTACTCCAACTGGCTCACCGGATTGTACGAGGCATCGCTGCCCGAACTGGCATTGGGCCATACCTTAACGGTTTATTTTTCTGCCGATTTCTGGGCCTATCTTTCGCGTGCGGGCATCATCTGGCTGGGCATCAATTTTCTGTTTGACCGCTTTCTTAAGTTGCCGCTATACCGCTATTCGATTCCACGAGGCTACGACGATACCGAGCCAACCGCGACAAAGCCGCAAGACTCGCAGACCGCGTCAGAGAACGGGTGGCCCGAAGGCATGCCGGCGTTTATCCACCGCCTGCCAAAACAGTTACAACCGGATGAAGTGCTTATTATTAAAGCCGAGCAGCACTACATAAAAGTTGTCACACCCCATAAAAACTACATGGTGTTGTACCGGTTCAGCGATGCGATAAATGAAATCGGCCAACAACTGGGGCAGCAGGTGCACCGTTCGTATTGGATCAACACGAACGCGATTGCATCGGTCAATGCCAAAGCAAAGGATTTTTTTGTCGTGATGCAAAATGACGAACGTGTGCCGGTAAGCGGGCCCTATCAGGGCATGGTGCGAGAACTGGCCCGCTCAACAGGATTGCCCCTGAAAGGCTAGACGAAGAAATCAGGCCATCAGGCCTCGTCCTTAACCTCGGTATTGTTTTCGGCCACGTCATCGGCATCCACGTCGGGCTGAGCTGAACGGCCGCTAATAAACGATTTGAGCTTGTACCAGTAAGTCTTTATTGCCAGTACCAGCGTGGCAAATATACCCACAATGGCAGAGAGGATCATGCTGCCGGTACTCGGATCCAGATAGGCAAAGGCACCGGGAGCGAAGCCCAGCAACGCCATCGCCGTTGCGGCCCGTGCCAGCAGTGTTTGATATACCCTCATCCCGCGCTCCATTGCTACGCTATGCGTGCCACTACAGTTGAATCAGGCGTCAATTTTCCATTATTTGGCCGGCCATTCAAAGCCCCGCGGGGCCTGTACCCGCAAATCCAGCCAGACCATTCGGGCACGCTAGCTTAAGCGCGGTAAAACCTCTTCCCGCACGCGTCTGAGATGCGCCGGGTCATCAATTTCGCCCCAGGCCAGGTCGGCAACAACCGGACAGGCAATATCCCAGGCCTGTGCCGCCGCGACCAGACAATCCGTTTCATAGCTGTAATGCAAAGAATCCTCGAAGGCCTGTTCAGCCAGGTGTTTCATAACGGCAAACAGGCCGCGCGATATTCGCGAAATACCGACCAGTTCTCCGGCCACCGGCCCCTGCAGGCGCGATTTATCCTTGTCCATGGCAACCAGCAAGCCGTCGGCGGTCTCGACGAACACCTCGTCGCCTGCGTGCGTCGGCCCGGACAAGAGCACCACATCCGGCATCTCGTGATTGATGAGTACATCCAAAGCGCGCTGCTCATAGACCAAATCGGATTCCAGCAACAGGAAATCGTCGTCAATAAGGTTTCGCGCGCACCAGAGGGAATACATGCTGCCCGAATGCTCGAAATCGGGGTTGTGCACGGTACGAACCAGTCCGTCGTAGCGCACAGCGAGCTGCTCGTAATAATTAGCTGCGTAGCCGGTAACGACGACGATATCCGCAACGCCAGCGCGCTCCAACCGGGCTATGGAGGCATCAATAATCGGCCGGCCATCGAGCTCGACAAACCCCTTGGGCTTACCGCTATGCTCCGCACGTAAACGGGTACCCATGCCTGCGGCGAGAATAACCGCGTGGCGCATCAGCGGGCTTCTCCGGCACTTTCGGCAAAACACTCCCGCAAGGCAGCATCCAGTCGTTCCAGGTCGTCATTATGGATATCGCCCATGTGGGCTATCCGGAAAATATGCGTACCGAGGCCACCCTGCCCGGCATAAATCACAAAACCTTTTTTCTTCAGAAACGCGTGCACCCGCTCGTAGTTATCGCCGTCGGGCAAAACCCACGACCACAACACGCAGGAAAACTCCTGCGGGGGCAACAATGTTTGCAGACCCAGTCTCTTTAACGTCACCGCGATGCGCCCGGCGCGATGCCGGTAGATTGAACGACGTTGCTCCCAGCCGCCGATGTCTTCCAGTTCACGCAAAGCCTCTAACAATGCAAACGCGGGTTGCACAGCCTGCGTGAATGGTGAAAAGCCCGTGCCATGCTGGCCCTGATAGTAAGCGGCAAGATCCAGATAAACACTGCCGGCCGGCACCAGTTCGTCAGCCCACATATGCTTGCGTGCCATGACAAAGGAAATGCCGGGCACGCCTTGCAGGCATTTGTTGGCGGTAGCGGCCAGTGCGGCAATGTTCCAGCCGTCTGCATCGATAGCTTCGACACCGAAGCTGCTCACCGCATCAAGCATCAGCCGCAATCCGCGCTCACCGCATAGCTGCCCTAAAGTGGACAAATCATTCAGGCGCCCCGTGGTGGTTTCGTGATGCACGGTAGCCACATGCGTAATATCGGCGCGCGCGTCCAGTGCAGTGCGCACCGCATCCATATCAATGGCGTCACCCCAGGCAGACGTCACCGCACAATGCGGTTTGCCCTGCGCAGCGAGCATTTTGACCATGCGCTCCCCATACACGCCGTTGGCGATGACCAGCGTCGCTGATTCACGAGGTGCAAAACTCGCCAGCATTGCCTCCACCGCGCAGGTACCGGAGCCCGTCAATATCACCGACTCAAAATCTTTGGGCATTTCCCGGTAGACGCGCACCAACCGCGCATTGATGTCGCGCGTCAGGTCGGCAAACTCCGGCTCGCGATGGCACCAGTCGCCGCGCAACAGGGCCTCGCGCACGCCTTTAGTCAGCGTTACCGGCCCCGGATTCAGCAAAATTGTGCGCTTTGCAGTCGTCATGTTTGCAGAAAATCTCTTAATCGCTGGCCGACTTCAGCCGGCGTGATCGACGGCCGCGGCAACTTGTCCGGCACGCCCGCCACCGTCGGCACGTGAATAAACACCGGCCCGACACCGCTATTAAACGCTGCGTGCATGGCGGCTGCCACTTCATCCGGTTGGGCCAGACTTTGCACGTCACCGTAACCACTGGCCGCCGCAATAGCGCAAAAATCAACTGAACGCGCAACCGTGGCCTGCCCCCCGGTGGACTCGTGTATGCCGTTGTCCAGCAGCACATGCACCAGATTGGCAGGCGCTTCAAAACCAACCGTGCTTTGCGCACCCAGACGCATTAACGCGGCACCGTCGCCATCGAGCACCAGCACCTTGCGCTGGGGCTGTGCCAGCGCGATGCCCAGCCCCAGCGTCACGGCACAGCCCATTGATCCGACCATGTACAACTGGTTAGCGCGATCTTCACAGGCATACAACTCGCGGCCGGTGTAACCGGTGGTGGCAATAACCACTGCACCGGTTTCCGGGCCGGCAACGACCTGCAGGGCGCGCAGCATTTGTGAGCGACTGGCGCACGCACGCGCAACCGCTGTATTGAATTTCCGTGGCGCTCGCTCGCGGCCCTGCGAGGTTAATGGCACGGGTGCAACACTGCCCTTGCGCATCACCAATGCGTACGGCGTATGTTCACTGTCCATGTGCGTGATGGCGCGCTGCAAAGCCGGCTCTATCGCGTCCGCCTCGACCGGGAAATACTCCCAAGGGATGCGCATCAACTCCAGCAGGCCCGTGGTAATGGCACCCATCAATTCATGCTGGGGTTCATCCGCCGGACCGCCCGGTTCCCCCCGCAACGTGGGGATCAATAACACCGGCGATCGAAATGTGTAATTCAGCGAGGTCAGGGGATTCACGGCATTACCGAACCCGGAATTCTGGAACATCGCGACACTGCGCACACCGGCCAATTCCGCACCGGTTGCGATCGCCACCGCATCGCCTTCATTGGCGGCTCCCACGTAGCGCAGGTCGGGCGAGTCGATAACAAAATTAATGAACGGCTTCAGGTAGGAACAAGGTACGCCGCTGTACAAACCGAAGCCACGGTCCCGGGCTCTGAAGATAAAGTCCTGCGCCTGAATCATAACCAGCGGATCACGAGAAATTACCGGCGGCTACAACGTCTTCAACGCTGTCCACATCAAGCCAGTGCCCGGTTGTGTAAACCGCCCTGATGTCATTGCCGTTCGCGGCCAGAGCTGCCAGCAGCTGATGCAGTTTGGCCTTGCGGTTAGCCGGGTCGGCGCTTATTGCGCTGACCGCAGCGCGCAACAGCGGCAACGCCGAAGAACGCACCCGCATCACGCCGGTCCATTCGCCGTGGATATCGTTTTCGGCAAGATCTTCGCCGGCCGTTTGCACGAGCACGCGGCTGTTAAAAGCGCGCCGCGAATACGGCTCACTGCAACTGACATAGTCGGCAGCGCGGCCCCGATTAACGGATTCGCGCCAGTCGGTATCCACCGCGATCACGAAATCCTCCTCGTGCTCGGCAAGCGAATCCAGAATGTAGCGTTTGAATATCACGTCGCCGAAACTGATGTACAGGTCACGCGAATCATCGGGATCCGCATCCAGCGCACATTGCAGGGACATCAGCTCGCTGGTATTCGCGTAATCATCGTTGTCCACGTAATCCACGCCTTGCAAATCGACTGCCTCTGCCGCGTAGCCCCGCACCACCGTCAGCCGTTTGATGCCCGATGCGTTGTAGGCCGAGACAATGTGCGCAAGCAACGGTTTGCCCTGCACCTCGACCATGGTTTTCGGCCTTGTTGCGGTTAACTCGCCGAGCGCTCCGCCGCGCGATGCCGCCAGCACAATGACACGCGCCTCATTCCCTTGTTGGGGAAGATAGCGCTCTTCGGCTTCCTGCAATTCAGAAGCGCCTTGCAGCCGGAAAATTTCCTTGACCGGAGCCACCCGGTCTTCGACCGAAATCAGGCTCTGCTCGCGTTGCATGGTCTCCGCGCAATCGCGCATGGCCACGATCGCTGCCCGCAGCAAATGATTGGCCCAGATCGCCAGCGAGAAGCCCGCCTCGCGGAACACGTCGGTTGGCGTGGAATAGTATTTGGTGGGCACGATCACCACCGGGCTGCGATCAGCCCACTCCTTCTTGAAGGCCAGCACTTCGGCCGGATGGCTCAGTGCGCTGTGGATCAAAATACCGTCAGACCCCGCGGCATGATAAGCCTCGGCGCGCTTCAGCGCCTCGTCCAGCCCCCAACCGGCAATAAAAGCCTCGACCCGGGTAATGATGGCGAAATCATCGTCCTGCTGGGCATCCTTGCCGGCCTTGATGCGACTGCAGAACTCATCGATTTCGGCCAGTTCCTGCTTGTCGCCGTCAATAAAGCTGTTGGTCTTGGGATAAAGCTTGTCTTCAATACAGACGGCAGCTATAGAACGTTGCTCAAGTTTGCGTACTAACCTTCTGACATTATTAAAGTTTCCATAGCCTGTGTCGCCATCCAGCATGATCGGCAGCCGGGTCGCGTCGGCCATGAACTCAAGCATCTCCAGCACCTGGGTCCAGCTGGCCTCGTTGCTGTCGCGCACGCCAAATTGCGCCGACATGCACAACCCGCCGGCCCATAAGGCCTTAAACCCTGCCTCTTCAGCGATTTTTGCGCTGATGCCGTTATGAGCTTCGCAGAGAAACTCCAGCTCCGGACTGTGCAGCAACTGGCGGAACAGCGCTGTTCTGCGCGGGCTCGAGGGATCAGTCATTAACGTGCATCCTTTATGTCGCCAGCATAGGCTTGCCCCTCGGCAACCGACTCCTGCAAACCCACTATGTCCATGATCTGGTTGAACTGATTCATGCGGTCCAGCATGCCTGCAGTGGTGCCCTGCTCGCTGAGTTCACGCAGGTAAGCCTGCGCCGCAAAACTGATGACCCGAACCATCGCACCGGGGTAGATCACCAGGTCGAAGCCCAGTTTACCCAGTTCATCGGCCGGCTTAAGCGGCGTTTTACCGCCCTCGACCATGTTGCACAGAAGTTTAACGCGCGGGCCCAGTTCTGTGCCGACTCGCCGTAACTGCGCCTCATCGCGCAACGCCTCGACAAACAGCATATCGGCGCCGGCATCCACATAGGCGTGGGCGCGCTCCAGGGCAGTGTCAATGCCATCGGTGGCCACCGCGTCGGTGCGCGCAACAATCAGCGTATCGGGGTCATGGCGTGCATCCACAGCGGCGCGTATTTTGCCAACCATTTCAGCAGTATCCACCAGACTCTTGCCCTCCAGATGACCGCAACGTTTGGGTGAAGTCTGATCCTCAAGCTGAATTGCGCTGGCGCCCATTCTCTCAAGCAGCCGTACCGAACGACGCACATTGAGGGCATTGCCGAAACCTGTATCGGCATCAACAACCAGCGGTATCGCGACACGCTCCCGCATATGGGCAACGGCATCCGCCACTTCGGTCAGCGTGGTCAGGCCGAGGTCAGCGCGACCCAGCCGCGAAAACGACACACTGGCGCCGCTGACATAGGCGCATTCAAACCCTGCCTGCTCCACCAGCAACGCAGTCAGGGAGTCGTAGACCCCCGGCGCAATCATCGCTCCGGGCCGGTCGAGGCGTGCGCGCAAAGCTGAGGAATTATTCATATATAGTCTATAAACTACTGTATTTAATTAATTTATTATTCAGATTGCTGGGGCTTACCATAGCGATCCTTGAGCCAGGGCAATAACCCGCCCGCATCTATCATCGTCATCAGATGCGCCGGAATGGGCTCGACTGCATAGCGTTTACCAAGGGTCGTATTGTCGATGGTCCCGCGGACCGGGTCCACCTCCAGCAGGTCGCCGGCACGAATTTCCGCATCAACCGGCAGTGTCAGCAGTGGCAAACCAAAATTGATGGCGTTGCGGTAGAAAATACGGCTGAAAGACCGGGCTACGATCGCGCCGACACCCAGTTCGCGAAAAGCCATGGCCGCCTGCTCGCGAGCCGAGCCCACGCCAAAATTGCTGCCACCGACTACGATATCGCCCGGTTTCACCGACGCGGCAAATTGCGGATCCACCGCTTCCAGACAATGCCGCGCCATGACCTCAATGGGTTCTTTGAAATACAGCCCCGGCGCCATGGTGTCGGTGTTGATTTCATCACCGAACACCCAAGCCCGCCCATTAATGGGGTCAGAGTAAATCACAGAAACTCCCGCGGGTCGGCAATCCGCCCCATGACCGCCGAAGCAGCGACGGTATAGGGTGAAGCGAGGTACACCCGCGACGAATTGGCACCCATGCGGCCCTGAAAATTCCGATTGGTGGACGATATGCACACCTCGTCTTCGGCCAGCACACCGGCACCCAATGCCGCGCAGGCACCACAGCCTGTCGGCAACAAGGTCGCACCGGCTTCGACCAGCGTTGCCAGCGTGCCATCCGCGGCAGCAAGCGCCATGGTTTGCTGGGACGACGGTGCAACCAGCAACCGGGTGCCGGTCGCCACCTTGCGCCCCCGCAAAACCTTCGCGGCCATCTGCAAATCGTTGTGCTTGGCACCCACGCAAGCACCGATGTAGGCCTGATCAATCGCGACGTCGCAATAGTCATCGGCCGGGCCGCTGTTAGACGGACGATGCGGAGCAGCGACCTGCGGCACCAACCGTGCCGCATCGAATTCATGCCGGGCCAGATAAACGGCGTCCGGGTCGGAACGCCATTCCAGCGCATCGTCTGCCGGCTCCACTCCCGCGGCACGGATAGCTTCCAGCGTAATGTCATCGGGCTCGACCAGCCCCGTTTCAGCGCCCAGTTCCGCGGCCATGTTGGTCAGCACCATGCGCTCGAACATGCCCATGCTGCGCACGGTTTCGCCACCGAATTCCACCGCGCGAAACGCATTGTCCATGCCCAGTTCTCGGCACAGATACAGCGACATGTCTTTTGCGACCACACCCTCGGCAAACTCGCCAAACCAATCCACGCGGATGGTTTCCGGCACCTGCAACCAGATTTGCCCGGTCACCACCACGCCAGTCATTTCAATAGCGCCGAAACCGGCCATGTAGCAACCAAAAGCACCGCCATTGGTGGAATGCGAATCACCGCCCACCGCGAACATGCCAGGCTGCAACAATCCCTGCTCGGCCAGCACAACGTGACCGATACCTTTCATATCAAAGAACTTCTCGATACCGAAATGACGGGCAAATTCACGCGTTAGTTTAAGGATGGCGGCTGACTGCGCGTCCACGGCCGGCACAAAATGATCGGTCATGAGCACAATCTTGTCGGGATCCCAGACCCCTGCACCCAATTCCTTGAGGCGCGGCCAGATCCGTCGCGGACCGCCGGAATCCAGCAACAAGGCAAGATCCACATTGCAGGTCACGATCTCACCACAGCGCGCGACATCCTGCCCGGCAGCGCGCGCCACAATTTTCTGCACCAGTGTCTGCGCCATGACTATTTGTCGACGTGCGCCCGCCCCCGCCGCCTTGCCCGGCCAAAACGGTCGCGCAACGGCTCAGGCTTGCGCAGTTTTATGGGATCGCGGCGCTTACGAATCTGCAGGTTCAGAATCTCGACGCATAATGAAAAGAACATCGCGAAATAGATGTAGCCCTTGGGTATGTGCAAATCAACGCCGTCAGCAATCAGCGCCATACCGATCAACACCAGAAAACTCAATGCCAGCATCTTCACCGTGGGGTGTTCATCAACAAAATCGCCGATGCTTTTCGCCGCAAACATCATCACGATAACGGACAGCACGACCGCAATAATCATGACTTCAACATCCTTCGCCATGCCCACGGCGGTGATCACCGAATCCAGCGAAAAAACGATGTCTATCAGGGCAATTTGCACCAGCACTCCAGAAAAAGTGGCAACCACCGGGCCACCCTGATCTTCTTCGCCTTCCAGCGATTCGTGTATCTCCAATGTGGCCTTCGCAATCAAAAACAACCCGCCGGCCAGCAGTATGAGGTCGCGGCCTGAAAATTCGATGGAAAAGAGTTCGAACAGCGTCGAGCCGAGCCCCATGATCCAGGACAGCAGCAGCAAGAGCAGAATGCGCATCCCCATGGCCAGCCCCAGGCCGATGACGCGTGCCCGCTGCCGTTGTGCAGCCGGCAGCCGAGCAACAAGCACCGAAATAAATACGATGTTGTCTATCCCCAGCACGATCTCGAGCAGGGTTAGTGTGGCAAGTGCAATCCACGCTTCAGGAGATGCGATCCATTCCATTTAGGGAATTCGCCTCAAAGCACATCCCTGAGTTTTTCAGCAAGACTGGCCACTTCCTCGGGCGTCGGCATGCTGACTTCCTGATAGGTGCTAAAGCGCTCCGGTACTTTCATGGTGGCATCGATACCCATCTGTGAGCCCACAACCGGGAAACCGTGATGCCCTTTGGTCGCAGACGGGTCGAGCAAAAAGGCCTGCCCGCTTTGATTAATGATTGTGTCTTCGGCAGGCTGCACACGCGTGGCAATCGCCCACTCAATGGAGTCCATGTTGTAGGGATCTACATCGGGGCCGACCACAATGACTATTTTGGCGGTTCGACCCCAGCGGCCTGCCGACCCCCAAACCGCGTGCAACACGTATTTTCCAAATTCGGAATGCGGCTTGCGAGCGCCGTCGACATTGAGCTGCACCACATAAGTCATGTTCGGCGTCACCACCACGTCCTGCACTTCCGGAATCTTGCGTTGCAGATCACCCAGAATCTCGCCCTCCACCGGCACCAGCGCCTGATAGTTGTGGTCAAACGGCGGGATCATCTCCATGGTTGCGTACCACAGCGGGTCTTTGCGATGCGTAATGCACGTTACTTCGAACCGCGGGAACACCTGAATCGCATCGTAATAGCCGACGGGATTGGAGTGATTGCCAATAGTGGTTTCCGAATTGGGAATAAACACACCCTCAATGATGTATTCGGCAGTGGCTGGCACCTGCAAATCGACTGTCTCGCATTGCACCACCTCGACCGGCGCGCCGCGTAAGCCACCGGCAAATTCGATCTCGCTTTTGCCAAACGGCACGCTGGTTGCACCCGCCATATGCAGCGCCGGATCGCACTGTAATGCAAAGGCCACCTCAAGCGGTTTACCCATTGCTGTCGCTCGCGCAAGGTGCAGGCCAATATGACTCATCGGCGGATTCCAGAATGCGAACACCGATAGCTGCTGCTTCTGTTGTTCTTCGGGATATTCCTCACCCATGGGATGCACAGCGTTCCATAACTGCGTAATACGGTAGCAACCCATATTGACATCGCCGGTTTCAGGATCCTTGGTGATGCCAAGTCCGCCGGTAATATAAGAAGCGGCCTCTTTGCCAAAAAAGACATGCGGCAAGTTTTTGTCCAGCGATATGTCTTCTTTTTTGATAATGACTTCTTTACAGGGCGCCTTGTCCTTGTCTACAACCACAGGAGCGTGCCAAGTCGACGGATTGGACAGCACTTTCGCATGCTTGTGCTTCATCTCGAGCGGTTCAGTGCAGTCGATCATCATGGCGGTGCGCTCGCGCGTGCCGAAAGGATTGAAGATCACCGGCACATCAGGTCGGTTATTGCCCTCAAGGTTATTCAGCATCGCTGCCGGGCCGTCGTTCTGACACAACAGTCGCATCAACGCCTGTAATTCGTTATCACCGTGCGCGGCCTTGATGGGAACGTCAATCTGTCTAAGCTGGCCTTTCTTCTCGAGTACGCCGAGAAACTCGCGCATATCCTTGTACGGCATTGGGTTAACTCCGGTTATTGCCTGATATCGCCGCGCCACGCGTGCCGTGTTCTGCCGGCAGCATGCGCGCCTTATTCTGCAGGCGCCATGCGCGTCTTAGTTTTGCGGGCACCATGCGCGCCCGGGGGCGTCACAATAGCACGTCTGTCGTGGGCTGGCAGCTTGCCGCAACCGGCTCTTCTGCTACTATTCCGCCCCCCATTAACATACATGACAGTCTGAGGAAGAAAACAATGGCCGACACCGAGCGTAAAGTCGCCATCGTCACGGGTTCCGCCACGGGCGTAGGTGCCGCCGCCGCCATTATGCTGGCTGAGCGCAATTGCAACGTGGTGATTAACTACACCCGCAGCAAAGACGATGCGGAAGCAACGGCCGAAGAGTGCCGCTCCAAAGGCGTGGAGGCCATCACTTTTCAGGCGGACGTTTCTGAAGATGACCAGTGTCGCGCGATGGCCCAGGCCGCTGTCGATAAGTGGGGTCGCATTGACTATCTGATCAACAACGCTGCGCGCACCAAGTTCAACCCCTTCCCCAATATGGACGGGGTAAACAAGCAGGACTTTCTGGACATCTATGCAGTCAATGTCGTTGGCCCCTATCAGATGATCCGGGCCGTTGAACCGCATATGCGCAAGACCGGCGGGGCGGTCGTGAACGACTCGTCCATAGGCGGTGTTACCGGCATTGCATCCTCGATACCGTATGCTGCATCCAAGGCCGCACTCAACCTGATGACCAAGTCACTGGCGCACGTGCTCGGCCCGGAAATTCGTATCAACACCGTGGTACCGGGCATGATTCAAACCCGCTGGCTCAAAGGCGGATTGGGTGACGACGACTACGAGAAAATGCTGGCGACTACCGCTGCCGGATTGCCGCTGAAGAAAGTGGCCACCGCAGAGGAAGTTGCCGAAGTTCTGGTATGGTTTCTGGAAGGCGCATCGGTTGTAACCGGCGAGACGTTGATCGTGGACAGCGGCTTACACCTCGGCCCCTTCCCGCCCTATGCCAGCGGAGCAAACATGGAATAAGAGCCATGAGCACCGCGACCAAAGTCTCCGACATCAAAAAGCGCTTGAGCATTCCTGCTTTCGCAGCGCCGATGTTTCTGATCTCGGGCCCCGATCTGGTGATAGAAGCCTGCAAGGCCGGGGTTATCGGTGCATTCCCTACCCTGAACGCGCGTCCGGTAGCCGTTCTGGAACAGTGGCTGCAGCGAATCACAGCGGAACTGGCCGCCGCCGAGCAGGAAAACCCGGGCAAGATCGCACCGTGGGCCGCCAATCTGATTGTGCATAAGAACAATCAGCGCTTCGAACCGGATTTTGAATTAATACTTAAGTACCAGCCCGAAATTGTCATCACATCGCTGGGTAGCCCGGCGCGCGTCGCCGATCAGATTCACGGCTACGGCGGACTGGTTTTCTCTGACGTGAACAGCGTGGAGTTTGCGCACAAAGCAGCCGAGCGCGGCGCCGATGGCCTGATCCTCATTTGCGAAGGTGCAGGCGGGCATACCGGATTCAGCTCTGCTGAAGAGTTTGTGCCGCAAGTCCGGGCCTTTTTCGACGGCCCGATTATTGTCGGCGGCACTATCAGCACCGGCGCCGATATTCGACACGTAATCGACGTCGGCGCGGATTTTGCCTACATGGGTACCCGTTTCATTGCGACCAATGAGTGCCAGGCGCAACCTGCCTATAAACAGATGGTGGTTGATTCGACATCGGCAGATGTCGTGCTTACGCCCTACTTCACGGGCGTTCCCGCACACTTTCTGCTGCCCAGTATTCGGGCGGCGGGGATTGATGAAAGCAAACTGGCCGATCGCAAAGGTCAGATCGGGTTTTCAGCTGATGGCGATGAAGACGGCAAGGATTTGTCAGCATGGCGTGATATCTGGTCTGCCGGCAAGGGCGTGGACCGAATTCAGTCAATACTGCCCGTGGCCGAACTCGTTGCAAACCTGCGGGAACAATACGCTAAGGCGTAAATTCCACGCGATAGCCAAATCCTTTGGCGTTGTCGATCACCCTAATTTTGTCCGGCCGCACGCAATAAAAGTTCGCTGCCTTTAATCGTGACGCGATGGTTTCTTCGTGTTCACCTTTGGGCGACTGAAACAGCGCGTCAATCTGCGGAAATTTCTTAAAATACAGCAGCAACGCCTTGGCCCGCTCCGCACCTTCGACAACCTCGACCAAGCCACTTAACTGCAAGCCCCGCACTTCGTGCCAGTTGTCGCAGTCAGGATTAATCGTTGCGGCCACGCGCTGATTAACTGCGATGTCCCGGCCATGCCGGGTTCGGTGATCGGACACAAAGTAAAGATTGAAGCGCTTGTCCGCGGCGAAGAATACCGTTGCTGCCCAAGGCTCCGCCTCGTTCGAGCAGGTCGCCAGCGTCAAGGTGCCTATTTCATCGAGAAAACGGCCGGCCGTTGCACGAGCGTCCCGTTCAGCGTCGTCTTGCACGGCTCACCCTGTCAGATACGCAAAAATTACTCAGGATTTTCGTCGCGTCTGCGCGCCGGCCCAGCGCTTGACGATGGAGTTGTCGAGACCAAACAAATCCAATACCCGACCCACGTTGTGATTGATCAAATCATCAATACTTTGCGGGTTGTTGTAAAACGCGGGCATCGGCGGCGCAATGATTGCGCCCATCTGTGTTGCCTCATGCAACATCTTGCAGTGACCTGAATGCAACGGAGTTTCGCGGGGCATCAACACCAGACGTCGCCCTTCCTTTAGCACCACGTCGGCGGCTCGCGCCACCAGAGTATCCGCGTAAGAATTGACAATGGCCGAAAGGGTCTTCATTGAACAGGGCGCAACCACCATACCCCCGGTTTTGTAAGAACCGCTGGCGATGGTTGCAGCGAGGTTCTGGTCGCTGTGCACCTCATCCGCCAATGCCTCGACGTCTTTCACATCCCAGTCCGTTTCAAGCTTGATATTCAGCTTGCCGCCGTTACTGATGACGAGATGCGTCTCCACATCCGGCTGATCTTTGAGCACCTCCAGCATGCGGATGCCATAGATGACTCCGCTCGCTCCAGAAATACCGACGACTAATCGCATAGTTATCCTGCTGGGTTCCGACTGTTCCTGAATTCTACCTTGCAATAGAACGGATGATGCGCGCAAGCCATTCGCGCTGATTAATCACGTTTCGGAATGGAATCATTAAGCATGTGGGATCGCGGCCCGCGATGCTGGCCGGGCGTGGCGGGCTCGATTTCCGGCCGCAATCGGTAATTCTCCATCTGATCCGCGGTGTGGAAATACAGGGGGCGCACAGTGTCTATGTGCTCCAGCATCGCGTGATAACGGTCCAGTTCAGCGTTCATGGCCTCTTCGCCGATGAACGGGATGCCGTGCGCTACGAAAGGGGGCATAACCGTGTACCCGACGATACCCAGAATACCGGCATGTATCGGCCACAAAACGCGCTCGATATCGCCGTTGCGACCGTCCGGCGCAAACGCAGCGGCCGGGGCACTGGTCGAAATCGACAACATCGCGCGACGACCCGTAAAAACCCCCTGCTCCCAGGTTTGCCCCAGATCGTACGCGGACCCGAATGCAAATACGCGGTCTACCCAACCCTTCAAGATCGCCGGCATGGAAAACCACCACATCGGAAACTGCAATATCAGCAAATCCGCCCGCAACAGCCGCCCGATCTCGGTAGATACATCTGCGGAGAACAGCGCATTGGTTGACGCGTGCATTTGTTCCTCGCCGAGACTGAAGAATTCGCTGTTTTTGCGGCTGACAACATCATTCGGGCCTGCCACAGGGTTGAATCGCTGCGCGTACAGATCACTGACCGTGACCTCATGGCCCTTACCCCTGAATACATCCAGCGCGACACTTAGCAGCGAGCTGTTAAATGACCGAGGCTCGGGATGAGCATAAACAATCAGTACCCGCATGTTTGTTCCTTAAAATTACTACTGGCGAACCGGGAAATACTGTTTACAGGCTTTGCCGGGATTTTTTGCCTTCGGCGTCACGATAGCAACAACTTACGACCCGGGAATCTGTCATTTATGTGATTCAGCTCACATTTTGCACCACGTCGGCAGCATAAATTATCCATAACTCGCGCGAGATTGTAAGCGATGAAATTTCTAAAAAACCTGCTTGGACAAAAGGAGCCCGACGGCCCGCGGTGGAACACCAAACCGCCGGGAGAACGCCCCGCGCCCCGCCGCCGTATTGAAGGGGTCGGAGTAACGACTCTGACCCCAACAATCAAAAAAAAGGAGAAAAACCCGTTTCTGGATGAAGACTTTACGGATATGGAACTTGTCAATGATGTTTCGCCGGTAAAGGACGATCCCTACGCCAGCAACAGCTGGAAATACGAACGGGAAAGTGACACTCGCAAACTGAAAACACTGCATCTCAGTTCGCAAACAACAAAAGATAAAGATTCGGCCGACAAATTTAACCCGTACGATACGGGCGTTTTCCGGCGCGGCTGGAAAGACTGATCGACAGGCTGTCAGGCGCGCGGCGGAAGCGGGATAAATGCGCTGGTTCTGCGCACATACTCACGATAGCCCGGTCGACGCTCACCGATATCCTGCTCCAGCAGTGAAACCCCCGAGACCTTCAGCAGGAAAAAGCTAAGCAGCAGGGGACCGACCAGCGTCCACCATGCACCGGCAGCCAGCGCGATCAATCCGATACCCCACCACAAACAGAATTCGCCAAAATAATTGGGATGACGCGAGTAGCGCCATACACCCTTGTCCATGACCGCGCCGGCATTGTCCCGATTGCCCAAAAAATTTGCCAGTTGCCAGTCCGCCAGCGACTCCCATATCAGACCATAGAAAAATAACGCAATGCCGACCGCATCGAGCAACCCCAGTGGCTGCTCGCTCAACAAAACTCCGTACTGCGGTAAACCGATTACCCATGCCAGCACTGCTTGCAGCAAAAACACCACGTAAAGACTTTGAAACCAGAAAGCGCCGCGCTTGCTGCGCATCTCTGCGTAGCGCCGGTCTTCGGGCTTACCGCGGTTGCGGAAATACAGATATATGAACAAGCGAGCCGCCCACAGCCAAACCAGCAGCATCACCACGGTCGCGCGCGTTGCCGGTTCGTCGGCCTGCAGCCAGTAGACAGAGCCGCTAGTCGCCACCGCAACACCCCAGAACAAATCAATGATACTGACATCGCGCAAAGGAATGCTGGTGAGCCAAAGCAGCACCATAAGTGCAACAGTCGCTGCCAGCCCGGGTAACAAATCACTAACAAGCGGCATGCTAAACATCCCCTGTATCGACTAGGCCCCAACCGGACGGACAAAACGATAGTGTCCGACCATCCATTCTGTACCCTCACGATAGCCGAACAACTCCGCCACTGCCATAAAAAACATCCGCCAGCGCTGGAACCAGATTGCGGCTTGCTGTTCCCCATAAGCCTTAATCAATACCGGCATAATTTCCTGCCGATCGCGATCCATGCGCTCCAGCCAGGCATTGGAAGTCTTCTCATAATGCTTACCCGAGACCCGCCACTGCTCATCAATGCGCAGGTTATCCTGAAAATAGAGCAACGTACTCTCGGCAGGCATAAGCCCGCCGGTAAAAAAATACTTACCCATCCAGTCGTATTCACCGTCGGTGTTAAACGGGTACATCAAATGACGATGACAGAAAATATGCACAAACAGTTTGCCGCCCGGAACCAGCCAACTGGAAATGCGCTTCATGAGAGCACCGTAATTTCGCATATGCTCAAACATTTCCACTGACACGACACGATCAAATCGTTTGTCGGTCGAAAACTCATTAGCATCCGCCGTGATAACTTCTACATTGCTGAGCCCGGCGTCACGACAGCGCTGATTGATAAACTCACGTTGCGAATTCGAGTTCGAGACAGCGGTAATCTGCGAATCGGGATACTTGCGCGCCATCCATACGGTTAGCGACCCCCAACCGCAGCCGAGCTCTAAAATCCGCTGTCCGTTGTGCAGCTCTGCACGCTCGCAGGTGATCTCAAGCATGCGTGCTTCCGCGCCATCCAGCGCATCCGCCAGCGACGCTCCGTGGTTGTCATCCCACCAACAGCAGCTGTACTTTAGGTTCGCTCCCAGAACCCGGTAGAAAAAATCGGCCGGCAACTCGTAGTGCTGCTCGTTAGCCGCATCCGTTTCCAGCGCGATCTGACTATCACGCAGATCGTCCAGACAGTGACGGAAGCGCTCAAACTCCTGTTCGCCCCGATCGACAGATTCTTCAGCCAGACGCTCGGCCATCAGCCGACGCATACCGAAACGCGTCAGCACATCGGGAATCCAGCCCTTCTCGCAGAGGTCAATCGCCACCGTACTCATATCGAAATTCTCCTAACCGGCTTCTGCATGGCCGCCCAGCGCCCCACGCACGCGCTGCATCCAACCACCGACCACTGGCAAATGCTCATACAAGCCGGTACTTGCGTCCCAGAAATCGCGGTGCACAAGCACGCGACCTTCGCTGTCGAAACGGAATTGCGTTACACCATACGACACCAGAGGACTGCCAGAGGCCAGCGCGTCGCTGCGAATGATCATCTTCCAGCGTATGTAGTAATCGCGGTCTGCTCGCGCAACCTGTAAAAACTCAACCCGCAGTTCCTCGACATCCTGTGCAGCCTTAAACAGATAGTTTTGGATTGCGTCAACCCCTTGCACTGCTGCGACGTTGTCATAAAGAAAAGCATCCGCAGCGTAGACAGCCGGCGTTTGCGCGGACACTGATTCAGGCGTCATAACGGCAAAATAGGCCTCCAATCGGGCCAGCACGTCTTTTTCGGCGGCACTATTGGCAGTAAAAGCAGCTGACGCTGATGCCGTTCTAAGCAACGCTTCTTCATAACGGGCATTGAGTTCGTCAGCAGTCTCGACGTTCGGGTTGGCGCAGGCGGATAACCATAAGGTGCTAATAATAATGATATATTTCACGTACTTCCCCAGCATGGTTTCCTGAAGCATGACATAGGATCAGGGTCAATTTATACGGGAAGGGTTTCGCCGCGAACGATACCGCAGATTCAGGTATCGCTTGCGGCGTCCGCATGGGCGGATGCAATGTGTCGCGAAACGCTTGAGTACCGGCGGTTTGAATCTGAAACCGGACTGAATTCGAACTAAGAAAGGGTTGCACACACGGGAGGCAAACATTGCGTCTGGCCATTATCGGCGGCGGCATATCCGGGCTTTTTGCCGCCCGCCTGCTGCATCAAAATCATGACATTACCGTTTTCGAATCCGGCAGCTACGCCGGCGGCCACACCAATACGGTGGACGTCGTCGTGGGCGGGAAGACCGTTGCGGTGGACACTGGTTTTATCGTGCACAACGACCGGAACTACCCTTTATTCATAAGCCTCATGAACGAACTCGGCGTCACCACCCAGGACAGCGAAATGAGTTTCAGCATGAGCTGCGAAGTAAGCGGGCTGGAATACTGTGGATCAACGTTGAATACCCTGTTTGCCCAGCGACGGAACATAGTCAATCCACGTTTTATCGGCATGCTGCGAGAAATACTGCGGTTCAACAAACTGTCGGGCCAGCTGCTCGCTGCGCCGGACGAGCAGAACCTCGCAGGGTTTTTACAGGAACACGGTTTCTCGGGGGCGATCGTTGACGATTACCTGGTGCCGATGGCTGCCGCGATCTGGTCTTCCGAGCCAAGCCAGATATTGGATTTTCCCGCAGCCTACTTCGGCCACTTTTTTCATAACCACGGCTTACTTAGCATCAATGACCGGCCCCAATGGAAAACCATACCGGGCGGTTCCCGCAGTTACGTCGGACCTTTAACAGAGCCATTCAGCGACAGGGTTCTGCTCAACAGCGCGGTCACATTGGTGGAGCGCGATGCAAACGGTGTCGAAGTCATTACCGCTGACTCCCAGCGAGCGCGGTTTGACGGAGTGGTATTTGCCTGTCACAGCGATCAGGCACTGCGCATGCTCGCCCGACCGACACAGCAGGAAATCGAAGTACTCGGTGCCATCCCCTACCAGCATAATGAGACGGTTCTGCATACGGACATCCGCTTGATGCCACGAACAAGACTCGCCTGGGCCTCCTGGAACTATCATCGCTTTGCGAACGATAGCGGGCACGTTAGCGTGACCTATGACATGACTCATTTGCAGCATTTGCGAGCCTCTGAGCGCCTTCTGGTTACGCTCAATGCAACCGATAAAATCAATCCTGAAAGGGTGTTGAAGCGGATTGATTACGAGCACCCGGTATACAACCGCAATAGCGTAGCCGCGCGCGGTCGCTGGCAAGAGATCAGCGGGGTGAACCGCAGCTACTACTGTGGTGCATACTGGGGCTATGGTTTCCACGAAGACGGCATGCGCAGCGCCGTTTCTGTTGTCGAGCAACTGGACTCACCGCGACGCGCAGCGGCCTGACCCATTAAAGGAACAAGATATTTAACCGCACGAGCATGAACAAACAAATTCAAAACAGCTGTTTGTACGAGGGCACCATCAGCCATCAGCGGATTGGGCATGCTGCCAATGCCTTTAGCTATTCGCTGTTCATGGTGTTGCTTGATCTCGATGAGGTCGAGACGATATTTGACGACTATTGGTTCTGGTCGGCACGTCGGCCCGCTATAGCGCGTTTTCGTCGCAGCGATCATTACGGCAAACCTGAGCAGCCTTTGGCTGAAACTATAAGAACACTGGTGGCGTCAAGCACAGGTACAAGGCCGGAAGGGTCAATAAGGCTGTTGACGCACCTGAGCTATTTCGGACATTGCTTTAATCCCTTAAGTATCTATTACTGCTTCGACCAAAACGAAAGGCTGCAGGATGTTGTGCTTGAAGTGAGCAATACGCCGTGGGGAGAGCAGCACTGTTACGTGCTCGGTCACGACGACAATCTCGCGACGAAGAGCCACCACTTCCGGTTCAATAAAGACTTTCATGTATCGCCCTTCCTGCCGATGGAGATGCAGTACAACTGTCGCTTTACGGACCCATCCGAACAGCTCTACGTGAGCCTGGACAACTATAGTGATGACCGTAAAGTTTTCGGCTCAAAGCTGGCTCTCCGGCGGCGTGAAATGACCCATGCCAATATGGCAGCCGCCCTGCTGCGCGACCCGCTGATGACGCTGCGCGTGGTCGCGTTGATACACTGGCAAGCGGCCAAACTGTGGCTGAAGCGAGCCCCGATCTTTAATCACCCGTCAAAAAACAATAAGGAATCTTTGCAAAATGGCTAACGGTTCTGACACCGCGGTTAAAACGGAGCGCTCGAATGAGGCACTGATGCAGGGTCGAAAGGTGCGAAAAAACAGCAGTTGGTTCAGAAAGCCGGTGCTGGCGAAACTGGCCACCATCACGCGTGGTGAAATAGAAATTCGCGAAACAGGTGACAACGTTGTCGTGGGTACTACTTGCCCTGACTTTCCGTTGCGCGTTACGGTGGAAGTGCACGACGCAAGCTTGTACAGCGACATCGCCGCCAGCGGCTCCATTGGCGCTGCAGAATCCTATATGGCCGGAAAATGGAGCGTATCCAATCTGACCGACCTGGTGCGAATCTTTGCAGCCAACCCGCAGGCGCTGGAGTCGCTCGAGAACGGCAGCGCGAAGATTATTTGCGGCGCTCTCAGGCTCGGGCACCGGCTGCGCCGGAATTCGCGCCGGCAGAGCCGTAAGAATATTCTGGCGCATTACGATCTGGGCGATGAATTATTCGAGTTGTTTCTTGATCCGACCATGAGTTACTCGTCGGCCATCTACCCCAGCGAGGGCTCTACCCTCGAAGAGGCGGCCGTGCACAAGCTGGACGTGGTATGTCAGAAGCTGAAACTTCAGCCCGATGATCATGTACTGGAAATCGGCACCGGCTGGGGCGGGCTCGCCATGCACGCAGCGACAAAATACGGCTGTCGCGTCACTACCACCACCATTTCCGACAACCAGTTTCAGGTTGCCAGCGAGCTGGTTCGCGCGCACGGTTTGCAGGATCGGGTCACGGTTCTCAAACAGGACTATCGTGATCTGGAGGGCGAATACGACAAGCTGGTTTCAATCGAGATGATTGAAGCCGTCGGACACGAATATCTCGATACTTATCTGCAAGTCTGCAGCGAACGCCTCAAACCGCAGGGTCGGGCACTTATTCAGGCGATACTCATGAGTGACCGCAACTTTGACAACTACATACGTTCGGTCGACTTTATTCAGAAGTACATCTTCCCGGGTGGGGCGCTGCCTTCGATGGCATCGCTCACCCAGTCAGTTAAACGCGCAACCGACCTGCAGATCGCCGATTTTCATGACATAACCATGGACTATGCACGCACGCTGAAAGACTGGCGCAGTCGCTTCATGAACAAATTGCGGGACGTTCGCGCACTCGGATATCCGGAAGAGTTCATCAGGATGTGGGAGTTTTATCTGTGTTACTGCGAGGGTGGCTTCAGTGAGCGCACCATAGCCACCGCACAGATCGTGCTCGACAAACCGTATTGCCGGCTTGAAAAAGCCTCCGTGTAACCCCGCCAAATGCTCCCCAATCAGCGCCTGACAAAAAAGTGCCCGGCAAGCTGAACGGAAAGAGGATTAACCGTCTGGCTTTCGGGCACAAGAGGAAACACGGGCCGGGGAAAATCCCCGGCGGTCAGGCCTCTTAACCTGCTGTACTCATTGCCGGCTTGACTCGCTTGGGCAGTCTGCCCAGACTGTTCTGCGCCGTGCCAGAACTCCACTAAAACACGGCAACCGCAACGTGTTACATAACCTAACAGTCACTTACAAATGAAACATCATTCACATTGGTGATATACAGAACGCATTGATATAACGAAAAGACCTATGACTAACATTATTAAACGCACCACCCTTATCGTCCGCAATATGGACGTGGCCAAACGCTGGTACCAGAAGGTTCTGGGCATGACGGTGTACTACGATGACGAGGTGGTGCTGTCCGGCGTTGGCATGGCAGCAGGCAAAGCCGGCGACCGCACCCACCTCATCATTCTGCAGGCCGAGGATCCCGAAATCGGCATGATAGGTCTGCTGCAGTGGGTGGATCCGCCGCTGCCCGCCCCGGCAGAGATTCCGACCTCGGTCGGCTACGGTAACCCGACCTTCGTGGTGCGCTCAGACGATGCACGTGCGGCCTGGCATGCGGCAAAGGAACTGGGCACGCACATTCATGCCGATCCGCACCGTTGGTCGATCAAGGGCGCGGACGGCAAGATGAAACACTTTATCAGCGCCGGCCTGTTCGACCCCGACGGGCACTTTTATGAGCTTAACCAACTTGAGCGGGAAACCGATGCGTGATGCAGGAGGACGTTAACCTCCAGTGGCGCGTTGCCGCCCGCCCGCAGGGCAACGTGCGTCCGGATGATTTCGAATTACGCACTGCTGCGCTGCCCTTGCCCGGGGACGGTGAATTTCTGTTGCGTACACTTTATCTGGGTGTTCGTCCGGTAATGCGCATGTACATGCAAGGGCTGCCGGCGGCTGGCGAACAGCCGCTTGAAATCGGCGACGTTATTCATGGCCGAGGTGTTGCCGAAGTGGTGGCCAGCAACCACCCAGAATATGCCCCCGGCGATGTCGTACAAGGCCAGCTAGGCTGGCAAACCTGGAAAAAATCCAGCGGCACCGCGGCCGAACGCTTTATTAAAATGCCTGCCACGGGTACCCCTTTTATTTATGGCGCCGGCGCCACCGGGATGAATGGATTCAGTGCCTATTGCGGGCTAATGGAGTGCGGAAAACCAAAACCGGGAGAGACGGTGGTGGTATCGGCAGCGGCCGGCGGCGTAGGCAGCACAGTGGTGCAAATCGCACATATCCTCGGCTGTCGGGTGATCGGCATCGCCGGTGGCTCTGACAAGTGCGCTCTGGTGCGAAGCCTGGGCGCGGAAGCCTGCATCGACTACAAGAATGAGCCAATTGCTGAACGTTTTGCGGAGCTGTGCCCGGACGGCATTGATGTGTATTTTGATAACGTCGGTGGTGAAACTCTGGCGGCCGTACTCGAAACTCTGGCGCGCGGTGCGCGCATTGTTTTGTGCGGATCGATTTCTGAATACATGCGCGAGGAGCCGTTCGGTTTAATAAACTACACGCGCCTGCGCTCGGTAAACGCTTCCATGAATGGCTTTTTTGTCTACAATTTTGCCGATCGATTTGAGCAGGCCGGCCGACAGCTCGCTGAATGGATCAATAGCGGCCAGCTGAAACCGGTGCAAAGTGTCGTCGACGGTTTCGAGCACATGCCGGAGGCGCTCGCCGCTCTTTACGATGGCAGTAATGTCGGAGTGCAAATATGTCGGGTACGTGGCGAACCGGCGGAATGCATGCCTCTGCCAACCAGCATACAATCCGCTTAGCTATAGATAAGGAACCGGCATGAACGACCCGAACGTGCGCTTTCAGCGGGCTAATTTTGTAGTCAGTGATCTCAATCGGTCGTTAATACTCTACCGCGACATTCTTGGCATGCAGGTAGAATTCACCAAAGATTCGCCGCAAGATTCTTACAGCTACGAGGTGTTTGGCATCGAAAAGTCAGCACCGCTGGGTTTCGCGGTGCTGGGCACCGCTTCCCAGCCCCGTGTTATGGCACTGACTGAGATACGCGACACGAATCTCCCGGCACCCTCCCTGCCGCGCCGGGCGGCGATTGTATTGCACGTTGATAATATCGACTCAGTGGTGCAAGCCTGTCAGGATGCAGGCCTGCATGTGTACCGTGAAGATTTGCTGGAAACCAATGACGGACGCACTGGTCGCGAATTTGGCATACTGGATTTCGACGGTAATCTGGTCGTTATTTATCACATTGCGAGCGCCTGAAAATTAAACGTGAGATATCTATGAACGAGTCTGTCGCTAATACTGTGTCCCATAAATCAGCTCCGCCGCTGCCCAGTCGACGCTATGCCTGGTACACCACGGTCCTGCTGACGATCGTCTACATATTCTCCTACATTGACCGCACCATCCTGAACCTGCTGGTCGAGCCGATAAAAAAAGACCTGCAACTGACCGACACCGAAATCAGTATTCTGATGGGGCCGGCTTTCGGGCTCTTTTACGTTCTGCTTCCCATTCCGCTGGGCTGGCTGGCCGACCGCCGCAACCGCGCCTGGATCGTGGGTGTAGGCGTGACACTATGGTCAGCCGCGACTATCGGCTGCGGGCTGGCGCGCAATTTTGTGCAATTGTTTACCGCGCGCATCATGGTCGGTGTTGGCGAAGCTTCGCTGAGCCCATGTGCGCTGCCGATGATCGCAGACAGTTTTCCGCCGGAAAAACGCGGTAAACCAATTGCCACCTACTCCGCCGCTTTATCGCTGGGCGGCGGCATAGCATCACTGGCCGGTGCAAGCGTGCTGATCTGGACCGAATCGGCGGGTTCCATCACGCTGCCCCTGTTGGGCGCATTGAAGGCGTGGCAATTCGCCTTTGTGGTGGTGGGCTTCCCAGGCATCATTCTGGGCCTGCTGATGTTTATGTTGCGCGAACCGGCGCGTCAGGAACGGCTGGGTCTTGCCGGGGAAGGAAAAACCGGCATTCTCGACGCCTTCCGCTATGTGTTGTCTGACTGGCGCATGTACCTCGGCTTTGTGGCCATTGTTTGTGTGATGACCACGGTCGCCTACAGTCAGGGCTTTTTTGCCGCGATGTTCGAACGCACGTGGGGCTGGCCGGCCAAGCAATTTGCGGTCTATAACGGCATCATGAATCTGGCCATGGGTCCGGCCACGGTTATTGCGACCGGCTGGTACATCGACAAGCTGTTCGCCAAAGGCCTTAAAGACGCACCGATGCGCGTGATGATCGCCGGCGTCATCATATTGACGTCCACTCACGCGCTGGCACCGCTTATGCCTAACGGCACGCTGGCATTCGGCATGATCGCCATTAATCTTATCGGCATGGCCAGTGTGACGGCGGCGGGCTCGGCAGCCCTCATGAACGTCGCACCCGGCGAGATTCGCAGCCAGATGACCGCGCTGTATTTTCTGACCATCAGCGTGACCGGCCTGTTCCTGGGGCCCACCACCGTGGGCATTCTGAGCGATAGCGTCTTCGGCGCCGAAAACATTCGCTATGCCGTGGCACTGGTACCGGTGATCTATGGCTTGCCGCTGATGTTCACGTTGCGCGCTACGCTGCGGCGCTATCGCCGCCGCGTTGATGAAGTGATTGGCTAAAACTGCCGGATTAAAACCGGATGCGCACGGCGACAACCACCGACTTAAGCGGTCCGTACGGCAACCTGCGGGTGCATCATCTGGCGACGGGGCCCGACGAAAAATCAGCCATCGTTTGCCTGCACCCGGTACCGTTCGACGGCTCATACTTTGCGAGCTTCGCGACATCATTCACCGGCGAACGGAACATCTGGGCACCGGATTATCCCGGTTACGGCGAATCCGCAGCACCACAGTTGCAACCGTCTATTGATGATTACGCGGGCGCGTTGCTGGCCGCGCTGCTTACTCTGACCCCCGGAAAATTGCACCTGCTCGGCTTTCACACCGGATGCCTGGTGGCCTGCGAGATGGCGCGGCAGAAACCCGGGCGCATCGGCGATCTTGTGCTGATTGACGTGCCCTACTTCAACGGCATAGCGCAGCAGGAAAAGTACGCCGAGAGCGTCACTGCGCGGCCGGAAACTTGGGGGTTCGCGGCCGCGTTCAGCTACCCATGCGCTGCGCGCCTTGCCGACGTGCATCAGCGTGCCCTGGTTATCGCCTCCGGCTCAAGGCTTGCCGAACCCACGCGCGCAGCAGCCGCGGTGTTAGCCAACGCGCAATTGGAAAACTGCCCGGAGGTGACACGCCCCGCACTTGAAAACGGCAAAGAGCAGTTTGCCCGGTTAGTCCGCGCGTTTTTGCACGACTGAGCCACCCACGCCCACATCCAACCCGCCGCCCGAGCTTTTAGCCTGCGCATTGTTTGATTGCAGTGCCTCGATTTCGCGAGCCACCGTATCGGGGGACTGCGTGCCCCGCGCTATCAGGGCATACACTGCCGGGATCAGGAATAAAGTCAGAAAAACTGAAATGGTGACGCCGAAAAACACCATCGCCCCGATGGTACGCCGCGACTCGGCGCCAGCGCCGAAAGCCAGAATCAGGGGTATGGCGCCGCCCGCGGTACAAAGGCTCGTCATCACTACCGGCCGCAACCGAACCACGGCAGCCTCAATAATCGCCTCATAGAACTCCACGCCGCGATCACGCAACTGGTTGGCGAACTCGACGATAAGAATGCCGTTCTTGGCAGCAAGCCCGATCAACATGATGGCACCGATCTGGCTATACACATTGATCGACGAGTCCATAACTATTAAGCCGATCAGACCACCGAACAGCGCCATGGGCACGGTCATCATAATGATCAGCGGGTGCCGGAAACTTTCGAACTGCGCCGCCAACACAAGATAGCTGAGCACCAGCGCAAGCGCGAACGTGAAGTAAATTGACGAGCCCGACTGCTTGAATTCTCGCGATTCACCATCGTAGTTAATGCGCACACCTTCGGGCACTTCTTCTGCGATGATTTTTTCCATGTACTTTAGCGCTTCGCCGAGAGAATAGCCGGGTGCCAGCGCAGACGTCATGCTGATTGATCGCAGACGATCAAAGCGCTTCAGTTCTACCGGACCGGATGTTTCAGTTAAGGTCACTACGCTGGCCAGCGGAATCAGTTCGCCCGTCCTCTCTGCACGCACGTAAATGTTTTCGAGGTCGGACGGCGTGGCGCGATCCTCGGGGCGCGCCTGCAACAGCACGTTGTACTCTTCGCCACGATCCTCGAACGTGGTTACGACGCGCGAACCCATCATCGTCTCAAGCGTGCGACCAACGGTGGACAGCGAAACGCCCAGATCGGCCGCACGCTCGCGATTAACCTTAACCTTGATTTTTGGCTTGCGCTCAAACCAGTCCGATCGCAGCCCCACGATATTCGGGTTCTCACGGGCGCGATTCATGACCAGTTCGGACCACTCGGCCAGATCCTCGTAATTGGTCCCGCCCAATACAATAATGAGCGGTTGTCCCGAGCTGCGGACATTCAGGCTGGGCGGCAGCATGACCATAACCAGCATACCGGGAATCTGACCGACCTTAGCGCGCAATTCGTCGGCGATTTCCTGCGCACTCTTGTCGCGCTCGCTCCAGGGCATCAGCGGCATGTAAGCGAACGCCGTGTTGACGTCTCCACCACCACCCCCCATGCCCGACCGCACCAGCACACGCTTGCCGTAACCCTTGTCAACGTAGGGAATCGCAATGTCCTCCATGATTCGCACTTGCCGATCCATGTAGTCCAGACTTGAACCCTCAGGCGCACGCATCCATAAGAACAACATCCCGCGATCTTCTACCGGCGCATATTCTTCAGGTAGCACCTTAAACATGCCAAAACTTGCCAACCCGAGCACGGCAATTACCACTAGCGACACCAGGGGCGTGGCCACCACCGGGACTAATAATTTGCGGTATCGCGTTTTGGTCCAGTTAAAAAACCGGTCAATAAGGATCGCCACCTTTTTGCGCTCAATGCCACGGGAGAAAAACTTGGACGCCATCATCGGCACCAGAGTGAGCGCAACAAAACTGGAAAAAGCCACCGCCGCGGCCAGCGAAATACCGAACTCGGCGAACAACCGGCCAACATTGCCCGGCATGAACGAAATGGGAATAAAGACCGCCACCAGCACCACGGTCGTTGCTATCACCGCAAACCCGATCTCCTGACTGCCCTTAATGGCGGCAATCAGGGGCGGCTCGCCGAGCTCCATCCGGCGCACAATGTTTTCCAGCACCACGATGGCGTCGTCCACCACCAGACCAATCGCCAGCACCAAGCCCAACAAGGTGAGCGTATTGATCGAGTATTCCATCACCGCCATAACGATGAAGGTCGAGATAATCGCCACCGGAATAGTGATGGCGGGAATAATGGTCGCCCGCACCGAACCGAGAAACGCAAAAATAACAATGAGCACCATAAACAGTGCAAACACCAGGGCCTTTACCACTTCGCCCATGGACTCGCGGATAAACACCGAAAAATCCACGTTGACGTCTATCTTGATGTCCGACGGCACGCTGTCGCGCATATTGTCGATTTCGGCCAATACGGCCTGATTGACCGCCAGAATATTGGCCTGCGATTGCGGCACGACACCCAGGCTGAGCCCCGGCATGCCATCCGATCGCGCCAGCAAACGCGTGCTTTCCGGCTCAAGGCGCACATCGGCGACGTCGCCCAACCGCGTTACAAAGGTGTTATCCCGCTGCAGCACCAGCCCGGCGAAATCCTGCGGAGTACGCAAGGCCGCATCGGTACGCAGCGTGAATTCACGCTCCACCGACTCAATGCGCCCGGCGGGCAACTCGACATTTTCCCGTCGAAGCAGATCTTCAACATCCTGCACGGTCAGCCCACGCGCTGCGAGCGCCTCCCTGTCCAGCCAGATACGCACAGACAATACGCGCGACCCGCTAACCCGAATGGTCGAGACGCCATCAAGCACCGACAGCCTGTCCACCATATTGCGCTCGACGAAGTCCGTGATCTCCATGAGTGAGCGCTTGTCACTGGACAAGTCGATATACATGGTGGCATCCATGCCTGCATCCTGCTTCATGATGAGCGGCGGATCCGCCTCTTCGGGCATGCGTTTTGACACCAGTGCGACGCGCTCCCGCACGTCGTTCACGGCGCCGTCCAGGTCGCGATCCAGACTGAACTCCACGGTGATTTGTGACCGTTCATCCATGCTGGTGGATGTCAGTTTCTCGACGCCTGAAATACCCGCGATTTCGTTTTCAATAATCTGCGTTATACGCCGTTCGATCACCTCTGCAGAGGCCCCGCGGTAATCGGTTTGCACCGAGACAATCGGCGCACTGACCGCCGGAAACTCACGAACCGCCAGGCCACGTTGCGCAAGCAAGCCCAGAATGACAAGCGCAAGGCTCATGACCATGGCGAACACCGGCCGCTTGACTGACAGTTCTGAAATTACCATGACATCACTCTCACTGGCCGGCTTCTACAACCGGGCTCCCGGGACGGAGTTTCTGCACCCCCTCAATAACCACCGTCTCACCGGGAACCAGCCCGGCGGCGATTTCGACTCGGCCCGGCGCACGCACGCCGAGACTGACTTCTTTTTCGGTGGCCACACCGTCTTTAATCACATATACATATTGCCGACCCGAACGCGGTGCCAGCGCTTCTTCCGGGATCATCACCACGTTTTCCCGCGAACGTTGCAAGGCAACGTTCATGAACATGCCGGGCTTTAGCAAGCCATCATCGTTCGCCAACTCTGCGACCACCGTCACCGACCGCGTCACCGCATCTACCCGCGAATCGATACTGACGACGGAGCCAATAAATTCGTTGTCGGGATAGACGTTGGTCACTGCGCTCACCGTCATGCCCTCGCTTATTGTGGCGAGAAACATCTCAGGCACGCCGAAATCAAGGCGCACCTTCGACAAATCATCAAGCGTCGTAATCATGGTCTCGGTACTGACCAGACTGCCCAGGCTGATATGCCGCAGCCCCACCACACCACTGATTGGTGCGCGAATAGAACAATGATCAAGTCGGGTTCGTGCAACCGTGACATCGGCTTCCGCTTTACGCACATCGGCTGCCAATTCATCCAGTTCTGCCGCGGAGACAACCTGCGTGGCCCGCAACGATTTGCTGCGTTCGTACTGGCTTTTAACTTTGTCATAGGAGGCCTGTGCGACCGCCAGCTCCGCTTTAACCTCGCGGTTATCCAGCTCGACCAACAAATCGCCCTGCTGAACCCGTTGGCCTTCCTCAAAATGAATGGCGGTGACCACACTTGAAATACGCGACCGGATATCGACGGCTTCGTTGGCCCGAATGTTCCCCAACGCAGAAAAGCTATCCGTGAATGTTTCGGCGCCCACCGGCACGCTCACCACAGGCACTGGCCCGCGACCGCCCATCATGCCCATGCCGCCCTCGTCAGGTGCTGAATCGCAGGCACTTAATAACAACAATGAAACAATGAGGGCCAGAACCGACGCCGACGAACTGACTGCACGCCGAACTGTGTGCATATAACAAAGCAATGTATGACTCCGACAGATAGCGCCGGACAACCATAAAGACTGACCGGACAGAGCGGCAGATTATACAATGCGACCAACCGAATGACCGCAAGGAATCACGCATGTCTGCTTACATGATCATTTACGCCCGCATCCACGACCGTGAAAAATTCATCAGTGGTTATGCGCCCGCGGCCAGCAAGCTGGTCGAACAACACGGCGGCAAATACGTGCTGCGTGCGCCGGGTGCGGACCTGCTGGAAGGCCGCCTTGAAAATGGCGGATCCGTTGTTATATCGGAATGGCCTAGCAAAGAAGCTGCTCTGGGTTTCTGGAATTCAGCCGAATATGCCGAGGCCAAACAATTGCGCAACGGCGTGGCCGACGTGGAAGTGCTGCTGGTCGAAGCACCGCCTATCAACCGCTAAGCGGTCGCTAAAAACAAACCGGGTTTAGTTAAACCCGATGGCATGCAGCCCGCCTGAGCGCAATTAGTTATCGAGTTCACTCAGCAGCTGGTTGAGCTCCACCAGAAACCCGTCGGGGTCACGCAGTGTGCTGACCCGCACATTGATGACGCTCTTGCCGTCATACGACGGATAGTTAACGTCCGTGGGCGGATCCAGCACTTCGACACCGGGCACCTGGCTGGCGGCAGCAAAGCGCGCCTCGACGTTACTGGTGTTAAAGAGCAGAACCGCGCTGCCGGTAGCAAAGGCTTCCGGCTCCGGTGCGCGCACTTTTTTTCTGGGCTTGGTGTACTCCAGCAAACCGACAATACCCACGAGATCGTCGTTTGCACGCACAAACACCAGTCGCCGCGAAATATCGGCCTCGGCATCGGTTTTGGCCGAGCGCGGCGTGCGGATCATGTTGTCATAGATCACCTTCATACCCAGTGCATCGCGATAAAAGCGCAGCGAATTCTCAATGTCGGACACAATCAGCGTGGTACGGCGCAAATCAATATTAACCCGATCCTCCTCCGCAACCGGCGCGGCGGAGGCGGAACTGACAAGCGCTATCATACAAAAGGCTATCGATAGATTCGTTATACTGATCTTCATCGCAAGGGGCTCAACAATGACTAGACTGATATCCGCAAGCATAGCGTTATTTGTATTTTGCTTCTCGGCTGTTGCCGCAGAGGATAGTAATCCGACCGCATATGAAATTATGGAGCGAGCCACGGCAGCAGCGGGTGGTGACGCATGGCGCTTCGCCGACACCAACATCATGACGGGCAATGCAACGCTTTACAGGGCCGGCGAAGGCACCTATGCCGATCGCTATGAGATGCGCCGCGTTTATCCCCGCGAACTGCCGGACGCGCACACCAATACCGGCAAGTTCAGACTCGATGCGTATATAAAAGATCGCCTGATGTTCACGATCAGCTACGACGGCGAACGCATGTACGACCAGAATGGCCCCATGGCGGCAGAGCAGGCAGAAAAACTCGCGGCTTCAAGCTTTGGTTTCAGCGCGGTACGGTTCGCGCTTGATGAGGCATTCAAGTTGGTCAAAATGCCGGACGATCAGGTGGAAGGCCATGGCACTTATTTTGTGCAGGTGATTGATCCGGTCGGGGGCACTACGCTGGTAGGCGTCGACAAGCGTGATTACATGCTGCGCTATGTCGGTTGGCAAACTCCGCGTGGCTGGCATCACCGCGTTTATTCCGATCACTACACGCTGGACTCAGGCTTTGTGCAACCGGGTCGGGTGCGGTTGTACTACGACGGCATCAAGACCACGGACATCCAATGGACGTCCGCGACCTTGAATACCGCGTTACCGGACACGCTGTTCCGTATTAATTAATGCCCGCCTGCGGGTGCATCGGAACTGCCCTTGAACTCGCCGGATTCCACCATCTTCTTAAAGTAAGTCCAGCTTGTCTCGTTGCGCCGATTGTCATCGGCCGGTGGCGGCGTCTGGTACTTGGGATAGTTCTTGGCAATCTCGTCTTTGATCACAGCCGGCAACTCGTCATAGCTGCCAAGCTTGCGCCCGGCGGTATGCATATAAATGAGCCCCTGACGACTGTCCATTTCCATCCAGGGCAACCAGTTGGACATGCGCGCCCAACCTACCGCGACTTCCGCCGAATCGGTTTTATCGCTGGTCAGACTTTCCACGTCACCGAAGAAGTTAAACATCTCGGTGGCGTGATAAGTGCCGCCGATGTAGGGCTGATAGTCGCCACCCAACGGGTTGCTGTAGAACAACGGCACGGTTGATGTAACCCACCAATTATCACCGCTGATCTGGTAAGGCATGGAAAACCCGGGAAACACGGGTTCGCGATTGTTGACCGGGTCGTTAGCCACGTGCAGCACCTGGTTCATTTTCCCCGTCCAGGGATTCTTCCAGGTACGCAACACCTCGCCAGTTTCAGGATCGAGATACAACAGAATTTCACGGGTGATCAACCGGAAACCCTTGCCTTTTTCGGGGTCATTTACCGTCACGCAGTGACGGATGTTCATGCCTTCGACTTTAAACAATACCCTGTCGGCTTCACCTTCCACACGACTGAAAGCCTTGCCACGCCAGCCATAAGTAATCGGCTTTTCATCAATTTCCGAACACTGCATACGACGAAAGGCACGCACCTGACCCTCAGGTGTATTCAGGTCGAATGCCTGAGCCGCGGGCACTGCCATCAAAGCACTGCTCGCAAGCAGCAATAGTTTTCCCAATTTGAGCATTATTGTTCTCCTGCCATTTCCTGTTTGTGCAATCCCCGTACTGCGAGATTAATAAGTCTGGGCACATCATAGCCGGGTTTGATGGGCTCACGCCCCAAAGCCGGCCCTAAACGTACCACGATAAGATTTTCCGAGGGCACGATATACACATGCTGCTGGCCACGACCCCAGGTCATCCATGTATCCTGCGCCGCAAACGGTTCAGTCACTATCGCCCCGCTGGAGCCGCGCCCCTCGCCATAGCCGTCCATGCCCAGCGGCGGAGCCCCCGCGCCCAACCATACCTGATAGCCGTAAAACGAAGCCGCCTGTGACGGTTGGATCATTTCATCAATCCATTGCTCCGACACCACGCGGTGGCCGTTCACCTCGCCTTTGTTCAGCAACATCATGCCCACCCGCACCCAGTCCATCGCCGGTGCCGCCAGACAACACGATGTGTAGGCGCGGCCACCGGGAGAATCCGTATGCACCCTGGCACGTTCACCGCCCATCGGGGCCCAGAGCTTGTCGCGCAGCAGTTCGGAGTAGCGCTTGCCATAAGCGCGCTCCAACACCACGCCCAGCAGTTCAGAATTGATGTTGTTGTAGTCCCACTGACTGCCCTGCTCCCAGTCCGCCAGCGGCGTGCGCAATATCGCCTCAATGGATCGCCCGGAGTTCAACCATTTCACGCCGTCATCGAACGGATTCAGTGAAAACTCGTACTGACCCAACCCGGAACTCATCACCATGAGATTACGCAGCGTAATGTCGCCACGCGGATCGTTAGCCCACTCGGTGATCCATTTGCCCACCGGCTCATCAACCGACTCGATCACCCCCTCTTCAATCGCAATGCCAATAAACAAGCCCATCAACGACTTGTGCATGGATTGCGATTGGGTAAGTTGATCGGCCTGCCAGTGATCGGCATACCATTCGTCCTGAATGATGCCGTTGTGAACCGTGATCAGTGCATGGGTGCCATATTCTTCGGCGTACTCGTGCATGGCCGCAAAGGTTTCGGCAGGAATCGTGCGCTCAGCGGGTGTAGCCACCGGCAAGCCGTACGAGCTGTCACCGCGAATACCCTCATCCGGAACCAGGATCTCCACGTTAACGGGATCGCCACTGGAAAAGAAGCGCACGTAGTTGCGCCACAGCCAAGGGTCTTGCCAGTAGATCACGGAGATGACAAGAAAAACGCCTGGCAGCACCCAGAAAGTAGGTTTACGGAGAAAACTCATGCTGGGCACTGTAAAAGAATAAGGTATAAGTGGAAAGCCGCGATCAGCTGCAATCCTTTACGCCATGGCACTAACCGGCACCCAAACCAATAAATATTGCCTCACCAAAGATCAAAGCAGTAAGCCCGGAAAGATTAGCAAACGAACCCAACGCCAGAAATCCGGACGCTACCGCAAGCAGTCGCCCGAGCTGACCCCATATCGCCTTTCCCGCTTCGCATCTTTCAACTCGCTTCAGGTGATTAACTGACGCGTTCCAGAGCGCCACGGTAATAAATGCGAAATACGACCATTCCAGCCATAGAAAGGCCTGCCCGGCCAGAAAAACAGCGGCATTCTCGTGCACAAATACGCCAGCCTCGCGCAGATAGTATTTTGCGGCAAAGATAGGCGTCGGTGCGATAAAGCCCATGACCCAAAAGGTAAAGCCAAGGCCGTATTCTCCGTAAAAAACTTTTTTTGCGTACAACATATTTTTCCAAGTTTACTTGCTGAAAAATAGCCTGGTAGCTTCGCCGGGAAGAACATTGGCCGCGGATATCAAACCGCCACAATGACTGCAGAAAGTATGGTGCCGGAACGCGGATTCGAACCGCGGACCTACGCATTACGAATGCGTTGCTCTACCGACTGAGCTATTCCGGCACGGGCTGTGGCCACCGGTCAGAACGACCGGGGCGCAGTATAGGGGCAGACTACGCGCCGGGCAACGGCCCCTCTCAGGCCTTGTTGCGCACCCGCACGATCACTTCCACGTCCTGCGCCTCTGTGCCCTCGGGCAACTGCGGCAGGCGGCTGAACTGCAGATCCGCCGGGTCAATATCCGTGAGCTGGCCCGAATCAACGTTGTAAAAATGATGATGATGGCCCGTGGTGGAGTCGTAAAACTGACGCGTCGAATCCACCGACACCTCGCGCACCAAACCATTTTCGGTAAACAACTTTAATGTGTTGTAAACAGTCGCCTTGGAAACCCTGCTGCCGTTCTTTTGCAGCTGACCGAGTATCTGATCGGCCGACATGTGCTGCGGCTGAGCCAGCAGCAGCGCGCCTATCTCGAGTCTCTGACTGGTTGGCTTAACTCCGGTGGCACGCAAGCGTTCTTCTATATTATTTTTTTCTTCCACCACACTCCCCCAAGCATGTATGTGTATAGCGATTTTAGTCGCTGCAATTTCCGCAACGCAATTCCTGACCTGAAAGTATTTCAGGCTGTTTTAAGCATAAAACCGACTGGTGAACAATTTGGCATATATAGAAAATTACCACATGTCACCTTGCGCACAGCGAATTTTTGCACCCGGCTACACCTTGCTGGAGTTTTTGCTGACCTTAACCGTCATCGCAATATTGACGGTGATGTCTGTCGGCGCCATGCAACGATTGCGTGCGCGTATCGACATGAATACCAATATAAATAACCTCATACATGCCATTCATGACGCGCGTTCGCGCGCGCTGATATCGGGTGACGAAGTGCTGATCTGCCCGACCCGAGACGGGTTTCGCTGCGATGCACAAGCGCCCTGGGAGTCCGGCTGGCTGGCCTTTCGAACCGACAGCCCCGGTGCCACGCAGCCCGCTGCAGATGCCCGGGTGAGCGCCGCAGAACCCATGCGGCGACTCAGGGTTCAGGCAAATCGCCAAATGTTCGTATTGCGGCCGTTTGGCCGCCGATCAACCAACGGCACGCTGGTATTTTGCAACCCGCAGGCGTTGACCGGCGCACGCGCCATTATTATCAGTTACACCGGCAAGCCGCGCGTTAGCGAGCGCGACAGCGCCGGTCGCCCGCTGACTTGTCGGGATGTTTGACAACATGCATTGCCGTATCTACACAACGTCGCAACGCGGTGTGTCGCTCGTGGAGGCGCTGGTGACTCTTGTGATTGTGTCGATCAGCATGCTCGCGGTCATGAGTTTGCTCACGCGCAGTATCGCGGGCCGCAATGCAGATCTGCAACAACTTCGCACACTGCGAGCGATGGCCGACGACGGAGAACAGGCCGATCTGCTGCAGGCTTCACAACTGCGAGTCCCGGCGCAAAGCGGTGGCTTCACGCTCATTGAACTGATGGTCGCGATGACAATCGGGCTAGTGATTACGGCCGGCGCAATGCACATGTTCAGTATGGCCATCAGCGCATGGCGCACGGTGGAGTCTGTCGCCAGTCTGGAAGAACGCATGGCCTTCGCCATGCAGGCCATTAGCGACGACGTATTGCTCGCCGGCTATACAGGCGTCGCCCCGCTTGCCGCACCATTCACGCCCGTCACCGCGCAATGCGGTGGCGCAGACGTCAGTGGTTGGGCCCTGGCCATCGATCAGCCAATAGAAAGCGTCAACAACCTGGCCGGCCTGCCCTGCCCGCTGTTCAATGCCGCACAAATCGGCAGCGACGGCCTGATTGTGAGGCATCACGACCCTTTCAGTGATGCGCCGGTGCTGCAAATGCATGGCTGGTACGTCGATCGCGCGTCTTCTCTGCCCGGACAACCGTCGCTGCGCCGGCAGACGCTCATGCCCAACGGCGCAGTTCAGAACCACGAAATTATTCCGGGTGTCGAAAACATGCAGGTTCAACTGGGTATTGATAGCGACGCCGATTACCTGGTTGATGCATGGGTGAATGAAAATATATCCGCTGATCCGGTGTTAATGGTGCAGGTTGAACTACGGATTCGATCGGCGCTGCGCGAAGGCGGTGCAGGCGGTGACGGGTTCCGGCGCGTGACCGCGCGTCGGCAGTTTTTTTTGCGCAATGCGACTGGTTAAGCGCAGCCGTCAAAAAGGCTCTGCGTTGCCGCTTGCGCTCGGCCTGCTGACCGTACTCACTGCCGTGGCCGTGTCGGCGGCACGTACGTCAGTTGCCAACACAATCTTACTCGTCTCGGTGGCTGCCGCGCAAAGCACCTTCAGGCTTGCCGCTGCGACCACGGCAGACACGCTACAGGCAGTACGCGATGACCCGGCCTTATTACCCGCCAGCGGCAGCGTTACGCTGCCCGATGTGCAGCATCAGGACGGCACGGCGCAGGCTGAATTGCATCACCGGGTGACGACCCCCCATTGCCCGGTACTCGACCCCACACCCGGTGAACGCATCGACTACGAAATTCGCGTGACTGCCCGCGGCCCTCGCGGGGCGCTCAGTCATCACCGCCAGGGTTTCTATATTTGTCGCGAGACGTGCGCGGCACCGTGCGTGGGCGTGGAAACGCCGCCAATGCCGACGCATTGGTACGTTACCCGGCCCGATAAAAGCTGACCAGGCCCAACCGGTTCAGGTTGCAGACCGGTTCGCCGCTATGCGCCGCCGCTCCAGGAAAAAACTGTCGAACAGCACCAGCACGACACCGATCGTGATCGCACTGTCGGCCACGTTGAACGCCGGCCACGACCACTGCTCGTAGTAAAAAAAGATGAAATCAACCACGTAACCGAACATCACCCGGTCAATCAGATTGCCGATGGCACCTGCCAGTATCAGCGCCAGCCCGGTTGCCAGCGTTTTGCAGCCCCGCCCCGGCAATACCCACTGATACCAGAGAATACCGACACTGACTGCGACCGCGATGCCGAGAAAAAACCAGTGCTGCCAACCGCCCGCGTCGGCCAGCAGGCTGAACGCGGCGCCGGTGTTATGAAAACGCACCAGGTCGAGTATGGGCAGCAAATTAATGCGGTCGTACTCGTTCAGATTGGCCGTCACCATCCACTTGGTGATCTGATCAATCACAATCAACGGTGCGGTTAGCCACAACCATCGCAGTGACCGTCTGCCCGCACGTTGTAATTTCGCTTCGGTAGTCATCGCGTCAGGCATAAGTACGTTGTTCGCCAGGGCCCGTGACGTTGCTCACGCAACGCCCGCAAATCTCCGGGTGCTCGGGTGAACTGCCCACATCGGCGCGGCGATGCCAGCAGCGAATGCATTTCTCGTGTTCGCTGACGCCCACCGATACTTTGTAGCCATCACCTGCAACGGCGTCTGCGGGCGCATCGGCCAGAGGGGCCACCGCGGCTTCCGAGGTTATAAACACAAAGCGCAATTCATCACCAAGCTGCTGCAACGTCTGCTGAAGCGCACCACCGGCATAGACCATTACGGTGGCCTCGAGTGCAGAGCCAATGGTACCTTGGTCGCGCAATGCTTCCAGGGCGCGTGCAACGGTTTCGCGAACTTCCGTCAGCGCGGGCCAGTCAATCTCCGTCGCAACGCTGTTCTCGTCCGACTCGACTTCCGCGAACAAGGCGAAAAACACCGAGTCGTCACGCTTGCCCGGCAATTCCTGCCAGATTTCTTCGGCGGTAAAACTCAGCACGGGTGCCAGCCAGCGCACCATGCACTCAATAATCCGGTACATCGCGGTCTGCGCCGACCGCCGCGGCTGCGAATCACGTCCTGTGGTGTACAAACGATCTTTGAGGATATCGAGGTAAAAAGAACCCATATCCACCACACAAAAGTTGTGCAGATCCTGATAAACACGATGAAAGGCGTATTCCTCGTATGCCTTCAGCAGCTTACTGTGCAGGTTTGCCGCGCGTTGCACAGCCCAGCGATCAAGATCGGCCATCTGATCCAGCGGTACGCTGTCTGTTACTGGATTAAAGCCGTGCAAATTGCCCAGCAAAAAGCGAGCCGTGTTGCGCATGCGTCGGTATGAATCAGCCACGCGTTTGAGAATCTCGTCGGAAGCACTCATCTCACCGCTGTAATCGGTGGCCGCAACCCACAAGCCGCAGAATATCGGCGCCCAGATTGTTGACGACCTGTTGAGGCGCAATAGTATTCCCGAGTGACTTGGACATCTTGTGCCCTTTCTCATCAATCGTAAAACCGTGCGTCATGCATTGCCGGTAAGGCGCATCGCCGTACATCGCAACGGAAGTCAGCAGGGAGCTCTGGAACCAGCCGCGATGCTGGTCGGAACCTTCCAGATACAGATCCGCTTGCTGCGGAATCTCTTCACGGTGCTCGGCCAGATAATGGTGCACCATGCCGGAGTCCATCCATACATCCATGGTGTCGACCACCTTGTCGTATGCATCGGCGTCGCTTATTAACTCGGCGATATCCAGCTCAAACCAGCCATCAATGCTCTGCTCGGCCACGCGATCGGCCACCTGTTGCAACAATGGCAGCGTATCCGGATGCAGGTCGCCGGTTTCCTTGTGCACCAGCAGCGGAATGGGTACGCCCCACGTGCGCTGACGTGACACACACCAGTCCGGCCTGCCCTCTACCATCGTTTCAATGCGCTGCTGACCCCACCCCGGAATCCACTGCACCTCGCGGATGGCCTCCATCGCATCGCGCCGCAAAGCGTTTTGATCAAGGCTCACAAACCACTGCGGCGTGGCGCGAAAAATCAGCGGCGTTTTGTGCCGCCAGCAGTGCGGATAACTGTGATTAAAGCCCACGGAACGCAACAGCATGCCGTTTTCTTGCAGCAACCCGGCAATTTCCTTGCCGGCAACGTTGATGTGCTTGCCAGCAAACAATGCCGTTGACGGCAGGTACACGCCGTTTGCGTCCACCGGGTTCTCCAGCGGCAAGTCGTTGGCCACGCCGGCGGCGAAGTCATCCTGACCGTGTCCGGGCGCAATATGAACCGCCCCGGTACCCGCATCCAGCGTGACAAAGTCAGCATTAATCACCGGTACCTGCCGGTCGTAAAACGGGTGCTGCAACAACAGCCCGTGCAACAGCGAGCCGGAAAACTCTGCCAGCACCTCGCTGCTGGTTGCCCCGTAGCGCGTCAGCGCCGCTTCGGCCAGACCTTCGGCAAGCACCAGCAGCTCACGCTGTTCGTTAATTACCACTTCGATCAGGACGTACGCGATATCAGGGCCCAGCGCCACAGCCTGATTGGCCGGCAAGGTCCAGGCGGTGGTTGTCCAGATCGGTACCGAGGCGCGCAGCCCGACGTCGCGGCCCAGCGCTGCCAGACTTGTGCCAACCCGCTCGAACAACTCTTCGATATTGATGACTTCAAAGCGCACATCGATGGCGTACGACGATTTGTCCTGATATTCGACTTCGGCTTCGGCCAGCGCTGAGCCGCAGTCGAGACACCAGTGCACCGGCTTGTAGCCGCGTTGCAAGTGCCCGTTGTCGATGATTTTGGCAAAGCCGCGTATCTGCGCGGCCTCGAAAGCCGGGTCCATCGTCAGGTAAGGGTTGTCCCAATCACCCAATACACCGAGGCGCTTAAAATCTTCACGCTGACTGTCAACCTGCCGCAGCGCGTAATCGCGACACGCCTGCCTGAATTCTCGCGCATTGAGCTTCTTGCCGACTTTGCCCTTTTTCTTTTCTACCTGCAGCTCGATCGGCAGGCCATGGCAATCCCAACCGGGTATGTAGGGCGCGTCATACCCCATCAACCCACGTGACTTGACGACAATGTCTTTAAGAATCTTGTTAACCGCGTGGCCCAGGTGAATCTGCCCGTTGGCATACGGCGGGCCGTCCACCAGCACAAAAGGTTTGCGGCCACGGGCACGCTCGCGCAACCGCCCGTACAAATCGTCATCCAGCCAGCGCTTAAGCATCGGCGGCTCTCGCTGGGCGAGACTGGCGCGCATGGGAAAGTCCGTTTGCGGAAGGTTCAAACTGTCTTTGTAATCTTTCATTTCTGGGTCATTGCTGGATTGCTGGATTAGTGCCAGTGTACTGCTCGTCTTTAGTCTTGATTGAGTGGCGATGTATGACGCCGGATCGCGGTTATCGCGGGTAAATCAGGCTCCAAGGATGGCGCGAGCCTGCTCGGCATCCTTAAACATCTGCCGGGTCAGGGCATCAACATCGGGAAAGCGTTCTTCATCACGCAATTTGGCGAGGAATTCTACCTGTATATGCGCGCCGTAAATATCCCTGTCGAAATCGAAAATGTGTACCTCGAGAAGCGGCTCGGTGCCGCCGACCGTTGGCCGCGTACCAATGCTCGCCACGCCGTTCAGCCAACCCTCCGTCAGTCCGCCCACTCGCACCGCAAATATACCGTGCACAGGGCTTTGTGAGCGCTTCAGCCTGACATTGGCGGTCGGCATGCCGAGCGTCCGCCCGAGTTTTTCGCCCTCGACCACCTGACCGGACATGCGGTAGGGTCGACCCAGCAGCTGAGCGGCCTCGTCGCAACGGCCTGCCTCCAGTAATTCGCGCACCACCGAACTCGATACGCGCTGATCACCCTCCAGCACGCTGCTAACCTTCTCAACCGAATAACCAAGCTCGGTCGCGCGCGCCCGCAAGTTCTCCACGGAGCCGGCACGCTGGTGCGCAAAACGAAAGTCATCTCCGACGACAATGTGCTTAACCCGCAAGGTTCCCATCAACAGCTTTTCGATAAACTCATCCGGCGACATACGGGCCATCGCCGCATTAAAGCGCGGGCAAAAAAACACGTCCATGCCCAACTCATCCAGCGCCTCAATCTTTTCGCGAAAGCGCATGAGTCGGGCAGGTTTTGCACCCCGACTGAAAAACTCCTTGGGCGTGGGGTCGAACGAAAAGGCCAGCGCAGGCAACCCGCGCTCAGCCGCAATTTCACGCACGCGCCCCAAGATGTGCCGGTGGCCAAGGTGCAGCCCGTCAAACGCACCGATGGTTGCCACACACCCCAGCTGAAGCTCTGGAATAACTGACCGCGGGTTACGAATTAAACGCATCCGACCTACCCTGCAGTATCGGTGGGGTTCGTTGTCACCCGTGACGAACGCGCAAGTTGCAAGGTGCTAAAACGCATGCCCGTTGCGAACAGTACACCGGCATAAGCAAGCCCACCGCCCAGCACCGCGGTGCTTAACCAGACAATGCTCGTCAGCAGATCCGCTTCCAGCCAACGCGAGGGCACCGGCACAAAATAGTTCAGCAACATCGCCATGACCGTGGCCGCGACACCGACCTGCAACAAAAACCTGGCCCAACCCGGCGCATGCGTGACAACGCCGTCACGACGCAAGGCACGATACAACAGCGCCGCGTTCAAAAAGGAGCTGATCGATGTGGCGAGCGCCAGCCCCGCATGCGCACCCGGCGTGCCTGTCATCAGCCATGGCACCACGAACACCACGTTTAACACCATGTTAGCGAGCAGCGCGGTGATGCCGATACGCACAGGCGTGCGGGTATCCTGCCGTGCGAAAAAGCCCGGCGCCAGCACTTTGACGAGAATGAAGCCCAGCAGCCCGAAGGAATACGCCATCAGACTGACGCTCGCCATGGATACATCGTCCTCGGTAAACCGGCCGCCATAAAAGATCGTAATCAACGCCGGTTTGGCCAGCATGAACAACCCAACCGCGGCGGGTAATGCAATTACGATGACCACGCGCAGCGCCCAATCCAGCATCGCCGCAAAACCGTCGTTAGAACTCGCCGCGTGTTCGCGCGACAGGTTCGGCAGAATGACGGTCGCCAGCGCAATGCCAAACACGCCCAGCGGAAACTCCATTAGACGATCCGAGTAATACAGCCAGCTGATACTGCCCGTCACCAGGAACGAAGCCAGCAAGGTATCAAACAGGATATTGATCTGGGCCACGGATGAACCGAAGATCGCGGGCAGCATTAATTTCGCAACACGCTGCACGCCCTCGTCGCGCCACCCCCATTTCGGCTTCGGCAACATGCGCACGCGAGCAAGCGCCGGCAGCATGAATAACAGCTGCAAAATGCCCGCCACAAATACGCCGGCAGCCAGCACAATGCCGGGATTTTGAAAACGCGGCGCCACAAAAGCTGCGACACTGATCAGCACCACATTGAGCAACACGGGCACAAATGCAGCGATGGCAAAACGTCGGTAGGTATTCAGAATTGCGCCGGCCAAAGCGGTCAGCGAAATGAATAACAGATAAGGGAACGTAAACCGCAGCATGTCCACGGCCAGCGCGTATTTTTCAGCAGAGTCCGGTTCGGGGTTCAGCAACCAACCGGCGCCTGCCATACCGATGAGCACGGGCGCGGCAATCACCCCAACGGCTGTAAACACAAACAGCACGATCCCGAGCGTACCCGCGACCTTATCTACCAGCTCCTTGACTTCGGCATGGTCACGTTGCTGCTCATATTCGGCGAACACCGGCACAAAGGACTGCGAAAACGCCCCTTCAGCGAAAAATCGCCGGAAAATATTGGGAATCTTGAATGCCACGAAAAAAGCATCCATCAGCAACCCGGCACCGAAAAAGCGCGCGTAAACCACATCGCGCACCAGCCCGAGCACCCGCGACAACAGGGTCATGGCGGCCACCACCGCCGTGGACTGCAGCAAGCCTCGCGCGGAATGCCCTCCCGCTGCCTCCGCAGCCGGATCCGTTACGTCGCCGTCTTTGCTCACCCGCCTTGCATTACCTTATATAAGTGTTAATAGCGCACCGCGGCGACAGTCTAGCCGCCTTTGCCCGCAAAATCGCGCCAAATAACGGCTCGGAGCGCGGCGTGCATGCGACCGAGGGCGCCAACAGCCTGTTTCTATTGACATCCGCGCCCCAAATGACCAGAATGCGCGCCTTTCAAGGGTTCCAGACCCGGCGCCATCAGCAGAGGAAAATACGTGGCAAATTCAAAACAATCAGCCAAACGCGCCCGTCAGGCAGAAGTGCGTCGTCAGCATAACGTAGCACTGCGCTCGCGCATGCGCACTGCCGTAAAAGCCGTACTCAAAGCCATTCAGGAAGGCAGTGCTGATGCCGCGGGAAGTGCTTATAAAGCTGCCGTGCCGATGATCGACACCATGGTGAACAAGGGCCTGGTGCACAAGAACAAAGCAGCTCGCGCCAAAAGCCGACTGAACGCCCGCGTAAAAAGCGTCGGCAACTAATCTGAATCGACCGCGCTTTCGCGCGCGATATCTTCAAGCCGCGTCATGATGTCGCCAACCAGCTGGCGAGTGCCCTCGCGGCGCAATGCGCTGATCCGGTAAACCTGGCCCTGCCAGTTCAGCTCGCTGACAATTCGTTCGGCCTCTGCATCGGCCGCGTCACCCAACAAATCCAGTTTGTTCAACACCAGCCAGCGTTCGCGGCAGGCAAGCTCGGGACTGAAGCGCTCCAGTTCCGCAACAATGGAGCGTGCACCTGTTACGGCATCATCGGTACCTGGCGGCGGGGCCGCATCCACGATGTGCAGCAGAATATTTGTGCGACTGAGATGCTTCAGAAACCGTGTACCGAGCCCGGCACCATCTGCTGCGCCTTCAATCAAACCCGGAATATCGGCCATTACAAAACTGCGATGCGTCTCTACCGCCACGACACCCAGGTTCGGATACAAGGTTGTAAACGGATAGTCGGCCACTTTCGGACGGGCCGCAGACACAGCGCTGATAAGCGTGGATTTACCCGCGTTCGGCAGGCCCAGCAACCCCACGTCAGCCAGCACCGTCAGCTCAAGCTGCAGTACGCGCTTTTCGCCGGGCGTACCCGGTGTCGTCTTGCGCGGTGCCTGATTGGTACTGCTTTTAAAGCGCGTGTTGCCCTTACCGCCGTATCCCGCTGCGGCAACCAGCAGGCGCTCGCCGTCCGCCGTGACTTCACCCAACACTTCGCCGGTTTCATCCTCGGTGATACGCGTTCCCAGCGGCACATCAATCAATAAATCCGCACCGCTCTTGCCGGTGCAATTGCGGCCCATCCCGGGCTGGCCATTGCCGGCACGAAACCGCCGCGCAACGCGAAAGTCCGCCAGCGTGTTCAGGCCTGCGCGACCGACCAGAAAAACATTGCCGCCGTCACCGCCGTCACCACCGTCCGGTCCACCGCGGGGTATGTATTTTTCGCGGCGAAAACTGGCACAACCATTGCCGCCGTTGCCCGCCTGCACGCGAACCGTGACTTCATCAACAAACTTCATGGCTGTCTCACGCGTGCCTGACCGGGATGGAGGTGGTTGATTTCAATTCTTCCATAGAAAAACTTGAGCTGAGATCCAGAAAATCCAGTTCCCGTATCAAACGCTGATACAGGCGATCATATTCTTCAATGCTGGGCACGACGATACGCAACAGGTAATCCGTTGAACCGCTTAACCGATGCGCTTCGACAATTTCCTGCGTTTCATTGATCGCCTTGAGAAAGCTATCCATCCACTCGCGGGAATGCTGCGCGGTGCGCACACTGACAAACACCGTGACCCCGACATTCATTTTGCGCCGGTCCAGCAGTGCCACCCGTGCCTTGATATAGCCCTGCTCCTCAAGCTTCTGAATACGGCGCCAGCAGGGCGTGGTGGTCAGCCCGACCGCGTCGGCAAGCTCTGCAGCGGTGTACAGGGCATTTTCCTGCAGCAACTCCAGAATTCTCTTATCTTTACTATCCATGCGCTAATTTTGCTCTTTTTAACGTCTTTTTGGCAAATATTTCTATTATTTTCGAGAATTGCAGCCCACTTCGCGAACATTTTTCGCCGCCCTGAACCTAGAATGGCTGTATCTGCAACAGAATGGATTCGTCGGCGTGGGCTCCCAGGCTGCGCCGCCCGGTCAAGCCAACGAGGGCTGCGACATGCTGGATAAAACACAGCGCGACAACGTGACACCATTTCCCGGCAACCCGGCAGCGAAGATTGCCGGGGTCTCTGGGGTTGCACAATACGGCCTGCAACCCGGCACCACTCCGCTACTCGCGGAACTGGCCGCGACTTTACAGGATACGCTGAACACTTGCACCGGACACGGTGCCGCGGCCGCGGCCAAAGCGGCGCTGCGCGGTTACGTTTGTGATGCAGCGTTGCTTGCGCCCGTGCACAAGCAGGGCGACAACGAAAATTACAAACGCCATCTGCTCTATGCATCGCCGGATGGAAACTGCACGGTGCTTGCGCTGGTCTGGCTCCCGGGTCAGGTCACACCCGTACACGGCCACACGGCGTGGGGCGCGGTTGGAGTTTTCGAAGGGAATCCCTTTTGCGAAAACTACGATGTCAGCTACGCCGACAACGGCGCGATGAGCTTGCGCAGCAAAATGAAAATGCGCCTGCAAAGTGGTGATCTGGCTACCGTGCGGCCCGGCATCGACGATGTCCACCGCATCGGTAATGACACCCAGCGCCGGGCAATCACGATCCACGTGTACGGCCGTGATCTGGTGGCCGAACCGAGCTCGCTGAACATCGTATTCGGCCAGTAAGTACAAGGGCCGCAACGGCCAGGCTGCTGTGCAGCAATAAAATAAAGCACTTGCTTTAATTATGCCGGTGCGTAGAATGGCAGCCTTGCCGTTTAAGGGCAGCAGAGGACACCGCCATGACCTACGAATTTTCCGCCGTCCGTCAGGATCCTGATTTTTCCAGTTTTACGACCCGTCCGGTGGGTGCCGCACTGGGCGCCACCATTGAAGGACTGGATCTGACGCAACCCGTCAGCGATGTCGCTGCCCGGGAATTGCAGCAAGCATTGGTGCACTTTCACGTGCTGTTTATCCATGACCTGAACCTGACCCCGGCACAACACACGGCTGTGGCTAAAATTTTTGGCGACGTACAGATGGGTGGCACCATTCCCCGCCTTGAAGAACAGCCCGAAGTCAAAAAGCAGGAGTACACCAACCAGGCCAGGGTCGGTGGCGATGTCAACATGCACGCCGACGACACTTTTAAGAAAAGCCCGTCCAAGTGTTCGCTGCTGTATGGCGTGGACATGCCCCTCGCCGGTGGCGACACGATCTGGATCAACACCGAGGCCGCTTACGCAGCTTTGTCCAAGCCGTTGCAGCAAATGCTCGACGGACTGACGGCCGTGCACGATCTGGCCGCACGCTTCGGCCTGAACTCCTGGGGCAACCCGGATCACAAGATGCGCGTAACGATTGAAGAGCACTATCCTCCGGTCGAGCACCCGGTGATCAGTGTGCATCCGGAGTCCGGCCGCAAATCCATATTCGTCAACGAGATGGTCACGACACGCATCAACGGCATACCCGAGGATGAAGGCAAGATGTTGCTGGAATTCCTGATCAATCACCTGAAAAAGCCGATCTTTCAGGTACGCCTGCACTGGCCCAGAACGGGCACGCTGGTGATCTGGGATAACCGCTCCACCCAGCACCTGATCCTGCCGGACTTTCAACCGCAGTATCGCTGCAATCACCGGGTGGCGATTCAGGGTGACTGGTATCCGGTGGGCCCGGGGATGGCGCTTAAGTCGGTTGCCTGAGCGTCGTTACGCTGCCTGAAACCCCGGCATGATTTAAAAAAAAGCCCCGCAGAGCGGGGCTTTTTAGTGATTCTTGTTAGTCTTCTGGCTGTTTTTATTGGTTTTCGTTTTAGTTGTTGTTATCCGGTGAATCGGATCGTGCCTTAATCAGGCATCAACCACGTTTACAAACATCCGGTTGTGACGACCCTTGCGTTCGAACTGCACACGGCCATTGGCCTTAGCAAACAACGTGTGATCACGACCCAAACCAACGTTGGTGCCGGGGTGCATTTTAGTACCGCGCTGGCGCACTAAAATATTGCCCGCCAATACGACCTGACCGCCAAACTTTTTAACGCCCAGGCGTTTTGATTCTGAATCACGCCCGTTACGTGTACTACCTGCTGCCTTTTTATGTGCCATCTCAGATAATCCTTAATCGTCTCGTTACGCCTAGCCGGAGATACCGGTGATCTCGACCAGCGTAAAGTGCTGACGGTGTCCGCGCGTGCGGCGATAGTTCTGCCGGCGGCGGAACTTGATCACGTCAACTTTCTTGTCTTTGGCCTGAGCCAAAACTTTCGCTTCAACCTTACCGCCGGCAACCAGTGGCGCGCCGACCTTTACGTCTGCGCCTTCACCGACCAGCATCACTTCGTCAAACGCGACGCTGTCACCTTCGGCAGCGTCGAGCTTCTCGATTTTCAGCTTATCGCCCTTGGCGGCACGGTACTGTTTCCCGCCCGTCTTAAATACGGCGTACATGCGTTGCTCCGCAATGGAATTAATCAGATCGGGGGCTCAGCCCCCGGAAAAGAGCGGGAATTCTAATGATTTACGGCAACCAAATCAACGGTTAACACCGTTCGTGCAGAAGATACCGTCCAGCATATCGGCCAGGCGCCGCCCCGCCTGGTACACACGCAAATTAATGATATCTATAGCTTTATCTCTATATTCTGGGGTCAGAGTAACTCGCCCGGACGGCTGCCTGCTGCCAAAAGCGTAGACTTGGGGCCGTAAATTCTTCGACTCCTGCGCCCAGCCGACCGGATCACCGCCCAAATCCACATCGGTATTGCCCTCCCCGTTCTCATAACGCCGCACCAAATACGCGGCGTATTCGCGAGGGTCGTCGATGGTTCCGCTTAGCTCAAAACCATCCCAATAGCTGTGCAAATTGGTGCGCCGGTCCCCCGCGTAAACAACCACCCGGTTGCCGCCCTGATCGTTCGACCGCCCCACATGCAACGGCTGATGCACGTCGGCGACAAAATGCACCAGAAAACGATAGGCCTGAGCGCGATCCAGCTTGTCCGCCGATGCGTTGCCCAGCAGACCTGCGAATTGATCGATCGCAAACAGCACATCGCCACCTTGACGCCTGCGACCGTTCGCCAGAAATTCCGCCACACTGACATCATCGGGAACATTGATGTAATGCCAGCGCTTGGCAAAATCCATGTGTGCATAAGCACGAATCTCGTCAGCCCAAACGCCCGCTGCCGCCAGATCACGCTCATCGTCGAGTTCTCTTACGGCACTAAGTGTGGCCTCACAAGCGCTCGCCGCGGCAACGTGGCCAACGACCTGATGCAGTTTGCCGTTGAACGCCGCAACCGGGCCGGCCAACAGGCATAACAGGATAGAAAAGCGACGCGCACGCCGAAGTTTTTTTGCCGATAGACACATCAATGGCATTATCATGTGGCTTATGGAACTCGTAAAGCCAGCCAGCCCGAGCTTTGATATCGAAACCGTGCGTGCCCAGCTCGGTGATGACTGGCCGGCCGTCAATCGCGAGATCATGTCCAACCTGAGCAGCGATGTGGCCCTCGTAAACAGCGTGGCTCACTACATTATTAATAGCGGCGGCAAACGGCTGCGGCCGCTGCTGGTGTTGCTCGCTGCAAAGGCCTGTGGCTATCAAGGTGACAAACACGTGCTGGCGGCGGTCATCGTGGAGTTCATCCACACCGCCACCCTGCTGCACGATGACGTGGTCGATGATTCAGCGCTGCGTCGCGGTCAGGACACCGCCAACACCGTGTTCGGCAATCAGGCCAGTGTGCTGGTCGGCGACTTTCTCTATTCGCGGGCATTTCAGCTGATGGTGCGGGTCGGCCAGATGCGCATCATGGACGTGCTTGCCGATGCGACCAACACCATCGCCGAAGGCGAAGTGCTGCAGCTCATGAATTGCAACGATCCGGATACCACCGAGAAGCAGTACCTCGACGTGATTCAGCGCAAAACGGCTAAATTGTTCGAAGCGGGTACGTTGATCGGTGCCATCCTGGCCGGCCAGACACGCAACGTGGAAGATGCGCTGACCGACTATGGCCGCAAACTGGGCACTGCATTTCAGCTGGTTGATGACGCCCTGGACTACGATTCCACCAGCGCACAGCTGGGAAAAAACATCGGCGACGACCTCGCCGAAGGCAAGCCCACCCTGCCGCTGATTCATGCACTGCGCCACGCACCGGCAGAAGATCAGCGGATGATCAGAACGGCTGTCGAGGAAGGCGGACTGGATAACATCGACCGCATCGTTGCAACCATCAAGTCCACCGGTGCGCTGGCTTACACCGCGCGGCGCGCGCAGGAGTTTGCCAGCAGTGCCATCAGCGCGCTGGAGCCGGTGCCGGATTCAGAATACAAAGAGTCGCTGATCGCGCTCGCACGCTTCGCCGTCGCGCGCAGCTACTAAAAGAAAACTGCCGAAGCTACTCGCCCGGCATGAATTCGAATTTTTGCCCACCGATGGTTGCTTCGTACATCAGGCCGCCCTTGGCCAGCGTAAAAACGGCCATGCCGCGATACCACTGCGCACCGCCGGATGTTTCGTTGGCACTGGCCGAAGCGCCTTTGGTACCGGCACCGGCCTGAGCGCCATAAGTAAGCGCCACCGCCGACGCATCGGCGCCGAACTCAAACGAACCGGACGTAAAGGCGTCATAGGCATCTTGCGACTTAAAGACAATCAGCTGACTGTAAGCCTGCCCGCCGAACTGGAAACCGATAGTCACCTGCCCCATCTTGACCGCACCCGTGCGCTCACCGCCTTTAAACACACAGCCTTCACCGTAAGCGCCGCCCAAGCCAATACCGCCCTTACCGATGGTTGGCAAAATAGCGTAGCCCACGGCCTGACTCAGAAAACTGCTGGTTTCCTCCAGTTTGCGAAACCGCTCCAGCGTATCCAGACAGGTGTTGGTGGTGGGTACTGCCCAGGCCGGTAACGCAACGGCCGACAACACCAGTGCATACAAGCCGCTTTTCATTACCCCATTACGCATGTCGTACTCCTTCAATATTATTCGCTACCTCGAATGCTCGGGCACCCGGCTGGTAACCAAACGGGCGGTGTCAATTTCTACCCATTCTAGAGCCGAATATGCTGAATGCCCACACTGACCAATGCATGGATCGATAGGCATATCAGTTTAGGTCCGGTATTGTTACAGAGCCTGCGTTTCGCCGGTTTCTGGTCTTGAGAAGATAGGCAGTATGATGATCGGGGCGTCAGTCTGGAACGCAGTTATAATTTTTGATCCGGGCCGCGAACTTGGTATCCAGAGAGCAAAACAATGCGACATCAATTTGAAAACAGAAAACTGCCCTGGTTTTCCCGTTTAGCTATTACGTTCGCAATTTGCGGATTGACTGCGAGCGCCCACGCGATCGACTGGCCGCAGGAAGTGACGGCGGACGAAGGTACGATCGTCGTATACCAACCGCAGCCTGAGAGTCTGGATGGCAACGTGCTGAAAGGACGTGCTGCGATGTCGCTTGAGCTCAAGGGCCGCGATGAACCCATCTTCGGCGCATTGTGGTTCGAGGCGAGAATCGATACGGACCGCGACACGGGCGTCGCACTGATTCGCGACCTGAAAGTAACCGACGTGCGCTGGCCGGAGTCGCGCGATGCCGATGAGCAACGTTTCACGGTGATGGTCGAAGCTGCCATGCCGGGGAACGGTTTCGAGATATCGATGGAACGGCTCACCGCGAGTCTGGAGTCGGCCGAGACCGCGCAAAAGAGCCTCGAAGATCTAAAGAGCGACCCGCCCGACATTTTGTTTCGCGACGTCCTTGCCGTTCTGCTTATCTATGACGGCGAACCCCGCTACTCAGAAGTTGAGGGCAGCGACTACGAGCGCGTCCTGAACACGCCGTTTGTCGTCGTACGCAAGCAGCGCAGCAGCGAGCACTGGCTGTCGAGTGGCAAATTCTGGTACCAGGCAAATGACCCGCTTGGCCCTTGGACACCGACGAACTCGCCACCGCGCGATCTTGCGGAAATGGTCAAAGCTGCAGAAAGCAGCGAGCCCCAGCCCGATGCCCCGCCGGCAATTGTCGCGGCGAACAAGCCAACCGAACTGGTCGTTACCCAGGGCCGGCCCGACTGGCTGTCCTTGCCGGGTGGCGACTTGCTCTATGTGCAGAACACTGAAACGCCATGGCTCAGGGAGCTCGCGACAAACAACATGTACATTTTGTTGTCGGGCCGCTGGTATCGGTCGAAGTCGCAGGACGGGCCATGGACATTCGTGCGCGCGGATGAGCTGCCGGCGAGCTTTGCCAACATACCGCCCGAGTCCGATATCGGTGGCCTGCGCGCGTCGGTAGCCGGCACGGAAGAAGCCGAGGAGGCACTGCTCGATGCGCAGATTCCGCAGACCACGGCAATCAGGCGGGATGAAGCTAAGTTGACTGTCGAGTATGACGGTGCGCCGAAATTCGAAGACATTCCAGGTACGAAGGTGGCCTACGCCATGAATACGGGCGCGCAGGTACTGGAGATCGACGATCGTTTCTATGCCGTCGACAACGGCGTGTGGTTTACATCGGCCGCGGCGACGGGCCCCTGGGCGGTGGCCGATTCGATTCCTGCCGAGGAGATCGGGAAAATCCCGCCGAGCTCGCCCGTCTACAACACAACGTACGTCCACATTTACGAGTCGACGCCAGAAGTCGTCTATGTCGGCTATACACCCGGCTACCTGTGGTCGTTCCCCTACTACGGCGTGCCGGTCTACGGCACCGGCTGGTATTACCCCCCGTACTACGGCCGGTATTACTATCCGCGCCCGCCGACCTGGGGATTACATGTGGGCTATAACCCCTGGACAGGCTGGAATTTCGGCATGAGCTGGTCAAACGGCTTCTTTTCCTTCGGCATCAGCTGGGGTGGCGGCTATGGCGGCGCATACCGGCCCTGGGGTTGCTGCGGTGGCTGGTACGGCGGTGGCTATCGCGGCCCGGTCGTCATTAACACAGGCGACATCAATATCGGCAACAACGTGAATATTGGCAACCGCACGAAGGTGAAGAACCGCATCGACCGCGACTCGAATATCAACCTCGACCGGTCTCGCTCGAATCTCTATAACCGTCCGGAAAACCTCAGTCGCAATGCGGACAGGGCAACGGCCGCCAGGGATCTGAAGCAAGCGCGCCCTGCAGCAAGTCGCGAAAACAACGTGTTTGCTGACCGCAACGGCAACGTGGCGCGCCAGGTCGACAACCAGTGGGAGACGCGGCAGAACGGGCAGTGGAATCGGGAGCAGCCAATGTCGGCCGCGCAGGACCGCGCGGCGATAGCCGACCGCGACAATGCACGGCAGGCAGCGGCAAGCCGCAATCTAGACCGCTCAGGCCTGAACCGTGCAAGCCGCGCGCGAAGCGTCGGAGCCAGCCGTCAGTCAGCTCGGCCGCAAAATACTCGCGTGCCGGCAAGGCGACGGCGATGAGCGCGCGTAAGCCCGCGCTGCAACCGGGCCAATAAGTTAACCGATACGCGCAGCTTCAAGCGCGGCAATACGCTCTTCCAGCGGCGGATGGCTCATAAACAGAGCGCGCAACCCGCCTTTGCTGCCGTGAATGCCGAAAGCGGCCATCTGTTCCGGCAACACCGACTCGCCTGCACCGCGCTGCAAGGCCCGCAGCGCGCCGATCATGTTGCCACGCCCGGCGAGATTCGCACCGCCTGCATCGGCCCGGTATTCGCGACGCCGCGAAAACCACATGACAATCGCGCTGGCAAGAAAGCCCAGCACAATCTGCGCGACAATCGAACTGATGAAATAGCCGATGCCGAGACCGCGCTCATTCTTAAGGATGACGCGATCAACAAAAAAGCCTACCAGCCGCGACAGGAACACAACGAAGGTGTTCACCACGCCCTGCACCAATGCCATAGTGATCATGTCACCGTTGGCGACGTGACTGACTTCATGCGCGAGAACGGCTTCCACCTCGCCTTTCTGCATCGAACTCAGCAAGCCGGTACTGACGGCAACCAGCGCGTTGTTCTTGTTCGCACCGGTCGCAAATGCATTCGGGTCGGGTGAATCAAAGATGCCAACTTCCGGCATGCCGATATTGGCACGCTGCGCCTGCAACTGAACCGTGGAATACAGCCAGCGCTCGCTTTCGCTGCCGGGATTTTGCGGGTCTATGATACGCACACCCATGCTGCGCTTGGCCATCCATTTCGATATCAGCAGAGAAATGATTGAACCGCTGAAACCGATTATCGCGGACATCACCAGCAGGGCCTGCAGATTCAGATCCACACCGTTGGATTCCAGCACGCCCTCGATACCCAGCAGCTGGAACATCACCGCGATGACAACCATGATGGCGACGTTGGTCGCCAGGAAAAGCAGAATTCTCAGCATAGTTTTAGAGCCCGTTTCTCAAGCCGCCCTAACCGGCGGGAAATACCAGAATACACGGTCTTTAGATGGGGTCTAGGGCCTAAAGTTTCAAGCCTTGCAGCCTCGACAGCCCTTGGCGCTTGGGCTAAAGTTACGCCCCCGCCGGCGTCCCGTCCGGCGGCGTTTCAGGAAATGTCGGGGTGTAGCTCAGCCTGGTAGAGCACTGTCTTCGGGAGGCAGGGGCCGGAGGTTCAAATCCTCTCACCCCGACCAATCTTTTCAGATACTTAGGCTTTGGATACTGGGCTGGTGCTTCTGGCGGTTTGCTGTGGTCACGGTGAGGTCACACTGGCGCCAGCCGTATCCTGAACTCCTCACCCATAAACCCAATGATGTCGCCAGACACTATCTTCTTTCGTTTTCTTGTTTCGACTGATCCATTGACCAAGACCTGCCCGCTATCGATCAAGGCTTTCGCTTCTCCACCACTCGTCGCAACACCCTCGAATTTCAGGACTTTGTAGAGTTCGACAGGCTCTCTTGATATATCAACGTCTCGCATTGGGGTGTTATCTCAATCCAATTGGCCTATAGAAGTCTAGTCACGTTCACGGCTCTACGCATACACTGCCGATATGACAATAGCAGAAAATTTTGAACGGTTGCGTGCTAGAGCAGAAGGTGGCAATGCCGATGCCCAGTTTGAATTGGCTCTGGCTTACGACAATGCAGACGGTGTGCCACGTGACCCGGTCGCCGCGGCCAACTGGTATTGACCTTACCCCCATAATCTAGCCCATGCACTCACTAGGATTTCCCGGTATTTTGACCGATAGGAGGTCGCAAGATGAAGCGCAAGCGATTTTCAGAAGAGCAGATCATCAAGATCCTGCAGGCGCACGCCAGCGGCGTATCCGCCGCCGATTTAGCCCGCGAACACGGTTTTGCCGAGGGCACGATTTACACCTGGAAGGCAAAGTTCGGCGGCATGGACGTGTCCGACGCCAAGAAGCTCCGCGAACTCGAAGCCGAGAACAAGCAGCTGAAGAAGCTGCTGGCCGAGACGATGCTGGAGAAGACAGCACTGAAGGACGCCTTAGGCCGAAAGTGGTAAAGCCTGCCGCCCGCCGGCGCGTCGTTCAGAGTTGGGCCGAACGTGGCCTGTTGAGCGAACGCCAGGGCTGCAGGCTGATCGAGGTGGCGCGAGCCACGGTTCGTTACGCGGCGAAGCCGCCCGACGACAGCGCACTTCGCGGGCGACTGAAGGAACTGGCCGAGAAGTATCCTCGTTACGGCTACCCGCTGTTGCACGCGATGCTGAAGCGTGAAGGGTTGGTCATCAACCGTAAGCGAACCTACCGGCTATATCGCGAGGAAGGGCTGCAGGTGCGCACCAAGAAGCGTAAGAAGCTGGTTCGCCCCAGACTGCCGATGGTCGTGCCAACGAGAGCCAACGAACGCTGGTCGCTGGACTTCGTCTCCGACCAACTGGCTAATGGACGGCGCATTCGCGTACTTAACGTGGTTGACGATTACAGCCGCGAGTGTGTCGGGCAACTGGTCGATACATCCATCTCCGGCTATCGGGTTGCCCGGTTCCTGACGGAACTCGGTCGGCCGTTACCGAAGACCCTGGTCTGCGACAACGGCCCGGAGTTCACCTGTAAAGCGATGTTCTTCTGGGCGCGTGAACAACACGTAAATCTGCACTTCATTCAGCCAGGTAAGCCTACGCAGAACGCCTTCGTCGAATCGTTCAATGGACGCTTCCGGGAGGGCTGCTTAAACCAGCACTGGTTCAAATCATTGGCGGAAGCCACACAGATCATCAACAGATGGAGGCATCACTACAACCACGTACGACCGCACAGCTCGCTCAACTTTCAGCCACCGGCTGTCTTTGCTGAACAAGCTGCGTAATAATGATTTTTCCTAGTGAACTGCTGGAGTAGTTCTGGGGGTAAGGTCAGTATCGCTTTGCGGCGGAACAGTCGCATGCGCTGGCGCAGTTTCACCTGGGTTTGATGCTTAATGCAGGCGATGTGGGTTTCGAACGCGATGACGCCGATGCAGCCAAATGGTTTCGCAAGGCGGCCGAGCAGGGCTTAGCAGATGCACAGTTTAATCTGGGCCTGATGCACTACACCGGTGAGGGCGTTGAACAAGATGACAAAGAGGCTTTTCGTTGGTTCAATTCCGCTGCGGCCCAAGGGCATGCAAAGGCGCAGTTCAACCTTGGCGCACTCTATGCGAACGGCCATGGCGTTGCCGCTGACTTCGCCGAATGCTATCGCCTTTGGTTGCTGGCGAGCATGCAGGGCGAACCCAATGCGAATGAAAACCTCGGCATGATGCGCGATAAAATTTCTGCGAAACAGGCCGAGGCGGCTCAGGTCGCAGCCGTCGACTGGATCAATCAGCAAAGCGCCTAGGCACGGGCCGGAGGTTCAAACCCTCTCAGCCCGACCAATTGTTAGGCGCGCAAACAGTCATTGCGCCACAATCAAGCCTGCCGGTTTCTCACTTCTCAGCCTGTGCGCCGCGGTTCTTGGCTTTGGCAGCCAAGTACAGCAACACCAGAAACGTTCCGCCCAGGATTGCATTGCTGATCGGGTATTCGAACGGTTTTACCCAAATTTCCGTGTACCAGCGCCAGATGGCTGCAATCTCGAAAAAGTACCAGATAATTCCAACCACCGGCACTGCGTATCGAATGGCACCCGCCATAGACACGAGTTGCAACTGCTTATAAAACAGCAAATACAAACCCCAAAACAGCATACCGAAACTAAAGGCATAGGTGACCGGATGCGTGGCACCGAGAAAACGAGGATCGACAACGGCAATGATCAAAATATAGAAGAACCAGCTAATCAGCACCGCTTCCATTGCTGCGATTCGCGAGAACTGGGGCTTATAACCGGGCGTGGGTGAGCCGGGCCGCAGCCCGAAGTTTCGATGAAACCAGAGAAACATGCGGCAGCGGGTGTCCTTGTTGGCGCCCACAAAGATCAGCACTATGAAAAATGCAATGGAGGTAGCCTGCATCACCAGCAGGTTAGGCGTGAGCGACATGACACCGTTATAGACAAGTGGCTGGACATCCATCATTTTTGCGTACATCAGAAACGACGGTTCTAAACCGAACATAAAAATGAGCGCGCCGCCCATGTAGCCCAGCAATGTGGCGGTCAACTCGTCCTTACGGAACCCGATCCAGACCATTACAAATCCCAGTATGGTCAGCAACGTAGAAACGATCCCAAGCACAGCCCCATGCATGGCGCTGTGCGACAAAACCGACACCGTGTGCGCCACCGGCTTCCAGACCATGGGTACAGCAAAGCCCACCAAACCCAATAAAGGCCGCGAATACAGTTTCTGCATGCCGGGATTTCGGTTCAATGTGTCAACGCCCCCCGCTTTAGTGGCCACTTAACTCTCCTGGTACAAATTAAATTTAAGACGGCAAGAATATTTCTGCTGAAATAAAAAACGGGGTGGCAAGTTAGCCTGCCACCCCGTTTCAACTGTCAACTAGCGAAAGTTGTAAACCGTTCTGACGCCGTAGGTGCGAGGGTCCGGCAGAAGATACCGGGCACCGTTGGGAACCAGAACGCCACCACCAAATGCGAGATAACGTGAGTCGATATTGTCCAGACCTTCCTTGACGGTGAGGTCTTCGAAAACATTGTCGATAAAGGCCGTGACTTCCCAGTTGTCACCGATCAGGCCTGCACGAAGATTGGCAATCCAATAGTCGTCTAGCGCCAGATTGTTATCGGCAGCCACGTATCGCTTATCGGTGTATGAAGCATCGGCACTTACGAACCAGTCCATATTGTCCGATAAACCCCGACGGTAATTGCCGCTGATCGCCAGCGCATTTTCGGGAGCATGCTCCAGATCGTTGCCCGAAAAACTCACTTCGCAAACTGTCTTGCCGCCTGCATCCGTGAACGGCGTACAGTTGCCGCCGTAGGCGATGGTGCTGAGACTGGTGGTGCGCTGCACAAAGTCCTTGTACTCGGCGTCCAGATGCGTGTAGCTAAACCGCAAGTCGAGGTTCTCGGTTGCGAACCAAGTCAGGTCGAGCTCAACACCCAGCACTTCTGCTTTACCGGCATTGGCGGCCCTGGGGACCAGGAGTCCGCTATTCGGGTCAATCACTTGCGTGGACACCTGTTTCTTGTCGTAATCGTCGAAGAAGATCGCGCCATTGGCCACCAGTGAGCCATCGAACCAGTCTGTCTTGGCGCCCAGTTCAAAGGTTGTCTTTTCTTCACGTTCAAACCGGTTGCCCACGGGGTCAAACGCGCCCGGGCCGCCTGTCAGTACGCTGATACCCGCCGGCTTGGCCGCCATCGCAACCGAAAAGTAGTACATCAGGTTGTCGGCTGCCTGCCAGGTAAGTGTGCCCTTGGGCAGGAAGTAGCTGTCGTCCTGGCTGCCCGAAATCACACCAACAGGCCTGGGGTTCAGACATGAGGCCGGGCCACCGAAGGCCCACGGCACGCAGCCAGTGGTATTGGAATTAAACTGCAGGCCGATCGGATCCACCACAGTGTCGGCATCCGGCCCGCCAGCCTCCATATCCTCATCAACGTAACGACCTTCGACATCAAGCGTCCATGCGTCATTCAATTCGAACGTCAGAAGAAAGTAAGCTGACCAGTGTTCCGTATCACGGAACCAGACCTCACGCGCGGAAGGAAAAGTTCCCTGAGGCCCGATGTCTGCCTGAAACGGCGCGCAGGGTGTGTTGGGAAGCGGTGGGAATCCGAACGGCGGGAACCCGCCAGTCGTTGGCGACAGCGGGTTCAGAATCGTGAAACAGCTGTTGCCGGTGTCTACCTGATCCACCATTTCCTTCCAGTACTGCAACCCTACGATCCAGTCAAACGCCGATTCATTGTTATCAGCCAAGCGTAATTCCTGACTCAATAGCTCCGTGTCGGTGTCATAGCGAATTTCGCTCAGAAATGGCAAATCAACCACTGAACCGTTCGCATTGCCGTCCTGATAAGTCTTCACATTGGCATCGGCATAGTGCGAGATAGAACTCAGCGTGGTTGTGCCAAGATCCCAGTCCAGATTGATCTGCGCCCGCACTACTTCGCGGCTGCCGTCCTGATAGCCGCGACAGGTCGACCCATCCGTCGGGTCACTGCAGGTTCGCGCGTCTGCGCTCATGGTTGCGCCCGGCTGGTCGCCATCAGGGAACATTCCACTCGGCCCCGGCACGAAACCCGGAACAAGATCAAGAATGCCCGGCTGGCCCAGCATATCGCCTATGGTTGCCGTACCAAAAGGGTCGGCATCGGGAAAGTTCGCCGGCACAAGACCAGCATCAATAGCTGCCTGGGGGAAAGGATACTGAAAGTTCGGATCCATGAAGCGCCATGGCGGCACTTCGAACTCGTCATCTGTGTAACTCAGCTTGCTGCTGATTTCTAACGTATCGGAGAAATTCCACACTATGTCGCCGGCCAGCGCATAACCTTCGCTGCCGCCTACTGACTCATTGGTCGGGATGTTGCGATAAAAGCCGTCCCGAGTATGAACCATGCCGGTCAGACTTCCCGCCAACACGTCTTCAACCAGCGGGCCGCTGACACGAGCGGTGGCTTTTGCCATGCCATCGGACCCAACATCCAGACCGATTTTTGTCTCGCGTTCATTTGAAGGCTTCTTGGTGATATAGCTGATCGCACCGTTGAATGCCGAACGACCATACAAAGCATTTTGCGGGCCTTTGACAATTTCCACTCGCTCCAATTCGTAGAGCTCAGGATCGATCAGCAGCGTGCCCCCGTAAGTACCTATGGATTCACTCGAAATGTCGACTCCGTCGAGCAGCACGGCGGAGTTGACCCGCCCCCGCGTTGGACGGAGGCCGCGAATAACCACCTGCGTGTCATTGGCGCTAAATCCCGTAGTGAACTGCAAGCTGGGAGACAGATTGGCCAGAGACCGCAGACTGTCTATGCCCTGGCGGGTGATCTGATCGGCGCTGACGACATCGATAGCAATCGGCACCGACTGCAGGTTTTCCTCCTTCTTACGAGTGGAAACCACAACAATTTCGTCTGTTGCAGCCGCGAAAACCGCGGGAAAGCCAAGCGATGTGGCTACACCTGCAAGAATTATCTTAATAATCAAACGGTTATGCTTACGCACGGTTACTCCCCCAGTTAATGAATTAACTGGAACAGTGTTCGCGCCTTTTTATTATGGGTTCAAGCCAAGTTTCACCGGGCCGCAAAGAATTTCATGAATCCGCACTCGCGATGCACGAATTTTTCGCGTATCTTTGGGTAATACTTAGAGAAAACTGCGGTGAATGCCCCTTGGTAATAGACGCAAGCATCGATAATAAGTATCAGAATAATGGCGGGGTCGATCGCTCGCCACTGAATGCCCGCAGTATCATTTTTTTTCTGGTGGTACCGATCGTTTTCGCCTCTTATGCAGCATCGGCCCACCGGCTAAATGGCGCTTTACCACCTTTACAGGTCTTCGCATATTGCCTGATGCACGCGTGCATGGGCTGGTGGGTGGTTTGTGGCGTTACTCGACTTAGCTTTGAGGCATTGAAGCCTTGGCGACCTCATCAACTGATTATCCTGACCGTCGGCATGATGCTGACCAAGTTAGTCTATTTGCCGTTTACCGAATTTATTGATCAGGTTTTCCTGACGGCTTTTCAGATCAATACGCAGAATGAGAAATTCATGGATGTCATTCTGCAGCATGCCTCAGATTCAGGGCTGACATCAGGGTCAATCCGCGATTACGTAATCTGGCTGGCGATAAATTTGATATTTGACCGCCTGTTCGGCATGCCTCGTTATCGCTACAAAACTGCCGGACAAAATACTTTTCGGCCGTTTGCATTGCGCGGAGCTGTGCCTATTGAACCGAATACACAATCCAACTCTAGTACACAACCACCGTCGCCCGAAGAGGATCAATCCCTTTCACCAAGTTTTGCTTTTCTCAGGCATTTGGACAACCCTCCGAAACCAGATGCGATACTGGCGCTTAAAGCAGAGCAACACTACATCAAGGTTTTGACCAAAACGAAAAAGCCGTTGGTGCTTTACCGCTTTGGTGATGCATTGGCGGAAATACCGCCGAATTCCGGACTACAGGTGCACAGGTCCTGGTGGGTGCGTAACGATGCGATCGAGGGCATTTACCAGAGAGGTCGCAAAATGTACGCACAACTAACTAATGGGACTCGGGTGCCCATCAGCGAGCCGCACCAGGGACTGTTAAGAAAAATCGCCAAAGACCGGGGCATTTCGATTCACCCATTGCCGACGCAGCCCGACATCACCCATAAGCCATGCAGTAACACAGTGAATCCGGCCACGGACTAAAAGTTCTCCAACCCAACTTCATTCGCATCAATTGCGGTCGCGCCGGTTTCATCACCTTTTACATCCACAAGATCGCCTGTGTTCAGTGCGGCAAAAAACGCGTCGGCACTGATCGGTGCATCACCAATGTCACGGAATTGCGCACCGGTGGTATCGACTGTCACACCCGCGAGGGTAATAAGCGGCCGATTGATGGCCTCCACCAGGGCGCGCAGCTCTGTATCCTCACCGGCGTTACCCGGCAAATCATCGCGCTCGACCAGCAGGGCGATGATATCGGCGCCACCGGTATCAGTACTGCCCCGAACTTCTACATAATCGCCGGCATTGATATGGCCGAGATTGAACGGTTCCTGATCGGCATTGCTCTTGTCTTCCATGCGCGTGAGCGCATCTATCCGAACCACAATGCCCAGCAGGGTCAGGGTGTTGGCGGTAGGGTCGTCGTCTACCTGTGCAACTACTCGAAGATCATTGGTGCGACGGATATCCACTTTGGTTGCCACAAGTACACCGGACGCGTTTACGCTGCCTTCGACCTCGACCTTAACGTTGACGCCGAGATCAGCGACGGTACCACCATCGAATACGGTACTCGGCGTTGTGGTAATCGGAAAACCTGCAACATCGAAATCGACCGCCGAAACGAACTGAGTTATATAGCCTTCAACTTCAGCCTGGCTAACGGTGCCTATCTTGTTCTGGCCACCCGCACCCACACCGAAGCCATCAGGCTCGACTTTGGTTGCGAGCAGGATTGCGCCGTTAAAGCTGGTGCCTTTCACCTCGACCAGGTCGCCGTTAGCGAAGGTGCCTCCGGGGAAGTCATCATCGATGATGGCGGGCACCGTGGTGTAGTCGATCTGCAGGGCATTGATGAAGAAGGTATTGGCGGTCTTGCCGCTGACCAAACCGTGTACCTCTACCTCACCGGCCACGGCCTTCCTTTCTATGCGCGTGGCGCGAATAGTGCCGTCACCGTCTACAAAGCCGCTAACCTCAACAAAATTGCCCGGTGCCAGATCCGTGAGTGAAGTAAGGCCGGTACTGTCATCAAACGTGGTTTCGGCATCAACCTTCACAGTCTGGCCAACAACCACAATAATTCCGGCTGCGGCATCGATACTGTCCACGCGGCCTTCAACCGCTTCGTCGCCGATGACGCTGAGCGCTATATTCGGTTGCGAAGGATTGTAGGTTACGACCACAACATCGCCGACAGATAGGCTGTTCTGACTGCTGCCAATCGAATCATCATTGATATCGAAATCTGATGAGTCAGTTTCGAATTCAACTCCGTTGACAAAAATGCTGCCAAAGCCGGTAACGGATCCCGAGCTCACGCCCAGCCGGTCGATTCCAGCGACCGACGTACTGCCGCCTCCCCCGCCGCCGCAGGCAACCACCATGCAAGCGGTGGTCAGCGCGATCAATGTCCTAAGCACAAAACTTCTCATATCGTTACCCTCTTTATCCTTGGCAATTCGTGTTGTTTCACTCTTGCCCATTGTTTGGCGCGCCATGCGAGCCATTTTGAATATGAAATACGCCCACACCCAGGCGAACGCCCCTGCCACTCTGCTGGTCTGACTTGCTGCATTGATGCTCTGCTAGCCAGGCATCAATCGATTCCAGAAAGGTCTGCCCTGCCACATCAAGAAAACGGTGGTACTCATCTAACGAATCACGATCTATACAGGCTTCTGACGCGCGCCCCAGAAACCGGGTCGGCAATCCCGCGTCGAGGTCAAAGTTGTAGTGGATTGTGTTGGCCAGATCGGCGATGTAAGTGCCCGCTGTCATCATCCATTCAACGTCAGCATGAGCGGGCATGTAATAACGCGTGACCACCTTGAAATGGCCATTGGCAAGTTCTTCGACCGCACCAACCCTTAGCAACTCTTTAAGCAAGGCACTGGCCGGCACGTCACTGCAGTATCGCCTGCAAAGATCAGCAAAATCATCCGCATCCAGATCTCTCGGCGTATTGTCCTGCTGCAGAAAGTCACCATCCTGATGCCAACCCGACAAAACACGAGTGGCGTCGGTGGTTTTTTCCGGCGGCGCAGGCGGCTGAACCTGCTGCAACAAGTCGCGCTGGCGCTTTACTTCTTTGCGTGCCAGCCCGGTCAACAATGCGACCCGCGACACATTGGTCGGGCGACCCTGGATACCGTAGTCATCGGTGGCGGCCGCAACAAACGCGGTTTTTGCCATTGCCGAGAACTCGCGCCAGGTTATTCCGCACTTAAGCAGAAACGACGCCAGCGGCCGCAGGAGTGTTTGCGTGGTGTGCAGTGCTGCTTCACGAGGTAGAACAGGCATAACAAGGGTCACTGAAAATACTATATGTGAGTATCTTTTACCCAAATATACTAATTGTCAACCCCTCATTGCCCAATTCGTTCACGCAGGCACTTTCATATCAAGGCCCCATGCCTCAACGTTTTTACATAATCCTGAAAATGGCTACTGGATTTGGGTTCTGCGCTGCGTTTGATCGGCAAAGCCGCTACCGACCTACTGAATACCCTGAGCGATTCATACCGTCGCGACCAGGCAAGCCTCGTTGTGTACGTCGGCTTTGGCCAGCACAATGCCATCCGGCCCGACAATGAAACTTCCGGCTGAGATCGAAGGCCCTGCACCCGGCGGCGCAGGCGGCCCGGCCAGCATCTCGATTCGAACGCCGTAGCTGCGCCGCTGCTGGCACATCGCGGCCAGGTCGCCTTGCGGCTTTTCACGGCGCTGCGGCAGTGCGAAATGCAACCCTGTGATCGCACCCGTTGAATACAGAGGCCGTGCCCGATACCCACCGTCGCGATCAAATATCAACAGTCGCGCTGCGACTTCATGGCCCGGTTCTAGCCACCAGGCACCCAGGGTCAGCTGCAAACGATGAGTTCGTGCGAACGAGCTAAGCCATCGCACTTCCTCGCTTTGTTTGGTAAGTGCCACGCGTTCGAGCGCCCGAAACGGCCCCGGTCCGGACAAAGGAAACGCGCCGCCCGCCAACCAGTCGAGCTGGCCATGCTGTTTCACGCTGCGCCGGAGGAGCACGCGGTAGGCAGCGAACGCGCGTGCGCGCGCTCCGCGCAGGTCGTTTTCATCCATAAACGGCGCCCGGCTCTGCAATGCACCTAAACGCGTAGCGCCATGCGCTGCAACCGACAGCGGCAGGCCAATCGCACCGACCGACAACAGCAGTTCGCGCCGGGTCAGCACACTATTCGCCTGAATAGTCTGCCGGCGGTGTAATCACACCTGCTCTTACCAGGTTATCGAAAGCCTGCCGCTGCACTTCCAGAATGCGATCGCGCGAATCCATCGGTGCATCGGCAAAACTGTTCGGCGGGTAGAGCGTCGTCTGGTTGTACAACGGCCGATAGATGTCCAGTCGCTGGCGCAACAGTCGGTTGCCGGAACCGGGCAACGAACGCATGCGGCGTAATGCCTCGACGTCTATCCAATCGGAGCACACGGTGGACTCGCCCGGGCTGCCGGTATTAGAGAGTATGCGCCCGTCCCAATCGTAGATCTTTGAATGTCCCGCCGTCTGACCCTGTGGCAACTGGCCACCGATCAGCCCGGTCTGGTTGGCCGAGATCAGGTACATCATGTTTTCTGACGCGCGGGTCTTCTTGGCGGATTCCCAACTCCACATGTCCGATGCACCGTGATCCGAAGTCGGATGCAGCAGTACTTCGGCACCGCGCAGCATGAACATGCGCGCTGCTTCGGGGTACATGATCTCGCCACAAGGCATCATGGCAATATTGCCGAGTTCGGTTTTGGCGACCGGAAACGTGCCTTCGATGCCGTAGCGCTCCAGGTACTCCTCCATGAAATCGTGCGGCGACGCTGTAAAAACAGTATTGATGCGACGGTACTTCAGCACGATGTCGCCGGAGGGACTGATCAGGAAGCAGCAATTGAAATAGCGGCCCGGCCAGCTTGCATCGCGCTCGTAGGCATTCGCACCAATCCATATTTTCTGGTTCTGCGCCTCGCGCTGCAGGCGCTCGGTTTCAGGGCCCGGGATATCGATACATGCCTTGTCGAGCCACTCGGCGGCGCTCTCGGTGAGCGGAAACCCTGTCAACGCAAATTCCGGGAATAGTGCGAGTTGCGGTGGCCCCTGCCGCGCGACCCCTCGCAAGAGCTCGATCCAGCGGTCAATCGAGCGGTTCATGATCACCATCGCCTCGGCGCGATCGCTCGCGCTGTTGACGAGATTACAGTACACCTGCATGCAGGTTGCACGCCAAGGTTTGATCATCTCAGCACCCCCAGGATAATTGGGCTAAATTTTTAGGCTCGAAGCGATAATACCGAATATCGATTAACCGTTCTGTCGTCATGGCCAAGTGATACTTACCATGTCTTGCCGCCAACCCATTCGCCGGCAACACTGCTGAGGCGGCGAATCTCTATGCTTCTCCAGATACCGGCTTGATAGTAGGGGTCTTGCTCCAGAAATTCACGGGCCGCAGCGGCCGTGTCGGCTTTTACCACCAGTAAAGAGCCCACAAAATTCTCTTCTTCGTCATAGAGCGGGCCCGCGACTGCAATTTCATTCATCACGTTTTCGATATGCGCCAGATGTTCGAGGAGGTTTGCTTTGCGTACAGGTGTCACATCCGGTTTGTCATGACAAATAATCGTATAGAGTTTTTCCATGATGAGTTCTCAATATGCAATAGGTTCCAGCGCCTAAAATTCCAAAACACCTGGGTTCATCAAATTGTTTGGATCAAGGTGCTGTTTGATTGTTTTTAACAACGCCACCGGCCCCGGGCGCATAACCGAAAGGTACGGGTAAGTTCTGCCGATCTGGTTAGACGCGGCCCCGAATTCAGTGAATAACTGCACGGTCGCCTGCCGCAGCTCGTCAACCAATGCGCGCGCTTCATGGTTTGGCGCAGGTTCAACAATCTTCTGCAAATAGTCAGGCTCTGCAGCGGCCCGATGAATCGGCAACCACTCGTCATGCCAATGAAACACCAGTTCAAAGCTGAAACAATGATTAAAAACTGCCGATACCAACCGGGTACAGGTAACGCCGTGTTCGGCCATTCGCACAGCAAAGGAATCCAGCATGGCCTCCGCGGCGATGATCAGTGGCACTGATCGTGAGTGCGCCAGCTTGGCGTTCACCGCGGCCCAGCGTGAACCACTGGGCTTCACAATACCGTTGAGATTCGCAAACAAATCTGCGCGCGCGACCATGGGGATACTGGGCGTTACTCTGACCCCCCCAAATTTTTCGGCGAACTTGCGTGCACGTTGCAAGTCATCCAGCACCGCACCGGCTTGTCGACCACCCATGGTCATATGCAGTGAGTAATGGCCTTTGGGTATGACATGCGTACCTGCTTTGGCCAATGAAAGGAGTCGGCGTAACGATTGCAACGGCCCAGCCGCTGCTTTACCCACCGCAGTCGCCGAACGGGCCATCGATTCAAAATCAATTTGCAGATCGTCTGTCTCGGCAGGGTCAAGCACAAATATCTCTTCGGGAAGATCGTGCCTCGCAATCTCACTCAATGCCTGACTGGCTGACACTAAATCTTTAAATGCAAAACTCGCGAACTCGGTATGAGCGGGCTTTACGATGAGCCGCAACGTCGCCGATGACTTGATTCCAAGCGTACCGCCGTCATGAACAAATAAGCCGGTCAGATCCGGGCCGAATGAGCGAAACACCGGATTGTTGGGTGCCTCCAATGCGGCCTGCCCGGTTTTCAATATCTGGCCATTGGCCAACACGACATCCAGGCTCACAACAATGTCGGCAGCGGCGCCATAGCGGGCAGAACCAAAGAACAAGGCACCGTGACTCAGGCCGCCGCCAACCGTTGCTCCCGCACCGGAAAAAGTCCCAAAGAACGGCAAGCGCAGCCCGAGTGGTTCCAACGCCGCATATATTTGCGCCCACGTCACACCACACTCGACGGTTATCGTCATGTCTTGCTCATTGATGGCAAGAATGCGGTTCAGCCCGGATGTATCCACCACCATCGTGCTGTCATTGTGAGGGATATAGCCGCCTGTATAACTCAGCCCGCCGCCGCGCGGGGCGACGGAGTAACCGTTGCGAATTGCCACGGCCACGCACTTCGCCATAGCCTCCGGGCTGTCCGGTCTGATCACAACGACAGGTAAACGGCCTGTTGTGTGGGCATCGGCACCCATCAAAGCCAGCGTGTCAGAATCGTCGGAAACCGCTGCTTCACCAGCAATGTTGCGAAGTTCAGAGATAAGCGCAGCAGGAGTCATAGGGGCTTAATAATACTCAATGCAACAATACCGGCGATGAATAACCACAATAGCAGCAAGATGCCGGTGGCGCGCACATAGGTTCGTTGAATAACTGCATTGTGTTCCGAGGTTGCGCCATCCTTTTGCATTTTTGCCCATGTCGAAAAATGTGCCATCAATGCAAATCGGATGGCGACACCGCACAACATGACGCCCGCAAACAAAGCCAGTTTCCAGCGCAACCAGTCAGGAATCGATGGCGAAGTCGGTGGACAAGCTCCACATAACCCAGCCAGAGCAACACTGCTATCGCGACACCAAACACTGTGGCGTTTGCACCGGGCACATAACCGTAGCGTGCGGCCAGCGCAACTCCGAGGCCGGTTTGCAGCACCAGTGCGCAACGCACGTGCTGGTCGACATCCATAACGTGTTCCATCAATCGCGAACGCGCCTCAAGGTTTAGATCAACACGGTAGCAAACAAAGCGATAAGTAGAATTAATGACAAACTCGGAACCAAGCTAGTAGCCGAGTACGGCGATGTGCACAACAAGCAGGAACGTTAAAGACACTATTGGCTAAATGCGGTTCGCACTTGCCGGATTTCACCGTGCTCCGGCCATGCAACTACCAGGCGATTGCCCGCTCTGACCATTTGTGGAAACCCTGCGCTGCGCGAGTAGGTGCCTTCGGTGATGACTTCGATCGGGCCCATGTCACCAGCGCTCGTCACCGTGCGCATGCGCAATTGACCGTTGTCGCCGTCGGTCTTGGCAACCCAGCTGATAGCAGCTGAACCGTCTGACAGCAGCGCCACATCCACGCGCCCTCTTACACTTCTGTCATCAACCACAACGGGCGCGGTAAATGTCTGGCCGCTATCACGCGACCAGGCGAGCTTGATACGAGATTCCCGATTGGGCGCGCCGTACCACGCGACGACCACGTTCTCACCGTTGGCCGTAATCGTCGGCCCGTTAACGGGGCAAGCGGGAATGCGCCATTGATCATCGGACACCGTGACCGGCGCGGTCCAACCGCCGTTTACATAGCGGGCAACTGAAATGTCCCTGATTTCATCGACGGTTCGATCCCTGTAGACAACGACAGGGCCTTCGGCTGTCATTGCAACATCCGTCTGACAGCAATCACACACAAGATTGTCGATCTCGCCGTCGTCCAGTGTCTTACCGTCGTACCCGAGCCGGGCGAAGCGCAGGGTCATGGCACCCTTGTCATTGCCATCACCATGGCCATCCCCTTGGCCATCCCCTTGGCCATCCCCTTGGCCATCCCCTTGGCCGTCCGAATCCGAGGCGTCGCCAGCATCCGGAGTCATGTACCGCCCGTCGAGCCAGACAGCTCCGAGGGCATCCAACCAGGGAAACAATGTGACAAAGCCGTGCTCCGTAGCCGTATTGTCAGTGTGGGGCGTGATCGGTGCCGTCCAGTTCTTACCACCGTCGGCCGATATCGCCAGAGCAACGTCATAGGCATAGTTGCCACCGGGGCGCTTTACCAACCAATGCGCCGCCCACTGTTGTGCAGAGATCGGCACAACTGACGGAAAATCAGAAGCGTTCACGAACCAGTCGTCACCGGTTGCAACGGTCGTCGGTGCAGACCATTCATCAGCCTGCAAAAGCGAATACCTAAGGGCGTAGCCACTGTTGTCGGCGGGTTCCAGCCAACTCATCACGACCGTATCATCCGTTGTTACCGCAAGATGCGGCCCGAGGCTGCCAGGTGCGGTCGGAGAAGTCAGCCCGGTAAACGTGGTCACCGCAGTCGTTCCCTGCTCAGAACTGCAAGCGCTGATCAACACGGCAACAACGCCCGCATAAACAATATCTGCTATTAATTTGGGTTGATTCAATTCGATAAACTCCTAACGATGGACAATATTACGCGCGTCTGTGTATCGTAGCCGGACACACCGGTGTGTAGTCCTTAATAATGCGTACATTACTCCTACTTGTGATCGTATTGAGCTGTGGGCTGGCCGGCTGGTGGGGCTGGCAGTCCTACCAGCAGAACAGGCCCGAATCACCCGCGACGGCTGAATACCTGTTCGACTTTACCCTGCCCGATCTTGATAACAAACCCAGATCGATCATGGAGTGGTCAGGCAAATCATTGATCATCAACTTCTGGGCCACGTGGTGCCCGCCGTGCCGGCACGAGATGCCATTGTTACAGGAATTGCAGGATCAGCGCAGCGACGGCAGCTTCCAGGTAATTGGCGTTGCAATGGACAACCTGATTGACGTCAAACGATTCATCTCACAGACCGGCATCACCTACCCGAACCTTTACGGCGAATATGAAGCTTCGATCATTGCCGAATCATTCGCCGAGGATTTCATTGCTCTGCCGTTCACGGTATTCGTTTTACCCGACGGCGAAATTTTTACCTTCTGGCCGGGCGAACTCAGCGCCGACGAGTTGCGGCTGATCGTTGCAGAAATGGATGCGGTGGTGAGCGGAAAGCACAGTGCAGACCAGGCGCGCGACAACATTGACGATCACATTTACGATCGCATTTTATAGAGACCCCGTCGTACCGATCGGTACCGAGGCTGATCACGACAAAGAATCCGGCTCTTCATCCCGGATTTCGCGCTGCATGTGATCCGCGAAACCGGTACCGACCTCCTGATAATAATTGTAGGCAGCGTCAACGCCGGCTTGTTCTAACTCCACCCGATCATCTTCGTAACGACTGACGGCGCCGATCCGGCCGTCGAATCCGTATGTTCGCAACAATCGTGTGGCCTTAAGCATGTCCTGATGAGTCGGCAGAGCAAGCAAAACGAGTCGCACCCTTGAATCGATAACCTGCCGCCAGAAATCGACGTCTTCTGCGTCACCGCGCTGCACATCGAAACCCTCCTCTCTTAGCGTTGCCCGTTTATTCGCGTCGGTATCAATGCCGCAAACCTTCATGCGGTAACTGTCGCGCATCGTTCGATACGCGCCGAGGCCGACGCGACCCATGCCGGCAATCAGCACTTCCGCGTCACCGAACTCCGGTGGAACGACGTTGTCGCGGAAGCGTTCGGTCTCAAAGCCGCACAATACCTTTTCAAAGCGCTCGTATAGTTCATGCGCGCGCGCATTCACGAAAGATGCCAGCGCAAAACTCACTGCCGTAGAAACAGCAAGCAGCACCAGCCAGTCACCGCCGAGCAGATTCAGCCGATAACCTTCGTTGGCCACGATCAGACCAAATTCGCTGAAACATCCCAGGCCTATCGCTGCCAGCATGGACGTGCGGGCGCCAATATTGAATCGCGTGAGTAACCAGAAAAAAAGCAGCGTCTTGATGGGCACCAGCACTACGATAAGCCCGGTCATGAGCGCCACGTCCTGCCAATCAGGCAGACCAATAAATCCTATTGACAGGAAAAACCCCAGCAAAAAGAAATCCTTGAAACCCAGCAAGGCTTTCGACAGCTCGACAGATTTCTCATGACCGGCGAGCAGCAGGCCGAACACCAGCACACCAATGTCCGGTTTTACGCCCACAGCGCCAAACAGCTCAGCCCCCAACGCGGCCATAGCCAGGCCAAAAAGCACCAGCACTTCGCCATGGCCGGCGAGCTTGAGTATCGGATTCACCAGAGGTCGCGCCAGCGGAAGAGCGAGCAGCAGTAAGGCCCAGATTGATGGCATCTGCTGTGACGCGAATAACAAGAATACGACCGCAAGGATGTCCTGCACGATCAGGATGCCGATCGCAATCACGGCGTGGCGGGTTCGCGTCTCACCGCGCTCTTCGAAGATTTTGACCGCAAACACGGTACTGCTAAAACTGAGCGCAAACGCGGCAATCGCTGCGCTCAGCCAGCTGTCACCCGCAAAAAATGCCAGACCGGCTGAGCCCAGCAGCAAAAAGCTACCGGTCAGCAACGCCACAATGATGACCATGTGCGACAGCGCGCCGCCGCCGATCGCAGGTTCTAATAAATCTTTTAGCCGCAGCTTGAGGCCGATAGTGAACAACAGCAGGTACACACCGTACCGGCTGGCCAACTCGAGCAGTTCACCGCCCTCCTCACCGAAGGCGTTGAGCACGAAGCCAGCGAGCAAAAAGCCCACCAGCGGCGGCAAGCGCAGTTGCTGCGCAACCAACCCAAAAGCCAGTGCAATCAGGAGCCAGACTGAGTCCATGGCACCCTCGGCAACGGATCACAACAACAAGCAGAGCGAACAACAACTCTTTGGGAATGCGTCACAAACCTTCCTCGTCGCGCGCTTTCGCCAAAGCGCCAGAAAGTACCGCTGTCGGCACTGCCACGAGCCCGATTCCCACAATCAAAATCACCAGAGTAAACAGCCGTCCGCCAAGCGTCTGCGGCACCATGTCGCCATAACCAACCGTTGTAAGTGTTACCACTGCCCACCACAGGCTTGTGAACACGGACGAAAACACGTCCGGCTGAACCGGATTTTCAAAATAGTAGATGCCCACGGCAGCAATGAACACAACAATGGCTGATGTACTTCCGAACAACACGAGCTCTTCACGACTTAAAACAAACGCACGATGATAGCGCGCGACGGCCTCGCTGTAGCGTACGAGTTTAAAAATACGAAACAGGCGCAACAGACGAAAGCCGCGTATGGCACGCAAGTCGAGGCCCGTTGCGAAGTAGAACGGCAAAATGGCCGCCAGATCGATAAAGCCGAAAAAGCTGAAAATAAAGCGCATCGGCCGCTCAGCCGCGAGAACCCGCAACAGATACTCAATCGTAAAGATGGCGACGGTTGCAACCTCGAAGTAACGCAGCCAGCGTCGCGTTGAGGACGCAATGTCCGGCAGCGTCTCAACCGAAAACGCGACGAGTGACAAAACAATCAACGCTTGTATAAACAGCGCAAAAACGCGGCCACCGGTTGTTTCCGGCTTGTTTAGTACGTCTTGCCAGGCCATGCGCAGCTACTTGGGCTTAAACATATTGGTCACGCCGCTTAGCGGGTTGGCCGGCGCGTTCCCCGCAGTCTTATCCGGCCGTGCGACACCCGACACTTCGGCACAACGATTGGCGAGCGAGGTGTCAGCACGCGCAGCCCCGTAACACTCTAAGGCCAGCTGCTGCACCCGCGCAGCATCATCCGCCGCTTTCGCGAGACTGATCTTGGCCGGCAGATAATCGCTGATCGGCCCGTACAGGGCTTCGTGACGCGTCACGAGGTTGTCGAGCCGGGTCATCTCACCGCTGCGAGCCAGCACATCCGCTATCTCAACGCCGGCAAACACGGGAATCAGCCCGTCAGGATTGACACTCTTTACCGGCTTCAGCGCACCCACCACATCATTCGTGGCACGTCCCACCATAAACGCCGCATAAGCGGGATAAGGTTCAGCGTTCGTGGCTACTGTCAGTGCCGCCGATAGTTGCTCCTGTGCCGCCGGCAAATCACCGATGCCAACAAGCTCAATGGCCTGATTCGCCTCGCTATAGTCCGCGATTAGTTTGCCGATAGCACCGGCACGAAAGGCATCAGCCGAAGTTTCATCCGGCTTGCGGCTGCGTACCTTGCGCGGATACTCGTCATACAGATAAGCCGTCATCTTCTCTACGCGCTTCTCCGGAACCGGATGCGACTTGGCCGTGAATTTCACCAGTGCGTTCTTGCCAAACTCGACGACTGAATCCTTGAGCGATTCCTTGGATTGACTCATGAAGTCTTGCAGCTGATCGCTTTGAATGCCATTTTCATCGGTGTATTGCTGAATCGCAGCAGTGGAATCGAGCAGGAACTGCTTGCTGCTTGTCTCGAAGAAGGACGAGACCTCGGTTGACAGATCGTGAGATGCGGCCATCCGCTCAAGGCTGGTTTTCAGCCCGAGCGGCGCATAACCCGCAGCGATCAGCAAATCGAGGGCGAGTTTGTCAGCATCCTGTTCGTTGCCACGACTGTAGATCGTTGCGTGCACGCTGCTGTATAGCTGATCCGCGACAACCTTTTGCTCTGCAGTTCGCTTCAGGTTTTTCTCAATGGACGGGTCAAGTGAAATTTTCCGCGTTTCGCTGTCCATGCGCAGCGCATCAGCGGTCGCATACAGCTGACTTGCATCCTCGGCCATTGCCAGCATCGAATTCATACTCTTTTTATAATCGAGTGCTTTGCCATGCTCGAGCAACACATGCGCGAGCTCATGCGCGATTACTGCAGCAAGCTCATCTTCCGATGAGGCATGCAGCAATACACCATAACGGATAAATATTTCTTTGGAGTACGTGGTCGCAGCGCCATAAAGCAGCGGCGAACCATCGCCCTGCACAAAAAGCGCCACCGGCGGAACGGTGCCCGGCCAGTGTTCGAGCAGCCGGTTGGCGATGCCGTAGATAAGGTTGTTCAGCTCATCATTCTCGATGACAAAGCCATAGTCCCGGATCGCGAGCTCGGCCATGTCGCCCTGATAACGCTGTATCCACTCCCTGCTCTTGACCGGCGTAAGCTTCGCGGCACCCGTCGTGCCCGTGTAATAGACACTCTTCTTAACGGCTTTGTCCTCGATGTAAAGCCCTTTTGCCTGCAACTGCGTCACGAGCAATGCGCCCAGCAACACTAATGAGAGTTTCTTATTCATTGTTGTACTCCCGATGACGCGCAAACGGCGCCAACCAAATGCCATTACTCCGCTTCAGGTTCACAACGATCGCCAAAACCTATGGTCATGCCTGCCTGCTCAACTTCCGCACGACCGGTTGTCGCTTCAGGGCACTTGAGGCGCGCGCTCGGCCAGATCTTGACCGACATCGTTTCAAGCCAGACCGGTTCGGGGTACTCGTTCAGGTTGACTTGCAACAAACCCTCGTCGGTATTCTCCTCCACGATAGCGAGTCCGGGATTGTCGCTGCCCGGAATTGCCGTGAAATTTTTCTTTACGTCGGCTGGCTTTAGTGTGCCGATCTCGTCACCCGCAGCGTTATAAACGTAGAGTGGCTTGGCGGTGATGTCGACAATAAAACGGCCGGTGTCGGCAAACACCGTCGGAGCAGCCAGCAAAGCGATACTAAGAATGAACTTCCTCATGATGATGTCTCCCTCACTATGACTGTGAAACATGTTGCGATAATGACCACATAAACGGCCATGAACAAATAGCTGCCGGTCACATCGTCCACAATACGCCCCAGCAGCAGGGCATGTGGCGCGATGAACAACAAAAAGGCCGGAATCATGGCCAGCAGTACCGTGAAGCCGGCAAGTACCTTAAATACCCAGAAACTGAACATGCGGCTACTGAGTCGCGCTGTCGGATAAATCCGCCAGCAAAACTTGCCGAGCGAACTCACCGGCTTGTAATCGATCAACAACATCAGCATCGCGAAACCAATCCAGTTTGCCGGCGACCAGTTGCGCAGGCCGGTAAACCACAGCACAACAGCCGCGATCACTGAAATCGTTAGCAAGCCGTGCATGAGATCCAGCTTGATCTCCGACCATTCCTGCTGCTCGCGCTCGGCGTTGGTGAGTTGAGCCGTGTCACTGACCCAGCTCTTACGCTGGATAATCCAGGTGATAAAAGCATGCAAACTCAGGATGAAGGCGATACCGAGGGCTTCAAAGTTGTTGCTTGCAAACTCATCCGGATCCTTGCGGTAGCGCTGACCAAATTCCATCAGATTGTCTGTTGCCATCGCATGCCAGAAAACCCCCGGGATATAGTCATGAATGGGTGACCACTGGTAGTCCGGAAAATTCTGCAGTGAAGCGCCTAGTAACACAACTTTGCCGCCAAACAGTTGCTTAAGTTCGGCCTGCGAAAGATTATTGAACAGCTGCAACTTGATTTGTGTGTGATACGGGCAGGGTGCAATACGCGCGTCATTGAATCCCCGCACAAGATTCCATCCAAAGATACGCAGGCTTTGCAGGAAGCGGCCAGGCAGGCTCGCTGCCTGCGGCCGACAGGCTGACCCGCCAAAATCCTCGATGTCGGTCATCACACTGCCGGGGGCATAGCCCCAATGCAGATACATCGAATTGGTCGGGAAGTCGCCAAGCGTGGCGGCATCGCAATCGGGTGAGCGTTTGCACCACGCTTTGTACAGGGCCCACGCGGCCGTATCGTAGGTAACACCGTTGATCGCGGTATCCTGCAATTGGTAAATATTCTGATCGCTAAACATGGCTGCAAGCGCCGTATCCGGCGGCTGCTGACCCGCAATGCTCGGCACCGGGTCCTGCAGAGTGCCGGCGAAAATAATCTCCGTGCCGCCGGCAGTAGAAGGATTTGTGCACGGCTGCACGCCGTCGCTCGCACCGCAACTCCAGTTATCATCTACGGTCGAACATGCAGACTCGGCAGCCAGACAGGTGGAGTCGCGGAACAGACTCGAGATTTGTGCACGACGCTGCTCGTTATCCTGGCGAAAATAGATATCGACAAACACGGCTGCTGAACCCGCATCAACAAGCTTGCGTAGTATGCGTCGATAGTCCCGCGGATTAAGTGGCCACTGTTTATTGGTCGCCTCGAGATACGTGTCATCAATCAGAATAACCCTGATATTCGATTGCCCGAAGCGGCTCGCAAATTCCGTGGCTACTTTGGCTTCTTTGGCTTCCGTTCGATCGCCGGATGCGATATCGAGCGTCTCTGTCCACGCTTTGCCATAGAAAGGTGACGTAATGGCATTGAAAATATTCGCGGATAGCCGGTCGCTCTGCGAGTCGAGACCGAAAGGATCAAATATCTCCTCACCGGCACCCAGCAAAATGGCAATCAGCGTGGTGATCAGCAGGCGGGCCAGCCCGTTAACCTGTTCCGCGTCGCCGGCCGAATTTGAGGCCTCCGACATCCCCCGTAACCCCCGAGTTATTTCAGGCTTCTAATTTTTTGCTCACAGCACCCGAAAGCGCTGCTCGCGAGAGCCTTTCTTAAGAGTGGGATATTACAGAATGGGGCTCAACGCGGTCAAACGTCGCCCAAGACAGCGGCCTGCATCCGCTCACTACGATCAATCTATTGCTTAACCACGCCATCACGGCGCAGCCGGTCGGCAATCGGGCCGGTAACTTTTGCCAAGGCATCATCACGCGAACGCAGATCTTTGGCGGTGGTGGTCACTTCATACACTAACGATGCATCGCGGGTTGCATACAACATACTAAGAATCGTGACTTCGCCCTCGACACTTGTCACCACCGGCGCGGTTTCAAACTCGACATACACCACGGGCACACCCCAGGCGCCGTAGCCACCGCCATAGCCGTAACGGCCATAAGGGCCATAGAACGGATCGGCATAACCCGTATCGGTAGCCTTGTAATAGGCAGCACCGCGGGTATCGCGACTGCCGCCCTCTTCGGCGCCAACAGCAGAATGCACGAGCGAAGTTGTCAGCACGGCATCGGGTTGGTATTCAGCGATTACTCGCTCGATACTTTCGCGCGTCAGGGGTTCGGTGGTTTTCATCAACAGGCAACTGGACTTTGCTTCGATCGTGGCACGAAGCTGGTTCATCATGAACGACTCAAAATCACAACGCACGCCGGCATTCGGACTGAGCCCTACAACCAAAACCCGCTGGAATGCCTGATTGCGATCAGCTTTCGGTTGCCACTCGCTACTTAGCCGCACCGGCCCGGAACAGCCGGCCAATATCGAAGCTGCGCCGAGACCGACACCTAAACCTTTTAGCACTGCAGTTGCTGTGTTGATCGGATTCACTCCTAAAAATCGTTACTTAACAATCGAGTCCCGTTGGAGCTTGTCTGCGATCGCCCGGCTTTCACCCATCACGACTTCGAACGGGGTTTCAGCCTTAATGGTTCTTGATTCGATGACATAGACGATTTCACCGGTTGCGGCGTCGTAAACTTTTGTCTCTAGCAGAACATCGTACTCGGCCACGACTTCGACCGGAGCCGTGATCTCCTTGTAGTCGTAGCGAAAAAAATTGGCGAGGTTGCCATCCTTGCGTTCCGCGCGCACATCGGTCTGCCCCTTGTTCACCACGGCCTCGACATCGGCTTGTTTCACACTGGTGACAATAACCGCATTCGCCTGCACCTGCCTCGCAGCGCTGCGCACGGCTGCGGCGGTTATATCAGCGCCCATGCCCGCGGCCGACCCGGCAGTGGCAATAGCGCCGCCTTTAATCAGATTGTCTGCCAGCGCGTTCTCAAAACGCCGCGCATTGTCCTGATCGTTGGCCACGCCCACCACCAAAACATTCCGGTAGGGCGCATCGGGAATATCTGCCAACCGCTCTGCCCTGACAATGGAAGTGCTCGGCCCACTCGCGCAAGCGCTCACAAGCAGCGTTGCCAGAACCAGCACCGCACCCCGGATCGAGTTACTTTTCCGCATGAAACCCTTGCCTCTGGCGATAAAACGCCAGTGTAGCATCCCCGAGCCATCCGCCTCCCCTGCAGATAACGATTGTTTAACCAAATGAATCCGGTTCACCCATAATCAGCGAACTAACTGACATAGAGTCAATGCCCGGCGGCTATGCGGCTCGATTAACTACCAAGAGAAAAACGTATGGACGTTACGCGACCGGGAACCGGCAGGTTTGGCTTTATCGGGACTCAGCCCGGCATATCCACGCTGAATATGGTCGTGCTTATGTATGCTGCGTTTGTCAGCATCGCACTCGCCACCTTTGATGCCTTTGGCACACCCTATGTATTGAGCGAAAGCATCGGCGTACCCATTGATCAACAGGGGGCCGTGGTCGGGCGGCTGAACGTTTATACCGAAATCGTACTGCTGGCGATTTTTACGCCGCTGGGTGTGCTGTCGGACCGCATCGGCAGACGCATTATTTACGCAACCGGATTCCTTTCCCTGGGCTTAAGCTATGCGCTGTTCCCGTTCGCCACTTCGGTGAACGAGCTGGCAGCCATCCGCGTCATCTATTCGCTCGGCCTCGCCGGGGTTACCGGCATGCTGGCCACCATTATCGCGGACTACGTTATTCCCGAGCATCGCGGTCGCATGGTCGGCCTGACGGGCATGTTTAACGGGCTCGGTATCGTGACGTCGGCGTTGCTGCTGGCTAAACTGCCCAACGTGTTGGTGGGCTTTGGTTACGACAACTTCGTGGCCGGTCAGCTGACGCTGTTCACAGTGGCCGGGCTGTGCGTGTTGTCTGCAGCGATTGTCAGCTGCGGCCTCAAGTCCGGGCCACCACCGGACGTGGGCGCGCGCCCGACGGCACGCGAGCTCTTCAGCTCGGCGATCAATGCGGCAAGAGACAATCCGCGCATCGCGGTTGCCTACGCGTCAGCATTTGTTGCGCGTGGCGACCTGGTGGTGGTCGGCACATTCCTGGTGCTGTGGGGCAAAGTGGTGGCCGTGGACAGCGGCATGGAAACCGCTGCGGCCATCGATGCCGGCCGAATTCCGTTTGTTATCGCCCAGTCTGCCGGTTTGTTGGGCGCAATCGCTGCCATTCTGCTGATTGATCGCGTACATCGGCTAACCGCGCTGGCCTGCTGCATGGGACTGGCTGCGGTGAGTTATTGCATGCTGCTGTTTGTCGATAACCCTCTGGACAAGGCAAATATCCCTTTCTTTGTGCTGCTGGGCCTGGGACAGGTTGCGGCTCTGCTGGGCTCGACAACGCTGATAGGCAAAGAGGCCCCGGCCGAAAAACGCGGCGCGATCATTGGTGCATTCAGTGTCGCAGGAGCAATGGGCATTCTTATTATTAGTGGCGTCGGCGGGTCTTTGTTTGACACCGTCGACCCGCGCGCACCGTTTATCGTATTGGGCGTCATGAACATCGTGGTGATGGCGTCGGCAATTTACGTGCGGCTAACGTCGCCCGGCCGCGCATTCCTTAGTACTGCGGTAAGCTGACCAAATTTCCCGGATGCAAGGACTGCGACATGGGCCAGCATCAAACCAGAATTCCACCGCTGCAAGAGTGCGAGTGGACGGACGAACAACGGCAAAGACTTGAAAGCGCGTATCGCAAGGGCGGCTTCTACAATCTCGCCGGTACGCTGGCACGCCATCCGGAAGCTTCAAAACGAGTCGGTCAGCTGAGTGCTCATGTGCTCGGGCCCACCTCAACCCTGTCCGCACGTGATCGCGAACTGCTGATACTCAGAACCGCCTGGCTGTGTCAGGCCGAATACGAATGGGCCCAGCACCGCCTGATTGCGTTGAAAGCCGGTATGGCCGATGAAGAAATTGATCGCTGCCGCGAAGGTGCAGAAGCACCCGGCTGGACGTCCACCGAAGCCAGCCTGTTGCGCGCAGCCGATGATCTGCACGCACAGCAGCGCATCAGTGATGCCAACTGGAAGGCGCTGACACACGTCTACAACGAACAACAGATGATGGACATCGTGTTTGCAGTCGGTCAGTACACCCTGGTGGCGATGGCCATGAATTCGTTTGGCGTGCCTCTGGATGACGGTCTGCAAGGGTTCTAAGCGGAACAGCAACCCCGATAAGAAAACTCAACCATCAACCTGTCGCGCTTGCCCATTCTGACAGCCCGTTGACGTAACGCTGCAATCGGCGACGAGCCGTTGCATCGCTTAGCCCGTTGTCGTCAAACGCCTGGTGCGCCAGCGGCAACAAATACTCGTTCGCCCTATACACCGGGGTCAGAGTCGATGCCAGTATGGCTTTCAGATGTTGCTGCGCACGGGCACCCCCGACCGGACTCATCGCCGCGGACACGATGCCGCTGGGCTTGCCGACCAGAACAGACTCAAAGGCCGGCCGTGATGCCCAGTCGATGGCGTTCTTCAAAACACCGCTGACGCTGTGATTGTATTCGGGCGTCGCAAACAATAAGGCATCGGCACTTTCGATAGCTTCGAGCAATCGGGTAACAGCCTCCGGCCGATCAGCGCCCTCCCGATCCTCGGTGTACAGCGGCACATCAGCATAGTCATAGCTGACCACTTCGGCAGAATCCGCAAGCTCAGCAGCCACTGCCAGCAGGCGGGTGTTGTAAGAATCGCGGCGCAAACTTCCGCTTAATCCAAGAATTTTCATAACGGTACATCCATGATCAGCAGTTTCGAATCCCGATTGATTGCAACGTCCAGTTGCCGATTATCGGCAAGCGCAAAACCGTCGCGATTTCCGAGGACTTCGCCACTTGTTGTCACACCGCCCTCGATGACAAACAAGTAAATACCATTCTCCGGTCGCTTGCGGTTGTATACCAGCTGCTCGCCCGCATCAAAGTCCCCCAGCCAGAACCACGCATCCTGGTTAATCAGCACGCCCTCGTCGTCCGCGTGCGGCGAAACAATATTTTGCAACCGATTGTGTCGGGCTTCGGGCGCGAATGCCTTTTGGCTGTAGCGCGGCTCGATATCCCGCGCCTTTGGAAACACCCAGATCTGCAGCAGGTTCGCCGGCTCCGTATCCGACGCATTGAATTCAGAATGAGTGAGCCCGGAACCGGCTGACATCGCCTGAACCTCACCCGCCCGAATGTACTGGACGTTGCCCATGCTGTCCTCATGCCGCAGCTCGCCGCTCAGGGGCACGGTGACAATCTCCATGTTGTCATGCGGATGGGTACCGAAGCCGCCCGATGGCTGTATCACGTCGTCGTTGATGACGCGAAGCAAACCGAAACGCGTCCGGTTCGGGTCGCGATATTCCGCAAACGAAAAGGTATGGCGGCCCTGCAGCCAACCCAGATCAGACCGGCCGCGACTGTCGGCCTGGTGAATCACATAGGGTGTGAGTGTTTGCATGATCTGACTCCTGATGAATTTTGATTTCGGGCCATATTGCGCGCATTTTAAATTCTAAAAAACAGTACTTTTGATATCTTATTGTTCTATTATCTCGAACAATTATGAATAAACTGGCGGAAATGGAAGCCTACGTCGCGGTCGTCGACGCGGGCAGCATCAGCGGCGCGGCCGAGCGACTGGGACTGGCCAAATCCGCCGTCAGTAAGCGACTTCGCGACCTTGAAACCCGGCTGGGAACCCGCCTGTTAAATCGCACGACGCGACGCCTTTCCCTGACCGAAGCCGGCACCAATTTCTACGCGCGCTGCGAGCGGATTATCAATGACGTCGACGATGCGGAAGCAACCGTCAGCGAATCCGATCGCACACTTGGCGGCACCATTCGCATGACCGCACCGCTGTCTTTCGGATTGCAGCACCTCGGTCCGGCGCTGGTGCACTTTATGAGCGCTCACCCGGAAATAGACATCAATATCGAATTTAATGACCGGCCCGTTGATCTCATCGGCGAGGGTTTCGACCTGGGCATACGGATTGCCAAACTCGACGACTCTAGCCTGATGGCCCGGCGTATCGCACCCGTAAAGATGGTTGTATGCGCCAGCCCTGCTTACTGGGAAAAGCACGGCCGCCCCCGACGGCCTGCTGACCTGCGAAAACACACGGCGCTGCACTACAGTTATGCATCCCAACGAAAATGGGCTTATACGGCACCCGACGGCGGCAAGGGGTCCGTCACTCTGCAGACACGGCACGTGGCGAACAACGGGACATTTCTTTCCGCGGCAGCCGCAGCCGAATTGGGCATTGTCCGCCAGCCATTGTTCATTGCGCATCGTCTGATCGAGAACGGTCAGCTTGAACCCGTGCTGACCAATTACAACTGGAACGACCTGAATATCTGGGCGATCTATCCGCGCACTCGTCGACTCCCGCAACGATTGCGCTCACTTATCGATCATCTTGCAGCCACCTTTGGCGATCACCCCTATTGGGAAGACTGCATCGACGGCTAAATGAGCGATTAGGGCGTCACGTCCTCATAAAACTCGTGCGTGTGTTGCGGCAATAAACGCGGCACCAATTCCTTGGCCCGACCCGCTTCAAGACTGCGTGAAAATACTGCTTTGTCCTCGGCCGTTTCCCACTGCTCCAGAATAACGAAGTGCACACCGGGCGGCCCCTTGGAGGCATCCATCCGAGCCTTGTCCTGATCGGATAAAAGCGGCCGAACGACTTCTTTCATGGCGCCGTCGCGCGCGCGCCAGATCTGCCGACCGATATAACCTTTCGCCTTTCGCATCCCTTCTTCCTGCTCGGCATAAAGTTTTGTAACGGCTTCCTCTTCGCCAAATTTTGCGAACAGCGTAATGATGTAAGTTTCCATAGCAGGGCTCTTATTATTTTTAACTCGACACTATATTAACGCGAGCTTAACGCGAATTCCTTTCCTCAACGCCCTCTGCGTGCTCGCGAAGTGTGCCAAGCCGATTGGTAAGTTCATCAATCGATGCAATATCCAGCTGCAGGCCGTCGGTAAACAGATGAGTCAGCCGAATCTGAATATCCGTTAACGAGCTCATAAGTTCACGGCCGGCTGGGGTCAGCGAAACCAGTGGCGACCGCCGGTGATCGGGGTTGGCATCCAGCCGGACAAACCCCTTGGATTTCAGCTTTTGCACGGTTAGACGGACCGCCTGTCGACTAATCCCAACAAATCGCGCCACCTGTGGCACGGTCTTCGAATCGCCGAACTGCATGCTGGCGATTACCCGCCATTCACTGGTCGTGACATTGGTATCCTGAACGTACTTGTCGGCTATGCTCAGATACAGGGTATTCAGGCGAAAGAGCTCGCCGACAAAATCCTGAAACGCGCGCACATACTTCCACTCCGCTTGGGTATTTGCGTCGCCGACGGTGTTGGCTGCTTGCTTACTCATATGGACTCACCCCACTGCAATGCGGCGAAACCCGTTTGCCCCATTGGAACTCTGCAATTTACAGGAACCGCAGGCAAATTGACAATAGGTTTACGTATTGACAATTGGTTGGGGTTAAGCATATGTTAAGTGCGCAGTAACTTAGACGAATAACCTGGGGGTTGGAAAAATGTCGAAGTCAATTTGCGCCGCACTCGCGGTAGCCACTTTGGGAGCAATAAGCGCTCCGGTATTTGCAGCAGAAAATGTACGGGAAACACCCATCGCGATTACCGCCTTAAATGCGGATGAAATCACGGTTACGGTGCGAAAAACGGAAGAGCAGCTGTCAGACGTTCCACTGTCGGTAACAGCGTTGACCGCAAATACACTTAAGAATTCTACTGTCCAGCAACTCAGCGACGTTGCCTTGCTGACGCCGGGTTTGACGTTTCTGGATTTTAACGTCGGCGCTTTATCAACTCCCGTCATACGTGGTCTGGCTCAGTCCAACACGCAAGGGCGCGAAAATAACGTCGGTATGTTTCTGGACGGGGTTTACCTCCCGTCACGCAACAACATCGATCTGGAATTGCTCGATCTGGCTCGAGTTGAGGTTGTCAAAGGCCCGCAGAGCGCACTTTACGGGCGCAGCACTTTCGCCGGCACCATCAACTACGTGACAGCAGCCCCCTCCGACGAAGCTGAACTCGACCTTACGGCGTCAGCCGGTTCTGACGAATACTATGAAGGCCGTTTCCGCTTGTCCGGGCCGCTTTCGGATACAGCGAGCGGTACGCTGGCCTTCTCGCACCGGGAGTTTGACGGCACGGTGAACAACGTCGCCAGCAGCGATAACCTGGGCGGCTATGACAGCAATTCGATCATGGGCAAACTGGCGTTAGAGTTCAGCGACAACTTCTCTGGCACGCTGATGGCCTTTTACACTGATAAAGACATCGACTCAGCCGGTATTTATAACGCCGTCAACAATTGCGGCACCAGTTTCCTCGGCGCTAACTACTACTGCGGCAACTTGCAGCATCGTGATGACGTCGACGTTGACCCGAATGGCAAGGGAGCGGAAACGCAATCCACCCTGCTTGCGCTTGAACTGGTCTATGACTTTAACGACAACCTCTCGTTAACCAGCTTGACGTCATACAGCGACGCTCAATGGGATGCCATAACCGACTACGATGCCAATTCCAACGGCGTTCCCTATAACATCCTGGACGCCATGATGATGCCGGCGGGCACCGAGAACCTGAACCTGTTGTTCTTCAACACGACGGACGACACAACTGTGAGTCAGGAATTCCGGCTTAACGGTAACAGCGACAACTTCAGCTGGCTGGCAGGTGCGTTCTGGACCAACGAAGACTTTGAATCCACCGCAGCCAACACGCTCGACTCGGCACCACTGGCCCCCGGCGAGACCATCAGCGCCGGCTTCCTCAGCGGGTACCTGAATTCGGTTCTCACCAGCAACCCCCTGGTTCCAAATCAACTGGCCAGCCAGGACGCCGGTAAAACCGATGTATGGGCTGTATTCGGTCGCGGTCAGTGGGATTTCGGCGCCGCCGGCCGCTTGTCCGTTGAGGCTCGCTACACTAAAGAAGACAAGGAAGTGGATGGCATCCTGTCGTTTGGCTTTCCGGGCAGCGGCCTGCAGAGCAATGACTGGTCATACTTCACGCCGCGAGTCACTTATGACTACGACCTGAACGAAGACATCATGCTCTATGGTTCTGTGGCTCAAGGCACCAAGTCAGGCGGCTTCAACGCCAACTACTCGGCGATGTTCCCCGATGAAGCATTCTTCGATGAAGAAAAGAACACGACCTATGAAGTCGGCTCCAAAGGCAAATTGGTCGACGGACGTCTGCAATATGACGTGGCCATCTTCTACATTGACTGGGAAGACCTGCAGATCAGCGGTGCATCGCAGGATCCGGGCTTCCTGACGGCCATTGTACGCAACACCGGCTCGGCCACCTCCAAAGGTCTCGAGTTGCAGGCTAGCTACGCTGTCACAGACTGGTTAGCCGTCGGCGGTGGCTTCGCTCACGCGGATCCCGAGTTCGACAGCGGTGTAGTTGACCTTTCGCTGACCAGCGTTTGTCCGGGCTTGTGCTCGACCGACGTCAGCGGCAATCAGCTGGGTCGTACGGTGAAGAACCAGCTGAACCTGTATTTGGACATGAGCAGACAGCTTTCCCAGGATTGGGACTGGTACGCCCGTGCGGACTACATCAAACGCGGCGGCTCCCCCACCCGCTCGGCCAACCGCCAGTGGGTTGAAAGCCGCGAACTGGTAAATGCACGCTTTGGTGTGCAGAACGAACGCTGGGATATTGCGGTATGGGGCAAAAACATCTTTGACGAAGGCTATGTCACGTCACAGATTCGTCAGCCACAGCTGAATGATTTCTCGCGGCCGACTACCGTTATTCTGGGCAATGGCCGGCAGCTCGCGCTGACGGTTACGTACAAGATGAAACCGTAAGACCACCAAGAACCAATGCAACGCTCCAAAACGTCGCCAGTGCCCCGCTTCGGGTCACTGGCGACGATCTTTCCACGCCAGGCAGCTTTCGCTACTAAAGAACTGTTGCTTACAGTTGCCGGACTTTGCGCGCTGGCCTTAGCTGCGGCATTGCTGTATCCGCAGCCGCCAAAGCTCAGCATGGACGAACTCGAGTCCATGTACGCCACGCCATCCTCGCGGTTCATGGATCTGGGCGGTGTACGCACACACTACATGGATGAAGGCTCCGGCCCCGTTATTGTGATAGCGCACGCTTCTTTTATGAATTTGCGAAGCTGGGATGCGGTTGTCGATGATCTGACCAAAAAATACCGCGTCATCCGGCTGGATTTTCTGACAGCGGGGCTGACCGGGCGCGAACCCAACGATCGCTACTCCTTCGACCGAAACATCGAACTGCTCGATGAACTGACGCAGAAGTTAGGAGTAGAACAATTCGCGCTTGTTGGCACGTCATCAGGCGGTATTGTTGCTTTTAACTACGCATCACGTTTTCCTGAAAAAATCAGCCGACTGATCCTGATCAATTCGGCGGGCATGCCGCGAAACGCTTTGACAGACCCGAACCGGCTGCGAGGAAACTGGCTGACCCGATGGTGGGCCAAACGTTATCAAACGCGCGACACGGTGAGAGACACGCTCGATATCAATTTTATCGAACCACATGAACCACCCGAATGGCTGGTCAACATGACCTTTGACATGAACAGGCGGCAAGGTCTGGAAGAAGAAGGCGCGCTGCTGTTTGCCAACTTCAGAACCGGTGACCCACAGCAGGTGCTGTCGAAAGTGCAGGCGCCCACGCTGGTCGCCTGGGGGCTTGATAATCAGACCGTGTTTCACCTGGAAGCCGATGTATTTTCGAGCTGGCTAAGCAACGCGCCTAACTTTGTCAAAAAGTATCCGGGCCTGGGGCACTATGCGTATATAGAAGAGCCTGAACAGTTCGCTTCGGATATCGATGACTTTCTGGCAGGACGCATGGACGAACAACTCATGCAGCGCAAATGCGGTATTTAGTTGCACTGTTGTGGCTGCTGGCTAACCCGGTTATAGCCGGTGAGTTGAGCTACAGCACGGTGAACGGTTCCGGCGGTTTGCCGCTGCAAATCGTCGAGGCCGGCCCACGCACCGCGCCGGGAATACTTTTTATACACGGCTGGTCGCTCAGCAGCAGCAGTTGGCGGCAACAACTGGAATCCTCGCTGGCCGATCAATTTCATTTGGTGGCGCTCGACCTGCGCGGGCATGGCAACTCGGCAAAGCCCTGGGATTCGGCCAGCTACGCAGACTCGCAAATCTGGGCCGACGACATTGCCGCGGTCATTGAAGCCACGGGGCTCGACAAACCCGTTGTTGTCGCCTGGTCCATGGGCGGACACGTCACCATGGATTACATCAGGCACTATTCCGCGGATTCAATCGCGGGCATTGTTTTTGTCGGCAGCACCGGCGGCATGCAACCCTTTCCGCCCCCTGACGAAAAAACTGCGGCAGAATTCGCGCGACTTGGCCCGCTATCCATGTCGGGCGATGCCGGCGATCGCCTGATGGCAGCGCGCAGTTTCGTGGACGGCATGATGCAAGCGCAGGTGCCGCAAGATATCCGCGACCGTGAAGTCGCAGCCGTACTTGCCCTGCCCCCCTACGCCCGCACTGCGATGATGACGCGCAAGCTCGACAACTCGGACCTGGTCGGCAAGCTGACATTGCCGGTCCTGTTTCTTATGGGTGATGCCGAACGCACCGCCACGCCTGAGGGCATCGCCGAACTCATGCAGCACATGCCTGATGCCCGCATGGAAATTTACGAGGCCACCGGGCACATGCCTTTTGTTGAACACCCGACGCGCTTTAACACCGATCTCGCCCGGTTCGCTCGCAACGCAGCAAAGCACCAAGGCCCATAGACCCCGCACTCAACGAATACCCGATGCCCATCCGCGGCCGGTCTTTGCGGGGCTTGGCTTTGCGGGTCTTGGCTTAAGAATCGTACCATTTTTTCGCTCATTATAATCGTTTTAATTCATTTTACAGGTGCCCCTTCTGGCCGCTAAGTTGGCATAACATACTGCCTACGGAGGAGTACCTATATGAAAACCGCAAGTTCCTGCTTGTCCGAAAGGCAAGCCTCACGCACTTCACGCACACTCGCACTATTTGTCGCAGTTGCAGTCGCCGTGTCACCCATGACGTTGCTGAAAGCAGCACAGTCGGACATGCCAAAGTCGAATCAGTTTTGGTGGCCGGACCGAGTCGACCTGACGCCGCTGCGTCAGCACTCGGCTGAATCGAACCCGCTGGGCGATGACTTCAACTACACCGAAGCGTTTGCCAGGCTCGATATCAACGCGGTTAAAAATGACATTGAAGCGTTGATGAAAGACTCGCAGGACTGGTGGCCGGCCGACTACGGTCACTACGGTCCGTTTTTTATTCGCATGGCCTGGCACAGTGCCGGTGTCTATCGAATCGCGGACGGACGTGGTGGTGCAGCTGGCGGCCAGCAAAGATTTGAACCGCTGAACAGCTGGCCGGATAACGCCAACCTGGACAAAGCGCGGCGCTTGCTCTGGCCCGTCAAACAGAAGTATGGCCGCAGTATTTCCTGGGCTGACCTGATGGTGCTGACCGGCAATGTCGCACTTGAATCAATGGGCTTTAAGACCTTTGGTTTCGCAGGTGGTCGGGAAGATGACTGGGAAGCGGAAACCGTATATTGGGGCCCGGAGAAAGAATGGCTGGCCGATGAACGCTACAGTGGCAAGCGCGAACTCGACAATCCGCTTGCCGCCGTGCAAATGGGTCTTATCTACGTGAACCCGGAGGGGCCGAACGGCAACGCGGATCCGCTGGCGGCAGCCAAGGATATTCGCGACACCTTTGGCCGCATGGCCATGAACGACGAAGAAGTCGTGGCTCTGATTGCCGGCGGACATACCTTCGGTAAAGCACACGGCGCCAAACCGGCAGACTGCATAGGCCCGGAGCCGGCAGCCGCAGACATCGAGAAACAAGGTTTCGGCTGGGAGAATAAATGCGGCAGCGGTAAAGGTGCCGACACCATTACCAGCGGTCTGGAAGGTGCGTGGACCGGCAGTCCGACGTTCTGGACCAACCAGTACCTGACCAACCTGTTCACCTACGACTGGGTTCAAACCAAGAGTCCCGCCGGCGCAACGCAGTGGATCCCGGCCAACGGCGCGGCTTCAACGCTGGTGCCGGATGCGTTTGACCCAAACAAGCGGCATGCACCGATCATGTTCACGACCGATCTGGCGCTAAAATTTGATCCGGTCTATCGCGAAATAGCCCAGCGTTTTCAGGCCAATCCCGCGGAATTCGATCTCGCGTTTGCCAAAGCCTGGTTCAAGTTGACTCATCGTGACATGGGCCCGCGCACGCGCTACGTCGGTGCGGACGTGCCGGATGAAACGCTGATCTGGCAGGATCCGGTACCCGCGGTCGATCATCCGCTCATTAACGACGCAGACATCGCAAAATTAAAAGCGGAAGTACTTAAGTCCGGCTTGTCGATTCCCGAGCTGGTCAGAACGGCCTGGGCTTCGGCCGCATCCTATCGCGGCACCGACATGCGCGGTGGCGCCAACGGCGCTCGCATTCGGCTGGCACCGCAAAAAGACTGGGCCGCCAACAATCCGCAAGAACTTGCAAAGGTGCTGAAGAAACTCGAGGGCATCCAGAGCAATTTCAACCGTGCTCAGGCTGGCGGAAAAAGGGTCTCGCTTGCAGACCTGATTGTTTTGGCGGGCGCAGCAGCAGTGGAACAGGCAGCTAAGAACGCCGGCACTCCAGTGCAAGTGCCCTTTACCCCGGGACGCACCGATGCTACGCAGGCACAGACGGATGTTAATTCGTTCGCGGTGCTGGAGCCAAAGGCTGACGGCTTCCGCAATTACTTTGCCGATGGCAACGGTCGATCACCGGCAGACATGCTGGTCGAGCGCGCGAACCTGCTGACATTGACCGTACCGGAAATGACGGTTCTCGTCGGTGGTATGCGTTCACTGAATGCCAATAGCGGCGGTTCAGCGCACGGCATTCTGACGGAGCAACCGGGCACCCTCAGCAATAATTTCTTTGTCAACCTGCTGGACATGTCCACGCGCTGGGAGAAATCGGCAAAAGCAGAAGGCATTTACCAGGGCTTTGATCGCAGTACGGGCAAGGTCAAATGGACGGCGACACCGGTTGACCTGGTATTTGGTTCGCACGCCGAGCTGCGCGCGGTTGCCGAAGTGTATGCAGCTAACGACGGCAACGAAAAGTTCATAAACGATTTCGTCAACGCCTGGACAAAGGTCATGACGCTGGATCGCTTTGACATGATGTAACACGATACAAATTGAGCGTGACAATACCATCGCCACTCAATAAAAAGGCCCTCACAACGAGGGCCTTTTTTTATGCTTTGCCGGGGATCCGTCTTGGCTTACTCGTCTGCTTGTGGTTCCAGACGCGATGCATGATCAATTTCATAGGGTGGTGGCTCGCCACCCGGCCCGTTAAGGTAGTGCTCCATCCAGCGCCACAAACGCAGTGAATAGTCGTACTGCGCGGCCGATTTTTCATTGCCGTGGCCTTCTTCCGGATAAAACACCAGTCGGACCGGGGTATCGGTGCGCAATTTCACGTAGCGGTACATTTCCAGCGACTGACTCGGGCTGACGCGCGGATCCTTGTCCCCCGCCATAATCAGTAACGGGGTTCTGGTTTTATCAGCGTGGTAGATCGGGCTTCGTTTCAACATCCAGAGCCAATCCTCCCACGGCCACGCCAGTGAATGCGCGTTGTACATTTCATAAGGTATGTCGCCGGTACCGAACTTGGAAATCTGGTCGGAAATACCTACAAAAGCGACCGCTGCCGCGTACTCTTCGCTCAGCGCGCTGGCGCTCCACATGCTTGCGTAGCCGCCGTACGAACCGCCGGTAATGCCCACGCGCTTTGCATCAACCAGCCCTTGTTTCACCAGATGTCTTTTGGCATCCACCAGATCGTTGAATTCTTCCTCAGCGTAGTCGTGCTGATCGAGCTTGGAGAACGCAACGCCTCGCCCGGTGCTGCCGCGGTAATTAGGGTAAACAACCGCATAGCCATTCGCGGCAAAAACCTGCCCCGGCGCGCTGTACCACGTTAACCAACCGTTGGAATAATTCGACTCGGGCCCGCCATGTGCCACAACAATAAGCGGATTACCGCCGCGCCTTCCGGCTGCCGGGGTTATCAGCAACGCTTCCACTTCAAGACCGTCACGTGCTTTGTAGGTGATCACTTCCTGACGCGCCAGTGCCCGGTCGGCCAGCCACGGATTGGAGTCCGTGAGGCGAACCGGATCGGCACCGTCACTCAGCAAGTACAATTCGCCCGGATGTTCCGGTGTATCGGCAATGGCGACCGCCTTGTCCTGACCGGGATGGCCGTCCACAAACCGGATAATCGGCCCCCGCTGCGGCGCTTGGCCAACGGACTTCGGGTCAGCAATATCCGCGGTCGCCCAATCGGTGTAAACGCCGCGGTAACCGACCCACCGGACCCGTGCATCATCGGCCCACAGCAGTTGATGAACGTGCCCGAGATAGTCCGGAACAATTTCACGACGCTTACCGCCCGATGACGACACGGCATACAAGCGCCCTTCGCGCGGATCGTTCACATTCACGCTGCCCACGTAGGCGACACGGCCCCCATCCGGCGAAAACGCAAACGCGCCCAGCTTGCCGATCGACCCCAGCCTGCTCTGCACCGCGCCTTTCATACTGTCGATGACGTAGATATCGCGTGAGGTAAATGAATCATCCACCAACGGCGATGGTGCCAACGCCACGGCATAGCGCGAACCGTCGGATGACCATGCAAAATCCGACGCGGACCCTGGCAAGTCATGCGCCACGGCATTCAACGACTGCAGATTCAACATCCAGACCGTTACCGGCAATACCGACTCTTCGTACACCAAGGCCTTGAAACCTTTCTCCCCGAGCTCCTTAACTTTCTCGGGCGGCGCACCGGACGCGGTGAATGCCAGCCGGACGCCGTCCGGTGCCGGGTAAATCCGGTTGATGTCGTTCAGGTGCGTGAATATCAGCTCGGCTTCACCACCGGCAAGACTGATCCGATGCAGCGAATTAAAATCCGCCTCTGCGTCACGTTTCGCCAGAAAATAAACCGCGCGCCCGTCGGCCGACCACGCCAAATCCGTTATATCAATGTCGCCGGTGACATACGGCCGGGAGTTTCCTGCGAGATCGATTACGTGTAACTCGTGATAGGGCTTGCCGTCATCGTCCGCGTAAAGCTTGCGCGGCACTTGCAGCAAGTAAGCAACTCGATCCCCCGCCGGGCTCATGCGCGCTGCCGTAACGCGCTTGAGCGCCGCAACGTCTTCGAGCGTCAGCGACTCCGCCCACCCTATTGCCGCGCAAAAAAGCTGCGCAACGAGGAAACTCAAGACAAGCCGCTTTTTCATCGCTGCACTCCACCGTTGTATTGCCGGTTTGCTATTGGTTAGCCCGCCTTACTCCCCGCGCGGTACCGATCAATAACAGCAGCATGGCCAAACCGGCTATCGCCCAGGGGTACTTGATGCCATACACCAGCGGGGTCAACGCGGCACGTGCCAGCGCGCGCAGCCAGTCGTTAGCGGCAATCATGTCCGCATACGGCGGCGAGGTGCGATAGTACCACTCGACGAAGGCCCGGCCCGGCGCGTTGGTCAGCAGGTAGCGGTCACGGAAATCGCGCAGCACCCGCACTTCGGGCTGCAGGTACGAACCATACGCGGCCGTGGCGATGAAGCAGCCGCCGCCGCTGCCCGGCCCAATGGCGTCGCGCGAGGCTGGGGGTACGGCGACGAACACCGCAGCGACGTCGTTATCGGCAGGCACCCGATCGTCAAACCCGAATTCTGCCGTGAAGCCGTAATCAACTTCGAGGGTGTCACCGGCTTGATACAGGCGGATCCGTAGAAAGGCGCTTTTGGTCTGGCCGCTGTCAAGCGCACCGAGATTGCCTTGCGGCGGAATGAAGCCGCAGCGTGTAACGTCGGTATCGATATTGTTCAGGCTGGACACCTCGGTGCACGCACCGGCAACAAACTCGAAACCGGGTCCTCCGGGACCTGAACTCGACGCATCCAGCGTGACCGCCTGCAAATCCGATGGCCCGTTATTGGTGACCTTGAGTTCGAGCGTGATAACGACAAAGAAACAGTGATCTCACGTCAACGGTTACTTTCGTCGAAGCAGTGCAACCAGCACGAAGTCGACGCACTCCGGTGCGCAGCCAGATTCAACTCCGCACTGTCATTGGCGGCATTCGGATCCTCGGTGTTACTACTCGGTACAATGGCAACGGTCGCGGAGTTCGTCAAACACACGGGCACGCCGGCACCCACCAGCACCGGGATATCCAGGCTCACCGTGTTGTCGGCACCGACCATATCGCTGAATGCTACCGTGCCGACATCCCAGACACCGGTGCCCGGGTCGTAATTCATCGGCGGCGTGCCGTTGACAGTGACACCTGACGGCAGCATGTCGGTCACCACGGCCTCGGCATCGTCGGGGCCCAGGTTTTCCACCGTCAGGGTGTAAGTGGCGAGGTTACCGCCCGAACCCGGAGCGCCCGGCGTCACCGAGGTCACGTTGGCCGTCTTACTCAATGACAGATCGGCCATCGCCGGCACGCCGTTACCCGAGAGCGTGATTTCCGTCTGGCCGCCCGGGGTGAAATCCAGAATGACCGAGTCGCTGTAGCTGCCGACCGCGGTGGGCATGAACGCCACATTGAAGGTGCAGGTGTTGCCACCCGCGACACCGTTGGCTTCGCAGTTATTCGGGTCAGTCAGCATGAAGGGCGCAGCGGGTGCATCGAACACCGTGATGCCGACCGGATTCGGGCTGTCGTTACGCACGGTGAAAGTTTGCGGGTCAGTATCGCCCGGCTTGGCTGGCAGAAAATCGATGTTGCGATCGAAATTCGGGAAGCGCGAATCCTCGATCTCGATCTCCAGCGCATTTACGAACACCACGGCGGTGTCGCTGTCGTTGCCGGCATCGTCGTCTTCCTCGGGCCCGCCGTCGATAGTGGCCGTCGCCTCGGTGCGGTCGAGTGCCGTCATCGGCGAAGTCACGTTGACCGTTATGGTGCCGCCTGCGCCGTTGGCGAGATCACCGATGGCGCAGGTAACCGTCGCACCGAAGGTGCTGTCGGCTGTGCAGTTCGCGCCGGGCGGTGTAACACTGTCGAAAATGATATCGGCCGGCGTGGCAATGACCACCTCAACTGCCGTCGCGTCTTCCGGGCCATTGTTGATGTACTCGACGGTATAACTGTAGTCGGTATCGATCAGCACCGACGGCGGGCCGCTGATGCTGACGCCGAGATCAGCAATGATCTGCGGGTCGTTGATGATGCGAAAAGCCGTCACGCCGTTGTTAAAAGACAGGGCTCCGGTCCACGGGTAGTCGGTGGATGAACCCAGATAGCGCCGCACAAAAAAATCGTTAGCGTCACCTAAATCGCCGTATACATTAACCTGTGTGCAGGTGTTGTCGGCCTGATAGGCGGCGGTCGGGTTGGAGATGCGGATGAACAGCGTGCCTCCAGGGAAGCTGTAGGGCTGTTCGACGGTGTACTCGATTTCGTAGTCGCCGATGACCGTGTTCCCGGAGCTCGTCGGGGTCTGCGTATTGCTGACAATATGCGTAAACGGTGCGGCCGGATCACTGTAGTTGTTGCTGACCGGATCCATACCAACGGCCATCGCAATGTCCACTGCCGGCGGCACTTCGTTTACGGCGCCCAGATCAAAAGCCAGAATATCCCCGACTGCGAGGTCAAAAGCCGGGAGGTTGCGATAAACAAGCGCACCGTAAGGGCCCCACGGCTGCGTCATGCCCGGGTTGCCCGGGTCAAACGGGTCAAGCAGCGAGCCAAATCCGAAAAATGTGCAATAGCCGACCTGAGGGGATGCCGGTGCCACCGTGAGGTCGGCGCGGGCTGGCAGCGAAAACACCCAGAAACTACTTAACGCGACAACTACCAATACAGGGATTTTCAACCGACGCAACCGCATGAGACGCTTCTCCAGAATTTGCATAATTATTGTGTGGCGTCCCTGCCTGCTTCCGCGCAAATAGTCGCGCGCAGCAAGCTCTAATCTAAGCGATAAATATTGCGCCGCACAAGCGGCTGGCCCCGGTGCCGGTGGTTTGCCCGCGGGCTATTCAGGCAATGCGAAGGCCGTCACCCAGTCACCCGGGTCCTGATCAACAAACGGATGCCCACCGGAAACAACCACAACGTATTGTTTTCCCTCTATTTGGTAGGTCATGGGATGGGCGAAACTGCTCTTCGGCAGGCGCACGCGCCACAGCTCCTCGCCGTCATCCAGTGAGAAGGCCCGGAACCCGTTGTCTGCCGTGGCCCCGATGAAAATCACGCCGCCGGCAGTGACAATCCCGCCGCTAAAACTCGGTGCACCCCACTTAATCGGCAAACCCAGAGGCAAAAATTTGCTGAGGTCGCCCAGTGTCACTTCCCACTTGATATCACCCTGTTGCAGATCAACTGCCACCAGCTTGGCATACGGGGGTGCGTTACACGGAGTCATGCGCGGCGACATGGCAGGCCCCTGCAACAGGTGGTAGGGAGTACCCAGCAAAGGTGCTGCCAGATTCATATTATTCGCACCCGCTTCCGCTGGTCCGCCAACGACCTCCTCATTGGGGATCAGTTGCACAAAATGTTGCAGGTTCAGCACGCTGGTCACCAAGGTATTGGTGGGTTCGTGTATCGCAGCTGAGCCCCAGTTAATGCCCCCGGCAGTTGACGGCACCACCAGCGTTCCTTCCAGACTCGGCGGCGTAAAAATCGGACCGATGCGCGCACCGGCATACTTGTCCGCACAACTGCCAAAGTTCAGCCAGAACTCGTCATCCCAGCTAAAGTCGTGCGGCACCAGCGGGGGTGGTTTGACCGGAAAGGGCTGCGTCGGCGAAAGCTGCTCGCCGGGAACACCGTCGGTAGGCACGGGTCGCTCTTCAATTGCAAAAAAAGGCTCGCCGGTTTCGCGGTGAAAAATGTACAGCATGCCGGTCTTGGTACCCTGCACCACCGCCGGAAACGGCTTGCCGTCTTTGACCAAATTCACCAGCACGGGTTGTGCGGAGTTGTCGTAATCCCAGACATCGTGATGCACGGTCTGAAAATGCCACACGTATTCGCCGGTCGAGGCCCGCAGAGCAACAATTGAATCGGCGTAGTCGTTATTACCCGGCCGCGTGCCACCGTAAAAATCCGGCGACGGCCCCGAGGTCGGCAGAAAAACCAGATCACGCTCGGCATCCACACTGAGCATGCCCCACGCCTGCGCCCCACCCGTCTCCCGAGCGGCGTCCGGATTCCAGTTTTTGTACTGAGGGTCTGCTACGGAACGCGGCACCGGATCCCATTCCCAGACCAGCTCGCCCGTGCGCACTGAAAAAGCGCGGGTAGTGCCTGCGGGTGCATTCCAGCGATGGTTATCGCGCACCGAACTGGTGGTAATCATCAGATCGCCGGCAATGACCGGCGGATTATAAAACCGGACCTCGTGCCGCCACGTTGGCTGCTTCTGCATATACAGCGGCTCCACGTTCGCAATGCCGCCGCTACCGAATCCTTCGCACAATTCGCCGGTCGCCGCATCCAGCGCAATCAAGCGCAAATCATTGGTGGCCGCCAGAATACGATTGACGCAGGCCGCATCGTCGTCACCGGCCAATGCATCGTGCCAGAATGACACGCCACGGCATTTAATAAATTGCGGGCTTTTCAGCCCATCCGGGTCGGCATCGCTGCCGTAACCGCCCGGGCTTAATTTCGCATCAAACTCCCAGCGTTTTTCGCCGGTCGTCGGATCCAAAGCCAGGATTTCATTAAACGGCGTGCACAACACCAGCGACTGCCCGGCTGCTGGCGGAGTAAGTATGGGATTGGCCTGGAAACCGGCCATGATGCCGGCCTCGACACCGTGTTTGGCCAGTGCACCTGTCTGCACCTGCCATGCTATCTGCAGATCATCCACGTTGTCCTGATTGATCTGATCAAGTTCGCTGTAGCGGGTGCCCGAAGGGCTGCCACCCCATACCGGCCAGTCCTGCGCCTGCAAAGCAAATGGCAAGCAACAAAGCAGCAGCAATTTTTTATACACATGACGCTCCGGCCCGGACTATGCAGGCGATTATAGAGCCTATGGTTTACTGCGCACACACTGTCGCGCTTGATATGACCTGAGATTCTGAAAGAATCGGCGACATGCATACAAAAAGAATCGCGGTGACTGCAGCGTCCGGCCTTCTTGGCCGGGCCGTCCTTGCCGAGCTTATTGCCTTAACCGGCGGCGAAAATCTGGTAGCGGTGGTTCGAAACCCGGAGACTATCAACGACGCAAAAGTTGCTGTTAGACCGGGAGACTACGACAACGAGACGGAAATGGCAGCCGCGCTGAACGGTGTGGATACGCTGCTTATGATTTCGGCACCGATCGTTCCGAACACCGACCGCCTCGCCCAACATACCCGGGCCATCAATGCGGCTCGCACAGCCGGAGTCCGAAAAATTGTTTATACCAGCGTGATTGGCGACGACGCCGATCACCGCATGTTGTACTGGCCAACCCAACAAGTGGGCCGTGCCACGGAGGCACTTATAAAAAACTCGGGCATGACCTGGGTTATCGCGCGTAACGGCCTGTATATGGATCTTGATCTCGCGCATATTCGGCGCGCTGCTGACGGCGACGGAATTTACCGCAACAATGCCGGCAGCGGACGCTGTGGCTACATATCGGTAGCGGAACTGAGTATCGCACTTGCTGCGCTCGTATGCGGCGATCAGTTTGCCAACGAAACGGTCAATTTGATATCCGAGAACCTGACGCAGGCTGAACTGGTCAGCATTGCAAATGACGTGTTCGGCACCCATGTCGTGTACCAGAATATTTCCATTGAACAATGCCTGGAAAAATTTCATGCGATGCCGGACTACGTAAAACGGGGTGAAGACGTCATAACCATGCTGGTCGGATGCTTTGAGTGCATCGCCCACGGGTTGTTCGAGGTTAGCCCGGATTTTGAATACGTCGTCGGCCGGCCTGCAAAATCCATTCGTAAACAACTCGCAGCCATTCGCGACAAGCGCCCGCACTGAGGGCTTATTGGAAAAGCAACAGAAGCCCTAGCAACAACGGCTGGTGCGCCATGTAAATGAGCAAACTGTGTCGGCCCATACCCGCCAATGCAGATTCAACGCCGGAAACTTTGCCTGTCGGCGATTTTCTGGCCCAGGCGAGCACCCACGGTGCCGCATACAAGCCAATCAATACCAGACCGAACCAGGGCAACAACGGCACATAGTCGTTGGTTAATGGCTTGAAGGTCATCAAACCGATCCAGCGCCAGCCCGGGTTATCGAACCAACTGAATTCGGCCAGGTTGCCCAGAATTAGCAACACCATGCCCACGACGAGGTTCAGTTTGCCGGCATTCACAAACAGCAAACCCAGCAAACTGGCGAGCGCTATAAAATGAATCACACCAAAAAAAACAAAACGATCGCCCACCATCCACAACGTTGCAGCACTAATCAACAACGCACAGCCGATCAGCACGCCAAAACGCTTTAGCACGCGCACCGGATTGATGCCCTCACGATTGGCAAGCCACAAGCTAACGCCAACCAGAAACAGAAAACTGGAAAGAATCACCGTGCGCGCATGTAACCAGAACGGGTCGTTGTAAAAGTCGGAGTCGGTGAAACCCAGGAAACTCAGATCAAAAAAGAAGTGAAATAACACCATTGCAATGATCGCACCGCCGCGCAATGCATCTATGCGGTTGAGCCTTCGAGACGTGGCTATAGACATACGTTCGACTTTCGTAATTTAAAGCAGGCAAGCAGCAGAGGCTAGTCGGCAGCCCTCCATCCAGGGTAGAACGGTGTATAGGGGTCGGACTTGGGGTTGGCCGGTATGTAACCGGTACAGCGCGGAATTCGTGCATCGGTTCGCACGGCATAATTCAGCTTGCTGGGCGCAGCCCACGGCGGCGGGAATCGCATGCCGATGGCCGCAGACGTGCATGCAACAACCTGCGCCATGACAAAAATCAGGTAATTTTCGTACAAGGTCAGATAGGTCAGCAACAACGCGAGGTTGGGTATGTGACAGCAGGTGGCCTTGATGACCTGCGTCATCGGCGTGTCATGCTCGGGCGCAATGTAATGATCCCAGTATATGTTGTGCCAGTTTGGCTGGTACGCCGCGAGCACCAGAAACGCCACCACTGACGCGCCCCATGCAGGTACTGGCAGGTGCCCTGCGGCAACCCACACTGACAAAAAAAGCTGTCCGGAGCTGGACCCCCACAGCATTCCAAACAGCGCCGAAACAAACACGTTTTTTTGCCGCTCGAATACCGGCGTGAAGTAACTCCAGACCCCGGCATACGCCACTAAGATGAACGCACCAACGCCCATTGTAAAAATCACCCAATTCGGGTTGGCAAGCTGCTCGGCCGTGAACACCGGGCTGCTGACGATAAGCTCCATCGCCCCACTCAGGTAGGACAAGGTATAGCAGGCGCAGAAGTACATGCCACCGCGCATCCAGGCGAGCCTGGGGTAATAGATATCCCACGGATGATTGCGGTAGCGAGTGTTATAAATGACTGCGATTGTTAGGCCGGCCAGCGCGATCAGCCCGACAAAAATTTCCAGCATCAACCGGTACCTCGCGTGCGTGTTTTGCCCGGTCTGGCATTCTTCTCGATAAATTCGACAATCATGCCAGCCACGTCTCTGCCTGTTGCCGTCTCTATACCCTCCAGACCGGGTGAGGAATTCACCTCCATCACAACGGGCCCGTGATTCGAGCGCAACAAATCAACACCAGCAACATTCAGACCGAGTATTTTGGAAGCACGCACCGCCGTGGAACGTTCTTCAGGCGTTAGCTTGACAAGTTCAGCGGAACCGCCGCGGTGGAGATTGGACCGAAACTCGCCCTCTTTGCCCTGGCGCTTCATCGCTGCCACTACCTTGCCGCCAATAACAAAACAACGGATATCGGCACCACCCGCCTCTTTAACGAACTCCTGCACCAGAAAGTTAGCGTTCAGCCCCCGAAACGCCTCAATCACGCTTTCCGCTGCCTGGCGCGTTTCCGCCAGCACCACGCCGACACCTTGCGTACCCTCAAGTAGCTTGATGACCACCGGGGCACCGTTTACCAGTTCCAGCAAGTCGGCTGTGTCACCCGGAGAATTGGCATAGCCCGTCACCGGCAGGCCGATTCCCTTACGCGCCAGCAACTGCAATGCCCGCAGCTTGTCGCGTGAGCGCGTAATGGCCACCGACTCATTCACCGAATACACACCCATCATCTCAAACTGCCGAACCACGGCGGCTCCGTAAAATGTAACGGAAGCACCGATACGCGGAATGATGGCGTCAAAACCCGACAACACAATGCCGTTGTAATGCACGCTGGGGTTATGTGACGCGATGTTCATGTAACAACGCTTATGATTAATAACTTGCGCTTCATGGCCCTTTTTAACGCATGCCTCGACCAGTCGCTTGGTAGAGTAAAGGCTCTTACTCGTCGACAGAATACCGATCTTCATATCGAATCCTCAAAATCTACAGGCCGTGTCGGCAGAATTTCGGTTTGAAATTCCTCCACCGTGTCACTGGCCAGGGCGACGCTATCAAATCGTGCTATATGCACCAATGCGTCGCCCTCATGTGCTAAAGGCAAGTTTGACTTGCCAATAATAATGCCCGCGTGGGGCGCGGCAACCGTGTGTTCTGTTTCGCCGAACGGATCGCTGATGACCACCAGCTGCTGATCTTTGGCGACGCGCTGCCCCAGCTTGGATCGCGACCGGACAATGCCGCTGACGCTTGCCCGCACCCAACTGCTGGACTTCGCCATCAGGGGCTCTATCGGGCTTTTTCCGGTTTTCTTTGCCGGCAGCATACCGAGTTCACGCATCACATTCATTACGCCCCGAAGACCGCCGCGAATTCCCACCTCGTCGAAACGGAGCGCTTCGCCCGCCTCATACAGCAACGTAGGAATGCCTTGCTCTGCCGCATGCCCGCGCAGAGAGCCATCGCGAACAGCGGCATTTATGAGTACAGGCACATTAAAGGCTCGCGCAAGCCTGAGTGTCTCGGGATCATCAAGACAACCCCGGATTTGCGGCAAATTCGAGCGATGCAGTGCCCCTGTATGGATATCAATACCGTAATCGGCCTGCGAGACTATCTGCACCGAAAACGTATGCGCCAGTCGCGCCGCCACCGAACCTTTTGCGCTACCCGGAAAGGAACGATTAAGGTCGCGCCTGTCTGGAAGGTAGCGGGACTGATCGAGAAACCCATGCACGTTGACGATGGGCACCGCGATCAAACAGCCCCTGAGTCGCGCCAATACCTTTTGCCTTAACAAACGCCGAATGATTTCCACACCATTCAGCTCATCGCCGTGAATGGCCGCTGATACAAACAGCGTTGGCCCGCGCCGCCGCCCATTAACAACCTGTACCGGCATATTGAGCGATGCATGGGTATACAGATCAGCCACGGGCAGATCGATAAAAACTCTTTCTCCTGGTCGCACCTCAACACCACCGATTTCGATGGGCTTCTGCCCGGGTGCACTCTTCTTGATGATCGGTTTTTCTTGCATGGCTATTTCGCGCTGCCCTTTTTGGCGATGGATCGGGAACCTTTAGACGCAAGGAACGACCGTCCGGGGTCGACGACAAACCTGCCACGCATCGCAGTTCGGCCCAGCAACATGCGAAACAGCATGTCATCACGATCAGTCAGTGTGACCTCGGCCTGCAGCCTTTGCCCGGCAAGTACCAGTGTAGTCGCTATAACTACCCGTTCGGTCTGGTGTCCGCCCGAATCGCGCACCAATCGACGATCCACGACCGGCGCGTTGCAATACACTTCTAATTCAGTGGAGTCCTGGCGAGGATGCATACCAAACCTCACCCACTCGGCACCGTCATCGCCCGCATAGGTTTCCACGCTGAACGCATGTAAGGCGGAGGTTCTCGCACCCGTATCTATTTTGGCCTTGATTCGCTGAATGCCGAGGTCGGGCAGTTCTACCCACTCCCGCCAGCCGATGGTCTGCGACGACATTATGCTCGCACCTTGCTTATGAATTCCTGGCGCGTCCGCAGCGCCCCGCAACCTTCAGGGCACTTTAACACCCACAGGTACGATCAGGGAGGCATCGCCAACATGAATGCGCACGGTTTCGACACCATAGGCGCTTGCAATATTGTCATCGTTCAGCACATCCGCCGGCCGACCCTCCGCCAAAATGCGCCCTTCATGCAACAGACAAACGCGATCACAAAACTGCGCGGCAAGCGGCAGATCGTGCACCACCACCAGTGTCCCGACACCCTGCCGGGTAAGCCCATGCAGCAGTTTCATCACGGTAAGCTGGTGGCGCGGATCCAGCGCCGCCGTGGGCTCATCCGCCAGCAAATAGGGTGCCTGCACAGCGATGGCTCGTGCCAGCAGAACTCTGGCGCGCTCCCCCGCCGATAATGTGCGCACGGAACGCCCTTTGAACGCGGTGATGTCCATGTCGTGCATCACGCGTTCGACGATCTTCCAATCCGCCTTACTGCGCTTACCAAAAGGGCCCAGATGCGGCTCGCGCCCCAATGCGACTGTCGCTTCAACACTGAGCGGCCAATGCACCGTGTGATCCTGGGGCAAATAGGCAACAAGACGAGCGAGCTCACGCCGACCGTATGCATCACGGTCGAGCTCATCGATGGTGATCTGCCCGCTGTCACCTTTTTGCAAACCCAGCATGGCGCGAATCAAGGTGCTCTTGCCCGAGCCGTTGGGGCCAATCAGGCCCAGCAACTCGCCGCTGCGCAGTTCCAGCCCGGCATTCAACAAAACGGGCTGGCCACCAAGGCTCACCGACAAGTTTGTTACCGCAATGCTCATCGCATCATGCGCCGGGTTTTCACGACCAGAAACAGAAAGAACGGCGCACCTACTAACGATGTGAGCACCCCCAGTTTTAATTCCTGGCCGCTGGAAAGAGTGCGCACGAGGATGTCAGCGAACGTTACCAATATCGCACCCACAAAGGCGCTGGGCCAGAGTATGCGCGCCGGATCGCTGCCCAGAAAAGGCCGCACCATGTGCGGTGCCACCAGCCCGACAAAACCGATAGTGCCGCACACCGCAACGCTGGCTCCCACTGCCATCGAACTCCCCAATACGATAAGACCGCGCAACTTTCGCTGACTCACACCCATGCTCTCTGCCACGGCCTCACCGAGACTCAGCACCCTGAGACCGCCGGCGCTGGCGTACATCAGCAAAAGACCGGTCACAATAAAAGGCGCGGATAGAGCAATGTCCGTGAAACTGCGGTTGGCCAGACTGCCCAACAGCCATAGCACCATGTCATTCAGTGCAAAGGGGTTGTTTGAAAAATTAATAACCAGTGATGTGAACGCCACCGCCAGGCTGCTTACGCCAATGCCGACCAGAATCAAGGTCAGCGCGCTGCTGTCACGCATGGCAACAACGAACAGGATCAGCGTCGATACCGATGCCGTTGCCATCGCCATCAACGGCACCGCTAATGCAAAATCGGGGGCGAGTCCGAAATGCAGTGTTGCCACCGCCCCCAGCCCCGCACTGGCAGAAATACCAATGATGCCGGGGTCGGCCAACGGGTTGCGGAACAACCCCTGTAACGCTGCGCCCGACATCCCCAACGCCCCGCCGGCGAGCACACCCATCAGGGTGCGCGGCAAACGAATTTCGGACACGATCATTTGCGTGGATTCCGGGCCGACCCCAAACAATGCTTCCATCACGGCAGTTGCATCCAGGGCGACGAAACCAATAAGCAGCGATACCAGGCCAACAACGACTGTCAGCCCAAACAGGCACAACACCACCGCCGAAGTACGCGCAAAACTTTCAGGCTTACCCCACATCACTCAGCTTCCGGTTAGCGCAATCCGCCGGCCCGGAGTTGCTCCGGACTGAGTTTCTGCGCCTGATCGACTTCATTAATCAGCATTTCAACGGCATCCACGAAATACCATGCCGCACAGGAAAGCTTATTGGACGGCACCAGAATAACGGGCCGGTCTTCCAGCAAGCGCTGCATAACGCTGTGTCTTGCGATGTTCCAGTTGTCAGTCTGCGCGCTGTTGAGTTCGAAAAAGCTGGCAACGAACAGATCCGGCGGGTTCACCACCAGATCCTCCAGTTGCATCTGCTGCCATCCGCTGTAACCCATTTCCGCCACAGCGTTGACAAGGCCGGCACGAGTAATGATTTCGTCGACCAGGGTTCCCGCCCCGCTGGTCGTCCCGCTGGGCGTAATGTACATGCCCCTAAGGGGTGGTCTAAGGGGTGGTGTCCCGACCTGACGATCAACGCGCGTCTCGATATCCTGCAGGCGCTGGAACATTTCAGCGACTATTTTTTCGGCCTGCGATTCACGGCGCAGGATCCCGCCCACGTGTCGCAGGTTGGCAGCAATAACGTCGGGTGTCGTACCAAACTGCACTTGCACAAACTTTGCCCCCAGACGTTCGGGCAAACCCCGATTGTGGGCCGACCAGCCCCACGACGTGACGACATAGTCAGGCTGAAGCGCCGCCAATTCCTCCACGCCGGCAGCCAGTTTACGAACACCGCCGGCCTTCGCGGCCATGTGAGAAAACGGCGCCTCGGCATCGGGTGATACCGCAAGTATTTGGGAACGGTCCGCCAGCGCCAGCAAATATTGATCGGCACAAAAATCCGTCGAAACGGCTGTCGGCACAGCCGCAGCAGGGCCGGTGGCAGCCATGCAAAACGCCAACAGCCATAGCAGCAGTGGCCTTACCTTGTGCTGCAGGCCTAGCGGCTGCATACAACATCAGGCGTGCAAATCAGGCATTTATGGGATCGCATCCGTCAACTCCGCACAGTTCTGTAAACAAAGCATTGGAGTCGCGAGTGCAAAAGCAGCATTGCCGAGGTTAGTACAAAGCAACCATTTCGTACTTAACGACCCAATAACAATGCCGTCGCTACGGATAATCCGCTCAACCGATATAGCCCCGTATCAGCGATGGACGACTTGATGGCAGGTTTCCTGACTTACGGCGTGAAATTCTGCGTCGGCCTTCCCAGAGAAAACTCCAGTGGTCTAGAGACGCAAAACGTACCGATTACAGTTGCGGGTACAGTCGCGGAGTCGGGTTTTCACGCCCTCACCGCGTTCCCTTTTAACTCCCTGACGGGAGCGCCATCGAGCGGGCAAGTTACGCGCATGAAGGGGTGTTTGCAAGTCTGCACGGGAAGCAATATTGCGCAATAGCAATACCGGCCCGTGCGGCAAAATATCGCATAAACTGCCGAATAATACTTTTTAACCTATTGTTTTTATTTTTCTTTTTGTCTTCGGCATGGACAATAGCGGGCCCGCTGCCACATGACTGTTTGGCTCAGCGATGGGTTTGTTGGGGTTCTTCGGGTGTCGACGTTAAACGAGAACTACTTTCGATCAGCCCGGTACAGCCAATAGCCAAAAACGCCCAGCAGGCCATTTAGCAATCCGATCATGATGAATGGCGCGTCGGGGGAGAACGCGTCATACAAACGGCCGCCAACCACGGTCACAAATAAAATACCGCCGGCACCGAACATCGAAAAGGTTCCGACCACCGCGCCGCGAAGCTCGCGGGGAGATTCCTGGCCCAGCAGGGTTTGGCTCGCCAGCGTGACGCTGATCTGGCCTATGCCCAACACGACGCTGGCCGGGTACATCCATCCACCCAACGGGTCGGCGATAAAGCCCATACCGCAATAGCCAATTAAGGCGAGCAACAGGGCGATGACCATCACCAGGGTGCGATCCAGCCGATCGTTCAGCCAACCCATCACGGGAGCCCACAGCAGCGCCGCGGTCATTACCAGGGCAAACATGCCACCGGCCATTTTCGCCGCATCTTCTGCCGACAACCCGGATTCAATGCCTGCCTGGGTTAACCATAGAGAATAAAAAGTACCTACGACCACCAGATCAGCGCGACCAACAAAAGCGCAGGCGTAAGACAGCAAAACACGCCGATTGCTGCGCGCCGCTCTTATGCCTTTTGCAATAAGTTGCCGAGCCGAGGTCTGAGCCGGTGCGTGCGACGGCCTGCCGCCAACGAGTCCGACACGCGCGATCAGCGCCGTAAAAACACAAAAGGCCGTCATCGTCAGCATGGTCATCAGGCTGGCATCGGTATCGCTGTACCCGGCTTGCGCATACATGTCGGGAAAGCGGGTAAACAGCACCCCGATCATCACTGCACCCAAACCGATTGCTATGCCCGCGAAGCCCACCAGCTTGCCGCGCGACTCTTCGGCGGGATAGTCCACCTGTATGGCCGAGACCATTACTCCGACCCCAGCGATGCCGATGGTGATAAACAGCCGCACGGCGATGAGCTCCGCGACACTGCCCGCCATACCCAATACAACGTAGCCGGCGGCAAGAATCAGCAGCCCGGTAATGAGGATGGCGCGGCGACCAAACCGGTCGGACCAGGCGCCGAATACGCCGCTCATCACGATCAACACAAACTCGCCGTAGAACACCAGGTCGCCGGCCACGCGCCCCTGCTCGCTCATGGGCAAACCGACGTTGACGTTCAGGATGTACGGCATGATGACGCTGACGAAACTTGTCAGCGCAATGCCCGCAAAAGCCATATAGAGATAAGTGAGGACGTTACTCGCGCGAACCCCCGGCGCCAACCTCAAGGGGCCAAAACGCGCCGGGCCCGGCACCGGAGCGTCATGCATACAGGCGTATGATCTTGCGGAAGACGTTAATTCTATTGATCACCGCGGCGAACTGGCTGATTCTTCGCCGAGCGCATCGCGCAATATCCGTGCCCAGCGACGCACGATTCGGTCCATTTCTACCCGGTTGGTTACGCTGTTGGTAACACGCGGCTGCGTATCCTCACGCGCTCTGCGACGATCAATAACCCGGCCGATCACCGCCTCGGTTGTTGAATCCACCAGATCCATCTTCAATGTCATACGCCCTGCCGAAGTTGTGAACGTTCGGGTGCGACCGGGTGCACTGATGTCCGGCGCAAACACATCCAAATCAACAATCTCTGGCCGCAATAACAATACGTCATCACCGGCCGCATCAACCATCTCGAAGGCGCCCTCACTCTGCAATTCTTCTGCAAATACTTCATTGAATCGCTTAGCCACATCTGCGCGGATTCTTTCCATATCTTCGTTGCTGACACGATCAGTCGAACGTCGATCGCGGTTCTGGTCTCGTTGCCAGTTCTTGCGGAACGACACCTGGCATTCTGCAAGCATAATCTTGCTATAACCCGTCAGGGTCGCCTCCGGCTGCCAATAAACTGCGTCGAGTTTCTTGCTTTCGGCGCGTATCAGACCATCGGCTGTGACATCAGGATACTTGTCCTTGCTATAGCCCGTATTGACCAGCAAAACACAGCCTGCAAGTGACAAAATAAAAAGACGATTCATCATGGCTCTCCCATCATATTGCACGCGGCACATGATTACGACCGGTAAAACATCCGCTTAGTTCAGCGGAAAAATTCTACCCCAATCGGTACCAAAATCTACCGCTGCCATGCAGACGCGGCAGACGGGATTGCGTATCCTTGCGACAGCGGCACCCTCAGGATGACACTCGGAAATGCAGAAATACTCACAGGATACCCACCAGAAAGCGCTGGCCATTAATCTCGACGACCGCATATACGGCACCATAGCGGAGATCGGCGCTGCTCAGGAAGTCGCGCGCTGGTACTTCCGTGTGGGCGGTGCGGCAGGCAGCGTTGCCAAAACCATGTCGGCTTACGACATGCTGGTTAGCGATGAAATTTATGGCAAATCGTCTCGCTACGTATCTCGCGAACGTGTCGAGGCGATGCTGGATAAAGAATATTCCCTGCTCATACGCCGTCTGAGCGAAACACGCGGTAGCGACACACGCTTCTTTGCTTTCTGCAACACGGTTGCCGCGCGCAATTACTCAGGAACCAACGAGTGTCACGGCTGGGTCGGCTTGCGTTTTCAGACCGAACCGGGCGGGCAACCCAACACGATTATTCTGCACATCAATATGATGGACGACAACGCTCTGGCACAACAGGAAGCTGTCGGGGTACTGGGCGTCAACCTTATTTATGCTGCCTTCATTGCGCCAGAAGGCCCTGTGCAGGGTCTGGACGGACTGGGCGATAACCTTAACGAAGGCCGTCTTGAAGTTGACGTCGCTGATCTGAACGGCCCCGCCTTCGAAGACGTAGACCCGGCAAAAATCGGCATGGCGATGATCCGCAATCATCTGGCAGAAGCCGTTCTGTTTAACCGGGATGGCAAACAAGTACCGCCCAATGACGTGGCACGCAAACGATCCATAATTATCAAGCGTACCTCTACACGTTATTCGTCGGTGATCGATTCGGAAACCTTTGCATCCGCGCAAGCCTCGCTGCAAAAGGAAGTGCCCGATCTCGAGAAGCCGCCGCTTAAAGTTACTGAATTCAGTATCAGCAGCGTCCACGCAACTATGGGCAGTGATGAAGATAAAAACCTCAAGCACCTGCGTGAACTTATTTCCCAAGAAGAATGGGTAATGGTCACCCGTCTGCGGCAAAGCTACAAACTCACCGACTACCTGAGACGCTACTCGCGATTTCCCATCCGCTTTGTGATGGGCGTTTCGACTTTTGCGATGTTGCTGTCCGAACAGTTCTACGTGGATTCTTCCGGCGGCCTGCTGGAAGCAACCGGCCGCCTCTATGGCGACACGGTTCGTGTCTATGTGCAGCCCATGTCAATTAAAGACTTTCGCTCGCACCTCGACTCGGTAGGGCTGGCGCCAGATTGGGTGTCGGTCCCGGAGAATTGCGAGAGTGTAAACCTGCATAACATCGAATTCAGCGGCCCAACCCGACTGCTGCATCTCTATCTGATAGAGTCGGGGTGGGTCGAACAACTTAAACCAAGTTAGCTTGGTTTCGCAGGAGCAAATCGTGATGCCTGAAACAGCAAACCAAAGCCTGAGCCGCCGCCAGTTCATAGCCGGTACCACCGGCGTAGTTGCTGCCACTGTCGCCGGTGGCTGCTCCAATCCCGATGCTCAAACCGATGAACGCCCGGCAGGGGTTCCGGTTAGCCCTTTTGGGCGCGACTCCACGGCCATGGAAGTTACCGAGGGCCTCGACCTGCGCGGCAAGACCGCCTTTATTACCGGCTGTAACTCGGGCCTGGGGCTCGAAACCATGCGTGTGCTAACGCAACGCGGTGTGCACGTTATTGGCGCAGCCCGCACCCTGGAAAAAGCGGAAACTGCTTGCGCCACCATGACGGGAACCGCTACACCCGTGGCGTGCGAACTTAGCGAACTGCAATCCGTAGCCGACTGCGGGCGCGCCGTGCGCGCCATGGGCATGCCGCTGGACATGGTAATTCTCAATGCCGGCATCATGTCACTGCCGGAACTCGAGCAAGTCAATGGCATAGAAAGACAATTTTTTGTAAACCACATCGGTCACTTCACATTAGCGAGCTACCTGACGGATCAGGCAATTGCAGCCGAACAGGGGCGCTTCGTCGTACTGAGCAGCAGTGGTCATTCGGCCGCACCGGATGCCGGCATTGAGTTCGACAACCTGTCAGGCGAACGCGATTACCGCCCGATGAAAATGTACGGGCAATCGAAACTTGCTAATGGCCTGTTTACCCGCGAACTCGCCAGACGCCTGAGCGGTACCAATGCAACCGCCAATTGTGTGCACCCCGGCGTTATTAACACCAACCTCGGACGCCATTTTCCCAAGTGGCAGCTGGTCGCCGCTGAATTGATTGGCTGGACTTTTATGAAATCGCTGGAAGCCGGCGCGGCTACCCAAACATACGTTGCAACTGCACCTGTACTGGTTGGATACAGCGGCTACTACTTTGCGGACTGCAACCCCGTCATGCCCGACCCGCGCATGCTCGACGATGCGCAGGCAACACAATTGTGGGCGGTATCTGAGGAAATCGCCGGCGAATTCCTGCACACATAACCGCACTAGTACATACAGGCTTCTTCAATAGCCTGCACGGTTGTTTCGCCATACACCTGCACCACCATGTGCCGGTCCGGGTCGAGTTCCACCATCATGTTCGACATGTGCACGCGACGCTGACGACGCTGTTCAGCCTCGGCTGCAGCAACCGGTCTGGCTGCCTCAACTAGCTGCAACCATTCCGTCAGGTAGCGATCACTGAATTCGGCAATTCTGGGCAACTCTGCGCCATCCGCTCCGAAGGCACACAAAAAGTGCGGTGAACAGAAAATTCGCATGTGCGCCCAACGGGATGGCACAAAATTGATACCTGATGCCTTGGCCTCATCGTAAATCACGGTCAACCCGGCCGTTTTTGCCAGAATATCCTTGACGCTGCTTTCCATATCCACACTGTGAAAAATATCGGTGGATATCTGGCTGCCGCGGGTCGAAAGCATGCCTTCGTGCAGAAAACGCGGTGCGTCAATGTCATCTCGCGGGCACGCAAAAATATTGAAGTAGCGCATCCCCGGCATAATATCGATCGATAAGTGCGCCAGTCGACGCACTCTATCAGCGGTATAAACATGCGCAAACCCTGTCACATCACCGGCAAGATTCCGGATTTCTGCCATGTGCTCGAAGCTTTCATCAGGAGTCGCATGCAATTCCTGAATAAGACGCTCAAACATGGCCTTACCGTAGTTGGCTACTTGTTGTTCTGTTGCTTGTGTCATCCATAAACCTCTATTCTGGAAACTCACTTTAACCACGTAACTAAATAGTTACAAACGGTAATTTATTCAGCATGACAAGTCGGGGCAATAATTACGCACGTGAGTCGCTGCAAGCAGCGATGCGCTGCCATCAGGAAGGCCGGACCTACGAAGCAGAACTGCACTACGCGCACGCACTGGAACTGGATCCAAATAATATGCGGGCGCTGCGTCTGCGCGGCATGCTCGCTCGTGAACGGGGCGATGTCGATCTTGCGTTACAGCTCCTGAAAAAAGCTGCCGAACTGCAACCGTCCAATGCAGAACCGCAAGCCGAAATCGCCCTCACCCTGATGATGGCCGGGGATTTACAACGGGCGGAAGAAGCATTTCGCGCAGCTCTGGCGCTCGCACCCAACGCGATCGATGTGCTGGCGAACCTTGGCGCATTACTGCAGCATCGCGGCCATCTGAATGCGGCGATTGATATCTATCGTGAAGTACTTGCTCAGGACCCTACCGAAGTCGAGGTACGCGGCAATCTCGCCAAGGCGCTGGCAGAACTCGGTGACGCGGCGGCTGCACTGGACGAGGCCGATACAGCGGTCGAACAATCCGGCGGGCAACGCGGCAGTCATACCGCCCGTGCTGCCGTGCTGATTGATGCCGGACGGTATGCAGATGCTACGCAGGCTCTGCAGCGCGCGCTGGAAAACAATCCGGCTGACGACATGGCACTGGTCAATCTGGCGCTCTGCTGCATCGAACTCGCGGATACCCGGAGCGCGGTAAGTTGGCTGAAACGGGCCGTCGAAATTAACCCCGATAACGCGCGCGCAGTGAGCGACCTGGTGGCCTGCCTGAGTGGACAGAAAAATCACGCCGACGCACTGCGGCTTGCAGAAGATTTTCTGGCCGAACACCCCGCCGAACGACTGGTGGTGGGTAGCTACGCACAGGCATTGCTGAATGCCGGACGCCAGCATGAGGCCGAATACCTGGTTAACAACGAACAGCTGGTTCAGGTTTTTGACCTGCCCGCCCCTGACGGCTTTGCATCAGCGGACGAGTTTCATGCCGCGCTCGCAGCCGAAATACAGAACGATCCCTCGCTGGTACGCGACCCTGTCAGCAAAGCCACTACCGGAGGACAACAAACCGGCGAACTGAATCTGCAAAGCACGCCCGCAATGCGCGCATTTGGATCTCTGGCCAACTCAACGGTTGCTTTAGCCGCCGAGACCTATTTAAAACGAGGGCTGATTGATCATCCGGTTATGCTCCCCGCCGCCCCTGACTGGACTTTGCGCGCCTGGGGCACGCTGATTCACGCGGGCGGACAGCAGGCTCCGCACATGCATCCGCTCGGTTGGCTGAGTGCGGTCTACTATGCAGCATTGCCGCCCGGCATGAAGACTGAAGGCGCCCAGGCCGGGTGGCTGGAATTCGGCCAACCGCCGACGCGAATACCATGCCTGGCGAAACCGGCCATTCGACGCATTGAACCCACTCCCGGACGGTTAGTCATCTTTCCAAGCTGGTTATGGCATCGCACCTTGCCGTTCAGATCGGCAGCACCACGCATCAGTATCGCTTTCGATGTGATGCCGTTTAGCAGACGACTCAGCAGTCTTTAAGCGCCGGCACAACCTGTTCGCCGATGATTTTCAGGGCATCCATGGGTTCACCGTGCAGTCGCAGGGCAACTTCCGTCAGACCTGCTTTAGCAAACAACCTGTAACGCTCAATTTCGCGATCAATCGCGTCCAGACCACCGGTGGAAGTCAGACCTTCGGCCAGTTTGCGGGAAATTTCCACCGGAATATTTTTGACCTTTTTGGACGGGTCAAAATAGAAATCTACGTACTCTTGCTTGTGCTTCTGCACGATCGCGTTCTCTTCGTCGTTCAGGTACATGTTGATCATTTCCGGATCGAGCAAACGCGCACGCCAGGGCAACTCACGAATCGACTCGGCGTAGGCCGCATCGGCGTCTTGCTTGATGTGCCAGCCCCAGAAAGTGTTGACGCGAAAATCGTCAGCGGGTTCATCACGGCGCTCGATGCCCGTGCGGACGTGTGCCATTGCCGCTTCTGCAACTTCGGGCGGTGTGCAACCGATATAGCAACCGTCCGCAACGCGTGCCTCCATGCGCATCATCATGGGTCGATACGCGGTGCCATAAACGCGCGGCGGTGCTTGCGTTAGCCACGGGTAGGCACACGGCAGGTTCACGTTAAAAACCTCGCCATCGTAACCTTGGGTGAGGCCGCCGCGACCGGCCGCGCGCACGATCTCAATAGCTTCGCGAATAGCCAACACGACCTTCTGTGGCTTTGTCAGAGCCATGGCCTCGAGATTACCTTCACCGGCACCCATAGCGATTTGTGCACGGCCGCCCGACAGTTCGTTCAGCGTCAGCAGCGAGTTCGCGATTTTGAGCGGATGCATTTCAAAGGGGCTGACCGCCAGCGGCCCCATCAGAATATTTTTGGTTTCAAGCGCCAGCGGAGCGAGGCTCAGAAAAGCGTCCCAATGGGCAAAGTAGTTGGAAGTCCACAGCGCACGTATACCGTAACGTTCGGCAACCAACCCAAGTTCTTTGATCTGCTGGGGTGTCAGATCGGGTTCGAGAATAATATCGATATCCAATGAAGCGTCCTCTGGCTAGAGTCGGACGAAACGCCGGACTCAGGATTGGGGCGCCAAAGATAGTCGTTTTAGTTGGCGAAACGCAAGCGCACGGCGCTATTGACCGAAATCGGAGTGCCCTCATGGACATAGGGCACAAAACGCCACTGCTGAACCGCTTCGATGGAGGCTGCTTCAAACTTACCGGGCAGGTTAGATCCGACGACCTCTATAAAGCGCGGCTGACCGTCAGCGCGAACCTGAAAATTCACGTCCACCCAGCCATCGTAACGGCGGCTCGATCCAGACCGAGGGAACTTCGGCTCGGCATATTCAATAAATTCCAGTTCCGACAATGCGACCGAATCGGGCGGCGGCGGGGCGGCGGCTGCCATTTGCTGAACAAGCGGTTCCTCGACCACCGACCCTTCTTCAGACGGCCCTTCTGCAACCGGCTCATCTGCAACCGGCTCATCTGCAATCGGTTGTTCTGCAATCGGTTGTTCTGCAATCGGTTGTTCTGCAATCGCGTCAACTGAAACCGGATTCTCCACCACGACTGCATTGACTGTCGCTGTATCCGCGCTGGCCGCCTCGACCGCTGCGACAATGCCTGCCGGAGCTGGCTCGGGTTGCTCGACACCTTCTTCAGCAACTTCGGCCACTACCGGCTCGGGTTGCTCGACAACTTCTTCAGCAACTTCGGCCACTACCGGCTCGGGTTGCTCGACAACTTCTTCAGCAACTTCGGCCACAACCGGCTCGGGTTGCTCGGCGACGGGCTCGTCAACCACCGGCGATACATCCGAAGGCACTTCGATGACTGGGGCTTCGATGACTGGGGCTTCGATGACTGGCGCTTCGATGACTGGCGCTTCAGCGAATGTTTGTTGGTTGGCAGGCGAAGTCTTTGCCAGCCCGGGGGTTCTGACTACCCGCGGTGTCGCTTCCTCGTCGGCACTGCCAAAAAAGACTGCGGCGAGCGCAACCACAACCACAGCTGCCAACACACCGCCAGCCAGACGCTTCTGCTGCGGGCTCAGGCCGCGCACAACCCCTGGTGCCGGCGCCAACTTAGTCTTGACGGCGACCTTGACCGGTCGCGCCGACCCTTGCGAATTTTCAGACGAAGGTAGTACAAAAGGCTGGGGAATCGGCTCCGGCTCCGAGGACAGCACGATCTCTTCGGTCTCACCATGCAAGGCAGCTTCTTCGAAAATGCCCGACAACTCAGGCTCGGGCGCATCGGCGGCATCTTCGTCCAGCGGGAAATCCACTTCCAGATTGGCAGGCAAATCGAGATCGTCAACCGCAGCGAGCGATGCAGGGTCGAGAGCCGGCATGCGGGCCGTGTCATCGGCAACCGTCGGTGATATTGCGTCCGCAACGGCGTCTCGAACATGGCTGCGTCTGCCGAACTCTTCGGCAAACTCTTTTACGCCGGCCTGACGATCGGCACGCCGAAATGCCAGCGCCTTCGACAATGCAGTCCAGCGACGATCGTCCATACCACCAATGCGCACGGGCGCGGCTGCCTGTTGCTCGGCTTCTAACGCAGTAAGCGGGCCGAACACCCGTCGGCCCGCCAGAAGCCTGTAGATCAGGCACGCCAGCGAAAACAAATCATCCTGGGCGGTAGGTGGCTGCTCTTCGAGGCGCTCGCAACTCGCATAAGCGGGCGTCAACGCAACAGCGTCAGACTTATTTGCGGGTGAATTAGGCATCTCGCCGCAGCGGTGCGCTATTCCAAAATCGATCAACTTAACCTCGCCTGTTTCGACGAGAAAGACGTTGCCCGGCTTTACGTCAGCATGCACAACGTTGTATTCATGCGCATAAATCAGGGCATCGCATAGTTGCTCGATAATCGCGTAGGTCTGCGTAGGCTGGAGCGCGGAACCCCGGCTGCTATCGAGCAGCAATGCCAATGACCGGCCTTCTAGCCACTCCATCGTAATAAAGTACTGGTCACCATCCCGGTCAAGCTCAAAGACCCGGATAATGTTCGGGTGAGACAAGTGTTGCGTGTTGGCGACCTCGTTCTGAAATGCGCGCAAGGTTTTTTTGTCGCCCGCGATTTCGGGGCTGACCAGCTTGACGGCGAGCTGCGGATCGTCGGCACCAGCCTCAAGCTTCATTAAATCTGTGGCCCTGTAAACGACGCCCATTGCACCGCGCGCGACCTCTTCATCGAGGCGAAACCGCTCGCGTAAGACCGTGCCGGCGGCTGCCGAGCGCGCCTTGGCCTCAACCGGTTGATCGCCGAAAGGCCGGGTGTGCTCGCTTTGCTCGGACGGCACTTCACTCGCTGCCACGTGAGCCTGAAATTCCGGCCATTCGCTCAGGTCGGTGGGCACCAGTGTGCCCTCTTCAACGACCCGGTATACACCCGACTCATCCGGCGTATCGTCGGAAAATTCCGTGGGGATGTTTTCGGAAACCACCTCACCCACTACACCAACGAGTTCACCGTAGTCGGCGATGGTTAAATTGCGAGCCTTAAGCTCCTCGTCCAGTGCCTCGTGTATTGGCTCGGCGAGGGACGGGTCTTCCTCAAGCGTAAGACTGATGCACTCGCGGACTTCCAACAAACTGAGTTCACCCAGCCCGAAATCTTCGATGGCTTTGCTGACGCTCTCCGGCACCTCTGCAGAGACGCCGCTAATGTCGGTGGATGTCATTGTATAGAAAGGGTTTCCGCAGTAACCCCCAGAGTCTAACAAGGCACCCTGTTACATAAAGCGCAGCACGTCACACTTCGGAGGGCGTGCTGCGCTTTAGATTGCTTTTTAATTCAGCGAGTTATGAGGATTTGCCGGTCTGGCAATACCAGATACTGTTGCCGCCCTGCTCGGCTTCATCCGGTTTGCGGAACATGCGGTAGGGCTTGTAGTCATCGAGAATGCCGTACTCATTGGTGTACTGATAACACAGGTAGTTCTCGAACAAGAACAGTTTGGGCGGGAAAAAAGTAAACAACGAGAACATCGTTACCAGAGCCGCATAACCCGTGACTATGTAGCGCGGCGATGCCCAAACTGCCGGCGGGCTGCACAGAATTCGCCAGCTGCATAACTGCCCGCCCAGCACACCCAGCAGCATGATCATTAGAATAGCCCCTACCGACGTCTGGGCGCCGGTAGATGTAATGAAGGCAATATAGGCGTGATACATAGCGGTGATAAGCACGGGCGTGGTGCCGAGCGCTACCACTTTACCCAGCCAGTAATTGTTCGCCTGACCTCGCGTATAGGTGTATTGCACCAGGGTATAAAGCAGGCCCGGCCAGAAATATATTTTGAGATGCTCCCAGACACTTTCGTTTACTGCGGCAATTACTGCCATCGGTGTCCAGTAATCGCTAAGCTCAAACGCAAAATGCAGCGAAGAACCGGCGAAACATATCCACAGCACGCAACCCAATTCCCAGAATAAAAGTTTGGTCTTGTTAGACATCGCAGCTTGCTCGCAACAAAAATTTAGATACGTCGGCGTGGGATTCCGTGTTTTTCGGCGATTGCCTGGCGACAAACCGCTCCATCATCTGGGCCACCTTCTCAGGCTGATCAAAAATGGCCCCATGACCCGCATGTTTGATCACCGCGGTTTCGATGCCGGGAATGACTTTTTCCGCTTTGGCGCATATCTTGTAGGGGTTCAGCGACAACTCATGTTCCCCGAAAATCAACAGTGCCGGCACCTTAAGCGAAGCCTGCCAGCTTTTGGGCTCGGCCAGAAAAAACTTCTTAAGTACACCCAGGCCCTTCATGACATTAATGCGCTGTCGATCTTCATCGAATATGCCCAACGATCGATCCAACCGGAAATGCTTGGTGCAAAGAGCCATAGATCGCGCCAGCTCCCTGTCGTAGGTGCCGAAAGATCCGCCGGTCCGTTCCGGTCGAATCGATTTAGCGGTGAGGTCTTCTTCGAGCGCATTCGCACTGCGCTTGGTCATCACCTTGGTGACCCATATTTTTACCGGCAGCCGCGCCCTCGAGAGGCCGGTAGGGCCAAACATAATCACACTGCGTGCTCTGTCGGGCTGCTCAACACCAAATTTCATAGCGAGTCCGCCACCGGCACTTTGCCCGGCTATATGCGCCGAATGCAGATGCAGGCCATCCAGCACATCGCACAGCCAATGCACGTAACTGCTATCGGAGTAACTCAGCGGGTTCGGTGCGCTGCGGCCTGGACCGCCGACAACATCCAGCGCGTAGACGCGGAAATTTTTGCTCAAATACGGAATCGCGCGGCGAAACAACGGCGCGCTGCCGGCGGCACCCGGAATGAGCAGCAGCGGCTCAGCATCCGCGGGCCCCGCAGCCAGCATATGTGTTTTTCCATAGCGGGTATCAACATAGTGCGACTGCACCGGCGCCTCAATCTTGGCAACCACCGAGTCATACCAGCCCATAATTTTTTCATAGCCCTCTTCGCTACGGTAGAGCGACAGTGGATCGATCTTATTGGGGTCATCCGTTTTCATGTCTGACATCAGGCTGCTCCGACCAAAAAGAATCCGCCCAGTGCCGCTATAGCAGCACCACTGATACGCAAAATAATTTTCCCCCGCGCATAGTGTTGCGAGATATCACCAATGAGGACCCCGGCCAAATGCAGAAAAGCGGTACCGCTCATAAAGCCAAGCGCATAAGTCACCGGTTGCGCGACCACCGGCATTTCCGCACCGTGAGCGTAACCGTGAAAGACCGCGAATATCCCGACCGCACTCATCACGAGAGGCACCGGCAGCACTTTGTCGGCAGCAATGACCGTGCCCAGGGCCAAAACTGAAAAGGCAATACCCGCCTCCAGTGCGGTAAGCCCGACGTCCAGCCAGCCAAGCACGCCGCCGAGCGCCATGACCAAAACAAAAGTCGCAGGTACAGTCCAGATGGCTCGGCCGCCCATCTGCGCGCTGACGATGCCAACACTCAACATCGCCAGAAAATGGTCAGCCCCCAGAACCGGGTGGGTCAGGCCGGAAAGAAAGGAGCCGTAAGGCAAAGTGGTGCCATCGTGAGCGAGCGCCATCGATGAACATAGCGCTGCCGCCGCGGCGAAAACCAAGTATCTAAACCCTGTACCAAGCATTACAACCGTTCTCCGTGTTATTTCGCGCTGTGCCGCGCTTGTGGAAGTGTTTTCGCCCCCGCGTTTGCTTCGGTTTCAAAAATTTTTCCGGGTACATTTTCGAAAATGCGAACCACCGCACACGCATTCTGCGGCTACATGAGCGAGCCGACACGGTTTTTACTTTATTTTCAGAAGGTTAGCACATATGTCGTCCATCTCAGGAATGCGATGCAATTGATTGACTTGCAAAGACTTTATGTCACTGTGGCCAGACATCGATAGCGGAAAGATTGAGGGAACAATCATGCGTTCGAAAAAGGCTCGGATCAGAGCTGTATCCGTCAGGGTAAAGCCGGTGACGGCAGCGGTTGCGACCGCACTGGGAAGTTTCGTGGGGCTGGACATGGCTGCAGCGGCCACCCCTGAGATCGTGGTCTCAGCGACGCGGCGGGATACGGCCATTCAGGAAGTGCCCTACAGCATCTCGGCGCTCGCTGGTGAAACCATCGAGAATCTGCAGGTGCGCAGTCTGTCCGACATTGCCCGCTGGGTTCCCGGCCTGAGCCAGGTCGATCAGGGTTCACGTGAAGCAAACCAGCTGATCATTCGCGGGCTAAACGCAAGCGCCATCATGGCGCCTGAGCTGTTGCGCAATACTCAGGGCGACCGCGTCAGTACGTATTTTGGCGAAACGCCGGTCTATATCAATCTCGCACCCGTGGATCTGGCACGCGTGGAAGTACTGCGCGGGCCTCAGGGCACTTTGTACGGCAGTCGCTCACTGGGCGGCACCGTCAGGTATGTGCCGAAAAAACCGCAGACCGACGAATTGACGGTTGATGGCCACGTGCGTGGCTTCGACATGTCTGAGAGCGATGACTTCGGGTATGACGTTGATGCAGTGATTAATGTGCCAATCATTGAGGATGTATTCGCACTTCGGGCGGTATTGGCCTACATGAATACTCCGGGCTTTATTGACCAGCCTTATGTGGTCAATCAACCGGGCGTGTCGTGCCCTGAACCGTTTTTCAGCGACCCAGGTTGTACGCCTGACGATCTGCGCTATGAAAAAGACACCAACGACGAGCAAACCACTTCCTTACGCACGTCACTGCTGTGGAATATCAGCGACAGTTTTAGCGCCACCCTCAACTACGTATTCCAGCGCAACGAGAGCGGAGGTAATCAGGTTAACTCGCGCGACAGCATGGCCGTCATTACGGATCCGGGAACGATGATGCCGCTGGATATCGGCGACTACGCCTCGGGCCTGCGCTTTCTGGAAACGAACGAACGCGACAACAACATCTTTAATCTGGAGTTGAATGTTGATCTGGGCAGCGCAGAATTAATTTCAAGCACCTCTTACAACACCTTCGATCAGGAAGGCACCCGGGATCAGACTGACCTGTTGCTTCTATACGGCTACGGAGATTTTCCGGCCTTTTCAGCCTATACGGAAGACTCCACGGACGACAAGACGCTGACACAGGAAATTCGACTGGTATCAAAAGATGAAGGCAGTCGCATCGACTACATCCTCGGCTTGTATTATCAGGATCAGGATTTACAGCAGGGCAGCAATGAGTTTGCGCCGAATTTCGATCTTTTCGGGCCGCCACTGGCAAACGGTCAGGTTACTTATATTGATGTCACGAGAGACCTGAAAGAGCTCGCGGTGTTCGGCGAACTCGGCTACAAAATTACCGAAAACTGGCATGTACTCGCCGGTGCGCGTTGGTTTGATGTTGATGATGCACTCACTAACTGCCTGCAGTTTACCCTGTTCGACCCGGCGCCGGTGTGCGACCCCGGTGGCGACAGTGGCGATGACGTTATCTTCAAACTAAGTACTGACATTCGCATCGGTGATGATGCCCTAATCTATGCCCTGTTTTCTCAGGGCATCAGCTTAGGCGGCATTAACCCCGGGGCGTTCGTACCCGATGAGCTTCGTTTTGTGAAGCCGGAGAAAGCCAACAACTACGAAGTCGGCCTGCACAGCACACTGGGCGGAGGCGCACTAAACCTTAATGCGGCCGCATTCTGGATAGACTGGACGGACATTCAGATCGACGAGTTTATTGGCTTTCCGGTAACCACCAACGCAGGCAAGGCGCGCACCGACGGCGTGGAGATCGAGTTGCAGGCCAATTTAAGTGACCACTGGCGGCTAAGTGCTGGCGTTACGCTCACAGAAGGTAAGATCACTTCCGCAGGGCCCGATTATCACGCCCGACTGCCGGGATTTCCTGAAGAGACCTTAAATTTTGGCCTCGGCTACAACTCGCAATTGAGTAACGGACTGGATCTGGTCGCCGAATGGATGGTCGCGGTACAGGGCGATGTAACCACGGCATTAAGCGGTGGCGAAACGCTCAGCGGCTTTGCGGTTCATCACGCGTCTGTTGGTGTGAATAATGACACCTGGCAAGCCACACTGTTTGCAAACAACCTGTTTGATAAATTTGCCGTCACCGGTGTGCGTGATGACCAGAGTTATATCGGCACGGACGGCTCTGCCAATAACTTTGCCCTGCGCCGTTACTACCGCAATGTGCTGACACCCCGAACGATCGGTGTCGACCTGCGCTACCGCTTCAAGTAACGCCATACAAACATAAACCTGTCCGGCGGCGGCCCCTTATCAGGGGCCGCCGCTGTGCTATGGTCAGGCATTAATCATCATTGCGCGGGAATCACGTCATTAGCACCTCCGCCGAAGCTCACTTTCGCAGTGGCATCGAAAAGCTGGACTCCGGTCGGCCACGAGATGCCATTGAGGATTTACTCGCGGCCACTCGCGCCGACGGCGCGAATGCAAAATATTTCGCCCAGCTGTCCCGCGCCCTGACCATGGCCGGGCGGGTAGAAGAAGCTCTAGAAGCCGCGCAACAGGCTCTGGCACTGAATCCGCAAGATGCGTTGTCACTGGACACCATTGGCGTGGTTTTCAGTCACGCGGCGCGGCATGAACTGGCTGCGCAAACTTTTAGCATCGCGGTAAAACGCAACCCGGACAGCGCGGAGTTCCTGAATAATCTGGGCACCTCGCTGAAATTCACGGGCGATTTTGCCGGTGCCCGCAAGGCTTTCGAAGCAGCACTCAAACTTAACCCGCTAATGCATAAGGTTCGTTTTGCGTTAGCCAACCTTGAGCGGCAATCGGATACCCAAAACCATATTCAAGAACTGCAGGAATACTTGCGTGAATTCTCCGGTGATATCCATGACCGCATGTATCTTGGCTACGCACTTGCCAAGGAACTGGATGACTGCGGCAACTACAGCGCTGCCTTTGTGACCCTCACCAAGGTCAACCGCGCGTGGCGCGAACAGCACAGCTATAACTCGGCGGACGACGGCGCCATCTTTGACGCACTGGTCGAGGCATTTTCTGCCCCACGGCCTGCAACCGGGCGCGATGTTGCCGCGCCTCAACCGATATTTGTCGTCGGCTTACCGCGCACCGGCACGACGCTGACTGAGCGCATTATCAGCAGCCACTCGGACGTATTTTCGGCGGGAGAACTAACGCATATTCCGCGGCTGACGCGATTGATGGGCGGCTACAAAGGTCCGGCAACGCTGGATTTGCAGACCGTCCGCGCCATGCCAGGCATCAACACAAAGGAATTCGGCCGACACTACCTGACCGCAGCGGCGGCCCATACCGATGGCAGCCGGCATTTCGTGGATAAGTGGCCCCACAACTTTCTGTACACAGGGTTAATTCTGCAGGCGCTTCCGAACGCGAAGGTGATTTGTGTGCGTCGCAATCCCATGGACAGTTGCCTGAGCAACTTCAGGCAGTTGTTCGCCCTCGGGAATCCCTTTTACGAATACTCTTACGACCTGCTCGACTGCGGGCGTTACTACCTGATGTTTGATCGACTGATGCAGCACTGGGACGACATGTTTCCAGGGCGCATTCACACTGTCCGCTACGAAGACCTTGTGCTGGATCAGGAAACCCAGTCGCGAATGTTGATCAATTATTGTGGGCTTGAATGGCAGGATGCCTGCCTGAACTTTGAGCACAATGCATCACCCGTCGCCACGGCAAGCTCTGCGCAGGTGCGCCAGCCGCTTTACACCAACGCACTGGCGCGCTGGAAAAACTATGCGGCACAACTGGAGCCGCTGGCGGAACTGTTCAATAAGAACGGGCTGGCGCCGGCTTAGCATGCCAATCGGGCAGACGCCGGCCCACTTCAGTCAGCAGGATCCATCACGGTGGGGACACCCTCGCCCGGCAGTGCTTCGGGGAAATCCTGCGTGTAGTGCAAACCCCGGCTTTCCTTGCGTCGCAATGCGCTTTCGATGATCAGATCTGCAACCGTGACCAGATTACGCAGCTCGATCAAGTTATTGTCGATACGGAAATTACTGTAGTAATCGCGAATTTCTTCCTGCAACAAACGCACGCGGTGTTGTGCACGCTCCAGTCGCTTGTTGGTTCTTACAATACCCACGTAATCCCACATCGCCCGGCGCAGCTCATCCCAGTTGTGCGTCACCACAATCTGCTCATCCGGGTCGCTGACCTGACTCTCGTCCCATTCCGGCAAGGCCACCGAGGTCTGTCGCTCGTGGGCCCGGGTACTAATAATATGGTCGCTGGCCGCAGCAGCCATGACCAGGCACTCCAGTAAGGAGTTACTGGCCAGCCGGTTTGCGCCGTGCAACCCCGTGTAGGCGCACTCGCCGGCCGCATAGAGCCCCAAAACATCGGTGCGGGCGGACAAGTCGGTCATGACGCCGCCGCACGTATAGTGCGCCGCCGGCACTACCGGCAAAGGCTGGGCCGTCATATCAAAACCGAACTCGGCACAGCGCGCTGAAATATTCGGAAAGTGCTCTTTAATAAAATCTGCGGGCTGATGGCTGATATCCAGGTAGACAGACTCGTAGCCGCCGCGTTTCATCTCGTAGTCAATCGCGCGCGCGACGATATCGCGCGGCGCCAGTTCGCCGCGCTCATCGTGAGCATCCATAAATCTTTCACCGTTCGGCAGCAGCAGCAGGCCGCCTTCGCCGCGCACCGCTTCTGAGACCAGAAAAGACTTGGCTTGAGGATGGTAGAGGCAGGTCGGATGGAACTGCATAAATTCCATGTTGGCAACGCGACACCCGGCACGCCATGCCATTGCGATGCCATCGCCCGTCGAAGTGTCAGGATTACTGGTATACAGATAGGCTTTTGAGGCCCCTCCTGTGGCGAGCACTACCGCGCTAGCCGCGATGGTTTTTACCGCGCCTGATCTGATGTCGAGGGCATACACTCCGAGTACACGATTATCTCCGGGGATACCGAGCTTGGCAGCGGTGAGCAGATCTACCGCGATACACTGATCATTCACTTCGATTAACGGGTTGGCGCGCACCTGGCGCTCCAACGCACGCATGACCTCGGCGCCGGTCGCATCACTGGCATGCACAATACGTCGTTCGGAATGACCGCCTTCCCGGGTGAGATGCAACTCGTGGCTTTCGCCGTCACGGGTAAAGCCCACACCGCGCTCGAGCAACCACTGAATCGATTCCGCTGCTTGCGAAGCAATAAACTCGACGGCTGCGCGCTCGCACAACCCGGCGCCGGCCACCAGCGTGTCTTCGACATGCGCCTCCACGGTGTCGCTGGCGGTCATAACCGCAGCGATACCGCCCTGAGCATACGCACTGGAACTTTCCTGCAGCGCTCGCTTGGCGAAAAGCAGCACAGGGATACCTGCATCGCCCAGACGCAGCGCTGCGCTAAGCCCGGCGGCACCACCCCCGACTACCAGTACGCGGTTTTGCTTATCCATGAAAATGTCTTAAAACGGCGAGCCGATGCGAGCGCTGCAAACCCGGCTACCGAGGCAGCCTAGCGCCCGATCTCAAGCATGCGCTCAACCGAGCGACGGGCGCGCGCCGCCACGGCGGGATCAATTTCAACTTTATGCTGCGTGTAGCGCAGCGAATTGAGAATTTTTGGCAACGTGATGGTCTTCATGTGCGGGCACAGGTTGCAGGGGCGAATAAAGTCCACCTCAGGGTATTCAACAGCCACGTTGTCACTCATCGAGCACTCCGTGATCATCACAATTTGCTTTGGCCGCTCCTGACCAACGTAATTGATCATGCCCGAAGTCGAGCCAACGAAATCAGCTTCGTTCAGAACATCGGGCGGGCATTCCGGGTGCGCGATTACACGAATCCCCGGATACGACTGTCGGTAGTCACGCAGTTCCTGACCGGTAAAGCGCTCGTGCACTTCGCACGCGCCCTCCCAATAAATAATCTCTACATCTGTTTGGGTCGCGACGTATTGAGCAAGATAACCGTCCGGCGTGAAAATTACCTTGTCGACGCCCAGTGACTCAACCACCTGAACCGCGTTCGCCGAAGTACAGCACACATCCGTTTCGGCTTTGACTTCCGCAGTGGTATTTACGTAACTCACCACGGGCACCCCCGGATGCTGTTCGCGCATCCGCCGCACATCGGCACCTGTTATCGACGCTGCGAGCGAACAACCGGCGCCGAGATCGGGTATCAGCACCGTCTTGTCAGGGTTTAGCAGCTTGGTCGTTTCGGCCATAAAGTGCACACCACACTGCACAATTATGTCCGCATCGACCTCGGTGGCTTTGCGCGCCAGCGCCAGCGAATCTCCCACGAAATCGGCCACACCGTGATAAATCTCGGGCGTCTGGTAGTTATGCACCAGCAACACCGCATTCAATTCCTTCTTCAGCCGGTTGATTTCGGCGATGTAGGGCGCATGCACGGCCCACTCCACCTCCGGAATGACATCCTTCAGACGCTCATAGACCTGCGCGGTGCTGCGCTCGACTTCCGGGGTGTATAACGGCTCGACCACCTCGGGGGTACTGTTGCTGCGGTTCACGATCGCTCTCTTTTATGCTCACTAGCGGGACAGTATAACGCGGATTCGTTAGAATCAGGGTCCGTCACAGCAGCCCGGAAACCTTCTATATCATGGCGTCCAACCCGAACTTCCACAAAACTGGCGACATTGAACTGGCCGAATGGCTGGAGTCGATGGAGTCGCTGTTGCAAGCCGAGGGCCCGGATCGGGCCAAGACTATTTTTCGTGCGTTGCGTGACTACCTTACGGACGTAAATGTCGTCGTAAACGATGCTGTCCTGAACACCCCCTACCGGAACACAATTCCGCTGCAGGAGCAACCGGCTTATCCGGGCGATATCCAGATTGAGCAACGACTGGAAAATATTCTGCGCTGGAATGCAATGGCCATGGTGCTGCAAGGCTTCGACAGCGGCACCGGTGTCGGTGGTCATATAGGCACTTATGCCTCTGCAGCAACCATGATTGAAGTCGGGTTGAATCATTTCTTTCGCCTGCGCAGCGAAGATTACGGCGGCGACCTGGTAAGCGTTCAGGCGCATGCATCGCCGGGTATTTACGCACGCTCATTACTTGACGGCAATCTGAAACCCGAACGGATCAAAAACTTTCGTCGCGAGTTGCAAGAGCACGGCGGCCTGTCATCTTATCCGCATCCGCGCAATATGCCGGATTACTGGCAAATGCCCTGTGCATCGATGGGGCTGTCCACCCCTGCTGCAATATATCAGGCGCGCTTCGCAAAATATCTGGAAAACCGGGGGCTCAAACCCAATAACGGCGGCAAGGTTTTTGCATTTCTGGGTGACGGCGAATCGGACGAACCCGAAGTACTGGGCACGATCAATATTGCTGCCCGCGAGAATCTCGACAACCTCATCATCGCAGTCAACTGCAACCTGCAACGTCTGGACGGGCCCGTGCGGGGCAACGGCAAAATCATCCAGGAACTGGAACGCAGCTTCCGCGGCGCAGGCTGGAACGTCATCAAGGTGATATGGAGCGGCGAATGGGACGTGCTGTTCGCGCGCGATCGCGAAGGCATCATGCAGGCGCGAATGGACGAAGTAGTCGATGGCGATTACCAGATGTACTCCGTTTCCAGCGGTCCGGAAGTTCGCGAGCACTGGAACAACGGCGACCCCAAACTCGCCGAAATCATGCAACTGCTTTCAGATGAAGAAATTCGTGCGATTAAACGCGGCGGGCATGATCAGCGCAAGATATATGCAGCCTTCAAGAAGGCCTTCGAATCCAGCGGCAAGCCCACCGCAATACTCATAAAGTCCATCAAGGGCTACGGCATGGAAGGCCATGAAGGTTCCAATATCGTTCACCAGAAAAAAGATCTGTCCGCAGCGGAACGCATTGCAGCTGCCAAGCGCCTGGGCATTCCGCTAAGCGAGGAGCAGGCGGCGGCCGCCGAATTCTATATTCCGGAAGATGACAGCCCGGAGATCAAGTACCTGCGGCAACGACGCACCGTACTCGGCGGCAACTGGCCGCAACGCCGCAGTGACTGTCCGTCGCTGCCCGCACCACCGATTGAGGTATTTGCCGAGCAATTGAAAGGTTCAGGCGAACGTGAAGTCTCAACCACCATGGCCTTCGTACGCATGCTTTCGAAACTGCTGACCGACAAGCAGATTGGCAAATACGTAGTGCCCATAGTGCCGGATGAGGCGCGTACTTTTGGCATGGAGGGCTTATTCCGCAAAGCCGGAATCTATTCCTTTGAAGGACAAAAGTACAAGCCGGTGGATCAGTCCACGCTGATGCCCTACCGTGAGGCTCAGGACGGCCAGATCCTGCAGGAAGGTATCTGCGAAACCGGCGCCATGGCCTCTTTTCAGGCTGCCGGAACGGCCTATTCCATTCACGGCATTCCGACCATACCGTTTTATATTTTCTATTCGGTATTTGGGTTTCAACGCGTTGGCGACATGATCTGGTCATGCGGTGACATGTTGTGCCGCGGCTTTCTTCTGGGCGGAACCGCCGGGCGCACTACGCTGAATGGCGAAGGCCTGCAACACGAAGACGGGCATTCACATGTGCTGGCCAGCACCGTGCCCAACATGAAAAGTTATGACCCGGCGTTTGGATATGAATTGGCGGTTATCGTTCGTGATGGCATCGAACGCATGTACGACAAGCAGGAAGAACTTTTTTACTACATCACGGTTTACAACGAAAACTATGTCATGCCTCCCATGCCCGAAGAACGCCGGGATGAAATCACCGCCGGCATCGTGAAAGGCATGTACCTGTTCCGCGCGTCATCTCTGGACGTAAAAAACGAGCGCAAGGTCAATCTGTTTGGCAGTGGCAGCATCATGCAACAGGTGCTCGGGGCAGCTGCCCTGCTGGAAAAAGCGGGTATCGCAACCGACATATGGAGCGTCACGAGTTACAGCGAACTGACACGTGATGGCCTGGCTGTCGAACGCCGCAACCGGCTACAACGCTGCGACGAAAAAGCCTACGTGGAACAGCTGCTGGAAGGCTGCAATGGTGTCTTTGTGGCCGCAAGCGATTACATGAAAGCCCTGCCGCTGGGCATTGCGCAATGGATACCCGGTCGCTATGCCGTGCTCGGCACGGATGGCTACGGCGTTTCAGAGTCACGCCCGGATTTGCGCAATCACTTCGAGGTCAGCGCGACGCACATCGCCTATACGGCACTGGCAACCCTGGTTGACGACGGCAAACTGGACGAAAAAGCCCTGGACAAGGCGGCCACTCAGCTCGGCATTAACCGCGACAAACCGGATCCGGCCGTGGCCGGCCCGGCGCAGATTCTCGACGCCAGAAACGACAAAGGCTAACACCGGCGATAACAAGGCAATGCCCGAGATACCCAACACGCATGCAGCAATAGTGATGCTGGTGACACTGTTCGCCTTATTCCTGTTTTCACGGGATCGCATTCCACTCGAAACATCATGTTTAACTGTGCTCGCGGTGCTTATCGTTTATTTTGAGTTGTTTCCGTTTGCCGTTGGCCACGAGGTACTTGAACCCACATCGCTGTTTTCGGGCTTTGGCCACGAAGCACTTGTCGCGGTGGCAGGTCTCATGGTTTGCGGCCAAGGGCTGGTGGCAACCGGCGCCCTGGTTCCACTCGGCCGGGGTATCGCAAAGCTTTGGCGACGAGCTCCAATGCTCTCCATGCTATTAACGCTGTTTTTCGGCGCGGTAGGCAGCGCGTTCATTAATAACACACCCATCGTGGTGTTATTAATCCCCATTCTTTCCGCGGTAGCAGTGCGTAACAATGATTCCGCTGCACCATGGCTTATGCCGATGAACTTTTCGACGCTTCTGGGCGGTACGTGCACCACCATCGGCACCTCTACGAACCTGCTGGTCGTTGCGGTGGCAGCAGATCTCGGGCTGCAGCGATTCGGTATGTTCGATTTTGTACTCCCGGGTGCCCTTGCGGGCCTGATAGGCCTCGTTTATCTATGGCTCGTGGCCCCGCGACTACTCAAACCCACGGGCAATAACGTGAAGGCTCGGGTCGAACGGGAATTCATTTTTCAAATGAGCGTTAACGAAGACAGCGATGTAATTGGTAAGACGATTGCGGATATTCATGCCATAGCTGATGGCGAGGTCGACATACTGCGGCTGAGACGGGCCCGCGAGCGCAATGCGGGCTCGGGCACAATACCGCTGCCCGATGTGGCACTGGAAGCGGGCGATAAAATTACCGGTTGCGCCCCGGCAAGCATCATCAAGGAACTGGAATCCAGGCTGGGGACAGCGCTGCTTGAAAGTGCCACCAAGAAGGGCATGCTGTCAGACGATGATACAGATCAGGATGAAAAACTTGAGATAGCGCAAATTGTCGTAATGGATAATTCGCCGCTATTGGGGCTCTCGCTGGCACAATCCCACTTTGCCGACTCATATGGCATAGATGTACTGGCGATACACCGCGCCAATCAATCGCTTCGATCGTTAGCAAAAGGTATTACGGGAACCAGTATTCAGTCGGGTGACATTTTGCTGGTACAAGGCGATTCGTCAGACATCGATGAGATCAAAGAGGTCAGGTCGTTGCTGGTGCTGGACGAGCGGCAGCCGGTGCCCGAAAGCGGCAAAGGCTGGATAGCAATACTTACCCTTATCGGCGTTGTTGCCGTTGCCGCTTTCGGCATACTGCCCATTGCATCGAGCGCTGTATGCGGAGCGTTAGTCATGCTTTTTACGCGCTGCATAGATTGGCGCGATGTCGGCGATGCGCTCAGCATTCCGGTCATCATGATCGTGGTAGTCAGTCTGGCGCTGGGCTCCGCGCTTACGCAGACAGGGGGCACAGAGTACATCGCGCAGGTCTTCTTGTTTGTGATGGCGGGCGCCAAACCGATCGTTGTGCTAAGCGCACTCATACTGCTGATGGCAATACTGACCAACGTCGTATCAAACAATGCTGCGGCCGTTATCGGCACACCCATCGCATTCAGCATTGCCAACCAGCTTAATGCGCCACCGGAAACTTTTGTGCTCGCAGTGCTATTTGGGGCAAATTTAAGTTTCGTGACGCCAATGGCCTATAAAACCAACGTGCTTGTCATGAGTGCAGGCAACTATACATTTAATGACTTTGTGCGCGTTGGCTTGCCGCTGATGGTCATACTCTGGGTTTCATACACGTTTTTGTTACCTGCAATATTCGGGATCTGACAATGCACGCGATGTGCTTGTATAGAGATGTGCTTGTATAGACATGACTACTGACTACCTCCCAAAAATCAACCGCACCAAAGACAGCAGCACTCGACGGGTCGGGATAGAGATAGAATTTACGGGGCTTGATCTGCAGGAGGCAGCTGCCCTTGTAGGCCGCGAGTTGAACCAGGAACCGCAGCCCCTTTCTGACTATGAGCTGGAAATCCAGGACGACGACACGGACGAGCCATGGCGCATAGAACGCGATCAGGATCTGCTTAAACGTCTGGGGCGGGCGCGCGAAGATGCCGACTTCGAAACATCGCTGGTGGACAGCACCCTGGAGCGGGCACTAAATCTGGGCGCAAAACTGGTCGTGCCACTCGAGCTAATCAGCCCGCCTCTGCCGATGGAGCGGATGAACGATTTTCAGAATATTGTTAAGCGTCTTCACGATGCTGGGGCGACCGGCACCAGCGATAGTTTTTTGTACGCCTTTGGACTCCAATTCAATCCTGAGGCACCGGCTCTGGATGCGAAAACCGTGCTGAACTATCTTCAGGCCTTCGCCTGCATGCAGGAGTGGCTATTCGAACGCAGTCAACTTGATCTGGCACGTCAAATAACCCGCTATACCGCGCCCTTTCCAACTTCCTATGTTGAACAGATCATTGCCAATGACTATGCACCTTCGTTGGAGCAACTCATGGATGACTACCTGGCCGCAAACCCGACGCGTAACCGTGCGCTTGATATGTTGCCGCTGTTTGCGCACCTTGATGAAGACCGGGTCAGAGCGACAATTGATGACGCTCGTATAAAGTCACGACCAACGTTTCACTACCGCTTGCCCAATAGCGAAATAGGCGATCCGCAATGGTCTATATTTGTGGCATGGAAAGACTGGCTAAAGATCGAAACACTGGCCAACGAACCGAAAAAACTTCATGAACTAATGGCGCTTTGTAAGGAATATCTGGACAAGCCGTTGGGCGGCATATTGCCCGGTCTTGCCGAACAAACGGATAAATGGCTAAGACAAAACCTTTGATAGGGATAACCGGCCCGCGGCGAGGCTCCGCAGGGCCACGCTTTTGTATTGCGCTGGCACTCAGGCTGCTGGGCGCACGGCCTGTTCAGTTGCGTCCCGGCAGCGCGATTCCAGCGCGGGAACTCGCCGGCGTGGTCATCAGCGGCGGCCATGATGTTGAGCCGGTGCTGTACAAGAGCGCGGCAGAAGTTAAAGGGAATTATGATCCTGAACGTGATGCTTTCGAAAGCGAAATGATTGATCAGGCCCTTGCGGCATCCCGCCCCCTACTGGGCATATGCAGAGGCGCACAATTGCTGAATGTCTGCCTGGGCGGCAATTTGCATCAGAATTTGCGGAAAGCGCACCCCCACACCCGCCGTCGGCGCTCAATTCTGCCTGTAAACAGCGTGACTCTGGAGCCCAATAGCAAACTTCGTAAGCTGCTCAAACGCAAGCGAATCCGTGTTAATCGACTGCATAACCAAAGCGTGAACCGCACGGGTGTGGGGCTGCGTATCGCGGCCCGGGACGGCAACGATATCGTGCAGGCGATCGAGGGGTCCACGCAGGCTTTTACAATTGGTGTGCAGTGGCATCCGGAATTTCTGCTCTATCAACCGACTTCGTTAAAACTTTTTGCAGGGCTCATAGCGGCGGCCAGAAAGCGCTGCGATGTGCCGACACAGTGAGCGCTTATCTGCTTTTGTTCGGTTCGGCGTTTCTCGCCGCAACCTTCCTGCCCTTCTACTCGGAGGTAGTGCTGGCGGCATATATTCTGGAGGGCAAAAATGCCTTTGCCTTATGGGCTTGGGCAACCGCAGGTAATACGCTGGGTGCATTAGTGAACTATGCGTTGGGACGTTATTTGCTGCACTTTAAGGACCGGCGCTGGTTTCCCTTTTCGGCCGACAAAATCACGACGGGTCAACGCTGGTTCAACCGATACGGTCGCTGGTCATTACTCCTATCCTGGGCACCCGTCGGTGGCGATGCGTTAACCTATATCGCCGGACTAATGCTGGTTCCACTTCGGGTTTTCCTGCTGCTGGTATTTATCGGCAAAGCACTGCGCTATGCGCTGGTGATATGGTTGCTGCTATAACCCCCTCGCAAGCCTAACGCTCATCATTGAGCTTCTTGACGTAGTCAACACCCACTTCTGAAACACCGTCTTCTTTGGCTCGCTTAATGATGCCTTTTAGCGCTGTCTTAATGAATGGCTTCGGAATACCTGTAAGCTGTTTACAGGCCTCGCGAGTAAACCTCACCTCCGGGTCAAGGCGATTCGCCTCATAGAGCACCGACTCCTCCTTAGGGCCCCGATCAGTGGGCGTCGGGAACCAGAAAGGCTTCTTGTGCTCGGCAAACCAGAATCTGGACCCGTCGCGGAAGCCATAGGCCAACGGCACTTGCGGCAAACGGGTCGCTCCGTCAGCAAGGTTTTTCGCCCAGGTTTCCTTCATCAGAATCTTTTCGATTCGCAGTACAAAATACTCCGGTGTATTACCGTCATTACGGACTGGCTGCTCCATATCAACGACGCATTCGTAAACCTGGAAGGCCTCTTTCAGTATCTTCGGGAATCGCTTGCCGTCTGCCTCGCGACCCGGCGTCGGGCTGTCAACCAGCGTAAACGGACTGTCTTTCATTTTGTCCGCAGTGGCCTGACCAGGATACCCGAGATTGACGATTTGCTTCAGCCACTTCTTGTCGTATTCGACGTAATTGAGCGCACAAACCTGTGTTCGCTTCAGGTGCTGATCGGTGTTGGAATTCTGCCGACTGCAGAGCATAAAAGAACGCCCCTTGATCACTTCAAAAGGGAAAGTAAGCTGATAGGGGCCAATATTGGTATCACCGTTTTCATCGACGGTCGTTATTAGCGCAAACGGCGACGGGTAGTAGGACGATGACTGATACCAGTTGTCCCGCATCGGGCTTTCAATGAACGCCTCGTTAATGGTGTTTGGGTGACGACGGAAAAAATCGATAAAACTCATAGACAGCTCACCGGACAAGAACACTGCGGATCCGGCCACAGCCGGCTTGAATGGTTGCCGACTCTACCAGCATCGCGCCCGGAAGTTGACCCGCAGTGAACCGCGCCTTAGCGCCGCCCACCGGCCTCACCGGCCGGTAAAGCCTAAGTCGCGGCATTTCGCTACAATGCCGCGCTAGGGTCAGCGAGCTAACCTTGAAAACCAAAAACCACAATCTGTTTGATTTTTTTCTGGCGAATTTCCCGGACGATCCCGGGCAAATACTGCTGACTACGGCGACTGGCGCACAGTATAGCTACGCCGATGCGCTGGACGACTCTGGCCGAATGGCACGCTGCTTGTCGGACCTTGGGCTGAAAGCGGGCGACCGGGTAACCGTGCAGGTAGAGAAAACGCCGGAGGCTGTTTGGCTATACCTGGCCTGCTTGCGCGGCGGTTTCGTCTTTCATCCGCTCAACATGGACTATCAGCTCGACGAACTCGTATATTTTGTCAGTAACGCCAAGCCGTCCGTGATCGTCTGCGATCCGGGCAAGCGGCAACTTTTTGAAGAGCTGGTAAACCAGAGCGGCACAGCCGTAATGACACTGGATGCCAATGGTCGCGGTTCCCTGATCGACGCCATTGCTGAAACGCCGCCGGCATTTCGTACGCGCGACCGCGCCGCATCGGACACGGCGGTTTTGCTTTACTCATCGGGCACTACCGGTGTGCCAAAAGGTGCCAAGCTCAGTCATGGCAACCTTGTAGCCAACACCCGAACACTGATCGAGTGCTGGGGTTTCAGCCGACAAGACGTACTACTGCACGCCCTGCCCGTCTATCATGCACACGGCCTGTTTGTTGCAGTTGGCTGCGCGCTGATGAGTGGCGCTGCCATGCGTTACCTGCCCCGCTTCGATACCGATGAAATCATCCGGGCTTTGCCAGACTGCACCGTGATGATGGGTGTACCTACCTTCTATACGCGTCTGCTTGGCGATAAACGCTTTAATGGCGAATTGTGCGCCAACATGCGCTTGTTCATTTCCGGGTCGGCGCCTCTGCTGACCAATACCTTCGAGGAATTTGAGCGACGCACAGGTCACCGCATTCTCGAGCGCTACGGCATGACCGAAACCAGTATGAATACGGCAAATCCGCTTGATGGAGAGCGCCGCCCCGGAAGCGTGGGGCTCGCATTGCCGGGCGTCGAATTGCGCGTGGTGGATGAAAACGATGCCGAGCTGCCGCACGGCGAAGTCGGTCACCTGCAGGTCAAGGGTCCTAATGTATTCTCCGGGTATTGGCGCATGCGTGCGGAATCGGCGCGAGAATTCACCAGCGACGGATTTTTCAGAACGGGAGATTTGGCCAACATTGCGGCCGATGGCTATGTGACCATCGTGGGCCGGAGCAAAGACATGGTCATCTCCGGCGGGCTGAATGTTTACCCGAAAGAGATTGAAAACCTGCTCAACGAGCTTCCGGGAATCGGAGAATCGGCTGTGATCGGTGTGCCCCACCCCGATTTCGGCGAAGCCGTTGTTGCGGTGGTGACTGCTACTGCTTCAGCCGATATCAATGAGGCATTGCTGATCGATGCGCTGCGCCCCCGTCTGGCCGCGTATAAACTTCCCAAGCGTTTACTGGCGGTTGAATCCCTGCCGCGCAATAGCATGGGCAAAGTACAGAAGAATCTGTTGCGAGAAACGTACGCAAATATTTTCGTGAATGCTGCTGACGAGACAACCCCGCAATGAAAACTGATTCAGTTCACCCGCGCCGCTCCGTGCTCTATGTTCCTGGCAGCAATATGCGCGCACTGCAAAAGGCGCGGGATTTGTCGGCGGACGCCTTCATCTTCGACCTCGAGGATGCCGTCGCCCCCGAAGCCAAGAATCAGGCTCGCGATAATGTGGTTGCCGCAAGCCGGCAAGGCGGTTACGGGGACAGCGAGGTCATCATTCGGGTAAACGACCTTGCAACACAATGGGGGCTGGATGACATCAACGCGGCCGCCAATAGCGGGGCAACAGCTGTGCTGTTACCAAAAGTGGAAGCTGCCGATAGCCTGAAAAATGCGCTTAAGCGGCTCGACGAGGCCGGTGCGCCGTCCGGCATGAACCTCTGGATCATGGCGGAAACGCCCCGCGGCGTGCTCGACCTGGACCGGATTATGGTTGATCAGCCGCGGCTCAAAGTCGTCGTAATGGGCACATCGGATCTTGCCCGCGACCTGCGGATAAGCCCGCGGGGCGAGCGTTTGGGGCTAATGCACGCACTCAGCCACAGCGTATTAGCCGCGCGGGCTCACGGTGTTGATATAATTGACGGCGTCCATCTCGCACTGGACGACACCGAGGGCTTTCGGCGAGCTTGCGAGCAGGGTCGCGAACTCGGGTTTGACGGAAAATCACTGATCCACCCGCGGCAAATTGATATCGCCAACGCTTGTTTTGGCGTCACCGACGAAGCAGTGGAACTGGCGCGGGAAATCGTCACCGCATGGCAAACAGCGCGCGCTGAACAGCGCGGCGTGATCGTTGTGCGAGGACAACTGGTAGAACAATTGCATGTGGATGACGCTCTTCGCGTCATCGCGCTGCACGACGCAATAAGGACCTGATACGGATGACAGACAGTAAAAAACAATCGCCGGAACAATGGCGCGAACTGGCGGAAAAAGAACTTAAAGGGCGACCGCCGGAAGATCTGATCTGGGAGACTCCCGAAGGCATCGCCGTCAAACCGATGTATTCGGCAGAAGATCTGCAACACCTTGAGCACATCAACAATCTTCCTGGTTTTGCACCGTTTGTTCGCGGGCCTCGGGCCACCATGTACGCCGGACGTCCATGGACTGTGCGGCAATACGCCGGATTTTCCACCGCCGAAGAATCCAATGCGTTCTACCGCAAAAATCTGGCCGCGGGGCAAACCGGCCTGTCGGTAGCATTCGATCTGGCAACTCACCGCGGCTTCGACTCGGACCACCCTCGTGTTGTGGGCGACGTTGGTAAAGCGGGCGTAGCAATCGACACTGTGGAAGACATGAAGATTCTCTTCGATGCCATTCCGCTCGACAAAATGTCGGTGTCCATGACCATGAACGGCGCTGTGCTGCCCATCATGGCCATGTACATTGTCGCGGCCGAAGAGCAAGGCGTGACGCCTGACCAGCTAGCCGGCACCTTGCAGAACGATATTCTCAAGGAATTTATGGTACGCAATACTTATATATATCCGCCGCAACCGTCGATGCGGATTGTGGCCGACATCATCGACTACACCGCGCACAATATGCCCCGCTTTAACTCGATCTCCATATCGGGGTATCACATGCAGGAAGCAGGCGCGACATGTGTGCAGGAACTGGGCTACACACTTGCAGACGGCATCGAGTATGTCCGAGCCGCACTGGCCAAGGGCATGGACGTTGACAAGTTTGCGCCGCGTTTGTCGTTTTTCTTTGCGATCGGTATGAATTTCTTTATGGAGGCTGCCAAGCTGCGGGCCGCGCGGCTGCTGTGGGCCGAGCTGATGGAAGAACTGTTCCAGCCCAAAGATCCGCGTTCCCGGATGCTGCGCACCCACTGCCAGACTTCAGGCGTCAGCCTGACGTCCAGAGACCCCTACAACAACGTGATTCGCACGACGGTGGAAGCCATGGCCGCGGCTTTGGGCGGCACCCAGTCATTGCACACAAATTCCTTTGATGAGGCGCTGGCACTGCCCACTGAGTTTTCCGCCCGCATCGCACGCAATACGCAGCTGGTACTGCAGGAAGAGACCGGCATTACCAAAGTGGTGGATCCGCTGGCCGGTTCTTACTACGTAGAAAGCCTGACCGCCGAACTGGTTAAAGAAGCGCGCAAACTGATCGACGAAGTTGAAGCGCTGGGCGGCATGACCAAAGCCGTGGAATCGGGCCTGCCGAAAATGCGCATTGAACAATCCGCAGCGCTGCGTCAGGCCAAAATCGATCGCGGCGAAGAAGTCATTGTTGGGGTCAACAAATACCGCCTTAAAAATGAACCGGACGTTGACGTGCTGGACATCGACAACACCGCGGTTCGCGATTCACAAATTGAGCGCCTCAAGAAAGTTCGCGCAAATCGCGATGATGCTGCGTGCACTGCGGCGCTGGATGCGCTGACAGCCGCGGCCGAAAGCGGCCAGGGTAATTTGCTGGAACTGGCCACAGACGCCGCTCGCGCCCGCGCGAGCGTGGGCGAAATCTCGGACGCACTGGAAAAATCATGGGGTCGGCACAAAGCCGTGATTCAATCCATTACCGGCGTTTACGGTTCAGCCTATGAAGGAGACGAAAACTTCATGGACATACAGAAAAATGTTGAGCTGTTCGAACAGGAACGTGGTCGGCGGCCACGCATTCTCGTGGTCAAACTAGGTCAGGACGGTCACGACCGCGGCGCCAAGGTGATTGCAACTGCTTTCGCCGACATCGGTTTTGATGTTGACATAGGGCCGTTGTTCCAAACCCCTGAAGAGGCCGCGCGGCATGCCATCGAAAACGACGTGCACGTCGTGGGCATCTCGTCCCAGGCAGCAGGGCATAAGACGCTGGTTCCGCAACTGATTGCAGAGCTCAAATCTCAGGGTGCCGATGACATCGTCGTGGTATGCGGCGGGGTTATTCCGCCAAAAGACTATGCGATGTTAGAACAGGCAGGAGTCGCCGCTATTTATGGCCCGGGCACCAATATCCCCGAGGCCGCTGGCGAGGTTCTGGACATTATTCGCCGGCGCACCGCGGCCTGACAAGCTTTCGGCGCCGCGCATTCCAATGCGGCGCTCAATAACGGATACTAAAAGGCTAACTCACAGAGGGTTAAGACCAGCCATGCAGGAAATTATCGAACAACTTGAACAAAAACGCGCTGCAGCCCGGTTGGGCGGCGGACAGGCCCGTATCGACAAACAGCACGCCAAAGGCAAACTGACAGCCCGCGAACGCATTGAACTGCTGCTGGATGAAGGCAGTTTCGAAGAATGGGACATGTTCAAGGAACATCGCTGCACGGATTTCGGCATGGCCGACACCAAAATTCCGGGCGACGGTGTCATCGTGGGTTACGGCACGGTCAGTGGTCGACTGGTGTTTGTCTACAGTCAGGATTTCACGGTCTTTGGCGGTTCGCTGTCCGAATCGCACGCCGAGAAGATCTGCAAAATCATGAAGCAGGCAATGAAGGTAGGTGCACCGGTTATCGGTCTCAACGATTCCGGCGGAGCTCGTATTCAGGAGGGTGTCGCGTCGCTTGGCGGCTATGCCGATGTTTTCCAGCAAAACGTTCTCGCTTCGGGTGTTGTGCCGCAGATTTCGCTGATTATGGGCCCCTGTGCGGGCGGCGCGGTCTACTCGCCGGCTATTACGGACTTCATCTTTATGGTGAAGGACAGCTCTTACATGTTCGTGACAGGCCCCGACGTGGTTAAAACGGTGACCCATGAAGAAGTCACAGCGGAACAGCTTGGCGGAGCCATAACGCACAATACTAAATCGGGCGTGGCCGATCTCGCGTTTGAAAATGACATCGAAGCCCTGATGCTCACCCGTCGCTTTATTAATTTCATCCCGTCCAGCAATCGGGAGAAGGCGCCGGTGTGGCCAAGCGAAGATCCCGCTACCCGCGTCGAACCTTCGCTGGATTCACTGGTGCCAAATGATCCGGCCAAGCCTTACGACATCAAAGAATTGATCGTTAAAATTGCTGACGAGTACGATTTTTTTGAAATTCAACCGGACTATGCACCGAATATTGTCATTGGCTTCATACGTATTGAAGGCCAGTCCGTCGCGGTAATCGCCAACCAGCCTACCGTGCTTGCCGGTTGTCTGGACGTTGACGCATCGCGCAAAGCCGCGCGCTTCATCCGCTTCGCCGATGCCTTTAACATTCCGGTGCTGACTCTGGTCGATGTCCCCGGTTTTATGCCGGGTACCTCACAGGAGTACGGCGGCATTATTAAACACGGTGCCAAACTCCTGTATGCCTATGCAGAAGCAACGGTGCCGAAAGTAACGCTGATTACTCGCAAGGCCTATGGTGGCGCTTACGACGTGATGGCATCTAAACACCTGCGCGGCGATGTTAACTACGCCTGGCCCAGCGCCGAAATCGCGGTAATGGGTTCCAAAGGCGCTGTAGAAATCATTTTTCGCGGCGATATCGGTGACCCTGAAAAGATCAAGGCGCGTACCGCACAGTATCAGGAAAAATTTGCAAACCCCTTCATTGCCAGCGCGCGGGGCTATGTGGATGACGTGATCTTGCCACGCAATACCCGCGCACGGGTTGCACGCTCGTTGCGAATGCTCGCTAACAAAGAACTGGAAAACCCGTGGCGCAAGCACGGCAACATCCCCCTCTAAAGGCTATCGGAAAGATGTTTGACAAGATTCTTATTGCCAACCGTGGCGAAATCGCCTGCCGCGTTATCAAGACTGCCCGCAAAATGGGCATTAAAACGGTGGCTGTATATTCAGACGCCGACAAAGACGCTTTGCATGTGCGCATAGCTGACGAGGCTGTGCACATAGGCGCATCACCCTCGGCGGAAAGCTATCTGCTCGCTGAGCGCATCATAGACGCATGCAAACAATCCGGCGCACAAGCGGTGCACCCAGGCTATGGCTTTCTGTCGGAAAACGAAAGTTTTACAGCGGCGCTGGATAAAGCCGGCATAGCGTTTATAGGCCCGGGCAACAAAGCCATCACTGCAATGGGCGACAAGATTACTTCCAAGAAACTGGCCGACGAGGCCGGTGTAAGCACCGTGCCCGGCTATACCGATGTCATCAACGGTCCAGACCATGCGGTTAAAATCGCTCGCGAAATCGGCTATCCGGTGATGCTAAAAGCCAGTGCCGGCGGCGGCGGCAAAGGCATGCGCGTGGTCTGGAATGATGAAGAATGCCGCGACGGCTTTGAACGCGCGCAGAACGAGGCCCGTTCCAGCTTTGGCGACGACCGCGTGTTCGCCGAAAAATTCATCGAAGAACCACGGCACATCGAGATTCAGGTTTTGGCCGACTCGCATGGCAACGTTATCTATCTGGGTGAGCGCGAGTGCTCCATCCAGCGTCGTCATCAAAAAGTGATTGAAGAAGCGCCCTCGCCTTTCCTGGACGAAAAAACACGCAAGGCCATGGGCGAACAGGCAGTGATGCTTGCGAAAGCGGTGGACTACAAATCAGCCGGCACGGTCGAATTCATTGTTGATGCACAACGCAATTTTTACTTTCTTGAGATGAATACGCGGCTGCAGGTCGAGCATCCCGTCACGGAATTGGTTACCGGCCAGGATCTTGTGGAGTGGATGATCAAAATCGCCTACGGCGAAAAACTGACGCTCAAACAGAAAGACGTGCAACTGAATGGCTGGGCAATCGAAACACGAGTTTATGCCGAAGATCCGTTCCGCAACTTCATGCCATCCATCGGCCGCTTGTCGCGTTACATCGCGCCCGAAGAATCAGAAAATGTCCGCGTCGACACCGGCATTGAGGAAGGCAGCGAAGTCTCAATGTATTACGACCCGATGATAGCCAAACTCATCACATGGGGCGCTGATCGTAATGAAGCGCTGGCACATATGGGCGATGCGCTCGACTCTTATTACATTCGCGGCGTCTCTCACAATATCAGCTTTCTGAACGCCCTGATTGTGCATCCACGATTCATTGAAGGGCGTTTAACGACGAACTTTATTGCCGAAGAATACCCCGAAGGTTTCTCGGCTGCCGATGTGCCACAGGAGAATCCGGCCCTCGCAATAGCCACCGCAGCAGCTATCAATATGCATTTGATGAACCGTGCAGCGTTGCTGACAGGACAGGTTCCCAGTCACGAGCGGCGGGTGCCCTCAAACTGGGTTGCGGTAATAAACCGCGAGGAGACCCCGCTCAGTGTGGTCGCTATCGAGCACGGCTATGAGGTCACAATCGGCGATCAACGCTATGCAGTCATAAGCGACTGGGCTGCAGGCGAGCCACTGGTGCGCGCCACCATTAACGGGCAAAAAGTGATCTTTCAGCAAGATAAATTGCGGGCCGGAATTCGTCTCTACCGTCGCGGCGCACAGATTGACGTCATGATCTGCACACCGCGCGCTGCGGAATTGAACCGGCACATGATCGAGAAAGTGCCGCCGGACTTATCAAAATTCCTGATGTCACCGATGCCCGGCCTGCTGGTCAAACTCAAGGTTAAAGTCGGCGATGAAATAAAAGCCGGGGAAGAACTGGCCGTGGTCGAAGCCATGAAAATGGAGAACAGCCTGCGCGCAGAGAGTGACGTGGTTATTGCCAAAGTACTGGCCGATCAGGGCGACAGCCTTGTCGTTGACCAACCGATACTGGAATTTGAGTAGTTATGGCCGACAGCGATGCACAACTGCTCGCAAAGGATGTACTTGGCGGCGACCGCCGCGCATTGGCACGCGCAATTACGCTGATAGAGTCTCGTCGGCCGCAAGACCGTGCACCGGCGCGTCTGCTGCTGGAAGAACTCGTACCACACGCAGGTAAATCGATTCGGGTCGGCATCTCCGGTGTGCCCGGAGTTGGCAAATCCACCTTTATCGAAAGTCTGGGCAATTACCTTATCGATCAAGGCCATAAAGTTGCTGTGTTGGCTGTCGACCCGACATCGGCCGTCAGTGGCGGATCCATACTGGGCGACAAAACCCGCATGGAGTATTTGTCTCGGCGGACAGAAGCCTTCATCAGACCGTCGCCCGCCGGCGAGACGCTCGGTGGGGTTGCCCGCCGCACGCGCGAAACCATGCTGGCTGTTGAGGCTGCCGGCTTCGACGTGGTGCTGGTTGAAACTGTCGGTGTAGGACAATCGGAAACCACAGTGTCACGGATGACGGATATGTTCTTGCTGCTGCTGTTACCCGCAGGGGGCGATGAACTGCAGGGCATCAAACGTGGCATCGTTGAACTCGCCGATTTAATTCTGGTAAACAAAGCCGACGGCAACCTGGCTATGCCGGCAGAACAATCGGTAGCCGACTACCGCAAGGCCATGATGTTCATGGCACACCGCGCGGACGGCTGGCAGGTGCCCGTTGAAGCCATGTCGGCCCTGAATGGCGAGCGCACCGCCGAGGTGTGGAAAATTGTCGAGGATTATCAGGCCATGCGGGAAGGCAAGGGGCTTGTAGCCCGGAAACGTGCCGAACAGGCCATTAACTGGATGTGGAGCGAGATTCGCAACGGTCTGGTAGAGCGGCTGCGCGCGACACCGGATGTCGCCGCACGAGTGGCAGAATTGGAACAGGCAGTCAGGGAAAGCAAAATTTCGCCCACTACTGCTGCGGACGAGCTCATGGAAATATTTATCAAATGATTGGAAAACTGAATCACGTAGCCATCGTTGTGCCCGATCTGGAAAAAGCAGCGGCGACTTATCGCGACATTCTGGGGGCTACCGTCTCGGAGCCGATGGATTTACCCGATCACGGCGTAACTACAGTATTCGTTGAATTGCCAAACACCAAAATCGAGCTATTGCTGCCGCTGGGCGAGAACTCTCCCATCGCCAGGTTTCTGGAAAAAAATCCTGCTGGCGGAATGCACCATGTGTGTTACGAGGTTAAAGATATCTTTGCCGCGCGCAATAAACTGGTCGCCGCTGGCGCGCGCATTTTGGGTGATGGCGAGCCAAAAAACGGCGCTCACAACAAACCGGTACTGTTTTTGCACCCGAAAGACTTCTGCGGAACACTGGTAGAACTGGAACAGGTGTAGCTTAGGCGAAACCAAGTAAGAAGCAGGTGCCATCTAGTCGAAACTGACTACCTTTGCGACATGCCCGGGTTTGATCCGGCCGCTGCACTCATCACAGACGGGCATCGGCTTGTGGAGTTTCGACAATACAGTGCGAATGGGTTTACGCACGTTGCGGCGAAAGCAACGGCTGCAAATCAACAAGTCGGTCACGCGATTCATCAACTCGTAGCTGACTACTGAATCACGGTCTGCACACTCCGCCATCGCGATCACCTCTACACTGCATATCGAGTCAAAACGCATCGAAATAATGCAGTTTCAAGGTAGCCAAACTGACAGCTAAGAACCGTGCGACAGCTCACATTATGGAAAATGGCTGCGCAGCAAAAAGGCCCGCAGCCTTTCGGCGCTGCGGGCCTTGTCAAAGCCGATTAAGGCGACGGTATAAAGGTCAGAGAGCCGCCTCTCGAGACAGTTCCGCCTTTTTGTGGGCTGGCGTTTTTATCGCCAGAACCGCCGCAATAACTATAGCCAGAATAAACAAAGTCATTTCCAGCCAGTATTCCTGGGGACGCTCCCAGAATGAAATAAACAGGTTCCAGCGCCCTGCCAGTTCCACGGTATTCCACGCAATAATCGCCGTAGGAATAGCGTAACGAATCGCCGTGGTTACTTTCCAGAATCGCACCAGTCGCTGAAATAAGTAGACAGCCCAAACCGTATTCAGAAAGAAAAACACATAAGCCGCTACTGACTTCTCACCGGCAATGTCCGGGTTATAAAGAAACAACAGCAGCAAGTAGAAAAACCAGATGACGTATATGGTTTCAAGTGCGGTAATGGCTGCAAAATTTCGCTTATGCCCTTTGGTAGGCTTGCTGACTTTGAGCTTCATGTTGCGCTGAATCCAGAGGAAAAAGTTGCACTTGGTCTCGGGATTAATCAGGAAATACGCCAAAGTAGCTCCCATCACGCCCACGGAGGACATCATCACCAAGTACTCGGCCTTGGTCGCGATTTCGCCGGGCATGCTTGGATCCATCAGATCCGGAACGCTAAGGAAATTCGCGTTCCAGACGAAAGCGAATTCAACCCAACCGGTCCACATAAACGTGCCTGCCCAGAAACCCATCCACGTCGCGAAAACTTCTTTTTCACTGCGCATACCGAAGAACAGCATGATGAACCCGACCAGGCCCATTGCGAAAGCAGACTGGTAAACATAGTGCTCGCCGGGCCAGACGTCTTCCATGACGATCATCACGGTGTGCCCGGCCGCCTGAACGATAAAAACTATGAAGAAGGCCAATAATCCAACCCACGGCGGCCTGTAGAGCAAATTGGCTATCGTTCCGCGGCCCGGTAAATTCTCGCTACTGGCGCTCATAATATAAATACTCCTGTGGACATCAGGTCATAGTATGAAATAACGACGCTCACTTGCGTTAACAGACGGTTAACAAGGTGCTTTAGCCGCCTCACTGCTATACGCTATAAACATGGTCAAACCCACGCCACGCTTACTTATCGTCGATGATGACCGGGATCTTGCGGGCATGCTGGTGGAAATACTTGAGCTGGAAGGTTACGCCGTGGACATTGCGACCGACGGTGAAGCGGCCCTGCAGCAGGTGCATGAGTTACCGCCGGATCTGCTGATACTTGATGTGATGTTGCCCGGCATAGACGGTTTTGAAGTGCTTAAACGACTGCGACGAGATTTTGATCTGCCTGTCATCATGCTGACTGCGCGGGGCGACGAATCGGAGCGAATCCACGGTCTCGTCAGCGGAGCAGACGACTATATTCCGAAACCCTTCAACCCGATGGAGTTGGCAGCCCGCGTGCACAACGTGTTGCGTCGTTCGATTCCAACCGGGCAACCGCTTGAGACACTAACCGCAGGCCCCATGGTGCTGGACCGAAAACGGCGCAAGCTTTTACTCGATGACACAGAAGTCAAACTGACGGCCGCAGAACTGCGCGTGCTGGAGCAACTGATGCAGCGATCGGGTGAGGTCTTGTCCCGAGCGCACCTGACGGAGCTGGCGCTGAACCGACCGCTCGAAGCTTACGATCGCAGTATCGATACGCTGATCAGCAAAATGCGAAAAAAACTGGCCGATGCGGGCTTCATGGGCAACTGCATCCGCAGTCTCCGGGGCCACGGTTACGTGTTTGATATGGATGCAGAAGCACCTTGAATCGCTTCCGTTACCCCGCACTGTATGTGCGCATGGCTTTCTACATTGGTGCGGCGCTGACGGCGTTCGTGTTAATCGGAGCTCTGGTCTTTGCGTCGGTCGCCTCATGGGAATTGACGGGCTATTTGGAGGCCCGCAACAGTGAGATCGGTGATGAAGCTGCGCGGATCCTGAAGACAGAAGGTCGCGAGGGGCTGCGGCAATGGCTGCGCACAGAAGCGACCATACCCGACGACGCAACGCTTTATATTATGGATTCCGCTGGCGATGACATACTGGGCCGGCCCGTGCCCGGCGCGTATAAAGATTTCGTGGTCGCATCCGCAGAAGCAGCCCATCAACACGAAGATAACTTCCGCCCCGTAAGAGTGACGCCTGAATTGGTTGCTCCCGATGGCACCGTGTACTCGTTTCTCGTCGTGCCGAGTAATATCACACTGTTCGGCAGTATCGCTACGGCGCTGGGGTTAATCGCTGTTGCGCTATTGGTTATCGCCAGCATTGCCTGGCTAATCGCCGGACGGATCGGCCGCCCGATCGGCGAACTGCAACAAGCCGTGCGCAATCTCGCTGCGGGTGATATCAATGCGCGCGTTCCTGAAAGCATCGCGCGGCGTAACGATGAGCTTGGTCAACTGGCCGACGACTTCAACGGCATGGCTGAACACCTGAATACGCTAATCCAGGGCCGGGAACGACTGATGCGCGAACTGTCTCACGAACTGCGCTCACCACTGACGCGCTTGCAGGCTGCGCTAGCCCTCGCCGCCGCGCGCAACCGATTGAATGAAGACGAGCAGCGGCGGGTCGACCACGAAATTACCCAGATGAACAAGGTAATCGGCGAGATACTTCGATACTCGGCGCTCGACAGCTCTGCCCGCATGAATATACGGCTTGTACGGGTGGACAGACTGCTTCGAGAATTAATTGACCTGGAAGAACTTGAGGCGCAATCAGCCAAATGTACGCTGCACATGAAAGCCGAGCGCAATCTTGAGGTGGTGTGCGACAAAGATATGCTGAACAGCGCCTTCGAAAATATACTGCGAAACGCTATTCGCTATGCGCCGGCCGGATCCACAGTTGAAGTAGATGCGTGTCGCGAAGAAAGCGGCGATGCCGAAGGCAGGCATGCGGATATACGCGTGACCTTCAGCGACAGCGGCCCCGGTGTGCCGTCCGAGCAGTTGCAGCGCATATTTGAACCGTATGTACGCGTCGGTAATGACTCTAACGGCACGGGATTGGGCCTGGCCATCGTCAAGCGCGTCGTTGAGCGCCATGGCGGCCGCGTTCATGCAGACCGCAGCGAAGGCGGCGGGCTATCCGTTACAGTCTGGATCCCGGCGGCAGATTTTGCCTGAAACAGCAAGCGCACTCCGCGACCGGTTGAACCCGTTCAGGCAGCCAAAGCTTTTAAACCGCTGGCATTGATAGCGGCCGCGTATTCCGCTTCGTGCTCGAGCGCACGCAGATTTTTATTGATGATGCTCTGCAAGTTTGGCTTTTTGCCCTCAGGGCCTTCCTCCGAGCCGATACCGCCGCCAAATTCTATAAAGCGGGTTACCCCGGCGGCGGCGGCCGTTTTCATGCACCCCACCCAGTTCACCGGATTAAACAACTGGAAGAACAGACGGGTGCGGATTGAATCCGGGTCCGCCTCATGCTCAAGCCCGGTGTAATTGGATAACACCGAAAAATTCGCGGAGCCGAACGCGACGCTATCCAGTACGGCTCTGAATTCACGAGCGGCTGTGACCATCAGGTAGGTATGAAAAGCACCTTCGGTTTTCAGGCGGGTAGCACGTTTGCGCGGAAACAATTCCGGCAAAGCGGCCTCAAGCTTGTCCAAATCGGCGTCGCTTCCACCCACCACCGTCTGCTGCGGTAGATTGCAACTTGCGACCTGACAATAGAAACGGTCTGCCAACGGCCCGGCCTCCTCGAGCGTCAAACCCAGAGCGAGCATGCCACCTTCACCGTGCTGACCCATGAGTTCGCCCCGCTTGCGCACCAGCCGCAGACCATCGGCAAAACTGATGACGCCGGCAGCTACCAGCGCGGTGTATTCACCGAGGCTATGCCCGGCCGCCAGCCCCGCTGTTACGCTGCCGCCGGTAAGTTCGCGGAATACCTCATAACACGCTATTTGGTGGGTTAGCAGGGCCGGCTGCGTATTTTTGGTAAGGCCCAGCTCATCTTCCGGACCGTTGTGCGATAAAGCAGTAATGTCGAAACCGAGAACGTCGTTCGCTTCAGCGTATATCTGCTTGGCTCTGGGGAACTCAGCGCACAAGTCACTGCCCATGCCGGCGTACTGCGACCCCTGACCGGGGAATACGAACATTATTTTCTGGTCACCCATATAAAACTCCCGAAGCTAAGACGGCGAGAATACGGGCTGGGCTATATTTGCTCAAGCTTTAACCGTTCAGGCAGCCCTCCGATGATCCAGCCACTTCGCCAGATCTTCGCTACCGCCAATGTGCTCACCGTTTACAAATACCTGTGGCACCGTGCCTTCACCCGACACCGCCCGTAAGACGCTGCCGCGAAAATCCTTATTCAGCACGAGCTCGGAGTAATCTATGCCGGCCTCACGCAGCATAGCCTTGGCTTTGACACAATAACCGCAGCCTTCGCGACTAAACACCACCACGTCGAGTGGCAGCTCTGCCTTTGGGTTGATGTAGTGGAGCATGGTCTCGGCATCTGACACTTCAAACGGGTCGCCCTCCACTTCCGGCTCGATAAACATCTTCTCCACAACACCGTCGCGCACGAGCATTGAATAGCGCCACGAGCGCATACCGAAGCCCAGATCATCCTTGTTTACCAGCATACCCATGCCCGCGGTAAATTCGCCGCAGCCATCCGGTATAAAGCGAATATTGTCGGCATGCTGATCCACTTTCCATTCGTTCATCACGAAAGCATCGTTCACCGAAATGCAGACCACTTCGTCGATGCCATTTTCAGCAAAGACTTTGGACAACTCGTTGTATCGAGGCACATGCGTTGAAGAGCATGTGGGCGTGAAGGCGCCCGGCAGCGAGAACACGACCACCGAACGGCCTGAGAATATTTCGTCGGTTGAAACTTCGACCCAGTCGGCGCCCTCGCGGGTCTTAAATGTGACCGACGGCACTCGCTTACCTTCCATAGACTTAAGCATCACTTAATCTCCTTCGCAGAAATTTATTTAGTCAATTGAGACAAACAATAGGCTATTGCTTTATTAATGAGAAATGGTATTTTTGTGTCACTTTATGCTATTTTTTCGATTGCCTAATGCGTAACCTTCCCAGCCTCAAACAACTGCAGTACTTTCTGGCGCTCAACGAGCATGAGCACTTTGGCCGCGCTGCGGCAGCCTGTTTCGTGTCGCAATCCGCCTTCAGCCATGCCATCCGCGAACTCGAAGAAACACTGGGCGCATGCCTGGTTGACCGCACTAATCGTTCGGTCGTGATTACCAATACGGGCCGTGAGGTGGCGGTGCAGGCACGGCTCTGCGTCCAGGATGCCGAATCGCTGCTTGATCTCGCCCGATCCGACGGCAAGCCGTTGACAGGCAAGCTGGTGCTTGGCGTGATCCCAACCATAGCCCCTTTTCTCCTGCCCCGGATTATCCCGGCGCTGCGGCGCGAACACGCCGAACTTGAGCTTTACCTGGTGGAGGAACAAACCGCCGCGCTGGAGGAGAGTCTCGCCGACGGCTCGGTCGACGTTGTGCTGCTCGCACTTCCCTGGGCGCTACGCAATGCCGAAACGATGAAACTTTTCGATGACCCCTTTCATCTCGCCTACTGCCGCAATACCAAACACGTTGATCCGGAGAATTTCAGAGTCAATCGATTGACAAGCCCCAGCATACTGTTGCTTCAAGACGGACATTGTCTGCGCGATCACGCGCTGGATGCCTGCAATATAAAAAACCTTGACACGGTAAACCGGTTCTCGGCAAGCAGCTTGCTAACGCTGATCGAGATGGTTGACGCCGATCTTGGCGTCACATTCATTCCCGAAATGGCCATTAACTCGGGCCTGCTCAAAGGCACCCGGGTAAAAACCAAACCACTGCCCAAGGGCAATCAGCGGGGAATCGGTTTAGTCTGGCGAAAAAATAGCGGTCACGAAAAGGATTTCAGGATACTCGGGGACTTTATTCGTAAGCACGCCGCACTTCTTCGGCAATAGCCGCAATACCACGGCGCACCATGCCATCATCCTGTGAATACGTCATGCGTATGCATTCATCTCGATGCGTCCACTCTTCCTGCAAACCGGGAAAGAAGTTGTGACCTGACAATACCAGCACATCCCTGGCGCGCAGGCGCAGATAAAGCTCGTTACTGGTGATGGGCAAGCCAGGAAACCATAGCCACAGAAACAGCGCCCCTTCGGGCTTATGGACGCGATAGTCGAGACCGGCAAAACATTCGCGCACGCACGCCAGGGCGCGCTCCATCTTCGCCTGATAGTAAGGTCGAATAATATTTTCACTGACGTCCAGAATGCGTCCGCTGGCGACAAGGTCATGGAGCAATACTGCGCCTACGCTAGGCACCGAAAGGCTAAGCACCGAATTTACACTGCTGATAGCATCAATCGTGGCTTCGTTTGCAACAATAACGCCGGTGCGTATGCCCGGAAGCCCCAGCTTCGACATGCTCATACACATAATTACGTTCTCATTCCAGAACGGTTGTGCTTCGGTAAAAAGGATACGCGGAAACGGCATGCCATAGGCATTGTCGACAATAAACGGCACGTTGGCTTCTTGCGCCGCCCGCATAAGCTGCCGCATCTCCGCGTCGGTCAGCACATTTCCCGTGGGATTGGTCGGCCGCGAAACACACAGGGCCGCAATATCATCGCCTATCTGCAAATTCTCGACATCGAGACGATATTTAAAAAGATGATCCCCGAGTTCCTGAATACTGGGTTTCAGCGCGCTCAACATACCCTCTTTCAAGCCCAGATTCTGATAACCGATGTATTCAGGCGTTACCGGTAACAGAATTTTTTTGAACGTCCCGTCGGGATGCTGGCCGGCAAGCAAATTAAACAGGATAAAAAAGCCGGCCTGGCTTCCGCTCGTCAGGGCAATATTCTTTGCTGAGACATTCCAGCCGTATTCGCGACTAAATAAGTCGGCGAGCGCTGACCGAAAACGTTCCTCGCCGGCCGGCGAAGGATAGTTGGCGAACATGCGTCGGTATTCGCGCTCATCACCGAGGATGCGCTCGATCTCAGCAGTAAACAGCGCCTCAATTTCAGGAATATGCGCGGGATTGCCGCCACCCAACATGCAGATATCACGGTCGCTGGCCAGCGCATCGCCCAGATCTTCCATGAGCTCGCGCGCCCCTGTTTTTCGCGCGAAACGCTTGCCGAATTCAGACCAACTCATTCAATTTATCCCCCATTTGACGTTTATCCTAGCCGCCAATTGATGCAGAATCTAACTCTAATTGTCGCGATTGCACACTGCTGTGCTGAGGCCGAGTCATGTATATCAACTTTTGGTACCCCGCCGAGCAATCCACCCACATCACGGAACAACCGCTTAAGTTGCGGATGCTGGGTCAGGACTTCGTGTTATGGCGCGACTCCGACGGCGTAGCACACTGTTTGAGCAACACGTGCACCCACCGCGGCGGTTCGCTGGGGCTCGGTGTCGTTAAAGACGACTGCATACAATGCCCTTATCACGGCTGGCGATTTGACGGCAACGGCAATTGTGTTGCAATCCCGTCGCTGGGGCCGAACCCTAATATTCCAGGACGCACCCGCATCGATGCCTATCCCGTGGAAGAACGCTACGGACTGGTATTTTGCTTTCTGGGCGACCTACCGGAGGACCAGCGCCCACCGATCATGGAGATTAAAGAATGGGGGCAGGAAGGATGGAGGCACACCACCCAGGCATTCGAATTCAATTTCAGTTTCCAGCGCTCAATGGAAAACGGTATTGACCCGGCACACAATGAGTTTGTGCATGATACACACGGCTTTAAAGGTCAGCGCGAAGACTACTTCACTCCCGAAGTGATACCTGAATCGACGGAATGGGGCACCGGCTTCGGCGGATGGCTCGAGGCCCCTCCGTTACCGGAGGAAAAAATGCGGGAGGCCTCCGGTCGAGATGTGGTCGCCAAGATGTGGGCCGGAACAGGACACGAAGGCGCGGCAAGCCTGTGGACTTTTATCCACCCCAGCGAACATATGCATATCCATCAGTATGCTTTCGAGTGCCCGGTGGACGAGCACAATGTGAGAATTTTTCTGATCAACGAACGCAACTTTCTTATCGAGCCGGAACATGACCAGCGCATGATGGATCGCAACATGTACACAATTGTTCAGGACCGCGATGTATTACTGCAACTGCAGCCGGTGGAAACGCCGGAAACCAACGACAAGGAAATGTTCATGCCCGCCGACTTGTGCATAGGCAAATACAGGGAGCGGCTCAGGGAGTGGGAGGCCAGAGGCTGGCGCATCGACACGGAAACCGTCAGGCGCAACGAGAAGAAAGTAGCTTATGCCATACCATCGCCAGCGCGCCGCGAGCACAAGGGCTGGGTACTGGACGCCATACCGCTGGTTGAAACCGATGGTGAAGCGGCGCAACTAGATATCGCGTCCGGCGCCTGAACGCGATTTTCATCGCCGCGAAACTGCTCCCATGACCAAAAGCAGGCTGTTGTGGCTGGCACTGATCGCCGTTTTGATAGCAATAGGCGTCTGGCTAGACCTGCACAGCTTTATTACGCTGGAAAATTTCAAGGCTCGTCAGGCAGAAATAGATGCCTGGGTTTCCAGCCGACCGGCATTGGCGCTGGCAGCGTATTTCTTAGTTTATGTGCTGGTAACCGCAGTGAACATTCCCGGCGCAGCGGTCATGACTCTGATCGGTGGCGCGCTGTTCGGATTGTTCCAAGGGAGTGTTGTCGTCTCGTTTGCGAGCTCCTGCGGAGCAACCCTCGCCTTTTTGTTGTCACGCTACCTGCTCAGAGATTACGTAGAACAACGCTTCAAAGGCTTCGCAGTTCGCGTTAATAAAGGAATAGAAAAAGACGGCGCGTTCTATTTGTTCACGCTGCGTCTGGTACCGGTCCTGCCGTTTTTCGCAATAAACATGGTGATGGGCCTAACCCGCATCAAGACGCTCACCTATTACATCGTCAGTCAAATCGGCATGCTACCGGCCACGCTGGTGTACGTGAATGCCGGCACCCAGTTAAGTCAGGTCGAATCGCTGCGCGGCATCTTATCGCCTGCCCTGCTGGGCTCTTTTATTCTGGTGGGTCTGTTTCCGCTGCTCATGCGCTTTTTGGTGAGCCGTTATCAGGCAGCACGGCTATACCGCCCATATCCCAAGCCCAAAAAGTTCGACGCTAATCTGGTCGTTATAGGCGCAGGTTCGGCGGGTCTGGTTACGGCTTATATCGCCGCCGCCGCAAAAGCCAAAGTGATACTGGTCGAGCGGGAAAAAATGGGCGGGGATTGCCTCAACACTGGCTGCATACCCAGCAAAACTTTAATCCGCTCTTCGCGCATTGCATCGTACATAAACCGTGCAGCCGAATTTGGCCTGCATACACAGGGGGCCGAAACGGACTTTGGGGCGGTTATGCAACGTGTGGAGCGGATAATCCGCACAATCGAACCGCACGATTCAGTTGAGCGCTACACAAAACTGGGTGTCGATTGCGTTGCGGGCAGCGCTAGGCTCCTTTCACCCTGGGCAGTGGAAGTGGATCTTGGCGGGGAGAAACGTGTGATTACAGCCCGAAGCATTGTCATTGCTTCGGGCGGAAGTCCGGCGGTGCCGCCCATTCCAGGCATTGACCAAGTCAACTATCTGACATCGGACAATTTATGGGCGCTGAAAACCCTGCCGCCCCGCTTACTGGTGATGGGCGGCGGCGCCATTGGCTGCGAATTGTCGCAGGCCTTCTCGCGCCTGGGCTCACAAGTTACCGTGGCCGAAATGTTGCCACGACTGCTTGCAGCGGAAGACGCGGCCGTATCGGAGGAACTCGAACGCGCGTTTGCCGACGATGGGATTCGTGTTCTGACTGGCATCAAAATCGTTCGTTTTGAAAAAATTGCCGGCGATAAGGTTGCGGTCTGCGAAACGCCTGCGGGCGAGGTAAGCATAGCGTTCGACGAAGTGCTGATCGCGGCCGGACGACGGGGCAATACTGCGGGCCTCAATCTGGAACAGCTGGGAATCGCAATAAACAGTAATGGCACGATCGCAGTAAACGAATCGTTGCAAACTGTTTACCCGAACATATATGCGTGCGGCGACGTAGCCGGGCCGTGGCAACTAACACATGCAGCCGCACATCAGGCATGGTACGCCGCTATGAATGCCCTGTTCGGACGGTGGTGGAAATTCCGCGTCGACTACGCAGTAATTCCGCGCGCGGTTTTCTGCGATCCCGAAGTGGCTAGTTTGGGCATCAACGAACAACAGGCTAGGGCTCAGAACATTGATTACGAACTTACCGAGTACGGCATCGATGACCTGGACCGTGCCATCGCTGAGGGCGATGCCAAAGGTTTTGTGCGCGTGCTGACACCCCCGGGCAACGACAAGATACTGGGAGTAACCATAGTCGGGCCGCACGCTGCCGACATCATGAGCGAATACGCGCTGGCGATGCGCAATGGTCTGGGCCTGAGCAAAATTCTCGGCACGGTGCATATCTACCCCACCTTTGCCGAAGCCAACAAATTTGCAGCCGGGAATTGGCGTAAAGCCCATCTATCCAGCCGGCTGCTGCGCGTGTCGCAATGGCTTAACAGCCGCGGTATCAGCGGCTAGAGATACGGAACTGGCCGTTTCGTGCGGCCTCCTGCCGCTATGAACTGTACATATTCCGACCTGATACAAATTGCTACAAATCGCAGGCCTGATCGGTGAGAAAATAACAAGCTAATGAACACAGCAAAGCAAAATCCGTCGCTTATTCGAATCCGCGACCTCAGCCGCAGATACCAGATGGGTGACACCACTATTGAAGCCCTGCGCAGTGTGGATCTTGATATCTACCCGAATGAATATGTGGCGATAATGGGCCCTTCCGGTTCGGGGAAAACCACTCTAATGAACATGATTGGCTGTCTCGACAGCCCCAGCGGCGGCAGCTACGCGCTGAACGGCACGGAGACAGCCGGTATGTCCGATACCCAGCTTGCCCGTATCCGCAACCGTGAGATCGGTTTCGTCTTTCAAACGTTTAACCTGCTGGCACGCGCCACCGCCCTGCATAATGTAGAGCTGCCACTTATATATACCGGGCTGAAAAGAGCTGAGCGACTTGCACGTGCGGAAAAGGCCTTGCAGCAGGTCGGCCTTACGGAACGCGCATATCACAAACCCGGCGAAATGTCGGGAGGACAGAGGCAGCGTGTTGCGGTCGCCCGTGCTCTGGTTACCGAACCGAGCATACTGCTGGCAGATGAACCGACCGGTAATCTCGACTCCAAAACCGGCCACGAAATCATGGCGCTGTTCGATCAGCTTCACGCGGCGGGCCAGACTATTATTTTGGTAACGCATGAAGCTGATATCGCGGAACATGCGCAACGACAAATACACTTGCTCGATGGCCAGATCGCTATCGACACGGGCAAGTCCAACCTATCTCGGGAAGCAGTGCAGTGAAAGCTAAAGCAAGTATTATTCTGATAATCATGGCCGTGATCGGGGGTTGCGCCCAGGAAAGCACCGAACGCACCTGGAACGTTGCCGATGTGGTCACCCGCGACATTGTTGTCGCGGTGCAGGCGGCAGGAATTATTGAACCGGTAACCACAGTGGAGTTGAAATCCAAGGCATCCGGTGAAGTTCTGGAGATGGCCGCAGAAACCGGCAGCGTGGTCAACGCCGACGACCTGCTGGTACAAATCGACAAACGCACACCGCGAAACGCGCTTTCACAGGCAGTTGCTGAACTCGAAGCTGCCAGGGCACGACGCGATATTGCAAAGACCCAGCGCGACCGCGCAGAGTCATTGTTCAAGTCACGCACCCTGAACGAAGTCGATTTCGAACAAAGCATTCTCGAATATGCAAACGCCAAGGCTGAAGTTGTACGTTCTGAAGTTGCCGTAGAAAATGCACGCATTGCGCTCGACGACACCGAAGTACGGGCCCCCATCAAGGGCACCGTCATTTCCCGTACCGTGGAAGTCGGCCAGGTTATTTCGTCCCCCACCCAGGACGTTGGCGGCGGCACGGTGCTATTAACCATGGCGGATCTGCGCTCCGTGCAGGTGCGCGCGCTGGTTGATGAAACCGATATCGGCAAAATCCTGCCGGGTCAGGCTGCGAGAGTGACCGTCGCTGCCTATCCCAACCAACCTTTTGCAGGTACCGTGCTGAAAGTTGAACCCAAAGCTGAGGATGAGGAAGCCGTCACGCTGTTTGCCGTTATTATCACTATTGATAACGAAAGCCGTCTGCTGAAACCCGGCATGAACGCCGAGGTTCACGTGGATATCGCCAGTCGCTACGGGGTCGCCGCCGTTCCGACAATCGCGCTGCGAACACCACGCGATATTAGCGCCGCAGCGATGTTCATGGACATGGATGAAAGCGTCATTCGGGAACAATTGCGCAGCAGTGGCATGGATGTGCCCGACATGGTTTCCGGCGCGAGTGAAGCTGCTGGCAGAGGCGGTGACGGTGCCGCGGCCGAAAACCAGGCTGGCGGGCGGCCCACAACTACCCGACCGGAGGGTGCTGCTCGACCGGAGGGTGCTGCTCGACCGGAGGGTGCTGCTCGACCGGAGGGTGCTAGACGTCCTTCCGGCACGCGCACCGGAAGGCCGCCAGCAACGCAGGGACCGACCGGTCAGGGCTATCAGTTTGGTGGTACATACTGGCTGTTCGTGCTGCAAGATGGCGAACCGGTGGCGAAAAATATAGTCGCGGGTTTGACCGACCTTGATTACAGTGAAGTGGTGTCCGGAGTAACCGACGGCGATCAAATCCTGTTGCTACCCAGTTCGGATCTGATCATGTCGCAAGACCGTTTCAAGAAATGGATGGGCGGCGCTATCGGGATGCCTGGCATGAGATCCGGCAACTGATTTGTCGCATTAACGGCGCATTAACTTTGTGAGAGAACGAAAATGCTCGGCTGGGAAATGATCATCGTCGCACTGCAGTCTATCCGGGCGAATTTTTTTCGCGCGGTACTAACCATGCTGGGCATCATCATCGGTGTTGCCGCAGTGATAGCCATGGTCGCATTGGGTACTGGCGCGCAAAGGGCTGTTAACGAGCAACTGGAAAACCTGGGCGGCAATATCCTGTCGGTGCGCTCGGGTTCACACTTGTTTCGCGGAGTGGAAAAGGGTGACATCAAGCTCAACCTGGACGATGCTGCTGCTATTGAGCGCGATGTAGAAGCGGCTACCGCCGTCGTCCCCGAGACTTCAGGACAAATTCCCATCAAGATGGGCAACAAGAACCGCACTGTTACGGTAGTGGGCACGACCCCCAATTACGATAGCGTGCAAAAATATGAATTGATGTATGGCCGCATGTTCACCAGGGCGGAAAATCAGGCCAAGGAACGTGTTGCGGTCATTGGCGGCGACCTCCCCGGCTCACTAGAAACAGCACCGGAAATGATCATCGGCCAGGACCTGCTTATCAAGGGCACGTCGTTCAAGATCATTGGCATATTTGAGCCCAAGGGCACGATCGGGTTCGGCAACCGGGACGAATACGTCTGGGTTCCGCTCAATACCGCGCAAGCCCGGCTGACCGGCAATAAAGACCTTAACTCCATTGGCGTGCAAATCAGTCCCGACGTGCCCATGGACGTCGCAATTATTGATATAGAACGCGTCATGCGCCGGGAGCATCAGATCATTCCCGGCGGTAAAAATGACTTCACCCTGAGCGACAGCAAACAATTTTTGTCCATGCAGCAGGAAGCGGCGGAAATATTCTCCTACCTGTTGGCCGGCATTGCGGGAATAAGCCTGATAGTTGGCGGTATCGGCATCATGAACATCATGCTGGTAACTGTCACGGAAAGAACCCGTGAGATCGGCATCCGCAAGGCGCTAGGCGCGACACGCACAAACATTCTGCTGCAATTTCTGATTGAAGCGATGGCGCTTTGCCTGGTCGGCGGTGCGATCGGCATTGCCCTGGGCGCAAGCGCCGCGATGTTGATGGCATCCCTGGCAGGATGGTCCACGCCATTGTCTGTTTCAGCCATCCTGCTGGCATTCGGGTTCAGTGCCGGAGTCGGCCTGATTTTCGGGCTGCTGCCGGCCCGCAAGGCAGCTGGACTCGATCCAATCGAAGCGCTGCGCTACGAATAAGTATCTCTACGCATAGACCCCGAACAGCTGCATCCGGAATATCAGCCCTCAAACTTGCGCCGCGTGAACCTCGTGCGCGCACTGAGGAGAAAAGCATGTACATCAATTTCTGGTATCCGATCATCCGCAGCGAAGACCTCTCAATGGACAAGCCCGAGAAGGTCAAGGTGCTGGGCGTCAACCTGGTGGCCTTTCGCAGTGAGGATGGCACCGCAGCGGTGCTGAGCGATACCTGCGTACATCGCGGCGGCTCACTGGGCGGCGCATGGTCGGCCGGCCCGGCAGTGCCGCGACTGGTAAATAACTGCGTCGTATGCCCTTACCACGGTTGGGAATTTGGCGCAGATGGCGAGTGCAAAAACATTCCCTCCATCGGCTACGGCACCAAACCGCCGGCGCGTGCAAAAGTCGATGCGTATCCGACCGAGGAAAGATACGGCATAGTTTTTGCTTTTCTGGGCGATCTGCCCGAAGAAGAGCGCCCGCCTCTGCTGAACGTCGAAGAATACGACGATCCTAAATGGCGCGCCAATAGCGTGCTGGTTCTGGACATCGACTACTACTACGAACGTTCCATTGAAAACGCCCTTGACCCGGCGCATAACGAGTTTGTGCATCCCACCCACGGCTTTACCGCCATGAATCGCGACACTTACCACGTGCGCGACTACGATGTAGAAGACCATATGCAAGGCTGGGGCATGTGGTTCATGCATCGCTTCGAAGCACCCCCGCTGAAGAAAGAGAACTGGGGCGACACACGCACCGAAGCGGGCGACCTTTGGGCGGGCAGCGGAACCTACGGCCCGAACACTGTGGCAACGTACATTAACCCCTCACCGGAAATGGGCTTCCGTCAGTACTTCTTTGAACAACCGGTTGATGAAACGCGCACCCGCATCTTCTTCCTGAACATGCGCAACTTTATGCTGGACCCTAAGCACGACGGGCCTATTCACGCGCGCAACAAAGAGATTGCAAAGCAGGATATAGACATCATGGGTCATGTTTATCCAACCCAAACTCCCATCAGCAACACCAAGGAAGTGCTGATGCCGGCTGACAAAGCCATCGTTGCTTACCGGGAATGGCTTGAAAAATTTGACAATGCCGGCTGGCGAATTGACCTCGAAGAGGTCAACCGCCGCAATGGCAAAGACACTGCGTTTGCGATCCCGTCACCGGCGCGGCGTACGTCTAAAAACTGGGTAATCGAGTCGATTCCACTGGTCGCCAATCGAGGCGAGCGCAAGCTTTCCAAGGTCAGCTAGCCGGCCGAACCTGCAACCAGCTGTTTCTAAAGCTTTTATTCGGAATATTGTCCCCCCACTGGCGAATAGCTAGTATGCGCAACGGCTTGGTATCTGTATGATTCAGCCTGTTTACACCATAACCAATTAAGTTGTTTGGCCGTCGCATTACAAGCCAAACGGGGGAAATATCGTGCTTAAGGAACTTAACCGGTTCGCGCTGCTCGCGACCTTCACTCTCGTTCTAACCCTCACGAATGCCATGGGTGCGGATGAGGATACGGTGACCGAGGATGCGCCCAAGAAAGCCAAGTCAAAGCTTTCGGCAGACGAAATCGTCGTTACGGCGCGTAAACGCGAAGAGTCCCTGCAGGATGTACCGCTGTCCATTACCGCATTCACGTCCGAAAAGCTTGAAGAAGTCGGCGCCTTCGACAACGAAGACGTCGCGCTACTGACGCCCAACTTCAACACCGAAAGACAGGTAGGCCGCCGGCTGGACCGCCCGACGATCCGCGGTCAGTCTGCGCCTTCCACCGGTGCCGCACCAAACGCGTCATACTTTATTGACGGTGCCTTTGTGTCGGGAAGTATTCAGACCCTGACTCTGGGCCCAATTGAACGGGTAGAAATTCTGCGTGGCCCGCAGTCGGCGCAGTTCGGTCGGGCCACCTTTGCCGGTGCCGTCAACTACGTAACGCGCAAACCGACCAATGAATTCACCGGTCAGGTCAAATCCAGCGTTGGTAGTTTTGATTCAGCAACCGTGAGCGGCTGGGCCAGCGGCCCCGCAATTCAGGACACCCTCTACTATTTTGCGTCGGCCTCCTGGGATACTTACGGTGGCGAATATCGTAACAGCCTCAAACTGGGTCAGGCGCCCATACATCTGGCAGCGCCACTAACAGCCCCCACCCGCGGTGACAACTCGCATCTTGGCGGCACCGATACCAAGGACGTGGCACTGAAATTCTTGTGGACACCCACCGACGAAACCGAAGTCACCTTCAAGGCCAGCTTCACCAAGGGTAATGACGATCATTATGTACAGCTCATACAGGAAACCGGTGAACTGAACTGTTACCTGCCAACCATCGGCAATCCGGGTACGGAGGATAACTCAGATGAAGTCTGGTTCACGACCTCAGCGGGCGCATTCTGCGGCACGCTCGATCCAGACCGTGTCAGCTACTTTGCCGCCAACCCGTTCAACCCGAGCAACCCGTCTTTCAATGTTGGCTCAAATGGGGCAGAAATTTATGAGCCGGGCTTTTTGTTTCCGCCGGTTCCCGGTTTTACGCCCGGCATCGCCTATACCCTGCCGATGGAGGGTGCGCGACGCGAGGCGAGGTACAACCTGCCGGACTTCTATGACGGTATTAACTATGCCCAGTCGCTGGTTAATCCGGCGTTTAACCCGACTTGCCTTGGTGGTTCCGGACCCGACTGCATAGCAGCGCCCGCGCAACCCGGAACGCGACGGAGCACGACGCGCCTGCTGACACAATGGGAACAGGATTATGGAGACTGGACCTGGCTGTCGCGAGTTGCCTATAACATCGATGACTTCGATCAGGTTTATGATCTGGATCGTACCGAGCGCCGACCCATTCTGAATACTGGTTTGTTTCACATGATGGAGAAAGCCAAGTGGGAAGATTACAGCTTCGAATCCCGGGTAGAAAGTCCTGTGGATGGCCCATTAAGAGGCATGTTTGGTGTTAACTATTTTGAACAGGATCGCGAGAGTTTCCAGCGCCGTTTCCCCGGCCCGGGACAGGCGCAGTTCACAGCCAAGCCGTTGGCGCAGAACATCAAGAATTACGCAGTATTCGGATCGCTGGAATACGACATCAATGATGAATTGATCTTTGCAACTGAAGCACGTTGGGCTAAAGAAGATCGCGATATTGATGCAGGCGTAGCATGTGGAGACATTACCAGCCCAAACTTTGGATTGACGAACAGGGGTGAAAGCACTGTTAAGGCTTTGTCTCCGCGCTTTACGCTGACCTATCAGCCGGAAGAGACGGCCACATATTACGCACTTGCTGCCAAGGGTGACAAACCCGCCGAATTTGTGCTGGCCTATTTCCGCACTACGGCAGACCCGTGCGCTTCCATTGACGAATTCAACAAACCCGACAATGGGCGCACTGTTATCAAACCGGAAAAAGCATGGACATACGAAGTTGGCACGAAAAAAAGCTGTATGGATCGTCGTCTGACAACAAACCTATCCGTTTATTACATCAACTGGGAAAATCAGGCGGTTACCCAGAATGTGCCAATAGGCGGAGTTCCTACGCAAATCAACGTTAACTCAGGTAAAAGTAAAATTTGGGGAGCCGAGCTGGAAAGCAGCTTCTTATTTTCACAGAAAACCTTACCGGCCAATTCTCCTGGGGTCTGGCGAACGGCACGTTCAGGCGAATACAACAGCGAACGACTGGCGCAATTTACCGGCGTGGGCCTGTTATTAGCGCCAAACGGGCTGCCCCAGCGTGACGAAAACGGCGAACTTATTTACGACGATTCGGTAAACAACTCCAAAGGGCTGCGTCTGCCTGGATCACCAAAGCATTCGTTCATTTTCGGGCTGAACTACGGCAATGAAGTTACACTGAACTTGCTGGACGGCCCCGAAACACTCGAATGGTTTGCACGCACGGACTTTGTGCTGGAAACCGACCGCTATACTGAATCAAACAATTTTACGAAATTCCAAAACCGTAAACGCTGGAACGGCAGACTGGGACTGGAATCTGCAGACTGGACCATTACGGCCTACGTCAACAACATTCTGGACGACACTACACCGACAGGTATTTTTGGTTTCCCGGTAATCACGGGCCCCACATGGGCGAACGGGTTTGAGCTCAGTAACGCGGGCGGACCGGTAGGTATCCCTGCAGTAGGCGCACCACCCTATTGGGGTGTTAACAATTTCACGCCCGGAACAGGGCCGGAAATGAACTCAGTTTCCCCCGCCTTTGGCCGCGCCTACGGTATCGAACTCGTCTACCGCTTCGGCGACTAGGTCCCCTCGGCATAGAGAAAATCTTTGCCTGCATGCATAAAGCCCCGATCCACCATGATCGGGGCTTTTTTCTTGGGCAGCCTTCTACCCGGCAGCGGCAAATGAAACCGCATGCCGGACGGCCTGCTGCCTGCTAACAGCCGTTATGGCCAATCCGGGGGGTCGCGCGTGCTAGAATCGCGATTAAATCACGTGAATCAAATCGTGCACCCACTGCACCGTAATAACCCACCAGGCAGAAGCAACCCGATATGCCCGATCAGGCCCCCTCCGCAACAACACCGGTAATGATCCGCACCGGCGCCGAATACATCGACAGCCTTCGTGGCCGTAACCTGGCTGTTTACCTGTTCGGCGAGCGTGTCGCTGAACCGGTTGATCACCCGATCATCCGCCCTTCCATCAATGCCGTCGCCAAGACCTACGATCTGGCGCAGAGCAATCCGGAACTGGCCACGGCCCTATCGCCCTATACCGGCGGGCGCGTGAACCGGTTCCTGCACATCGCCCAGAGTCCGGAAGACCTGGTGCTGCAAAATAAAATGCAGCGCCGCCTGGGACAACTGACGGGTACCTGTTTTCAGCGCTGCGTGGGGATGGATGCATTTAACGCCCTGCACTCCGTCACCTGCGAAATCGATGCCGCCCATGGCGGCCATTACCACGAACGCTTCAACAACTTTGTCGCGATGAGCCAGTCGGCCGGACACGTGATAGGCGGCGCAATGACCGACGTTAAAGGCGACCGCAGTAAAGCGCCGCACCAGCAAAGCGACCCTGACTTGTATGTGCGGGTGACTAAACGCACCGAGGATGGTGTTTACGTCAGCGGCGCAAAAGCACACCAGACGGGCTGCGTAAATTCGCACTGGATTGTGATCATGCCAACCATACGGCTGGGCGAGGCCGATAAGGACTACGCGATCGTCGGCGCATTTCCGGTCGATGCGCCAGGCATAACCTACATTTACGGCCGTCAATCGTGCGATACGCGCAGCATGGAAGGCAACGGTCTGGATGCAGGCAACCAGCAGTTTGCGGGTCAGGAAGCCATGATTGTGCTCGACAATGTATTTATTCCGAATGAATACATATTCATGAATGGCGAGCATGAATTTGCTGCCATGCTGGTCGAACGCTTCACCTGCTATCACCGCCGCAGCTATGTATGTAAATCCGGCGTGGGCGACGTGCTGATTGGCGCGGCCGCGACGATTGCCGAATACAACGGCGCGGACAAAGCATCACATATTAAAGACAAACTGGTTGAGATGACTCACCTCAACGAAACCATCTACAGCACTGGCATTGCCAGCAGCTATCAGGCCACTAAAACCGCATCCGGCAATTACATCAACGATGACATGATAGCCAACGTGTGCAAGCACCACGTCACCCGCATGCCTTATGAGATCGGCCGGCTTGCTCAGGATCTTGCTGGCGGTTTGATGGTTACGCTGCCGTCGGAACAGGACTATAACCACCCCGAAATCGGCCCCATGATTAAGAAATATCTGCAAGGCCGTGACGACGTATCTACCGAAAACCGCATGCGCATTCTTCGGCTGATCGAGAACATGACCATGGGGCGCAACGCCGTTGGCTACCTGACCGAGTCTATGCACGGCGCCGGCTCACCGCAGGCGCAGCGTATCCAGATAGCCCGTCAGATGCAGCTGGACATCAAAAAGCAGCTGGCACAAAACCTGGCGGGTATTGGCAATGACACGACCGAAGAAATCAGCACCGATCTGGCTGAGTACTTTGCCCGCGTATTCCGGCCACCATCGGAACTGAGTTAAGTCAGGCATGGCGAGCGCATCGGCGAAACAGAGTGCCAGTCGCGAAACCACGCGTCGCCAGCTTATTCTGGCGGCCGAAAAGCTGTTTGCTGAAGCAGGTATCGACGGCGTATCGCTACGACAAATCAATGTCGCAGCGGGCCAGAAGAACTCATCGGCTGCCCATTACCATTTCGGATCCAAAAGTGCGCTGATTCTTTCCATCTATCAGCACCGCATGGAGAGCGTAAACCGGCGTCGCATTGCGCAATTGCAGCAAGTAAAGGCTGACGGACGGGAACAGGATGTACGGGCGCTGGTGGAGGCCATTGTGCAGCCCATCGTTGCGGAAATTGATGCGGACGACAGCGGCGGTAACTACATTCGCTTCATGGCTCAGGCCATGGGCCATCCGCAACTTGATCTGATAGAACTGTGGCAGCAGGAACACAGTGGCGGACTGGCCGATACGATCGGATTACTGCATCAGGCACTCGACGACGATGTTCCTGAACCATTGGTAGGACAGCGTTTCGGCCTGGCCTTTGAGCAAATAATCCATTCGCTGGCAGATCGTGAGAAGTTGCGCCAATCGGCGGGCAACACCTTTGACGTGAACGCGGCGCTGTTTGTGAATAACCTTATAGACGCCGTTGCCGGCTCAATGGCGGCACCGGTTTCAGCAGCGACTCAGGAAGCCCTTAACCGAATCAAAACGGAATAACCATCGACCCATGAATGACGAGAAAAACCCATGAATGACGAGAAAACGCTCCGGCTGGGGCCGCTGTGGTTTACGCCTGGCGTAACCGGGATCAACCTTAGCACCATGTTCTTTGCCGCATTTGGCACCATGGCCATGGTCAGCTTTATGAGCTTTATGCAGCCCTATGTGTTGAATGAACTGCTAAAAATCCCCGAGAACGAACAAGGCGCGCTGACCGGCAACCTGCACGCCTTTCAGGAAATAATTTTTATTGCCTTTGCCGGTTTTGTCGGGGCCACGTCGGACAAATTCGGACGGCCACCTGTATATGCAGTTGGCTTCATTATTGTCGCGGTGGCTTATGCAATCTACCCGCTGATGGCCTCGGTGGCTCAACTGTATGCGGCACGCGCGTTATTCGCCGTTGGCGTGGCCGGTGTCGCTGTCATGCTAAGCGCCTGCATTGTGGATTATATTCAGGAGCGCTCGCGGGGGCGCTGGCTGGGAGCCACAAGCGTGTTCAACGGGCTTGGCATATTGGCGATGTCATTTCTGTTGTCGAAGTTACCCGTGTTTTATCAGGGTAATGGTGCGAACACTCTCGAGGCAGGGCAATATTCATTCTGGACTGTCGCGGCACTTAGTCTGGTTGTGAGCGTTGTGCTCTACAAGTGGCTGTTTCGCGGCGGGAACCGCGAAAAATCCAAAGAACCCGTCGTCAAGCAGTTTTTCGAGGGTATCAAGATCGGGATAAAAAACCCGCGCCTGGCAATCGCTTACGGCGGTGCCTTTATCGGCCGGGGTGATTTTGCGGTAATCGGCACGTTCTTTTCCCTCTGGCTGGTGCAGGAAGGTCTGGACAGGGGCATGTCGACGGGTGCCGCACTGGCAATCGCCGGGCCGATGTTTGGCATCATCCAGTTATGTGCACTGCTGTGGGCGCCCGCCATGGGTTTCATTTCTGACTGGCTCACCCGTTTGCAGGCCGTGGCGCTGGGTCTCGCCATTGCCGGCAGTGGCTACATCATGATGAGCATGGTCGGCGACCCATTCGGCCCGATCAATTCTCCCGGCGATGTATTCAAGGTACTGTTTACAGATCCGCTCAGTTCATCAACTCTGTGTGCGGGCCTGATCCTCGGGATGGGCGAAACCAGCGTAATAGTCTCGGTCGGAGCGTTGCTCGGTCAGGAAGCACGGGGACAATACCGTGGGTCCATCGTCGGTGTTTTCGGCCTGCTCGGCGGTCTGGGTATACTGGTGACGACGGCCTTGGGCGGCCAGCTTTTTGACGGCATTGGCCGTACTGCGCCATTCCTGATGATGGGCATTATGAATCTGGTCTTGATGGCCGGCGCGCTGCTGCTGCTGACCACCCGACACGCACTGCCAACTGAGCAAAAAACTTCAACCCAGCAAAATTCAAACATGGAAACTCAAAAAAATGAAATATAAGAAACTTGGTCATTCAGACCTGGAGGTATCGGTCGTCGGGGTTGGCTGCATGATGTTCGGCTCCATGTGCGATCAGGACACCACGACCGCCATTATCAACACCGCGCTCGATCAGGGCGTGAACTTCTTCGATACAGCGAATATTTACGGCGCACCTCCTGGCACGTCGGAACAATTCGTCGGCAAAGCACTTGGTGCGCGACGTAAAGATATCGTTCTGACCACCAAGTTTGGCGCGGCATCGGGGGGCCGTGGCGGCAGTGTGGAGGGTGGCGGCACCCGCAACTACATCATGGAGTGTGTGGAAAAAAGCCTGAAAGATCTGGGCACCGACTATCTTGATCTCTATCAGTACCACTTCCCGGACGTAAACACGCCAGCCGAAGAAACACTGCGCGCCCTTGAGGAACTGGTGCTACAAGGCAAAGTACGTTTCATCGGCTGTTCAAACATGACGGGCGATCAATTACAGGAGTCCCTCAATGTTGCCGATAAAATAGGCACCAGCAAGTACGTATCGGCACAAAACTGGTATAGCCTGCTGACCCGCGGGATTGAAAAAGATCTGGTTCCGGTTGCAGAAAAGGCAAACGTTTCGATCATTCCCTACTTCCCTCTGGAAAGCGGTTTGCTGACCGGCAAGTATCGCAAAGGACAAAATGATCCGGAGGGCTCACGCCTCGCTAAGTGGGGCGGTGCCTTCAAGACCGACGATAAATTGGACAAGGTCGAAGCACTGATCAGCTACGCGGAAAGCATCGGACACAGCATCCTTGATCTCGCGGTCGGCGGGCTGACCAATCGTCCTTACGTTGCAACCGTTATTGCAGGCGTCACTAAACCCGAGCAACTGGTTCAGAACGTCGCGGCGGGCAACGTTGAGCTGACCGCAGGGCAGCTGGAAGAAATCGACCGAATTTGCGCCTGAGCCGGCGCAGGCAATTTCTATCTGTTAGTCGGCAGCACCCTCGGCGGCATTTGCTGGCTCTTCTGCCGGCTCAGGGGCAGAAGCTGCCGGGTCAGCTACCGAGGACGGGCCATTCTCGGCAATCCAAGCGGCGATGACGGCATCTGAAATGTCAGCCGCCTCAGCTGCCCAGAATACGTAAGCGTCTTTGGACAGAATCACGCTCGCCCCTTGCTGACGGGCGATCTCGCTTGCCATCGGCATGAGAGCATCACGGAACTCGACCACCAGATCGGTCTGCAGCTGCTGCGCCTGTTGTTGCGCCTGCTGCTGCGCCTGCATGAGCTGCTGCCGGGCGTCCGCGTTCATTTGCTGAAACCGGGGGGCATCGTCTTGGGTAGGCGCCATGCCTGGCTGCAATCCCGCCTTTTCCCGTTCGGCGTTGATATCGGCATCAAGCTTTGCGGCCAATTGTTGCAGCTGCGTATTCAATGCCTGCTGCCCCTCCTCGGCCCGCTGACGAATGACCTCGTCCTGACCTGTCTCCCGCGCGATCTTGCCCAGATCAACCACGGCAATCGAACTACCGCCTTCGTGGCTGCAAGCACCGATAAATAATGCGCCTGTAAGCATAATGGCAACTAAATAGCGGGGAAATTTCATCGCACAACTCCAGTGTGTTAACGAGCTTCCTGCTGTTCGACAGCAAGACGAAAAGGTTTAAGTGTTACAAGAAGTATAAGGCCGCCGACGATAACGGAAACTGTATTGACTGCCGCAATAGACATACCCACAGCCATCGGATCACCGAACACTGAATCATTTATCCAGCCAACTGCCGTCGGGCCAAGGCCCGCGGTGATGATATTCAGAAACAACATCCATGCAGCAGAAATCTGCCCGCGCAAACGATTGGGCGTGACCAGCTGCAATGCCGTGGGCGCCAAACCCATCGAAATACTGGCGCCAAATGCAAACGGCGCAGCAACCAGCAGCGCCAGTGAAGGGCTGCTGATACTGGTGGCCAGCGCACTCAACGGAATCATGAACACCGCAGCCATGACCGCGACACGCAACGGCGCGTCTTTGCGGCCGTTCTTTAACAGTGTGTCCGCTAGCCACCCACCGCTGATCACCCCTATCGGCGAACAAATCAGCACGATAAGGCCGAGCTGCAAACCGGTCTCAGGCGGGGTAAGACCCACCACACGGATGAAATAGGTTGGCACCCAGGTCGCCAGCGTTGTCATCGGCAAGGCCAGCAGCGCAAAACCGGTGTAATGCGCCAGAAAAACTCGCTTGCGTGACCAGGCGAAATCCACCGCCTGACTCAGACTGATTTCATCGGCCTGCGCCGGCAGAATACCCTGCCGCACAGGCTCCCGTACCAGAAACATCATCGCGGCCACCAGCACTCCGGGCAAGCCGACCGCAATAAACGCCAATTGCCATGGCGCTATAACGCCGACCAGCGGCAGGCTGATATCGTCGGCCGTCGCCGCAAACCGTATGGCGAGCCCGCCGAAAATAAGCGCCAGCCCCACCCCGAAGAATGCACCCGACTGGTAAACCCCCAGCGCGCGGCCCAGCTTCTCACGCGGAAAATAGTCGGCGATCATTGAGTATGCGGCGGGAGACAAGGTCGCCTGGCCTACGCCCACACCAACTCGGGCAACAAAGAGCTCCCAGAACGATCGCGCCAGGCCGCACAGCGCGGTCATGATGCTCCAGAGAAAAATACCGCAGCCAATAATGGTGCGGCGGCTGAACTTGTCCGCCATTCTGCCGATAGGCAAGCCCATCAAGGCATAAAACAAGGCGAAATAGAGCCCCATCATGAGGCCCATGTCGGTATCACTCAGCCCGAGATCGGCCATGATCGGATCAACCAGCAGCCCAATGATTATGCGATCGGCAATCGAAAATACAAACGCAAGGACCAGAACGGCAACACCGAACCAGGCGATCACCGGGCTTGGCCATGACGGTGCACCACTCACTGCGGGTTGTTCTGTTTGCTGCATGAATCCTCGCCTATTCCATCGTCAACGAAATTGCCGACTTATTGTGTTAGCTCAATGGTTGAGCGCTGCCATTCAAAATCCTTTACGACGAACTCACTCAAAGCGGTTACCAATTTCGCATACAACGCGTCGGGCTGGCGATCCACGATTCGCTGAGCCAACTCCGACACCCAGATAACAAGATGCCGTTCGGCGAAATCAAGTTGCGCAAGTTGAAATGAAACGGAATGGTCAACATCGCACTCCGACTCCTTGTACGCCAAAAAGTGCATGAATTCGAGCTCAACTGACAAATGATCCGGCGCCCAGGCAAACTTTTCGGCAAGTCCGTAGCCGAAATAGTCGTAAAAACGCACGATGTCTTCGCGCACGCCGGCAGGCTGGTTGCGATGTAAATCTTCGCGTATCGGCACCGGCGGGCCGTCGCTGCCCACTTCAAACAGCCCGCTGTACTCTGTTTTCAATGCACCAATATCGCGTTCACGCCACGCATTCACGTACTCGTCAGGGTTGGACAGCGTGTAGGGCAGCCTGACCTCGCTTAACTGAATCGCATCGCGCGCGACAACGGCATCAGCATCGAAAGGCGATGCCACGATATCCGAAAATATTGCGTACATCAGGCAACGCGCCGGAGCAGTTTCGGTCGGTTCACGCAGCAGGTTGACGCGGCGCTCGGCAGCGCCAGACCTTGCCGGTGAAGCTGTTGCGGATGACTGCCTGGATGGCTGTTGGCTTGGCTCGCTCATGCGATAGCCCTATCCTTTAGCGGGCTTCGCTAAGACATGACGGGAGCGCAGGATTTTACTGCAACGACCCCGCGGTTGCCATGCCAGCCAGCGCTCCGCACCGCACCGCACCGCAGGGTTTGCGTGTACAATAGCCGGCCTAAAATTGGCGTGACCGATTGGCGCAATTGGGCTAACGCCTGATTTCCGCCGCATTCTGCATACGAAGGACATGGTTTGATGATTTTGCTGACAGGTATAACGGGCAATAACGGCGGCGCAACCGCCAATGCATTGCTGGAAAAAGGTGTGCAGTTCAGGGCTCTGGTCCGTGATCTGGACAAAGCCAGAGATTGGGCGGCCAAGGGCGTCGAACTTGTAAAAGGTGATCTGGAAGACCCCGAATCAGTAAAAGCCGCGCTCAATGGCGTGGATCGGGCCGTTCTGATCCTGCCGAACGGCGAGGATCAACAACGCCTGGAGTTGTCATTTATCGAGACCGCCAGGCAGGCCGGCCTTCCCTGGATACTGAAGCTCTCGTCGCCTGAAGCGATCCGGGGCACCACCAGCCCTATCCCACTGGCGCATATTGCTGCCGAAGATGCCATTATGGCTTCGGGCATGAACTGGACCTTTGTGCGCCCGAGTTTCTTTATGCAGAACTTTCGCAGTTCACCCGCCACATGCAAAGCCAGCGGCAAGCTTTCCATGCCAATGGGCAATGGCACGGTTGCACTGACCGATTGCGCTGACGCCGGTGCGTTCATAGCGCATGTGCTGACGGACGACAATCCTGCCCCGCATTATGGCCAGTGTTACAACATTACCGGGCCCGACCCGGTAATGGACTTTAACGACATCGCAAAAATTATCGGGGAAGTTATCGGCCAGAATGTTGAGTACGATGATTGCGACCCGCATGCCTTTCAGGAAGCCATTCGCCCTTTCCATCGGAACGATTGGCACTCAGATGCTGTAGCACGCCTGTTCGCAGAGATTGCCAGCGGTGAAACGCCTGGGGTCAAAACCAATACGTTTCAGGAAATGATGGGCCGGCCAGGAACATCGCTGAAAGAATACCTGACGAAAATCGCCTGACAGAAATCACGCGGTCGGGCGACAGAACGCGCACAACCATGCGCATATCGGATGTCTTGCCGGAAAATCAATGGAAGATATTATTGACTCAATTTTGCTGGGCATAGTACAGGGACTGACAGAGTTTCTACCGGTATCCAGTTCGGGTCATCTGGTGCTCGCCCAGGAAATCCTTGGCACGACGTTCGGGCAGGGAATTGTTTTCGAAGTTGCGGTTCACATCGCCACGCTGGTTGCCATTTTAATTTTCTACCGGCGCGGCGTGGCAAAACTGGCCATTGGCACCCTGTCCCGCGACCGGCGGGCACTGGAATACGTGGGCAAACTGATTATCGGCACATTGCCCGCTGTGGCGGTAGCGCTAACATTGCGAAGCTGGATCGAAGCGCAATTCGACTCGTTATTGGTAGTGGGTATCTGCCTCGTTGTCACGGGCTTCGTGGTATGGACCACGCGCTACACGATCAGGCATCACGGCGACGATGAACCCACCTGGAAAAGCGCATTACTGATCGGATGTGTACAAGCCATTGCCATTCTCCCGGGAATCTCACGCAGCGGTTCGACCGTTGCCGCCGGCCTCGCGCTGGGGCTAAATCCAATTGCCGCTGCGGAGTTTTCATTCATGCTGGGCATGATCGCCATGGCGGGTGCCGGAGTATTGTTGCTCCCTGATCTTCGCGGCGTCGATCCGGCGCTGATTAGCGACATTACCTTCGGCTCGATTGCCGCACTTATCAGCGGGTTGCTGGCACTGGCAGCATTCGTCTGGCTGCTGCGCACCCAGCGCTTTTATATTTTCGCCTGGTATGCATGGCTGGTGGGCGGCGTTACCATTGCCTGGTCGCTTGCCTGATCCACTTCTGAACAAGTCACTCGCCACCGACTCATCAGGTGCCTCTGAGTTTTTGCATTTGCCGACGCTCTTTCTTAGTCGGCTTGTGGTCGCCGGGTATGAATCCTCCTGCCCCGGCCTTACGCTGCGCCGTGCGCGTCTCCCGACTCGCCTTGCTGGCATCAGTTTCCTCGTAGAGCAAGGCCGCTTCGGCCGCACCACGTCGCTGATCGCTTAGCGCCACAATACGGACTTCCTTTTGCTCGTACCCTTGACGAATGGTGAGCATATCGCCAACCGCGATTTCCTTAGCAGTCTTAACACGCTGCCCCCCGCAATGCACTTTGCCACCATCAATGGCACCTTTGGCCAGGCTTCGCGTCTTGAAGAAACGCGCTGCCCACAACCATTTATCGAGGCGCATCAGGCCAACCGTAGTTCGCCCAAATAGAGGCTCTCGGCACCAAGCTCGAAGGTTTGCGACAACTTTCCTGCGGTGCCGGTTATTTCCAGCTGATACGACCCGCTGTTGGGCTCGAGCTTGTCGATTTTAAACTCACCGAAGGTATCGGTCGTTGCGCGCGCGAGTTCGCTACCATCCTTCGTCAGAACAATCTCGGCATCCGCAGCACATTCTTCGACGCCGTTAACCGATGCAACGACTGAGCCGCCCACAAAACACCGATTAAAGAAGTGCATGTTCTTGTAGTACACGCGCGGCCTGGTGCCAAGCTCAGGCTGCAATACTTCCAACCCTTCTTCAGCAGCCATTTTCTGCATTTGCGCGTCGTCCACCTTTACCGACTTAAACACATCCGTGGGACAACACTGCTCGGCGCGTGTCTTATTCCAACCAGAATCCAGCAGATGGGCATCGAAAATCCAAGCCTGCGGCAATTGCAGTTCTTCGTTCCACGATACAGCCCCGTAAGGACAGGCATCAACAATCTCTTTCTGCCCTTTGGCTTTGACGGGATCGATAATCACAATACCGTCATCACGCTTTTTAATAGCGCCGTCTTTGGCCACTTTCATGCACGGGGCGTCATCGCAGTGGTTGCACATGACCGGCATGAAATGCGCATCAACAATCGGATACCCGCCGCGCTCTTTGCGCTCAATATCCAGCCAGTTAGCGCCCATGGGCGGCTGTTCTGCAGCGTAGCCCGGGAAATCGTTGCCAGTGTGCTCGTCTTTAACAGCCAGAAAACAGGCCCGGCAGTTATTGCAGCGCTCAACATCAACAATCATGTTCCATTTACTGACCATGATTACGCCACCTCCTGACTGGACTCGACCGGTTTCCAGGTATCAACGCCTGTCCACTTTTCGACCTCAATAAGCGTGGTGTTAGGCCGGATACCATGGCTCTTGGTGGTAATCGGCTTACTGGTGTTCAGTATGTTGATGCAGCCGCCCAGATCGGTCGACTTGCCCGGCTCGCCCGCAGGCCGGTACTCGGAAGACGCGGTAGGCGCACTGATCACACCCGGACGCAACCGGTCGGTAACCTGTGCCGCACAGACCACCGAGCCACGATCATTCCAGAGACGAATCAGGTCGTCATCCTTGATGCCGCGCGCCTCGGCATCAGCAGGGCTGATACGGCAGGTAAGGTAATAATGATCGCCTACCTTTACGCGGTGCTCGCGAATATCGCGCAGGAAACAACCCTCGTCGTCACCCATCAGATGAAACGGATAACGCGAATGTGGTGACAACAATTGCAGCGGATACTTAGCGGCTATCTCCGGTTCGTTTTCTGAATTTTCAAACGTCCGCATGTACTTGTTAACCGGCGGACGCTCAGGATCATCAAAACGCTTCAGCGTCGTGGGCACAAACTCATACTTACCGGACGGCGTCTGTAAACCCTCCGCATACTTGTCAACATAGTCCGACGGCAATGGGTATGGCTCAGGCACATCTTTCTTGCGCCCCTCATAAAACCAGCGCAAGCCAACCGGCGCACGGGACCCTTCAGGCTCCGGCTTTACGACGTAATAACCTTTTTTCAGGAATTGCCGCCAGGACATGTCCTTGGCGCAATCCGACGACTCGTAGGCACGTTTGCACCACTCGAGTTCGGAGTTACCTCCCTCGGAGTACACGGCCCCCAGATCAAGCTTCTCGGCAATCGCGAGGAAAATATCGTAGTCGGATTTGGACTCGCCCAGCGGCTCAATGCACTTGTGCTGCAGTGAGATGACGCGATGGTTGTTCATCGAGTACATGTGATGCACATAACCCGGGCCGACGTTATACCACTCACCCAAATCCCAGCGTTCGAATACTGTGCAGGCCGGCAGGATAACATCAGCATATTTAGTCTCGCCTTCCCACCATACCGATTGGTTCACCACAAACTTGAGGCTCTCATGCTGGTACATGCGCACCCAACGATTTGACTCCACCATGGTGCCGAATGACGAACTGCCATACTTGTAAATCATTTCTACCGGCACATGGCCCGGCGACGGATAACCAATCGGGAAAAACTGCCCGACGACGGAATCAACTGCGGTCACGTATCCCAGCTTGGGCTTGCCCATAATGGCTTCCGGCAACCACATCCGCGGGATCACCTGCTTGACCGAGCTCATGGTCACAATATGTGGCATGCGCTGGTAGTTGTTGGTGGAGTTGGCGCTGTAAGCCAGATCACCCGACATGCTGCCCTCGGCATAACCCGGGAAATAAAAGTTCATGTCCACCGGTGCGCCGAACTGCAGGTTACCCATATTCGAACCGGGTTTACCAATACCCTGCATGGCCGCCAGGATGGTCATCATGCGCGCCCACTGCGCACCCGTCGGCCCGCGACATGCGCCACCAATTCCGCAGCCCCAGCCGCCGACACCGAGGTAAGTTTTCTTACTGGCCCACTCGCGCGCCAGCGCACGGCAATCCCGCGCCGGAATGCCGGTTTCGCCTTCCTGCCATTCCGGCGTTTTAGGAATGCCGTCGTCTTCACCGAGTACGTGTGCTTTCCATTCGTCAAATCCGGTGGTGCGCTTCTCGACGAATTCCTTGTCGTAGGTGCCTTCGGTAATCCAGATGTACGTCAGCGCCTGCGCAAAAGCGGTGTCGGTACCCGGCTTCGGCGAAATCCATTTACCACCCAGATGCGCAGCTGTATGGTTCAGGTAGGGATCAATGTGCACCATCTTGATGCCGAGTTCCTTGGCCCAGCGACGCCGCTGGGTACCCTCGAAACCGTAGGTAGCATCCGGATCGCTTGACCAGAAGACGATCATCTCGGCCTCTTGCAGACAATCCTCGACGGTGCCGTAGGGTTCGGCCGCACCCAGCCGCATGCTGTTGCCCCAATGATGTTGCGCACCCCAGAACCAGCCTTCCCAGCTGTCCGGACTGTGCATCAATTTGCTGACACCAATCAGATTCCAGAAGCGGTTAAAGGCGGACAGATAATGGCCGAGGTTGCCCCACTGATGATGCGAACCGTTGGCAACCAGAATGGCGCCCGGCCCGACTTTCTTGCAGCGTTTGATCTCGCCGGACACGATGTCGAGGGCTTCTTCCCAGCTGATTTCGACAAACTCGGACTTGCCGCGGTTCTGGATGTTCCGGTCGCCGTGCGGATCGAAGTCAACGCGCTTCATCGGCTTCAGGATGCGGTTTTTCGAGTAAACCATTGATTTCTGGCAGGCCCCATGAGCAGCCAGTGTCGTTTTGCGCGGCGGCTTAAAGGTTTTGCCACGAGCCTTGATAGTGAACGAGCCGGGATCGCTGCCATCGAAGTCCATCGAAGTCGTGCGCAGAATTTTGCCGTCCTTGACGTAGACAAAAATCGGCCCCCCGTTAGTACCGTTGGTGTAACGCGTTACGCCGTTGCCCATGTCGGTGCCACTGGTCCAGGTGTAGGACTCCATACTGGCAACGAGGTGCATGAACCAGACGATCAAATCGTCCGGGCCCGCCATGGTGATCATAAAGTTCTTGGCCGCGTGAATGCGTTCAAGTTGATTAAACGGTGGTGTCAGGAAATCCGCTGCAATCTTCGCGTTCTTGAAAAAAATAGTGAAATCAGGATTCGCATGCACACCGGCTCCGGTCGAAATGCGGCCGTCTTTCAACTGGATCCAGCGCCCTTTTTCCCGCTGATCCTTTAGCGCAAACTGCGCAATGCAGTCGCGCTCTTTCAGGCGCTCTTTAAATTTGGGGAAAATCGCAGCACAAGCGCGCATAGCCTGCGGGATACCCCAAAGTATGACTGCCAATCTCATTGCCAATTCTCCTGACTACGCGCGGGAGACCCCACGCGCTTATATAACCTCAAACAATTCCTGTAACGCACCGCTGCCGGGGTTGCGAACCAGTGTGGTTCTGCAGCGCCCGCGGCCCGGCAAATCAAGTTCAATAAGCGCCGAATACTCGGCTGCACCCAATGCAGCACACGCACCTGCTACCGCATCAATGTCGCTTACCTGAAATGACTGCGCGAGGTAGCCTATATTCGGTGCCTCCGCATCTGGCACCAGACTCGGCACCTCATAATTAAGTGGCGCCGCGAGAGCAATCTTGCCGTACTCATGACCGCCCTGAACCAAAACACTGTGGGTGCGTGACTCAGCCGGCAGATTAACCGCGCGATTACTGGCCTCGCCCTCGAGTATTGAATCGGAGAACAACTTCATGCCCAGCGGCCCGTAGTAGAAAGCCAGCGCTTTCTGCATATCAGACACCGTGTGTGCGGTCGTGACCACGGGTGTAAACCCGGTTGGCGTGCGGCCGTAACTATTAACGAAGTGATACAAGTGCCCGATCATGGTCTTTGGATCTTGGGTTACCAACTCGACCAGATTGATGACAATGCCGTCAGGCCCCTCGAATGCGAGTTCAGTTGCCTCACCCACTGCGGGGCCAAAATTGATGTTGTTGGGCGCATTCCAGAATTCAAAACCCTGCGCACGAAGCTGCTCGTAGTCGCGCTTCACATCGCTGGTGTAAATATTCAGATTGAAAAGCCCGGTCGCGCGTTTGATACCTTTCTGCCGAATTCGTTTTCGTTGAGGCGCATCGAACTCCATGAGCTGAATACGACCCACCGGATCAGGGCCGTAACCAAGAAAAGCGCAACGTGCACTGGAGCCGGGCGGCAGATGCCAGTATTGCTCAAAATCTGCGCCCTGCCAGGTGCGGGTCTCCGCTACCTCGAGCCCCAGTGTTTCGGAATAAAATGCCAGGGTGGTGTCGAGATTCTCAACGCCAATGACCGCTACGCTAACGGGCGCGCTGACCTGCTGATCCATCTTGTTTGCATCGCTGTTCATTAGAGTGTCAGATTAGTGATTGCCCACCAGCCGGGTAATGATAATTATCAACGTACAGGATACCCATGATCAATTACGGACAGGCCCTCGGCATCATCGCTTCAACAGCTGCACCGCTGCCAGTGGTTAGTGTCGCCCTGTCCGAAGCTGCGGGGACGGTCATTGCCGCAGAATTGCCCTGCCCGAGCGCGGTACCGCCCTTCGACAATTCCGCAATGGACGGTTTTGCAGTGCACTCCGGTGACACGAACGGCGCGACGCCAGACAATCCGATTACCATGCGAGTCGTCGGCATGGTTATGGCCGGTGAAACCCCCGGCGGGGCTCAGGACGAACCCGGCACGGCATGGGAAATCATGACCGGCGCACCCATACCCGCCGGCTACGATGGCGTAATTCCGGTCGAGCAGGTCGAGATAAAACGCGATCCGACAGGCAAACCGGTCGCTATACAACTGCACCAGCAAGTTAACGCCGGACGGAACCTGCGGCGCGCCGGGGAGGATTTCACCAAAGGCGATGCCCTGCTGGGTGCCGGACAGCTCATAGAAGCCAACCAGATTATGGGCCTGGCCGCCACCGGCGTGCGTGAGCTTCAAGTCCGCAGGCCGGCGCGCGTCGCTGCCATCACCACGGGTAACGAACTCGCCGATACCGACAAGTTACTTGAGCCGGGCAAGATTCATGATTCTAACGGCCCCTATCTGGAAGCGGCCATCGCCTCGGTAGGTGCGGCCAGTGCAGGGGTATACCGTACCGGCGACTCAGCCGACGAACTGATCGAACGCATACAAGACCTGCAGGATAAAACCGACATTATCCTCACCACCGGCGGCGTATCGGCCGGACGCATGGATTTTGTGCCGACGGCGCTCGAACAGTTAGGCGCTGACATACTTTTCCATCGCGTAGCGATTCGCCCGGGAAAACCCATACTGTTTGCGCGGCTGCCTAACGGCACACTCGTATTCGGACTGCCTGGAAATCCTATCGCAGTCGCCGTCGGCCTGCGCTTTTTCGTGGTGCCAGCGATGCGTCACATGAGCGGTCAGAAACCCGAACAATATGCCTCAGCAGTGCTTGCCGAGGATGTCCGCAAAAAAGCCGGACTGATGTTCTTTGCCAAGGCAAATGCACGTACCGACGACACGGGTAAATTGATCGCCGAGATTCTGCCCGGTCAGGAATCGTTCAAAATAAGCCCGCTGATGAAAGCTAATTGCTGGGCGATTGCCGATGCTGACGCTGACAAACTGACTGCGGGCAGCGTTATAAAGATTGCACCGCTTATTGCCCGCGACTGATCACACGAATGGCAAAATGCCGGGGCCAGAGCTGCCGGCGCTTATTTGTCCGGCGCAATCGGTGTATTAACAAACCAGAAAGCAACGCCGCTCAGCACCATCAGCGCCCCGCCGATGTACATCGGCAATAGCGCATTCTGATGGTAAAAAACTGTCGCCAAAAACGGCCCGAATATCATTCCCACTGCTGGCGCAGCCGTTATCAACCCGGCAGCAGCACCCTGCTCATGCGCCTCCACACTCAGGCTGGCTGCAGCACTCAGGCTTGGCATGGCGAAACTGGCGGTAAGCCCCATGAGCGCATAGGAAATAAACAGCAACGGTAAAGTCTGGGCCTGAGACAGGATCCAGATTGAAAAGCCAAACAAGATAAGGGAATAACGCAATAGCGTTCGTGGTTGCAGTTTCAGCAGCTGCATAATGCCAATCTGTACGATAACCGTCACAATAGCCATGCAGAAAACCGCCGTGCTGGTAATGCGGATGATTGCCTGCTCGCCGGTAACGCCGATCCGGTCCTGAACAAAAAAGGCGGTGACCGTCTGTATGCCGGTGAACACGAGGAAAATCACGAACCATCCATACAAGTAGGGCAATACCCGCCGGTCGGTAAATTTCATCTTGGGACCGCTATCGGGCGCCTGATGTTTCTGCGGCTCCACCAGCTGTGCTTTTGCCCAGATGGCGACAAGCACAGCAAAAGCAGCCACCACGTAAAACGGCGCCAATGGATGAATTTCAGCCAGCAAGCCGCCCACCACCGGCCCGAGTATGCTGCCCAAACCGCCCGAGGCCGCAACCAGCGCCATGCCCTTGGCACGCGACGCACGATCCGTGGTATCGGCAATGTAGGCCGATGCAGCGGGTTGGACGGCACCCGCAAACACGCCGTAGAGCAGGCGGGCTCCCAGCAGCAGCAAGAACAGTGGGGTCGCAAAAGCCAGCCCCAGCAGCGGCGACCCGCTAAGCCATCCCCACAGCCCGCCCTGAATACCGAAAGCAAAGCCGGCGTAACCCGCAGCGAAACCGAGCAGTCCGATCACGAAAACCGCTCGGCGACCCAGGTTATTGCTGGCCAGGCCCCAACGCGGGGAGGAAAAAATGATGACCAGATTGGACGAAGAAATCAGTGCACCGAACTGCACATCGCTTAGTCCCAGCTCTCGTGCCATCGGCCCGAAGATCACGATAAGCAAAGTCTGCCCGACCCCATAGGTAATCAAGCCAGCAAGCAAAATAAGTCTGTCTTTACTGCTACCGGCCGCAGCAGTCGGGGAAGGGTTACTCATGAACGCTCAAACATGGAAGCTGAAACAATGCTGTTGGGAGGGCGCGGATTGTACCTGCACGCGGCCGATTATTCTCCCTTGCAGGCTTACTTGCAGACGGATTGAATCACTCATACACAAGTAAACGCCTCGATCGTAAAACCGGCAGGCGATTGAATGCGCAGCAATCGGCTGCGGCCATACAGGCTGTTTACTACCCCATGGTCGATCGCGACGTAGCCCATCAGCTCAGCTTGTTGCATTACAGCATCCGGATCATCAACCGCAAAGCGACACCCCAGAGTGCCCAGCGCCGGCGGTCGCGCAAGGGGAAACAGGTCTGCACCGCGCGCACCTTCGTAGGCGATTAACTCCACCCGGCCATAATACTCGTCGGGGTTGCCCATTAATCTCATGTCGAGCGCGGCACCTGGCGGCAAACCCACCGTGTCCTCGATGGCTTTACCCGAAATACGATGATGCATTAGCTGTTCGTGACCGAACAGGCAACGGTAGAAATCCGCCTCAGCCGCGGTGTCGTCCACAACCACCACCAGGGAAGACACGCCACCGTAATGTTGTGCGGACAACTTCATGGGCCAGTTGTCCACCTCAATCAATACAATGTTCGTATGGTCGTGCCCGCTGAACTGCACCTCCCGCGCCGACAACTCGCCGACGTCGTATTCGTTAATTGCCGATCTGAACACATACCCGTCGGCCGCCAGCGCTTTGCATCGCTCTGCCATGTCTGTGCAGTTCACATCGAGATTCTTAGGGCACCGGTCCGTCGTGGCAGCACCCCGCCGCACTGGCGCGCCCGGCTGGTTAAACCGCACGAAATGCAGCCACCCGGAGCGAGCCCCCGGCGTACGGAGCAGCAACTGCTCCGCAATAGCGTTGTCCGGAAGATTCCAGCAGCGCGACAAGTCCGGGTCAGGCCCGCGGCGGCTGGCCTGCTCAACCAGGCCAAAGTGATGCTGCCAAAGCTTTCTGACTGGCCCCATGTCGGCAACGCCGACCACAATATGAGCAATAGGTGAAATCATTCGGTTAGGATTAAACAGACCAACGGGAAAGATAAACCATGTCGTCAATAAATAATAAGGTTGTACTCAAACATGCTCTTCAGGGACTACCCGAAGCACACGATTTTGAGGTTAAAGCCGAACTGCTGCCTGAACCGGCAGACGGCATGTTCCTTATGCGTCACTTATACATAGCGCTCGACCCGTGGCAACGTTCCGCAATGGCGGGCAGACACGTTTCTAACGGCAACGTTTATGAAACCGGTGACACCCCACCAGCTGAGGTAATTGGCGTAGTCGAAGACTCACGCCATGACGGCTTTAATAAAGGCGATTTCGTGCGCGCGATGGGCGGATGGCAGGAATACTCGATCTCGAATGGCGACGGCGCCAGAATAATCAATTCGGAATTAGTCAAATCGGGGGCAGTGGCAATTAGCACCCACCTCGGTGTACTCGGGATGCCAGGTCTCACTGCATGGGCCAGCATGAATCGCCTTGCTAAGGTGCAACCTGGACAGACCGTGCTCGTTTCAGCCGCGCACGGCCCGGTAGGATCCATGGTTGGCCAAATCGCGATAAAGAAAGGCGCAACCGCGGTAGGTATTGCGGGATCCGACGAAAAGTGCCGCATCGTCGTCGAGCAATTGGGTTTTAACGCATGCGTAAACTACAAATCACCGGACTATCCGGAATCACTGCGTGATGCGCTCCCCAATGGAGCCGACATTTATCACGACAACGTAGGCGGCCAGATGCTCATTGATGCAATTAATGTCATGAACGAATATGGCACCGTGGTGTTGTGTGGACTGATCAGTCAATATAACGACCCCGCTCTGGCCGTGAATCTGCCAATTGCTCTGCCGATCATTAAGCGGCTGACACTGAAAGGTCTGGTCGTTTATGACCATAGCGATGCGGAAGCAGATTTTGCGGCGACCGTTTCGCATTGGATAGCTGATGGCAGCCTACACTACCTTGAAGATGTCGCTGTTGGGCTGGAATCTGCAGGTGCGCTATTTGCCAAACTAATGCGCGGCGATAACGTGGGTAAAACGTTGATAAAGCTGGACAGGTAAACGCCATATATGGACATTGATATCATTCTGGAATGCAACGTCAGCCCTACCGAAGTCGCAGAACTCGCGGTCGAAGCTGAAAAGCTCGGTGTAAGAGCAATCTGGACGTCTAACTATCATCAAAATTACGACTGTTTTATGGCGCTAATGCCTGCAGCAGCGGCCACTTCGAAAATAAAACTGGGCATCATGGCCATCACCCCCTGGGAACTTCACCCGCTGAAGATGGCCAATGCAACGCACACGCTTAACCAGTACTCCAATGGCCGGGCGATGGTGTCAATCAGCGGTGGCGGTGGCGTGCTGGGCGCAATCGGCTGGCGTGTCCATAAAGACGGTCCGGTCTGGCCTGTCAAAGATCCGGTAACGCTGGCGCGCATGCCCGATCGCAAAGTTCGCGGCCTGATCGAATGCATCGAAGTGCTCAATTTTTCGCGCAGCGGGAAATTGACCTTTCAGTATGACGGCGAAATATTTCAGGTGACCCGCCCTTTTCAGAACACCTGGGATCAGGACAACGACCCATTCTTTATATATGGGTGCTGCAGCGGCCCGATGATGATCCGGGCTGGCGCGCGCCTCGCAGATGGCGTCTTTCTGTCTGATTACACCGTTGACATGATGCCGCAAGCCATAGAAAACCTTGAAAAAGGCTTTGCTAAACGTGAATGGCCGCATGATAGCTTTCGCCTGAATAACTTCTGGGCCTGGCATGTAAAAGAAGACAAAGAAGTATCGCGCATTGAAGGCAAGAACGAATTGATATGGCGCGGAGCCATTGCCGCAAAATACGCGCACGAAATTCGTCCGCACGTGGACAGCGACGAAGAAGTCGAACTAATCATTGCCAACTGGAACAGCTTTCTCCAGGCATTCTGGAAGCGGGATGGGGAAATCCCGAATATCCCCGAAGAAACGGCCACCAAGCTGCTGGATGGCATGACCTCATGGGGCGACCTGAGCGCGATTGACCGCGAGGTCGAGCGAATCAAGGCATTCTCAAAAACGGGTTTAACGGAGCTCGCCTTGCGGCTGTTCGACGACCCCATGGACAGCCTGAAACTGCTTGGTACGCACGTGTTGCCCAAAATATAAGGGAAAGCACCGATAGGCTTGCAACAGCGCCGGCCACTAAACTGTCGGCCATTTGGCGAAGGCATTTGGCGAAGGTAAGCACCGTGAGTCTGTTTAATCTGTTTGCGATTTTTGATGGCCTGCGTCGCCCGCATAACGTCCGCGGGGAGCGTTTCAAGCGCCTGCATCCCAAAGACAATTTCTACCAATCCACGGCGTTTTTTCCCATGCCTTTTGCGCTCATTACAACGATAAATGAGAAGGGTGTAACGTCTATCGGGCCGCATTCCTTGTGTTTTCCTTTTGACCTGATCGAAGAGCCTTCCATGATGGTGGTATCGCGGGCGGGATCCAATACATCGACAAACCTGAGACGCGGCAGTAAGGCCGCGCTGCATTTTGTCGAGTTCAAAAAAAGCTGGCTGAAGCCGATCGTCGCTCTGGGATATCCGGGCCTGGAGCCCGAAGAAAAGATGCAGGACATACCGTTCGAAATGGTTCGGACACAATCGGATGAATTTGCGAACGACCCGGAATTCCCCTTGCTCATCAACGATGCCTTTCAGGTGTTCGAGTGCGAACTGGATGGCGAATTTCACTACACTCCGCACCGCGAAACGGATCCCATTGCTTCCGAGAACTTCTGGTGCCTGAAGGTGAAGAATGTCCTGCTTAAGGAAAGCTTTGAAAAACGCCTGATCGAGCAAAAAGAATTTCCGAACATGCCAATCTCATACGGCTTCCGTCACAACGATTCGGCCCGGCGATTTTTCTTTTCCTCACACAACAAACCTTTTGCGGTGCCGGTGCCCAATCCGCCGGGGCTGGAACATCAGGCGATTTACTATCAAGCGAATAAACTTGATCCCGACGTGCGCTTTGAGGAAGAAGCCTGCAAGTTGCTGGTGGACGTACCCAAGGCATTTATCGGTGTCGCGCTCAAGGGCATTATTAAAGAAGCCAAGGCTCAAGGCGTCACGATGGTAAACGCGGAATTCATGCGCGAGTTTAACGCTCGGCGGAACAGCTAAATTCTCCGCCCGGATATCGCAAATAGTGCTTACGCAGAGACCAGGATAAAGTCGGCGATGGCTGCCACATCCGCTCTGTCCATCACCGGAACCGCAGCCCCTTTAATGGGGTAGTCACTGACAATGCCCTTAATGGCCGGATCCGAACCTGCCAGCTCTGGGCTGTTCATGCCTGCACGACGCAATTCCAGCTTCGGATGCGTGCCATGTTTGTATCCCTCTACCAGCACAACGTCCACTGCGCTCAGTTGTTCGAGCAATTCATTCAGCGCCGGCTCGGGCTGACCTTCCAGCTCGCGTATTTGCGCCCAGCGCCGATCCGAAACCACAATGACTTCGGCGGCGCCGGCGCAGCGGTGCTGATGGCTGTCTTTACCTGGTTGGTCAATATCAAAATCATGATGCGCGTGCTTTATTGTCGCAACGCGCAAACCCCGCGACCTTAACTCGCGAATCAGATCAACAACCAGTGTGGTTTTGCCGGCATTTTTAAAGCCGGCGATGCCGAATACCTTCAGGACGGCTTGGCCACCCATGAGATACACCAACCGTCGGCGGCTACTGACTTGCCGGGGAACAACTGACAAGGACGGTAGGCATCGCCGTCAGCACCTTGAATGAAATTGCAGTTTGCACAAGTCTGGCCCGCCTTGTAATTAGGCGCCTTTGACGTTGTCGCGTCTTCGACGTACTGCAACGCCATTCCCTGCGGATCATCCGCCGCCACGTGCGGCAAGTCCTGCGACAGCGCCGGGTTGGTCATCAGCAGTGAACCGGCAGGGCCGGCAATGGCGAGATTACGCAGAAATCGTCTGCGACTCAGGTGACTGTCTCTCATTCGTGTTTCCTCAAAGTAGATGCGATTCAAACTTCGCATATGGTACCAATTTAACGCTGGCAAGCCGAATAGGTAGATTTACGCGGCCACATCGTAGGCACATCTACCTATTACGCGGCAGCGCAGCTGCGAGGGACAATCCGCGCTTGAAAAATAGCGTGAAATAACGTCGACTTTGGGGTGCAAAGCCGGCTATCAACACGGGGAAAAGGGATGGACAAATCACAGACCTATAACGATGACGTAGTGCGTAAGTTTGCGATCATGACGGTTGTATGGGCCATTGTCGGTATGGCGGTAGGCGTTTTTATTGCCGCCCAGCTGATGTGGCCGCAGCTCGGTTTCGATCTGCCGTGGCTGTCCTTCGGCCGTCTGCGTCCGTTGCACACCAATGCGGTCATTTTCGCCTTCGGCGGTTCGGCACTCTTCGCTACTTCGTACTACGTCGTGCAACGCACCTGTCACGCACGACTGTTCAGTGACGGACTGGCAGCGTTCACTTTCTGGGGCTGGAACCTCGTGATTGTGCTGGCGGCGATTACCTTGCCACTGGGCATCACATCCAGCAAAGAATACGCCGAGCTGGAATGGCCCATTGATATATTGATTGCGGTGGTTTGGGTGGCCTATGCGGTGGTGTTTTTTGGCACCATCATGAAGCGTCGTATCAAGCATATCTATGTGGCGAACTGGTTTTTCGGCGCGTTTATCCTGACGGTCGCGGTGCTGCACATCGTTAACTCGCTGGCACTGCCGGTAGGCATGATGAAATCCTATTCGGTGTATTCCGGCGTGGTCGATGCCATGGTGCAGTGGTGGTACGGGCACAATGCCGTGGGCTTCTTTCTGACCGCCGGCTTCCTTGGCATGATGTATTACTTCGTGCCTAAACAGGCGGGTCGACCCGTGTTTTCGTACCGCCTGTCAGTGGTCCATTTCTGGGCGCTGATCTCCGTCTATATGTGGGCCGGCCCGCATCACCTGCACTACACAACCTTGCCGGACTGGGCCCAATCATTGGGCATGGTGTTCTCGCTGGTTCTGTTTGCACCGAGTTGGGGCGGCATGATCAACGGCATCATGACCCTGTCGGGCGCATGGCATAAATTGCGCACCGACCCTATCCTCAAGTTCATGATCGTCAGCCTGTCCTTCTATGGCATGTCCACTTTTGAAGGGCCGATGATGTCGATCAAGACGGTCAACGCGCTGTCGCACTACACCGACTGGACCATCGGGCATGTGCACTCCGGGGCGCTTGGCTGGGTGGCGATGATTTCCATGGGCTGCATCTACGCACTGCTGCCTCGCGTGCTGGGACGCGAATCCATGTACAGCATCAAGCTCATTGATACGCATTTCTGGACATCCACCATTGGCACCGTCTTGTATATCGCCTCAATGTGGATGGCAGGTGTCATGCAAGGGCTGATGTGGCGCGCTGTGAACGAGGACGGCACACTGACTTACACTTTTGTCGAAAGTCTCAAGGCCACCTATCCCTTCTACGCCATCAGACTGGTGGGGGGCACATTGTTCCTGGCGGGCGCATTGATCATGGCCTACAACGTCTGGAAGACAGTGGCCGAGTCAAAAACGCCGGCACCTGTGCCCATCGCTGATCCGGCTTAAGGAGGGGCTGAATATGAAACACGATATCGTTGAAAAAAATATCGGCTTGATGGCGATCCTCATCATTGTTGCGATCAGTCTGGGTGGCCTGGCAGAAATCATTCCGCTGATGCTGTCACGGACTGCATCGGATCCGGTGGAAGGCATGCGTCCTTACACGGCTCTGGAACTGGAAGGTCGCGATATTTACATTCGCGAAGGCTGCTACAACTGCCATTCGCAGATGGTTCGCCCCTTCCGCGCAGAGACCGAGCGCTATGGGCCGTACTCTGAAGCCGGGGAAACCGTTTGGGATCATCCCTTTCAGTTTGGCTCCAAACGCACCGGACCGGATCTGGCTCGGGTGGGCGGTCGCTACTCCGATGAATGGCACCGCGTGCATCTCATGAATCCGCGAGATGTGGTGCCTGAATCCAATATGCCGGCTTATCCGTGGCTGGCGGAGGCAGAAATTGATGCCAGCCGCACCCCGATCAAGATGGCGGGAATGAAAACGCTCGGCGTTCCGTATACCGATGATGACGTTGCAGGCGCGACGGCCGCGGTAGAAGGCAAAACAGAACTGCAAGCACTGATCGCGTACCTGCAAAATCTGGGTATGGCGATAAAAACGCGGGGGCAATGACATGGATGCCGGATTTCTCAGAGGACTGTACACACTAATTATGTTTGTCGCTTTTATAGGCGTTGTCTGGTGGGCCTGGAGCGCACGCCGCAAGGACGACTTTGAAGAAGCTGCCAATCTGCCGCTTGAAAACGATGCCCGGGAATGCTCGGGGCGTATTCCGGGCGTTAACGGAGGAGCAAAATAATCATGAGCACTTCGTGGAGCATATTTGTCATCTTGCTGGTCATTATCAACATCGGCGGCTGCGGCTGGCTGATCTGGTGGACCATGCACATGCGCACCGATGAACAAGCCGAAGGCGATCTGTCCACCGGACATACATGGGACGGCGATCTGAAAGAAAACAACAATCCGCTACCAAAATGGTGGCTGAATACGTTTTATCTGACGATCATTTTCACGATCGCATACCTCATTCTCTATCCGGGTTTTGGTAACTTCTCAGGCACCCTCGGGTGGTCACAATACGGCCAGTACGAGAACGAAATGGCGGCGAGCGCGGAAAAACTTGACGATGTTTACGCGGCCTTTCGCGATCAGGATCTGATGGAGCTAAGCAGCAGTGAAGCCGCGCTTAGCATTGGTCGAAACGTGTTCCTGAACGTTTGCGCGGCTTGCCATGGCTCGGACGGACGAGGCGCCAAGGGGTTCCCCGACCTGACGGACAATGACTGGCTTTACGGCGGGAGCCCGGAGACGGTGTATACGACCATTGCGAATGGCCGGACGGGCATCATGGCGCCGATGGGCGCGGTGGTCGGTGATGACGGTGCCGATGCCATCATTGCATTTCTGCGCAGCGATAACCCGGACAGTGCTGAGGCTGCAGCCGGCAAGCAGAAATTCATGACGTCGGGCTGTATTGGCTGCCACGGACTAAACGCCGAAGGCAATCAGGCTCTGGGTGGGCCTAATCTGCGCGATGATATTTGGCTGCATGGCGAAAGCACGGCAGACATCAAGAGCATCATAATGGGCGGCAAGACCAACGAAATGCCTGCTCATATGGATTTGCTGGGTGAAGATCGCGTAAGACTGGTAGCCGCTTATGTGCTGAGCATGAGTCGCTAACACCAGCGGGCAGTTCGGCGCTTTAAAACAGGTGATGAGATATGACCACGGGAGTTGGCAAAAATACACAAGGCCTGCCCGAAGATGCGCCGCGTGCATGGCGGCGCTGGTCACGACGCGCGCAGGATATTGCAGCTATTGCATGGGGTTCCTTTCTGATCGCCTGCCTGGCCACCGGCATTTTTTTTGGTCACGTTGACCCGGTTGAGCTGGATGCCATCACCACGCCGTTGATGGATTTCCCGATTGAAGCGGGATACGCCATTGGCTTTTTCTTTTTCTGGATCATCTGCGGGCTTTCCAGCCTGCTCTCGGTCTTTCTGATACGCACCTCACGCCGACGAGACGGAACTCCCCGCGAACCACGCCGCTAAAAAAAGGCAACAGAGACACTCATGGATGCACAACAAGGGCTCTACGTCTCCGCTGAGAAAATTCATGCGCGAGAGGTTGACGGCAGTTTCGAACGATTAAGAACAGCCAGTACTGGCTTATTACTGGGGCTTTACTATGTGTTGCCCTGGATCACCTGGGATGACCGCCAGGCCGTATTGTTCGACCTCCCGGCACGCCGTTTCTATATCTTTGGGCTGACATTCTGGCCACAGGACTTCATCTACATGGCCTGGCTGTTAATCATCGGGGGCGTCGGGCTGTTTTTTGTGACAGCCCTGGCCGGACGCCTGTGGTGCGGCTATGCATGTCCCCAGACGGTGTGGACCAATGCCTTTGTCTGGATGGAGCGCCTGGCCGAAGGTAATCGCTCGAAACGCATCAAGCTTGATAAAGCACCGTGGACCGCCGAAAAAATTCTGCGCAAAGGCGCCAAACAAGTCTTGTGGATCAGTTTCGCTTTGTGGACGGGGTTTATATTTGTCGGCTATTTCACCCCTGTAAGAGAGCTGGCGCCCAGTATCATTAATTTCAGCACCGGCGGCTGGGAAACCTTCTGGATATTGTTTTACAGCTTTGCGACGTATGGCAACGCCGGCTTCATGCGGGAACAGGTATGCAAGTACATGTGCCCCTATGCGCGTTTCCAGAGCGCCATGTTCGACCGTGACAGCCTGATTGTTTCCTACGACTCGTTACGCGGTGAGCCGCGCGGCAGCCGCAGCAGGAAAAATGGCAAGGGTGACCGTGAGCTGGGTGACTGCATAGACTGCACCTTGTGCGTTCAGGTCTGTCCCACGGGGATTGATATACGCGAAGGCCTGCAGTACGAATGCATAGCGTGCGCCGCGTGCGTGGATGCCTGCGACAGCGTCATGGACAAAATGGGCTACTCTCGGGGGCTGGTGCGCTATACCACGGAAAATGCGCTGGCAGGCAACAAGAGCCGTATTCTCAGGCCGCGCACAGCGATATACGGGGCTTTGTTGCTTGTACTGCTGCTGGGCCTTGCGGGCGCGTTGAGCAATCGCCAGGAACTGCGTCTGGACGTTATGCGCGACCGGAATGCGCTGTACCGCGAACTTTCTGACGGCAATATCGAAAACGTCTATACCCTGCGGCTTACCAACAAGAGCGACCGTGACCATCAGGTGAAACTCAGCGTAAGCGGCCTGCCGGGGCTGATTGTCGATGATGCCACACGGCGTTTCACCGCGAAGGCCAGCGAATTGACCACCATTGCCGCCCGGGTGCACGCGGACCCTGATGTCGCTCCCGAAGGCGGACATGCCATCAGCTTTACCGTGCAATCGGAAAATGCTGCCGATATTACGGCAGAATCGAAATCACGCTTTTTCCTTCCGATAGAATGATGGTTTGCTAATCACATAAGGCCAATGAAAGCATGAGCAATGAGCAAGCTGAAATATCGCACCCGGGCAATGCCTGGCATCAGCAACCGACTATGTGGATAGTGCTCGGCGTACTTGCCTTCACCGTTGTGTCCAGCTTCGCGCTGCTGTTCCTGGCGGCAACCAATCCACCGGAACTCATCGAACGAACCCCTGCCCCGGCGACTCCGTCCGCCGAAACCCGCAGCCATGACTGACAGCTGCTCACTAAAAACCCCGCCGGTGCAAAACTGGGCCAGTTTTGAACGACCTGCCGTGATGCAGGAATTTGTGCGTCAGATGAATGACGGCACTTTAGTCGCTGATTTGCTGGTACACGGTGTTACCTGCGCTGCGTGCACATGGTCGATTGAAACGGCTCTCAGCAAAATACCGGGCGTTATTTCCATTGAAGTTAATCCGCTAACCACACGGGGGCAATTGCAATGGGATCCGACGCAAGTGCGCTTGGCGGAGCTACTGCGCGCCATTGCGGAACTCAAATACCGGCCCATGCCCTTCACCAGCAAAGCCACACAGGATGCTGCCGAAGAGCAGCGTCGCGTCGCACTGCGTCGCTTGCTGGTTGCCGGCCTCGGCATGATGCAAGTCACCAGTTACGCGGTGGCAATGTATGCCGGAGCGTTTCAGGGCATGGATCCCGAAATTGAATATTTTCTGCGCCTTATCAGCCTGCTGGTTGCGACTCCGATAGTCATATACTCCGGCGCACCGTTTTTTCAGGGTGCCTGGCGATCCCTGCAGGCACTGCGTCCGGGAATGGATCTGCCCGTTGCACTGGCTATCGGCGGCGCATGGCTGGCCAGCATCTGGAATACCTACGCGGGCACCGGCGAGGTGTATTTCGACTCAGCGACCATGTTCGTGTTCTTTCTTTCCGGCACCCGCTATCTGGAGGCCGCAGGTCGTCATCGGGCTTTGGATCTGACGCACGCTCTGGCGCAGCAACTTCCCTGCACGGCTTTGCGCGTAACCGCGAGCGGTCATGAAGAAGTCGGTGTCATGGAACTGGAAACCGAAGACGAGGTGCTGGTTCCGGCCGGCGTAGCCTTTCCTGCCGACGGCGTACTCTGCAGCGAAAGCGCCAGAGTCGACGAATCCATGCTGACCGGAGAGTCGATGTCGGTTGCCCGGCAACGCGGTGACAGTGTCATCGCCGGCACACTGAACAGCGGCGAAGCTGTGACCATGAAGGTGCGAAAAACAGGCCCCGACACCGTGCTGGCGCAAATCGGCCGGCTGGTCACTCAGGCAGGTCGCGAGCGACCGCCGCTGGTCGAGTTGACGGATCGCATCGCCTCGGTTTTCGTGGCTGCAATAATTCTCGTTGCCGTTGTGACCGGCTTGGTATGGTGGCAAATAGAGCCCGCCCGCGCTTTCGAGATCGTGCTAAGTGTATTGGTGGTAACCTGCCCCTGCGCACTGGCACTGGCCACGCCGGCGGCATTCACAGTGGCTACCAGCCGACTCGCGAGGGATGGCTTTCTGGTGCGTCGTGCCGGTGCCCTGCAGCGACTGGCACACATCAACCATATTATTTTTGATAAAACCGGCACCCTCACGGATAACCGGCTAAGTATCGACACGGTGGTTACGCGCACTGACGTTACCCGTGAGTCTGCTTTGAGTATCGCCGCTGCATTGGAGTCGTCATCGGGCCATCCGATTGCACGCGCCTTTCGTGCGCATGCAATGCCGGATACGCCTGCGAGCCGCATCACTGTCGTGCCAGGCGGTGGGTTGCACGGCTGGATAGAAAATCGTGAGTACCGCATCGGCCATCTCGATTTTGCGTGTCAGAATACACCGCGTGAAAACCACTCTGCATTGATCGAGGAAAGCGATAATCGTCAGGTTTACCTTGCCGATGAACAAGGGCTTGTTGCGCGGTTCGATATCGCCGAGAACCTGCGTGTCGGTGCCGCCGCGGTCATTCGTAGTCTGGCCGATATCGGTATAAATACCACGCTGGCCAGCGGCGACCAGCCACGACCGGTCAATGCCCTGGCCACCCGCCTGCACCTGACAGCATGCCATGCCGCCATGCTGCCCGAAGACAAATTAAAGTTGTTGCGCCAATTGCAGTCGCAACAACAAAACGTCGCCGCAGTGGGCGATGGCATTAACGATTCACCGGTATTGGCGGGCGCCAACGTTTCCATCGCCATGGGAAGCGGCTCGGCCATAGCACAACACTCTGCAGACTGCGTGTGGCTGGGCGAACAGTTACAGGGGCTGGAACACGTCTTTCTGGTCGCCCGCAAAACCATGCGCATTGTGAAACAAAACCTGGTTTGGGCACTGGCGTACAACGTGCTGGCGATACCGTTGGCCGTTACCGGCAGCATTGAACCGTGGATGGCCGCGTTGGGCATGTCGTTAAGCTCCCTGATTGTGATGTTGAACGCGCTGCGGCTCGGCAGGATCAACGCCGCGGCTGCGCCTGACGCGCCCGAAAGCCCTGTGGCCTCAGCGTGCTGCAGCAAGCCGGCGCTGCCCTAGTCCGGCCGCCATGAATATCATTTACCTGCTGATCCCTTTAGGACTGGTGCTGCTGCTTCTCGCGGTTGCAGCATTCTTTTGGGCGGTGCGGTCCGGGCAATTTGACGATCTGGAATCGCCCGCGTGGCGGATCGTGCTGGACGATGACCGGGCACCCCCACCTGAAACCCGCACCACCAAAGCTACTGAGGCCACTGAGACCAATCCGCCGCAAACCTGAAGTTCTGCCACGGATCCCGTAATGTGTCGGGTTTCACGGTAATGATGCGCACGGAGTGCGACAGTGCGCATTGGTCATAAGTCCTCCACGCACCATGCCAAACACACGCACTGACGACACCCAGGTAGGCACCCTTAGAGACCTTGCGGCAGGCCCTGCGTGGACCGAGGGCGAACAGCTGCGTATCGCTTTTGAAAACCTGACTGCCGCGCTGGCAACCAGTATTTTCACTGCTTTCGTGATCGTCGTACTGTTGTGGCCGGTAGCTGACAGTCAGACCCTCATACTCTGGCTGGGCTCGCTGTCCACCCTGACTTTGCTGCGACTGATGATGCAGCAACAATACTGTCGCAGCGAAAAAACCGCCGTAATGTTTATGCGCTGGAAGCGCGGCTATTCGGGTGCGACCTTTCTGGCGGGAGTGGTTTGGGGTGGTCTCGCAGCATTTGTGTTTCCCTCAGAATCCGTTTTGCACCAGGCCTATCTGGCGCTCGTACTGGCAGGCATATCCGCGGGTGCGGTATCCGCTTACGCACCGGTACCCGGAGCCTTTCCGTTTTTCATCGTCCCCACGCTGGCACCGTTCGCGCTGCAAATGTGGTGGTCTGAAGGCTCGCACGGCAATGTCATGGCGTTGCTCGTAACACTGTTCGCACTGGCTCTGATTCGGGCAGCCGGGGAAGCACGCAAGAACGTCGTCAGCCTGCTGGAATTGCAAGTGAAAAAATGCGGACCTGACACGTGAACTGCATCACCGCGCGACGCATGATTCGCTGGTGAACCTGGTCAACCACGGCGAGTTTAACCGTCGGCTGCGCAAGCTAACTGCTGACAACCGTCGCGCCGATGACGACTACTCGCTGATATTCATTGATCTCGACCTGTTCAAAGAAGTGAACGACAGCGGCGGTCACGCGGCCGGCGATTTGATCCTCCGCAACGTCGGCGAAATCATACGTCGCAACACGCGCGACGCGGATACCGCCGCGCGGGTCGGCGGCGACGAGTTCGCCATAATCCTGGAGGGCTGCCCGCAGCAACGCGCGCTGGAAATCGCTGAGCAGATTCGCTCGCAAATTGAAAACCTGCGCGTGGAATACGAAGGCCGCTATTACTCGGTGCAAGCCAGCATCGGCGTTTCGTACGGGCTGGTTGGCGAACACACAGCGACGAGCATGCTGAAGGCCGCCGACGCCGCCTGCTACGCAGCTAAAGAAGAAGGCCGCAATCGCGTTTGCGACAATCAGGCCAGCGATTCCTATCAGACCACCGACCGCTTCGAGCTGACCCAGAGCATCGCACTGTCAGCTCAGTAGACCGCGCCTGGCGGTAGCTTGCTCGTAAGCCGGGCTCCCGGCGTTACAAAAAGTAATCACAAACATGAAGCGGGACAAGGTCTCTAGAACCTCCCAATCTCCCGTAGTGCCTCCAATAGGCATGGCCCAATCAGCATGAGAGGACATAGCGATTTGACATAAGCCATTCCTCGCTAAGTACATTCCACTTACCTGAATGATGCCGCATCACCCGCTCCCCTGTAGACTGACCTAGCGTGGCAACTGCAATTCTTGGGGAAGAATAATGAGGACGATAGTAACTGTAGGAATCCTTATTGCATCAATTTCTTGTCAAGCAGGTACCTTATATTTCCTACCTGATTATATAGACAGCCTGTATGTGTTAAGCACCGATACTGGAGCGGCCGAATTTATTGGCACAACGTATACAAGTAGCAACGTAGGACTGAGTCCGAGTGGTTCCGAGAGCATTCTGTATGGAACAAATTGGACTGAGCTTGTCCACATATCGACTGATGGAAGCACCTCCACCATTGTGGGAACAATAAGACAAGAAGGGCTAGCTTACGATCCGGAAAACTCAATCCTCTATGGTGCAATCAATGGCAGTTTGACTACTCACAATGCCTCAACAGGAGAAGTGATATCAATTTTGGCTGAACCAGTTGTTGATGTTGAAGGCTTGGCATATGGAAATAGCTTGGTTTATGGGCTTGCCAATTCGGATTCTCGCTTATTCGCGTATAACCCAGCTTTAGATGCATGGTCCGTTATTGGGGACACTGGGATTCACTGGGAATTAGCTGGACTTGCGTTCGATTCAGAAAGCAATCTCCTCTACGCCATAGGTGCAGGCTTTCACACTTCCGGTGACGCAAACCTTTACATGATCAATCCTTTTGATGCCACAACAACCGTGGTAGGAAACACCGGTATTAATGAAGGCGGTGGCCTAGCTTTCGTTACAACAGTGCCAATCCCTCCTGCCGTTTTCCTCTTCGGTTCAGCAATTGTGGGGCTAAGGCTCATGAGTAGAAGGAAAAATTATGAATAAATTAGCAATCTGTTTCCTAATATTGTTTTCTTCATCTGGCCAAGCTGCGTTGCTTGCCCGAGATCTCAATGGAGACTATATAGCAGATGCTTATTATGATGACCTGCAAGATATTACTTGGCTAGCGAATGCAAATAGCAATCAAATGTTGTGGGCCGATGCCCTTTCCTATGCTGAAACAGCCAATACTAATAGCCTCTTTGGACTAAGTTCTTGGCGACTGCCGACAACATTGACACTTGACTGCACGTGGGGCACTGGGTATTCAACGCTATATGGGATTGGCTATGGTTGCTACGGAAGTGAGATGGGTTTCTTGTCCAATACATATGACATCAATACTTACACTCCGGGGCCATTTCAGAATTTGAGGGATTTTCACTACTGGTCTTCAACTGAATATAGCGAAATGTCAGCGTTTGTATATACCTTCTATACAAATCACCCTAGCGACGAAACGTTTCAGGATGAGGCGCAGAAAGATAGGTATCTACTTTACGCCTGGTTGGTGACGGACGGAGATGTAGGCGCATCAAAACCTCTCCCCACAATATTCTCTTCATTCCGCATAGTTGGCTTGGGCGTTATCCGCCGTAGGAATAAATCAATGGGAAAATTCTGACTTTGGCCGCAAGGATCATTGGATCGACTCAAGTTGCCACACTCATGCAATTTAATGTGGATGTTAGCGAGAACAGTGGCGCACAGCACAGCAATATACGAGGTGTCAACATGAAAAAGTTAATCTTACTTCTCGCCCTTTCAATTTGTTCGGCGGAAGCCGCAACACTTGGTGAATATAGATGGGCAAGCATAAATAGCGGTGACCGCAGTGGCCCATTTGAGCTTGTGCTGGTCTACGGCACGGGAGATCTATATACAGAAAGGGATTGGCTATTTTCTGTGCCAGTTGACGGGCCAATTGTAGGTGCTTTATTCCATTACAACTCGGGAGCGGATTTTGACCTTGCTGTAGATTACTTAACTAATGGCATTAACGACCACTTCCAGTTTTTTGCCTCGTTCAATAACGGTGGTTTCGGCAATGGCGGCAGAGAGGAAGCTTTGTTGGGAGGCACCCCCGACTTTCAAGGCCACACGATAACGGGCATTGATATCCGGATAGACGAATTGCTAATTGACTATTCTGCCGAACAAGGCATTACGACCTACGACTATGACATTTCGTTTGTGTTCTTATCCCGATTCCTCCGCTCTCTACTTTTCTCTTCACTTTACTCTAGCTTTTCAAGAAGCGGAATCGTAATTGGCTGATAATGAAACTCGTAGGACCCTCTACTAACTATGGGTTACAAGCGTTTACCTACGATTACTACGTCGCTCCAACCTACTCCCCCGGATTTTCGTGACCTTTAAGCTTCGTATCGAACTTCCGCTCCCGACCTACGCCGGGTATCCCTTACGCGGATTACCACGCTTGTTACCTCGCAACGCTATCAAAGCACGCTATTGGCAATGGTCATATTAAATCCGAATGGGCCGAACTCGGGTAGGTCTAACCCTCGCGACAGTTCGCGATTGGGCAACTCTGGTCTCCCCTTATGTGTTCCTTAAAACCCACTTACTACCTTCGTACCTTCTGTACACCCACCCCCTGCCCCTTCCACGCGGCACCGTCGCACTTTTAAACTCCAACTATTCCTCGATTCCTACTGCCCCCTAAGCACTACCTTCCTACCCGCTCAGTCAGACACCCCACTTATTTCAGGCTCTGGGTTACGTGGGTGACGGCAACCACTCTACTTGGAACCGAGTAGACCTCCCCCCTACGGGATCACGCAGCTCAAACTTCTTTCCCCCGTGCCCCGACCCCCCATTCCGGGGGGTCCTAACGCGGTGGATGCTCGGGCCTGATTGCGAACACCTGCTCGATAGCACGCCCCGATGGTGTCGTGCACCCAAAGCTGATTCTCAACCACGGAAGCTTCTATTGGAAAGGATGGAATGGACAAGAAGTCACCCGAGCGCAAAAACTCCCGTTGCCATTCTGAAACCAGGATTGCTCGCCTCTTCCAAATCTTTCCGCTGCGCCCCGCACCGAAACACGAAACTCAGACCCCCGCGTGGGGACCGGGGAGAAGTTGGGTGGAAAAGACTCGCCTTGAAACCGCCATGCACAGGAACCTGCTGGCTGGGGCACAACCAGAGGCCACTGTGGCACCAACTTGACCTCGAGCCACTATTCAAGCTCCCGCCGCACGGTTGACCGGCGGAACACCGAAGAACGACCAACAACACGAACGCAACCAAACGAAACGATGGAACATCAATGGCGACTTGAAGAAATTGGGCAACGGGGAAAAAGACTCGGTTGTCACTCTAAGACGGCTCCGCGCTCAAGACATGGCCTCGACAGACTAAAATAGCAGAGGAATTTCAAGCTTCCAGATTGGCCCAAATCGCTCGGGAACAGCAAGGGAAACTCTAGGGCCGATTCGTCAGACGTCCAACGGGAACTGCAGGCAACCCCGCAATTGGGCCCGGTCAACAAAAGACTGGGGCTGGTCGAACGAGAAGGTCACAGAGCCAGCCAGACCTCAGAACTTGTTGGTCAACCGGAATTTCACCCCGGAACAAACAAAAAACCTCCCCCCCCCGCGCCGCCAAATGGCACAGCCGACCTCCGCTCTTTTGGTACACGTAGACGGCAGAAATGGGCAAATCCACTGAAAACCTTCATCCCCTCCGAATACGCTTCGTTACTCTTTGTGACCCACGCACGCAACCTAGCTATGCAGCACCAATCAAACCACCGAAGTCCATTCGTCTCTAGAAACTGGGCAACTGTCCAACAACATTCCCCAACGAAACGCTGCGACCCTGGAGCGATAGACGTCACCGGCATTGCCGACACTGATGGAGATGGCTTCGCATATGACCAGTCCATTGCGGTACTCGGCAAACGAAGTGATGGAAGAATAGAGGTTGAAGTAAGGCGAGCAAGTGATGGTTTCTTCCTTCAATCAGCTCGATTCTTTAATATAGATGCGGACCCCATTGCCATCAATAGCGGACTGAATACTGACGGTCAGAGTTCCATTTTCGTTTTAGCAAAAAGAGCTGATGGGCGGGCGGTCGTAAAGAGTTTCAACATATCAGATGGAACTTATGGACCCTCTATTTCATTTTTTAGTGATGACTATATTGCTCGCGACCTTATTGTCTTTGCAGATGGCAATTCCGACAATATTTCCGGCGACCCTGTCATAGGTGTTATTGCTGAAAGAAAAACTACGGGGAATTTGGTCATTAAGTTGCGCCATATGATGTCACCATCCGGTGCAGAACGCGTGCTAATACTAGGCGACAGATGGACCGGCTGGAGTGCAGATGCTCTAGGTGATTCTCCTGACCTTTTAGCAACCCTTGGATCAAGTCTTAAGAATGGCACCTTGCTGATAAAAACCCGAACTCAACAGGCACCACGACGATAGTCGTTGCCGCATCCATTGTGTGCGCTCGGAGAAAAATGCGTGGATACTAGCAATCACACTCTCTCTAGAATTGGGAAACAGGAGAGCTCGAATCGCAAGATTAGTGAAGCCTCAAATTGTGCTGCGATTGTAAACCAGCATTGAGCAAGAAATCCGATGTATCAGAAGTATGGAGAATCTCGGAAAGCTAAGATGGATGTGCTTCGGCAAAGCGGGAAATATCCAAAAACCGGTTACCAATGGTGATTTTTTCGATGAGAGGGAGAAGTCTTTCGATTACTTAAAAGGATCATGGCAAACTAGCCCTAGTGAAGTTGCTGAAAGATATGCTGCATGTGACAAGTGGAGAGAATTCATTGCTTTAAGACTTATAGAACCGGAAATACAAAAGGACTTGGGCTAAATGACAAAACAACAAATCGGAAAATATTACTTGGGCTGCCGTCACCCCCAGAAATAGGCTCGACGAAGCCTAGCGAATTGCAAGCACAGCTAGTTAACTCCGCTTTTGAAAATTGGATATCGCGTGGGGCAATGACTCCTGGTTCACTCAAAAACTTTCTAAAGAAAGTGTCCGGCGAATAAACTTGCTGAATTGATTTTCTCGAATTAGACCAACAACTTGTCGGGCCGAAGATAATCAAAGAGCGTGTGCCGTCATATAAATATTTTAGGACGGGTCCCATCGTTTTCGGGGGTGGGTATAGGTATATATTACTGGGTGGGTAAGAGATCCCGCCCTTCAAACCCCGTGCCAATCCTTGCTGCGACACAGTAGTCACCTAGCGACCGCGGGTTAGTTGTCAATTCATAGGAATAATTGACAGCAATATTTTCATTGTGATTTTGGCCTGAATGCAGGAATCCAGCACTGGCCTCACGTTGACTGTCATCTCCACTGTTAAGCAGAATTTCGTTGCGACACCGCCTTTGTTGCAATCATCGCGAGTTTAGTATTTTTCGTAGTTATATTCGTCTCGGAGTCCCGATATCGGGACGCCTCCATGGGCAGTAGTGGAGACCAAGACACATCACGGGAGCTTCTCGGCGGCCCGTCTTCGGCCTCTCGTCATGGGGTCGCCACTTCCATAGCTATTAGGCCCTCCAGAGCCACGGGAGGCTTTCCATCGGATTAAGCTCAGAATAATTGTGCCTAATATTTTGGCTGTGCTTTTTTGTGATTTTTGATTGTCACAACAGGAGCACTACCATGGCTTATGCAATTTCAGGTTGTCACCCATGGAGGGAGCAGTCACCACTCTACACAGCACCCTCTCGCGAATGCGCTGCTAGAAAGGCTTATGAACTGCTTTATCAAGAATGGGCCAGTGACCAGCCTGGCAACTTTCCCGGAATGGTACTCATTGAAGGCACTTCCACTTTCCGTCTCGACCATCCGGACTGGCATGAATTTTCGACTTGGCGGTTGGCTAAGATCTAGGCCAAACTCTAGGCTTTTCGACAGTCGATTAGTTCGCCTCGCAGCTGAGGATTTTCGACAACCAGATTTACCTCATCTGGCTTACTAACCATTGCCCCTATATTGATTTGAACCACTGGAGTGGAGTTAGCTGCCTGTTCGCTCTTGTCCAATAGAGATAGCGCAAGCCGATCTGAGCCGCCGTAGCGAATAGGCCTACCTTGACCATCTTCCTCATAACCACTGGGGGTCTCGGCATCAGGCTTCAAGTAACCCGTGGCACGGGCATAGACACTGCCCACCAAGTCTTCTTGTGCGTGTTCTAGTAACCTGTTGATAGCCCGGCAAAAGCTAGCGTCAGTCGACCGCCACCTCCTGTAACGCGTAAGGGAGACTTGAGACTGCTTACAGGCAATTGACGGAGATAGGCAACGAGCGAATATTGCCAGCCACACTTCCTTGAACTTCCAGCTTCGACGAATAGAAGCCTCACGCGCCTCAATCTCTTTACGGCGGTTAACTTGCTCACGTTGATCAAGCGCAGCAATGTGTTCCTGTGAGATGAGTTGCATGGTCATAAAGAAACCCTCCACCGGGGAAAGCATTGGGACAACACGCCCGAGCACACTCCAGAAAACAGGCGAGAAGCCTGCGCCCCCACCCGGCACGAACCCCACTGGTCACACTAGCTCACCCTTTTAACACTTTCTGATACCTTCTTCTTTCACTTTACTATCCAATCATGTTTTCTCTCGCCGATGGCTTCTATTATTCCACTACTCGTTCAGAATAACTGGATTTGTAAGTAACGAAAACACCAGTTCGACCCTTCAAATTCATTTTCGGTCTGAGTCGTAGAGCCCTTTCCACCAAGCTCACAAATAGCCTTTAACAGAATTCCTTTCTTTACTACCTTCTACGGGCTTACAAAACGAACCACAACCCCGTTACCTTGTCGAAAAACCTCTTCCGGGCCGCCACCACTCATCTTTGCCATTCTTCAACCAACTCTCCTTCTATTCGTCTTATATCGCCGTCTTGTTTCATAGTATGGTGAGTGCTGCAACCCGCCAATAGCAGCACGGCTATACCAGCTAATATCTTCATGCCTTAGTCCTTTTGAGTGCGCATGGGCTCGGGCGGCCAGCGAATCCATGCATCCTGAAAATGCAATGAGCGTAATGTTCCAACTGATTAGGATTGCTACTCAAACTTCTTCACCGACGCAAGCCCGACACAAAATTCAGTTGCACAAAATCAAAGTTTTGTCCAACGCATGAACCAGACGACCCCAAAACGAACCTGGGAGCTTGGTGGCAACCGCGCCACAACTCTCTTGGGCCACATTCCACCAGAAAATTTCATCTGAAACACCGCTTGTCCCACTGGTTTTTTGGCCCTGAAGCGCACAAACTCAACCCGATCGCTACCTTCCGTGTGACTTTGATCGGAGCAAACGGCCACGTCAACACAACGCCGTTCAGGCACCGTCAGAAGGGACAGAAGAAACCACACAGAGCTCTAGTTCACAGGAAAAAATCCTCCCAAAGTGCGTTATCCTCGTTAAGCAGCGTGCTGCTCACGCTAACGTCCATACGCTCACGAATCCCTCTCAATCTAAATGAGCGTTCGCTTCCAGAGGAAGCAATAAAAGCCTCCATGGCTTCATAATAACAACGGATATCGTGTATGGCTTCAGGCGCAAAAGCTGCGACAGGGCTTCCACCCGCGCCAATTAGATAGTCTCTGTTGCTAATATCCGCCACTTTAGGAAGATTAACGCCTTAGGCAAAGGGCACACGCGAAGCCAAGCGCCCAATGAGTGAAGAAATTGGCTAACCCCAGGTAATTTGGAACCGGCGGATTTAAGCCAGCTGAATGTTCCATGGCGGTTTGAGCTCTCCAATCAACTCTGACTCCCTTCGTACAATAGCATTTTCAGACCCCATTGGATGAAGCCATAGGGTCGGCTTAGTGGCAAGTTTTGTGATCTTCGCATTTAGATGGCAATTGGTTGCCTGGCCATCTCTATAGCAGTTCTTAGGGTGGATCTTGCCGTAACCTTGATTTATACGCTTTCTCATTGAGTCTTTACAGCGGCCAATGTAAAGCAGCCTGTTTTCGGCGAAGTATGCATAGATACCCATTAGCGGCAGAAACTGATCATCATCTATTCGAAAATTTGAGTATTCCAGGTCACCGTAACGGTTGAGGTATTCGTGTAGAAGTTGTTACCAGACAGTTTGAGTGATATCAGAAAAGCGCCTAGCGGTTCATCTAGTCTGGTCGGAAAGAGCCTCACGTTTCAGGTGCCACCTAAATCGTTTGTGCGCCAATGTCTCCCTGACAGTCTTATTGTTTTTGGTTGCGAAAATATTCTGAACCGTACCAAGCTCAAAAACTAGCGGAACCTTATCGAAAACATTTTTACCGGCCGCTGTTAATGTCCTGGTAGCCAAATCAAGGGCACCTAGTGCCTAGCGCAGGGGCATAGCGAATACCCCAGTATGTTAGGCGACATCATCTTCATCCTCATTTCGAAGAATTGCCTTTCTGGAAAGTGCATGTGGGGAAGGATTTGGCAAAGGCCCTCTATCTCGATACTTTATAGGTGTATTGCTTATTAGCAATTCTCTATCTCTAGGTTCTGCTAATAGTCTAATTATCTCTAGAAATTCTTGGCGCAAACGCTGAATAGCTACTTGGTCTTCACCACTCTGACTATTGGCTTCCAGTTTTTCAATTGCGCGCAGAAATCGTTGAATTTTTCCTGGCACACCCAATCGCTTCTCAACACGCATAACATCCGCTTCTGGAATGTGGGCTTTCCCCTCAAAATTCTCAATAACATATCCAGAAAATGCTTTTCCGTCATCAATAATATGATCGATACCTTCACGGAAGGACCCGTAACCAACCACAAGGTTGAATAGCGCCATTCCTCCAACTATCACCTTGGCCTTAACAGAGCCGTCCTCAATGTTAACCTCGATAACAACATTAGGACCGAAAAGCTTGCACGCTTCCTTCTCAGCTAAATCCTGCAGAAGTTCATGAAACCTATTTTTTCTGTTTCGACTCGGATGCACATCGACGTGTATGTATGCTTCGGCAATACCCCGAGCCCTGCTTCTTGATGTCTTCGGAATAGATAAATGACGCTTCATATCTTATGCCCAACGGCCGAAACAGCACCACAACACAACCATTTCTGGCGGCGAAATTGCAAACTTCCTCGACTGGTCTAGAGTTTAATCATCATGGCTCGAACGACCAATGGCAGCCATAAAGAAAGCAAAAACTACGCTAGCAAAAACCGCCAGCGGCACGAAAATTTCGGACGAAAAATATAACGATACCAGCAGCACTTTAAATACGTGATAAAGCATCAAACTAAACCAAATTAAACAAGTGAAGTCGCTTAACGCGATCGTCACCTTACTCACCGAGAATTTACGAGAGGATAACCATATCCCCTTATCTTGTTGCGCGGATCGCTCTTTAAATAAGTTGCCTGTTACATCATTTTCGATTTCCGCGACTTTAGATTCCCAGTTTTCTTGCCAATATTTACTGCCGCGATTTACTAAACTCCAAGCGACGGAGCAGACAAAACCGAAACAAGCTAAAACAACTGCCAGATTAGGGTTGTCTTTGACTAGAGCCGCATAGCCAAGAAAAGCGGACGCAATAAAACCCCAAAAGAAAATCGACCGTTTCCAAAACAGCTCAATCTCAAAGTTTCTTGTTGTCAAAGCAACTTTATACTTTTTATTCTTCAGTTTGTCTTCGGACACCTAAGGGGCTCCCAACTAAAATCTGTTCATAACGCCTTGAGTTGTGGCACGGCGATCGTAATGCGCCAACTGGTTAGGTGTAGTGAACTGCACTACAGCCTCACCCCCGTCGCGACTCGCTCGCACTTTCCTGAGTGCTGGACGTTACCCTTAGTAAAGTTGTCAAACGGCGGGTATCCCTGCTCCCACTCCATCTCACCTGAAATACGATTTACAGAGATATGTGTTTCAAAGCGTGCATCTGATCCATGAATAATTATTTGGTAGAAATTTGTAGTCATATCAAAATATCCTGCTGCTTCACTGTCTGACATTACTAGCATCGCCTGTTCCGCTTCTGAATCAAGAATTAAATGAACTGTTTGGCCAAACATGTCTTGGGCCAATACGCATCTAAGCTCTATTTCATCTGCCATTGCACAGCCGAAGAATGAAAATAACGATGTTGATGCTGCGACTAGACGGCCTTTCCATGTTGTCATTTTCGCCACCTAACGTCCGCAACCGCCGCCAGTGAAGGGGGTTCAATGAGTATGGCGAACGCACTGCTTGCGAGGGCTGCATGTGTTTTTCATAGCAAGTCATTTTCAATCAAATATCCACGCCCATTTTGATCAAGTTCGTATTCAGGCTCCTGCCCAATTATCATTTGGAAGTAGATAAAATCGGCTTCACTGAGACGCTCTAAGTAATATTCCACACGCTGCAATGGTTGCTCGAGCCGTCGAGCGATAGCAACGGACGTTAACGAAACGCGATCGCCATCTGCTAGCAGCCTCAATATCTCTACTTCATGCTCCGATGGTAAGAAATTACCTACTGCGACCTGGCCTGGCTCAGGCTGATTGGCTTGAAGCACCTCAGGGCCTTGAAGGTGTTGCCGCCAATTGTTAAGTGCTCCGCGTATATTGTCCGCTAAAGGCCACGCCGGATTTGCTAGATCAATTTCGTATATAAATCGACCCACTGTTCCCCTATCAAAAATTCCTCTTTGCACCCCGCGATGATGAATAATTAGTAAAGGCAATCCTTTAGCATGAGCTAGTCCCGCCTCAATGTGGTTCCATTCAGTGCCTAGAAGCATGCCATCTCCGATCGGATCATTTTTCACTGTTCCTTCCGTAATGAAAATCTGTGGATAACCCAAGATAATTGCGCCAGAACACAGATCCATTAGCCGAATTACTTCGTCAAGTGGTGCAGCAGCCGGATAATCAGTAGCGCCTAGCGTCCTATGAGTGAGGTTCAGATCGGTTAGAAGCCCGGTAAACCCATCCAGCCCGGCCTGAAAATCATCCGAAACCCATGTAGGCCTACTCAAAAAGATATCGGGCACTGGCCACCTCCTTAGAGCACCTAACAGCTTGAATCAGCGGATTGCGGCATTGTTCTGGACAATTGTTTCCCCAGTGACCAGTCCCTGTATTCCTTTTTTAGCGCGATACTAGTCGATTAGCAAGAAACTCCTACCATCACCCTATTTGTTCAGAAAATACGTGGCTGCGTGTGCCGATGTGCCGGATGCCGACCCTGACCTTACACCCGTAAACTGATCCATGCACTCACTAGGATTTCCCGGTATTTTGACCGATAGGAGGTCCGAAGATGAAGCGCAAGCGATTTACCGAAGAGCAGATCATCAAGATCCTGCAGGCCCACGCCAGCGGCGTATCCGCTGCTGAGTTAGCCCGTCAACACGGCTTTGCCGAGGGCACGCTGTACACCTGGAAGAGCAAGTTTGGCGGCATGGACGTGTCCGATGCCAGGAAGCTGCGCGAACTCGAAGCCGAGAATAAGCAGCTGAAGAAGCTGCTGGCCGAGACGCTGCTGGAGAAGACCGCGCTCAAGGATGCCCTCGGCCGAAAGTGGTAAAGCCTGCCGCCCGCAGGCGCGTCGTACAGAGTTGGGCCGAACGTGGCCTGCTGAGCGAACGCCAGGGCTGCAGGCTGATTCCGGTGTCACGCTCAACGGTGCGTTATGCAGCGAAGCCAGCCGATGACGGTCGGCTTAGGACTCGGCTGAAGGAACTGGCCGAGAAGTACCCGCGCTACGGTTACCCGCTGCGACGCGATGCTGAAGCGTGAAGGACTGGTGGTTAACCGCAAGAGAACTTACCGGCTGTACCGCGAGGAGGCTGCGGTGCGTACCGAAACGGAAGAAGCTGGTGAGGCCCAGAGTGCCGATGGCCGTGCCAACCAGTGCCAACGAACGCTGGTCGCTGGACTTTGTGTCCGATCAGTTGGCCAACGGTCGCCGCATCCGGGTGTTGAACGTCGTGGACGATTACAGCCGCGAGTGCGTTGGTCAGCTCGTGGATACCTCGATCTCCGGCTATCGGGTTGCCCGGTTCCTGACCGAACTGGGCCGACCGCTACCCAGACCCGGTCTGTGACAACGGCCCGGAGTTCACCGCAAGGCCATGTTCTTCTGGTCACGCGACCAGCACGTGAAGCTGCATTTTATTCAACCGGGCAAGCCAACACAGAACGCGTTCGTGGAATCGTTCAACGGCCGTTTCAGGGAAGGCTGCCTGAACCAACACTGGTTCAAATCACTGGCCGAGGCCACACAGATCATCAATAACTGGAGGCATCACTACAACCACGTTCGACCGCACAGCTCACTGGATTTTCAGCCACCGGCTGTCTTTGCCCAGCAAGCTGCGTAATAATGTTTTTTCCTAGTGAAAACTTGGACCGGTTATAGGGGTAAGGTCATCCATACCTCGCGGATATCTATAACTATCGCGCGGTCATTCTATATTTCGGAACATTTCCCAATCTCCATAAATGGGGTAGTCGCTTGTATCAGCTTGCCGGATTCATCCTTACCTTGCTGAACATAGCCATATGGAGATGATGCAACAAACCTACCATTCTCTCTACTCATGTCGAACCGCAAATAACCATTGCAAAACATACTGTCCGACCGACTGAAGCCAACCTCACATAGCGCCACAGGATAATCCGTGCCAACTTCAACTATCTCATATTTGTACTTTTCTGTGTCTTTGTGATGACGAACAATATAGCGTCCTCCATCAATGCTGAAGTCGGCAATGCTCCATCGTAATGTTTCCATGCTAAACCTAAATCCAGTGGATTTTTCGGCAACACAAAGATAAGTAGGCGACTCCTTAGCTACGACTATAGAAAATACACCAATCGAAAATATAATAGTCAGCAGATACCTCATACTCTCCCCCATTTAGATCTATACAAAGCCCCCTAAATCCTTAACTATTATTCAAGAATTTGGTCCTTCTTTGCTTTCGATAATACGTTAAGAATATTTTTTGAGGCAGCGTTATTGTAGATAGGAACATCGGGCGTTTCTTCTATATTAAATTTTAATCCAGCCAGCGATGCGCCTACGCCGATAGCATTAAGTATATCTATTGGTATTCCAAGAACGGTTGCCGTCGCACCGGTTGCCAGAGTAAACGCGGTCAGGTCGCCAGCCACTTTGTACGCCGGTGACATCGAAGCCTTAAAGATTGACCATTTATTCTCCTGCATATAGGCATCCAATGTCGCGAGCACTTCTCCAAGACGACGAATCGCGCGTCGCTCTGCAATACTAGGGTCAGGGGATGCCAATATCTCCAAGTAAAGCCCATCAATTGAATCATGCAGGGCCTCGATATCAGCGGCATGCTTAAGTCGGAATTCTTCAATATCGCAGAGCGGCACATCTGCCGCGGGCACCGGCAACGCATTCATTAAATTCAATCGTATGGAATTGCTCAAGTCTCCTCCGAGCCCCCCTCGATCCAGCGCGTCGCCAGTTTGGCTAAGAGACCACTCGGTACCGGGATCATTTTTCCTAGCCGAATGCAGTAGTTCAAAACCAATATCGGCATAGTGCACAAGATTGTTAGGGTTCACTTGTATCTCTAACACCGAAACACCTGAAAGTTGCTGCAGAACATCGGTATCGCCAGGTGTTATATATGCGTTTCCTACGGTTAAGTTAGAAACTGCTAGCGATTCCAGTACATCAAGTAATAGCGAATCTCTTCTTTACTTGGCCCTCCTTCATAACTAAGCATGCCTGGCACTGACATTCCCCTATGGCCTGCAATAATTCCTCTGCTCATAAAATTGCCTCGTGATGCACCCAACCTGACGATCTCTTCTAAATCCTATTCGTGACAGCACTTATTATACAGCCGGCATCAATCAGCAACTTGTCCCACATTTTTAGCGCACCAATCTTCTGTTGAAGGTGCTGCGATCGGTCATAGTACTTCTGCGCCACCCCCGTGTTCTGCTCGTGATTTTGCAAGTAATTACGATCTTCCAGACTCACTCCGGCATCTCCGAGGTATGACTTCACAGCCCTCCGCACCGACTTTGCAGGCCAGTCGCTCAATTCGTGTTCACGCCGAATGCGTCGATAGCTTTCGCTAACGGTGTGGTAGTGGACTGACTGCGTTGTGGCGTGTCGACGAGGAAACATTACTTCAGACTTAGGAAACATTTCTTTTGCAGTTACCATTACTTCAGCCGCATGTTGACCGACGGGAACCAAATGTGGCTTCCCTGTCTTTGAAGTTAAGAACTGGATGCATTGAATACCCTGCACATCAAGAAGTTGGTCCCAGCGTATGTGAGTGCTTTCCTGCACCCGCTGACCACCCATTGCTATGTGCATCTGAATTGCCAACGCCGTCTCAGGGCGCGCATGGGCTGATGCGTAACGCCAGACAATTGCTAACTCACCTAGTGTTGGATAAGCATTCTCCGGACTGCTAGGCGCAATGGTTGGTATGACACTTGCCGGATTGGTTCTGATTCCAAATGCCAGGTTGCCACTTCTAGACAAGTCGAACTCCGCTTTCATGCCATAGCGAAAAATTGCGGACAAATAACGTCTACCCCACTCCGCCATAGACTTGCTGCCTCGGTTGTAGATCGGCATCAGTGCATCGCGTAAATCTTCCGGCTGCACGTTGCGGGCAACCTTGTTGCCAATAACGGGCATGATTTCCTTTTCCATCAACCGCCGAACATTTGCTGCCGACTTCATCCCGGCAGCTTCCCGGTCTTGTATATAGGCCTCGTAGATTTCCCACAGGGTTGCCAGTCTTGCTTCTTCGGCGAGAGGCAGTGAGGGGTCGGTTCCGTCTTCGACCTCCCCCAGCTTTTCCAAAGCTCGTTTCCGAGCCTTCGCCAGGGATGTAAAGGGCCATGTCCCTATCTTGTGGAATCGCAGCCTTCCACCCATGCGATACTTCACGTACCAACTCTTGTTCCCGGAAGGGCTAACCTGCACACCCATACCGCTTATAGAACCCCGGCCTGTGTCCGCCACTCTGAATGGAGAGCGCCGAGGCTCAAGACACTTGATGTACTTGTCTGATAGTTCTGCCATTTCCCGTCCGTAGTGCTTCTGAAGTGCTGTTGTAGTGCCTCTGCTAGTGCAGGAGGAATCGAAATCAGACGACACGAAACCGCATCGGTTGATCTAAATTACAACATGCTCATATACTTACGCACAATTTGGAGCGTATGGAACGGCGCGGCGCGGGACAGGATGGCATCAAATAACGCTATATCTCTCCGTTACAAAAAGTTACAGATTGTTACTGCCGCGCAGCCATACCTCGGCCCGATAGTACTAATGTTTTGTTATTCCGTGACTTAGCCCTTCTCCGAGCCTTCACCGGCCAGGCTTTTCAGGCTCTCACGGTCCCGCGAGGGTGATCGGGTCGGTGGATGAGAGCAAAACCATCCCCTAAGATCCATCTCCCTCAGCCTGATATATATCGGGCTGACTTACTAACTCGTTGTATTGCAACATGTTTGGTGATTATGGACGTTAAAACATTGTGTCTTGGGCTGCTCAGCGTGCGCCCGGCATGCGGCTACGACTTGAAAAAGACTTTTGGAACTTCATTCAAGCACTTCTTCCCCGCCGGCTACGGCTCGATTTATCCGGCGCTGGCCGACCTCGCGGCAAAAGGACTGGTGAACTGCGAAGAAATTCCGCAGGTTGGCAAACCAGACCGCAAGGTTTACAGCATTACTGAAGCCGGTGAACGCGCTTTCATTGATGCCTTGAATCGAACCGAACCACAACACAAGCTGCGTTCGGAATTTCTGGCCATGATCTACTTCGCCGACTTGATGGACGACAATCGTTTGGCCGAGGTGCTTGATGACCACGTCGAGCAACTTCGCGAAACTGTGCGCTACATCGAGCATCAGGAAATTGCCGGCAGTAAAACCGCCGGCGCATCCTTCGTAGCGGGTTTTGGTGCCGTGATTGCTCAGGCCGCCGCTGAATACATTGAGTCACATCGTCATATGCTGACACCGACTCCGGGGTCAGAGCAAAAAGAAGACGCATTGACGAATTGCAAATGGGCAGCGAACGGATAAATGAACATCAAAACAACAATCTCAAATAAGCCGTGGATACTTGCGGTTATTGTCTTCGTGGGACTGGCGGTCTGGATGGCTTCTGGCATGCTTTTTACCGACCCGGTGCACACCGATGAGGCATCCCAGATCAAGGCCGCGAGCAGCACCGATGGCGGCATGGTATCCGTTCAGGTCGAAACGCTGGATGCCGAAGTTATTTCGCGCACTGTGAGCGTCAACGGGCGCACAGCACCCGCGCGCGAAGTAACGATTGCCGCAGAAACCGAGGGCCGCGTTGAATCCATCAATGCCCCCCGCGGCAAACTGCTCAGGAAAGGTCAGCCTATTCTGACCCTGGATATGCGCGATCGTGAGGCCCGCGTAAGGCAGTCAGAGGCCAGCGTTCGTGAACACGAAGCAGCTTACAAGGGGCAGATTACACTGCAGGCCGACGGCTATGCCTCGGAAACCCAAATTGCTGAAACACTGGCGAAACTGGAATCAGCTCGAGCGGACCTGTTGCGCGCTCGTCTTGATCTGGACAATCGCATCATTCGCGCACCCTTTGATGGCGTGCTGCAGGAGCGCGCGGTTGAAGTGGGCGATTTTGTGCGCTCAGGCGATCAGGTCGCGACATTCGTTGACAACCTCACTTTGATTGTCACAGGCACTTTGGCCGAACAGGAAGTCGCCAATATTCATATTGGCGACAAAGCGTCCGCGCGACTGGTTACCGGCCATGACGTGGCTGGGAAAGTAAGGTACATATCCCAGGTTGCTGACCGGGAGACACGCACGTTTGGCATCGAGATGGAAATTGATAATACCGATGGCGCAATACCGGCGGGCGTAACTGCGGAAATGCTGCTCGATAGCGGCGAGGTGCTTGCCTACCCGATGTCGCCGGCCGCACTTTCACTTAACCCGGATGGCGAGATTGGCGTAATGGTCGTGGACTCGACTCAAACGGCGCGTTTCGTGCCGGTAAAAATAGAAAAATCCGGCACCAACGGCGTATGGGTATCCGGTCTGGGAGATACCGCAACCGTGATAACGGTGGGTCAGGGCTTTGTAAGACCCGGCCAGCGTGTTGAGATCATCAATCCCAGTGACAAATCCGAGACCGCACTGGCGGCAGAATCGCTGCGATGATGAACATTATTGAAGCCGCCAACAGCCGAAGTCGGACGGTATTAATCGCGCTGGTCGTTATTATTCTGGCGGGTGCGGTTTCCTATAACAACATTCCCAAAGAGTCCGAGCCCGAAGTTGAAGTACCCTTTATTTTTGTGGAGGTGTTTCTGGAGGGCGTCGCACCTGAAGACGCCGAACGACTGCTCGCGCGACCCCTGGAGCAGGAACTGCAAGCAGTTGAGGGCGTTAAGGAGATGGTCTCCTCAGGCGCCGAGAATCGCGCTACCGTTACTCTGGAGTTTGAACCTGAAGCAAACGTCACCAAGGCGTTGAATGATGTGCGGGAGAAAGTTGATCTCGCCAAGGCCAAGCTGCCGGCGACCGCAGAAGAACCGCGTGTCATGCAGGTCAAATTCTCGCGCTTCAACCCCATGCTCGTAATGCTGCTGGGCGGTGATGCCCCTGAACGGGTACTGAACCGACTGGCGCAGCAACTGCGCGATGAGATTGCAGGTCTGGAAGGCGTGATGGAAGTCAACGTCGTCGGTCTACGCGAGGAACTGCTTGAAGTCATCATCGACCCACTGCTGATGGATAGCTACAACCTCTCCCCGAACGACGTACTTAACTTTGTAGACAGCAACAACCGTCTTGTCGCAGCCGGTGCGTTACAAGGTGAGCAGGGTCGTTTCGCTATCAAGGTGCCGGGCGTAATTCAGGAACCGGAAGACGTGCTTAGCCTGCCAATCAAGGTTAAGGAAGGCCGGGTGGTGCGCTTCAAGGATATTGCGACCGTCCGGCGAACCTATAAAGACCCCGATGGTTACGCGCGCATCAATGGCCAGCCTGCAGTGGCCATTGAAGTTGTTAAGCGCGGTAAATCCAATGCATTGCACACCATCGATCAGGTCAAAGATATCGTCAGCAAATCAGCAGAAGTATGGCCGCCGGGCGTAAGCCTGACCTATTCGGCCGACAAGTCGTACCACATTCGTAAAAACATGGATGCCCTGTTCAATAACGTAATCACAGCCGTTGTGCTTGTGTTTGTTGTGCTTATCGGCATCCTGGGCATTCGGAATGCTGCGCTCGTCGGCGTTGCGATTCCCGGCTCGTTCTGCATAACGTTTTTTATGCTGAGCATAACGGGCTCAACTCTCAATATGGTTGTGCATTTTGCATTAATTATCGCTGTGGGCATGCTGGTTGACGGCGCTATTGTCGTCACCGAGTTGGCGGACCGGCGTATGGCCGAAGGCCTCCATCGTCGCCGGGCTTACACAGAAGCGGCACAACGAATGGCATGGCCGATTATCGCCTCAACCGCAACAACGCTGGCAGCATTCCTGCCCTTGGTCATGTGGCCAGGCTTTACCGGCAAATTCATGGAGATGATGCCGCTGACGCTTATCTACATTCTCTCCGCCTCGTTGTTGATGGCGTTGATTTTTGTCCCCACACTGGGTTCCACATTTGGCCGACCCGGGCTTTTTAATGAGAAAATTCGCCGTGACCTGCTGGCGGCTGAAAACGGTGATCTCGACACTATTGGTGGATTCACCGGCAGATATCTGGGCGTACTGAAGAAGGTACTTGATCGCCCGGTGGCGACTCTTGCCGCTGTGCTGCTAACTCTCGTGGGGCTGTTTGTCGCCTACGGCATGTTAGGCAAGGGCATTGAGATGTTTCCAAAAGTCGAGCCGAGCGCTGCCAGCGTAGATATTCGCGCTCGTGGCGACATGTCAGTGGACGAGAAAGATCGCATCGTGCGACAGGTAGAAAACAGAATTTACGGGATCGAAGGCATTCGTTATGCCTACGTTAAAAGCGGTGCGACGGGCCGCGGTGCCGCCCCGGACATGATTGGTTCGGTGCGCATCAATTTCGTCAACTGGCGGGATCGCCGGCCGGCTAAAGAAATTCTGGCGGAAATTCGCGAACGCACCAGCGATATTGGTGGGGTTCTTATAGAGACTCGCACCCAGCAAGGCGGCGAACAGGAAGGCAAACCCATCAACATCGAGCTGTCCGCCATTGACCGCGATGCTCTTCAACATGCTGCTGTTCGATTACGCGAGGCGCTGCAGGAGATCCCCGGGGTAATAAATGCCGAAGACACCAGCCCGATGCCAGGTATCGAATGGGAATTGACGGTAGACCGCACCGAGGCGGCCCGCTTCGGCGCAGATGTTACTCTGGTCGGCACCATCATCCAGCTGGTTACCAACGGCATCAAGGTCGGCGAATACCGGCCAGACGATTCAGACTCCGAAATCGACATCCGCGTGCGCTTCCCGCGCGACAATCGCAGTCTTGACCAGTTGGGCCAACTGCGCATCCCTACGCAACAAGGTAGCGTGCCTATCGGCACATTCGTCACGCGGGAAGCCGGCGATGCGACGCGAACCATCATGCGCACGGATATGCGGCGAACGCTGCTGGTGCAGTCCGATCTCGAACCTGGCACGTTGGTTCGTCCCGTGCTCGACCAGCTTATGGCCCGTGTCCCCGAGCTTGGCATAGATCCTTCCGTAAACTTCCGGGTCAAGGGCAGCGCGCAGAATCAGGAGGAAACGATGGTCTTTCTCCGCAATGCGTTCGGGCTCGCTTTGGCTCTGATGGCCATGATTCTGGTTACTCAGTTTAATAGCATCTTCCAGGCACTTTTAATTCTGACGGCCGTGGTTTTTTCCACCGGTGGCGTGCTGTTGGGGCTGCTGGTGACCGGCCAGACGTTCAGCCTCATTAACAGCGGTATCGGCACGATTGCGCTCGCTGGTATTGTGGTTAATAACAATATCGTATTGATTGATACCTACAATCAATTGCGCGACAAGTTCGAAACATCCAAAGAGACCATAATGCGCACCTGTGCGCAGCGCATGCGGCCCGTAATGTTGACTACCGTCACAACCATACTGGGGCTGATGCCAATGGCAATGGCCCTAAACGTTGATATATTCGCGCGGGAGATTTATACCGGCGGCCCGAGTACCCAATGGTGGCGACAAATGGCGGTAGGTATTGTTGGCGGTCTCGCATTTGCCACCATCCTGACTCTGCTGCTCACACCCGCGCTGCTAATGTTGCAGGCGAATGTATCAAGAAAGCTACGCGAGCGGCGCCACCGCATCAAACAACAACGTCAGGGTATTACGGCCACTTAAGTCAGGCTATAGTTGCCAATGCTGCCAAGTGTCTTAGCGGAACACCTTAGCGCAAATCAAGACTTGCTTTGGGTATGCACGCTGGTCCTGGACCTGGGGCTGACAGTGGTGATGTACCGCTTGTTTGGCAAAGAAGGGCTGCTCGGCTGCATCGTGCTGTCAATACTGCTGGCCAATCTGCAAGGCCCGAAACTCACGACCATACTGGGATTTCAAACCACCCTGGGCGTCATTTTCTATTCCAGCATATTCTTTGCCACCGACCTGATGAGCGAGCGTTACGGTCGTGCTGAGGCCGGCAAGGCGGTATTGATCGGGTTTGGAGTGAGTTGCATCATCGTGCTGATGCTCAGTGTGGCATTATTGTTTGAGCCGTCTACCCACCCCGAAACGGCAGAATTCTCGCGACGCATACAAACATCGTTCGAAACCATTCTCGACTTTACGCCTCGTTTCGTCTTTGGCTCGCTGCTTGCCTACCTGCTTAGCCAAAGTCTTGACGTATGGCTGTTTCACCGCATAAAAAGGGCCACGGCTGGAAAGCACCTGTGGTTGCGAAATAACCTTTCCACCCTCGTGTCGCAGGCAGCGGACACACTGATTTATTCATTCGTTGTCTGGTGGGGGGTCGTGGAACTGGACACGGCGCTAGCGCTGGGCGCGGTCAAATACGGCTTCAAAGTGGCCATAGCCATCATCGACACACCGTTTATATACTGGGCACGCAGCTGGACCCACAAAGAGGATGTTGCAGCTCAGGCCTGAGAGGCGTCCTGCTTTTCGAGTTTTGCCCACGAATCACGCAGTGTTACCACACGATTGAATACGAGCTTGTCAGGCCGCGAATCCAGAGCATCGCGCACAAAGTAACCCGTGCGCTCAAACTGAACAGCGGCATCACCGGCGCTGGCCAGTGATGCTTCTACCCTGCAACCGTGCATAACCTGTAATGAATCCGGGTTCAGAAATTCATGAAAATCGCGGCCAGAGCTGTCCGCATCGGGGCGAGGCACAGAGAACAGTCGATCATACAACCGGACTTCGGCCGGTAATGACTCCGCAGCCGAAACCCAGTGGATGGTCCCTTTAACTTTACGCTGATTGTCGCCGCCGCTGCGGGTGTCGGGATCGTAACTGCACAGCAGTTCGGTGATATTACCGTTGTCGTCTTTGACCACTTGCTCGCACTTGATAATGTATCCATAGCGCAGCCTGACCTCACCACCGGGGCGCAGGCGAAAAAATTTACGCGGTGGCTCTTCCATGAAGTCATCACGCTCGATATATATTTCGCGCGTCAATGGAATCTCGCGCTCACCCATTTCAGGATAAGCAGGGTGATTCTGTGCGGTCTGCATTTCCACCTTGTCACCTGGCCAGTTGGTTAACGTAACCTTAAGCGGATCCAGCACGGCCATAACCCGATGCGCAGATTCGCCTAAATCTTCACGCACGGAATTCTCCAGCACGCCCATCTGGATGATGTTTTCTTTTTTGGTAATACCCACGCGGCCACAAAAATCGCGGATCGCAGCGGGCGTATAGCCGCGCCTCCGCATCCCGGCAAGCGTTGGCATCCGCGGGTCATCCCATCCTGCCACCACGCCCTCTTCTATTAGCTGCAGCAGCTTGCGCTTGCTGGTGATGGTATACGCCAGATTCAGTCGCGAAAACTCGATTTGCCGCGGCCTGGCTTCGAAATCAAGGTTGTCAATTATCCAGTTATAGAGAGGGCGATGATCCTCAAACTCCAGAGTACAGAGCGAGTGGGTAATGCCTTCGAGCGCATCCGAGATAGGGTGCGCAAAATCGTACATAGGGTAAATACACCATTCGTCGCCGGTGCGCTGGTGCGTGGCTTTGCGAATTCGATACAGAATAGGGTCGCGCATATTTATATTCGGCGAAGCCATGTCGATACGGGCCCGCAGGCACAACTCGCCATCTGCAAAGTCACCGGCTCGCATGGCGGTAAAAAGCTCCAGACTTTCTTCGACAGATCGGTCACGGTACGGGCTGTTCCTTCCCGGTTCCTTTAACGTACCTCGATATTCGCGAATTTCATCGCCATTGAGGCTGTCGACATAAGCCTTGCCTGCGTGAATAAGTTGCAAAGCGCAATCATAGAAATGTGGGTAGTAGTCGGAAGCATGGGTCAGCCGGTCGCCCCAATCAAACCCCAACCAGCGCACATCCTCGATAATGGCGTCTGCGTAGGCCTGATCTTCTTTCAATGGATTGGTATCGTCGAATCGCAGAAAGCACGGCCCGCCATACTCTTCGCTGATACCGAAATTCAGACAAATGGACTTTGCATGCCCAATATGCAGGTATCCGTTCGGCTCCGGTGGAAAACGGGTAACTACCCGGGCACCGTCCGGCGCCTTTTTCAGCCAATCAACAATGCCCTGACGAATAAAATCAAGGCCCGCGCTTTCCGTTGTTTCAGTCATGCTTTACCCGTAAAAAAACAGTCACCCCCCGGCGCACCCCACAATGCCCGAGCGGCGGCCATTATAGTCTGAAGTTGCGGCGCCAAAGTGCTGCTGCACAAGGCTTTCAGCTAAGCCTTGATTTAATCTCATTATTTTACATAATGGTAAACGTCTATACGCCCTGCGGGGCACACAATCGGCCAAATAACAAAAATAACAAAGGGCCTGCCATGCGTCAGATTACCGATCGTTTTCTTGCTGCTGTAAAACTTTGCATGGGCGCTGAGCCCGTAAAACAGCGCCTTGCCCAAGCGTGGATCACCGAGCTGGAGGATATTGGGATTAGCGAACTGCCCGCGCAGTTACGTCCCGACTTCCGCCGCTTGCGAGAAGCCATGAGCGCGGCAGATCCGCTGCCCCACGAATCGGCCGCGAAAGCGTCTGTTCGAAAAATGTCTGCTCGTCAGGCAACCCAACAAACGCTCCGCATACTCAGCCTGTCTCAAGAGCTTATACGTATTAGCTTGCAAACAGAGACTGCTTCGCAGCAGAGTCAAACTGAAGAGCTGTTTTTTCGAGAGATACCCACCGCCGAGCGGCTCAACTGAATCTGGCGGGCGTCTGGTTAGTCCAGCCCCAGAGCCCCCGGATTCATCAAGCCTTCAGGATCAAGGGTGGCTTTGAGCTGGCGAATCAATACGGCAGTTTCGGGTTTACGCGTTGTCAGGAAAGGATAATCCTTGCCAATCTGCATGTGGCAAGCACCGTTCTGAATGCATAGTTCTTGTATGCGCTGCTTGATTTCCTTTAGCAGCGCCCTGCCCTCGGGATTGTCCTCATGCACGGGCTTTCCAGGCAGCAATTCCGGCGGATACATTCTTTCGTGATACACCGAACGCGCATCCTTCCAGAGGAATGTGGGCTCGTATATAAAGGCATTGGTGCTGAAAGGCATCAACATACGCGTCAAGTGCACTCCGTGCAGATTCATGCGCTCGCGGTACTCACCCAACATGGCTTCTATTTCGGCATGATGCTTTAGCACCTTCGAAAAGGGCAGGACACCGTGTGTGGGCTTCCAGCGCTCGCCGCCTGGCCCCAATATCGGGGTCAAGGGCATAAACGGCTCAGCGTTAAAGAATGTCGGTATGGAATTGGCAACTTCGGCGCCGTATTTGCTCGCAATCTTTCGCACCTGGGCAATCTTGGCTTTGGCTTCGCCGTCGGTCACGCCCTCGGCCGAAAAGTGTGCCGAGTAATTTGCCTTTTTAAGGAAGCTTCTGCCTGCTAATGCCATTTTCGTTAGCTGCAACAACCCGTCGAAGGGATTTCGGGCAGACCGCATTACGGATTTAGCCGCATCAATAGGATCCGTCGACTCCATTTGCGTCAATGCCGTTTTCTGTTGGCGGGGATCAAGGCCAAAACATTGTGCAATTGCGCCTAAGCGGGCAACTTCCATCATGGCCGTCAATGCACTTTCGCCGTCGGGGAAGCCGAAAGAACAGGCGGCGAAGCCCTCTGGCCGTTTCATTAGCCGCATGCTCACGCGCGCCTTTATGCCAAGTGCGCCAGCGTCTCCGGCAAATAACCCCGTAAGATCAGGCCCGTAGAAACGGAAAAAAGACGATGCATTGGTGCCACCGCCGGAACCCGTCGATAACAATTCCCCGCTTGCCAGCACCACGTCCATGCCCGTCAACGATTCTGCCGAAACTCCGTATTGACCAGAACCGTAATTGACCGCATGGGATGAAGCGGATCCGCCGACGGTCGCCACCTTGCCAGAAAACGGGCCCCAGAATGGCGTACGCAAACCCTGTGCTTTAAGCGCCCGATATAGCTCTTCCCAGGTCACCCCGACCTCGGCCGTGACATACATGTCCTCGGGGTTGATATCGATCCGTTTGAGACGCCCTGTGTCGACACAGACGGTAGGTTCCCGAATCGCCAGATAACCGTCGGTATAAGACGCCCCGCCGCCGCGCGCAACCATGCTGCATTTAGCGGCAGCACACAAACGCACCACTTCGCAAAGCTCCTCGACGGTGCCCGGCTGCACAACCGCCATCGCCAGCACATCGGCACGACGGAAAACATCAGTGGAGTAAAACAATCGCGACTCGTCATCGGTCAACAAGTGCTTGTTGCCAACAACGGCAGACAGCTGCTCGAGCAGTGATGCTGCAGACCCCGCCACTCCGGCTGCTGCTTCAGTCGACATCAATTGGCACCCAATAATTCAGCCAGCGCCTTTGCTGCCACATCGCGGCCCGTGTATTGCACATCCGGGTTTTCCGTAGCGGCGCGTAATTGCTCTGTGGCCAATTGATTTTTATTCTGAGCCTGATAAGTCATGCCCAGATGATACCTGAGCACCGGAACATTCGGTTCGCTCTCGACCGCACGCTCAAGGAGACGCTGCGCCTTATCATAGTCACCGAGTCGGTAGTGCACCCAGCCCAGCGTATCCAGCAGCAGCGGCTCATCCAATCCCTCTAACTGACGGGACACTTCCAGCGCACGCTCGAAACTGGCGCGATCCTGACGATAGTCACAAAGCAGTGCGGCAAGATTGTTGGCCACAACGGGCATATCAGGGTTTGCAGCCAACGCCTCCTCATATGTAGTGATCGCCTTCTCAATCTCACCGCTTCTTTCATAGGCCGAACCCAACAACAGTGCCATTTGCTGATTGCCCGGCGATGCCTGCAAGCCACGCTGGTATAGGTCAATCTGCGCCTGAGGGCTGCCTGAATCCAGACTGGCCAGTGCCGCATAGGCCGGCAACCAGTCGGATTGATTACTCAGCGTGGTTTCAAATATCTCGCGGGCCGCGCCTGTATCACCTGTGACAGCCATCACCTGACCGAGCAGCGTCTTGATGAACAGGTTCTCGGGATACTGGCGGGAAATATCCTGCAGGTAGTCGCGTGCCTCATCCACTTTATCCTGCGCTGCCAGACTGGAAATCAGCCCTTGCAGGGGTTCGCGCGCATCCGGCCGCTCTTTCAATGCCGCACGGAATGCATCGGAGGCCTTGTCCAAGTCGCCGCGGGCCTGATAGATCCCACCGACAAAGTAATTCCCAATCGCCTCATTGCCTTCAATGGCGCCATATCGTTTCGCCTCGGCTATGGCATCTTCATAACGCTCCAGATCAACCAGCACACCAATCAGTGCGCGGGAAAGCGCCACTTCCTGCGGCATCAACCCGATTTGCCCGGACAAAAATTCCCGGGCCCTGTCCAGTTGCTTGAGATCGACCAGCAATCGCGCCAGTTCAAGCGATGCGGGCACGTTGAGTGGTGAGATCTGCATCAAATTCCGGTACGCCTCTTCCGCAAGCAGAAGGTCTCCGGCCCGGACATGAGTCCGTGAAAGCAGCCACTGGGCACGAACATTACTCGGTTCCTCGCGCAATGCCGTGCGCAAATCGGCCACCGCACCCTTCCAGTTGGCATCCATAAAATTGAGCATGCCTTTCAAATAGTTGGCATCCGCGTTCAGGGGATCAAGCGCCAGAACATCATCAACAATAGCTTTACCCGTATCGAGCTCACCTTTCGCAATATGGATACCCGCGATACGGATTCTGGACGTCAGTCCAACGTCCTCCTTGCCCTTGGCATCCGCAACTTTTTGAAACTCAGCTTGGGCGCTATCGGTATCACCTTCTTTCAGGTACTGGTCAGCCAGCAGCATACGCAATTCGGTGGCCGATGGATCCTGCTCAAGAAACTCCTTGAGCAAATCAACGCCCTGTTCGACACCCTGCGTCGCCGCAATGAACCGGATCAAGGACAATTTTGCATCCTGGTTGGACGGATCGTGCTCGACCGCCGCCATCAGCACATCATCAACGTCGTCGACTCGGCCCTCATCGGCAAGAAACTTCGCCAACATAAAGCGGTAGTCAGTTTCGTCGGGGAAATTGCTGATTAGCGATCGGTACGCAGCTTCGGCCTCTTCGCTCCTAGCCGCTTTGGTCAGAATATCGATCTTCAGCATCCGCAATGCGCGGCTTTCCTCGGTATTAGCATTGGCTTCGGTCGCGGCAATGGCCTCATCGACGACAACCAGCGCTTCGTCAACGTCAGTGGCTGATAACAGGCTCGCCAGCAAACCTCTGGCAACAATATCGTCCGGCTCGGCGCTTACAGCTGCTCTAAGCTCCACGGCCGCTTGTTCAAGATCACCCTTATTGGCAAGCAATCGGGCCCTTAACAAACGGGTTTCGGTGCGCTCCGGGGCAAGTTTCTCCAATTCAGCAAGTTGCTCCTCCGCCAGTTCCGGCCGGCCCGCCTGCACGAAAAATGTGCCCAGATCGGCTCTCGCCTCGATGAAGTCCGGACGGGACTCAATCGCTATCTGCAGGTTCCCTAAAAGGTTATTGAACTCCCGCTTGGTAGCGGCAATGCGAGCCAGAATGTAGCGAGCATCCGCGTTCTTGGGCTCGATCTGCAGCGCGTTCTTCGCTTCCAGCTCGGCTTTGACCAGATTGTCCTCTTCCAAATACTGCTCGGCGCTGGCAACGTAGTTGGCGACGCGTTCTTCCGGCGGCTCACAACCGGTAATGGCGACAAATGCGGCAGCGATAGCGAACAGCTTCAACCAGCGCGACGGGGCTGCGGGGCAGCTGACAATTCCGGCAATTAAAGAATTTCTGTTATTCATGGCTTATTTGACTTCCTGACAGTATTTCAAGCGTTCGCAAGATATGCTTTAAGGCTGGCAACGCAACGTGATGCGGTGTTGCCATCCCAATATTCGGGTCTGCGACCCGACGGCCATTCGCCCTGAATGACTTTTCTGACATTGGCGGATAATTCTGCGGGCTGCGCCAATCGATTTGTTCCCTCACTGATGGTTATGGGCCGCTCCGTATTTGGCCGCAGCGTAATGCAGGGTATATCCAGATACGTCGTCTCTTCCTGCAAGCCACCGGAATCGGTGATAACCAGCATGGCACCCGTCACCACACCCATAAACTGTATGTATCCGAGCGGGTCGGTCAAGACAATACCGGGGCATGCCTCCAGCCGATCAAGCAACTTGTGCTGCTGCAACGAACTGCGGGTGCGCGGATGCACGGGAAACACCAGCGGCACCATCTCTGCCGCCGCCATCAACTGGGTCGTCAGCAGATCGAGTGCCGCAAAGCCATCCACGTTGGCCGGGCGATGCAAGGTGACGACACCGTATTCCCCGCGTGTCAAACCCAACCGCGTTACTGAATCATCCGAAGAAATACGCTCGCGCTGCATTTCGAAAGAGTCCAGCATGATATTACCAACACGCACAATGCGCGCCGCCGGCACGCCTTCCCTGAGGAGGTTTTCATCGCCGTCCGGCGACGGGGTCCAAAGCAGATCAGATATGGCATCGGTGATTAACCGGTTAATTTCCTCGGGCATGGTTCTGTCACCACTGCGAAGTCCCGCCTCCAGGTGAACCACCGGTATATGCAACTTGGCACAGACCATCGCGACGGCGGCCGTCGAATTAACGTCGCCGACAACCACGGTAATGTCAGGACGTTCGGCCATGGCGGTTTCTTCGTAACGCATCATGACCTTGCCGGTCTGCTGGGCGTGGGTACCGCTGCCCACCTCCAGATAATAATGTGGCTTTGGGAGCCCCAGATCATCGAAAAAGGCCTGTGACATGTTCTCGTCGTAGTGCTGACCGGTATGCACCAGCTTCACGTCGAAATCGCCGTCCGCGACCAGCGCATGGTAAAGCGGCGCGACCTTCATGAAATTTGGTCGCGCAGCCGCAATAAGATGAACCGTTTTGGTACCAGTCATGCCAAGCCCTTTGTCCGTTCCGGGTCGCTAAGAGTCTTCGAGGCCGCGCGGCACATAATAGGCCAGCAACGGATCCACTTTGCGCAAAAACTTCTCCATACGCTGATCCGCTTCGGCCAGATCCATGCCTTCGGGCACGGGCGTAACCAGCCGAATCATCGCCCCGTCAGTGCGATTCTGGGTAAGCGAATCCCAGAAGATGTACCACTTGACCAGATATTCGTTGGTCAGGTTTCGGCCTCGTTGCTGGAACCAGTAATAAACCAGTTGGCGACTAGTGCCCAACTTTATAAGTGCGCGGTTGACCCGCACGGGGGACCCGTCCGGCCCGACATTGTCAATCTGATGCTGATCAAACGCTTCGATTTTCCAGCCTCCGCCCGGCAAACAGGCACGCGGCGAATGAACAGATGCGCCCTTGCGCTGCGAATCGTAATACGCCACATAAAATTCCACCGGGACCGTGTCGTCAGACCGCCCATAATTGGCCATCAGGTAATCGTCGAGCTTGAGTTCATCAAGAAACACCCGCTCAATGGCCTTTTCACGGCCTTTCCACTCATCGAGTACTAACGGGAAGGTGCTCAATTCTTCCCGCGGTGGAACAACTTCTTCGCGGGCCTGAAACGTGGTGGCCGTGTAGCCGGCAACCAGCATAACGGCAACGATGGATGCAGCAGGTACATACGATGTCTGGCGCGGAAAAAACGCCAGAAACTCGTTAAGCGGCGGAACATCCACTTCGAACACATCAACGAAGCGACGCCGGCTGAATAACGCAAACACCCACATTTCGGCGAACAGAACACCGACACAGGCCATGAACACGATCCAGCCTTCAAAGTCATGCAGAAAACCGCGTGCCATGGCGATGCCATAGTATTCCACCAGAATGCCGATCACCCCGATCCGGAAGCTGTTCATGAACACTGTGATCGGCAAGGTCGACAGAAAAATGATCAGCTTCTGCCAGACCGGGCCGCGATACAGGTAAGCGAGCAGAAAGCCGAAACTGGTTAGCGGAAACAAGTACCGCAAGCCGCTGCAGGCTTCGGCTACCTGCAACTGGAAGGTACCGAGGTCAATGACGTTGCCCTCCAGAAACACGGATATCCCGGCCAGGCGCAGCACAGCAACACCAATATCGGAAGAGATCAGCTGCAGTTCCGCCGACAGGTTGTTATAGAGAAAATTCGGCAGCGGAATCATGAAGAACAGGTAGAAGACCGGTGCCCATATTATTTTCACTCCGCTCCAGCCGATGGCTACGATCAGAACGCCGACCAGGGCGAGCAGAAAGGAATACTGAATAATGGTATAGACCGCGCTTAGCTCGCCAAGAATTAAGCCCGCGGCCGCGAGCAACACGACAATAAAACCGCTGCGACTTCCCTCAATCGTCGCCTTAGAGAACGCATCGGCACGCAGCAACAAGAGATAGGCGGCAACAACCGGGATGAGATAACCATGGTTATATTCTTCCCGCTCCCACCAGGTGACCATTAAAGCCAGACCGTCGCGATAAGCGTAAATCAGGGCAGCCAAAACCAGTATTGCCGGCAGCAGTGAGGCCCAGTTCAGTCGGCCGGCGTTGCCGGCAGGGTCGGTACCCTCTGTTTCTTTAGCGGTGCTCATTCAATATCTCTTGCCCAATTTCTCTTGCCCAATTCTCTTTCCGTTCGGTTTTATTAACCGCAATCACTGCCGGCCGAACCCAACTCGGCCCCGACAATCGGGCCAACATGAACCCGGCAAAAGCTTGGGATTATAAGCCGTATCCCCTTGCAAACTAGCTTTCAGATCACACCTGACCACATTGCCATGCCCGGAATTGCTTATGTCAACCATGCACTTAATCGGCCTTCTCAATGCGATAGCTCAGCCTCAGCGGCAGCATGCCTCGGCGCAACATTTGCAACCCGACTGCATTCTCCCTGCGGCCGAACTCAAAGGCCACATAGCAGTCCACAATTTCGGTGTCGCAGCCTGTATCCGGCCATACGTGTGCCACGACTGTGCTCCCGCGCAAAATGGCATAGCCGTGTTCCGTGACAGGCCGCACGACAAGACCGGGCGCAAAATGCAGATAGGCATGCACAACACCCACTCCTTTGCCCCGGACTTCATCGACAATATCCCAGCAGCCTGTCAGATCGCTGACGACAGTCCGCCAGTGGCGGGCGCGCTGCGGTAACCGGCAGAAGCCATCATGGCCACCGGAAAAGGTCTGTCTACCATCCAGAAAATCGGTAACGCCCGGATTCAGGGGCCTGGCCCGGCGAGCCACGCGAAAAATTCCCCAGATCTCCGACTGTTCCGCGTTATCCAGCGTGACGGTGTTGTGCGCAGCCGTGCTGCGCAGGTAGTGACGGGTTTCGTCATCGTCGTAACCGTGCACCCCCGAATCAACCACAACACGCCTGCCATCAATACAAAGTTCGAAACTCAGCATGTCGCAATGCGCGTGACCGGGCTGATAATCAGGGCCTAAATTGCCGCAATCAATAATCAGACTGTCGTTGTGATGACGATAACCGTAGTAGCCGCTTTGCGGGTAGCGAATCGTTGATGGCTGCAGCGATGGCGCTTTGGGCATGTAGCCAATCAGGCGGGTGCCATAGTCCAGCAAATCGGCGGGCTCAGCGGCAATACCAAATGCGGCGTCATTGAACAGCGGGATCCTGCCGTCTGCACCGCGCACTTCATCTGCAAAGCGCAACATGCGCGATACCGCATCAGTAAATATTGCCACTTCCGCATCGGCAAATAGCTCTGGCGAACCCCGCATGAGGTTTACCACATCCAGACAATCTTCCAGCACGATGCAGTGATACATGGGCGATCTTTCATAGTGACCGCCGTCTTGCAACACCTGCTCTCGCGTCTGGTTCAGTAGCAGCTGCAGCCCGCGTCGCAAAAATTCCGCACCGTGCCGACCTTCGAACCAGACTCCTGCGAACAACAGTGCCTTGGCATTCTTGTAGTAGTGATTGGCGAGTATGTGATGCTCCAGATTATGCTGCAGCCAATACACCTGGTTGATCAGGCTTTGCTGCCACAGTTCGGGAACGCTTTCGCGGGCATTAAAGAACTTGATCCAGTTCACCACCCGCAAAGACAGCGTGTACGGCTCCCAGGCATCTGCGGTGCCCTGCGGATTGGCCGCGATCCAGCTATCAATGTAGGCAACTTTGTAATTCTCGGGGATCGAATCCCAGTGCAAATAATCAAAATAGTGCAGGTTGTAGCGCCACAGGCGTGAGCGATCTGCGGGGTGCCAGTCGATACGCTCAGGTTCAGCCGGGCTGCTGATATTCAGAAACCGCAGTTCGCATTGTCGCGGCTGCGGCCCCACGGTGAAGCCGGTCGCCGCTATCCGCTGACGACATGCTTCTGCGCTGACTTCGGGTGTGACAATGACAGGCCGAATCCGCCGGTAAACCTGCCATATCAATTGGCGAAGCTGCAACCACCGCAGGGTATGCAGATACAGGGCCAGTCGTTTAAGCAAACCGTTCAAAGCGGCGTTCCGTCGTTATTGTTTTAGTTTTCGGCGATCAGGCAGCCACAACCTGGCGCCAGAGACTCACAGTCTGACCATAAATCATGCGCCATTGTTCCAATCGCCGCATGTCGCAGGCTCCGCCGGCCTGCCAGTAAGCGTCAACAAGCAATTGGACCCTGTCCAGAGGCAGGCGATGGTGTTCAATAACCGCGGCAAGATCGAACAGCGGGTCGCCTGCGGCAGCAAATTCAAAATCAATCAAATGCAGCTGGCCATCATCCACGACATTGCCCGCAACCGGATCATTATGACAAACCGCGATGCGTCCGGAATCGGTTGCCTCCATCAACATATGGCCAATATCCTGAGCGCACTGCTCTGCGGCCGATGTGCCGATACACCGCGCATAGTTATGCACGCGTTCAATCAACCCAAACGGTGGCAATTGCGCAGCACAGCTGTGCAAGCGGCTCAACAACATGGCCAGTCGCTCCAGTTGATCCGACTGCTGCACATCCTCGGCAGTCCAAACGCGCCCGGGCACATAGGGCACAACCAGGACTCCTTGCTGCATATCGCTCCACAAGGCTTTGCTGCACCAGCCACTTGCCGCCAGCGTGTCCAGCACCCTGAGCTCTGCATATCGATCAAGATTCAAACGCGCCACCAGCGGCTTGTCTTTGCGCAGCACCCATTGCCCCGCATCGCTCGCAATTAGCCATTTATCGCTCAACGGCCCGGCCGAAAGCTTGCGTTCTACCCGGATGCCCGCCAGTTCGGGCAAGTGGTTTGCCGCTTTCCCCATCAGCTTTAAAGGCTCACGCATAGTGCTCTTGTAAAGACCTGTGCCAGGCACGATAGCCGATAACAATCAGCAGCAAATAGGCGACGAACAGCAGTGCGGTTAGATACAGGCCTCGCTGCGTATACAGGTACACCGATACACTGTCGATGACAAACCAGTAATGCCAGTTTTGCAATACTTTGCGCGCCACCATCCACGTCGTGACAATTGCACCCCATGTCGTGAATGAATCCACGTAGGGAAACGCGGCGGTCGAGAAATTTTCCAGCAGGTATCCGCTCGTCAGGCTCAGCACCACAATCGCCAACAGTGGCAGAATATGGAATGCCAGCGGCCAGTCCGTGACCGGCAGTGGCGCATTGCTGTCGTCACCGGCGGCCCAGTGTCGCCACCCGTAGAAGGCCATCGCTATATAGAAGAGCTGCAACAGAGACTCCATGTAGAGGCCTGCATTGAACATGAGCACCGTGTATATGCCGGCACTGCCGATTGCGGCGCCCCAGCATGCCAGACTCTGCCGGATAGCCAGCACCAGGTAGGCTATCGCCAGCACCACAGCTGCAAGCTCCCATGCCGACACGGAAACGATTATTTTATTTCCCCGTTTATCTGGACTTTTATCTGGACGCTCATCTGATTTCAGTAACGATACTTCACCGTCAGGCCAATCTGCCGGGGATCGCCAAACTTGGTGTACTTCACCGGCGGCTGCGTATACGGCGGCTCATTGACGAAATAGAATCCGCGGGTCGCGTACTTGCGATCAAATATATTGCGCCCCCAGAGTGACGCGGACCAGTGCGTCCAGTCTTTGCCGACACGAAGATTCACCAGACGATAACGATGAGACTTCTGATCGTGACTGATATCAAAGAAATATGACCCGACCGTGCGAATATCGGCACGCACATACCAGTCCTGCGGGTGCGTCCAGGTTATGCCGAGATTAGCAGTGAACCTGGGCGCATGCGCAAGATCGCGCCCCTCCACGCTGGGCCGAACTTGCCAGTCATGAATCTCGGTTCTTAACAAACCGAGTGTCGCGTGCAGCTCGAGCGAGTCGGACAAACGCAGCTGCGCATCGGCCTCCAGCCCATAGCTCTCAGCGGCCCCGTTGGCCGTGACATAGATAAACGATGACGGGTTGTCGAGCTGATCGGACTGGCTGAGCTGCGCATCGTCGCGATCCATATAAAAGATATTCAGATCTGCATTCAAGTCGCCGTCCATCCATACGCCCTTCAAACCAAGCTCGTAATTCCAGGAATATTCGGGCGTGTAGGGCACCAGCTCGCCGCCGTAGGGGCCCGTAACACCGGCTCGAACAAAAGCAGCCAGCGACGGGTTGAAGCCGCCGGCCTTAAAACCGCGGGCCAATCGCGCATAGGCCCGCAAGTCGCCACTCCAGTCATAGCTGATTGAGACATGGCCACCCAGCATTGTTTCGGTCGGGCTGAACGCATTGTTACCGTCAACGGGGATGGGATTGAAATTAATATCAAACAAATTGTTGTCAAACCAACGATCAAAATATTCCGCATCCCAACGCTCGACGCGCATACCCAACGACAGTGACCAGCGCTCTCCCAGCTCGGTTTCGGTTGAGCCAAAAATTGCGACGGTGTCGGCCTCGTATTGACTTGAAACTTCACGTCGTCCGCTGCACCCCGGTAACGGACAGGAAAAAGGGTCAAAATCAACGTAGTTACCCGGATCGACCAGATCGTTGTCTTCCTGCAGACGCTGCAGAAAAAGCCCCACAGTCCAGTCCGTCGCGTGCCCGGCAAGCACCGACGGGGTAGTCGAAACAAGGCGCCATTCCTGACTCCAGGTTTTTCGCTCGCGCAAACTGTTCGAGCTATAGGCAACTTGATACGCCGGTAGAAACGTTGTGGGGTTTGCCCAATCGGCATCGAATCCGAAAACAATATCGGAATCGGCGACCGTGGTAATGCTGACCAAGTCCGCACTGTCGTACAAAGGCCCTCTTATGCGTAGAGAAGCCGCCTGGGTATTTTGTTCATCGCGACCCGGCTGATCAGACCAAACCTTGTTGTTATTGCGCAGCGACCAGGCATCGTAGCCATTGTCGAAGTCAGCCATCAGCACCGTCAACAAAGCACTCCAGCCATCGCGAATATCCCAGTTCAATTTGCCTCTTACGGTGAGCTCATCGCGCCCGTTGGTGTCATCACGACCAAGGTAGAGATTGTCGCGGAAACCGTTATCCTGATAGCGATGAATTGCCAGTCGCCCAGCAAGCCGGTCGGTCAAACCCGCTCCAACGGCTAATCCGATGGCCCGCGTGTCGTCACTCCCGCCCGTAAGTTCACTGTGCAGCGAAAATGCATCATCGGGCTGCTCGGTCTGCATGTAGATCATGCCGGCCAGCGCGCTGGATCCGTAGCGCGCACTTTGCGGCCCACGCAGTACTTCCACTTGCCTGATATCGAAAGTCGACGCGACGCCGCCGATTCCGGAAAGATCGATATCGTCAATGACAAACCCCACCGACGGGTTTGGCGCACCCTCATATTGCTCGCGCTCACCGACGCCTCGCAATTGAAAATACCGGGCGCGTGATGCCTCGCCCGAAAAATTCATATTGGGCACCAACTGCACCACCTGCTCGAAACCCGACACCGTCGCGCGCGCAACGCTCTGGTTATCGATGACGCTGATACTGGTGCCCAGTTCCCGACTATTTGCAGGCCGATAGCCGGAGACAACGAGCTCATCCGGAATGCTGTCTGCATAAGCAACGGATGCCAGCAACAGGCCGGGCCAGATTAATAATGGATGTTTTTTCATGATCGGATCTCTAGTAGTAACTTAGAGACCCGGTTTAGAACGAGCGGGAGTAAGGTCTGTCCTATTCCTACGCCGGTACTAACCGGATCAGGTTCCGAGGGTTCTCCGTAAACCGGAATCTCAGGCTCATACGAGCCACCCCTAAGGCGAGGAATGAATATAGACGATATGAGTGGCGGCGGAAAGCCCGCGGCGGCCGGGACTGATTTACACCGGTGCCAGACCCGTTTATACAGGCCGGATTCTCTGCTATGGTTCCAGCCCCTGCACCGACACCGCAGAGAAAAACACTAATTAAATCAGGAACAAAATGATGTCTGACTACGACTACAAAGCCATCGACGCGGTGGTCAATATCTGGAATAAGGAAGCTCTGCAGCAACGACCCGGCTGGGGCGACGATTTTTTCCAGGGGAAAATGAATTCAAAATCCAGCTCTGGCGACCCGATTGAGATTGACCAGCTGATAGAAATTCTGGATGACGCGGGCATCGAAAAAGCATTCCTGATTGCGGCCTATAGTGGTCGTATTGGCCTGCCCGGTTGCTACCACATGCCTTACGAAATAGTGGCCCGGGCCTGCGAGCAATACCCTGACCGCCTGTACGGTCTTGCCGGAATAGACCCGACCATGGGCATGAACGGTGTGAAAGCCTTCGAAGATGCTGTCACCAATATGGGATTCATCGGCGCGCACTTTTATCCGCACTGGTTCGAGATGGACCCCCGCCATGCCAAGGTGTACCCGTTCTATGCAAAGTGCTGGGAGCTGGGCGTACCCATTCAGATGCAAGTCGGGCAATCCATGGTCTACAACCCTGACTATCCGTGTATCAGCCCGGCAAAACCCATCACTCTGGACCAGATCGCGTGCGACTTTCCCGAGCTCAAATTAATTGGCATACACGTGGGCATCCCATGGGTAGAAGAAATGATTGCCATGGCATGGAAACACAAAAACGTTTACATCGGCTGCGACGCCCACCGTCCGAAGTATTGGCCCAAAGAATTCACGCACTACATCAATTCTTTCGGACAGGACAAAGTCATTTTTGGAACCGACTTTCCGGTCTTGCCGTTCAAGCGCACGGTGGAAGATATCGATGCACTGGGGCTAAAACCGGAAGCACGCCGCAAATTGATGCGGGATAACGTGCTGCGAATATACGGCCTCCAGGGATAAAGCTCAGACCTGCCGGGTCACTCCTGCTGCGACCATTGCGTCGATCTCTTGCTGCGACAGCCCGGCTTCCAAAAGAATTTCGGTGCTGTGCTCGCCAAGAACTGGCTGGTGCCGGCGGTTCTCCGCCGGTGTGCCCGAAAAATTAACCGGGAACCGCGTCATACGCAGTTTGCCCTCCGTAGGATGATCGAGTTCCTGCCAGAAACCCACCTCCTTCAGATGCGGGTCATCAATAATGCCGTCCAAAGTGTTTACCGCATTGGTGGGCACACTGGTTGCACCGAACATGTCCAGCCACTCCTGCGTAGTGCGGTGAACCATGGTCTTGGCGGTCTCCTCATACGTGTCGTCAATATTTGCGACCCGGTCAGCCAGCGTTGCAAAGCGCGCGTCGTCAAGCAAGTCTTCGCGACCGGCCAACTTGCAGAACTTGTGCCAGTGAGCATCAAGATACGGGAGAATAGCGATGTAACCGTCTTTGGTCTTGTATGGCTTGCGGTGATAGCTCATCAGGCGCTTGTAGCCTGCTGTACCTATAGCCGGGTCGAACGTTTGCCCCCACAAATGCTCGGCCATGTTGTAGTACACCATGCTCTCGAACATGGGCACTTCGATCTCCTGCCCCTGACCGGTTTTCTCCCGACTGTACAACGCGGCGGTAACCGCATACACGACGTTTAGTGCGGTTGTTTTATCGCAAACTATGGTGGGCAGATAACGCGGCTCACCCAGTACCATATTGGTCAGCCATGCAATGCCGCTGATCGCCTGGATGGAGTCATCCAGCGCGCCCTTCTCGCCGTAAGGGCCGTCCTTGCCATAACCATAAGTGCCGCAATAGATAATCTTGTCGTTTACTTCCTTAAAATCTTTGTACTCGAGACCAAGCTTGGTCATCACCTGCGGACGATTGTTATGGATCACAACATCAACGTCCCTGGCGATTTTCATGACGGCCTCGCGCGCGCCAGGCTTCTTTAAATCGAGCATCAGACTGCGCTTGTTCCGGTTACAGGTCAGATAAAGCGCCGCCATGCCCGGATTACGCGACGCACCCAGGCTGCGGTTACTATCACCGTACGGCGGCTCGATCTTTATGACCTCGGCACCCATATCCGCAAGGATCTGGCAGGCCCACGGGCCCAGCACCACGGCTGTTAACTCCAGTATTTTTACGCCTGCCAAAGGACCGGCCATGAGGCTCACCTATTCTCGATATACATGGCTATGCGGCCCGACTATTCGACCCGCATACACAGCAACGCCGGCAGAACCGGCATTTTCAAACTAAAAAACCCCGCCCTTCCGGGCGGGGTTGTGGCTAATCGCCCGAAGTACTTAGATGTACTCCGAATTTTTCTTCCAATCCGGATGTTCGAAGTCGTGCGGGTGATTGTGTCCGTCTTTGGACACCGCCCATCTAAACAAATCCGGTTTCGTGCGGGCTAGCTGCGCAGCAGCACGCTCACGGTTTTCTTCCGGTGTTGTCCACGGATTGAAGTGGAAATAGTTGTGCAACTTGCTGTCAGTCCGACCGAAGCCAAGAATACCCAACTCACTTGAGAATGCACCGTGGTTAATCCACGGTGGACGCCAGAAATAACCACCGGTCGGCAGGTCACCAAACTGCATCATATGAGAGTTACCCCAGATGTGATAACCCTCTTCCGCGCAATCATGGTAAGAAATATTGTCCTGCCAGAAACGAGCGGTCATGCTGTAAAGGAAGGTCAGCGCTTCAGTCAAAGGATCGTACTTCAGCACTTTCAGCAAACAGCCCGGGGCAACAGCCGGATAAATCATGCCGCCGTTACCGCCCATCCACTGAATGCCGTCATACGAGTCAACAATGGTAAGTTGGTCGCGGAATGCCAGATGATGATCTTCATCTGACTCGACAAAGCTGGGCTCGGCAAAGTTATACATGAGCAGAGCCGTCGCACCACGTGGCACATGCATTTCCGGAAGGTGAACGCCTGCAGGCACGCGAAAATAGTAGCCTGCCGTATGCACCTCATCGCCGTACTTGATCGAACCCGACAGTATCTGCATTTCCCATTCGGTATAACTCATACCCGGTGGCATACGATATCCCGCATCGAACTTAACCGTCATCGTACAAGCGCCGGTATCTTCGTCGATACTGAGCATCTTGTAGTGCATACCCTTTTTGAAGCCGGGTAGCGTCATTTTTTTGAACGGAACATCCGTATCAACAAATGGCTCGATGTGCTTGCGCGCCATGATTAACTCCTAGAAAGTTTATTCTTGCTGTTGCTTGCAGCGGCCCTAGAGCCCCTGCAGCTGATTACCAGACAACCCTGTCTTTGCGACGCGGCTTCTTGGGCATCTCCTCATCAGGGATCACGCGGCGAGTTTCAAAGTGCACATTGAAACCCCGCCCCGGACGCTGAATACGTTCCAGAAACTCGTCGTACCACTTGGCACGCTGTGGGGCCAGATCAACATTCATTTGTTTCGCGATCTTTTTGTGCAGCTCGCGCATGTTCTTGATCTCTTTCTTAACCCATGCCTTGGTAGCGGCCGGGATTTTATGCGGGATCGGGTTGGGCATGCTTCCCTCTTAATATCTTGTTGTCGAAGTAATAAATTCGGAGAAGAACTATAACAGAAATCAGCCCCGCCGCTAGCGCCCGGGCATTGATCCTCGTCAATGCAAAACGTTGATTTACATCACTTCAAGAACCGCAACCGGCCGGGCTAATTGTCCAGCCAAGCAACCACCGCATCCACCCATGCCTCGGGCTGCTCATCAATGATATCGAAGGTGCCCCCTTCGATCTCGGCGTAGTCAAAGTCAGGCCTTAGCTCCATGGTGCGTTTCGCGATGTCGTGAATGGCATCCCCGGTGTTACTGAAAACCAGGCAAGGGAGCGCGAGCTTCTTCATGGCCTCGCCATGGTCGTATGACATCACCGCATCGTGTGCGAACCATGCATTAGGCCAAGCCGCTGCGCCCGCCACCACATGCCGGTGAATGGCCTCCAGATCCGTCCATCCCGGCTGCGCAGCGATGCGGAACTGCCACTGTGCGGCAAGATGGCTGCCGTCTACTTTGGGATACCATTCTTTTTCCTGCGCCAGGCTTTGTTTGAAATAAGCACGCTCATCATCCGAAAGCGGCAACGGGCCGTTCAGCACAAAACGTGAAAACCGCTCCGGGTACTGAAGCACTGCTTCGGTGGCGACGATGGCACCGGTGTGGTGCCCGAGTATGTCAGCCTTGTCGATGCCCAGTGCATCGAGCACGGCCGGCACAATATGCGCGTAATCAGAAATAGTCGGAAGCTCCGCGGGGCCATCCGATCCGCCGAAGCCCGGCAAGTCGATGCCGATCACCCGATAGCCACGGTCCGCCAACAATTGCCAGACTTTGTCGAACTGCACCATGCAGGTGGGTGACTGATGCATTAGCACCAATGGCTTACCCTCACCGAGCGAGCAATAGTGAATCTGACCGAAGTTTCCGTTGGTGTAGGCGCGGGTTGGTTTCATGCATTAGGCCTCGTTACTCTTGCTTGCCGGAATGTTAGCTCAAAACTTAAGGTCTCTGTGAGCCAGGTGCTCGGCGCAGCGACTTCGCGCAGCAGAGCAAGACGAGTAGCCGGCTCACAGAGACCGCCAATGCAGCTAAGATTCGTCGAGCCAGATCAGCGTCGCCTGCCGCCCGCAATGCGGATCGCGCCGATGAGAATTGAAGCGTTTGTCCCTGTACGTGCAGAAATCGCCACCACTGATATTTGTTACGCCCTGCGCTGCCAGCACCGTGGTGGCCGCCTCGTAGAGGTCAAACTGCCAGTGGCCGGTTGAGGTCTGCAAAAAACTGCCGGCGCAGTTCGGCTCCCGCTGCAAAAAGGCATCACGCACATTCTCGTCCACTTCATAGGATGCCGGGCCGATGGCCGGCCCGAGCCAGACCAATACATCCTCCGGCGGAACATCCAACTGGAAAAAGCGCTGCGCCGTCAGCTCAAGCACGCCTGAACACAAACCTCGCCACCCAGCATGCGCGACCGCCACCGCAAACCCGTTGCGATCACTGAACAACACAGGCAGGCAATCGGCGGTAAGCACCGCGCACACCACGCCGCGTGTGCAGGTCCACGAACCGTCGGCTTCGACCGACTCGTCGGCATCGTCCGCATTTACCACCAGCGGCCCGTGCACCTGCGTTAACCACCGCGGTGATGACGGCAACCGTGCCTGCTGACGCAACATGACGCGATTTTCGCGGACGCGGGTATCGTCATCACCGACATGAGCAGCCAGATTAAAATCACCGTAGCCAGTGCCGCCGCCGCGCGTGGTGCTCAGGGCGCGCACGGCGGGATGAGCGGGCCAGTCGGGATACAAAAACTCTCGCTCTGCTTTATTCATGGCCATTGCATTGCATCGAAGTTGAGCCTTTGATTCTCAGCCAGAGTATTCAGCAGAATCAGCATGTCATCCGGCAGCGGTGCATGAAACTGCATCTGCTCGCCACTGACCGGATGAACAAAACCCAGATCACTGGCATGCAAAGCCTGCCGGCGGAAGGCCTGTAATGCGCCATGCACCTTTTCGCCCGCGCCTTTCGGCAAGCGCAGACGCCCCCCGTAAACCGGATCACCAATCAAAGGGTGATGCACGTGCGCCATATGCACGCGAATCTGATGGGTGCGGCCCGTCTCCAGTCGCACCGCAATAAATGTGTGGGCATCAAAACGATGCAGCACTCGATAGTGAGTGACGGCAGGGCGGCCGGCATTGGTTACGGCCATCCGGGTGCGGTGCACGCGATGCCGTCCGACCGGTGCGTCAACCGTGCCTCCCGCCGTTAATCGATCCTGACAAAGCGCTCTGTATTCGCGCTGAATCAGCCGCTGCTCGAGATCGCGGGTCAGCTGTGTCTGAGCAGCGACCGAGCGAGTCACCAACAACAATCCACTGGTGTCTTTATCCAGACGGTGCAAAATCCCGGCGCGCGGCAGCACCGCGAGCTCCGGCGCAAGATGCAGCAAGCCATTCAGCAAGGTACCGGCCGGGTTTCCCGCACCGGGGTGCACCACGAGGCCGGCCGGCTTGTTAATCACCAGAACGTGCTCATCCGCATAGACGATATCCAGCGCCATCGCCTCGGAAGCATCGTCCACAAGCTGCTCAAGTTCGGGCCGCACTTCCACTGCCTGGCCCGTGACCACCCGCGCTCGCGGCTGCGCTTCGGCACCGTCCAGCAATGCGCGACCGCCGCGAATCCACCCCTGCAACCGCGAACGTGAATAATCCGGGAACATCTCCGCCAGCGCCTGGTCAAAACGTTTGCCGTCACAGGTTTCTGGAATGATTGCGTTTAAGGTAGAGGTGTCCATGAAATCTCGGGGTTGGGCTATACTTGCGCTCCGCTCGACTGGACGCACTTCGAATCATATGCCCGCATCACGACATTTTGCCAGTTTGCGCCTCACACGTGTGGCGCTGATCAGCATATGCGCCGCATTGCTGGTGTCGGGCTGCCTGTTTAAAAAGGATGACACTGAAACCACCGAGTCCGGTGCGCAAGTGTTTTACGACAAAGCCAGACAGGCGCTTGATAACGGCGATTTCAATAACGCAATCCGCTACTACGAAACGCTGGAAGCACGCTTTCCGTTTAGCAATCAGGCACGTCAGGGCCAACTCGATATTATTTACGCGCATTTTCGCAATCAGGAACCCGAATCGGTTATTGATGCGGCCGAGCAGTTCGAGCGCGAGAACCCGACTCATCCGCGGGTGGACTACACCTTGTATATGCGCGGCATGGCCCTGTTCTCGGGAGAAAAAGGCTACTTCCATCGATTGTTCCGGGTCGACCTGAGCATGAGGCCGCCGAAAGACGCGCGCGATGCTTACTCCGCATTTGCAGAACTTCTGCGGCGATTCCCGGACAGCATCTACGCACCCGATGCCCGCCAGCGAATGATCTTTTTGCGCAATCGAGTGGCTGAACACGAAAATCATGTCGCACGCTTCTACCTTGACCGCGGTGCCTACGCGGCTGCACTGAGTCGCGCCAACTACACGCTGCAGGTATATGACGGCGCACCCACCACGCCGCAAACCATGCAGATTATGGTGGAGTCCTACCGCAAGCTGGGTATGTACGATCTGGCGCAGGATGCCGAGCGGGTAATGAAACAAAACTATCCGAACATCGAGCCGCTGCGACCCGTGACCAGCGCAGATGACGACCCCTGGTATAAGTTCTGGTAGGTACGACTGTCTAGCTGCGACGCCCGTAGCCTGACGTAATCGGATATCGCCAATCGCGACCAAATGCACGGCCGCTGATACGCACACCCGGCGGCGATTGACGCCGTTTGTACTCATTGCGCCGGACCATATCCAGAATACGACCGACGAGTTCGCGATCAAAACCGCGTGCCGCAATATCGTCCACCGATAAATCCTCGATCATTAACGCATCGAGTATCGGATCCAGCACGTCATAGGGCGGCAGTGAATCGCTGTCTTTCTGATCAGGGCGCAACTCGGCACTCGGCTCACGCCCAATAACCCGTTCCGGAATAGCCGGCGACAAACTATTGCGGTAACGCGCCAGTCGGTAGACCAGAGTTTTGGTGCAATCCTTGATGGGCGCAAATCCGCCCGCCATGTCGCCGTAGAGCGTGGCATAACCCACGGCCATTTCGCTCTTGTTACCGGTGGTCAGCACAATACGATGCGTCTTGTTGGAAATCGCCATCAACAGCAGGCCGCGACACCGGGCCTGAACGTTTTCTTCAGTCGTGTCAGCAGGCATGCCGCCCAACATGGGGTTCAATGTCGCGGTGATAACGTCCACCATATCGGCGATCGGCAACACCTGATACGCCACGCCCAACGCATCGGCCTGCTCCTGGGCGTCTTCTATACTCATCGGCGACGTGTAGTGATAGGGCATCATGACTGCCTGAACCGCCTCGGCACCCAACGCATCAACCGCGAGTGCCAGACACAGCGCCGAATCGACACCGCCGGACAACCCCAGCACGACGCCGCTGAAACCGTTTTTGGTCACGTAGTCGCGTATACCCGTGACAATCGCGGTATAAACGAGCTCGTCGTTCGCCGGTAGCTCTTCCGGTGCCTCGGCCAGCGGTATCAGGGCAGATCGACGGCGCTCGAATTGCACGTCGAACAATCCCTCCGCAAACGGCGGGCATCGCATGACCGTGTTTCCCTGACCGTCGATCACGCAGGATCCACCGTCAAAAACAAGTTCATCCTGACCGCCCACCATGTTCTGGTAAACGAACGGAACGCCCAACTCCCGGGCACGTTCAGCCAGCCTGCTTTCGCGCATTTGCTGTTTGCCGACTTCAAACGGCGAACCGTTAATCGACAAAATAACGTCGGCACCGGCTTCGACCGCATCGGCCGCGGCAACCGAACTTTCCCAGTTGTCCTCGCAAATCGTAACGCCGACCTGCACGCCGGCAATGCTCTGCACCAGAGCATCAGCCCCGGCCGTGAAATATCGCGCCTCGTCGAACACACCGTAGTTGGGCAGACATCGCTTGCGGTAGATGGCGCAGAGATCTCCGTCTTGCAGCCATGCCGCTGAATTGTAAATACGCTCACCGTCAAACTCCGGGAAACCCACTACAACTGCAATTCCCGTCGCTCTCGACTGCAACATCTCCAAGGCATTGAGCACCCGCTTTTGCAATCCGGAATGAAACAACAGGTCTTCGGGCGGATAGCCGCACAGCGCCAGCTCGGGGAATACCACCAGATCAGCCGAATGCTGTGCGCGCGCAAGGTCGATCTCCGCGGCAATGCGCTCGGCATTGCCCTCGACATCCCCAACCGTCAGGTTGATCTGGGCCAGAGAAATACGCAGCTTATCGGTCATGACGGTTACGCTGTGAGCGCCGCAACAGTGCTCAGCGGCCGAGTTGTTCCTGCATCGCGCTGCCGAGTTCGGCAGGCGACCGCACGGTGCGAACGTTGGCCGCTTCCAGCGCGGCAAACTTGGCGTCTGCGGTGCCTTCGCCGCCGGAAATAATGGCACCGGCATGGCCCATGCGCTTGCCGGGAGGCGCGGTAACGCCCGCGATGTAGGAAACCACAGGCTTGCTGACGTGCTCCTTTATATAGGCAGCGGCCTTTTCTTCGTCGGTGCCGCCGATTTCACCCACCATGATGATGCCTTCGGTGACCGGATCCTGCTCAAAGAGCTCCAGACAATCAATAAAGTTCATGCCGCGCACCGGGTCACCGCCGATACCCACGCACGTGGACTGACCTAAGCCGTTGGTGGTGGTCTGATACACCGCCTCGTAAGTGAGCGTGCCGGACCGGGAAATAACGCCGATGCGGCCGGGCTTATGAATAAAGCCGGGCATTATCCCAATCTTGGCCTCACCCGGGGTGATAATCCCCGGGCAATTGGGGCCGATCAGGCGACACTCGTAGTCGCGCAAGCCCTGCTTAACCCTCACCATGTCCTGCACCGGGATGCCCTCGGTGATGCAAACGATAACTTTAATACCGGCATCAGCAGCCTCGAGAATCGCATCGGCCGCAAACGCAGCCGGCACGTAAATCATGCTGACGTCTGCTCCCTCCTGACTGACTGCCTCGTGAGTGGAGTTAAACACCGGCCGGTCCAGATGCGTCTCTCCACCGCGCCCGGGTGTAACGCCGGCGACGATATTGGTTCCGTATTCAATACATTGCTCGGCGTGAAACGTACCCTGACGTCCTGTCAGACCCTGCACGACGATGCGTGAATTCTTATTTACGAGAATGCTCATTAATTGCTAATCCGTTCTGTATTCAGCTTGCTGCCGCGACAACTTTCTGCGCGGCGTCGGTTAGATCGTCGGCAGCCATAATATCCAGGCCGCTTTCCGCCAGAAGCGCCTTGCCCTTCTCAACGTTGGTGCCCTCGAGGCGCGCTACCACCGGCACACTGACATTGACTTCACGTACCGCCTGAATAATGCCCTCGGCGATCAAATCACAGCGCACAATGCCGCCGAATATATTGACGAGAATTGCCGTCACCGAAGAGTTCGACAGGATCAGTTTGAACGCTTCCGATACCCGTTCCGGCGTGGCACCGCCGCCGACATCCAGAAAGTTTGCGGGCTGACCACCGTGCAACTTGATCAGATCCATGGTCGCCATCGCCAGACCGGCACCGTTAACCATGCACGCTATATTCCCGTCGAGCGACACATAGTTCAGATCATGGGCGGCCGCCTTGGCCTCCATTTCATCCTCTTGCGTGGTATCCCGCATGGCAACCAGTTCAGGTTGCCGATATAAAGCGTTGCTGTCGATGTTGATTTTGGCATCCAGTGCCATCAGGTTACCGTCGCCGTTGACGATAAGCGGATTGATTTCGAGCAGACTCAGGTCGCATTCCACGAACAGCCGATACAAGCGATTACATATATTCACAAACTGCTTCATCTGCGATGCCGTAAGGTTCATACCAAAACCCAGCTTGCGAACCTGATAAGGCTGCAGACCGGCACCCGGGTTGATGCTGACGGTAAAGATTTTTTCGGGTGTCTTGGCGGCAACCTCCTCGATGTCCATACCGCCCGCCTCGGAGGCCATGAAGGCAACGCGCTCGCTGGCGCGATCCACTACCATACTGAGATAGAGTTCGCGCTCAATTGTGCTGCCGGCCTCCACAAACACCTGATTAATCGGCAGACCTTCGCTACCCGTCTGCTTGGTAATCAATCGCTGGCCCAGCATTTCGGCTGCAGCGCGTTCGACTTCTTCCGGGCTGCGCGCCAGCTTGACACCGCCCGCTTTGCCCCGGCCACCGGCATGCACCTGGGCTTTCACCACCCACAAATCCCCGCCTAGCGAGGCCGCCGCGGCACGTGCTTTTTTGGGCGAATCGGCGACTTCACCCTTGGTCACGGGTATACCGTATTTAGCGAACAGGCCCTTGGCCTGAAACTCATGCAAATTCATTCGACAAATCCTGAATTGGGGTTGCGTTCCAGTTCGTGCCGATAGCTGGCACGGTGGCGCGAGAGCGCTATTGTCCGCGAAAGACCGCCACAGTTAAACCCGCAACGGCAAGATATCCGCAGGGATATTCGCAGGGATATAGGCGGGGATATAGGCGGGGATATAGGCAGGGATCTCCACCCGTGTGACCGTCCGGTTCCGACCCGATCAGGCTGTGATCCAGTCGTGCCCCGATAACGGTCACGTGTTGTTACAATAACCGCGGCTTTCGATGTCCTGGTGGACGCACACAACTTGGTTGACGCAACCCAAAGTTCTGCCCGGCAAGCTGACCTTGCAGCGGGCGAACCGGATCTGAACCGGCGAATCCTGACGCTGGTAGGCGGTTTCCGCCTGCTGTTGGCGGCTGCGCTGGTAATTCTGGTTCTGCTACCCGCCGATCTTGGCTTTCTGGCACCGCGCTACCCCGCGCTATTCAGCCTGACGGTGGGCGCGTACAGCATCGGTGCGCTCATTATTGGCTTTCTGCTGCGCGGCAAGGGCTGGCCTACCCAGGGTATCGCCTGGTTACAGCTACTGCTCGATATCAGCTGTATCACCCTGATTGTGCATGCCAGCGGCGGCGTGGGATCCGGCGTCGAAGGCTTGTTGGTGGTCTTCGTCGCCGCCAGCGGCATGACCCTGCCCAGAGAACGCAGTTATTTTGCAGCAGCCATCGCCGCTCTGATGGTCTTGCTGGAACAAACCATCAGCTACAGCGACGGCGTATCGCCGGCTTCGGATTTTCTGCAGGCCGGCATAGTCGGCGCGATGATGCTGGCCATTATCGTCGCCTTACAGCCCCTGCTCCGCCGGATCAGCGAAACGGAGAGCCTGGCCCGGCAACGCGGCATCGACCTCGAAAACCTTGCGCAACTCAACGACTATATAATTCAGACGTTGCGCGAGGCGATTATTGTCATTGACGAACGCAACCAGATACGCCTGATCAATCAGGCCGCAATAGAAATTCTCGCAACGCCCAAACTGAAATCGGGCAGCAGCCTGAAAACCGTGTCATCCGAAGTGTCGGCCTTGCTAAAAAAATGGCGTGCCAATGAGATTGACCTCGCTCGAGACCTGCCGCAATTCGTCTCGGATGACGGCAACGCAGTGATCAATGCCCATTTCGCACCACTGGGGAACGACGGTAACCAGGGCGCGGTGCTGGTGTTTCTGGAAGATGCCAGCCTGCTGGCCGAAAAAGTGCAGCAATCCAAACTGGCGGCGCTGGGCCGCCTGAGCGCCAGCATCGCCCATGAAATACGCAACCCGGTGGGTGCGCTGAGTCATGCGGCCCAGCTGCTTAGTGAGTCCGCGCAGGTCAGTGCACAGGATCAGCGCTTTATTGAAATCATCCGGACCAATTCGGGGCGGGTCAGCGAGATCATCGAAAATATTCTGCAGCTGTCGCGTAAGGACGTGGTAAAGCCCGAGATCATGCATTTGCGCCCGTGGATCGCCGATTTCGTCAAGGAATTCGAGTCCACCCTGGAATTATTTGAGGGCCAGCTGAGCATAGCGACCGGTGACGATGTCGATGTGCGCATGGATCCGAGTCACCTGCATCAGGTGACCTGGAACCTGTGCGAAAACGCTCTCAAATATGCCAGTGAAGCGGCCGGCGGCATCGCGGTGGAAATCAGTTTCGGCAGGCTCCCCAATAACGGCCGACCGTTTCTGGAAATTGCCGACCACGGCCCGGGCATTCCCGACGATATGCAGGACTCGGTGTTCGAACCCTTCGCCACCGGACGGACGGGCGGTACCGGCCTGGGGCTGTATGTATGCCGCGAACTTTGCGAGCGCAATCGCGCTAATCTTCGCTATCGGCCGCGCGACACCGGCGGCAGTATTTTTCAAATCGTATTCGCGGATCCAACCCGATGGGAGGCACAGAATTGAACAGCCACGCCAACCTTCCAGTACCCACCCGTTGGGAGGCACAGAATTGAACAGCCACGCCAACCTTCCAGTACCCACCCGTTGGGAGGCACAGAATTGAATAAGCCGCTGGCCTTGATCGTCGACGACGAGCCCGATATCTGCGAACTGCTTGCCATTACCCTGGAACGCATGGATATCGAAGCCGACACCTGCGGCGATGTGGCGACTGCCCGCAACAAGCTGGCCAAAAGGGATTACGACCTCTGCCTTACCGACATGCGGCTGCCAGACGGTGACGGACTGGAACTGGTGCGCTGGATGCAAACCAAAGGCCTGCGCACCCCCGTGGCCGTCATCACTGCCCACGGCAATGTCGAAACTGCCGTAAAGGCACTTAAGTACGGGGCATTCGATTTCATTTCCAAGCCGGTCGACTTGCAGGATCTGCGCAAACTGGTTGACAGCGCTTTGCGTCTCGCCACCACCGGCAATGGCGATAGCAAAGTCAGTCTGACGGGCGAATCGGCAGCGCTGGAGAATGTGCGCCGCATGATCGCCAAAGTTGCCCGCAGTCAGGCGCCGGTGTTCATCAGCGGCGAATCGGGCACCGGAAAAGAACTGGTCGCGCGGATGATCCACGAACAGGGCTCGCGTCAGGATCGGCCCTTCGTCCCGGTCAACTGCGGCGCCATTCCCTCAGAGCTGATGGAAAGCGAGCTGTTCGGACATAAAAAAGGCGCGTTCACCGGCGCGGTTAGCGACAAACAGGGGCTGTTTCAAAGCGCCGAAGGTGGCACCCTGTTTCTCGATGAAATCGCCGATCTGCCGCTGCACATGCAGGTGAAGCTGCTGCGGGTCATTCAGGAAAAGAAAGTCCGGCCGGTCGGCGCGGCGGATGAAACGGCTCTGGATGTGCGCATTCTCAGCGCCAGCCACAAAAACCTTGAAGCGCTGGTTAAAGGGAGCGAGTTTCGTGAGGACCTCTACTACCGCATCAACGTCATCGAACTCAAGGTGCCGCCGCTGCGAGCCCGGGGCAACGATGTCTTCCTGCTGGCAGATCAGATACTGCGGCGACTGGCCGGCCAGATGCAAATGCCGGCACCTACGCTGGACTCACGCGCCCGTGACAAGCTTGCCGCTTACGGCTTTCCCGGCAACGTGCGGGAACTCGAAAACATTCTGGAGCGCGCCGTTACCCTGTGTGAAAACCAGTTGATTACCGCAGATGACATATTGGTAAAACATGGCACCGCCGATCCCAAGGCCGCCGCCGCACCCGATCTGGGCGATCAATTAGAGAACGTGGAGCGCGAGGCCATTGTTAAAGCGCTGGAAGCAACGCGCTATAACAAGACGGCCGCGGCAAAAAAACTGGGCCTCACGCTGCGCGCGTTGCGTTACCGGATAGAAAAGCTCGGTATCGAATAGCACCATTATCCAGCTGCGAGAACCCATCCACGTCGTTACTTCACATAAAGCGGCATAAGCAATAACGATGTGACGCTACGCGTCAACATGTGACGCGAAAGGTTCGTCTGGCCCCGCTTTTCGGTGCTTGCAGCAAGCACAGACATGCTCGCACAGCAGCCTTTAACGCATTAAAAATCATTGCCTTACGAAATATCCTCCGCCGCTTCTCCATGAGTTGGCACGCCGTTTGCAATAACTACTGCAGCCTTTACTTCTGGCTTTTTTGTTTTTGCAAAAATTATTGTTGTTTTAACGGAGATATCTCATGAAAACATTGCAAAAAGGTTTCACGCTCATCGAATTGATGATCGTTGTTGCCATCATCGGCATCCTCGCCGCCATCGCTATTCCTGCTTATCAGGATTACACCATCCGTGCCCAGGTTTCTGAAGGCATGACGCTGGCTGCTGCTGCTAAAGCTGCGGTTGCTGAAAGCTTCCTGAATAACGGTGAAGCACCGGCTAACCGTACTGCAGCCGGCATGAGCGCCAATGCTGGTGATACGTCTGGTAAGTATGTTGATCAGGTCAACGTAACCAACGGCACCATCACCATTCGTTTTGGTAATGACGCCAACCAGGAAATCATTCCTGAAACCATTTCACTGACTCCCTATGAAACTGCTGACGGTTCGGTTGTCTGGCGCTGCGGTTATGCAGCTGCTCCGGCTGGCCTGGCAGTAATGGGTACGTCTGGTGGTGGTAACGCGGCTGCCTACATCGCACCGAGTGCGGGTATGGACCCACGTTTCGTGCCAGCTGCCTGTCGCCTGTAAGGCTTAAGGCTCGAGGGTACGACGTAAGTCATGCTCTACCGGAAAAAGAGGGGGCTTGCCCCCTCTTTTTTCGCCCCGGGCAATCAAGACATAACCAAAGAATCTAATACGGAGTTTCAGAAATGTTGGGCGCATGGAAGAAACAATCATTGAGCACCACGGAAAGCCAATCAGGCTTCACGCTGATCGAATTGATGATCGTCGTGGCCATCCTCGGAATCCTGGCTTCGGTTGCGATGGGCGCTTACCAGACCTACACGATTCGGGCGCAGGTGAGCGAAGGCGTCCTGCTGGCGAGTAACGCCAAAGTAACCGTAGTGGAAGCGTTCCAGAATAACGGTGAAGCGCCGGCCAACCGTGTCGAAGCAGGCCTGACCGCAAATGCAAACAGCACGCAGGGCAGCTACGTTCAATCAGTGGAAGTGAACAACGGTCGGCTGGAGGTCATGTTCGGTAATCGCGCGAACCAGACCATTGCCAACCAAACGCTGTATCTGACGCCTTACGAAACCGCGACCGGAGCGGTGGTATGGCGGTGCGGCAGCGAACCCGTGCCCAACGGAGCGGCTGGCCCGATGGGCACATCCGGAGGCGGCAACATGGCCAGTTATGCAGCAACCACCATTGATGATCGCTACCTGCCGGCCACGTGTCGCTTGTAGACACAAACAATTTCCCGAAAGGCCCGCAGCGCGGGCCTTTCCCGTTTATCAAAATAGATTTGGCCCACTGTTGGAAACTGTGAAACACGTCCGATTCAGCGCCTCAATAAGGCCTAATATTCGGTACATACTGTTAAACCGTCATCCGGACTATGTAACAACAGTTCGCTGACTACAGGGGTTATTTTCAAGGACGAAACATGGCTGTAAGCGCGACAAATAAAGCTTTGACCGGTTTGCCACGACGCCTGGTGCAGGACGGTATTGTGGCGGAAGATGCCATCGACGATGCATTGACAGCGGCCTCGGAGTCGGACGGTTCGCTGGTTGCACATCTGGTCGACAAAGGGCTGGCAGATCCGCAGGCCGTTGCGGTAGCAGCATCGCATGAATTCGGCGTACCGCTGTTTGATCTCAATGCTTACGAAATGGACGTTGACGTTATCAAGTCCGTCGACTCGAAACTGATTCAGAAACACCGCGTACTGCCGCTGGTACTGCGCGGCAAACGTTTGTTCCTTGGCGTGTCCGACCCTACCAACCTGCAGGCCATGGACGATATCAAGTTCCAGTCCGGCTATCGCATTGATCCGGTAATTGTCGAACAGAAAAAGCTGGAAGACTATGTAGCACGTGCGCTTGAGGCAGTTGATACCTCAATGCAGGATCTGGCAGACGATGACTTCGACCTGGAAGGTCTGGAAGTCTCGGGTGGCGACGAATTCGAAGAAGACAAAGACAGCGACATCGACGATGCGCCGGTCGTGAAGTTTGTTAACAAAGTGTTGCTGGATGCCATCAAGAAAGGCTGCTCGGATATTCACTTTGAACCGTACGAAAAGACTTACCGGGTGCGCACACGTCTGGACGGCGTGCTGCGCACGGTGGCGCAACCGCCGGTGCAGCTGGCCTACAAGGTCTGTGCCCGCGTAAAAGTCATGGCCCGTCTCGACATTGCGGAACGACGCGTACCGCAAGACGGCCGCATCAAAATGAAGCTGTCGAAGTCACGTGCTATCGACTTTCGTGTGAACACCTGCCCGACGTTGTTCGGCGAGAAAATCGTGCTGCGTATCCTCGACCCCAGCAGTGCCAAACTCGGCATTGATGCGCTGGGCTACGAAGAGCAGCAGAAAAAGCTCTACCTCGACATGCTGGCGCAACCGTACGGCATGATTCTGGTTACAGGCCCGACCGGTAGCGGTAAAACCGTTTCCCTGTACACGGGCCTGAACATACTCAACACCGAAGAACGGAATATCTCCACCGCCGAAGATCCGGCCGAAATCAACCTGCCCGGTGTTAATCAGGTCAACGTCAATCCCAAGGTGGGGCTGACGTTCGCGAGCGCTCTGAAAGCCTTCCTGCGTCAGGATCCGGACGTGATCATGGTGGGTGAGATTCGTGATCTGGAGACCGGCGAGATAGCCATCAAGGCTGCCCAAACGGGTCACCTTGTGCTGTCCACGCTGCACACCAATGACGCGCCGACGACGCTAACGCGTCTGGTTGACATGGGTATCAAACCGTACGCGATTGCAACTTCCGTCAAGTTGATCATTGCACAGCGGCTGGCACGCAAACTCTGTGACAAGTGCAAAGAGGTCAAAGACATCCCCGAAGCTGCGCTGCTCGCAGAGGGCTTCAAGCAGGAAGACTTAGACGCGGGTTTAACTATTTACGGCCCGGTGGGCTGTAGCTCGTGCGATTCGGGCTACAAAGGCCGGTTGGGCATTTTTCAGGTTATGAGCGTCTCGGACGAGACCGCGCACATCATCATGCGCGGCGGCAATGCTCAGGACATCGCCGAGCAGGCGGAAAAAGAAGGTTACTGGGACTTGCGCCGCGCGGGTCTGGAGAAGGTCAAGAAGGGTCTCATCGGTCTCGAAGAAGTGAACCGGGTCACCATTGGTTAATACACAGGTGTAGGCAAATATCATGGCTCAAAGCATCGCCATTAAAGAAACACCCTTCCAGTGGGAAGGTGTAGACAGCAACGGCAAAAAGGTTCGCGGCAAGTCGCTGGGCGCCAGTGAGTCCGCGGTACGCGCGGAACTGCGGCGCAAGGGTGTCGTGGCCAAGAAAGTCCGTAAACAGTCCACACTGTTTCAGAAAAAAGGCACGGTCACCCCTGCCGATATCGCCATATTCAGCCGTCAGCTCGCCACCATGCTCGCCGCGGGCATTCCGTTGGTGCAGGCGTTCGACATCGTGGGCACGGGGCACGACAACCCGGCCATGCAGAAACTGATTCTGGCTATAAAGGCCGACGTTGAAGGCGGCACCAGCCTGGCCGACTCGCTTGCGCGGCACCCGCTGTATTTCGACGACCTGTTTGTCAATCTGGTCACTGCCGGTGAGCAAGCCGGTGCGCTGGAGACGCTGCTCGACAAAATCGCCACTTACAAAGAGAAGACCGAAGCGATCAAAAAGAAGATCAAGAAGGCGCTGTTCTACCCGGCTGCCGTTTTGGTCGTGGCAACGATTGTCACCACTATTTTGCTGATCTTCGTGATCCCCGAGTTTGAAAACCTGTTTCAGGGCTTTGGCGCCGACCTGCCAGGCTTTACCCGCATGGTTATTAACCTGTCGCAATTTGTCCGCGCCGAGGGCATTGTGCTGGCAATGATCATCGCCGGCATCATCGGCAGCTACCTGTACATGTACAAGCGCAGCAAGAAACTGCGCATGATGCAGGATCGCGTCATGCTGAAACTGCCGATATTAGGGCCGATTCTGGAGAAATCAGCGATCGCGCGCTTTGCACGGACGTTGTCGACCATGTTTGCTGCGGGTGTACCGCTGGTCGAAGGCCTTGAGTCGGTCGCCGGTGCCACCGGCAATATCGTTTACGAAGTCGCAACCCTCGAAATTCGTGACGAAGTCGCCACAGGAACAAGACTGCAGCAATGTATGGAAAACACCGGGCTATTCCCCAACATGGTGATTCAGATGATTGCCGTGGGTGAAGAATCCGGTTCGCTCGACGACATGTCAGCCAAGGTTGCCGACTTCTTCGAAGAAGACGTGGACAATGCCGTTGACAGCCTGAGCAGCCTGCTGGAACCGATGATCATGTCGATTCTGGGTGTGCTGGTCGGTGGTCTGGTGGTCGCAATGTATCTGCCGATCTTCAAGATGGGTGCGGTGATCTAGGGTTTATACCCGATACACCTGTTCATCTATTAAGATATAGCCTGCTTAGGACACTACGGATATACCTATGCTGGGCATCGCCGGAGGCATCGTACTCGGGTTGCTGGTAGGCAGCTTTCTTAACGTCGTCATTTACCGTCTTCCCATCATGATGGAACGTGACTGGCGGCAGCAGTGTCGCGAATTGTTCGACGATGCCTCGGCAGCCGACCAGCCGACCAACGAAGACACCGCGTTTAACCTGTTCACGCCGCGTTCGCGCTGCCCTGCCTGCGAAACCCAGATTAAAGCCTGGCAGAACATTCCGGTTATCAGCTGGCTGTTGCTGCGCGGGCACTGTGCAGCATGCAAAACGCCTATTTCCGGCCGCTACCCTTTGATAGAGCTGCTGACAGGGCTGCTGTCGGGAGCGATGGTCTGGCACTTTGGCACCGGTGTGGCGGGGCTGGCGGCACTGCTGTTTATATGGTGCCTGATCGCACTGACGGTGATCGATCTGGATCACCAGCTGTTACCCGACAGCATTACTTATCTGCTGCTCTGGTCAGGCCTGCTGCTCAGCGCGATCGGGCCGGCCTATGACCTGCCCCTGCCGGATTTGCGATCCAGTGTGCTGGGTGCCGCAGCTGGCTATCTGAGCCTGTGGAGCATCTACTGGTTGTTCAAACTGGCCACCGGAAAAGAAGGGATGGGCTACGGCGACTTCAAATTGCTTGCAGCGCTCGGTGCGTGGCTCGGCTATCAACAGTTGCCCGTCGTTATTCTGCTGTCAGCCGCGGTCGGGGCAATCACAGGTCTCGCAATGATTGCCGTGCTCGGTCGTGATCGGCAAATTCCGATTCCTTTCGGCCCTTATCTGGCCGGTGCCGGTTTGATTACGCTGTTGTGGGGCGAGCAACTGGTGATGACTTATCTCGACTTCGCCGGGCTGTAACGGTGTTTAGAGTGGGTTTGACAGGAGGGATTGCCAGCGGCAAATCAGCCGTTGCAGATCTGTTCGCCGGGCATGGTGCCTGCGTCATCGATACGGATGTGATTGCAAGAGAAGTGGTCGAACCGGGTGAAAGCGGGCTGGAAGACATCGTGAATCATTTTGGCGCTGGCGTACTGCTGCCGGACGGCGGCCTGGACCGCAAAAAAATGCGTGAGCTGATTTTTTCCGCGCCCGAAAACAAGGCCGCTCTGGAAGCCATTTTGCATCCGCTGATTCGCGCCCGCAGTCTGCTAAAGGCTGAAAGCGCCACAGCCACAGAGTGTCCGTACGTCATTCTGGTGGTCCCGTTGCTGGTTGAGACCCGTTTTTCTGATCTGGTGGATCGCGTCGCTGTTGTTGATATTGAACCGGAACTGCAGCTTCAAAGGCTCATGGCGCGCGACGAATTGACCGCACCCGATGCCAGGCGAATCATCAGTCAGCAGGCCGATCGCGCGACGCGTCTCGGGGCTGCAGACGACGTTATAGACAACAATGGCACCTTTGCCCAGCTGAGGGATGCCGTAGCAGCCCTGCATGCGCAGTATCTGCGGCTGGCCGCAGACCCGCCTCCCCCAAAGCACTGAGACGCTGTCCAATCTGATGTCTTGTTTGCGGTAATCCGGTGTCTCGTAGACAATCACCGGCATGACTCAGGCAGCCGAAATATCCGCACCCCAATCTGCGGGGGCCGCGTTACCTTTATATGAGCAACCGCTTAATGAGCGGATGCGCACTTTTCTGCGTCTGGAATTTTTGTATCGGCAATTGTGCTATCAGGCCGAGAAAGACTCGGCCTGGGCCAGCCGCAATGCCATTGACGGCCTGCTTGATATTGTCGCGATCCTGTCGCGCGGCGATGTGCGCGGGGACGTACTAAAGGAACTGGAGCGGCAGCTTTATGTGCTGGAACGCTTGCAGCAGGCTCAGGATATCGATGCCACGCGCCTGCGGAGCGTCACCCGCAAACTGCAGGAGCTACGCGGCAATCTGAGTGCGATAGGCCCCAAGTATTTGCAGGCCCTCAAGGACAATGAGTTTCTCAACGCAATCCGACATCGCAGCAGCATTCCGGGCGGCACGTGCGCGTTTGATATTCCGGAGTACACGCACTGGCTGCGACAGGATATTGAACGCCGCAGGCACGACGTTGCGGCATGGCTGGAAGTCGTTCGCCCGCTGTGCGATGCGGTGATGGGCCTGCTATGGATTATTCGGAACAGTAAACAACCGAGCAAGCGTATTGCAACCGCCGGCGTTTATCAGCATTCCATGAATCGAGAAACGATCAACGGCCTCATAAGAATCACTTTACCCGAAGGCACAGAACTATATCCCGAAATAAGCGGCAGCCAGCATCGATTCTCGGTTCGTTTTATGCAGTGGCACATGGGCGAAGCCCGACCCACGCAAAGCATGGATGACATCGGGTTCGAGCTGACCATCTGTTAACGCAGTGCCGGTTCAACCAAAGCCTCGTTAACCGCGGCCCGGGCCTGCAGCAATTTGGCGATTATCAGATCCGCCGGCAGCAGCCCTTCAGCCATTAACCGCGCGGGTTGCAGCCATTTCAGCGCCTGCCCCTCCAGGCTTGCCGGAACACCGTCCCACGCTTCCACGATCCAGACATACAGATATACGCGCTGCTCGGGATAGTCGTGGTGGTACCGAGCCAGGTGCCGCGCAACTTTCAGGTGTATCCCGAGTTCTTCGCGCAATTCGCGAGCCAGTCCGTGCAGCGGCAGCTCGCCGCTGTGTAATTTGCCACCCGGAAATTCCCATGCCCCCGCCATCGACTTGCCGGCCGGGCGCTGAGCAATGAGTACGTTGCCGCTGTCGTCTCTGATAACACCGACAGCAACATGGATCTGACTCGGGGCCATGCCGGATAGATCCGTCAGGAAAGCTTACCGTGGCAATGCTTGTATTTTTTGCCCGATCCGCACGGACATACTTCGTTGCGCCCTACCTTGGGCACATCGCGCACAAACGGTTCTACCGGTGCCTGCTGCTGTGCCGGCCCGCCGCCCGGTTTTGCCACGGGGCCTGGCGACGGCGCCGCCTGCCGCCCTGCTCCGAGCGCTGAAGCTTCCGCATGTTGATACTGCATTTTTTCTGCGGCCGGACGCTGCTGAGCGGCTTTGATATCTTCCTCGCCACGCACCTCAACCAGCGATAAAAAGCGGATCAGGTTTTGCTTAACCCGGTCGAGCATGCCGCCAAACATTTCGAAAGCTTCACGCTTGTATTCCTGTTTGGGGTTTTTCTGGGCATAACTTCTCAGGCCGATCCCCTGTCGCAGGTAGTCCAGGCCGGCAAGATGCTCGCGCCAGTACATATCAAGAAACTTGAGCATGTACTCCTTTTCAATCATGCGCATGACTTCGGCACCAACCCGCGAGGTCTTTGCCTCGTAATCCGCCTCGATCTGAGCCAGTACCCGCTCACGGATATCGTCCTCGGACACGCCCTCGTGCTCCAGCCATGCAGCGATGTCGCCCTTGAACGCAAAGTCTCTTTCCAACGCCTGCACCAGGCCGGGTATATCCCACTGCTCCTCCATGCTCTGCGCGGGAATATAATCGTCGATCACGCTGTTCACGACTTCAACGCGGATACCGGCAACGGAGTCGCCGATATCGTCCGCCTGCATCAGTTCATTGCGCTGCTGATAAATTACGGTACGCTGATCGTTGGCGACGTCATCGTATTCAAGGAGTTGCTTTCGCGCATCGAAGTTGTGCGCTTCCACCTTGCGCTGGGCGCGTTCGATCTGCCGCGTCAGCAGGCCGCTTTCGATCGCTTCGCCTTCACGCATACCCACGCGGGAAAGCAGCGATTTGGTGCGCTCCGGGTCGCCAAAGATGCGCATCAGATTGTCTTCCATGGACAAATAAAAGCGGCTGGAACCAGGATCACCCTGACGCCCGGACCGCCCGCGCAACTGATTGTCAATGCGTCGTGATTCGTGCCTTTCGGTACCGATGATATGCAACCCGCCACTTTCCAGAACCTGCTGGTGGCGATGCGCCCAGTCATCACGATGCGCTGCTATTGCTGCCTCATCGCTATCGGGATCAAGCGCGGCTAACTCCGCGTCCAGGCTGCCACCCAATACAATATCGGTGCCTCGACCGGCCATATTGGTGGCTATGGTTACCGCCGCGGGTCGACCTGCTTCCGCAACGATATGGGCTTCACGCTCGTGCTGTTTGGCGTTCAGCACTTCATGCTGAATCTTGGCTTTCTTGAGTTCCCCAGAAAGCAATTCCGATGCTTCAATTGACGTGGTACCAACCAGCACCGGCTGCTTGCGTTCCACGCAATCTTTAATATCTTCAATAATCGCCAGAAATTTATCGCGCTGGGTCAGGTACACAAGGTCCGGCTGATCATCGCGCACCATCGGCCGGTGCGTGGGCAGAACCACAACTTCGAGGCCGTATATGGACTGAAACTCGAATGCCTCGGTATCTGCCGTACCGGTCATACCGGCGAGCTTGTCATACATGCGGAAGTAATTCTGGAAGGTAATTGACGCAACAGTCTGATTCTCTTCCTTGACCGTCACCCCCTCTTTTGCCTCAACCGCCTGATGCAATCCATCCGACCACCGGCGGCCCGGCATTGTGCGCCCGGTGAATTCGTCCACGATGACCACCTCACCGTTGCTGACGATATATTCAACGTCCTTGCTAAAACACGCATGGGCTCGTAAAGCCGACGATATAAGCTGCATTAACCTTATATTGCCCGCGTCATACAAACTGCCACCTGCCTGCAATAAACCTTCCTGAATCAGCAACCGCTCAACGTGCTCGTGGCCGGCCTCGGTCAAAAATGCCTGCTTAACTTTTTCATCGACAGAATAATCGCCGGACTCCGAGAACCGACAAGGCGGTACGCTCGCGTTCGGATCCAGCTGCACAAGGTCAAAACCGGCCGCGGCAGCCGCCTCTATGGCGTCGCCTAATGGCATCGTGCCCAACTCGTTGTTGTTGTGATCAGTCACCGAGACCTTGGCCGCACTGATTTCCCGGTTGCGAGCCGCATTGTCATCACCGTACTGTCGCTTCAACTTCGGAATAAGCTTGTTGATTTGCACGTAGACATCCGTGCTGTCATCCGCGGGGCCGGAAATAATCAACGGCGTGCGTGCTTCGTCGATCAGAATGGAGTCAACCTCGTCAACAATGGCGAATGCCAGACGCCGCTGTACCTGGGCCTCGGGAATGTATTCGAGGTTATCGCGCAAATAGTCGAAGCCAAACTCGTTATTGGTTCCGTAGACAATGTCGCAAAGGTAGGCGGCCTTCTTTTCCTGCTTACTCTGACCCGCGGATATAACGCCAACAGTCATGCCGAGGAATTCGTAGACGGGCTTCATCCATTCCGCATCACGGCTGGCCAGGTAATCGTTGACCGTGACGATATGGACGCTGTCGCCACCCAGTGCATTCAGATAAGCGGGCAAGGTGGCTACCAGGGTCTTACCCTCACCGGTGCGCATTTCTGCAATGCGGCCTTCGTGCAAGGTGAGCGCACCCATCATTTGCTCGTCGTAATGCCGCAGGCCTAGTGTGCGGGAAGAGCTTTCCCGAACGGCGGCGAATGCCTCGGGAATAAGCGAGTCGAGCGTTTCACCGGCTGCGAGCCGCTCGCGAAACTCGTCCGTCCTGGCTCGCAAGTCGGCGTCGGACAGCGCCTTGAACGCGGCTTCGTGCCCGTTGGCCGCTGCGACTAATTTCGAATAGCCGCGCAGTATGCGCTGGTTGCGGCTACCGAACAGCCGCGCAAATATATTTGCCATCTAGTGTTGTGTCCCGGGCTGTCCCTGAACCTTGTCAGGGTAGCCAATACGGGCCCGCCGACGCTGCTCACGGCAGGCTGACAAACGGGCGAAAGCGCGCATTTTACTCATGTTAACGCCCTACGGCTATGCGGGGAGGCCGCCTGGCGCAGATGTCACCTGGTTACGGCGCAATACAGAGTGCCGGGCTGCGCGGGGGCCGCGGGGTGGTTAGTAAGGCCTGCGAGGCCTGCGAGGCCTGCGAGGCCTAGCGGCCGCGAATGTACTTGGCCGGGTCTACCGGCTGGCCATTGCGATGCACTTCAAAGTGCACGTGCGGACCCGTGGATCGGCCCGTAGAGCCAATCAGGGCAATGGTCTGCCCTTGTGAAACTTTATCGCCAACAGCGACCACGTTCTCCTGATTGTGCGCGTAACGGGTGACATAACCGTTACCGTGTCGGATTTCCACCATATTGCCGTAACCGTAACGGTCACCGGAGAAACTGACGACACCGTCACTGACCGCGATCACCGGGGCTCCGCGTTTGCCGGCAAAATCCACGCCTTTGTGCCATGACGACTTGCCGCTTACAGGGTCGGCGCGCTTGCCAAAGTAAGACGATAACCAACCGGTTTTTATCGGGCGACCTCGCGGCTGCGCCCTATCCGACAACTTGCGGTCGAGCATCAGACTTTCCAGGGCCGTGAGCTGCTGCAACTGCTGATCCAGCGTGTTGTCGAGCGACTGCAGATCGGCCAGCAAATTCGGTAGCTGCCCATCGCCGGTCGACGGTTCCGACAACTCGGCAGGACCACCCAAAGCCGGGGCATTTTCAAAATCGAATTCGCCGTCTTCGAGGTCGGCCATGCCGGTCAGGCGACTGCCCAGTGCATTCAGGCGGATAACGTGGGCATTAAGCTCGCCCATACGCAACGCCAGCGCATCAATGTGCTCGTCAGCGGAAACGCGCATAGCCGCCAGCTCATCGCGTTGGCGCAGCAGATCGGCACGCAATGCAGAAAGGTCTTCAAGCCCGGGCCCGGATATATTGCCGCGTCCCGCCAGATAGCCACCCGTAACCGCGACGGCCATCGTCAACATCACGGCCAGCCCCGCAAACCAACCCTGACCCGATGCAAAATCGAGACAACGCGCAGCTCGCGAGCCGCGATGCAATATAATCAGTTTCATATCCGCCGTACATCCTCCGCAGGCAAACAACAACGTTGGGCGGAAAACCCTTTTAATAGATAAATTTGACGCCCGCAGCGCGCACAAAATACGGTCGTCAATGCGTTGTTTGCCATCATTGTCGGTAACCCCGCTATCATAGGAACCCCTCAAATTCAGACGGGATGGCCCTTAGATCGGTAGCTTTGCGTCCGCACCTTTCGGCGCGTTTGCCCTTATCGCGGGGCTAGAATAGGCAGAAAAGCCTTCTACAACAAGGAACTGGTCACGGAATTGACCGAACTTTCGAGAAATTATGTCAAAAGATAAGGCTAAGTCATTGTCAGACCTGATAGCGGCTGATGACTCGGGATTGGCGAAACTGGCCGTGGCGGCCCGCCTGCGGTCCGACCTCAGCGAGCATATGCGCAACAATCTGGGCGAACCCCTCAGCAACGGGATCATGCACTGCAACGTGCACGACGACGGCACCCTGATTGTGATTGCCGCAAACCCCGAGTGGGCCTCGCGGCTCCGTTTTGAGGCTCCAAAACTGCTGGCGCTTTGTACCGACTTTGGTGCGGCTGCAACCGCGGTTAAAGTCCGCGTCGCGGGCTAAACTCTGTTGCAGAAAAAAGCCCGCACAAGGCGGGCTTCAAATGAGGGTTATAGCAATGTGCTAAGCAAAGCTGGTCGCGGCCTTGTAGCAAATTGGGGCATCGCCGGCCTTGGCAAACGTCACCTCTTCCCAAGCATCAGGTCGGGCCCACAGCTCACGTAACAGCATATTGTTCAGTTCGTGACCGGACTTGTAACCGGTGTACTCGCCTACCAGGCTGTGACCGGCCAGATAAAGATCACCGATCGCGTCCAGTATCTTGTGGCGCACAAACTCGTCTTCGTAGCGAAGGCCGCCTTCGTTCAATACCCGGAAGTCATCCAGCACGATGGCGTTGTCGATACTGCCGCCCAGCGCCAAACGCTTGGAACGCAGCATTTCTATGTCACGCAGAAAACCAAACGTGCGCGCGCGACTGACTTCTCGCAGGAATGAGGTGGTCGAGAAATCAACGGACGACGATTGCAGATGAGTTTTGAACACCGGGTGCTCAAAATCAATGCGGAAATTAACGCGGAACCCGTCGTAAGGCCGAAACTCAGCCCACTTGTCGCCCTGTTCTACGCGAACAGGCTTAAGAATCCGCAAGAACTTTTTGGGTGATGTCTGTTCGGTCACGCCTGCGGACTGCAGCAAAAATACAAAAGGTGCAGCACTGCCGTCCATGATCGGTACTTCGGGTGCGCTCAGATCCACATAGGCATTGTCGATACCCAAACCTGCAAACGCTGACATCAGATGCTCAACGGTTGCGACTTTAGCATCACCCTTGATAAGGGTGGTGCCCAGCATGGTCTCACCAACAATTTTGCTATCCGCAGGAATATCAACCGGCGGATCCAGATCAACGCGACGAAACACGATACCCGTGTTGTCCGCCGCCGGCCGCAAAGTCATAAAAACCTTTCGCCCGGTATGCAGACCCACGCCCGTGGCTCTGATCGCATTTTTAAGTGTCCGCTGTTTCAGCATAAGCAAGCTCGCCTCCAGTTTATGGAGTCGAATCCCATCCAATCGTTCCGTTAGTTGGCGGTGTGCCCAAAACCGCCCGGTTTCGGGTACCCCATTTACCGCATCCGAGTTAACCTCACAACATAGGTTTACCCTGTAAGTTGTTGGCTGCTAATCCACTTTTTGGCAGCCACGCGCACATAGGGGCAGTCACTGCGGCGCAAAGTACCACAGCAATGCCCGAAGTCGCAACAAAACAACCCCCAAATTCAGTCCGCCTGGCGGCGCAAAAATGCAGGAATATCAAGTAAATCAAGGTCTTCCTGTAAATCCACTACGTCATGACCGACCGCTTTCTGACGCCCGCGAATACCCGGGGGCACGTCCAGATCGCCGTAATCGGGGGTTCCGGATGCCGTCAGCGGCACCTCCGTCTGGGCGGGCGCCGTGCGGGCTGTTCCCTGCAGCGGCTCAATTCGGCCGTCGCGCTGCACGGAACCGACAATACCCTTGCCCAATCCGGTCGCCACCACCGTTACCCGAATGGTGTTGTTCATCGTCGGGTCAATCACAGTACCGATAACCACGGTGGCATCATCCGAAGCGTATTCCTTCACCGTGTCGCCAATAATCGCGAACTCGCCGATGGACAGGTCTTCGCCAGCCGTCACGTTAACGAGAATGCCGTTGGCACCGGAAAGATTAATGTCTTCCAGCAGCGGGCTGGAGACAGCCGCTTCGGCTGCTTCGCGGGCACGATCCTCACCGGATGCAACGCCGGTGCCCATCATCGCCATACCCATCTCGGACATCACGGTGCGGACATCAGCGAAATCAACGTTGATGAGGCCTTCGCGGGTGATCAGCTCGGCAATACCCTGCACAGCGCCCTGCAATACCTCGTTGGCCGACTTGAATGCGTCAAGCAACGTGACATCGGGCCCCAGAACAGACAGCAGCTTCTGGTTCGGAATCGTGATCAGCGAATCCACGCTCTTGGCCAATTCGATGAGACCGTCGTCAGCAATATGCATGCGCTTGCCACCCTCCATGTCGAAGGGCTTGGTCACTACCGCAACAGTCAGAATACCGAGCTCTTTGGCAATCTGCGCAATCACCGGTGCCGCACCTGTGCCCGTACCGCCACCCAGACCGGCGGTAATGAACAGCATGTCAGCACCTTCGATCAACTCCTGCAATCGATCCCGGTCTTCCATTGCGGCTTTATAGCCGATATCGGGACTGGCACCGGCGCCAAGGCCCTTGGTGATATTGCAGCCGATCTGCAGCGTGGTTTTTACATCGGCGCTCAATAACGCCTGCCGATCGGTGTTCGCGCAGATGAAATCCACGCCTTCTATGCCACAAGAGGCCATGTGCTTCACGGCATTTCCGCCGCCACCACCGACACCGACAACTTTAATAACAGCGCTCTGGCTGTACGCATCCATGAGTTCAAACATTGCCTTCACTCCTCATCCTTAAGTGGATATATGTATCTAGTTATTACCCTGAAACCAGGATCTCATTCGCGACCAAACTTCCTGCAATCCTCCCCGCACCGCTGTGTCGACACCTCCTTCAGCCTTATCTCTGGCGTATAAAAGAATGCCCACTCCCGTGGCGTGAATCGGATTACGTACTACTTCACCCAAACCTTTTACGTACTGCGGCATACCCAGCCGCACGGGCATGTGGAAAACTTCTTCAGCAAGCTCCACTGCCCCTTCCATTTTTGAACTGCCGCCCGTCAGCACGATGCCGGCAGCAATAAGCTCTTCAAAGTTACTGCGCCTTAATTCATTCGCAATCAACTGGAACAACTCTTCGTAGCGTGGCTCCACGACCTCGCCCAGCGTCTGTCGGGCAAGCCGGCGCGGCGGACGATCGCCCACACTGGGCACCTCGATGGTTTCGTCGCGATTGGCCAGTTGCGATAAAGCGCACGCGTACTTGATTTTGATCTCTTCGGCATACTGAGTCGGCGTACGCAGGGAGATCGCGATGTCATTCGTCACCTGATCGCCCGCTATAGGAATCACTGCCGTGTGTTTGATAGCGCCTTCGTGGAAGACTGCAATGTCGGTTGTGCCGCCGCCGATATCAACCAGGCAGACACCCAGTTCTTTTTCATCTTCCGTCAGCACGGCATAGCTGGAAGCCAGCTGCTCGAGCACGATATCTTCGACTTCCAGACCGCAACGCTGCACGCACTTGACGATGTTCTGGGCGGCCGAGGCGGCACCGGTCACCATGTGCACGCGCGCTTCCAGCCGCACGCCGCTCATGCCAATCGGGTCGCGGATGCCGTCCTGTCCGTCGATAATGAACTCCTGCGGCAACACATGCAGAATGCGCTGATCCGCCGGAATAGGCACAGCGCGCGCTGCTTCAATCACGCGATCCACGTCGCCGGGCCCCACTTCGCGATCCCGGATACCCACGATGCCGTGAGAATTCAGACTGCGAATATGGCTCCCCGCGATTCCGGTGTATACGGACTGAATGTCGCAACCGGCCATCAACTCGGCTTCTTCCACCGCACGCTGTATGGAATTAACCGTGGCCTCAATGTTGTTGACCACACCTTTTTTCAAGCCGCGCGACGGAGCCGAACCAAAACCAATGACTTCGAGTTCGCGGTCTTCCTGCACCTCGCCAACTATAGCGACTATTTTGGACGTACCAATGTCCAGCGCAACGACCAGTTCTTTGTCGGTCTTACCAGCCATTCGTTGCTGCCTCTCCCAATCGGGCCATGCGCATTTCAGCCTGAGCTTTCCAGCCCACTGCGAAGCCATTCGTGTAACGCATGTCGACGTAGTGAACTTGATCGCTTATCGGTGCGAGCACGTTGTCCAGCGCAACAAAGAAACGCGCCGCACGGCCATCAACGTCGACCGCACCCAGACGAACTTGCAGCCCGTTGCTCAAACCCAGCTCCCACGAACCGCGGGCATCAACACCCAGCGACACGGCCTTCAAGCCGCGCTGCTGCAAACGTGCATCCAAATCGAAATAGCGCTTCGCCACCTGTATTTCGGTACCGTCGGGACCACGCAGGCGCGGCAACTCAGCCGGCACGTGCTTCGCTTCCCGGACGAACAACTCCCCGTAAACATTCAATAACCCGTTATCGCCCCACCGCGCTGCCGCCCGCTCTTCCGTCACGGCCACGTTCAGCGCTGCCGGCCAGCTCCTTCTGATGCTGGCCCTTTCCACCCAGGGCAAGCGTGCCACCGCACGCTGCGCATCACCGATATTCAGACTCAAAAACCCTTTGTCCAAAAACGGTGACAGGGCGGCTTCGACCTGCATTGCAGTCACCCGTTCGAAGCGCCCTTCTATACGCACGGAGTTTATAGGTCTATCCATTAACCATAAAGTCCCGTAGTACGTCAGAACCGAAAAAACTGCCAACAGACAGACATTTGCCAGCAACCCCCAATTGATGCGCGGCAAGCTTGGCCAGCGGAACTTCTGCCGCGAACGGGGTGCCGACTTGCGACGGTTGGCGCGTCTACGCAGCATCGCTGGCCCCCCCGGCAGCAGCCTCTGCAACGAACGCGGTTTCCAGGATGCGCCAGACCAGGCCGCCAAAGTCGATGCCGGCAGCCTCAGCGGCCATAGGCACCAGACTGTGACTGGTCATGCCGGGCACCGTATTGACCTCTAATATAAGAGGCTGACCGGTCGCAGCATCGCGCATGAAATCCACGCGGCCCCAGCCACGTGCGCCCACGGCCCGGAACGCCCGCAGCGCCAGTTGCGCCATATGCTGCTCTTCATCGGGCGATAAATCGCAGGGGCAGTGATAGCGCGTCTCATCACTAAAATACTTGGCCTGATAGTCGTAGAAGGTGCCTGCCACCTCTATCCGGATGATCGGCAGCACGGCGTCTTTCAATATGGCTGCGGTGTATTCACCGCCCGTGACGCACGACTCGGCCAGCACCGTTGCATCGGCGGCGCGGGCTGTTTGCCACGCCGCTTCCAGCTGGGCAGCATGCTCAACCCGCGTCATGCCGATACTGGAACCCTCCAGCGCCGGTTTGACAATCAGCGGCAACCCCAGGGTTGCGGCAGCCGCGCTCAACTCGGCGCTGCTTGCGGGCGTCACCCAGGCAGGCGTGGGCAAACCGGATGCCTGCAGTATTTGTTTGGTTCGCACCTTGTCCATGGCCAGGGCAGACCCGAGCACACCGCTGCCCGTGTACGGGATCCCCAGATATTCGAGCAAGCCCTGGACGGTGCCGTCCTCCCCGCCACGTCCGTGCAGTGCAATCCATACCCGGTCATAGCGTGCTGCGATCAGCTCCTGCCAGAAATTGCCGATCGCATCGACCCGGTGCGCATCCACTCCGCGTTCTTTCAGCGCGGCCAAAACCGCCTCGCCGGTAAGCAATGAAATCTCGCGCTCAGCAGAGGTGCCACCCAGCAACACGGCAACCTTGCCGAAATCACTGGCGTTGGTGATTTTTGGATAGTGGCCACTCACGACAACTTTCCTGCGGGTGGTGGCGGCAGCGGTTCACCCAGAATATGCACTTCGCGCTGCAGTTCAACGCCATGCCGAGCCTTGACCTCGGCCTGCACATGCTCGATCAGCGCTTCAATATCGGCAGCCGTTGCCGAGCCGGTATTGATAATAAAATTCGCATGCTTTTCCGAGACCACCGCGCCGCCTACTGCGAAACCTTTGAGCCCGGCTGCTTCAATAAGCCGCGCAGCATGATCACCCGGCGGATTACGAAACACCGAGCCACAACTGGGCAGTCCCAGCGGTTGCGTTTCCTTGCGTTGATTAACCAGGCTGCGCATCTTTTCCATGCTGGTATCAAAATCCGTAGCAAAGCGGAACACGGCACCGATGAACCATTCTTCCGCGCTTCTGCCAACCAACTCCGTGTGCCGGTAGCTCACCGTGTATTCCCCGGGCTGCCGGGTGGTGATTTCACCCTTCCGGTTGATCACGTCAACCGATTCGACCTGATCCCAGGTTTCTCCACCGAACGCACCCGCGTTCATTTTCAGAGCCCCGCCAATGGTGCCGGGAATACCGGCAAAAAATTCTGCGGGCCCCAGCTTCAATCGCACACACTGGCGGGCAAATACCGTGCAAGCCAAACCTGCGCCCGCGTAGAGACGCCCTTCGCCCAGCTGCTTACAGTCTCCCAAGGCACCCTGCGCCGCGATCACGGCACCGCGTATGCCGCCGTCTCTCACCAATACATTGCTGCCAAGGCCGATAAAAGTGATCGGTAGCTCCGCTGGCAACGCCTGCAGACAGGAAGCCAGTTCCTCGCGACTGGAAGGCCGGAAAAACAAATCCGCCGAACCGCCGGCGCGCCACGACGTGTGCCTGGCCATCGGTTCATTGACACGCTGGCATGCCAGGACCGAAGCCTTGTGACCTGCCGTGTTGTCGGGAATGGCTGTCATCACCGCACTGCCACCTTCTGGCCGCCCAACTGCTGCGGCAATTCCAGTGCTGCCGCGCCGATGCTGCCGGCACCCAGCGTCAGCACCAGATCGTTATCCTCCAGCACCGGCGCGAGGTCTTCAGCCAGTCGCTTCAGATCGGCAACAAAGACCGGTTCCACCTGTCCGCGCGTGCGCACCGCACGACACACCGAGCGGCCGTCGGCCGCAGCAATGGGCTGTTCACCCGCCGCATACACTTCAGTGACAAACAGCCGGTCGGCATGGCTTAACACATCCGCAAAATCGTCCATCAGATCGCGTGTGCGCGAATACCGATGCGGCTGAAACACCACAACGATGCGCCTGTTTGGCCACCCCTGGCGCACTGCATCCAGCGTGGCTGAAATTTCAGTCGGGTGATGACCGTAGTCATCAACAAATAAAATGCGTTTGGCGGCGATCATGTGTTCGCCATTCACTTGTAGACGCCGGTCTATACCCTCGAAGGTGGCCAGCGCTTTTTGCACGGCTTTGTCATCCAGCTCAAGTTCGTGCGCGACTGCGACTGCTGCCAGCGCATTCAGCACGTTGTGATGGCCCGGTATGCCCAACGCGAGTTCCAGCAATTCAGTTTTCCCCGGTCGAGCGATGGACACGTGTGAAACCGTGCCGCTGCGTGTTATTTGCACGGCGCGCACATCAGCATCCGGCGCAACACCGTAAGTCAGTGTGGCGCGCTTCAATTTCGGCAGAATCTGCTGCACACCGGCATCATCAGCGCAGACAATGGCCAGCCCGTAAAAGGGCAAATTGTGCAAGAACTCGATAAAACTCGCATACAAGCGTTTCGGGTCGCCGTTGTATGTCTCCATGTGATCGAAATCAATATTCGTAACCACTGCCAGCATCGGCTGCAAATGAGTAAACGAGGCATCGCTCTCATCCGCTTCGGCAACCAGGTATTGACCGGCCCCCAGACGCGCGTTGGAATCGGCACTGACTAAGCGTCCGCCGATGACAAAGGTAGGGTCTTCTCCCGCTTCGGCAAGCACACTCGCAATCAGGCTGGTCGTTGTGGTTTTGCCGTGCGTGCCGGCAACGGCAATTCCGTGACGAAACCGCATGAGCTCGGCAAGCATTTCGGCGCGACGCACGACCGGAATACGCATCTTGCGTGCCGCATCCGCCTCTGGATTACCGGTATCGATGGCACTGGAAACCACCACCACGTCCGCACCTTGTATATAGGCCGCGTCGTGGCCGATAAATATCTTTGCGCCCTGCGCTGACAAGCGCTGCGTGACTCTGGACTCGCGCAGGTCGGACCCCTGCACTTCATAACCCAGATTGAGCAGCACCTCCGCTATTCCCCCCATCCCGACACCGCCGATGCCAATCAGATGGATCCGGGTAATTTTGCGCATACGATCTTTCATGCAGCCACCTCTGCCGCCAGACAAGCAGCGACTAATTCATCCGTCGCGGCCGGCTTCGCCAGTTCACGCGCCCGGTTCGCTTGCTGAATAACCAGATTACGGTCATCCAGGTAGTGCTGCAATTCGTGCGCCAGTCGCTCGGCCGTCAACTCGCTTTGCGGTATCAGCACGGCGGCGCCCGCATCAACCAAATAACGTGCGTTGAGTGTCTGATGATCGTCGACCGCTGCCGGAAACGGGATCAGCACCGACCCCAAACCTGCCGCAGCGACTTCGGAAACCGTTAGCGCGCCGGAACGGCACACAATGACATCGGCCCATGCATAAGCCGCTGCCATATCGTCAATAAATTTCGTCACCTCGGCGTCAACGCCGCTATCGCGGTAAGCCGCAACGGCCGCATCGAATGTTGACTCTCCCGACTGATGACGAACAGCAACGTTCGTCGGTTCGCGTAACAGGCTGACTGCGCCCGCTACCGATTGATTGAGCGCCAGCGCACCCTGACTGCCGCCAATTACCAACAACCTCAGCGGCCCGGCACGACCGGCCATGCGGGAACCTGGCACCGGAATCTGCAGGATATCGTCGCGCACCGGATTGCCGATGGTACGCGCATGAACGCGGCGGGAAAAACTGCCCGGGAATGCCTGCAGCACTTCCCGGGCAAGCCCAGCCAGAAGACGATTCGTGAGACCGGCGGCGGCGTTCTGCTCGTGAATAACGAGCGGCCGGCCTAGCAACCATGCTGCCAACCCGCCTGGACCGGCAGCAAAGCCGCCCATCCCCAACACCACCCCGGGACGCACAGTGCGAACAACGCGCAAGGCATCCCAAAGAGCGATCAGCAATTTGAAGGGTGCCAGCAACCAACTGAGCAGGCCCTTGCCACGCAACCCGGAAACCCGCACCCGTTCCAGCGGGATACCGGCATCGGGTATGAGCCGGTTCTCGATACCACGCGGGCTGCCCAGCCATATCACGGCGCGACCTTTGTCGCGCAATCGGCGCGCAACCGCGAGCGCCGGAAATACATGGCCGCCTGTACCGCCCGCCATAATCAATACCGGAGCATCCCTCATCGATTGCGCCTCCGGTTTTTGCTGACGCTGCGGGTAGATACCACTTTGGCGCGGTTCTCGAGGTCTATACGCAATAGCAGGGCCAGTGCTGCCAGCGTGACAATCAAGCTGCTGCGTCCGTAACTCACCAGCGGTAAAGTCAGACCCTTGGTCGGCAATACGCCCATGTTGACGCCGATATTGATAAAGACCTGCGAGCCCAGCCACACAGCAATACCGAAAGCGAGATACGCCTGATAAAAGCGATCGCCCACTGCCGCCGCCTTAGCGATGCCAACCGCACGCCATACAAGCGTTGCAAACAGGGCAATCAACACAACGGTGCCCAACACCCCAAACTCTTCCGCGAACACCGCGAATACAAAATCGGTATGTGCCTCGGGCAGGAAAAACAGTTTCTGCACGCTGTTGCCAAGCCCCGCGCCAAACCACTCGCCACTGCCGATTGCGATGAGCGACTGAACCAATTGAAAACCTGAGTTGTAGGGATCGGCAAAAGGGTCCGTAAAGCCGGTGATGCGTTTAAACCGATACGGCGAGGCCAGCGCCAGCGAAACCAGACCGGCCACCACCACCGCGCACATTAGAAAGAAATAGCGCAGCGGTGCCCCGGCAACAAACAACACCGCCAGGACAATCGTAAGCATGACAAAGGTTGCGCCGAAATCCGGTTCGGCCAGTAGCAGCCCGCCGACGACGGCCATCACTATCATCGGCTTTGCAACTTCGCGGAAACCGGTGTGCAGCGTGTCCCGATGCCGGACGGCGTAGCCTGCGATGTACATCAATACCATCAATCTGGCGGGCTCCGAGACCTGCAGATTGACTCCACCCAGACTGATCCAGCGCGTGGAGCCGTTCACCTCACGACCAAGCCCGGGAATCAGGACGGCTGCCAGCAAGGCTACCGCAGCAATCAACATCAACGGCCCGAGTTTCTCCCAGTACTCTGTCGGCGTGCTGATGACAACAGATGCGACCGCCAGACCAATCAGCACCGCGATCAATTGCTGCGTCAGGTAGTAAAACGGCCGAGCCATGGAATTTTCTGCGATGGAGATCGATGCCGAAGTCAGCATAATCAGACCGATGCCCAACAGCACCAGCATCAGAGCCAGCAGGCCCCAGTTCATGTCACGCACATGAACGTTGGCGCGCGCGCTCATTTTTGCACTCCGGCAACGGCAGCAGCAAAGCAATCACCGCGCTCCGCATAATTTGCAAACATGTCCAGGCTGCTGCAGGCAGGTGCGAGCAATACCGAATCACCCGGGTGTGCATGTTTTGCCGCGAGTGCAACCGCATCGTCCATACTGCTTGCGGACAATGTGTCGCATACGCCGGTTAGCCGCTTTATAAATAAATCGCGGTCTTTACCCAGCAAAATAACGAGGACGTCCCTGTCCTCTAAACGACGAGCCAGCTCCTTTAGCTCTGCACCCTTGGCATCTCCTCCTGCAATCAACACCAGCCGGCCTTCGATCGAATCGATGCTGGCCAGAGCAGCGGCTTCATTGGTCGCTTTGGAATCGTCTATCCATATGATTCCGTCTTCACTTGCAACCCGCTGCATCCGATGTGGCAGCCCGGAGAACACCTGCGCACCCGCGACCAAGCCGTCGAGTGGTAGTTCCAACGTATCGGCGAGCGCAAACGCAGCCAGTGCGTTTGCGAGGTTATGCCGACCTGCAATCTGCAGACTCGCCACCGGCATCACCGCAAAAGAACCCCGGGCAATCCATTGCCCGTCGTCTTTGCAGACGACCCCCCAATCCCTGGGGGAGGGTGTACCCAATGTGAAACCCACCTGCTGCTCGCACGACTCTGCGCCGGCGGCCGCTTCGGGTTCATCACGATTAATCACCGCAACTTTGCACTTTTGATAGATACGCGCCTTGGCATAACCGTAAGCAGGCATATCACCATGGTGATCCAGATGATCGTCGGACAGGTTCAGAACAACCGCTGCATGCAGCGGCAATGCGCCGCTGCGCTCCAACTGGAAGCTGGACAGCTCAAGCACAAAAACTTCGGCATCGGTGGTCAGCAGATTTAACGCAGCATCGCCGAGATTTCCGCCTGCCGCGGCTTTGATGCCGCAGGCGCGCAACATCTGCCAGACCAGGCTGGTCACGGTGCTCTTGCCGTTCGAACCGGTAATGCCGATTACCGGCTGCATGCACTCGCTGAAAAACAAATCGATATCGCTACGTACCGGCACACCCGTATCGCGGGCAAAGTCCAGCACGGGCAAATCCAGCGGCAGCCCTGGCGAAACGATTATTTCTGACACGCCCGCCGGAATAGCATGCGGCAAATCTCCGCAACGTATCTCCGCATCGGGCATGAGGCTGCGGATATCGTTTAGCCCCGGCGGCTGTTCGCGACTGTCAACAAACACAGCATTAATCCCGTTGCGTGCACACCAAGCTGCCACGGAAACACCGGTCACGCCCATGCCCACGACGAGCAATTTGCGATTAATTGACAGCTGTTGCTGACCGGCATCCATTCCCGTAGCTCCCTCCGCTACCGCAACTTCAGGCTGGCGAGTCCCACCAGCACGAGAATGACGGTAATAATCCAGAACCGGACAATGACTTTGGGCTCGGCCCACCCCTTCAGCTCGTAGTGATGGTGCAGGGGCGCCATGCGAAATACGCGCTTGCCGGTCAGCTTGAAGGACGCAACCTGAATGATGACCGACACGGTTTCAATGACAAACAGGCCGCCCATGATGGCAAGCACCAGTTCCTGACGCACGATCACCGCCACGGTGCCCAACGCAGCACCCAGCGCCAGCGCGCCAATGTCGCCCATAAAAACTTGTGCCGGATAGGTGTTGAACCACAGAAAACCCAATCCTGCTCCGCACAGGGCGGCGCAAAACACCATCATCTCGCCGGCACCGGCCACGTAGGGAATGCCCAGATAATTCGCAAAAATAACGTTGCCGGCCGCATAGGCAAAAATCCCCAATGCGCCGCCAACCAGCACTGACGGCATCACCGCGAGACCGTCCAGACCGTCGGTAAGGTTCACCGCGTTGCTGGTGCCCACAATGACCAGATACGTCAGCACCATGAATCCCGCGCCGAGCGGTATGGCCAGATCTTTAAAATAGGGAATCAACAATGCTGTTTCGACCGGCGTATCTGCCATCCGGTACAACAGGACAGCCGCAACCAGACCCACCACTGACTGCGACAGAAATTTCCACCGTGCCGGCATGCCTTCAGGGTCTCGCATCACGAGCTTGCGATAGTCGTCTACCCAGCCAATCAAGCCGAATGAAACCGTCACGCCTATAACTATCCAGACGTAAGCACTGGTGAGGTCGCCCCAAAGCAACGTGCTGATAACAATGGCCGCGAGTATCAATGCGCCGCCCATCGTCGGTGTGCCGGTTTTCGGCAAATGACTTTCGGGCCCGTCCTTGCGCACTGTCTGGCCGATTTGTCGGGTAATGAGACGGCGAATCACCACCGGGCCCAGCACGAAGGACATAACCAGCGCCGTCAGAGCGCTCATGATCGCGCGCAGCGTTATATAGGTGAAAGCATTAAACCCGGAATACAGCTGCGTCAGATAATCGGCCAGATATAGCAACATGGAATTATTGACCTCCCTGCTCGGCCGCCGCGGCCGCATGTCTGACATCCTCTTCCAGCGAGGCCACCAATTTGTCCATCTGCATAAAGCGGGAACCTTTGATCAATACATTACGACCTGGCAGCAATTCATCGCGAACCGCGCTTTCCAGCTCACCAAGTGATTCAAACCAGCGAGCGCCGGGCCCAAAGCCGGCTCCGATTTCTTTTCCCAGACGCCCCACGCAGAGCAGTGCCTCCGCTCCGGACTCCCGCGCCAACTGACCAGTTTGCCGGTGGAGGGCCACCGCATCGTCGCCGAGCTCGCCCATATCACCGAGCACCAACCAGGGCTTGCCCTTGAATTCCGCCATTGCTGCAATAGCAGCGGCCACCGAGTCGGGATTCGCGTTATAGCTGTCATCAAAGATGACAGCACCGGTAACGCTGCGAAAAGCGCGCAACCTGCCAGGCACGCTTTGTGCCAGAGCGAGGCCGGCACGGACATGCTCCAGCTGCGTACCGACCGCCACTGCTGCCGCCGCAGCGGCCAGCGCATTTATGATGTTGTGGCGTCCCGCAAGCGGCAGCACCACAGCAACGTCGCCCGCCGGACTGTGCAGGTCGAAAGCAAACCCGGGGCGCCCCTTGCGCACGACCGCCTGAATATTATCGGCGTGGAAATCAGCCCCCTTCGACAGACCGAAGCTGAACTGACGTGCCGCACCGGCACGCGCACTCAGACTGCTGAAAAAAGGATCATCGCGGTTTAATACGGCGGTTTTCTTGTTGCCGTCAGATGCGTCAAGCGAATCCAGCATTTCGCCTTTGGTTTGCGCAACGACCTCTACGCTGCCAAAACCTTCGATGTGTGCGCGAGCGATATTTGTAATGAGCGCAACGTCAGGCAATGCGATATTCGTCAGCAATGCGATATCACCGGGGTGACTTGCACCCATTTCAACCACCGCAACACGGTGATTGGCACGCAGCTTTAAGAGCGTCAGAGGCAGCCCGATTTCATTGTTCAGATTGCCCTCGGTAGCCAGTACCGCATCTTCGCCAAACGCTGCCCTGCAAATTCCGGCGGTGAGTTCTTTTGTTGTGGTTTTGCCATTGCTGCCTGTGATGCCGATCAGCTGCGGATCAAGCTGCGTGCGCCACGCACGCGCAAATTTGCGCAATGCCACGCGCGTATCCGGAACTTGAACCTGAGGCAGCTCGACGGGTACTTTTTTCTCCACGACCGCACCCGCAGCGCCACGCTCAGCAGCCTGCGTCACAAATTCGCTGGCATCGAAACGTTCACCGCGTAATGCAAAAAAAACGTCGCCGGGACGCAACGAGCGCGTGTCGGTGCTTACTGCCGAAAAATCAGCGTCCGCGCCGTGAAGCTGACCACCGACCACCGCACTCAAAGCAGACAAATTGGTCATCATGCTGATAACCCCCGCAGATGCTCTGCCGCAATCACGATGTCGGACAACGGGACACGGTCATCACCAATAATCTGGTAATCCTCACTGCCCTTACCAGCGATCAGAACGACGTCATCGACCGCCGCTTCATCAAGTGACATGCGAATGGCCCTGCGACGATCCGGCTCAACACTCACATTCTTGTTGTCAGGCATGCCGCTGCAAATGTCATCGACTATCTGCTGAGGACTTTCATGCCGTGGGTTGTCGTTCGTTACCACCACCCGATCGGCGAAGCGTACCGCCGTTAAACCCATCTCCGCCCGCTTGCCGCGATCGCGGTTACCGCCGCAGCCGAATACCAACCACAATTTGCCATTGCTATGTTCACGAGCCGACAGCAAGGCCTTTTGCAGTGCATCCGGCGTATGCGCGAAATCGATAATGGCCGTGGGGCGGCCCACCGCGCGAATCACCTGCATGCGCCCAGGTGGAGCCACACATTGCTCCAGTGCAGCAGCTGCGGCATGCAACTCAAATCCGTGAGCGATCAGAATGCCAACCGACACCAATAAATTCTCGGCATTGAACGCTCCCCACATTGGGCTGCGCAACTCGGTGTCGCCATACTCACCGCGCAGTTGAATAAGCAAACCCGCGGGGCCGGTTGCCACGACTTCGCCGGTGAGCCGCGCATTGGCAGTGCCGCTCATCGCCACGCTAATCAACGTCACGGCCGGGTCAAGGCGCGCGGCCATCGCCGCACCCTGCGCATCGCCTACATTGATCACAGCATTTTTCAGGTCAGGCAGTTCAAATAACGCAGCTTTCGCCTGCGCGTAATGCTGCATGTCACCGTGATAATCCAGATGGTCCCGACTCAGGTTGGTAAATGCAGCCGTCTGCACCCGCACCCCGTCAATGCGACCCTGATCAAGGCCGTGTGATGACACTTCCATTACCACGCACTCAGCACCCTGGTCGGCCAGTTCGCGGAGTCGGCGGTGCACGGTGATGCACGCCGGCGTAGTCAGCTGCGTATCGCTGAGCTTGTCACCTATGCCATAACCCAACGTGCCCATGTATGCCGTTGTGCGACCCAGAATGCCCATGGCGCGGCTTACCAGCCACGCCGTGGTGGTCTTGCCGTTGGTTCCGGTAATGCCGGTTATCTGGAGCTGCGCAGACGGCCGGGCAAAAAACCGATCCGCGATATCGCCCACCCGGTCCGCCAGCCCGTCAACTTTTATGCCGATGACGCCAGCCGGCAATTCGGGTTCACGCAACTCGGCATCGGGTTCCCAGGCTACTGCCGCGGGTTTCGCCTGAAGCGCACTGGCGAGGAATTCCAGACCGTGACGCTTATATCCGCGGCACGCCAGAAACAAACCGCCGGGAACGACGCGACCGCTGTGCGTTGTCACGTCGCGCACACGAATACCTGACAGAGCCGGATCGGCATTGCCAAACAGTTCATCCAGGCGCACTGCCGTCTGGCGGGCCATCATTTGCGCGCCGCCACGGTCAGCGAGCCGGCCTGGCCGTGCAGATCGTCCGGCGGTATCGCCAGTATGCGCGACGCGCCGGCCACAATACTTGAAAACACCGGCGCCGCTACCTTGCCGCCGTAGTACTCGCCGTTGTTTGGCTCGTCGACGACAACCACTACGGCGAGGCGGGGATTGCTGGCAGGCGCCACACCGGCGAATACCGCGGTATAGCGATTCTCGGAATATCCACCAGTTGTGAATTTCTGCGTCGTGCCCGTTTTTCCCGCGACCCGGTAACCCGGCACGGCCGCGCGATACCCGGTGCCGTCAGGCCCGATAACTTCCTCCATAAGGCCGAGCACGGCATCGGCAGACTGCGCGCTGATAACCCGGCGTGGTATAGCTGGTTGGTTCAGGCGCAACAAGGACACCGGGCGCTGCACACCCCCCGCGCCAATCACCGCGTAAGCCTGGGCCAATTGCAGCGGCGTCACCGACAGCCCGTAACCATAGGCCAGCGTTGCCTGACTGATGGCCCGCCAGTTGCTGAAGTGGCTTAACAACCCGGCCGATTCGCCCGGGAAACCGCTATCGGTCGGCCTGCCGAGGCCAAAATCCGACAAAACTTTCCACAGTTGCTCCGGTTCCAGCGACATGGCAATTTTTGTGGCGCCGACGTTGCTGGATTTAGCAAGAATCGTGCCGAGGCCAATACGACCGAGATTTTCACTGTCCTCGATTTTCTTTACGCCTATCTGTACGTAACCGGGACTGGTGTCAATGCGACTGTTCGCCTTGTAGTTTCCCGACTCCAGTGCTGCCGCAATCACCAGCGGCTTAAGGCTGGAACCCGGTTCAAAAATGTCGGTAATGGCGCGATTCCGATAACGGTTCGCCTGTAATTGCGCCCGCACATTGGGGTTGTAGCTGGGTTGATTCACCAGCGCCAATACTTCGCCGGTTAGCACGTCCACGACTACGGCAGAACCGCTTTTAGCTTTGTTCTGTTGCACCGCCTTTTTCAACTCGCGGTAGGCGAGATACTGTATGCGCAGATCGATGCTGGTAACGATGTCCTGACCCGGCTCGGGCGCTTTAATGCGCTCGACGTCATCGACCATGCGGCCAAATCGATCAATCAGCACTCGTTTTTTACCGGGCCGATCTGCCAGGCGATGGTCAAATGCAAGCTCGATGCCTTCCTGGCCGACATCGTCAATATCGGTAAACCCGATCAGGTGCCCAGTGACTTCTCCCGCAGGATAGTAGCGATGGTATTCGCGCTTCAGGCTCACACCGGCAATATTGGCCTGTGCAATAAGCGCCGCATCCGCAGGATTCATATGCCGCTTGAGATAAAGAAAGTTCCGCTGCGCGTTGCGACTAAGCTGAGCACTCAACTGCTCGCGATCCACGCGCAAAAGGCGCGCCAGTTCAGGTATCTGTTCAGTAGCCGCGAGCAATTCGCCGGGATCAACCGTGATGCTGTCCACTGGCGCACTGACTGCCAGCGCCTCGCCGTTGCGATCGGTGATGTTGCCCCGATGCGCACCGAGCTCAACGGTTCTGAGTTGGCGCTTCGCCGCCTGACTGTTGAGAAAATCCTGATCAACAATTTGTAACTGCACCGCGCGTCCCAGTAATACCACTACGCCCAGCGCCATTAAACCCAACGCGAAATTGCTGCGCCCGGAAAATATGAGCTGACGGTCGCGCCGACCGAATTTAAATCTGCTCATTTCCGAATCACCTGAATTTCCTCCGCCGAGGGCATGCGCATACTCATTTTCTTTCGCGCCAGTTCTTCAACACGCGCATGTGTAGACCATGCGCTCTGCTCTATTTGCAACCTGCCCCACTCGACAGCAAGTTCATCCCGCTGCACGGTCAGTTTCTGCAACAGCACAAACTGACGGCGTGATTCATGACGTGCATAAATGGATGCGATGGCAGAAAGAACCACCGCCAGAGCCAGAGCGGCCACCCCTAATATCTGCCTGCGCTGCACATTCATCGTTGCCTGACACCCACTCGCAAAACCGCACTGCGTGAGCGCGGATTCGCGGCAATTTCATCGGCATCAGGACGTATTGCAGGCCCGGGCAAAGACATCACTGGTAACGCAGAATCCGGCACCACCGGCATGCGCGCCAGCGCCGGATCAACGCGCGAACGATCGCGCAAAAACCGCTTCACCAATCGGTCTTCGAGTGAATGGAAGCTGATTACGCACAACCGTCCATCCACCTTCAGCACGGTCAATACTTTGTCGAGAAAAGACTGCAATTCGCCGAGCTCGTTATTAATATGTATGCGCACCGCCTGAAACGTTTTCGTGGCCGGATGCTTTCCCTTCCCCCGCCGCGGCTTGACGGCCTCTATCAGATCCGCCAGTTGTCGCGTTCGGCATATTCTTTGTTGCTTTCGTGCGTCACAAATGGCCCGCGCGATCCTTCGCGCGTCACGTTCCTCTCCGTAGCGGGCTATCACCCTGGCCATATCACTTTCGGCGGCGTTGTTAATCCACTCTTCGGCAGATATGCCCGCCGTCGGATCCATGCGCATATCGAGCGGGCCGTCATGTATGAAACTGAAACCCCGTTCGGCGTCATCGAGTTGCGGCGAGGAAACACCCAGGTCGAGGACAATGCCGTCCACTTTGCCGAGCACCCCCTGCGCTGCCGCAATCGCATCGATTTCTCCGAAACTTCCCGCCACTGCCGTCACGCGACTGTCCAGCTCTGTCAACTTGGCCGCCGCCTGCAACGCCAGTGGATCACGATCCACCACCAATAACCGGCCGCCGGAACCAAGCTGATCAAGGATTGCCCTGCTGTGCCCGCCGCGCCCGAAAGTGCCGTCGATGTACGTCCCGCCTGCCCGTATCGCCAGCTGCTCCAGTACCGCATTTTTCAGTACCGAAACGTGCTGGTCTTCCCCGGCAGTCATTCGCGTACTCCGCGGTGCAACCCGCTGCTTCCTCGCCCCCGTAACCCGGAAAACCGGGTAGCGGTCCTTACAACTGAATGTCTTCGAGTTCTTCCGGCAATTCCGCCAAGCCGTCGCCGCTCGTTTCCATCCACTGGTTCCAACGCCCTTCGTCCCACAACTCGAACTTGTTACCCTGCCCGATCAGCATCGCCTGGCGATCCAGTCCGGCTATTTCGCGCAACTCCTTCGAGATCAGAATCCGCCCGTGGCTGTCCATCTCCATTTCCACTGCATGGCCCACCATGCGGCGCTGAAAAGCACGCACCGCCGGTTTATTAGCCGGCAAACGCATCAACCTGCGTTCGACATCTTCCCAATCAGGCAGCGGATAAAGCAGAAGGCAGGGGTCACGGTCGATAGTCGCCACAAACTGGCCTTCACAACGGGCAGCGATCGACTCACGATATCGAGTCGGAATCGCCATCCTCCCTTTGCTATCAAGGGTGATTTTTGAAGGTCCACGAAACATGTTGCGAAGGAGCTGACGCCCATTTCCTCCCACTTTTTGCCACTTTTTTACTACTTCGGCACACTATAGGGAGGGCAACCGCCGGGTGTCAACAACATCCCGTGATTAATTCTTGTCTGACAGATACTTAGCGGTGGTATCGGAGAATGAAAAGCGGGTTGCAAAGCTGATAAATCAGAAGTTTATCGAGGCTTATTCGAAAGTAGCGCAACAATCGGCACTGCCGCCGCAGTGGCTGTGCCGTTGCTGCGGAGCTACCTGATCGCGCGGTTATGCTGGTTGCCGCCATCAAAGGGGCAAACAAGAGAAAAAGGAGTCGGCCGATAAGCCGGGTTCTGTCGAGAGCAATCATTCATCTGGGACCGCCGTCACCGGCGGCCTCAAGCGACCTACCCGGAAGCACCCGCGGGCGAGGTATACGCTTCCCTATTTGGTCTTGCTCCGAGTGGGGTTTACCGTGCCGCGGCGTGTTACCACCCGCGCGGTGCGCTCTTACCGCACCTTTTCACCCTTACCCCGCAAAACGGGGCGGTTTGTTTTCTGTGGCACTTTCCGTAGGCTCGCGCCCCCCAGGTGTTACCTGGCACTCTGCCCGTCCGGAGCCCGGACTTTCCTCCCGCTTGCGCGAGCGATTGCCTGGCCGACTCCGGGGGCGACTCTAACGGCGCGGCGACCAGGTCGCAACACAAAGTGGCGCTCGAATTCGTCAACCGGCTGTGCAAGGCGCGCCGCCCTTTCGGCTCGGAAGCCCAACTCGCCTCAAAGACGGCCCGCCTCGCACAGCCTAATCAGTCATCATGCGCGACTGCCAGCGCGGTTCGGCGGGGAAGCCTCTTTTAAGCGAGTTCGCGCAGCGATGTCTGAGCGCAAAAGAGGCATCGCTGCCGGACCGCGCCGAACGCCCGATACATGCGCTAGTAACCGTCATCGGACCCTTCCCGTACCTGCAGTGCGCGCTTGTAGGCCTCGTTTTTGCGCACCCCGAGCAGTTTGGCGGCAGCTTCTGCCGCCTGGCGCACGCCAAGATAGCCCAGTAGCACCTGCAGGGTTCGATCCAGCTCGGGCTCGCCAACCGGAACCTCGGCGGCACCGGATATAACCAGCGTGTATTCGCCTTTGGACCCACCCGGGTCGGCATCGACCTGCGTGAGAACGTCGGCCAACGTGCCGCGGTAAACGGTTTCGTGAAGCTTGGTTAATTCGCGCGCCGCAACCCCCGCGCGATCCCCGCCAAATACCGCAACCAGGTCTTTAAGCGTGTCGCCAATCCGGTGCACGGACTCAAACAGGATCAGGGTCTCCGCGCAGCCCGCAAGTTGCTTTAGCCGGGCAGTGCGCTGTGCGCCGGCTGCCGGTAAAAAGCCTGCAAACAGCAACGCTGAGGTCGGCAAACCGGCCACTGACACAGCTGCTGTCAGCGCGCTACACCCCGGGATGGGACTGACCGTCACCCCTCGCTCGGCGGCAGCGGCGACCAAACGATAACCGGGATCGCTGAATAGTGGCGTACCGGCATCACTAACCAGCGCAACGTCATCGCCACCCTCCAGCACTGCGAGAATCTCGGGCAAACGCTCGCGCTCATTGTGCTCATGGCACGACAGCAACCGGTTACGAATACCCAACAATTCCAGCAGCTTACCCGTTCGCCGCGTATCTTCGGCCGCGACCAGGCTGACTGCCCCCAGCACAGCGCGCGCCCGAACACTGATATCATCCAAATTGCCGATAGGCGTGGCGACGACAAACAAAGTTCCACTGCCAGTGTTCACTCAATCAGCTCTTCCAGAAGTCATCAGAATCATATGCACGAGATCAGTCGCACGTTAACACAGCCGGCGCTTGGTACTTTTCGAGCCGCCCTGCGCACAACCACCCTGGTATTACTCGGCAGTCTGCTTGCGGTTGCCTGTACACCCCTGCAGCAGGACTCTGCTGACGCAGCTGGTGCCGCAAGGGAGTTATCCAGCCGTGGAGATCACGTTGCGGCCAGCCGCAGCTACCTTGATCTGGCCGTTACCGCGACCGGCTCGCAACGGCAACGCTACCTGATTTTTGCCGCCGGCGAACTTTATCAGGCAAACGATCTGGACGGCACCGAAAGGGTTCTGGAACAGGCGGGCGCGACCATCGCACCGGATAACCTGACGGTCTGGGCCGAAGTCGTTGCGGAATTGAGGCTTGCGCGCAACGAACCGGCTGCGGCACTGGAGGCGTTAAACAAGGTATCCAGCACCGACCGGCAAAGCGCGGCGAGCAGAATTCTGCTGCTACGCTCCGAAGCCCTCTTTCAACTCGGCAGAGCCGAAGCTGCCGTAGCTACGCTGCTGTCGCGCGAGGCGGTATTGCCCGGATCGAATGAAATTGCAGCCAACCATCGCCTTATCTGGACCGGACTGCAGGAAACGGGTAGCACCATCCCGCCCAACCCGGTGGCGCGCAATGGCGACCCTGTTTTGACCGGCTGGCTGCAGCTGGGCCACATCGCATTTAGGGATCGCGGCTCGCTAAAAGCCCTCTACACCGCGCTCGATCAGTGGCGCATCGCCAACCCCGCGCATCCGGCCGGGGAGCTGCTGAGAGCAGACGTATTGCCCGGCCTGCAAACTTTGTCCACCTTCCCGCCACAGGTTGCTTTGCTGCTGCCGTTGTCGGGCAAGCAACAGGCGTACGGCGAAGCAATCAGGGACGGCTACCTGGCGGCCCATTTTGAACTCGGATCCGATACCACGCGACCCGATGTGCGGCTCTATGACACCGCCCGCGATGGCGCTGCAGAAGCATTCAAGCGCGCCACCCTGAATGGTGCCGCATTTATCATCGGGCCGCTGCTCAAACCGCAAGTGGCGGAAATTGCACCATTAATCAGCGACATCCCTACTCTGGCGTTGAATACTGTGCCGGCAGACACCCCTGTGCCTGACTTGCTCTACCAGTTTGCGTTGTCACCCGAAGACGAAGCGCGGGCGGCGGCGATTCGCGCCACTGATGACGGCCTTGTAAACGCCGTGGCGCTGGTTGAAGACTCCGAGTGGGGCCGTCGCGTGCTGGCTGCCTTTGAAGAAGAGCTGCAAAATCGGCGTGGCAAGTTGTTGTCGGCAAGTGGCTATGTCCCCACCGCCACCGACTTCTCGGCCACCATAACCCGAATTTTATTGCTCGATGAAAGTTACGCCCGTCGCGACCGACTGGGTGCAAATCTCCGCAAAAAACTCGAATTCGAGCCACGACGCCGGCAAGACGTAGACTTTATATTTTTAGCGAGCAGAGCAAAGGCAGCTAAACAGATAAAGCCGCAGCTTCGTTTTCATTATGCAGGCGAAATACCAACCTATGCGACATCGGATGTGTACGAACCAGAGTCAAATGACAACAGCGACCTTGACGGCCTGTTTTTTCCTGACGCACCGTGGCTACTCAACCCCACACCTATGGTGATCGAGCATCAGGCGGCACTGGTCAGACACTGGGGCAGTCGACCGATAAAGCTGGCGCGCTTTTACGCGATGGGCTACGACAGCTACCACCTGACTGCCCGGCTTAACACGCGTGCGGCGCGCAACCGTATGTCAATGAACGGCATGACCGGAAAATTAAGTACCGATTCGACCGGCATTATTCATCGCGAATTAGGCTGGGCACGCATTGAACGCGGCAAGGCCAGAACGTTGCCCGACATACGGCGCGGACTCACGCAGGATGCCGAGGTCGTGCTGTCACAGCAATAAAGTGCTTGTGAGTGGTCGCCCGGCACCTGCAACACGGTAGTGCCGGCGAGCGGCTGGCGCGCGACTGGCTGGAAGCACGCGGTCTGCAACACGTACAGTCCAATTTTCGCTGCAAAATGGGTGAACTGGATCTGATCATGCTTGACGCTGGGTGCCTGGTGATCGTTGAAGTCCGGTATCGTGCCAGCAACAGCCATGGCGGCCCGCTACTTTCAATCACCCGGCACAAAAGACAAAAACTTTTTCGTGCCACTCGTCTTTATCTGCAACGACATAAAGCACTGGCGCGACTCCCGATACGTTTCGACGTGCTCGCTCTATCTGGCCCGCTCCACGCACCGGTTATTGATTGGCGCAAACGCGCATTCTGCGCGGACGACTGCTACTAATCGTTAACCTTGCGACTCGCCTTGGTGTATATTCTCGCCGTGGATTCTGAAAAACTCATCGCGCAACACTTCAATGACAGTGTTGCTGTGAAGCAAAAATCTCTCGAAGCCTTGCAAACCCCGATTGCGACAGCAGCTTCGTTGCTTTGCGGTTGCCTGAAAACTGGCGGCAAAGTGCTCAGCTGCGGTAATGGCGGATCAGCGGCAGACGCACAACATTTTTCCGCGGAACTGCTGAACCGGTTCGAGGCGGAACGACCGCCATTGGCCGCGATTGCACTGACAACAGATACGTCGACCCTCACATCCATTGCCAATGACTACAGTTACGATGCGATATTCGCCAAACAGGTCATGGCACTAGGAGATAACGGCGACATCCTGCTGGCCATTTCCACATCGGGCAATTCAGTCAATGTGCTGGAGGCGATTAGAGCCGCACATAAACGTCGTATGACGGTCATCGCGCTGACCGGCTGCACCGGTGGCGAAATCGCGGCCGTGCTAAATAATTCGGACATCGAACTCCGGGTGCCGGCTGACCGCACTGCCAGAATTCAGGAAGTCCATTTGCTGATTATCCACGCCCTTTGCGCGATCGTTGATGTGGAGTTCTCCTGATATGGCACTGGCGCCCACCATTGAGGTCCGGGATAAGTATTTGCTGGTCACCCATAAGCCCGGTTCGGCCGGTAATACCGAGGCGCAAAACTTTTCGGCTGAACTGGCAGAACGATGTGATCGCGAGAATATCCATCGGGTTCTGATGGACGAGCGTCAGCTGGTTTATACGGTCGGAAATATTTTCGATCTGATGGGTATAGGCGACAAATTACTCGAAGAGATGCTGGTGTTTCGATTTCATCGACTGGCGTGCGTAACGACGCCAGAGCAACTGCACATCGCTCGCGACTTCGAGGCAGTGGCACGCAATCGTGGCATGAACTACCGTGCGTTTGAAAACATCGAAGATGCCGAGGTCTGGCTGAGCGAAGACGCTCCTACTTGACCACTCGAAGGCCGGGGCGCTCAGGCTTTTTATCCGCCGCGACTATGTCGTCCTGAAACATCATGCCCTGCCCTGACTCGCGAGCGTATACGCCCTTTATCGCCCCTATCGGAACACTCACCGCATGCGGTTTACCCGAGAAGCGCGCCTCAAACGTGATTAATTCGTTACCCAGCTGCAAGTTACGCGTAGCTGCCCACGAAACATTTAAGACAATATGATCATCTTCAACAGATTCGGTTGGCACCGACACCCCTTCGCCAGACGCATCCACAATAAGCAGCGGTGTTTGGCCGTTATCGCTCATCCACTCGTGCATGGCACGCAATAGATAAGGCCGGGAAGGTGTCAGAACATCGCTCACGGTTCGCGTGCTTCAGGCGCTACTGGCGCATTTCCTGTTCAAGCTCAGTCAGGCTGCGACGAAAAGAAGGCCGCCTGAAAACGTCATCCATATATTTCCGCACCGGTGTAGCAGACGCATCCAGCTCAATTCCGTAAACCGGCAAACGCCACAGAATAGGCGCGATACTGCAATCAACAAGCGAGAACTCATCGCTGAGAAAGTATCTTTTCATAGCGAATACCTGCGCACTGGCCACAATACTTTCCGTCAACACTTTGCGAGCACGGGTTGCAGCGCGCTTATCCACTGCGCTTTCAATTTGCTCTGCCTGTGAGTACCAGTCTTTCTCAATACGGAAAAGCGCCAGGCGAAACTGTGCCCGAGTTACCGGATCGACTGGCATTAGCGGCGGGTGGGGGAAACGCTCATCAAGATACTCAATAATGACGCGGGAGTCGTACAGCACGAGATCGCGGTCAACCAGTGTAGGTACACTGTGATAAGGATTGAGATCGAGCAAATCTTCCGGAAGACTTACGCCATCCACATCGACTACATCAATACTGATGCTTTTCTCAGCCATCACTAAACGAGCACGATGACTTTGAAAACAAGTCGGGTTTGAAAAAAGCGTCATTTCACGTCCTTCCAGATTTCGACCTTAAGCAGGTACGCAAAGATCAGGAATACCAACAGGAAAATCAGAACCCAGATGCCCAGAGTGCGGCGTTCTAATTGCTCGGGCGTACCCGCCCAATCCAGAAAATTCACGATGTCACGAACAAACTGATCATACTCTTCCGGCGAGAGGCTGCCCGTGGTTACCTGCTCCAGACTTTCAAAATAGGCCGGATCACCGAAATGCTCGGTAGTCTCGCCTGTTTCTTCATTGGTGCTGGTATGAAAAGTTGCCGACTTCAATCCCTGCAACTCCCACAACACATGCGGCATGCTGGCATTGGGCAACACCAGGTTATTCGTGCCGGTCGCGGCTTTTTCGTCCAGATAAAACGACTTCAGAAATGTATACACCCAATCGGTGCCACGACTGCGGGCAACCAGCGTAAGATCCGGCGGCGTCAGCCCAAACCAGCGTGCTGCATCGGCGGCCGGCATGGCGACTCTCATGGTCTCGTCCACCTTGCTGGCAGCGAACATCAGATTTTCCTGAATTTGTTCGTCCGTCAGCCTAAGCGTCTCCTGCAGCTTGCTGAAACGAATGTACTTGGCCGAATGACAACCCATGCAGTAATTCACAAAATTACGCGCCCCGCGCTGCAGTGATGCAGTATCGGCAACGTCATTACCGGCAGCTTCGAGCGCAAAACCACCGCCTGCAGCATTCGCCACCATGGGCACAGACAGACCGATCACTGCAGAAAGCAAAACGGTGGGAATATGCTTGACTCTAATAATCATGTTGCTTATCCCCCGCTCAGCCGTGGTACGTCAAACGATCCGGAACAGGCTTGCCCTGCTCGGAACCGGTATAAATGTATAGGTAAATGAAAAAGCCGAAATACAAAATCGTGCAGACTCGCGCCATAAGCGTGTAGGTGTCAGTCACAGGCTGCATACCCAGATACCCCAGAACCAGAAACGACACCGCAAATACCGCCAGCGCGCCCTTGTAACCCCAGCCACGGTAGCGAATTGATTTCACCGGGCTACGGTCTATCCAGGGCAACAGGAACAGCACGATGATCGCACCACCCATTAATACCACGCCGCCCAGCTTGTCCGGCACAGCACGCAGGATGGCGTAGAACGGCGTGAAATACCACACTGGGGCAATATGCTCCGGCGTCTTCAGCGAGTTCGCAGGCTCAAAGTTGGCATGCTCAAGGAAGTATCCGCCCATTTCCGGCGCGAAGAAAACCACGCCCAGGAACAGAATGAGGAAAACAATGATCGCAACCAGATCCTTGGCCGTGTAATAAGGGTGAAAAGCAATCCCGTCCACGGGAATGCCATCAGGGCCCTTGTTCTCTTTAATCTCAATGCCATCGGGGTTGTTCGACCCCGTTTCATGCAGCGCCAGAATGTGCATCACAACCAGCATCACCAGAGCCAGCGGCACCGCAATCACATGCAGCGCAAAAAAGCGATTCAGCGTGATATCCGAAATGTTGTAGTCGCCACGTATCCATTCGACCAGCGGGTCACCGATCACCGGCAGGGCACCGAACAACGAGATAATCACCTGTGCGCCCCAGTAGGACATCTGGCCCCAGGGGAGCAAATACCCCATGAACGCTTCGGCCATCAGCGCCACGTAGATCACCATGCCAATCAGCCACAGCAACTCTCGGGGCTTTTTGTAGGAACCGTAAAGCATGGCCCGGAACATGTGCAGATATACCACGATGAAAAATGCCGATGCACCCGTGGAATGCAGATAACGGATTAACCAGCCCCACTCAACATCACGCATGATGTACTCAACCGAGGCGAATGCATCTTCCGCCGACGGCTTATAGTTCATCGTGAGAAAGATGCCGGTAATGAGCTGAATAATCAGCACCACCATCGCCAGTACGCCGAATACATACCAGATGTTGAAGTTCTTGCCAGCGTAATATTCAGTGGCATGCTCGCGCATCATTTTGCTGAGCGGAAAACGTGCGTCTATCCATGCCAGTAACCGCGTACCGCGACCTGCGCCCTCGGGTACCGCATTTGCCGGTGCATTACTCACGCTGCCACCTCCGCGTCTTCACCAATTAAGAGGGTCTTGTCCCCCAAGTAGCGGTGCGGCGGCACCTTAAGATTGGTCGGCGCAGGCACGCCTGCGTAAACACGACCTGCCAGATCAAACTTCGAACCGTGGCACGGGCAGAAAAAACCACCTACCCAGTCGGGGCCCAGATCAGCAGGTGCCACCTCGAAGCGGTTGACGGGAACGCAGCCCAGATGCGTACAGTTGCTGATAACAATGAGAAACTCCGGCTTGATCGAACGCGTTGCGTTCCGCGCGTATTCCGGCTGCTGATCCAACACGTCTGAATCCGGATCACGCAAGTCGGCTTTTTCACCGGCCAGCAGCTTTAGCATGGTTTCGGAACGGCGCAAAATCGATACCGGGTTGCCGCGCCATATAACGCGCATCATAGAACCCGGTTCCAGTTTGCTCAGATCCACTTCAACGGGTGCGCCCAACGCACGTGCTCTTGCACTGGGCTGCCATGAAGAAAGAAAAGGTACAGCGGCTGCGACCGCGCCCACTGCGCCGGTAATGCTGGTTGCTACAGTCAGAAAACGTCTTCGGCTAAGACCGTTATCTTCGCTCATAAGGTGTCCCCACCATTCGTCTTGTTCAATATCCGACCTCCGCCTAACCCTTTGCACGTAGCAAGAATCGTCAGACTGGCAGTCAGTATCCATACATTAATTTAGTCAGAATCGGGCATGCGAACGGCCAAGCCGGTGCCCGGGGCGTGGATTATACACAGGGCGAATCAGCGTTGCCTACCGGCACAAGGCGTATAAAGGCTTAGCGATCAGGCCAGCCGCCGGATATCCGCGCCGATATTGCGCAGTTTTTCTTCGATGCACTCGTAGCCACGATCAATGTGATAGATACGATCCACTATCGTCTCCCCGTCCGCCACCAAAGCCGCCAGCACCAAACCGGCCGATGCCCTGAGGTCAGTCGCCATTACGGGCGCGGCTCGCAACTGCTTTACCCCGCGAACAATCGCCGTGTGGCCCTGCAAGCCGATATCAGCACCCATACGCTGCAACTCGGGCACATGCATAAATCGGTTTTCGAAAATAGTTTCGGTAACGGCTCCGGTCCCCGCTGCAACACTATTGAGGGCCACAAACTGAGCCTGCATATCGGTCGGAAAGCCTGGATAAGGGTCGGTGGTGATATCAACGGCCTGCAATTTGCGACCACGCATATCGAGTTCTACCCAGTCTTCCCCGGCTTCGATCCCAGCACCGGCCTGCCGCAGTTTCTGAATAATCGCCTCCAGATGCAGCGGCACTACTTTACGCAAGCGCACCTTGCCACCGGTAATGGCAGCCGCCACCAGGAAAGTGCCCGCCTCAATTCGGTCGGGCAACACCCGATAACTGGTGCCTGAAAGATTCCCGACACCTTGCACAACGATTCGGTTACTGCCGGCGCCGGTTATCTGCGCACCCATGGAAATCAGAAAATTGGCGAGGTCGATCACTTCGGGTTCACGGGCCGCATTCTCCAGCACCGTTTCGCCCTCAGCCAATACCGCTGCCATCAGTATGTTCTCGGTTCCGGTCACGGACACCGCATCAAAAAACACATGCGCGCCTATTAATTTGTCGGCACGCGCACGGATATAACCGTCTTTGATATCGATGTCTGCGCCGAGTGCACGCAAGCCTTTAACGTGCAAATCAACCGGCCGTGCGCCGATGGCACATCCGCCCGGCAACGACACATCCGCGGCGCCGAAGCGTGCCAGCAGGGGGCCTAGCACCAGGATGGATGCCCGCATGGTTTTCACCAAGTCATACGGTGCGCTGAAATCGCTGATGGTGGACGCATCCACCTCGACCTCCATCGAATCATGCACCAATACATCGACACCCATGCGGCCCAGCAACTGCACCATCGTGGTCACATCGCGCAAATGCGGCACGTTTGCGATCCGCACTTTTCCATCCGATAGCAAGGCACCGGCAAGGATAGGCAGGGTGGCGTTCTTCGCGCCGGAAATGACCGTTTCACCGTGCAGGGCGTGACCGCCCCTGATCGCCAGTTTCTCCATGTACCGGGGCCGCCTCAGGCGCTGCCCTGCTCCGCGGGAGTCAGTGCCCTAATCGACAGCGCGTGAATGTCGCCGCCCATGTGCGCACCCAGGGTCTTATAAACCATCTGATGCCGCTGCAGCGGTCGCTTGCCATCGAAATCGGTGCTCACGACGATTGCTTCAAAATGCGTATCGTCGTCACTCAGCACCTGCACCTGACACCCCGGCAGACCGGCCGCAATTAGTTGTTCGATTTCGCTGGCTTTCATTATTTTAAAGATCTTTCCTGAAGTTGGCGGGCTTATTGTAGAGATAAATGAACTGTGACTCTACGCAGTTGCGGTTATCATTGTGCACCGTTACTCATCGGCATAACTCATTCAGCACAATGTTACTCGACGTACTATCTACGCTCATCGGCTTCATATTGCTCATTTGGGGGGCAGACCGCTTCGCCGCGGGCGCGGGCGCCATTGCGCGACTGCTTGGCGTCGCCCCCGTTGTTATCGGCCTTACGGTCGTCGCATTCGCGACCTCGGCCCCGGAAGTCATGGTGTCAATCTCTGCGGCGCGCGAGGGCCTGACCGGAATGGCCGTTGGCAACGCACTGGGTTCCAACATTGCCAACGTGGGGCTGGTGCTGGCTGCATCGACGCTGGTCAGGCCTGCAAGCCACGATCTATCGGCAGCGCTGCGCTATGAACTTATCGTGTTGCTCGCCGTCAGCCTGGGGGCAGGTGCGTTGTTTCTGGATGGTGCCCTGAATTTTTACGACGGGGTCATTCTGCTCGCTGGCCTGATGCTGTTTCTTTACTGGGTAAGTCGCACCGGCCAGCGTCTGCGACCGGATGATCCGGTTATGAAGCAGGCAGGGGTGGAGTTGCCGCCACAAATGCCCGGGCTCAAGGCTTCGGGCATTTTGCTGATCGGCTTCATCACTCTGCTAACAGGCGCGGAACTGCTGGTGTCAGGCGCGGAAAGCCTGGCCAGAACCTTCGGGGTATCCGACCTGATTATTGGTCTTACCGTTATTGCGGTAGGCACAAGCCTGCCGGAACTCGCGGTTTCGGTCGTTAGCGCGGCGCGCGGCGAAACCGGGCTGGCGGTCGGAAACATTATTGGCTCAAATGTTTTTAATTTGCTCGCGGTCATCGGTGCCGCTGGTATTGCGGGGCCCGGCCCGCTCGACGCGTCCGTTATCACCTTGCACTACCCGGTAATGCTGGTGTTTACGGTGGCTCTGCTGCGATTAACGTACAATCCCTTTGGCAGGCCCGGCATCGGGAGAATCATGGGGCTTGCCCTGCTGGCGGGTTTCCTGACCTATCAGGGTTACCTGATAGGCACAGCACTGTAATCAACGGAGAAATGCAGCATGGACAAATCGCCCGTACACACAGACATGGGTGCTGCAGCCCGGCGTGTGCTGGAGATTGAAGCGCGATCTATTCAGGAGTTGATTCCCCGCATCGGTGCGGATTTCGAGCAGGCCTGCCTGCTGTGCCTGAGCTGCACGGGACGCGTCGTGGTAACCGGTATGGGCAAGTCCGGTCACATCGCCGGCAAAATAGCAGCCACGCTCGCCAGCACCGGAACGCCCGCTTTTTTTGTGCATCCTGCTGAAGCCAGCCACGGCGACTTCGGCATGATCACCCGTGACGATGTGGTTATTGCTCTCTCGAATTCCGGAGAAACCACCGAAATCATCACCTTGCTGCCGCTGCTTAAGCGTCAGGGCATTAAACTGATTACGCTCACCGGTAATAAAGCGTCCACGCTGGCAGATGCGTCTCAGATTTCGCTGGATTTATCGATCAGCGAAGAAGCATGCCCGCTAAACCTTGCGCCGACAGCCAGTACCAGCGTGGCGCTGGCCATGGGCGATGCGCTGGCCATTGCGTTGCTGGAGGCACGAGGGTTCACACAGGAAGACTTTGCGCTCTCTCACCCCGGTGGCACTTTGGGGCGCAAACTTTTGTTGCGGGTGTCGGATTTGATGCACACCGGCGACGAGATACCGCGCGTGGATGCCGGTGCCAGTCTGTCACAAGGCATGCTGGAAATGACCGGCAAAGGGCTGGGCATGACGGCCATATGCGCGGACGACGGGGAGCTTCTGGGTGTGTTCACCGATGGCGACCTGCGGCGAGCGCTGGATCGGGATGTAGACATACGCTCCGCCAACATGGCCGAGTTAATGACCAAAGGCGGAAAGACGGCAGCACCCGAAATGCTGGCGGCGGAGGCCGTCCACATTCTGGAACAAAACAAAATCAATGCGCTGCTGGTAGTTGATGGCAATAATAAGGTGGTGGGCGCGCTCAATATTCACGACTTGTTTCGCGCCGGTGTAGTGTAAGCGCGCGAGGAAAAACGGTGGTGTATAAGAAAGTAGATATGGAAAAAGTGCGGCAGCAGGCTGGTGGAATAGCCCTGCTGGTGCTGGACGTGGACGGCGTCATGACTGACGGCCGCATTCAACTGGATGCCGACGGCCGCGAATTTAAAGTGTTTCATGTGCGCGATGGCTGTGGCATTCGGCAGGTTCTCGATGCCGGCATCGAAGTGGCGATTATTTCCGGTCGCAGTTGCGTAGCCGTAGAAAAACGCGCCGCTGACCTCGGCATCAAGCATGTGCATCTGGGCGTGTCGAACAAAATTGCGGTGTTTAACGAACTGCTGCAAAAGCTTGATTTGACCGCTGCGGTCACTGCCTGCGTAGGTGATGACACGCCGGATATCGAATGTCTGCAGGCAGCGGGCCTGGCGATTGCCGTTGCAGATGCACATCAGGATCTTGATGCAGTTGCTGACTGGCATACACAGAAGGCCGGCGGTCGCGGCGCTGTTCGGGAAGTTTGCGATTTGTTGCTGAGTGCGAGACGTTAATACCCGCGATGGAGACCCCTGAGCCCCGCACGGTGATATCTATACTAATGCTCGCGGCAGGCGCAGCGGTTACCAGCTTTCTGGTGGTAAACGAGAAGGATACCGAAGCAACAGAGGAGGTTCCGTTGCTGCAGCTTGCCTACTACCTCGATGCGGCTGAATTAACCGGTACCGCGAACGATGGCCGGGTTCTCTATAAATTGACCACGCGGCGCGCCCAGCAAGTTAGCGATGACAACAGCATTGAACTTACCGAAATCGTTATGAATTATGGCGCGCCGGGCGGGTTGCCATGGAAAGTACGCGCCGATCGCGGTCGCATACCCGAGGGGGCACGAATTATCGAGTTGGCAGGCAATGTGGTGGCAATTTCCGGCGAGGCGGCGCCGAATCAGACGGTTATCAATACGCAGACTCTGGATATTGAGCCCGCCACAATGCGCGCATCAACTGATAATCGCGTCCGCCTCACTTACAACCAGCGGCAGTTGAATGCGACAGGCATGCAGGCAGATTTTAAGGTCAATCACCTCAAGCTGTTGTCCAATGTGAACGGCAAATTCATCCCCTGACATTTATGGCTGCCAACCCAAAAAGTCTGCTGATCTCTTGCCTGCTGGCTTTATGCCTGACGGATGCCTTCGGCCAGCAGCCGATCGTGCCGCAACCGGATATGCCGATCATGATTGATGCCGAATCGTCTGATTTCGACTACACCTCCGGACGTCTGGTATTTCGAGGCCTGCGCCTTGATCAGGGCAACGTGGGGATACGCGCTGATGTCGCGGAAACCGATAAACTTGATTTTACCGAAGGCGTCTGGATCTTTACCGGCAATGTCGTGTTTGAAGCCGACAACACCCGCCTGCAATGCGACAGCGCCGTGCTCAGCTTCCGGGATCATGAACTGCTGGAAGCGACGCTGACGGGGTCACCGGCCAGCTTCGAGCAGCCTTCAATTGACAAGCAAACCGTCAATTCCGGCGCAGCCAATGAAATTCAATACGACATGCAGTCCGAAACCCTTAAACTCACTGGCGATGCGCGGTTCAGCGATGGCAGCAACGCGGTCTCCGGCGACTTGATTTCCTATGACCTGAAACTCGGCCGCCTGACAGCCGGTGCCGGAGACAGCGGCCCGGTTAGAATCCTGATAGAACCGCCCGCCCGGAGCGAAGGAGCGCCGCAAAGCCAGTGAGTATTCTTAGTGCCGAAGCCCTGCGCAAGCGATTTAAGCTCAGGGAAGTCGTCAAGAACATCAGCTTCGAGATCCAAAGCGGGGAAGTCGTTGGTCTGCTCGGGCCGAATGGCGCCGGCAAGACCACCGCCTTTTATATGGTAGTCGGGTTGATCACTGCCGACGGTGGTCGCGTGATTCTTGACGGCAAAGACCTGACCGCCATGCCAATGTACATGCGTGCCCGCCATGGGGTCGGTTATCTGCCACAGGAAGCTTCCATTTTCCGCAAACTGACCGTCGCCAAGAACATCATGGCAATTCTTGAAACAAGGGAAGAGCTTGATCGGGCGGATCGGGAACGGCTGCTGGAGGAACTCCTGGAAGAACTGCATATCGGACACTTGCGCAACAGCCTTGGCGTTGCGCTCTCTGGCGGCGAGAGGCGGCGGGTGGAGATTGCCCGGGCGCTGGCCATAGAGCCACGATTTATTCTGCTGGATGAACCGTTTGCCGGCGTGGACCCTATCTCGATTCTGGATATACAACGCATTATCAAGCACCTGTCCAAACGGAACATCGGCGTCTTGATAACCGATCATAATGTGAGAGAAACACTTGGAATTTGCAGCCGCGCCTATATTGTTAATCAGGGAGCGGTAATCGCGTCAGGCGCGCCGGGCGAAATTCTGGAAAACCAGCATGTGCGTGAAGTCTATCTGGGCAAGGATTTCGAACTCTGACGCACTGCGCAGTCTCGCGAATGATGCGCGTGGAATAATGATCGGAGGTCAGGAAGACCTCGTAAAATATGGCAAAACTATCGCTGCAGCTTAAACTTGGTCAGAGCCTGACCATGACGCCACAGTTACAGCAGGCGATTCGTCTGCTGCAGCTGCCGGTACTCGACCTGAACACCCAGCTCGAGGAAGCGCTCGAAACCAATTTGATGCTCGAGCAGGATGAGCCCGTCGAACCCCCCCAGCAATCCGAACAGGGCGAAACCGCCGAGGTGGTCGCCGGCGAAGACATAGAGCAAGGCGATTGGGAGGATATCTACGGTTCCGGCCGCAAGGGCGACAACGCACCGGCGGGTCAGCTGCCACAGATCGACCTCCCCGACACCAGTGGTCAGTCCTTGCATGAACATTTGCTGTGGCAACTGCAGATGGACGACTTTTCACCGCGCGAGGCCGCCATTGGCGAGACCATCGTGGATTACATCAATGACGACGGCTACCTGACCGAAAGCCTGCCGGGCATCCTCGAGACACTGCCGGCCGACACGGGGGTGGAGTTGCGGGAACTCGAAGCGGTGCTCAAGCGTGTGCAGCAGCTTGACCCCGCCGGCGTGGGCGGCCGCGACCCCGGAGAATGCATCAGTATTCAGCTGCAGCAGCTGGATCCGACCGAACCGGCCCGCGCACTCGCCATTCAAATCGCGGAAAATGACCTCGCCCTGCTCGCTGATCGCGACCTTGCGGGATTGCGCCGCAAGCTGGGCGCATCGGAAGAAGAGATCGACCTGGCCGTGATGCTCATCAAGTCCTGCCATCCCAGGCCCGGCTCTGCCATTCAGGCCAGCACGGCCCAATACGTCATTCCCGACGTATATGTGCGCAAGCAAGACGGCCGCTGGATAGTGGAGGTAAACCGGGGCGGATCCCCGCAACTCAAAGTCAATCAGGCCTATGCCGACTTGTTGCGCGGCAACGGCGAACACTCGACATTGCGCACCCAGTTGCAGGAGGCACGCTGGTTAATCCGGAGTTTGGAGATTCGTCATGAAACCTTGCTTAAGGTTGCGATGTCCATAGTAGAGAGACAAGCGGATTTTCTCGACCGCGGCGAAGAATCAATGAAACCAATGATCCTCAAGGATATTGCCGAAATGCTGCAAATGCATGAAAGCACTATTTCGAGGGTGACCACCAACAAGTTCATGCACACCCCGCGGGGCGTGTTTGAATTCCGTTACTTTTTCTCCAGCCAGCTGGCCAGTGATGATGGCGACGCACAATCATCGACCGCCATACGGGCACGTATCAAGCGATTGATTGGACAGGAAAATCCGGCCAAACCGCTGAGCGACAGCAAAATCACCAAATTGCTGGGGGATGAAGGCATTAAGGTTGCTCGGCGGACCGTGGCAAAATACCGGGAGGCTATGAATATTGCGCCTTCCAATGAACGTCGCGAATCTCCAGCTCACCACTGAACAATCACAAAGGAGCCGTAATACGATGCAAATCAATCTTTCGGGACACCATATCGAGCTCACACCGTCACTGCGCGACTATCTGCACGAAAAATTTTCCCGCATTGAGCGCCATTTCGAGAACGTCACGGATGTTCAGTGCGTACTCACCGTTGAAAAACTCGAACATCGGGCGGAAGCCACCATTCACGTCAGCGGGAATAGCCTGCATGCGCATTCAGTGGAGGACGATATGTATGCTGCCATTGATTCGCTGGCAGACAAACTGGATCGTCAAATAAGAAAACACAAAGAAAAGATTACCGACCACCACGCCCGCGATAGCGACAAGCGCAACTACTCCTGATATGCGATTGATTATCGTCAGCGGCTTGTCCGGCTCCGGCAAGTCGGTCGCGCTAGATGCGTTGGAAGACATGGGCTTCTATTGCATTGACAACGTTCCGGCCGCTTTACTTGAAGGACTGATCAGTCAGACTATTGAAGCTCAGGACGCACTGTACGACAACATGGCCGTGGGAGTGGATGCCCGCAATCGTGCCGCGGACCTCCAGTCACTACCCGACCTGCTGAGTTCACTGGAAGAACGCGGAGTTCAGTGCGAAGTGCTGTTTCTGCACGCAGAAGATCAGGTGCTGCTGGAACGCTACAGGGAAACGCGCCGCCGACACCCGTTGCGATCACAATCCATGAGTTTGCAGGATGCGATTTCCGAGGAGCGCGACTTGCTCGGGCCGATAATTTACTCGGCCGGGCTGGTCATAGACACCACTCAAACCAGCATTCACGAGTTGCGGGAAACGCTGCGCAGTCGCCTGGGCAATGACCAACGCCAGCTCTCTATACAAATAGAATCCTTCGGTTTCAAACACGGCGTTCCGTACGATGCAGACTTCGTATTCGACGTGCGGTGTTTGCCCAATCCCTATTGGGAACCGGAGTTGCGCGGCAAAAACGGCAAAGACCCGGAAATAGTCGAGTTTCTAAGTAAAAGCGATATCACCGACAAAATGTACGCAGATATTCTGGGTTTTCTGAACAACCGCATTCCCGAATACACCGAAAACAATCGAAACTACCTGACGGCAGCCATTGGCTGCACCGGCGGACAGCATCGCTCGGTATATCTCGCAGAGCGCATCGCAGCAGAACTCAGAAAATCGCACGACGGCGTGTTGCTACGGCACAATCAACTTCGCACAAACGGAGGCAAGACCGCACACTAAGAGTGCTTTATTCCTGGCCTGAAATCTTAAGCGCTTTCAACCGCACGGTGTATTCAGAGCTCAGGTCGCTCCAGCCGTAGATTCCGGAAGGCGAATCCATAGGCTCGCCCTGCAGGAACCCGAGCAATTCGTCACCGCGCTTCATCGCGTCGTTGTAGCCCAATTCGATGAGCTCGCGCGTGTAACCGGACTCGAACAGCAGATAGCTGGCGAGTTGCATACCGCCCTTGTTCATTGCACCAAGCCCGCCAAGCAGCATACGGACTGCTTTGGGCATTTCGTGCACATGCCTGGCGGCAATCTCGCGGATGTCTTCGGAAGGCAACATCACAAATGCTTCGATGGTGCGCAGCGGCCCCTCATCACCCTCCAGACTTGCACCGGACATCTGATTAAGCATGGTGTTAATGCGCGCCATCCGCTCAAGATCGGCTGACAGACCGTCCATGAAGAGAGCATCCAGAACGTAGCCGGCCACGCGACCTAAACTTGGATAGGCCACCTCTTCATCATCCAAAGATGGCGGGTCCATGACTTCGTTGCGCACACCAATAACCAATATGCGGTCGGCGCCCAAATGCACGGCGGGCGATAACGGGGTGGCCTGGCGCATGGCGCCATCGCCAAAGTATTCCAACCCCAGACGCACCGAAGGAAATACGATGGGCACCGCGATACTTGCCATCAGATGCTCAAGGCCAATGTCTTCGCGTCTGCCCACACGGCGCACCCTGTGCCATGGCACGGCATTCGGAGTGCCCTGATAAAACGAGACCGAGCGGGCGGAGGTATAGCCCGCAGCGGTGATGGACAATGAATCGATATATCCCGCATCAATAGACTTCTGGATTGCCGCGAAATTGATGCGTCGCTTTAACAATTGGCGTAACGGGTCGTTGTCGAGCAATGCCAATGGGTTCTGGCGTCCAAGACCACCCGTGACCAACGTCAACAACCAGTGCAGGCTATTGCGCGACAGTGTCAACGCATCCGTTTTGAATACGTGGCTTGATTGAAAATTACGCCAGACATGCTCAAGCTCTGCAACGCCAACATGAAACAGCCGGGCCCGACTGGCCAGAACAGTCGTATTGATGGCTCCTGCGGAAGTACCGCTAAGCACGCGGAACGGACTGGGAGTGCGTCGCGGCAGCAACTCGGCTGCGGCCCGTAATACGCCAACCTGATAAGCGCCTCGTGCTCCACCACCCGGCAGCACCAGGGCATTGGTACGGTCGCCCGACCAACCAGCCGTATTATTTCGCTCTTGCTGACTCACTCGGTGCGGATTCTCTGTCCTCAGGTTTCCCGGGCATTCGATCCAGCCGCTTCGAGCCGGCCAAACATCCGGCCCAGATAAACACCCACGGCGGCCCATACAGCGGCGATAACCCCGCCTACAGCTGCCATAGCGGCCAACCCGAGGCCAATGCCATCGGTCAGGCCGGCAAATGCGATGCTGCTAATCGCGTCGCCACCGCGATATACCACAATGTCTATTACCGGTTTGGCTTTAAAACGCGTCTCCCGGTCAACGGCCGTGAACAACATTTCACGGGCCGGTCGGGTTATTGCATAGTTACCGGCCCGGCGCGCGACCTGCAGCGCCAATACCACTATCAGGATGGGCGCGAAAGCCAGAATAAACAACCCTGCAACAATAAATACCGGCACCATGGCCAATGTCGCAGGCATACCGAAACGCGTGACTATTCGACTGGTCGCAAACATGCCGATAGCAAAAGTAAGAATGTTCACTACCAGGTCAACGCGCGCGAGAATCTCGGTACGTTCGGCTCGGCTGAATTCTTCCAGCAGATTTTTCTGTTCGAAATACACAAAAGAACCGATAGCCGTATACAGCAGAATGAACGCCCCGATGGCTAACAAATAGGGGTTGCTGACAAACATCTTGAAACCGGCAAACGGGTTCCCGCCGATTTTTGCAGCTCGTAAATCAGCCTGAACTGATTCATTGTGCAAATCCACCACCTTGAGCCGCTCCAGGCACAACACCAGGGCGATTGGCACAATCAATGCCACAGAGGCAATCAGCATAAGCTTGTCGGTGCCCAAGTTCTCGGCAAACAGCGCGGGAATCAGCGGCCCTACCAATGCCCCGGCGCTTGAACCGGCTGCGATAAACGCAAACAGACGGTTCGATTGCTCCTTGGTAAACAGGTCGGACATAAAGCTCCAGAACACTGAAACATGGAACAAGCTAAATACGCTGACCCAGACATAAAAGACCTTATCAACCAGCACCCGGTCATCGCTGCCGCTGGCTGCAAAATAAAATACTACAAAACTCAACCCAAAAAATGCATAAACACTGGGCACCAAATGCTTGAACTTCAAATGTGAAACCGCGAAGCCATAAACTGCAACCACCGCGATGCTTACAAAAAAGTTGATATTCCAGAGGAAGCTAAGCTCTGTATCCGTCCAGTCGCTCGCCATGGCATCACGCACAGGCCGCAGGATGTACCAGGCAGACATGAGCGTGAATACAAAAAGGAAGGACAACAGCACAGAACGAAGCTCGTTCGGCTCGATTTTAGAAGCAGATTTCATAAGGCGAGCCAGTAAATGCGGTTGTCGCTGATTCATAGATTTTGACGCTCTGTATAGTTAGGGATCTAATCCGCGTTCAAAGCGCCGAATTTCTCATCCCAGTTGTTTACGCCTGGTTGTTCACTACTAAAAGTCTCAAATGTCTTCCCGAGTGCGAACTGATTGCCAAGTGCTGCGATACAGATCAGCGCCACATCCTCACGAGCAATAGTGCCCGACGTTGTATCGCCCTGTGCAAACATCAACTGGTCATTCCCGCCGGGCGCATTGACAAGGCCACCGGGACGCACAATGGTGTATGGCACACCGCTCGACCGCACCGCTTCCTCGCCCTGAAACTTCCATTTGAGGACGTTATCCATCACCTTGTTCAGAAAATGATCGTCGTGCGTAACGCCCGACGATGAAACCAGCACAAACTGACTCAGGCCAACCTGCGCCGACGCGTCAGCCAGATTCTTTACGCCGCCAAAATCGACGGCCTCCGGATTGTTGGCCGGATCGGAACGACTCGAACCAATGGATGAAATAAGGTAGTCAGCTCCCTTCAGTGCGGCCACAACAGTCTCGATATCGCGGACATCGCCCTCCGCATAATCAACCGCATCACCAAGCACAACGCGCGCCTTGTCGGCATCCCGGACAAAAGCCCTTACCCGGTAGCCCTGATCCTGCAGATTGCTGACCAGCGCCCGGCCGGTTCCGCCCGTTGCTCCGGCAACCACCACCAGCGGCTCTGCTGGTGCACCCGAGCCAGCAAGTGAACCACAGCCGGCTAGCACTAATAGAACAAACAGTGCGCTAAACGCACCGAGAAAACGTTGGGTTTTCATAAGAACGGATCCTTTAACTTGTCGCTGCCTGCACCAGTAACAGACGCTACTTGCCGGTTACGCGCAAAATAGTCATGGCGTTGGTGCCACCCGATACCCCGGTCATTTCGCCCTTGGTAAAAATAAGCAAATCACCTTCGCGAGCATACTTGTGATCCAGCAGTTTGGCGAACAAATCGGCGTATAGCTGTGCGCCCGCGCTGGTGGTGGAATCAAAATTTACCGGATACACCCCGCGATACAAAGCAACGCGTCGCAGTGTGGCCTCGTGGCGGGTAAACGCAAAAATAGGGATGTCTGACCGAATTCTCGACATCCACAATGCGGTGGATCCGGATTCCGTAAGCGCAATGATTGCGTGCACATCCATATGGTTGGCTGCATACATCACGGACATGGCAATGGCCTGATCCACATACGTGAAATGCTCGTCCTGCCGACGCGATCGACTGCTTGGCAAACGGTAGGCTTCGGCCCCGATGCAAACGTCCGACATGACTTCCACGGCCCTCACCGGATAATCGCCTACAGCCGATTCGGCCGACAACATCACTGCATCGGTGCCGTCCATCACGGCATTGGCAACATCAGACACCTCCGCTCGGGTCGGCATCTGGCTGTAAATCATCGACTCCATCATCTGAGTGGCCGTAATGGCAATTTTATGGCGGTTGCGTGCCTGCTTGATGATGCGCTTCTGCAGGCCTGTAAGGCCCGCGTAACCGGTTTCGACGGCGAGGTCGCCGCGGGCAACCATCACCGCATCGCTGGCATCGATAATGGCATCCAGGTTATCGACCGCTTCGGCGCGCTCGATTTTTGCTACCAGATGCCCGTGCCCTCCGGCATCGCGCAACAGTTCCCGCGCTTCATGCATATCGGCGGCATCCCGCACAAAAGAAACGGCCAGCCAGTCGACGCCCGCTTCCGCAGCAGACTTGATGTCTTCGCGATCCTTATCGGTAAGCGCCGGCGCGGACAATCCGCCGCCATGCTTGTTTATACCTTTCTGATTATCGAGCTCACCGCCCACTTTGACTTTGCAAAAGATGCGGGTGCCTTCAACGCGCTCAACAACCATTGTCAACTTGCCGTCATCGAGCAACAGCGTATCGCCGGCATGAAGATCACCGGCCAGACCCTCATAGGCGACACCAACTGCTTCTGCGGTGCCGGCATCGCGACCGAGCGCGGAATCCAGAATAAATTGCTGACCTTCAACGAGCATGACAGGCCCGTTTGCAAAACTTCGAATGCGAATTTTCGGACCCTGAAGGTCGCCTAATATGGCGACATACCGCCCGACACTGGCTGAAACTTCTCGCACAGTTGCGATGCGTTTCGATGCGGCCGACCAGTCACCGTGCGAAAAATTAATTCGCACAACGTCCGTGCCGGCCTCAATAAGTTTTCTCAAAACTACCGGATCGTCGGTAGCTGGGCCCAGCGTTGCGATGATCTTGGTACGACGCATATTTAAACGCTCACTTAGAAAGTAATACTCGTGTAACTAAACGACCGGCATTATCACATAGCGCCTTGCGCGCCGCCGGAACTATGCTGCGACAGCCCGCGCTTCCAGCGCGGCAATGGCGGGCAGTTTTTTGCCTTCCAACAACTCCAGAAATGCGCCGCCACCGGTGGAGATGTAGGACATCTTGTCGCTCAGTCCGTATTTGTCCAGCGCGGCCAGCGTGTCGCCGCCGCCGGCAATAGAAAACGCCCGGCTGTCCGCCACGGCTTCGGCCACCCGGCGAGTTCCCTCGCCAAATTGATCAATTTCAAACACGCCAACCGGGCCGTTCCAGACAACCGTACCGGCATCGGCCAGCAACTTCGCGTAACTCTCGGCTGTGCGCGGGCCGATATCCAGAATCAGTTCGTTGTCACTTGTATCGGCGATGACTTTTACCGTCGCGACTGCATTCGCACTGAATTCGTCAGCGACCACCACGTCCTCGGGCAGAGGTATCGATGCTTTCTCCAGTAACCTGGCAGCCTGACCCACCATCTCTTTTTCATACAGCGACTTGCCGACCGGAAAACCGGCTGCGGCAATAAATGTGTTAGCAATGCCGCCCCCGACAATAAGCTGATCCACTTTGTCAGCCAGCGCCTCCAGCACGGTCAACTTGGTGCTGACTTTTGAACCCCCGACAATGGCGACCATCGGACGGGCAGGATTCTCCAGCGCCTTACCCAGAGCTTCCATTTCTTCCACCAACAGCGGGCCGGCGCACGCCACCGTTGCGTATTCCGCCACACCGCAGGTGCTGGCCTCCGCGCGGTGCGCGGTGCCAAAAGCATCCATTACAAACACGTCGCACAACGCAGCCATGCGCTTCGCCAGAGCCGCATCGTTTTTCTTTTCGCCAACGTTGAAGCGGACGTTTTCGCATAACACGATCTGGCCGGGCTCAACATCGATGCCGTCGAGCCAGTTGTCGAGCAGACGCACGTCCTTGCCAATCATCACGCTCAAATGCCGCGCAATAGGCCCAAGCGAAAACTGCTCTTCATAATTGCCCTCGGTCGGACGACCCAGATGCGACAACAAAATAACTGCCGCACCCGCTTTCAGCGCATGCTCAATCGTCGGCAACGCGGCCCGCATTCGCGCATCACTGGTAACGTGTCCGTCCATGACGGGCACGTTGAAGTCAAACCGAATCATGACCCGCTTGCCGGCGAGATCCAGATCGGTCATGCGCAACGCTTTCATTATTTGGCTTTCATCATGGCCAGCATGGTGTCCAGCATGCGATTGGAGAAACCCCACTCGTTGTCGTACCAGGAACACACCTTAACCAGATTGCCGCCCATCACTTTGGTCAACGTCGCATCGTAGGATGACGATGCCGGATTGTGATTAAAGTCGATGGACACAAGCGGCCCGTCGCTGTAATCCAGAATGCCCTTGAGCGGGCCGTCTGCGGCTGCCCGCAGAATCGAGTGCACCTCGTCAACCGTGGTGTCGCGCGAAGCGGTAAACGTGAGATCGACCACCGAAACATTAATGGTCGGAACGCGCATCGCAAAACCGTCGAGCTTGCCGTCGAGTTCGGGCAATACCAGACCGACTGCTGCTGCCGCGCCGGTTTTGGTGGGAATCATGGACATGGTGGCGGAACGCGCCCGGCGCAGATCCGAGTGATACACATCGGTCAGCACCTGATCATTGGTGTAGGCATGGATAGTGGTCATGATGCCTTTCTCAACACCGATCTTTTCATGCAGCGGCTTCACCAGCGGTGCAAGACAGTTGGTTGTGCACGAAGCATTCGAAACAACCGTATCGCTGGCCTTTAGCACATCGTGATTCACTCCGTAGACCACCGTGGCATCGACGTCCTTGCCCGCGGGTGCGGAAATCAGCACTTTCTTGGCGCCGGCATTAATATGCGGCTGCGCCTTTTCCTTGCTGGCAAAAAACCCGGTGCATTCCAGCACCACGTCAACACCCAGCTCGGCCCAGGGCAGCTTGCCGGGGTCGCGTTGCGCCAGCACCTTGATGCGGTCACCGCCGACAATCATCTCGTCGCCTTCGACACTGACATCAAAAGGGAAACGCCCGTGCGCAGTGTCGTACTTGGTCAGGTGCGCATTGGTATTGGCATCGCCGAGATCGTTAATCGCAACAATGTCGATCTCGCCATTTCGACCGCTCTCGAACAGGGCCCGCAGCACGTTGCGGCCGATTCGGCCATAGCCATTGATGGCAACTTTGATGGTCATGCTTTGTTACTCCTCAGCAAGCAATTCACGCACGGTTTCAACCACTCGCTCGGTGGTAAAACCGTACTTCTCAAACAATTGTTCCGCCGGCGCAGACTCCCCGTAATGATCAATGGAGATAACGCTGCCTCCGGGACCCACAATCGGTAACCAGCCGTTTTCGACGCCTGCCTCGGCGGCCACCCGACAACTAACCTGCGGCGGCAATACGGCATCGTGGTAATCAGCATCCTGTGCGGCAAACCGGGATACGCACGGCATAGACACGACCTGTGCGCGAATTCCCTGAGTTTCCAGTTCTGCAGCAGCCTGCATCATTAAATCGACTTCCGAGCCGGTAGCAATCAGCAAAGCCTGCGGATCGTTTGCGGCACGCAACACATAACCGCCGCGCACAATATCGCTGATCTGCTTTGCGCTGCGCGGCTGGCGCGCCAGACCCTGACGACTCAGCACCAGGCTGGTCGGGCCGTCCCGCCTTTCTATCGCACACTTCCATGCGACCGCTGTTTCCGCACCGTCGCAAGGGCGCCACACCTCCATGTTGGGCATGATGCGCAGACTTTCGACATGTTCCACGGGCTGGTGGGTCGGGCCGTCTTCGCCCAGGCCTATAGAGTCGTGGGTGAAAACCAGAATATTCTGGATTTTCATGAGCGCGGCCATGCGCAATGCGTTGCGCGCGTAGTCGGAGAACGTCAGGAAGGTGCCGCCGTAGGGGATAAAACCGCCATGCAATGTGATGCCATTCATGATCGCCGCCATGGCGAATTCTCTGACACCGTAATAAATGTAGTTGCCGTCAGCGGATTGCGGTGTAATCGCGACCGAACCGTCGTGTTTGGTCAGGTTCGAACCGGTAAGGTCGGCGGACCCGCCGACCATTTCGGGCAGCAGCGGCGCATAGGCATTCAGCGCAACCTGCGAATCTTTGCGCGTTGCCAGTGTCTTGTCGTTCTTTGCAATTGCGACGATTGCGGCCTGGGCTTCGCTTTCCCAGTTCACCGGTAATTCACCTGCCAGCCGCCGGCGCAACTCTTCAGCCAGCTCAGGGTGCTGCGCCGAGTAGGTGTCATATAAAGTCTGCCAGGCGGACTCTGACTGGCTGCCTTTGACGTGCCCGTTCCAGGCGTCAGCAATGTCGGCCGGAATTTCAAACGGGGCATGCGGCCAGTGCAGGTATTCCCGCGCCGCCGCAATTTCGTCCGCACCCAGAGGCGCACCGTGAGTAGCCTCGGAGCCTTGTTTATTCGGCGCGCCAAAGCCGATGATGGTTTTGCAGCAAATCAGGGTGGGCTGATTGGTATTGGCAAGGCTCTGCTCAATAGCCGCAGCAATGGCCGCCGCGTCGTGACCGTCAACATCGCGCACCACCTGCCAGCCGTAGGCTTCAAAACGAGCCGGAGTGTCATCGGCGAACCAGCCGTGCACATCCCCATCAATAGAAATGCCGTTGTCGTCATAAAAACAAATGAGCTTGCCCAGCCCCAGGGTACCTGCCAGCGAGCAGGCTTCGTGCGAGATGCCTTCCATGAGGCACCCGTCGCCCAGAAACACCCAGGTACGATGATCCACCACGTCGAAGCCGGGACGGTTAAAACGCGCAGCCAGCAATTTCTCAGCCAATGCCATGCCCACAGCATTGGTAACGCCCTGACCCAGCGGGCCGGTAGTGGTCTCAATACCGACATCGGGCTCGTACTCGGGATGCCCTGCAGTTATCGCGCCGAGCTGGCGAAAATTCTTAAGCTCTTCAATGCTCAGCGGATACCCGCTCAGATGCAGTAAGGAATACAGCAGCATCGAACCGTGGCCGTTCGATAACACAAAACGGTCGCGATCAACCCAGCGCGGATTAGCCGGATTGTGTTTCAGATAATCATTCCACAGCACTTCTGCAATATCGGCCATGCCCATGGGCGCGCCCGGATGACCCGAATTCGCAGCCTGAACAGCGTCCATAGAAAGCGCGCGAATGGCGTTTGCCAGCTCGCGGCGGCCAGGCTGCGATGCAACCGACTGAGTAGTAGAAGCCATGAATATTCTTCGATTAGTGCTTATGGTTATTGGTCACGTACCACCTCGATCATTCGGGATGGCAGGGCTGCGCATTTTCACCCAAGCGCCGCGCGGGGGCAAATGCGGTGAGCGGTTCAAGCGTAAAATGGCCACCCTTTTCACACCCGAAGACTGCCGAAACCGGCTATTCTCGGCTTCAGGCAGACTATCCGAGCAGATTCCCGATCATGTCAAAACACGACAACTTGCTGCCCGCGTCACCGGTAGAAGGCTTAATACCGACGCTCAACAAGACGGGCTGGATGACCGAAGGACTGGACGAGTACTCGCAGGACTTTGCCGTCTACGCCGGCAGTGTCGGCCGCCAGGGCCACGAAGTGCTGGACATCGGCTGCGCATACGGTGTCGCGACGCTGGCCGCCCTGGCCGAGGGTGCCCGAGTGTGCGCCAGTGACATAGAACCGCGACATCTGGAGATTCTCCGACAACGCGTACCGCCGGAATATCGGGCTCGCGTCCGCTCCGTGCCGGGTGCCTTGCCGGGGGTGGATTTTGAGCACGGCCACTTTGCGGCCATTCTCGCCGCCCGGGTTCTGCACTTTCTGGACGGGCCGGACATTGAACAAACGGTTGCAAAAATGCACAACTGGCTGATGCCCGGTGGACGACTCTACCTGGTTGCCGACACGCCCTACGTCGGCCCCTGGTACACCTATGCGGACCGCTACGAGCGCCGCAAAGCCGCTGGCGAACTCTGGCCGGGCAAGGTCGAGGACTACGCGGCGCTGTTGCCCGCGGGGACCGATCCTGCGGGTCATCCGGCCTTCATCAATCCGCTGGATCCCGACATTCTGGCGCGCGTCTGCACGGCCGCCGGGTTCAGCATCCTCAGCGCGGCTTTTCTATCGGGCGCGACCAAACACGCCAAAGGCCGCGAACACGCGGGGGTGATCGCCGTCAAACCCCCGGAAACACGCTGAGGCCCACACAGCGGCAACCGCATGGCGCGCCTTATGGGTATAATCCTGCGCCCGCATCACATATAAACCAACGCTGCCCATCGACGCGGCTTACAGATTTTTCGAGTAAACAACATGACAAAAAGATTCCAGTTCACGTCCGAGTCGGTTTCCGAAGGACATCCCGACAAGATGTCGGATCAGATTTCCGATGCCATTCTGGATGAATACCTGAAGCAAGATCCGAATTGCCGCGTTGCAGTCGAGACACTGGTCAAAACCGGCTTCGTGCTGGTGGCCGGCGAAGTGACCGCAAATGCCGTGATCGACGCTGAAAAAACCATCCGCGATACCGTGCTGGATATTGGCTATAACAGCTCTGACATGGGGTTTGACGGCGCATCGTGTGCGGTACTGAATGCCATTGGGGCACAATCGCCCGACATAGCCCAGGGTGTGGATCGTGGCGATCCGCGGTTACAGGGTGCCGGCGATCAGGGCCTGATGTTCGGTTACGCAACCAACGAAACGGATGTACTGATGCCCGCCGCCATACAGTTGTCGCACCTGTTGGTTAAAAAGCAGGCCGAAGTGCGTAAATCGGGTGAGCTGCCCTGGTTGCGCCCGGATGCCAAGAGCCAGGTCACGCTGGTGTACGAAAACGACAAGCCCGTTGCGATTGATGCAGTTGTGCTGTCCACTCAGCACAACCCTGAAATCAGTCTCAGCGATCTGCAAGAAGCAGTGATGGAATGCATTATTAAACCCATCCTGCCAGCCGAATGGCTTACCAATAAGACCAAGTACCACATCAATCCGACCGGCAACTTCGTGATCGGCGGCCCGGTCGGCGACTGCGGCCTTACCGGACGAAAAATCATTGTGGATACATACGGCGGTATGGCCCGGCACGGAGGCGGCGCGTTTTCCGGAAAGGATCCGTCCAAAGTAGACCGTTCGGCTGCTTATGCCGCTCGGTACGTCGCCAAGAACATTGTTGCCGCCGGTCTGGCGGAGCGCTGCGAAGTGCAGGTGTCCTATGCCATTGGCGTGGCGGAACCCACGTCCATCACGGTCGAAGACTTCGGCACCGGCAAACTGTCGGCAGACCAACTCACGGCTCTGGTGCGGCAGCATTTTGACCTGACACCGTACGGCATTCGTGAAATGCTGGATTTGATTAAGCCGCAGTACCGGGCTACCGCTGCGTATGGCCACTTCGGCCGTGACAACGAGGGCTTTGGCTGGGAGAAAACCGACAAGGCTGAGCAACTCAAAATCGACGCCGCCGCCTGATTAAACCGAAAAATTACACCGCCGTTCGGCAACATGTCGGCGGCACAACGGAGCAAGCAAAATAATGAGCACAGAAGCCGCCGTCGCGCTGAACGACGATTTTCATGTAGCAGACCTGTCACTGGCCGAGTGGGGTCGCCGCGAAATTGCTATCGCGGAAACTGAAATGCCGGGACTGATGCAGTTGCGGACGGAGTACGCGGGGCAAAAGCCACTGCAGGGAGCCCGCATCATGGGTTCGCTGCACATGACTATCCAGACCGCGGTGTTGATAGAAACGCTGGTGGACCTTGGCGCGGAAGTGCGCTGGGTATCCTGCAATATTTTTTCTACTCAAGATCACGCAGCAGCAGCCATTGCCGCTGCCGGCGTGCCGGTTTTCGCCTACAAGGGTGAAACGCTGGATGAATACTGGGAATACACGCACCGGGCCATGGAATGGGCCGACGGCGGTGCGCCCAACCGCATTCTCGACGACGGTGGTGATGCCACCTTGCTGCTGATCCTGGGCGCGAAAGCGGAGCAGGACCCCACCATTCTGGATAACCCCGGCAGTGACGAAGAAGTGGCCTTGTTCAAGTCCATCAAACGGCGACTGGACAACAACCCCGGCTGGTACACCACCCGCCGCGATGCCATCGGCGGCGTTACCGAAGAGACCACCACCGGCGTGCAGCGTCTTTACCAGATGCAGGAAGCAGGCGACCTGCCCTTCCCCGCCATCAACGTGAATGACTCGGTAACGAAATCAAAATTCGACAACCTTTACGGCTGCCGTGAATCGCTGGTCGATGGCATCAAGCGCGCCACCGACGTCATGATTGCCGGGAAGATTGCCGTTATTGCCGGCTACGGTGACGTTGGCAAAGGTTGCGCGCAATCCCTCAAAGGGCTCGGCGCAACCGTGTGGATTACAGAAATCGACCCCATCTGCGCATTGCAGGCTGCAATGGAAGGTTTCCGCATCGTCACCATGGACGAGGCAGCACCGCAGGCCAACATCTTCGTGACCACCACCGGCAACTTTAATGTGATCACTCACGACCACATGGCCGCCATGAAAAATCAGGCTATTGTTTGCAACATCGGCCACTTCGACAACGAAATCGAAGTTGCCAAGCTGAAGCAATACAAATGGGAAAACATCAAGCCGCAAGTGGATCATGTCATCTTCCCGGATGGCAAACGCATTATTCTGTTGGCAGAAGGGCGGCTGGTGAATCTAGGGTGCGCGACCGGACACCCCAGTTTTGTGATGTCGAACTCGTTCACCAACCAGGTGATGGCGCAAATCGAATTATGGAAGAAACCGGACGACTATCAGAACAAAGTCTACGTCCTGCCTAAGCACCTCGACGAGAAAGTGGCGCGTCTGCATCTTAAGCAGCTGGGTGTTCACCTCACCACGTTGACCGAAGATCAGGCGAAATACATCGGCGTCAAGGTCGAAGGCCCCTACAAGCCGGATCACTACCGCTACTAGCGTATTTGCCGGGCAAATCCGCCGCGCCAGCGGCGGGCCGAGTTGTGACTCAGGCCACGTGATCGCCGGGATTGCTGCGATAAGATGCGCAAATGACCCGGCCCGTGCGAATACTGCATCTCACCGATCCGCATCTGCATGCGCATCGGGAGGCAATGATGCGCGGCCTGAATACCTATGAATCGTTCACGGCGGTCATCAACCGGGTATCGATCGATGCACGCAAGGCCGACGCCATTATTGCCACCGGTGATCTGGTGCAGGATGAAACCCGGCAGGGTTATGAGCGCTTCCGTAATGCCATCGGCAAACTAAATGTTCCTGTGCACTGCATACCGGGCAACCACGACTCGCCACGCATCATGGCCGAAACACTGAGCAAGGCACCGTTCCACTTTTGCGGCACCCACGTTTACGGCGGCTGGCGACTGATCATGCTCAATTCGGCGGTGCGCTGGGATGATGGCGGACGACTCGAAACCGGGCAGCTGAAAATACTGGAATCCACTCTGGCAAAACATCCGGAAGACCATGTTCTGGTCGGCTTGCATCATCACCCGCTGCCGACCGGTTGCCGCTGGCTGGACGGCCTCGGGCTGCGCAACAGTGATGAGTTCTTTGATATCGTCGACCGTTTTCCCAACATCCGTGCCGTAGCCTGGGGACACGTGCATCAGGCGTCTGAGACGCTGCGCAACGGCGTACTGATGCTGAGCACGCCATCCACTGGCTCACAGTTTCTTCCCGATAGCGACGTGTTTATGATGGACTCCCGACCACCGGCTTACCGGTGGATTGAACTTCACCCTGACGGCTCCATCGAAACCGAAGTGGTATGGCTATCCTGAAGCACTGCACCGTGTCGCGTATATCTGCTTTGATTGCGCTCGTAATTGGCGCTCTCCCCGCATGGTCCAAACCGCTGCCGCTCTGGGAACTGGAGAGCTCCGGCAGCCGCGTACTGGTGATGGGGTCGGTGCACTTCCTGCGCCCTTCCGATTACCCGCTGCGCAAGGGCATGGAAGAGGCGTATCAGCTGGCCGACACCATCACCATGGAAATTGACATGAGCACGACGGATCCGGTCGCTACGCAGAGCACCATCGCCGCGATCAGTATCGATCCGCAAGGTCGCAGCCTGCGCGAGCTGGTTGGCGATGACAACTATCAGGCCGCGAACAAACTGGCGCAACAACTCAACATTCCGCTGCCGATGTTCGAGCAGTTCGAACCTTGGTTTACAGCACTTTCAATAACCCAGCTGCGAATGGTGCAGCTCGGTTTCGACCCTGCCTGGGGCATCGAAAACATGCTGACACGAAAGGCGCTAGCCGAAAACAAAACGCTGGCCGGACTCGAAACCATTGAGCAGCAATTGGGATTCCTCGATCGACTGGATCCGAAAGAGCAGAATACCTTTCTGATGCAATCACTCGAAGACGCCGCTACCGTGCAGAATGACATTGACGCCATCGTGAATGCATGGACAGATGGCGACACGGAAGAACTCGAGCGTTTTCTGCTTGAAGAACTCCAGGATGTGCCGAACCTTTACGACGCCATACTGGTGCAGCGAAACAAAAACTGGGTAGCACCCATTCGCGCATTGCTGGATAAGCCGGGAACCCATCTGGTGGTGGTAGGCACCATGCACCTGATCGGCGACGACAGTGTCCTGGCCATGCTCGACACAGCGGGTATTGAATCCCGGCAACTGAATGACGACGACTTCTAGAACTTCACTTGTTGAATCTGTTTTATCAGACCTCGATCATCTCGAAGTCTTCCTTGCCGGCACCGCAATCGGGACAACGCCACGATAGCGGCACATCCTGCCACCGCGTGCCTGGTGCAATGCCGCTGTCCGGATCACCCATAGCCTCGTCGTATACGTATCCGCAAATAAGACACATCCATGTTTTCATTGCGACTGAACCTCGCGCACCTGTCTCAGCAAGGGCCGCAACAATTGCAACCGCTCAATCGGATCGGTCATTTCGAGCAATTGCTGCCGTACCTGCATCTCAATGGGGAGAATTTCCGCGAAGCGGAAGCTTAACCACGAGGCATCATCGTAACGACGGTCGGTTGCTTCGTACAGTTTGCCCAAATCGTCCAGCACACCTCGCAGCAGCACGGACCAGTCAGCAAACTCTTCGGGCACAGGCACACACTCTTCGGCAGGCAGTAAATCAACCTCGCCAATATTCAGGCCGTCGGCCTGACGTTGCGCCGTGTGCAAGCGGAATCGCTCGGTTCCGAGCGCCGTAATGCCCAGCAAACCGTCTGTCCCCTGATACCAGTCGACAATTTTTGCCAGCGTCCCAACCGCGGCGGTACTGGCTGCCGGCTGGCCGCCCACTTCCCTGCTCACTTCACTGCCATTGGACAACAGCAACACGCCGAAAGCCTTGTCGCCTTTCATGCAATCGCTGACCATGTCGATATAGCGCGCTTCAAACACCCGCAGCGGCAACGGGCCACCCGGGAAAAGCACGGTATTCAGGGGAAATAACGGGACATTCATCATAGTCACTGTTTCATCGTCTGCACCGATGAATGGCGCCCATGATGCGCACAACCGCAGGGCAGGTCAACGTCAGCCGCGGCGTTCAGCCAGCAGTGTGCAAAGTTTGTCGTGAATACCGCCGAAGGCGCCATTACTCATCACCACCACGTCGTCGCCCGGCTTAACGGCAACACAAATATCCGCGACCAGGGTATCGACATCGTCAGCCACGACGCATTCATTGAGGCCTGCGAGTTCATCCCGCAAACTCCACGGCAGATCCCTGGGTTGAAATGCCCATACCCGGTCAGCCGACTGCAGCGAATCAGCCAGCGCAGCGCGGTGAGCGCCCAGCTTCATACTGTTGGACCGCGGCTCTATAACAGCGAACACCCTGCCCCTGGAGGTTTCCCGCACAGCTTCAAGCGTGCGTTTTATGGCAGTGGGGTGATGCGCGAAATCGTCGTAAATTCGCACGTTGTCAATATTGCCGCGCAATTCCAGACGGCGTTTGACGCCGCGAAATTCCCGCATCCCCTGCATTCCCAGATGCAATGGAACGCCGGCATGGCGCGCAGCAAGCAGCGCCGCAGCCGCGTTTTCGCAATTGTGTAAACCCGGCAACGCCAGGGCACATGCTGTCGCGTCGCCGTTAGCAAGTTGCAATTCAAGCCCGCCGTCCACATAGCTGACATGAACGTCTGCAGCAATGTCGGCTCTGCCGCTATAGCTTTCGCGTTTGGTCCAGCAACCCATATCCAGCAACCTGGCAATTTGCTTTTCGCCGGCATTAATAAGCAGTCGTCCATTACCGGGCAAGATCCGCAGCATTTGATGGAACTGCCACAGAATTGCATCCATGTCCTTGTAAATATCGGCGTGATCGAACTCAAGGTTATTGATCACCAGTGTCCGCGGCCCGTAGTGCAGAAACTTGGCGCGCTTGTCGAAAAAAGCGGTGTCGTATTCGTCAGCTTCAATCACGAAATGTTTGCCACTGCCGAGACGTGCGGTGGTGCCAAAATTAGCGGGCACGCCACCGATCAAAAAGCCCGGGTCCAATCCTGCATACTCGAGCAACCATGCAGTCATGCTCGCCGTCGTTGTCTTGCCATGCGTGCCGGACACGGCCACGACGTGACGATCCTTCAGCACATGCTCTGCCAGCCATGCAGGGCCTGAGGTATACGGCATGCCGCGATTAAGCATTTCTTCAACAATAGGCATGCCGCGACTCATGACATTGCCCACCACCACGAGATCAGGGTCGCAATCAAGCTGCCCGGGGTCGAAGCCGTCAACAAGCTCGATGCCCAATGCCTTGAGTTGATCGCTCATCGGCGGGTACACGCCCTTATCGCTGCCGGTAACTGCATGGCCGGCAGCGCGGGCGATGGCCGCAATCCCGCCCATGAATGTGCCGCAAATACCCAGAATATGGATGTGCATGCCGACATCATCCACTACACTGCGGCGCTATGCCAACCCTCCCCCTCCTCATTGAGCAACAGACTGATCTCAATCTACTGTGCGATACGGTCGCCGGCTGTGACGTGATCGGGCTGGATACCGAATTTGTGCGCACTCGCACCTACGCCCCGCATCTGGGGCTGGTGCAAATCGCAGCAGGCGACACCGCCGTGTGCGTGGACCCGCTCGCCGATTTGAACTTCGACCGCTTCTGGGAACTGCTGTTTGACCCCGAAAGGACTGTCATCATGCATTCGGCAACGCAGGACCTCGAAGTGATGTGGTTTCATCGTCAGGCTATCGTGCAAAATCTTGTGGATACGCAACTGTGCGCGGCACTGCTGGGCTATCAGCCCCAGATTGGTTACGCGGGGCTGGTCGCAGAACTTGCCGGTGTCAGTCTGAGCAAGGAGCAAACGCGCACCGACTGGACCCGTCGACCACTGACCCACGAGCAACTCGACTATGCCGCCAAAGATGTGGTCTACCTGGGCGGCATGCACCAGATGTTGCGCGAACGCCTGCAGACACTGGGCCGCTATCAGTGGGCCATCGAAGACAGCGCGGCATTGTGCGATGTGCGCTTTTACCAGCCGGACATCGAAAATGCCTGGCAGCGGGTCAAAAGCATCCCGTTCATGCCCGCGGAACAACAAGCCCGGGCCCGGCGACTGGCCGCATGGCGCGAACAACGTGCCGTGACACTGGACAAGCCGCGTAAATGGATCATGGACGATAAAGCGTTGGTGGCGATTGCTGCAGCAAATCCGCTGGATGCCAACAGTCTGGCCGCCGTCCGGGATGTGCCCTCAGGGCTGGCGAACCGGCAGGCGACGGACCTGCTGGCAGCGGTAGCCCAGGGTAACGCGGACTATTCGACCCGGCCCGAAGAATACCGCCAGGAAATCCCTGACCGCGATCGCGATAGCAAGCAAAGCTCGGAACTCGCAAAACGGGTCCGGGCCAAGGCCGAAGAACTGCAGATTCCGGCTGAAGTACTGGCCAGCCGACGAGACATCAACGCATTGATGCGCGGCGAAACCGGCACCCGCATATTGTCAGGCTGGCGTTACGAAATAATCGGCAAGAGCCTTCAGGCGACGCTTGCAAACCTGACCTGACAATACAATCACACTCAGGACATACCGAGCGTGCGTTTCAGGCGGGCATAGATTTCGTCAATACTGCCCTCGCCTGCGACGGTTTTGAGTAACCCCGCATCACGGTAGAAATCGATCAACGGCTCGGTCTGCTCGCGGTATACCTTCAGGCGATTGCCGATGGTTTCTTCATTGTCATCGGCACGCTGCACGAGTTCGCCGCCGGCCTCGGTGCAGGCATCCAGTTCTTCCTTTGGCGAATAATAGACGTTGAGCAGCTTGCCGGTCAGCGAGCAGGTCCGACGACCGGTCAGCCGCTTCATCAGAATATCCATGTCAACGTCCAGCAACACCGCACTGTCGAGGCTTTGTCCGATTTCGGCAAGCACGGGCTCGAGATCACGGGCCTGCTGGAGGTTGCGCGGATATCCGTCGAGGATAAAACCGCCGCTGCAATCGTCCTGCGCCAGCCGCTCGGCAATAATGCCCAGCACAATGTCATCGGTGACAAGTTCGCCGGCATCCATCGCGGCCTTGGCCCGCCGGCCCAGCGCGGTATCGGCTGCGACCGCTGCCCTTAAGAGATCCCCGGTAGAAACCTGCGGCAGCCCGTGCTCCTCCATAAGGCGCTTGGCCTGTGTACCTTTGCCGGATCCCGGCGCCCCCAAAAATACGATGCGCATGCTTTCAAGCCCAGTAATCAGTGGATTGTGATGCCGCGTAAGCTAACGTCTGCAACCATGCAGGTCAACGGTAGCCACTTGTAGGCAGGGCCGCTGTCGGGCAGTATGCGGCGGCAATAATCGTTGCACCTCCGACAATTCAACAGGAAATCGTTGCATGGCCGCAGCCAGAAAAAATGCCTTTTATGCCCAGTCCGGCGGTGTCACCGCCGTCATCAACGCGAGCGCCTGTGGCGTTATTGAAACGGCGCGCGAGCATAAGGACAAGATCGGCAAGGTCTATGCCGGACGCAACGGTATCATCGGCGCATTGACCGAAGACATGATCGACACCAGCCGCGAGAGCTCGAAAGCGATTGCCAAGCTGAGACATACACCCGGCGGCGCATTTGGTTCTGCCCGCTACAAACTTAAAGGCCTGGAAGAAAACCGTGCCGAGTACGAACGGCTGATGGAAGTATTCAGGGCGCATAACATCGGCTACTTTTTCTACAACGGTGGCGGCGATTCCGCCGACACCTGCTACAAAGTTTCGCAGCTGTCCAAAAAGATGGGCTTCCCGGTGCAGGCCATTCATGTCCCAAAAACCGTGGACAACGATTTGCCGATTACCGATACCTGCCCCGGCTTCGGCTCGGTTGCCAAATACATTGCCGTGTCTACCAAAGAGGCAGCGCTCGATGTCGCTTCCATGGCACGCACATCGACCAAGGTGTTTGTGCTGGAAGTGATGGGTCGCCATGCCGGCTGGATCGCAGCGGCCGGGGGACTTGCCGGCAAAGGCCGGGACGAGGCGCCGCACATTATCCTGTTTCCCGAAGTGCCGTTTGACAAGCGAGCCTTTCTGCAGCGTGTAAAAGAATGCGTGGCGAAAAACGAATACTGCGTCGTGGTCGTCAGTGAGGGCGCCGCCTACAAAGATGGCACCTTCCTGGCCGATGCCGGCACCACCGACGCTTTCGGCCACAAACAACTGGGCGGCGTGGCACAGGTGGTCGCACAGATGGTGCGCGATGAACTGGGCTTCAAGTATCACTATGCACTGGCCGACTACCTGCAACGCTCCGCGCGGCACATTGCGTCGAAAACCGATGTAGAGCAGGCCTATGCCGTCGGCAAAGCCGCCGTAGAAATGGCGCTGGCGGGCGAAAATTCGGTCATGCCGGCCATCGTGCGCAAATCCGACAAACCCTACCGATGGACCATTGGCAAAGCCCCGCTGAGCCGGGTAGCCAACAAAGAAAAAATGATGCCCAAGAACTTTATTACCAAAGACGGTTTTGGCATCACAGCGGCCTGTCGTCGCTATCTGGAGCCGCTTATAAAGGGCGAAGACTATCCGCCCTACAAGGACGGACTGCCGATATACGTCGAACTTAAGAATGTTCCGGTCAAGCGCAAGCTGGACAAGGAATTTAAGCTAAGGTAGGTTGCGTGGGCCTTCTGAGGCCTTACCACCTCGTAAGACCCTAATTTTCGGAGTAACAATCACCATGTCAGTTGCGATTATCCTGGCCCTGTCCATTTTCGGACTCGCTGTAGCCTTTTACTACTCGCGCTCGGTCAACCGTGTTGCGGTCGATATGGGTGTCGAAGATGCCGACACGCGCGCCAAACTGCGCAAGATTCATTCTGCAATAGCCGAAGGAGCCATGGCATTCCTCAAGCAGGAATACAAGTTCATGGCCATCTTCATGGTCCTGTTTGGCATCGTCATCGCGCTGCTGATCGATGATCACCACACCGCGAACGTCAATGAAGGCATCTACACGGCCGTCGCGTTCATTTTCGGTGCGATCATCTCGATCGCCAGTGGCTACATTGGCATGAAGATCGCGACCGCGGGCAACGTTCGCACGACGGTCTCGGCCAACCAGTCACTCTCCAGCGCATTCAATCTCGCGTTGCACTCCGGCGCCGTAATGGGCTTCGCGCTGGTCAGCTTAGCCTCGCTCGGCATGCTGCTGATCTACCTCGGCCTCAAATTTGTATTGCCTGACGATTTGCCATCGCACGTTCTGATGGAAGTCATTGCCGGCTTTGGTCTCGGCGGTTCCTCCATTGCGCTGTTCGCGCGCGTGGGCGGCGGCATCTTTACCAAAGCCGCCGATGTTGGCGCCGACCTTGTTGGCAAGGTTGAGGCGGGAATTCCGGAAGACGATCCACGTAACCCGGCGGTTATCGCCGACAACGTTGGCGACAACGTCGGTGACGTCGCCGGCATGGGCGCCGACCTTTTCGGCTCCTGTGCAGAGAGCACCTGCGCCGCTATGGTCATCAGCGCGATTGCCTTCGGCGGCAACGTCGATGCACTGCTGTATCCGATTGTCATCTCGGCCATTGGTATCCCGGTCAGCCTGATCACGATTCTGCTGGTCCGCGTCAACACCGAAGCGCAGGTGGGCCCGGCGCTGAAAAAAATGCTGATCACATCGAGTGTCATCATGGCCGCCGTCATGTACTTCGTGACCGACCTGCTGGTGCCGGCGGAGTTCGTCATCAACAGCGTCGGGTATACCTCCCTAGGGGTATACCTGTGCTTCCTGACCGGACTGATCGCCGGCCTCGTCGTCGGCCTGCTCACCGAGTACTACACGTCAGATGTCTACAGGCCCGTTCGTGAAGTGGCCGAGTCATGTCAGACCGGTACCGCGACCAACATCATTTTCGGACTGGCACTCGGGTACAAGAGCGCCGTCGGTCCTTATCTCGCGATCGGCCTTGCCATCTACATTCCGTGGATGCTGGCCGGCATGTACGGTGTGGCCATTGCATCATTAGGCATGCTGGGTACGCTGGTCATTGCATTAACGATCGACGCCTACGGCCCGGTGGCTGACAACGCCGGCGGAATCGCCGAGATGGCCGGTATGCCGGAACACGTGCGCGAGCGCACGGACGTTCTGGACTCGGCCGGGAACACTACTGCCGCCATCGGCAAGGGCTTCGCGATCGGCGCTGCCATTCTGACGTCGCTCGCGCTGTTCGCCGCGTTCCTGACCCGTGCCGATCTGCTGCTGAAAGAACAGGATCCGACCTCGGATCTGCTCGGCTCGATCAACCTGCTCGACCCGATGGTCTTCAGCGGCCTGTTTATCGGTGCCGTACTGCCGGCGCTGTTCATGGCCATGACGATGAAGTCAGTCGGCGCGGCCGCGTTCAAGATGATCGAGGAAGTGCGGCGTCAGTTCCGCGACATTCCGGGCATCATGGAAGGCACCGGCGAACCCGACTACGCGCAGTGCGTCGCGATCTCGACCAAGGCTGCCGTTCGCGAAATGGTTGCCCCCGGCATTCTTATCATGGGTGCACCGCTCGTCACCGGGTTCCTGTTCGGCATCCAGGCCACGGCCGGACTGCTGGCAGGCTCCCTGGTCGCCGGCGGCGTTTTCGCGATCTCGGCGTCAAATTCAGGCGGCGCCTGGGACAACGCCAAGAAGTACATCGAAGCCGGCAATCTCGGTGGCAAGGGCACCGAAAATCACAAGGCCGCGGTGGTTGGCGATACGGTGGGCGATCCGCTGAAGGACACCTCCGGCCCGTCGCTGAATATCCTGATCAAGTTGTCAGCCATTCTGTCGCTCGTCTTCGTACCGTTCTTCGTACAGTACGGCGGCATCCTGCTGAAGTTCATGTAGGAGCCGCTATAGCGGCGACCAAAAAGGCCCCGCATCGTGGCTGTGTAAAAACCCCAAGGCCGCTTCCTTTGAAGCGGCCTTTTTGCATGGGGGTTCAGGCGGTCAGTGCCTGGCAGAGTGGCCGGACGCCCAGCACGTTAATGGCACGCGTCAGGGACTCCGTTCGCAACGCGTGAGTAATCTGCCGTTATCACCGAGATTAGGAGCTACCGGATCGCCATGACTGATTTTACGCTCATCCTGTCGAGGCAGTGCAGGAACGCAGGGCATGGACGCGTCAGGCCGCGACATTTCGCAGTCGAAGGACTTCATCGCGCCGTCGGCGTATTCGCGGCACCGGCCAGAGACGACGCTACTCTATCAACTCATAGCCGAGTACTATCCCAGGTTCCGGGATCGGCGGGCTGCCGAGGGGCGAGCACTGCCATGCTACGTGGAAGACGAGTTTGCCGCCTATCTGAAGTGCGGCCTGCTTGAGCACGGCTTTCTGCGGGTGAAGTGCGACGCATGCCAGGCTGAAAAACTCGTTGCATTCTCATGCAAGCGTCGCGGGTTCTGCCCAAGCTGCGGTGCGCGGCGGATGGCCGAGACGGCGGCACTGCTCGTTGACAAGGTCTTGCCACAGCAGCCCGTTCGCCAATGGGTGCTGTCGCTGCCGTTCGCGCTGCGTTACCTGCTGGCGACACGGCCAGAAATCATCACGCAGGTGCTCGGCATCGTCTACCGAGCGATTTCAGGCCACCTGATCCGCCAGGCCGGCCTGACGCGCGCGAGCGCGGCGACCGGTGCGGTGACTCTGATACAGCGCTTCGGCAGTGCGTTAAATATCAACGTGCACTTTCACCTGCTCGTGCTCGACGGCGTGTATCGCCGCTCCGGAGAACGCCGTCTCGTGTTCGTGCCGGTGCCGGCCCCGAGCGCCGGTGAGCTCCGGCAACTGGTGCAGTGCATTGCCACCCGGCTCGGCCGCTCGCTCGAGCGCGCGGGGCTCATCACGCGCGACATCGAGAACGCGTATCTCGACTTCGATCCAGGCGAGGAGTCACCGATGCACGGCCTGCTCGGGTCGTCGATCACCTACCGGATCGCGACGGGCCCGCGAGAAGGCCAGAAAGTCTTCACCCTGCAAACGCTGCCGGCCGAACCCGATGGCCCGCGGCCGGAGGTTGCCGAGAGCTCGGGTTTTTCGCTGCACGCCGGTCTGGCGGCGAAGGCCTCACAGCGCGACAAGCTCGAGCGCCTTACACGTTACGTCGCAAGACCGCCGGTCGCCACCGGCCGGCTGGCACTGACCGGCAGCGGGCACGTGCGCTACACGCTGAAGACGCCGTATCGCGACGGCACCACGCACGTGATTTTTGAACCGGAAGACTTTATTGCGCGACTCGCTGCGCTGGTGCCGAAGCCCCGCGCCCACCTGACCCGTTACCACGGCGTGTTCGCACCGGCGAGCCCCGACCGGGCAAAGATTGTGCCCGCCACCCGCGGTGCCGCCGTCACTGCATGTGCCGAAGCAACGGTCACCGGTCGGCAACGGGGGATGTCCTGGGCTCAGCGTCTCAAGCGGGTGTTCGCCATCGACATCGAGACCTGCCGACAATGCGGCGGCCGGCTGCGCGTCATTGCCAGCATCGAGGAACCGGCAGTGATCGAGCGGATTCTCAAGCACCTTGGCCGGGAGGCCGTGCCGGTCGATCCTGCGCATCCGAGCCGGGCACCGCCCCGGTCAGATCGGCTGATCTGATTCTCTCGCCGATGCCCACGCCGCCCGGCCCCCGCGCCGGGACGGGCGCGTGTTGACCGGCGGCTTTCCCGGTTGGCATTTCCAGGTGATAAGGGGAAGATTCACGGACCCAACGACGTCGCCCGGGTGCGGCTCCGCCTGCATCGCGGCGTTCAACCTGCCATCAACACCCCGATTGCAACACGCCTCTACCGATTCGACCGAATCCGCTGCTCAAAAAAGGTGGCTTATACTTCCTATTCGCGACGTTTACCGCAGTGCCGCCCGGAAGTGGGCACCGCATTGCGCTGGACAGAGACTCTGACGGAACGCTGAATTTTGATGAGTATGCGCGTAGTCGCCTAATCCGCGGTCCTCAGTCGCACCATCATCGAGCCGGCCGTTTGAAACGACAGGGTGTTTCGCGCTAGCAACCTGCGATGATTCCGGCAGCAAAGTTTTTTGCCTGATTCCCCATGCAAATAGGCCGCTTCAATGGAAGCGGCCTATTTGTTTTTACATAGCCTTTGTGCGGCGCTTCTTTGGTCGCCGCTTTGGCAGCTCTTACAGGAACTTCAGCAGGATGCCGCCGTACTGCGCGAAGAACGGTACCTGTTTCCCATACGTTTACCTTCTGTTGACACTACTCCTGTTCTGACTGGACTACTATTTAGCCTTTGCAATACGCGTCTTGTTCGCGACTTGAGTTTTGGAGACAGTCATGAGCACCTTGAATCGAACCTACTTCAAGCCGCCTTTTATAGGTCTGCTGGCCTTTCTTGGCGTATTCGTTGTGCAGGGGCTGGGCCATACAACGATGGCCGTCATGCATTGGCTGATACCGGCCTACGAAATGCAGTTCGCGTTTGTGATGGGGCTGGTTGGCATCGGCATGCTGCTGTACGGCATGAGAGTGCCTGGCGAAACCGCGGCCACCTGGTGGGGTTTTTTTGCAGCCATGCTGCTGTGGACCGGCTGGGTGGAGTTCACCTTTATCCAGTACGCGAGACTGCTCGAAGTGCCGCCCTTGCTGGATGCAGCCGGCGAAATCGCCACCAAACCTGAGTACCTGCTGATGGAGGCATCCGTCGGTGTCATGGTGGTGAGCCTGCTTTATTTCATGCTGAACAAGGAAACCAAGTGCAACTTCTTTCACTGGATTCAGCGCAAGACCAAACTGCAGGCCATTGTTGGTCGACCCAATCCACGGCATGAGCGCAATTTTGCACTGATCACCTTTGTCGAAAGCATCTACCTGCTGTGGTTTTTCTATTTGTTCCTGCTGGTGCTCTACAACGAGGCCTGGATCGGTGAATCGAGCCCGATGATGTTCGTCGTATTCGGGTTAAACACCCTCTGGGCGATCTTTCTGTTCAGCCGTCTTATAAAAATGTGGAAGGTTGGCACGGCCGTCCGCTATGCGATAGCCACGGGCATCATTGCCTTCAACGCCTACGAGATTCTAGGGCGCTGGGGTGTCGAAGCCGGCGACATCTGGATGGAACCCGACAAATACGGACTGGAACTGATTGTTGTGACGACTGTGATAACCATTATTACCGCCGTCTCATGGCTCACGCCTGACCATATCAAGGCCAAACTGGATCGTGAAGCCCGCGTCTTTGAGGAAGAGCAAAGCCAGCAGTCCAAGAGATAAAAGTTACCATCGTATCCAGGTACGCGGGCGAATAGAAAGTATAAGCACTCGCTGCGCTGGTGCCGAAGCCCCGCGCCCACCTGACCCGTTACCACGGCGTGTTCGCACCGGCGAGCCCCGACCGAGCACAGATTGTGCCCAGCGCACGCGCTGTCGCTGGGCGCAGCGAGGCAGCGTCCAGCGATCGGCAACGGGGGATGTCCTGGGCCCAACGCCTCAAGCGCGTGTTCGTCATCGACATCGAGACCTGCCGGCAATGCGGCGGCCGGCTGCGCGTCATTGCCAGCATCGAGGAGCCGGCGGTGATCGAGCGGATTCTCAAGCACCTTGGCGGAGAGACCGTGCCGATCGATCCTGCGCATCCGAGCCGGGCACCGCCCCGGTCAGATCGGCTGATCTGATTCTCTCGCCGATACCCACACCTCCCTGCCCCCGCGCCGGGACGGGCGCGTCTTGTCCGGCGGCTTTCCCGGTTGGCATTTCCGGGTGAAAGGGGAAGATTCACGGACCCGACGATGTCACCCGAGCGCGGCTCCACCTGCATCGCGGCACTCAACCTGCCATCAACACCCCGATTGCAACATGCCTCTAACGATTCGACCGAATCCGCTGCTCAAAAAAGGTGGCTTATACTTCCTATTCGCATTCCGGCCGTTAACCTGACAGGTAAGGCAATTAACATAATGGTAAAGCAACCGACCATAGCTTAGCGCCCGCATTGCCTGTATGGTAGATTTTTCAGTATTAGCATCGTCGGTGGGAGTTGCCGGTGAAATAGTTTCATTAATATCCGGTGAGCCCCGGGTCACGGTGAATCTATAACTTCAGACTTGTTACTTAGGGAAAGGACGAGTCCGAGCGGGGGGGATCTTGCGCTTTGCAATTCGTAGAACCTTTCAGGTTCTGTTTGGGGCATCTCTGGTAATCATCGCACTACTGCCTGCCGCGCAGGCCTGTGTCAGCATCAGGTAGTAATTACTAATTAATAATAGCAGCATCATTCGGGCTCGCGCATGCAAGGAAATACCCGTCAGCTACTCTAAACACAATGGGAGCATTGCGGTGTTTTATAAAATGAGAATCTATGTTCGACGTTCTTTCGCCTTTCTTATGGGGGCTATCGCATTTTCAAGCCCAACGTGGGCTTCACTAGGCGGATTGCCGGATATCTCCGGCGACAATCAGCCTGATATCGCTCTGATTTCGCCTAACTCTGGCGATCGGGAAGTGACGTTGTTGTCAGGTACTGACGGTTCATGGATTGGTGCTATCGAGTTTTTTAACCCCAACTGGATGGTCAGTGACCACATCACCATGCGCGATGGTAATGGTGATGGTGTCAGTGATGATCCGGCTATCGCAGCGCTGGCAACATCTAGCATAACCGGACAGATCATGGTGCAACTTCGTTACGCAGGGGATGCGAGTGTTGTGCGCAGTAATATCGGCGGATTTTTCAGTAAAGACTGGGATGCGAAATCAATCGGCCTCTTGTTAGACAGCAATGGCGACGGCAATACAAACGATGCGGCAATATTGGTTTTGGCGACTAAAAAAAGCACTGGTCGCCACATGGTAGAAGCGCGACGTATTGCCGATGGCGCCCGGATTGGCCGGTTCGGCGCTTTCTTTACGCCTGATTGGGGCGTTAAGGCGGTAGGTGGCTACGTGACCGCCGCGGATGGCCCCATCATCGCGGTATTAGGAAGCGACCCCGTTAGCGGTAATACGAGAATTGATACGCGTGACATGGCCACTGAAACTCGCGCTGGCATATTCGTTTCGAGCTCGGGTTTGCGGGCTATCGATATGGCTATCGTCGCTGATCATAATGGTGATGGCACGGCGAATGACCCAGCGGCCGTGGTGCTGGGGAAAAGAGTAAATGGCGGCGCTAACGTCGTGCGCATACGCAATCTGCTCGACGGCTCGGCTATCGATCAACTGCAGGTAGTTAGTGGTGCATGGGAAGGTCTTGATGTCGCCGTGTTACCGGATGCAGGCGGTACGGATGTCCCGGGACTTGTCTCCTATTCTGAAAAACCCGGTAAAGGCGTTATTAGAGTGCGGACCTATGGAAGTAATTCAAAGCTGTACACCCACACCTTTAATATCCCTGCTCCATCCGCCAAAGCCTACGTGATGACGGATATGAAGCATCAGAAGTCCCTACTTGCAAACTACGATGATGTTTACTCTGGGAAGTCGACCTATACGCATGGGGATAACAGGGGCCGAAAAGTAGGGCATTGGCGTTGGGAGTATGTTGAGACAGGGAATGATGGTTACGAGTATTTTCATCTCTGGAGCCGTTACAAGCGTCAGGCCATAGTCGCTGCCTCAGCTAACGGTTGGGCTTTGAATAGAATCCAGAGTAAAGACGACAGCAACTTGTGGCGAAAAGAAGAAATCGCGCCTAATATTTTTCGCATCATTAACAGAAAGTACGGCACGGCATTATTGGCTGGTGATAACTTCGATAATCAAGTTTATCTTCAGTTCCACAATGACCGCGAGAATGCGAAGTGGCGTCTGGATGAAGTCGATTTTGATACGCAGGATGGTGAATATTCAGGTGTTTCATTCTATTTGACAAATGTTGGGGTTGGGAAAGATTTGAATTCCAACCCTACTGGTGACCAATTCAGATACGAGGCAGCCGCTGCTCAGACTAACGCACAATGGCGCATTGATCCGCAACCGGCAACCGCTAATTGCCCCGGTAAGTTTGGCGACTGGAACCATCTTATCGATCGGAAACGCGGCTATGGGATTGTGGCGGGTGACGTTGATACCAACCGGTTATATCACCAGCCGCTTACCGGAACTCGCGACAACGAGTTGTGGAAATTTGTGCCCCAGCCCAACGGTACGCTCCGGATCGTCGACTGCAAGCACAATGAGGAGATAGTCGCAGGCGCAGGGGATAATCAGATTTACCATCTCGCCTCTGATGCCGGAGAGAGTGCTAATCATGAATGGAAGGTAAATCGCGTGCTCGAGCTGGACATGCTGACGAAAGAGCAGCATGCAAAGCAAGGTTATATAAAAGACGAATTGAGTTTGCAGTACCTGTTAGATGCTTATTCGCCGCAATGGCGCTTTCATCCTCAGCAGCGCTTTTTTCCGGTCGATGTGGTTAATGTGCTTGACAGTCCGGATGTTGGCATGTGGCGGCAATGCGATGCCGGTTCAGGTGACCCTACCAGGTGGTACCTGAATTTCAGCGACGATTTTGGACACCAAGCGGCGCATCAAACCTACGGTGGAAAAGCTAACGCTTTCGCTGAGCCGATTGCGGGAGGCTACAAGCTTACCTACTATCTATACTATACGTACAACGTCGCCAGTCCATTTACATATAGTCAAGATCATGAAGGGGATTGGGAAAGGGCTTCCGTACTATTGCAGTGGCGACTGGATGGCGAAACCCCCTATCTTGAGCCTACACTCCTGATTACCGAGGCTCATGGGAATGTATGGTGGTCCCGTTGGGGTACTGCTAACAATTCAGTCTGGTTTGCCAGTAATGGCACCTTTTCTCCGCGCTATGATGAGCGCGGAGAAGTTATTTACCCGCCAAGGGTCTATGTAGCGCAGGACTCGAATGGTACATACCCGAATACCAGTCATGAGCACAGTTACTTCGATGAGGCACCTGGGAAAGATGACGTAAATCGCACCTGTGACGATTCAACGATTTCCATAGCGCATATTTTTTGCGATTACATTGCCGGTACAGGGCAAATCAAGCGCTACACAGGCTCCACGCTTAATGCGTTCGAGGTGGTATCTGATGCATATGGTCTCAATAAATTTGTTGAGTTAGGCACAGAAATTACGCCTCCCTGGTTTAATAAGGACTATGCGTGTCCTTACAAACCACTGCAAGACTCGAACCTTTGGGGTCCAATTTATCGTTGGGGTGGTCCCGAAGGGGGAACGTTGTCGCCGACAACGGGTCCGGAGGGGCCATTGGGCAAGAAAGTATGGGGTTGGGATAACACCCGGCCCTCATTGGAGAGCTCAGGCTTCACCAGTTAGTTCTTCTTGTAGGTCTCTGCTCAAGCTTGGCAACTTGCAGAACCCGCTGGTTAGCAATATTCAGGTGTCGTGGGTGAAGCTCGGCGAACAGGGCGTGGCGGACTGCTTAAGGGCCAGCGACAACGGCATGAGTCATGTCCGCGGTGCGCCGTACCATCCACAAACACAAGGCAAGATCGAACGCTACAACCAGCAGCGCTACCATGAAAGTCTGGATAACCTGACGCCGGCCGATGTTTACTTCGGACGCGGAGAATCGATACTGAGGGACAGGCAAAGGATCAAACGAAACACCCTTGCAATGCGTCGCTTGCATTATCAACGGCACGCTGCGTAAGGTGAAAACTGATGAGCAAAACACTCGCTTAGATTAAACGCTCAGCTGTACCATTTGCTTGACGACGGACAAGCGGCGGCGGTGGGCGATCCGCTGAAGGACACGTCCGGCCCGTCGCTGAACATCCTGATCAAGCTGTCGGCCATTCTGTCGCTCGTCTTCGTACCGTTCTTCGTACAGTACGGCGGCATCCTGCTGAAGTTCTTGTAGGAGCGACATTGTTCGGAAGCGGCGGTACCTGCGAATCTGCTTGCGCGCCCGGATCCCATTGTCGAGAATAATCCGAGCCCACAGGTTCTTGCAGTAAGGGGAGTGGACCATACCTTGAAACATACCTTAACAAGCTGGGTCGTAGCCGGCTTGTTGCTTGCAGCCGCATTGCTGCCCCCGATCTGGGCACTGTTATCGGCATGGCCGGACGCAGGTCAGCAAAGCGGCTGGAGAATTGCCGGACAAGTTACCGGCATTGCCGGTCTGCATTGGTTGCTGCTGGCACTGATACTCAGCATTCGTGTGCCCCGGTGGGATATTCCCTTTGGCGGATTGCTGCGGCTGTGGCGTATTCACCACTGGCTTGGCGCGGCGAGTTTTGTTGCGCTCCTGCTGCATCCGCCGCTCGCCGCATTGGCCCGCGCCCCTGATGGTCCCGCCGCAGTGCTTGCAGTACTCACCCCCGCTTTCAGCCACTGGATGATCTGGACCGGCTGGGCGGGGCTGATCGCGATGATGGCGTTCCTGGCGCCTACCTTCGCTTTTTTCGGGAAACCCGATTACCGGCACTGGAAAATGCTGCACCGGCTCTCCGGAGCAGCTGCGCTGCTCGGCATCCTGCATGCTTTAACGCTTGCCAAGCTGCTGCCGATGCCGGCCGGATATGTTTTGTGGCTGGGGCTCGGCGGTATGGCGACAGCGGCACTGTGCTGGAGGCTGCTGCTATCCCGCGTGCTTAGCCGGCGCACCTACACCATCACTGCCGTGGCACCCCTGACTGATCGGGTTGTGGAACTGACCCTGCAGGGGCCCCGTCTCGACCATGAGCCGGGACAGTTCGTCTACCTGACGCCATTCGATCAGGAGCTCACGTCAGGTCGTGGTGAGGAACATCCCTATACCCTGTCGAGCGCGCCCGGCGAAGCGGATCTTCGCATCGCCATTAAGGATCTCGGTGATGCAACCCGGGCGCTGATGAACGTGAAAGCCGGCAGTCTGGCCACCATCGAAGGGCCATACGGGCAATTCCTGCCCGTGGCTTCCGCTGAACCCGCCGTCTGGATCGGCGGCGGTATCGGCATGACCCCCTTCGTTTCCGCAGCGCGCTCGCTCGCACGGGCGGGCAGAAGTTTCGATGCGCACATCATCTATTGCGCCAACGATCCTTCCCGAGCCTATTTTGAGGAGGAACTTGCCACTATCGTGGCCGCGGTGGATGGCCTGCGGATGCATACCCATTACTTTGTGGAAGAAGGGCCCCTGTCCCGCGAGTTTCTGGAATACCGCATACCGGATCTCACTCAGCGGCGGCTGCTGGTTTGCGGGCCGCAACCGCTTATCGATCTGGCGGTGGCGCTGGCAAGCGCTGCGGGCATTCCACGCTCATCTGTCGCCACAGAGGAGTTCGATCTGCTATGAAACGATTCATGTTCTTTGCCGTCTCTGCTTTCTGGGGCAGCGTGCTGTCCATCTGGGCTTTTGCACAACTGGCAACAGAAGACCTTCCGGATGCAGAGCGGCGCATCAGCCAGGAAGAACTCGCACGGCACAGCAGCCCCGACGATTGCTGGATGGCCATAGACGTTTTGGTGTACGACTTCAGCGACTATCTCCAGCGACATCCAACGCCACCTGCCGTGATGACGCCCTGGTGCGGAAAAGATGCCACCGAGCCTTACAGGACCAAAGGCTATGGCCGGCCGCACAGTCCGGCGGCGGACGCCATGCTGCCCGGATATCAGATTGGCCGCCTGACCAGTGGGAGCAAGGGAGAATGATAAAGGCAGGGCAGCCCGGATGCACTGACGGCAGACTGCGCCTTAGAACGACAGCCGCAAAGTTGCTCCCACCTGCCGTCCGCGGGGCAGACTCAGCGCGAACCCTCTGGGACTGCTGCTTACCCTGCCCGGCCCCACCTGCGGAAAACTGGGCAAGGTGCCACTGCGCGTATCCAGAAAACGCACAATATCAGCGGGCGTGCGGTCATCAAAAATGTTCTTTACCCAAACACTGAAATCCCAGCGATCGTCGCGCAGTCCGGCACGCAGGCCCGCGATGTGCCTGTTGCCGGTACGAATTAAATTGTGTTCCTGTGCAAACTTTGAGGACTCAAAGCTGTAGTCCGCGTTCATATACCCGACCCGCGAGCCGGTCAGGGGGCGTTCATAGAGTGCGACCAGTGAACCCGTGTGTTCGGGAGTGCGCGGCAGGCGATTTCCTGATACATCACCGAGCAATTGCGTTTGCGCCAGACTGCCGTCACTGCCGCGCAGGTCAGCCTCTTCGACACTGATATGGTTTCGATAAGTGGCGTGGGTATACGCGTAGCTCGCGGTTACACGCACGTAGTCGGTAATGACGGACGATCCTTCTAACTCCAAACCCCAAATCGCGCTCTTGCCAATGTTCTGTATGAGCGATGCGGTCGCTCCACCGGGGAGTTCAGCCAGTTGCGTCAGTTGCTGCTGATCCACATCCATGTAGTAAGCCGCCGAAGTCACCGTCAGGCGCTCGGACAATCTGTTTTTTGCGCCCAGTTCATAGCTCCACACCTGCTCCTCGCCAACCCGGCGCAGCGACTCGTCGGGCACCGTGGCGTTGAAGGTACCGGGCTTCGAACCTTTGGCGACGCTGAGGTAGTAATTAGCCCGATCGCTTGCGGCATAGGCCAGCGTGAACCGGGGCGTCAGGCTATTGAAGGTTGCCTCAAACGGCGACGGCGGCAGAACGCTGCCGCTGCCGTCATTGGCGCGGTTGATCACCGTAATTTCATCGCGTGCCCAGCGCAGTTCCGCAGAGGCTGACCAGCCTTTGCTTAACCGCCAGTACGCCCCGCCGAACAGCGCCCGATTATCAATTTGCTCCTGAACCAGGTTGTTAAAGCTTTGGGCGACATTAATCACGCCAGCGCTGTCGCGAAACACGCGCTTGCTGTCGATGTCCTCAAGCTCGCCGCGGTAATAGTACATACCCAGCGACCAACTCAAATCCTGGTCAACAGGACTGCTCAACCGCAACTCCTGCGAAAAATCCGTTTGCTCAATGTCCTCGACCTTTGTGAACAGACCGGGCAGCACAGGTGTAGGCTCATAGGCTGCAAACGACTCGTCGAAACCACGCTCCAGTTCATCGCTGATATAGCCAGTCAGGCTGCGAATCTCGTAGTCTGCTGAGGAACGCCAGCCAATGTCTAAGGACGCCTGGCGACGATTTAGGCGTGCGCCGGCGCCCCCCGCCGCGGCCAGCAAATCGGTCGCCAGTGTCACCTGTTCACGCAGTTTGGCGGTGCCCTCGTAATATTCCCGAGCACGCGGTGCGGCAGGCGTTCTGAAACAGCAGTTATTTAGTTGCCGCGGTTGCAGATAACTGGCGAAGTGCTCGTCATCTGTGCCGGTCCATGCGATTCGCAATGCGATATCAATCGCATCAGTCGGATTCCAGTACAGTGATCCGATCACATCATCACTGCGCTCGCCGCCAACCTTTTGCCCGTCAACTGTATTGACATACTCGCCGCCGTATTCACTGTGGCCTGCGGCCAGATAAAACCGGAGTTGCTCACCGAGCAGCGGCCCGCCCAACCAGCCGGCGGCATCAAAGCTATCGTGTTCGGCTCGGACAAGCTCAACTTCGCCAGTGAGTTCCTCGCCCGGCCTGCGTGTCACATAATTGATTGCGCCCGCATAGGTGCCACGCCCGTACAGTGCGCTTTGCGGGCCTCGCACCACTTCAACGCGCTCCACGTTGAACAAGGCTGCCGACTGGACAGACCCACCGACGTATATGCCGTCCACGAAGGCTGAGGCCGATGACGTGTTGGCAATGCCGTTGCGGACGGTCGTCAAACCGCGAATATTCGGTCGATCAGAGGAAGGTTGCCGCCCCGTGGCCGAGTCGAATGAGAAGCCCGGGGTGAAGCGCGCGATCTCGCTCAAACGAGTCAGACCCAGATCCTGAATAGTGCTCTCGGTGAACGCCGACACCGATACCGGAACCTCAAGTTGCGATTCGTCGCGTCGTCTCGCGGTAACGATGATCTCGTCGACAAGGCCGTCACGAAGAAGCGGGCTAAGGTTATCCGCTGCCTCCGCCGCCGGCACAACATCCACCAGAAGCAGAACGCCAACAAAGACTGCCCTCATGCGGCTCAATGCATCGACTGTCTAAAAGTCAGCCGACAGCATCAGCCACACTTTCGTGACATCCGAGAGGAAGCTGGCCTCCGAATCAAACGCTGCGATACCCGCCGTAACCGAGTAATGCTCGAGCACCGGCCAGGTAGCAAACAAATCGAACTCTGTGCCCAGATCACCGCCACCCGTTTCCGCAACAAAGTCGTGATAGGTCAACGTCACATTGCCACCGAGCGCTGCAACGGTTCCTTCAGCGTAACGATCTTCGAGTCCGGTGCCAGGCGTCTGCAAAAACTGATCGGCCCTGCCGTTAAACTTGTGCAGTGTGGCCAGAGGCGTGCTGAAGGCCTGACCGAAGTCGGTCGGGGTACTACCGCCGCCGCCCAGTGATTCGAAGCCGGCCTTGATCCCGTATTTTGGCCAGTCAACGCCCGCCATAAGGTGCAGATAGTTTTCCTTATAGTCGTTGGGATTGTCTTTGTAATCTTCCTGCTGAGCAAACTCCGCGGCATACGAAAAGCGGGTCGCATCGTCGCCGACGCTGCCCGTCAGGCGCAGACCCTGCGTCTCACTCGAGAGACCCATGGCATCGTCAAAATCCAGCCAATAACCGTAGCCGGCGACTCGCAATGCGGGGCTAAACGTATAACTGGCATCAAGCAAATGAGACTCGCCGCCCAAACTGGCTGCCGGCGTACCGTCTTCCGGACCAAATACTCGCTTCACCCTGTCGACATAGGCATAGAAGGCCTGAAATTTATCATTGACTGCGTAATCAATAGAAGCTGAATCGTAGGTCTGCTCGTTCTGACGCCAACCCACGTTACCGACGAAACGGGCGTTCTCCCGAATGATGCGCTGCCTGCCGAGCACGATCTTGCCGTCTTCCAGACCGGTGTAGGTAAGCGCTGCAATATTCAGGTCGGTGCCCTTGGGATCGGCGACGGTCGGAAACCGTGTCTTGCCGTTCCGCGTATCGTTAAAACTGCTGCCGATAAACGGACGCAGATCGTCAACATTAAGTGTCAGAAACACGTTCCTGAATTCAGCAGTCTTGTATACCAGTCGGGTGCGCAGGGTTGATGCGTTCGCCTCGCGGCTGAAGGGCATACCCCCGTAGTTCCCCGTATCCTGATCAACATACTCGTAACGGTATCTGAGCCCGACCTCGAAACTGCCGTTGGCGAATGCATCGGCTATGGCGTTGTTGCCGGCAGCCGCAGAATTATCCTGAGCGGCAGCTTGTAGCGGCATCAGACCAATTGCGACAAACAGCAATACAACTGGGCGGAATCTCACCGCTTGTATGGCGCACATAATCCGGTTCTCTAGTAAGTGTCTTTGACGGTATTGTAGATGTTGAACTTACCCGTCGGTGTCACAATGCGATCACCTTTGATCACATGCTTAAGCTTGCGGGTTTTGTCGTCTACCACAACAATCGCAGACTCCTCTTCCATACCGCTCCACACCGAGAACCAAACCTCGCCACCGGTCATATCGTATTCGGGGTGCAACACGCGCTTCGGCCCTTCGCCCAGCTCGGCCCATTCTGCGATGGGTAACACCTCGTACCCGGCATCCAGATTATTGATGTCGAAAACCGCGACAGACTGGTTTATTTCCGCCTCAGGATTTAGCGGAGAATCAACCCACAGGTTCGACGATTTCGGGTGCGTCTTGACGAACAGTGATCCACCACCCTGCCCCTTCAGCACATCCACCGATTTCCAGGCGTATTGCGGATGCCCTTCGGGATCGGTGCCGATCAAAGTAATGGAATCATCGCCCAGCGCACTCGTCACCCAGACGGGACCGTATTTGGGGTGAATAAAGTTAGCGCCGCGACCCGGGTGAGGAATTTTCTCAACATCAACCATCGCGGCGAGCTTGCGCTCTTTGGAATCTATAACCGCCACTTTGTCCGACTTATTCGCGGCCGTCAGAAAGTAACGCTTGGTTGAATCCCAGCCACCGTCATGAAGAAAACGAGCAGCGTCAATGGTTGTCACACCGAGGTTGTCGATATCGCTGTAATCAACCAGCAGGATGCGACCCGTTTCCTTAACGTTAACGATAAAGTCGGGGTGTTGATGCGAGGCAACGATTGCGGCCACCCGCGGCTCGGGATGGTATTCCTGCGTATCTACGGTCATACCGCGTGTAGACACTATTTTCAGGGGCTCAAGCGTCGGCCCGTCCATGATCACGAACTGCGGTGGCCAGTACGAACCTGCCACGGCGTATTTATCCTCGTAACCCTTGTATTTCGACGTTTCCACGGAGCGGGCTTCCAGGCCAACGCGCAGCTTCGCAACCGTCTGCGGCGGATCCATATACAAGTCAATCAGGTTGATCTTCGCGTCACGACCAATCGTGTAAACATATCGCCCGGAGTGTGAGGGACGGGAAATATGTACGGCATAGCCCGTGTCGATGATGCTCACTATTTCTTTAGTGTCACCGTCAATGAGCGCCACTTCACCACTGTCGCGAAGGGTGACAGAAAATATATTGTCGAGATTCAGATCATTCTGCGGTGTCGACGGCCGGTCTTCTACCGGCACAATTACCTGCCAGCTCGCCTGCATTTCAGGCATCCCGAATTCAGGAGGCTGCGGCGGCTCGTGCTGCAGGAAGCGCGCCATGACGTCGATATCTTCCTCGCTGATCTCGCCCGATGTTCCCCAGTTGGGCATGCCGCCCGGCGAACCGAATGCGATGAGGGCTTTAAGATACTCGGTGCCCTTCTGCTGGGTAATATCCGTGGTCAGTGGTTTGCCCGTCGCACCTTTGCGCAAAACACCATGACAGCCGGCGCAACGCTCAAAATAAAGTTGGGTTGCGCGCGCAAACTCGTCTTCAGAGATATCCGGCGCACCGTCCGTGCGACGCATTATTACGGAGGCAGCCAGATTGCTGGGCGCACCCTCGTAGGCTTGCTCCACTTCTGTCGCGCCGACATGCCGTTCACCGGCCCCCATTTCCTTACCGAGTCCTGCAGCTGCCCGGTACTCGGTAACGTTCGCAACCACAATCGGCTTCCCGCCAACCTTCCAGCGCGTCTGCACATAGGCGAGAACGGCGGCCAGGTCTTCGTCACTCAGATAGGCAATAGCGGGCATGACATTGTTGTACTGCTCGCCATTAACCGTTAGCGGCCCGCTCAGCCCCTTAATGGTGGCTTCGAGCAGCACCTGTGGCTTGCCCTGAATATAGTCGGAGTTCGCGAGCGGCGGAAAGGCGCCCTTGAGCCCGGACCCGTCAACCTGATGGCAGGCCGAACAATTGGCAATATAGAGTTCTTCACCGGACAGGCCGGCGGCCGCCTGTGCCAGCTTTACTTCCGCCTGATGCTCCAGTGGCGCTGATGTATCGACCCCTGCCGACGCGGCCAGAGCCAAGCCACCACTGCCAAAGCCTGCAAATAAAACCGCGATCAAGCCCAGAAACTTTCCTGACACCGAAATAAAACCACGCACAATAAAAACCCCTGCCAATCAGCAAAAACAAAAACGCCCGTAAGGCGAAAGACCCTGATTGCTATTTAGGCGCTTTATGTTTTAAAAGCGCTATAAGGACATGCCGCAGCTAGTGGTGCCGTATCGCATGAGGTGCTGCTTAAATTTGCGGCCGGAAATTTGGTCCCCCGTGCGCAGTTAGTGGTGCCTTATCGCATGCGGGGCTTCGATAAAGTAGAGGCGTATCGCCTGCCGACATACAAAGAACCGGCGGCAAATCCGCCGGTTCTTTGTTTCCGGACCTGCTGTCCGTCATGAGCCGGCTACTCGGTCGGGAAGATGTCGCTGATATTGCCGGAGGTATCGTAATTGCGTTGCTTCAGCAGCAATGCTCCGTCTGATATCCGCCGCGCGCTGCCGGACACGTCGTCCACATTATCGCCACTCGCATCCGGGAACATCGCCGCCCTCTCTGGCGTAAAGACGTTGCCGAGAATCCGGTACTCGTCGAGTTTCGCGCCGGTTGAGTCGCTGCGAATCCTGACGATGGCGTTGCCGTTGGTCAGGTTGGTGCCGTAAAACACGAGCGCCGGATCACCCCCGGTGCCGTTGGCATCACCGTCATCAGTGACCGCAACGTCGCTCGGCGAGATTCCGGTGCCGAACGCGAAGATGTTCGTAATGCGCACGCCGTCGCTGAGCCGACGCCGCTGGAACACCGTCTTGTTCGTCAGCTGGTTCTCGGCAAGCACGCCGATGAGAGTGTCGCCACCGCCGGCGGGAACGTAGGCCTCCAGGGCAACCGGGTTCCAGTCCGGATTGAAATAGCGGCTCTTGAAGGATGGCGCGTCGCCGCTCATTGCGCTCAGCGGCAACACCTCTACCTCATTGCGCCCGGTATCGATGTTTTTGGCCAGCACGGCTATGGACACGTCGCCGGGCGTGCCGTCACCGTTGGTGTCGTTCAATACCGCAACGTCGTTCGGTATCCAGCGGCGCGAACTGAAGAAGCCTATGTTAGAACGCAACACCGAACCGTCCGAGACACGCCGCAGCTGCACATTTACCTGACCGTTGTCAGGCCGACGCGCGACCATGGCGATAGCGGGGTCGTCGGCGGTGCCGTTCCCGTCCGAGTCGCTGATGGTGTCAATCGCAATCGGCTCCCAGGCCCAGCTGAAAAAGTCGATCGTATTCAACAAGGCACCGCTGGCAGCATCGAACACCTGCACCTGGGAACCCGTGGCATCGCCCTGCAACAGCACCGCCAGGTCGCCATCGCCGCTGGTGTCACCCGCTTCCGTTAAATCGGCCAGCGGCGGCGGTTCACAGGCGTTACCGAGCCCGTCGCCATCACCGTCCGCCTGATTATTGTTGACCACGAACTGGCAATTGTCGTCGACGTCAAGGATGCCATCGTTGTCGTCATCGACATCACAGGCATCGCCAAGACTGTCAGCGTCGTTGTCGGCCTGACCCGGATTGCTGTCCAGGGCACAATTGTCCGCACCGTCGAGCACCGAATCCGAATCCGAGTCGGGATCGTTGAGGCCAGTACCGAGCAGGAACTCGTCTACATTGAGTAGTCCGTCGCTGTCCTCGTCACCAATGGCATCGGCCGGATCATTCCGATCCAGACCGTTCGCCTGCTCGTAGGTGTCGGAGATGCCATCCTGATCCGCATCGGAATCGGGACCGATCAGCACAGTCTCAGCGTCGGTCGTCTGCGAACCGGCATCTTCCCGCGCATACGCATCAACGGTGATCAGCCGGCCGTTGGTGAGGCCGGACTGCACGTCAGTCTCATACGACACATTGACGGTCTGGCCTGCCGCCAGGTTGCCCAGCGCCCAGGTCAGAATTTCGCCCGGATCGCAGGTCGTGCTGGCACAAGTTCCGCCGCCCACAACTCCGGCGACTTCGCCAAAGAAATCGAACTCCTCGGGTATGCGAGTCTGCAAGTTAACGCCGAACAGAGTGAAGGCCGTGGTGTTGATTACTTCGAAGTTCACGGTTACTGCGTCATCCGGCTGGTTCGGCGCAAGAATATCGACCTCGACATCAAGCGAGCGCCCGGCGGTAACGCGGGTAATTGCAGTCGCCCTTTCCGCTGCGTCCACCCCGGCGATGACGGGCTGCGCGAGGATCTGGTCGCCGCTAACAGCATCGACGGTGAATTGCGCCTTGACGAGCCCGCCCTCACCGGCGCTGAGATCACCGATGTTCCAGAGTATGCGCTCGGCATTGACGTCCGGATTGCCAAAAGTTGCACCGACCACCGCCAGACCATCCGGCACCGGCAATTCGATCGTGACATCGGCAACCGTCGCAATACTGCGGTTGCCGAAGGCCAGCGTGTACTCGAGCGTGTCGCCGTTGGCCACACTGTCAGCGCTCTCGTCGATTGCGAGCGTGAGCGCAGTACCGCTGGCTATTGGTACGGCCGCGCCGGCGAGCGTCTCGTTACCTGCGTCCGCCGTGGCCCGCGCGTCGAGAATGATCAGCTCACCGTCTTCCAGCGCGGCATCGGTGTCAGTCCAGAACGCCAGCGTCGTCGAACCGCCGGCGGGCAGATTGCCGAGCGCCCATGTCACCAGTTCGGTCTGGTCACAGGTGGTACTGGAGCAGGTACCGCTGCCGATCACGTCTGCGGACTCCGACGGTGCATCAACGAAAAAGTCCAGCCCGCGCGGCACTCGGGTCTGCACCTGCACGTTGAACAGTGTAAAGCCGGATTCGTTGGTTACGGCGATCTCGGTGCGCAGCAGTTCATCAGCCCTGACCGGGTCCGGGTTCGCTTCTATGACCAGCGCCAGACCGCTGCTGCCCACCCGGACGACGTGCTGCGCGATCGCGTTACCCGCAGATGCCGTCAGCTGGGCGAGATCCACTTCCAGCAGCGCGCCGCTCGCGACGCCGCCGTCCACCGTCGTGGCGACGCGGACCTGCCCCGAATCGCCTGCCAGCAGCGTGCCGAGGTTCCACGTCACCGTGCCCGCCGTTTCGAAACCACCGCCCGTCGCGGACACGAAGTTGACGCCCTCGGGAAGCGGCAACGAGAGGACGGCGCCCGTTGCGGACGTCAGTCCGAAGTTGCCGTACGTCAGGGTGTAGATAAGCGTATCGCCGGCCAGCACAGGATCCGCGTCCGTGTCGATGGCGAGCGCCAGTTGATGCTCGTTGTCCACGACAACCGTCCGCGAGTCCAGTGCCTCGTTGCCGCCGGTGTCGGTAACCCGGGCGTCGACGCGCAATAATTCACCGGTGCCGACGGTAGCAACGTCGGTCCAGAAACTGACGGTCGTTGATGCGCCCACCGGGAGATCACCGAGCGCCCATGTCACGAGTTCGCCGACGTCGCAGGTCGTGCTGGAACAGGTGCCGGCGCCGGTCAGGTCCTTCGCCTCGTTCGGGCTGTCGACAAAGAAATCGAGTCCATCGGCGACCCGCACCTGCAGTTCCGCGCCGAACAACGTAGCGCCGCCCTGGTTAGTGACGGTCAGGTCGGTACGGACCTGCTCATCGGAGCGCACCGGGTTCGGATTGACGGCAATCTGCAGCGCCAGAGGCAAATTTGCCGCGACCTGGGTCGTCGATTGCGCCAGCGCACGCACCTGCCGCGGCGTGGCTTCAACGGTCGCGCCGGACAATTCGGCCGCATCGAGTTGGACGACCTGTCCGGCCACCAGCCCGGTTACATCGACTTCAAGACGCAGTTCTCCGGCATCTCCGGGCGCCAGTGTGCCGAGCGACCAGGTGACGACACCGCCGCTCTCAATCCCACCGTCGAAAGCGGCTACTAAAGTGGTCCCCGCAGGTAACGGCAACTTAATGCTCGTTCCGGAAACGGCGAGCAAGCCGAGATTAGAATAGGTCAGCGTATAGACGACGGTATCGCCCGCAGCGACCGGATCCGTGTTGTCTTCAATGGCCAACGCGAGTGGCTGCAGGTCATAAACGGCAACTGCCTGCGATGCAATCGCTTCATTTCCAACAGCATCAATGACCCAGGCATCGAGTTCAAGTAACTCGCCGTCAGAAAGCGTGTCCACCGTTGACCAGTAACCTACCGTTACCGCCTCCCCTGCGGCCAGATCGCCGATTGCCCAGGTCACTGGTTCTTTCTGATCGCAGGTCGTGCTCGGGCAGGTTCCCGCCCCCCAGACATCCGCCCCCTCAGAGGGCGAATCGAAGAAAAAGTCGACCTCTGGCACCCGGGTCGTCAGAGTGACACCCGACAACGCAGCGCCCGACGTATTAGTAGCGGTAAGGTTAACCAGAATCCGCTCATCGACGCGCACCGGGTCCGGGTTGACCTCCATCATCAGCTGCAGCGGAGCGGACGCGGCCACTTGCGTCAGCGCCTGCGCCTCGGCCTGGACCGCGACCGGGACGGCTTCCACGGTCGAGCCGGCAACGGTTGCGGCAGCCACTTTCAGTACGTCGCCGGCAACCAGGCCGTTACTGGCCGTCACTTCCGCCTGAAATTCCCCCGACTGCCCGGGAGTCAGTGTGCCGAGCGCCCACGTGACGGTGCCGGCATTCTCGATGCCGCCGCCGGTCGCAGAGACAAAGCTCACCTCAGCGGGGAGCGGCAAGGTCAGTGTAGCGCCGGATATCGCCAACACGCCCGGATTGCCGAAAGTCACGTTGTAGACCAGCGATCCGCCGGGCACGACCGGGTCGGCATCGTCCTCTACCGCGAGAGTCAACACGGGGCCTGTTTCGACCGTCGCGAGTACGCTGAGCGAATCGTCCTGGTTGGTATCGCCATCGAAAACCGCAGCGTCGAACGACAGCACGGTGGCATCGACGGTGGCGTTCGCAACGGTTGTCCAGAATGCGACCGAGCGAACCTCGCCGGCTGCCAGAGTGCCGAGGGTCCAGACCACTTCCTCGCCGGGATCGCAGGTCGTCGAGACACATTCGCCGCCGCCGATGACGGCCGCCGACTCCGTGCCACCGTCATAAAAGAAGTCGACTCCGGCAGGAATCAGCATTGCCAGCGTTACGCCGGTTTCGGCGCCGACACCGGTGTTACTGACCGTAAATTCTCCGCGGACCAGTTCGCCCGGTCTGACCGGATTCGGATTGATCTCGCCCTCAAGTTCGAGCGCAGCGTGCGCAACGGATAGCAGTGACAGCAAAAGCACGGACCCGATGACCCGGCTAAACAAGGAAACTATCCGCAGAAAGGAATACTGGTGCATATCGAACTCCCGATTCGCGGGGAAGCACGAAAAGTAAGGCTCGTATGCTCCTGCCCCAGTCTTCCCCAACCAGAGCGGACACTTCACAACGCCGATCGTCCTGACAAAGAAGGCGACCCTTGAAATCTGTACTTCGGCCGCTGTCCGATTTATTGCAGCGTTGCTTTGTTTGTTATGCACTGAGCATATATAAGTTCGGCCGAAAAGTGTAATCGCGGCAGCATGGCTTAGACTAAGTTAAAAGACGTCCGAAAACGACCGTTGAGCTCGGATTAGCTTAGCTGCGCCGCCGGGTACGCAAGGGCTAGTGGTGCCTGATCGCATGAGGTGCTGCTTAAATTTGCGGCCGGAAATTTGGTCCCCCGTGCGCAGTTAGTGGTGCCTTATCGCATGCGGGGCTGCTTAAATTTGCGGCCGGAAAGTTGGTCTCCCGTGCGCAGTTAGTGGTGCCTGATCGCATGAGGTGCTTCGATAAAGTTGCCCTGTATGAAGTTCACGCCCAGATCACGTAAACCGTCGAAGCCGGCTTCGTCTTCGACTTGCTCTGCAACCACTTTAAAACCGACCGCACGTGAAAGCCGTGTCACCGCCGACACCAGTTCATGGCTGACACTGTCTACAGCCAGGTTGCGGGTGCACGAACCATCGAGCTTGAGAAAATCGATCCCCAGACTCTTAAGGCTCGACAGCGAACCGACGTCGCTGCCGAAATCATCCAGGCTGAAGGTACAGCCCATGCCGTGAAGTACACCGATAAAGCGCCGGGCATGATCCAGATCACGCAATACATCACCCTCGCTAACCTCAAAACATATCTGTTCAGGATTTACGCCGGAATGATCCAAAGCTTCGACCACAAAATCGAGAAAGCCGTCCTCGGACATCGTCTGGCCGGAAATATTGATAGCGACACTGCGTTCATCGGGCAGCCGTATGCCGCCGCTCACGACTGATGCGAGAGTGGTTTGCACCACCCAACGATCCAGCGTACCAATCAACTGATAGCGCTCAGCCGCCGGGATAAAGTCGCCCGGTGCAACCAGACCGCCGCTGCCACCGGCCTCATCACGCATGCGCAGCAGCACTTCGACCGCAGGGCCACGCGGAACGCGGCCCGCAACCGAAATAATCGGCTGCACGTGCAACTCAAATCGTTCCTCGCGGATAGCCGACTGCAATTTGCGCAGCCAATGAATTTCGCCCCGTTGCCGGGCCGCTGCTTCATCCCGTGCCGAATAAACGTGCACTCGCCCGCGACCTTCCTGTTTGGCCACGTAACAAGCCGAATCGGCCGCGCTCAGCATGTCTTCCAGGGTGACATTGTTGCCGCTGATTTCGACTAAACCGATGCTAATGCCGATTTCAAAAATTCGATCCTGCCAGACAAAACGATAGTCGCGCACTGCCCGGCAAACGTCTTCGGCAATTTGTCGCGCTTTGTCCAGCGGACAACCCACCAGCAACATGCCGAATTCATCGCCCCCCTGCCGGGCCACCACATCGGAATCACGCACATGTTTGCGCAACAATCCGGCAATCTCGCGCAGCAAATTATCCCCGGCAGCATGCCCGCTGGTGTCGTTGACCACCTTGAAGCGATCAAGATCCATATAGCACAACACGTGCTGGGCACCTTCCGACCGGGACGCCTCAATTGCAATGTTTACCTGTCGCTCGAATTCGCGCCGATTGATCAGGCCGGTTAATGCGTCATGCGATGCCTGATAACTCATCTCGCGGGTCATTCCCCGCAGCTCGCCAACATCGCGCATGATCACAACGGCGCCCGTAATGCTTCGGTCGGGCGCAATAATGGGCGCCGCCGCCGCATCAATGGATATTTCGCTGCTGCCGCCGTTCTGCATCAGTAAAGCCCTACGACCCATGGCAACACGATGTTTCTGCGCCAGGCAACGACTAACCGGGTCGCCCAGATCACGGCGATCGGTTTCATCAACCAGCTTCACGACGTTCGAAAATGCCTGCCCGATAGATTGCTGCCGGGACTGACCCGTCAGCTTCTCTGCCGCCTCGTTCATGTAGTCAATGACGCCGTCGACATCGGTGGTGATCACGCCCTCGCCCAGTGACTCCAGGGTAATTTGCGCCTGCTGGCGGCCGCGGCCGAGGGCCGACTCCACGCTTTTGCGATAGGTGATATCGCGCGCCACCGTCAGCACAACCGGACGACCCCGATAACGAATGCGCATGCCGGTGGCCTCGGCCCAGCGCGTGCGCTCCTCGCCGTCGATGAGTTGCAACTCGTAACGCACGCCTTTTTTCTTGCCGTCCAACTGCTGGTTAATAATCTTGCGTGCCAGCTTGCGGTATGCGGGACGAACCAGATCCGTGACGTCGCGGCCGATCAGTTCTTCGGGCTTTACGCCCAGCAAATTGCCCGCCTCGGCGTTGGCAAACAAAATGGTGTCGCTGTGCACCAACACAACCTCGGGCATGACGTTCGCCAGATCCTTGAACAGCTCCTCGCGCTGACGCGCCTGCGCATCCCGGGCGTGCAGAGTTTCGAAAAGCTGATTGATACTTTCGCCCAGCCGATGTAAATCCTGATCATCGAAGGACTCTATGCGTCGACCGAAACTGGAATTTTCCGCAACCTCGACAACTTCATCGAACAGCTGCCGAACCCCGCCACGCTGCGCGCGCAAACGCGCGAGCGTCAGCCACCACGCCAGCGCAAACGCGATGGCCACCAACCCCGCAACCAGTGCCGGCAGGTACTCGATCACGCCACAACCCCCGACCGCCGGACAACATCAGGCCGGCGGCTATACTCGAGTCGCCTCGATGCGGAAATGATCGTTGACAAAAATAGTGGCATCCTGCTCTTCTGCGTGGTCTTATTGTTCTTGTTTTGGGCACGAAAATGCCTGCGTCTCAAACCGGTTAGAGCCGCTTTCTCCAGCTTCATTAAAGAATACAGGAAGGCCCGGCCCCCCTTACGCGCCATTCACCATAATCCGGCTTGCGAAGCGGGCAGGTTGGTGTAATCTTCCGCACCGCTGAGCCTTAATAAGCGCAAGAATTAGTAGGATTGCAATGAATATCGAAGCGAACCGCGGCTGGATGATCAATCACCAGATCCGACCCTGGAATGTCCTGGATGAGCAGGTACTGAGTACCCTGGGCAAAGTAAAGCGTGAGGAATTTGTCCCGGAGCAATACCGCGAACTGGCGTTCGCGGATACTGAAATCCCGCTGCCACAAGGGCAGCACATGCTTAAACCCATACTCGAAGGCCGGCTGCTGCAGGCACTGGAGCTCGATGACGCGCATTCCGTGTTGGTCGTGGGTACCGGCAGTGGTTATCTCACCGCTTGTATAGCCGCCCTCAGCAAGCACGTGACCGCCATCGACTGCCATGAGCAGCTCACCAATCACGCCCAGACAGCGCTGGCCCTCGCCCGCATCAGTAACACCGAATTGTTGACCGCTGATTTCAACACCTATACCCCGGATCGACAGTTTGACCGCATTCTGCTGACCGGGTCGCTGCCGGAGCTGGATCCGCGACTCCCGGAATGGCTCACCGACGACGGGCTGCTGATCCTGCCAATCGGCACTGCTCCGAACATGGAAATTGAAGCTATCAGGCGCTCAGGCGACCAATACAGCCGAACCCGGCTGTTTGAAACCGTGGTTGCACGACTGGAAAACCTCCCCGAGAAACCGGTATTCACGTTTTAGCTGCCACCAGATACAAACTGATACAAATCCGATTGCCTGCGCGACCGTGAGTTTTAGTATTATTCGCGCATGAAAAACAAAGCCTGCTCGTCTAACTCATCCGGTCAGAAAAATATGAAAGGATTTCTTCGTCTTGCTGCGCTATCAATGGCGTTGCTCACTTCGTCTATTGCCGTTGGCGAGGATCTGGCCGAGGTCTACACCAAAGCTCAGCGAAACGACCCGGCCATCCGCGAAGCGGAAGCGAACATGATGGCGAAGCTCGAAAAAAAGCCGCAGGCCATTGCGAACCTGTTACCTCAAGTCGACCTAACGGCTGGCTGGAATACAGCTAGACAGGATGGGCGACAAGCGTTTGGCGTTGCTGGCGGCGCAGCAGGATCAACCCCGAGACTGGCGTTCGATGGCGAATCCAATACCCGAAACTGGACAGTCGACTTTCGGCAACCGCTTTTTGATACGGATGCCTGGAGGCGCCTGCGGCGTTCAGACAACGAAGTTGCGCAAGCTCGTGCTGACTATGAGTCAGCTCAGCAAGACTTGGTTATTCGAGTATCCGAAGCCTACTTTGATGTGCTGGCTGCACAGGACACACTTGAATCTGAGCAAGCAGCAAAAAACGCCATTGGCCGACAATTGGAACAGGCGAACCGACGATTCGAAGTTGGCCTTATCGCAATTACAGACGTTAAAGAGTCGCAGGCGGCATATGATGATGCTGTAGCCAGCGAAATTGCGGCGCAGCGTTCACTCGCAACCGCCAAAGAAGCGCTGCGCGAAATCACGGGTGAATATCCGCAAACCCTCGCAATGCCAAAAGATGAGTTCCCGCTGATTCCGCCTGACCCGCAGGTTGAACAAGATTGGGTGGACGTGGCACTGCAGCAAAATGCGGATCTGGAATCGGCGCGAATCGGTGCGGAAATCACTAGAGAAAACGTAAAAATAGCTCGAGCTGGGCATTTGCCATCGGTTGACATCGTGGCTAGCTATGGGAAACGTCGCAGCGACGGAGATTCCACAACTTTCGATGTGCCCCCAACCAACGACGATATTATGAGCGAGAACTACGCCAATAGACGCGACAGAAGTATAGGCGTGCAGCTCTCATTACCGATATTTTCTGGGGGTGGTACAAGTTCTACTGTGCAGGAAAACGTTTACCTGCACCGTGCCGCTCGCGAAAACTACGAAAAGGTGTCCCGCAATACGGAGCGCGGAGCGCGTGATGCCTATCTGGGCGTGATCGCGGAAATCGCGCGCGTCGAAGCGCTGGCGCGTTCCGTGGAATCCAATCAGACCGCTTTGGAAGCCACCCAGGCGGGCTACGACGTCGGCACCCGCACCACGGTCGATGTATTGAATGCGCGCGATTCCTTGTTGAAAGCCACGACGCAGTACGCGCGTTCCAAGTACGACTACCTGGTCAATGTGCTGAAGCTCAAACAGGCTGCCGGTACACTGAACACGGCAGACGTCAACGACATCAACAATTGGCTAAGCGAACAATCTGAACCGGAAACCGCTGCAGCGAATCTTTCGTCAGCGCAGTAAAGGTTCGAGCAAGACCAGTAACCGATCCAGAGCGCCACGGCTTCCGTCGATAAGCGCTTCGGCGCTTGCGCCTATGCGTTTTCGCTCTGCCGGGTTTTCCAATAACCGAATTACCTCGGCTGCCAGCTCTGCAGCGTTATGCACCACCGGCACGATACCCGCATTGTGGAACAACTCTGCGATATCCACCGCGTTATAGGTATGCGGCCCGGTAACAAACGGCAGCTTCAGCGCGGCCGGCTCCAGAAGGTTGTGGCCACCGATGCGGGCAATGCTGCCGCCCACGAAAGCAACGTCCGCGGCGGCGTAGAACGGCATGAGCTCGCCCATGGTGTCGCCGAGCAAAACCTCGGTAGCAGCAGTACAAACGGCACCCGTGCTGCGCCGGACAAACTTCAGATTGCGGTTGTGAATCAGGCTGGCGACACCATCGAACCGTTCCGGATGACGCGGCACCAGCACCAGTAAGGCATTCGCAAAACGGCGTTGAACCAGGCTATGCGCCTGCAAGGCGATTTCCTCCTCCCCGGCGTGTGTGCTGGCGGCAATCCATACAGGCCGGTCGCCGGCATATTTTGCGCGCAAGGCCAAACCCTGCTGTTGCACGCCCGCCGGCACGTCAAAATCAAACTTTATGTTCCCGGTGACATGCGTGCGTTCCGGTGCCACGCCCAGCGACAAGAACCGTTCGGCGTCGGCCGGCGTTTGCGCTGCGATTACTACTCCGTGCGAGAGAGTTTCTTTAAAAAGACTGACCAGCGCACGGTAACGATTAATTGACTTGGGCGACAAGCGGGCACTGGCGAGCACCAACGGAACTTTGCGATCGCCGCATTGGCGGAACAAGTTGGGCCACAGTTCGGTTTCCAGAATGATCGCCAGTCGCGGTCGGAAATGCACAAAAAAACGTTTGACTGACCAACCCAGGTCGAGCGGCGCGTAACAGTGCAGAACCCGCTCACCGAATATGGCCCGCACCCTGTCTGACCCGGTGGGTGTGGCCGTCGTAACCAGAATCTCTTGCCCGGGATAGCGCTCCAGCAATGCCCTGATCAACGCGGCAGCGGCCTGCACTTCCCCCATCGAGACCGCGTGCACCCAGATCACATCGCTGGCGGTGGCCTGTTTGTAAAAACCGAAACGCTCACCTATGCGTTGCCAGTAAGCCCGGTTTCGCAATCCCTTCAAGAAGAGATGCAAGAGCACTAAGGGCACCAGCAGATAGGTACCCACAATGTAAAGAATCCGCAGGATGTAATGCATCGGTTGCCGGACGGCGACCTCAGGCGGCGCCGGAATCCCGCGAACGGATACTGTTAACGATGGCGCTGGTGGAGCGGCCCTCATGGAAGCGCAACACTTCGACACTGCCGCCGTTGGCAAGCACAGCCTTTGCTCCGGCAATGGCATCGGCCTGATAATCGCCGCCTTTGACGAGCACGTCGGGCAGTATCTCGCCGATCAGGTCGGCAGGCGTCTCTTCTGCGAAAGGTACCACCCAATCGACTGAGGCCAATCCGGCCAGAACCGCCATGCGATCCTCCAGGGTGTTGATCGGGCGCTCCGGCCCCTTGAGCCTGGCCACCGACTCGTCCGTGTTCACGGCCACCAAGAGTCGATCACCGCGTGCCTTCGCCTCTTGCAGATAAGCCACGTGGCCTTTGTGCAGAATGTCAAAGCAACCGTTGGTCATCACCAGACGTTCACCCCGCTGGCGCGCTTCGCGCGTGACGGCTAACGCCTGTTCACGGGTTAACAATCCGCGACCGCCTTCGCCGTGCTCGTGCAGCGCAAGGTTTAACTCCAGTGGCGTTACCGACGCAGCCCCGATCTTGGCGACCACCAGGCTGGCTGCCAGGTTGGCCAGACCCGCCGCCGCTTCAACATCAAGCCCCGCGCCGATGCCGGCAGCCAGAGTCGCAATGACCGTATCCCCGGCGCCAGTGACATCGAACACCTGCCTTGCACGCGCCGGCAGAATCCTGTCCCCGCTGCTGCTCACCACCAGCATGCCGCGTTCACTTAATGTCACCACCAGCGCGCTCAAGTCGAGCTGTTCGCACAACTCGCGGGCACGACGGACAAGATCCGCATCGTCGGTAGCAACACCCACCACCGCTTCAAACTCGGCAAGATTCGGCGTCAGCAAAGTCGCACCCCGGTAGCGTGCGAAATCAACACCCTTGGGATCCACGAGCACAGGGACGCCTGCGGCATTGCATTGCCGAATCAGGGCACCCACGGACGCCAGACTGCCCTTGGCGTAATCCGATAACACACAGACCTGTGCAGCAGGAATATGCTTTGCAGCCTCTGCCGCCAGCGCATCGCTGGCATCAGCGGCAACCTGCTCCTCGGTATCCAGACGAATAAGCTGCTGATTGCGACTCAACACGCGCAATTTAGTAATTGTCGGCTGGCTCGATTCAGTAAACGCGGTGCTGATACCAGCAGCTTTGAGCAACTCCCGCAGTTCAGCACCGTTGGCGTCTTGGCCAACCACCCCGCTGCATACCGTGCGCACACCGAGACTATTGAGGTTCACAGCCACGTTCGCAGCACCGCCTGCCCGTGACTCATGGCGTTGCACACGCACCACCGGAACCGGTGCCTCCGGAGATATACGGGAGGTGGGGCCGAACCAGTACTGATCCAGCATCAAATCTCCGATCACCAGAACTTTAAGCTGAGAAAAATCGGGTACGAACAGACTCATGCAACGCCCACCGTTTATGTCGCAGCGATGTTAGCACAGGCAGTAAACACGGCCGCAGCCCTGCGCCGGGACAACTGCCCACGGATATAAAAACGGGCCCCGCAGGGCCCGTTAGTTCGCGACTTAATAAATAAGCCCGGCTTTATGCCGCTCTGGGCGGAGCCGGCTCCTGTGTCCGAGCGTAGATTTCCAGGCTCGAATGACTCGGGCCGTAATCTTCGGTGGGTGCCGACAGGAACTGCGGATAGTTCTGCTTGGCGTATTCAAGCGCCTGCGGCGAAATAATATCCGTCGTCGGGCTACTGCACATAGCGCCGTTATAAACCACATGACCGGCTTCGGTACCCATCAGCATCCAGGGCAACCAGGGGGTGATGCGCGCCCATGTGCCGGAGTATTGCACCGAAGTCAGCTCCGGATTCTCAAGATCCTTGCGGCTGACGTTATATCGCATCATTTCTGATACCTGCACCATCGTCCCGGATGATTCGCGCACAAACTTTTTAGGATCAAGCGAGTTGGGGTAATACAGATGCATGTCGGTCGACAGGCCGAGCAAATCCGGCCCAAACTGCTGCCACGGGAAAATCAGCGGCAGTTTACGGGGTTTGGCCTTTTCGGGATCCGCGCTCTTGAAATCTTCTGGAGCAAGAATCAGCCATTCGCTGATGGTGTAATTGAAGGGATCATTGGCGACCTGCACCACCCTGCATTCTTCACCCGTCCAGGGATTCGTCCAGGTTTCAATAATCTCGCCGGTGCGCGGATTGGTGTAAAAAATCACTTCGCGGTTAAGCCGACGGATGGTGCCGTCTTCCTGCGGCACGAGACGGGTGGCGAGAAAGGCTTCGAAGCCACACAGCTCTTTCACTGCCTCGCCGGGCTTAACGCCCAGTACGATACCGCGGGTGTCGGTAATCTTTTGGTTCTCGGGGTTCAGGTCGCCCTGCATGCGCGACCACGCATCACGGTTCCAGATCGGGTTCATAAAATCGATCTTGGTTTCAAATTTGATTGTCATGGTTATTCCTTGAAAGCCTCTTTTGCCAGATCGGGGTCAGCCACGCTGCGCGCTAAGCTTCTGCCGGGCTGCACATACTAGCGGAATAACAACGGCATCGCATCCGCCAACAAGGCAGACAATTCATCAGGCGGAATGATCAGGGCAGGCGTAGATTTTCGCCGCAGTGCGGACAATATTTGGCATGCTGACGAGCCATGAGATGGCTGGCCAGCAAACGTTCGAACACTTCGGGCGGCAAATTCAGCCTGGCCTGCAAGTCGGACAGATCCGCCTGCTCACCCGCATCCAGAATACCGTCCCGAAAGGCGTCGTTGACTTTCATGTTCATGTATTCGCGGCGCGATTGCAGCTCTTCGGTGAATTTTGCGGCAAGAATACCGGCCGGTAGCGCCATCGTGCAGACACCCAGCAACATGATAACCATAGCAACCAGCTTACCGAGGAATGTGACCGGTACGATATCGCCGTAACCCACTGTGGTGAGGGTAACCACCGACCACCATATCGCCTGGGCGACGCTGTCGAACTGGCCCGGCTGAACGCTGTTTTCCAGCGAAAACATCAGGCAAGCGGAAATAACAATCAATACCATCAAGGTCAGAATCGCGCCTGCAATGGCCCCGATCTCGCGCCCCAGCACGGTCATAAACATGCTTAAGCCATCGAAATAGTGCGACAGCTTGAGTAAACGCAATAAACGGAACAAGCGCAGGTAACGCAGATCGATTGCAAAAAACAGCGACAGGTAAAACGGTGCAATAGCGAGCAAATCGATTAATGCCATGGGCTTGGTCGCGTAGCGGAATCGCGCTTTCCAGCCTGACAAATTTCTCAGCTTGGGGTATTCCGGAGCTATCCACAGCCGGGCGAAATACTCGACCGTAAAGACGATGACGGAAAACACCTCAAAAATACCAAAGTACGGCGCAAAGCGCTCGTAAAGGTACGTATTGGATTCCAGAATCACCGCCAGCACATTGAGGACGATCAGGCAGACGACAAGACCGGTCACTAATCGACTGGCAGCATCACCGTCAGTACCGCCATTAAGCAACGCATAAGCACGGCGACGCGATGGACTGCAGCCTACATCCCCTAACCCGGTTGACTCACCGACCGTCATGTCATTTCTGCTCTTCAACAATGCTGATTTCCACGCGCCGGTTCCTGGCACGGTTTTCCGGTGTGTCGTTGGGCGCAATGGGCTTGGTGGAGCCGTTACCCACGGCCGCGAACCGCGACTCATCCAGCCCCGTCTGCTTGACGATCTGGTGAATCACCGCGACCGCGCGATCGGCAGACAATTCCCAGTTTGACTCAAACTCGCTGGAGGAAATGGGCCGATCATCGGTATGCCCCGTCACCATAATGGTTCCGGTCGTAGCGCGCATGACGGGCGCTAACCGGTCAATAATCTCTGTAATCTGTGCCGACACAATGTCGCTGCCCGGCGGAAACGCCACCTCTTCGGGAAGACGAATCAGTACGGTATTGCCCATGGTTTCAACTGCAACCTTGCCGTCGGCGATATCGTCTCTCATAACCAGCTTGACCTTTCTGGCAGTGGCAGAGGCCGACTCAGAAGTCTGTATCCGTGAGCGCGAGCGCGAACTTCGCGATGGCGCCTGAAACTGACTGAAAGGTGAATTAATGGAACTCGGCGATGACAGCGAAGCTGACGGCGTAGACGGGGTTTGCAATTGCACTTTTTGTCCGCCAAAGCCCTTGGACATGGATTCAACCATCAAACGGTACTTGCTCTCGTCAATCTGGGAGAACGAAAACAGCAGCACGAAGAAGCACATCATCAGCGCCATGAGATCCGCAAAGGTCGCCATCCATGCCGGTGCGCCCGAACTTTGTGGCTTAGCCTTGGGCATATCCCTTACCCTGCCTCGGGCTGCGCCTCAGCATTGAGCGCAACGTCGTGGTCATCGGCCAGATAGCTCTTCATGACGTCTTCAATGATGCGCGGCGAATCGCCATCCAGAATGCCCCCGACGCCGGCTATAAGAAGACCCTTAATCTTCACGACCTCAGCGGTACGCAGGCCAATTTTGTCGGCAATGGGTATGGCTATTAAGTTGGCAATAATGGCGCCGTAAAGAGTCGTGAGCAACGCAACTGCCATGGACGGACCGATCGAACTCGGATCGCTCATGTTGCTCAACATCTGCACCAGACCCACCAGAGTTCCGACCATGCCAAAAGCAGGGGCAGCATCGCCTATACCTTTGAAAATGCTCTGCGAAAGCTCCTGGCGCTCGACCGCGAAATCCATTTCGTTCTGCAGCAGCTTTTTAACCAGCTCAGGATCGTAACCGTCGACGCCTAGCTGCACGCCGCGTTTGAGGAACGGATTGTCGATCTCTTCCTCTTCCAGCACCAGCAGGCCGCCTTTACGCGCCTTGTCGGCCAAATCCATGATGCGCTCGATAAGCGCACGCGGTTCGTTATTGGTATTCAAAAAGGAAAGCTTGACGCCGACTTTGAGCGCGTAAACGCAATCGCGTAGCGTGAATTTCATCAGCGTCGCGGCAGCAGTACCGCCGACAACGATCAGGATACTGGGAATGTTGACAAAAATGCCGATTGAAGAACCGACGATCATCGCCGCGATGATAATCAGGATACCGGCCAGCAGGCCTATCAGTGTTGCCAAATCCATTATTTTTTCCGCGTTCCCTTGGCTCCAAAAACGAGCCCTGCAAATTACCGGTCAAGAGAACCGATGCGCGCACCGCTCTTTAGACCTCAGACCCCGGCCGCCCTGCCGGATGCTGATTCGTGTTTGCTTAATCTACCGTCAGGGGAAATTTGCAACCGAGAACTGATTCACAAGTTGACATAAGGGTTGCGACCCAAATGCCATTTATGAGCCGCCGGAACGCTGCTCGCGGGCCCACAAGCCGGTATCGGCATTGAAATTGAGGTACCGCAGATCGGTGATTATGAAAACCGCGTAATCTTCAGCCTGCAAAGACTCGACAGTCTCGCCGGGAAGCAGCTGCATGCTGCGCCACCCAATCACGGGGCCGTAGGCCAAAATGCGCTGGTTAGTCGCCACGACAATGGCGGCTTCGGACTCGGCGTGACGCAGATACTGCTCGCCACCCAGCAGCTCTTGCTGGTCGAGACGGTTGAGGCGCGTATTCGATGCCAGCAAACGCGCGGGCTCAATGATCAGCTTAACTTGTCGCAGTACCTTGTCCGCACCTGCTTTATGACCCGCGCCCGGGCCCGAAGTGAAACCCGGTATCGTCACCAGTAATGCCGCCGCCAGCAGCAAATATGCGACCCGGTTCGCCGACACCGGGATCACACCTTGCTACCGTAAAAGCTGTTTCGCGCGGAGCACGTGTTATGTCCACGATAACGAGCAGCTTTCCGGTCGCACTCGCCGGTATACGTCACAACCTGAATGGCCTTAGCGAAGTCAGCCAGCAGGTGGCCCATGCCAGTGTCGACGGCGCCGAAGCTGTTGACCATGCCGTATCGGCTGTTCAAGCCCTTGAATACCGCAACGGTGTGGATGCCTCTGCGGCAGCACTCAAACGCGCCAACGAAGCATTGGGGTCCGTTTTCGACGCTTTGGTATAACCAAACCGGGTATAACCAAACCGCAGTCATCTCCGCAGCCGTCTCCGCAGCCATCTCCGCAGCCATCTCCTAGGAGATGGCCGTGATCATCTGATCAATTTCGTCACGATGGCTATTAACTATCTGGCTAAACGACTTCCCGGAAAAATTCACATGGCCCAGCAGCTCTTCGGCGGCGAGCATATCGCCACCCGAATCCTGTTCGGCATAGTATTTCGATGCCGATACCACCAGTGACAGCCGATCCAGATTGCCCGTCTGACCGTCAGACACGGCATCCTGACTCTCGGTGGCGTAGGTAACGTCCTCGGGCAAACCCCAGCTGTCAAGAATCGCCTTTGTTATTGTCGGGTGCCAGTCGCTGACGATGGAGCCCCACGCAGGGTCATTGATCAAACCGGTATCGTCGCGATGCGCCACTGTCAGCAGGTAAAGGCGACCAAGCTGATGGAACAATCCGGCCAGCATGGCCTTGTCAGGCTGCATGGCCTCCAGCTGTTTCGAGACAGTGTAAGCTGTTGCAGCGACTTTGTTGCTGGACCTCCAGATTTTTTGCAGCTCCGGATGCAAAGGCTTCAGCCAATCCTGCTGCTGCATCTGTTGCATGGCGAAGTTGGTGGCTGTGGCGCGCACGATGTTCAAGCCGAGCATGGTCACCGCGGTGCGCAGCTCGCCGACCGGATCAGTGGTCTGGCGGAACGCAGCCGAGTTGGCCAGCTGCATCAAGCGCGCAGCCAGGGCCGGTTCTGAATTGATAATTCGTGATACTTCTTTAAGCGATCCGTTTTCGTCACCGAGGGCCTTTTGCAGCTTGATCACCACTTCAGGGAAACCGGGCAATTCCAGATCTTCATCAGCGCTCAGATCGGCGGCCACTTTCTGCACAAAAGCAAATGCCTTCGCACTCGTATTCTGACCCGCAGCGATAACGTCGCCTTCTTTTTCCAATACAGCATCCACGTCCATGTATCCATTCCTTTTCAATAAAGTCGCCCCGATCTCCTGCACAAATCGGGGGTTACGCCCAATGGAGTCAATACTAGTGGCGCTTTCGGCAGGATTTAGAGAACGGGTTCACAATATGACAAACCGCCTGTCGCATGGCAGCAGGCGGATACAATATTGCGGCAGCTATCCAAATCGTCAATAAATGCCTAAAAAATTTAGAAAAACTATTGCACCACAGCAGCCTCATCGGTATATTTTGAGCCCATAAAGCAAGGAGTTTTTATACGAAAGCTGCTTAACTAAATAATAAATATAAAAAAGCAAGTGACTGCAGATTCGTGCTCTATATGGGCTTTTTAGACCATATAGGTAAATGGACGGCGTTGACCACGGGGGAATACCGCAATGCCACTGCACGACCAAGGATGGCCGTTAAACGGGTTGTTTTATTTTCCGTTACCTGTTGCTGACATGCAGCAACAGCCTCCCCCTCCCCCACATAAACATATTCACACGAATCCTGCCCTAAGCACCGTTACTGCCGGTGCTGCTGCTGGGATTCGCGCATGAGCGGACAAGGCAAACCTTTAGCTCTGCCGGTGAGCGCGAACCCTGCCGAGGATAAGTCGGCTACTCAACGCAATCTGATTTACTTCCCCACCGGCCACAGTCGCAAAATGGTTATGGTTCGCCGGCTGGTTGAACAGGTCGCCGGCTTTAACGCCAACGTGCTGATAACGGGCGAGTCGGGTACCGGCAAAGAATGGACGGCCCGTGCTATTCACGAGCTGTCACCGCGGAAAGACAAGCCGTTCGTACCCGTTAACTGCGGTGCAATTCCTGCCGAACTCATGGAAAGCGAACTTTTCGGACACGAGAAAGGCGCGTTTACCGGCGCAGTATCCGCCCGCATCGGTCGCTTCGAAGCCGCTGACGGCGGGACGTTATTTCTCGATGAAATCGGCGACATGAGCCTGGCCATGCAGGTCAAGTTGTTGCGCGTCCTGCAGGAACGTGTTTTTGAACGCGTTGGAAGCAATCAGAGTCACCCCGTTGATGTACGCATTATCGCGGCAACCCATCGCAATCTGGAAGAAGCGATAGCAACGGAAAAATTCCGTGAGGATCTTTTCTATCGCCTTAACGTCTTCCCCATCGAACTGCCTCCGTTGCGGGAGCGCCTCGAGGATTTGCAGGAGCTGGCCGAAAGCAGCCTGAAACGTTGTGCCGCCAACGGCCTGGAACCGGTTCAGCTAACCGAAAATGCGCTACGCGCACTCAGCCTGCATGAATGGCCGGGGAACGTGCGGGAACTTTCCAACCTGATGGAAAGGCTGTGCATATTGTATCCGGGCGGCAAAGTGGATCACCGGTTGCTGCCGCAACGCTACAGCGGAAACTATGAAGCGATACCGGCCCGTGCCGGAAACTCAGCCAATGTGATGGCTGCGGCGATGGCACCCCACGACGTTATCTCGGCCTGCAACGGCATGTCACTAAAAGAGTATCTGGAAAGCATTGAGATTGCGCTGATAGATGCTGCGCTCGCTGAAGCCGGTGGCATCGTCGCGCACGCAGCCGAGCGGCTGCAAATTCGCCGCACAACCTTATCCGAGAAAATGAAGCGCTACGGTATAGCGCTTGACTGCAGCTGAATCAGGCCACCGCTCTGGCATCAAACGCCGTATGGCAGTCACGGCCCTTGCGCTTGGAGTCGTAAAGTGCAGAGTCCGCAGCCCGAATCAAACCAGCGGCACTCTTAAAATTATTCTCTGTGTCCTGAGTAGCAGTACCCAAAGACAGCGTGATATCTATCTTCTCACCAGTATCAGTTTCGATGCTGAGAGCACGGGCGTCGTTCACGATTCGACCGGCCACCAGAGCTGTGCGCTCCATATTGGTACCCGGCAAAATGATCACGAATTCATCACCGCCATAGCGCGCAACTATATCTGTGCCGCGGACCGTGTCTTTAAGCAACGTTGCCACGCGCTGCAGCACCTTGTCACCGGCCAGATGGCCGTAGTTATCGTTGGTTTCCTTAAACAAATCGATATCGACAAAAATCATGCTTAGTGTAGAACCGTGCTTGGCAGCGAACTCAAATTCTTCGTTCAGCGCATCTTCAAAGTGGCGACGGTTATAGGCACCGGTCAGCTGATCCACCCGGTTGGCCTTTTTCAGCGCTTTGTTTTCGCTCTGTAACGACTCGGCGCGCTCAACCAGCTCGGCCGCCTGCGAAAACACATTCAGGTTCCGGATCAGAAGGGTTTCGTGGGCCGTCTCCATCAGCGACTGAATTTCCTCTTCTTCCATAAGGTCCATCTCGAAGACCGACTCGGCTTCGGGAATCTGTTCCATCAGCATGTCGTACAACTCTGACAGACGCGCGGGCTGTATATTGAGTTGCTCAGCAGCATGCCGAGCCACGGTGGTCATGCTGCTGGCCCCCGATGCGTTTGCGCAACTGTCAGCCAGTAAGCCGGACAAAGCGGTTATTTTGACCAGATCGCGAATTTTCTCGTCAACGTTCGCGGCGCTGCAATCGTGACTGTTGGCAACAACTTCGACCAGAACTTCAGGCATGTTCCAGTCACTCATCAACCATGCACCCACTTCGCAATGGTTGGCCTCAATCACGTTCGTCTCGTGCTGTGCCAGTCGGTTGTGATCCATTGAAAAGGGCGAAATGTCCGCATAGACCTGCGGCGCAACGCGATCAATGGCCAGCATACCGATGTCTTGCAGCAAGGAAACCAGGAATACCTCTTCGGCACCAACCAGTTCGACTTCGCTGGCAAGAATTCGGGCCCATGAACCGGCCAGAATCGAACGTTTCCAGAATTCATTAAAGTCGAAACCCTTGACCGGGTCTTGCCGTAACTTATTAACCAGCGTGAAGCTCAGGGCGAGGGTTAGCGTGGCATTCAGCCCCAGAGTAATCAGTGCCTGACGCAGGTTTGAGCTCTCGCGACGCCGCGCGTACAACGCGGAGTTCGCGATACGCATAACTTTCGCAGCAATAGCGGGATCAGCGCTTACCGCATCCGCGACCATGCCCATGTCTATTTCCGGACGCTGTGCAACATCAATAATGCGCATGGCGGCCTTGGGTAAGGTCGGCAGGTTCTTGCACTTCTTCAGTTGATCGAGAAGATCACCGGACAATTCTTTCATTTCCACGCCTCGTAAATACGTTCCTACCCGGTGGCTTCACCCCCAAAGTCCCCGGACCGGCAATGGCGCCTTGCAGCACCATTGAACGTAACGTATCGAGTTGCGGAAATTCAGACCCTGCTGCAAGTCACATTTTCGGCGGCCCAGACCAAAAATGTGACGCGGATCGCTAAACCCGTCAGCCGGCCAGCGCTGCCCTGGCCTGGCGAGGCTCCGTCGCAGCGGATGTGCCGGATCCGTCCCGTTGACCGTACATGGTCTGGATCAGGCGTGCCTCGCCCTGACTGACGCCGCAGGTATCCATTAACTCGGTCAGACTGGCACCGCGTCGGCTCAGCGCAATCGCCTGCTTAAAGCCTGCCTGTCCTGTTGCTGCGTCCAACGTACCTTGCCGAACGGTAAGCTGATTGATCTGCTCACAGGCGGCGTTCATACGTATATCGCTTTCGGCGAAGATATTGGCCGCTGACTTCATCGCCTGTTCAAGGTTCGTCAACGATGCCTCGAAATTGCGTAACCGCCGGCGTGCTCGCTGAGCCGCCGCTAATGCAAGTACAGCAATGAACAACCCGGCACCCGCTGCGGCGCAAAGGCCATATATAAAGAGCTCCAAATTTTCGTTAACCATTGCTAAATGTCCTCGCTATCAGTTATTCCCCACTCTTCCCCAAGTCTGGCACGCAAACGCACCACCGCCTGAGAATGTATCTGGGACACTCTGGATTCACTAACGCCCAACACTGCACCCACTTCCTTCAGGTTGAGCTCTTCAACGTAGTAAAGCGACATCACCATCGCTTCACGCTCTGGCAGTTCTTTAATGGCCTGCGCCACCGAGGCGAGAAATTCCGACTTTTGCAATTTGTGGGTCGGGTTTTCCAGCTTGCCGGCAGACGTTTCGGGATCGAATTCGGTGTCATCCATCATTTGATTCAAACTAAAAAAACGCGCGGTAGAAGCGTCCGTCAATATCTCGTGATACTCATCCAGCCCGACACCCATTTCCTCGGCAACTTCGGCAGGGCTGGCTTCGAAACCGTTGCGATTCTCAACTGCCTGAGTTGCGGCGATAAGATCGCGCTGCTTTTTGTAAACGGAACGAGGTACCCAGTCAGCACTGCGCACCTCGTCCAGCATCGCACCGCGTAAACGAATGCGGGCATACGTTTCAAAGCTCGCGCCTTTTGCCGGCGAATAGTTGCGCGCTGCCTCGAGCAACGCAATGAGCCCCACCTGAATAAGGTCGTCCAGTTCAGTGCCGCTTGGCAACCTGGCCAGCAAATGCAATGCCACTTTCTTGACCAGGGGGGCATACTGCTCGACCAGATCATCGGCCGATAATTTTCCCGAAATTTCATACTCGCCCGCCAGAGTCATCGCCAACCGCTCGTTAACCTGCTTTCATGACTGCCGGATTCAGCCCCACCAGTCGCTCAAGAAAAAATTCGATGTTGCCGCGTGCCTGAGCCGGGACTTCCCAGCTGTCCGCCCGCTCCGCCAGCTTGCGCATAGACAGCGCCGCCATACTGGCCGGATACGCTGTCATAAACGGCTTCTGCATCTGCACAGCGCGGCCGACGCGCTCGTCGTACGGAATGCTGCCGGTATGATGCAACGACACGTTCAAGAACCGATCCGTAACCCGCGACAGCTTGTTATAAAGGGCCACACCATCACCCGAACCGCGCGTCATATTGGTTACGATGCGGAAACGCTGCACGTCACGTTCGCAGCTCAGCACCTTCACCACCGCGTAAGCGTCCGTAATAGAAGTGGGCTCGTCACGCACAACCACCAGTACTTCGTGCGCCGCTTCGGAAAATCGCAGCACGTCAGCAGCAATGCCAGGCGCGGTATCAATCAACAAAACGTCAAGGTCGTCATGTATATCGCTAAAGCTGTGAACAATGCCCGCCAGCGCAGCCGCATCCAGTTCCGCCATCTCCGTCAGGCCGGAGGCGCCGGGAACGACACGCACGCCATGCGGGCCAGTCAGAATAATGTCTTCCAGAGCGCAGTCGCCGCGCACAACATCAGCCAGCGTCGCGCGCGGCTGCAAACCGTACAAAACATCAATGTTGGCCAGCCCCAGATCAGCATCCAGCACCATGACCCGTCGCCCCATGGCTGCCAGGGCCACCGCGAGATTTGCGCAAACGTTGGTTTTGCCGACCCCGCCCTTGCCGCCGCTCACGGCAATGACTTTCACCGGGCGTCGGGTGGCCAGACTACGCAGCCCCTGCGCCTGATCGGCACGTTGCTTTCCGACATCAAGCATTCACGGCCACCTTTGCAAAACGTTGTGCCATCTCGTCCTTGCCGAGGCGGGCGGCATGGTCGCGCATGCAATCCATAGCCTGCTTTACCAGCCACCCCACGCTCTGCACCGCCAGATGCAGGTCTTCCGGCACTCGCTGGCCGTCGCAAATGTATGCCAACGGCAAGTCGGCGCGAATCAGCGCGGACAGTGCACCCCCGAGCGACGTGGCTTCGTCCACCTTGGTCAGGATGGCTGCTTCCGGCTTCGCAACGGCAAACACGTCAATGATTTCCTGATTCGTTTCCGTTTGTGCATTGGCAGGCAATGCCAACAGCAGGGAGATATCGGCGGCGGCTCTGCGCAGACTCAGCAATTGATCGGCCATGCGTTCATCACGCTGGCCCATCCCCGCAGTATCAATCAATACCAGCCTTTTGTTCTCGAGGCCGGCCAGCGTATCGTCGAGTTTCGCCGCGTCGGGCACACTGTATACCGGCACATTGATAATTCGTGCGAAGGTTTCCAGCTGCTCGCGTGCGCCAATACGATAATTGTCGGCACTGACCAACGCGATATCCTTGATGCCGTTGCGCAATGCATACCGTGCTGCCAGCTTCGCAATGGTGGTGGTCTTGCCAACACCGGTCGGCCCTGCCACGGCAAACATGCCGCCGTGCATTACCAGGTCAGAAGGCGTGACCGGAATACTTTCTTTCAGCCATTTCAGCGGCCCTGACCAGCTGTTTTCCAGTTTGCTGACGTCGCCCGCACGGGCCATCACCTGCTCCACGACATCGGGCGTCAAACCCAGGCGACTGAGATTGCGCATGATGTTCGCGGCAACCGGGTTGCGGCTGCGCATGTCATCCCAGATCAGACGTGACAACCTGGCCTCCAGCATGCAACGCACGGAATCGTCTTCGGGCGTAAACACGGCGTGAGCCTCGGGCGGCAGATTGCTGGCCGTACCGCGGCGATTGCCGGCACCCACCGTTCCGGCCGCTGCCGCTTCGTAGCTGCTGATGGGACGCTCCATGCCCTCCATGCCCTCCATGTCCAATCGCAGCCGTTCGCTGCTTGCACCTTCAGAGCGCCTGTTGGCTGTCGTCGGTGGAAACAAATCGGAACGCGGTTGTTCAGGTTTTATATAAAGTGCCGGATCAAAGTCGATAGCGGCCGTTACCTCTATACCGTCGGCGGTTCTGGCGGATTCAAGAATAACCGCATCTTCACCCAATTCTGCACGAATCAGGTTCATGGCATGACGCATATCCTGAGCTTCAAATCGTCTGATGTTCATAACTGCTTCCTCAATACTCCCGACACCGGATGTTCATCAGGCGCCGACTGCGGCAACTAGCTTCACCCGCTTACTGTCGGGCACTTCGTTGTAAGCAAGGACTTTCAAATTCGGCACGGCAAAGCGCAAAAACCGCGACAGCCACGGACGCAGGGCCGGCGACACCAGCAATACCGCAGGCTCGCCTGCGATCTCCTGCTTCTGGGCAGTTTCTGCCAGTCGCCTCTGCACCTGCTCCGCCAGCCCCGGCTCAATGCCTGCATCATCGCCACCGGTCACGGCTTCTTTAAGAATCTGCTCGAGCTGAGGATCCAGCGTGATCACCGGCAGCTCGCCTGCATCGGGACTTGCTCGCTGCACCAGGGTGCGTCCCAGCGCGACCCGCACAGCGGCAACCAATGCATCAGGATCCTGGGTGCTGCGGCCGTGCTCGGCGAGTGCCTGGCAGATCGCTCGCATGTTGCTGACCGGCACCTGATCGCGCAGCAAATCCTGCATCACCCGGACAATGACACTGAGCGGCAAAGTCTTGGGCACCAGTTCTTCGACCAATTTAGGCGAATGCTGCCCGAGACGATCCAGCATCTCTTGGGCTTCCTGATGGCCAAACAGCTCCTGCGCATTGTCTTGCAATACTTTGCTCAGGTGTGTGGCGACTACCGTAGAAACGTCGACCACGGTATAGCCCATGGACTGAGCCGTATCGTGCTGCAGTGGATCGATCCAGACCGCGTCAAGCCCGAACGCCGGCTCTTTTGTTGGCAACCCTTCAACACGCTGATCAATGTGCCCCGGATTGATGGCCAATTCACGATCGAGCACTACTTCACCGGTAGCCAGTGCAGACCCGTTCAAACTGATGCGATAGCCATTGGCACTCAGATCAAGGTCATCACGAATACGCACGGGAGGCACCAGAAAGCCGAGTTCCGCAGAGAGGCGTTTGCGCACACCCTTGATACGCCGCATTAACTCGCCGTTTTGTTCCTGATCAACCAGTGGGATCAGCCGATAGCCGACATCGAGCGCAATAACGTCTGCTTCACCCACGTCGTCCCAACTCAACTCACGAGGCTTGGCAGCAGCGGACGGATCCGGCATTTCATCCTGCCGCTCCTGTGCGTCATCGTCAGGCACCTCACGCGATGCAAACCAGGCAACTGTGGCGCACACCGCGGCCATCAGCAAAAAGGCCATATTCGGCATACCGGGGATCAGCCCCAGCACCGCGAGGATTCCCGCTGCAACCCGCAGTACCCGTTTGTCGCCAAGCAATTGTGACGCAAGCTGCGCGCCCATATCTTCCGACTTCGACATACGGGTTACGATCACGGCCACGGAGGTCGCCAGCAACAATGACGGAATCTGTGCAACCAGTCCGTCACCGATGGTCAGTAACGCGTAAGTTTCAGCAGCCGTCGAAAAATCCAGATCGTGCTGGGCCACGCCGATAACAATACCGCCCAGCAGGTTAATAAATAGAATCAGAATACCTGCGACGGCATCGCCTTTAACGAATTTGCTGGCACCGTCCATGGAACCGTAGAAATCCGCCTCGGTGCGGATTTCATTGCGTCTTTCAATTGCCTCGGCCTGGCTGATAATGCCCGCGTTCAGGTCGGCATCAATTGCCATTTGCTTGCCGGGCATGGCATCCAACGTAAAGCGAGCGCTCACTTCCGACACGCGGCCGGCGCCCTTGGTTACCACCACGAAGTTGATAATCACCAGAATCGCGAAAACCACCAGGCCCACCGCGTAATTGCCACCGATGACAAATTCACCGAAGGCCTCGATCACCTTTCCGGCCGCATCGGTTCCGGTATGACCTTCCAGCAGCACGATTCGGGTGGAGGCCACGTTCAGGGCCAATCGCAACAAGGTGGCGATCAACAGAATGGTGGGGAACGCCGCAAGATCCAGCGGCCTCAACACGTAGATGACGGCAAGAATGACAACCAGCGATATGCATATGTTAAAGGTAAACAATGCGTCCAGCATGATGGCCGGCAGCGGCAGCACAATCATGGACAACATGGCCAGCAGTCCGACGGGGAGTGCGATGCCCGAACGCGCGAATGCCGAAATTCTGGTTGCGATCGCGTTCACTTAACTATTCCATCTCGCCTTCGTCGACCTGCCGCCCCGCAAAGCGCCCGTTCAGGTCGGTCGGGAAATCATCCGATACCTTCACCTGAGGCCTGTCGGGGTAGCCTGCAACACCGTTGTTATAGGCTTTGAGCCGCAATACATAGGTCAGCACCTGCGCAACAGCGACGTAAAGCTTCTCAGGGATGGCCTGGCCTACTTCCGTGGTCCAGAAAATTGCCCGCGCCAGCGGCGGCGCTTCAAAAATTGTCACTTTGTGCAACTCGCCGATCTCGCGAATCTTTGCCGCCATATGATCCACACCCTTTGCCACAACCACAGGGGCATTCATGTTCCCCTCGTCGTATCGAATAGCCACCGAAAAGTGGGTCGGGTTGGTGATAATGACGTCGGCATCGGGAACATCGCGCAACATTCGACGATTGGCCACTTCTTGCTGCAAGGCGCGAATTTTGTTGCGAACCTCAGGACGACCTTCAGTTTCTTTCAGCTCGTCCTGCACTTCCTTGCGGGTCATCCGCAGTTCCTTGGCATGATTCCAGAGCTGGAACGGCACATCAAAGGCCGCGATTACCAGCAATGACAGACACCCGGCCAGGAATACAGTGATCATCAAGGTGCTGGATTCAGCAACAGCCTGACTAAACGGCACAATACTAAGTGCGAGGATGTCGCCAGCAGCCGTATAAAGAACCGCGAATGCGGCCAGCCCGACGACGCCCGCTTTGCCTATAGCCTTGGCAACTTCGACGAGCCCTTTCAGGCCGAACACTCGCTTCAATCCTTTGATGGGGTCAAGCTTGCTCAGCTTGGGCTGCAAGGACTGCGCACTAAAAGCCCAGCCACCAATGGCAATGCCGCCGGCAATCGCCGCAACCATCAGCGTGACCAGCATCGGCGCCAATGCAATTAAAGCGCTCCACACGGATTCGGACAGCGCGGCGACCAGCGCGGCCGGCCTTTCGATTTGCTCCGGGCTCAGCGTCAGGCCGTTACGCATTAGGGCAATCATGGCCCCGGCAACCGACGGCCCGGAAATAAATGTGACCACAGCCCCGCCAATCATCACGGCCGCCATATTCAACTCGCGGGACCGGGCAACCTGACCCTTGCGACGCGCCTCTTCCTTGCGCTTCGGTGTTGCCTGTTCGGTGCGTTCCTGAAACTGCTGTTCGGCCATGACCTAGTTTGCACCCAACAGCTTGCCCAACATGTCGAATGCCTGATTGGTTTGTCCTTCCCAAAACAGCCCCTGATTTGAAATGCTGAGCACCAGCACGACAAAACCCATCAAGATGGCAACCGGGAACCCAACCGCAAACAAATTCAGCGTCGGTGCAGCACGGCTGATCACGCCGAACGATATGTTCACCATAAGAATGGCGATAACAGACGGCAACGCCAGTTGTATAGCCCCCGCAAACATGACGGAACCAAAACCCGCGATAGCCGCAACGCCGGGTATACCAAAATTCGATGCCCCGATGGGCATGTAGCTGTAACTGGAACCCAGTACTTCGATGAGCATCAGGTGTGCATTGGTTGCCAGCAACAACAAGGTTGCAATAACGACATAGAAACGACCCAGCAGCGGCACACCACCGCTGTTCGGATCAACCACCGTAGCGAACGCCAGGCCCATGCCCATGGACACCACTTGCCCCGCGATCAGCGCCGCATCAATTGCCAGCCGCAGAACGAAACCCATGGCCATGCCAATACCGATCTCGCGCACCACTGTGAATATACCCATCACACTCAGCGGCGAGTACTGCGGCAATTCGCCTAACAGCGGGATCATGGCGATGGCCAGCGCGACTCCAATCAGAACCCGAATACGCACCGGCACCATCACCGAGCCGAGAACCGGCGCAATCAATGCCACTCCCGTCACGCGGAGCATGCCCCACATAACGGTCATGATCAGGTCGGCGAGTTCCGGTAGCGTTGCCATACCCGCTAGCTCAGCCCACCATCCCGGGTATCGCGGTAAACAAAGCCTGGGTGTACTTGGTAATGAGTTGCAGCATCCAGGGCCCGGCTACTACGAGCGTGATCACCAACACCAGCAACTTCGGAATAAAACTCAACGTCATTTCATTGATCTGCGTGGCGGCTTGCAGCACACCAATAAACACGCCGGTGGCCAGCGCACTCAGCAATAACGGCGCCGCGAGCAAGGTAGCCACCGTGAGTGATTCACGCGCAACGGTCAGAACGGTTTCAGGTGTCATCGCTTAAGCTCCCGAGATACAGCAAATAAATCCGACAAACGGATTCAAAGAATTGAAAAACTGGAGGCGAGCGTACCCATTAGCAGGGTCCAGCCATCGACCAGCACAAACAACATGATCTTGAATGGCAGCGATATCAGCATGGGCGACAACATCATCATGCCCATGGACATCAGCACGCTCGATACCACCAGATCGATAATCAAAAACGGTATAAAAGTCAGAAAGCCAATCTGGAAAGCGGTCTTCAGCTCACTGGTCAAAAAACTCGGCATCAGCACGGTCAGCGGTATGTCTTCTGCGGATTCAAAGCCCTCGTAACCGGCGAGCCCGGAAAACATCGCAATATCCGGCTCGCGGGTTTGGCCGAGCATGAACTCACGCATGGGCTTTTGTGCGTTCATGGCAGCCTGATCGATCTCCATCACCCCTTCCATGTATGGACCGACTGCATCGTCATACACCTGCGTCAGCACCGGGCTCATGATGAAGAGGCTCAGAAACAGAGCCAGACCCACCAGCACATTATTAGGCGGTGTCTGGGGCATACCGAGGGCCTGACGCAAAATGGCGAGCACAATAATGATGCGCGTAAAAGACGTTGTTGCGAGCACCAGCGAGGGCAGCAACGTCAAGGCCGTCATGATGAGCAGAATCTGCAGGCTCACCGACCAGGTACGCCCGCCATTAGCTTCCTCAAGTATGGAAATGGCGGGTATGCCGGTTTGCTGCGCAAACGCAGCGTCCCCCACCACCAACAACAACGCGATCCATGCGAAGTATTTCATCAGAACTATTCCAGTGCGGCCTTGTCAGACCCGGCCGGCTTTGAAGCCGGTTTATTCTGCGCAGCCATGCTCAACGAAAAGCCGGCAGCCGATGCCGGTTTGTCCATGACATGCAGCGCGCGCATGCCCGACGGACTCAACCCCACGAGCACTTCCTCGTGACCCACTCGCAACAACACCACACGATCTTTTGGCCCGAGCGACAGACCGCTCACAATCTGTATCAAACCGCCCTGCATCTGCCCGCCCCGAAACCGCTTCGCCAGCCAGGCGAAGGCAGCCACCAGCCCCAACACCAGCGCCAGGCTCAATACCATGCGCAGCAATGGAGCAGTCATGCTGTCAAGCTCACTCCCTGGAACGATAGCGGTGACAGGCGCTGCAGGCTGCGCTGTTTCAACAACCGGATTCAGTTGCGGGTTTTCGTCACCGCTCTGCGCCGGGAGTTCTTCACCCAGGCACAACCCCGCCCATAATCCGGTTGCGATAACCAGCAAGGGAAGCATCCTGGCAGCAGTCGGCGCACGCATCATCTCGTCAGGCAAGCGCCTTACCTTTCTTTGTCTGCGAAACAACTTCAGTCAGGCGAATACCAAATTTGTCGTTCACCACAACAATTTCGCCGCGCGCCACCAGCGCACCGTTAACCAGCACATCCAGCGGGTCACCCGCTTTGCGATCCAACTCCACTACAGCGCCCTGATTCAGCCGCAGCAAATCGCCTACACTCATCTTGGCCCGCCCGACTTCCAGCGACAGCGTCACCGGCACGTCCAGAATGACGTCTATGTCCGGCTCTGTTGAACGACCCTTGGAAGCAGCGTCTGCCGGCAACTCCTCGAAGGCCGGCGCCTTAAAGCCCTTGCCCTCCTGCCCTGCTGCTGCCGGTTTATCGCCCGTTCCCGTGTCCGTTGTATTGGACTCAACCATTGCGTTCTCCTGCTCTGTCCCGGCGGACCTGACTGGTCACCTTGACTGCGTTCACGTCCCTGATAATGCCGAAGGATCCTTCCAAAACAGGCTGATCGCCTGCCAACAACCTGATCACACCGGGTTTCTCGATGGGAATAACATCACCGGGCATGGCCATCGTTAAGTCCCTCAAACTCACCTCGGTTTCCGCCAGCACCGCCCGCAGCGTGACCTCGGCATCCTGCACATCTTCGCGTATATGACTGCGCCACACGCCGGCTTTACCGGTGCCGTTTCCGGAGTCTTTGCCGACCAGCTGCATCGGTTCAATCAATGCTGACGGCAATGCGATATCGAGCGTTAACTCACGATCGGCAACATGAAACGTAAACGGTGTGATCGACATCGAATCGGAATCTGCAGCAATGGAAAGAAACAGCGGATTGTTCTCTGATCTGCCGAGCACGAAATCCAGATCCACCAACGGTCGCCATGACTCTTCCATATCCTTCACCAGAACCTCGATAAAGCGTCGCACCATGCGCTCTTCCATCGCTGTGTGTTCGACGAAATCCGGCGGGCGATCAGCCTTGCCATCACCGCCGAAAAAAAAGTCCACCAGAGTGAAAATAAACTGCGAGTTGGTTGAGACCACCCCGCGCAATCCCAATGGCCGGACCTCCAGCTCGTGCAGACTGGCCGGAATTGCCAGACCGCGCAGGTAATAGCCCCAGCGCACCACCTTGGGAGGTTCGGTAGTGACTTCCACTGCCCGCCGAAAATACTTTCTTCCGGACAGCCGGAAACGACTGACCATGCGCTCCGCGATGGATTCCAGTGCCGGCGCGCGATCACGGAATACACGCTCCCAATGATCAGGATCGAGTGCACGAACGCCGCCGGCGTCAGCCGACGGCGAACTGTCATCGGTTGCCGCGCTGTCGCGCAAAGCTTCCGATTCTTCTCCTGTCAGAACCTCGTCTGATTCCATACCTGTTTCAGAACCAATAGTTCAAAATCACTGCACGACGAAGGAAGTGAAATACAAATCCTCAAGCTCACCCATGGGCTCGTCAGGTTTCAGCGGCCCCATTGTCTCCAGCACTGACTGCACTTCCTGCAAGGCATCCTGACGCAGTTGTTCCTTGCCATCGCTGCTGGCCAATTCGGGAACGGTCTTGCGCCCCAGCAACATCAAAAGGTTATTGCGGATCACCGGCGTATGGTTGACCACTGCATCAAGAACGGACTGTTTGCGCGACATCACCTCGACGGTGATTTGCACAAAGCGGATCGACTCACCGTCATCAATACTGGCCACCAGCGGCGGATCCAGCGCGAGGTATATAGGCGGGCCCTTGGGCTCTTCCTCAGCAACCGCGTCAACATCCGCGTCATCCGCAACCACAGCGGGCGCCGTGCCCGGTGCCAAATCGGGCATGAAGTCACGCACAATAATGTTTGTTGCGATATTGCCGGCGATGACCAACACCAGGATGCCGACTGCGTTGACGATCTTGCCGACAATGCCACCGCCTGATTTCGCGGCCGCGGCCTGCTCGGGGGCCTCAGTTTCTTCTGCCATAGCTCTGCTTCCGGATGTTCCAGCTAGAAATCTCCCACTTATCTAGCAAGACTCATGCCAACCAGCGGAGTCAGGTTTTAATACTTATTTTTCAATGAGTTAAAATGAGCGGCCCGGTCGTCTTTAGCGCGGCTGCCAAAGGCTTGGCTTGGCTGCAGCTGGCGAGTCAATTAATTGGCTAGACGTATATATCCAGTGAGCCCGAATCAGTACCCCAGCCCGAGACCCCGTCGCCGGGACCCGAAAGAGCCTGACTGCGATCAATTGTCGCGGCCAGCAACCTGGGAGCATCGGTGTGCTGATCAGCACGGGCACCCTCGCGTTGCCCGCCGTGATCATTCACATCCGCATGTGTCAGCTCAAGACCTTGTGCGGCAAACATTTCGCGCAATCGGGGCAACGCGGCTTCCAGCGCATCCCGGGTTGCGCTGTGTGAAGCGCCGAACCACACCTGGGCACGCTCGTCCTCCACATTGACATGAATTTCAAGCGGCCCCAAATGAGCAGGATTGAGGCGCAACCGGGCCACTTCTACACCGCTTTCGGCCATCATCAGCAACCGTTGCCCGAGACCGGCTGACCAGCCGTTTGGCCCGTCACCCGTTTGCGGCCGCAATGGCATCATATTCTGCAGATCACGCAACACGTTTTCGGCCGATACGGTTGGCGACGCGGTTGCCGGAATCAAATCGGCAGGCCGAGCGTGCAGGCTGAATTGCGCGGCGACCGTGTCTGCCAATGCAGGGTTGCGCGGCGTATCCCCCTTGCCGGCGAAAAAGTCGGCGATGCTCTGTATATTGGCTTCGCCGTCGATATTTGCCGTTGCTGCTGCCGTCAAGCCAGGCGCAGCCGGACGCTGCAGATTCAGCCGACGCATGACTTCACTGATACGCTCCGCTGCGACGGGCGGCAAGCTTGCCAGGCCGGTGCCGGATGGCCCTGCGCCGGCATAGCCCAAAGGCTGATCTGCCGCCTGCTGATTTGCACTGCCACGCACCGCTGCCAACAAAGACTCGGCCGCATAGCGTTGATCAAGAGTGGTCGTCTGCCATTCAGGCTTCAGACCCAACCGGGTTTCCCGGCCGTCAACCGCCTTTGCATCACCACCATTCTGAACTGCCGGTATTGTGGCCACGTCAGCGCCGTCGGAAGACACCGTGGATGAGGGCGAGGGACGCAACACGGTCGCAACACCGTCGGGAGCAGCGGCCGCAGCCAGGGCACCTGAGCCTGCAGACCTCGCCAGAAACGCCGACGAAAACGGCAAACCATTGCCGGGTGTCGGCAAGTTTTTGCCGCCCGCATTCAGGGCCTTTGCCGCTGCGTTTTCTGCCACGGCCGCAGGATCGGCATCGGTAACAGCAACAGTCTGCGGCGGGGTGACGGCAAACGGCGCCGTCAAGAGCGCTGCTGCTGCAATCTCCGACGGCGCATCGACCGCGGCCGATCCCCGCAGCAAAGCCCGCAGATGCGCCTGAAACCCTTGGCTGGTAGCGCCTTCAGTCTCGACACCCACTGCCTGTCGCGGACCGTTTGCGGCAGATAAGCCACGCGTGCCCGCGAACCCTGCCTGCACGGCAGCGCCCGGTAACAAGGCCGGTTGTGCTGATGGATCGGACACGGTTATCCCGCTGCTTTGCTCACCAAAGGTATACAAAGCAAGTTATGTGCCAGATCGTAACTACTTATATCGCCCCAGAAACAGGTTGCGACCGACTTCGTCCAGTGTGGCCTGATCGCGGCGCTCACGCTGTCGATCTTCGGCTTCGCGCTGGCGAGCCGAATAATTCTGTATTGCCAATCGCTTCGAGCGTTCGTGCTTCCAGCGCTGTATTCCCTGCTCAGCAAGCACCCGCTTCTCCGCAACGGTCTGACTCTGGCGCTTCACTGCATCCTTCAGACGATCCATGAATTGCCGCTGACTGCGCATCGCCATGATGCTCTGACTGCCGCGTCGTTCCGTTAACGGCGCGTTGTACTCCTGAACATACTCATGCAGCTGCGATAACCGCTGTTCTTCAGTCTGCAGTTTGCTTAGCTGGCTAGAGACATGCCGACGCCAGCGGCTTTCCTTGCCGTGTGCAAGTGTCTCCAGTGAATCAAGATTTCTTTTTTTACGCATCCTTGCCTCTTGTTATTTGTGCAGCCAACGCTGCAAGCTCATCAATACTGGACTGCAGCCCGACATCCTCATGCATGGACTGGCTGAGAAAATCCTCTATGGCCGGCCACATAGCGATTGCCTTGTCGAGTCGCGGATCGGATCCGGACTGATAGGCTCCTACTGTAATCAAATCCCTGTGTCGTACATAGTATGAATAGGTTTCGCGGAACGCCTGCGCCCAGGCCTGGTGCTGCGGACTGGTTACGCGGGGCATTGAGCGACTTACGGATGTCTCGATATCAATAGGCGGATAAATGCCCTCTTCGGCGATGCGCCGCGACAGCATGACATGGCCGTCGAGTATTGCACGCGCGGCATCAACAATAGGGTCGTGCTCGTCATCACCCTCGGCAAGCACCGTGTAAAAAGCGGTAATGGAACCCTGACCCCTGACGCCTGCGCCGGCCCGTTCCACCAGCTGTGGCAAGCGCGCGAAAACAGACGGGGGATAACCCTTGGTCGCAGGTGGTTCACCGATCGCCAGACCGATCTCGCGTTGCGCCTGCGCAAAACGCGTCAGGGAATCCATCAACAACAATACGTCTTTACCCTGATCGCGAAAATACTCGGCCACGCTGGTTGCCAGCCAGGCTCCGTGTATCCGCATGAGCGGAGAACAATCGGCGGGGGTTGCGACCACCACTGACCGGCGCAAACCCTCCTCGCCAAGATTGTCTTCGACAAACTCTTTGACTTCACGGCCACGTTCACCGACCAGGCCGACGACAATGACATCGGCATTGGTAAAACGCGTCATCATGGCCAGCAAACTGCTTTTGCCAATGCCGCTGCCGGCAAACAGACCCAGTCGCTGCCCGCGTCCGGCGGTGAGCAACGCGTTGATCGCCCTAACGCCCACATCCAGCGGCTCGCTGATGGGCTCGCGTGATAACGGGTTCACGGCCGAACCCTCAAGCGAGACCGGATCGTCGCATAACAGCGGGCCGCGGCCGTCGAGCGGCCTGCCGGCGCCATCAACCACGCGCCCCAGCATTTCCGGCCCGACCTTGACCTGCGATGCCGTGCGCGCCGGTATGACGCGTGCATTCGGGCTTACGCCCCGAAGCTCGCCGGTGGGCATCAGGTACAAGCGATCACCCGCAAAACCCACCACCTCGGCTTCTACCTGAGCGCCGTCAAGGCCCTCGATCATGCAACGGCCGCCCACAGCAACCTCGCAACCCACCGCTTCAAGGGCCATCCCGGCCGCGCGCGCCAGTTTTCCCTCAACAACAATGCCGGGATCACTGACGCTTTCGCGCAAGCGGTTGAGCCTGTCTGTCCAGCGGGCCCGTCGGTTCAGAACAAATTCGGCTACCTGCTGCTCATTCGCGGGCAGCACGTTCATCCTCCAGCATGGTGGCGACCAGACGACTCAGTCGCGTATCCAGGCGACCGTCTATTTGTGCGGTCTCCGAAACAATCTGACACCCCCCCTGTTCCATAAGGGGGTCAGTTTCAATCTCCCAGGCACGGCCGCCTTCATCTGCCTGCAGCAGCTCTCGCACCACTTCCGCATCGGCGGGATGCAAGCGCACCCGCACGCGCACCGAACCGGACGGCAGTGCAGCCAGGCCTTCGCGAATAATGCTGATAATCTGAGATGGCTCATGATGCAATTCCCGGCGCACCAACTGCCGCGCGATCGTGGTAATCAGGCTGAGCACCTCTTCTTCAAACTGATGCTCAAGCGCTTGCAACGGACGAGCCATGCTCTCCATGACCTTCCGCAACACGTCGGCACGCTGAACCAGTTCCGCGCGGCCCGCCGCAATGCCTTCAGCTCGCCCCTGCTCGAAACCCTCCTGACGCGCCTGTTCGCGAATCAGCGCCGGATTAATTGCAGGTGCCTCGCGCGACGGCGGAGCTGACCGAACTAGTTCTTCGACCTGTGGTGCGCTCCAGTTGACGACTTCGCTGGTGACCAGCTCGCTGCGAATGATGCGACTAGATGAAGTCATTCGCGTCGTTACCCAGAATCAGCGTACCTTCGTCGGCCAGCCGGCGCGCAATGCTGACAATCTCTTTCTGGGCTTCTTCCACTTCGGCCAGACGTACCGGACCTTTGGCCTCCAGATCTGACTTGAGCATTTCGCCCGCACGTTTCGACATGTTGCTGAAAAACTTGTTCTGCAACGCCTCATCGGCACCCTTAAGCGCAACGATCAGTTGATCGGTCGTGACTTCGCGGGCCAGCATCTGCATGCCGCGATCATCCACATCCACGAGGCTCTCGAAGACAAACATGTTGTCCTGTATTTCCTGACTAAGCGGCGCATCCTGCTGATCGAGCTGCTCGAATATTTTTTCCTCGACCGACTTTTCGACCGCGTTCATGATGCTTGCGACACAACGAATGCCGCCCATTTGCGCCACGCGTGACGCACTGCTGGAAGTGACCCGCTGCTGCAGCAGATTGTCGAGCTCTTCGATGGAGTCGTGGGGCACCTCTTTAAGTAAGGCAATCCGCCTCACTATGTCGGTGCTGCGAGATCTGGGCATAAGCGCGAGCACTTCAGCAGATTTTTCCGGCTCCAGCCCGGCCAGAACAATCGCCACAACCTGCGGATGCTCGGTGTAGATCACGTCCGCGATTTCTTTGGCGTTCATGAGCTGCAGCGAATCGAGACCGCGCTCGGCGCTGTCCATCAACCGATCGAGCATTTGCTCGGCGCGATCAGCGCCCAGCGAGCTGGTGAGCAACTTGCGCAGAAACTTGGGCGAGCCGCCGGTCAGCGGTGCATCGGTAACCACATTATCGGTAAAACTTTTTAGCGCGCTGTCGGCCTGATCGCGCGTGATCTTTTTCATGGAAGCCATGGCCTTACCCAGTCGCTGCACCTCACCGACTGACATGTGCTTCAGAACTTCGGATGCCTCTTGCTCGCCAAGCGACATGAGGAAAATTGCTGCCTGCTCAACACCGCTCATTTACGCAGCCCTAGCTATCCTGTACCCACGCGCGGACCACCTGCGCAACACGCTCCGGATCTTTGCTTGCCAACTGTTTAGCCACGTTGACTTTGTCGTCGAAGGTCAGCGGTGCCGGAGCCGCATCGGCCGCCGGCGCTCCCCCGACGCCCGGTGGCAGTGACTTACCGCCAGATGCTGAAGCCAGGCCAACAGCACCCCCGCCTTTGCTCAACGCAATCACTATCGGCCTGATGACGCCCAAAGCCACCACCAGCAGAAGCGCGACGGCCGGCAACTGGGTAACGATGTCGCGCACCAGCGGCTGACTCATAAAACCGGGCGCCTCCGGCGGTGCGACTGCCGGACCTTCGTAAAACGACACGTTCGTGATACTGATAGTGTCGCCGCGTGCTTCACTAAATCCGACCGCTCCGCGCACCAGATTTTCGACTTCCGTCAACTCCGATTCTTCAAGCGGTCGGGTTAGCGGCTTGCCCTTTTCATCCACATCGCTGATGTCATCAATCAGCACTGCAACGGACAATCGCCGCAGACTGTTAGCCGGCTCTTTGGTATGACTGAGTTGACGATCAACTTCGAAATTGCGGGTACTTTGTACCGACACACGAGTTGGGGTGCTGGCCTGACCGTTGGCCTCCGCTGCCGCCCCGCCCGCCGCATCCTGCGCCGGTGTGACGGGCGGCTGATTGCTCAGCGCACCGGGAATCCCCTGGCCCGGGTTAGCACCGCCGCGCTGCGTATCCTCACTCACCTGTTCACTGCGCACCACCGTATTGGCCGGATCGTATAACTCCCGGGTTTCTTCTCGCACCGTAAAGTCGATATCAGCGTTCACCGTTGCCTTGACGCGCCCCGGCCCCATCATCGGCGTAAGCAAGTTCACTATGCGCTCCTGATAGGCACTCTGAACGCGCTCGACGTATGCGAACTCCCGGCTGCTCAGAGCGGCAGTGTCGTCCGCATCCGGCGAATTGAGTAATGTGCCACGCTGATCCACAACCGTGACATGCGACGCTTCCAACTCGGGGATGCTCGAAGCGACCAAATGCACAATGGAATTAACCTGCGGCGCTTCCAGCACGCGGCCTGGAAACAAATCCAGAAAAACCGAGGCGCTGGGCTTGTTGCTTTTACGCAGAAACACCGTGGGCTTTGGCAAAGCCAGATGCACGCGTGCGCTTTGCACCGGTTGCAGGTAACTGATGGTTCTCCCCAGCTCTGTTTCGAGGGCGTGATGGTAGCGGGCATTTTCCATGAACTGGCTTGTGGAAAAGCTGCTTTCGCCTTCGATAACCTCTAGCCCGAAGCCCGTGCCGCGCGGCAATCCCTGTGACGACAGCCGCAGGCGAGCCGCATAGACATCCTTGGACGGCACCATCAGCGCGCCGTTTTTAAGGCGATAAGGGGTATTTTCCGCCCGCAGTGCATCCATCACCGCGCCGGCATCGCGATCCGACAAATTGCTGTAGAGCAATTCGTAACTGGGCTCACGCAACCAGAATGCCGCCGTTACGCCAATGGCGATACTCAGCGACAAACCAAACAACAACATCATCTGTCGGCTGCCAAGTATGTTGCCAAGACTGGCCATGGGACTCTGGTTAGTTGCCATTATTCGTGCTCACCCACTACAGAGGCATGCTCATGATTTCGCGGTACGCTTCCACGAGACGATTCCGCACTTCCGTCATCGCCTGAAACGAAACACTGGCCTTCTGCATTGCCACCATGACTTCCGCCACACTGGTATCTCCGACACCGGTCTCAAACCGATTCACCAAATCGGCGGCCTGCGACTGTTGCGTATTCACGCTTGCAAGGGCCTCCTGCATGGCCTGAGAAAAACCCGGCCCATTCGTCGCCTGCGGTTGTGCCGGCGACAGATCGGTAGCATGCAGGTCCTGAGACAGAACTCTCATTTGTGCCAATACGCTGTTAATTTCGGGACTGCTCATAAATCAACTTCTCTTATCAATTTCTCGATAACCGTTCTTGTCGCTAACCGACCCGGCCGGGAATCTCGTAGCCGGCATCGCGCAGGCGCGCCAACTTGTAACGCAATGTGCGGGGACTGATGCCCAGATCCTCGGCGGCGCGTTTGCGGTTGCCGTCCACCGCTCGCAACGCCTCAATGATCATCTGGCCTTCCGCCGTCTGCAGGCCGTCCTGCAGGTTTTTCTCGAACATCCTGTGCACCTCGTGCGGCAGACACTGCAACCTCTGCGCCGGTTGGTCGGACGAACGGCGCCTCAAAATGCAGATCGTGGTCGTCTATACAATGTCCGCCGCATAAAATGACCGCGCGTTGCATCAGGTTTTGCAGTTCGCGCACGTTCCCGGGAAAGTTGTAAGCACGCAGACTGGCCCGTGCCGCATCGCTGATGCGGGGGGCCGGTCGCTTGCCCGCACAGGCGTCGTTAAGAAACAGTTCTGCCAATGGCACGATATCCCCACGGCGCTCGCGCAGCGGCGGCAATTTCAGCGGAAACACGCTCAAACGGTAGTACAGATCCTCACGGAATTTGCCGTTGCTGACATGGGCGTGCAAATCCCGGTTAGTGGTTGCTACGATGCGCACATTCAGGGGGATGGCACCCTGCCCGCCAATACGCTCCACTTCCTTTTCCTGCAAAACGCGCAACAGCTTGGCCTGCAAATCGAGCGCCATTTCAGATATTTCGTCGAGCAGCAATGTGCCGCCCTGCGCCTGCTCAAATTTCCCCGGGCGACTGGCGTGTGCGCCAGTGAATGCGCCTTTTTCGTGCCCGAACAACATCGCTTCCAGCATGTTCTCGGGTATCGCTGCACAGTTAATTGCAACAAAGGGCCCGGCCGCACGGTTCGAGTGCTCATGGATATAGCGTGCAAAAACCTCTTTGCCAACCCCGCTTTCGCCGGCCAGCAATACCGTCGCATCGCTGGCCGCCAGCTTGTCCACCATCTGCAGTAACTGCCGCGAGACAGGATCCTCGGCCACCATGCCGCCTTCCACCCGCAACGGCGGCATTATTTTGCGCAGCTTTTCGCTCAATGCCTGTGCATCAAAAGGTTTGACGATGTAGTCGGAGGCGCCGGCCATCATGGCCTCCACGGCGTGCTCGACAGTGCCGTGTGCGGTCATCAGCAACACCGGCAAATCCGGCCGCTCATCGCGAATTCTGCCCAGCAACTCGCAACCGTCCATGGGTTGCATCTGATAGTCGGTAACCACTGCCGATACCGGCGCCCGCTCCATCGCGGCCAGCGCGGTCGAACCGTCCACGGCAGTCAACACATCGTAATCCGCCAGGGTCAGCGTCTCTGCGAGTGCCTGCCGCAGGTTGGTGTCGTCTTCCACCAGCAATACGGTTTGTCGGGTCATGCCGCCTCTCCCTTGGTGGCTTCCGTACGCTGCTGAAGATTACTGACCGGGCTGGCAGAACTCGCCCCGTCGCCGTCGGCCGCCCGTTGCAAAGGCAGTGTCAGCACAAACGTTGCACCCTCAGCGCTGTTCGCCGCGAGACTCACGTCGCCGCCATGCGCTTTGGCAACCGAACGCACCACGGCCAGTCCCAGGCCGGTGCCGTCCGAACGCAGGCTTACAAACGGCTCGAAGATTTTTTCCACTTGCTCCTGGGCAACGCCCGGGCCGTTGTCGCTAACGCTGATGCGCACCGCGTTGCCTTCCACGCTGGCGCTCACCGTCACATGCGCCTGATCGCCCGCCGCCTGCAGCGCGTTACGGACCAGATTTATCACCGCGCCGGCGAGTGCCTCGCGGTTGCCGTTCAGGGTTAACGCACGCGGCGCTGTCGCAATGGTCATTGACTGCTTGTCGCCCAGCACCGGACCGACCGATGTGCCCACCGCCGCAAGGAGCTGATCCAGGGTAAAGCTGGCGTCCACGTAACTCGCACCGCGCGCAAAACTCAGCATATCGCTCACGAGCTGCTCAAGATCACGCAAACAGACGATGGACTTGTCGAGCAGCCCCATGCGATAGGCATCGGTAAGATCAGCGCGCGTCGCGTTGGAGGCATATAACAGCGCGGACGACAACGGTGTGCGCACCTGGTGCGCCAGCGCTGCGGCCATCTCACCCATGGATGCCAGCCGCCGATGCCGCTCAAACAGGTTTTCTATTTTGCGTTGCTCGGTGATATCACTGAACAGCAATATGCGCCCGGGTGCCGAGGCACCGTCTTTGTCCGCGTCCAGGCTGCGCTGCGCGAGGGATAAGCGGCGACCGTCGGCCAGCAGAAAATCGCCCTGGCCGCTGCTGCGCCCGGTAAAGCAACGTTCAGCAACTTCAGCCCAGGCCATGCCTTCGAGGGGCTCACCAAACATTACGCGCGCGACACTGTTGACTTCGTTAACGCGATTTTGGTCGTCCAGCACGACCAGCCCGCCGGGCAAGGTTTCCAGCACTGTGCCAAGACGCCTGACCAGCCGTTCGTTGCGCTCGGCCTCCAGACGCCGCTCGTCACGCGCGGTCTCCAGTTGTTCCTGCAAGCGGCTGACCTGCAGCTCAAGGTCGCGCCACGAACTACCGAGCTGGCCCGATACCTGGTTAAAGATATCGAAAGCCTGCTTCAGTGCTTTCAGGTCTTGCTCGGGCGAAACGTCTCTATCCATGAGCGCTCTTGAGGTTCGGACTCAAGAGTCTGGAAGCAAGAAACGTGCCAGAGGCCCCTTACCACAAGGGCCGCGGTTTCAGCGGGGCCGCGCCAGTCTGTTGGCGGCAGCGCAGCGACAGAATATTGGTAACCCGCCCAATCTGTCAGGAATTTGGCGCGCTATCGCCGTTTTGGGCTACCCCAACCCGGCCTGATTGGCGGCCGAATGGCTGACATAGGCCTTGAGTGCTGCTTCGGATGCCCGCAACTGGGTGGTCTTTTCGACAATCAGCTCCCGCATCACCTGTACTTTGCGCATCGCCAGCTCATTGCGCGCCAGCAACTCGCGCAGCAGTTGAGCAGCGGCCGCGCGCCCCGGGCCGTCGCCGACTTCATTCAGGTACTGCGCAATCACCTCGACCCGCTGCACATCCAGCGCGGCTGCCTCGACCCAGTCACCTGCATCAACGCAATCTTCTACGCGCACAGTCAGATCAATAATGTTGTCCAGGGTTGTCATCAATTTGGTCAGGCCGGGTTCGTTGCAGCCGCCTGCCGCATCACCTGCTCCCAGGCATCGCGTATTTCTGCCAACAACGCAGACACTTCGTTAAGCACGGCCACATCGTTCAGCGCATTGGCTTCGGCTAACCGCCGGTTCATGTAGTCATACAGCGCATCGAGATTGGTGGCTATCTCGCCACCAGCATCCATATTCAGCGACCCGCGTAAACCGTCAATGAGTGCGATCGCTTTGCGAATGTGCTCACCCTTTTTCTGGGTCTCTTTTCTTTCCATATGCCCGCGCGCGCTGGCGATACGATCCTGCGCACCGCGCATCATGCTGAGAATCAAATCCAGGCTGTTGTCCGCTTCCGCTGCACCGTAGGCATTGACAGTCGAGTAGTGTCCCAATGGGTTTTGTGTTTTGCTCATGAGTTAGTATTTGCCCGTGGTGTGGGTAGATTTGCCAACTGGCTGGTCAGAAAAGAGCTGGTTGACTGAAACTGAGCCAGCAACGTGTCCAGAGCCTGAAATTGCTTGAAATAACGATCTTCGACTCTAAGCATCCGGTCATCAAGCCGCTCACGCTGTTCGGTCAGGTCTTCCAGACGACCGCCCAGCCGTTCTTCGCGCTGGCCGATGGTGCCGCTGTCTTCCAGCATGCCGGCAATGAATGCATCCAGGCGCACCGCAATACCGTTGGTCTCGTCGGCGAACAATTGTCCTACGGCATCGAAGTCCAGCTTGATGGCTTCGGCTGACTTGGCTGAATCAATTTCCAGTTTGCCGTTCAAATCACTGCTGATGCCAATATCAATCAGCATAGAAAACGGTGAGCTGTCTATAGACACCACTGAATTCAGTTCGCGGCGCAGTGAATCTTTTAGATCGCGCACGATTGAATCGCCCAGCAGCGCGCCGGCTACGCCGGTTTCGGCATCGTAGGCGGTGACTTCGTCGATAGTTTTGGCAAGCCCGTTGTAGGCATTAACAAATGTCGACAGGGCCGCGTTGGCAGCGCTGTCATCGAAGCCAATCGTCACATTAGTTTTGGTGCCGACCTCGGCGGCCAGCAACGAAATCGAAAGCCCTTCAATCGCCCCGTCAATGCTGTTTCCAGAAGTGGTAACCGCAAAACCGTCGATCAACGCCACGGAATTACTGGCCGTCTCTTTCTCGGTCATCGGGTTGGTGCCTGACAGCGGGTCATATTCAAACGCCGCCAGCATGCCATCACCGCCGCTGCTGGAAATCGTAATCTGATTGCTTAAGCCAGTTGCGGCCGCACTTACCACCAAGCGCGAACCGTCATCGGAGGTAATAACCGTGGCCTGAACGCCCGGGTTGTCGGGCGAATCGTTTATGGCGTCGCGAATATCCTCAAGCGTGTTTGCACCATCAACAATATTGACGGCCATCGCCGCTCCGTCGACCGTGATGGTCAGCGTGCCGGTACCAATCGGAGTAACGGTGTCCGGGTATGGCAGGGACGCCAATTTGTGAGCGCTGGCCAGGAGTATTACTTCAATATCGTAGCTGCCTTTGACTGCACTGGAGTCCGCAGTCACGGCGATCAGTTCATCGTTATCCTGACTGACCGTGCGTTTTTGGAAGTTATCGATATCCTTAAGCGCTTCTAACGCACTCTGAAAAGAGCTGATCGCACTTTTCAGTTTGCCCAACGCGGACAACTCGCTGTTGGTGCGCGCTTCAGCCAGATTAATGCGGTTGGCAACCGGTTGCCGTTCGGCAGCAACCAGCTGCTGAACCAAACCATTGATATCCAGACCGGATCCGATACCGGGCGCGCTTACCATGGGGACACGCAAGCAGCCGGAAGTTCGGCTATGGGCGAAACAAGGGAAACCGTTTGATGCATTTCGGGGCTCATCACACTCTTACTCATCATCATCAGGCAAAGCAAGATCTGTGCCATCAGACAGATTGATCGATGAGATTCAGTCCCTGTTCCTGCAAAGTCGCGGCTATTTTTAGTATTTCTTCTGACGGATACTGACGAATCAGCTCTCCGCTGCCACCGTAAACGCTAACTACTGTGCGGCCTGTCGCATCATCCACCCGAAACGAGAGATCACGCTCGCTGCTGGCGATGAAATCCTGGATCTGGGCCACAGCCTGTTGAATGTCGATTTCCGGAATATCGATTTCCGGTGCTTTGGGCGGCGGTGCTTTGCCACTGCCCGGAACTACCTTGCCGCTTTCTGCGGGCGCAACGGCAGGCTGCGCCAAACCCTTGGGCTTGGGCGCTGCCACCTGAATCTGCGCATTTAAAGTAAGGGCATCCATCTTGTTCGCTCGCAATCCGTATCTGATCAGATCGCCGCTTTGCGGGTAGAGCGGCCGACCCCCGTGGGCCGGCCGCAACCCGTTTAAGCGTCAGCTTACTGGAGCAGCCCCAGCACCACCTGCGGTGCAGCGTTGGCCTGCGCCAGAACCGCGATACCGGCCTGCTGCAGAATCTGCGCCTTGGTAAGGGCAGCAGTTTCAGCGGCAAAGTCAGCATCCACTATTCGGCTGCGCGCAGCCTGCAAGTTTTCGGTAACCGTTGTCAGGTTCGAAATGGTTGACTCGAAGCGGCTCTGGATAGAACCCAGAACACTGCGAAGGTCTGACACCGTGGTCAGCGCTGCGTCTACGCGCTGGATGGTGTTCTCCGCACCGGCAACCGTCAGCACGTCAGCCTGGGCCACCGTACTGCTGTCAACGGCAATCGACTGCGGACCGGCACCAAAGCCAACCAGGTTACCCGTGTCGTCCACCGTGATGTTCTCAGCGGCGCTCAGCGTGATACTGCCGTAGAGGTTACTGCCGACCGTCTGGCCCACACCGGTACCCGTCGCACCCGTACCTGCGATGCTCTGGGAATCGATCAGAATGTTACGACCGTCGCTTGCCAGCAGCGTCAAAGTGGTGCCCGATACCGAGGCAGAAACCCCCGTCTGAGTCGACTGCAGGTTAATCTGCGCCGCCACATCGGAAGCCGTCAGTGTGTCAGCTGAAGCCGCATCCAGCACGAAGTTCGTGAAGATGGCCTCGCCGTTAATGGTCAGGTTGTAAGTCACGTCGTTGACTCCGTCGGTACCAATCGCGGAGAACGTTGCCGCCTGCGAGTTGGTCGCCGTAGCCGTCAGACCGCCAATACCGGCAGCTTTGATAGCATTCACCTTGGCGAAAGCACTGTCGGAATCCTGACCAGCCAGGGTGCCAGCTGCGGAAGCACCGATATCTACACCAGTACCCGATCCAATCGCGATGTTCAGCGAACCATCAGTCAGCGCGCCAGCATTCACCGTGGCGGTGTCTGTGGCAATCTGGCCGATCTGGTCAGAACGTACACCTGTAGTCAGGTTCACCGTGATGGTTTCACCGACGTTGGCGCCGACCTGGAACTGTGCTGCACCGAAGGTGCCGTCCAGTACTTTCTGGCCGTTAAACGACGTCTGCGAGGCAATTCGATCAACCTCAGCCAGACGTTGCGAAACTTCCTGGTTCAGAGCAGCGCGGTCAGAAGCCGAGTTCGTGGCGTTGGCGGACTGCACGGCCAACTCACGAATACGTTGCAAGTTGTTAGTCAGCTCATCAAGCGCAGACTCGGCAGTCTGAGCCAGCGAGATACCGTCGTTCGCATTACGAACCGCCTGATTCAGACCACGGATCTGAGTCGTAAAACGGTTGGCAATGGCAAGACCAGCGGCGTCATCCTTGGCACTGTTAATACGTAAGCCGGATGAGAGACGCTGCAGGGATGTGGCCAGCTGACTGTCCGAGCGCGACAAGTTGCGCTGGGCATTCAGTGACAACACGTTAGTGTTAATAATAGCAGGCATGATTTTGTCTCCTTACAAATACCTTGCTTCCACCGATCCCTGCAGCCGGGTTTGCCATCCTGACGCGCCCGAAAAAGGAACCTGTTTAAGCGTTGCAGAAGGTTTATCGGCCGCGTAGCCAGGAAACTTGAGGGGAACTTGAGAGAAAATTGGCCCAAAAGTGCGACGCGCGGCACATAATGGAGAAAACCGCCAGCAGCAAGGCTTCTGGCGGTTTATTTTGCGTCGCGACAACGCGGTAATCAGGGGCTATATAAAGTCGAACAATGAGGTTCGCTGGGTCTGGGCGTATGATTTCTGCGCTGTTTCCAGGCTCAGCAACCGCAGCTGCAGATCGGCAATGGCGCTGGCGTAATCCAGATCGCGCACCTTAGAAAGGCTGGTTTCCAGCTGGTAGGCAACCTCATCGTTAACGCCGCGCTGCGAATCAATGGCTTTGAGCCGCGCACCTACATCGCTGCGGACATCGTTAATATGCGTTAGCGACTGCTCGAGATCCATGAGCGAATTGTTCAGACCGGTTTGAAACTGTGCCCGATCGGACGGGTTGTTGATACTGGATTCCAGCGTACCAACGAGATTATCAAGCGTGGCGAACACGCTCTGGTTGCGGCTTGCTCTGGCAAAAAACAAATCGCCTGTAGCCGGCTCGCCCTCGAAATCAATGGAAACGCCGTTGAACTCAATGCTGCTGCCGGGTACGTAACCACTTCCCGACGCGATTGTAACCCCCGCCTCCACAACCACGTAGTCGGTTGCAGACGTAAACGCTATCACGTGATCGCTTACGACCCATGCGGCGGGGTCGGTAACCGTCGCCGCTGCAAAATTCATGTTGCCAGTATTTGCCGCGCTGTTGCTGACCGAAAAAACACCGTTGCCGTTGCGAATGGCATTGAACACGTCGTCGCCGGAGTCGTTCTCCTGAATCAGGCGATCGTCTGAAATACGCTGCATGCGCACCCCCTGATCACCTAAATAATTCACGGCGTTGCCACTTACGGCAAAGGGTCGGGTTTGCACCGCATTACCGGCGAACAGGTAACGGCCTTCGCCGTCCTGGGTGTTGGCGATATCCACCAGGCTTGCACGCAACTCCTTGATTTCGTTGGCAATCGACTGGCGCGCTTCATCCGTTAATGCCGAAGCGCCGCCTGCCTGCACCACCAGTTCGCGGGCCCTCTGCAACACATCGGTAACCTGATTCAGGCTCGACTCTTCCAGACTTAGCCGCCGCTCTGCGGTGTCCGCGTTGGCAGAGTATGTTTGTATGCGGTCTATGCCCTGCTGAAACAGTGTCATTTGCGCGGCGCCGACCGGATCGTCAGCCGCGCTGTTAATGCGGCGCCCGCTACTCACCTGCTGCTGCAGGCGAGCCACGTCAGACTGTTGCTGAGCCAGCACTGCCAGCCACTGCATCTGAATACTTTTGCTCGAAACCCGCATAACTTTAACTATCCGCTCGCCATACTAACGAATGGCGTTGATGATTGATTGAAACAAGTCGTTCGAAACGCTGATCATTTTACTGGCTGCCAGATAGGCCTCCTGATAGCGCAACATGTTGACGGCCTCCTCTTCCAGGTTCACGCCCGCGACAGCCTCAACGTCGAGTTCCATTTGCTGACGGATGGCAGACTGCACATCGAGTTCGGAACTGCTGCGGGCGGCGTAGGAGCCGACACTGGTTGTCAGCTGTGCGCTTAGCTCCTGTACCGAATCCCGACCGGCGTTAAAAAACCCTGCCGAAAATTGCGCTGCCAACGCTATGGCATTGCTGTTGTTGCCACTGCCGGCAATGCCTTTGCGAATGGCGAACGCATCCCCCGCAGCAGGCTGGCCGTTGATTTGCACAGTCCAACCGTTGGCCGATATATTGCCGCCACTGGTATAGGGCAATGACCCCGAAACGGGCCCGAAAGAATCAACAAGCACATAGGTGCTGGGCGGGTCATCAAACACCACAGTAATCGGATCCAGCAACGACGGGTTATTAACATCGTCGACAACGGCCCCACCCACCGTGGCGCTGCCAATATTCGCCAACAAATCCGAAGTTTCCAACAAGCCGGCGGCAGCAATCTCGCGGGCGTCAAGCATGACCACGCTGACGTCCGATGCCGCACGGGCCATAGGCCGCACGCGAAACTCATCGCCACTCACTGCAGCGCCGCCACCGATGACAATTTCCATCCCGTCGATGACAAAGGGATTGCCAACAGTGCCGGCGCCGGTTGCAGCCAGCAGTGCGCCGCTGTTGGCGTCGGAAAAGTTCCAGGCAACACCGTCATAGCGCAGTTTGTAATCGCGCGGTTCAGCGCTGCTTGCATCGGCAAAAACGGCCGTTGCAGTGGCCGTACCCGCATTCTCTGAAGACGACAACACCGTCGGCGCAATGGTATCGAACATATCGCCACCCAGGTTGCCATTCTGGTCCAGCCCCAGGCGGTTTTGCCGGTTAAAGGTTTCGGTGATACCCAGCGCAATCTGCCCCAGCTCACGGCGCGTTGGATCCAGCATTTCCTCACGAAAGCTCAGCATGCCGCCGATTTCGCCGCCCGATACCTTGCGCGAGACAACAGTGGTTGTGGTGCCATCCGTGTGCGCTAACTGCAAACGCGTCGGATCAAACTCATCAGGAGTTACGGCAATGCGGAACGTGTTCACGCTGAGTACCAACGGCTGACCGTTGGTCATCATCAGGTTGACGCTGCCCCCCGGCTGCGCCACCGTTTGTATATCGATCTGACTCGCGACCCGATCGATCAGCATCTGTCGCTCATCCAGCAAAGCACTGGCAACCCTGCTGCCGTCGGCAACGATCTCGCCGTTCAGACGCGCGATCGCCGTTAAATCGTCATTCACCACCTGCACAGCACTGCGCAAACGCTGATTAATTTCGTTGTCCAGCGAATCCAGCTGCTTACCCATTTGGCGAAAACGCTGCGCCAGCGCTTCCGCTTCGGCCAGCAATTGCTGACGATTAACCGACGATGTCGGGTCATTGGAGATGGTGTTCAGTTGCTGGTAAAACGACTGCAGGCCACTGGATATGCCCGTCTCGGTATCGCCCAGATAGCCTTCCAGACGCAAGGCATATTGATTCAGGATCTGGCTCTTGTGCTGCGCAGTCTTGGCACCGGTCAGCTGGTTGGCGAGCAACTGGTCGTAGATGCGCTCCACGCCGGTAACCTGGGTTCCGTAACCAAACTGAATGTTGCCGGAACCAATAACCGGGCCCTGCACCTGCACAACCCGCTGACGCGTATACCCTTCGGTAGTCGCGTTGGCGATATTGCTGCTGGTGGTTTGCAGTGCGCGTTGCGCCGCAAGCAGTCCAGACAATGCGTTGGTTACAAAACCGGCCATGCTTTAATCCTTAAGCCCTACATCCGTGCGTATCTAGCCGCGGGTTTTAGCCTTATCGGCAAATCAGGTGGAATTCTTTACCTGCTCGACGTATTCACTTAAATCCGGGCCGTACAAAATCGCCTTGATCTTGTTGGCGTAATTCGGATCCGTGGCATAGCCTGCTTCCTGCAATGCATCCAGATAAGCCTCAGGGTCGGCTGCCTGGTTCATGGCATCGGTGTAGCGCTTACTGCCCGATATCAGGTTTACGTAATCCGCAAAACCTTCGGCAAGGTCGTCGTAAACGCGGAAATTTTCGCGATGCCGCTGGGCTACCCCATCCTTGTATTCAAGCGTCGGAATGCTCAGGTGCTGACCTTTCCACTTACCGGTGGCCTTGATGCCGAACAGGTTGTTGCTGCTCATGCCGCCGCCATCGCGAATAACGTGTTGCCCCCAACCGGTTTCCAGCGCAGCTTGTGCAACCAGTACGCGCGCATCAACGCCCAGTTTTTCTGCGGCCTGCTCGGCATGCGGCAACAAATCGCGAACAAACTCGTCGCGGCCTGCCGGCTGCCAGTCGCGCCGCTCGGAAGACCGCCCGACGTTATCCACCGCAGCCCGGAAAGCCTCGGGAGAAATACCCAGAAAAGCGCCCTCATCGACTGCAGCGGCGCCCTCGCTGCCCTCAAAAGCCAGCTGCTTCATAAGCAGATCTGCAAGGCCCAAACCCTTGCCACGAGTGAGTTCGAGTGCGATTTGCTTGTCAAACATTTCTTCGTACGTGGTATCCCGCTCCTCGCCCAGCACGGCGCTGGCGGACCGCATGCTTTGCAGCATCATCTGCACAAACAAGGCTTCAAACTGCTGCGCCGCTTCACGCGCGGCCTCGGGCGATTTATCCCTGGCCTCCTCGCGCAGGCGCGCCAGCCCGCTGAAATCACTGTACATGGATACGTTATCGGTCATCTCTCTTCCTCGTCAGATGACAATTGCAATAGACATGTTTCTAAATCACGACCAATTCGGCACGCAACGCACCCGCCGCGCGCAATGCCGAGAGTATGGCGTAAATATCAGCCGGCGATGCACCAACCTGATTAACGGCTGAAATAATGTCATTCAGATCCACACCTGGCTGAAACAAAAACATTTCGCCGGCATTGGAACCGATTTCAATTTCGCTGTCAGGCGTCACCACAGTTTGACCCTGCGGGTTGACCTGGTAAGGAGCGTCCGGTTGGCTGACGTCAAAGTTTTCCGTGATGCGAACCACGAGCGATCCGTGTGACACGGCGGCCGACATAACTCGCACGTGCTTGCTGATCACTACCGTGCCCGTGCGGGAATTAACGATCACTTTGGCGGCCGCCTCGCCCGGCTCCACCTCGATATTTTCTATGACCGAAAGAAACGACGTTTGAGCTGCGGCGCTGGGCGGTGCCACCATCCGCACGGACATTGGGTCCAATGCCTGCGCAGTGCCCTGGCCCAGCAGTGCGTTGATGGTTTGGGACAGGCGCGAAGCAGTCGTGAAATCCGGACGATTGAGGTTCAGGGTCAGAAAGTTCTCGTTGCCAAAAGTATTCGGCGCAGCCACTTCGACTGTCGCTCCGTTGGGGACATACGCGACACTCGGCACGCCAATGGTCACACTGGAACCGTCGCCGCCCGATTCTGACAGCCCGCCGGCAACCACGTTGCCCTGCGCGATCGCGAAAACCTGGCCGTTCACACCTTTAAGTTGGGTCAACAACAAGGTTCCGCCGCGCAGGCTGGCGGCGTTCGCTATGGAGGACACCGTCACGTCGATCGTTTGCCCCGGTTTTGCGAATGGCGGCAATTCCGCATGCACAGCAACCGCTGCGACGTTTTTCAGCTGCAAACTGGTGCCGGGCGGCAAGGTCACGCCTAACTGCTTCAACGCGTTGAGCAAACTCTGCGTGGTAAACGGCGCCTGCGTGGTGCGATCGCCCGTGCCATCCAGACCCACTACCAGGCCATAACCCACCAACTGGTTGCTGCGCACCCCGGCAACGGTCGCGATATCCTTAATGCGCTCGGCCTGAGCCGGCTGCGTGACAGCCAAAATTGCTACCAATCCTATTAGTGTCGAGCGAAGTGTTGAGCGCATGACGGTGCTCACAGTGGCCACAGTTTATTGAAGAACCGGGTAATTGCACCCGGGCGATTAGCGTCCGCCAGTTCACCTTTACCGCTGTAAGTAATACGCGCATCGGCGAGCTGGCTAGAGGATACGGTGTTTCCGGTGCTGACATCGTAAGGCCGGACAATGCCCGATACCCGCACGTATTCGGTGCCGCGGTTGAGCTCAATCCACTTTTCACCGCGCACCAGCAAATTGCCATTGGGGTAAACCTCGTGAACAGTCACGGTGATATCGCCGCTAAGGCTATTGCTTTGCGAGCTCGAACCCGAGCCGTCAAAGTTCTGATCGGTTTCCCAGGAGTTTTCGAGAATATTGTCGCCGTTCAACGTTACCGACTTGCCGGCAAACAGGGGCATTCCGGAGTCAAAATCACTACTCTTGGCAAATGCCGTGTTCGCGTTTTTCGATGCGCTCGTCTGTTCCGTCAGAACGACGGTTAATGTGTCGCCCACATGCCTCGCGCGCACATCGCCGAACAAAACCATGGCCGTACCCGGGTGAAAATTGCTGCCGGAACTCCCGACCGGCATGACCGGCTGGTTCGGCAACGCGGGCGGCATATCGCCAGGACGCGGACCGACCACGGTGCTGCAGGCCTGCATAAATACGGCGGCAGCCAACACCGGTGCAATTCGCGCGACAATTTTTATCATCTCAGTTCAGCCCGATTACAGGTTGTTGTTCAGGTATTGCAGCATCTGGTCGCTGACCGAAATGGACTTGGAGTTCATTTCGTAAGCGCGCTGCGTCTCGATCATGCTGACCAGCTCTTCAACAACGTTGACGTTGGACGTTTCCAGCGCTCCCTGCGACAACTCGCCCAGGCCATCAAGCCCCGGCGTGCTGATCTGCGGAGTACCGCTGGCCTTGGATTCCACATACAGATTCTGGCCGCGCGGCGTCAGGCCGCTGGGGTTTATAAAATCAGCGATCTGTATAGAGCCCAGCACCGCGGGATTGGTCTGACCCGCCAGCGTTGCCTCAACCAGACCGTCGCGCGACACGCGCATGGAAATCACTCCGTCAGGGATTGTGATCGCTGGTTGCACTTCGTAACCGTTCGACGTCACCATGCGGCCGTCCGAATCAACCTGAAAAGAACCATCGCGCGTATAAGCCTGGTTGCCATCGGGAAGCAGGATCTGAAAAAAGCCGCGCCCTTCGATCATCAGGTCCAGCGAATCGCCAGTATCAACACGGCCGCCCTGCGAAAAATGTTTTTCAGTAGACACAATCCGCACACCGGCACCAAGCGTAAGACCGGTTGGATCCTCCGTATCCTGCGAGGTGCTTGCACCGGCCTGCTGAATATTTTGATACAGCAGATCCTCGAACACCGCCCGACCGCGCTTAAAACCAACGGTATTGACGTTGGCGAGATTGTTGGAGACCACCGCCATGCGCGTCTGCTGCGCATCAAGACCGGTTTTTGCTATCCATAGTGACTGCATGACTTAATAACTCCTGAAAATCGCTAACTAGCCGGACATCCGCATCAAATTGGTGACCGCCTGATCGTTCTGTTCTGCATTACTCATCGCACGTACGTGCAACTCGTAATGGCGGGCGGCGGCAATCATGTCGACCAGTGTTTCCGTGGTATTAACATTGGAACCTTCCAGCTGCCCCGACAAAATTCGTACCGTCGGATCGGCATCGGCTGAACCGCCGTCTTTCAAGCGGAATAACCCGTCATCAAAACGCACAACTTCTTCCCGCGCTGGATTTACCAGCTTGATGGTATTTACTTCCGCAACGGTGTCGGCGGTCTGGCCCTGCGGGACAATCGAAATTCGGCCATCACCCTTGATGGTCAATTCGGAGTAAGCCGGCAGGGTTATAGGACCGGCTGTCCCGAGAACCACATGCCCTTCGGCTGTTTCCAATACGCCACTGGGCGTGAGGTGCATATTGCCTGCGCGCGTGTAGGCTTCCTCGCCGTTCGCATCCTGCACAGCTATCCAGCCATCACCCTGCACAGCGATATCCAGTTCGCCGTCAGTAATAATCAGTTCGCCGCTGGTCGCATCCCATGACTCGGGCTTGGCTACAGCGTTTATGCGGCTGTCAAATCCCGGCCCGACAATCGGCGCGCTACCAAGTGACTGGCGCACGGCACGGAAGCCGGTACTGTTGCTGTTGGCAAGGTTGTGCGCGATTACTGCCTGCGACTGCATAGCAGCTCGCGCTCCTGTCATTGCAACGTATATCGACTTATCCATGCCGTGCCACCAATCTGTGCGTTAACGTTTACGAATAACCACTAACGAATATTGATAATCGTCTGGGTTACCGCGTCCATGGTGGAAATAACCTGGGCATTGGCCTGGAACAAGCGCTGCGCCGTGATCATGTTCACCAGTTCAGCCGTCAGGTCAACGTTTGATGACTCAAGCGCTCCCGACTGAATAATCCCGAAGTTCGAAGTGCCTGCTTCACCCCGCAGCGCGGTACCCGAAGCAAAACTCTCCTGATAGGAAATGTCACTGGCCTTGGTCAAACCTTCCGGGTTGGCGAACGTGGCTACAGCGATTTTGCCCAGACTGGTGGACTGTCCGTTTGAGTAGCGGGCGAACACCACGCCTGACTGATCGATTTCCACGTTGACCAGTCGACCGGCGGCACGACCGTTGGGATTGATTGCGTTCACAACAAAGTTGTCGCCGTATTGTGTGGTTTGCAGCAGATCAAGATCAGCAGTGAGCGGGCTGGCACCGTTGGTCGGTACGTAAGCACCAAACGACACGCTACCGGCAGGCGGCGTGGCGAGTGCACCGTTGGCGTCAAAAGTCACCGGCTGCAAGGTGCCTACCTGCGTGCCGTCAATGCTCTGCGCCACATCCCAGGTACCCGGCGCACTGTTCACAAAATAATACGTTGCGGTATGAGCCACACCCAGCGAGTCGTAAACAATGGTCGAGGTGCTGTGGTTAAAAGTGTCGGGATCCGTCAAATCGAACGGTGCCGCTGCCGGCGGTGTGGCATTGGCCGGCAGGTTAACTGCCATCTCGACCAATGTGCTGGGCTGTGGCGGGTTTACGTCCACCGTAAGCCTGAAATCCTGCAGCGAACCGGTGTTAAAACCACCGGTGGCGGTCGGCGGATAAATCTGCAGCCGTTCGCCCTGCGAGTTCTGCACGAAACCGTTGGAATCGATACCCATCGAACCCACCCGCGAGTACAGTAACGCGCCGCCGTCGCTCAACACGAGGTACCCTTCGCCGCTGACAGCAAGGTCAAGCTGCCTTTCGGTAATTTCTACGTTGCCCTGGCTGTTTTCCTGACGGACGTTTACAAGGCGCACACCGGCACCAATGCCCGATGCATCGCCTGCAAACACGTCGGAAAATTCCGCCCGTGAACGTTTAAACCCCGTGGTATTAGCATTTGAAATGTTGTTGGACGTCACCGTCAGATCGGTTGATGCTGCGTTGAGTCCGGTAAGTGCGATTTGGAACGACATGGTTTCTCTCCTTGATGCCTTGCGTCGGTCAGATAACAAGCTGTCAGATGCTGACCGGCTACATGACCGCCCTGATTTGCGACAGGCTGATCTCCTGCCCTGCTTCCGTGGTAATTCTGGTATTCGCCCCGCCTCCCGACAGCGAAACGCTTGCGACCTTGGTTGACACCAGCGTGCTCAGTGCAACTTCTTTGCCTGAATCGGTGTAACCGGCCGAAATAAAATACTCGCCAGCGGGAGCCTGACTGCCGTCAGCCATTACACCGTCCCACTCAAAATTGACCAGACCGGCGCCGCGGTTCCCCAACGACAACTCGCGCAAAATCTGTCCATTGGGCGCGGTGATGCGAACAAATGCCGTGCTGGTAGAAAACGGCAGATCAACAGCACCGGTGACCGGCGCACCTTCGGCCAGTCGCCCCATATTGCCTTCGGTCAGCACCGACTTGCCGATCATGGACGAAGCCTGCAATGCCTGGCTGGCGTAAAGGGATTCTGCCAGCTGCCCGAGTGATGAACTCATGTCGCCGATGCCTGAAACCGTGCTGAACTGAGCCATCTGACCGAGGAACTCACCGTTCTCCATGGGCTGAAACGGATCCTGGTTGCGCAGCTGCGTCACCATCAGCGCCAGAAAGTCTTCCTGGCCCAGCGTGGTCCGCTTGGCTTCCTGCTGCGAGTTCGGCACGGCAAATTGACTGAGATCGAGCTCGCCACCGATGGGGTTAATCATTGTCTGCTACTCCTAAGCTCTTACTAACCAATGCTTACTGACCGAGCGACAAGGTCCGCATCAGTAATTCCTTGGACGTGTTCAATACCTCGACGCTGGACTGGTAAGAGCGCGAAGCAGAAATCATGTTGACCAGTTCATCCACGGTGTTGACGTTGGACATGTAGATGTATCCGTCTTCATCCGCCGATGCATGGCCGGGCTTGTAAACGCGCTGGGGCTCAGCGGTGCTCTCGGCGATGTCGGTTACCCGCACACCGGCGTTGGCAGGATCAAACGCCGAACTAAAAACCGTTTCGAACACCGGGTTGCGCGCGCGATAAGCATCTTCCGGTCGGCCGGCCGCGGTGCTTGCATTGGCCAGGTTACTGGCCACCGTGTTCATGCGGATGGTCTGCGCGGCCATGGCTGAACCGCTGACATCAAATATTTTCATCAGAGACATGGCTTATCGTCCTCCGGTAATCGCAAGCTTCAGTCCGCGGATGCGCATGTTCAGAAAGCTGAGGCTGGTCTGATAGCGCAGCGCTGTTTCCGCCACCGCTGCCTTTTCTCGCTGGGCATCGACGGTGTTGCCGTCCTGTGCCGGCTGATCGGGATTCCGGTACAGCACCGTAGCCGGACCACGACCCTGCCGGGCGGGGTTGATATGGCCAGCATGGCTGCTGGCAATGCTGACAGTCGCAGACCGCTCTGCTGCCATGGCGCTCTTAAAATCAATATCCCGGGCCAGATAGTTCGGCGTATCGGCATTCGCAATATTTGCGGCCAACAACTCAATACGCTGACTGCCGAGCGCCAGAGACTTGGCGTGGGTATCAAATACGCTGTTAATGTCGAGAGGCATTTCGAATTCCGTGTAGTCCTGTTCCGGGCGGCGGCGGCTGTTGCTCAACCGCTGTGAACAACAAAATGCAAAAGCCGTGCCAGCTCTCTGAAAGCCTTTGTTCATGCGGAAGACCGACCCCCTGCGGCAGAAATCTTCCGCCCCGGCGGCAACCGGATAGCCATCCTTTGCCGCTCGGCAACCGAAATGACCGGAACCCGGGCTGCCGACTGCCAGAATCCGCGGCATGAAATTTGCATCTATAGAAAAGATGACTATTAAGGGCAATTTCTTGACATGTAAGCGCTTGCTTAGCGTGGGCCCGATGGTGATGCTGGTGGCCCTGATATGGGCTGCACCGGCGCTGGCGGGACATGACCACGATGACATCCGCCGGGTCGCCGAAGCCGCAGCTGCAAAGCGGATGGCTGTGTCGGCAGGGCGTGTGGAAGCGGTGGCACAGGATCTGGATAGCCGCTTGCGACTGGCTAAGTGCGACGTCCCGCTCAGTGCCGAGTTGCCCTATGACGTTGGCCGCAAGACACGAGTCACCGCAGAAGTTCGCTGTACCGGCTCGCAACCGTGGAAGATATACGTGCCGGTCAATCTGCAGGTCTGGCAGCGGGTGCTGGTTGCCGCGGGGCCGCTGCAGCGCGGCCGGTTGCTGACCGAGGGCGACATGATTTTGGCGGAGCGCAGTGTTACCGAGCAAGCCCGGGGTTTCATGCTCAAGCCGGCACAGGCTGCCGGCTACCGGCTGAAGCGCGACCTTTCGGAGGGCGATGTCATCACGCCCGGGGTTATCGTTGCGCCGCCCCTGATAGAGCGCGGCCAGGACGTGGTGCTGGAGGCGCGGGCCGGTGCCCTGAATGTGCGGATGGCGGGCGTCGCGCTCGAGGACGGTCTGGCAGGTGACATAATCACGGTAGAAAATCGTGAATCGGGCCGAAAAGTAGAAGGGGTGGTGCGTTCAGGAAAGACTGTAGAGGTACTGCTTCACTGAATTTTGGGCCAGACTCGCCTAAAGTTCGGGTGTTGTAAGCCGATATATAAAGTACGAAAACCAAGAATAAAATTGCGTACGGAGGATTATGTTTAATGGCTGACAAGATTAACGGATACGGCAGAACCGAACTGCCCGTTTCAAGTTCCCGATCAGGGGGCGTGAAGCGCACTGAGCAAAGTGAATCTGCGCGTTCTGCAGGCGGCGAGGAAAGCACCCGCACCGATGCAGTAGCGCTGACGGATACGGCTGTCCGGCTAAAACGCATCGAAGCTAATCTTGCAGAGCTTCCCGAAGTGGATCAGGGCAAGGTTGATGCGCTGCGCGAACGCGTTGAATCGGGCGACTATCAGGTTGATGGCAACGCGATTGCACGCAAACTCATGCAAATGGAGCAGGATCTGTCCTGATGGCATCTGATATGCAGCCCACCTCCGTCGACGTCAACACAGCAAGCCAAATACTGGATCAGGAAATCAGCGCTCTCGAGGCGGTGATGACGGTGCTCGACTCCGAACACAATGCCCTGGAAGCACGGGATGCAGAAGCCTTAACCGCTGCCAGCCGGCTCAAACTGCAATGCATCGAGACAGCCCGGCGTATCGGCGCTGAGCGGGCGACATTGCTGCCCGATGCCAGTGAGATCTCGGTCAATCCGGAGATCCGTTTACGTTGGGAAAACCTTGCGAAGCTGGCGCACGGTTGCAAACAAAAGAATGAGCGCAACGGCATGCTCATTCGCTGGCAACACAAGTACATTGAGCAAACACTCGCACTGCTTCGCAATGAGGGCGTGGACAGCACGCTCTATGGCCCTGACGGCGGCAGTAAGCGCAACGGCAGTCGCCGCGGCACGCTGGGCTCTGCTTAGGTAAGCCTACTAGGTAAGCCTGCTAGGTAAGCCTCAACCGCACTTACTGTCACCGCATGACAGACACGTCATGCAGCCATCCATCAACACCACCGAACGATCGTGGCATTTGCCGCACAACTGGGCGCCTTCAATCACGTCGCTCGCCTTAGCGGCAGCCGGTTCGTTCTTAATCAGCAGATCTTTCTGCTTGCGTGACTCTTCGTACTCCCGACGTTTTTTCTCGATCAGCTGCTTCTGGTGATCGTCGAGGTTATCCTGCGGCAACATGCCGATGTACTGCAGATGCTTTTCTACTATGTGCCCCAGTTCCGCGATGATGGACGGCATGTACTTACCGCCAGGCTTCCAATAGCCACCGCGCGGATCGAACACCGCCTTTAGCTCGTCAACCACGAAAGTCACGTCGCCGCCTTTACGGAACACCGCCGACATGATGCGCGTCAGCGCCACAATCCACTGGTAGTGATCAAGATTTTTGGAGTTGACGAAAATCTCAAACGGACGCTGGCTTTCGTGCTCAGTGCCAATGTTTAAAACGATATCGTTAATGGTCACGTACATGGCGTGATCGTCAACCGGCGTCTTTACCTTGTAAGTAGAACCGCGCAACATTTCCGGGCGATCCAGCTTTTCGTGCATGCGCACGACCTTGTTGTGGATAGACGCGCTGCCCGATTCCGCATCGGCTGCACGGGCATCCACTTTGGGCGGCTGTATCGCAGGCGCGGCGACCGTCTCAGCCGGTGCCTGTTCAGTTTCGCCGACGCGGTAGTCAACGATCTTTTTGGTGATTTTCAGTTTGGACATGTCGAATCCTGTATTGATCTTGTGCTGTTGATAACGAACCGCAGAAAGCTAGAACTTGCCGTAATAACCTTCTTTAAGCGCGTCAAACAGATTGGCGGCAGTGTGGGTTTCGCCGTCGTACTCCACCTCTTCATTGCCGGCCAGCATGACCTCCGAGCCGTCTTCCAGAACGAAGGTATAACGCGTGTTCTCGAGATCTTTCTCTTTAACCAGCACGCCCTGAAAAGCCTCCGGGTTAAAGCGGAAGGTGGTGCAGCCTTTCAGCCCCTGCTCGTAGGCATACATATAGATGTCTTTGAACTCGTCATATGGAAACGCAGTGGGCACGTTAGCTGTCTTCGAAATGGATGAGTCAACCCACTTCTGCGCTGCCGCCTGAATATCCACATGCTCGCGGGGTGAAATGTCTTCCGCGGTAATAAAGTATTCCGGCAACGCGGTGCTCGCGTCTTCCGAAACCGGCATGGCGGACGGGTTAATGAGTTGGCGATAGGCCAGCAGCTCATACGAAAACACGCCCACCTTCTCTTTTGTTTTGCGCCCTTCACGAATGACGTTGCGGAAGTAGTGATGTGCAAAGCTCGGCTCAATGCCATTACTGACGTTGTTGGCAAGCGACAATGAAATAGTGCCGGTGGGCGCGATTGAACTGTGGTGAGTAAAGCGTGCGCCTTCCTGGATGATCTGCTGCACCAGTTCCGGCTCCACTTCTGCAACCCGCTGCATGTAGCGGCTGTAACGTCCATGCAGCTCTTTGCCCTTGATGACGTCACCGACTTTCCAGCCATCGGCAACCATCTCCGGGCGCTGCCGCAACATTTTTGCTGTAACGCTAAAGTCTTCCAGCATGATCGGCGCGGGGCCTTTTTCGCGCGCCAGTTCCAACGCGGTTTGCCAACCCGCCACTGCAAGTTCGCGAGCCACCATCTCGGTGAAATTCACCGACTCTTTAGAACCGTACCTGAGGCGCAACATCGTCAGCGATGACCCCAGCCCTAAAAACCCCATACCGTGCCGGCGCTTGCGCAGAATCTCATCGCGCTGCCCCTGCAGCGGCAGGCCGTTGATTTCCACCACGTTGTCGAGCATGCGGGTGAAGATGCCAACCACTTCGCGGAACTCTTCCCAGTCGAAATATGCGCCTTCGGTGAACGGTTCACGCACAAAACGCGTCAGGTTCACAGAACCGAGCAGACAAGACCCGTAGGGCGGCAGCGGTTGCTCACCACAAGGGTTGGTGGCGCGAATGGTTTCGTCAAACCAGTTGTTGTTCATCTCGTTGACGTGATCAATCAACACAAAGCCCGGCTCGGCAAAGTCATAGGTTGACGTCATGATCAGATTCCACAGCCGCTGCGCGGGCATGGTTTTGAAAACGCGGCACGCAACCCGACCGCTTTCATCGGTGACGTAATTTTCCTCTATCGGCCAGTCGCGCCAGACAATCTGCGCAGGGTCGGTTAAATCCAGACCGTCTTGCCGCACTTCTTTCTCGTCCACGGGGAACGCCAGCGTCCAGTCTTCCTGGTTCGCCACCGCCTGCATGAACTCATTGGTCACCAGCAGGGACAAATTAAACTGGCGGAGACGGCCGTCCTCGCGCTTGGCTTTTACGAAATCAATAACGTCAGGATGGCCCACATCGAAGGTGCCCATCTGTGCACCCCGGCGACCACCGGCCGACGACACGGTAAAACACATCTTGTCGTAGATATCCATAAACGACAGCGGGCCGGACGTGTACGCACCGGCGCCGGAAACATAGGCACCCCTGGGGCGTAACGTGGAAAATTCGTAACCGATGCCGCAACCGGCTTTAAGGGTCAGGCCGGCTTCATGCACCTTATCGAGGATATCGTGCATGGAATCACGGATACTGCCCGACACGGTGCAGTTAATCGTCGACGTAGCAGGTTTGTGATCTTGCGCCCCGGCATTGGAAATAATTCTGCCGGCCGGTATAGCGCCGTTACGCAAAGCCCACAAAAAGGCCTCGAACCATTGTTCGCGCGTCTCTTCGCTTTCCACATCGGCAAGTGCACGCGCGACACGGGCATAGGTGTCATCCATGGTTTCATCGATGACCTTGCCCTGCTTGGACTTCAGACGATACTTTTTATCCCATATGTCGACTGAAGCATCCTGAAACTCAATGGCCGTTCCCGCGGCTGATTCCTTTCGCGCTGCGATTTTCATTCCTGACTTCCACTCCCCCAAACGAGTAACGGCCATCATAACGGCCTGATATATATGGTGCTGTAATGCGGCGAATTAGTGCTTTTGGACGCTATCCGACGACTTTCCCGTAAAAATGCCAACACTAGATGTTGTGTCCGACGCAAAGTAGGTTATGCCTCTGCCCGAGGCCTGTCAAGCGCTTTGCCGAATGGTCAATTTTTATACTTAACAATATTTTTCAATAAGTTATATTCGTTCCGGTGGCGCTCATGCGGCCCCAAACGCACCGCAATATGAACAATTTTTCGATTTCCCAAACCACTATATCTTGTGTTTGCTCATCCCCACCTATTGCATAGCTTTTCCACAACTTATCCACAGCGGGTCAGCTTGAAAATTAACGCGGCGACCCCATTTTCCTTTCATCCGGCAGTGAGGCTGCCGTAAATATCTGTTAACCAAGGAGTAAGGATATGAACATTGCAAGATACGAACCGCGCTACCGCGGCCTCGGATTGCTTAATCGCCTTCTCAATGACGATTTGGGCAGTCTGGATTTTGACAACCTGACGGGGCGCGAAACCGCCGCGGTGGCCGACTGGGCACCCGCGGTTGATATACGCGAAGAAGCCGACCGCTACCTGATAACCGCCGACTTGCCGGGCGTTAAACCCGATGACATCGACGTCACCATGGAAAACGGCGTTCTGACCATTCAGGGTCAGCGCGCGACGGAAACAACCTCGGAGACCGGCGGCTACAAACGCTATGAGCGGGTGCGCGGCAGCTTCCTGCGGCGTTTCGCGCTGCCTGATACCGCCAACGGTGAAGACATCGTGGCAGAAACACGGCACGGCGTTCTGGAAGTCACGATCCCCAAACATGCCGAGCTTGCGCCTAAAAAGATCGCAGTCAAACAAGCCTAGTTGCCGCGATGGCAAAGCAGTCCGGAGGGACAATGACGCCGGCAGCAGGAAACTTACTGCTGCCGGCGTTGTCGGTTATAGAGCCATGCCCGCGCGGGTATAATTTCTGCCAAGAACAATCTGGGATCTTCAAACAATATGCTTAATTCAAAACTGTCCGGTCTCGCCGGCGCGCTGCTTGTCACCCTGCTCATTTTTTCCGGATCGACCGTAGCCGCACTTCCCGGCGACATCAACGGCAAGGAGGTGCCCAGCCTTGCGCCGCTGGTGGACAAGACTTCACCCGCCGTGGTGAATATCCGCACCCGCTCCACCGTATCGGCCCCGACCAATCCCCTCATGGAAGACCCTTTTTTCCGGCGCTTTTTCGGCGTACCTGAAGGCGGCCAGGAACGACAGCGCGAAGTCAGTTCAGCCGGTTCCGGCGTCATCGTGGATGCTGAAAAAGGCCATATCCTGACCAACCATCATGTTGTTAACGGGGCGGACGATATCGAGATATACCTGCAGGACGACCGTATTTTAAAAGCCACCGTGATCGGGTCGGATGAAGGAACGGATATTGCCGTGCTGCAGATCGAGAATCCTGAAAACCTGACACAAATGCGACTCGGTGATTCCGACGCCCTGCGGGTCGGTGATTTCGTGCTTGCCATCGGTAATCCTTTCGGTCTGCGGCACACCGTGACATCGGGCATTGTCAGCGCACTCGGGCGTCAGGAAGTTAACCGCAACGGCTACTCTGATTTTATTCAAACCGACGCCTCCATTAACCCCGGCAATTCCGGCGGTGCGCTGGTGAACCTGAAAGGCGAACTGGTCGGCATCAACTCCATGATTTACAGCCAGAGCGGCGGCAATATCGGCATTGGCTTTGCCATCCCGGTGAATATCGCCAAGTCCATCATGGAGCAGATTCTTGAGTTCGGCGAAGTCCGGCGCGGCCTGCTTGGCGTCAGCATCGGCGACCTGACCGCAGAGACCGCCGAAGCGCTGGGCATAGAGACGGACACATACAAAGGCGCACTGGTGCAGGAAGTGTTCCCCGACTCGGCGGCTGAAAAAGCCGGCGTTGAGCCCGGCGATGTCATCGTCGAAGTGGATGGCGATGAAATCAGTGGTGCGTCAGATTTGCGCAACACCATCGGGCTCAAGCGCACCGGCGATACGGTCAAACTCAAGGTTCTGCGTGACGGCAAACTGAAGAAATTTGCGGCGGTGCTGGGGAGTCGCGACAGCACTGCGGCGGTGCCGGCAGAAGACATTCATCCGCGACTCGCGGGTGCCGAGTTTTCCAATTACGACAATACGCAAGCCTACAAAGGCAAGGGCGTGCAGGTCGACAGCGTAGCCAGCGGCAGTCCGGCCGAGTTTGCCGGCCTGGAGCAAGGCGACATTATTGTGCAGCTCAATAACCGCAACGTGGAAAGCGTTGCCCAACTGAGCGAATTCGCCAAAGACCAGAATGTGCTGGGAATCCGCATCGTGCGTGGCACACGCGTGTTGCTGCGAGTAATCCGCTAGACCACAATGAGCACATGGATGTTTATCTGGTTGGCGGGGCGATACGCGACAGGCTGCTAGGCCGCCCGGTCAGGGAAAAAGACTGGGTGGTCGTTGGCGGCACCCCTGCGCTGCTCGAAGATCAGGGTTACCGCAAGGTCGGTAAGAACTTTCCGGTCTTCCTGCATCCGGACAGCGGCGAAGAATATGCGTTGGCCAGAACCGAAACCAAAACCGGTTCCGGATATCACGGCTTTGACGTTTACGCAGGCGCGGATGTAACGCTCGAGGAAGATTTGCAGCGACGCGACCTGACCGTGAACGCCATCGCGGAGCGCGCGGACGGCACCCTGGTGGACCCATACAACGGCCAGCAGGATATCCGCGACCGGGTGCTGCGGCATGTTTCCGATGCCTTTCGCGAAGACCCGCTGCGCGTATTGCGTGTTGCGCGGTTTGCTGCAAGCCTGCATGAATTCGGTTTCACCATAGCGCCTGCCACCCTGCAACTGATGCGCCATATCGTGGCCGACGGAGAACTCAGTGCCCTGACACCCGAACGAGTCTGGCAGGAAACGGAAAAAGCACTGCGAACCTCAAGGCCCGATGTGTACTTTGCCACGCTGCGCGAATGCGATGCTCTGGCCATTATTTTCCCGGAAGTTGATCGCCTGTTCGGCGTGCCACAACCGGAAAAATGGCATCCGGAAATCGACACCGGTACGCATGTGCTGATGGTCGTAGAAATGGCCGCACGCATGACCGACTCAATCGCCGTGCGTTTCGCAGGCCTTGTACATGACCTTGGCAAAGGCACCACGGATCCGCAGCACTGGCCGTCGCACCGCGGCCACGAAAAACGCGGCCTGAAGCTTATTCGTGAGTTGTGCGAACGGCTGGCTATTCCTAATCACTGCCGTGACCTGGGGCTGCAAGCCTGTCGGTTCCATACCGATGTGCATCGCGCCGGCCAACTCCGCCCGGACACTTTTCTGAAAGTGCTGGAAGCGACGGATGCGTTTCGGCGACCCGAACGCTTCGAAGAGTTTTTGCTCACATGCGAGGCGGACGCGCGCGGACGCGCTGGCTGGCAGGATCGCGATTATCCGCAGGCCGACAAATTCAGAGCCGCGTACAAAGCAGCGTGCACTGTCGACAGCGCCACCATTCAAGCCACCGGCGCAAGTGGCGAAGCTTTTGGCGCGGCGCTGCGTGCCGCCCGCGTCGAAGCCATCGCCAGACTCAAACTGCGCGACCGGCCGCCCGGCTAGTGACCGCCACCATCGCCCTCTGGGCGCTCGCCATCTTCCTGGTGTGTATCGGCATCGCAGGCCTGGCGCTGCCCGCCCTGCCCGGTCCGCCGCTGTTATTTCTTGGTCTGGTGGTTGCCGCCTGGGCCGACAATTTCGAGTACGTGGGCGCCGCAACGTTAACGGTGTTCGCCCTGTTATCCATGCTCACCTACGTCGTCGACATTGTCGCCGGCTTGCTCGGTGCCAAACGCTTTAACGCGTCACGACAAGCAATGTTTGGTGCTGCGGCAGGCGCTTTCGTCGGTATTTTTTTCGGCTTGCCCGGCATATTGCTGGGGCCATTTACCGGCGCGGTGCTGGGTGAACTTTATAATCGTCGTCATTGGCGCGAGGCAGGCTGGTCGGGACTGGGTGCCACTCTGGGCCTGCTGGCGGGCGCCATCATCAAATTGACCCTCGCGTTCTCGATGCTGGGCTGGTTCGCGTTTATGCGTTTCGCTTAAAGCCCTGCACGCATATCACGACCGTCGAAACCGTCCGGCACGTTCGTATCACTGCGGGTGAATGCCATTACTTTAATGGCGTCACCCATTTCCCCGGGCAGTATCAACTTGCGCAGACCGTTCGCCAGTTCGACCTGCCCCTGAAGGTCGCCGGCGTATGCCTGCGCGACGTGGTCTTCAATGCCTGCCGCCAGCAAAAACTGCGCTTGCGTGGTGTAGCCCGCTACAGCCAGCTCGGCACTCGATGCCGCTTCGGCCAGCGCCGTGAAATCAACCCACGCGGTGATGTCCTGCAAACCGGGCCAGAAATAGGGATTCTCATGCGCCCGATGCCGGTAGTAACAGCGCAGCGTGCCGCTGCGACGCTCGGGCAGATAGTATTCGCGGCGGCTGAAGCCGTAATCAAACAGCATGATCATGCCCGAAGCCAAAGCATCACTCAGCGACGCGACCCAGGCACCGAGTTGCGGGTTACGTTCTGAGCAGTAGGCGTCGTCGTGCCCCACCTGCAGACTGCTGACAAAGTTGGCAAGTTCGGCATCCGCCGGCCGCGCTGCATCGGCAAACACGCCACCCTTCTCGCTCACGCCCAACTCAAAAACCGCGCCGCGATGTGCGACAAAGCGCTGCACCGGCAACGCATCCGCTACTTCGTTGCCGACAATGACGCCGCGTAACGGGGTCTCTGGCAGACGGTCAAGCCAGCGCACGCGGTCGGCCAGTTCGGCGGGCAACGAAGCCAGCGTGGCTTGCTGTCGGGCGCGCAAATCCGCACTGGTCTCCAGGACGCAATACCGCGACGGCATGTGCCCCAGACGCTCGAACTCCAGCAACATGTCCGCCGCCATGCGCCCGGTACCGGCGCCCAGTTCAAGCACGGTGTCGCCGCCGGTTGCCGCAAGCACTTGTGCGCATTGACCAGCCACGCAACGGGAAAACAGCGGCGACAGCTCGGGCGCAGTGACAAAATCACCGCGCGCGCCAAACTTGTGCGCGCCCGCACTGTAGTAACCCAGACCCGGCTCGTACAGAGCCGCCCGCATGTAATCGGCAAAACCGATCCAGCCTCCGGCGGCCGCGATGCGCTCACGAATAACCTCGGCCAGGCGAGCACTGTGCGCACGCGCATCGGCATCCGGCTCAGGCAGAGTATTTAGAGACATAGGTTAGAGATATAGGGAAGAATTGGTGAATACTGCATGCTGAGTTAATCTTACACGCCTTGCGACGGGACCGAACCGCCGCATACTGACCGGCAAGTCGCCCTCATCGGAGAACCTACAGGCGTGAACACTTCGCAATCAGAACTTGATGAGTCCGCTCGCAATGGCCCTGCACTGAGCGGGCAGTGGGTGCTCATTACCGGTGCCGCGCGACGCATCGGTGCCGCGCTTGCGCGCACATTGCACGGTCACGGCGCGAATATTGTGGTGCATTACGGTTCTTCGGCCGGCGAGGCCGAGGCCCTGGTTGCGGAGATGAATAGCGTGCGCAGCAATTCGGCCATAGTCGCGCAGGCCGATCTCCGCCAAACCACCACCCTTAAAAACTTTGTTGACGATATTGTCCGGCAAACCGGCCAGCTGGATGTGCTGATTAATAATGCGTCCACTTTTTACCCGACGCCGCTTGCCGAGGTGACCGAAGCGCACTGGGACGATCTGCTGGGAACCAATCTGAAAGCTCCGCTGTTTCTGGCGCAGGCAGCGATGCCTCATCTGCGCCGCACGGGCGGCCAGATCATCAACATCGTTGATATACACGCCCAGCGACCGCTAAAAAACCACCCGGTTTACGGCCCGGCAAAAGCAGGTCTGGCCATGCTGACCCGCTCACTGGCTAAAGATCTGGCGCCCGACATCCGCGTCAACGGCGTATCACCCGGCGCCATACTGTGGCCCGAAGAAGGCATGTCCGAGCAGGCCGAGCAATCCATCCTGCGGCAAATTCCGCTGGCACGCATGGGCGAGCCCGGCGACATCGCGCGCACGGTGTTGTTTCTGGTTAAGGATGCACCCTACATCACGGGGCAGATTATTCCGGTGGACGGTGGCCGCAGCGTCGGCTGGTAAAAAACGCTAACTCATCCGGATCAGTTCAGCCCGATGTCAACGCACTCGAGCGGACAGGCCGAGCGATCAAAATCGCGCCACAATTCTGCCATGGTTTTACCGCTGACCGGGTGCTCCAGCGCAGGCGCCAATTCGGCCAACGGGCCGGCCACAAAAGCGTAACGATCAATATCGTGATGCGGGATTTTGAGACGCTGACTGACCAATTGCCCGTATAACAGCAAGTCGATGTCCAGAGTACGCGGGCTGAATCGGTTATCCGTGCGAACCCGTTTCGCTGCCGTATGCAACTCTTCAATATGATCCAGCAACGCCTGCGGTTTTTCGCGGGTATGAAAGCCCACCACCATGTTCAGGAAATCGTCACCCTCAAACCCGACCGCTTCGCTGCGATAGACACGCGAAGTTTGCAGCTCGCCGTAGGTGTTCGACAGTTCTTCGTGCGCCAGACGCAGGTTCTCTTGCGGCCGGACATTGCTGCCAATACTGACAAAAACTTCCACTTCAGCCGGCAGCGCGCTAGTCACGGCGACCCCGCTCAATTACCACGCCCACGGCTGCGGACCCTGTTACCGCGCGGGGTTTACTGAACGCAACCCGCAACCACGGCACCGAAAACTCGTTCATTATGAGCGCGGCCACCTCGTTCGCTGCAGTCTCCACCAGTTCGAACTGACGCTCGCGTACGACAGCCATCACACGCTTGGAAACCGCCTTGTAGTCCAGCGCATGCTGCAGATCTTCTGTTTCCGCAGCCGGACGAGTGTCCCATGCCATATCAAGGTCGATACTGACTTCCTGTTCAATTTGCCGCTCCCAGTCCCAGCAGCCGATCACGGTCTTAAACCGCAGCTCGCGTACAAACACAATGTCCACTTAAGCAACTCCCCGCATCGGCATCAAACTGTCGAGCTCCCAGCGCGGCTGGGCCTGCACGTTGCCGTCCGAAACATGCCCCGCCTGCAACCTGAGCAACCCGGCGTACGCGACCATCGCGCCGTTATCGGTGCACAACTCGGGCCGCGGATAGAATACCTGCGCACCGCGCGTTGCAGCTTCCTGCCGCAACACGTCACGCAACGAACGGTTGGCACCCACGCCACCGGCAATTATCAATGTGTCACGACCGGTCGTTTTGAGTGCCCGCATCGATTTTTCCACCAGCGTGTCCACCACGGCCTCTTCAAAGCTTTTCGCAATGTCGGCCCGATCAGATTCCGTCAGGCCGTCGGCGCTGGCCTCGCGTTCCCGCACCACCATCATGACCGCCGTTTTCAGGCCGCTGAAACTGAAATCCAGACCCGGTTTCTTCAACATAGGGCGGGGAAAGTCAAAACGCCCGCTGGCACCGCGCGTGGCTAACTGCGCCAATGCCGCGCCGCCCGGATACGGCAATCCCAGCAGTTTGGCGGTTTTGTCGAAGGCCTCGCCTGCTGCATCATCCAGTGTCTGGCCCAGCACGCGGTAACGGCCTGGACTCGCTACATCGACCAGCATGGTGTGGCCACCGGAAACCAGCAAGGCGACAAACGGAAACTGCGGCGCGGGATCTTCGAGCATGGCAGCCAGCAGATGGGCCTCGAGATGGTGCACGGGGATTGCCGGAATCCCCCAGCCCATGGCCAGACCCTCTGCCACGGTGCCGCCTACCAGCAGCGCACCAATCAGGCCGGGGCCGGCCGTATACGCCACGCCATCGAGCTCTGCCGGGCTCAGCCCGGCCTCGTCCAGCGTTGCCCGCACCAGCGGCAGCAGCTTGCGCACATGATCGCGCGAGGCCAGCTCGGGCACCACGCCGCCATAGCGCGCATGCAGCTTCACCTGGCTGTAGACCTCGTGAGCCAGTAAACCTTGCGTTGCGTCATAGACAGCGACACCGGTCTCGTCACAGCTGGTTTCTATCCCCAGAACCCTCAAACGCATATGCTCCTGTGCTTTGCAATCCGCCACTTGCGAGGGTATATTACGCGGCCTGCCGGCGGATGAGCCGGTTTTTTTCGCTCCCTCACCGGAGAAGGAACACCCGTTTTGCCAAGTGTAAAAGTCAGAGAAAACGAGCATTTCGACGCAGCCCTGCGACGCTTCAAGCGCGCCTGTGAAAAAGCCGGCATCCTGTCAGAACTTCGTCGTCGCGAGTTCTACGAAAAACCGACCCAGGAACGTAAGCGCAAAAAAGCGGCCGCTGTTAAGCGTCAGCTCAAGAAAACTTCCCGCGAAACCAATCGCCGTCAGCGACTTTACTAGTTTTAGCCCTGAGCCTTAAAACACAAATTCAGTCCGATATGAAAGCCGCCATGAAGGCGGGCGAAAAGCAGCAACTCAGTGTAATACGGATGCTGCTCGCGGCTATTCAAACCCGCGAAATCGAAGCGCGCGCTGAACTTTCGGATCAAGACGTGCTGGCTGTTGTCGAAAAGCTGGTTAAACAACGCAACGACTCCGCCAAACAGTTCGCCGATGCTGACCGTCAGGATCGCGCTGCAGCTGAACTGCAAGAAGCCGATATCCTGAAAACCTATTTGCCGGAACAGCTCTCCGCAGAGGACATCGCGGCGCTCGTCGATGAGGCCATCGCCGCCTCCGGTGCGAGCGGCATGCAGGACATGGGCAAAGTCATGGGCGCAATCAAGGCCAAAGCCCAGGGCCGCGCCGACATGGGCACGCTGAGCGCGCTGGTCAAGGCCCGACTGTCTGCCTAGAATGCCGCATGGCAGGGCGCATACCTCAGGACTTCATTAACGATCTGGTCGACCGGGCAGATATCGTCGAAATCCTCTCGAACCGCATTCAGTTAAAAAAAGCCGGCCGGGAATACAAAGCCTGTTGCCCGTTTCACGGCGAAAAAACGCCGTCGTTCACCGTCAGCCCGGAAAAAGGTTTCTATCACTGCTTTGGTTGCGGTGCTCACGGTACCGTCGTCGGTTTCCTGATGGAGCACGATCGCCTGGAGTTCGTCGAAGCGATTGAAGAACTGGCTTCTTTCTACGGACTGGAAGTTCCGCGCGAAAATGCCGGCAATGCGGCGCCCGTCTCCCCCAGCGCACCCCTGCTCGACCTGCTCGCGGCAGCGGCTGACTTGTTTCGTGACCAGTTGCGCGACACTCCCGCAGCGGTGGACTACTTAAAGCAACGCGGCCTGAACGGTCACGTAGCGGCCGAATTCAGCATGGGCTATGCACCGGCGGGATGGGACTTTTTGCTCAGAAAACTCGGCACATCGGATGACCGGCGCGAAAATCTGCTTAAGGCCGGCTTGCTGATACGCAACGAAGACAAGCGCGTGTACGACCGCTTTCGCGACCGTATCATGTTCCCGATTCGCGACAGCCGCGGGCGCGTGGTCGGCTTTGGCGGCCGGGTAATGGACAACACCGAACCCAAATACCTGAATTCGCCGGAAACGCCAGTGTTTCATAAGGGTCGCGAATTATATGGTTTGTACGAAGCGCGTCAGGCCATTCGCAATCCCGAGCGCTTGCTGGTGGTGGAAGGTTACATGGACGTCGTTGCGCTGGCTTGCCACGGTATTCACAATGCTGTGGCCACGCTGGGTACCGCAACAACCACCGAGCATCTGCAGCGATTGTTTCGGGTCACGCGCGAAATCGTGTTCTGTTTCGACGGCGACACTGCCGGTCGCAAGGCCGCGTGGCGCGCTTTGCAACTCACGCTGCCTGAACTGCGCGAGGGTCGTCAGGTGCGATTCTTGTTCCTCGCCGACGGCGAAGACCCGGACTCGGTGGTGCGCGATGGCGGAGCCGCTGAATTTGAAGCGCGACTGGCCGGCAGCCAGCCGCTGTCAGAGTACCTGATCGACAACCTGAAGGCTGAAACGGACCTCAACAGTCTTGATGGTCAGGCGCGTCTGGCGGAACTTGCCAGGCCGCTCATCAGTGCCATTCCCGAAGGCGTTTTTCGGGATTTGCTGCTGGAGCGTCTGGCCGGCGAGGTGGGGTTAAGCGCCAAACGCCTTGGCGAATTACTCACAGGCAATGCGCAACCGACGCGTAAACGAATGCCAGCGCCGCAGCAACGGGTGCGAACCGGCGAAGGCCGCAACTCGCTGATACGACGCGCCGTATGCCTGGTGCTGCAACAACCGTCGGCCGCTGCGGCGATCACTGTCCCAGACGGCTTGTTCGACTTACCCAATCCGGGCATCGCACTGCTGACGGATCTGCTGGCAGCGGCGCAGGAAAACCCCGGCAGCAAATCGGCGCGGCTGGCCGAAGAGTTTGCCAGCCACCCGGACGGTGGCAGTCATCTGGCCAGCCTGCTGGTCACGGATCTGCACCTTGAACCCGACTCAAACTGGCAGGCGGAACTGCAGGAAACTCTGGAGGCGGTGCTGCGCCAGGAGCTGGAAAAACGCTTTGCCGACCTGACCCGGAAAGCCGCGGTGGGGCTTTCGGCGGATGAAAAGCAGGAAATGCGGGGGCTGCAGAGCCGTCTGGCCGAGCTGCACAGCCGCAGCAGCTGAGGCACCGCGGCCTGACTCCGGGCATAATGCGCCCCCAAACGCAGGGAACTTTGCTGGTTAATATTTTGCCAGATTTGTATAATTGCCCGTTTATGTCGTTCTCCGAGGTCTGACGTAGTGAAACCACAAAAAACAGCCGCTGCAGCGAAAAAGACCGCACCCGCGAAGTCCAATGAGTCGCAGAAATCGCAGAAGTCTCAGTTAAAAATGCTGATTGCGCGTGGTAAGGAACAGGGCTACCTGACCTATACCGAAGTTAACGATCACTTGCCGAACGATATCGTCGATCCGGAACAGATCGAAGACATCGTTAACATGATCAACGACATGGGCATCACGGTGTACGAGAAAGCCCCCGATGCCGATTCTCTGGTCCTTTCCGATAACGCCGTTACCGATGAAGACACCGCAGGCGAAGCCGAAGAAGCTATTGCCACCGTAGATTCCGAGTTTGGCCGCACAACCGATCCGGTGCGCATGTACATGCGCGAAATGGGAACGGTCGAGTTGCTTACTCGCGAAGGCGAGATCCGGATCGCCAAACGAATTGAAAAAGGCCTCAACCAGGTTAAGGCCGCACTGACCTTGTTCCCGCCCACTTTTGATTACATGTTCGAAGCCTACGAAGCCGTTAAAGCCGGCGAAGGCAGGCTATCCGACATACTCACGGGCTTTACTGACCCCAATGCCCCGGACGTTATCGCACAGCCGAACGCCAAAACTCAGGAAGAGAAAGACGCCGAAAAAGCGGAAGACACCGGCCCTGATCCGGCCGAAGCTGATCAGCGCATGAAATCGCTGTCGCGCCGCCATAAGCGCATGTTGAGCGTGGCAGCAAAAGAAGGCCGGACATCCAAGGCCTATCAAACCGCGCAGGCCAAGATCACTGCCGAAGTGGCCGAGCTGTTGCTGGCGCCCAAATTGTTTGATGCGCTGGGCAACAACCTGCGTGCGACCATCCAGTCTATCCGCGAGCACGAAAGACAGATCATGATCATCTGTGTGCGCGATGCAGGCATGGCACGCAAAGACTTCATTGCCAGCTTTCCGAAGAATGAAACCAATCTCAACTGGGTGGAAAAGCACATACGCGCCAAGCGCAAATACTCGTCCATCCTGGCGAAAATGAAGCCCGAAATTGTCCGGGCGCAGAAAAAGCTGATCACCATCGAAGAACAAACCGGCATGAGCATCGCGCAAATTAAGGACGTGAACCGCAAAATGTCCATTGGCGAAGCGAAGGCACGGCGCGCCAAGAAAGAAATGGTTGAAGCCAACTTGCGACTGGTCATTTCGATCGCCAAGAAATACACCAACCGCGGCCTGCAGTTCCTCGACCTTATCCAGGAAGGCAATATTGGTTTGATGAAGGCCGTCGACAAATTTGAATACCGTCGTGGCTACAAGTTTTCTACCTACGCGACCTGGTGGATACGCCAGGCCATCACGCGCTCCATCGCGGATCAGGCCCGGACTATTCGCATACCGGTGCACATGATCGAAACCATTAACAAGCTGAACCGCATTTCGCGGCAGATGCTGCAGGAAATGGGTCGCGAGCCGCTGCCCGAAGAGCTGGCAGAGCGCATGGAAATGTCGGAAGACAAGGTGCGCAAGGTACTCAAGATTGCCAAAGAGCCGATTTCAATGGAAACGCCCATTGGTGACGACGAAGATTCCCATCTGGGCGATTTCATCGAAGACACGACTGTATCGTCGCCGATTGATTCGGCAACGGCATCGAGCCTTAAGGAGTCAACCGGGCAGGTGCTCGCTGGCCTGACACCGCGGGAAGCCAAGGTGTTGCGCATGCGCTTCGGCATCGAGATGAATACCGATCACACCCTGGAGGAAGTCGGCAAACAGTTTGACGTCACTCGTGAGCGAATTCGTCAGATCGAAGCCAAGGCCTTGCGTAAACTTCGCCATCCGTCACGTTCGGATCAGCTGCGGAGTTTTCTCGGCGAAGATTAAGGCGCAGCCTCAGGCAAAGCCTGAGGCGACTTTTGAGGCGACTTTTGAGGCTGACCGGACGTCGCGAGTGTGCGCTCATCCAGCAAGCTGATTTGTGACGGGTCTTTCACGGCCCGCGGCGTTTTAATCTGATTGCGGCTGATGCCTGCCTTGCTGCGGAAACTCTGTTCCTCAAGGTAGGCAAAGGTCCCCCGGCGAACCAGGCGGACTTCAGGCAGCCCCAGCCGCTGATTGGCGCGTGCAAGCGTGCGGTAAGACAAGTTGACACGTTGCAGCTCGGCATCGAACAACTCCGCCAACCTGATGCAATCGGCGCGTTCCGCCAGCGCTTCGTCGGTTAACTCCAGGTACACCCGGTACCGATAGGGTGTCACCGATAAATCGGCGGCCACTGTGTAGTTGCTGATCGCGTCGGCAGACCCGAAACATTGCTCGGCCAATAGGGCAACAACGGTTTGGGTATGTTGCTGAGTGGTTTTTTCGCCGACCAGATCCATCACGTCACCCAACCGATGATCAAATTCGAACACCGGCGTATCACCGATGCGGTCGCATATCCGTACCACGTCGCCCAGCCGGTAACGGTAGAGTCCGGCGAACGTGGTCACCACCAGTTCATAGCATTCGCCCACGTGCACGTCGGCAATTTTCAGCGGGCGCGATACCGCATCGTCCAGCGGCAAAAATTCAAAGTAGGCAGCGCCGGGCGACAACGCATAGCGCTCATGCAGCGAGGGCCACAGGTTTACCCCCACCATGCATTCGGTGGCGCCGTAACAGGTACCGCAGATGCGCACCTGGTCACCGGCAAGCAAGCGCAATCTCGGCAGGCTCACCGCAAAACCGCCGCTAACCGCTGTGCTGAGCACGCGCAATTTCGGCCACAGACGCGCCAGCAAGCCCTGCTCTCCTGCGGCAAACGCTGCTTGCAATGCAGCCGCACGGGCGCGGTCGGGCGGCAACCGCGACTCGAAATAGCGCCGCTCGGTGTCACCCAGTGGCAAATCGCGACAAATCGTGCCGTTTGCAATGTCGTTGATCAGGTCATCCTGACGCGCAAGCAGCATTGCGACCCAGCTGACGATGTGGGTGCCAAAAACGGCTTCAATACAGCCGGCCGATGCATCGCGCAACCCGAACAACGCATGCAGATAAAGTGCGGTGGCATGGTCTTGCAACTCAAACACCGCGGCAGGAGACGTCCAGATAAAAGGTGCGGCACCCAGCACCTTGCGCACACCGCCGCCGCTCGACATCCCCAGCAATATGCCGCCCGGTAATTTATTTGTCGGGCTGCTTGCCAGCATCAGGTTAATACTGCGCTGCGTCGGCCGCAGTTGCGGCGCTGCCTCCCAGCGCATGGCCGGTGCGAGCAAGGCGATATGCCGCAAGGCCTGCTGCTGTTGCGCACGGTTTGTCGGCAGCAGTTTAGGGTCGCTGCTGGTGCCGGACGTGGCCACGAACATGCTGGGCCGACCGGCAAACAAGACGTCCGTTGCGCCGTTGGCTATCGCCTGAATATCATCGGCATGAGCCGCGTAATCACGCACGGGAACATGCCTGCGAAACTCATCCACCGGATCGTCCGCCGCGAGCATGTTGGCGAATTCGAAACGGCGGCCGATGCGGGTCTGCTGCGCGCCATGCAGAATCGCCACCAACGTCTGGTCGTTCGTGGCCGCACCGTGATGCAATCGGCCGCGAAAACGCCGCAACGCTGCACCGCACAGCGCACGCCAGCCAAGTAAAGCCGGGTAAGCCAGCAGCTGTCGCGCAGCGGCAGTAAGGCGGTGTAGATGCATACCCGTGAGCATAGCAGGCGTGCAGATCAGAACCGGTACACCATTCCTGCCTGTGCCTCAAACTGCCACAAGAGGTCGCCGGATGTATTGATCAGACAACTGCTGCCGCTGCCGCCGATGCTGCAAAAAGCCTGGCTGCTGCTGTCCAATAGCGTACCGATAAAGCGCCCCTCAAGCCGCAGCCCGAGACGGCTGTGAGGAAAAAACTTCCAGCCGCCGCCAACACCGAAAGAAAAAAACGTATCGGATTTACTGCCCGGCGTGGCGGGTTTGAACCGTGTGCCGCCGGCGGTGGCGACGAAGAATGGCAACACAGAACCCTTGCCCGGCAGAAACACGGTGCCGCCAACCTGCAACGTGTCGAGATCAAAATCCACCGGTGCGGCTCCTGCCGAAAAAGGCGCCAGATCCACCTCGGTTGCCTGGCGACTGTAGTAAAACTCCAGCTGGGAGTTTTCCTGCCAGGGAATACCGAGAACGAGCCCGAAGGCAGAGCTTGCGTCCAGCCGCGCCTCCTGCCCGGTATCCCTGAGTTTAAAATCCGCGTCGGTGCGGCCTGCAATAAACGGCGTCAGTTCTACCCTGGCGGGCGCAGCGGCATGGCCTGAAACGGCCAGAAACATCAGCACTGCCAGGCAAATCTGCGCTTTGTTCATAACGCTGGCGACTTGATGACCAGCATCTTGTCCACCGACATATCTGCAATGGTGTGCGGAATCCCGCCCACGCCCAGACCCGATTCGCGCAAACCTGCGAAAGGCATGCCGTCAACGCGAAAAGCCGTGTGGTCATTCACCATGACAGCCGATGCATCGAGGTTCGCATAGGCGTGCATTGCGGTGTCGAGGCTGCGGGTAAACACCGCTGCCTGAAACGACACTGGCAACGAATTGGCCTGCGCGATGGCTGCATCAATATCGTCATAGCTGTACACACACACCACCGGGCCGAACACTTCCATGGTGCTGACCTTGGTATCCGTCGGTGGATTCAGCAGTACGGTGGGTTGATAACAGCTGGCGCTGATTTTCTCGCCACCGCACAGCAAGGTCGCACCGGATTTCACCGCCTCGGTCACCCACTCGTGCACGCGGTCGGTTTCGGCATGACGGATTAACGGCCCGAGGTCGGTGTGCTTATCGAGCGGATCACCGACGGTAAGTTGCGCGGCCGACTCGGCCAGCGACTGTGCAAACGACTTGGCAATGGAGCTGTGCGCAAACACGCGCTGCACCGAAACACACACTTGCCCGGAGTGATAAAAGCCGCCTTTGGTAACCGCCGGTAACGCAAGTGAGAGATCGGCATCTTCGGCAATAATCAGCGGTGCCACGCCGCCGTGTTCGAGCGCGCAGCGCGCACCGGGCGCCAACTTGCTGCGTAACATCCAGCCGACCCTGGCACTGCCAATAAAACTGAAAAATCCGACGCGGGAATCGGTAACCAGCGCTTCGGCGGCCGCGTGATTCTCGGCGATCAGCACCTGACACCATTCAGGCGGCAGGCCTGCTTCGTGCAGAATCTGCACGAAATTTACGCACGATAGCGGCGTGTCATCGGCAGGTTTCACAATGACCGGGCACCCCGCCGCGACGGCCGCTGCAACCTGATGCACGATAAGGTTCAGCGGATGATTAAAGGCGCTGACCGCCACGACCACGCCAATCGGTTCGCGGCGGGTAAATGCTGCCCGCTCGGCCGATGACGCCGTCGTCCCCATCGGCACCACTGCACCCTGTTCTGAACGAATGGTTTCGATACAAATTCGTATCCCGTCAATCGCGCGATCCACCTCGACAACCGTGTCACGCCAGGGCTTACCGCCTTCTGCGGCGGCATCGTGGATGAGTTGCTCTTTGCGCCCTTCCATCAAGGTCGCCACCCGCTCCAGAATAGCAACGCGTTTATAGATCGGCAGCCAGCCACTGCGGTCGCGGTAGAGTCCGTAGGCATTCTGCATGGCTTGTTGCACGTGTTCGATTCCGCCGGTTTCCAGTTGTGCCAGCACTGCACCGTCGTAAGGAGCGGTCACGGTGAGCGTCCCGGTTGCCTGTGGAGCCCCGGGTATCATCATTGGCTGCTTGTCCATGATGTCCTCCTGCTTGTTTGTTCTGCTTGGTTTATGTGTTGTCGCCCGGGTGCATCAGTTCACCGAGGCGTTGCGTGAGGATCAGATTTTCACGGTAATCAATGGGCAGCGTTACCAGGCTAGGGCCGGGTTCGTCGAGTGCCGCCCGCAAGGTTGCCTTCAGGTCGCGGGAATTCTCCACGCGATGGCCGTGCCAACCGAAAGCCTCCGCAAGTTTTAACCAGTCGGGGTTACCAAAAGCGAGATCGGTATGTCGTTTGAATTCATTTTCCTGCTTCCAGGCGATGAGGCCATAACCGCCATCTTCCCAAACCAGCATGACCATGTTGGCGCCAATTCGCGCAGCGGTTTCCATTTCCTGGACATTCATCAGGAAACCACCGTCACCGGCGATACCCAGAATCTTGCGATCCGGAAATACCAGGCTGGCTGCAATGGCCCCCGGCAATGAAAACCCCATGGAACAAAAGCCGTTCGGTATCAAACACGTGTTGGGCTCATGGCAGTGGTAATGCCGCGCGATCCACATTTTGTGCGCGCCGACGTCGGACAACAGGATATCGTCACGGCCGAGCACCTGACGACAATCCCACAAAACCTTCTGCGGACGGATCAACCCCTCGGTGTCATCTTCGGCATGCCTGGCCAGTTCGGCGGCCATTTTCTCACGCATGTCGCGCTGGTTTTGCAGATCGAACGACAACGGCTCTTTGGTCAGACGCTCATTCAGGGCCCACAACGTATGGGCCAGATCGCCAATCAACTCGATTTCGGGGTGGTAATCCGCGTCAATTTCGGCGGGGAGAAAATCCGCATGGATGATCCGTTTGTCGCCATTTGGGTTCCACAGATGCGGGTGGTACTCCACCATGTCAAATCCAAGAGTAATCACCAGATCGGCATCATCAATCACCTTTGTCGGCAGGTCTTTCGATCCCAGCCCGATGGTGTATAGACAATACTCCGAATCCACATCCACACAGCCCTTAGCCATGAAGGTGCTCAGCACGCCGATACCGGTGCGCTCACAAAACAACCGCAACTGCTTGCTGGCCCGGCGTCGTATACAACCGTTGCCCGCAAGAATCACCGGGCGTTTTGCATCGCGCAGTAACGCGAAAGCCCGGTCGGTGATTTTGTCATCAACAACCGAACGCCGGTAACGCCGGGGTTGTAAAGGCGGCTTAGCAGTCTCTTCCTTGGCCACGTCTTCCGGCAGTTCGATCAATACCGCACCCGGCTTTTCGCCGCGCGCCAGCCGCACCGCCTTGCGCACAATCTCCGGGATCGTATCGGGGTTCAGAACCGTCGTGGCCCACTTGGTAACAGGGTCGAACATGCCGACCACGTCCATGATCTGATGCGATTCCTTATGCAGCCGCTTGGTTGAGCCCTGCCCCGTCAGCACCAGCATCGGCGCACGATCCATGTTGGAATCAGCCACACCGGTTATCAGGTTAGTGGCCCCGGGGCCGAGTGTGCCCAGACAACCCGCCGGCTGGCCGGTTAGCCGGCCGTAGATCTCGGCCATGAAAGCAGCACCCTGCTCATGACGAGTAAGAATAAATTTGATGGACGTCGACTTTTCGAGCGACATCATGAAGTCGGCATTCTCCTCGCCGGGGACACCGAAAATGTACTCGATGCCCTCCTCCTCGAGGCATTTCACAAACAGATCTGACGCTTTCACCCATACTCCTTATTTGTTATGCAACTTCGCGAGGCCGGGGCCGAATATTCGGGAACACTTCATCCATCGGCTTCGACCGCCCGTTGTTCTGCACAATGCGGCAATGCCGACGCGACAATTGCCGGGCTTCTTTTACACCGCAGGAATGGGCGATGATGCCCACTTCCTTTTCCATGGTCTGCTGATAACGACGTACTCGCTCGGCCTTGTCGGCTGGCACCAGCCCGCGCTGCAAATCCTTGTTGTGCGTAGTTACTCCGGTCGGACACGTGTTCTTGTTGCACTGGAGTGCCTGTATGCAGCCGAGTGCGAACATGAATCCCCGTGCGGTGAGCACAAAATCGGCACCGGCGCATAAAGCCGCAGCGACGTTCTCCGGCGTGACCGCCTTGCCGCTGGCCACCACCCGGATGCGCGAACGCAAATCGTAGTGGTTCAGCAAATCCACAAGCAACGGCAGGCTCTCCCGCAACGGCAACCCCACGTTGTCGACCAGCGCCTGGGGCGCAGCGCCCGTGCCGCCATCACCGGAATCCACGGTAATAAAATCCGGCGCGCTCGCAATTCCGCGCTTGCTGACCTCTTCAAATAATTCATGCAGCCAGCTGTAGGTGCCGATGACGGCCTTGAAGCCCACGGGCTTACCGGTCACGCGCCGCACCCGGTCAATCATGTCGAGCAGATCAGAGCCGTTACGAATCTCCGGATGACCGTTCGGGCTGATGGATGCCTCACCGATCGGGATACCGCGAATGGCGGCGATCTCCGCGGTGACTTTACCGGCCGGCAGGATGCCGCCTTTACCCGGCTTCGCGCCCTGGCTCATTTTAATTTCAAACATCTTGACCTGCTCGTGCGCGGCCACTTCGGCAAGCTTCGCGTCGCTCAGGTTACCGTGTTCATCGCGCACACCGTACTTGGCCGTACCGATCTGAAACACAAGATCCGCACCGCCTTCCAGATGCCACTGCGATAAACCACCTTCACCGGTGTTCATCCAGCAACCGGCCATGCGCGCGCCGTTCGACAATGCCAATACCGCCGGCTTGGACATGGCGCCATAGCTCATGCCCGAAACGTGAAAAATGCGATTGGTCGTATAAGGGTGCCGGCACCCTTCCCCGATCGTAAGGTCAGAGATTGGCACTGCGTCCTGATCAAGCGTCGGGTACGGGCAGTTCACGAATATAATCGTACCGGTCGGGCGCAAATCGCGCGTCGAGCCAAACGCGACAGTTGTATCAACCCCTTTGGCGGCGCGGTAGGCCCACGAACGCTCCGCTCGGTTGAACGGCATTTCCTCGCGATCCTGAGCAAAAAAGTACTGGCGAAAAAATTCCCCCAGATGTTCGAACATGTAGCGGAAACGCCCGACGACCGGAAAGTTGCGGCGAATGGCATGGGTCGTCTGGTTAACATCAATGATGTAAAGGACAATCACCCACAGTACACCCGCCCCGACAAGAAATATGAACAGGTAGGCGAATAGCTTAACGATCTCGGTAAGCCAAGTGATGTCAGCCATTTCCATGCGAATCTCCTGTGTAACAAGGCAATGCCACCATTCTGCGTGGCAATTTCACATAAGACAAGGAGGCTAATCGCCGCGCGCAATGCGCTTGCGTCGACGAGCCTTGCGCGCCTGCCTGAAGGTTACTGCTCGCCAAAACTTCTGTATCGCGCTGAACGCAGTCTCTATGAAGGTCGGGCGATACCAGCGCGCGTCGTCCGCTGAAACCGCACTGTAATCGCTGGAGTACTTTGTCTTGATCCAGGCGTTGTAATCAAAGCGGCGCAGCAACCGGAACATCAGCCGATCAAAAAGCCCGTGATCACGTAACACCGCAGTACCAAAATCAATCACCACGGGATGTTCATCGGCGGTTACCAATACGTTATCTTTGCGTTTTAGGTCGCCATGACCAACGCCGGCTGCATGAAAATCGTGCAACACCTGCAACAAGCGGTCATAAAATAATTCCGGATCGCTCAGCTTATGGCGCGCGGACTTGAGTGATTCGCCGTCAATAAATTCCAGCAGCAACCAGGTATCGTCCAGAAAACCCCGCGAGTGCGGTACCCCGACCACGCCGACCATGCGCTCATAAACACGCGCTTCACGACGCAGCATGCGACGGTGAATCCAGCCGGTGAAAAAACCGCCGGTGGCGCGTTTGACCACCAGCTTTAAGGGCTGGCCGTTGGCGTGGCCTTCATAAAGGTAAACGGAACCCTGATAGCCGGCACTTAATAATGCTGCTTCACGCCGCACGTCGTCGGACAACCAGTCGCGCAGTGAACGTTCGAACTGTTCATCCACGACGACGCATCCGGGCCCGTGACAACAACACTGTTAAGGTGACGGAATATCCAGCAGCGGTTGCGTCGGCAGTTGAGTCCACAACCAGTAGAGCCAGAACAGCGAGTACACGACGATGACCGGCTCCCAGTTCACCTTCATGCTTTTGGCAAACGACCAGCTGTTGCCATCGCCGGATTTGGGGATAAGGCTGCGCGGAATCAACGCCGGCGTGCCGGCCGACCACTCCGCCCACGAATCGCCGAAAATTTTGTGCAGCTTGGAGTCTTCGTAAGAAATGGCCGGCGGATACCAGAACCATAAGAAGAATGCGCCAACCAACCATGGCCAGAGCTGGCCGTTGGCCAGACAAAAGCCGATCAACATTAATGTGTTACCGGTATACAACGGATGCCTGACCAGCGAATAAGGGCCGGTCGTGGCCAGCTCTTTGTTCTTCATCACGAATCCGGAGGCATACAAACGCACCAGAATGCCAATCACGGCGACCACCGCACCGGGCCAAAACAAGGCTTCAACCGGGGCAGCCCACCATGCAAATGCGGCCACCAACAGAATGCCAATGGCCTGTCGGGAGAACTCGTGATAGCGCGCTTCGCGTATGATATGCGGCAACCCCGTTAAGGGCGGTAAATCGTTGGTGCGGCTTCCCATGCTGACCCCTCAGCTATCGCGTACAGAGCCGGATTCTAACAGTTACAATGCCGGTTATCCCGCACGCACCGGGACGATTTTAACGGGCGGCTGGAACAGGAGGGAATCCACCCCGTATAATCGCCGCCCTGCTATGCGCGGTATTAAAGATTTTAAGGGCCTGTAGCTCAGTTGGTTAGAGCAGGGGACTCATAATCCCTTGGTCGTAGGTTCAAGTCCTACCGGGCCCACCATCTTTTTCATCGACCATCACGCCGCGAATACGCCCCTCCCCGCTCCATTAAAATAGCGCTTTGCCTGAAATCCCCTGCATGCGTTCTGCCGCAATCGCTTCAGACCGGTACTGAAAAGCAGAACAAATACTCAGGCATGAGTTCACGGCTTTTGTTCCAGCCCGCGAGCACGCCGTTTGCCGCTGTTATTCATATTTGTACGCTGTTAACGTACATTTAACGAACCTTGGGGAGGTTCTTATTGTGTTCAATACTCGTTTCCATTTAATAAGCTGTTATATGACTTTTTCCCAAATCCGATCAGAAAGTCGGGGTTGACCGCACGAATTCGCCGGGGTGCTAAAGTAATGGCTCAATCAAGCGAATCAGTTCACAAACGACGGTAGCAGCGTTGCGAAAATTTTCCTACCTTGAAGAAGAACAGTCGAATGAAGAGCTCGCTCTTCAGTTGGCTGTTCTTCTTCAAGGCCTGAACACCGTTTCTGGTCCGTGTCGGCGGTGGCTGTCCGGCCTGTCTGCCGCGTCATATAACCAGTTGGGGCTATTCGCTCACTTCGCTCGCCGGACGTCCAGCTTCGCTGGCCGCCGCAGCCCAAGGCGTTAGGCGTCTTTCGTGACGATCAGGCGCTATGAGGCTTCCGATCTAGATTCTGTCGTGGATATTTGGTTTAGTGCTTGGCACTCGATTGATGCCGATTTAGAACATCCGCACTCGAAGCCGCAGTGGAAGCAGCGATTAATTTCAGAGATTCTGCCGAAGCACGAAGTCGTTGTATTGGAAACCGAGAGCGAGGTTCAAGCATTTGCCGCGTTGGCTAAAAATCAAGAACCTGTGGAGCTGTCACTAATCTATGTGAAGCCAGGCGCTCAAGGAGCGGGGCTCGGATCCTGCCTCCTCAATTGGGTGAAGAAACGTTGCCCCCGAGGGTTCGTTCTTTCGACTCTTGAAATCAATGCTGGTTCTCGACGTTTCTACGAGCGCCATGGGCTTGCGCAGATTGGTAGGGGTGTAAACTCACTAATTGGGTTACCAAATGTTAGCTACGAATGGCATGACGCCTAACCAGTGTGGTCAGTTCGCTCCCTTCGGTCGCCGGATCGGCTTCGCCGTCCGCTGCCACAGGCGTTAGGTAGCGAGTCGAGTCATGAACACTGTGTCTAAGGTGAGCATTCTTCGCATTGCATCACTTAGCACGTTCTTATTAGCTTGTTCGCTCATACTTCCACGCGTAATACCCGACGAAGGAGGCTTTGCATCGGCAACATCCGCTGCCCTCATTTTCATTACCCTATTCGTGGTTTCTGTGGTGCTGGCAGTGTGGGCTCTGGCAAAGACCGCTAGAAATTTTTCTTCTCTCACGAATCAAGCGCGTATCATAGGCACAGCACCAACCATATTCTTAATTGCGGCAGGACTGTGGGTTTATTTACAGCTATGACCTTGCTACCCAACAAGTTGGGGCAATGGGCTCGCTTCGCGAGCGGGACGTCTGGCTTCGCCAGCCGCCCCTGCCCAAGGCGTTATGCGGCGTTTTGAAGACTTGCTGTATTCTGTTAACTTGATCCGGTGAAGAAAACAGCTTATTTTGCCGCGCTTCGTTCTCGCCCAGACCGCGCAATCATTGACGATGAGTGGATACAAAGGGCTATCGATACACCGCTGCATGAGCAAATACAGCAAGACGGCCGAATTCGGAGGTGGATTCAGGTTCCGGAGATGGAAAACCGTTATCTTAGGGTTATTCTATTGGAGGACGGGGAAACCGTTCACAACGCATTTTTTGATCGCAGGTTTAAGCCATGAAAGTTCGCTACTTCGCAGATACCGATACATTGCTGATTGAATTCAGTGATGCAGAAGTTGCTGAAACAAAAGACCTCGATGAGAACACAATTCTAGACGTCGACGCCCAGGGCAACATCCGCTCTATCACTGTCGAGCACGCATCTGATCGCGCCGGCGCTCCCCGGTTCTCTTACGAGCAGGTTGTTGCCGCATAACCAGTCAAGGCAGTTCGCACCTGCGGTGCTGGACGCGGCTACGCCGCGCCACTGCTTGAGGCGTTAACGCGCCGGAGAACATATGAAGATAACTGACTTCATGGTCATGGATAGCGACGGCAAACTCATACCAGCCGATCCATTCGGCAATAATCTGGCTTTCGCCTGCCAGACTTGCGGTCATCCCGTATTGGCTGTTTCATTAGAGCACCAGCGAGGCAGTTCGAAGGACAAGCCGGCCATTTGTAGAAATTGTGGCACAGCCTATTACCTGGACGTTCGGAGCAAAATGGAAAAAATCTATGTGCATCAGGCAGCGGCGCATTAACCAGTTGGGGCAAAGGGCTCGCTTCGCGAGCGGGACGTCTGGCTTCGCCAGCCGCCCCTGCCCAAGGCGTATGCGGCTTAGTTCACAGTTCTGAGCCTTGACATATCATATTCAGTATATATACTGTTTTCAGTATGTGGCAGGTATTAGAGCATCGGCGCGTCGTGAGACGACTTCCCAAAACACCTGCAGAAGTTCTGAAACGCTATGAGAAGTGGAAAGACATCGTCACAATCTCTGGGCCGCAGGGACTACAAGCCATTAAGGGGTTCCACGACGAGTCCTTAGGTGGCGAATGGAAAAGCCATCGGTCTTCGAGACTAGGCGAACAATTCCGAGTCATCTACAAAGTAGAGGCTCAGAATATAGCGGTTAAGGTCATCGACCTCACCGCACATGACTATCGGAGAAAAGGGAAATGAGCGATTTTCGCAAGGCCAAAAAATCTATCGATGTATCACCGGGCGAATCGGTGAGAATTTTGCGTGAGTTGCAAGAACTCAGCCAAAATGGGTTGGCTGAAATCTCTGGCATCCCTCAGTCCACTATTTCAGCTATAGAGAATGATCGTGTTCGGCTTGGGGTAGAACGTTCCAAGATCCTCGCTCGGGCTTTGAAATGCCATCCGGCTGTTCTTGCCTTTCCTGGCTGGGATATAAACATTGAGTCGGCCGCATAACCAGACGGGGCAATGTGCTCGCTTCGCTCGCGGGACGCATTTTGCGGTGCGCCCCTGCCCACGGCGTTACATGCCTTTGTGAGTGACCCAGTAGCTTGACAATAGTATCATTAATGATACTCTGCCTCCGTGGCCTCTACCGAAGAAATCCTGGCGCTGATGAAGCGCAACCCAAAAGGGGTTCGCTTCAACGACCTGGCCAGGGTCTGCGATCAGTATTTCGGTAAGCCTAGGCAGGCGGGTTCCAGTCACCGGGTCTATAAAACTCCGTGGCAAGGTGACCCGCGAGTAAATATTCAAAATTCGAAGGGAAAGGCTAAGCCCTATCAGGTACGCCAAGTACTGCAGGCGATAGCCCGTCTGGAGGTTAAAGATGGCTAAAAGTATTGATCGCTACACGTATCGAGTTACCTGGTCTGAAGAAGATCAGGAGTACGTTGGCCTGTGCGCTGAATTTCCCAGCCTTAGCTGGTTGGAAAAAGCGCCCGAAGATGCGTTGGCAGGTATTCGTAAGGCTGTTAAAGCGGCGGTTAAGGACATGGCTGCTAACGGCGAGTCTGTGCCTGAGCCAATTTCTGCGCGCAGTTTCAGCGGTAAGTTCATGGTGCGAGTGCCACCTGAGACTCATCGCATACTCACTATTCAAGCAGCTGAGTCCGGTGTCAGTCTAAACCGCTTAATTGCCAGCAAATTGTCGTGAGTTCGGCATGTAACCAGTTGCGGCAATGGGCTCGCTTCGCGAGCGGGACGTCTGGCGTCACCAGCCGCCGCCCAAGGCGCTACAAGGCTTAGCCCTTAATCAGGCTTGACCGGTTGTATCCGCTTGGATACACTTTGCCAATGTATCAATTACGCCAGACAGCAGTCTTTGCCAAATGGTTAGCTAATCTACGCGACATCAAAGGCCAAGCCCGAATTCTGGCGCGACTCGAAGCCTGTCGCCTGGGTCATCTCGGCGACAGCAAAAACGTCGGCGGTGGAGTCCATGAGTTACGGATTCACGTTGGCCCAGGCTATCGAGTCTATTTTGCAAAACGTCGCAATAGGATTCTTTTGCTTTTGTGCGGCGGTAGTAAGTCCAGCCAAGCACGTGACATCGAACGTGCAATACGGCTCTTGGAGAAGTTGGAAGGAGATAGTTAGTCATGGTCAAAGTCACTGAATTCGATCCAAGCGCATTCCTCGATAGCGATGAGCTGGTTGCTGAGTACCTAGCCGCAGCACTCGAAGAAGAAGACCCCGATGTCTTTCTGGCCGCAGTGGGTCACGTGGCAAAAGCACGGGGCATGTCGAATATCGCTAAAAGCTCAGGCCTTGGTCGCGAGAGCCTATATAAAGCGTTCGCTCCGGGCGCTAAGCCACGCTACGAAACGGTTATGAAAGTCATCCACAGTCTTGGGGTCAAAATTGATGTTTCAGCCATATAACCAATTGGGTCTGTTCGCTCACTTCGTTGGCCGGACGTCTGGCTTCGCCAGCCGCCCCTGCCCAAGGCGTTACGTTTCCTAAGTCAAGATGCAGCGATTGGTTATTGCAGGCAGTTTCCTATTTCCGCATGAGGCACATATTGCGAAGGCCAGCTTGGAAAGCGAAGGGATACCAGCCCGGATCGACGATGAGCACACCGTGAATACAAATTGGCTATACGCTCAAGCAATCGGTGGCGTTAAGGTCATGGTGGCACCTGAAAACCTAGAACGCGCGAAGACGATACTATCCACAGACTATTCTGATGCCGTGGATGAAGAGTTTGGAACATTGGCAGAATGCTGCCCTAATTGTGGCAGCACCGAGCTGGAGCCCTATACCAAAGGAAAAAGGCCGGCCTTTGTGATCTTCGCGATTTTTCAGTTTCCGTTCTGGCGGTTCAAGAAAGGAATGAGGTGTAATGATTGTGGATATTTTCGGGAAACGTAGCTAGTTGGGGAAAACCGCTCGCTGCGAACTTTGGATGTCGCGCTTCCCGAGCGCCCTTTGCGCAAGGCGTTCGGCAGCAGTCAAGAACTGAACTGGAGAAGACAATGAAGAAGTATGTTGCTGAGTTGATGGGTACATTTTGGTTGGTTCTTGGCGGCTGCGGTAGTGCCGTGCTCGCTGCGGCGTTCCCGGACGTTGGCATCGGTCTGCTGGGTGTGTCACTGGCCTTCGGTCTGACTGTACTGACGATGGCATATGCGATCGGGCATATTTCAGGCTGTCATCTGAACCCGGCAGTTTCGGTCGGCCTTTGGGCAGGCGGGCGATTTCCGGCTAAGGAACTCGCTCCCTATATCGCGGCGCAAGTTCTTGGCGGCATCCTGGCAGGAGGCGTGCTGTACCTAATTGCTAACGGTCAGGCTGATTTTGACGTGGCAAACGGATTCGCATCAAATGGCTATGGCGAGCACTCACCGGGCGGCTACACCATGCAAGCCGCTCTGATTACCGAGGTCATAATGACAATGATGTTCGTCTTGATAATTCTGGGTGCGACTGACAAGCGCGCGCCTGAAGGCTTTGCACCGATTGCCATTGGATTAGGTTTAACACTGATACACCTCATCAGCATTCCTGTGACGAACACTTCAGTTAATCCCGCTCGAAGCACAGGTGTCGCGCTGTATGTCGGCGATTGGGCCACTGCGCAGCTGTGGCTTTTCTGGGTGGCACCGATTGTTGGCGGTGCTATCGGTGCAGGTATTTATCGATTGATCGGAAAGCCGGAAGACTGATAGGGCATGCCGAATACCTTGAGCTAATGCATGTAGGCCCGACACGGAAACAAGTAATGAATAATCTTCCACGCTGTCCGGTGTGTAATTCCGAATATACATATGAAGACAGAGATTTATACGTGTGCCCGGAATGTGCGCATGAATGGGCCGATATGGCTCAGGATGAAACAGCTGAGAACATTGTCAAAGATTCAAACGGCAATGTTCTCGCAAACGGGGATACGGTTTCAGTAATAAAAGATCTGAAAGTGAAAGGATCTTCGTCAGTGGTCAAGATCGGAACAAAGGTTAAGGGAATTACCTTGGTTGCAGGTGATCATAATATTGACTGTAAGGTTGAGGGAATTGGCCCCATGAAGCTTAAGTCGGAATTTGTCAAAAAGGTTTAGGAACTGACTATTTTAACCGTTCTGGTGGAGAGAGTCGGGCAAAGAAATCAAAGAGACTACCGATATTGGCGTTCCGGGCTCAATCTTTAATCAGAAAGTAGAGATATTTTTAGAAAAGTTGAATTATCGACCTCACTTTAGGCCCGGTTGCACCAGCGGTCACGATTATTCGGGGCGGTAGAGAAGCGCTGTAGCTGCATCGCCTGCGAGTTCCAGCGGCAACATCGGCTGAAAGCCGAAATAGACATTGAGGATGACACAACCCCATAGCACAACGAGCATCCATGCGGGCGCTTCCGATCTGTCTGCGAATTCCACGGGTGCCTTGAAGTAAGCGGATTCAACAACTTTCCATATATACAGAACGGCGATGAACGAGCCAGCCAATACCGGCAGTATCACCAATGCACCGACAAAACCAAGCTCAAGCGTGGCAACAACCAGATACCATTTGCTGACGAAACCAGCCGTGCCGGGAATGCCTATCAGGCTTAGCCCGGCGATCACGAATGCCGCCATGGTCACCGGCATGCGCCGCCCCATCCCGGCAATGCCGTCCAGCGTTAGCTTTCCGCCGGAAGTCGCCAGACAGGCAATAGCCAGAAACAGCGTTCCTTTGGCCAGCGCATGATTGAACATGTGCGCGATGCCTGCTGTCAGCCCGCCTACCGACACCAGCGCCGCGCCCAGCAGCATGTAACCAACCTGGGCCACGGACGAGTATGCAAGAAGCCGTTTGAGATCGCTTTCCAGCAAGGCGATTGCCGATGCCACAACAACCGCGATGACGGCCAGGGGCAGAACAAAACCGGAGAATTGCGTGATATGCCCGGAAAGGTTTCCCTGGAACACGAAGAAATCGAAGCGCAGCAGGATATATAGCGACACTTTGGTCGAGCACGCGGCGAGAAACACGGTCACTGCGTGGGGGGCAAAGGAATAGGCGTTTGGCAGCCAGGTGTGCAACGGGAAAACGGCCGCCTTCAGCGCGAGTCCCACAGTGATAAAGCCACCCGCAACCAGCACCGGGTTCAAATCGGCCACCTCGCGAATTCGGGCTTCCATGTCGGCGAGGTTCAGTGTGCCGGTCATCATGTAGATCAAGCCAATGCCGATCAGGTAGAACGTTGCGCCGATCGTTCCCATGATCAGGTACTGAAAGACGGCCGTGAGCGCCTGACGCTGCGGTCCGCCTGCAATCAGGATATAGGTCGCCAGCGAGGAGATTTCCATGAACACGAAGATATTGAATGCATCCCCTGAGACGAGGATTCCTGTCAGGCCGGCAAGCGCCAGCAGCCAGGCGGTATAGAAGAGATGCTGGCGGCACTCCGGAATTTCCGCGCTGAGACTGGAGCGCGCTATCAGCAACGCCGCGCTCGACGCACCTGTCACGATCAGCAATAGAAGCGCTGAAAAAGCATCAACAACCAGCTCAATGCCATACGGTGCAGCCCAGGAGCCAACTGCATAGTTCATCGGGCCGGACGCCTGCACCTGGCTTACGAGTTCGAGCGATACGGCAAAAGCACACAATGAAGTTGCAGTTGCCGCGGCCCAGGCGAGACCGCGCTGGCGGAGCATCACGACAAGCGGGGCCGTCAGGAGCGGCACGATGACTTGCAGTGCCGGCAGATGCGCAACCAATCCGTTCATTGCCGATCCATCTCGCGAATTTCATCTTCCTCGATCGTGCCGTAGGCTTCGCTGATACGCACAACTATCGCCAGACCGAGGGCAAGTGTTGCGATTCCGACGACGATAGCAGTCAGGATCAGCACTTGTGGCAATGGATTTGAAAAAACCTGATCGGTGACGCCGGGCTGCAGGATCGGCGCTGTGCCACCGTCGACTTTATCCATTGAAATGTAGAGGAGAAAGACGGCCGATTGAAAAATCGACATGCCGATAAGCTTCTTGATCAGATTGGCACGTGACATGACCGCATACATGCCCGTCATGAGCAGGATCGCAAAAATCCAGTAATTGTAGAGGCCAAACAGTTCCATCAGCGGAGTTGCTCCCTGGCAGCGAAAGTGTGAAATATGGTCAATAAAACGCCGGTGACGGTAATGCCGACTGCGAGTTCGACCAGGAAAATGCCGAGATGCTGGCCGGCGATGGGGTCTGCGAGCAACACCGAGTAATCGAGAAAATTGCCGCCCAGAAACATTCCCGCTAAGCCCACAGCGACAAACAGGAATGCACCGCCGGAAATCATGCCAGCGAGGACGCGGAAGGATAAAGCCCGCAGTGCGGTGCTTTCGCCCTCGACCAGCGCATACAGAATGAAGCCCGCGCTGACCAGTGCACCGGCCTGAAATCCGCCGCCGGGGCCGAAATCTGCATGGAACTGCACGTACAGCCCGAACAGCACGAGAAATGGCACCAGCAGGCGCGCAACGACCCGCGGCACCAAGTGGTGACGCAGGCCTTCGGACTCGGCTTCCACGACCCGTAACATGTGCCCCCTGTCAGTGCCGTTCGCGAGAATAAACAGCACACCGATGCCCGCCGTAAAAATCACGAACAGCTCGCCAAGCGTGTCGTAGCCGCGAAAGCTCGCCAGTATTGCCGTGACGACATTGGGTATGTCGACCAAGCGCGGAGTCTCGGCGAGATACCACGGTGCGACGTGCTGGTGGACAGGTGCCATCGGGTCGCCGAGTCGCGGCTTGTCGAAAGTCGCATAGATCACCAGCATCGACGTGGCTGAAACGACGGCGACCGCCAGCCAGCGCGGTCGCTTGCGCGGGCGTTCCTCGTCGCTCGTGAGCGCCAGCGCGCCAAGCAGCAGGACGGTCGCGACACCCGCACCGACTGCTGCCTCCGTCAGCGCCACGTCCGCCGCGTCCAGAATAAAAAATATCGCCGCCATCTGCAGGCTGAATATCCCCGTCAACATCACTGCCGCGAACAAATTGTGCGTGCGGACGATACCGATCGCGGTGATTAGCAATAGAGTCAACAGGAAGATGCCGAATAGTGTGATCATGCTTCAGTCGTCCTTTTTCCGACGCACCAACAGTTCCGGTCGCAGCCCGCTGAGGCGTGCGGCATTCGCCAGCGCGTAAGCGGCCGTAGGCCCCGTCAGCAACAGAAACACCATGATTGCGGCAAGTTTCACCGTTGCCAGTGACAAACCGGCCTGCAGGATGACGCCCGTCAGGACGAGAATCGTGCCGAGCGTATCGGTCAGGCTGGCAGCGTGCATGCGGGTATATAAGTCGGGCATGCGCAGGGCACCAACACCGCCAATGAAGACGAACACACTGCCGGTAATCAGCAACAGCCAGCTTGCCACGTCGAGTAAGAGATATACGGTCATTGCGGTTCGTCCCGTTCGCGATGTTTGATGGTGTAGTTCTGCACGAAATTGAGCACGGCCAGCACACCGATAAAGTTAATAAGCGCATATGCCAGCGCGAGATCCAGAAAATCCGGGCGACCATAGAGGAAGGCGATAACCGACAGCAGCAATGCGGTTTTGGTACCGAACATGTTGACGGCCAGGATGCGGTCGTACACGGTCGGCCCGATTAGCGCGCGTGCAAGGGCAAGCGCCATGGTAACGAGGATCGCAATGGTTGCCGCATAATACATGGGTCAGGCTCCGGTCAGGCGGCGGGCCCGGCGCAACATCTCGCCGTCCTCCAACGCGGTGGCCGCCTCAGTTGTCAGGCAATGCGCCTCGATACGTCCGCTATCAATATCCATGACCAGGGTGCCCGGTGTCAGCGTAATCGCATTGGCCAGAGTCGCCTGGCTGACTGGTGGCAGCTCGCTTGCATCGATGGTCACGATGGTGGGCCTGATCGGCAGAGTCGGGCTAAGAACGATGCGGGCTACCTGCAGGTTTGCCGTGAAGATTTCCTTCAACAACCAGAGCCAGTAGCTCGGCAATCGCGGCCCCAGATGCAGCGCATAGATATCCTTGTCGAAAAAGCCGATGCGCACGGCCAGCAGTGTGACCAGCAGGCATGAAAGTGCGCCGAGCGCGAGCACTAACGGCTGGTAAATTCCCGACCAGAGCAACCAGGTCACCACAAAAACGACAAATGCGATGGCGATGCGCATTAGCTTTGTTCCTCCATAATTTTTTTAAATCCGGGCATCATCAGGCGATCATCCAATTAACCAATGACGTAGTAAAAAACGAGGTAACCAACGAGCATGGCGCCAACCAACAATGCGGCAGTGCTGGTTTCTGCCGTGCGCCTTAACACGCTGCTCGGCCCGAGTAACCAGGTGAGCAACTTGTTTGTGTTCTGCGTCAGCGGACGGACAAACCACCCGCCTGCTATGCCAATACCTTGTCCCAGCGATGCGGCGATATTCGGCACAAGCCGCCGGTACAACCAGTCCGCATCGAGATTGACGGAGCGCAACTCCGGCGGGTATATGCCCGTCAGCTTGAGCCAGGCGAAGGCCAGCGCCGAAAACAGCAGTAACTGCACCTGCACGATGACGTGCGGATAGGTATAGGGTTCATAGGCCGCCTCCCAGGGCAACAACTGGTAAAGCATTGCGGGATACGCCCCTATCAGGATGCAAAGCACTGCGGCGATTGCCATTGCGAGCAGCATGTTTCTCGGCGCCTCGGCGACGCGGAGACCCGAATCGTGCGCAAAAAAAGCGAAGTACGGAATCTTGATGCCGGCGTGATGAAAAACACCCGCCGATGCGAACAGCAAGCCGAGCCATCCCAGTGTGTAGCCCTGCTCGATCATCGCCGCCATGATCATCGACTTAGAGACGAAGCCATTGAACAACGGAAACGCGGAGATAGAGGCGGCGCCTACTACACAGAATATCGTCGTCAGTGGCATCGACCTGTACAAACCACCTAAATCACTGCCAAGCACATGGCGCGCGCGCAACAGCACGGCGCCCATGCTCATGAACAACAGGCCTTTAAAAAGCACTTCGTTGAACGCGTGGGCGACCGTGCCATTCAGCGCGAGCTCCGTGCCAATACCGACACCAACCACCATGAAGCCGATCTGATTGATCATGCTATACCCAAGCACGCGCCGCAGATCGTTCTCTATGACCGCATAGAAAATCGGAAAGAGTGCCATGATCGTGCCAATCGGAATCAGTATCTCGCTACCGGGAAAGCCACGCGCAAGCGAATAGACCGCAACCTTCGTGGTGAACATACTGAGAAAGACCGTGCCGCTCGGCGTCGATTGCGGATAGCCGTCCGTGATCCAGCTATGCACAAACGGAAATCCACACTTGATGCCGAAGGCCAGCAGAATCAGCCAGCCTGCAACGCCTTCGGTACCGATGAAATCGAACGCCATTGATCCGGTGTCGTGGTAGATGATGACGGCACCCGCGAGCAACAGCAGGCCGGACAGCAAGTGCAACACGAGGTATCGAAGCGCGGCACCGCTCGCTTCAGGCGTACGTCCCGCCCACACCAGCAGTGCCGATGACAAGGCCATGCCCTCCCAATAGAAGAACAGGGTAATGAGGTCGCCGGCGAACACGGCACCGAGTGCGCTGCCCGCATAGATGAGCGTGGCCACGTGCTGCAGCGTGTCCCTTACCTTGAGTGCGAAAATCGCTCCGATGAACGCACCCAGGTGAAACAGCAGCCCGAACAGGATGCTCAGGCGATCCACCCGCAGCTGCACTAGCTGGATGTCGAGTATCTGCACAATCCAAGACACGCCGCCATCCAGCGCAAGCAGGTTCGCAGCACCAAAGACAGGCACGGCAAGAAGTATCAGTTGCTGCTGACGCTGTGCATGAACGCCACGGCATAGCAGCAAAAGCAGCGCACCCATAAAAAAGACAAAGGCTGGAGGGATTCCTGGCGCGGCGGCCCAATCCAAATGCAGCGGGAATGCATCCGGCGTCATTGGTCGCTCCGATAATAGTGCTCATTGCGCATTACAAGCCTGCGAAGTACCAGCCCGAGCAGCACCAGAATGACGCAAGAAACGAATCCGTAAACGGCGTAGGACGCAAGAAAGTCCAGCGCATGGATTCGCTCGACGGCGTGAGAATCGGCCGGGAATGGCCACAATAGCTCAATCAGCACCACAATCAGGGCTGCTGCATGCAAGGCGATCAAGGCGACGCGCGCGCCGGTGCGCGAGACCCAGAATAGCGCCGGTGTCACGGAATCATTTGCTGCCGGGTTGCGTTCTGGTTCACTCATTTCAATTCACAAACCCTTCAAGGAATCGATACAACGGTTGCGCGGCGAAAAACAAAACAATCGTCATTGCAGCCGTAGCGGAAAGTGCCACCAGCGACCACACCGGCGCTTCGGCAGGGCCGGCATAATGCGGCTGCGGCTGTTCGCCTGCGGGTGCTGATGAAAAGGCGCTGATGGCCGGCGGGAGCAGATAGCCAACGGCCAGCAGCGAGCCCAGCAGAATCACAACCAGCATCATTGGCTCGCCCGCTGACCACGCGCCTTGGGCGAGGTACCACTTGCTCCAGAAACCGCCGGTCAAGGGCATGCCGATAACGCACAGACTTGCCACTATCCATGCCGTCAGCGTTATTGGCATACGGCGGCCGATCCCGCGCAACCCGGATACTGTGGTCTTGTGCAATGACACCAGTATCATGCCGGCGCAGAAGAACAGAGTGATCTTGGCGAAAGCGTGTGCGGCAATGTGCAAGCCACCGGCGATCAGCGCCAAACGATCCGTAAGCGTTGCAGCGAGTACGATGTACGCAAGCTGGCTGATGGTCGAATACGCGAGCCTTCGCTTCAGATTGTCCTCGCGTATGGCAATAACGGCGGCGATCAGCAACGTCGCTGCGGCCACGTACTGCATGAACCAGGTGGCATCGAATTCCGTCAGTGTGTCGAGCCCGAAAATGTAGACCGTGACTTTGAGAATGGCAAAAACGCCGAGCTTAACCACAGCAACTGCATGCAACAGGGCGGACACCGGGGTCGGAGCCACCATTGCCGCCGGCAGCCAGCGATGGAAAGGCATCAGCGCCGCTTTACCGGTTCCGAAAAGGAACAGCACGAAGAGTGTTGCCAGCAGGAACGGGCTCATTCCCGGCACCAGATCGTCGCCGGCTTTGAACACGCCGCCTGCCGTGAATGTCAGCGTGCCTGCCAGAGAGTAAGTCCATGCGAGCGCGATCAGTAGAAAGATCAGCGAGGTGCCGAGAAGAATAGACAGGTATGTGCGGCCGCCGGCGCGGTCGCGTTCTTTGCCGCCGTGCGTAACCAGCGGATAGGTGGCAAGAGTCAGCGCTTCGTAGAAAAAGTATAGCGTCAGAAGATTTGCAGCGAATGCGCCACCGATCGTTGCCGCGATCGCGATGGCAAAGAACGTATAGAAACGCGTCTGATCGTGTTCGCCGTGTGCGCGCATGTAGCCAATCGCATACATGACAGTAATCAACCAAAGCGACGAAACCACGAGCGCGAACGCCACGCCGAGAGGTTCAACGTGAAACGCAAAACTGATACCCGGCAGAAACTCGAACAGCTGTATCTCGCTGCGGTCGCCCGCTGCGACCGCCGGCAAAAGCTGCGCAACCAGTCCGAACAGGACTGCAGCGGCAAGCAGCGACGCGCCCTCGCGTAGATTGGGGTTACGCCGGAGCAACAATATGCCGGCTGCGCCGGCAAGCGGCACCAGAAGAATCGCACTGAGAAGCCAAGAGGTAGTCATACGGTTTGCCCGCGCGCGGTATCAACCACGCGGCATTCGGCGATGGGCTCCAAGGTCAGCGTTCGCAGGGATAGTTGTGAATCAGAGACTCCCGAACAGCCTCCGCATTGGTCAACTGCAATGCTTCGGGGTGATCGCGGAGGTACCTGGCAACAGATTCCACGACCTCAACGGCGGAAATATCGTCATCGAGGCAATATTCAGGTGTATCGGAGTCGCGAATTTGCATCATGCGCAACGTCCCCAGGCGGGTTCTTGCGGCACGCTCAGAAAATGACTCGCTGCCGCTTGAGCCCTCTGCTTGTGGGGCCACGCCTACTTCACCTTCCACCTCGGAGGCCGCAAGAAAGCCCTGCATGAATGCAAGACACAAGGTGCCCATGCGATTTCCCGGATCCTCAAGAAAGCTGTCACAGGATTCCTCAAGCTCGTTGCCGCTAAGCCACTCGGCGGCAAGCACGGGTGATTTAAGTACGAAAAAAAATAGCAGCAGTGTGACAACAGTATGCGGTCTGCACATGCGGGAACCTCCATGAACATGCATGCCGTGGCCGATGGGCCGCGGCTCTGTGTGCCTGAGGTATACGCCGGGGGCGGCGATTTAATCCCGAAATTTATCGAAAAAGGTTATCGGGTGTGTCAAGAAAGGTGGCAATGTCGGCTATCTGGTCGTCGGATATTGGCGCGGCAAGCGCATATCGCGAGTGCTCATGCTGCCAGTAAGCCGTCGTAATGCCGTCACGATGCAACACGTTCAATGGTATTTCTGCTTCATCACTGTCATGAAGAAGAAAATACGACACCGTTCTGTTTGCCGGATCACGATACAGCACGTGCAACACCGCTCCTTCATCGCTTGGCATGAGCTGGGCACCGATAGCATCGAAGCCAAAGCGGCGCAGATCCGGGAGCCTCTCAAGCTCGCCAATACGGGCAAAAAGCTTGGACATTCTTTCCTGGGAAATCGGCAGTACTTCGCTGGGATCACCAGACGTCAGTATGTGGGCCTGCACCAATTCATTGGCGAAAGCCGGCCCATCAACCAACGGCACATAGGCGATGTGGCCAATCCAGCCGGCAATAAAAAGTGCCGACATTACAAGTGCACGCCGCCAGCCGAAAAGATGCGATGGCTTCAGACGTTTGGCAAGTCGCTCGGCCAGATCGTACATGGCCGGAGGGCCGTCGCCCGGCATTTTCTGCCTCGCGAATCCTCGCAGATCGTCCTTCTGCTGCAAATAGTCGCGCGCCTTCGCTGCTGTGTCCGGGTTCTCCCGCAAATACGCTTCAACACGTGCCATGGCGTCTTCGTCCAGATCGCCGTCGACATAGGCATGCAATTCGAATTCAAAATCGATGTCCTTTTGCATCATTCATCTCACCGCTTTGAGTTTTCTGGGATTGTCATCACATACGAGTTGGCGCAGCTGTTCTCGGCCCCGAGCGAGCCGCGACATCAGCGTTCCGATCGGAATATCCAGCGCCTCGGCTGCCTCGCGGTAAGATAATCCTTCAACGGCTATCAAAACCAGCACGGATTGCCGCTCCGGCGGTAGCTGGCTCAGCATATTGAGCGTGTGCTGTGCTTCTATTTGCTTCTCCTGCAAAGACGAACCATCCGGCTGGCGCAGGGTTTCGTTAAGAAATCGGGCAGCACGTGCGCGCCGCGCATACTGGCGCTTCTGTGAAACAAAGGTGTTGTGAAGAATGCTGAAAAGCCACGCACGCAAGTCCTTGCCGGCCTGATAGGTATCGGCGGCCCCAATGGCTTTCATCAGCGATTCCTGGACCAGATCATCAGCGTCCGCATGGTTGCGGCAAAGCACCAGGGCATATCGCCGCAGGCTCGCTATGTGAAACTGGAGATCGTCAATCATGGCTTTTCCACAGTCATACCCTTACATACGCTAACGTTCCCGGTTTAATCCCACAATCATGGTCAAAATCCCTGGTCAGAATCCCTGGCCAATGGCCTGGGAGACCGCTTTCTACAATACCCGTCCACTCATTCTAAACCGGCTATCGCGGCTCGGCTGGTACACTCGCCGTCAGATTCAGCTTAAGGCGCTCTGGAGGCCAGTATGGAGCAAGGCCATCAATATCCGTTGCCACCGGGCCTATGGCATGGGCAGGGAATCCATTTTTTCGGGCTTACCGTTCTGTTGGCCTTGGTTGCATTGGCCTGGGTCGCATTGGCGTCGAGCAATATTGACACACCCAGCCCGTTTCTTTTCTGGCTGGCCATTGCGGTACCGATAATCCACCAGATTTTTGTGTGGATCGTGTGGAGGCTGCAACTACGCGCAAATTTAGACGGCGAACGATCAGGCATGCGCGGTTACGTAACGCTTTTTTTTATTCTGTTTGGCGGCGGCTTTGTAACATTATTCGCATTGGGCTGGGCAGATCGCGGCACCCTGAACCTGCCGACTGTTCCCAGAGCTATTTTGACGACCGTGCTTTTGGTCATCGGGCTGTACGCCATGTACAGTGTGAAACGGTACTTTGGATTAATAAGGGCAGCTGGCGCTGACCACTTCGACCCTGCCTACCCTTTGCTACTGAGAAGCCCGATATGAACTACTTATACGGGGCGAAATAACTAAGCATGCCGGCGCCCGACACTAAGCTGGTACTGCTGCCTGGCCTCGATGGCACCGGGCGGCTGTTTCAGCCGTTGCTGGATGTTCTTGCCACGCTGCCCATTGCCACCGAGGTCATTGCCCTTAGCGACCCTGTCGAAGGCAGCCCTAGAGTTCAGGCCGCCAACATCGCAGCGAAACTCGCAGGCGAGAACGTCGTTTTGTTTGCTGAATCGTACTCGGGGGCAATCGCCTACGAGCTGTGTCAACTGCCGCAGCTGAACATCAGCCACGTCATCTTCTCGGCTAGTTTTCTGTCACGCCCGACGGTAACGGCGTGGCTCGCATCGCACTTTCCGGTTGCTCTGGTTCGTGACCCACCCGTTTCAGAGCGGCTGCTGGCCTCGTGGCTGTTCGGCGACAGCGATCGAACTGACTTGGTCAGAATGGCCAAGAGCGCGCTCGCTACCGTCAGTGATGCAGCGCTGTCGGCACGTCTAGGGCATATTGCTGCCATGCGACTGCCTGGCCAACGGGTCAATATCCCCAGCACCTACATCCGCCCAACCCGAGATTTGCTGGTCGGCGCCGGCGCGATGCGACGCGTCGGGGAGATATACTCCGGGATGCACGTGGTCGAGGTAACCGGTGGCCATTTTATTGCGCAGTTCAATCCACAAGCTTGCACCAGGATCATTAGCCATGTTTTTGCGTTATAGGCAGCGCGCCGACACCGGACACATAGTGGCGGCAACAACGCTGGCGCTGTCGGTTTTTGTGATCGCCGAGGCTCAGCCCGTTGAGACGCACAATCGTTACACCACTTCGGTCGACGGAGTTCAGCGCAGCTGGCGCTTGTATGTGCCCGACCAATACGAACCGGGCAAAGCCTTACCTATGGTGGTGGAGTTCCATGCCAGCAGTTCAACACCGGACTGGCAGGGGCAGTTATCAACCTTCGAAACGCTGGCAGCAAGCGCCGGATTTTTTATCGCTCGCCCGGAAGCGTTATACACACGAGAGAGTGACGGCAGAATATCCTGGAACGTTGATCGTGCAGAAGACGGCGTTGACGATGTTCGGTTTGTTCGGCAAATGATCGATGAAATTCGCAAACAGTATACCGTTGACCCGAACAGAATCTATGCGACAGGCTTTTCAGGCGGTGCGCGCATGAGCAGCCGCTTGGCCTGCGATCTCTCCGACCTGATCGCGGCTGTCGGCCCCGTAGCCGGCATCCGCTATCCTGACAAGTGCAGCCCGTCTCGCCCGGTTCCGGTGATAGCTTTTCATGGCAAGCAAGATGGCATCAACCCGTATGACCCCCCTGCGGATTCGCCTGCGCATTGGCGCATGAGTGTCGAAGACGCTATTCGCGGATGGGTGGACCAAAATGAATGCCGTGACGCGCCGTCAGAAACAGCCGTTTCCAGCACCGTCACCCGCATCTCATATCGCGGATGTGCCGGCGGCGCGGCCGTCGACTTCTACCGCTCGGACGATGGCGGACACACGTGGCCCGGCACACCGCTTGCGGAAACACTGCAAAGAATAGGCATGGGGTTTACTAACAGTGAGGTTGATGCAACCCGCTTGCTTTGGGAGTTTTTCGCAAGACACCCGATGGATTAGCCCGGCAAAAGAATGCCTAGAAAAAGTACTACAGCGGCGGGCAATTGAATAAGTCGAACGCCTTGGAAAACCACAGCTCCTGTTTATCACCCGTGTCGATAATGCCATCCCAGACGTCCTTGGTTCCGGTTCCGGGCGCACACATGAAAAACTGTATTGATCGGGCCGCGAAGGAACATACCTTGTCGGGCCCGCCGTCGGTGCAGTTGATCTCAATTCGATGCAGCATATTGTGCAGCGGTGCACTGGTAAGCCACTCCCGGCCATTAATAAAGGTTTTGGCGGAGTCGTTGTCTGCATTGGCCGGCACCGGGAAACTGCCCAGCCGCTGACCACCGTTCGCCCCGGCATCGTAATACACAACCTCCATTGCATCGTCCTTGAATTCACCCAGATCCATCACCACCAGAGCGGCGTATTCATTAGCGGCGGCTACAGCGACTGTGGTCTCCGACAACACGCCCTCGACCGGCGCGCCAGGCCCGAAATCGGGATCGGCGCCCATGCTAAGTTTGTAATAGCCGGTCGGCACAGCACTGCCGTTACTCAGCACATCAGGTAAACGCAGGCGCACTTCGCTATCGGGATCAGCGTTCCGATCCAACTGCTCGATGGTGAGCGGCACCGACGGTAGCGCTCCCGGCCGAAACGGATCCGGGTCAACCAGCTCAAAACGCGGCGCTGTGCCGTATCCCTTCAGCCCGGTGCCAATGGCAACCAGTTCCTTGCCCGCCTGCACGGTCGGTGTTTTGAAGCCGATCAATTTTGGCTTCGTGAACAGCAACAATGTTCCGTCGGGCACGGGCACGCGCAGGCGACCGTTCGGGTAGGAGTTATAAGCGAGCGGCTCTGCCAGACGCGGCTGATACTCGAACCAGGCTATCAGATCGCCGGCTGCGAGTGCCTGCAAACCAGAAATGTCATCCAGTTTCACACTGATTTGCACATCGCTGACGATATTGTTCGGGTAGCTGATGTGCGACTCCGTGATTTGATGCCGTAGGCTTTTGCCATAGCGATCCTCGATCACCAACTCCGGACACCAGCCTGGCTCGGCGCAAGGCGTCTGTGCCAGCCAGTTGCCGCGGAATCGCAGGTACACATCGTTCGTGTTGTTAAGATTAATGACGTCAGGGGTCACCGCCGTGACTCGCGCCCTCGGATCCATCTTGAACAGGAATTTTTCCGGCGTCAGGTAAATGCTGCCCGCCGCTTTTACAAATTCGTAGATTTCCTCAAAGCTGAATTTTCCGTAACGGATGTTCGGATTGACGCGATCCACATCAAGGTCAAGCTCGAGATTCGCATTGATACGATCCTGCAGGATTTTGGTCGTCGGCAACTCTGCCTTGAGGGGCGCCGTCAGGCACGACAGGAAAAACGGCTCCGAGAGCTGGCCCTTGGCATATTTCTCCAGCCAGTCCCCCAGCTTGTTCGTGAACTGGGCAAACACCTGCCCCGTGTATTCGTCCTGCGTGGCCGCCTTGTGTATTGCTGCTGTGCCACCCAGCAGGATGGCGGCATCAGCCATCACACCCGCCTTCGCAATCGTCTTTACGAAGTTACCTTCCACGCATTTCCGGAACTTGCTGGCCTCCTGGTCGCTGACGGGCAGCTTGCTGAAATCAATGCCTGCCAGTTTTTTGATCAGTACGCTGGCCATGATCTCCGCCCACATGCGAGCGCGCAAAGTGTCAACCACCTTCTCCTGACGGCTGGTCAGCGCGATTTGACTGCCGCCACTGTATCCGCCGGTCAGAAATTCGACGTAGCAGGTTTCCATACCGCATTCCGGATTACCTGCATCGTCTTTCAGGTAATAACCGCCCGGACCAAAGATCTTGTCGTCTTCCAGAGATTCCGGCTCTGCATGACTGTGCAGCAACTCCAGCGGTTCATTACCCGCACCGATAGCATCAAGAATCGCCTCGATATCGCCCGTCAGCCCCGGCTTGATCAGCGCATAACTCACGTACACCTGGCCATCCAGCTGCATGCACAAATCAGAGCGCCAGACAAAATTGGTATTGCGCCATTGCTGCTCGCCACCGCCAAATGAACACTCTGTCGGAATGGTAAATATATTTCGCACACCTTCGTGCGACTGCACCAGAATCTGCGAATAATCGTTACCGATCGTTTCCAGGCGGCGGAAGGCGTAGTCTGCACCCGCATCGGCATCCGCATTGGCGCCTTCCTCGGTCGCCAGCGCAATGGTCGAGCCGATATAGTCGTCAAGGAATTTACCCGGACCAGTACGGATGTCGCTGGCCACTAGGTTGTACAGGTTACCGGCTGCGGCGTCCTGCTCGGGCACCTGCCTGTAGGCAGCCATCGCATCGTGCACCGCATTTTCAATTTGAAAGGGGGTGCCGCTCGCCAACAACGCATACAGGCCGGCATATAGGTCGAGCGCTGCCGGTGTTTGCAGGCCTCGTTCCAGAGCGGTCCGCACGGTCGTCCAATTGCGGCCGCTGCCATCCGGCAGCGACTCGCGATTGCGCAACAGCCGCGCCAGGAGGGTGCTGCGCGCCGAAACGGCCGCTGCTGTTTCGCCCGGCCAAACCACGGCATGCAGCATGGTATAGAAACGCACACCTGCCGCGCTTTCCACATCAAAGGTCAGCACCGTCGGTGATGACGCAGGCAGACTGACCGTAAAGGTTTCGCCGCTGCGCAGAAGCCGGCGCTCGGCACCGTACCAGTAAACCAGGTACTGGCCGCTGGGCAATAACAACTGCGGATCGACTGACACGGTGACATCCTGTCGAATGTCGAGCGCAACGGTGTTGGCGAAAGCGTCACCTTGAAAAGCCGTAATCACAAAGTCCGACGGCGCAGCGGGCAGGCGCACGCGCAGTTGTTCCGGTGATGTGCTGAGCAACTCGACTGCTTGTCCACCTAACTGAACGGCATTCACACCCTGCAGGTTTCGCCCAAACAGTGTGACCGTCTCTCCGGGCGCGTGTGCGTTTGCGTCGGCAAACAGCACCGGATCACCTGCATCCAGATAAACCACCGCGTGGCGCTCTGTGCGTCGTAAACCGACAACAATATGCACGTAGCCTGCACGCTCATTGATGCGCGCTCGCAATAAATCCGCAGCAATTCGGTCGGCCTCTGTCGCGCGCAGACCCCGATCCGTCTGATAAACCAGCCAGACCGATTCCGCCCCCCCGGCCGGCAGGCCTTGCATGCGAATGGTCAGTTCGGCGCCTTGCACAAACGCATCCGGCGCACGCTGCCCGTCGATTTCAGACCATACCTCTGCGATCTCTAAGGCATCACTGCCGAACAACTCGGCCACCGTTGGTTTTGCATTCGGATCCGGATCCACGCTGTCGTGAAGGCCGTCACCGTCCGCGTCAGCGTACTCGTGCAACTCGGCTACGCCATCCTGCATCCATACGTCGACCGATACACCCGACTCCTGTATAGACGATGCACCGAGTGCAACAACACCGCCGTTACCCCCGCCTCCGGCATTCCCGGAGGAGCTGCTACCGCCCCCGCCGCCGCCGCCACCACCGCAAGAAGCAATCAGCACTGTGCAGCAGACTGCGATCATCCCGCGGTTACAAAATTGCCGTATTAACTTCATGGCAACACCTCGATACTAATGGGCAACGGCACGGTAAATTCACCGTCCGTGACATCAACCGAGAACGATGTCGGCCCCGTTGCCACGCCAGCACCAAACTTGTACAGGTTCGATGTTGAACTGTTGGTAAATATTTCGTAGAACAACCCGACTCCGGCAACCGACAAGGATTCGTCGTCGTCGCAACCGACAAGCTCCTGAGCCAGGCTGCTGCTCCCGTCCGGCGCCAACTGCATCAGGTCGCAGAGATTATTGTTTTGGCGGAAATAACCAAACGTATCCGGACTGGCTGCCCACAGGTCGTAAGGTGCGTACAGCGATGGCGCACCGCTCGGGTTGTAGTACACGCCCGGCACGCGAGCAAACTCGGTGAGTGCGGACGGCAGCCCCGGTGTGGGATCAACCTGATAAATCACCCGCTGGTTGCCCGGATCAAAATCCTGCACCTGCCAGTACAACTGATTGCCGATTAACTGCAGGTCGCCCATGTGGCCATAGAAGTAATTCGGCTCGGTGGTTTGCACGCCTATATTCAGCTGCGACAAGGTTGTGTCAGTGGAATCTCCCGACCATCGCCACATCTGCAATTCACCCACACCACCCGGACCGGTCGACTGGAAGTGATCGACGATCATGACCGCACTGCCGTCCGGCATCACCTCTACCTCAGGCATTTCAAACACGGCCTTGCCGATTTGCTCCAGCAGCAGCGGGAACGGGTAATCAGGCTCCGCCGGAGGCGGATCGCCAGGCATCGGCGGTTCGGGCTCGGGAAGCTCGCTGGGTAACTGGAACCCCGACGGGATCAACCGCACTACAAAATCAACAGATGAGCTGAAAAATTCCTTAACGATGAACAACAACGCAGCGTTGCCGACCGGCTTGACGCCCAGAAGCCGGTAACTTTCATTCGGCCCCGGAAACGGCTGTGTCATGAAGTCAAAAATACCTTCGCTGTGATCCAGAGTATCGCCACCCTGCGCGGTACATAACAGTTCGTCCCAGTTGTTCGAGATGCACAAGCGATTGTCGATGACAAAACCCGTGAGGTTGCCGCCGTTCCAACCGCCATCGCAGCGACCGTCGTATCGCGGGCTCACGGACAGATCATCGTAATCCACCCGATACCAACCCCAGTCACCGTTGCTGTCGCGTTCACAAAAATGTAAATCGCCGGTACGCGGATCCACCACGGCGCCGGATATCCCTGCACCCACACCCATCGGGTAAGGATCAGGTTTGGGTGCGCTGATCAGTGCCGGTGTCGCTGCCGGATCGTAGCGATACATGTCGGTCGCCGTATCAAACCAGATCATGTCGGCGCCCGGTGTGGTGCCCCAGGTATTCGGGGCCCCTGCATACACCAGTGAGCGTGCGCCTGTGCTCGCATTGATATCGACAATGCGTTCTGTACCGGGAAAGTCACTGGCCGTGCCCGTCTCATAAACCAGCACGTGCGTGCCGTTGGCAAATTCTAGCCATGCCACCACTTCGGGATCGGATAACTGGACATTGGTCGCTCCGCCACCACCGCCGGCAGACGAGTACGTCACCACCGTGCCCGAGTCAGCGACCGACCCGATAGAAGGTTGCGTGAGCGCGCCCAGAGACAGCACGTCGTTCTCCGGATCGCGCGCGTAGTTCAATAACGCGGCGTGCGTCCACTCCCAGCTATTGCCCTGTATCACCTGCACCGATGGAGTTGGATTAATAATGTAAGGCGAATCGTTGACCGGGTTTACGGTCACAGTGACCCGGCCGGTCGCTGAAAACGCCGACTGATTCGAAACGGTCACTTCAAACTCCAGATCCACCGGGCTGCCAGTGGCTGGTGGCTGGCCGGTCTCGGGTGATTCAAATACGGCCGTCGCGGTATTCGTCATGCCCAGCTCGGCCATCGGCGAACCGCCCACTTGCCGCCACATAAAGGTAAGTGGCTCGTTGTTGGGGTCCGTGCTGGCGGATGCATCAAGGATCACCTGCACATGCTCGTCGACAGTAATCGCGGTATTCGCCAACATCACATTGGGCACGCCGATGCTTGTCATCGTGTCATTCAGTGTAACGATGACTAAACCGTCGTCTGCAATGACCGCATTGTCAGCTCCGGTCAGCAACACACGAAACCACTCCGGCCCCTCGTCGATGCCGTCCGCAATAATCGGAACCTCAATCAATGCGCTGAGCTGACCCGGCGCGATCGTCACACTACCCGACACCGCCTCAAAATCCTGACCGGGGGTGGCCGTGTCCCCGGCGCCCATGGTGGCCTCGTAATAAACCGTCACCGCTTCGTCATATAGCCGTTCCAGCTGCACGCTGACCAACGCAAAACCCGTAGGTGTTTCCGGTTCCAGAACGGCAAAATCAATATCCCCCGTGATGGTCGGCAGGATCGGCATGCTGGAGCATTCGTTATATGGATCTTTCGGGCACGGGTCATCGCCATCGGCCTGCATATCACCATCGCTGTCTGTTACCCATGGCAAAGTTAGCTCGCCGATCGGGATGCTGATTTCAGAGGCGTTGGTATAGCCGTCCAGATCAGAATCAATGGACCTATCCAGCAACGTCGCATCAGCGGCAATTTCCAAGCCTGCGCCAGGCAATACATTGAGGCGTGCCTGATAATGACGCTCAATTTCCTCGCTTAGCAGGCTGCTTAGCTCGGCTTCGCTATACCATAGGGGGCAGCGATCCAGGAATTCGTTCCATGACGCTGTGAGCGCCTGCAATTCCGCAACATTTTCCAGACGCACAAAACAACTGCCGTCAAAACTGCGCCTCAGTTGTTGCACCAGCATTTCGTCGGACTGACTGCCAGGCACACCCGCATAAAAGCGCTTCCGCAACCAGGTGCGCAAATCCGCGAGTGGCTGGCCGTCACTCAACGCCAGACCGGCATCCGCAAAACTGTCATCCAGGCTGAAGTTGTTGGCCGTGAGTGTCTGCAAACGATCTTCCCAGCCCTTCGCATATTGGGCCTCACCTTCCTGCGTATCCGGTTGCGCCAGACTCGACACAGTGCCTGCGCCATCGGACTGATAAACGGGCTGACCGGGCTGCGAAAGTTTGCTCAGCAACTGCAGCTGATCGGATCCGTCGAGGCGTGCCTCTTCGCTCAATGCAGACTCAATGAAACTGACACTGAGGGTACTGTTGTCATCGAGCACCGGGCTGACCGGCAATGTCAGCCGCGGGATCAGGTAACTGACGAACTCGCTACGCCACTCGGCAGGAGTCTCCCATGCACCGGCGCCGTTCTCTGCGAGCATGGCAACGGGCGTGACATCGGATTGACGCGGCAACCACGTCTTATAGGTGCGGCTGTATTCCAGCGGCGTCTGCCAGCTGCTTGGCGGTGTATCAGTATGGCGTTGCAAGGCACTCAGAATGACGCTTTGGCCTGCCGGCAAGCGCATTTCCGGCAAACGGTTCTGATCCAGAGCGGTTTCCAGCGTGGCCATGCGCCTGCGCGGTGCAATATCCTGCTGTGTCAGCCCGGCTGTATTGATCTCATCGTCAAATAGCAAAACTCGGGGATCGTATGCTGTAACACCGTCCAGTTTGGCCGCACCGATATTCCACCATTGCATGCCAACGCGCGTGCCGCCGATACCGTCCACAAAAGCTGTATCGTGATGCAGGGCAAAAACCAGATCGCGATTTTCAGCCGGAACAACACCGTTGGCCTCGACTATTGCCCCGCCGGCAAAAAAATCGCCGGGCGTATTTTGTAATTTGAGAGCATCCTGCCGGAACTCGAGGAAATAAACCTGCCCCGGCTGTAACTCCACCGGTTCAAAACGGAAACGAACTTCCAATGGATTGTCGGGATCCGTTACGACTCGTTCCAGCGTGCGGGATAGCAACAGTTCCCCATCGCGCAACGACCCGTTCCAAATATTGAGAATGATGTCGTCGGCCGGCACATCGGCGAGCGGCTGCACGTAAACATCTACACCGGCAATGTTGTTCTCAACCGCAGTAAAGCTCTGCACGATTACGCCGCTGTAGTCGGACTGTGAGCCGCCAAAACTCTGCAGTCCGCGCTGAATATTCGCGGGCCCGGGAATCGCGAGCACGGCCGCGACTTCATCAATAATGTGCTCGACTTCATACAACCGGCCGGCGGCCGGAAAATCCTTGAAGCGCAAAGCTTGTTGCACGTCCGATTCGCCGGCTCCTCCAGCGCAGGCAGCGATGTCGGCGGATATCGGATAAGACGCGCTGTTGAAAGTGCCGCTCACACCGGATCGCACGACAACCTGATTAATCATGTCGCCCGCAACAAAAGGCTGTGTCCCAACCGGAATGCTGCCGCTGACCTGCCAGCGGGCAATACCGGTCGACAGAATGTTGAAATTTGCGATCGGCCCTTCCTGCCAGCGATTCGGCGGTAACACAGCCCCGGCCGGAAGGGTCTGAACCTGCGGCAGCACGCTCACGGGCTCCCCTGTTTCGCCAAAGTTAACGGCGATTCTCTGTCGCGCGCCCGTCAACAAGGGCGGCGCATCGGCCCCTATGCGGAGAATGACTGGATTAAAGCCGGCATCATCGGCGGCGGCATCAAACTCGACATTAAAATAGAATTCACTGCCATCGGTGCAGAAGCGCGCCACATTAATATCGGCCACGGCATTGGCGCTGGTCGGGTAAGTTGCAGCGACAATCGCCGGCTCTTTATCGAGGTAATTGGTGCCGCGCAGAATCTCGTCGAAGTCGGACCAGTCATCGTTATCGCTATCCAGTGGCAACCCGTCGGGATCAAGGCAGCCGGTGTCGCCGTCAAGAACAGACCGGGTGCCCGGATCCAGACAGAAACGCCGTAACCACTCGTCAAACTCGGACCAGCCGTCACCGTCGAGGTCTGCCGTCCAGTCATCCTCCAGCGGGTTCAGGCCCATGTCGAGCTCGACCGCGTCGGGGATGCCGTCGCCGTCAGTATCACGCCGACGATCGGCGGGGTCCACAATCAACGTAAATGTTGCACTGGCGTTTACGTTGCCCACAGCGGTGCCGCGCAATGTGACGTCAACCTGATTGATGCCCGAACTGACCAGGTAAATCGTGTGGGTGAAATAACCAACGTCTGCGCCAGCACCCTCGGGGATAATGATCCGTCCGGTGTTATAGACCACAGGTGTCGCCGCGCCGTTAGTCACCGTCCAGGTCAGCGACGCGTCATCACTGCTAACAGCAGCGCGACTGACACGCAGGTTAATGGCAACCGTGCCATCGAAGGTGCCTTTATCGGGCGAAATACTCAGTGTGTCGTAACCGGCAGTCGCGCTGCCGATAGGTGTCGCTGCGTCGCCGATACCTTGCAACGATATCGCTGGCTGCCCCGGGGTCATCGGCAACGAGCTGTTTGACAACTCATTAATAAGTAACACATCGTCCGCGCCCAGTTGCAGCTGCGGATAGTCGTTCTTGTTGACCCGTTCCATCCACTGCCCGGTATCGTAGCCGCTCAGCTGCCCGGTATCCGGGTTGGTTAACCACATGTCGGCGGTCTGGCCATCAAACAGGGGATCCTGCGCCGCCAACGTATGCGCAGCAAGCAGTGCAATAACACCAAACAAACCGTTCATGAGGCGACGTGCGTTCATAGCGCAGCACTCCCGAACCAGTCACTCACACGCCATTTAACCGGCCGGTGATCGGCGTCGAAGTACACCGCCTGATAACGCCACTCCTGCGGTTGACCGCCGGATGTCGCAGCAAACGGATAGCGGTCTATGAACCTGACCTGCACCGAATTGAAACTGTAAAACTTCGGTGCGGACCCCGTCGGCTTAAAGATGATTTCAAAGTACGGGTCATTCAACGTCCAGATTGGGAAGATGCGGTCACCGAAAGGCAGCAACGACCGGTCGAAGTGAATGTAGTCAATTAACGGCGTAACCTGGTTCCAGTCGGAGGCCGTGTCGGCAGCACCGGCAATGCGGCTTTGCCGATACAGGATAAATCCCAACTCTGACCCCATGGCTGACTGGAAACGGTTGTAACCGGTTTCGCTACAGGTGTAGGTATCGAAGTCGCCCAAAGTATCCGGGTCTGGAAGCGGATCGTTTTGGGTAGCCTGCCCGGGCGCCAATATGGTGCAATCGTCCCGCGCCAGGCTACCGCGCTGGATCATGTTGAGGCCTATAAACGGCACCAGCGTGCGGAAATCATCGACATACTCGCCAACCAGCGGCTCGCCCTGCGGTGGCGCCTCGACCAGCGGCCATGGCATGTATTCAGGGTTGTCTTCGCCGAGCGCCGTGCGCGTGTAACAACGCTCGGGGCTCCAATCGGAGCGCGGAGCATTGCCACGCCCGTCCTCGCGACCGACGGACAGCATGCTGACGCAGAAGGTATCGCGCTCACCCTGCAGCGGCTCAACATCGAACGCAAAGGACACGGCTTCGCCAGACTGATTATCAATAACAGGAATGGATTCAAGGGTACTGCTGCGACCGCCACCGACCTCGTGGATCAATCGCCCCGTCGCCATGGAGACCTGCTCGGCGGGCACGCGGAAACTAATGCGGGCGTATTCGTCATCGACGCTGAGGGTTAACACCTGCGGCGGACTCGGCGCTTTGGAACTCACCGGCGACAACGTGCACGGGAACTGCACAGTCGTCGAAATATTGTTGTTCTGATCGGTCGCTACTGCGTAGCCGCAGAAGTTCCGGCCAAGCGGCTGGAAGGTAATGCCGTTCTTGTCACAGGTGCTGCCCAGCCGCGTCGCTGAACCGTCCATGTTTTCATAGAAGGCGATGCAGGTTTTGTCGTTGGGCGGCTTGATCGTATACATCGGACCGTCCGGCACTATTTCTCCGGTCACCACGTCCCTCGGCACTTCAATCTCGGCCGGCACCACATTGATTGCGCCGGTAACGCACACGCCCGCATCTTTGGGCAGCGTCGCGCGGCACTCCTTGCCGTTAAGTGTGCTGCTGGCCGGAAACACAATTTCCGTTTCCGTTGCACTGACGGATTGCGGCGTTGAGCCGCATTTCTGTTGCACTTCCTGACAGGCCGGTCCGTCCAGATTAGATACGCCGCCGCGCGTCAAATTGCTGATGACCTCGGTCACTGGCTGACCATTCTGGGTGTAGGTGCAACTCAGCTCAAATAACCCACCCTTTTCGGTTACGCTTTCATTGAAGCTCGGACCGCTGTTGGAATCGAACTCAACCTCACAGCCTTCTTCGGTCTCTGGCGTCGTCACTTCAACGATGGGCTCGGGCGGCGGCGTGCGATCAGGGAACAGGCCGCGCTGCGGGGCACTCAGGAAACTCAGCCGCACGGTATCAGCGTCCGCTGGGGGCCTTGTCGGAATTCCCGGGACATCCCTGGCATCAGCAGCGGTGGTGACCTCTGCGGCGATCCGGTACCAGAACACTGTGTCTTTCTGATCAGCCGGCACCCGGTCGCGAAAGCGCATGCTTTGGATCGTGCTGGCGTCTGCAAAATTCGGGTACAACAACTCCGCGCCGTTGCTCAAATCAACAAGATAGTTGGGGGCGCCGTTCGGTTGCACGTCAGCATTACAGTGCAGCCCCTGCGCACGCTCTGCGGGATCGATAGCACCGTCCGCATTCAGGTCCAGTTCACGTTGGTCTGCAACCCCATCGCCGTCGCTGTCCTTGAACTGCCCGGCGACATCAAAGTCCGTAAAACGGTAAATCTTGTACGAATCCACATCGAGTCGAACCGCGTTACGCTGCGTGGAACTTTCGCAACTGTCACCAACTGCCACGTATTCCAGAATCCCGGTTTGCTCGGCCTTGGCATAGTCACAGAACAGCCGCGTGCCCTCGTACATCTTTATGTAGTTTTGCAGCGTCACCGGATCCCACATGATGGTGTAGGCACCGGGCGCGTCAGCCAACGGTGAGGTTTCGTCAGCAAAGGTGCGCAAGTTCCACGGTGCCGGCGGGCGCGTAAGTTCCGGCACTTCAACGACGGTTGCTACCGTCGGACCATACCCGCCGGTGAAATCACGCGGCACCAGGTAATAAGCGCGACGATCGCCGGGCTGCAAACCGGCACGTCCCAGCAGATCGCGGGCTTCCATCCATTTCGGTTCAGCCGTGGTTGCGCCCGGATCGATGATCAGCGACACGTTGACCTTTTCGAGCCCGTCAATTTGCGGTTCGCCACGACTGTTACTCTCGGCACTCGCTGCCAGACTGGCAATATTGCGCACTGGCGGAACCGTGACACCCCTTGCCAGGTTGTCGGTGCCGCGATACAAATCAAAGCCGCTGCTGTAGGCCTGTGCCGCAACGCGGTCAGCTTGCTGACCTTCGCCTGGCGAACGCCAATTCAGCATCACAGTGAAATGATCCTTGGCGCTTTCCGGTAAGTCACAGCGCGTGTCTGTCGCGCGAATCTGCTCAAATTCGGTGGCCGGCAGCGGCTGCAGCAAGGAATTAAGGTCAACCCGCAGCAACCCGAGTCGCACCGTCTGCGACAACGCGTTAACTCCCAGCAGCTCGTATTCGACAGCACCCGTGCCAGGACTGCTGTCATAGAAAGCGCGGTAACGTGCACGAGCCACGTTAAAGTCGGTCTTAGACCCGAGGTAGGCCCACAGAGAATTGTACGACCACAATTCTTGTTCCGCCGTAGCACCCGGGGGGGCCAGATTTGCGGGGTTGATCAGGCCTTGAATGCGCGCCGCAAACTGGCTGGGTGAAAAGGCCACGCCGGAATCCGACGCCAGTTCATTTAACCGGGTAATGGTCTCGAGTTTGAGGCGCTGGTCATCCGGCCCCGCATACAGCTTCTCAATTTCCTCGACGGGCATTACGGCGTTTGCATCCCATTCACCGAGCTGCACCCACTGCCCTGCATCGGCAGAACCCTTGCGCATCAAGCGCAATTTCGCGACGCTCGCCGGTAACACGCCTTCAACCACATCCCAGCGCAAAAACACACCTTGCTGGATTACGCCCAGAGAATCGTTCTTGGCAACAAAATAGAACTGGCTTTCCGCTGCATTAGCCCCCGCTGCAAAGCCGGCAAGCCACAGCAGCAAACAACCCCGCAATATTCTGGTCAGCGTAGTCATCAGTGAATTGCACTCGGTTTGGGCGGATTAAATTTCCACTTACCGTTATCGAAAGAGGCCCCAAACTGCACGTCGCCCGTGCCGCACAAACCGTCATCGCGACTCCGCGCCACGCTGGTCCAGGTATCGGGTTCGCACAAGCCGGCTCCAGCAGCACCCCACGCGTCGCCGGTTAATTTCAGATCGCCGTTGGTCGATACGTTACCGCCGACACGCACCTTGCCGCGAATAGACGCAATACATAGCACCTGACCGATAGCGCCGCCGCCAACCAGACCGCCGATGTTGGTCGGTGAGCCCACGAAGATCCACGAACCGAAATCGGCGGTAACCCCAACATTGAGCGCGCACCCGCCCGGAATAATCGGAATGGTCGCACCGCCGCGCAGGTAAGCGCCGGTGAAGCCGCTGGCTGGAAGGGCCGGCAGGAACTTCACGACTTCAGGATCCAGATCCGTTAACACCGTGTTGCCCGGGCATACGCGGCCAACCAGAAACGCCACTTCTGCACCGATATCGGAGAACGATGCAGCAGCGGAAGCACCTACATAGGTCTGCAACTTGCCAACAGCAGCCGCAAACGCCGGGTCAAACACAATGGCCTCCGTGAAGCCGATTTCACCCATCGTGCTGATGCCGCCGAATACGCCGATCGGCAGCAGTGCAGGCGCACCATCCTGCGACTGAAGGGTAAAGCCCAAATACAGTTTTTCGATATCGATATCGGCCGCAAGCACTTTGATGGGCAAACCGTACGCTGAAATTTTGACGTCAAGCAGGCTGGACGGATCTCCGACGCTGCACGCCGTTGGCACATTGGCATCGTCAGGCACAGTACGCGTTGACCAGCTCTCAGCATCGAGTGCTGCCTTGAACCCGGTGCTGTCGTCCTTATCGGAACCGCGCATGGTCCAACCAGCGCTTAAATGCGCCCGCTCGAGTTCATTACCGGCAATGGTCGCAAAGCCGTTAATGCCCGCCGATTCCAGCGGGATGGCACGCACCGCCGCCGTGGCGTCACTCAGCGCATCGTTGATGGGACCGGTCACGGATGCGAGCGCCGTCTGCACCACGTCATTAATCTGATCGGTCAACTGCAGCACGATGCCATTGATTGAGGTACCGATCTCACCGAAATGTTTGTCCATTGCCATGCGCAGTTCCTTCACCGGAGGACTGCGCATAACCTCTGTCACTACCAAACGGCGTAACTGCTCGGGCGTGAAATAAGCACCGGGCAGCAACTTGTCAGTGAACGCTGCGAACTCTGTCTCGACGGTATTGAACACGCCGTCGATTCGGTCTCGCACAGGGCCAAATAACATCACAACGAGATCTATCTGGCCGGGCTGATCCGCATATATGGTGTTGATACCGATGACGTCGTCGGGAATCTGACTGCCGCAATCAACCTCCATCGTGACTTCCTGCAGAACACAGTCAATCGCCTGCACCAGCGTGGCGCCTGTGCCGCTATTCGCGCCGGTCAACGTATCCTCTGCGTTGTAGCGAGCCTGACCGATGCTGGTCCGCAGGCTACGCATCGGACGCAATACGCTGTCGCTTAATTCCTGCTGCAACAGCAACAGATCGTCCACCGGACTGGTCGCGCTATTAAAATCGGACCCTATAGAACGTGCCTGACGACGGATTTTGTTGGTGTACTCCACGACCTTGGCCAACGCGGCAGATAGCTGGTTCGGACAAACGGCATCGCGCACGGCATCGTCGGCAGCATTCACAAAAAACAACAGCTCTCCGGTCGCATCGGTAATGCGTTGCCGGGCAGTACTCAGGCGCCGCTTGGCTGCATCGTCGGTGGCCAGCGTTTCGGCAGCAGTAAACACCTCGGTTGAAGTCTGGATGATATTCGACAGTTTACGGATCTGCACAAATCGCTGTGCAGCTTGATTTAAAAAGCCATTGCCCTCGGCACTGTCGCGAAAATCATCGTTGCAAATGGTGTCACTGACGTTAACGGCCTGTCGCGCAACCAGCTCAACATCGTAGGTCGCCTGCGTCACCGCATCAACGAGACGTTGCACATCGCTGCGCAACTGTTCGACTTCGCCGATGACACCGACCACTGCGCTGTCAACCTGCTCAACTTGCACAATCACTGCATCGAGATAAGCGATAACCTGATCAATCTGCGCAAACGCATCATTCAGCTGGCTTTGCGTGGGGTTGTTGGGCAGGTTACGCAAGCGGTTCTCCAGACTTGCCAGCTGCGTGCCGAGAGCATTTTCAATCGAGAACAGGTAATCATCCAACGGGTCGCGCAACTCGGCGGTCACCAGCGCCATACCCTGCTGCGGCAAACTTCTTAACTGCGTGAGGCCCTCGGAGGCGGTAACAAAGGGATCCTGATTATTCGGGGTCAGCGGGGCGGCGGCCTTACCAATCTCCAGCACGGCGCGCTCCAACCCTTCCTGCATCAGCTCATCAAGCCCCCGACTCGCAAATCGATTCACCACGTTGACGGTGTCAAGCAAGTCGCGAAGCGCAGGCTCCAACAGCGGGCCGCGAATAATTTTCAGCTTAATCAGCAAGTCATCGACGGCACCTGCGCTATCCGGGTCGGTGACGTCAATCTGAATATTCAGGCTACCCAGCCGGTTAAAGTCGGCGCTGGCGCCAAAACTCAGCTTGGTACGATCCGGTTCGATGAAATTAATACCGGCATTAGCGTCCAGCACAAACAAATCCCATTCGAGCTGCCGACCAAGGAAGCGTGACTGTCGGCCCTGAGCGTCTTCGTCACTGTTGCCCGAATCAAGCTGCCACGGCTGATAATAAACGGGTAACTGAAAACCAAACCCGGTATTGCCCCACTCGTAACGCGCGCGAATATCGTACGGGTTTTTCTTGGGATCGCCGTCACCCTTATCAAACGATTCGCCAATTAAATCTCGATTGCGCTGAGAGGCATTGAGACCTGTCAGCTCTCCCGCCGGCACGACCGCGGTCGGCTCCGCAACGGGGCCGCCAAGACCGCCCTGATTGGCGATACGCAAATCGGCGTTGATGGAGTTCCAGAACGGCACACCAACCTGCGTGTTCTTGAACTCCAGCCAGCCATAAGCATCACCCTGCACCTGAGCGGAACCCAGCGTTGCCAGATTCATGTCATTAGCCTGATCGGTGTTGACCGGGAAGCCCTTGCCTTCATCACTCTTATCAAAACGATACGTTTCGAGCGCGGCGCTGGTCTGCCGGCCTGGGACCAGATAACCCTGCGGATCCCATTCGGTGGCAAACACCACGGGTTTGTTCAACGCGGCGAAATGCATCTGATGCTCGAGGCCAAATGATTGCTCGGCAACAAGACATGCCTGCGCATCGGAATTGCCTTTGAACCCGGCCGCAAAAATGTCCGTGGGTGCCTTCCATGCGTAGAGATCCGGACTGCAATTCTCGTCTTCTTCGCCGTTTTCGTTGTTGTCGCGCCCGTCGCAGGCTTCGTACAGCAGAGACACATTACCCAAACGGGCACTGCAATCCATTTCCAGGTTGGTAAACCAGATATCCAAACCGTCGGCACCGCCGGCATCTCCCTGCAACGCAAGTCGACCGTCAATCCAGGTATAACTATCAAGCTGGTTGTCGACTGCACGCACCGCAAACCGCGACAGATCGAGGTTGTAACCGTAAAACTTAGGTGTGTTGGCTGGCCCAAGTGCGCCGCTCGCAACGTTAAACACACCGGTTATGCCTGCGTTACGCACGACGTACTTAACTGCCGGTGTGGATGCGAGATCGACGGCCGGGTCAACCGCGTTGTCGATGCGCAGAGACCCGTTTCTTAAAGAACGGCCGTCACCCGGCACGGGCTGGCCGTTGAAATTACGATAGAGTTCCGGCCCGAGCGACAGCCCGACCGGAAAATAATTGCCATCGATAGCCGCGTCGGTCCCGAGCGGAAACAGCTGATTGTCATCACCGCTGTTTTCAGGGTCGTCAACATGCGCCAGCAGAAAATGCGCGGCGGAAAATTCCGCAGGTAAGCGGTATCCGGCGATTGCCAACCGGGCCTGCTGTTGGGCAGGCAGATCGTCCGGTCTCGACCATGCCAGGCTGCCGTCACCGTGCGCACCAAAACCGGGGGCCTTAGCAGCAGCAACGTTTACCGCATCCCCGAGCACGAAGCCGCGACTGTCCAGCGTCGTGGCGGCGGCACTGACTGTGTACAGCGAGAACTGCGAGCGCTCGCAATTCGGGCCGCGACAGGACGTGGACTGATTCATGAAGAAGCGGTTCAAACCAATCTCGGTCGGCAATAGCCGATTCGTCTCAATCACCTGACTAAAGGCGTTCCAAATCACACGACCTTTAGGGAAAGCCGTATGCGCTTCGCCGCCGGAGACATTGATTTCACCGTCGACACCGTCCGGGTTCAGCAGCAACGTACCGCTCTGACCGCTAACACCGCGGTAATAAATATCGTTGCTGTAGAGACTCTTACCAGCGCGTGGATCCTCCGGCGAATAGCCCGTTTCCATGACATAGCTCATGCCGTTGTAGCCGAGTTCCAGACCCATCGGCGTCAACGCAAATGAACTAATTTCGAAAGTGAATGGCCAGCCTTCGGCATGCAACGACGTTTGCACCGGCAATGCAGGCTGATTCGACACCAGCATGAAACCCGGTAGTGAACCGGTTCGCCCGTTGATCGTAATGCGTGCAACCAAACCCGGCGGCAAAGCCAACGCAACAGAATCAGGTTCGGCAGTACCCCCTATAACATCCAGCCGCCCTTCCGCCATGACCGCAGCCGTGCTCGTATTCGTTGCATCGAAATCAACGCATAATATGCCGGCTGCGATTGCTGGCCCTTCCGGTACCTGGTGATACTGGCCATCAATTGCATACTCGGCAGTCTGACAACCGGCCTCACTTCCCGGGCTAAGCGATGTAACCAGACCAACGCTCAACAACGTGTCTCCGACCCAAACTGAGTCAGGAACGGCAACGATTGACGCAATCGGCATGGCATTGACGACCGTATTCGTAGCCCCTACGCGCGCTTCGATACGCAAATCCCAGTTATTGCTGTTCGCGTCCTGTGCCAGCGCACTGACCGCGGCACTATCCAGACGCAACCACGGCATCCATCCCAGCGGCGGATCATTCACAAGCTGCACTTTTGCACCGGCGTGCCTGTATATATAAGGGCCCAAAGGCACCTCTCGTGGCTGCGGCGCATCGTCAGTCACCAGATAAAAATTCACCAGCCAGTCACTGAGCTGCTGCGGGCAGTTCGAGCCCGCCGGGCAGCTTGCCGCGAGGTCAATGGTACTGCTGCCAAGAATGGTTGACCCATCGGCTACTGGCAGCTGCTGCTGGCTGTCGAAAACACGGCAATTGTCTTCAGCCAGATAGTCACTGACGTAACAAACCTTCGGTATCGCAAACGACAATACACTGATGCCGTCAGCATTCTGATTCCCAAGATTGGCGGGCGCGCCATTTTTTACCGCGACCTCGGCCTCACCCGCATAAACCGGGTAATCGCTGTCCTGCGATTCGATCGTTAACGCGATCTTTTCAGTCGGCTCACTCAGCGCATCGATAACAATGTCGATGTCGACCCAGCGGCTGTCCTGCCCCGCCGCGATAGTGACTGTGCGACCAAACGCAATAAAGTCTTCTCCGGGGGTGGCCGAAGCGCCTGCAGCGGTTAATGACACTTCCATGCTGGTCGAAGCTGACGTGCCACGTCTGACAAAGACCCGCGCCGTGCCGCTGGCCTCCCAGACGGTGGTGCCCGACACCGATACGCTCTGTGCCGGTGCATCTTCCCAACTGCAGAAACCTTGCACTGTGCATATCAAAATGGCCGAACCTACATTCGGAAGATCGGGCAATTCGACCCCGGCATCCCTGATTTTCTCCAGCAGCGGCCCGACGTACACGCCGCTAAGCGCGCCCAACGTCCCTGCGGCCTCGCCCGCAGTCTGCGCGGCAACAATGTTGTCAATCAAGGTTTGCAGGCCGCCCGTGAATAGCGGCGCTTCCTGCACGAGCTCTGCAATCGCACCTGACAACAACAGCAAATGCAGATTTGGATCAGTAAGGCCGGAGGCCGCAGTGATGTTGTTAAAATCCAGCGCTGTTGGATCGGTGCCGGCTACGAAACCCAGTGCCTGATTAACGAAGGCGGTCTTGTCCACGAGCAGCTGATCGGCGGAAAGTCCGCTGGTTGTCAAATCGTTAAGAAATAACTCGGCGATCAGAGTGGTCGCGATATTGATATTCCCCTGAACATTCTCGGCACCAACATCAACCAGCGCGGTGAGCGGCAGATCGAGCGTGGACGGCAAACCGGTTGCCTCATTGATGAATGTGCCGGTCGCTTCAAGTTTGATAAGTTGATTTGGCGAAACATCAACGGAGAAATTCTGATCCGTGACGGTTGCCTCGATAGGGTCGCCCAGAATACCCGAGGCCGGATCCACCACGAAGGCGGTGACTTCGAGCGTTGTAAACAACCCCTTCTGGGCAATACCACTGATTTGCACATCGGATTCTTCACGGTCATTGTCGAAGAAGTCGCAACCCGCCAGCAACACGGCGAGCGCAAAGAGACGCCCAAGCGCAGAACAATATGTTCTGAACTGCTTAGCAGAGACAGTAAATCCCGCTGCGCTCAAAGATTTCCCCCATAGCCCGGCCCGAGCGTTCCGTACCTTATTGCTTGGTATTGGTTGGTACGGAAATTAAAATATTCTTATGTTCTTGTTATGTATTGCTGCATAACAAAATAGCAGACGGCCTTTAAATTAGCCATAGCGGGAATGGTCATTATCCCCGTGCATACCGCCACGTGGAATACAGCCAAGGCTTTGTCTAAGGCCTGAAATAACCCAAAACTTCGCGAAATCAGGCGACATAAGTCGACGGTGCCCGAAGCCTCGCCGATAACCTCCGCTAACCCGCGCTGACCGCGCTATTTGGATTCAAAAAACTCCCGCAAGTCGGAAAGTTCGTGTGCACGCAGGCGCTGTGGAATTTGTCCGGCAACCGGGTGGTTCGCCATTCTGGAGTGCCTTTCGGCGCTGGGGAGAGCCTTGATCTGCTCCAGGGACGGGCCCTGACCATCAACACCGTGGCAGGCACCGCAATTAAACTCAAAAATCTGTTCGCCGCGCTCAATCGCCTGCGGCCCGGTCAACGGCCCGTCGCTATCAACCTCGCACGCTGATAACAACATTGCGGCGCTCAATAAAATGGCTGCGGCACCTGAACCGATTCGGGTTCCAAACGTATTCATAATGTCCTCACAATGCGGTATAGATACAGATGTTGAGATCACTATTCTTATCATACACAAGATTACCTTTCGATATGATGTGATAGCACCGTTCAATACGCCACCGGAACTTCGACCCCATGCTTACCGTCTTGATTTGCACCACCGTTTCGATCCTGCTGGTGGTCGGACTGCACTATGAAGTGCTGACCCATTTGTCTGAAAAGCACTTCAAGCGTGGCTGGCCGTCCAGATTGCTGCTGCCTGTCGGCGTGTTGGTCGTCATCGTGACCCATGTCGTGGAAGTCTGGATATTTGCGTTGGCGTACATGCTGGCATTTTCTATAGGCGGCGTTGGCGAGGTGGCCGGTGCTTACAGCTACACACTGCTGGATCATGTATATTTTTCGTTTGTGAATTACACGTCGCTGGGTTATGGCGATCTGATTCCGATCGGCCACATTCGGTTTATCGCGGGAACGGAGTCGCTGGTGGGTCTGGTATTGATCGCCTGGTCGGCATCTTTTACCTATCTGGAAATGCAACATATAGCTCGGGAGGCGAAAAGCGGCTAGCTGCGCAACTGACCAATGACTGACCCGCTTTTAATAATCGGTGCTGGCCCCGTTGGCTTTGTCACGGCATTGCGGCTGGTGCGCGCGGGTATACCGGTAATCCTGGTCGAAAAAGACACACAACTGCAGGATGACTTGCGGGCATCCACCTTCCACCCGCCCACGCTGGAAATGCTCGATGAACTGGGCCTGACGGAAGGCCTGCTGCGGCAAGGGCTACGCACCCGCACCTGGCAGATTCGCCTGCACGAAACACATGAGAAAGCCGAATTTGATCTGGACGCGATACGCAGCGATACGCGGTATCCCTTCCGTCTGCAGGTGGAACAGCGTGTGCTGTGTGCACTGGCGGCAGAGCAGGCAGCCAAAGAACCGCTGCTGGACTTGCGCATGGGCACGCAACTGATCGACTTCTCACAAACAGCCGATCATGTGGTGGCGCGTCTGCAAACCCGGAGCGGTGCCGAACAAACTGTCAGCACCCCTTTTATGATCGCCGCCGACGGGGCACGCAGCTTTGTCCGGGACAAGCTGGCGCTGAACTTCGAAGGCCTTACCTACCCAGAGACCACCCTGCTCGTCACCACCGACTTTGACTTTGCCGCCCATCTGCCGGGCCTTTCGAACGTTAACTATGTCTGGTACGAACACGGCACCTTCAGTTTGCTGCGCTTGCCCGACATCTGGCGGTGCAGCCTGTATCCGGATGAAGGCGAAAGCGACGACGAAGCACTGCAAGGCGAGAATATTGAGTGCAAACTGCAGCGCATCGTGCCGCGCGACACGCCCTATACAATTCGCGAAGCGCGCCCGTATCGCATCCATCAACGCATCGTTGATGACTACCGCATCGGCCGTATTCTGCTGGTCGGCGATGCGGCTCACCTCAACTCGCCATCCGGCGGGATGGGCATGAACGGCGGCGTGCACGATGCGTTCAATCTCACCGACAAACTGCCGTCGGTGCTGGCCGGCAAAGCATCAATGGAGCGGCTGGATCTGTATACCCGGCAGCGCCAGCCGGTGGCAAAGCAACAAATCCTGCAACAGGCGCATCAGAACCGCACCCGCATGCAGCAACGCGACCCGGTCGCCCGGCGCGCCGAACTGCAGCGCCTGCAGAGCATTGCGGCAGATCCCGTGCAAGCGAGAGAGTACTTGCTGCGTTCGTCCATGATTACGGGCCTGCGCGAAGCGGCTACCATTGCAGCATGAACAGCACACAACCCGACTACGGCGCCGCCGGTCGACTCGGTCTGGGAACGCCGCAGGGTAACCCGACCGTCGAGGCCGAGTTTCGTCGGCTGATGCCCATCGATGTCGAGTACTACACCGTAAGGCTCACCAGCCAAAGTGATGATCCGCACACCCGCCTGCTGGAATACATTCAACACTTGCCCGAGTTCGTAGCCCGCTATGCAAAGCTGCGACTGGATGGCTTCATGTTCGCCTGCACCGGCAGTTCGTATCTGCTAACCGGCGATGTCGGCCGTCGCTATGCCGATGCAGCGGCAGAAATTCTGGGCGCGCCGGTGATTCTGGCTGCAGATGCCATCGCTCACTGGCTGGAACGAAACGCGGCCGCAAGTATCGTCTTGCTGTCACCATACCCCGACTGGCTGAACAAGCCAGCTGTTAACTACTGGACTCAGCGCGGCTACGAAGTGCGAGCCTGTGCGCAAGTGGACATCGGTTCAAGCGATACGTACGGTATTTATGAACAACAAACAGGTGATGCCCTTAGCGCTGCCGCGAAACTGCTCGATACGCCCGCCGACGCTTTTGTTATAACCGGCACCGGCATGCCCGGCTTGCCGCTCATCAAGAGGCTCCGGGCAGAAGGCAGGCCCGTGGTTTCGTCCAACGTTGCCCTGGCCAATGCCGGACTGGAGCTGCTGGGAGTCGAGCCGGTGCCTGAAAGCGACTGGCACGTGCCCGACTAAAACCTGCGAGAACACTTATGCTGCCGGATTCGATTCCGAAAACCGTTACCAGTTATATAGATGCCGCCTGGGTTACTCCGGCCGGGCACGACACGCTGCCGGTCATCTTTGCGGCCAATGAGCAGCCGATCTCTGAAGTTGCCGAAGCAAATGCCGCTGAAGTGGATCGCGCGGTTGCCAGCGCCAAAACCGCGTTTAATACCGGTGTCTGGTCACGCGCATCGGTGGCTACGCGCAAGCGCGTGCTGCTTAAGGTAAGCGAGCTTATTCTTGCGAATCGGGATCGGCTTGCAGAACTTGAGGTCGCTCATACCGGAGCACCGCTGGCTCAGGCGCACGGGCGACACATCCCGCGCGCGGCAGCCAACTTTGAGTTCTTCGCCGAATACATCGCTCAGGCGAACAATCCGGTGTTCGAGCAAAACCCTGACTACCTCACCTACGTGCGCAGAGATCCGGCGGGTGTGGCCGGACTGATTGCGCCGTGGAATGCCCCACTGGCACTGGCGTCGATGAAAGTGGCGGGTGCAATTGCCTTCGGCAACTCGTGCGTACTGAAACCCAGCGAGCTTACACCGCTCAGTTTTGTGCCGTTTATGGAACTGCTGTCAGAGGCAGGCGTGCCGCCCGGTGTCGTGAACATGGTCAACGGTCGCGGCCCGGTTACCGGCGCTGCGCTGGTAGCGCACCCGGACGTTGACGTGGTGGCATTCACGGGAGGCACGGCGACGGGACGGCTGATCGGAGCCGAAGCCGGCCGCGGCATAAAAAAGGTGGTGACGGAACTCGGCGGCAAGTCGGCCAACATTATTTTTGCGGATGCCGACTTCGACCGCGCCCTTGATGCTGCACTGGTCGCTATTTTTTCGAATAACGGTCAGCAGTGCCTGGCCGGTTCGCGCATATTGCTGCAACGTGAAATTGCGGAAAAATTTGTCGCCGCCTTTGTGGCACGTGTAAAACGGCTCAGGCTCGGCGACCCTTACGATCCAAAAACCGAAATCGGCGCGCTGATTTCTGGCGCGCAAATGGAGCGCGTACTGGGGTATGCGCGCCAGGCAGCCGAAACTGAGGGTGTAGAAATTCTTGCTGGCGGCAAACGCAGCGAACTATTCGATAAAGGTTTTTTCGTTGAGCCCACGGTTGTAACCGCTGCGAGCAATGCCCTGCCTGTTTGTCAGGAGGAAATCTTCGGCCCCTTCGCAACCATTCTGACATTCGATACCGAAGACGAAGCCTACGCGATAGCCAATGACAGCGAGTTCGGTCTGGTGGCCTATGTGTGGTCGCAAAACATTGCCCGGGTAATGCGGGCCACCGATGCGCTGCGCGCCGGAATGGTCTGGGTTAACACACCCCTGACCCGTGACTTGCACGCGCCCTTTGGTGGCTACAAACATTCCGGCGTGGGGCGTGACGGTGGCGACTGGAGTCGTGCTTTGTTCACCGAAGAAAAAACCGTCACCGTGGCCGCGCGTGATTTTGCTATTGCTCAGTTGGGTAAAGGCTGAGCTTCGGTAAGACGATCATGGCTGTGATCCCGCGCCATGGCCAGATAAACGGCGGGCACCACAAACACGGTAAACAAGGTACCGACTGTCATGCCCGTCGCAACCACTAAGCCGATGTTGTAACGGCTCACTGCACCGGCGCCGCTGGCAATCAGTAACGGAAACACGCCCAGCACGGTTGCGGCTGTTGTCATGAGTATGGGCCGTAATCGGATGCCGGCGGCCGCTTCAATCGCTTCGCGCTTGGTCATGCCTTCTTTCTGCAATTGATTCGCAAACTCAACGATCAATATCCCGTGCTTGCTGATCAGCCCGATCAGTGTAATCAGACCGACCTGCGTGTAGATATTAATGGTGGCGGCGCCCAGCGTCAGAAATACAAGCGCACCGGCAATGGACATGGGCACGCTCACCAGCATGATCAGCGGATCACGAAACGATTCGAACTGTGCCGCCAGGATCAGATAGATAACGATGATGGCGAAGAAAAACGTCACCGTAAGGCTGTCGCCCTCCTGCACGTATTGCCGCGATGGGCCGGCAAAGTCGAACTTGAAATCTGCTGAGGCCATGCCCGCGGCGGTCGTGCGCAAATAATCAAGCGCATCGCCCAGCGCCACACCAGGCAAAGGCACCGCCGATAAAGTTACCGAGTTCAACTGCTGGAAACGCTTCAGTTCCTGCGGCTCGACCGTGTTCTGCCGATCAAGAATGGAATCCATGGATACCAGGCGATCACTCTCGGTTCGCAGCGGGAACCCGCTCACCTGATAAGGGTTCAGGCGGTCGGCGCGGTCCGACTGCGGAATCACTTTGTAACTGCGGCCCTGCAGACTGAAGCGACTCACGTAGTTACCGGAAAGCATGACACCCAGCTCGGTACCCACCTGTTCCATGTCCACACCGATGTTCGCAGCCATGTCGCGATCGATAAGCAGGCGGGTCTGCGGCCGGTCAAATTTTACGTCCAGTGCCGCAAAAGCAAACAAGCCGCTGGCATAGGCGGCTCCCAGCAGTTCGTTAGCCAGTTCGAATATCTCGAGCGGTTGCCGTGTTGAGCTGAGCACAAACTGAACGGGCAGTCCGTCGCCCGCACCGGGCATGGGCGGCAAGCCGAATGCGGCCGACTGCAACCCTGCGATTGTGTCCGCCGTCTGCTGTACCTCAGCAGTCAGCTCCATCTGGGTGGCATCGCGTTCACTCCAGGGTTTTAACACCAGCCCGGACAGCGCGGTGTTGGTTGTCGACGCCGGGCCACTGCCGATACTGCCGTTAAACAGAAAGCTCTGATCAGCCGCCTCAATAGAACGATAGGCATCCACCAGCGCTCCGGTGTAACGGGTAAGCTGTTCCGGCGATGTGCCGGCCTCCGCAGTGGACATGACAAGCACAATGCCCTGATCTTCGGTCGGCGCCAGCTCCGCCGGTGTCGACACGAACATAAAATAAATACTCACCAGAACAACCACGCTGAAAACCAGCGTGACGGGCACCGCATTTAGGCTGCGACTTAACACGGCTGCATACCGGCGCCGCAAATTATCGAATCGCTGGTTCAACCATTTTGCCAGACGAGCTTCTTCTGAACGGCGCGGCAGCATTTTTGAACACATCATGGGTGAAAGCGTAAGCGCCACCACCCCCGAAACAATGACTGCGCCGGCCAGAGTAAACGCGAATTCGCGGAACAGGCTGCCTGTAAGCCCGCCCGCCAAACCTATGGGTGCATACACGGCGAACAGCGTGATGGTCATGGCGATCACCGGTATTGCGAGCTCGCGCGCGCCCAACAGAGCTGCATCGAGTCGCGACTTGCCCTCCTCGATGTGACGCTGAATGTTTTCGACGACAATAATGGCATCGTCAACCACCAAACCAATCGCCAGCACCATGGCCAGCAAAGTCAGCAAATTTATCGAATACCCCAGCGCCAGCATGATCGCAGCGGCCCCCACCATGGACAGCGGAATTGCCACAATGGGGATAATGACGGAGCGCACCGTGCCCAGAAACAGGTAGATCACGAGCATCACGATCAGTGCGGCTTCCACCAGCGTCTTTACTACGCCGTCAATGGCATCTTCAATGTACCGCGTCGTGTCGTAGGAAATAGTGCCGACAATGTCATTCGGCAGCTGGGCGACTATGTCCGGAAACAATTCGCGGATTTCCCGAATCACTTCCAACGGGTTCGCGGTGGGCAGTACATCAATGGCAATAAACGTTGCAAATTCGCCGTTGAACGCAACCGATGAATCGTAGTTCTCGGCACCCAGCGCTACGGTCGCGATATCCTCAAGGCGTATTAACGAGTCGTTGCGCTGCGCGACAATCAACTGCTGAAACTCGCGTGCCGAATGCAGGTCAGTCGCAGCAACCAGGTTAATGGAAACGGCATCGCCCTTGGTCTTGCCAATCGCCGCCTGATAATTATTGGCGCGCAGCGCTGCAGCAACTTCCCCCGGCGTTACGTTCAGGCCGTGCATACGCTCTGCATCGAGCCAAATGCGCATGGCAAAGTTACGGCCGCCCAATATTGCCGCCTGCTGCACACCGGCGACTGCCTCCAGTCGCGGCTGCACTTCGCGGATCAGGTAGTCGGTAATCTGGTTCTGTGCGCGCGTGGCGCTGTTAAAGCTCAGGTACATGGCAGACGTCGTTTCGCCGATCGCAACTTCCAGCACCGGCGCGTCTGCACCCGCCGGCAGTTCCGCACGCACTTTATTGACCTTGGCGGTGATCTGTGTGAGGGCATCGTAAGGCGGGTAATTGAGCTTCAGGTGTGCCGTGATGGCGCTGGCACCTTGCAGACTGCTGGATTCCAGATAATCAATGCCGTCTGCGCTGGCGATTTCGCGCTCCAGGGGCGTAGTAATGAAACCTTTAACCAGTTCTGCTTCCGCACCCGTGTAGATCGTGGTAATTCGAACCACGGCCGATTCACTTGCCGGGTACTGACTCACCTGCAATAACTGAATCGAACGCAGACCTGCCAAAAAAATCAGCAGGCTGACAACGGTTGCCAATACCGGTCGGCGGATAAATATGTCGGTAAAGTTAAGCACGCCAGGCCTTCGCGCTAGTTATTGGCAGGCGTGGGGTCAGGATCGTTCCCCACAGGCACCGTGTTGTTGATGACAACGCGAGCTCCGTTTCGCAATTTCTGCTGTCCTGCGGTGACCACCGTCATGCCGGCCTGCAAACCGGATTCGATTGCTATCTGGTCGCCACGAGTGGGGCCCGTCACCACAAAGGTGTTGACGACAGTCAGGGTTGCGCCCTCCTGATCACCCTGCGGCGTGCCCTCCACGACCGCATAAACGGCATCACCGTAAGGGCTGTAAACAATGGCCGACTGCGGCACCGTCAATACATCCTGCTGCATCTCTAACTGCACGTCAGCCCGGGCAAACATACCCGGCGCCAGCCGCCCGTCGCGATTGTCAATTTCAGCCCGCACGAGAACATTGCGCGTCTCACGTTCCACCTGTGGCTCGATTGCGCGGATCACACCGGCGAAGCGCGTTTCCGGCCACGCATCCACACTGACCTCAACACTTTGCCCAAGGGACAATGCCCCCAGGCGTCGCTGCGGAACCGGAAAGTCCAGATAAATCACATCCGATGCTTCCAGCCGCGCAATAGCATCGCCCGGTTCAATATACTGGCCAATATCAACCTTACGCAGCCCCAGGCGTCCGGCAAACGGTGCACGAATCGCACGCTGTTCAATACTCAGCCGCAGCTCGGCCTCGACTGCGCGCGCCACCCGCAGTTCGGTGTTTCGGCTGTCCACATCGAATTCGGAAATAAGGTTTTTTGCCCGCAGTTCTTCTGCTCGCTGAACGTTGCGTTCCGCCAGTTCGGTGGCTGCAATCAGGCCCTCTAACCGTGCCAGATCATCGGCCGTGTATTGCTGCACCAGCAGATCACCGGCCGGCACCCTGTCGCCGGAATCAAAGTGCAAAGCCACAATCTGACCGGCTGCCTGAGCAGTAACATCCACGCCACGTTGCGCGCGCAATGTGCCGACCGCGGAAATTTCGGGCGTCCAGGATGAGGCCATCACCTCGGCTGTTGAAACCGTGACGGCCGGCATCTGCATGTTCTGCATCGACTGGCCCATCTGATAACCGACAAATGCCTTCCAGCCGAATACCGCCGCAAAGAAAGCGGTAGTAACAAGCAGCATCAGAATCATTGGACGTCGCATGGTTGCTACTTACTCGGCAATCGCACGCCATCAAGCACCAGGCGCATGAGTGCTTCGACGAAACGATGTGGATCAATGCGACTGCCGTCGAATTCCGGCAAGGAGTGCGCCTGTAATTGCTCGTTGTCGAGGGCATTGAGGATCAGGTGCGCGGTGCACTCCACGTCCATCTCGCGATACTCGCCCTGCGCAATGCCGAGCTGCAAAATACGTTGCAACAACTCGCGCGCGCGGCACGTTATCTGACTGTGATAGCTGGCGGCCAGCTCAGGGAACTGGGCAGATTCAGCAACAATCAGCTTGTAAATGCCGCTGGACGGAGTGCCCCAAAAATCCACCAGGTTGGTATGCAAAAGCGTGGCGAGCAGGTCACTGGCGCTGCCCGAAAAATCACTGGCGACCGCTTCGGCCATTTCGATCTGCGAGACAATGCCTTCGTCAATGACCGCCTGAAACAACTCTTTTTTATTGCGAAAGTGCAGATAGACACTGCCCTTGCCAACACCGGCAATCTGGGCAATATCTTCGATGCGCGCGGCCGCAAAACCGCGCTCGAGAAAAACCCGGAGTGCCGCGCGTAGCACTGCTTCGCGCGCCGTGGTGGAACTGGTTGCGGGGGCTGCGTTCACTGATTGCCTGCTTTTATTATTAGCGACAGTCAGTTATGGCTGACTGACTGGTCAGTCATGCTATGCGAATCGACCCCCTCTGTAAAGGCCCTGCTTGAAAGCGATGCTAGGCCTTAGCCCTCAGCACCCCTATCGCGACAAACAGCCAGGAAAAAATCAGCATCTGCCCCCCGGTCGGAATGGTATTGGTGGGCGACACATAGTCGGTTAAAGCCTGAATGTAGAGCAGCCCGCCAAAAATCATCAGCCCCAGCACCATCAGCACGCCGGCGATGCGAAAGAACCACGAGACGCCCAACACCTTGATAAGAATTCCCAGAGCAATCAAACCACCGCCAAAGTAGTACTGCATATCAACCGCCCAGAACCAGTTCTGAACTTCCTCGGGCGGCAATACGTCCGGCGACACGTGAAAACCAAATGCGGCCAGACCGTTTGCGGCAGACAGCAACACACAACCGATAACAATGAATATCTTGGATTCTAAAGGCATGACTCTCTCCCGAGACTTGAGCAGCGACAACCCATTAAACAACTCCGGGCTGCCTGACGAAAGTATCTGCCCGATACGGCTGGTTAACAATCTGTTAACACGATGTTAACCCGCGGTTAACCCTCCGTTACGCGCAAGTTAAGCATACTCGCGCTCAGGCTAATGAACACTATCCCGAAGTTGTTATCAGGAAAAGCAAATGGCGTACGTAATTACCGAAGACTGTATCCGCTGCAAGTATCAGGACTGCGTTCAGGTTTGCCCGGTGGATTGTTTCCACGAGGGTGTAAATATGTTGGTCATTGATCCCGAAGAATGCATCGACTGCGGCCTGTGCGTTCCGGAATGTGAAGCCAGCGCCATTATTGAGCACACGGATGAAGGCGGCGAGCGCTGGCTCAGGCTCAACGAGGAATACTCGCAGAAATGGCCAATCATTACCGACAAACACGAGGCCCCTGCCGACGGCAAACAGTACGAGGGTGTGCCTGGAAAATTTGAGAAGTACTTCGACCCTAATCCTGCCGACTAATCCTGTCTACCAATCGTGCCAATTAGTCCCACCGAATTGATCGCCACATTGCGTGCGTAACGAGGAACAACAAATGAGTGCAACAACCGCAACCCGCAAGACCGCCAAATCTCGTCTGTGGCAACCGCCCGTCGTGGGCATCGTGACCTTTATTTTGATGTTCGTTGCCATTGGTCTTGCGCACACCTTAATGGTGATGATCGAACACAACCTGGGCAAACAGAACACCTACGCACTTTCACCGCTGATGGGCTTCGCCGGCATTGTGATGCTTTGGTACGGGATCAAATCCAAAAACGAAGCATTCCAGACATGGATCGGCTTCTTTGCCGGCGTCATCGTGTGGATGTGCTGGGTGGAATTCTTTTATATGTGGTACGGCCGCGAAAACTGGGGCATGTTGCCGCGGATGGACGGCCCCGACGGACTGAACGTCAGCGGCACCTGGCCCGAGTACATGATCATGGGGTCCACGGTCGGCATTCTGCTGATGATGCTGTGCTTCTACACCTTTGACAAAGACACCCGCTGCAACATGTTCATCTGGTTTCAGAAGCGCCTCGGTCTTCAAGAAGCGCTGGGCCCCAGCACCAAGTCGGCGCGTGACCGCAACTACGCCATCATCACTTTCATGGAAACTTTCTTCGTCACGTGGTTTTGTTACTCATGGAATCTGCTGTGCTTTGACCCGGGCCTTGTAGGCCGGGGCGATTTGTTCGTCGGGCTCAATATGGCGTCCGTTTTCGTGGCAACGGTATGGAGCGGTTTTTGCTTAACGCGGCTGGTCAAATTCAAACGCACATCAACAGCGCTGCGCTATGCCATTCCGGTCGGCAACATTTTCTGGGTCAACGTTGAAGTGCTCGGTAAGTTCGGCCTGCTAACCGAAATCTGGGTAGACCCGTGGAGCTATACGCTGGAAATGTCCGTTATCTTCGCGGCCTTCGTAGCGCTCGGGATTCTGCTGGTGCTTGCACCCAAGAAAGAAGCCGAGCTTGGCAACTGGAAGAAAAAAGGAGCCTGATCATGAATCGCCTTACAAACATGCCGAGCACATCGCGAAAAATATTTACCGCGTTCGCAGCGGTCGTGGCCCTGTCGACACTTACGGCAGGTACCAGCGCCGCCAAGGAAATCATGCTGCCGGACGGCATGGGCGGCGTGCCGGACATCGGCACCATACCGTGCAGTGTTTTTACTCAAATGCTGGTCATCGGCCCACTGGGAACCAAACACTCTTTATTGACCTGGGCGGAGGGCTATCTGTATGCGAAAACCGACCGATCAATGGAGGAACTGGTAAGCGAGGCCAATGCAGCTGGCGCTGGCTGGAACTTCACTGCTCTGACCGACCATTTTGTCAGCTACTGTCAGGAACATCCGGAAGCGGTGACCAAAAGCGCTGTCCAGGATCTGGCCGGAAAGCTGACCACTCGCCGCTAACGGCATCGCCACAGCAGCGCTGCCGCATGGCAGCGCTGCTGTGATCTGTCGCGAAAATGGCCATTAAAACAGTCAGTTAACTAATGTCTTGACCCTTGACCATGGTCGAGGGTTTAGAATTGCGCCATGGTCAACTCAGAGAAATTAACCATCGGGCGTATTGCGCGGCTCGCTTCTGTGGGCGTAGACACCATCCGTTTCTACGAACGCCGCGGCCTCCTGCCGGAGCCCGTGCGAACTGCGGCGGGATACCGTCTTTACAACACCAATACGGTGAACCGGTTACATTTTATTCGCCGGGCAAAAGCGCTGGGCTTCAGTCTTGAAGAAATCACCACGCTGCTTGATCTGCAGGACAATGGCGGGCCAAAGGCGAAAGTCAAAGACATTACACAGCGCAAACTCGACGGCATTAACGCAAAAATTGATGATCTGGAACGTATGCGCGATGTGCTGAGCGACTTGAATAAACAGTGCTCCGGAAAAGGCGACGTGTGTGGGTGCCCTATCATCGACGTGCTGTCTGATCCCCATGGAATTAGCACTTAGGCAGAAAATTAATGAGTACTACCGCGATAAACCTGAATAACGAACACGTACTGGCCAGTGTTGGCGGCATGACGTGCAGCGCCTGTGCAACACGGCTGGAAAAAGCGCTTCTGCGCGCCCCGGGGATTCAATCAGCAACGGTTAACTTTGCGACCGAGCAGGCCGACATACTGTTCGATCCTGAAAATACCGATGCCGAGAAGATCGCGACGGCAATCAGCAACGCCGGTTTCACCGCGCACTTCCCGAATGAAAGCGATGCTGAAGATGAAGAAGCTCATCGCGAACGGGAAGCGGCAGCCATACAGCGTGAATTCTACATGCTGTTGCTTTCCGCTTTGCTGACCCTGCCGCTGGTCGCACAGATGATCGGCATGGTTACCGGCAACATGGCCATTCACCTCGACCCCTGGATCGAGCTGATGCTGGCCTCGCCGGTGCAGTTTTATATCGGCGCACGATTTTACAAGGCGGCCTGGAAGTCACTGCGCGCCGGATCCGGCAACATGGACGTACTGGTTGCCATGGGCACAACGACCGCTTTTGCCTACAGCGTTTACTTGCTTTATGCACTGGGCGTCGATCAGGCACGCGGCCAGCTTTATTTTGAGGCATCGGCCGTCATCATTACTCTGGTGCTGCTGGGCAAGTACATGGAAGCGCGTGCGAAGCGCGGCACCACCGCCGCTATTCGCCAGCTTATGGATCTGCGCCCCAAGACAGCCCGGGTTATACGCGACGGTAGCGAAGTGGAGCTGCCTATTCTGCAGCTGCGCAAAGGCGACGTTGTGGTGGTGCGCCCCGGCGAAAGCATCCCAGTGGACGGCAAAATCAGCGAAGGCGCAACCGATGTCGATGAATCGCTGATCACCGGCGAAAGCATCCCCGTAGAAAAAACGGTCGGCGACCCGGTTACGGGCGGTGCTATCAATGGTACCGGGCTGATACGAATTTCAGCGACGGCTGTTGGCGCCGACTCTACTCTGTCAAAAATTATTCGCCTGGTTGAAAACGCGCAAGCCGGCAAAGCGCCCATTCAACGACTGGTTGACCGCATCAGCGGGGTATTTGTACCGGTGGTGGTGGCCATCGCAACGGTGACATTTTTGGGCTGGTATTTCATCGGCGGCGAACTCGAGGCAGCCATTGTTGCGGGTGTGTCGGTACTGGTCATCGCGTGCCCCTGCGCACTGGGTCTGGCAACACCTACGGCCATCATGACGGGCACCGGTGCTGCTGCGCGGGCCGGCATCCTGATAAAAGACGTGCAGGCTCTGGAGCAGGCGCATGCCATAAACGCCGTGATTTTCGACAAAACCGGCACGCTGACCACCGGGCAACCGACCGTGGTGGACACCCTGAGCACCGGCGGTGATGAGCACGAAATGCTGACCGCCGTCGCGTCCCTGCAACAGGGTAGCGAGCACCCGCTTGCCAAGGCCGTGCTTAAAAAGGCTGCGGAGGCAAACCTGAAACTGGTCGCTGTGAACGATTTCAAGAGCCACACCGGGTTCGGTGTATCCGGATCCGTGAACGGTGCCAGAATCATCACGGGCAACGAAGAGTTCATGCGCAACAACGGCATCGAAATTGATAGCCAAAGTGCACAGGGATCGGAGTGGGAATCCACCGGCAAGACCGTCATCTGGATTGCGCGCGACGGAGAACTGCTGGGCGCCATGGCGATAGCGGATCCGCTGCGGCCGGAATCGGCACCTGCTGTTGCTGAACTGAAAGCCATGGGCATACGCACACTATTGTTGTCTGGCGATGCCGTGCGCGCAGTCAACGAAATCGGACGTCAGGTCGGCGTTGATGAAGCACGCGGGGCCGTTAAACCCGATGACAAAGCTGCCACGGTGACGCAACTGCGGGCCGAGGGTCTGCGGGTTGGCATGATCGGCGACGGCATTAACGATGCTCCCGCGCTGGCCGCTGCTGACGTCGGCATTGCTATGGGTTCGGGCACTGACGTGGCCATGGAGACGGCCGGCGTGACACTGATGCGGTCCAATCCCGCCCTGGTGCCGGCTGCTATATCGGTCAGCCGAGCAACCTGGCGCAAGATCAAGCAGAATTTGTTCTGGGCATTTATTTACAACATTGTGGGCATCCCGTTTGCGGCGATGGGGTTTTTGAGCCCGACCATCGCCGGGGCCGCAATGGCATTCAGCAGCGTCAGCGTGGTAACCAACTCGCTGTTGCTGCGCCGCTGGAAACCCAAGCTTTTTAAGCAAGACTAGAATTGCACGATATTTTTCACACCAATTTACTATTGAATTATTCGGAGAACATAAAATGGCCAGCATCAACCTGAACGTAGAAGGCATCACCTGTGGCGGATGTGAGAAAAGCATTCGTAACGCATTGCTCGAACGCGCCGGTGTCAAAGAAGTGAACGCCAGCCACAAGACCGGCGTGGTCTCAATTGATTACGATGACAGCCAGATACAGCAGGAACAGTTAAAACAAGCCATCGAAGCAGCCGGCTTTGACGTCGCTGCCTGAACCCGCAGCACGATAGGTGGGGTCAGAGTGGGGTCAGAGTAAATGGGGTCAGAGTGGCTAAACCACTAAAAGTATTCGTGTACCTGCTACTCATGACGGTCATGGCACTACCGCTGTTCGGTGTCCGGGTGCCTAAACTGCTGCCTTCCATCTGGCTACTGCTCATCCACGAGTTCTCGGGTTTCGCCTTTGTTGGCCACACCATTTTCAGCAACATCTGGCAAATGCGGGTGCGACAAACGCAATCTGAACAAGCGGGCATATGGGCACGCGGACTTATCCGCAAAATGGCACTCAGCATTACGCTGCCAACGACGATAATCACGCCGCTGGCAGGCGTAATGCTGATTGAGGACTGGGGCGGCCTGCTTAACGCCCACTGGGCTTTCGATGCCTACCTGATGTTCTGGCTGATGGCCGGTATCAGCCTGTGGCCGGATTTAATTCGATTGGTCATAGACGAACATGCCAACGATGCGACTCACGGCATGCGCGGCGGCGGCATCCGCGGGGTACTGGTACTGCCACTGGTGTTTTACATTATTGTCTGCATGGTGACCAAGAAGGCCTGGATTGCCCCACTGTTATTAACTTAATCACCGGAACATGCCCCTTAACTGTCGACCAGTTCAATAAAGCCCGCCATCACGCCGCACATAATATGCGGATGGAAAACCGTCGTAACTACTACCGCATCCTGCACGTTCAGCGTGACGCACCGGTAGAGATAATAAAAACGAGTTACCGGACATTAATGCAGCGGCTGAAGATGCATCCGGACCTTGGGGGCGACCACTGGCATGCTTCTCTTATTAATGAAGCATTCGCCACGTTGTCGAACCCTGAAAAACGTGCGGTCTACGACCGTGCCCTGCAAAAGCGCACCGACGGTACGCACGATTCTCCGAACAACAGCGGTACTCGACAGCACGCCGCAACAACTGAGCCCGCGCATGAAGCCACCAGCAGCATGGCGCGGAAAGGATACTGCGCGTTTTGCGGCACACAACATCGCCACGATAGCGAGTACGAACAAAACTGCCGGCTATGCAAGAGCCCTCTGGCCATGCCGCGTGACACCCAGGACTCAACTTCGCTGACCCGACTGATAGAACGCATGCCGCGCGCTATACCTCTGACGTTGTTTCAGGGTTGGCCTGACAGCATTGTGACCACTGGCACGACAACCGATATGTCGCCTGTCGGGCTGCGCTTTGTCGGGCGGGAGCCTCTCCCACCCGGAAAGATTGTCAAGATAGACAGCGCTCTATGCACCGCGATCGCACAAATCAGGCACTGCACACCGCATACCCGCTCTGACCAAGGCAAGTGGGAAATCGGCGTCAAATTCATTACGCTGCGCTTCAGCGCCTCACAAGGCAATTTCGTCTCCACTGTCGCCTGAAAGCCTCTGCTGCAGAGGTCGCTGGCTGAGGTACAATACCGGCCGCCCGGCCCTCTCTGGCCGGGTTACAAGGGCTCAATCCGATAGCCAGAACCCGTTTCCAAAGCTTACGGGAAGCAATACTGCTGTCGAAAAAATCAGGACGACGACATGAATCAAGCAAAGATCATCTACACCTATACCGACGAAGCGCCCGCACTGGCAACGCACTCCCTGCTGCCTATAGTGGAAGCGTTCACCCGCCTGGCCGGAGTAACCGTCGAAACCCGGGATATCTCGCTGGCGGGCCGCATCATCGCCAATTTTCCGGACCATCTGAATGATGATCAGAAGCTGAATAATGCATTGGATGAACTGGGCGAGCTGGCCAAGACACCGGAGGCAAACATCATCAAACTGCCAAATATCAGTGCATCCATTCCCCAGCTAAAAGAAGCGATTGCCGAGCTGCAGGCGCAGGGGTACAACTTGCCGAATTATCCGGAAGAGCCGCGCAATGAAGCCGAAAAAGAGATTAAGGCCCGCTACGCAAAAGTTCTGGGCAGTGCTGTAAACCCTGTCCTGCGCGAAGGCAACTCCGACCGTCGTGTAGCGGAGGCCGTTAAACAATACGCCAAAAAACATCCCCACAAACTGGGCGCCTGGAACAGCAATTCCAGATCACATGTCGCGCATATGAGCGACGGTGATTTCTACGGTAGTGAACAATCCGTTGTTATCGAAAAAGCCGGCGATGTGCGCATAGAGTTCGTTGACCAGGCCGGCACGGTCAGCGTGCTGAAAAAGCGGTTGGCCTTGCAGACCGGTGAAGTCATTGATGGCACACGCATGAGCATCAAAGCACTGCGTGCCTTTTACTCGGCACAAATCGACGATGCCCGTGAATCGGGCGTGCTACTTTCATTGCACCTGAAAGCGACCATGATGAAGATCTCTGACCCCATCATGTTTGGCCATGCCGTTGAAGTTTATTTCGCCGAGCTTTTCGAAAAGTATGCGGACACGTTTAGCAAACTTAGCGTGGAGCCGCGTAACGGTTTTGGCGATGTCATCGCCAAAATTTCGACCCTTCCTGCTGACCAGCGCGCTGCCATTGAAGCGGACATTAAGGCTATCTATGCCCGCGGCCCGGCAATGGCGATGGTGGATTCGGATAAAGGCATCACCAATCTGCACGTGCCGAATGACATCATTATTGACGCGTCCATGCCCGCCGCGCTGCGCACATCCGGACAGATGTGGGGGCCGGACGGCAAGCTGGCCGACACCAAATTCATGATTCCTGATCGCTGCTACGCGGGGATTTACGGCGCGGCGGTGGATTTCTGCAAGGCTAATGGCGCTTTTGACGTAACCACCATGGGCAATGTTGCGAACGTCGGCCTGATGGCGCAAAAAGCCGAAGAATACGGTTCGCACGACAAGACTTTCGAAGCACCCGGTGATGGCACCATCAGGGTCGTGGACGAGTCTGGCACTGCTTTGATGGAACTGCCGGTCGAAAAGGGCGACATCTGGCGCATGTGCCAGACCAAGGATTTACCCATACGCGACTGGGTCAAGCTGGCGGTCAGCCGGGCACGTGCGACAGGCAACCCAACCGTTTTCTGGCTCGACCCGGATCGTGCCCACGATGCCAACCTCATTAAAAAGGTAAATGCCTGCCTGCCCGAACACGACACCGCTGGGCTGGACATTCAGATACTGGCCCCCGTCGACGCAATGAACTACACACTGCGTCGGGTCAAAGACGGCGCTGACACCATCTCAGTTACCGGTAACGTGTTACGTGACTACCTGACCGACCTTTTCCCGATACTCGAATTAGGGACGAGCGCCAAAATGCTATCTATCGTGCCCTTGCTGGCGGGCGGCGGTTTATATGAAACGGGTGCCGGCGGTTCAGCACCCAAGCACGTGCAGCAGTTCAACAAGGAAGGTCATCTGCGCTGGGATTCGCTGGGTGAGTTTCTGGCGCTTGCGGTGTCTATTGAAGATCTGGCAGAGAAAACCGGCAACCAAAAGGCGTCGGTTCTGGCCGCCGCTTTGCACAAAGCGAACGGTGAATTTCTCGATAACGACAAGTCGCCTTCACGCAAAGTCGGTGAACTCGACAACCGCGGTAGCCACTTTTACCTCGCGTTATATTGGGCACGCGCGCTGGCGGAACAATCTGACAGCCCCGAGTTGCAGACGGCATTCAGCGAATTTGCACGCACGCTGACTGCCAACGAAGGAAAGATCGTCGACGAACTCAACGCGGCTCAGGGCAAGGCAGAAGATATCGGCGGTTACTACCACCCTGATTATGCGACGACGACCCGGGCCATGCGGCCCAGCGCGACATTTAATTCTGCGCTAGCGCAACTTCAATCTGCTGGTTAATCCACTTTTTGAAAGCCGGGTGCTCCATCAGGCCACGGCCTTCGAAGGTTGCCTTGGGGCCGATGTCTTCCTGCAAGCGCCGCACCACCGAGCTGGCGGTCAACTGCGTGGTCACCGCAATAATGCGGTGACCCTTGGCTGAAGCCTTTTCGACTTCGGCACGAATAGCTTCGACATTAGCCTTGCGCACATCGGGCGGCGCGTCGTCCTGCACGTTATAGAACTTGACGTCAGCAAACCCTGCACGCTTCTTAATTTTCGCAGCGTGCTCGGCAAGTATCGCCAGTTCCTTATCGTTGTCTTCTTTGGACTGCGGCCCGTGGCCCAGGATAAACAGCGTTTCGTTAGCGGGATTTTCACTAAGCCCGATCGCGTAGTCGCCCATGATCTCGGCCATGATCGGACTGGCCGTCGGTGTAGGCGCCCAGACTAATCTTGCCGAACTCGTGACAATTTCTGTGTCCAGATACGCGGGCTCTTCGCGCTCGCCGAAAATGTACTTCCACTGACGGGTGAGCGTGGTGTTGTCCGCGGTCGTCACCGGCAGAATGATGATTGTTTCAGCACCCGCATCCTCAAGCCTCTTAATCGCGGCAGCGATCGGATCGGAAGACATCATCGCCATGCCCAGCGCGAAGGTTGCCGGGTAGTCGGCCGCTACTTCCTGAAAGGCGGCCCTGAACTGTGTGTTGCCGGGTTCTTTAAAACCGTGAGCCAGACCCAGGATGCCAACCTTGCCCTTGCGCGTGCCCGGAATAACCCAGCCGCGCTTGTCGTCTGTCATCCACCCTTCAATGTTGCTCATCATGCCCATGAAGCCCAGGATCTGCGCATCGGTGTACATGTCATACAGCGGTATACGCTGGCGCAAGGCCTTCATCTGCTCTGGTGAAACCTGATGTTGATGCCCCCCTTTGGCGGCATGGTCGGCATGTTCTTCTTCGGCGGCTAATACCGTATGGACCGACGTGGCCAGCAACGCGGTCGCAATCAAGCTAATAATTTTCTGCATCGCACGATCTCCCCAATTTGAAATGCATCGTTTCTTATTCGAATCGAACGTCAGTCGGTCGGCACCTCGAGCGCAGCCGGCTTTAGCGAAAACACCTTGTCGAAGAGTTCCTGCTCACGTTGCTGCGCTGCTTCGCTAACCATGGTCATGTGCTCCCAGTCTTCCTGGGAAAAATGCTTGCCGGCCAGATTCGCGGTTCCGGCATGGTGCCCCATGTTGGCGACAATGTAAGCTGCGTAGGCACCGCCGACGTCCTCGAAAAGCTCCAGCGCGCCGGGTTCCCCGGCTGCCAGCGCATCGCGCGCCGCCAGCAACTTCCCATGGTGTGCATTCAACCCTTCAAGACGAGCATCGAGCTCGCCTAGCGCCTTGAGATTGTCGGGATCCTGCATGTCAATTTTGTCGCGCAGCATTTTGCCCATGCGAATATCCTGCTCATGCAGGCGTTCCATCGAGGCCTCAAAGTATTCGGTAATTGCCATATAAAAAGGCGCCCAGGATGCATCGCCGTTCGACTTCTGGCCGGTGGCAGCCGTGAGGGCCATGCGCACTTGTCGCAACCGCCGGCGTTCGCCGGATACTCTTTCCATCAGGCTGGTCATTATTTTCTCCCGTTTGTAGTGAGCGGAGTGTAACGAATACTCCCCGACCGCTCACGCCGCAGAGCGGATTAAGCCTAAGAAATTCTCAGGCTCGGGCCGGGCTGTATCCATAATTCTCCCTCAGGAAACACAAGCAACGGCAGGAGACAGCCATGCACCGTACGATCAAAACAGCCGGCCTGATTCTGGCAACCGGCCTTCTAACCGCAACAGCCTTCGCCGGTGGCCACACTGGCGGCGGCGAGCGCAGTAAGAAACAAATCGGCCAATACAGCGGTTTTGAAGGCAACGAAGCCGCCCTGGGCGCGGCCGTGGTGGAAGCCATCGCCGGGGTAGCCAATAACAAGGGCGCGAAGCACGACTTCACCGGAAAGGAACTCGAGGTCGGGCTGGCCGTATCAAAAATGATCAAAACCCTGAACTCGAATTCAGGGTATCAGCACGAGATGAATGACGCGCTCGTCAAAATGACTCTGGAATTCATTCAATACGCCAAGAATGAGGGGAAAATGGAAGCGGTTGCGCGCAAAGATGCCATGACCCAGTTCCCGATGCTTTCCCGCGTCGCCAAAATTGTTGAATCAACCGGTAAGAAAGAGCTTGCTCTGGTGGCCATAACCGATCAGACCACCTGCTTCTTCCAACTCGCCGGTGAGGTCGAGCGTGGCCCCGGGTTCGTGCGCTATCGCGCGCCTTACGGTCATGTTCTGACCCAGACTCGACGCATGGGCATGCACGATCTCACGGAACAGGAAATCCATGAAAAATGGACCATGCCCCACATCGAGGTCTGGTCCGAGGTTCTCGGGGTCGACATCCGGATAAGCGATTGGCAGGACGACGGTATGGTTACGCTTTACATTCCCGAAATCACTGAAGCAATGGCAGCTAATGCGGGCTAGCGTGTGATTATTTCTGCCAGACGCAGCAGTCTGGGATGATGGGATCGTTCCTGGCTTTCTTCCGCAAATACCTCCTCGGTCAGGCTCGGCGGTGTCATCGCTGATGAATCGAATATCTGACTCAGCTTGCGCTCGAAGTCGCGTTCAATGATTTCTGCACGTTCTTGTAGCGCTGCCTCAAGCAGGCCCTGATCATTGTCGGGGGCCGCCATCGCGCTGTAGGGAAGCACCGTCAGGATCGCTAACAAAGTGACTTTGTTCATGTTTACTCTCTCTCGTCTCCTTTGGCTGAGATATTTTCAACGCGCGCACTATCACCTTCCGAGATAACGTGAGAATGAAGAATTTGTGACACCCGCATGAAACCGTGTGAAAATTAGCCGATGCCTCCCCACGATCAGTTAGAAACCCGCCCGCTGGGAAAATCGCTTCGCCCGTTGAAAGCGATTGCGCCCCTGATTGGCCCGTATAAGGGCACGCTGGCGCTCGCACTGGTAGTGCTGGTCGCCGCCTCTGCCGTGACGGGGAGTCTCCCCATCGCCGCACGCGTGTTAATCGACAACGGCATCGTTACCGGCGAAACCGAAAAAATTGACTATTACTTCCGACTGGTTATCGGTGTCATTATCGGCATCAGCCTGCTATCGGCGCTGCGCCTGTACCTGATCACCTGGCTGGGCGAACGTGTCGTTGCCGACCTGCGCAAAAAAGTTTACGCCCACGTGATACGTCAAGATCCGACATTCTTTGAGGTCACCAAAACCGGTGAAGTGCTGTCGCGGCTGACAACCGATACCACACTGGTTCAGTCGATCTCCGGTGTTGGTATTTCCATTGCCTTGCGTTCCAGCATCATGCTGCTGATCTCGATCGGCGGGGTGCTGTACACCAGCCCCAAACTCACCATGATCATTCTCTTACTGGTACCTGCGGTTATCGGGCCGATAATCTGGATAGCCCGCAAAGTCCGCAAATTGTCGCGCACTGCGCAGGACAAAGTTGCCGACTCCAGTGGCATGGCGAACGAAACGCTGAACGCCATCGAAACGGTTCAGGCTTTTACGCTTGAACCGCTGCAAAGTTCTCGGTTTAGCGAGGCAGTTGAAGGTGCTTTCGGGGCGGCGTTGAGCCGCATCAAAGTACGCTTTGTGATGTCTTTTGGCAGTATGTTTTTGTTGTTTGGTGCCATTACATCGGTGCTCTGGCTCGGCACCCGGGAAGTACTCGCCGGCACCATGTCCCCCGGAGACCTGACGCAGTTCGTGATCTTTACCGTGTTGCTGGGCAGTTCAGGGGCCATGCTGAGCGAGATGTGGGGCGAGGTGCAGCGCGCCGCCGGTGCCATGGAGCGCCTGATCGAACTGCTGGAAGCGCGCCCCGCGATTGAAACACCGCCAAACCCTGTCCCGCTGACTCAGCCGGGCGTGGGCGAAATTGAATTTCAGGGCGTTACCTTTCGCTACCCGTCCCGACCAGACACACCTGCCATCTCCGACTTTGACCTGCACATCGTGTCTGGCGAAACCGTCGCGTTCGTCGGCCCTTCGGGCGCCGGCAAGAGCACCACTTTCCAGCTACTGCTGCGCTTTTACGACCCGGACTCCGGAGCCATCATGATCGACGGCGTCAATATTGCCGAGGCCGATCCTTCGGCCGTGCGCGCCATGGTCGGCGTTGTACCTCAGGAAACCATGATATTCGGCACCAGCGCACTGGAAAATATTCGGTACGGCAGACCCGGTGCCACAGACCAGGAAGTACGCGAGGCAGCCAAAGCAGCCGCAGCCAATGAATTCATCGAAAAATTGCCGGAAGGCTACGACACTTTTCTGGGCGAAAAAGGCACGCGGCTATCGGGCGGCCAGCGTCAACGCATTGCTATCGCCAGGGCCATCCTCAAAAATCCGCCGATTCTGTTACTTGATGAAGCAACCAGTTCTCTGGACGCGGAAAGCGAAAGGCTGGTGCAACAAGCGCTGGAAAAACTGATGCGCAACCGCACAACAATTATCATTGCCCACAGACTGGCAACAGTGTTGAAAGCCAATCGCATTGTTGTGCTGGATGAGGGACGCATCCGGGCGATAGGCACGCACAGCGAGCTTGTTCAGCAAGACCCGCTGTACAGTCGACTGGCAGAATTGCAGTTTCGCGCTGCAGAAGAAGAGGCTCAAGCCGTCGGTGAAGCAGTCGCCTGACCCGCTACGTCGCCATTTTTTATAATAAAAACAGTGGCTTGTACCTGTTACATTTGGGTACAAAAGGTTACGACCAGGAAAAGAACAACCCCTGAATCAGCGCTAATCTTTCACCATCGAAACAGTTAAGGCAAAGGTGAAAGCAATGAACTCGATCAAATCTTCTCGTTATACGGACAAGCGTGACGAAATACTGATTGCAATTCTGGTGACTTTCCTTCCGCTGTTCTCAGTAGTTTCCATGGTTCATTAGTATTGGGTTCATTAGCATTGGGTTCATTAACATTGGTCCATTAATCTCCTAAGTAAGTGTCCCGGGAACTTCCCCCCTTAAGTTCCCACCCCTACGGCGGTGCTTTCCCCCAAGAGCACCGCCTATTTTTTTGGGCGCTCTTTACGGGGGCGTATCAGTCTCACTCTCAAGCAAAACATCAAATTCCAGGTCGTCCGGGAAAGGCGGTTCATTCTGATTGCTGATATCGAGCAACACCTGCCAACCGTCGGTGGCGCTCCGCAGCCAGACATTGGCGTACTTACCCTCTGTGGCATACATCTCGTTGTCCTCACCCACGGTCTCGAGATAGTAGACACCCCAGGTGTAGCCGAGATCGCCCGATGCCGAGACCAGCGCATCAACCGGCTCCCAACTCAATGAAAATTCTATGTCACCCACCGATGCCTCGACGTTCTCCAAAATGGCCCGCTTACCCGCCAGCGGCATGCCGCCATCGGGTAACTGCACAGCGTCGCCGGCAATGAAACGCTCGTAGGCCCTCGCCACGCCCTGCTCAAGTGCCAGCGCCGAGAAATCGCGGTCAGCCTGCAGCAACTCTTCCCTGAGTGCTGCGGGGTCGGCAGTTGGGGTGTTTGCACCGGGACCGCCACAGGCCGACAGGAAAAGCCCGACAAAACCGCAGAACAGCATCACACTTAGTTTTTGAAACTGCATCTCCAAGACCCAATACAACCGCCAAAACCGCATCATAACCCAGCGAAAGTGAGAGCCAGCGCAAAGAATAGGCTCCTCCTTCTCCAGTAACTTTGGAAGCTGGTATATCCACATAAATCGCGGAATTCGGCCCATGTCTGTACTTGGCTTGCTTGGCTACCTACTGGTTCTCGGCGCCGCCTGCTTCGGCAGCTGGAAGGGTGCCCTGTATTGGCACCGGCGCACCCGCGACGCACGCGATGAAGACCCTCGTGATCAGGAAATCCGCGAACTCAGTGCGGCGTTGAGCATAGCGCGCAAGGAACTGGCCAGCGTTGCCGAAGACAAAAATGCGCGCAGCTCGGAAGCAACTGAACTGGCCGGCAAGCTTGAACATACCAGCAGCTCACTGGCGGACATCCAGCAAAAATTCAACGCCACCAAAGAGCACCTCAACCGCGAAATAGAGAATAAGCAGGACATTGATCAGGAACTTGCGGTAGTCCGACGCGACCTGGAACAGGCCCGTTCGCGAGTAACGGAGCTGGAAATACAGACCAAAGTGGACCACTCTGGCAGCGGCATGATTGCCGGCATGGACTTGATGGCCGACGACGATGCCGAAATCGAAGAACTGCAGCGGCAATGCGACGCGCTGTCCTCGGAAGTGGAACGCTGGAAGCAGCACTGCGCGACGTTAACAAAAACCAACAAAGAGCTGCGCGCCCGACAAACGCCAAAATCAGCTGACCTTACCCCAGCGCAATAGCAAAGGCAGCAAAGTAAGGTTTGCAATTAACGCCATGAGCATGGCGAGCCCCGTCAGCAAACCGAACAAAATACTCGGAATAAAGTTTGATAATGCCAAAATGGCAAAGCCCGCTATCACAATCACGGAAGTATAAAACATAGCCCTGCCAACACTGGCATGACTGCGCTCCATGGCAGTTAGCGCGTCTTCTGCGACCGCCACTTCCTGACGGTAGCGGTGCACATAATGGATGGAATCATCCACGCCTATACCCACACTAATGGCCGCGATAGTGATCGTCATGATGTCAAGCGGGATACCCAGCAGACCCATAGAGCCCAATACTATGCCCACTGACAAAATACTCGGCACTATCGCGATCAGGGCGATTTTCAACGACCTGAACAACACGCCGAACATCACCGTTATAGCCAGAAATACCGCGCCCAGCGTCAGAATCTGAGACCTGTACAGACTCTGCAGAACATTGTTGTACAGCACCATCATGCCGGTTATGTGGACACGGTCGGGCTGAAACCCCATTTCGTCAACCAGCCGGGTACGGATATCTGCGATCAGTTCGTTGCGGTTGAGGCCCGAATCCGATTCGTAGACACGCATATTGATGCGCACCTGGTTGCCGTCCGCTGACATGTAGGGATCTATCAGTGTGCTTTTGATCTGCTCAGGCAGACGCTTGTAGAGCACTGACAAAAAGAACGTGCCCGGCATCTCATCCCGATTCAGGGTTTCGAGCATTTCCATGGTCGTGGCAAGCGACAACACCTTACCCGTATGCGGCAAGCTGTCGAGATAATCATGCACTTCGCGCAGTTTCTCTAACCGAAAACTGTTGTACCAATAGCTTGTTGCGCCCAGATCCGGCCGCAAATTCTGCACTTCTGCAGACGCCGGATCAGCATCTGTTTCTCCGGTAAATTCATCGACAAACTCGTCCGCAGAAGCTGTGTCCGCATCGACTGTCGACTCTGCCAAAAAGTCGTCTTCGAATTCGTCGTCGAAGTCGGCTCCCGATGGATCGCCATCGGCACCACCTGACTGCCGGGCAGCCAGGGCGTCCAGAAAACCCTGATCGGCATCCAGAACCACATCCAGTGGCATGGTGCCCCCCAACTCGCGGTCGATAACCAGCATACCCCGATGAATCTCGGTATCTTCTTTGAAGTAGTCAATGAAGCGGTTCTCCACTTTCAGACGACTCACCCCCGCCACACTGACGACGGCCAAAATAACGCACGTGGCGACCGTCATACCCGGCCAATGACGCACCACCGAAGCGAAATAGCCGGTGATCATTCGGGTCGAATCACCGTCAACACTGGGTTCCCCGGGCTTTACAAACATCAGGGTGGCCGGGAACAACACAAAGGCCGTCGCCAATACAGCAACCATACCCATGACCATCATCCAGCCAAAATCAATGACCGGCCGGATGCCGCTGATCAGCAGGGATGCAAAGCCCACCATGGTGGTAAGCGCGGTAAACAGACACGGACTGGCCTTATCACGCAGCGCTGTGCGCACCAGCCAGCGTTGCTCCGCGTCGGGATTCTCCAGGTGCAGTTCGCGATAGCGTTGCACCAGATGCACGGTCAGCGACAAACTGAAAATAAGCATCAAGGCGACAAAATTGGACGACACCACTGTCACCCGCCATTCCAGCATGCCCAACAGCCCCACAATCATCAGGACCGAAACCAGACAGCACAGCAACGACATGACAACCCATCGCGGCCGTCCGAATATTACGCTCAACAATACGACGAGAAACAGCAGAATCCCGCTGCCGAAAACCACGATGTCGCTGCGAATGTAGTCGATCATATCGCTGACGATCATTGGCACACCGCCAAGATGCAGCTCGCCAAAATTTCCGTGCTCGGCGATAACCGCGCGCACCGCTGCAATATCCGCCTGCTGACGCTCCAGCAACTTGTCACGTAACAGTTTAATTTGCTCTGACTGCTCCTTTTGCAGACGCTTTTCCGCATCGCTTAAGCGGCCGTTGAGCTGCTTCGCCCGCAAGTCGTCACGCGCGTCAATCAGCCGTTCCAGCTCCGGATCACTTTTTAATCGCAGCAGCAAACCGGTGGTATCACCGCTCTGGCTCATTAACAGGTTGCTGTATACCGGGCTTTCGCGCAGTTCGGTCTTGGCCTGCCGACGATCTGTCGCCGGGTTTTCCAGCGTCGGGATGTTGTCCTGCAACGATCCAAGATTGGTGCCGGGCCCGGTGATCAACGGCACATCAAGGATACTGATGACTTCCTCGACGTTGGGAATTGCCCGCAGCGCGTCGCGCAATGACACCAGCTCATTAAATGTTTGCTCACCGATCAGGTCGCGCCTGGCTGTGTAGGTAATAACCAGATAATCGTCCGAGCCATAGCGCTCAATCACATCGCGGTAGTAACGCAAATCACTGTCCTGCTCCAGCAGGAGAGAGTCTGCAGAGGCATCCAGCTGGAAGCGCGGAATAAACAACGCAAACACCAGCGACACGATCGCCACCGCAGCCAAAGCAAGCCAGGGCCTATCAAGCACAAAGCGATCAAGTATCGCGGCAAGAAAATTACGCATAAGTTGGCAAATTTAACATAAGCGGAAATGTAACTTCCGGGTCACTGATTATGTATTACGTGACACAGTGCGCATACCACTATTGGCCCACTGGCTACGCTTTCGTTCGTGCCAAAACCGCTTTGGGCGGATGGTTCCATTTGGGCGAAAGGAGTGGTCCTTTGTTAGGGCTGTTAAACAAATTTAGCTACAAGGTTCTGGGCCTTGCTCTGGCGGTCGTGCTGACAGCTCAGGCGGCAACCGTGATCACGGTGCTAGATTTTGCAGCCGACGAGAACGACCGCATCGCCCGGCAAGATCTCGATAAAGCCTCGCGTGGCTTTCAGCGCGGTCTGGAGCATCGCTCCAAGGCTCTCGGCGATATTATCTACGCGGTTACCGCGAATCCGGACTTTGTCAGGGCCGTTCGCTCCCAACGCGATCGTGAGCGCGTGCTGACTACCATTCAGACCGCCATGGCGCAGGCCAACGTAAAAGCAGCATTGCTTTACACCGCAGCCGGCACTGTTGATACCTCCTTTGGCATAGACCCACAGGATCAGGATGCGTTCGCCGAACTGCTTGATCAGCAGAGTGGCATCGTATTGCTCGATAACGCCGCATTCGAAATGGCCGTGCGTCCGATCAACAAGGATAAGCCGGTGGGATATCTGGCGATGGGCTACGCCATTGATGACAACATAGCCAGCAGAATGGGCGGCAACACCGGCGTCGACATATCCATCTTGCGCACCCAACAGTCCGGAAAAGTCGCGTTGCTGGGAAGCTCGCTGCCAACCGAAGAACGTGAAATGATTCAGGCGACGGCCGACAAAGTGGCCACCGGTGCAGACTCGAACATTGCGAAGCTCGACCTGTCCGACCACTTTAGCTCTAAAGCTTTGCCCTATGCAGCCGGCGACCCGAGGGTTCTGGTGGTATTCCACAAACGCGTCAGTGATGCCCGCCGCCCCTTCGTGGCACTGCGGGGCGCCATGACTCACGCCACTGGCGTCTCAATCGTTGGCGCATTGTTGCTCGCCATGCTGCTGTCGCGCGCGGTGACAACACCGGTGCGACAACTGCTGATGGCAGCCCGCCGCATGAGTGTCGGAAATTACAGCAAGAAGCTGAACATTAATTCCTCGGACGAATTCGGTGAACTGGCCAAAGCATTTGAAACCATGCGCAAAGGCATTTCGGAACGCGAACAGCGCATTGTCTATCAGGCCGAATTCGATTCGCTGACGGGCTTGCCGAATCGCTTGCACGCCATGGACTTGCTGCGCGAAAGTCTGCGCAATGCCGCCAAGAACGGCGATCCGGTGGTGGTCATGGTGATGCATTTGCAGCGCTTTCGCGAAATTCAGTCATCGCTGGGCCATGAAATAGGCGATGAGGTATTGCGTCAGACGGCGCAACGCATGCGTTCCGGACTGGAAGATTCACATATTCTGGCACGCCTCGAGGGCGACCAGTTTCTGATTATTGCACCGGACAATGACAAAGATGACGGCAAGCGCCTGGCCCGCCGGTTAGCCGGCATGCTTGATGCAGGCCTTAATGTTCAGTCGGTCAACGTCACGCTGGACGCCTGTATCGGCTTTTGCGTCAGCCCGGAACACGGTCGCCAACCGGATGAACTGCTGCGCCGCGCGGCAGTTGCCAAGAACGACGCCCAACAGGGGCAAAAACGCATTCGCATGTATCAGAACGGTCGCGAGGCGCGGCACGTCCGGCAATTGGCGATTCTCGGCGACTTGCGCCGGGCAACACGGGAAAACGAACTGCAGCTTTACCTGCAACCCAAAGTTGAGCTGCGGAATACTCAGGTCTGCGGTGCCGAGGCACTGCTGCGCTGGAATCATCCGGAGCTCGGACAAATCGCACCGTTTGAATTTATTCCGCTGGCCGAACGTGCCGGCTGTATCGGCATGATCACGGAGTGGATGCTGGGGCGCGCCGTTGCACAGGCCCGCTCGTGGAAAGATCAGGGCATCAACCTGCCGATTGCGGTAAACCTGTCGGCTCAGGACCTTCTGGGTGACAACCTCATCGGACTCATCGAGCAGGAACTTGAGGTGAACAAGATGCCCGCCGAATGCCTGATCCTCGAAATTACCGAAGAGGCGTTGGTGCATGACCTCGATTACGCCATCAAGATTCTTGATCGCCTGCGCGAGATGGGCGCCAAAACATCAATGGATGACTTTGGCACCGGCTACTCGTCGTTAGGCCATTTGCAGCGTTTACCGGTTGACGAACTGAAGGTTGACCGGGCGTTTGTAACCAATCTGCCCGATCACCCGCAAAATACGGCCATCGTCAGAGCCGTGATTAACATGGCACACAATCTGGGCCTTGAAGTGGTCGCCGAAGGCGTTGAAACCACGGCTGCGCTGCGCTGGTTGCGCGAGGAAGGTTGTGAGCGCGCCCAGGGGTACTACCTGAGCAAACCCATGCCCGCCGAAGAATTCATTCCGTGGATGAGACACTGGGAAAACCTCGCGCACGAGGATTTGTCGGCTGACGTCGACATGACGGACTCACTTATACTCCGACCCCGCCTGATCACCTGATCAGGCAGCGACCGTCAATGCGTGGTGGCACCGGGGTCAACCCGATGCCAGTCACCGTTGTGCACAATTTCCCACGCAGGCCAGAACGTCAAATCAAGTTTGAGCGTAATAACCCTGACGGCGTCGTTCCAGTCCCGAATAGCCAGTCGCACCGAAGACCCCTGCTTGCGCCCGGCGACTCGTCGCACGAACTCGTCCAGATTGGCAACCGGCATGCCGTCAACTTCAACGATCCGGCTGCCTGCTGATAAGTTGGCCCGCGCAGCGGGCGACCCGTAAGCATAATAAGCGACGTAGACACCTTCAGGAACAATACCGCGCTGTGCTGCGACGTCGCGATACGGATCCTGCAGCAGGGCGCCACCCCAATACAGCAGGCGTCTCACGCCGTCACCCGGCAGGGCAACCGTCGGCACCACCAGCGACTGCTCGCGGCCATCACGCCAGACAGTCAGTTCGATTTCAGGCTGACCGAACACCGCCCGTTCAACTTCGCGAAAGCGATTAACGGGCTGGCCATTGGCAGCAAGGATCAGATCCCCGGTGCGCAATAACTGACTCGCCGGGGTTCCGGCGACCGTGCGCACCACGGTTAACACCTGCCGACGTTCCGGGTCGTGCAAGGACAAACGTTCTGTCCAGGCTACCGGCAAGCCGAAATTTCGGGCTGTAGACGTAGGCAAAGTCGCCAACTCCACCTCCAGCGACCGCAACGGCTGACCGGTACGCACCAGTTCCAGCGCTTCCATCACCACGTCCACCGGCACACCGCGGCTGTCCTCGCGCAATTCGTTGCCGTAATCAAACGCAAAACTGGACCACAACGCGACCACCCGCGAGCGCTTGTCCATTAATACGCCATCGATGCCGGGCGACGTTACCAGCGAAATCCCTTCAAGGTTGGTTTCGCGAAACCGCAACGAATTGGACAGCGGGTACATCAGCGGCGACACCGCCGCGACCTTAACCGTCTGACTCACCAGAGCGCCTTGCGGACGCAAGCCGACGGCCTCCACTTCATCGCCGGCCGACAACTCGACGCTATGGAGCCGGGCCGACCTCACCGGTGTATCACCCAGATCAGCCGGGTCATAGGACAGAATGGCCAGGTTATGCACCGGGTGGACAAACTCCACACGTCCGGTCACTTCCAGGGACGCTGCGAAGGTCAGCCGCACGTCACCCATGGCCTCGGGAACGGTGTTGCGGTCGACGACGACCAGCCCCCGCTCCGCATCCACGACCAGACCGGTGCCGTAGTAGTGAGGTTCCGACACGCCGGAAAAACTGTACGGCATGTCAAAATTCACCAACACCAGCGATTCCGAAATACGCTGCAACGCGCGGTCAGGCTGTTTTACAAACCGCGCACTCACCGGTTCCAGCGGCACAGCTTCCGGCCCAGCTGCCAGCTCGGTGCAGGGCCAGTCACCGGTTGCATTGTCCAGCACACAACGCATGGTCGGGTACCAGCGCCGATCCATGCGCATGATGCTTTGCCGGGCGGTCGTCGGTTCGTCCAACGTATAGTAGCGGAGCGTAGCTTTCTGGCCGTCCGCCAGTTCTCCCAATACGCGTTCAAACTCATCCAGCGTATTGACGGGTCGCCCGTCAACCGCTTCGATAACGCTGTATGCCGGCAAGCCTGCGGTACTCAGCACATAGCCCGGCGATGCGACATAGATACCCCGCAGCGCCTTGTTCAGATGCCAGGCCTGCTGATACGACAGCTCATGCACCACCGCATTACCGAACTGAATGTATTCGTCCGGCGTAAGCGCATGCAGATCAGCCACCACCACATCGCGCTCCAGATGCTCGCCATTGCGCTCCAGACTCACGCGAACCTGGCCACCGACCGTGTCATCCAGAACCTCTTCGAGGGTTACAAAATCCACCAGCGGTGCGTCGTTAACTGCCAGCAAAATATCGCCGACTCGCAACACGCCGTCTGCCACACCGTCAGGCATGACGTTGCTGACTACCAGCATGCCGATGTGCCCGGGGAAACGGCGGCGATAATCACTCTCGGTGGCTGACTGCAAGCCCAGCCGACGCAATTCGTCGTATGCAACCTGCACGTAACGCGCCTGCAGGGTGCCGCGCGTCACGGGCTTACCGGCCTGCACCAACTCCAGTGCGCGCTTAATCCGCTGCAACGGCAAAAAGAAGCTCGTCGCGGCAGTGGAGCTTGCGCCGGCGTTCAATGCAACCACATTGCCTTGCTTGTCCAGCACCGGCGAACCGGACGAACCGCCCGAGCTGCCGGATGCTGCCTGTATGTAGAACGTATTGAAGTCGTTGTAGCCGCCGTAACCGTACTCGGGCGCGCGCCGCTCCAGGCGTGCAATCGTGCCTGAGAGTATCGACAACTGCTCGCCCGCATCATTGCCCACAATCCGCACTTCAACACCCACTGCCGCGCGTTCCGGCACTAATGGCAGTTCGGCGGGTTGAAAATACTTCAGCGCTTTGGGGTCAAAGCGGAAGAAACCAAAATCGTGCACCGGATCGCGATAAACCGGCACCAGCTCGACTTCTTCGCGGTTGAGAAACAAAGCCTCGCCGCGGACAGGCCCGGGAGAAATAACATGACGGTTGGTCAGTATCAGACCGCGTTCAATGTCCACCACAAAGCCCGTCGCCTGACTGCTTTGGTTGCGGTCGGTATCGAAAGCCCTGGGCACATCTATATCCAGCGACACAATGCCACTGGATATACGCTCGATCATGGCACCCCAGTCGTCGCCCTGTGCATATGCCGGCGAGACACTGTAAAGCGCCAGTATGATCGCAGCGCCGGCAGCCGCCAGGCTACTCACGCGGTTAGAGCCCAAGCCGATATCCAAAACTGGCTTCGAACTGATCGTCCAGACCCGACGGGGTGAACTCATGATTTTGTGTACCCCGATGCGCAATTTTTATCGCCCCGAGCAAGGCCGCCAGTCGCCCGGTATCGTCCCAACTCATATCGTTTAACAAACCGTACAGCAAACCCGCCCGATAGGCATCGCCGCAACCGGTCGGATCCAGCACGGCCGCGGCTTTAACCGCTGGTATCTCGGTGCTGTTTCCGTTGGTGTAAATCAGTGAACCTTCAGCGCCCCGAGTAACAATCAGTGCCTTTACGCGCTGACTGATTTCGCCAACACTCCAGCCGGTGCGTTCCTGCAGCATACGCCCTTCGTAATCATTCACTGCCACCCAACTGGCCTGCTCTATAAACGAGCGCAGATCGTCGCCGTCAAACATTGGCAACCCCTGACCGGGATCGAACACAAAGGGAATACCCGCATCAGCGAACTGCCGGGCATGATCAATCATCCCCTGGCGACCGTCCGGCGAAATGATCCCCAGTTTGATACCGGCATCGGTGGGCACTGCATTGATGTGCGAATGATCCATGGCACCCGGATGAAACGCTGTAATCTGGTTGTCGTCGAGATCGGTCGTGATATAGGCCTGTGCGGTGAAGCTGCCCGCGACCTGACTGATGTAGCGGCTGTCCAGCTGTTTGCTGAACAGCCAGTTCCGGTAGTTATCAAAATCGTCGCCTACCGTCGCCATCGCGTACCCTGAACCGCCCAGCATGTTCAGGTTGTAGGCGATGTTACCGGCGCAGCCGCCAAATTCCTTGCGCATTTCAGGCACCAGAAACGCCACATTCAGAATATGTATCTGATCAGGAAGAATCTGCTCCTTGAAGCGGCCGGGAAACACCATGATGTTGTCGTAGGCCATAGAGCCACAAATCAGCGCAGACATTTAATCTCTCTTCCATGTCAAATCGGGTTGTTTTGCGGCGCGCACATCGTCCAGGCGCCGCACGGGCATTTTTAGCGGCGCCTGTTTCACCGCATCGGCATCGTCATAGGCCTGTTGCCGGATATCGGCCATGGCCTGCACAAACGCATCCAGCGTCTGCCGCGATTCCGACTCTGTCGGCTCGATCAGCAAGCACTCGGGCACCAGCAACGGAAAGTACGTTGTCGGCGCATGGAAACCATGATCCAGAAGCGCTTTGGCGAAATCCATCGCGGTCACGCCGGTATCGCGCGTAATCTGCTTTAACGACACCACAAACTCATGGCTGGCGCGACGCTCCGGATATGCCAACGCAAAACCGGCCTCCTGCAGTCGCACCATCAGGTAGTTGGCGTTGAGTACCGAAAAATCCGATACCCGCTGCATGCCTTCACTGCCGAGCATGCGCATGTATACATAGGCCCGCAACAGCACGCCCGCATTCCCCATAAACGCCGACAAACGGCCAATGCTCTGCGGACAAGTCGCTTCGGTTGCCCAGTAATAACCCCTGGCGTCATGCATCACGTAAGGAATCGGCAGAAACGGCCGCAGCTTCGCACCGACCCCGACAGCGCCCGATCCGGGGCCGCCGCCACCGTGCGGGGTGGAAAAGGTTTTGTGCAGATTCACATGGACTACGTCGAAACCCATGGCGCCGGGCGCGGTCTTGCCAAGAATGGCATTGAGGTTGGCACCGTCGTAATAGAGTAAGCCGCCGGCATCGTGCACAAGGGTAGCGATTTCTTTGATCTGCCGCTCGAACACCCCCAGCGTGGACGGGTTGGTCAGCATAATGCCGGCCGTCTGCGGCCCGACCACTGCCCTGAGTTTGTCGATGTCCAGATCCCCGTCGGCGCGCGTGGGTACTTCGACCACGTCGCATCCGCACATTGTGGCAGTCGCCGGATTAGTGCCGTGCGCTGCGTCGGGAACAATAATCTGCCGCCTCTCGGTATCGCCTCGCGCGTCGTGATACGCACGTATCATCGCCACGCCCGCGAATTCGCCTTGTGCGCCGGCCATCGGGGTCAGCGATACCGCGTTCATGCCGGTTGCCACCTCCAGCATTTGCTGCAGCTCGTAAAGGGTCTGCATAAAACCCTGGCCGTGCTCAACCGCCGCCAGTGGATGACGCGCCAGAAACTGCGGCAACATGGCCAGACGATTACACACCCGCGGGTTGTACTTCATGGTGCATGAACCCAGCGGATAAAAATGCGTATCGATCGAAAAGTTCAGCTGTGACAAACGGGTATAGTGACGCACCACATCCAGCTCGGAGGCCGTCGGTAGCAGAGGGTCATCCTGCCGCAAAAAGTCGGCCGGCAGATTCGGCTCGCCGGCCGCGATCGGCGCAAAACCTTTGCGACCCGCAGAGCGATATTCGAAAATCAGTTGTTCGGTCATGCGGCCACCCCGAACACGTCGCTCATAGCGGACGCATACGCCCTGATGTCTTCGGCACCGCGCGTTTCGGTGGCGCAAACCAGCAGCGTGTGGCCCAGCTCGGGATAATCCCGGCTCAAATCAAAACCGCCCAGCACACCCTGCTTGGACAGTGCATCCAGAACCGGCCCGACCGGACGGTCCAGACGCAACGCGGCCTCATGAAAGTACGGCTGACTGAATGCGGGCGCGACCCCGGGCAATGCCGCCAAAGCCGCCACCAGGCTGCGGGTATTCACATTGCAGGACCGCGCGACCTCGCGCAAACCGGCAGCGCCCATCAACGCCATGTAAATTGTGGCCGCGGTCGCAACCAGCCCCTGATTGGTGCATATATTAGACGTGGCGCGCGAGCGCCGGATGTGTTGCTCGCGAGCCTGCAGCGTCAGGGTAAACCCGGGCTTGCCATCAATATCGACCGTGCGCCCGACAATGCGCCCTGGCATCTGGCGGACAACAGCGGCGGCACACACCATGAAACCTATATAAGGGCCGCCGGCCGACAGCGGCACACCCAGCGGCTGGCCTTCACCACAGGCAATATCAGCGCCGTCGCTGCCCCACTGCCCGGGCGGCTTCAATAATGCCAGCGAAGTAGGGTTGACCACCCCGATCATTAACGCGTTATTGGCATGTGCCCAGTCAGTAATGTCGTCTACCTGCTCCAGGGTGCCCAAAAAGCTGGGCTGCTGAACGGCAACGGCGGCATAGTCGCCGCCGAGACTCTGCAAAGCGGCAAGGTCACAACAACCGTCTTGCAACGGCAGCTCGACAAGGGTGATCCCCTGCCCCTTCAGCATGCCCGCGGCGACTTCGCGATAAACGGGGCTCAGGCTTCGGGCCACAAGAATCTTGCGCGACTTGTTGCGGCGGTTAGCGCGCACTGCCATCAGGCAGGCTTCTGCAAATGCAGTTGCGCCGTCGTACAGCGATGCGTTCGACACATCGAGGCCGGTCAGGCTGGCCAGCATCGTCTGGAACTCGTAGATAACCTGCAGCGTGCCCTGACTGGCCTCGGCCTGATACGGTGTGTAGGCACTGTAAAACTCGCCGCGGGTTGCAATATCCCAGACCGCGGCGGGCACATAATGGTCGTAGGCGCCCGCACCAATAAAACACAGCGGCTCACCGTCGGCACGGGCGCGGCGCTGCATCAGTCGCGATATTTCCGCCTCACTGAGCGCCGGACCCACCGCATCCAGGCCGGCGATGCGCAACTCTGCGGGTATCTCCTCAAACAATTTGTCCAGCGATGTAACGCCAATCGCAGCGAGCATCGCGGTTCCATCGTCATCGGTATGGGGAATAAAGGGCACGCTCAGTCTTCCAGTTCAGCCAAATAACGCTCGTAAGCGTCGGCGTCCATCATTTCATCAAGCACGGTGGCGTCTGTCGGACGCAGTCGAAATATCCAGCCGTCCTCATAAGGGCTGCTGTTAACCAGTTCCGGCTCATCGGCCAGCGCTTCGTTGACCTCCGTAACTTCGCCACTCAAGGGGCAGTACACGTCGCTGGCCGCTTTTACTGATTCCACGACGGCACAGGCGTCACCTTCCGCGAACTCCGCGCCGGTCTCCGGTACCTCTACAAACACCAGTTCGCCCAGTGCCGCCTGAGCATGATCGGTGATGCCTACGGTAACGTCGCCATCATCCTCGAGTCGCAACCATTCATGATCTTCCGTGAACAGCAACTGATCGGGCACTTCACTCATCTCACTATCTCCGCATTGTTACGACGCGTTTTACGCGACTGTTGTTATCGTGAACACTCGTTCGTGCTAACCGTTAATCAGAACGCGTCCGTTTTTGACAAAGGGCGGTTTGACGATTCTGGCTGGCACAACATTTTTACGTATTTCGACTTGGCAATGTTCTTCACTCTGCGTGGGCACGCGTGCGAAAGCGATGGACTGTTCCATGGTGGGTGAAAACCCGCCGCTGGTAATTTCGCCCGGACCCGCAGATGTCTGAACCACCTGCCCCGCCCGCATGATGCCACGCCCTTCGAGCAACAAACCCACCAGCTTGTGGCTCGGGCCGGCCGCGCGCTGCGCTTCCAAAGCGCGGCGACCCATAAAATCGCGCTCCTTCGGCTCCCATGCCACCGTCCAACCGAGATTGCTTTCCAGCGGAGTGGTCTGCGTGGTCATGTCCTGACCGTATAAATTCAGCCCGGCTTCCAGACGCAGGGTGTCGCGCGCACCCAGACCGCACGGCTGCACGCCTGCAGCCCGCAACTCATCCCATAAAGTCAGCGCAGCGGTGGCGGTCAGCACAATCTCCCAGCCGTCCTCGCCGGTGTAACCGGTTCGCGCGACAAAGTACTCACCGGGTGCATCGGGTTCAAACGATTCGAAACTGCCCAGGCACAGCGCATCGGCCCCGGCATGCGCGGGCAACAACGGGGCCGTCAACTCACGCGCAGCCGGGCCCTGCACCGCCAGCATCGCCAGTTCAGCACGCTCCCGAATGGTCACGTCAAAACCGTCGGCGGTGCTGTTCATCCAGTCAAGATCGGCTTCGCGTGTGGCTGCGTTTACCACCATACGATAAGCAGCGGGGCCGCGGTTGTAGACGATCAGGTCATCGACCACGCCGCCGGTTTCATTCAGCATGCAACTGTATAAACCCTTGCCGACGGCAGGCAGGCGATCAATGTTGTTTGCCAGCAAATAGCGTAACCAAGGGCCCGCATCCGCCCCGCTGATATCCACCACCGTCATGTGCGACACGTCAAACATACCTGCTGAGTGACGCACGGCATGATGCTCGTCAATTTGCGAACCGTAGTGCAACGGCATAGCCCAGCCGCCAAAATCGACGATTCTGGCACCCGCGGCCTTGTGCCGTTCGTACAATGCGGTTTGTTTCATCAACGAAAACCCGGAGCTAAAAAATTCCCGGCTTTATAAACCGGGAACAAATAAAAAAGGGCGGCAGGATAAATCCTGCCGCCCCTCTGTCCGTGTACCTGAGAGATCGGGTTGGCAATGCGCCAACCGCACCCCTTCGGTGGACCGCCGAGCGGCCGCTCTCCAGAGTCGATTCAAACCCGCAATCCTTTTTGCCTGAGCGTTTCCGAGCGAGTTGCGCCTTCGGCGGCCGCCAGCGAATCACGGCACTCTCACGCGGGTCTGGAAAATCGAGCAGGAATAATACCTGCTGAACCCGCAGCAGACTAGCCCCGACCCGCCGAACTCATCGCCCGTTCCGCAAAAAAAGCCTTCAGCGGCCGCACCCGATTTACCCACCCGAGGCCCGCACCGGCGAGGTTTGCCAATGGCGAACTAAACAGGGCATTGAGCCCGTCCATGGCGCCCAGCACCAGGGCGTTATCGCCCTTGCGTCGACGCTCATACCGCCTTAAGACCAGCGGGTCGCCGGGATCCGCCCAAAGCGACCCCACATGATGCCCCAGTTCTTCCGCCAGCACCGCCACGTCCCGAAAACCGAGATTCGCGCCCTGCCCGGCAAGCGGGTGGACCCGATGCGCGGCGTCACCGATCAGCGCAAAACGATGACCGGTATAAACGTCAGCATGTTTGCGGACCAGCGGAAAGGCGACCCGCGATGTGGTGCACTGAAACTTTCCGAGCACATTGTCGAGCTGCTTTTCCAGCCGGCCGGCGAAATGCTCGTCGGACAATGCCAGCAATTCCGCAGTAATGCTTTCCGGGTGCGACCACACCAATGAACTGCGTCCATCCGCGAGCGGCAACAGTGCGACAGGCCCGTCCGGCAAAAATTTCTGCCAGGCCGTATTGGCATGCGCATGTTCACTGGCAAGATGGGCAACCAGCGCATTCTGGTGATAGGCCCGTTCCCGGCTCGGAATGCCCAGTTGCGCACGCACCATCGAATTCACGCCGTCAGCACCCACCAGCAATCGTGCGCGCAATTCAACCGCCTCGCATTGCACTTCGCAGGCTTCCGGGGTCTCGCGAATCGCATGCACGGTCTGCGTAATCAACTGTACGTTCGCCGACCGACTGAGTTGTTCCCACAGCGCTGCCCGCACTGCATGGTTTTCGACAATGCTGCCGAGCGATGCAACACCCGATTCGGCGGCATCGAAGGTTAGCGCGTGCGAACCATGCGGCCCGCCGTCCTGCCAGACATGCATGCGTTCATATGGATGACAAACCGCTGCGGGCAGCTGCGACAAGCACCCGGCCTCGGCCAGCAGCTCGAGCGATGCGGGCGACAATGCCGATACCCGCAATTCCAGCGAAGCTTGGTCCGCGCGCGGCGCCGGCGGTTGCGACTCCACCACGCCGATGGACAACGGTGTCTGGCGACCGCCGAAGCCCGGCCTGTCCAGCAACCGCGCGAGCAGCAGTCCGGCCATGCCGCCGCCGACAATCAGCACATCGAGATGCGCGGCAGATTTCGACGCGCTCACAAGTCCAGCCCCCGCGCCAATCGAGTCATACGCCCGGACAAGCCCATGGTGCGACGTGCCAGAGCCCGCTTTGCCACCGGTAACGTATCAAACAGCGCCATGCCCAGACCGCGGGCCACGCCTAACGTCTGTCCGGAACGCCCGAATAAACGGATCAGACCGTCCGTAAACGCCACCACGTTACGTTGATCTTCGCGCCTCCAATCGGCATAGGCCTGCAACACCGCATCGGCACCGGGATCAAAACTCTGGTGCTCTGAACGGTGACCGGCGACGAGCACCTCCGCCAGACTGGCTGCATCGCGCAGGCCCAGATTAAAGCCCTGACCCGCAACCGGGTGCAAACCATGCGCAGCATTACCAATCACGACAGCGCGCGCAGCCGTCAGTGCATCTGTTTGCACCAGTGATAACGGATACGCGACACGCCGGCCGAGTTTTTTTAATCGGCCGAGTCGGAAGCCGATGCTCTGTTGCACCCGCTGCAAAAATTCGGCATCACTCATTTGCAGGCACGTTTGCGCCTCGTCGTCAGCGCGCGCCAGCACCACCGTGTAACGCCCGTCCTGCCCGGGCAGCAGAGCCAGAGGCCCTTGAGGCGTGAATCGTTCATAGGCGGTATGCGCGGCACGACGCGGGTCAACCTGCACATTGGCAACGACCGCCGTCTGGCCGTATGCATGCTCACTGGAGCCAACACCCAACGCTGCGCGCAGTGCCGAACGTGCGCCGTCGGCCACAACCAGCAACCGGGTACGCAGTGTTTCGTCAGCTAGCGCCGCTATACGCACGCCGGGCTGGTCATCGACAAGCGTTGTCGCTGACACCTGGGCGGGACAATAAACTTCGATATCGGCCAGTGCATCAATGCGGGCCCACAAGGCTCGGCCCAGATCCCGGCCGCGGATAACATACCCCAGCTCGGCAATGCCCTGCTCGTCGGCATCAATCAGCGCGGTACCAAAACGGCCCTGCTCGGACACGTGAATTTTGCGGATCGGGAAAACGCTGTCGGCAATAGCCGGCCACAAACCCAGTTGCCGCAGCACCGCACAACTGCCATGCGACAAGGCAATCGTGCGATCGTCAAAACTGGGTTGTGCATCACTGTCGGGCGGCACCGCCTCGACTAAAGCCACCCGCAAGCCGCTGCCCGACAAGGCCAGAGCCAGGCTGCCGCCCACCAGCCCGCCACCGGCAATCACTACATCGTAATCGGACGAAGTTTGGACGCTGTTTATCATGTGCTCTGATTCGCGGTTGGTCGCTACAGGGTAATCGGTTTCCGGCGCGCCGGTCAGCGACTCCCGATCAATTGTTCGATTTCATCGGGGTCCGTCGGCAATGCGCGGGTCAGCACCTCATTGCCATCGCGCGTCACCAGTACATCGTCCTCAATGCGTATGCCGGTATTGCGCCATTTGGCCGGGATGTTCCGCGCATTGGGTATGTAGAGGCCCGGCTCCACCGTCAGTACCATGCCCGGCTCCAGCAACCGCCAGTGATCCGATACCTTGTAATCTCCGACATCATGCACGTCCATGCCCAGCCAGTGGCCGGTGCGGTGCATAAAAAAGCGTCGGTATTTGCCCTCGGCGATCAGCTTGCCGACATCGCCTTTCAGCAGACCAAGGCGCACCAGACCGCGTGTAATCACCTTGACTGCTGCGTCGTGCGGCTCATTCCAGTGCTTACCCGGACGCACTTGCTTGATAGCAGCATCATGCGCCTCCAGCACAATGTCATAAAGTGCCCGTTGTGCCGGTGAAAAACGCCCGTTGACCGGCCAGGTTCGTGTCACATCGGACGCATAACAATCGTACTCACAACCTACATCTGCGAGCACCAGATCGCCATCCTGCAATACGGCATCGTTATCAACGTAATGCAGCACGCAGCCATTAGCACCACCGCCCACGATCGGCTGGTAGGCGAGCTCGACCCCGTTGCGGCGAAACTCATGTTGATATTCCGCCTCAAGCTCATATTCCTGCATACCAGGGCGGCATGCGGCGATCGCCCGCCGATGTGCGTCCACCGTGATCCGCGCCGCTTTCTTCATGGCGCTTATTTCGGCCCGGCTCTTGTATAAGCGCAAGTCATGCAGCAGATGATCCAGGGCTATGAATTCATCGGGAGTATGTTGTCCAACACCCCGCATTGCGCGCAAATCAGCGATCCAGCCGAGCAAACGGGCGTCAAACTCGGGATGCGCGCCCATCGTGTAATAGACACGTTCGCACTGACTGACGATGCCGGGCAGCACCTCGTCGATCTCATCAATCGCAAATGCTTCGGTGGCACCGTAGTCCCGCACAGCACCCGTCGGTGTGGCGCGCCTGCCATCCCACAGCTCCCGCTCCAGATCACTGGTACGGCAAAACATCAGGAACTCGCCGGCAGCGCGGCCCGGCACCAGCACCGCAACCGCTTCCGGCTCATCAAAGCCGGTCAAATAGTGGAAATCACTGTCCTGCCGATAAGGGTATTCAACATCGCGGTTGCGCGTGCGCACCGGTGCCGCCGGCAATATCGCAATACTGCCCCTTCCCATCATGCGCATGATCGCGCGGCGGCGGCGGGAAAATTCTCCGACGTTCATGGCGCCGCAGTTCCGCGCTGGCGCAGCCCGGCAGTCTCTTCATACACAAGCTGCACCGAAACCCTCACGTACTCCTCGAGTTCGGCAAACGACTGCTCGGCCTCGTTGCCGTGATCCGCATCCGCCCCGGCCCGCGTGATCTGACCAAAATCATCGATAATCTCGCCCACATCGCCGGACTCCAGCGCATCGGCAAAGGGGCCCTGATCGGCTCCGCCGGCACTCGACAAACCGTGCATGAAACCATGACACCAATCCGCCAGCGCGGCCGTTCTGACCTCCAGAGCGGTATCGTCGTCCGGCAGCAATAACTGAAAATCCAGCTGCCCGGCCTCCAGTTTGAGCAGTGTCTCGGCTGCGAAGGTCTGCAGCCCTTTTACAGACTCCTGCAACACCACATCGTCGTTATCGCGATCTACACCAGCGCTGACATCATGCAGCCAGTCTTGCAGAGCAGCAGCGCCGGAAAGGCAGGCGCGGCCACAAAACGCACCGTGCGCTTCCGCAGGCTCCCAACTGGCGTTCAGCTTGTCCAACATCCGCCGGACGGTTCCAAAATCCGCTTTGTCCTCTGTTGTCACGTTCGATTTCTCGGAAATCGCCCTGTTCCGGGCTTTTGAGGGTCGCCTATCCTAACACCGGCAATGTAATCCGCGTATTGACCGTGAAGCAATGCAGACACTATATTGGCTCCCATGTCTGAATCAGCCGATAACAACTTTGTAAAAGAACTCGCGCGACTCGAAAAACGACTCGATGAACTGGTCGTGATTTGCAGTCAACTGAAGGATGAGAACCGCTCACTAAAAGAGCGGCAGGATTCTCTGATTGCCGACCGTGCCACGTTGCTGCAAAAAAACGAACAGGTTCGGGCGCGAGTGGAAGCCATGATTAATCGCCTCAAAGCCATGGAGCAAGGCACATGACGCAAATGTATGCGCACGTTAACGTCAAAATACTCGACAAGGAGTATCAGGTCGCGTGTAAAGCCAGTGAGCGGGCTGACCTGCTCGACTCGGCGGAGCTGTTAAATTCCAAGATGCTGGAGATTCGCGACAGCGGAAAAGTCTCGGGTCTCGACAGAATCGCCATCATGGCGGCACTGAACCTGGCAAACGAAGTAATGCAACTGCGGGATGTCGAGGAATCGCTGGAAAGCGATGCCGCCGTGCGCATACAGGCCATGCGGGAACGTGTTGAGTCAGCCCTGCAGTTCGGCCGGCAACTGGAAATATAGTACGCGGGCGGCTGCAACCGCCCGGCCTCGGTTTCAATTTGGCTCCTTCTGCGGTGTTCGATGCGAATCTGGAAGTCCCTCGACCCTAAATTTCAGATTGGGGTCGTCGCCTGTAGATAACTGTGTGCATTACCGCGCAAGCGGAAAGCCTGGGTTATCGCGGTTGACCCCACCTTTCGCTCTGGTTCGAGAGCGATGATTCGTGACGGCACATGCGGAAGGAGTCTCTTCATTTTATGAACGCGGATACGCAAGCGCTGCGCAGACAAATAAACGCCAAACGCCGCGCGCAACCCGCTGACAGCATCGCGGAAAGCTCGCTGGCTATTTGCAAAACCTTATGCGCGATGCAACCTTTCAGGCGCGCGCGGTCAATTGCGATCTATATGGCTAACTTCGGCGAGGTCGATTGTGGCGCTTTCATGGGACAAATGATCGCGCGGGGAAAATCACTCTACGCCCCAATTTTGCGCAAAAATCGACTTCTATTTGCGCCATTGCACCCAGACACCCCCCTTCACACCAACCGTTTTGGTATTGCAGAACCGGTCTATAAAACTATCCAACTGCGAACGCCGTCACAGTTGGATGTCGTAATTACGCCACTGGTAGCGTTTGACGAAGAACTCAATCGACTTGGCATGGGCGGCGGCTACTACGACCGCAGTTTCGCATTCAAAAAACGTCGCCGGCATTGGCGCCGCCCTCTTATGATTGGCTTGGGATATAGCTTTCAGCGAGTCACGACGTTGTCGCCGCAATACTGGGACGTGCCACTCGATGTTGCGATTACAGAGAAAGAAAGTTACGGAAGTTGTTGATACACCGTTTCTGACAGTATGAATTTGAAACCTTTAAGCCGGCTTTTTTGTGACGTGAATCGCAATCGAGGCCGGAATTCTCCCGCCGGAAACTGCTCCAAAACGGATTTTTTCCGGTTCTAATAAATTTCCCAAAAAACCTGTACTTGCTGGAAATTTCCAAAAGCTTGTATATACTCGAACGCGGTTAACCCGACAATGGAGATATGCTATGGCAGCTCGAAAGAAAGTTTCCGCGAAGAAAAAATCTTCGGCGAAACGTAAGACGAAAAAGAAGGTAGCGCGTAAAAAGGTAGCCAAGAAGGCAACCAAAAAGAAGGCGAAGAAAAAAGTAGCCAAAAAGAAAGCTAAAAAGAAGGCCAAGAAAAAGGCTAAGAAAAAAGTAGCCAAAAAGAAGGCTAAAAAGAAAGCCAAGAAAAAGGCTAAGAAAAAAGTAGCCAAAAAGAAGGCTAAGAAAAAGGCGAAGAAGAAAAAGCCAGTAAAAAGGCTTCTTCCAAAAAAGCCTCGCGTAAAAAGAGCAGACGCAAAAAGAAGTAGTTCTGCTTAACGCGCAACCTGTTTCAGGTTGTAAAGAATGTGCCCGCCTAGTGCGGGCACATTCATTTGCGGATCACCAAATAGGGATACGGGAACTCGTTTCAACGTTTACGGATGTATAATGCGACTTTCACCGGGATCCGTCCGTATGCACCAGACAGAGAAAAAACGAGCCGCAGCGCGGGCAGCCTTGGAGTATGTGGAAGATGGCTGCCTGCTGGGCGTTGGCACCGGATCCACGGTCAACTACTTCATCGATGCGCTGCCGGAAATCCGGCACAAGATTGGCGCGCTGGTCGCCAGTTCCGAGGCCACACGCGAGCGTCTGGAAAAACACGGTTTTGAGGTTTCCGCCCTGGCCGAAACCGGCGATCTTGACCTCTATGTAGACGGTGCCGATGAAGCCAACAAACATTTTCATCTGATCAAGGGCGGCGGCGGTGCGCTCACCCGCGAGAAGGTACTGGCAGGCGCATCGCGGAAATTTGTCTGCATTATTGATGACAGCAAAATGGTCGGCACGCTCGGCGCATTCCCTTTGCCCGTTGAAGTTATTCCGATGGCACGGTCGTTTGTCTCACGACGCTGCATAAAATTTCGCGGACAACCGGTATGGCGCGACGGGTTCGTTACGGATAACGGAAACGAAATTATCGATATTTACAATCTGCAGATCACTAATCCACCGGAGATGGAAGAACGGCTAAGCCGCATACCGGGGGTGGTCACGGTCGGGCTGTTCGCGCACCGGGGTGCCGACGTGTTAATCATTGCCGACGACAAAGAAGTGCGAACCCTGAAGAAATAGCAAATTCTGCGTGGCCAGTGCCCAGCCAATATAAAAAGGCCCCTGCTTTGAGGGGCCTTTTTATATTGGCTGGGGGACCAGGATTCGAACCTGGGTTGACGGAGTCAGAGTCCGTAGTCCTACCGCTAGACGATCCCCCAAATCCGATCCGTCCGTCCCGGTAACCGGGCTGTGGCGAACCCTTAGCGCTTCGAGTACTGCGTGGCGCGACGCGCTTTCCGCAGACCAACCTTCTTACGCTCAACCTCGCGTGCATCGCGGGTCACAAACCCGGCCTTACGCAACGGCGAACGCAGCGCTTCGTCATAGGCGATCAACGCACGGGTCAAACCGTGACGGATAGCACCGGCCTGTCCGGTGGTGCCGCCACCGCTGACGGTGACGCTGATATCGAAATTACTCGCCAGATCGGTGTGCTCCAGCGGCTGACGCACCACCATGCGCGCGGTTTTACGGCCGAAAAAAATGTCCAGCGGGCGCTGATTCACGGTGATGGTGCCGGTCCCGGGCCGCAGATAAACGCGGGCAGTGGAAGTTTTGCGGCGTCCTGTTCCGTAGTAAGTGTCGGTGCTCATTCGCTATCTCTGTGTGTCGTTAATCTGCAGTCATCTGCAGTCAGATGTCTAAAGCCTGTGGCTGCTGGGCCTGATGCGTGTGCTCAGAACCCGGAAATACGCGCAGCTTCTTGATCATGGCGCGCCCCAACCGATTCTTTGGCAACATGCCCTTGACCGCCAGCTCCAGCGCCTGCTCAGGGTGCGTTTTTAGCAGTGTTTCAAGGTTGGTGGATTTAAGGTTGCCGATATACCCCGTGTGGCGGTAATACATCTTGTCTTTCATCTTGTTGCCGGTAACCCGGATGTGAGCGGCATTGACCACGACTATATGATCACCGGTATCCACGTGCGGCGTGAATTCGGCCTTGTGTTTGCCGCGCAGGCGGCTTGCCAGCTCTGAGGCCAGACGGCCCAGCGTTTTGTTAGTTGCGTCAACAACATACCAATCGCGCCTGACTTCTTCAGGCTTGGCAGATACGGTGGTTTTCATCGGTGTTCCTGGTGTGTTTAAGCAGGGGCCTGTTGTTCTAATCACGTGTTTACCACGTGTTCATCACGTGCTTCATCTAGGGAAATTTCCCATTCCCACGCTTTTACCTGCAGCCCCTGCCGCAGAAAAGCGTTGCATTCTAGCTAACCGCCGGGCCGAATTCAACGGCCCTAACAACCTGAATACCGGCTCAAAACCCTGTCAGAACGAATAATCCAGCGTAATCGACGTCAGGGTGTCCTTTTTCTCGGTACCGGCCGGCACATCGGTGTTCTGCTTGACCGTGTAACCCACAGCCAGACTCAAACTGCCGATAAGCGAGGCCTTGACCTTGCTAACAGACTCCCAGAAAGTATTGTCGGAAGCTGTGAATATATACAGTGTCTGATGGAAACTGGCGTTTTCGCTGAAATTCCAGGTGAAATCACCGCCCAGCGTGCCGGCCGCGCCGTCAGTGCTTTCCGCCGGAACCAGCGGCGGGCCCAAAATCTCGGCACTGCGCTGCTTGGTATAGCCGGCACCGACTTCAACGTTCAGCACAAATTCATCGCTGTTTAGAATGCGCCGACCGTAACCGACCGTCGCAAACGACTGACGCTCGTAACCCGAAAAACGATCTTTGTTCCAGTCCAGTGCCCCGAAAGCGTAGTCAAATTCATTGAAGTCGTATTTGCTCTTCCAGCCAGCTTTGTAAGCCTCGGCAGTCGCATCGTTGTCCTTGCTTGCACCGTAAGCACGCGCCTTGAATTCATGGGTCCATGGCTTGACGGTGTAGGCCACATCAAAATCCAGCTCTGCACTGGTATCGTCCGTATTACCACTTGACGACAAATAGCCAAACGCCACACTGCCGGACCACGGGCCCTGCTCGTCTTCCGCAACAGCCGTTCCGGTCACGCCGCAGGCCATTGCCAGCAACGCATAAGCTAAATTCCGCATAAATCTTTCCTCGTTCCTGATTGTCTTGATGGGTGCTTCGAGCTTGTCTTAAATTTCTTGACGCCCCGGGGCTTCACGCCGCGGCAGGGGCGCGTATCATACCGACTATGGCGGATCGAAACATCGGTTTTCTGGACAGACTGCTCACCGAAGCAGACACAGCGCTGCGGACGGTGGAGAGCCGGCCGCGGGCCCGACAACGCCGGCCCGATGCCGATGCCCAAAGCGAATTGGACGCTGCTGCCAGCCGGCTGTCCGCACGACTGATGCGGGTCAACCACTCAGGCGAAATTGCGGCCCAGGCGCTGTACCGCGGGCAAGCGCTGGTCGCCCGTGATTCGGCATTGCGCCGGGAATTGCTGCAGGCGGCTGACGAAGAACACGATCACCTCGCCTGGTGTCAGAATCGCGCAGAAGAGCTTGGCGGGCGAACCAGCGTGCTGACACCGTTGTGGTATGCCGGGTCGTTTGTTATCGGGGCCGTTGCAGGGCTGGCGGGCGACCGTTACAGCCTGGGCTTTCTTGATGAAACCGAACAACAGGTTGCGCAGCATCTGGACAAGCACCTGCAACGGCTGCCCGCTGAGGATGAAAGCAGTCGCCGGATACTCACCCGTATGCGGGAGGACGAGCTTAAACATGCCCACCGCGCACGCGAACTTGGCGGCAAAACACTCCCAACGCCCGTCAAGCGAGGCATGCGCCTGCTTTCAAAAGTCATGACCAGCGTGTCTTTCAGACTTTAAATATCGTCTCCCGGCTTGCTCTTGCGGCTGTAAAGGGTTAAAACGGTGTCGGGTTATTTTACGGGTTATCGGGTGAGGGTTCAGACATGCCTACCAATGGAAAGGCGCTTAGTGATGTGCCGGCCATTAATCGTTTTCTGACGTACTGTCGAACGCGCACAGTACCGTCCAAACAAGTCATCATTCATGCCGGGGATGTGCCGGACAGTCTTTACTACATCATGCGCGGTTCTGTCGAAGTCATGATCGAAGACGAGGACGGCAACGAAATGGTTCTTGCCTATCTCAACAAGGGGCAGTTCTTTGGCGAAATGGGGTTGTTCCATGATGAGCCCGCCCGCACCGCGTGGGTAAGAACCCGCGTGGAGTCAGAAATCGCAGAAATGACTTACCCACGCTTCCGGCAAATTTCCAGCGAAAATCCGGGCCTGGTGTTTGAGCTGGCAACACAGCTGGCTCTGCGACTGGATCGCACCAACCGCAAACTCGGCGACCTGGCTTTTGTTGACGTTACCGGTCGTGTGGCCCACGCCATTATGGATCTGTGCAACGAACCGGATGCGATGACGCACCCTGACGGCATGCAGATTAAAGTCAGCCGGCAGGAACTCAGCCGACTGGTGGGTTGCTCGCGCGAAATGGCCGGCCGGGTGCTGAAAGTCCTTGAAGAACAGGGTCTGGTGTCAGCGAGCGGCAAAACCATTGTTGTTTACGGCGCCCGCTCCCAGCAACAGATCTCGGCGACAGCTGCTACGACTTAGTCAGCTCTGCGCGCATGGCCGCGATGGTTGCAGCGTAGTCATCGGTATTAAAAATAGCCGAGCCGGCGACGAACATATCGGCGCCGGCTTTGGCTATTTCGGCGATGTTATCAATCTTGACACCACCGTCTATTTCCAGCCGCACGTCGCGTCCGCTTGCATCAATCAGCTTGCGCGCCGCGCGCAGCTTGTCGAGACTGGAGCGAATAAAGCTCTGGCCGCCAAAGCCCGGATTTACCGACATGATCAGAACCAGATCGATCTCTTCAAGACAATGATTTAAATAATCGAGCGGCGTTGCCGGGTTGAATACCAGGCCGGGTTTACACCCTGCTTCGCGAATCAGGCCTATGGTGCGATGCACATGGTCGCTCGCCTCAGGATGAAAACTGATGTAGTCAGCGCCCGCCTCCGCAAAATCGCCCACCAGACGATCCACCGGCTTCACCATCAGATGCACGTCGATCGGTGCAGTCACCCCGTGCTTGCGCAGGGCGTCGCACACCAGCGGGCCGATGGTAAGGTTAGGGACATAGTGATTATCCATCACATCGAAGTGCACCAGGTCGGCGCCGGCCTGCAACACGTTATCAACCTCTTCACCCAACCGCGCGAAATCCGCGGACAGGATCGAAGGGGCTATCAGATAGTTTGCTTTGCTCATGATGGAATGATCAGGGAATAACGCGGCAGCATCAAGCCCGAGCGCAAAAGGCCATCCACCGGCGACAGGGCAGGGATGCTTACTTGATACCGCGGTGATCCCGGATAGTCTCGTAAGCCGAGCGAATCTCTCGGGTGCGCTCTTCTGCCGCCTCTTTCATTGATTCCGGCAAGCCCTTGGCCACCAGTTTGTCCGGATGATGCTGATTCATCAGGCGCCGGTAGGCGGTTTTAACGGCTTTGTCGGATGCGTCACTGTCAATACCCAGCGCCTTGATAGGCTTGGTTGAGTTCGTCGGCGGGCGTAAAACCGGGACGCTCGCCACGGGCGCCATGACGAAAACTGAATTGCGCCCGCAACACCGCTTCAAACTGCGCCATTTCAACCCGGCCCACGCCAAGCCCCGCAGCCATACGCCACAGCAACTCGCGTTCAACGGCATTAATATTGCCCTTGCTAAGCACGAAGCCCATCAGAACTTCGAGAAAATTGCGCACCAGCGCCGGTTGCCCGCGACAGACCTCCGCCAGTTCGGCGATCTGCCGATCGATCGGAAACCCCGGATCCTTGCCACGCGAGAACAAGTCGATAGCCGCTCGCACGTCTTCCGGACCCAACCTGATCGCATGCATATAGGATCGCGCCGCCTGAATCTCTGCCTCGGACACGCGCCCGTCTGCCTTGGCCAGATGACCCATGGCGGTAAACACGCTGGCGAAAAAAACCTGTTGCCGGCGCGCGTGCGAGGCTCGCGAAAACCCTCCGGAATCGCCGCCCGCAGGCCGGTTCCCCGCAAAACCCCGGTCAAACTGATGGCCAACGGCCACGCCTATCAGGGCGCCCAGCAGAGACCCCTTGGACAGGAGCAGGCCCGCCAGGCCGCCAATTAATTTTCCAATCCATCCGAACGAATTCATATGCGTTAGAATACCTCGCTTTCCCGAATGGAAAGCGAGCAACATGAACGACGCACTCTTCGAATCAAACTTGTCAGGCCTCGACCGCATAAATCAAGGCAAGGTCAGAGACATCTATGCGGTTGACGATCAGCACCTGCTGATCGTGACATCCGATCGTTTGTCGGCATTCGATGTGGTCCTCCCCGATCCGATTCCAGGCAAAGGCGAGGTGTTAACACGAACGGCCAATTTCTGGTTTGCCCGCACCCGTGACATCGTTCCCAATCACCTAACCGGCATTGATCCGGCAGAAATCATCGGTGCGGATGCCGCCGCCCGCCTGGGAGACCGTGCCATTGTCGTCAAGCGACTGAAACCACTGCCGGTTGAAGCGGTGGTGCGCGGTTATCTGATTGGCTCGGGCTGGAAGGATTATCAAAAGACCGGTGCGGTCTGTGGTATCGCGCTGCCCGAAGGCCTGCAAATGGCCTCAAAACTGCCGGAACCAATTTTCACTCCGGCGACCAAGGCGGCAGTGGGCGATCATGACGAGAACATCGACTTCGCTACCATGTGTAATTTAATTGGCACTGAGCTGGCTGAGAAAGTGCGCGACCTTTCCATCCGCATCTATCAGCACGGCGCGGATTACGCTCTTGAGCGCGGCATCATCATTGCTGACACCAAATTCGAGTTTGGCCTCGATGACGACGGCACGCTGTATTTAATTGACGAAGTGCTGACACCCGATTCCTCGCGCTTCTGGCCGGCCGATCAGTATCAGGTCGGTATCAGCCCGCCCAGCTTCGACAAACAGTACGTGCGTGACTATCTGGAGACGCTGGACTGGGGCAAGACCGCGCCCGGCCCCAGGCTGCCTGAAGACGTGATCAATAAAACGGCTGAGAAGTACCGGCAGGCGCTGGAGCAACTCACCGGCTAAATTATCGCCGGCACAGGTGTACAATTCCGGCCATCACCCCGATCGGCTGCTGCCATTGAATGACCTGAGCCAGAAAATCGAATCGCTGCTCTGGACTCCCAGAATATATTCGCTGCATCCGCTGCTGCGGTGGGCAATTCGGGTGGTGCGTTTTTTTTACGCCATCCTGCGGGACGTGCTGACGACGACTTTGACGTTACGCGCGATGGGGCTGGTGTACATCACCATCATGTCCATCGTGCCGTTGCTGGCACTGGCCTTTTCTGCGCTGAAAGGCTTTGGCATCCATCGCTCTCGAGTCGAGCCCGCTTTGTTGAATCTGCTCGAGCCCATGGGCGACAAGGGCAAGGAACTGACGGCTCAGCTCATCGGCTTCGTGGACAACGTGCAGGGCGGCCTGCTGGCGGGCGCCGGACTCGTGTTGCTGATCTACACCACTGTTTCCATGATCAAAAAAGTGGAGGACAGCCTCAATCACGTATGGCGTGTGGACAATTCGCGCAGTTTTCTGCAGCGTTTTGGCGAATACCTGAGCGTGGTACTGGTCGGTCCGCTGCTGATGGTCACCGCGGTCGGGCTGATTGCCACCGCCAGCAGCAACGTGCTGGTCGAAAGAGTGCTCACCATACAGCCCTTCGGCGCGACTGCCGTGCTGCTGGGCAAGTTGATGCCGTATTTTCTGGTCAGCCTGGGGTTTTCGCTCGCCTACTGGTTTATTCCGAACACTCGCGTCAAGTTTTCGGCCGCACTGGTCGGCGGACTGACAGGCGGCGTTTTGTGGGCCACCAGCGGAAAGTTTTTTGCGGCCTTTGTGGCGACTTCAACGCGTAACGTGGACATTTACGCTTCGTTTGCGGTCATTATTATCGCACTGATGTGGCTCTATATTTCATGGCTGGTTCTGCTTATTGGCGCGCAGGCATCGTTCTACTTTCAGCATCCGGAATACAAACGCGTCGGCTACCGAAACCTGCGCGTCGGTAATGAACTCATTGAACAAATGGCGGTCAGCATGATGATGCTGGTTGCCGAAAACTTCCGGCAACCGGCCCAACGGCTCAGCACCAACGGCGTGGCCGAAAAAATCGGCGTGCCTGGCATGCTCCTCTCCGATATACGAGACAGACTGTGCAAGGCAGGGTTGCTGGAAATCGGCAATGAGGATCGATTGATGCCGGCGCGCGATCCGTCCCGCATCATGCTAAGCGATGTACTCGCGGCAGTACGCGGAGGCCACGACACGGATGTTTATCAGGGCGGCAACTGGCCCGCGCAGGTGAACAGCATATTCGCGCGTATCAATTCTGCCGCACAACCGGTCCTGCAAAATTGCAGCCTCTACGACCTGCTGGATACGGCACCGGCGGATGAAGCCGCAGCCCGCTAGCTACCTGCAAGCGTCATCCGGTCAATCAACACCGAGCCCGACATTATGCTGCCGCGGCGGTCTGTATCCGTCGCAATAGCGACCATGCCACGGTACATCTCCAGCAAATTGCCGCCCAGCGTGACTTCCTGCACGGGGAACGCGATTTGGCCATTCTCCACCCAGAACCCGGCAGCGCCGCGCGAATAATCACCGTTCACCGGGTTCACGCCCTGCCCCATCAACTCAGTAACGATAAAACCAGTACCCATCTGTTCGATGAGGTCGGCATAACTGTCGCCGGTATGACTGACTATCAGATTATGCACACCCCCGGCATTACCGGTGGATTCCAGCCCCAGTTTGCGCGCGTAGTACGAAGCGAGCACATAGCCGCACAGCACACCGGAGCTGACAATGTCGCGCTGCGTGGTCGCCACGCCTTCATTATCAAACGGTGCGCTCGCTGCAGCGCGGAGCAAGTGTGGACTTTCAGTGAGCGTGATGTGTGGCGCAAAGATTTCCTTGCCAAGGCTGTCGAGCAGAAAACTTGCGCGGCGGTATAGCGATCCGCCACTTAAAGCGCTCAGTGCACTGCCAAATAAACCCCGCGCCAGCTTGGCAGGGTAAATAACCGGGGTAACGCGAGTGCCAAGCTTTCGGGCACCCAGCCGTTCGACAGCGCTGCGTGCCGCCTGTCGCCCGATGATCTCGGGCGCAACCAGCTCGCCCGGATCGCGGGCCACGGTGTACTCATAGTCCCGCTGCATCTCCTGGCCTGCGCTGGCTAACACCGAGCAGGACAAACTGTGCTGGCTGTCCGGATAGCCCGCCAGAAAACCGTGGCTGTTACCGTACACACGACAACCCTCGTGACGACTCACCGTTGCGCCTTCGGAATTCGTGATGCGCTTGTCAACAGCCAGCGCCGCTGCTTCGCACTCGGTCGCCAGGGCGATCGCCTGATCGGCGTTCAGCTCCCAGTGATGGTACAGATCCAGATCCGGGAATTCGGTCGCCATGCGCTCTGCATCGGCAAGCCCGGCAGCAGAATCTTCCGCCGCATAGCCCGCCAATGAACAGGCTTTGGCCACGGTTTGGTTAATCGACTCGGCGCGCATATCCGTGGTACTGGCGCTGCCCTTGCGGTGACCAAAGTAAACGGTGACCTCCAGGCCCTGATCGCGATGGTATTCCAGCGTCTCTACGTCCTGCTGCCGGACGGTGACCGACAACCCTTCGCTGTAACTGGCATCCGCTTCAGCCTGACTGGCCCCAAGCGCCGCGGCTTTTTCCAGTGCGGCGGCAATAGTCGAGCGCAACCGATCCTGCTGGTTTACTAAATCAACGGTGGACAAGGGCACTCCCGGCTGCAGATGGATCTGTTTAGAAGGCGTGATTCTATACGAAGTTTAAAAGCGACGATGTTTACAAGCGAACCAGTCCAGGTAGAATTGGCGCATGGATATTCAAGTTGGCATCATCATGGGCTCGAAGTCGGACTGGACTGTCATGTCCAATGTGTCCAAGACGCTCGAGAAGTTCGGCATTGGCAGCGAGAACCGGGTAATTTCTGCCCATCGCGCTCCTCATCTGCTTACTGAGTACTGTGAAAGCGCACGTGATCGCGGGCTGAAGGTACTGGTCTGCGGAGCAGGCCTTGCAGCCGCATTACCGGGGGTGGCGGCAGCTCACACGTCGCTGCCGGTTCTTGGTGTGCCGCTGGATGCGGGTGGCTTCGGCGGGATGGATGCATTAATGGCGATCGTACAAATGCCACCGGGCGTCCCGGTGGGCACGCTGGCGGTGGGTAAACCCGGGGCTATCAATGCCGCAATACTGGCAGCGTCAATTCTGGCGGTCAGTGATGAAAAGGTGCGTACAGCTCTGGATGACTTTCGCGCCCAACAGACGCAAGCCATTAAAGATACGCCGCCGCCGGATCAGGAATAAGGGTCAGTCTCGGGACGGCTTCTCGGTGCGAAAATCGCGGCGCTTGAGGACAATGAACAGCCCCAGCACCAGACACGCAATGCCGCCAAGCAAGCAAATCTCGGGCCAGTACCAATAGTTCAGATAGATCGAGGCAAGCAGCAAACCGATGCCGGCTACCAAATAAAAGAACGGTAGCGTTTCGTAAATCGGCTTAGTTAACCATATGCGCAACATAGACCTGTTTATCCCACCACTGGGGTAACAAGGTCAAGCGCCTGCAGCCCAGATCGGCAAAAAAACCGGTTAGCCGGCTACGCCACCGACAGTCAGGCCATCAACGCGCAGCGTGGGCTGCCCAACCCCAACCGGCACAGACTGCCCGTCTTTGCCGCACACACCGATACCACCGTCGAGCTCCAGATCGTCACCCACCATGGAAACCTGCGTCAGCACCGACGGACCATCGCCAATAAGCGTGGCGTCCTTGAGCGGTTTGCCGATGCGGCCGTTTTCGATCAGGTAGGTTTCACTGGTTGAGAACACAAATTTCCCGGACGTAATATCCACCTGTCCGCCTGCAAAATTGCGCGCATAAATGCCCTTTTTCACGGACGCAATTATTTCTTCGGGCTTGTGCGGCCCAGGCAACATGTATGTGTTGGTCATACGCGGCAACGGCAGATGCGCGAACGACTGCCGCCGGCCATTACCGGTCGCTGCCATGCCCATCAGGCGTGCATTCAATTTGTCCTGCATATAACCAACGAGCTTGCCATTCTCGATCAGCGTGGTGCGGTTGGTAGACGTGCCTTCGTCATCGATATTGAGCGACCCGCGGCGCCCCGGCAGCGTGCCGTCATCCACCACCGTACATAAGTCCGATGCGACCTTTTCGCCCATACGTCCGGCAAAAGCAGAGGTGCCTTTGCGATTGAAGTCGCCCTCCAGGCCATGCCCGATGGCCTCATGCAATAGCACCCCGGGCCAGCCGCTGCCCAACACCACCGTCATTTCACCGGCGGGAGCAGCTTCGGCTTCCAGGTTCACCAGCGCCTGACGCACGGCCTCACGACCGTATTCAAGACACCGATCGCCCTCGAGAAAATATTCGTAGCCGCGGCGCCCGCCACCACCGCTGTAACCCTGCTCGCGACGACCACCCTGCTCAACGATGACGGACACGTTCAGGCGGATCAGCGGACGCACGTCCGCAGCAAAAGTGCCATCGCTGCCACAGACCAGAATAACTTCGTGCACCGCCGCAAGACTGGCGTTCACCTGCTTCACCCGCGGATCAACCGCACGGGTTTCACGATCTACGCGCTGCAGCAGGTCGACTTTGGCATCGTCGCTGAGCGTGTTTAAGGGATCGATGGCCGGATACAGCCGCTGACCGCCGCTGGGCTGCCAGGCCGCAACGCGTCCGGCGGCCCCCTGTCTGGCAATCGCGCTCGCTGCATCCGATGCGGCCATGAGCGCCGGCACCAACAATTCGTCGGAATACGCGAAGCCCGTCTTCTCACCGGCCATCGCACGGACGCCCACACCCTGATCAATGCTGTGACTGCCCTCTTTGACGATACCGTCTTCCAGCGACCACCCTTCGTGCCGGCTGAACTGAAAGTAGAGATCTGCGTGATCAACGCCGCCGGTGAGCATGCGGCCAAGCGCCTCATCCAGATGATGCTCTTCCAGACCGGCGGGCACCAGCAAACTGCTTTTTGCGGCTTCAATTGCATCCATAGCGTTCTTTGTCATTCCGTGGTGGTTTCGGTATTTTCCGTGCTCGTCGCTTCCGTGCTCGTCGGGTCCGCAGGCTCGGCAGTATTTTTCGGCGGATTCAGCAAATCCCTGATCGCGGCAATCTCCTCTGGCGAAAGCGTGGGCAGGCGCTGCTCACAATCGCCCAGCGAGGCGGTATCAAGCTGGCTGCGCTGCACTTTCTCTATTGCACTGTTTTCCCAGGAACCGCGAATCGTATAGTAACTCTCGCCGATACCGCTGAGTGGCTTTTTAAAGATCTGCGACACCAGCAGCGCAGCCACGCCGACCGTGGGGCCACCGAGAAACGCAGCCGGGACCGGCATGAGGTTAGAAACGTGCGGTCGCACCACCGCCACCTGATTGTAGTCCTGCGCATTGAGTCCGGTTCTTCCCACCAGCGCCATGTCGGCCACTTCGCCCTCCATGGCCAGATTGCAGGTCCAGGCATCGCCGAAGTCGATGCTGAAATCCCCCTCGATCTTGGAAAACTCCAGCTGATCTCGGGTCAAATCGGTAAAATCCAGCGCCAGCCGACGCGGCAACGAAGCGACACTGAGCAGACCGAGAATACGCCCACCCCCCGACGATAACTCGTTGATATGTCCATCGCGAATCGACATTTTTAATTCGCCCGTGGAATCTTGCAGTGCTGCCATGCCCGGCGCGCCCTCCCACAGCAAGTCCGATATCAGGGTGCCGCTGCGGGCACTGATCAACGGTGCGAAACCGAGACGCTCAAGTGATTGCTGCACATCGCTACTGTAAAACTCGACGTGCACGCGACTGCGCTGGGCATTGCCCACCACCTGCCAGTCACCGGAAAGCGTTGCGTCAAAACTCGGGGCGGTCAACTTGAGCTGGCGGGTTTCCAGGCCATTGCCCGTGCTTGCCACGTCAATATCCAGACGCCCCAAGCGCATACTGCCCAGAGCAAATTCATCCACCGTACCTCTGAAACCCGGCATGTTTACCGGCGTGACCGCATACTCACCGGAATCGGACGGCGTATCCGCTACCACCGGCTCGATAAGAAACAGCCGTGCCAGCTCCGCAGTAATAATGGCGTCGCGGTCGATCTCATACGGCACAGTAATACGACCCTCCAGCCACGGGCCGATGAGTTCCACGTCCCATTTAAAGCCGCCGAAATTCGCCCGCACATCGGTGTCTTCAAAACTGAACCCCAGTATCCGCAGATCACCGATCAATAATTCCGCCGATTGAAAAAAATCCTGCCAGCGACGACCGGGCGATTGCGCAGTGCTTTGGTTTTGCGAGTTCTGCTCACTTGATCCTGCTGTTGACGACCCGTCAAATGCAGTGCGCCACTCGTCCATGTCCAACCGATCCACCGCTGCTGTCACGACCAGAGTTTCCTTGCCGGGCTCCCGTTTCACGACCGTGCCCATCTCCACCAACCCGCCGGCCAGCCCCCAGCGACGTTGGGCTCTGCGGATATCCAGCTCAGCCCGCAAACCGCGCTCCAATGCCAACCGGACGCTAATCAGATTAGGGTCGGGGAACAGCACTTCGGCATCGAAGTCTTCCTCACCCGCAGCATTTTTGTTCAATGGATAAGGCAGGCTGCTGGCTATACCGTCCAGATCAGAATGAACCAGCAGCCTGAATGGTTCGCTGCCAGCGCGTATAGCCGGGAACATAGCGGACGCTTTAAACCGCGACCGCCCGTCGACAACGCCCAGGTCGGGCAACCCCAATTCAGTTCTGATACGCGGGTAGGGGAAACTCCCGCTCACCGATGCCCGATGACTGAAATTGGCATCAGCAGCAGAATTCGACTCGATCTGAACGACCACCGGCTCGTCCAAAAGCATCCCGTTCAGTTCGTCGGCAGTTACATAAAAGCGGTCGATACTCAGATCGCCACTGAGTTTGGAAAACCGCGGCGTCAGACTGATCAGCCATGCCGATACATCGCGAACTTTCACCGTGCCCTGCAGCTGCCAGTTCTCGAGGTCGCGCACAGGAATTTGCACGCTGATATCAACATCGGTCTGGCCCTCGGCCCGCACATCCGCAAAAACCCCGCCCAGTTTTTTTGCCACCGGGGAGTTCTGCAAAAACGCCACCATGTTCTCGGCGCGCGCCGGACCGCGGGCAGCAATCTCCACCACCGGCTGCCGCAGGTCGCTGATGCGCGCATTGACGTTCTCGAAATTCATCCCGGCGACGGTCAGAAGATTGTCCGTGCTGTACATGGATTCGTTATCAAAGATCAGATGCCCGGAAGCATCCTCGACTACCGGCCAACCGGGACCGTATTTAAGACTGGCATCCTTGAACTCAATGTCGATATAAAAGCTGCCCTGATCGTCGCGGAAAGGGAATTCCCGCAGCGGGCCTTTTAGGCGAAATTCGGTGTTATCCGACCTGCCTCCAAGCACAGCATCCTCTACCCAATTGATGACCTGGAGCGGCAGCATGTTGGGCAGGTACCGAACAGCCTGGGTGGCATCCTCCATGCTTGCCTCGGCGGACAAATCAATCATCGGATTGCGCCATTCGGTATCCGATACCAACTCCAGCGACGCTGTACCCTTGCCGTCCGGTGTCTGTAAATTCAAATCACTGACGATTAGCCGAAACGTTTCGTCGCCGGTGCGCCAGAGCGCAAGCCCCTCCAACGAGTCGACCGGCAGCGACTCCCTGAACAAATAGCCCCAACCAAGGCGCGCATCTTGCGTCGCAAGCAGCACCGACCCGCCCGTTTGATCGCCTTTGATCTCACCGGTCAGACCCACCACATCAATTTCGCGCGCCTGCGATTGATAGCCAAGGTTGTCGAAATCGGCCCGAAATTTATAATCCCGCAACTCACCGGCATGCAGCTCGATTTCGCCTTCGGTACGCCAGACATCGCCGCTAAAGGAACCCTGCACACCCGCTTCAGCAAGCTGCTTACCCGCGAAAGCCGCCAGGAACGGCATTACATCCTGCAACCGAACAAATGCAACATTGGCAACCAGCTTTGTACTCTGCTCCGGTGCCTCGCTATACCGCGCCGCAAATTCGGTGGCCGGCCAGCGACGGCCGTCGCGGATCACGCGTATTTCGCTGCCCTCCGCCAGCCATCCGTCGGCTTGCCGCTGCCAGAGACCGATGCCTGCGAGTTTGTCGTAAACCACTGGCTCACCTTCCGGCTGAGCCAATATCAACTGATCGATGTCGGCCGTAGCTTCGACCCGAACCGGACGCTTGCCGCGAAAGTCTACCGACGCTTCCGCAGTGCCCTCGCTATTAATTACAGGTGCGTTCGTGATCGCCGCCAGTTTCAACCAGCGATCGAGCCGGAAGTCTTCCGCCAGCAACTGCAACCGCCAGTTCTGCGTATCGGCCAGTTGCCCTGCATCGCGAAACAGTTGCAACGGAATTGAACCGCTCAGTTCCAGCCTGCGGCTGAAACCCGGATCGGGTCGGATATCCGCTTCCACTTCGACAATATCGTCATCGAGCACGGCGATTAACTGCCGGACCTCGGCATCAACCTCGTCTATGCCGCGTTTTAAATCGCGGAAAGTGACACGAATATCCTCAAGGCTCAGGCGTACTTCCGTGGGCAAGGTTCGCTGATCCTTATTACCCACATAGTCCGACCAGGGTCGGCCTTGCAGATGAATCTCGCCGTCGGGAGAAACTTCAATGTCAACCTGCAACCCGTCCACGTGTATAAGCGAAGGCACCCACTTGCGAGCAACCAGCAACTCATAGACGTCTATGGCCACGGCAATCTCATCGGCGGCAAAAGCCGGCGAACCGTCTGGCCATTGCACCGTGGCACCGGCAAGACGAAGTTCGGGGCCGTACAGCGAGACACCTGCGCTAAGCAATTCGAAATCGACCCTAAAGCCCGTGGTATCAAGCGCAGCCTGCCTGATGTCATCGGCAAAACGCGGCACTTCGGGCAACAACAAGCGAGCCACGCCGACCAGCAGTGCCAGTAACATGACAAGCACTGCTGCCGCGCGCGCCGCCCACAAGCCCAGAGTTTTAAAAAAGCTTCGCATTGAGTTACATCGGCACTACTTCGAACGCATCGTGGGAATACATGTTTTGCGCCTGCAGACGCAACGGCCGGCCAGTCAGTTCTTCAAGTTCGGCCAGCGGGCCTGACTCCTCATCGAGCAGTAACTCCACAACATCGTCATGCGCCAGAACAACCAGTTCGCCAAAAGGAAATTGTCGATGCTGCCGCAGTATCTCGCGAAAAATTTCATAACAAACGGTTTCAGCCGTCTTGACATGGCCACGGCCATTGCAGGCCGCGCAGGGTTCGCACAGCACGTGCTCCAGACTTTCGCGGGTTCGTTTACGGGTCATCTCCACCAGACCAAGGGGAGAAACGTGCGCAATCTGATTGCGCGCGCGATCCGAAGCAAGCGCCGTTTCGAACGCGGCCATTACTTGTTGGCGGTGGTTCTCGGATTGCATGTCGATAAAATCGACAATAATGATTCCGCCCAGATTGCGCAGTCGCAATTGCCGGGCAATGGCCGCCGCCGCCTCAAGATTGGTGCGAAAAATGGTTTCTTCCAGATTGGTGTGCCCGACGTAGCCGCCCGTATTGACGTCTATCGTGGTCATCGCTTCGGTCTGCTCGATGATCAGATAGCCGCCCGACTTGAGGCTTACTTTGTGCCCCAAGGCTTTGTCCACCTCGTCATCAATCGCATATAAATCAAAGATGGGGCGACGCCCTTCGTAGAGCTCGATAACCGGACTCAGCTGGGGCATAAACTCTTCAGCGAAATCACGCATGCTTTTTAGACAAGCCTCGGAGTCAACCCGAACCCGCTCTATCTGGTGATGCGCCAGATCACGCAGGGCACGCACCGCCAGGGGCAGATCGGCATGAATCTTGGTGACACCGGAACTTTCTGCGTCATTGCGGCAAATGCGTTTCCACAACTTGCCGAGAAACTGCACATCGGCGGCCAATGCCTCGCTACTCGAGCCCTCTGCAACGGTGCGCAGGATGTAACCGTGGGGCGAATCCGCCGGCAGCAAGTTGCTCAACATTGAACGCAAGCGCTCGCGTTCAGCGTCATCTTCTATACGCGAAGAAATGCCTATCCCGGGCCGATTCGGCAGCAATACCAGATAACGCGACGGAATCGCGATGTAGGTCGTCAGGCGTGCGCCCTTGGTGCCGAGTGGTTCTTTTAATATCTGCACCAGCAACTGGTCGCCTTCTCTAAGCAATTGCCGTATATCGGGCACCGGGTCGCCGACAGCCGCTCCAGGGTGCTGAACATCGGAAGCATGCAAAAAAGCGGTGCGGGCAAGGCCCACATCAACGAATGCAGCCTGCATGCCTGGCAATACGCGCGACACCCGGCCTTTGTAGATATTGCCGAGCAAGCCGCTGCGGGAAGAGCGCTCGACAATTAATTCCTGCAATACGCCGTCGCGCAGCACAGCGGCACGGACTTCGCGCGGCGTTGAATTAATGAGTATTTCTTCTTTCATGCCTGTCCGATACCCGGTATCGGTCCGTAACCTTTCTGATTAAGCAGTTCCGCTGTTTCATATAACGGCAGCCCGACTACGCCGCTGTAACTGCCGCGGATTTCCCTGATAAAACACGCCGCCAGCCCCTGAATGGCGTAACCGCCGGCTTTGTCGGCGGGTTCGCCAGTCTGCCAGTATGCATCGGCCTCTGCTGCGCTGATTGCCCTGAACGTCACCTCAGTGCTGCTCAGTCGCTCCGCACTGCCGGCGGCGTCAACCAGCGCCACCGAACTCAGCACCCGGTGCACACGGCCTGAAAGCGCTGCGAGCATCGCCCGCGCCTCATCGCGGTCGGCGGGCTTGCCCAGTATGCGTCCATCAATGACCACCGTCGTATCGCAACCCAGGACAGCGATGTTTTTGCCCGCCCGGTCGAATCCCGCCTGCGCTTTGGTCAGCGCCATGCGCCGGACGTAGTCTTCGGGACCTTCTCCGGGGTGCGCTCGTTCATCGATATCCATCGGAGCCACACTGAATCTGACCCCAAGAATGGCCAGCAATTCCCTGCGCCGGGGCGATGCCGAAGCAAGCACCAGCGCGCTGTGTGCGGAATTCAGTTCAGTCATTAATCGCGATGATACGGATGACCCTGTAACAGCGTCCACGCCCGGTAGATCTGTTCGGCCAGAATGATCCGGACCAGCGGATGTGGCAACGTAAGGTCTGACAGCGACCAGACCTGGTCGGCAGCTTGTTTGCAGCGGTCATCCAGGCCATCCGCGCCCCCCACCAGCAAGGCTACCCGGGAATAGTTGTCCAGCCAGTCTTGCAGATGGTCGGCCAGCCCGGTCGACGAGCAGCGGCTGCCGCGCTCATCCAGCGCCACCGTATAATCGGCCGCGCGGGCTGCCTTCAGCAGCGCCTCAGCCTCCTTGTGTTTGATCATTTCCACGGTGCTCCCCGCACTTCGCTGCGCTGCCGGAATTTCCCGGAAGCTGCAATCAATATGCCGCGGGAGCCGCCGGAGATAGTCTTCCACCCCCTGATTCACCCAGGCAGGCATGCGGGTACCGACAGCAAGAATCTGAATGCGCATAGCTGTTCCACGCCGTAAAAACTCGACAGGCCCTTCTCGAAGGGCGAGCGATCACTTACCGGCGGACTCCCGTTCGACGACCGGCCGCATCGTCCACAGGTCTTCAAGCTTATAGAACTCGCGGGTGCGGGGCTGCATCACGTGCACCACGACATCGTTGAGGTCGATGAGCACCCACTCACCGGCCTCCTGGCCTTCGACGCCCAGCGGCGTGCACCCGGCCTGCTTTACGTTTTGTATCAACTTGTCGGACAAAGAACGCACGTGGCGATCAGACGTGCCGCTCGCGAGCAAAAAATAATCCGTGACTGATGTCATATCGCGGACATCGAATACACGGACATCACGAGCCTTTAAATCTTCGAGCGATGTTTGTGCGAGATCCAGCAAGTCCTCGCTATGCATAAGTGCTCTTCTCCTGTTTGGGGTGACCGGAGTAGCAACCGGACTCGATTGCAATACTCAGCGCTGCATCAGGCAGCAAAAAATCGGCAGACTGTCCGTCCGCAACGAGCGCCCGAATAGCCGAAGAGGAAATCTCCAGTTGGGTCACTTCATGGATAAACAGACAACCGGAAGGCGTCGCGTGCAAATCAGCAACATCCGTGCACAGATGTTCGCTTACGAATTCGCCCAGCTCGCCCGATTGCGGGGGTTGCCAGCCCGGTCGATGCGCCACCAGCAGGTGGGCCAGACGGGGCAGTTCTTCCCATCGATGCCAGCTCCCTAGCGAGAGAAATGCATCCATGCCCAGAATCATACACAAGCTGCGGTCATTTTCTTCTTCCCGCAGCTCTTCAAGGGTCAAAACGCTCCACGACGGGCCCTCACGGTGCAGCTCGCGCGTGTCCACGCTGCACCACTGCATGCCCTGCAAAGCGGCATTCAGCATGGCTGTTCGCGTTGCTCCGCTGGCAATATGCGGCGGCCGGTGTGGGGGATTAGCCGACGGCACGAACCGTACTTCACCAAGCCCACAGTGCGATCGCAGTTCCGCAGCCGTGCGCAAATGCCCGTAGTGCACCGGATCAAACGCACCGCCCATGATTGCCAGCGGGCCGTTAGTCGTCATGCGCCCACCTCGGCACCCTGTCGCTGATGACCCACTCAGTGACTCACCAGCACCGGGTTACGTGGCTGTGCCATGCGCAACACCAGTTCCAGTAACGCACCCCATGACGAACCGTAGCGGGCGCCCTTGACGGTTCTATCCGTTTCGCCGGCACATTGAGCCAAACGCCTCACCGATGCTTCCGAGTGCGCGCGCAGCGCCCGATTGTAGGCCGGTTGCCGCGCATTCCAGATACCGCATTTCTTGAACGCGGCGGCCGCCTGATTACCCGATTGCAATTCCATCCATACATTGACCAGCGTTGATGCCTCGCGCGTCAATGCCCAGCAAATCAAAGCATCGGCGGTGCCTTCGCGCCGCAAACCAAACAGGATTCTCAACGCGCGCTTAACGTCCTGCCCTACAGCTGCTTCGGCTAACTGAAAGACATTGAAACGTGCTCCGTCGGCAACACTGTCCGCTATCTGCCCGGCAGTGACAGTCGCGCCGGGCATCAGCAACGCCAGGCGATCAAGCTCCTGCTGCGCTGCCAGCAAATTACCCTCGGTGCGCGCAGCCAGCACCACTGCTGCCTCCCGATCAAGCGTCAAGCCGACCCGCGCAGCACGCATGCTGAGCCAACCGGGCAACTCGGCGGCTTCCGGATCCCACACGTCTATCCAGACGCCGGCCCTTTCCAGACTGGTGGCCCACTTAGCGGACTTGCTGCGCTTGTCGAGTTTCGGCAGATGAATCAGGTACAGCGTGTCGGTTGCCGGACTGAGCGCCATATCGGTCAGCGCCGCACCGCCATCCCGGCCCGGCTTGCCGTTCGGAATGCGCAGTTCGAATATCTTGCGGCTTGCAAACAGAGACAGGTTATCAAGCCCGGCAAAACACAGTTGCCAGTCAAACTGATTGGCGTTCGTCACCGCATGCGACTCACGCTCGGTAAAGCCCTGCGCGCGCGCCGCGCGCCTTATTGCATCGGCGTACTCGCCCGTCATCAGCGGGTCATCACCGCAAATGACGTAGACGGGCGCGAGGCCTTTAGCCGCCGATAAATGATCTGCCAGTTTGTCGGAACGCAACTTCACAGGGATTTGTAAGCCGCCCAGTGTATGCACTCTTCTTCGAACAATATGGGCACGCCTGCGCGCACCGGATACACAAGGTCGCCCTCGGTGGTCACCAGCGCCTGCTCCAGCGGTTCATGAAGCTCAATGCCGCCATGATTTCTGACCGAACCCGACTCAATTGCTTTATTGACGCGCTCAAGCGCCACCTCATCCAGCCGCTGCAAGGGACGGCGCGTAATGGGGCAGCAGAGTATTTCCAGCAGTCTTCCGCTGAGTTTGGCGGGCATCAGCGCCTCCTGATCAATGTCGTCTCGCGCGATTCAGAGGCATATTCTACCCGACACCGGGACGATCCGAATTGTCAGCATCATACTCATCCGCGGTGTGCAGGCTCACAGGCACCCGCCCCCACCAGCGGTAGGCTTCCGGCACCGGGTCGTAGCCGCTTCCGCCGAAGGGCTGACAGCGTCCGATCCGGCGCGCGGCCAGCCAACTGCCGCGCAAGGTGCCATAACGGTCAATGGCCTCTTCCGCGTAGGCTGAACAGGTGGGGTGGTAGCGGCAGCGCGGCGGCAGCACCGGCGACAGCCAGCGTCGGTAAAAGCGGATCAGCCAGCGCACCGGGCAGCGTGTCCGCGAATAGCGTCTATCATGGCGTGCAACCCGTTACTGCGGGTGGGGCTGAGGTGCTCGTCCAGACCGATGGCACCGATAAAGTCCGGTGCGGTGGCAACAATTTCCTTTGGCGTGCGACCGTTGTAAACGCGCATCAGCACGGCAATCAGCCCGGACACAATCGCTGAATCACTGGTGGCCTCAAACTCAAGTTTTTGCGGCGACCCGGCGGGTGACGATTCAATGGCGCGCAACCACACCTGCGACTGACAGCCGTGCAAACGAAATTCTTCCGTTTTGTATTGCTCGGGGAAAGCGGGCAGCTTGCGGCCTAAATCAATCAGGTACTGATACTTGTCCAGCCAGTTGTCGAACATCTGGAACTCTTCGATCAGCTCCGTCTGAGCCTGGGCGATGCCGGTCATGCTCAGTCTCCCGCCAGTCGCCACTGCGGGCCGCCGGCGCTGTCCTCGATCACTACGCCCATGCTGGTCAGTTCATCGCGTATGCGGTCTGCTTCTGCAAAATTTTTCTCAGCGCGCGCCTGGGTGCGTTGCCGCAATAATGCTTCCACCTGCTCCGCGTCGGGCCCGTCGCCGTCGGCCGACACTGACCAGGCTGCCGGATCGCCCTCAAGCAATCCCAGCACAGCGGCGCTGACGCGCAGCCGCTTTGCTGCCGTTACCGCCGCCGGACCCCCACGATTAATTTCGCGCGCCAGGGCAAACAATGCTGCAAGGGCCCGTGGTGTGTTCAGGTCGTCATCCAGTGCCGCAACAAAATCGGCATCGAGCGCTTCCTCCTGCCAATCCTGTTCCCAACCGCTGACCTTGCGCAGCGCGTTATACAGTCGGCCAAGCTTGCGGCGCGACTCCGTCAGCACATCATCCGACCAATCCAGCGGCTGACGGTAATGCGCAGTCAGCAGTGCCAGACGCACGACTTCACCGGGCGTGTCCTGCAGCAAATCATGCACCAGCACCACATTGCCAAGCGACTTGGACATCTTGGTGTGATCAACGTTAACAAAACCGTTGTGCACCCAGTAACGCGCAAACACTTCGCCGTTATGCGCGCAGGTGCTTTGCGCAATTTCGTTTTCGTGATGCGGAAAAATCAAGTCGTTGCCACCACCGTGTATATCAATACTGCGGCCCAGATGTTTTTCTGCCATCGCCGAGCATTCGATGTGCCACCCCGGCCTGCCGCGGCCCCAGGGACTGTCCCAACCGGGTTGTTCCGCCGAGGAGGGCTTCCACAGGACAAAGTCGCCGGCATCCTCCTTGTAGGGAGCCACTTCCACCCGCGCGCCATCAATTAGCTGCCTGCGATCGCGGCGCGACAGCTGGCCGTAGCCGGCGAAGGAAGACACCCTGAATAACACGTGCCCCTCTGCTGCGTAAGCATGCCCGGCGTCGATAAGATTGGTGATCATGGCGATCATTTCGGCCAGATGGTGGGTCGCGTGCGGCTCCACGTCCGGTGGTCGCACTCCCAGCGCCTCCATATCGGCGTGGTAATGATCAATGTGTCGCGCTGCAACGGTCGCGATGGATTCGCCGCTGGCCTCTGCCGCCGCATTGATCTTGTCGTCCACATCGGTGATGTTGCGCACGTAAGTTACGTCATAGTGCAACCGCAGATAGCGGACCATAACGTCGAAAACGACGGCTGGACGAGCATTGCCAATGTGCGGCCGATTGTAAACCGTAGGGCCGCAAACATAGACAGACACCCGGCCGGGGGTCAGCGGCTCAAAAGTCTCTTTAGCGCGGGTCAGGGTGTTGTATAGCGTCAGGCTCACTGCAGCGTCCGGGTTTTTAACAAACAAGTATATAAACGAGAAATCAGTAGCGAAATCAGCGGGGTATGATACGTGGTTTTGCAGGTATAATCCGCCCCCGGTGCTCGCGCGCCGTGCATTTCCGTTGAGAGAACAAGAAGTTGGATTCAAAAGACATTTTCGGGCCGCGCGAAACGGTCGAACAGGTTGAAGAAGGCACCACGCTGGCACCGAAATTCGATGCCAATGGTCTGATTCCCGCCGTGACCACGGATTTCACGTCAGGTGAACTGTTGATGCACGGCTATATGAATGCCGAGGCTCTGCGCCTGACCATTCTGACCGGTGAAGCGCATTACTTCAGCCGCAGTCGGCAGGCAATCTGGCACAAGGGTGCCACCAGCGGGCTGACACAGACCATTCGCGAGCTCAAGATTGATGATGATCAGGACTGCGTCTGGCTGTGCGTTGACGTGGCCGGCGGTGCAAGCTGCCATGTCGGGTATCGCTCTTGTTTTTACCGCACCGTACCTACCGGCGCGGCAGCAGAGAATGCTGCAGGGCCACTGCCGCTGGAATTCACGGAACACGAAAAAGTATTCGACCCGGAAGAGGTGTATCCGGGCGTGCCCAATCCGACCAAGCTCTAGCTCTGCACCGCTTTCGACTTGCTCTTGGTTTTGAGCTTGGGATTGCGTTTACGCGGTAGCCGCGACCACGCATATAAAAACTCGACGGTGCCCACAGCAATGAGCACATAACCGCCAAGTTCAGCGAACTCCTCGGCAGCCACCTTGACGACACGCACATAGTTGTCACCGAGGATGCCCTCCCACAACGCCCCGTGTCCCACGAGTTGAGCAAACGGCACGACTACTATGAAGCCGCCCATGATCAGGGCCAGGCCGGCGGATGGCCAGGAACGTTTCCAACCCTGCAGAAGCCCGGAACGATGCCGGATGCCGTAGACCAGTGCAAACGATATGAGGAGCGCAAACAGCACCTGCCACAGATTATCGACAACATAATAGTCCAGAAAAAAATCCAGCTCGCGGACCAGACACCCTAGCATCAGGAAGGTCAGCGAAATCGCCATCGGCCGGCGCAGACGATCACGCCAGGCAACCCAGGCGAAACCTGCGGCAGAAAGTAAAAGCAAAACATCCTGCATGAGCTCAACAGGCGAAAACTCACTGGTACGGCGGCCAATGCCCACTACCGCGCGGTCAAAACCCAGACCGCCCGGTGTACGTGAAACAATGGCAATGATCAGCGTCATGCCCAGAAAAACGGCAAAGGTATACGCCAGATAGCGCAGCAGAACTTTTTGCATAAAAAACTAGAGTCGCGACAACCGCTGGCGCACCCGACGCACCAATTCGGCTGCAATGGCTTCCCGCAACTCCTGCTCCTCCCGGTTCTTGCCCAACACGAGGGTGGGATCGTAAGTGTAGTCCTGACGCTTAACCAGCGTAGTCGATGGCAGAACTTCCACACCGTCATGCCAGACGGAATAAGTCACTGAATAGTACACGTCATATTCGGTAGGTACGTTGCGACCGGAAACCGTTAGCACTTTCTGTCCGCTACGGTCGTCTTCTATTCGAATGACAGCTCCCGCGGCCACGACGGAATCTACGATATCCACGCCGCCACGTTCCAGTGACTCCTCCAGCCCACGATAAAACGGGGTGTAACGGTCACTGGCTTCGAGATACGTCGCTGCCATGAAGTCCGGGTACGTAACCACGCCTTGCAACCGGAACCCGCAAGCAGTTACTGCCGCAGCAATTACTGACACCAGTAATACACGATGCAAGCGATCAAACCACGACATTAACCAGCTTCCCCGGCACCACGATAATTTTCCGAATTTCTTTATCGGCTATAAAACGTTGCACATTTTCATCGGCAAGGGCCGCTGCCTCGACAACATCTTTGGGCGTATCCGGATCCAGCTCAATACGAGCACGCAATTTGCCGTTGACCTGCACAACCAGGGTAATACTGTCGGCTGCGCGTGCTGCCTCGTCGGCCGACGGCCAGGCCGCATCAATCACCGGCTGGCTATGCCCAAGCTGCAACCACAACGCGTGCGCCAGATGCGGCACGATGGGCGCCAGCAGCAGCACAATACTCTCCAGCGCCTCTTGCACCAGCACCCGATCACTGTCATCAGACACCTCGTAGCGCGTGACCGCGTTTACCAGCTCCATGGTCGCTGCAATGGCCGTATTAAAGGTATAGCGTCTGCCGACATCGTCGCTTACCTTGGCGATGGTGTCGTGCACCCTGCGGCGCAGGTCTTTCTGCCGACCCTGCAAGCTTTGTTGATCCGGGCGTTGTCCCGGCATCACGCCGGCGGAGGCGTGCACCTGCACGCGATCCCAGAGTCGCCGCAGAAAGCGATAAGCGCCTTTCACGCCCTCATCAGACCACTCGAGTGACTGTTCGGGTGGTGCTGCAAACATGACAAATAGTCGCACCGTGTCTGCGCCATACTGATTAATCAGTTCTTCGGGGTCGACGGTGTTGCCCAGGGACTTGGACATTTTGGAACCGTCTTTAAGCACCATCCCCTGCGTCAGTAACCGCTTGAACGGTTCGTCGGAATCCACCAGGCCGGCATCGCGCAGCAGCTTGTGAAAAAAGCGCGCGTACAGCAGATGCAAAATCGCATGCTCAATACCGCCTATATAAAGATCAACCGGCAACCAGTAATTTGCCCGCTCATCAAGCATTCGATCGGCGGCATCAGGGCAACAAAATCGAGCGTAGTACCACGACGACTCCATAAAGGTGTCAAAGGTATCTGTCTCGCGCCGCGCTGCTTTACCCGTGGCGGAATCCACCGTTTCCAGAAATTCGGGCATGGTCTTGAGCGGCGAGCCGGCGCCATCCAGCGTCACATTTTCCGGCAGAACCACGGGCAGATCCTGATCCGCCACCGCACGCAATTGGCCGTCGGTTTCGATCATGGGGATGGGCGCACCCCAGTAACGTTGACGGGAAATCAGCCAGTCACGCAGACGAAAGTTCACGCGGCGGCGGCCCACGCCGGCAGCCTCCAGATCGTCAGCGATCGCATCAAAGGCCTCTGCCGAAGTAAGCCCGTCATATTTTCCGGAATTGACCAGCACGCCTTTTTCTACAAAGGCCTGCTCTGCGAGATCACAGTTGACGGCATCGTCAGCCGGCGCAATGACCTGACGCACGGGCAGTCCGTATGCGCCGGCGAATTCGAAGTCCCGCTGATCATGGGCCGGCACGGCCATCACCGCGCCGGTGCCGTAGCCGATCAATACGAAATTTGCGACCCAGACAGGAATCGGTTCACCGCTGATCGGGTGCACTGCGTTAATACCCAGCGCCATGCCCTTCTTGTCCATGGTTTCCACCACGGCTTCTGACACACCGCTCTGCTGGCATTCGGCCAGAAAGGCCTTCAACTCAGGCTTGTCTTTCGCAGCCGCAACGGCCAGCGGGTGCTCGGCCGCAACCGCCATGTAACTGACGCCAAGCAAGGTATCGGGGCGGGTGGTATAGATGCGCAGTTTGTCGTCACGGCCTTCGATACCGAAGTCCATTTCCAGGCCTTCGGAGCGGCCAATCCAGTTGCGTTGCATGATTTTGACGGGCTCGGGCCAGTCCAGATCGTCAAGGTCGCGCAGCAATTCATCCGCATAATCGGTAATTCTCAGAAACCACTGCGGGATCTCGCGGCGCTCAACCAGCGCGCCCGAGCGCCAGCCTCGGCCATCAATGACCTGTTCATTGGCAAGCACCGTCTGATCGACCGGATCCCAGTTCACCACTGCCATCTTTTTATAGGCCAGACCTTTATCGAACAGGCGGGTAAAAAACCACTGCTCCCAGCGATAATAATCCTTGTCGCAGGTGGCCAACTCGCGTTTCCAGTCGTACGCAAAACCAAGGCTTCGCAACTGACCGCGCATGTAGTCGATGTTCTCTCGTGTCCACCTGGCCGGCGGCAAACCGTGCTTCAGTGCGGCGCCTTCAGCCGGCAAACCGAAAGCGTCCCAGCCCATCGGCTGCATGACGTTTTTGCCGAGCATGCGCTGATAACGCGAGACCACATCACCGATGGTGTAATTCCGCACATGCCCCATGTGCAGGCGACCACTCGGATAAGGAAACATGCTCAGGCAATAAAACTTTTCCTTGTCGCTATACTCAACCGCCGTGAAGCAGCCATTGCTGTCCCAGAATTCCTGGGCAGCTGTTTCAATTTCCGTTGGGTTGTAGGGGGCCGCACTCACCGGCTGTCTCCGGGCAATTTCACAAGGCGGGCTAGGATACACCAGCGCGCGCGCCGCGGCATGGCGCTTTGGGGGGCCGGCCTAATAACTTCGCCGCAACTTAAGGACCGGAGCCAGCAGAAATAACACGGCAAGACTGATGACGGGCCAGTTGCCAACTTTCACGTACGGCGTTGCGCCCGTATGCGGCCGCACTGTCGCTTCAAGCACGCCGGGGACAAACTGCGGGATCGTTTGCTCCACCTTACCAAGGGGATTCACCACCGCAGTAATGCCGCTGTTGGTCGCGCGCAGCAGGAACCGGCCGGTCTCGCGAGCGCGCATCTGTCCTATCTGCAGATGCTGATGCGGCATGATGGTATCGCCGAACCAGGCATCGTTACTGACGTTTACCAATAACTCCGCGCGCGGCAAAAAATCGATCTGCTCCGACCCGAAAGCAAGTTCCCAGCAAATGGTAGCGGCCACCGGAACTCCCTTTCGCCAGCAATGGTTCCTGCCAGCGCGGCCCGGGCGCAATACTTTCCGACGGCAAATTCATAATACGCAGCCAGCGGCGGGCAAAATCCGGCAATGGAAAATACTCGCCGAACATGACCAGATGCCGTTTGCGATACAGACCGGGTTCTGCACCAAGAGCCCATAGGGTATTGGCATACTCACCCCGTTCAACGTCGTAGTTCAGGATGCCGGTAAAAAGCTGCGTATCGCGTGCCGTCATTTCTTCGTTGACCCGAGCGGCATAGTCCGACACTTCAAACGGTAACGCGGGAATGGCCGCCTCCGGCCAGACAATCAGATCACGGTTTTGCATTTCAAGGCTCAACCGCAGGTAGAGATCCAGCGTGGGTTGCAGTTGAGCGGCGGCCCATTTCACTTGCTGTGGAACCGCACCCTGCACCAGACCGACTTTAAAGTCGCGTCCGCTGTCGCTCGTCCAGTAGCGCCCGTTCTGGGTTTGTAAAACCCCCAGCAACGCGGCCACTGCAAATATCACGGCAACACGACTCCGCAGTGTTCCCCGCACAGCCGCATATATAAGCCCGCCGATTACCACCGTTAGCCAGCTAACGCCGTAAACACCCGTCACAGGTGCCAGTGCACCCAGTGGCGTTTCAACCTGACCGTAGCCAATACTCAGGAAAGGGAAGCCGGTAAACACCCAGCCGCGCGCCCATTCGAACACCACCCAGACTGCCGGAAAGACCACCACCGGGCGATACCAATGGCCGGAGTGCGGCGTCAGCCGCACCGTCGTGTAACCCGCAACTGCAACGAACGCGGTGTTCGCCAGAATCATGCACAGCATCAGCAGCACGGCGAACGGCGGCCACAGACCGCCCATGACGTTCAGGCTGACGTACAACCAGTAAGTACCGGCGGCGAATAGTCCCAGGCCGAAGCAAAACGATCGCAGCGCCGCGGTGCGTGGATCGGCATGCTCCAGCAGCGCAATGAACACGGCGATAAACAGCGGCGCCAACCAGGGGAAAGAAAATGGCGCGAACGACAATACCAGCGCGGCACCGGCCAGTGTTGCCAGGCCATAACGCGCGCGTCCGTTCACCCGTCAGCCAGTGCTGCGTCTTCGCGAGTTACTTCGATTCGGTGAATACGCCGACGATCGGCCTGCGCCACCCGAAAGCGGAACCCACCGCTGCTGACCGCCTCACCACGCCGTGGCATGCGACCCAGGGCACCCATCACGAGCCCGCCAATGGTTTCGTACAAAGCATCGTCGAGCTGCGATTCAAAATACTCATTGAATTCGTCGATGCGAGTCAGGGCCATCACGTTCCAGTGATCACCGTGAGGTTCAATGTGAGCCGTTTCTTCCGGGTCGTGCTCGTCATCAATTTCGCCCACGATTTCTTCCAGCACGTCTTCGATAGTCAATAACCCCGAAGTGCCGCCGTATTCGTCCACCACAATCGCCATGTGATTGCGGCTGCTGCGAAATTCCTGCAGCAGGGTGTCAAGCCGCTTGGATTCCGGAATAAAGGTTGCCGGCCGCATGAATGTCGAGAGCATCAACTCAGCGCCGGGCGACTCAATGCAGAATCGCAGCACGTCTTTGGCCAGCAAAATACCAACAACCTCGTCACGATCTTCGCCGATCACGGGAAAGCGCGAGTGGCCACAATCAATAATGGTGCGAAGTATTTGCGGGGTCGGGGACTCGTGATCAATGACCACCATCTGCGAGCGGGGGATCATGACCTCACGCACCTGCATCTGCGAAACCTGCAACACACCTTTAAGCATGCGCAGCTCTTGCTTTTCGAGAACCGCTGTCCAGCGCTTGTCATCCAGCAGTTCAATCAGGTCTTCACGACTATCAGGCTCGCCTTTCAGTAACCTGCGTATGCGGGTGACCACACTCACGTCGTTGTCGCCCACGGATAAGTCTCGGTTCATTGCCTAGTTTGACCCTTTACAACCTGCTGCCAATGCAGCCTCTATTATTGCTGTTTTAGCGCACCGGTTCACCATCAGGCTGCGTCATCCCGATAAGGGTCCGGCATGCCCAAACGCCCTAATATTGAGCGCTCCAGTGACTCCATGCGGTCGGCATCGGCATCGTCAGTATGATCGTAGCCCAATAAATGCAGCGTGCCATGCACAGTCAGATGAGCAATGTGCTGCGTCAGGGTCTTGCCCTGCTCATCCGCTTCATCGCGGGCCACGCTCAGGCACAGCACCAGATCACCCAACTCCGGCTCATCCGGTTCGGTGTCCGGCAGCAGTGACGGCCCCGCCGGAAACGCCAGAACATTGGTGGGCGCGTCTTTACCCCGGTAATTGTTGTTCAGTGCGGCGCTTTCCTGCGGAGACACAATACGGATACCGATAACACCACTGGCCGGCATATCGCCATGCTCCTGCGCCGACAGGGCCGCGGCGACCCACGCCGCAAACTCCGCGTGATCGGGACATATCTCACCCTGGGTATCAGTGGCAATTTGCAGGTTAACTTCGACGGTTGCTGGCTGCCCTGCGTTCACTGCTCGCTTTCCGGATCCCATGCGTCGGCATCGAAACCCTCGTAGGCTTCGACAATCCGCTGAACCAACGAATGCCTGACGACATCGCGTGAAGTGAAAAAGCTGAACGAGACTCCGTCCACCTCGCGCAACACCTTCAGAACGTGCCGCAAACCGGAGACCTGGTTTCGCGGCAAATCAATTTGCGTGATATCGCCAGTTACGACGGCGCGCGAGCCGAAACCCATACGCGTCAGAAACATTTTCATTTGCTCAACGGTGGTGTTCTGCGCTTCATCCAGAATGATAAAGCTCTCGTTCAACGACCGACCGCGCATAAAGGCCAGCGGCGCAACTTCAATAACGTTCTTCTCTATAAGCCGAGCGACACGATCAAACCCGATCATTTCGTATAAGGCGTCGTACATGGGGCGCAAATAGGGATCCACTTTCTGCGACATATCGCCCGGAAGAAACCCGAGCCGCTCGCCGGCCTCCACTGCCGGTCTGACCAGCACAATTCGCCGCACTTCCTCGCGGTCCAAAGCTTCCACGGCACGGGCAACAGCCAGATAAGTCTTGCCGGTGCCGGCCGGACCGATGCCAAAGCTAAGATCACTGTTGCGCAGATTTGCCACATAAGTCTTCTGACTGGGGCCGCGCGCTTTGATTCGCACTCTTCGCGTCGCAATCACGCTGTCCGGTTCGGCCTGTGCCCTGCCAGGTTCTGATACTTGTTCATTAACGCGCGCGGGATTGTCGGCATCGGCCGATCCATTCGAATGATTCATAGCGGATTGATTCATGGCGGATTGATTCATAGCCGTCTCCTGCAGACACATATGCACGCGCCGGGAGTCGAGATTCTCGTGGCTCGCCAGATCGTAGAGTTCATGAATTACCTGCTCACCGAGCGTAGCGGCCTGCTGTGGGCCTACCACGCGAAAATGATTGCCGCGATTGCTGATGCGAACAGCCAGGCTTTTCTCAATCTGCCGGAGGTGCTCATCAAACTGGCCGCAGAGGTTCGCCAGCATGCGATTGTCGATGGGCTCCAATAGGAATTCCCGGGTTTCGATGGCTGCGTTCAATAGCTAAACGATTTACGTCCTCGATTCACGTTTTAGCGCACTTCATGCCGCTTCTGACTTCAGATGAAGCCGGCCACGCAAGGAATTTGGCAACGCCTCGGTCACCAGAACATTGACGAACTGCCCGATAACATCGGGGTCGGCCTGAAAATTCACCCAGCGATTGTTTTCCGTCTTGCCGGCAACTTCGCGATCACTTTTTACCGATGCGCGCTCGACCAGCACTCTCTGAACCGAGCCCACCATGGACTCGCTGATTTGCATGGCCTGCACGTTGATCCGCTCCTGCAGGCGCGCCAGTCGCGCCAGCTTTTCTTCGCGACTTACGTCATCCGGAAACGCTGCTGCCGGAGTGCCCGGGCGCGCGCTGTAAACAAAACTGAAGGACTGGTCGAAACCGATTTCGGCAACCAGATCCATCGTCGCTTCAAAATCGCGCTCCGTCTCACCGGGAAAACCAACAATAATATCGGTGGACAGGGAGATATCAGGCCGCACCTCGCGCAAGCGGCGAATCTTTTGCTTGTATTCAAGGGCTGTGTAGCCGCGCTTCATCAACGCCAGTATACGATCGGAGCCGCTCTGCACCGGCAAATGCAGATAGTTGGCCAGTTTTGGCACGTCGGCAAACGCCTCAATCAGACGATTACTGAACTCCAGAGGGTGCGAAGTCGTGTAACGGATGCGCTCGATGCTATCAATCGCGGCAACGTAATGAATAAGCGTGGCAAGATCGGCGATCTTGCCATCGTGAGTCTGGCCGCGATAGCCGTTCACATTCTGCCCGAGCAACGTGATTTCCCGCACCCCGGCGCGCGCCAGTTTCACAATCTCGGCCACAACATCATCCAGCGGCCTGCTGATCTCTTCACCGCGCGTATAGGGAACGACACAAAAGCTGCAGTACTTGCTGCAACCTTCCATGACCGAAACGAACGCTGTCGGGCCTTCCTTGCGTGGGGGCGGAAGATGATCAAATTTTTCGATTTCAGGAAAGCTGATATCGACCACGGATGTCCCGCCACTGCGCGCTGCTTCGATCATCGCGGGCAGCCGATGCAAGGTCTGCGGACCAAACACCAAATCAACATAGGGAGCGCGCCTGGTAATGGCCTCCCCTTCCTGGCTGGCGACGCAACCGCCGACACCGATCACCAGGCCGGGGCGATCCTTTTTCCAGTTCTTCCAGCGCCCCAGTTGCGAAAACACCTTTTCCTGTGCTTTTTCGCGCACCGAGCAGGTGTTGAGCAGCAGCACGTCGGCATCTTCAGGTGCGTCCGTGAGTTCCAGGCCATGACTTTCACGCAGCACGTCCACCATCTTGGTAGAGTCGTACTCGTTCATCTGACAACCGAAAGTCTTTATATAGAGTTTGCCTGGCATAACCAGGAACCGAATCCCTGTTTGTCCCCTTCGCAAAGAGGCCCCGTGGTGTGGTTAGACTGAATTCAGACTAGCGTATGAAGCCCATACTTTCCAGCTTAACCAGAATGCGCTGTGCAGCCAGATCAGGGCTCAGTTCTTCAGTCTTAATGACTACTTCGGGGTTCTCGGGCGCCTCGTAAGGGTCACTGATTCCGGTGAATTCCTTGATCTTGCCGGCACGTGCCGCCGCATACAGACCCTTGCGATCACGCGCTTCGCAGGTTTCCAGGGTTGTCGCCACGTGCACTTCAATGAAGCCACCCAAAGGCGCAATCATCTCGCGCACCTTGCGACGGGTGGCGGTATAAGGCGCAATGGGCGCGCAGATCGCGGCACCACCGTTCTTGGTGATTTCGCTGGCAACGTACCCGATACGGGTGATGTTCAGATCGCGGTGCTCTTTCGAGAAACCCAGCTCGCTGGACAGGTGTTTGCGAACATGGTCGCCGTCGAGCAAGGTAACCGCGCGGCCACCTTCTTCGAGCAACTTCACCAACAACGCATTGGCAATTGTTGATTTGCCGCTACCTGACAATCCGGTAAAGAACACGGTAAAGCCCTGCTTGTGACGCGGCGGGTACGACTTGCGCAGCTCTTCAACCACTTTCGGGTAGGAGAACCACTCGGGAATTTCCAGGCCCTCTTCGAGGCGACGGCGGAATTCGGTGCCCGAAATACTCAATACGTTGTCTGTCTTTTCGGCTTCGTCCGCCAAAATGTACTGCGCCTTGTTCTCGGCGTAGACCATCATCTTGAACGGCACCATCGAGATGTCCATTTCCTCTTCGTATTGCTGGAAGAGATCCTGAGCGTCATAGGGGCCGTAAAACGGGTTACCCTGCGAGTCATTACCGGGGCCGGCATGGTCGCGGCCGATAATAATGTGCGTACAGCCGTAGTTTTTACGGATCAGGGCATGCCACAGAGCTTCGCGCGGACCTGCCATGCGCATGGCAAGATTCAGCAGGCTAAGCGTGGTGGTCTGTTCCGGGTATTGCTCCAGCACGTGCTCATAGCAACGAACGCGCGTGTAGTGATCCACATCGCCCGGCTTGGTCAGCCCGACCACAGGCTGAATCAGCAGGTTCGCTTCGACTTCTTTAGCCGCACGGAACGTCAGTTCCTGGTGGGCCCGATGCAGCGGGTTACGCGTCTGGAAAGCGACAACTTTGCGCCAGCCCAGTTTGCGAAAACGACCGCGCATTTCTGCCGGCGTGTCGCGCAGCAATTTAAAATCGTAGTGGTTCGGGTGCTGCACACCCTCAAGCTTGCCGCCAACATATACTGGGCCGGCGGTGTTGTTCAGGTAATTGACTGCCGGGTGCGCTTTGTCTTCGCTACCGAAAACCTGGCGAGCCTCTTTGGCTTTGTCGGGCGTCCAGATATCGGAAACCGTCAGAATGGCGATGAGATCGTATTCGGCGTCGCGCAGGGCAATCTTCTCGCCCGCCTTGATGCCGTCGGCAAATTCCTGACTGACATCCAGCGTAATGGGCATCGGCCATAGCACACCGCTGGCAAGGCGCATGTTATCGACCACACCGTCGTAATCCGCTTTATCGAGGAACCCTTCCAGAGGAGAAAATGCACCGTTCAGGATCAGTTCGATATCGCACAACTGACGTGCGGTCAAATTCCAGGTCTTATAGTTTGCGGCATCTTTCTTCGCCTGCTCTGCGGCGCTTTCGCCCAGATACAACTGCTTTAGTTCACCGCCGTGTGCTTCTTTGAATGCTCCCATGGGATGCGTCCTGATCTCTAATTTATTGTTAAAAGTGGTTGTCCGAAAAACAGCATCGGCGCACCCTCATTCAAGGCGATGCGCCGATTAATCCGTTCGGGTTTTTGCCCCTGATTTCAGGGGCGCGTAAGGTATCACAGGCCCTGCAAATTGCTGATATTTAATTGTTATAAAGTGATTCTGAAGCCTTATTTTACGGCTGTCTGTGACGCAATTGGCATTTCTGTGAACTGGGTCTCAATCGGGTTTCGGGCCGATGCCGACTCCCGCCGGTGAGCTAAAACGGGATATCGTCTTCGACGGGCCCACCGCCGCCCGCTGCCGCCATCCGCGGCGGGGCCATCTGCGACTCCGCAGGTGCCGACATACCGGAACCGCTGCCTTTGCTGTCCAGCATCTGCATCTCACGCGCTTCGACCTCGGTGGTGTAACGGTCATTGCCGTCACGATCCTGCCATTTGCGGGTTCTCAGCTTGCCCTCGATGTACACCTGCGAACCTTTGCGCAGGTACTCGCCAGCAATTTCCGCCAGCCGACGAAACATAACGATCCGATGCCATTCGGTTTTTTCGACGTTTTCGTTGGACTGCTTGTCCTTCCAGGTTTCCGATGTGGCCAGACTGAAGTTGCAGACACAATCACCGCTCGGCATGTATTTGGTCTCCGGATCCTGTCCGAGCCTGCCCACCAAAATAACCTTGTTTACGCCTCGTGAAGCCATGCCACCACCTTTTCCGCGCCGCAATGCGGCTAATTCTTTAGTTTTATGAGCTGCCGGAGACCGCTGATTGTTCCGCCCCCGCAGAGTCATCATTGTATGCGCTCAGCGCGGAAAAGCCACCCGGAAATCGCGGCCTTCCACCCCGATTCGCCAGACCACCCAGCCGACTCCAGCCGCCGGGACGGGGGCATAAAGGCGCGACGGAGGCTGCGTCGCTAAGGCGAGTTCGGGTTCCGAGCCGCGAAAGGCGCTATATTAGTCGGTTCTTCGAACTCACCGTGCCGTCATGCAATACATCAGTATCCGGGGTGCCCGGACCCACAACCTGCGCAACATCGACGTCGACCTGCCGCGCGACCGGCTGATCGTGATTACCGGGCTTTCGGGCTCGGGCAAGTCGTCGCTGGCCTTTGACACAATCTACGCCGAGGGCCAGCGCCGCTACGTCGAATCGCTGTCGGCCTACGCGCGCCAGTTTCTGTCCATGATGGAAAAGCCCGATGTGGATCACATCGAAGGCTTGTCCCCGGCTATCTCTATCGAACAAAAATCCACCTCGCACAACCCGCGTTCAACCGTCGGCACGGTTACCGAAATTTATGATTACCTGCGGCTGCTCTATGCCCGCGCCGGCATACCGCGCTGCCCGAATCACGGCACCGACCTTACTGCGCAGACAGTCAGCCAGATGGTTGATCAGGTGCTCACCATCGAAACCGGCACCAAACTGTTACTGCTGGCACCCGTGGTGCAGGAACGCAAAGGCGAACATCTGCAGTTGTTTGCCGATCTGCGTGCACAGGGATTCGTGCGCGCACGTATTAACGGCGAGGTTTACGAACTTGATGATCCGCCGAAACTGGATTTGCGCCGCAAGCACAATATCGACGTGGTGGTTGATCGCTTTAAGGTTCGCGACGACCTGCAACTGCGGCTGGCCGAATCATTTGAAACCGCACTTAAGCTCGCCGACGGTGTCGCAAAAATCGCTTGGATGGACGAAGCGACCGGAGACAAGACCAAACCTGCCGAACTGGTGTTCTCGGACAAATTTGCCTGCCCCGAGTGCGGCTACGCCATTGCCGAACTTGAACCGAGGCTGTTTTCCTTCAACAACCCGGTGGGCGCATGCCCGACCTGCGACGGCCTCGGCGTCAAACAGTTTTTTGACCCTTCGCGGGTGGTGCGCAATCCGTCGCTCAGCCTCGCGGGCGGCGCGATTCGTGGTTGGGATCGCCGCAACTCTTACTACTCACAGGTCATTCAATGTCTCGCCGATCATTTTGAGTTCGACATCGAAGTTCCTTACGACACGCTGACAAAGGACATTCAACAGATACTGTTGTACGGCTGCGAAGAAGAGGTTGATTTTGTTTACCGCAGCAGTCGCGGCACCAAATTCAGGCGTACCCATGCTTTTGAGGGCGTTATCCCAAATCTGGAACGCCGTTATCGTGAAACCGACTCGGGCACTGTGCGTGAAGAGCTGGCTAAATATCTGAGTATCCAGCCGTGCCCGGACTGCGAAGGCACGCGCCTGAACCAGGCTGCCCGCAACGTGTTTATCAAACAACGCCCGTTGCCGGAAATAACCGCCTACTCCGTCGCCGACGCACTGGCGTTTTTCGATGCACTCGACCTCGCCGGCGCGCGCGGCAAGATTGCTGAAAAGATTGTCAAAGAGATCGCTGAACGCTTGCGCTTTCTGGCCGATGTCGGTCTGGAATACCTGGCACTGAATCGCAGCGCAGAAACACTGTCCGGCGGCGAAGCCCAGCGCATCAGGCTCGCAAGCCAGATTGGCTCGGGGCTGGTCGGCGTAATGTACATCCTGGATGAACCCTCCATTGGCCTGCACCAGCGGGACAATACCCGGCTGCTGAATACCCTGATTCGGCTGCGCGATCTGGGTAACACCGTCATGGTGGTCGAACACGATGAGGAAGCCATCATGTCGGCCGACTACGTGCTGGACCTCGGCCCCGGTGCGGGCGTTCATGGCGGTCGGATCGTGGCCGCGGGAACGCCCAAACAGGTGATGAAAGAACCGGCATCGCTGACCGGCCAGTACTTGTCGGGCCGGCGTGCCATAGAAGTTCCGCCCATGCGCGTGCCGATGAACCCCAGGCAGGTGATTGCCATCCGCGGCGCTACTGGCAACAACCTGAAAAACCTTGATGTGGATATACCGATTGGCCTGATGACCTGCGTGACGGGTGTGTCAGGCTCCGGCAAATCCACCCTGATCAATGACACGCTCTATCGCAAAGCAGCTGAAGCCATTAACGGCAGCAGCGAACCCAGCGCACCGTGCCGCAGCATCGACGGCCTGAACCGGCTGGATCGCATTATTGATATCAGCCAAAGTCCCATAGGCCGCACGCCGCGCTCCAATCCCGCTACTTACACCGGTCTGTTCACACCGATACGCGATCTGTTTGCGGGCACCCAGGAAGCGCGCTCGCGCGGCTACAAAGCCGGGCGCTTCAGTTTTAACGTCAAAGGCGGTCGCTGCGAAGCGTGTCAGGGCGATGGCGTGATCCGGGTGGAAATGCATTTTCTACCCGACGTTTACGTACCGTGTGATGTCTGCAAGGGCGATCGCTACAACCGCGAAACGCTGGAAATTAAATACAAGGGCCGCAACATCAGCGAGGTGCTCGACATGACCGTCGAAGACGCGCTGCCGATGTTCAAAAACGTGCCGGTAATCGCGCGTAAACTGCAAACCTTACTGGACGTCGGCTTGAGTTATGTTCGCCTGGGCCAGAGCGCCACAACACTGTCCGGCGGCGAAGCACAGCGCGTCAAGCTGGCCAAAGAACTGTCCAAACGCTCCACCGGACAAACGCTGTACCTGCTGGACGAACCCACAACGGGACTGCACTTTTACGATATAGAACAGTTACTGCGCGTGCTGCAAACACTGCGCGATCAGGGCAACACCGTGGTAGTCATCGAACACAACCTCGACGTTATTAAGACAGCGGACTGGATCATTGATCTGGGGCCGGAAGGTGGCGACGGCGGCGGCACGCTCGTCGCTATAGGCACACCGGAAGACGTCGCCGCAAACAAGGATTCTTATACCGGAGCATACCTGGCACCGTTACTGAAAAAATCCGGCAGAAAAAAAGCCCGCGCCTGAATCTCTGGGGTCAGAGTAATTTTTGGGGTCAGAGTAAAAACCCGCCCCGTTAACCCCTTCAGCCTAACGCGGCAATCCCAACGGCCTCACGCACCCGCTTAATCAGCGCGACGGAATGCTCGCGCGCCTTTTCTGCGCCCGCTTTGAGCACCGCCTCAACGTACGCGGGATCGCTGGTGAGCTTCTCGTATTCGCCGCGCGGCCCTTCGAGGTGGACATCCAGATACTCAAATAATTCCTGCTTGGCATCACCCCAGCTCATACCGGCTTCGAGTTTTTTGCGATAGGCCGCTGTTTCATCCGCCGTCGCAAAAGCCTGGTAGATATCGAACAGCGTGCAATCGTCCGGATCCTTCGGCTCGCCCGGTTCGAGCGAATTGGTTTTGATCTTCATGACCAGCTTGCGCAGTTTTTTCGCCGGCTCGAACAGCGGGATGGTGTTGTCGTAGCTTTTGCTCATCTTGCGACCATCAAGGCCTGTCAAAACAGCCGTATCGTCACCCACCACTGCTTCCGGGATCACGAAGGTATCGCCGTAGATGTGGTTGAAACGCTGCGCGATGTCGCGGGCCATTTCCACGTGCTGGATCTGATCACGGCCCACCGGCACTTTGTGCGCACTGAACATCAGGATGTCAGCGGCCATCAACACCGGGTACCCAAACAGTGCCATTGTGATGCCTTTGTCCGGATCATTGGAGCCGCTGTCTTCATTTTCCTGCACCGCTGCCTTATAGGCATGGGCGCGGTTCATCAAACCCTTGGCCGTGACACTGCTGATAATCCAGCTCAGCTCCGGTATCTCCGGAATGTCTGACTGCCGATAAAACACGGCGCGGTCGGTATCCAGACCCAATGCCAGCCAGGTTGCTGCCACCGCCAGGCTGGACTCACGCAATCTTGCCGGATCACGATTTTTTACCAGCGCGTGATAGTCGGCCAGAAAATAAAACGAACGCACATCATCAGAATGACTGGCCTCAATGGCAGGACGAATGGCGCCGACATAATTGCCGAGGTGCGGGATACCGGTCGTCGTGATGCCGGTGAGTACAGTTTGTCTGAACGTAGGCTTAGTCATAGTGGGGCGCAATCATAGCGCATCGTATGCCTTGCGACGCTCCATGGCCCGGTGCTCAAGTTGATCCAGCACCTCTTTGTTCAATCCCGCGACGGGCTTGAACTCCGTTCCCATGACCAGCGTTACATCCGACTCGGGCCGGTACTCCGGCCATGATGGCAATGCCTTCCCCTTGAAGTCGCCGTTGGGGTTGCCGTGCTTGGCCATGTTCAGCCAATAGCCGCGCACCGTATCACCCCAGGCCAGATCTTCTTCGCTGGGAGGAAACGCCGCGGCTTCCGGAGGCCGCTGATACTCCGGATGCTCTTTTATCTGCCCGAACACATAGGGCATTTCCAGCCCGTGAACTGAACCCGGAAACTCGCCGCGAACAGCCGTCTGCTGATAATCCACCCGATATATCCACGCCGGCGAGCTGACGTTCGCCATTTGCTTGCCCAGATAACGCGTGGACGACCAGAACAGACCTTCCCCAAACCAGCGCTGCGAAAGGCCAATCCGCGTCCACTGGTCATCGAACATGGCAAGGTCTGCATCGGACATGCCATCGATCATCGCACCACCGAGAAACCACTTCCCGATCAGCGGGATATTGGCGATCTGGTTCCATTCCCAGCTGTTGGCACCGCCTATATACGGCACGTCATGCTGCTCGCCGCGCTCGAATACTTTCGCAAGGTCGTCGGTGACAACCCGGCCGTCCACCACCGGGTTAAACGGGATCTGGCCGGAATTCTGATACTCGATGATGTCCTGCCACGACAACGCACGCAAAGCCGCAACAATCTCCGCATCGCTCCCCTGGATGATGCCGAAATGTTCTGCAAGCTCAGCGCCGACCTGTTCACTCGATTTGCCGGTGGCACCGCTGGGTGCCGTCTTACGATAATGCATGGTCCGGTCAATCAGAACGCCGCTGCCCTGAGCAATGGCTTTATGAAACAGCCCTTTCGATTGCGGTGTCGCCATTAAATAGTTGACCGACACGCCACCTGCCGAGTGGCCGAATATCGTGACGTTGTTGGGGTCGCCGCCAAAACTGCTGATGTTTCGGTGCACCCATTCCAGCGCCGCAATCTGATCAAGAAGACCGTAGTTGGCCAGCGGCTCATCAGCTTGCAGCCGACTGAGTGCAGGGTGTGCAAAACGACCGAAGTAGCCCAAGCGGTAATTAATAAAAACCACCACCACGTCTTCACGGGCCAGCACTGTGCCGTCATAAAGCGGCATGGCATTTGCGCCGTACTGCATGTTGCCACCGTGAATATAGAACATGACCGGCAGCGGCCGGCTGCGATCTGCCGGCGCCCAGATGTTCAGGTTCAGACAATCCTCATCAATGCCGGCCGCAGCAATGGCATCGTTAACCCACGCCGCCTTGTATTTGCCGGTGGGTTGCGGGCACGCATGGCCCGCGGCTGTTGCGGCTCTGATGCCTTCCCACGGCTGAGCGGGTTGCGGCGGGCGCCAGCGCAGCTCACCCGCCGGCGCAGCGGCATAGGGCACCCCCAGAAATCGCATGATGCCGTCTTCGGCAACGCCTTCAAGATCACCACTGTCGATTTGCACCTGCACCGGTTCGGCTGCGGCCACAATGCCGGCCGCCAGCAGGCCGGCTGTTGCAAACAACACCCGAATAGCCGTCATTAATAATCCGCGCTCTGCTCTCATCGCCTGACCCTCATTGGTTTATAGTCTGCTCATGTCGAGTAACGGCCTGAACAGTCTGCACTACTATAGCGAACACATTGCCGAGATGTGCAGACGCTATGACGATGCGCTCGAAAGAAGCGGGCGCACAGCTCTTGTCGTCGGCGCCGGCCGTCCACACGGAATTTTTCTCGACGATCAGCATTTGCCCTACAAAGCCAATCCCTATCTGCTGCAATGGGGCCCGCTGTCGGAGCACCCGGGCTCGGCATTGCTGATCCAGCACGGTAAAACGCCGCGTCTGTTGGTGCATGCGCCGGTGGATTACTGGCATCGTATTCCGCCGGTGCCCGAACTACTGATGCAAAGCGGTCTGGAAATTATCAGCCTCAGCAGCCGGGACGCGATAACCAAATCGCTGGCCGGAGCGATCCGGGGGTCGAGCGCGACCACGGCATTTATCGGCGAAACACTGTCAGCGGATGACAGCTTTGGTATCGAGGCCGTTAACCCGCCCGAACTAATCGAGATACTCAATGAATACCGAACAATAAAAACACCCTGGGAAATCGCCAACCTGAAAGCAGCAAGCGCGATCGGTGTGCAGGGCCACCTGGCCGCCGAACAGTGCTTCAGGGGCGGCGGCAGTGAATATGAGATTCAACTGGCGTTTAGGGCCGCCTGCAATGCAACCGATGACGAAATGCCCTACCCCGCCATCGTTGCGTTGAATGAACACGCCGCAACGCTCCACTATCAGCGCCTTGATCGAGTCCGCGAACAAAACCTCAGCCTGCTGATCGATGCCGGACACGCGGTTAACGGCTATGCGGCCGACATCACGCGCAGCCACTCGGACGACGCCGAATTCGGCTCACTGATCGAGGCCATGCATGAACTGCAGCGTGGCTTGTGTGATGCAGCACTGCCGAGCGTGGATTATCGCGAGCTGCATCACGCGGCGCATCTTGCGATTACGGCCTTGCTGATAGAAATCGGCTTCATTAACGCGACGCTTGAAGCCGCGCACGAAGCCGGTCTGTCACGCAGCTTTTTTCCGCACGGCCTCGGGCATTTTCTGGGGCTGAATGTGCACGACGTGGGTGCGCTCTACACACGGCGCCAGCCGGGTGAAAAAGTCAGGCCCGACGAAGACAAGCACCTGCGGCTGACACGCACGCTGGCACCGGGCAACGTTCTGACCATCGAACCCGGCATTTACTTCATTGATTCCCTGCTTGCGGATCTCAAACAGAAACCCGCATCAGCCATGATCAACTGGCCGCGGGTTGATCAATTAAGGCCTTACGGCGGCATTCGCATCGAAGACAACCTGCATATAACCACCGATGGCAACGAAAACCTCACCCGCACCGCTTTTGCCAGCTTTGCCTAAGTGGGCGAGGCAGGCGAGACAATTTACATAATCGCTTGTGCCCGGCGAGGACGGCGCGTTCCGCGGCTATTCGTTTCAGCGGCCCGGATGGCATAGAATCTAACACTAAACCGCCAGCACAGGGACTTAGTGCACTTTAAAGAGCGGCAAGGTAAAAATGCATCTGTCCCGATTTCCTATAGCTTTCATTCTTTGCTGCGTTGTTTGGTTAATGACGTCCGTGGCTTTTGCCCAGAGCCCCCAGGCCCTGACGGTCGAGCAGGATGCTTACATAAATGAAAACCAGCTCAACACTAACTTCGGGAACAGCGTCGATATTGTTGTGCACAACTACGGGCCCAAGATCGGTCTGGCACGGTTCGACCTCGCCGCGCTCGCCGGCGAAACCATCAGTGATGCGCGTCTGCGCTTTCGCCTGAACAACCTGAAAAACCCGGGCTCAATCAACCTGCAACTAATCACCCAGGCGTGGTCGGAAAGCACCGTCACCGCCGGTAATCAGCCAACGCACGGGGCCACGGTGCTCGTGATTCCGGTCACCATGGCGGATGTGGGCAATGTTGTATCGGTGGATGTCACCGCAATTGTGCAGAACTGGACAAACGGCTCGCAAAGCAATCATGGCTTGCGCCTGCAGACTGACGATGACCTCAAGGCAGAGATCGACAGCCTGAACTCGGCTGGCACCCCGATGGAATTGCTGGTCACCATCGACAGTGGCCCCCCGCCCCCGCCGGAACCCGTAACCACGCTGGACGTGGTGCAGGACAGTTTCATCATCGGCCTGCAGGCGGGCAACAACTTTGGCGCCAACAACACACTGGTGATCCACAACTACGGCCCGAAAATCGGGCTTGCGCAGTTCGATGTTGCGTCGTTATCTGGCGCGAACGTGACCTCTGCCGAGCTGCGCATGGGCCTGCGCTCGATCAGAAGTGCCGGCACTATTAACCTGCAGTTACTTGAACAAAGCTGGTCTGAAGCAACCGTTACTTACGGCAACCAACCTTTGCACATCGGCACGGTGCAGTCAGTGCCGGTAACGGCGGCCGATGCCGGCACGATTGTGTCCGCTGACGTAACGGCCATCGTGCAAGGCTGGGTAAACGGTTCGCAACCCAACTACGGCATCCGCCTGGAAACCGAGGACAGTATCAAGGCGGAGATTGACAGTCGGGAGTCTTCCGGCACACCGATGCAACTGGTTGTCACCACCACAGCCGGGCCACCGAACGAGCCGCCGGAACTGGCACCGGTGGGAGCCCGCACGGTCACGGCCGGACAGCTGCTGGAGTTCACGGTCAGCGCAACCGATATCGATGACACCATTCCGAGCCTGCAGGCGGACAACCTGCCCGGCTTTGCGACATCGGCGAGTTTTGTCGCCACCGGCGCCAGCGGCACGTTTTCATGGACTCCCACGGCAGCGGATGTGGGCAACTACACCACGGTAACCTTCACGGCCATTGATGCAGATAACCCGTCTATAACCACAGCAGAAACCATCACGATCACCGTTACTGCAGCCGGCGGCGCACCGCCGGTCACGCTGAACGTGACTCAGGACAGTTACGTCAACGATCTGCAGCCCACTACCAACTTTGGTTCGAACAGTGACGTGCTGGTGCACAACTACGGGCCCAAGTCCGGGCTGGCGCAGTTCGATTTATCGTCATTGACCGGCACAGCGGTTAGCAGCGCAAGTCTGCGCCTCCGGCTGAACAGCCTGAAGAACCCGGGCGCCATTAATCTGCAAATCATTGATGAAGCCTGGTCGGAAGCGAACACCACCGGCGGCAATCAACCTGCGTACTCAAACACCGCCATCAGCATCCCGTTAACGCTGGCCGACGCCGGCAACGTGGTTGCCGTTGACGTCACCGGCATCGTGCAGGACTGGTATGACGGCACGCGCCCGAATTACGGTTTTCGCTTGCAGACCGATGACAACATCAAGGCCGAGATCGACAGCATGAACTCCGCGGGGACGCCGATGTTTCTGGCGGTCACCATGTTCAGCGGGCCGGCCAATGTCGCCCCCGAACTGGCGTTAATCGGGCCGCAATCGGTGGGGGAAAACGGCTCGTTAACGATCAACCTCAGTGCGTCTGACCTCAATGACGACCCGCTGACCTTCAGCGCATCCGGCCTGCCGGCCTTCGCCGTCCTGAGCAACACCGGCCCGGGTACCGCAACCATACAGGTCAACCCGGGGCCGAACGATTTTGGCACCTACGACATCACCGTCCAGGTCACGGACAACAGCTTCCCGCCGCTGAACGATCAAGAGACGTTCACACTGACGGTGTCAGAAGTAAACCAGCCGCCCACCGATATCACGCTCAGTAACAATCAGGTTTTCGACGGCATCCTCAACGGCAGCAGCATCGGCACCCTTAGCACCGACGATGCCGATAACGGCGACACACATAGTTACGTGCTCGATGACGATGCGGGCGGACGGTTCACCCTCGGCGGGCTGGCGGGAAACGAATTACTCGTGCTGGACACCGCGCTGCTCAATTCCGCGCTCGCGACCAGCCATGACATTGCAGTCACCGCGACGGACAGCGGGGGCCTGGATATCACGCGCAATTTCACCGTGGCGGTGGGCGCGAATAATGCCCCCGTGATTAGCATCAGCTCGCACCTTGCCAATGAAGACGTCTCAGCCGGCGGGTTCCTGCTGTCCGGCACCGTCACCGATGATTTCGGCATCAGCGGATTTAATGCCACTGTGTCGGATCCGCTGCTAGGTATCACCGTCAACAACAGGCCGCTCGCGATCGCGAACGGCAGTGGCAACTGGAGCCTGATGGTGTTTCCGGCTCATATCAGTCTCGGCGAAACCGTCACGGTATCTTTAAGTGCCATTGATGGTGCCGGCCAGACCGACAGTATCAACATCAACCTTGATGTTGTCCCGATTGACCGTGCTGCCCGACACGCCATCAATCGCATTACTTTCGGCGCGACACCGCCGCTGCTTGACGTAGTCGAATCAATGGGTGCGCCCGCATTCATCGCGCAACAGCTGAACCCGGCAGGGATAGACGATTCAGCTTTCGATGCCATGATGGCCGGCTTCATCCCGGCAACGCTGCAGGAGCTGCAGCAGTATGTATTTTTGCATGCGGCCTACAGCAGGCGGCAATTGCGCGAAGTCATGACGCTGTTCTGGGACAACCATTTCAACACCGATATACACGCGCACGAGAATGTTCAGTACGAACTTAGGGAGAATGCATTGTTCCGCGTTCACGCACTGGGCAATTTCCGGCAGCTGCTGGAGATCAGCGCCAAAAGCCCGGCGATGCTGTACTACCTGAACGGCGCTTCCAGCGTTGCGACCGACCCGAACGAAAACTACGCCCGTGAGCTGATGGAACTGCACACCATGAGCGTGGACGGCGGCTATACCCAGGCAGACGTGGACGACGTTGCCCGCGCCTTCACTGGCTGGACCGTGGCCAGCCACGCGTTCCTGTTTGACCCCGTCGATCATGACGAACTGCCCAAAATGGTGCTGGGACAGGAGCTTGTTTCCGGCGGCCTGGCAGACGGCAGTCAGGTGCTGGACATCGTTGCCACCCACCCTTCCACCGCCGGTTTCATCTGCGAAAAGCTTATTGCCCTGTTGATCAGCGATGCCCCGCCGATATCGCTGACCGAGCAGTGCTCTGGCACTTTTCTCGCGGCGAGCGCGGCACCTGACCAGATCGCCCAGGTGCTTACGCTGATACTGAACTCGCCCGAGTTTTCCGACCCCGACGAATACCACAGCAAAATAAAGACGCCCTTCGAGTTTGCTGTCAGCACCGTAAGACAATTGCAGGCACAAGGTGCGCTCGACGATCTTGGCCATCCGGTTGCACACATGGGCATGCCGCTGTTTGAAAATCACATTCCCACCGGGTATTCCGAGATCGCAGAAGACTGGATCAGTTCAAACATCGTTGTCGAGCGTATGAAGTTCGCCAATCAAATTGCCTTCAACGAGGTCGGTGGACCCGGCGTGAACATTGAACCGCTCAGCTTCTTCCCTGCGAAGGGCTATGAAACCGATGAAGGCATTGTCGGCTATCTGTTTAATCTGGTGATTGACGACAACGTAACGGACATCGAGTGGCAGACGGCTCTGGGCACGCTCACCGATAACGGCACCGTGCCGTTCAGCATCGGTGCCGCCGATGCGGATGAGAAACTGCGTCGACTGATCGGCACGGTGTTGAGTTATCCCGCCTACAACTATCAATAACGATGAAATCAGCGCTTACGGAATCAGGCACATGAAACGACGCGACTTTCTGGCAAAACTCGGCGCAAGCTATGTCGCGGCCGGTTCGCTGGTGTTTGACAACCCGTTCCGGCCACGTTTCCGCGTGGCCCGCGCCGCGTCGGGGAAAACACTGATCGTGCTGTTTCAAAAGGGCGGTAACGACGGGTTGAATACCGTGGTGCCGTATGGCGATGACGACTACTACGTGCATCGTCCGACGCTGGGCGTTGCACCGCCCGGCGGTGGCGCTAACGCGGCGCTCAACCTGGACGGTTTTTTCGGGCTGCACCCGGCTCTGGCGGCGCTGGAGCCCATATACGCAGCGGGCGATATGGCCATTATGCCGGCCGTCCATTACGACAACGCCAGCCGGTCACACTTCGATGCGCAATTCCTGATGCAGACGGCACCGGGCTCAGTGAGCCTTAGCGACGGCTGGTTGAATCGCCACCTCGTCAGCCAGCCGGGAGCGGGTGGCCTGCGCGCGGTGAGCTTCGCCCACGGTGAAGATGCCAGCATGGCGGATTCACTCCGGGGGCCGGCGGTGGTTTCCGCGTTCGGCGACATCACTCAGTTCGGGTTAGGCTTGCCGCCTGCTGAAGAGACGCAAATGTTACAGCGGCTTTCTGCCGTCTATGACCAGGCTCCGGATGCGTCACGGGTCTATGCGCAACTGGTGCACGACTTTGGCCGGGTGGTGATTGATGATATCGCGGTTGTGCAGGGCATTGATTTCGCCGGCTACGTTCCCGCCAACGGCGCGATCTATCCGAATTCCAGTCTCGGCACAGCCATGAAACAAACCGCGCAACTCATTAAAGAAGGCGTGGGGCTGGAGATCGCGGCGTTGACACGCCATCTGTTCGACACGCATGACAATCAGGGCGGCGCCATGCCCGGCACAGACCACTACAAGTTACTGCAGGATTTCGGCAACTCCATTGCCGCCTTGTACACCGATCTGGGCGCACTGATGTCGGACGTCGTTATTCTGACGATGACTGAGTTCGGGCGCACAGCAAAAGAAAATGCCAGCGGTGGCACCGATCACGGCAATGCATCTGCATGGTTCGCGGTCGGCCCGGACGTCAGCGGGGGAATTTATCTCGGCAGCGGATGGCCGGGTCTGGCACCGGCTAATTTATTTGAAGGTCGCGACCTGATGCACACGCTGAACTATCGCGATGCGCTTGCAGAAGTGCTGGTGCGCCAACTGGGGAATAATGATCTTGCGGCAGTGTTACCGGAACATAGCTATACGCCGATCGGGTTCCTGCCGGTATAACGCGGTGCTGCCGGGCGCAGAAAACTGCAGCCCGAACAGCACGTTGTCATTTGGTTCGCGTTGTCGCTTAGACAGCTACAACGTTATTGGCAACCGGGCCTTTCTGGCCTTCGCCTGCTTCGTATTCTACAGCCTGTCCATCGTTGAGCGTCGCGAAACCGCCGCCACTCTGAATCTGCGAATGATGAACAAAAAGATCTTTGCCGCCATCTTCGGGTGTAATAAAACCAAAGCCTTTATCGGCATTGAACCACTTAACTGTACCTTTACTCATGTTGTTTACTCATACTCTTGGTGAAATTAGAAATATCCGAATTCACCCGTTCGGTTGGCCGCTGTTTGCGACGGCGAATTTTAGCCATTAAAAGGCCCCAGAGCCACATAAACCGACATATTAGCTGAAACCCTTACTCAGCCTAGTTATCAGAGCCTACTCATGGGCGATAGTTTTGTCCGTAAACAGGTAATCCTTCAGTTCTTTGTCAAATGACGGGTCCTTGCGACGAATCCACTCAAGGGTCATCGCGGCGTGTTCTTTCTCTTCATCGCGGTTATGCGCAAGAATGGCCCTGAGTTCTTTATCCTTGCAGGCATCAACGCGCTGGTTGTACCAGTCAACTGCTTCCAGCTCTTCCATCAATGAAGTGATTGCCCGGTGCATGTCGCGCGTTTCATCCGAGAGTTCGTTAATGGGCTCGTGATAGCCTTCGTTAGACATTGCTGTTCTCCTTTATTTGAAATGTTCCAGGACATAACGGCGATTCTGCATGGTGGCCTGATCGTCGTATTGATTGTCTTTACCTCGCGGCGGCAATTCAATCGGGTCGGTGCCGGTGTCGTGATAAGGAATCACACTCAACAGGTGCGACAGACAATTCAGTCGCGCCGCGCGCTGGTCGTCTGCGTTAACGATATGCCACGGATTCAGTTCTGTATCGGTGGCACCCATCATGATGTCGCGCGCCCGTGAATAATCGTACCAGCGCCGGCGCGCCTCGATATCCATGCCACTGAACTTCCAGTTTTTTACGCGCTCATCAATGCGCTCCTGCAGGCGCTTTTTCTGCTCGCTGCTGCTGACTTCCAGCCAATACTTCACCAGGTTAATGCCGTCGCGTACCAGCTCCTGCTCAAAGCCCGGGCAGACTGCCAGGAAATCGTCGCGTTGCTGTTCAGTACAAAAACCCATCACCACTTCAACACCGGCACGGTTGTACCAGCTGCGGTCAAACAGCACGACCTCGCCGGCAGCCGGCAAGTGCTCAACGTAGCGCTGAAAATACCACTGCGTTTGCTGCCGGTCGGACGGCTTGGGCAAGGCCACTGTGCGAAACACGCGCGGGCTGAGCTTCTCGGTTAACGCGCGGATGGTACCGCCTTTACCTGCGGTGTCGCGCCCCTCAAACAGCACCACCGCACGATAGCCGGTGTCGGTGACCCAATCCTGCAACTTGCTGAGTTCAATCTGCAGGCGTTCAAGTTGAACGTAGTAATCTTTTTTGTCCATTTCGGCCGAGTATACCCCTCATTGCATGAGCCCCGAACCCGGCTTCTAGGCAAGCAGAACCGACAGTCCAAGCAGCAGCGGGGTCAGCAGCGCCACCGCAACATTGATCGCCAGAAAGGGCGTGATTTGGACAGCCGATTGTGCGTATTTTGTGGCACCCGTAACCGCCGGTACTCCGGCGATCAGCGCAACAAGGCAAACGCTGCTCAACACGGGCAACAGTTCGAGCCGAATGCCGGCCAGGACCGTAATGCCTGCCAGGAACAGAAACAAACCGTAAGCTCTTGAACTGTTGTGAATGCCGTACACCACCGGGAAAGTCTTGCGCCCGGCGCTCCGATCCGGGTACATGTCCGGATACTGGTTCAGCAGCAGCAGATTATTGGTCAGAAAAAAGGGTAGTAACGATGCCAGCAGGACCAACGCAGTGTATTCACCCGTCAATGCAACATGGGTGCCAACCACCATCAAGGGTCCAAATGCCAGCCCCGGCGCGAGCAGACAAAGCCATGGCAGCCGGTTCAGCCATGGGGTGTAGGTCAGCACAATCGCAATGCCAACAGCACCGATCGGCAGCAGCAACAACGCCCCACTGAACACAAAATACAGCCCGGTGAGCACGGTTACGGTGAGCGCCCCAATAGCCAGATACAATGCGCCGCCCAGCGCGTCCGGGTGCTGAACCAGCGCGCCGCTGCCGCCGCTGAAAGGTGTCCGTGTGGTCAGGGCATCCAACCCGCTTTTGCAATCCAGGTATTCATTGAAAACGTTCACAGAAATATGCGCGCCCAACGCCCCTGTCAGCACCAGAACAATATCCACTGAACTGATGTTGTAGCCAGACGCGAGCGCCGTTGCCACGCCGAGAAATACGCAGACCAGCGTTAGCAATAAGAACGGTGCGCGTATGGTTTGAATGCAGGTCCGCAGGTACGAATGATGGCTACCGTGCTTCATCAACCCTCTGAACCTTCTGGGCTGCGCGCTGCACGTCGTCCAGCACCCGCAGCAGGTTACCGCCCCACAACTTTTGTATGTCTTTCCAACTGTAGCCACGGGCCACCAGTTCGCGCGTGACGTTCGGTGTCTCGGCCGCGTTCTGCCACCCTTCCACGCCGCCGCCGCCGCCGAAATCGGACGCGATGCCAACGTGATCGATGCCGATCAGTTGTACCGCGTAATCGATATGATCCACAAAATCTGCAACGGTAGCCGTCACTTTGGGGTATTTAGCGTCAATCTCTGCATAACCGGCGAGGTATTTTTCACGGATCTCCGGTTCCATCGCATCCACGTCGGGCATCCCTTGCGTCAGGCCGAGTTCACGAAACATTTTCAACAAGGCCGGCAGGCGCTCGGCCGGATTCTTCTTTAAGTGGCTGTTAAACGCCACTACCTGCACCACGCCGCCGGATGCCTGCACGGCTTTGAGCTGATCATCGTCCATGTTGCGCGGAATATCGTTGAGCGCGCGCACTGCGGAATGCGAGGCAATTACAGGGGCCCTTGAAATCTGTGCAAGCTCGATGGCGGTATCACGGTGCGCATGCGATACGTCAACCATGATGCCCAGACGATTCGCTTCAGCGACCATGGCGCGCCCGGCATCAGTCAGACCACCGTGGCGAATTTCTTTCTCGCGGCGCTCGCGGCTGGGATCAGCGGAATCCCCGAGCTCGTTGTGACCCATGTGCATGATGCCCAGATAGCGCACGCCCAGATCAAAGTACTCTTGCAAGTTAGCGGGATCGGTCGCCAGCGGAAAGCCGTTCTCCATGCCCAGGAACGCAACCTGCCTGCCGGAGCGATGAATACGCCGGGCATCGGCGACACTGCGAGCCAGCTCAATACGATCGGGATGCATGTCCAGCATGCGCCGGATAGTCCCATAACGCGCCAGTGCCTCTACTTTTGCAGCCGCGTAACCCTCAACGGTCAGCTCGTTCTGCTGCGAGAACAAAATGAAAAAGACAGCATCCAGCCCGCCCGCCTCCATTTTTCGCAAATCGACCTGCACGTCCGGCAAGTCGAGATAGTCCCTGTCCCCTGCCTCATCTATACGCAAAATGTCCACGTGCGTATCGACCGTGAAAAGCTCATCGTGCGTGCGCGGCGCCTGACTGCAACCCGACAATGCAGCCATCAGCAGAGCAGTACCGAAATATTTCTTATTCATAAACGTAGCCACTTGTTGATCAATTGTACCTAAAAGCTGAGCCCGTGCTGACCGACCTATCGGCCCCATAGTGGCTGACCGCGTAAGCCCGGCGTCACGCAGCTTAGCCCGCACATGAAGGCCGTGTCGCCAATTTGTGACATTAACTTCACATTCCTGAAATATTTATTCCCTGTAATACCGGCCCAACACATGCGTGACGCAGCACGAATGCGCTGCGAACCCGGTTACAGGTACGAGGAAGCAATGACTAGAACTTTTTCCATGCTGACTGCAGCATTTTGTCTCATGCTGCTCGCCGGCAGCGCGCTGGCCAACGGCGAACTGGCGCTGTATGTATTCAGGGACAGAAACCCGGCTGAAGGCCTTACCGTCCAGTTCGATGGCGGTGAAGAAAAGCAGGTCGGCGGTGACGGTGGCGTGTTCTTCGAACTGACCCCCGGTGCACACAGCGTTCAGATTCGCGACAACGGTGACACGCTGCATACCTTTCGTTTTGACTCGGCCGCCGGTCAGTACGTTGATATCAGCGTGCTGCTGCTGGGCCTGGACCGGCCGCGCGTGCGTATTGAGCAACACTTCAAGAACGAAACAGCCGAAGTGCGGGCCGAAGCCGCAACCGGCACCGTTCTCGGCCGCATAACAACCAGCAACGGCGCACCGGTCGCCAATACCCGTGTCGTGGTTCGCCGAACGCAGATAACGACGACGACCGATGCCGACGGCAACTACCAGCTGGTTCTGCCCCGCGGCATTTACACATTTGCGGTGCTAGACCCCGACCTGGGCGAACAGGACATTGACAACATCCGCGTTGTCGCCAACGTACAGCGTGGTGCAAATTTCACGCTCCGCGGCGGCGTGACCGATCTCGGCCTCGATATTCAGCGCCCCAGTGTTGAGGAAATCGTTGCGGTCGCGAAATACAACCCTGTAGCTCTGGGCGAGAGCGAGCGCTACTCGCAAGGCGTCGTCGATATGCTGGGTATTGGCGAACTCGCCCGCTTCGGTGATTCAGACGTGGCCGCATCGGTGGTACGCATACCCGCCGTCACCGTCGTCGATGACCGGTTCATCTTTATCCGTGGTCTGGGCGGGCGCTACATCACCACCACGCTGAACGGCGCCACCCTACCCTCGACCGACCCGGTAAAACGCACCGTGCCACTGGATTTGTTCCCCACCAATATCGTTAACCAACTCGACGTTAAAAAGACCTTTGTCGCCTCCATGCCCGGTGAAAGCACGGGCGGCAACCTGGTAATAAACACCCGGACGTTCCCGGCAGACGGCGGTGGCCAGTTCAACTTTTCGGTGGGCGGCACCTCCAGCCTGACCGGTCGGGACGTCTGGGCGGATCCGATTCGCGCGGATTTTGACTGGGCGGGTTACGACGACGGTGAGCGTTCAGACAACTCGCCGCTCAGGGCCATCTCAGACGTTCTCGAGTACACGGATATTCTTGGGCCGCAAGGACCGGTGATTGAACAGGAACTGCAACGCATCGGCGGCATTCTGCTCAAGGATGACTGGGATGCCGTCAAGCGCACCGCCAACCCGGACATCAGTTTCGGCGCGAGCTATGGCGATGTGTGGGATCTCGACTGGCGTGATGCCGAATTCGGTGTGTTCGCAGCAGCCAACTACAAGAACGAATGGAGCCAGCGCGAGGGCATAGAACGCACTTACGACAATCAGGGTGACACCCTCGACGATTTTGCATTCGACGAATATTCCAATGAAGTCGACATCAGCGGCCTGTTCTCGATCGGCCTGAATGTCGGGAACGGCAGTTACACCTCCAATACGCTTTACTCACACATCGGCGGCGGGCGAACAAAAGTTCGCAGCGGCTTCGACGGCGACGAACTGCTGCCCTCCATCCGCAGCACCATCGAGTGGGTAGAGCGTGAATTTATCTCACAGCAATTCACCGGCAATCACATTCTCGGTGAGGATGAAAACTGGATACTGAACTGGCAGGTTACCGGCAGCCGAGCCACCCGCGATGCCCCGAACCGTCGCGACGTTCGCTTCGACCTGCGCGGCAACGACGGGATCTACAACCTGATCGTGCCCGAGCTGGCCAAGCGCTACGACGAACTGGTTGATGACAACTTTGACGGCTCGCTCGATCTTGAACGCGCGTTCAGTAGTGACTGGGCTGAAACCACGGTTAGTGTCGGCGGCCAGATCATCCATCGGGAGCGCGATTCTGACTCCGAGACCTATGGCTACTTTGGCGGTGCATCCATACCCGGTATAGACAACGCGCCGAACACCCGGGTCGACGATATCCTGACGCTCAGCAACATCACGGGCGACACGTCGACCGGCTTTGCATTCCTCGACAAAACACTTCCCAGCGACAGCTACGAAGCCGAACTCGATTTGAATTCGGCATATGTGTCGCTGGACTCGCTGATCAACGACAAGTACCAGCTGATCGTCGGCGCCCGCTACGAAGACTATCAGCAGATAACGGACACTTTCCAGACCGAGGGTGCCCAAGGGCCGGTTCGGTCGAGCCTCGACGAGAGCGAACTTCTGCCCGCCCTGGGCCTGAATATCCTGCTCAGCGAGCAGCAGCAACTGCGCTTTGCCCTGACAAAGACGATATCACGACCCGATTTCAAGGAAACATCCAACGCGGTGTTCTTTGACCCGGACTTTGACATTCGTGTCCGCGGCAATCCGCTGCTGCAGACGTCATCTGCATTGAACCTCGACGTGCGCTACGAGTATTACTGGGACGATCGCGACTCAGCCAGCATCGCTGTATTCAGTAAAGATCTGGACGACCCCATTGAGCGTGTTGTGGTAACTGCCTCGGGCACAGCGGGCAACACCCGCACCTTCCAGAACGCTGACAAAGCGACGGTAAACGGGTTCGAAATCGACGGCCGCAAGGAATTTGGCCTTAACGATTCGTTGACACGCACCTTTTTCATCTACGGCAATTACAGCTGGATCGACTCAGAGGTCGATCTCGGCACCGAGAAACGCAAGCTGCAGGGGCAACCTGATTACACGTTTAACGTCGTGCTTGGCTACGACGACATAGAAAACAATCAGGAAGTAACACTTCTGATGAACCAAAACGGCGAAACCATAGTCGACGTGGGCGTTTCCGGATTGCCGAACATCATTTCCGAACCGCGTTTCGAACTTGGACTTCGTTACAAGTGGTTCTTCTCAGACAACTGGCAGCTGCGCGTCAAGCTGGACAACATTCTGGACTCGGAAACCGAGTTCACCCAGGGCGGTCAGCCGTTCCAGGTATACGAAACCGGTCGCGAATTCGAGATCGGTCTCAACTATGACTTCTGATCGGATGGAAGTCAGCAAGCAAACCATAAAGACATTAACGCAAAGGTAGGAGTAGCAAGCAATGAAACCAGCAAGCAAAGTGCTGTTTGCAGCAACAATGATCGCGCTGGGCAGCATCTATGGCTGCGGTGGAGGCGATGATACGACCATCGATATTGATGTAACCGGAGGAACCGGCGGTGGCGGTAGCGGGACAATTTCCCAGAATTGCCCTGCGTGGGCTTCGGCGCGTCCGGTTGATGCCGGCGGCAATGACGTTTGTCAGTTGCCAGCCGAAATTCTGGTCGACCGTACGCTCACCAACGACATCATCTGGTTCATGGAGAGCCGGGTTACGGTTGGCAACGGCAACAAGCTGATGTCCCTTACGGAAGGCACCCTGGATAACGGTGATCCCGTACTTGATGTAACACTGACGGTTGAACCGGGTACGTGGATTGTCGGCAATACCGGCTCGTTCGCGAACCTGATTATCACGCGTGGCTCGCAGATCATCGCCAATGGCACGGCCGCAGAGCCGATCGTGTTCAGTTCGGATGATGCCGGTGAGACCGGTTCCGGCGAATGGGGCGGCCTTATCCTGCACGGTTATGCATCACATAACGAGTGCACGATGGCCTCCATGGGCGTTGATCCGTGCAATATCGACTCCGAAGGTGAGTCAGGATTCGCCGGCGGCTACACGGACACTGACTCAAGCGGAGTACTGCGCTATGTTGTCGTCACAGAAGGTGGCTTCGAGTTCTCTACCGGTAACGAAATCAACGGTATTTCGATGATCGGTGTCGGCTCAGGCACAACGATGGAATACATACAGGTAAACAGCAACTCCGATGACGGCGTAGAGTTCTATGGCGGCACTGTCAGCGGCAAGTACTTTGTGCTGACCGGCAACCTTGACGATTCGGTGGACTGGGACGAAGGCTGGCAGGGTAATCTTCAGCATGTTCTCGTCATTCAGGATCCTGCTACGGCTGGTAACGCCATCGAAGCAGACACCGAAGGCACTCTGGACTTTCTGTCGAAGCCCACGATCGCCAATGCAACCTTCATCGGTGACGGTACCAATGATGAGCTCTGGGTATTCAAGGCGTCTTCCGGCGGCTTCCTGCTGAATTCGATCGGTACGGTCGCGGCGGGCAACGGCACCATCACAACCTGTGTGGATGTTAACGGCGGTGGCGCCGAAGCCAATATCGGGGTCGCACTGGTGTTCAACAACGTGATTGCCGACTGCGCAGCTTTTGGTAAAGACGCCACGGATGACACCCTTGGTGCGACCGGCGTGATTGCTGCTGCACCGGGTGTTAATGCGAACTACCAGGCAACGGATGCCGCCGCAAACGGCGTTGCGATTGATGTGCCGACATTCAATGCCACTTACCTGGAAAGCACCGCAGACGATGCATTCCTCGATGACACCGACTATCTCGGTGCTGTCGATCCGGATGCTGCCGCGCCTTTCTGGTACGAAGGCTGGACCGTTACCGGCTCACTGTAAGTAACCGATCCGCCAACACGTCCGACAATGCCCCTGCAGAACACCTGCAGGGGCATTTTTTTGTGCGCTGCGTGCCAATGCATACAAACAGCTAAGCAATAATGCGCCATTCATCGCGTTTAACATCAAGCGGTATCGACGCGTTTGCAGGGCTGGTCGAAGGCAACCTGTGCAGGCGGATCTCGCTGAGCTCTTGCTCCAGCGTCGGCGCAACCCGTTTAACGAATACGCTCTCCGCCTTGGCGCCGTTGAAGCAAATCAGCCGGATACGCGGGTGCTCATTCAGGAAGCCGGAAAAATCATTTGGCACGATGCTCGAATCGTCAATACTCGCATCCAGGCTGCCTGGCCGGACGCACGCTTGCAGCGTGTCCCACAGCGCCACGCCGTTGTCTTTCAGTGCCGCGCAACGCTCGGGGTAAGGAGCGTCCCGAGGGATACCCAACATCTCCTCGACCATGGCCCAGAAAAGATTGCGGGGGTGCGCGTAGTACTGCGAGGCCTGCAGCGAGGCCTTGCCGGGCATCGACCCCAATATCAGAGTTCGAGCCCGACTGTCAGATACCGGTGGAAAACTGTAAACGTAACTCAATACTTCGCGGTCTTTTCGGCCAGCATCACAATCTCGGTCATGGCGTCGTCGCCGCGGTTCCATTCATACCATGCCATTTTGCGCTCCAGCAGTTCCTCTTCGCCAAGCTCGTTGGCCTTGTCCAGAAACCACCATTGCAACGACGCAGGTCGTTCCACCCAGGACGCCACTTCCTTTTCTTCACGCAGCAGAATGACCGTCGGCGTCGAGGCCCTCCCATCGGGCGTGCGATGCGCATCCATGATCGCCTTGCCTGTCCTGAAATCGACCACCCGGATCTCGACGCCCGCGGCGGCAGCAAGCGTCGCAATGTAGGGCACACTGTTCGCCGAATCGGGGCACCAGTCGGCCGTGATGATCAGCATTCGCAGGCCTTCGCCGGCCTGTTTGAAACGACTCGCCAGATCGCTCGGCGCTTCCCGCCCGGCGTTTTTCAGCCAGACCTCGCGCTGCACACGGGCACCGTCGAGAAACTTTTCCCACGGCATGGCCTGGGCATACATAACCGCCGACGGGTCGGCTGCTGCTGTCTCGGCCTTATCGCTTTCCGCAACCGCCGGGAAAACCGCTAGCGTCAGCAATATGATGGCTGCAACCATCCCGCCGATGCCGATTTTTTGTTGAAGCTCTGTTTTCATTGCAACTCCCCAGATTCCTGAATCGATACCCAACCCGGTCGCCGTCGCGACATGCTTAACACCGTGACTTGATAGCCGCGCCAATACACCCGGTCACCAACACGAGGCAGCCGCTCCAGCGATTCCATCAGCAATCCGCTGACCGTGGTCACATCCGCGTGAGGCTCCCACTCTAACTCCAAATAGCGACACAGTCTGCGTAAATCGACATCGCCCGCGACCTTTAGTGAACCGTCCGGGAGACACGACATATCTTCGCTGGGCTTATCATGCTCGTCTATGATCTCACCGACCAGCTCTTCCAGTATGTCTTCGAGTGTAACAATGCCGCAGACACCGCCGTACTCGTCCACCACAATCGCCAGATGCCGTCTGGATTCCTTGAACGTTCGCAGCAGCGTCGGCAGAGCCATCGACTCCGGCACGGTCAGGTGGTCACGCGTAACCTCGTCCCAAACGATTTCCCGATCAGGGTGTGCGAGCAACCAGGTCATGAGCTGCTTAGCCAGCACAACACCGGCCACCTGGTCGAGCTCACCGGTGGCTGTAAACGGAAAGCGGCTGTGCCCGGAACTCTGCAAAATTGCCAGTGCTTCGTTTCGGGTTTGCTGCCCCGACAAGTAGACAACATCACCACGTGGCAATAACACATCACGAACATTGAGTTGGCGCAGATGCGTAGCTCCTTCTATGATGCTGGCGGTGTGCATCCCCACGACCCCGGCGCTGCGGCCAAGCGCAGCCAGCAAGCGGATCTCTTCGACCGATGTAACGGGCACTTCATGGCTGCCACGCAGCGCCCGCGAGATTTTCTCACTGACAAGCACCAGCGGTCGCAGCACAATAATCAGCGCTTTGATGCCCAACGCAACGGGGGTTGCCAAACGCAGTGCGTAAGTGACGCCCAAGGTCTTAGGAATAATCTCCGTTAACAACAGCACCGCGGTCGTGAAAACAATGGTGAATATCCATAATGTCTCGGCATTGAAAGCATCCGCATAACTGGCTCCCGCTACGGCCGAACCGATAGTGTGAGCAATGGTATTAACAATCAATATCGCCGCGATGGGTATATCAATTTGACGTTTGAATTCCGCCAGCAAATTCCCGGCACGCTTACCGTCGCGCACCAGCCCCTGTACCTGAGCCTGGTTGATGGACAACAGCACCGACTCAAAAATAGAGCATGTAAAAGACACCACTAAAGCGACGGAAACAGCAATGATAAATACGGTCATGAACTTCTCTGGACAAACTTAATGAATGGACGCCGTTGGCCAATAGCCGGCATCGCGATGAACCGGGCCCGTGTGGGGGCTCGCAATTTATCCCACCCTCAGCAGCCCCGCGCTACGATGCGTGATGATTCACTATTTGGCATCGTCAACCATTTCGATAGTTTTGGCTTCAACCTCTTGAGCTACTCGCGCCAGCTCTTCGTCTTCGGACAGCGACGCAAGCATTTGCGCTGGCTTTATTAAGCCAATCTGTGTTTTGCCATTCTCCGTAAAAACGGATATTCGACATGGCAATGCCATGTTCAGGCGCATATCGGCAGACAGTACTTTCGCGGCCTGAGCAGGATTACAAACTTCAAAAACCCGGCATTGCTCATCAAAATGTATTCCCTTGCTCCGCAATGTCGCGCCCAGGTCGTGAATATGCAGTACGCCGAAGCCATGGCGTTTAACAGCGGCCCCAAGATCCTCAGATGCCTGATCGAATGATTTATCGGTTTCAACTATGTAGTACATCAGCAGTCTCCGGATGACGAGCGGATTGCCCCAACTTGTTATGCGTCATCACGCGGCACATGATCTAAGAGCGCTTATTTACAGCGGGTTCTTCGAAAAGCGCAGCGCTGACGCAATCAGAGCGAGCGTGATCAGTATTTCACCAAAGTTAGCAATTGGCAGTGACCAGTAAGAACCCCCAAATGCACCCGCTGCAACAAACATGGCGCCGGCTCCGAGCGCCAGCCATTTCCACCCCGCCTGTATCCATAGCGCTATGCCCACGAGCAACACGATCACATTGGTGAGAATAGCCACCAACGCGGCGCCCGGACCACCCGTCACGACCTGATCATCGGGGGAACACAGTGCGTCCGGGCCAACATTGGTCGAATACCTCACTGTATCGGCCACACAGGTGGGATACAGATCAAAATCAAATATCTTGGGCACATCAAGCGCGATCAGTGCTGATGCAACAACACAGAATGCGCCCATGGAGAGCTTGCTTTGGGCCCATCCCAGCCCTGCCCGCCGGGCGATTATGCCTGCCGCAATGATCAGCAGCGGCAGCATTGTCCAGTGCCATGCGAACGCCGGCACCGTTAAAGCCTCCAGCAATTCGCCCTGGCCGATGAAGCGCCCCAAACCAATACGCGCGTTGTCGTACCACAACAGGGTACCGCCAAACAAAATGAGAAACAGCGCCTGAGGGCGGCCATTGCGAGCCCATGCGCGCCAGCCCCATATCCATAGAGCCAGATGCACAAGTGCGAACACGAGGAACAGTGCGGAAAGCATAAGATTCTCCTTAAGACAGTTTGGTATACCTTACCTTGTCTGGATCAGGTTAGCTGACCGCTCTCCGAGCAGAGGCACTAGTTAAAGCTCGCGCAGCGAGCCCTTTGCGCCAACTGGCTATGCAAGCAATTCACTAGGACTCTGTATTGGCTCAGGCATAGAAAGTCACCAAACATTTCGACTCTTATCTGCCCATAACATCATTAATGGAATTCATGTCTACGTACTTTATGTAGTTGGTAAGTGAGCTAGTGACGCTTTTTTCGCTATAGAGCTCAACCATAGCAACCTCCCCTACAAGGCTGAAGTCGAACCTCGATGACTAATGGGTCCTGTGCACCGCAGCTCGTTCTCTCCGCAACCCCGAGCAGTAACCACGTTATCAAAGCTCCAATAATGAAATTTATGACTTTTGCATCTCTAGCATAAGTTAAATACTATCTGGAAGCGAGCATATAGAAAGTATCCGATATCACCAATAGTTTCCGCTCTTTTCCATTAAGTGAGTCAGTTAAGCAAGTTGCGAAAAGTTGTGTCTCGTTATTTGCTGCTGCCGGATACGAAAAAAGACATATTGCGGAAGCGAGAATGCACAGAAAACTCTTTGTCATACTTTTCTCTCCAAAAAAATAATTGCATTACGCCTTGGGCACGGGCGGCTGGCGAAGCCAGGCGTCCGGCACGCGAAGCGTGCGTAACGCCACAACTGGTTATGCATCACTTTCACCCACTACCCGGAGATTTTGAGCAGTTCTTTCCAATCAACGGAGATTCCACATCGATCGAACGCAGTGTAGTCTACATTCCTTTTACGGAGCCTGTTATTGCCCTTAGTGGCTTGCTCTAATGCACTACGGAAATCATTGAAAATATCAATTGAGGATAGGCCGCGCTGCGTACCGTAATGTCGTTCCAAGAGCTTCCCACGCCACGTAATTCGTGCTTTCGACTTAGACCCGAGATAAATTCTGGAGTGTTCGGAAAACCAATAGTCAGCACGGAGTTGACTCCCCAAGACGTGAATATCAAGAAATCCTGCGATTTCATTAAATCGAACTGGGCGTAATAGCCTGTTAATTTCATCGCTTCGCTGTTCTTCCCAGAAACCTTTGTCGTAGTTTGGAACGTTCCGCATGGTTTTGTCGACCTGATTAGTGACATGCGCGACGAATTCGTCCTGCGTGCAGGAATAGATGGGTATCTCGAATACCGTGTCATTAATCATCGTGATGCATAACGCCGTGGGCACGCGACGCGTGCCATAAATAGCGACGTGCGATAGCGCGTCACGTTCGCTTGCCCCACCTGGTTAGGTGCTTTTGAATCACTCCACACATTTGACGCTGATATGCATCTCTGGGGGTGTGCTTGACCCGTATAGGCTCCTGTCGTCATCCCCTACTTTCGCTCCTGAACAATATCCTCGCCTGATCACCTCATCCTCTGCAAATGAGGCGAATGCCGATACCATCCTCAAATGAAACCTCTCCATCCACCAAATAAGGCTCGATAATTCGCTGATAGGTTTGGTCGCCAACTGTTACTAGGTACTTATCCGCCTGACCTGCAGTAGTTTTAACCCAGCCAAAACGAGAGTTGGGCGCTGGTACTTCTGGCTGCGCGACAAAGCTGATCGGCTGCACGTCCACAAAATCTGTAGATCCGAAACAACCCAGGACTGGGAGAATCGTCATGCAAAGAATAGGGGTAGCTGCTCGCATGGCACCTAACGCCTTGGGCAGGGGCGGCTGGCGAAGCCAGGCGTCCCGCTTGCGAAGCGAGCCATTTGCCCCAACTGGTTAGATGGCAATTTACTCTTCATAAACAAATACGACGATACGACTCTCCGCATCATCGAAAAAGAGCCTCTGTGTTCGACCCCATTCACTATAGTTGTCTTTTTTCCAGCATTCGCCCAGAGCTTTATCTTTTCTTTGAACCCACCAGGGAATCCCAATGTCGCCGATGCACGTATGTTGAGAATCCCTGCCTTCGTACGAAAAGCCATTGGCAGCCGCAGTTTGAAATGCCCACGGGCGATCTGCGACAAATGTATAGGTTGCAACGTAGTCTGAAAAACCGGTACTTGCGCCCCAGACGAAGTTAGGTGCAGTAATCCCCAACCCGCTTTCGAGCTCTCCTTTTAGAGGAAACGGAATCAATCCAGTCGCCACCGATACAAACATGATCCCCATACCGAGTAGTAACGTCGAAAGAATTTTCGTATTTCGGAAAGCCATCTAACGCCTTGGGCAGGGGCGCGGCGAAAGCGGCGCGGTCGCTGCAGACTGTCGAGCGCAGAGGACGCGCCGCTTTTGGCGCCTCCGGCGAGCGAAGCGAGGCTTTGATCAACTGGTTAGGTTCCCTTGATACTGGCGCATGTTCTAAATCCATGACAACGGATTTCAATTGCATCCGGGATCTGATGCTCACCGGCGTTGTCGTAGGCACCAAGCTGGCACTCCGCTACTGGTCAAGGATTAACACCAAGCTCTGCATAGCACTCCACATCTTCAACCGGGATCCAGGCTTTCAACTGGCTGCACTTGAGCGTTCAAGTCGCGCACGTCTCGGTGTTCGGCAAGCTGACGATTACCTCTAAGAAATCGTCAATCTGTTGGCCTGCTATATCGACAGTCAGTGTTGCTCGTGGCAGTTCTTCGGCAGTCGCAACGATAGAAAGGCTACCCGCCAAGACTAGAAGAACTGCGACTGACGTTAACCGAGCGTGGATTCTGTCTTGCATGGCCTTCGCTGGGAACCTAACGCCTTGGGCACGGGCGGCTGGCGAAGCCAGACGTCCGGCACGCGTAGCGTGCGTATTGCCCCAACTGGTTAGGTGGCAGACTCTCCATCTCTACATCATATTTGGATTGATTTGTTTCGCTACCCAATATGCAAAACGATCTAGTGTTCCAACACTAAAACGCCCCTGCATTGCAAAAAACTTGAATTGATCGAAGGCTTTGGAAAATTTCTTGTTATGTGACTGTAGCAATATTAGAGACAGAAAAGCCTCATCAAAATCGACTTTGTCATCAACGATCATATTCTGTAGATAGTCGGCAATTACCAAGAATGCGGTCAATCGCTTCTCACGCGATAGAGTCCCTATATCTGGAACCCTAGCATCGAGCTCGTGCGTGGTTTGCACCAAATTCTCCCAGCTTTCATTGAGACTTCCGGGCGATTCGCCGAGCTCTTTTTCGAGACGTGCTTGCGACCACATCTAAGCCACCTAACGCCTTGGGCAGGGGCGGCACGCGAAGCGTGACGTCCGGCGACCGAAGGGAGCGAATTGCCCCAACTGGTTATGTGCCATTTTCTTCACAAACCTGTATACCGCGTGCCTCAATTACTTGTTGAAGCATTTCTTTAGCGCGCTCTGTTGTGCGCTCGAATTTAAAAACTTCGCAGTGACTATCCTCGGGCTCGACCCAATATACATTCTCGCCATGGCCAACAACGTGCGCACAACCTCCACCGATGTTTTCACCGCCGCCGCTGTCTGTGCACGCAGAAACAGCCAGCCAAAACGCTTGAGTACTCGCCGCTCGGGTGCATTGGGCGTAGTCGCTGTCGTCGCCGAATACAATGTTCCTAACCTCCGCCCGGGCGTCTATGTATTCTTCGGTAAGAACACAATTATCGGTCGCCCATGCGGCGCTGGTCATTAGTAGCAAAAAAATAGTGGTGATCTTCACGTTACTGGCACATAACGCCTTGGGCAAAGGCGCGGCGAAAGCGGCGCGGTCGCTGCAGACTGTCCAGCGCAGAGGACGCGCCGCTTTTGGCGCGTCCGGCGAGCGTAGCGAGCGTTTTGCCCCAACTGGTTATGCGTCGCTTTCAGCACTTAAGGCGTCCTGGAGAAGGCGAACCGCTACCTTAATAGCCGAATCTTTCTTGAGGTCGGAGAAAGTCACCTCTGATTCGGCTACGTACTCAAGAATTCTGCGTAAATCGTCTTGATGTAGAAAAACAGTGGCTGTTCGTTCAACGACCACCCCTTCACCGCCGCGTTGACCAGAGGACACAATATCGGTTTCTTCGCAGCAAAGCTTCAAAAGAGGTTCGCCACCGCGGGTTTTAGCAGCCCCAAGCGTGGACCCACCCATGCATTTAGTGGTTTTTCCGGTGAACGAGACGTTCTGATTAATGGCGTGAATCTCAACGATCATTATCGACCTCTAAGACTTTGAAAGACGCATAACGCCTTGGGCACGGGCGGCTGGCGAAGCCAGACGTCCGGCACGCGTAGCGTGCGTATTGCCCCAACTGGTTAGGTGACCGAATCACTAACAAGCTATGCATCCAGGAAGCCTTGCTATTCAACACCTGCGCGTCGCTCAATTCTTTGCTTGTGCTCAATGGCACAAATCGCGCCACACGCAAGTGTCACAACAGCCCCAACACCGCACGCTGAAATTAGTGTCGAATACATGGGATGATCAAATACAGACTGCAACGCAAAGAACAGCAGCACGCCTAAAGCAGATATGAATGCTAATAATAACGAAATTTTTGTATATCTAACTAGAGAAACGGTTGCTACAAATTGTGGAACTAATCTCATCTACACTGAACCCTTGTAAGAGTCTTGGCCCAATTGTTTTGACCGCCGCCAAGAAAACCACCAATTAAAGTATTGCGACTATCGTGGCGACCGCAATGGCAAAATAGCCACATAAATGACTGTGCGCTTGTTGCCTATTTTCGTCACCTAACGCCTTGGGCAGGGGCGCGGCGAAAGCGGCGCGGCTGCTGCAGACTGTCCAGCGCAGAGGACGCGCCGCTTTTGGCGCGTCCGGCACGCGTAGCGTGCGAATTGCCCCAACTGGTTATGCATCATAGTTTGCTGCATTCCTTATTTTGGACCAAATCAACCTAGCTCCCCACCCTATAATCGCGCAAACAGCGTAGATCTCAAAAAGCCTGTAGGCCCAGATTATTGGCCGGTCTGGCCATATCCATTCCGGCCAGATCCTCCTCATCCAGTCCGACAAATCACCATTTGCAAAAGCCATCGCGACAGCAATATAAAGCACGAACATCAATGCGAGAGGAACGGTAAGGAAAATCGCATAAATTTCTTGTCGCCGATTGTGTTTGCGACGCGCTGCATCTATTTCCTTCTCCTTTTCAGTTTGTCGCATCACTATGTCAAGATGCATAACGCCTTGGGCAGGGGCGGCTAGCGAAGCTAGACGTCCCGCTCGCGAAGCGAGCCCATTGCCCCAACTGGTTACATGCCGCTTTGTTCAACTAAGTGCACCCACTGAATTTGTTCATCGGTATCGGGTACTTCTACCCCACGCGCTTTAGATACTGCTTGAAGCGCCTCCTGAGCTGAACAGCCTGATTTAATAAGGATCGCACTGGCCATGATGCCTGTACGACCTATCCCCGCACGACAGTGTATTACGACGTGTTCACCTGTGCTAATGGCTTCGAAAAGGTCGCTGCTAATAGCATGGGCAGCATCACTGTCGGGTAAACCACGATCGGGTATAGGAAACGAGGTGAACTTTATATTATTGCTGCGGCACAAAGAAGCTTCTTCAACTAAACCAACGTCGTGTTCTTCGCTCGGTTCTAATAGCGATACAACGTGGTTTACGTCTAGTTGCTTTAGACCAGCAATTTCGTCTTCGAGCCATTCGCCGCCGACGGGCTTAGCCATAACAGATAGCTGACCTTCGCCAATTGATGCAACTTCATAGATGGTTGGCAGCATATGCTAACTAGGCATGTAACGCCTTGGGCTGAGGCGGCACGCGAAGCGTGACGTCCGGCGAACGCAGTGAGCGAATAGCCCCAACTGGTTATGGGGCGATGTTGTGATTACCATCGCCATCTGCCTAGGTACCAATTTACTACGCGCCACTCTCCATCTTCACTTACCAGAATCATCTCCTCTAAGACATCCTTTTGATTATCGAAGTTTGACTCGTATATCAAATGCCTATAATTACCTTCTGGCAAATTCGCAGTCCAAGGTTCCATCGCCCAATTTACCGGCTCTTTCCGCCGAATAACTTCACCCATTACTTCTCGTGTGCCGATCCAGGCCTTTACGCGATCCTCCTTTTGATATCGTGCCTTAGCCAACTCAGAAGTGAGGCTCCATAATTCCTCAGAGTTACCATTATCCAAGTGGTTGAGCCAGATTTCCGCTGCTGCCTGCGCAGAGGAAGCATCAGTTCGCTCTTGATGAGTAGCTCACCCGGCGGTCAGTGCCAATAAAAACAAAATAACGACCGTCTTCACGGGTTTCATCAGCCAATCCCCATATTTCGATAAGCCCTATAACGCCTTGGGCAAAGGCGCGGCACGCAGTGCCGCGTCGAGTGAGCGGAGCGAACGGTTTGACCCAACTGGTTAGGTTGCCTATTCATGGCTCTCAGAAGAAGCTAGGATTTTCTGGTTATAAGCTTTCGCATAACTCTCGATTTCACCCTGTAACTCCGCGTGAGCTCTACTTTCAAATGCGTCTGATGTGCCATCAACATACCGAAATCCTAGGCGACAACTGACCTCCCGATTTTCCACCCCAGGGAAAACGATACCAAATTTGCCTACCGCGAGAAGGCGAAGATCTCCGTGAGCTATTCGAACTTCGGCATCGCCGACTGGGTCATCCAGATTGATCGGCAGCAGGAATGTCTTTAACTGAGCCTCGGTACTGAAATGCTCTGGAACAGTATCTGGGTCAGCCCAGCAAGGAGTATCTGCGGTAGCTGACCGACTTATGACGAGCAATATGAATATGACCCAGATTTTCATACGCAACCTAACAGCTTATTAAATGGAATGAGTATATTGATCTAGTCACTTGTTTACCCCCAATTGAGTGCTTAGATATGTTTGTTCTAACGCCATCTGCGGCGATTGGCAAGCAACGTCTTAAATCATCGGCTTTGGCAGAGAGATATATAGACTGGATAGTGAGCTTTGGCTTTTGTTCTCGCCCACAAAAAAGCCCGCACAAGGCGGGCTTTAGAGTCGATCTGCGCAGGCAGGCTATTCGGCTGCTGCTTCCTCGGCCGTTACCGGCTGATCCAGCAATTGCACAATCGCCATCGGCGCGGAATCACCGCGACGGAAGCCTGCTTTGAGGATACGCAGATAACCACCCGGACGCTCTTTGAAGCGCGGGCCCAGTTCGTTAAACAGCTTACCCACAGAGGATTTATCGCGCAGGCGCGAAAAAGCCAGACGACGGTTTGCAACGCCGTCCTGCTTAGCCAGGGTGATCAGCGGCTCGACGACCCGACGGAGTTCCTTGGCTTTGGGCACCGTGGTTTTTATGGTCTCGTGCTGGATCAGCGATGCAGCCATGTTGCGATACATGGCTTTGCGATGGCTGCTCTTACGCCCGAGAATCCGGCCTGCTTTATGATGTCGCATGGTTCTTTACCGTTTTATGCTGTGGAAGCTGCCTTAAGCCGCGACGTCGTCGTTGGCCAGACTCGCCGGCGGCCAGTTTTCGACACGCATGCCGAGTGCCAGACCGTGGCTTTCCAGTACTTCCTTGATTTCTGTCAGTGATTTCTTGCCCAGGTTCGGCGTACGCAGCAACTCCACTTCGGTACGCTGAATCAGGTCACCGATGTAGTTGATGTTCTCTGCCTTGAGGCAATTGGCCGAACGGACCGTCAGCTCAAGCTCGTCCACCGGCTTCATCAGCGTCGGGTCAACCTGAGACTCGGCTGCAGCAGCCTGCGATTCGTCCTGACCGCGCAGATCAACAAACACATCAAGCTGATCTTTAAGAATGCTGCCGGCGCGGCGAATAGCCTCTTCCGGATCAATTGTGCCGTTGGTCTCGATGTCGATCAGCAGCTTGTCGAGGTTGGTGCGCTGTTCCACGCGGGCAGCCTCAACGGTGTAGCTGACGCGCAGCACCGGTGTGAACGACGCATCCAGATCAAGCTCACCAATACGACCGGAATGTTCTTCCAGGTTCGCTTTGCGCTTCGCCGGGCGATAGCCACGACCGCGCTCAATGGTGAGGTTCATCTTCAGCTCGCCGGTGCTGGTCAGGTTGGCGATAACCAGATCGGGGTTGACCACTTCGATATCGTGATCGGTCTGAATATCAGCCGCGGTCACCGCTCCCAGGCCGCGCTTGTGCAGCAGCAGCTCGGCGCGATCGCGTGAATGCATACGGATAGACAGCTGCTTGAGATTCAGCAGAATCTCAACCACGTCTTCCTGCACGCCTTCAATGCTGGTGTACTCGTGGAGTACGCCGTCAATATCCACCTGGGTTACGGCACAACCCGGCATGCTGGACAGCAGCACGCGGCGCAATGCATTACCCAGAGTGTGGCCGAAACCACGCTCGAAGGGTTCAATAACCACCCGGGCCTTGTTATCGGTCTGCGACTGAACCCGCACGGTGCGGGGCTTCAGGAATTCATTCATGTCAGACATCTGCGCTTGTCTCCTGGTCTATTTTGACCGGTTTACTTCGAGTAAAGCTCGACGACGAGGTTCTCGTTAATATCGGGCAACACATCTTCGCGCTCCGGTGCGGAACGGAATACGCCGGACAGCTTTTTCTCGTCAACTTCTACCCAATCGGGACGGCCCACCTGAGCCGAAATCTGTAATGCATTCTGGATGCGGTCTTGCTTGGTGGCTTTTTCACGAATCGCCACGCTGTCACCTGCCGCAACCTGATACGACGGAATATTGACCACACTGCCATTGATCGTAACGGCCTTGTGGCTGACAAGCTGCCGGGCTTCGGCACGCGTCGAGGCGTAACCCATGCGATACACGACGTTGTCGAGACGCGACTCCAGCAACTTGATCAGGTTCTCACCTGTAGAGCCCTTACGCTGTGCCGCCTTCTTGTAGTAGTTACGGAACTGCTTTTCAAGCACACCGTACATACGACGCAGCTTCTGCTTTTCACGCAGCTGCAGCCCGTAGTCGGAGGTGCGGCCGCGACGCGCGCCGGCGGCGGCGCCGGGAATAGACTCCAGCTTGCACTTCGCTTCAAGCGGCTTCACGCCGCTCTTCAGGAACAGATCCGTTCCTTCACGACGTGACAGCTTACATTTTGGTCCCAGATATCTGGCCATAGCTTCTTACCTCAGACCCGTCGCTTCTTGGGCGGACGGCAGCCGTTATGCGGGATCGGCGTAACATCTTCGATGTTACCGATGCGATACCCGGCGTTATTCAATGCGCGCACGGCCGATTCACGACCGGGGCCCGGACCCTGCACACGCACTTCAAGATTTTTCAGGCCGTATTCCTGCGCCGCCACGCCTGCCTTTTCGGCTGCAACCTGCGCAGCAAAGGGCGTGCTCTTACGCGAGCCGCGGAAGCCGCATCCGCCGGCCGTAGCCCACGACAACGCGTTACCCTGACGATCCGTAATGGTGATGATGGTGTTGTTAAAAGACGCCTGAATGTGGGCGATGCCGTCCACAACCTGCTTTTTAACCTTCTTTTTTACAATTGGTTTAGCCATATCAAATTATTTCCTGACCGGACGGCGCGGGCCTTTACGGGTACGTGCGTTTGTCTTGGTGCGTTGACCGCGCAACGGCAAGCCACGGCGATGACGGATTCCCCGGTAGCAGCCGAGATCCATCAAGCGCTTGATGGACATGGCACCTTCACGACGCAGGTCGCCCTCGACCGTGAATTTCGCCACTTCGTTACGCAGGCTTTCGACCTCCGGCTCACTCAGGTCTTTAACCTTGGTGTCCGGCGGTATCTTGGCCGCTTCACAAATACCCCGCGAACGGGAAAGCCCCAGGCCGTAGATGCTCGTCAACGCGATCACTACGTGCTTGTTCAAGGGGATGTTTATGCCAGCAATACGGGCCATTTATTTTCTCCGTCGCTTCCCTAGCCCTGACGCTGCTTGTGCCGTTTATCGGTACAAATAACGCGCAGTACGCCTTTTCTGCGAATGATCTTGCAGTTTCTGCAGATCTTCTTAACTGATGCTCGAACTTTCATCGTTCTCTCCAAATATTCCTTAGGCCGGTTACCCGATTCTGGTGAATCAGCGAACCTGGCCGGCGCGGCCGTAACCGCGCATATTGGCTTTCTTCAACAAGCCTTCGTACTGGTGGGACATCATGTGGCCCTGCAACTGAGCCATGAAGTCCATCGTCACCACCACGATAATCAGCAACGACGTACCGCCGAAATAGAACGGCACCTTCGCGTACAAAATCATGAATTCGGGCAGCAAACACACCGAAGTGATGTAGATCGCGCCCCAAAACGTCAGCTTGGTCAGCACATTGTCAATGTAAGCTGCCGTTTGCTGGCCGGGACGTATGCCCGGAATAAACCCGCCGGAACGCTTGAGCTGATCCGCTGTATCGCGTGAGTTAAACACCAGCGCGGTATAAAAGAAGCAGAAAAACACAATCAGGGTTGCGTAAATCATAATGTACAGCGGCTGCCCCGGGCCCAGCTTCGCCGCGGCCGTTTGCAGCCATTCGAAGTTCGGGTTGGTGCCTACCCAGCCTGCAATCGTGGCCGGAAACAGGATCAAGCTGCTGGCAAAAATGGGCGGAATGACGCCGGACATGTTGATCTTGAAGGGCAGGTGCGTGGTCTGGCCCTGCACCATGCGGCGACCCTGCTGCCGCTTGGCGTAGTTCACCGCAATGCGGCGCTGGCCGCGCTCCATGTAAACCACAAAGTACGTCACGCCGAGTACCAGCATGATCAGCACCAGCGCCAGCGCCGGTGACATTTCACCCGTGTTGACCAGCTCGAGCGTGCCGCCGATGGCCGAAGGCAGGCCGGCAATAATGCTGGACAAAATGATCATTGAAATACCGTTACCGATACCGCGTTCGGTAATCTGTTCGCCCAGCCACATCAGAAACACCGTGCCGGTTACCAGCGTCACTGCCGCGGTAAACACGAAGTTCGGGCCCGGCGCGATCACCACACCCTGGTTCTGGAAAGCAACGGAAGCGCCCACAGCCTGAGCCGTGGCCAATAAAACGGTGCCATAGCGCGTGTACTGGGTAATCTTGCGGCGACCGGCCTCGCCTTCTTTCTTAAGCTGCGCAATCTGCGGCACGACCACCCCGGCCATCTGCATAATGATGGACGCCGAGATGTAAGGCATGATGCCCAACGCAAATATACTGAGGCGTTGCAACGCGCCGCCGGAGAACATGTTGAACATGCTCAGGATGGTGCCCGACTGCTCCTGAAAGAACTGGTCCAGAGCGACCGGGTCGATACCCGGCACGGGAATGAAGGTGCCGATGCGGTAAACAATCAGCGCGGCAGCCAGGAAAAACAGGCGCGCGCGCAAATCAGCGAAACGCGATGCTTCGCCGAGTGCTGCAGCCGGATTTACCAGATTGCCTTTTGCCACGTGCTATTACTCTTCTGTCTAGTCTTCTATGGAACCGCCGGCGGCCTCAATGGCTGCGCGCGCTCCCTTGGTGACGCCCACGCCTTTCAGCTTGACGGCCTTATTGATCTCGCCGCTGGCAAAGACCTTCGCACGGGTGGTTTGGTGCGGTATCACGTCGGCTCTTTTGAGCGCCAGCAAATCAATCACGTCGTCTTGCACACCGGCCAGTTCGCTAAGGCGAACTTCGGCATACGTTTTTGCCTTGGCAGAACGAAAACCCACTTTAGGCAAGCGCCGCTGGATAGGCATCTGGCCGCCCTCGAAACCCACCTTGTGGAATCCGCCGGAGCGCGCCTTCTGGCCCTTCTGGCCACGGCCACAGGTTTTACCCTGACCCGCCGCATGGCCCCGCCCGAGGCGCTTACCCGCTGGCTTGCTGCCGGCAGCAGGACTAATGGTATTCAGTTTCATCGTTACGCGTCCTCAACCCGCAGCATGTACGAGACCTTGTTGATCATGCCGCGGTTTTCCGGTGTGTTATCAACAATCACGCTGTGATTGATACGGCGCAAACCCAGGCCTGCTACGCAAGCCTGATGCCGTTTGAGTCGTCCATGACGGCTCTTAACCAGAGTTACTTTGACTTTTTTAGTCATCTCGGTGTTCTCTTAAATCTGCTCTTTAAACTCAGCCGGTAATATCGGCGACCGCTTTGCCGCGTTTGGCAGCGATGCGCTCCGGTGATTGCGCAGCACGCAGTGCGTTTATGGTGGCGCGCACCAGGTTGATGGGATTACGCGAGCCATAGCTCTTGGCCAGCACGTTCCGTACACCCGCGGCCTCGAATACAGCGCGCATGGCACCGCCTGCGATAACACCGGTACCTTCAGATGCCGGCTGCATGTAAACCTTGGTAGCGCCGTGACGACCAACCATCTGGTAGTGCAACGTGTCGTCATTAAGCGCGACACGCTCCAGCTTGTTGCGCGCGGCCTGCATGGCTTTCTGGATGGCCAGCGGCACTTCGCGCGCTTTGCCATAACCGAAACCAACGCGGCCGTTGCCGTCGCCGACTACCGTCAGGGCTGTGAAGCCGAACTGACGGCCGCCCTTGACGACCTTTGCTACGCGGTTAACAGCAACGAGCTTTTCAATGAAGTCGTCGCCTGAATCCTGTCTGTCTTGTTTAGCCATTCTTTATAACCTTGGACTGTTTAAGTCGGCCTGCTTATACCCGCAGGCCGTTCTCGCGCGCGGCATCCGCCAGCGCCTTGACTCGACCGTGATAACGAAAGCCCGAACGATCAAAGGCCACCTGTTCAATACCTGCTGACTTTGCTTTCTCGGCAATTGCTTTGCCCACTGCCTGCGCGGCTGCAACGCCGCCAGTGCTCTTCAGGCCCTTGGCCACATCACTCTGCGTGGTTGCCGCACTCACCAGCACGGTACCGCCATCGGGGGCAATAACCTGCGCGTAAATATGACGCGGCGTGCGATGCACCGACAGGCGCGGCACACCCAGTTGACTGATGCGCGCACGAGTCTTGCGGGCCCTGCGCTGTCTGCTTTGTTTCTTATCCATAATAGATCGGCTCTATTTCTTCTTGGCTTCTTTCCGCACGACATGCTCGTCGGAATAACGCACACCCTTACCCTTGTATGGCTCCGGCGGACGATAGGCACGAATCTCTGCCGCCACCTGGCCCACTCGCTGTTTGTCGATGCCAGAAATCACGATTTCAGTCTGGCTCGGCGTATCAATAGAAATGCCTTCTGGCACCGGGTAATCAACCGGGTGCGAAAAGCCCAGGGTCAGGTTCAGGTTCTTGCCGGCAGCCTTGGCGCGGTAACCGACACCGACAAGCTCCAGCTTACGCTCAAAACCTTCGTGAACGCCTTTGACCAGGTTGCTGATCAACGAACGAGTCGTACCCGACATGGCTATCGAAAATTTGCTGCCACTTCTTGCAGAAACCTGCGCCTTGCCATCTTCAATGCTGAGTTCCACTTCCGGGTGCAGCGGCATGCTCAGCTCACCCTTGGGGCCCTTTGCCTTAATTACCGCGCCGGAGAGGTTCAGCTCCACGCCTTTCGGCAACTCGACGGGTTGTTTTGCAATTCTGGACATAGTTCTTCTCGCACACTCGTCGCCGCACTAAGCGACGACGCAGATGACCTCCCCGCCAAACCCTTTCGCGCGGGCATCGCGGTCACTCATCACGCCTTCTGATGTAGAAACGATAGCAATGCCCAGGCCACCCATCACGGTCGGCAGGTCATCTTTGCCTTTGTAAATACGCAGACCCGGCTTGCTCACCTTCTGAATACTTTCAATAACCGGCGCGCCTTCAAAATATTTAAGCGTCACGGTCAGCGACGCCTTGTTGTTGTCGCCTTTCTGAATCGCGTAATCCACGATATAGCCTTCGTCCTTAAGCACCTTGGCAATGGACTCTTTCAGCTTTGACGACGGCATGGTCACGGATTCCAGCAGCACTTTCTGGCCGTTTCTGATCCGCGTCAGCATGTCCGCGATGGGGTCTGTCATACTCATTATTATTCTTCCTACCAGCTGGCCTTACCAAGGCCCGGAATATTGCCGCCCATGGTCTGCTCACGCAGTTTGTTGCGGCTCAAGCCGAACTTGCGGTAATAACCCTTCGGACGACCCGACAGCGCACAACGGTTCGTCAAACGACTGGGGCTCGCGTCACGCGGCATTTTCTGCAGCTTAAGCACCGCTTCGCGACGCTCGTCGTCTGAAGAATGCACCGACGTGATGATCTTCTTGAGCTCAATGCGCTTGGCAGCAAAGCGTTTAACCGCTTTTTGCCGCTTAACTTCGCGCGCAATCATGGACTTTTTGGCCATATGTTCTCTCTCTGCCCGCTATTTCTTAAACGGGAAATTAAACGCGTCCAGCAACGCACGACCTTGTTCGTCATTGCGGGCTGTCGTCGTTATCGAAATATTCATGCCGCGCACAGCATCAACGTTGTCGTAATCCACTTCCGGAAAAACGAGCTGCTCTTGTACGCCCATGTTGTAGTTGCCACGGCCGTCAAAGCCCTTGGCGCTCAACCCGCGAAAATCGCGGATACGCGGTATCGCAACACTTACCAGCCGATCCAGAAACTCGTACATGCGCTCGCGTCGCAAAGTCACCTTGCAACCCACGGGATAACCATCACGAATCTTGAACGACGCCACAGACTTGCGTGCCATGGTGGCTACCGCTTTCTGTCCGGCAATAACCGTCATGTCATTAACGGCCTGCTCAATCACTTTCTTGTCGTTCACAGCCTCGCCCACGCCCATATTCAGCGTGATCTTGGTGATTCGCGGCACTTCCATGACGTTGTCGATACCGAGCTGCTCTTTGAGCTTCGATACCACCGTCTCTCTATAGTAATCCTGTAGCCTGGCCATCTCTGTCCACTCTGCCGACTAAATGTCGACCACCTCGTTATTTGATTTGAAGAAACGCACGCGCTTGCCGTCTTCAAGTGTCCGCACCCCGATACGATCACCTTTACCGGTGGTAGGGTTGAAAAGCATGACGTTCGATACGTGCACCGGACGCTCCTGCTCGACAATGCCACCTTGCACACCGGCATTCGGGTTGCCTTTGGTGTGCTTCTTCACGACGTTCACGCCTTCGACCAGCACGCGTTCGTCGTCTTCGACACGCAGCACCGTGCCCCGGCGGCCTTTATTGGCACCGGCAATCACGATCACTTCGTCGCCTTTTTTAATTTTGTTCATTGTTCTCTACAAAACCTCGGGAGCGAGGGAGACGATCTTCATAAACTTACCGGTACGCAGTTCGCGCGTAACGGGACCAAAAATACGTGTGCCAATCGGTTCCAGCTTGGCATTCAGCAACACCGCTGCGTTGCCATCAAAGCGAATCAATGAACCGTCAGCGCGGCGCACACCCTTACGGGTACGCACGACAACGGCGTTGTATATCTCGCCTTTCTTGACGCGACCACGCGGAATGGCGTCTTTGACGCTGACCTTGATCACATCACCAACATTGGCGTACCGGCGCTTGGAACCGCCCAGCACCTTAATGCACATCAGCCGGCGGGCACCGCTGTTGTCAGCCGCATTCAGCATTGATTGCATTTGAATCATTTTCTTAACCCTTTCGGCAAAAAGCCCAAGTTATTTACGCGTCAGCGCGCTCGATAACATCAACCAAACGCCACGATTTGTTTTTCGAAATCGGCCGACACTCAGCGATCGTCACCAAATCACCTTCATTGCACGTGTTTTCTTCGTCGTGCACCTTGAACTTGCTCGAACGACGCATGTATTTACCGTACATCGGGTGCTTAACCTGACGCTCAACCAGCACCGTCACGGTTTTGTCCATTTTGTTACTCACCACTCTGCCGGTGGTGGTGCGCAATACTTTTTCTTCGCTCATCAGGACGCACTCTCTTGTTTAGCGGCCGCAATGTCCTGCGCCCGCAGCACGGTCTTCACGCGCGCAATGTTTTTACGCACCTTGCGGTACTGGTCAGGACGCGCCATCTGACCGGTCGCCTGCTGCATACGCAGATTGAACTGCTCGCGCCGCAGACTAACCAACTCGTCAAGCAACTCGTCTTTGCTCTTGTTTTTAAGTTCACTCGCTTTCATCAGACCACCTGTGCTCGCGACACAAACTTGGTCGCTATCGGCAACTTGGCCGCAGCCAAGGTAAAGGCTTCACGCGCAATTTCTTCGGTTACGCCTTCCATTTCATACAGCACCCGGCCAGGCTGAATCTGGGCAACCCAATACTCAACACTGCCCTTACCCTTACCCTGGCGGACCTCAAGAGGCTTCTTGGTAATGGGCTTGTCAGGGAAGATCCGAATCCAGATTTTGCCGCCACGTTTAATGTGACGGGTCATCGCACGACGCGCGGCCTCGATCTGCCGGGCCGTAATACGCCCGCGACCGACGGCCTTCAGGCCGAATTCACCGAAGGACACGTCACTGCCCCGGTGCGCCAGGCCGCGGTTGCGACCTTTCTGCTGTTTGCGAAATTTTGTTCTCTTTGGCTGCAACATGACTCTGTATCCTAGTTCGCAGCCTGCTTAGCTTGCGGCTTGGCCGAATGCTTTGCGGCAGGCGTATCTTCTTCTTTACGGTCGCCGATGACTTCACCGCGGAAGATCCAGGTCTTCACACCGATGATGCCGTAGGTCGTTTTAGCTTCAGCAAAACCGTAGTCGATATCGGCACGGAAGGTATGCAGCGGCACGCGGCCTTCGCGATACCATTCCGAACGTGCAATCTCGGCACCGTTCAAACGACCACCAACTTTCACCTTAATGCCTTCGGCGCCCAGGCGCATGGTGTTGGTAACGGCGCGTTTCATGGCACGCCGGAACATCACGCGGCGCTCAAGTTGCTGGGCAATGCCTTCAGCAACCAACTGCGCATCAAGCTCCGGTTTACGAATCTCGGCGATATTGACGCGCACATCCTGCAGCGGCAGTTTGAGCATTTTGCAAATTTCGGCGCGGAGCTTTTCGATGTCTTCGCCTTTCTTGCCAATCACAATACCCGGACGAGCCGTGTGTATGGTGATGTTGGCCTTTCGCGCCGGACGCTCAATCTGAATTTTGCTGACAGATGCTTCCTTGAGTTTTTCTTTCAAATACTCGCGCACACGGAAATCACCGAGTACGTATCCTGGAAACTGTTTGCTATCGGCATACCACTTGGAATCCCAGTCGCGGGTGATCCCTAAGCGTATTCCAATTGGATTTACTTTCTGACCCATTTTCGATCCTTAAGCTCTGCGGCCTATTCGTCCGCAACCTGGACGATGATGTGACTATTACGCTTGATAATCCGGGTACCCCGGCCCTTGGCACGCGCGCGATAACGCCGCAGGCCCGGCCCTTCGTTAATTTGAATATTGCTGACTTTCAGCTCATCAATATCGGCACCGTGATTGTGTTCGGCATTGGCAATCGCCGACTCAAGCACCTTCTTAAGGATTGCAGCACCCTTCTTGGGCATGAAACTCAAAGTCTGCAGCGCGCTGTCCACGGACTTGCCGCGAACCAGATCTGCTACCAACCTGCATTTCTGCGCCGAAATAGGGGCATACATCAATTTAGCTGACACTCGCATCGTTGACACCTACTTGGTCTTCTTGTCACCGGAGTGACCCTTGAAGGTACGAGTTCCTGCAAACTCACCGAGTTTGTGACCGATCATGTTCTCGGATATCAGCACGGGAACATGATCACGACCGTTATGCACGGCGATGGTCAGCCCGATCATGTCCGGCACCACCATCGAACGGCGTGACCAGGTTTTGATCGGCTTACGGTTATTGCTCGCAACGGCCGCATTGACCTTATTGATCAAATGCGTGTCGATGAACGGCCCTTTTTTAATCGAACGTGGCACTTTGGCTCTCCGCTAACTAATTACTTGCGACGACGGCGCGCCCGAACAATCATCTTGTCGGTACGCTTGTTGCCGCGAGTCTTGTATCCCTTGGTAGGCGTACCCCACGGCGAAACCGGATGACGGCCACCTGAAGTACGTCCTTCACCACCGCCGTGCGGGTGATCCACCGGGTTCATGGCAACACCACGAACCGTCGGCCGAATGCCCTTCCAGCGTTTGGCACCTGCTTTACCCAGCTTGCGCAGGTTGTGTTCACTGTGTCCGACCTCGCCCACAGTGGCGCGACAGTCGATGTGAATTTTGCGCATCTCGCCCGACCGCAGACGAACGGTGGCGTAGGCTCCCTCACGGGCGGCCAGCTGCGCTGAACCACCGGCGGAACGCACCAGCTGCGCACCCTTGCCCGGCTTCAGCTCAATCGCATGAATCAGGGTACCCACCGGAATGTTACGAATGGGCAGTGCGTTGCCTGCTTTGATCGGCGCTTCCTTACCCGACAGAATCGGTGCACCCTCGGCAATACCTTTAGGCGCCAGAATGTAACGGCGCTCACCATCGGTATACAGAACCAGCGCGAGGTGGGCACTGCGATTCGGATCGTACTCGAGCCGTTCTACCTTGCCCGGAATGCCGTCCTTATCGCGTTTGAAATCGATGAGGCGGTAATGGCGCTTGTGACCACCGCCCTTATGGCGCGTGGTGATACGACCGGCATTGTTACGCCCGCCGGTTTTCGACAGCGTGGTCGTCAGGCCTGCCTGCGGCTTGCCCTTGTGCAGCTCAGGCGTACTGACCCGCAGCTTGAAGCGGCGACCCGGAGATGTCGGTTTACTCTGTTGCAGTGGCATCTTCTTAATTCCCTATCTGATTTTCTGGCTCAATGACTTCCGATTAATCGGCGCCGAGAAAATCGATGTCCTCACCTTCGGCCAATTTGACGTAGGCTTTTTTCCAATCAGCACGACGACCCATGGTCTGGCCAAAACGCTTGGCCTTGCCACGCACATTCGAAACCGTGACGTTCTCTACCTTCACCTCGAACATCATTTCGACGGCCTGGGCGATTTCTTTCTTGCTGGAATCGGTGCGCACCTTGAAGCAAATCTGGTTGTTCTTTTCAGCAACAACAGATGACTTCTCGGAAATATGCGGCCCGACCAACACGGTCATCAGGCGCTCTTGATTCAGGGCCTTGCCCGCACGTTTGCTCATGAGAAGCGCTCCTCGAGAGTTTTCAGCACACCTTCGGTTGCGACAATCTTGTCGAAACGAATCAGGCTGAGCGGATTTACTTCGCGCAGATCGAGCACATCGACATGCGGCAGGTTACGGGCAGCCAGGCACAATTTGTTTTTGTACTCTTCTACGACGATCAGCACGTTTTCACCGACGCCAAGTTCCGCCAGTCTGGCAAGCAGTTCTTTGGTCTTGGGCTCTTCGAGCTTGATCTTGTCGACCACGACAATGCGATCCTGACGAACCAATTCGGAAAGAATGGAACGCATGGCGCCCTGATACATCTTGCGATTCACTTTCTGGCTGAAGTCGCGGGGCTGGGCCGCAAAAGTGCGTCCGCCACCTGTAAAAATCGGGCTGCGAATCGTGCCGGCACGGGCACGACCGGTGCCTTTCTGCCGCCAGGGCTTGGCGCCACCGCCGCGCACGGCCGCGCGGTTTTTCTGTGCCTTGGTGCCTTGACGCGCCTTGGCTTGAAAAGCGGTGACTACCTGATGCACCAGCGCTTCGTTGAAGTCGGCGGCAAACGCTGTGTCAGCGAGTTCGATGCTGCCGCCTGTTTGAGTGTTCAGTTTCATGAGCTATAACCGTTGATACCCGTGGGTCAGGCTTGTGCCTTGACCTTGGCTTTGACAGAGGGCTTGATAAACAAACGGCCTTCTTTATGGCCAGGAACAGCACCTTTAACTAACAGCAGATTGCGTTCCGCATCCACGCTGACAATTTCAAGGTTCTGGGTAGTAACGCGCTCGGCACCCATGTGCCCGGACATCTTCTTGCCTTTGAAGACCCGACCCGGAGTTTGGTTCTGACCAATAGAACCGGGAACGCGGTGGGAGAGCGAGTTACCGTGGGTGGCATCCTGACCACGGAAATTGTGCCGCTTGATGGTGCCGGCATAACCTTTACCAATGGAGGTGCCGGCAACGTCGACATACTGGCCGGCCTCAAAACGCTCAACCGTTATTTCATTGCCCGGCGCAAATTCTTCAAGTTGCGATGCTTCGATGCGGAACTCGAACAAACCTTCACCCGGTTCTGCTTGCACTGCCGCATACTGACCTGAATCAGGACGGCTCAAACGCGATGCCTTTTTTGTGCCGGTTGTGACCTGCACGGCTGCATAGCCGTCGCTGTCCGGTGTTTTTACTCGCGTGATGCGATTGGGAAGGGCCTGAATGACGGTAACAGGGATAGACCTGCCGTCTTCAGTGAATACGCGGGTCATCCCGCATTTGCGCCCTACTAGACCGATAGCCATTGGTCGTCTACCCCTGGCGACTCACCTGCCGTGAGCCGCAAATCACTTTGTTCATAGACAAGGGTCAGCCTTCGTCTCTGGTTGTTAGCGTGGCTTCGCTGCCGCGCAATCCAGATCTGAAGCTGACCCGGTGGAATCCTTTCAAGCCCGGGCTTTATTGCTTTCGTTACCCCGGAACAATGCAAAGCTCGACGCAGGCGAAAACCTGGGTCGAGCCATGAGCGAGCCGAGAATTATAGCAATAATCCCGGCCCTTACAAGCACTTTAAGGCGTTTAATTGAGCTTGATCTGCACGTCCACGCCAGCCGGAAGCTCAAGCTTCATCAGGGCGTCAACCGTCTTGTCAGTAGGCTCAACGATGTCCATCAGGCGCTTGTGGGTGCGCAGCTCGTACTGATCCCGAGCGTCTTTGTTGACGTGCGGCGAAATCAGCACCGTGAAGCGCTCCATCTTGGTCGGCAACGGCACCGGACCCTTAACCTGGGCGCCTGTGCGTTTGGCCGTTTCGACGATTTCCTTGGCGGAATTGTCGATCAGGCGATGGTCGAATGCCTTTAGACGTATTCTAATATTCTGGTTTGTAGCCATTTTTTTTCCTTATTCAATAATCTTCGCGACCACACCGGCGCCCACAGTCCGACCACCCTCGCGTATCGCGAAGCGCAGGCCGTCCTCCATGGCAATCGGTGCAATCAACTCAACCTTCATCTGCACGTTGTCGCCCGGCATCACCATCTCGGTGCCCTCCGGTAACTCACATGCACCCGTCACGTCCGTCGTCCGGAAGTAAAACTGCGGCCGGTAACCCTTGAAAAACGGCGTATGACGCCCGCCCTCTTCCTTCGTCAGAATGTAGACCTCGGCCTCAAACTTGGTGTGCGGCGTGATCGACCCCGGCTTCGCCAGCACCTGGCCGCGCTCCACCTCTTCACGCTTGGTGCCGCGCAGCAGCACACCCACGTTGTCGCCCGCCTGACCCTGGTCCAGCAGCTTGCGGAACATCTCCACGCCCGTGCACGTCGTCTTCTGCGTGTCCTTGATGCCAACGATCTCGATCTCGTCGCCCACCTTCACGATGCCGCGCTCAATACGACCCGTCACCACCGTGCCGCGCCCCGATATCGAGAACACGTCTTCCACCGGCATCAGGAACGCACCGTCGATCGCGCGCTCCGGCTCCGGAATCCAGCTGTCCAGTGCTTCCACCAGCTTCACCACCGACGGCGCACCGATGTCACTCTGGTCGCCTTCCAGCGCCTTCAGCGCCGAGCCAATGATGATCGGTGTGTCGTCGCCCGGAAACTCGTACGTCGACAGCAGGTCACGAACCTCCATCTCCACCAGCTCCAACAGCTCCGCGTCATCCACCATGTCCGCCTTGTTCAGGTACACCACGATGTACGGCACACCCACCTGGCGCGCCAGCAAAATGTGCTCGCGCGTCTGCGGCATCGGGCCGTCCGCCGCCGAACACACCAGGATCGCACCGTCCATCTGCGCCGCGCCCGTGATCATGTTCTTCACGTAGTCAGCGTGGCCGGGACAGTCCACGTGCGCGTAGTGACGCACCGCACTCTCGTACTCCACGTGCGCCGTCGCAATCGTGATACCGCGCTCGCGTTCTTCCGGTGCGTTGTCAATGTCCGCAAATGCCTTCGCCGAACCACCGTGCGTCTCCGCCATCACCTTCGTCAGCGCCGCCGTTAACGTCGTCTTGCCGTGGTCAACGTGCCCAATAGTCCCCACGTTCACGTGCGGCTTTGTACGTTCGAATTTCTCTTTAGACATCTCTTGTTCCTTTTTACTCTATGCCCATCACCGCATCAGCTACGTTTTGCGGCACTTCAGCATAGTGACCAAATTCCATCGAATAACTCGCGCGACCCTGGCTCATTGACCTGACATCGGTTGCATAGCCAAACATCTCGGCCAGCGGCACCTCCGCCCGGATAATTTTCCCTGCCGGCGATTCGTCCATTCCCTGCAGAACGCCGCGACGGCGATTCAAATCACCGTTCACGTCGCCCATGTATTCATCCGGCGTCACGATCTCAACCTTCATGACCGGTTCCAGCAGGACGGGCTTTGCCGCCTCGCAACCCTGCCTGAACGCCATCGAGCCGGCGATTTTGAACGCTATTTCGCTGGAGTCAACATCATGGAAGGAGCCGTCATACAACGCGACCCGCACATCCATCATGGGATAGCCGGCCAAAACGCCCGCCTCCATTTGCTCCTGCACGCCTTTGTCGACCGCCGGTATGTACTCTTTGGGCACCGTACCGCCGGTAATTTCGTTCAAAAACTCGTAGCCGGCACCGCGTTCCAGCGGTTCTATCCGCAAAAATACGTGGCCATACTGGCCGCGCCCGCCCGACTGCCGGACGAACTTGCCTTCCTGTTCGACCGATTTTTTAATCGTCTCGCGGTAGGCCACCTGCGGCCGCCCGACATTCGCCGCCACACCAAACTCGCGCTTCATGCGGTCGACGATGATATCCAGATGGAGTTCACCCATACCGGAAATAATCGTCTGGCCCGACTCCGCGTCGGTTTGCACCCGAAACGACGGATCCTCTCGCGCCAGCTTCTGCAACGCTGCCGCCAGCTTTTCCTGATCGGCTTTGGTTTTCGGTTCAACCGCCACCGAAATGACGGGCTCCGGAAAATCCATCCGCTCCAGGGTTACCGATGAGCCGGGGTCAACCAGACTGTCGCCGGTAATGGTGTCCTTGAGGCCCACGGCCGCGGCAATGTCGCCGGCGTAAACCTCTTTAATCTCTTCGCGATCGTTCGCGTGCATCTGCAAAATGCGACCGATACGCTCCTTGCGACCTTTGCGCGGGTTCAAAATGGTGTCGCCCGATTTCAACGACCCCGAATACACCCTGAAAAAGGTCAGGCTGCCCACGTAAGGATCAGTCGCGATCTTGAACGCCAGCGCTGCAAACGGCTCGGTATCGTCCGCATGCCGCTCAACTTCGGCATCGTCCGGCCCGATCGCCTTAATCGCCGGCACATCCACCGGCGCGGGCAGAAAATCCACCACCGCATCCAACAGTGCCTGCACACCCTTGTTCTTGAATGCGCTGCCGCAAAGCACCGGCACTATTTCGTTCGCCAGCGTTCGGGCCCGCAAACCCTGACGAATTTCTGCTTCGTCGAGCTCACCGCTCTCCAGGTATTTATCCAGCAGCGCCTCGTTACCCTCGGCCGCCGCCTCTACCATGGCTTCGCGCATTGCCTGAGCCTTGTCCGCGAGTTCTGCCGGTATATCGGCGAACTCAAACGACGTGCCCATGTTTTCTTCGCCCCAGTAGATAGCCTTCATGCGGATCAGGTCGATCACACCACGAAAGGTTTCTTCTGCGCCGATGTTCAACTGCACCGGTACCGGGTTCGCACCCAGCCGCTTACGCACCTGACCAATAACGCGTTCGTAGTCGGCACCGGCGCGATCCATCTTGTTAACAAAGATGACGCGCGGCACGCGATACCGATCACCCTGCCGCCAGACTGTTTCGGTCTGCGGCTCTACACCACCCACCGAGCACAGCACCGTCACGGCACCGTCGAGCACCCGCAGGGAACGCTCAACTTCAATCGTGAAATCAACGTGCCCCGGCGTATCAATAATATTGATTCGGTACTGGTCGTACTGACCTGCCATACCGCGCCAGAAGCAAGTGGTCGCGGCCGAGGTAATCGTTATGCCGCGTTCCTGCTCCTGTTCCATCCAGTCCATGTGGGCTGCGCCGTCATGGACTTCACCGATCTTGTGCGAGATACCGGTGTAATAAAGTATTCGTTCGGTCGTCGTGGTTTTACCGGCATCAATGTGCGCCATGATGCCAATATTGCGGTACCTGTCGATCGGTGTAGTGCGCGCCACGATTCCACTCCCGGATGCACATCCCCACGCCTGCGGGACGGGGATGCCACCGGTAATACCTACCAGCGGAAGTGCGAAAAGGCTTTGTTTGCCTCGGCCATACGATGGGTGTCCTCACGCTTCTTGACCGCGGTGCCGCGATTGTCGGCGGCATCCATCAGTTCGTTGGCGAGGCGCTGCGCCATGGATTTTTCACCGCGGCTGCGGGCAGCATCGATAACCCAGCGCATCGCAAGCGTATCGCGGCGGGCCGGGCGAACTTCAACCGGAACCTGATAGGTTGCGCCACCCACACGGCGCGACTTAACTTCGACGGCGGGCTTTACGTTATCCAAAGCGGTCGTCAATACGTCAACAGCCTGGCTCGCTTCTGTGCCGCTTTTCTGTGCAATGGTATCCAGCGCATCGTAAACAATACTTTCCGCAACGGACTTTTTGCCGTCCTTCATGATCATATTGATGAACTTGGTCAATCGCTGACTGCCATGCTTCGGATCAGGAAGCAGTGCGCGTTTCGGAGCCTGGGTACGTCTTGACATGATGCGTCTCGATAAAATTCTGAGTTACTGAATAGCGTCTTTTAAGTCGCTTTAATAATTGCCGATTTTTTCGGTTGCTTACTTCTTGGGCCGTTTAGCGCCGTACTTGCTGCGGCCCTGACGGCGGTCATTCACACCCGAACAGTCAAGCGTGCCCCGCACCGTGTGATAGCGAACACCCGGCAAGTCTTTAACACGACCACCGCGAATCAACACAACCGAGTGCTCCTGAAGATTGTGTCCTTCGCCACCGATGTAGCTGGTCACTTCGAAACCATTGGTCAGGCGCACACGCGCAACCTTACGCATCGCCGAGTTCGGTTTCTTCGGGGTTGTCGTATAAACCCTGGTGCACACGCCGCGCTTCTGCGGACTGGCGGCCAGTGCCGGCACGTTGGATTTTACCGGCTTGGTTTTACGCTGTTTACGAACCAGTTGATTTACGGTTGCCATCTATAAACTCATGTTTATGTTAAAAAAATGCACGCATGCACCCCCCGCAACTCGGCGGGGCGGGCATTTTAGGGGCGCGGCCTGATCAGTGTCAACCAGCGTCATCGCCGTCCACCGTGTCCGCCACTTCGGCAGCGTCGTCGCTGTTTGCCGATGCAGCAGCCGCTGACTGTTGCGCCAGTTCCTGCAACTCGGCTGCCAGCACGTCTTCACGCGACCGGCGCTGCTCCGCATGGAAGCTGTAACCGGTTCCGGCGGGAATCAAACGCCCGACAATTACGTTTTCCTTCAAGCCGCGCAGATCGTCACGCAGCCCTTTCACGGCAGCCTCGGTGAGCACCCGCGTGGTTTCCTGGAAGGAAGCAGCGGAGATGAACGACTCGGTTGCCAATGATGCCTTGGTAATACCCAGGAGCAGCGGCGTAATAGTCGCAGGCTCTTGTTTTTTATCAAGTTTTTCGTTGACTTCCAGCACTCGGGCCCGGTCGAGTTGCTCACCGCGCAGCAGGTTGGTATCGCCGGGATCGGCTATCTCGACCTTGCGCAGCATCTGGCGAATGATCACCTCAATGTGCTTGTCATTGATGGTCACACCCTGCAAGCGATAGACGTCCTGAATTTCGCGCACCAGGTATTCGGCCAGTTCTTCGACACCGCGCAACGCAAGAATGTCATGCGCTGAAGGCTCGCCGTCAGCGATGATTTCGCCTTTTTCGACCTGCTCGCCTTCAAACACACCCAGCGTACGCCACTTGGGAATCAGGTTTTCGTGGCTGTCACCGCTATCGTCAGTGATCACCAACCGAACCTTGCCTTTGGTTTCCTTACCGAAACTCACCGTACCGGTGTGCTCCGCCATGATGGCCGGCTCTTTCGGCTTGCGTGCCTCAAACAGGTCGGCCACACGCGGCAGACCGCCGGTAATGTCACGGGTCTTGGAGCTCTCCTGCGGGATACGGGCAATAACGTCACCCACCGACACGCTGGCGCCGTCGGTCACATTGATCAGCGCACCACCCTGCAAACCGTAAACCGCCGGTATATCGGTGTTGGCAAAACAAGTTTCCTTGCCTTTGTCGTCCAGCAGCTTGGCGGTCGGACGTAAATCCTTGCCGGCCGGCGGACGCTGGTTGGTCTCCATCACCTCGATGCTGGTGAGACCGGTCACTTCGTCTTCCTGCTGACGCACGGTCACGCCGTCGATCACGTCTTCAAACTTGATCTTACCCGCGACCTCGGTGACCACCGGGTGAGTATGCGGATCCCAGGTCGCTACGACCTGACCGCCCTCAACCTTGTCACCGTCGTTAACGCGAATTTCCGCGCCGTACGGGAGCTTGTAGCGCTCGCGCTCACGTCCGTGATCGTCGATCACGCCAATTTCACCGGAGCGGCTGACCGCAACCAGATGGCCCTTGGCATGGCGCACGGTCTTGACCTTGTGCAACCGGATCGTTCCCACATTGCGGATTTCCACACTGCTGGTAGCGGCAGCCCGGGAGGCAGCACCACCGATATGGAAGGTACGCATGGTCAGCTGTGTGCCCGGCTCACCGATGGACTGTGCAGCAATCACACCCACTGCTTCACCGATATTAATGCGATGACCGCGCGCGAGATCACGACCGTAACACTGCGCACAGACACCGAAGCGTGTATCGCAACTGATGGGCGAGCGCACTTTTACGAGGTCGATGCTGTGCTCTTCGAGGCTTTCCACCAGCTTTTCGTCGAGCATGGTGCCGGCTTCCAGCACCACCTCTGTGTCACTGCCCGGCACCATGACGTCCTCGGCCAGTACCCGGCCCAGGACGCGTTCGCGCAACGGCTCAACCACATCGCCGCCTTCAACCAGCGGGGAGATCCACAGGCCTTCGGTGGTACCGCAATCTTCATCGGTCACCACCAGATCCTGCGCGACGTCCACCAGACGACGGGTGAGGTAACCCGAGTTGGCGGTCTTCAACGCTGTATCGGCCAGGCCTTTACGCGCGCCGTGTGTAGAGATGAAGTACTGCAACACGTTGAGGCCTTCACGGAAGTTCGCCGTGATGGGCGTCTCGATGATAGAGCCGTCAGGCTTGGCCATCAGACCACGCATACCGGCAAGCTGACGAATCTGCGCGGCACTACCACGAGCGCCGGAGTCCGCCATCATGTAAATCGAGTTGAACGAAGGCTGCTGCTCTTTCTCGCCCTTGGCGTTGATCACTTCCTCTTCACCAAGAATTTTCATCATCGACGCCGCAACCTGTTCGTTGGTGCGCGACCAGATATCGACAACCTTGTTATAACGCTCGCCGTCGGTCACAAGGCCACTGGCGTACTGATCCTGAATGTCACGCACTTCCTCTTCGGCAACAGCAAGAATCTCCTGCTTGTTACCGGGAATGACCATATCCTCGACACCGAAAGACATACCGGCGCGGGTCGCATAGGCGAAGCCCGTGTACATCAGCTGGTCGGCAAACACGACGGTCGCCTTCAGGCCAACAACGCGATAGCAGGTGTTAATCAGATCCGATATGGCGCGTTTGGTCAGGTCGCGGTTGATGGTATCGAAGCTCATGCCCACCGGCAGAATCTCCGACAACAGGGCTCGCCCGACGGTTGTGTCAACGATGCGTGTACGATGCTCGAGTTCACCATCTTCGTGCTTAATGCTGTCTTTGATACGCACCTTGATGCGGGCGTGCAGATCAACATAGAACTCGTCGTTGTCGTCACGGTTCTGACGCGCGCGATGCACTTCGTTGACATCCGAGAACACCATGCCTTCACCGCGAGCATTAATGCGGTCTCGGGTCATGTAGTACAGACCGAGCACGACGTCCTGCGACGGCACAATAATCGGCTCGCCGTTTGCGGGCGACAGAATATTGTTTGACGACATCATCAGCGCACGGGCTTCAAGCTGCGCTTCAAGCGACAAGGGCACGTGCACGGCCATCTGGTCACCGTCAAAGTCGGCATTAAACGCCGTACAAACCAGCGGATGCAGCTGAATGGCCTTGCCTTCAATCAACACCGGCTCAAACGCCTGGATACCCAGACGGTGCAGGGTAGGCGCGCGGTTCAGCATCACCGGATGCTCGCGGATGACCTCTTCGAGGATATCCCACACCTCGGGCCCCTCGCGTTCTACCAGGCGCTTGGCAGCTTTAATGGTCGAGGCTTCGCCGCGCATTTGCAGCTTGGAAAAAATAAACGGCTTAAAGAGTTCCAGCGCCATCTTCTTGGGCAGACCGCACTGGTGCAGTTTCAAGGTTGGGCCCACCACGATCACCGAACGACCGGAGTAGTCAACGCGCTTGCCGAGCAGGTTCTGACGGAAGCGACCTTGCTTGCCCTTGATCATGTCAGCAAGTGACTTGAGCGGGCGCTTGTTGGTGCCGGTAATCGCACGACCGCGACGACCGTTATCAAGCAACGCATCTACCGATTCCTGCAGCATGCGTTTTTCGTTACGCACGATGATGTCCGGCGCATTCAGCTCGAGCAGCCGGCGCAGACGATTGTTACGGTTGATCACGCGGCGGTACAGATCATTCAGATCGGATGTCGCGAAACGACCGCCATCCAGCGGCACCAGCGGACGCAGATCCGGCGGCAGTACCGGCAATACCGTCAGCACCATGTGCTGGGGTTTGATGCCAGACTCGAGGAAGGCCTCCAACAGTTTCAGCCGCTTGGACAGACGCTTGATCTTGGTTTCCGATGCCGTGGCGGCAATGTCTTCACGTACGCGCAGGACTTCTGACTGCAGGTCAATGGTCGACAGCATTGCATGCACTGCCTCGGCACCCATGCGGGCGTCGAATTCGTCACCGTATTGCTCAATAGCATCGAGGTACTGCTCGTCGGTCATGAGCGAACCGCGTTCCAGCGGTGTCATGCCCTCGTCGACGACCACGAAGGCCTCGAAGTAAAGCACCCGCTCGATTTCACGGAGCGTCATGTCCAGCATCAGACCGATCCGGCTGGGGAGCGATTTGAGGAACCAGATATGCGCTACCGGGCTCGCCAGATCAATGTGCGCCATACGCTCACGACGAACTTTCGTCTGCGTAACTTCGACGCCGCATTTTTCGCACACCACACCGCGATGCTTGAGCCGCTTGTACTTGCCGCACAAACATTCGTAGTCTTTGACCGGGCCAAAAATCTTGGCGCAGAACAGACCGTCACGTTCCGGCTTGAACGTACGATAGTTAATGGTCTCAGGCTTTTTCACCTCGCCGAAGGACCACGACCGGATCATCTCCGGTGAGGCCAGGCCGATTCGAATGGCGTCGAAATCTTCTACGCCGCTCTGAGCTCTAAATATATTGAGTAAGTCTCGCATGAGTCACCTGCCAGCTATTCGCCAGTGTTTGCCTCTCGTTAATCCAGCTCGAGATCGACATTAATACCAAGGGAGCGGATTTCCTTAACAAGCACGTTGAAGGATTCCGGCATACCTGCGTCGATTTCGTGCGTACCGTCGACGATGTTTTTGTACATTTTGGTGCGGCCCTGCACGTCGTCTGACTTAACCGTCAGCATTTCCTGCAGGGTATGTGCTGCGCCATAGGCTTCGAGCGCCCAGACTTCCATCTCACCAAAGCGTTGTCCGCCAAACTGCGCCTTACCGCCCAGCGGCTGCTGGGTAACCAGGCTGTAAGGCCCGGTTGAACGCGCATGCATCTTGTCGTCAACAAGGTGATTAAGTTTCAACATGTACATGTAGCCAACCGTTACCGGGCGATGGAAAGTCTCACCGGTACGGCCGTCGATCAGCATCGCCTGCCCGCTCTCGGGCAAATCGGCCAGCTTGAGCATGTGCTTGATTTCTGCCTCGTTGGCACCGTCAAACACCGGTGTAGCCATAGGCACACCGTTACGCAGATTGCTCGCCAGCTCATCGATCTCGGCGTCCTTCAGACCTTTAATGTCTTCAGTGCGACCGCCCGACTTGTTGTACATCTGATCCAGAAAGTCGCGCACTTTCGCAGTGCCAGCGCCTGTATCTACCAGTTCGCCGATCTTGCCGCCAAGCGCTTTGGCTGCCCAGCCCAGATGCACTTCGAGCACCTGCCCGACGTTCATACGCGAGGGCACGCCCAACGGGTTGAGCACCACATCTACCGGCGTGCCATCGGGCAAATAGGGCATATCTTCGACCGGAACAATCGTCGAAATCACGCCCTTGTTACCGTGCCGTCCGGCCATCTTGTCGCCCGGCTGGATACGGCGCTTAACGGCCAGGTAAACCTTGACCATTTTCAGCACGCCAGGCGCCAGATCATCACCGGCGGTGATCTTTTGCTTCTTCTCTTCGAAGCGCTGATCGAACTCTTTGCGCTGTGCTTTGAGTCGCTTTGCCGCACGCTCAAGGTCGGTGTTTGCTTCCTCGCTGCGCAGGCGAATTTCGAACCACTGCGAACGATTCAGTTCATCCAGATAGGCTTTGGTAACTTTGCTGCCCTTGGCCAGCTTGTTAGGGCCACCGTCAGCAACTTTGTTAAGCAACATGCGCTCGACACGCTCGTAGATGTCGCCTTCAAGAATACGCAACTGATCGTCGAGATCCTTGCGAACGCTTTCAAGCTCGGCCTCTTCAATAGACAATGCACGACTGTCTTTATCGATACCGTCACGTGTAAACACGCGGACATCAATCACCGTGCCGTCCATGCCCGGCGGTACACGCAACGACGTATCTTTAACGTCAGAGGCTTTTTCGCCGAAGATGGCCCTCAGGAGTTTCTCTTCCGGTGTTAACTGCGTTTCGCCCTTTGGCGTTACCTTGCCGACCAGAATATCGCCGGAGTTAACTTCCGCGCCGATGAAGGCAATGCCCGCCTCGTCCAGCTTGGCCAGCGCGGAATCGCCCACGTTGGGAATATCCGAAGAAATTTCCTCCGGCCCCAGCTTGGTGTCGCGAGCAACGCAGTTCAACTCTTCGATGTGAATAGTTGTGAACCGGTCTTCTTCAACCAGGCGCTCTGAGATAAGTATCGAATCCTCAAAGTTGTAGCCGTTCCAGGGCATAAACGCGACCAGCATGTTCTGGCCAAGTGCCAGCTCTCCCATGCTCGTGGAGGCACCGTCGGCCAGCACGTCGCCGCGCGCAATCACGTCGCCAGCGTGCACCAGCGGACGCTGGTTCATGCAGGTGTTCTGGTTCGAACGCGTGTACTTGGTGAGGTTGTAGATATCTACGCCGGGCTCAAGTGCGGTGGTCTCGTCATCGTTGACGCGTACCACGATACGGCCAGCATCCACCGAATCCACGACGCCGCCGCGCTTGGCAACCACGGTCACGCCCGAGTCGATGGCGACCTTGGACTCCATGCCCGTTCCTACCAGCGGCGTATCCGCCCGCAGGGTCGGCACCGCCTGCCGCTGCATGTTTGCACCCATGAGGGCACGGTTCGCATCGTCATGCTCAAGGAAAGGCACCAGCGATGCGGCCACCGATACAGTCTGCGTCGGCGATACATCCATGTACTGGATGTTTTCCTGCGGCATCAGGGTAAATTCGTTGTTGTACCGCACCGACACCAGCTCATCGACCAGCTTGCCCTTGCTATCGGTTTCAGCACTCGCCTGAGCAATCACAAACTGGCCTTCTTCGATCGCCGACAGGTACTCGATCTCATCAGTGACCTTGCTGTTTACGACCTTGCGGTACGGCGTCTCAAGGAAACCGTAGCTGTTGGTGCGTGCGTATACAGCCAGTGAATTGATCAAGCCGATATTCGGGCCTTCCGGTGTCTCAATCGGACACACGCGACCGTAGTGCGTCGGATGCACGTCGCGTACCTCAAAGCCCGCACGTTCGCGGGTCAGACCACCTGGCCCAAGCGCGGAAACGCGACGTTTATGGGTCACTTCCGAAAGCGGGTTGTTCTGATCCATGAACTGCGACAGCTGACTGGAGCCAAAGAACTCCTTCACCGCTGCGGCCACCGGCTTGGCGTTGATCATTTCCTGAGGCATCAGGCCTTCGGAATCAGCCAGCGTCAGCCGTTCTTTTACGGCCCGCTCCACACGCACCAGACCTACACGGAAAGCATTTTCAGCCATCTCGCCGACGCTGCGTACGCGACGGTTACCAAGATGGTCAATATCGTCAACACTGCCCTTGCCGTTGCGGATGCGGATGAGCTCCTTAAGCACACTAAGGATGTCTTCCTGATCCAGCACGCCGGTGCCTTCACCGTCTGGCCGCCCGATTCGACGGTTAAACTTCATGCGCCCTACGTCAGAAAGGTCATAACGCTCGGCGTTGAAGAACAGGTTGTTGAACAGGTTTTCCGCCGCGTCTTTTGTTGGCGGCTCGCCGGGACGCATCATGCGGTAGATTTCAACCAGGGCCTCAAGCTGCGTCGAGCTCGGGTCGATACGCAGTGTGTTGGAAATGTACGGACCTTCATCCAGATCATTTACATACAGCACCTGAATGCCTTCGACACCGCTCTCAATGAGCATATCGACGACTTCTTCAGTGAGCTCATCGTTGGCCGCTGCCAGAACTTCACCGGTATCTGCATCAATAATGTCGTGCGCAAGAATCTTGCCCAACAGATACTCTTTAGGCACCTCCAGCTTGCTAACGGAGGACTTCTCCATTTCCTTGACGTGGCGGGCCGTAATACGACGGCCTTCTTCGACGATCAGCTTGCGGCCGAGCTTGATATCAAAAGCCGCGTTTTCACCGCGCATGCGTGCGGGGATCAGGTCAATCTCGATCTTCTTTTCGCTGAGATAGACTTCCGTCTTCTCGAAGAAAATGTCGAGCATTTCGTCATTTTCCAGACCCATGGCGCGCAGGAAAATCGTGACGGGCAACTTGCGCCGACGATCGATACGCACAAATACGCTGTCCTTGGGGTCGAACTCAAAGTCCAGCCACGAGCCGCGATAAGGAATGACACGAGCCGAGAACAGCAACTTGCCGGAGGAATGTGACTTACCCTTGTCGTGATCGAAGAACACGCCCGGCGAACGGTGCAACTGCGAAACAATAACGCGCTCGGTACCATTGACAACAAAGGTACCGTTATCAGTCATCAGCGGCATTTCACCCAGATAGACTTCCTGCTCGCGCACTTCTTTAACGGGCTTGTTGCTGCCAGGGGCATCTTTGTCATAAATGACCAGTCGCACCTGCACGCGCAGCGGGGCAGCATAGGTTAACCCGCGTACCTGACATTCCTTAACGTCAAATACCGGCGTACCGAGTTCGTAACTTACATACTCAAGGGCCGCGGTACCGGAGTAACTGACAATCGGAAACACGCTTTGAAAAGCGGCGTGCAGCCCAACAGCGGCACGATCTTTCACTGCTTTGTCGGTTTGCAGAAACTTACGGTACGAATCCAATTGAATAGATAACAAGTACGGCGCCTCAAGAACGCTCGAACTTTTACCGAAACTCTTGCGGATTCGTTTTTTCTCTGTAAAGGAATAGGCCATCTATCAGCACCCCTGCGCAGTCTTTGCTGCACCTATGCAAATGTAATGCGTGAACATGCAATACGCATGCCCGTGCAGACAGCTCACGCCGTCCGCACGAACATGACTTATCACCCTCTGCCGCCCGGCCGGAATTGCCGCAGCAATTGCAACCGACAGCTGAAGGTCTGTGTTACTTAAGCTCAACCGAAGCGCCGGCTTCTTCGAGCTGTTTCTTGACGTCTTCTGCTTCAGCTTTTCCAACACCTTCCTTCAATGTGGAAGGCGTGCCTTCAACAGCGTCCTTGGCTTCTTTCAGACCCAGGCCGGTGATGGCGCGAACGGCTTTAATAACAGCAACCTTGTTGTCGCCGAAACCAGTCAGAACAACGTCAAACTCGTCTTTCTCTTCGGCTGCGGCTGCATCACCACCAGCGGCGCCAACGGCTGCAACAGCCACGGGAGCTGCGGCAGATACACCCCAGTCTTCTTCGAGTTCGTTGATCAGTTCTACAAGCTCCATGACGGGCATTTCGCCCAGAGCCTTTTTGATATCTTCACGTGAAACGGACATTGGTAATACTCCTGCAAATAATTTTTCGTTACCGAATACTGTGTTGGGCAAACATCAGGCTTAAGCGGCCTGCTGCTGATCCCGATAAGCGGCGAGTAGCCGCACAAATTTCGCTTGTGGCTCGGCAATAGTCCGAACGAATTTGCCAGCCGGCGCCTGCAACAAGCCGAGCAGCTGTGCTCGTGCCTGATCCAGTGTCGGCAGCTTCGCCAGTCGATCCAAGTCACTTGCCGGGTAAAGATCACCACCCACGGCTACCGCCTGAGTAATGAGCGCCTCACATGTCTTGGCGAACTCTTTGATGACACGAGCTGCTGCGCCCGGGTCTTCCTGTGAGAACGCCAGAATGATCGGCCCGTTAAGTGCTGCGGAAAGACATTCGAACTCAGTACCGTTAACAGCCCGGCGCGCAAGGGTGTTCTTGACGACACGCACATAGACGCCCTCGCTGCGGGCTTTTGCCCTGAGCTCGGTCATCTGCGCAACAGTCATGCCGCGATACTCCGCAGCTATGGCTGACAACGCACTGGCGGCCACCTCGTTCACCTCTGCAACAAGCGCTTTCTTGTCTTCGAGTCTGAGTGCCATTTATTTCTCCTGGCCTCTGAACCACTAAACGACTGCTCCCGAAAGTGCAGCCACCTGTGATGGAGCACCTTCACCAGGAGACCTGATTCGGGTAACGCCATCTGCGTAGGCCGACTTTAGTAGTCATTAAGTTCCCGGCTCTGGCTTTCAACCATGACCCGGTTACACCTACGGTCTTTGATGCAGAACTTCTATCGGAGTCAGACCCCGAACGAAGTTCAATTCTTGCTAAACGGGTTCTGCCCCCGTTTATGTTTAAGCAGATATGGACGCCTGATCTACCAGTACGCCCGGGCCCATCGTTGAAGAAACACTAAGCTTCTTCAGATAAACGCCCTTCGCCGATGTCGGCTTGGCTTTTCTCAAGTCGGCCAGCAACGCATCGAGATTCTCTTTAAGTGCACTCACTTCAAAATCGGCCCTGCCAATCGTGCAGTGAATAATGCCGGCCTTATCGGTGCGGTATGCCACCTGCCCGGACTTGGCATTCTTGACGGCACCCGCCACATCCGGCGTAACTGTGCCGACTTTGGGGTTCGGCATCAGGCCGCGCGGACCCAGAATCTTGCCGAGCTGCCCAATCAGGCGCATCGCATCCGGTGTCGCAATCAGCACATCGAAATCCATGGTGCCGCCCTTAATCGTGTCGGCCAGATCCTCAAACCCGACGATATCTGCGCCGGCTTCTTTGGCTTTGTCCGCATTTTCGCCCTGCGCAAAAACCGCAACACGAACGCTCTTGCCCGTGCCGTTTGGCAACACGGTTGCACCGCGAACCACCTGATCGGACTTCTTGGGATCAACGCCCAGATTGACGGCAATATCCACCGACTCATTAAACTTCGCGGTGGCCATCTCTTTGACCAGCGCCAGCGCCTCGTCAATAGACTTGGCTACTTTACGATCAACTTTCTCGCGGGCGACTTTGGCTTTTTTACTTAGCTTTGCCATGTCATACACCCTCAACTTCCAGGCCCATGCTGCGGGCACTACCGGCGATAATTCGCACGGCCGCGTCCAGACTTGCAGCATTCAGATCGGCCATTTTTGCTTGCGCGATTTCTTCAAGTTGAGCACGCGTCACTTTGCCAACTTTGTTCTTGTTCGGAACACCACTGCCTTTGCTAATGCCTGCTGCTTTTTTCAGCAATATGGCTGCCGGCGGGGTCTTCTTGATAAATGTAAAACTGCGATCGCTGTAAACGGTGATGACTACCGGTATGGGCATGCCCGGCTCGGCATCCTGCGTTTCGGCGTTAAACGCTTTGCAGAAATCCATGATATTCAGGCCGTGCTGGCCCAACGCGGGGCCTACTGGCGGACTCGGGTTTGCCTTTCCCGCCGGAACCTGCAGCTTGATGTATGCCTCTACTTTTTTTGCCATGTAACACCTCTAGTGGGTACGAACGTCAGGCCTTAAGCCTGACTCCCCGGTTAACGAATGCCGGTGGCGCCGACATCCCAACAATTAACTTTTTTCTACCTGACCGAAGTCGAGTTCAACCGGCGTTGGCCGGCCGAGAATCTGTACCGCTACTCGCAGTTTGCTCTTGTCGTAATTGACGTTCTCAACGACACCACTGAAGTCGTTAAAAGGCCCGTCAACAACGCGAACCACTTCGCCAGGCTCGAACAATACTTTCGGCCTTGGCTTATCAACGCCTTCTTCGACGCGGTTAAGAATCGCAGCCGCCTCAACATCGCTAATCGGCGCGGGCCGATCACTCGAACCGCCGATAAAGCCAAGCACTTTCGGCACTTCTTTAACGAGATGCCAGGTTTCCTCGTCAAGCTCCATCTGCACCAGCACGTAGCCGGGGAAGAACTTTCTTTCACTGCGACGCTTCTGCCCTTCGCGCATTTCCACCACCTCTTCGGTGGGGACCATGATCTTGCCGAACTTGCCCTCAAGACCGTGCATTTTGATGCGCTCTTCGAGAGAGGTCTTAACCTTGTTCTCGAAATTCGAGTAGGCGTGCACGACATACCACTTCAATGCCACGTGCTAGCCCCCTTGCCCGGTCAGCAACTTGGTAGCCCACAGCAACAGCATGTCCAGGCCCCAGAAGAAGATTCCAAGAATCAAAACAAATACAAACACCGTGAGCGTTGTCTGCATGGCTTCTGTGCGGGTAGGCCAGATCACCTTGCGAATTTCAACGCGCGAACCCTGAATAAACTTCCACAGTATCCGGCCACGCTCTGTCTGCATAAACACAACAACAGCGAGCGCCACAGCAATCAGAATCACAGGCACTGATATCAGCAGAGACTGATTTTCGTACTGGTAATAACCCACGATGCCGCCGACCAATAGGGCCGCGGCTAGCGCGAGCTTGACCGTATCCAGCATTCCGCCTGGACTTGTCTCTGTGTCTGCGTTCATTTAAAAGCGCCCGATCAGCGTGCCTAAAGCCGCGTAAGAATGGCAGGCCAGGAGGGAATCGAACCCCCAACCTGCGGTTTTGGAGACCGCCGCTCTGCCAATTGAGCTACTGGCCTTCCGCCTGCCGCCGCTGTGGGCTTGCCCTCTGCGGCTTTCTTACGCAGGGAACGCTGTTCCCTGTTCTTGTTATTCGATAACTTTCGCGACCACCCCGGCGCCCACAGTCCGACCACCCTCGCGTATCGCGAAGCGCAGGCCGTCCTCCATGGCAATCGGTGCAATCAACTCAACCTTCATCTGCACGTTGTCGCCCGGCATCACCATCTCGGTGCCCTCCGGTAACTCACATGCACCCGTCACGTCCGTCGTCCGGAAGTAAAACTGCGGCCGGTAACCCTTGAAAAACGGCGTATGACGCCCGCCCTCTTCCTTCGTCAGAATGTAGACCTCGGCCTCAAACTTGGTGTGCGGCGTGATCGAACCCGGCTTCGCCAGCACCTGGCCGCGCTCCACCTCTTCACGCTTGGTGCCGCGCAGCAGCACACCCACGTTGTCGCCCGCCTGACCCTGGTCCAGCAGCTTGCGGAACATCTCCACGCCCGTGCACGTCGTCTTCTGCGTGTCCTTGATGCCAACGATCTCGATCTCGTCGCCCACCTTCACGATGCCGCGCTCAATACGACCCGTCACCACCGTGCCGCGCCCCGATATCGAGAACACGTCTTCCACCGGCATCAGGAATGCACCGTCGATCGCGCGCTCCGGCTCCGGAATCCAGCTGTCCAGTGCTTCCACCAGCTTCACCACCGACGGCGCACCGATGTCACTCTGGTCGCCTTCCAGCGCCTTCAGCGCCGAGCCAATGATGATCGGTGTGTCGTCGCCCGGAAACTCGTACGTCGACAGCAGGTCACGAACCTCCATCTCCACCAGCTCCAACAGCTCCGCGTCATCCACCATGTCCGCCTTGTTCAGGTACACCACGATGTACGGCACACCCACCTGGCGCGCCAGCAAAATGTGCTCGCGCGTCTGCGGCATCGGGCCGTCCGCCGCCGAACACACCAGGATCGCACCGTCCATCTGCGCCGCGCCCGTGATCATGTTCTTCACGTAGTCAGCGTGGCCGGGACAGTCCACGTGCGCGTAGTGACGCACCGCACTCTCGTACTCCACGTGCGCCGTCGCAATCGTGATACCGCGCTCGCGTTCTTCCGGTGCGTTGTCAATGTCCGCAAATGCCTTCGCCGAACCACCGTGCGTCTCCGCCATCACCTTCGTCAGCGCCGCCGTTAACGTCGTCTTGCCGTGGTCAACGTGCCCAATAGTCCCCACGTTCACGTGCGGCTTTGTACGTTCGAATTTCTCTTTAGACATCGATGGATCCTCTAGATCTTTATTTCTTTATTGCCTGTACTCGTTGTCAGTACTCGGCGTAGTTATAAAAAACCGACCACTATCGGGCTATGCAAATGGAGCCCACGACGAGATTTGAACTCGTGACCTCTTCCTTACCAAGGAAGTGCTCTACCCCTGAGCTACGTGGGCCGACCTGTATCATCCCTTCAATAAATCTGGAGCGGGTGATGGGAATCGAACCCACATCATCAGCTTGGAAGGCTGAGGTTCTACCGTTGAACTACACCCGCCAAACAATCGATCAATTTGCAGCCCTTAACCAAAACTAATGGCTCAGTAACTCGTCCAAAACGCGTGCACAGGAACATCCCGGACCCTGAAGGCCTGAGCTATCCCTGCATTAAACTAATTTTTCACCTGCCTTCGACTCGCTCTCGCAACGCAGTCCGCCAGCAAACTGGTGGAGGGGGCAGGATTCGAACCTGCGAAGGCTGAGCCAGCAGATTTACAGTCTGCCCCCGTTGACCGCTTGGGTACCCCTCCGCGATGCGAGCCGCGCATTGTCGGGGTTCAGCCAAGGCGTGTCAACAGTCCTATAGCGATTGAATGGTGCCGGCACCAGGAGTCGAACCCGGGACCTACTGATTACAAATCAGTTGCTCTACCAGCTGAGCTATACCGGCATTTCACTGGGGCGGCGATTCTAAGCTCAGCGTGGCCGCGCGGCAAGGACTAGCTATCATCCGGATTGCACGGCACCGCTTCCGTCCGCAATATCTGCCCGTTGCTGCTGCGCAGCTCGCCCGGCTGCAGGCCCTGCCCTGCCGGCAGCTCCACGGCCAGCCAGTAATGGGTGCCCGGCTGATAACGCTCTTCGATACGGGTCTCGAATCCTTGCGCTCGCGCCCGTGAAACCGTGCTTTCGGTGCTGGCCGCCGACTTGAACACCCCCAGCGATATCTTGAGTTCCGAACCTCCCGAAACGATGTAAGCATCGGTCAGACCGGCCGCAATCAGCCGGTCGCGGGCGGCCTCGGCAGCCACGCGGTTTGAAACACCGACCACCTGCACCCAGTGCCCAACCCAAATCTGGCCCTCACGTGCAGTCCGGATCACCCGCACATTCCGGCTGCGCAGCCTCTCGGTTATGCTGTTAGCATCATTTTCAGCGACAATAGGCCCAATATTTAAACAATTAAGCCTTTTTTCGACGGAATTCGCTACATTATCTTGCTCCGCGGCGGGCGCTACTTTCACATTCCGGTTGAGCTGCACCGCGGTGAGGCGCGGGTAGTCCTGAAGGATATGCAACGGCTCTACCGGGCTGTCGGGTTCAATCACCCAGCTTTGATAAGCCCAGGCCAGCACGTTTAGAAGCAGCAACAACAAGAAAAGGTTGCGCATCAATCGCCGCCCGCCAGCAAGGCCAAACCTTCCAGCACCAGCAAAGGTCGATGATCGATGGCCACGTCATTGAGCACGCCCAATCCGCTGCTCAGGGCTTCGGCATCGCCACCGGTCAAAATGACCTGGGGATTCGCCGTGCCACCACCGTTGCGCCGACGCGGAAATGCGGCCACCGACCGTTCTATGGCAGCGCAAAGACTGAAAATTGCGCCCCGCTCCACGGCTTCACGCGTGCTGCGCCCGAACCACTCACTGCCGCCGGGCCCTGCCAGCGAGACGGCATGAGCAGCAATGTCCGCCGTCTCGCCACCCAGCGCGTCGCGCGTTAACTGTCGTCCCGCCAGAATGACCCCGCCCAGATGCTCGCCATCCGACCTGACCAGATCAATGGTCACCGCAGTACCGGCGTCAACCACGCACATATTGGCCCGGTGTTGCTGCCACGCGCCCACGATCGCGGCCCAGCGATCAGCGCCCAATTGGGCCGGTTCGGCGTAGCCGTTTTTAACCTCGCCCCACGCAGCCGCCGACCGCACGCATCGGGTTGCAACGCCAAAATGCGCCGACAATGTCTCGACCACTGCTTCCTCGAGCACGCTGCCTGCCACGTTGACCAGCGCTGCCTGCTCCGGTTGCGCAGGCAACTCCCGCAACGCATCACACACTTCGTCGAGTGTTTTACCGCGGTGCAAAAGCTCGCCCGACTGCTCCAGCCGATCACCGTTCTGGCAGGCCCATTTAATCCGCGTATTGCCGATGTCGAGCAGAAGCTTCATAAGACTGTCTTAAATTTTCTGGCCTGATGACGACTATTGATCAGCAGGGCGAACACTGACATCACCTGACATCACGTGCAGGATGCCACCGTTGGTCTCAAGCTGCAGGCGCCCGTCTGCCGCAATCCCGCGCACGATACCGCGATGCTGAACGGTGTCGGCGGTAACTGTAACGGGTTTCGCCAACAGGTAATCGGCCGCGCGCCATTCGGCCGCAAAACCGCTGAAACCCCTTGCTGAAAATTCATTCATAACATCGTGTAGATCATTTATCAGCAAACCTGCGACGGCGTTGCGTGACATGGACGGTGTTTTTCCCGCACTGGCCAGACTTGCCGGCTGTAACCCACCCGCTGCGGCTATTTGCTGCACGGCGCTGTCCGGCAAACTGTAATTCAACCCGACTCCGACCACGGCTCGCATCGGCCCGCCCGCTTCGCCCTGCACATCGATAAGCACGCCTGCCAGCTTGTTGCCATTCACAACCACGTCGTTCGGCCATTTTAACTGCGCTTCCGCCGCGCCGGCAGCGCGCGCTGTGCGCATTACGCCCACTCCGACCGCAAGGGCGAGACTGGCCAATTGCTGCGGACTGGATAGAAAACTCCACGATAACGACAGGCAAATGCTGTGCCCCGCCGCCGCGAACCACTCACGCCCGCGACGCCCGCGACCGCCCGTCTGAAACTCTGCCAGACAAACCCGGCTGCGCCCGGTTGCCACGGCGGGTGCCCGCAGCAAATAATCGCTGGTCGACGGCACCTGCCACAGCACTTCAAGCTTTTCAATGTGCAGGCGCGCGACATCACCAAGCGCTGCCGACACCTGATTCACATCCAGCAATTCAAGTGGCTCGGTCAGCCAGTAACCTTTGCCTTGTTGGGCGCCTATGGACACTCCGGCGGCTTCCAACTGGCGTATGCTTTTCCAGACGGCCGCGCGGGTTACGCCCAGCCTGGCCGCGAGGCCGGTTCCGGAATGCACGGTGCCATCCGCAAGCAAGCGCAAAAGTTTTTCCTGGGTTGACTGCACGTCAGCGCGAGCGGTGCAATAAACTGAAGCCAATATCGGGCGTCGCACTGCCGCCCAACAAGCGGCGCAGATTGGAACGGTGCGTATAGGCAATAAACACCGCTACCGCGGTCGTAAACAGGATCAGGTTGGTGGCCAGTGAGCCCACGGTCAGGGCAAGATAGATAGGAATCGCTGCAGCAGCGAGTACGGTCGCCAGGCCAACATAACCCGCAATCAGCAAGGCGCATAACCAGGTCAGCAATGCCGGAAGAATGACAACGGGTGCCACGACTGACAGTGCGCCCACCGCGGTTGCAGCACCTTTTCCGCCGGCGAATTCGTACCAGACCGGGTAGCAATGGCCAAAAATCGTGGCTGCCGCGCATGCGTAGAGCAGCCATTCGCGGGTCACGGCCGGATCAAAGCCGACACCCGGAATATCAAGTGAGGGCAGAAACATTACAGGGAGGGCTCCCTTGCCAACGTCAACCACTACTACCAGTAGCGCAAATATTTTGCCTTGAGTACGCAGCGCATTGGTGCCGCCGGCATTGCCGCTGCCGACTTTACGGATATCAATGCCGCCGTATAACTGCCCGATCAGCAGCGCGCCGTTAACTGAACCTGCCAGATAACTGACAAAAACTTTTAGCCCCAATTCGAGCAAACAGCAGCCCCCATGTTCAGGCGGTCGATTGTAGCATCGCCGACTGCCACTCCGGCGACCATGCAACCGGCAAGATACCCTTGACCCTGCGCTTGGTGACCAACATTATGAGGCCACTTTAAAAAGTCCGGACGGAGACAAGCCATGCGAAAACTATTTCTCGGACTGCTGGCCATGCTACTGGCGGGCGCTACCTGGGCCGAGGAACCTTACGCCGGTATTGACGTCGGTGAGCGCAACGTTGCGGTCATCGATATACACCTGCATACCGGCGAGTGGGACATGATGCCGCCGGGCTTTCACGAACGGCTCGCCGAAAACGTACCCACGGGATTCAAATGGACCATGGGGCCGGTCTCGGACTGGATGCTGGGCACAAGCATCATGCTTGGACAGCTGGAGGACGCAGGGATCTACGGTGGCGGCTTATTCGCGCTGTACAGCCCGCACACCACCGGTCTGGCACCGAACGAGTTTGTCGCCGAACGCGTGGCGGAATCCGGCGGACGATTGTGGGGCTTTGCCAGCATCCGCTGGGACGACTTGAACAACAGCGATGAAGAGCTGGCCGCATTTGAACAAGTCTTCGCGGACTACCCGCAAATGGCAGGCATCAAACTGGCCCATGCTCACCAGCAGGTCAGGCTGGATGACGAACGTGCGTACCCGGTTTACGAGATTTCCCAGCGGCTTGGCAAACCCATGTACCTACACACGGGCAGCAGCCCCAACCCGGGCACCCGTTTTGAGCCGCCTTACTCTGACCCCGCGTATCTGGAAGATGCGATCAATAAGTACCCGGGAGCGATTTTTATTCTTGGCCACACCGGTTACGACAGTAAAGGCATTGCACTGACTTATACCGACTCGGCCATCCGGCTCGCACAGCAATACGACAATGTCTACATGGAGCCGGGGGCGCTGGGCGCTACCCGCGCGGAAAATCTCATCGACGATTTCGTGGTACGCCTTAAAGAGGGCAAGGTACTGCGCAAGGTTATCTACGGTTCGGACGGCCCGCAGTTCCCGGGCTACGTGCAGGCACATCTCGAGAATTATGTGGCAGCCATGCAGCGAAACGGTTACACAGCCGACGAAATGGAAATGGTGTTATCCGGCAACTTCGCCCGCGTCTTCGGTATTGAACTGCCGCCCCTCGCCGGCGCTGCAAAGGGTGACGAATAATGATTACGTTCAGACTCAGGTCCCTGCTTGCCACCTTGAGCGCAGCTGCATTACTCGTAGCCTGCAGCGATGCGCCGCAAGAGAAATACCAGACCGTCACGCTGAACGGCAAAGTGCGCATGATCGCGGGCCCCATGGCTTCGGGCAAACTGCATTTTCGCCTCTATAACCTTTGGTACCTGGACGGTGAGCTACGTCACCCGCTGGAGGAAATCGAGGATTTCGAAAGCGACACAGCGGAGTTCACGCACACCTTCGAGTACCCGCTACACAAAGGCACCGGTCTGGCCGTGCATGCCTAGCTGGATACCGACGGCGACGGCATTTTCTGCACGCCCGTTGCGCGTACCGACCCGGCCGGTCTGACGACTATGGACGAAACGCCCTCAGGGGAAATTGATATCACGATTACCTTGTCGGATAACTGCCGCGCGGCGGGATTTTTCTACCCCCCGAAACGCCAGTAAACGCAGGCAACCTGCCCCGCTTCAACGCGGGTGCAGCCACTCCGGCAGAAAGCTGTAGGGCTCTTTGACAGCGTCGCTTTTATAGGCAACGTTGTTCTTTTGCAGCAATGCCTGAACATCACCGGAGTTCCAGCCATCGAACATATCAGTGCAGCCACCGACGAAAGTACCGCCTATAAATATCTGTGGAATGGTGCTTAACCCGGTGCGGGCGGCGAGCACATCGCGAATCTTCCGGCCAAACAAGTCTTTCTGGTATTCCACAGAATCCAGCTCAATCGCTTTGTAAGTGATATCGCGACTGGCCATGAACTTTCTCACCGACCAACAAAATTCGCACCACTCCAAAGCAAAAATCACCACAGGTGCCTGAGCATCGCCGATCACGTTATCAACAAATGCTTCAGCGTCTTTGGTTGACATGCTTGTGAATGCCCTGAATTTATAATGACCTAGTCAAAACGATAATTCGGGGTCGAACGCGAGATTTCCAACTCGGCATCGTCCATATCAGCAGGGATACCTTCGAACAAAGGCGTCGACATATAGCGCTCACCCGTGTCGGGCAACATGCACAGAATGTTGCTGCCTGGCTCTGCGGTGGCACAGACCTGCAAAGCGCCTGCGAGTGTCGCACCGCTGGAAATGCCGGCGAATATGCCTTCCTGACGCGCGAGGTTCAGCGAAGCGGCAAGGGCATCTCTGCCATTAACAGGTAACACCTTGTCTGCAAGGTGCAGACCCAGAGCGTCTTCAGTCAACTTGGGAATAAAGTCGGGCGTCCATCCCTGCATTGGATGAGGGCTGAAACTCGGATGACTGGCAGCCGGCGAACCGTCGTCAAACCGCTCCTGCTCGACTCCGCTGGATACCAACTGGGCGTTGTCCGGCTCACACAAGATGATACGGGTGTCGGGACGTTCTTTTCTTAACACGCGACCGACGCCTTTCAATGTGCCGCCGGTGCCATAACCGGTCACCCAGTAATCGAGACGTTCGCCGTCGAAGGCTTCCAGAATTTCTACGGCAGTGGTGCGGGAATGGGTATCCGCATTGGCTTCGTTCTCAAACTGACGCGTCAGGAACCAGCCATGCTCTGCCGCCAACTCCTTGGCCTTGTTGATCATGCCGCTGCCTTTTTGCGCAGCCGGCGTCAGCACCACCTTGGCGCCGAGAAAACGCATGATGCGTCTTCGTTCCACGCTGAAGCTTTCTGCCATCACGCACACAAAGGGGTAGCCTTTGGCGGCACAAACCATCGCCAGACCTATACCCGTGTTGCCGCTGGTCGCTTCGACAACGGTCTGCCCGGGCTGCAAATCACCGCTGGCCTCCGCCGCCTCGATAACACCCAGTGCGAGTCTGTCTTTGACCGAACTCAGCGGGTTAAACGACTCAACCTTGGCAAATAGATTCACGCCTTTTGGCGCCATCCGGTTGATGCGAATAACCGGTGTACGACCAATGGTTTCAAGAACGCTTTGTTTAAGATCGGCCATTACTCACTCCCTCAAAACCTGCGCTTGTTATACGCCGATAATACCGGAACCGCCTTTCGGCCCCTGGCCCGGCACCACAATCTGCGAAGCCTGATCGCGTCGCATTTCCTCCAGCCGCTGCGCCATTTCCTCTACAGCTTGCTGGGCGCAAGCTGAAAAATTCCCGCATACCTCGGCAAGGCTTTCACCGGGTATGTCAAAGTTCAGCGGTATGGGGCCCGCTGCCGTCATCACCTGCGCCATGCCGGAATACACAGCCGGCCGCGCCGGATCGGGTTCGCCCTGATCGTTCACGGGCGTAAGCCGGCGGATAGTGCCAACTTTTCGGTCGGTAAATGTTTCCTCGATGTACAAGTCACCGGTATTGAACTCCGGTGATTGCGCTTCGGCTTCCTGATTCATTGCGAAACTCCGCTTAACAATTGTTTTGAAATCCTTTATCAGCCTTGCCTATCGTTGCCACACTCGATCGAGGAAAGCCAACAAGTCGTCTTGTGATGCGGCTGTGGCGGCCGCGTTGTAACCCAAAGTATAACCGTCAGTGTTTGCACACTGGGCCAGTGCCATAAATGCTCCGAAAGCGTTTTCCATGGAATATCCGCTGACAGTTTCAACAATCTTATTCTTTTTAGTCCAGCGCATGTTGCAGTCTCGGGTGGACCATGCGCCTTCCTGGAACCTTTGCGGAAAAGGTGCGTCCCAGCCATGCCCGGCATCGGCATAAACTTTCAGCTCGACATCCACACCCATCCTGCGCAGTCGGTCGCGCAATTTCTCGCATCCCGCGATGGACATGGACTCATCTGCGTCGCCCATCATAATCAGCAAGGGACTACCCTCGACCCGATAATCATCAAAGTCAACCATGCAGCCGCCGTAGAACATCGCGTAAGCAGAAAATCTCGGCCCGTCAACGCCAAGCACATTCTCGATAACCGGCTCGAACATCATATATAACGTCGCTCCCGCCCCGAGTGAGAAGCCGGTTACGCCGATTTTGCTCGTGTCTATGTAGGGATGATCCTGCAGGGCTTTCAGGGCGCTCAACGCATCCGCCATCTGTGTGTATATGGGTGCCTTGTTCAATCGCTCAATATAGTCGTCGGTGCTGCGGAGATTGCGTGCTGCGAAGGTATCAACGGCCAAACCGGCAATTCCATTTCGGGCCAGGTATATGGCCATGTCGACACTGCGACCGCTCCAGTCACCGCCCGAACCGTGCAAAATAACCATCGCGGGCACTTTGTTGGTAACCGATGCGCCCTCCGGCAGTACCAGCGTGCCCCCTGAGGTTTGCTGCATGGCCTGCACACCACCATCGGCGAGATCTTTTGCCTTTAAGGCATTAAAGCTGGGAAACCCGATAACGCCCTCAAGCTTTCGCTCCCAGCTGGTGAGATAAAAAACATCAACGGCTTCACTGCGTTCAGGCAACAACGACAGCAACCCGCGTGTTGCCAAACCGCAAACGACAACAAGCAGCAATATTTTTAACCACTTCATGCCTTCACATTCCTGCCGCTAAAAATCCAGTAAATGATGATAACCGTTCCTGCCAACATCATTAGCTGAGCGAAAACAAAAAATGCATCCTGCGATGCAGATCCGGCAATCGAGCGGGTGATATTAATCAACGCATGCCATACCGCAGCCAGCAACACACTGCGGGTCTGGTCATACAACAAGGTTAGAAACACCGTCGCGGCCAGAATACCTAGTGAAAAACCAAACCACGCGCCGAGTGCAAACTCCGGACGCATTAAAAATGATGGCAGATGCCAAACCGTCCACACCGGCCACAACAGGAGCGACGCGATCAAAGCGCTGTGACGACCGCGCAGCAATGGCAGTGCAAGACCGCGCCAGCCCGGCTCTTCGCCCAACCCGCGCAACACGCCACCGAGCACAAGCACATCAAACCAGCGCCCCTCGGCCCACAGACCGCGGATCAACTCACCACTAAAAAAGCGATCAGCGGCGCCGGTAATGATCAAGGCGGCGAGCATAATGACAAATGGAAAAATCAGGGTCACTGCCCACCAGACGCCCGGCACGCGCCAGTCGCATAAGCTGGCAATCAGATTGCGTATGCCCGTCTGACCTTGCCAAACGCCGAGCACAATCAGAGCCGCGGCAAACGGGCCGAACGCGGCCAGCGCTTCGGCCCAGTGGGGGATGGATACGCTCAGTACGCCTCGCGCATCCAGCATCATCGGGACTTCAACTATCCATGTGAGCAAATACGCTAACAAAAAATAGCTGAGTAAGGGATGGCGTTTTAAAAACATAACGGCACGCGCTGCAACGGCTGCAGCACCATGCTGATCAGAAGCAGCCCCAGAAATAAATACAACAGCAAAGCCGCGATGGTGCGATCGAAGCTCAGGCCTTTTACGATGCCGGCCAGCCCAAAAGCCGGAGTAACAACCGACAACGCTAAATACTTTAGCGTCGCCGCAATGCCGGCCATTAAAGGCAGAGCTGCAGCAATTGCGACACCGGGGTCGGCTACCTGCTGCGCGCCAATAGCAAACAGGAACACGTCCTCTATACAGTCGAAGGTTGCAGCAAACAGCGGCGCCCAGAAAATCAGCGCACCCCATTGCTGCCACTTGCCGGGCAACCGCATTGCCAGCAAGCCGATCAAACCCGCCAGCAAAAAGCCGTAACCCCAGGCGAAAACTACGTCGCCGGGCAGCAACAATTCAAGCACGGCTTGCTGCATATCAGGCGGAAATGACAGAAACACTGCCGAATAACGCTCAGGCGTAAACGCGACCTGCAGGCAGGTAAGCTCGGACAACCTGTCGCCTACCACGGTGGCCGGTTCAGCCATCAGCACGACGGTAGCAATACCGAATAGCAAAAATCCTGCCAGCGCGAGCAACCCAAAAAACAGTCCGGAGTTCGGTCGACGCATCAGTGCCTGCATATCTATAGCCCTCAAGTACTGCTAATGCCTTGCTGCTATCCGCACAGGGGCACAACCGGCGCCACAGCAATAGGGTCATCAATGACCAGTGGCGCGAATTTGTCGGTGATGGTCACCGGTACAAGAGCATCGTGATCCACGCCCGGAGCAGGGATCGGCCGGCTGCCGCCCTCGACGTATATGGTAAGGCTGAACGCCCAGTCCGACGGCACGCTGTAAATAATCGGTATCAGCGGGTAGGAAATCGGTACCGTTATCTCGCCGCTAACCTGTCCCGGCGCGGCCACGCCGTCCAGCGAAAAGTTAGTGTTCAAAAACATGGTCGGGATTGAGCAAGTCGGGTTATTGATGAAATCAAGCGGCCGCAACGTAACTGCACCTGTGAGCGGCCGGTTAATGGTGTCGGGCAACTGCACACGGAATGTCACCGTGGTATCACTCGGCGGGGTGGCACGAGCGTTGCCGCCACCGTCGGGGAAGTCAGGTGTCGGCTCGACTTCGCGAAGGCCACTGAAAAACTGCCATATCGCATCGCTGGCGAAGTCCGGCCAGTCATGAAACTGTGAGTGCTCACACCACAACACCGGGTAATCTGAATTTAATTCGCCGGGCATGGAATAATCGATACACGGCGAAATCGCAGACGGCGTGGTAAGCCCCACATCCCAACCGTTGTATAAGGCCCAGTATTGTTCGGCCTGGTGCACCAGCGATATGTCCACCAGCGGGTCGTTATTGCCTTGCGTCATCATGATGGCAACTGAACCCACACAGTCGTTATTGATCAGGTTGCCGGCCACGGGTGCGGCAGCACGAAGGATATCGCCGAAACTGCACGCTAACTGGTGCACCAGCCCGGCACCGTTACTGTGGCCGGTAATAAAAATCTTGTTCGGGTTGTACTCCAGACCGCGCCGGTCCAGCTCGGCCAGTAAATCGAGAAAAAACCCGGGGTCACTGCTGGTGTTCCAGTTGCGATCCCCATTGCCGTCGAAAAGCGCATTTGGGAACACCATGATCGCCTCGTCCCCTACTCTGTCAATCAGATCGTAGAAGCGATTAGGCCCGACAAAATTATCCAGTGACCCGGTATAGCCGTGAAAAGCAATCAGCAACGGCGGGCGCGGGTCGCCGAGCGCAATGGGGCTGAGCACATCATCAAAGTAATAATCAGAGGGCAGTTGCAGATAATACTCACGCATGACCCCGTTGGACTGCATCTGCTGCAACCCCGACTGCAGAACCTGGTCGTCGTCGCTGTCGCTTAACGGACACCCGCCGAGTATGAAGGGCCAAACCAGCAACAACAGATAGCGGGAAGCAGGGGTCATATCGCACCTTAGTTATTATTTATTGTTCAGCCCAGCTCAGGCCGGTTCATAAAGTATTGCAGAGCTTCGGGGTTCGCCAAGGAAGCGCTGTTCGGAACATCCTCACCGTGGATGATGGCCCGCACCGCCAGCTCCATGGCCTTGCCGCTGATGGTACGGGGGATGTCTGCGACCTCCAGTATGACTCGCAGGGACATGTCGGGGCGACGCGGCATGCACTATCGACCGTCGAATACGCTCACGCATGTCGTCGGTGAGCGAGCAGTTCGATGCGGTGACCACAAACAACACCACTCGCTCATCGTTATCGCGACGCTGGCCCACTGCTAGTGCATCAACCACGCCGTCAACAGCCAGCGCGGGCGCGCATACTTCGGCCGTTCCCATTCTTACGCCACCCGGATTCAGAACCGTATCGGAACGGCCGTAAATAATCACGCCACCGTGCACGGTCAATTCCGCGAGGTCGCCCTGCCGCCAGCAATTCCGATAGTGCCGAAAATAGGCCTGCTCGTAGATACTTCCGTCCGGATCATTCCAGAAACCCAGAGGCATGGACGGGAAAGCCTGCCTGCAAATCAGTTCACCCGGTACACCGCGCACCGATAAACCGTGTGCGTCCGCAACATCAACGTCCATACCCAATCCGGGTGACTGTATTTCTCCACGGTAAACAGGTAGCAACGGGTTGCCGAGCACAAAACAGGAAATAATGTCGGTCCCTCCGGAAATCGAACACAACTGTACCCGGGGCAGATTGGCTTTAATAAAGTCATAACTTTTGGCGGGCAAAGGCGAACCGGTGGACAACACCGTACGCAAATTGCTGAGGTCTAATCGGTTGTCGGTCAGTAAATCGCGCAGCACATCGGCTTGCTGCGTAGCCAGCAGAAATCGCGGACTGGTGCCAAAAACGGTAACTCGCTCTGTCGCCACGAGCCGCCACAAACCGGAGGTATCGGGATAGGCTGGCGAGCCGTCGTACAACACCACGGTGGCGCCGCTTGCCAGCGCGCCGATCAACCAGTTCCACATCATCCATCCGCACGTTGTGAAATAGAGCACCCGATCACCGCTACCCAGATCGGTATGCAAGACATGCTCTTTTAGGTGTTGAATAAGCGTTCCACCGGCACTGTGGACGATGCACTTCGGCGCACCGGTAGTACCGGATGAATACATGATGAACAACGGATGATCAAACGGTAGTTGGGGGAATTCCTCGATACCTTCTACCGAAAACAAGTCACTAAAAGCGTGCATTCCTTGCTCACGCTGAACATCGGCTGTCGATACTTCATCATAAAGGAATGACACCAGCACGGTTTCTTTGAGGTCAGGCAGTCCGCGCTTTAGCTCGATAAGCTTGTCAAGGCAGTCAATGCTCTTGCCACCGTAGCTGTAGCCGTCGCAACCAACCAGTACTTTGGGCCTGATCTGTCCGAACCGCTCCAGCACTGCCCGCACTCCGAAATCGGGCGAACAGGAACTGAACACGGCACCGATAGCGGCGGCCGCGAGCATAATCACCGCGGCTTCAGGACAGTTGGGCAACATGGCCGCAACGCGATCGCCACGCTCTACGCCCAGCTGCAACAGTGATTCTGCAACCCGTCGCACCTGCATAGTGAGCTCGGCCCGAGTCAGTTCTGTGCGACGACCCCGTTCGTCACAAAAAATGATCGCGACATGATCACTCGTTCCGCGCAGCACGTTTTCGGTGTAATTGAGCGTCGCGCCGGGGAACCACCGTGCATCACGCAGCGACACGCCAGGCGCAAAAACCTGATCCGCTACACGGCCGATCCGAAGCCCGGTAAAGCCCGCCACCTCTGCCCAAAACTCTCCCGGCTGTGCCACTGACCAGCGATGCAGGGCTGCGTAATCCGGGTCAAACCCATACTTTCCAGCGCACGCGGACATGAATCGCCCCATGGCCGTAGTTTCGACCGCCTGTAGCGGGGGCTGCCAGACGGGATTGTCATCGCTGAGCTGCCCCATAGCGCGGGGACTCCTTCATCTCAAGGGTCGTAGTATGATAACGGCGACAGCTTAAGCGGAGACACTTTATGGTGGAAGCTGACACACAAAGTCCGGAAAACACGGACGACTTGCCGTTTCTGGCCCAGTGCAAAACCCTCGATGCGGGTGCCCCTTTTCGCTGGCTGGCCGAAGGCTATGCGGATATTAAAGTAGCGCCCTGGCAAAGCCTGATATACGGCGCGGTTATGGCGCTCATTTGCGTCTTGCTCGGCGTGCTGGGCAGCTACTGGGGCGGCTTTATCATTCCGCTCGTAATTATGTGCGGCATCGTTTTTCTGGCACCGGTATTGTGTCTGGGCCTGTATGCAATCAGCGCACAGTTGGAACGCAAACAACCCCCCATGCTTGGCCGGACCTTTCGCGAAGCGGCCAAACGCAGACTCGGCACTGAACTCGTATTTGCGTTGATCCTGTTGGTGATTTTTCTTATCTGGGCACGCGCTTTCTCAATGATTCAGGTGTTCATGCCAATGGAAGCCACGCCGGCCTGGCAGGACGTTGCGGCCTATCACACTGTGATGCTGGTCGTCGGCGGATTTTTTGCAACAGTCACTTTTTGTTTCAGCGCATTTTCATTGCCGATGATCATGCACAGGAATGTGGATGCTGTGACGGCCGCCATTACCAGTATCAATGCGGTGTTGCGTAACAAAGGCGTAATGCTTATCTGGGCCAGCATTATTTTGCTGTTTATCGTTATCGGGATCGGGACCTTTTTCGTGGGCGCAATATTCCTCTGGCCCCTGTTAGGTCTGGCCACCTGGCATGCCTATCTGGACACCATAGATGCGTCCGCCTTTCCCCGGCATACCGAGGGCATTACTTCGACCCCCAGATCCGTGGGGTCGGAGTAAGTACTCTGACCCCATGGATCTGGGGGTCAGAGTAAAAACTAATCGAGCTAGTCGACCTCGTACTTCGAGCCGCGCGCTTTGTCGCGCTTGTAATTGAGGTGGGAAGTTTCATTGGGCTCTTCCCACTCGGTGGGCGCCGTCAGGAAACTCGGATAGTGGCGCGCCACGTATTCATACAAGTCCGCGGGCACGTCCTCGACAGATTTCAGACTCGCGGTCTGTGTGCGCCAAACCATATCGCCGGCCAACTCACCCATGTGCATCCAGGCCTGCCACGGGCCGACTCGGGTCCAGGCGCCGCGGCTCTGAATGCGGCCGTCGTAATCGGGGTTAAACAACTGGTCGGCGTCCGCTCTGACCTGCCACCACTCACTGGCGCGCACGGTCGGCCCAAAATACTCATCCGGAAACTCTTCCTTGCTGTAAGGCGAGGCCCAAGAGAAATTGGCATCAAACGAGGTAATGGCTTCATTGCCGATAAAATCCCACGGCAGGATGAACGGGAACGACTGCACCTCGGCATTCTTGCCAAACCGCTGCTCGAATACCGGCTTGTAGATTGAATTCACCGGATCGTTATAAGTCGGATAGACCTCGACGGTTTTGCCAGTAAACGGGTTGTCCCATGTTTCGAGAATCTGGCCACTGCGGATATCACGGTAAACAGAAACTTCGCGGTGTAGGTTGGTGTAGGTGCCGTCGCCGTTGTCCAGTATGCGCGATACACCAAACCCTTCGTAATCAAACAAGGGCTTGCCGGGACTCTTGTCATCCAGAATGGCGTGGCAACGACCCTTGTACCAGCCGGCATGCTCTTCGCCGCTCTCGCGGTAACCGACCAGACGCAGCCACATGCGCAAATTGTCTTGCGGATTCATCGGGTCAAAACCCTCTGGCGCTGCATACAGGGTTCCGCCTTTCGGCCCGGGCGATCCGAGCCGGACGCTCGCACTAGATGCGGCTGCGGGCCCATCTGCCTGGCTGCAACCGGTGACGCCTGCCATTAATGCAGCACCGCCTCCCAGGGCGCCGAATCCACCGACAAAATTTCTTCGGGACATACTCATGCTTTTTTCTCCACAAAAAAAAGGGGCAGGATACCCTGCCCCTTTTTTGTCAATTTATACATCGTGCAACTTATACATCGTGCAATGCGCGAATCAGTGACGATAGGCAAAAGTCAGCATGTATTCACGCGGCGGCTGCACCGTACGTATGTTGGTGCCATTACCGGCGATGCCCGAGTAAAGATCTTCAGAATCGTCGAGGTTGGTACCCGACAAAAACAACGACCACGGACCGTCAGATTGCGCCAGACCAATACGACCGTTGTAGCGCGTGTATTGCGGTATCTCCAGCACATTGCTGATGGTCGCGTAATAACCGCTGGCGTAATCCAGATCCACGCCGGCAACAAAATCCCAGCCAGCATTTAGCTCACGCTCATAATCGACGCCCAGACGAACCGTGCGACGCGGCAAGCCCGGCAGGCGGCCCGCGGCCGCGCCAGGCGCAAGGTTGGCAAGTGTCGCCTTGCTGATGTCCTCATCCGCGACGCCAATCGCTGCCCAGAACTGCAGGTTCTCGGTTGCGGTAACCGTTGCTTCGATTTCCAGACCCGTAACATCAACGTCACCGACGTTCTGAATCGGGAAGCTACCGCTGGCCGCGTCAATCGCCGTCTGCTGCAAATTGTCGTACTGCGCATAGAAAGTCGACACATTAAGACGCAAACGATCCTGAACCAGATCCGTCTTAACACCGGCCTCCCAGGACGTTACCGTCTGCGGAGAGAAAATCACGCGGTTACAAGCCTGATTACCAAAGCACAAGGTCTGGAAACCGCCGGCCTGAAAGCCGCGCGAGACGCCGGCAAAAACCATCGTGGCTTCGCTAAGCTCCCACTGAGCCAGCAAACGCGGCGTGAATTCGTTGAAATTCTCGCTCAGGTCATTCATCCACGGGCCGGGGGTCGGAACGGCAGCGCCGTCGTTACACAGGGTGCCGGAACATGAGTTTTTGTAATCCTTGTCATCCAGTGTCCAGCGAGCCCCGGCGGTCAGCGAGAAGCTGTCCGTGATCTTCCAGGTGCCTTCACCAAATATCGCGTAGCTGGTCGTGTCTGTTTCTGACGCCTCCAGCAAATTCAATCCGGCTATGTCCAGGTTGGCGCGATAATCCTGTTCACCCGACTCTTTCATATAGAAAACGCCTGCAATCCAGTCGAGGCTGTCATTGCCACCTGAGAAACTGAACTCCTGCGTAAAGGTCTTGTTTTCGGCCAACGACTTAATAAAAAAGCCGCCGGTAGGGCTCGGCACAATAAACGCTGGTGCTGCTTCAAAGGCACCGCCGTTCAGGTCAAACTTGAAGCGGTCGCGCACATCGCCATAACCTGTCAGGGAACGAAAGGTCACCGAATCGAAAGCCCAGCTGAGGTCCAGCGAAGCATTGCCCTGCTTGGTTTCGCCGAGCCCCTGGGTCGAACTGGGCACCAGCGTCGTGTAGAAGCCGGCAACCGGGCTGCCCGGTGATGCCGGGGGAGAAATCGTCGGACCATAAGGAACAGCATTGTAGCCGTCGTTCTCGGCATCAACGTATTCCAGGGTAACCACGCCCTTGAACACATCGTCACCAAACAGGTTCAGCTTGGTGCGCACAGCCTTGTTGTCGTATTCACCCAGCTCACGCGCACCCGGCACAACGCGGTCGATCCAGCCTTCACCGCGCTTGTTATACAGGCCGGCGATAGACATCCCGACGCCGTCCGCGACTTCGCCACCAATCGCACCGGTCACCTTGGTGGTTTCGAAATTGCCCATGCCGATAGAGGCATTAGAGTAGAACTCTTCACCGGGGGTGCGGGTAATAACCTTGATCGCACCGGCAATGGTATTGCGCCCGTACAGTGTGCCTTGCGGGCCGCGCAATACTTCGATGCGCTCGACGTCAGCCAACTCGAGGTTTGTGGTACCAACCCGACCGCGGTAAATATCGTCAATGTATATTCCGACGGGCGCTTCAGCGGCATTGAAGCCGGGGTTTTGCACACCGGCACCGCGCATAAACACCTGCATGGCGGCTGCACCAGCCGTCACTGTATAGGTTTGCAGGTTTGGTACGTTCTTGGCGATGTCCGCCACAAAATTAATCTGCAACCGCTCCATGTCATCGCTGGACAGTGCGGTAACCGAAATCGGCACGTCCTGAATATCGGCGGCACGCCGCTGAGCACTTACAACGGTGATCTCGTCCGTGGCCTGCGCAGCTACGGGCATGATCAGCGCCGCTGAAACGGTCGAACAAAAAACGCGAGTGATGATTTTAAACATTCTAGGACTGCTCCCCTTAAAGCATTTTGCTGCAACCATTTTGCTGCAACCGGTCTTCTGCGGGTTTATTCCCGCGAGAGTATTACGCCTGAAGCGCTTATGTCGCATCCGATTGTGGTCAATAGAGTCGGCTTACGCAAGCCCGTTAGTTGATATCATAGCCGCCATGCGAATACTGATTACAGGCGCCGACGGCCAGCTGGGCCAATCGCTGCAAGACACCGCTCCGCAGGGGCTGGAGCTCATTGCCACGGACGTTCGTAACCTCGATCTTTGCGATGAGGCGACTCTGCGTGCGGGTCTGAGCGAGCATGCGCCTGACGTCATTATCAATGCAGCGGCCTATACGGCCGTTGACAAAGCGGAGGCCGAGCCCGGCTTAGCCCACGCTGTTAACGCGGAGGCGGTTGCCGGATTGGCCCGCCATTGCGCAGAGTCCGGCTGCAAACTCATCCACGTGTCCACCGATTTCGTGTTTGCTGGCGATGCTTTAAAGCCCTATTTGCCCGATGACCAGACACAACCGGCCAGCGTCTATGGCAAAACCAAGCTGGCCGGTGAACGGGCAGCTCTGGAGGGTGGCTGCGATGCCCGTGTGGTGCGCACAAGCTGGGTTTACAGTGAACACGGCCATAACTTTGTCAAAACCATGCTCAGGTTAGGTGCCGATCGAGATCGACTGACCGTGGTCAGTGACCAGACGGGTTCGCCGACGTATGCGCGCAACCTCGCTGCGACGCTTTGGCGCTTGCTGAACGTCTGGCCTGACTGCCCCGTGCTGCACTACGCCGACTCGGGCGAAACGAGTTGGCAGGGCTTCGCTAAGGCCATATTCGCTGATGCCGCAGCGGCGGGGCTGATTACTCAAATCCCTGAGGTTGCGCCCATCAGCACCTCGGACTACGGCGCGCCCGCGCCACGACCGGCGTACAGTGTGCTGGACACCTCGCTGACCCGGGAAGTGCTGGGCATCGAACCGCCGGAGTGGCGTTCGGCCCTGCGGGAGATGCTGGGGCGTCTTGACCAATAAATCTGAAGGCTCACCGATGGCTGCGTTGACCGGCAAAAAGAAAACCGACTTTAACAAGTTGCAAAAACGGCTGCGACGCAATGTCGGCCGGGCTATTGCCGACTACAACATGATTGAAGACGGCGACCGGGTGATGGTTTGCCTGTCCGGCGGCAAAGATTCATACGCCATGCTCGATATTCTGATGGGGCTGGAACACGTGGCGCCCGTCAGGTTCGAGCTGGTCGCCGTCAACATGGATCAAAAGCAGCCGGGATTCCCCGCCGAGATATTGCCTGCGTACCTCGACAAGCTCGGCATTGAATTTCACGTGGTCGAAAAAGATACCTATTCCATAGTTAAGGAAAAGATTCCCGAAGGTAAAACAACCTGCGGTCTCTGCTCGCGATTGCGCCGTGGCACGCTGTACTCTTTCGCAGAACAAATCGGTGCAACCAAAATTGCGCTGGGACATCATCGCGATGACATCGTCGAAACACTGTTCTTAAACCTTTTCCATGGCGGACGATTAGCGGCCATGCCGCCAAAGCTGCTGGCGGATGACGGTCGCAACGTGGTCATACGTCCGTTGGCATATTGCCGCGAGAAGGATCTCGATAAATACGCTCGTATCCGCGACTTCCCGATCATCCCCTGCGATTTGTGCGGGTCTCAGGAAAACCTGCAAAGACAGCAGATCAAGGCCATGCTCAAAGGTTGGGAAGATACCTCACCGGGACGCACCATTAGCATCTTCAGGGCGCTGCAAAACGTTGCGCCCAGCCAGCTCGCTGACGCCAAGCTGTTTGATTTCATGTCCCTGACTATGGATCGCGAAGGCGAGCGGGCCCCTTACGCTTTCGCCGATGAAGCCTTCACAGCCGGCCAATCGGCCCGTTCACCAGCCGAACAGCCGCTGCATTTCCGGAGAACCAGGCACTCTGCCTGAGCTCGCCTGAAACCAATCCCCTCTCACGGGCGAAAACGTTTCTGAATGGCAGGTTGCAGCGCGGAATGTCCCGCGCAGACCACTGCCCACAAGTTAACGGAGAATTACGCCATGAGCCCTGTAGCCGCATTTGCCCATGCCCATGACCATGACCCATGCCAATGGCCAACTAATAAGAAGCAATAACAGCGCGTTTCAGGACGTCGGCCTGCGGCCGGAGGCCGTTCGGGTCAGGGCCGCCCTGGTGGAGCGTGGGCTGGAAACACCCATGCTGCCGGTAAACCTGACCAACGACGAGAAACAGGCGATCCTTACGGAGCGTTTTACCGAGGTGTTGCAGGTGCTTGGCCTCGATCTGCGCGATGACAGTCTGGCAGATACGCCTAAGCGCATCGCTAAAATGTATGTCAGAGAAATTTTTTCCGGGCTCGACTACGCCAATTTTCCGCGCCTCACGGCGATCGAAAACAAGATGCAGGTGGACGAGATGGTGCGCGTACAGGATATCGACCTTTCGTCAACCTGTGAGCATCACTTTATTACCATCGATGGCAAAGCCACCGTGGCCTACATACCTGCCGACAAGGTGATCGGGCTGTCGAAAATCAATCGCATTGTGCGCTTTTTCGCGCAACGCCCTCAGGTTCAGGAGCGCTTGAACGAACAAGTGCTGGTGGCGCTGCAGACCCTGCTCGAAACGGATGATGTCGCGGTTAGCATTACTGCCACGCATTTTTGCGTTAAAGCACGGGGCGTCATGGACGCCAACAGCGCGACCACGACCACATCGCTGGGCGGACGCTTTAAGCGCAACTCTGATACTCGCAAAGAGTTTTTGCTCGGATTGTAGCGAGCAGCGGTAAAACGCCCGGCTACCAGGCGATGGTCTCGCCGTTGTAGCGGGTAAAACTGCCGCTGTCAGACAACTTCAGTCGCTCGATCAGTGAACGTATGCCTTTGGCACTGTCCGGTATTTCGACATCGGCAGTGCCAAAGTCCATGCGGGTCTTCACATAGCCGGGACATACCAGGGCAACTGTCACGCCCTGATCTCTAAGCTTTGAAGCCAACAACGTCATAGCCTTGTTCAGGGCGGTCTTGCTGGTCGCGTAGGCGAATGCCGGCGTGTCACGCTCGGTGATAGAGCCCACCGTACTCGACAACGTGACTATTTTCTTCTCGCTTCCGGCCAGCAGATGGGGAAGAAAAGCTTCGGCCATCTTCACCGGTCCGAAAGTATTTGTGCGAATCACTTGCTCCCACACCGAATAGTCGATCGTCCCGAAATGCTGCAGTTCGATGTTCTCGGCAATCGGCACCGGCCCGATGATGCCCGCGTTGTTAAGCAGCACGTCGATAGCTTCATCAGCCAGCTCATCGGCTAACGCCTCTATAGACTGATGATCGGTGACGTCCAGCGGATATATTCTCACTCTGTTGCGAGGAAAGGCCGCCAATTCGGCGGCATCATCAGGGTTCCGGCAACAGGCAATCACCACCCAGCCGGCTTCGACATACTGGCGCACAAGCTCAAGCCCTATGCCTCGATTGGCACCCGTAATCAGTACTGTTGGCACGCTACTGTCCTCCTGCTGTTAAAAGTATAATCGCTCAGCTCGCTCACGAATGCACAATGCTATTCCTTATAATTGACGATCGAGCATTACCCCGGGGGGATCAATGTCTTTTAGCTGGGACGACCCGCTGTCGCTGGAACAACAAATCGGCGATGACGAACTGCTGATTCGCGACAGTGTACGGCGCTATTGCCGCGAAACGCTGATGCCCCGAGTGTTACCGGCATTTCGCAATGCAGAGCCGGACAAGAATTTTATGCGTGAAGCCGGCGAACTGGGTTTACTGGGCGCCGCGCTCACCGGCTATGGCTGCGCGGGGTTGAGCTATCAGGCTTACGGTCTGATTGCGCGCGAAATCGAGTTTATAGACAGCAGCTACCGCTCTTCGCTGAGCGTTCAGTCCAGTCTGGTGATGTACCCGATATATACCTATGGCAGCGACGAGCAAAAAGCAAAGTATCTGCCGGCCCTTGCAACCGGCGAATCGGTGGGCTGCTTCGGACTGACAGAGCCCGACCACGGCTCTGACCCCGGCGGTATGCAAACCAAAGCCGTCAAAACATCCGGCGGCTATCGCCTGAACGGCAGCAAAGCCTGGATATCCAACGCCGCGCTGGCCGATGTATTCATAATCTGGGCCCGGGATGAACAGGGAAAGACACTCGGCTTTGTGCTCGATAAGCATACCGAGGGTTTGGAAACCGTAAATTACGAAGGCAAGTTCTCGCTGCGCGCCGCATCCACCGGCGGCATCACGCTCAACAACGTGCTTGCACCCGACAGCACACTGCTCCCCAGCGCGGACGGCCTGCGCGCCGCCCTGGACTGCCTCAATCAGGCTCGCTACGGGATTTGCTGGGGGGTTATGGGCGCCGCCGAGTTCTGCTGGCACGCCGCGCGCGAATACGCCATAGGTCGCAAACAATTCGGCAAACCACTGGCATCGATGCAACTGGTGCAGAAAAAACTGGCTGACATGCAAACCGACATCGCGCTTGGGCTGCAAGGCTGCCTCCGACTTGGCGAGTTATTTGATGCAGGTAATAAAGCGCCGGAAGCAGTATCACTGCTAAAGCGCAATAACTGCGGGAAAGCACTGGACATTGCACGTCATGCCCGCGACATTCACGGCGGCAACGGCATTTCAGATGAGTATCACGTCATACGCCATATGCTGAACCTGGAGGCAGTAAATACCTACGAGGGCACTCACGATATTCACGCTTTAATTCTGGGCCGCTCACAAACCGATATGCAGGCCTTCAAGTAGAACACCCTTTGAGCATTGACGAGATAAAGCGGTTATTCCCGGGTGTTGTGATTACGCTGATTGCGGCGCTTTCTGCGCTCTATTTGGCCGATCACTACAATGCGCCGGTGATGCTGTTTGCGCTGCTGCTGGGCATGGCGCTGAGTTTTTTGTCCGAAGACGACAACTGCTGCCCGGGCATCAATTTCTCGAGCAAAACCCTGTTGCGGCTGGGCGTTGGCTTGCTCGGCCTGCGCATAAGTTTTGCGCAGGTGCAGTCCGTGGGGCTGGGAAATCTGATCGTCTTATCGGCCGGGGTCGCGCTGACCATGGTGCTGGGCATTCTGCTGGCACGGCGATTTAATCGCAGTCGGGATTTTGGCCTGTTGACGGGCGGTTCGGTTGCCATCTGCGGCGCATCGGCAGCCATGGCAATCGCCAGCGTATTGCCCGGTCATCCTGATCGCGAGAAGCAGGTGGTATTCACGGTGCTTTGTGTCACAACGCTCAGCACACTGGCGATGATTGTGTATCCACTCATCGCAACACAGTTCGGCTTGTCCGACAAAGAAGCGGGCGTGTTCCTCGGCGGCACCATCCATGATGTCGCTCAGGTCGTGGGCGCAGGCTATAGCGTCTCGGAATCGGCAGGTGACTTTGCGACCATCACCAAGCTTTACAGGGTGCTGATGCTGGTACCCGTGTTTTTGGTGCTCGCCGCAGTGTTTCGCGACAAAGCCGATTCGATCACAGCCGGCAAACTGCCGTTGCCGCTGTTCATACTCGGATTTGTAGCCTGCATGCTGATTGCATCGTTCGAGCTGCTACCTGCAGGCATTCTGAATTTTGGCCTCGATGCATCCAAGTTTTTTCTGGTCATGGCCATTGCATCACTGGGCATGAAAAGCAGCCCGAAAATACTGTTCAAAGGCAGTGCCGGTGCGTTGGCTCTGGTTATGATAGAAACGCTGTTTCTTGGCGCGCTTATACTTGCCTGGGTGTTGTTTTCACGTTAAACAACGCGCGCGCTAATCGGCAGGCGACTGCGCAGCATCATGACCACGATCAGAACGATCAACATCAGCGCAGCAGTATTGGTCCAGAACCAACCGACTACCTGCAGCAACCCGCCCGCCGACAGCGAGGCTAATGCCATGGTGCCGAATACGACGAAGTCGTTCATGCCCTGAATGCGCGCGGCATCTCTGTCGGGGCACAACGTCGCAATAAGCGTTGTGCCACCCGTAAACAAAAGGTTCCAGCCAACCCCCAACAACACCAGCGAAACCTGATAGTTCCAGACGTCGTGACCGCTGGTTGCGATACCGACGCAAATCAGTTGCGCTAAAGTTCCCATCCACAACATGCGCCGCAGACCGAGTTTGGCAACCAGCCAGCCGGTGAACAAAGACGGCACAAACATCGCGAGAATATGCGCGCGTATGGTATCTGCGGTCACCTCGGCGGAATGTCCATCCATAACGTGCATGCTAATGGGGGTGGCCGTCATGATCAGGCTCATCACGCCGTAGCCAGCTGCGGCGGCAACCATGGCGAGTTGAATATTCGGGTCGCTAAGAATCTTGCCTGCCGGGCCGATGCCTGAATCGCGGACTGTTTTTTCCCGCAAATTGCCCAGCGGTAAAGACGCGACAAGCACGGCGGCTACCAGAAACACCGCTGCCAGCGTTACGAAACTACCGGCAAAATCGGCTTCCATCACGCCACGATTTCGCAGCGCAAACCAGGGGGCGATGACTGCTGCGGCGAGCGTGCCAACCATCACCGCAGATACCGCCCGCCCGGCAAGGCGCAGAGGAACAAGCTCTGTCGCTACAAAACGATACTGCGCAACCGTCGACATATTGTTACCCATCATGAAACAACCCGCGCAAAACCCGGCAAATGAGCCCGCACTGATGGACCACCCGGCAATGACCGCGCCGGTCGCAGCCCACAATAAGGCACAGGCAAATACCGGCCGATTGCCAAAGCGCTGCCTTAACAATGCAAGCGGCCAGGCACCGACAGCGACACCCACGATCCCGGCGGTTACGGGCAGCGTCGCGAGTTCAGGAACGGTGCTCAATTTGGCGCCCATGATCCCTGACAAAGTGGCCATAGTGATCTGACCAAACGAACCCAGACAGGTAGCCATAACAAGCCCGAACAACACACCTAGCCGGGTCGGCGGCTCATCAACTGCATAGTTTTCTGCGCTTGCGCCTGAAATCGCGTTGTTCACTGGGAATGGCCCTATTGATATGCCGGGAAAGTATGAATACCCGACAACGGAACCACAACATTCATGCGGTCGCTCGAATTTACGGCACGCGTCTATTGTTCAGATGGACATCCATGACACCGTCTCCCTATAATTTGTGTTAAATCAAAAGCTTTAATAGTCGGCAGAATCGGTTCAGCAGGGGAGCAATTACCATGTTTATCAATTTCTGGTACCCGGCCATGGAGTCGGATGCGCTACGCGATGAACCGGCACTGGTCAAAATGCTTGGCATGGATTTTGTGCTGTTTCGTGATGCCGACGGCATTGCCCATTGTCTCGCCAATACCTGCGTCCACCGCGGGGGCTCGTTAGGCGATGGGAAAGTTAAAGACGGCTGTATTGAATGCCCTTATCACGGCTGGCGTTACGCGGGTAATGGCCAGTGCACGCGCATACCCTCGATCGGCCGGAACGTAAAAAATACTGCGCGGGCAAAGGTGGACAGCTACCCGGTAGAAGAAAAGTACGGTCTTGTCTTTGCGTTCCTTGGTGACTTGCCCGGAGAATCGGCCGCCGATACGAAAAATTCTCGAATGGGATGATGCACTGGCGCCCGCGCGATGGTGATGGGAATACGATGCGAATATGGAACGCGCCGTAGAAAACTCACTCGACCCGGCGCACAACGAGTTCATGTGCACCCCACGCACGGCTTTCAGGGCGAACGCGAAGATTACAAAGTGCCCGATATGGGGGTCACCCGTGAAGACCTGGGCGTGTATTTTCGCATTGTTCTGGTATTCCCCCGCGCTGGGAAAGGCGAATTAAAAGGTATGAAGGATGACGAAGGGTCTATGGAGGCATTCTCGGGTCATCACGGGCCGAACCAGCTCTGGAACCGCATACACCTGACTCCGGAAAACTGGCTGCATCAGTATCAGTTTTGTGTGCCGGTTGATGAGACCCGCACGCGCTTCTGGCATATCAATATGCGCAACAGCTGGCTCGACCCCAGCGTAGCAGGCGTGGACGAGCGCCGCGCCCCTCCGCAGAAGATATGGTTATTCTTCAAAATTGCGGCCCGTCGTTCCCCGGCGCATGCCAACGAAGAACTGTTGATGCCGTCGGATGAAACGGTTCGACTGTATAGACACTATCTGTCAGGATGGGAGGCCAACGGCTGGCGTATCGACGTCGAAGCGATGAAGACCCTGCAAAAGACTTCCGCGGTTACCGTCCCCAGCCCGGCGCGCCGCACATCAAAAAACTGGGTGCTTAAAACGGTGCCTCTGATTCCGGCGACTGCGCATGACAACCAAGCCGTTTCGGGTCCGGCAAATGATCATTAATAACTGGTATGTGGCCGCCCAGAGCAGTGACGTTACTGACGTCCCTCACCGCACCCGCATGCTGGGTTGCGACTTTGTTCTGTTTCGTAACAACGACAAAAACATTGTTTGCCTCAGTGATGTCTGCTGTCATCGCGGCGGCTCGCTCGGCCGCGGGGCATGCCTGAATGGCCGGGTCCAATGTCCTTATCACGGCTGGGAATTCGGCAGCGACGGCCGCGTGGAGTTGATTCCATCGCTGGGCCCCGAGGCGAGAATTCCCCGCCGGGCGCGAGTGGATAGCTACCCCGTGGAAGAACGCTACGGTCTGGTGTGGGTGTTCCTGGGCGACATGCCCGAAGGGGAGCGGCCGGCATTGCCGGAATTGCTACCCGAGTATGGCGATGAGACCACCTGGCGCATGACGCGACTGCAACGTGACTGGAACGTGCATTGGGGGCGGCTTAAGGAAAATCTGGCAGATGCTTCACACCTGTTTCTGGTGCATTCCTTCGGCAAGCATCTGAGCCCGGAAATGGAGATCTTTCCGGTGGAAGAAACCGATTGGGGCGTGCGTATTCCGCAAACATACGGTCAGAAACCCGATGAAAGCTCGCAAACAGCGGTCAATGCGCCCAAAGCCAAGGTACAGCGTGATAAGTCCAGCGTGCTTATCGAAATCAGCGTGATCGGCATGATTCAGAAAAATACTCAGCTGATGTCATCCGGTTACGACCAGATAATCTGGAATGCGTTAACGCCTATCGACGAAACGCATACGCGTCATTACAACCTGCACTTCCGTAATTTCCAGATGGATGCCAAACATGATGAATCAATGAAAAAAACCATTGATTGGGGCTTGCAGGAAGACGCCGATGTCATCGATTTTCTGCAGCCGCCGATGACGCCACGGGATTTCAGCGATGAACTGTTTATCAAACCCGATGGCCCGGAGAAGGCTTATCGTGCAAAGGCGCTGAAACTCGGTCGCGAACTGGGGACAATTGACTGGCGCCGCAAACGCGATCTTGCCATGGAAAAAACGCTGGTTATTCCGTCACCCGCACGTCGCGAAGGGGGCAGCTGGCTGCACGATACCGTGCCGCTGCTGCAAGACCCCCCCCTCCCCCCCCCCCCCCCCCCCCGCCCCCTCCCCCCCACTCCCCAAACAACCCCCCCCACCCAAAAAAACAAACACACCACCCCCCCCCCGTTCCCCCCCCGCCAATAGCCACCAACCGCGCACGCACGGTATTAACACATTGCCGGAACAACCCGCTCGCCCAACAGCCGGATCGTGTCTTCCGGATTGTCGTAGATGCGCAATGCAATCTCAGTGAGGCCCGCATCGGCAAACTGCTGTAGTCGATCAATCTCCTGATCCAGATCGTCGATAGCACAGGTGGACGTAAGGTTGTCTACCAATGTCTGGATAATATGCTCAGGCACCCCTTCAATTTCATGTGTCTTTTTCGCGAGGGCCTTAAAAAATGCCTGCCGGTGCTCGTCCACAATATCGCAATCTTCCGGACTCATAAAATATTCATGATTCGGCCGCAACAGCACACCGCGCAACGCCAGCCAGATTCGCGCCTCACGCACAGCCTCTTCCCGGGTGGGTTTAACGTGCCAGGCCCAGAAATTTGTCATGCCAAAAGGCTCAGCAGGCAGCGCGGCCTGCACGCGCGTTTCGCTAACCACGGCCTTGGCTTCTGCAACCTGCTGCACGATCTTGTCACTGAGCATTAGACGTTGGGCATTTTTTGCCGCCATGCGCAACATTTGCGCCCTGTTTGCACTCGCATAAACCGTCGGAGGGTTGCTCGTTGCCCAGAAGGTTTTGTAGTTTCTGATTTGAAAAATCTCACCTTCATAATTCAGGGTTCCGGCTTTGGAGGCCTCTTCAAGAATTTCCAGTGTTTCGCGCATCCGGCGAACCCGGCGATCAAACTTGATGTTCATGGCAGTTGCCGTACCGCCACCACCGCCAACGGTCATTTGCGCTCGCCCGTTGGCATACTCATTTAGCGTCAGCAAAGATTTGGCCATCATCAGCGGGTGCAGCTCGTAAGAGCTGACGGCTATCGGGCCCATTTTAATTTTGCGGGTTGCGAGTGCAGCCTTAACGAACAATGCGAAGGGATCACGCCCGTCCAGCATCCCTGACACCCATATACCCCCCAGACCGCAGTCTTCAGCAAGCTTGGCTAATTCCGCGATGCGTTCGGGTGAATTATTTGATTCCAGAATAACGTCAATGCGCATGAGGCCTCCCGGTGCACTCACTCAGAGGCGGGTGCGGCAATCTGCGCTTCGTCCACAACCACCAGCTCGGTGATCATGCCAAGCCCGGCATGATTAAAAATATGACAATGCAACAGCCATCGGCCCCTGCCGCCGCCCGGCTCACCGGTTGCGAACTGCGGTCGATCTTCCAGATGGACACGCATAACGAGCTTGTGCACCGAGGGCACATCAAAGGTGTCTACGAATTCGTTGTAATCAAATTCGTAGATCAGATTGCCGTCCAGGTCTTCAAGACGCAGCGGTTGATAAGAAAAGCCATGCAGGTGCATGGGGTGATGCATCTGCGTACCGTTCCGAAATGTGAGCTCCAGCGTATCGCCAAGGCGTGCATAGCGACTGGTCAATAAGTGCGGTATCTCCGTGAACTCAGCACCCCCGCCTTCAAGCGGCGTGCCATGTATGCCGTCGATCGTTTCACGCAGCCCCACTACCGCTAGCAGAAACTCCGGGTTGTCATTGCCCAGATAATCGCCGGTTAAAATTGTCGGGTCGAGCAGCGTATCAATTTCATGTTCCCGAAGTGATTCATTAGGCGAGGCCACTTCCGGGTGCATGCGCAGGAGGGTACCGTTTGTCATTTCAAATCGAGCAACGGAACCGTCGTCGCCGACCCGGAAATGGGCCACTGGCACGGTCGGAACCCCGGCATAGCCATGCGGGTATTGCGCAGTACCGTAGTGTTGGAAATCAAGCGTCCATAGTGTCAGTACGTCACCCGGACGAGCACTGTCGGGCACGCTGAATACCACGTCGTTGCGGTTGGCAACACCCAGCACAATTTCACCGGGAGCATACTTGGTATCGAGCGTACCCAGCATGCCGCCCTCGACGCGCGCGCTATCCAGCAAGCCGCCTTCACCACCTATGCGAAGCAAAGTCACCTGCTGGCCGTTGCTGTCGGTTAAGCGCAAACGAAAATAGCGGCTTACAGCAGCGTTGATTAGCCGCAGTCGCACGCCCTCTCCGGGCCTGACGTCATAAACACGCGCTTCGCCGCGCAGTTTGCCCGGCTTTTCGGGGGTGCCGTCACGACCGGCCGCGACCATACCGTTGGTCAAGACCAGTTGCCCCTCGTTCACACGACATGACGTCTCACTGCGAAAACCGAAAGTATTCCCCCCGGCACTACAATCCCGCGCGGGCATGATATTGGGGATATCGCCTGCCTGGTGTGCGGGCAGATTACCCGTCGCGCCTTCGCGATCCCGCGGCTTTTCGCAAAGATCAGCCGGAGACGGATAATCCACCAGGCCAGGAAAGGGCCCAAGGGTCTCGCTGAACGCCCACGGCGTATCGCCGCCCGCAGGAAAAGTAACCGCATCGTTTTTTCCCGGCTCTTTGCAAACGGTTGTATCGCCCAGCATTAATGTGTGAGTTTGCTGCTCAGCTGGCAATACCCCGAGATCAACCAGTTGCGCATCCGCTTCATCGGTCACGATGATGGAACCGTACAACCCCTTAAACTCGGAATTGGTTGGCATCGAGTGCGGGTGATACCAGAAAATGCCCGGGCGGGTTGCCATGAAGCGGTAAACATAGTTCTCGCCGGGCGGCACCAGATTCTGGGTAACTGTAGTGCCGTCATTGGCATTGTCGAGCTCGATGCCATGCCAGTGCACAACGGTCGCAAAAGGCAAACGATTCTTGAAGGTGATGACCGCGCTGTCACCAACGCGCATCCGAATCTGGGGACCAGGCGACCCGCCATTAAAGGTAAAAGCATTGGCAGTCAGGCCGTCTTCGGTAAGCGTTACCTCCCGAATAGCGGCCGTCAGATCCATCTCTATGACCCGTGACTGGGCTGCGCGCTCACTTGAGGAAATTCCGGAAACGCAACCAACCAGCGCTGAGAGGAAAATAACTGCAAGGACGGAAAAGCGAAACAAATTACAGCCCCCGAAGCTGCATGAAACCGCCCTGATAAGAGTTGTCATGGCCATCCTTTACCTGAAAAAAACCGGGGCCGCCGGCAATGTAATACTCGTTGGTCCAGTAACCTTCAACACTGACGATTTTCCCGTCTTTCTGCGTCACCACTTTTAGCAGGAGATTGTCCAGGCCCGGGCCTTCGTTTTGATTGCGGGAACCTCGCCCGGGTTCGGCACCCGAACTCCAGACAACGTTGTGAGCCGGGCAGGTGATATCGCCACGGTTGTCAACACATCGGTAACCGCTGATAACCGCGGTCGTATGCGTGCCCACGTTGCCTTCAAGCTCGGTGTCGCCGGTAACGCCGAAAGTCGCCGGGCCGTTCCATCTGCCTTCCGCATTCTGGCCGTCAGTGGTTTTGCCGGCCTTGGCGCTCGGATAACAGTCGTCAGGATCAGACAACAAACACAACTTGCCGGGGAAGCCCTTGGACGCCACTTCATAGTCGTAACCGCCCAACGAATTCTTGGCGGCACGATCAAATGGCGTGGACTCCAGTGTGTGTGTAATTGCGTCCCATGTCATCACGGCACGCGGAGGTTCGCCGCCGGTGCCGCCCGCGAGCTCGTTGACGTTAACCACAACGCTGCGGGCTGCGGGACCGACCACGAGGGTACCGCTAATGCGGTCATCTTCCGGCGCCGCTGTGTCATTGTCGTCAATAATCAGCTCGCCTTCCATCGGAGGTGCAAAACGATCATCACCGACCACCGGAACATAGGTTGGATCGACATGCACACTGTCCACGGGGTAATAAACCGGGTTTACCGTAGGCCCCGTCCAGGGAAGTTTCTGACCCACCACCTCTTCATTCTGACGCGAATAAAAACAGTCCGTCAGATAGAAAAACTTCGATACATGTATGCACGCGTTTTCCTGACTGTTATTGAACGTGCCTTGCACCTCTGTCGAAACCTCGCGCGCAAAAGCGGTAGATACGACAATGAAGCACATGCCCGCGCTTACAATTAGCCTGCTAATCATGCTCCGGCCCTCCGGGAATCCGCTATTAGACGGCTGAACATCAGTTTCGGTAACCGATTTCGATACCGCAGCGGCGCTCTTCGCGATTGATCACGGCGTAATGCGGAACGCCAAGGATGTCGCGCGGCGGGGCCGCAAACACCGGTGTATCGTCGTCGGTCAGGTTGCTACAAAATCCGTCGATGGTCCACGAGTCATTGCGCACCCCAAGCCTGAGGTTGACGCTCTCGCGCGCCCCCAGATAGCCGGCGTTGGCTTCATCGATGTAAACCTCGTCTTTCCACGAGTAGTCAAGACGCCCCTGGAATTCCCAGCGACTGGAGGCTAACGGCAGGTTGATTTGCACGCCGGTGTTAAAACTGGTTTTCGGTACACCAATAACCTGAAGACCCGCGAGCCCGCCGCTGGTTTCAAAAATCCCGGAGCCTGGCGGTTCTTCGCGGTCACAGGGAATCGGCAGCACCGCGCAGTCGGTCAGCGATTCAGTAGACGTAGAAAAACCTTCCTTGTATTCGGCATCAATATAAGCCGCGCCAAAATTAAACTGTAGCCAATCGCTCGGCCGGTAAAACAGATCCAGTTCCGCACCCAGAATTTCGGTTTTGGCCACATTCACCGTGATGGGCAAGCGGGAGTTATCCGGGTCTGTGGCCGTGACCTGCTGGTCATCCCAGTCAACAAAATACACCGCCGTGTTCAGGGTGGCATTGCCTTCGGCGAAAGTGAACTTGGAACCAAGCTCGTAAGTCCAGTTCGACTCTTCGTCATACGTCGGTTTGGACACAGACCCTGCGTTAAACCCGCCCGACTTGACCCCGCGTGCAATTGACGCATACAGCAGCCAGTCATCGTTCGGTTCAAAATTTGCGATAAAACGCGGCGTAAAGAACTTGAAGTCTTTGGCCTGACGACCGGTTGCCGGAACATCGCTAGGAAAGTTGTTCTCCTGTTGATCAGCAGATTTTTCCTCTCGCGTGTACCGACCCTCGGCAACAACATTCCAACGATCGGAAAGATCGTAACCCAGCGATCCGTACACCGAATAGAAGTCGTTATTGAATACGGTGCTGCTGTCGACCATCGGTGTGGGCGAAGCGATGGCGTAGATTACGCTGCCATCAGTGTTGGTCAGATCAATATCGCTGAGCCGCTGAGACTTGTCACGGAAACTCTCGCTACTAAAGTAGACGCCGGTAGACCACTGCAGCGGACCGGCGCCGGAAGACTGCAAACGCAGATCCTGACTGATTTCGTCACGGTCTTCGACCGCGCCTGTCAGTATCCCCCCGACGACCGCTCCACCGGCAATGGGGCCGCCGATAAAAGTGCCCACACTGCCGGTTGGTACCGAGGGGAAAAAATCGCAAACCGCCGCGCGTATGTCGCGCCGGCAGGTATTAAAGTCGCTGAGGGTATCAATTTCACGATGCTGATAACCCGTCACGCTGACCAGCTGCACATTGTCAAAATCGTATTCCACCGTAAACGCGCCGCGATAGACCAGCCGGTCGCCGGATCTGGAACGCGGATCCACATAGTAGTTGTCGGTTGTGTCGGTAATCTCGCCGTTGTACAAACGGCCCAGACGTCCCCCGGTAAAAAGACCCGCGAACGCTTCAAAGGGGCTCGCAGTGCTCCTTTTGCCAATCCTGACAGGGTCATCGTCAGCCACCATGGTTACCGGAACGCCGGTGGTGTCGTCGTCTTTTTGCCAAGACAGCGAAACCTTGAAGGTCAGTCGGTCACTGCCGTCCCACATTGAGCCAATACGCGCATAAGTTGTATCGACATTGTTCAAACGATCGCCGTCGAGCAGGTTTTCAAACGAACCGCCGGAATGATCGTGTCCCGCGTCGAAACGCATAGCCACCTGATCGGAAAAAATCGGCCCGGCCACAAAAGCTGTTAAGCCGCGTCGATCGCCGTCCCCCACGGTTAGCTCGCCACCGTATTCGTAATCAAAGGTGGGCTTTGCAGTCACGTAGTTAATGGCACCGGCAAAACTGTTCCGGCCGTACAAAGCACTTTGCGGCCCTTTCAGAACTTCGATTCGCTCCAGACCACTGGCACCAAAAAATTCGGCGCCGCTGAAACCCGGCGTATACACGCCATCAACAAAGGTAGCGACGTTCGTCTCATCGCCGACGCGGGTTTGCTGCGACATGCCGCGAATAATCGCGCGCCGCGAAGTAAGCGCACCCGAGGTGCCGAAACTCAGACCCGGGGTCTGATCCGCAAGCGTTTCGAGATCAACCACGCCGCGAACACGCAGGTCTTCTTCGGTAAAGGCCGAGATGGCAATCGGCACGGATTGCAGGTTTTCTTCCCGCTTTCGAGCGGTAACGGTAATCTCGTCCCGCGTCGCTGCCGAGGCCTGCTGCGATGGCAATACCGCAGGCGCCAAAAAGCCCGTAACTACAACGGACACTGCCACTACCCAATACCATTCGGCTTTGAATCGCACGCTGAACCCCCTAAAACCCTTGATTATTATTGGTTGCATTTACTGTTCATGTTGTTATAACATCATTACATCTTATCGTGCAAGCCCAGCCGGAGAGCCGGATGCAAGCCGCTCAGCCACACAATCAGGCCACACCCCGTCAGAGTCGCGTTAATAACCATATTAACGTACCGCGTTATCAGCAAGTTTTCTCGGCGCTGCAGCAGTGGATTGCTCAGGGTCACTACCCGCCCCTGTCGCGTCTGGAACCTGAAAAACAGCTTTGCGAAATTTTTGGTGTGTCACGCATAACGGTGCGCAAAGCTCTTGAGCTGCTGGCAGCGGAAGGCCTTGTGAAAAGCGTGCAGGGCAAAGGCACCTTTGTTCAGGCCGATCTTAATCGCGCACCCGTGCACGCGGACATGAACCAGCGCATACAACGCGCGCGTGAACTTGCCCGCAATTCAGAAGTGATTGAGTTGACTATTGCCGAGACGCTCGCAACGCAGGAAGTTTGCGATGACCTGAAGCTGGCCAACGGCGATTCAGTGCAACAGGTTTCTTACATCCGCTTACTTCGTGATATGCGGGTCGGCTACGTGGAAAGCTATTGTCCGCTGGACCTCAACGTCACATTCAGCGTGGCCGATTTTCAAAGCAATACTTTGCTCACTGTACTAGAGGACAAGGGAATTGAGCTTTCGGGCATTGATCATCTTGTCGGCGCCACGCTGGCCGACACTCGGCTTGCAGTGTTACTTGACCTCGATGTCGGCATGCCGCTGGTGCGCGTGAAAATGATCATGCTCGATCTCGCGCATAAACCGGTTCAAAAGGTTGTGGCGTATTTTCGCGCCGATCAGTACGAACATCATTTGTTTTTGGCCAGACAGGGCCTGGAGGACTAAAAAATGTCTACACAAACTCAATTAAAACCTCAGAAGCTTGATATACGGCCACTCACCGGCGCGCTTGGCGCCGAAATTTACGGTCTGGACGTCAAGCAACTGGATGACGCGACTTTCGATAGTGTCTATCAGGCGTTTCTTGATTACTCGGTGCTGGTGTTCCGGGATCAGGAACTCAATGAAGAAGAATTTGCGGCCTTTGGCCTGCGTTTTGGCAAGCTGGAGGATGAGCCTTTCCTGCCAAACAAATCCGAAACTCCCGGCGTTTACTATTTTTTCGGTGCGCCAAAGAACAGCAAACAATTGTCGACACAAAAACTGGGCTGGCACATGGATCACAGCTACCAGAAGAACCCGAGCCTCGGCGCCATTCTTTATGCTCTTGACGTGCCAGCTGTCGGCGGCGACACGCTGTTTGCCAGCAGCTATGAGTCCTATGAAGGGCTGTCGCCAATGATGAAGGAAATGCTCGAAGGCAAGATTGGTGTTCACGATGTGCTGCAGTATGGTCTGAACTCCGGCCACCATTCCATCGGCACCGAGAAGGCCCTGCTGACGCTGGCAAAAATGCGCAAAAGTTTCCCGCAGACAGAGCACCCGCTGATCTGCAAGCACCCGGAAACCGGCCGCAAGATGCTGTACATCAACAAAGCCTGGACTACCGCCATCAAAGGCCTGGCCGAAAACGAAAGCAAGGCCCTGCTCGACATGCTCAAGGAACACTCACTAAGAGATGTTTATCAGTGTCGTGTGCGCTGGTACAACAAATCGCTGATGATTTGGGACAACCGCTGCGTGCAGCACAGCCCGAATTCAGATTACACCGAACAGCGGCGCATGTTGCGACTGGCGCTGCATAGCGACTGGGTACCGGGCGAAGAACAAACAGCGGGGCACTGAGTCTTGACGACAACTTCAGAAACGGCCCCAGGCGAGCGCCTGGGGCCCGTTGAACTTGCACCGGGCATAACCCGCGGGCACGCGATAACCAAGCTGTATGCCTCGGGCGTGACCATCGCGGCGCTGACCGGGATGTCGCTGCTGCAGGGTTATATCCTCACTGAACATCTCGAAATACCCCGCCGCGCTCAGGGCACGATTTCCGGCGACCTGTCGTTCTGGACCGAAGTGTTCATGCTGATGTTTTTTGTTCCGTTCGGGGTCTTGGCAGACCGCATCGGCCGCCGACCGGTCTACGTGCTGGGCATTCTGCTGGTAGGCACGGGCTGGGCATTGTATCCGCTGGCCACCAGCGTGATGGAGCTGACGGCCTACCGGCTTATTTACGCCATTGGTGTTGCTGCCACCACCAGCACGTTGTCAACGATGGTGAATGACTACCCGGTCAACAGCTCCCGTGGTAAGTACATCGGTTTCACCGCAATGATGAACGTGCTGGGCACCATTTTCGCCGCGCGGTTCATCGGCGGCATTCCAGCGCTGATGACGGAACGCGGCTACGATGCGGTGACCGGCGGCACCGTTATGTACATGACCATGGCGGCTCTGTGCGCATTTACGGCATTGGTAGCGCGGTTCGGGCTCAAGGGCGGCACACCGGCGAGGTATCAGGAGCGTCCGCCTGCCAAAGAGCTTTACCTGAGCGGCCTTGCAGCTGCGCGCAACACGAAAATCGCGTTGTCCTACGCAGCGGCGCTGGCAGCCCGATCCGACGTGGTCATTAAGGGGCTGTTCCTGGCACTGTGGGCCATACAATCCGGACGCACCATGGACATGAGCACCGGCGAAGCCATGGCACGATTCGGCACGATCATGGCACTTATGTACGGCGTCAGTTTTTTCTCAGCGCCCATCTTTGGCTGGTACATCGATAAAGTGAACCGCATGACGGCGATGTGCACTGCCTTGTTTGTCGCGGGCAGTGGCTATCTGGCGATGTACTTTGTCACCTCTCCGGTGGACTTCGCCATGTTGCCGTTGCTGATCTGGCTGACGCTCGGAACGGGATTCATGGTCAAAGCGCAAATGGCGCTGATCGGCCAGGAAGCACCGGTCAAGCAACGCGGTAGCGTCATCGCCACCGGTCAGATGTTCGGTGCCTTCGGCATTCTGGTGTTTACCGCGCTGGGCGGCCGACTGTTTGACGCTATCGGCCCGTGGGCACCGTTTGCCGCAGTGGGCGTGTATCAGTCAGCTTTGTTTTTTGTGGCCTTGTTCGTACGCGGCCACAGCAAATCTACCGCCGGCTAACCCGACGCGGCTGCTCTGCGACGCTGCAAGGCCTGCTCCCCGCCGGGCTGCAAGGGAACCGGGTCAAGCACCCAGTTTCCCGACTCGCGACGGCCCGGCGACGGAATCGCAAACGCGGTGCCCTGGCGCTCGGCTTGCAGTCGCGTCGTATCCATACGCCAGCCATTCGCATCCCACTCCGCAAGCCATTCACGATACCTCAGCACCACCGTGTCACCGGGCACAAGTATCTCTTTAGTGTTGTTTGGCGGCGTCTTTACGGGTTGCAAAGTTTCAAGCACGTTAACGTCTTCCTGCACGATCTCCAGCGTTGGCTTTTCGATACGCATATCGTACTGATCGTCAAGCAGCCAGTTGCGCATGTTAAGGAAGAAAATCCGCGTCCGCCCCTCGTCGATGGGCGCCTCAAAAATGTACTGATGAAATGAGTTCTCGGCGGAGATATCGATCCAGGTCACCAGTTGATTTGGCCCCTGAAACCACGATCCGGCCGAGCCGATGCGATCACCGCTCTTAACGTCTGAAAGCTCGGTGTTGAAATCCTTTTTATGCGGGTAGTGCATGTAGAACTTACTACCCCACGGGATATCTTCCATCGGAACAGGGCTGCTTTGTTGCTCAGGCGGCAGCACGGGTGCACCCTGCGCCGGATGCACGAATTCGTTGTGGATAGGGTCCAGGCCGTTTTCAACTGAGCGCTCGTAATTGCAGTCCGCCTCGTACACGTACAGCTGAGACTTCCAGCCATCGGTGCCGTATTCCTCAACATCGTATAGCGGTGGACGCTCGGCCTCGGGAAGGTCGCCAAGAAAAGCGAACACTATTCCATAACGTTCCTGCACGGGATAACTGTCAACCTTTGCACGTGCCGGAATCTTTTTATTGGCCAGCGACGGGATTTTGGTACACACACCGCTGCCATCGTATTCCCAGCCGTGATAAGGGCAGATCGCGCGCCCTTCTTTCACCCAGCCCTTGCCAAGCGACCCGCCGCGGTGCACGCAGGTATCAGCCAATACATGGGCAGCACCGTCTTCATCCCGAAACGCGACGAAGGGCATGGTTAACAGTTCTACGCGCAGCGGCTTGTCGCCAGTGATTTCTTCGCTGCGGGCTATGGGGTACCAGAAGTTGATATACACGGTTCTCGCCTCCAGAAAAGGCCTGAAAAGGATTGCTTATGGCCTCCATGCTGAACCCGACACCCTGCAGTGTCAACGCTTTTGCTTTGCGGCACCGGATGTCGGACAGCTAACAGCCACATTTAACCAACCTTTTGGCTAGCCCTTTTTCGTTTCTACCTCGACCGGCGAGCGCATAATGATTTCGCGATGCGGAAACGGAATGTTGATATCGTGTTCTTTGAAGGTATCCCATAACGCCAGCAAGACCTTGCCGCGAACATTGGTGAGCCCCGCCTGCGGATCCCGAATCCAGAAACGCAGCAGAAAATCCAGCGACGAATCACCAAAGGCGGTCATCCAGCACACTGGCGGATTGCGTGTTGAATCGACGCGGTCGACACGGCCTGCTGCCTCAATCGCCAACTTGGTTACCTCGTGAGGGTCTGACTCATAGGAGACGCCAAAAGGCACGTCAAGACGCACGTATTGATCGGAGAACGACCAGTTAATCACCTGCGTCGTAATGAAATCTTCATTCGGAATCAAAAATTCCCTGCCGTCGCGTGTCACAACCGAGACAAAACGCGCGCGCAATTCCCGTATCCACCCGAAGGTCTCTCCCAATGAGATCGTATCGCCCGGCTTTATCGACTGATCCATCAGAATGATGATCCCCGAAATAAAGTTGGACACGACTTTCTGCAGGCCAAAGCCAATACCAACACCGACAGCGCCCGAAAAGACGGTGAGCGCGGTGAGATCAATACCGATGCTGGAAATCGCAACCAGGATGGCGAAGACCAGCAACGAAATTCGCGTGACCTTACCAATCAGCACACGCAACGACGGCGTTAGTTCGTCGATTTTTTGTATTCGTCGATCAAGAAAGTCGCCGAGGTTGATCGCTACCCACATTAAGATGCTAAAGACAATGGCGCCCTGCAGAACGGTCAGTGCCGACAAGCGATACGACCCGACCGAAAATCCTGCAGTGTCGAGCAATTGGCCGATATCGTCGGAAATGCCCAGAATCGTGGCCGCCACAAAGCTCCATGCCACAAAGGCGAATACGCGGCCCAGCACACGGCTCCGGATGACGTAGGAAACAACCGCAATGAACAACCATGCACCCACGAGCAACATGGCCGCATAAATCGGGTAATTATTCTTGGGCCACGCAGCTATGGTGGTTAATGCATAAGCGACTGCGAGAAGGGTGGCGTAAAAGAACCACTTGAGCCGCCGCAGAAAGGCAATGATAAGCCTCAGTAAAGCCGGTGAGTCTTTAATTTTACGCGCGTGCGCTTCAAGCAGCGGCTCCACCTTGCGCCCCAACAGCGAGGCGGGTGCATAAATCAATGCAATCAGCAGCAACTGCAGGGCCAACTCCGGCTGCACAAGCTGCTGGTAAAGCTCCTGCAGGTACTCACTAATTACGGGAATCAAACCTTCCAACTTTTTATCCGCTTTTAGAACTTACAGGCACTCAGCTTATCATGCGGCCTGACAGGATGTTTCACCCCTTCACGTACAACCAGCCGCGGCGCACGCAGAATTTCTCGGCTTCTACCGCAATAAACACCAGCGACGAAATGGCCACACACAACAGTAACTCGCCAGCGGTAAGCGGCCCGGTTTTAAAGATGGGATACAACGCCGGCACGTATAAAACTGCCAGCTGCAGGACAACACTTAACAACACCGCAAACAACAGCGGGCGGTTCGACCCCAACCCGAGCCGCAACAACGAATCGCGCTCCGACCGGATCGCCAGCACATGCGCCATTTGCGACAGCGTCAGCACTGTGAAGACCATGCTTTGCCAATGATCTTTGTCCGCGCTAATGGCCCATGCCTGAGTGCCTATGGCAAGCGCGCCAATCAGCAGGCCGACCCAGACAATATGCTGCCACATACCGCGCGCAAAGAGACTCTCTCGCGGTGGACGCGGGGGGCGCTGCATCACATCCCGTTCAGCCGGTTCTGCCGCCAGCGCCAGGCCCGGTAAACCATCGGTCACCAGGTTGATCCAAAGTATATGGATGGGTAGCAACGGCAGCGGCAGGCCCATGAAAGGCGCCAGAAAAAGCGTCCAGATCTCACCGGCGTTGCTGGTCATTGTGTATTTCACAAAGTGGCGAATGTTGTCGAAGATTCGCCGTCCTTCGCGCACGGCACGCACTATGGTCGCAAAGTTGTCGTCCAGCAAAACCATGTCGGCTGCCTCGCGGGCAACGTCTGTGCCGATTTTCCCCATTGCCACGCCTATATCGGCCCGCTTCAGCGCAGGCGCATCGTTTACTCCGTCACCGGTCATGGCAACAAACTCATCACGCGACTGCAGCGACGCAACAATGCGAATTTTCTGTTCTGGATTTATTCTCGCAAAAACCTGCGTTGCGCCAACTTCGAGCGCAAGTTGTGCATCACTCAGATCAGTTATTTCGCGGCCAGTCAGAACGCGCGGCCCGGGCCCCGCAATACCCAGCGCGGTGGCAATGGCTCCTGCGGTTGCCGGATGATCACCGGTAATCATCACGGGCTTGATACCCGCCTTAACGCAATCCGCCACTGCCTGTTTGACTTCTGGACGGGGTGGATCCATGAGGCCGACCAGGCCTACGAAAATCAGGTCAGTCTCCAGCTGGTCGGCAACCAAGACTTCCGGAGCGGCACCCAATACTTTCATAGCGAATGCCAGCACACGCTGGCCCGACGCGGCAATTTCCGCCGCGGCACGGGCAGCCTGTGGATCAAGATTCTGGTTATCGGTGACCGCATACTGGCTGGCACAAAGAGGCAATATCGACTCGGGCGCACCTTTAACCAGCATTAGCACCTTATCGCCGTCTTGATGAAGGGTGCTCATTCTTGCCCGCACCGAATCAAACGGTATCTCGGCCTGCCGCGGATGATCCCGTCGCCAGCGCGCTTCCTCCGCATCGGGAACCGCCTCCAGCAACGCTATCTCGGTCGGATCACCGCGCACTCCGCCGGCATCATTACGACTCGCATCATTGCAAAGTGCCATTATTCGCCCGAGTTGCTGCCAGTCAGGCATCGCACTCAATGTCTGACCGGTCACGCCGCGCACGTAAAAAGACGCAGCCTGCATCCGGTTTTCGGTCAGAGTGCCGGTTTTATCCGTGCAAATGTAAGTGACCGACCCCAGTGTCTCGACTGCCGGCAAACGGCGGATCAGTACGTTCTGCCTAACCATGCGCGCTGCACCGAGTGCCAGCGAAATAGTGACAACGGCGGGCAGCGCTTCAGGTATCGCTGCAACGGCCAGACTGATGGCCGTGAGGAAAAGATTAACTAACGGCTCGCCGCGCAGCCATCCACTGACAAACAGGATGGTACAGATGGCGATAACGACCACGGCTATGCGCTGTCCAAAACGGGTGAGGCGTTTCTGCAGCGGTGTCTTGCCAGACTCCGCAGACATCAGTGCAGCCACGCGACCGATCTCGGTCTGCATTCCGGTAGCGACCACAACACCGGTCGCGCGGCCGTCGGTAACCAGCGTACTCTTATAGACCATCCCGGAACGGTCGCCGACCGGCGCATCCGGATCAGCGGTCACAACCGTGCTTTTTTCGACGGGCACGGATTCGCCGGTGAGCGCCGCCTCTTCGGCCTGCAGGCGCGCAGTTTCGATCAGCCGTATATCGGCAGGAACAATATCGCCGGCCGCGAGCACAACCATATCGCCCGGCACCAGCTCGGTCGCAGCAAGCTCGCGAACTTCGCCTGCCCTTATCGCCTGCGCTTTGTGAGCAGCCATTGCCCGCAGCGCCGCCATAACACGTTCGGCCCGATATTCCTGAACGAAGCCCACCACGGCGTTAAGCATGACGATCACGACAATTGCGATCGAATCCTGCGGCTCTCCCACGATACCGGCGATTACCGCCGCAATCAGCAGGATGACAATCATCAGATCAGTAAACTGAGCAGCGAGCATGACCGGCCAACGACGGCGGGTTGTTTCGCGCAGTTTGTTCTCGCCGTGTACAGCCTGTCGGCGCAGCACTTCTTCCGGTGTCAGGCCCTTTCCCGCATCGCTGCCCAGCCGTCGCACAACTTCGTCATGTTCCAGCGTGTGCCAGGGCTCGGTTTGTGACTGCTCATTCACTGCCTGCGACGGGTCTATCATTTGTCGAGATCTAAGCCAGTTCAGATCTCAACGGTCACCGGGTTGTAATCATAAAGCCCCATTGACTCCGCGTTGCGGTGTGTACGCCTGTTGAGCTTGTCGGGATCGCGCTTGTATATACGTTCGGCATTGACGTGGGACTCGCACATGACAAACGTGCCGCGTTCGTAACGCGCAGCCTCATAACGTTGCAGTGCTTCTCGCCAGTCTTCGGCAGCCTCTAGCGCGCGCGCCAGAACCAGCCCGTCCTCTATCGCCATCGCCGCACCTTGCGCGAGGAACGGTGTCATAGGATGCGCTGCATCACCCAGCAAGGTCGCGCGACCCTGCGTCCAGCGCTTCAGCGGTGGCCGGTCAAACAGACCCCACTTAAACAACTGGTCGGCGGGGACGGCACGCATAATCGCCTGAACCTCGGGCGCAAAATCGTGAAACTCTGCAAGCATCTCATCGCGCTCGCCCGGCTCTGACCAGCTCTCGGCAGCCCATTTATCGCGCCGGGTAAACGCGACAAAGTTATACAGTGCACCATGGCGAACCTTGTAACGGGTAAACGTATGGCCACGGCCCGCGAACGCTGCTGAATCGGGCTCAAGGAACTCAGGGGCGAGCCGGTCGGTCGGCACCAGACCGCGGAATGCGACGAAGCCCGTGAATCTTATTTCCTCTTCACCCCACAACTGCCGCCGCACGGCCGAACGCATGCCATCGCAACCGATGAGCACGTCACCCGTCGCCGTCGCGCCGTTCGCAAACGTTGCCGTGATGCCCGACGCGGTTTCCGCGAGATTCACAAAACGATGATCAACATGCAGACAGTCCGCGTCGTTGGCACGGACAGCCTCAGCAAGCGCGTCATGCAAGTCGGCGCGGTGAACCTGACAGTAATTCGCACCATACTGACGCTTCGGCCCGTCACCGCGGAGGGTATCAATCAAAGTCTCGCCCGTCAGGTAGTGCTTGATAGCACCGGACGCAGGCACGCTGCAGATACTGTCGACAACATCCTCACCAAGCAGGTAATTCAATGCGTGACACGAATTCGGTGTAATGGTGACACCGGCGCCCACTTCCCCCAGTTTCTGCACCGCCTCGTAAACTGCGACGGAAAAACCTTTTTGCTGAAGTGCCAGCGCCGCGGTCAGGCCGCCAATGCCACCACCGATGATGAGTACCCGGGCATCACGCATCATTACGCATCGTGCTTGTCGACGGACTTGCGCATAATCACCGGGCGCAGCACCCAGTTTTTCGGGTCGGCACGACGTGCCGGTGAAGGAATCACTCGAGCGTATTCGTCCTCACCCTGCATGGCACTCTGATCTATGGCATCACCCTGCGCCTCGCGCTCCTTGACCTTTTGCCGGAACATGACGCCATGCCGGTCTGAATCGAGCAGTAACTCATCAGACAGCAGCGGCGGAACGCGCTGTGGCTTGAGCCGGTCGAGAATGATCTTGTCCTCATTAAGTACAGTAAACATGCGATTAAGCGTGTCTGCGTCATATTTGTCGTCAGTCAGAAAATTGCGTGCGTGGGTGAAGATCAGGCGCGTCCGATGTTCGTCGATCGGCGTGTATCCCGTCACGATGAACATGGATTTCGGCGGTTGCATATACATCTCAATTCGAATGCTCGGTGCCGGAATGAAAATTCGCACAGCGTTCTCACGCTCATCACGATCGTCGGGAATCTCATCACGCCAGACGCCACGTTTGTTGACCGGCTTGCTCTTGCCACGGCAATACAGACTGACGCCGTCGTCTTCGACCTGAAAAGGTTTTGGAATACGGTGCTCCGGGTTACCGAAATCAGTGTGCACCCAGATCGCATGGGTCCGGTCAACGCCGTTCTCGATCGCCCGAACCCAGTTGCAGTTGAACTCCATCTCGCCGCGAACGAATTTCCACTCACCTTGCTCCATGTCATGCTCTGGGAAAAACTCGGGAAGCGGGGGACGCTCATCCTCCGGCAGGTCACCCAGGAATGCCCAGATCCAGCCGTAACGCTCCTCGGTCGGATAGGAATCAACGCGGGCTCGGCGCGGTATTTTGGCATCCGGACCCAGCGAAGGTATCTCGACGCAGGCACCGTCTCCGCTATAACGCCAGCCATGATACGGGCACTCCACCGCACCACCGATGACTTTCCCGCGGCACAGCGAGCCACCGCGGTGGACGCAAGTATCGCTGAGACAATGCGCTTTGCCGTCATTATCCCTGAAGAGTACGAAGTCCTGGCCGAGCGCATGCACGCCGACCGGCTCATCTTTGACCTGTTCCGACAGGCCGAGCACATACCAGTTATTGATCAGCATCGTTGTTCTCCTAAGGAAGCCCCTAGATTACGCGGGATCACGCGGGATCACGCGGGATTGCAAGTACGTCAGTCTATCCCGCGGGCGTCAATTGGCAAATCGACTCGATACAGGGGCCGGCTGGCCATGGAGCGGGTATCATGGCTGTGTGAACCCGCAAATCTCGTCGGTCTAACCGCAATGAATCAAAGCTTGCAGCCAGCAACGACCAACTTCCTGGCCCGCGATCACCGTCTGCTTATCGACGGGGAATGGGTCTATGCGTCGAGCGGCGAACACCTGGAATCGATTGATCCGGCCACAGAGCAGACGATCGCGCAATTTGCCGCCGCCGGCCCGGCTGACATCGATGCGGCCGTGCAGGCTGCACGGCGGGCGTTCACGTTGGGGCCGTGGGGAAACATGGGGCCGTCCGCTCGCTCCGACCTGCTGTTTCGCTTAGGCGCGGCGATTGACGCGCATAGCGATGTGCTGACCGAGCTGGAAGTGCTCGACAATGGGATGCCGATCGCGACGGTCGCCCGGCATGCTGCGCCGTCGGCTGCCCGTTTGATGCGTTACTACGGCGGCTGGCCAGGCAAGTTGTTTGGTGACACGATCCCTTCCGAAGCGCGCACCGCCGGCCATCATCCACCACTGACCTATACCCGCCGCGAACCGATCGGCGTTATCGGCCAGATCACGCCGTGGAATTACCCGCTCGGCATGGCTGTTATGAAGCTCGGCCCGGCACTAGCGGCGGGTTGCACTGTGGTTCTGAAACCCGATGAACACACCCCGCTCAGTGCCCTTTATCTAGGCAATCTAATCCGGGATTGCGGCTTTCCCCCAGGGGTCATAAACATCGTACCTGGCACGGGTTTGAGTGCCGGCGTGGCGCTGGTCGAACATCCGGATGTCAACAAAGTCGCGTTCACGGGCTCAACCGAAACAGGCCGCGCCATCGTGCGTGCCGCAACCGGCAACTTGAAACGCGTGACACTTGAACTGGGCGGAAAGTCGCCGTTTATTGTTTTCCCGGATGCCGATCTCGACCAGGCTGTCGCAACAGCGACGCGGTTGGGGTTTTTCCTGCAGGGGCAGAATTGTCAGTGTCCATCACGACTTTACATACACGACAAAGTATTCGACCGGTTTATTGACGGCATCACGCACGCAGCGGCGCGCATGAAAATGGGGCCCGGGATCAATCCGGATACCGAGATTGGCCCGCTAATTTCAGCCGGGCAGCGCGCGCGTGTTGCGGAGTATGTAGCATCGGGCCGGTCCGACGGAGCAGAGTTACGATTCGGCGGCAAACAGCCCGAGGGGGACGGTTTCTTTTTTGAGCCGACGCTTTTCGTCAACACCCACCGCGACATGCGTATTGTACGTGAGGAAATATTCGGTCCCGTTTTGTGCGCACAACGCTTTAGTGACTCCGATGAAGCCATAGAATTCGCGAACGACTCAGACTATGGACTTGTCGCGAGCGTCTGGACACGTGATCTGGGCATTGCACACGATCTCGCCGCACGGATACAGGCCGGAGTGGTCGGAATCAATCACCACGGCAGCGGCGACATGTACGCCCCGTTCGGCGGCTATAAACAATCAGGTTGGGGGCGCGAATTCGGCGCCGAGAGCATTGATCATTACCTGGAAACAAAAACCGTGGTGGTGCGCTACCGATAAAAATCATTGGGGTCAGAGTAAAAATTGGCTGACAGCCAATTTTTACTCTGACCCCATCAATCATCGGTCACGCGCCGCTGAGGAAGATAAGGACTGATGAGAAATAACACCGCGAAGACTGCAAGCACCGCCAGCATTTCCAGAGGGTATTGCCATGGCTTAAGCCAGAATTCCTCGTAGAACCCGTAGCGCGGAAAAAATTCGCCAAACGGAATCCAGAACAGGGCTTTAGTAGGAATAGCGTAGCGCACGGCTGCCATCAGCCGGGTGAATCGCACCAGCCGGGTCAGCAGATAAAGCCCCCAGAGCGACAACCCTGCCAGCAGCGCATAGGTGATCGGGTTGTAGTAACCCAAAAAGCGCACATCACTCATAAACAGAGAGATGGCATAGCAGAACCAAATCACTGTCAGGGTTTCGATAAAGGTAATTCGGCAGTAATTGCGCTGGCGTACGCTGCTGCGATCCTCAAGTTTAAGTCGCAGAACCCGCTGCAACCACATGAACGCATTGCATCGAGTGTTGGCATCAAGCACAAAATACAACAGCACCAGCACACAAATTCCGATTGAACCCTGGATGAATAACAGATGCATCGGCCAGCGCATGCCTTCGCCGAGTTCCGGCATGGGCATATTCAGACTGATTTCATTGAAACGAAAACTGTAAGCCGCCCAGGCCGTCCAGAGCAGATAACCGCTGATGAAACCGGTCAGAGTGCCACTGACTTCTTCGTTACGGCGCACACCCCAGATCAGCAAAAGCAAAGAGAAAAGACCCAGCGGCATCAATACCAAGTGGCTGGCTTCACGGCCAACCGTGAAATTGACCAGCGTGGTGATGCTGTGGCTCAGCGGCAAAGCGAGGAAAACGACAATCAATGCAAGCAACCCGACCCAGGGTGGACGGTAGAAGCGTTTCAATGAAGCGTTGCTAGCCATGTGCGCTTTTTTAATTTTGCGCTAAAACTTGTCCTGATCCTTACCGTACATGGGGTGATACTTTCCTGCAGGAAGGCCTTGCCCAGGCGCGCTGGTCGCTGCAGCATTTGCCTGCTTCGCCATAGGCACATAACTTGGTGAAGCTTTCTCAATGGCAGCGACAATCACGTCGGCCAGCAACCCACCAAGCCCTCCGTTTGAATTATTACTGTTACTTTGAAATACACGCGTAGCCGAATCTGCCCACAACTCGTCACCCGTAGTGCCGCTACGCAGTGAATAATCAAAAGCTACCGTAACGGAAGTATTCAGCACTATGTATTGTGCATCCCACCGCTGGATGGTTACGTAGAGCACCGAATCTGCCCCGAACATGCCTGCCAGCACTTCGGGAGGAGCTTGATGCACCAGGTTGGCATCAGATAATCCATCTTCCGCGAGCACCGATTGCACCATATTGACGGGGAACACATAGTAACCACGTTCGCCTACACTTCTGGATATCGTGGACAAATATAGCGATGGAGCGTCAACATCCACCGCATTGTTAATCGGAGGAAGAACAAGAATTGAGTGGGGGTCAGCGGCACGAAAATCCGCGTAGTCTTTCGCTACAGGCGCTGGTACACAGCCACCGAGAAATACTGACCCCATAAGAACCAAACCACCAGCCAGCAAAAATCGCATCATTCTGCCTCCTCCGGTGCTTGAGCAACTTCTTGATCACCTTCGACTGCCGGCGTTGATTCTGCTGCCGCCTGCGGGCCAGCTATAACCAACTGCATAAACGTTGCCGCTTCCGGCCACTGATCGCGCTCTTTAGCAAAATATTTCAGCGCCTCATCGTGTCGACCCGCCAGACGTAATGCATAACCATACTCTGCGTATATGCCCGGTGGGGTTTTCCCCGTTCTATCACCTTCAACAACTATCGCATTCAGCGACGCAACGTACTTGTCGAGCTCGCCGGGATTTTTCGAGTAGCTATATAGCGCTTCCTCATAATTACCCCAGTTATAAAGCCCCTGAGGCGCACAAGCGGATAAAAACCATGCTGCCCCAATTAGTATCAGGAAACGTAACAAACCTCCCCCCTTGACTATCGTTCAATAGTCAAAATTCGCGTTTCACCATCACGCACGTAAACATCGCGCTTCAACAATACATTGCCATTGAGCAAAACTCGCACGACGTGAGCACCCGGTTCTATCAGGAGTGTAGCTGGGTCCGCGTCATATTGACTCGCCGCTCCGTGCGATATGCCATCCACCTCCAGAATTGCACCGGCCGGCGCGCCGGCAATCGCGATAGCTGGACGGTCTTCACCGCGCGTAACAGACGCGGAAGGCATGCTGATGCACCCAGACAAGAACAGGCCAATCATTATTGCCGCATAGATAAGATTAGCTGGTTTCATTCCGTCTGCTCCGCCACAAAGAGATCCGCAATATCATCGGGCATTGTTCCCGAGACAACTACGGCTACCGAGCCCTCATTAACCTCGGAATCGCCGAAGAAACTTTCGATTTGAATTGTTGCTATTTTTGTTGCCGGCAAATCAATATCAAACCCTGTCTGCTTACTCTTAATTCGCTTGCCGGGCCGCATGACTGCGAACTTGTCTCCCTTTGTGAGGCCTTGCCGCTCGCCGCCGCTCAGGTATAAGAGAGAATCCTCGTAACTCAATATGCTGGTCTGCCATGGCCGCTGCCCCAGCTCGTTCAGCAATTCTTCAGTTAGATCTGATATGGCCGCACCGATGGCCTTGTCATTCAGCGTGGCATCATACGCGGCCTTGCTCCCGAAGCCCGCCACATCACCCGACTCAAGTGAAGCTTCGCCCTTCCCGCTTGCGGTAAAAAACGCGTAGCCGGTGCGGACATCAACCAGTCGAACCTCAACGACCGCACGGGCAGTTTGCAGCTTCGTGTCGCTGAGGAAACCGGTCTTACCCGTTGTCGAACGACCAAACTCAGTCACGGAGCCCATGATGAGCGCATCCACACCGACGAGCTCCCGGTCACCAAGAATTACCTGCTCGTTCTCGATCTTGCTCAGATCGGGCCGCTCGAAAACCATATAACGCCCGGTATCTATCAGTCGGGACATCAGCATATCGGAGGCTTGTTTACCTAATGGGTCACCATCCTGATCTCGCCAGAGACTTCGCCCGTAGGTTGTTTCATTGGAGAATCTGCCGATGGCCAACTTACGCTTTAATGTCGGCATTGCAGGCAGTGCTAATTTAATTTCTTGTTGAGCGCGCTGCTGCTCAGCCCGAGAGATTTCGTCGCTTTCCTTGGGTTTAAGCGGTTCACTGGTAGTCGCGCAGCCGGAAACAATAAATGCAAAGACCGCCAGATAAGCAGCACGCTTGTAAGACGATGAGATTCGTGGCGAACTCCACTCAGGACGAATATGCATAAAACCCCCAATACACTTCTTTGCAGATGCTAGCACGCAATAACAAGGGCCGCCAATTAGCTCACAAAAAAGCCCCGCAAAATCCCGGATAATGCCTGTATGCAGCCGCTCGTCAGCATCATCATAACCAACCACAACTACGCCGAGTATCTCGCGGAGGCCATTGACAGCGCCCTCGCTCAATCCGGCGTCACAACAGAAGTTATTGTTGTTGATGACGGTTCGACGGACGGGTCCGCGGAAGTGATTGCCGGGTACGGCGATGCCGTCCAAAGCATTTTCCAGCCTAACAAAGGTCAATGCGCGGCAAGCAATGCCGGCTTTGTTCGCAGTAACGGCGATGTCATCATGTTTCTCGATGCCGATGATTATCTTCAACCGGGAGCAGTTCGAGAGCTCGCCTCAGCGCTGTATAGGGAACCTCGGGCATCGAAAGCACAAGGTTATCTGACGGTCATCGACCGCAACGGGCAGGCAAGTGGACATCGTATTCCTCGCAAGCTTTCTCCCTCCGGGCACTACCAGAACGAAACTTTGCGTTGGGGCAAAAACTTATTTCGACATACGTTTACATCGGGCAGCGCTTGGCCGCGCTGGTTTCTAAACGAAGTAATGCCTCTACCAGAATCGCGACTGCTGGGCACAGATAGTTGCCTGAACGAAGTGTCTACCCTGTTTGGTCGCACGATTTCTATTGACAAGGCAATTGCAGCCTACCGGGTGCACGGCAGAAATATCGGGCCGGCCAGTCTCGCTTTCAATACCAAATCCATTCGTCAACGGCTGGAGCTACTGGAGGCCAAACATCAATATTTTGCAGCATGGGCTAGTAAGAGAGGACATACACTGCCTTCAGATGCGGCATTTCGCCGCGCGCGCAACTGGCGTTTTAGCTTGCTGGCCTATTCTGTTGCCCTTCTGGAAGGCATACCCCCCGCATCAAGCGGTACAGAATTCTTGTTATCGCCGCTGCGCACGGGTCATACGCATCCGGCGCGGGCAGTTTTTCTCTCGTTTATGTTTTGCGTTGTGCGATGCTTGCCGCGCAAGCAGGCCCTTACGGTCGCACGACGCCTGCTTGAGTTGCCAGACCCCGGATTGGCGAATCCGACGCTGGCCACCGACCGCAGGATTATTTAGGGTCCGGCGCGAAGATGCTCCGCAAGCCGCAAAGCAAGCGCGACGATGGTCAACGTTGGGTTGGCGTAACCGCCGGTCGGGAACACCGAGCTGCCGGCGACATACAAATTGTCAACGCCGTGCACGCGGCACTGTTGGTCAACGACGCCTGACTCGGCTGTATGTGACATTCGGGTAGTACCCATATGATGACAACCGCCCCATAACTCCGTCGGCCAGTCGGCGTTTGCCTCAAGCAGCCAGGGCGCCAGACGAACACGACCGAGTCCCATGTCAGACAGCGCATCGCCAATAGCCTCAGCTCCTTCGGCGATCGTGCGCCTGTCCGTATCAGTCAGTCGCCAGTCGATTCGAGCCCGGCGCAAACCGAGCGCATCGACTGCATCGCTCAACGTGACGCGGCTATCCGGATGGGGCGCCTGCTCGGAGCGCATATATAAAGTCATCAGTTGGTCGCTATCGGCTATTGAAGAAGGATCGCCAAGAGCCCTGCGTATCCTCGCCGCAAGATCTTCGGGCCACTGCCCCTTGCGCAGGTCGCGCCAAACGTAGCGCAACGCGCCATAGCCGGTTACCGGGTCGGGCGTTCGATCCAGTGTGGCCGCACAATTCAGCATACGGCGTTCGGCTTGCTCAGCCGCCGATGGACTGAGACTGGCGCGGACCGTTGCATCACCCGCCGTATGCTTAGCAAACAGGAATTCCAGTGCATCAACTTCGCCAGTCTGCAATGTTGCGGCCGCGAGATGCGGATGCTGCATAAAGTAGCGGCCAACCAGTCCGTTGCGGTTGCCCAATCCGCCAGGCTCGACTCCGTTTGACAGCAGCAACAGCCGCGCATTTTCCACAGCACCACAAGCAAGCACAAAGCGCCTTGCACGAACCTCTCCAATGCTGCCGTCCAGCGCACGAAGTTTTGCGGCATGAACGTGATCGGCATCTGCGTCCGCTTCGAGTGAAATGACGTTGGCCTGCAATAGCAGGGTGATGTTGGAGGCGGCTTTTAATTCGTCGCGGTAGGTGGCGCCAAAACGCGTGGGCGGATCGCTGAATTGATAAAAGCGCGCAGTCAACCGCTCGGTAGAGAATCGAGCGAAGTCGCGCTCGTTGGTTGAAAGCGCTTGTGGCGTGTACCGGTATGCACCCAGCTCACAGATCGCCTGTGCGGCCGGGTAGTATTTTTCCACGTCGGAAAAGGAGATTGGCCAGCCGCTATATGGCACCCATGCTCGTTCCGCGAAATCTTGCTCATTCAGTGGCGCGCACCAGCCACCCCAGTGATTGGTCGTGCCTCCAAAGTAACGCAACCGGCAAACCCGGTTGCTTTGCAGCCCTGCCTGCTCGGCATCAGCCAATCGCTGGGTATCCACGTCGAGTTCGAAATCGCCGCTTTCGAGCAACAGGCACTGCACGTCCGTATTGGCCAGTTCACGTGCAAGGGTGATGCCTGCGGCACCGGCACCAATGATGCAGACATCTGTCTCGTATACCTTGCTGCCTTTGCCGCTGAGCCGTTCGATTTTCGGTCGCTGCAATGTGCCCGAACCAACATCACTTTTGGCGGCAGTATTATTCGACCGGGTAGCAAACAGGGTGGCGACCCATGCGGTGATCAGTTCGCGACGGTTCATTTCAGTATTGACTGCGGGCTATCTTGAACACAGCCGGTAAACGGTTCGTTTGAGGCGTAGCGCACGCGCTCGAACTGTGCGCGATGATTACCCAACCCGAAAGGTCTGCGCAGCAACCACGACATTATTTGATGCATGCGCGTATAAGGTTTCAACCGTGGACTGCCAGAGTGCTGAGGCTTTTCCAGAACAACAGATAGCTCGGATGCGGTTCCCTTCAAGCGCCACCCTGTTGTTGCATTAACCAGATTGAAATCGCCCTGCTCTATTTTGAGTGGCGACTCCTTCGCCCGCCAGAAAGGCGCGTCTTCAGGCAGCGAGAAGGCGAGCACCAGCGAACGTGCGCCCCACAGGCAGCTCGCCGGCCCCGAGTAAGGTTCCATCACGCGCCGGTCGGCGCCGCAATAGCCTTGAGTTAAGGTGCCTTTTGCAAGCGCGCCGCGCGCCGCAAAATAGCGCCACGTAACATCCAACGCACGGCGGGCCTCGCCGGGCGGCACGACGCCGTCGCCGATTGCCGCGGACAATATGAGCGGTGTGGCTGCCGCTGTCCGGTAACAAACCGATCGACCCATAATCGGAAAACCGGCCGGAGTGATCAAGTGACGATAGAAACGGACAAAATTACTGCGCGCAGCACGTACGTCGGCAGTATCCAGTGACGGGTCAATCAGTGCCATCCAATACAACGCATAATGAAACGCCCATACATTGTAATAATCGAAGTCGCTATCGCGATCATCACTAAACCAGCCTTCGCCAGCGTGGGTTGCCAATAATCGGCTTGCCAGCCAGTCTCGAACCCAGCATCATCGACTGGCTGGCCGAGGTCGTTGAGCACACGATTGACAAGCAGGCCGTAAAGCTGCCAATTGTTAAAGCGCCAGTCGGTGGGGCCGCGCTGCGACTGCATGAGCCAGTCCACGACCCGCGCGCGAACTGCCTCGGGCAGGCGTGCCCACAGTGTACTTTTGGTCAGCCACAGAGACAGTGCAATATCGCCCGCCTCTACGTACTGCTGATCCTTTGTATCGTATACACCCCAGTAAGCATCAGAAGCCGGGTCGGTGCCGTTCACTATGCCGTTCATCAGCACCTGCAGTAAATCCACCTCACCGAACTGCGGCAGCACAACAACCTGGTCGCGGCCACTTGATAACCATGCGGCAATAAGCGGTGCCATGCGGCTGAAACCCTCGAGACCGTCGATGGAGCGCCCGTGAATACTGGGGTCACCCGGATAATACGCAGCGGTGCCAGCATCATTCCGATAAGCCGCGAAACCTGTCATCAGATAGGAAAACAGATCTGCATAGCGAACGGCGGTGCTGCGACTTGTATCTGTAAAGCCGGTTTGGACCCATGGATCAAGCTCGGCAAAGGCCGGATGAGCCTCGGCACGAATGTGCCAGTCTTCAACGGGAGGGTACTTGGCGCGCAGGGACAACGCAGCCACTATCGCAACACTCAGTAAAACGATGGCTATTAGTATTCGGATCAGTCTCATCGGTGGGGTCAGAGTAAACCAAAAGGTCTGGGCGACATTAATTTACTCTGACCCCACGGATTGGGCCCCACGGATTGGGCCCCACGGATTGGAAGGGCATTTCGGCAAACACCTATTTTCGGGCCTGCTGACAACTGCCAAACTTGTTATGAAGATATAACAAGTTATATGACGAGACGATTTTAGGAGCAGTCCCATGAGCTATCAACATATAGAAGTCATTCCCCTGACTCCCAGCGCCGGTGCCGAGATTCGCGGTGCTGATCTGAGCAAACCACTGAGCAAAGAAGTGCTGGCCGAGATTCGCCAGGCGCTGACGGATCACTTGATGGTTTACTTCCGCAATCAGCAGCTTGATCCAGACAGCTTCACCGCCTTCGGCGAGCAAATCGGGCCGCTGCATGACGAACCGTTTATTCCCAAACATGAAAGCAAGGAAGGCCTGTACCAGTTCCGCGGTGTGACCGAAAATCAGCTGACGGTACAAAACCTCCGCTGGCACGTCGACCACAGTTACGCCAGGAAACCGACTTTTGCCGGCATCCTGTATGCGACGGATGTGCCGAAAAGTGGCGGCGACACATTGTTCGCCAACATGTATTCCGCATACGACGCGCTTTCTGATGAGATGAAGCGCATCCTGAATCCGATGTATGCGGTGCACGATATTCTCAGCTACGGTTTGAAATCGGGGCATCGCTCCATGGAGACAGCAAAGCAGATCGATACGCTGAAATACATGCGCGACAAGTTCCCCCAGGTCGAACACCCGGTGGTGTGCCGTCACCCGGAAACCAACCGCCCCTACCTGTTCCTGAACCCTTGCTGGGTAGTGGGCTTCCGCGGCATGACCTCCGAGGAAAGTGCTGGCCTGATGAGCTTCCTGAACGCACATATCACCCGTCATGAGTTCCAGTGCCGCTTGCACTGGGAGAACGGTACGGTTGGCATGTGGGATAACCGCTGCTTGCTGCACAGCCCGGGGCTGGACTACATCGGCCCGCGCGCGATGCTGCGGCTGGCGATCGATTGCGAGCACGAGCCCATTCCGTACATGCAAAGCAAGCAGGCCGCCTAGTTCAGAAAGGCAGTCGTAACGAAAAGAAACCCCCGGTTGCACGAGCAACCGGGGGTTTTTATTTTGGTTGGACGGCCGGTTGGTTCAGTGCACACCCGGCATCGGCAGTGACGGGTGGGTGCGGGTCTCGATATAGTAAAAAGCATCAGCAACCGGTTTCCCCCAGGCCTTTTCAAATATGCCATAGGCCGGGTCGTTGTCGTGCAGTATTAACTTGAACTCGCGTATCGCATTTGTAGCTTGCGCAATCTGCGATTCATCTTCCAGCTTTCTGCCCGGAAGGTAAAAGTGCTCTAGCCAGATGCACAGATACTCATACATCGCTTCCCCAAATAGCTCGGTATCAAGCTCGCCGTATTCACATTGCAATAAGTAGGGCGAACTGATGCGATTCACCCAATCGAGCTTGCATGGCTGGATGCCCAGCAATGACCGGTATTTCTCGTAGACCGGAATCAACGGCTTGTAGTCGACATCGGGCAACGTCGGGCTGATATCCAGCATGGCAATTTTCTGCTTCTCGTTACCGCCCAGCTGAAAAAAGAAAATGGGCACATTCCAGGTTGGGTCGGGCAGCCCCACGATGACATTCCCCTTAAGCTTATTGCGCACCCCGTACTCTTCCAGTATGACATCGGCCATTTTTTCTGCGGGATAGATATCTGTCCGCAAATAGGTGTCGCATCCCGCTTTCTTGCGGTTAGAGAAGAACTGAAAATAATTCTCCTGATCGAGGTGCGCTTCAAACTTGGAGAAAAAGCTACGCAACGGCCCCGCTTGGTTCAGCTTTGGTACTTGCATGACTGGCTCCCTGTTGATGTCTCAATACCGGCTGAGCCTAAGGGATTCCGGCTCTATTGAAATACGGATTGAGCGATGCATGCGTAGGTGTATACACCTATTCTGCAGGCGCATACCATCACAATGATGAGCCATACCAATGTCCCGACCGTTTTGATAGTGCGGTTCCCGGATTGGTGCGAAAGTACTTTCTCGGCAGAGACAGATTTACCGGCGACGTATACCAATGGGCAGACGGGGATAATCACCGGCTGGATATCTTTCTGCCCGACTGAAAGCGCTGAGCAGCGCTCTGATTGGCTACCGCGCCGTCCCGAACCGCCAAACGAAATTGACATCCAAATAGCTAGCGTCGAGGTTGCCGCTGTTGGAGATGATCTGCCCGGCACCTGCCTGCAAAGCGAAATCCTGATTGAGGTTGTATTCCAGGCCTACGCCGGGCTTGTACAACAGAGCATTGCCGCTATCCACGCCACCTCCACCCCCGGCGCCCAGAAGCACTTCTGCATACAGTTGCCAATTGTTCCAACCGGAACTGAAAACGCCCGCTCCCCAATGCCCCTCTGAATAACCGCCGGCTTCACCGTCGTAGGCGCTCAAAGCCTGACCGGTCAGGTACCACCAGTCTCCCCCGATCCAATCAATCTTGGCCCCCAGCAATTCCATGTCGCGAGCAGTACCGCCCTTGCGTTGCGCATCGAAGTACCATTGGTGCGCGGCACGAAAACGCCACCGGGTTGCTGATACCGGGTCCGATGCCTTTACCGGCCTGCCTTTTTTATCCCGCGCAAAGTTCTCCATAACGTAGGCCAGGTTGATGCCGACATACGGCGCATCAAAATGACCGTCCGGTGCAGTGATATAGCCGCCATCCAGAATGATGCTGATGTTGGGTGAAAACCGGTATTCCAGACCGAGGTTGGCGCGGGCGACAAAACCGCCACCGGTATCCACTTTGCCGCCGCCGGCACCGCCAATAGTCAATGCCGGCAATAGCGCCCAACGATCGTTTGCGGTTAATGGCAACCGGTAGCCCAGTCCCGCGAGTAACTCCGCATAGCCGCCAACATTTCCGGAGACGGCACCGGCCGTTTCAAAAGTTGCGAACCAGTGGTCATCCAGAAACCAGGCGTATTCCGCGCCGATCAGCCCCAGCGTATCGTCGAGGGACTGGCCTGCAGTGGTTTTGCTTCCGCTGTCCGGGGAATAGGCACGCGCCCGGACTGCCAGATGTGACCGGTGCCGGCTGATATTACTCAGGTCGTCACCAAAGTAATCGGCCGCTGTTTTTTTTGCGTCACCCCAACGTCGCGTTGGCGAACTGAAGGGAATATCGAATGACAACGCTATGGCGTCACTGGAAATTTCGCCGTTGGGGAACTTCACATAGCTGTAGTTCAGGCCCAAGGCGCCCCAGTCAAAACTGTATTTCAGGCCGGCATGCGACCGCAACATCAGCCCGCCACCCTGGGCTGCCGCGCCGCCACCGCCCGCACCCACATAGCCGCCGACATCCGCTCGCCAGTTATCGGGTAACTGCCAATCCATGCCCAGGGTATAGCCGCCGGTAAAAAAACCACCTCGCTCGCCGGTGGCAGCACCGTAGGCAGTTATGCCCCCATACAGCCAGGGCTTGAATCGTTGATAGGCACCGATTCCGTATAAGCCCATCTGTTCACCGGCGTCCGGCATATCGATTTCTTCGAAGGAAACCCGCAGCATTTGATCTCGCCATACCGAATGATCAGCCCGTGCGGCTTCTGAGGGATCGCTTTGCAGCGCAAGAGACAGTGCCAGGATGCAAATCGTTCTGGCGCCCAGCCGTTTCAAACAGTGCCTGAGCCTTTTTGCAATCATCTCGGGCCCATTGTCAGAACGAATGTGTTCCGGGATGCCATCATGAGTGCGGGTTCGGTTGGAACCTCAGTAACAGATTAGCAGTCCGATAAGAACCTTCACGGTTGCGCCGGGAGTCTGGGTCTTGCGCTCCATTTGCGCCAGGCAGCTTTTTGCACGTCATCCATTGATGTCTGAATGCCATCAATCCAGACCTGTTCGATGATCGTGCCCGGTTCTAGCAGATCGCCATCGGTCAGGACAAAACTGGCACTTTTGTTGGGCGCTATTGAGCCAAGAACATGATCAAGGCCCAGCATCCTGGCCGGGTACAGCGTCACGGAACGATAGGCTGCTTCCCTGTCCAGGCCGTATGCTGCTGCCATACCGGCAAACAGAGTCAGGTGTCGGGCATTGGACGAACCGCCCGACCGTGTGCCGCTGGCAATGGCGAACGGCACGCCGGCCGCTTCGAGCTTGGCCGGCAGCGAGTAAAGCACATCATAGGGGTCATCATCGCGTGGCGGGTCGTCGGCTATCGCCGGCAAAATAACCGGAATCTGTCGTTCCGCAAGTAACTCGGTCGTCAGGTAAGCATCTTTCGCGCCGAGTATCACGATCCGCAGCCCCCTGCTGGTGGCCCAGTCAACAGCCGCTTCAATGGCGAATTTATCATTGGCCGAGACAAGCAATGGGCGCTGACCATTGACGACGGGTTGTAACGCAGCGAGTTGCGGATCGAATTCGACCGGTTGTTCTGAATTCTGTACGGCAACGTCATAAGCGGTGGCCGAGTCAAACAGGTCATCCAGTTTTTCAATCAGTTCGTCGGATGCCTTGATACGTTCTTCAAGTGTTTTGGGTTTGCCAAGCAACGCGGCGTAACGCGGCGGAATTGCATCTGGCCAGCGAACGACCATGGAATGATTCCGCGCGGCAACCATCTCTTCCCAGGTCCAGCCGTCCGTGCGGATCAGGGAAGTCGTGCCGGCGACGGTACCGCCGTTCGGCACCACTACCGCATGAGTGATACCTGCGGAACGCGCGACCGGCAGATGCCGGCTGTTCGAATTAACGGCGACCGAAACATCCGCATCTGCGTTGATATCACCCGTTTCAGCCACGTCGACGGAACCCGCTACGCTATCGATTTCGCTGATACCCAATACCGTGTTCGTATGGATGATGCCAGGCCACAGATGTTTACCGCTGGCATCATAGCGCTGCACGCCTTGCGGCACCGGCAGGCCGGCGTCGCCAATCGCCGTAATCCGGCCCTGGGCAAATACGACTACGCCGTTTTCAATCGTCTTACCTTCGAGCGTATGGACCGTCGCACCGATGATGGCGGCCTGATCTGCAGGTGCAAACGGTGAGAATGTATAGGCCGTTTGTTGAGCGGACGGGTTCCGCTGCGTATCCGCTACAGATGCTTGTTCTGCGTCCGAATCATCTGAATCCTGCGCAGAATCGTCGCCACGAATTTCGCCGATCAGCAGTTCTCTCGCGGCTGACACATTGGCGCGATGCGCGAGATCGGCCTGACGATCAAAGCGCACCTGCCCGTCGACGAAGGTCGTCTCCGCACGCGCATAGATGCTCAGTGGTTCACCATTCCAGATCACGATGTCGGCATCCTTGCCGACCGCCAGCGACCCCACCCGGTCTTCGATATGCAGCTGGCGCGCGGGATTCAAAGTGACCATCGCCAGCGCCTTCATTGGCGGAACACCACCGTAGCGCAACATCTTGGCGGCTTCGTAGTTCAGTCGGCGCGCCAGGTTGCTGTCATCGCTGTTCAGGCTGGTCAGCACGCCGCGTTGCTCCATGATCGCGGCGTTGTACGGAATGGCTTCGTAAGCTTCCATTTTGAAGCTCCACCAGTCGGAAAAAGTCGAGCCTGCCGCACCGTGCGCGGCCAGTTCATCGGCGATCTTGTAGCCTTCAAGTACATGCTGAAACGTGTCGACTTTAAAGCCGATTTCGTCGGCCAGGCGTATCAGCATCAAAATTTCATCGGCCCGGTAGGCATGTGTATGGACATAGCGCCCGCCTTCCAGGATTTCGACCAGCGCTTCGAGTTGCAGATCAACGCGTGGCGGTGGCACCCGGCTCTGCTGCCTTCCGGACAGCGATTCGTAGCGGGACCATTCCTCGCGATACTGTTTCGCACGCGTAAAGCTGTTGCGAATCAACGCAGCGACACCCATTCGAGTTGTCGGGTAACGGGCGTCACGATTGTCGCCGAATTGCGGGCCGGCAAACGCTGATTGTTTGACGTTTTCGCCCAGCGCGAATTTGATCGTCGGCGGCGCAGCGTTGAAGACCAGTTCTTCAGGCGTTTGCGCGCCCCAACGCATTTTCATGATGACGTTTTGCCCGCCAATCGTATTGGCTGATCCGTGCAGCACGTGAATAGTTGTGACACCGCCGGCGAGCTGTTGATAGATTTCCGCAGAATGCGGGTCGAGTATGTCACGTACCCGAACTTCAGAACTGACGCTGTAAACGCCCTCGTTGATGTTCAAGTCTTCGGTCGCGCTGTGACTGTGCGCATCGATGATGCCAGGTGTGACATGTTTGCCGCTGGCATCAATGACTCTCGCATTGCTCGGTACAGCCAGGTTTCGCCCGATTGCGGCAATTTTTCCGCCCCTGATCAGCAGGTCAGTATTGGACAGAGGTTCATTCGCCTCCACGGTCCAGAGCGTGGCATTACGAATCAACACGCTTCCGTCGTTCATCGCCGGTTGCGGATAGGTGCCTGTTTGCAGTGCCAGCTGTCGGTCCATTTCGGCAACAGCAACCGGTGTTGCCAGCATGACGTAAAGGAATGCACAGGACATCAACAGCAAGCGCGGATAGAGATTCGCATGAGTTTTATTCATAGCTGGTTTTGCTCCGGCCCGGAAATGCGGCGCCCCTCAATGCTCATCGTTGCCGAGCCGCGCGCCGATTCCATGGTTGTCTTACCGGCAAGTGTGTCCCCGGTCACGATTACAGTCATTTCGAGCTCGCCCTGCGGGGACTCTGAAATGACGGTCAGCGCATTGCCTTTCAGGCTGACACTGCTGAAGTCGCGTTTGCCGGCACGACTGCTTTCGCTGAAGCCGCGATAATTTTCCGGCTTGCCTGAAATTGTCCAGGTGGATTCACTGCTGCGCCCCATGACCTCGGATGTAATCTCCCACGTGCCTGTCGGGTCTTCGACGGCGTCCGGATCGCCGATCGTTTCTTCTGCTGCAAATTCTTCGTGATAGCCATTGACGAACAGATGGCGCAGCTTCGGCTTTTCGCTAAACAACTCACCGTCTACGACGAACAGATTAGCTTGTTTGCCGACCGTAAGAGTTCCGGTAATGCGTTCGATGTTAAGCAGCCTGGCAGGCGCCGTGGTGACAGCGGCCAAGGCCTGATCGGCCGGCAATCCTGCTTCTACCACCTGGGCCAGGTGCTTATTGAAATCCCGAACGCTTTGCATACCAAATGTTACAAAGGCAAATTCTATGTCCGCTTCTGCCAGTTCATTTGGCAGCCCCGGTGCGCGCAGATATGCCTGCAACTCATCAAGTTTTGCATTCAGAACCTCATCGCTATTTTCAAGTGCTGGCTCATCCGGCATTTCCAATGGCAGGAGTATCGGCATGTTGGCCGCTGCAAGGTAATCACTGCGATGCCCCAGATGCATCGCCACGGTCATGCCGCGCAGTTCAAACTGTTCGGCAAGGCCACCAAACCGTCCGGGATCAAGACCGGCCCCGGCAATAAAGACGACCGGCCGCTCGTGCTGCAGTAGTGAAATCAGGGGCTCATCGGAACTGCGGAATTCCGGATGGGGCATGCCCTCGGGATTTTTCGCGTAGCGCTCTTCCCATTGCTGTTGTCGCCGGGCGTCAAGCAGTGTCTGGCGAACGGCTGCCATGGCGCCGATCGATGAAGACGGGTATTTGCGCTCAAAGAAACTGGACTTTTCCAGGGCCACGACCTGCGCTGCCCGATCGTTGAGAATCAGTTCACGAGTTGGCGCTTCACGCAGCAGCAGCACGGCGCTTTCGCCGCGGAAAACCCCTTTGGCCGGCAGCGTGTGAGCCACGGCAAAACCCGACTGACGATGTCGGTCAATGCTACTGTGCTCCTGCACCAGTTGGTCGACAACCGACACCTCCGGTCGCACTGCTTCGAGTTCATGCGCTGAACCTGGCTGGGTTTCTTTGCTATTGCGCCCATCGGACCGGCCGTTTCCCGCTTGGGTTTCTGCTTCGGTTTTCAGGCCAACCGACGCGGCTGCATCGATGAAGGCCGGATAAACGGTCCAGTTCTCCTCGCCGGGGATGATTTTCGCGTCGGCGGGTGGGTCTATGTTTGCGCCGACCGATTCGATCAGACCATCGCGTAAAACAATTGTGCCGTTTTCAATGACCTTGCCCGGCTCAGTCACGATACGCACATCTGTCAGCGCATAGATCCTGGGTGCAGCCGCCTGTCCGATCGACGACACAAAGATTGCGCTGATCAGCAGCAATATTACTGCGAGCCGCGCGGAGAAAAATGCATGCGGCATCAACGTATGCGCCCCCTTCTCATTAAATTTGCCCAGTATGCTTGATGAGCGTGACTCAAGATCGGCCAGAGACCTCCCCAAAGAAATGAAGACAGTACATTGACCATTCACAGATGACAATGGACGGATAACCAACGGTGGGGAACGCCGCGGTAGCCAGTATCGTTGACCCGGCGATTCCGGGTAATCTTGTTCGCTAGGCGGGTATCACACGGGCGGCCGGGCACAGCAGCAGAGAGTCAAAAAAAAGCCCCGTGGTCGTCAGACCACAGGGCTTTGATATAGGTGCCTGGCAGTGTCCTACTCTCACATGGGGAGGCCCCACACTACCATCGGCGCTGAGCATTTTCACTTCTGAGTTCGAAATGGGATCAGGTGGTTCCTACTCGCTATTGCCGCCAGGCGAAACTTTTTGGGGTCAGAGTAAAAATGCATCGAAAGCATTCTTTAGCGGCAGAGAAGCATTTTTACTCTGACCCCAGAAATAAAGTTAACAATAAGGAAATGTTTTGACGTTTCGGATCGAGCGCGTATTTCATATCTTGGCATGCATTGAACATGAAGCACTCAAGGTGTTTGAGTGTTATATGGTCAAGCCTCACGGGCAATTAGTACTGGTTAGCTTCACGCATTACTGCGCTTCCACACCCAGCCTATCAACCTTGTAGTCTTCAAGGGCCCTACAGTGAGCTTAAAGCTCAAGGGAAACCTAATCTTAGGAGGGGCTTCCCGCTTAGATGCTTTCAGCGGTTATCCCGTCCGAACATAGCTACCCGGCAATGCCACTGGCGTGACAACCGGAACACCAGAGGTTCGTCCACTCCGGTCCTCTCGTACTAGGAGCAGCTTCCTTCAAGTTTCCAACGCGCACGGCAGATAGGGACCGAACTGTCTCACGACGTTCTAAACCCAGCTCGCGTACCACTTTAAATGGCGAACAGCCATACCCTTGGGACCTGCTACAGCCCCAGGATGTGATGAGCCGACATCGAGGTGCCAAACTCCTCCGTCGATGTGGACTCTTGGGAGGAATCAGCCTGTTATCCCCGGCGTACCTTTTATCCGATTAGCGATGGCCCTTCCATACAGAACCACCGGATCACTAAGACCGACTTTCGTCCCTGCTCGACGTGTATGTCTCGCAGTCAAGCACTCTTATGCCTTTATACGCAACGTGCGATGTCCGACCGCACTGAGAGTACCTTTGTACTCCTCCGTTACTCTTTCGGAGGAGACCGCCCCAGTCAAACTACCCACCATACACTGTCCCCAACCCCGATAAGGGGCCCAGGTTAGAACCTCAAACACATCAGGCTGGTATTTCAAGGTTGGCTCCACGCAAACTGGCGTTCACGCTTCAAAGCCTCCCAGCTATCCTACACAAATATGTTCAAAGTCCAGTGCAAAGCTGTAGTAAAGGTGCACGGGGTCTTTCCGTCTAGCCGCGCGTACACTGCATCTTCACAGCGATTTCAATTTCACTGAGTCCCGGGTGGAGACAGTGTGGCCATCGTTACGCCATTCGTGCAGGTCGGAACTTACCCGACAAGGAATTTCGCTACCTTAGGACCGTTATAGTTACGGCCGCCGTTTACCGGGGCTTCGATCAAGAGCTTCTCCGAAGATAACCCCATCAATTAACCTTCCGGCACCGGGCAGGCGTCACACCCTATACTTCCTCTTACGAGTTTGCAGAGTGCTGTGTTTTTAGTAAACAGTCGCAGCCACCTGGTCACTGCAACCCCCACCAGCTTAGAGAGCAAGTCTCATCACCAGCAGGGGCGTACCTTCTCCCGAAGTTACGGTACCAATTTGCCTAGTTCCTTCACCCGAGTTCTCTCAAGCGCCTTAGGATTCTCTCCTCACCCACCAGTGTTGGTTTACGGTACGGTTCATTATTACCTGAAGCTTAGAAGCTTTTCCTGGAAGCATGGCATCAACCACTTCGCGGCACAAAGGCCACTGGTCTCGTATCTCGACATTAAGAGCCCGGATTTACCTAAGCTCTCTGCCTACATACTTTCCCCGGGACAACCAACGCCCGGTAGATCTAGCCTTCTCCGTCACTCCATCGCAGTAATAATAAGTACTGGAATATTAACCAGTTTCCCATCGACTACACCTTTCGGTCTCGCCTTAGGGGCCGACTCACCCTGCGCCGATTAACGTTGCGCAGGAACCCTTGGGTTTTCGGCGTGTAGGTTTTTCACCCACATTATCGTTACTCATGTCAGCATTCGCACTTCTGATACCTCCAGCATGCCTCACGACACACCTTCACAGGCGTACAGAACGCTCCTCTACCACGCATACAAGTATGCGTCCGCAGCTTCGGTACACAATTTGAGCCCCGTTAAATCTTCCGCGCGGACCGACTAAACCAGTGAGCTATTACGCTTTCTTTAAAGGGTGGCTGCTTCTAAGCCAACCTCCTGGGTGTCTGTGCCTTTCCACATCGTTTCCCACTTAATTGTGATTTAGGGACCTTAGCTGGCGGTCTGGGTTGTTTCCCTCTCCACGACGGACGTTAGCACCCGCCGTGTGTCTCCCGTGATTGCACTTGCTGGTATTCGGAGTTTGCATCGGGTTGGTAAGTCGGGATGACCCCCTAGCCGAAACAGTGCTCTACCCCCAGCAGTGATACACGAGGCGCTACCTAAATAGCTTTCGAGGAGAACCAGCTATCTCCAGGCTTGATTAGCCTTTCACTCCTATCCACAGCTCATCCGATAATTTTGCAACATTACCCGGTTCGGGCCTCCAGCAGGCATTACCCTACCTTCACCCTGGCCATGGATAGATCGCCTGGTTTCGGGTCTACTCCTAGCAACTAATCGCCCTATTAAGACTCGGTTTCCCTACGCCTCCCCTATACGGTTAGGCTTGCTACTAAAAGTAACTCGCTGACCCATTATACAAAAGGTACGCAGTCACCCCTCAAGGGGGCTCCCACTGCTTGTACGCACACGGTTTCAGGTTCTATTTCACTCCCCTCTCCGGGGTTCTTTTCACCTTTCCCTCACGGTACTAGTTCACTATCGGTCGGTAGGTAGTATTTAGCCTTGGAGGATGGTCCCCCCATATTCAGACAAGGTTTCACGTGCCCCGTCCTACTCAATTTCACTTCAAATCGCTTTCGCATACAGGGCTATCACCTTCTATGGCCGACCTTTCCAGATCGTTTTGCTAGCATCATTGAAACTTTTGGGCTGGTCCCCGTTCGCTCGCCGCTACTTAGGGAATCTCGGTTGATTTCTTTTCCTACGGGTACTTAGATGTTTCAGTTCCCCGCGTTCGCTTCTTACACCTATTTTATTCAGTGCAAGATAACCACCGAAGTGGTTGGGTTGCCCCATTCGGAAATCCCCGGGTCAAAGCTAGTTTGTCAGCTCACCGAGGCTTATCGCAGACTACTACGTCCTTCATCGCCTCCTACCGCCTAGGCATCCACCATGTGCGCTTAGTCGCTTGACCATATAACCTCAAACACCCTGCTTCCAATAACCGATCGGCTTGTATAAGACCGTCGATCTAGATGCTGGTTGTTCGGTCACCATCTACTGCCTGGCAACGCGATTAATGACAACTAAACCTCATTCAGCTTGGTTCTTCATGTACAAATGCAGACCAAAATTGAAATATTTCTATCAATTCTAGACGTCAAAACAAATCCAAATTGTTAAAGATCGAATACCCCTCACCCCAACGGGCAAGTGGCAAAAAAACTCATGGATAAACACAGTTGGTGTTTATGCTCATCCATGAGTTTTCACAAAGACGAGGTGGTGGAGCCAGTCGGGATCGAACCGACGACCCTCTGCTTGCAAAGCAGATGCTCTCCCAGCTGAGCTATGGCCCCATTTGTTTAGAGTGGTGGGTCTGGGAAGATTTGAACTTCCGACCTCACCCTTATCAGGGGTGCGCTCTAACCAACTGAGCTACAGACCCGATGAGCTCGTCTGATCATTGAAAACAGATAACTTGAGTGGGAACTCGCAACCGGCCCGGAACGCGGACCTTTTTAGTTTGTATCTCTTAAAGGAGGTGATCCAGCCGCACGTTCCCGTACGGCTACCTTGTTACGACTTCACCCCAGTCATTGGCCACACCGTGGTAAGCGCCCTCCCGAGGGTTAAGCTACCTACTTCTGGTGCAACCAACTTCCATGGTGTGACGGGCGGTGTGTACAAGACCCGGGAACGTATTCACCGCGGCAATGCTGATCCGCGATTACTAGCGATTCCGACTTCACGGAGTCGAGTTGCAGACTCCGATCCGGACTACGACCGGCTTTCTGGGATTAGCTCCCCCTCGCGGGTTGGCAACCCTCTGTACCGGCCATTGTAGCACGTGTGTAGCCCTGCCCATAAGGGCCATGATGACTTGACGTCGTCCCCACCTTCCTCCGGTTTGTCACCGGCGGTCTCCCTAGAGTTCCCACCCGAAGTGCTGGCAACTAGGGACAAGGGTTGCGCTCGTTGCGGGACTTAACCCAACATCTCACGACACGAGCTGACGACAGCCATGCAGCACCTGTTTTCCAGGCCGAAGCACTCCCATATCTCTACAGGATTCTGTCAATGTCAAGGGCAGGTAAGGTTCTTCGCGTTGCATCGAATTAAACCACATGCTCCACCGCTTGTGCGGGTCCCCGTCAATTCCTTTGAGTTTTAGCCTTGCGGCCGTACTCCCCAGGCGGAGAACTTAATGCGTTAGCTGCGACACTGAAGGCCAAGTTGCCTCCAACATCTAGTTCTCATCGTTTACGGCGTGGACTACCAGGGTATCTAATCCTGTTCGCTCCCCACGCTTTCGCACCTCAGCGTCAATGTTTGGCCAGGAAGCCGCCTTCGCCACTGGTGTTCCTTCCGATATCTACGCATTTCACCGCTACACCGGAAATTCCACTTCCCTCTCCAACATTCTAGTTTGGCAGTATCGAATGCAGTTCCCAGGTTAAGCCCAGGGCTTTCACATCCGACTGACCAGACCGCCTACGCGCGCTTTACGCCCAGTAATTCCGATTAACGCTCGCACCCTCCGTATTACCGCGGCTGCTGGCACGGAGTTAGCCGGTGCTTCTTCTGTAGGTTACGTCAAGGTCTGAGGTTATTAGCCTCAAACTATTTCTTCTCTACTGAAAGTGCTTTACAACCCGCAGGCCTTCTTCACACACGCGGTATTGCTGGATCAGGGTTTCCCCCATTGTCCAATATTCCCCACTGCTGCCTCCCGTAGGAGTCTGGGCCGTGTCTCAGTCCCAGTGTGGCTGATCGTCCTCTCAGACCAGCTACGGATCGATGCCTTGGTAGGCCTTTACCCCACCAACAAGCTAATCCGACTTGGGCTCATCCATTAGCGCGAGGTCCGAAGATCCCCCGCTTTCCCCCGTAGGGCGTATGCGGTATTAGCACGAGTTTCCCCGTGTTGTCCCCCACTAATGGGCAGATTCCCAAGTATTACTCACCCGTCCGCCACTCGACAGCGACAAGTTCACTCCGAAGAGATCACAGCGTCCTGTTTCCGTTCGACTTGCATGTGTTAAGCATACCGCCAGCGTTCAATCTGAGCCAGGATCAAACTCTTCAGTTCAATTTTTCGAGCTAAAGATGTAAGACCTAACTAATTACTATTAATCATTACTGACATAGGAATTGTTTGGTTACTTACGAACGGTCGTTGTTACGAATCGGACGCAAGTTCCCACACAAATTATCTGTTTTCAAATTGTTAAAGATCGCTAATCAAACAGTCAGAGACTGAAATGCCCGCACTCATGCGCGGGCAGCCGAAGGATTATACAAGGGCTTCCCAGCGGGTCAACACCCGGAGGGCAAATAATTGCACTTTTATTTCAGATACAGGCCCTCGCTGCCAGACGGCTGAAGTGCCTTATTTTACAGTGACCCGGGCAAAACGGCGCTTGCCGACCTGATATACATGGGCCCCACCGGCTGTAATTTCCAGGTCGCGGTCTTCCACCCGTTCCCCGTCAAGCCGCACTGCGCCTTGCTTCAGCATGCGAAAAGCCTCGGAGGTGCTAGCCACCAGCCCCGCCTGATGCAGCAGATGGCCGATGCCCAAAGCGCCGCTTTCGCCGCATTCCAGCATCACCTCCGGCATATCATCCGGGATTTCCTTGTTGCGGAAGCGGTTAATGAACGCTGCTCGCGCATCGTCGGCGGCCTGACTATCGTGGAAGCGCGCCACAATCTCAGCTGCCAGCAAAAACTTGATATCGCGCGGATTCTCGCCGCTGGCCACCCGCTGCTTGAATGAGTCTATTTCACTGACAGGACTGAAACTCAGCAGCTCAAAATAGCGCCACATGAGCTCATCGGATATCGACATGATCTTGCCAAACATGTCATCAGGGCTGTCGGTGATGCCCACATAGTTACCCATGGACTTGGACATCTTGTTGACGCCGTCCAGCCCCTCCAGCAATGGCATGGTCAAAACGATCTGGGGCTTCTGCCCGACCGCCTGCTGCAACTGCCGCCCCATCAGCAGATTGAATTTCTGGTCGGTACCGCCCAGCTCCACGTCGGCCTCGAGCGCAACCGAGTCCCAGCCCTGCACCAGCGGATAGAGAAACTCATGAATGGCTATGGACTGGTTGGCGGCATAGCGCTTGCTGAAATCATCGCGCTCCAGCATACGGGCTACGGTGCTGCGTGCCGCCAGCTTTATCAGCTCGGCCGCATCCATCTTGCCCATCCACTCAGAGTTGAAGACCACCCGCGTTTTGTCGGGATCAAGGATCTTGAACACCTGCTCTTTATATGTTTCGGCGTTTGCCTGCACTTCCTCGGGGCTCAGTGGCGGCCGGGTGGCATTCTTGCCGGTGGGATCACCGATCATGCCGGTGAAATCGCCGATCAGAAATATGGCCTCATGCCCCAGATCCTGAAACTGACGCATTTTGTTAATCAGCACCGTATGCCCCAGATGGAGATCAGGCGCAGTGGGATCAAAGCCCGCCTTGATGCGCAGCGGACGGCCTTCACCAAGCTTTTCCTTGAGCTCGGCCTGCACGAGGATTTCCTCGGCCCCGCGCTCGATTTCCAGCAATTGTTCGGCGACGGTCTTCATAGGCGATGCATGACTTATATATAAAGATGTGTGGGAAGCCCTATTCTCAAGGCCGCGCCGAGCATAAACAATTAGTGGCACTGGGTCGACTGACAGCATTTGCACCAACACAATTGCTCCGGTGCCGGCTTTTCCTGATAATCTGAGACTGTTGTTGTATCGGGAAAGCCTGTGGCGTCGTCCAGACCCTTCATGCGGGATTACAAACCCACGCAGGCCAAGCCGCAGCCGCGCGCGCGCTGGTTGCTTTGGTTTATTACCGGCTTGGGCCTGCCTCTGATCACGGTGGCATTGATGCTGCCGGATGCCAATACGCCACCGCCACTGCTGGCAACCAACACAGCCGTATCTCTGTCTGCGCCGAAAAAACTGACGGACAGCGCAAAACCGGCGAAGCCTGCGGCGGATGCCAAGCCTTCAATCATTGTGATTACGCCCAGCACTGATATACCGCCCTACATTGCAGCCCCCGAGGCTGAGCCGGAAGGTGAGAGACAAGTGCTGACCGTCGGTCGGGGAGACAGCCTGGACCGCCTGTTCCGCCGCAACAATTTTAGCGCGGCCGAGTTGGCGCTGATTATGCGCGAGGAGCAGGCACGCAAACATTTACGCCTGATCCGGCCCGGTGATCAGATTGTTATTTGGCATCAAGACGGTCAGATAAAAACGCTGCGGCGTGAACTTGACTACGCCCGCTCGCTGCAAGTCACGGCAGCTGAACCCGGGTTTAAAGCCGAAATCCTGGAGCACCCCATTGTGACCCGACAAGTCGAGGCACGCGGAAGGATCGGCTCGTCACTATTTCTCGCGGCGGCAGAAGCCGGTATATCGGATCGCACCATCATGAATCTGGCGGGCATCTTCGCGTGGGACATCGACTTTGTTCTCGATATACGCCGAGGCGACGAATTTCACGTGATCGTCGAAGAGCTTTGGCGTAACGGGGAGAAGGTCGCCGAGGGAGATATTCTCGCGGCGCAGTTCGTTAATCAGGGCGAAGTCTTTCAGGCGATTCGTTATGAAGACCCGGAAGGCAGGGCCAGTTATTTTTCTCCGGACGGGCGCAATATGCGCAAGGCTTTCCTGAGGGCGCCTCTTAGTTTTTCCCGCATCAGTTCGAACTTTAACCCCAATCGTCGTCACCCGGTGCTCAATACCATCCGTGCCCACAAAGGGGTGGACTATGCCGCGCCCAGCGGCACACCTGTAAAAGCGGCCGGAGACGGCAAGATTATTTTCCGCGGGGTGCAAGGCGGGTATGGAAACACAGTGATTGTTCAGCACGGCGGCAATATCACGACGGTCTATGCGCACCTTAAGAGCTTCGACCGCAAGTTCCGTAACGGTTCTCGTGTCCGTCAGGGCGACACCATCGCCTACGTCGGACAATCAGGCCTGGCGACAGGGCCCCACTTGCATTACGAATATCGCAAGAACGGTGTGCATATGAACCCGCGCACGGTAAGTCTTCCTGATGCCGCGCCTATTAACGCCTCGTACAAAGACGACTTTATGCGCGTAGCGCTACCGCTCATCAGCCGCCTTGACCGACCCGCACCGGAGTCGACCGAATTGACCACCGCTTCGTCCGGTGCCGCTCCTGCGACCTCGCCCGCGACGGCCAGCCTTAATTAGAATGCCTCACTGATCGTGTAGCTGCCGGATAAGCAAGTGAGCCACGATATATTCATTGGGCTAATGTCAGGAACAAGCCTTGATGCGATTGACGCTGTGAGTGTCGATCTGCAAAACGAATCCGTCCGATTGGTCCATGCCGTCGAGTACAAGTTTCCGGAGAAGTTACGGCACCAGCTGGCGAACCTGATTACTCAGCACGAAGCAGTCAGTCTCGATCATCTGGGTGCCGCTCATCGCGCCCTGGGGCTGGCTTATGCCGACGCCGTCAAACAATTGCTAGCGGAGGCGAAGCTACAGCCCGATGATATTACCGCCATAGGATGTCACGGGCAGACCATCCGTCATCAGCCGGATAGCAACCCCGCGTTTACGCTGCAAATCGGTGACGCAGCAACTTTGGCGACCGCAACCGGCATAACAGTAGTCAATGATTTTCGCAGTGCCGATGTCGCGCTGGGCGGTCAGGGAGCGCCACTGGTGCCGGCCTTCCACCGTCACGTTTTTAGCAGCAGCAAGCGTGACCGTGTGATTGTCAACTTAGGGGGCATTGCGAACATCACTGTTTTAAAGAAAGGCGCCGACGGTACGACCGGATTTGATACCGGCCCTGGCAACACCCTGCTCGACTATTGGGCCGACAAGAATCTCGGCAAAAGATACGATGCAAGCGGTTCATGGGCGCGAGACGGCTTTGTCGTCGAGTCGCTGTTGGATGCCATGCTCGCGGATCACTACTTTTCGCTTAAACCACCCAAAAGCACCGGCAGGGAATACTTCAATCCGGCGTGGCTGGAGCGTCATGTTCAGGCGACGGGCGAGGCGCTCAAACCCGTTGATGTGCAGGCAACGCTGACTGAACTCACCGCCCGCAACGTTGCCGATGCGATCAGAAGTGTGGCGCCGGAGGCGGACGTGTATTTATGCGGCGGCGGCGCAAATAACACCTTGCTCACCGAACAAATTACCGCTGCTTTAAAGCCACAGACGGTAGCCACTACCGAAGAACTGGGGATAGCGCCCGACTGGGTTGAGGCGTGTGCTTTCGCGTGGCTTGCGCGTGCCAGACTGCAGCATATGCCCGGAAATGTACCGGGAGTCACCGGTTCCGCCCGGCCAGCCATACTGGGCGCCATTACTGCTCCATAACGCATTCGCTACGCTTCATTGCGAAAGCGTGAACCATTCGATGTGCGTTATGTAAGGGCTGTCATAAAGTCATAAAGTATCTGCTGTTATATTAAGTGTCTGAAAACCGCGAAACTTTTGCGGCGTTAAGCTGACCTTAAGAGCAGCATAAAGATCGACGCACGAGGCCCCTTTGGACACCACCAACATCAGTCTGCCCGAGCATTTCATCAATCGAGAGCTCAGTGTTCTCGAGTTTAACCGGCGCGTGCTCGCTCAGGCTGCGGATTTATCAGTGCCACTGCTGGAGCGGCTAAAATTCCTGTGCATTGTCTCCACGAATCTCGACGAATTTTTCGAGATTCGCGTTAGCGGCATGAAACAGCGACATGAAGCGGGCGCCGCACCAGCGGGGCCCGACATGTTAAGCGCACATCAGACGCTTAAGGAAATCGATCGCGTTGCCGCGGAACTCATTTCCGAGCAATACCGATTGCTCAACGACGAAATAATCCCGGGCTTGTCGGATGAAGGCATCCATATCATTCGTCGTGAACACTGGACCGAATCACAAAGCGAGTGGCTACAGGACTATTTTCGTCACCAAATTGTGCCCACGCTAAGTCCGATTTCGCTCGATCCGGCGCGCCCGTTCCCACGCATACTTAATAAGAGCTTGAATTTTATTGTCGGGCTCGACGGCATTCACGCCTTCGGGCGACCTTGCTACCGCGCCATTGTCCAGGCTCCGCGTTCACTGCCGAGACTGATTCATCTTCCCCCGGACATTGCGGGTACAGGTGAAAACGACTTTGTGTTCTTGTCATCAGTGATTCACGCTTTCGTGGATGAACTGTTCGTCGGCATGAACATTACGGGGTGCTACCAATTCCGCATTACGCGCAATAGCGACTTGTATGTGCGCGAAGAAGAAGTGGACAACATGATGCGTGCGATCGAGGGTGAACTGGCATCCAACCGCTACGGCGCAGCGGTTCGCATAGAGCTCGCACATAACTGCCCGGACGAACTGGCGGGTTATTTGCTAAACGTGTTCGATCTCACTGATCGCGACTTGTATCGCGTCGAGGGGCCGGTGAACCTTAACCGCATGTTGGCAATTTACGACATGACCGATCGGGAGGATCTCAAGTATCGGCCATTCACGGCAGGCCTGCCCGCCAACGTGCGAGAAACACAGGACATGTTTTCGCTAATGACAAGACAAGATGTCCTGCTACATCACCCGTACGAATCTTTTGGTCCTGTGGTCGAAATGATCGGCCGCGCGGCACAAGACCCTGACGTTGTTGCCATAAAAATGACGCTTTACAGAGCAGGCGATCAGTCGCCGATTGTTGATCATCTGGTCGCCGCTGCCGCAGCGGGCAAAGAAATCACGGTCGTTGTCGAACTGCGTGCGCGGTTTGACGAAGCAGCAAACATTGCTTTTGCAAACCGACTTCAGGAAGTCGGTGCGCATGTTGTCTACGGGGTTGTCGGGTTCAAGACTCACTGCAAAATGACTTTGATCGTGCGCCGCGAAGGCCGCGAGCTGCGACGTTATGCTCACCTTGGCACAGGCAACTATCATCCGGGAACTGCACGCGTCTATACCGACTATGGACTGTTCACCAGCGATGCGAAAGTGACGGAAGATGTACAAAATGTTTTCCTCCAATTGACGAGCATGACGCAGACGCCCCCTCTGAGAAAATTAATTCAAGCGCCCTTTGCTTTGCACGATCATCTTATAGAGCTGATTGAGGCTGAGACCAGCAGTGCCAGCGCGGGGAAAGCCGGGCACATTGTTGCCAAGCTAAATGCACTGGTCGAAGAGGATATTATTAACGCTCTCTATAGAGCTTCTTGTGCAGGAGTCATCATTGATCTCATCGTGCGTGGCATATGTTGTTTACGACCAGGCATTCCGGGCGTCTCTGACAACATCAGAGTCAGGTCGATAATCGGTCGCTTCCTTGAACATTCACGCGTCTACTATTTTCACGCGGATGGCCAGGAAAAACTCTATCTGGCGAGTGCAGACTGGATGGATCGCAACGTTTTTCGCCGTGTCGAAATTTGCTTCCCTGTAGAAGACACCGAACTAAAGCAGCGCCTCATTGGCGATATTGACCTTTACCTGCGAGATAACCTCGGCGCCTGGGAACTTCAAGCCAGCGGTGTGTGGCACAAGCGCCGTGTAATGCCGGGCGAAGACCCGGTTTCTGCGCAACAAACCCTGCTCGCGCGGATGTCGGAATCGACCGCTAAGGCATAGCCGGCGAATTGACCGGCACAAGCTGTAATTCGAAGCCCGCATGCTCGAGGTAGCTCTGCTCACACTCCAGATCGGCCAGCGTCAGCGGGTTGGCCTCTAGCCAATCCCTGGGGAGGCAAAGCGTAATCAGCTTACCCGTCGTGCTTAAGCGCAGCATTTCGGGAAACTCATAGGAACGGCTGCGATTAAATAGCACAGCCATGCGCAACAAGATTGCCAGGCGCTGGGTTCTCTTGACCCAGCCTTTGGGCGCGATGTCTGCAATATAGTCCAAAGAAAATTTGCGCCTATGGGTCCCAACCAGGCAAGCCAGCACGCCTTGTTCTCCACGATTGAATCCGGGCATATCGGCATGTTCGAGCAGGTAAGCACCATGCCTGTGATACTGGGCATGAGCGATATCCAGACCAACCTCGTGGAGCCTGGCCGACCATCCAAGCAGTGCACGGCAACTTGGCTGTCCCAGCTTCCAGTTGTCAGCCACCTGATCAAGCAGTGATACGGCCGTTAGCTCAACGCGCGCCGCCTGCTTCCACATCGACGTGATAACGCGTTTCCATAGCGCGCACCGTGCGTGCTCGACTGTCTTCATCACGCAAGCGACCCATGAGGTCATAGAGTATTCCCTCGCGCATTGCCCCTTGGGCGGCCAGCAGCTTTTCTATGCCGAGAAAACTCATCACCTCGGTCAAAATAGCGATGCCTCCGGCAAAAACCGGAGCACGCTCCATACTTAACCCCGGCAGTTCCAGTCGCTCAACGTGTCCCTGTTCGATAATCAGAGCAATCAAACGTTCGAGTGCGGGTACCGATATGCCAGCTTCATCATATTTCAATCCATTCAGCACATCCGTGGCTGTGCGAATAGTGCCGGAGGCCCCGGCCACACGTTCGTACTGAGCGCCACTAAACATCCCGGCATAGGGTCGCAATTCAAGACGTACGGCCGTACGCGCCTCGTCAAAACGTTTGCGGGTAATTTTTCCCTTGGGGAAAAACTTGCGGCTCATACCGACACAACCTATTCCCAAACTTTGCAGTCGGTCGGGTTGATAACCCATGCCCCCCGCGAGTTCCGTGCTGCCACCGCCGATGTCAATTACCATATGGCGGCCGACAACCTCCGGCAGACTACGGCTGGCACCAATAAAAATGAGCCGCGCTTCTTCAATCCCTGAGACGACATCTATATCGTGCCCCAGCATTGCTTCGGCCTTATGCAAAAATTCGGTGGGATTGCGCGCTTTGCGTAAGGTGTTCGTTCCGACGACGCGCAACCTTTCGGGAGGTATATCGCGCAGGCGCTCGCCAAAACGAGCCAGGCATTCCAGCGCCCGGATCTGGCTTGCCGCATCAAGATTCTTGCCTTTATCGAGGCCTGCTGCGATCCGCACCATCTCACGCAGTCGGTCCACGACGCGCAAGTGCCCTTGCGCAAAGCTTGCGACAATTAGATGGAAACTATTGGACCCCAGATCGACCGCCGCCAACAGCTCCGAATCTCCCGGCAACGGGGGCGGCTGAGTGTCAGACGGAAAAGGATGAACCACAACCGCAGGTTGTTGCTGCGTTGGGATTGCGGATCACAAACTGCGCGCCTTCGAGATCGTCTTTGTAGTCAATTTCGGCGCCCATGAGGTACTGGATGCTCATCGGATCGATAAGCAACTTGACGCCCAGTTTCTCGACCTCAACGTCGCCATCCTGCAATTCTTCATCGAAGGTAAAGCCGTACTGGAAGCCTGAACAGCCCCCACCGGCAATAAAAACGCGCAACTTGAGGTTGGCATTGCCTTCCTCTTCGATCAACGCGCTAACTTTCGCGGCGGCCGACTCGGTGAAAACCACCGGGTCATTGGTCGGTTCATACTGACTGGGTTGTGTGCTCATGGACTGATTCTAACGCATGCTTTAGCTGTTTTGTTCAGCAACTGTGTCCAGCCCCAGATCGACGTCCACTTTGACCGTCGCGGGTTTCTTGGCTGCGGTGCTTCTGGCCGCCTTTGGCACAACCTGTGCCTCGGCGACGTGTATCAGTTTACCGTTAATTTCTGCACCTGCAGCAATCTCAATAAGGTTGTAATGCACATTACCGATAACCCGCGCGGTGGGGCCCAGCTCAGCCTTTTCTGATACCACCACGTCGCCTTCGACGGTGCCGCTTAACGCGAGCCGGGGTACAGTGACATGGCCCTGAACCGTGCCGTTCTCGCTAACGCTGAGATAGGCATCAGGGTCGTTGTCCGCTTTGACGTTGCCGTTCACGCGGCCGTCAACATGGCATCCACCCACAAAATGAAGATCGCCTGCAATGCGCGTGTTCTCGCCTATGAGCGTTTGAATTGATGTGGGCCTGCGCCCTTTTCTGCCAAACATACCGCCTCCGCTGCCGCCGGAAAGCCCATAGAGCGGGTTTACCCGGTTAACAAAATGATGTGATTGCCCCAATCTAGCCGTTTTCAGGCCGCCAGGCGTAGAATTCTTCCACAGTTTTGGCCGATTTTCCCCGACCACCTTGCGGGCGCAACACCACTCGCACGCGCTGCGGCTCAAAGTCAGCAGGCAGGGTGACCGAGGCCTTCAGATCCTCAAAGTAACGGAATCCATAGCTGAGGGTGCCGCCCTGGTCGTCTAAGCCCAAATCGGACAGCCCCAGCGTGACGCTTTCGCTGCGTTGCAGCCCTTCCAGCTCCAACTCCACCTTACCGGATATCTCACGGCTGGCGCTCAGTGCCTGCGCCAGCACCAGCCGCAACTCGAACTCGCGATCGCGCAAGCCGGCCAAAATCTGAAAACTCTGTATGCGCAGTTCCGAACCGTCGTCTTCGCCGACAATGCCGCGATAAAACTCGATGTCTTCCTGCTGATCAACAATTTTGGCCTGCAGTTCGGTAATGCGCGCATCTACCTGCCGGTAGGCTTCCTGATCGATTTTCGCTGCCGTTTCCAAAATTGCCACGCGCTCGCTCAACTCTTTATTGGTTTTTTTGAGGGCCTTTTTCTCAGCTTTGAGGGCCCCGATTTCGCGCGCTGCTTCGGAACTGCGAAAACCTGCCTTGCTTAAACCCAGGTCGTACATGAGGTAGCCCGTTAGCCCCGCCGCGGCAATGATCGCAAGCAGCCATATCTGCCCACCAAACGCCGATCGCCTGCCCACCACTACTTTTGAACGATTCATAAATCAGCCGTCTACTCGGGGTGCCATTCGGCATCGGCTGACCACTGCTCGGGCCACCAAACCGGGCGGGGCGGCACATCATCGGCAAATAAGAGTGGTGCCAGTTCAGTTAATGCCGCTGAATATACCTGGCGCTTAAAATAGATCACTTCTTTAACCGGCCGCCAATAGTCCACCCATTTCCATCGATCAAATTCCGGTGTATCGGTGGTATCAAGATTAAATTCGTGGTCTTCGCGCAATAATCGCAACATGAACCAACGCTGTCGCTGGCCGATACAAAGCGGCTCCCGGTTCTTGCGCACGTACTTGTCGGGCAAACGATAGTGCAGCCAGCCACCCGTCTCCCCCATGATGTCCACTTCATCGTGTCCTAACCCTACTTCTTCGGACAATTCGCGGTACATGGCCTCTAAGGGTGTTTCGTTTACCTGTATGCCGCCTTGCGGAAACTGCCATCCGGACTGCCGGGCCCGGCCAGCCAACAGCAATGAACCGTCTTCGCGCGTCAGGATAATACCGACGTTGCTGCGAAAGCCATTTGCATCAAAGTGATCCATCACGATCAACCGCGGCTGGCAAGATATCGGCGGCCATCCTGCATTAACTGCACGAATGCCTCCTCGTCTTTATCACGAACCGCTGTCGCAATATTTTCCACGGCTCTCGACAGCGCCTCAAGGGGCTCCAGGCCGAACTCATTCAGCGACTGAATCTCAAAATAAAGATTGGGGTTCTCTGCCGCCACGCGTGACGCAACTTCAAGTTGCGCATCAAAAGTTGTGCTGGATATATCTGATAAGCGCGGTACGGATTCGCCACTGCTGGCCAGCACACTAAAGAACGCGATATTGAGCGCGTGCGATAAACCCAGAACATAGGCTATCAAACGGTCGTGCTCCTCAAGCTGCATCTCACTCTGGCGGGCCATGGTGGATGCAAACAATTTTTGTGCGGCGCGCTTCGCCTCGGCGGAGCCCGCATCCAGAAAAATCACGTGCTTGTCTGACAGCAGATCGGTATCGGGTCCGAACATGGGATGCACCGAAGCCACTTCTGCGCCGGCAGCCGCCAGTTTGCGCAAAGCCGGAATCAATGGTGTCTTCAGGGAGCCCACATCAAAAATGAGCCCGGAATGGCCTCGCTTGGCCATCTCTTCAAGTATTTGCGCTGACTGCTTGAGCGGTGCCGCCACCACAGTAACCGCAAAATTGTCGCCGGCGGCAGTCCAGTCAGCCACGCAGCGATAATCATTGACTGCATTGAACGGATCGGCAACCGTCACAACGTAGCCCTGCGAATCCAGAAAATCGGTAAACCAACGCCCCATTTTTCCGCCGCCACCGATAACCAACGCAGCCTGTCCGCTGCCCTGGCCTTCGGCGGTCACGCGGGCACGCTCCTGGCGCGTGAGGCTGGTCTTGATTAGCAAACGCATAACGTCTGCGGCAATTTCGGGTGCTACGCCTAGCTCACGGGCATTTTTTCGCGCGCCATCGAGCACTTGTTTCTCGCGCGCGTAGTCGCGGGTGGCCTGACTGCTGGAACGCTTTAATTCACCGACCTGCTCAACCACGGACTGGCGCTCGGCTATCAGCTCCAGAAGCCGCCGATCAAGCTCATTCAGTCTGTTACGCAGTTCCTGCAGATCCACTTTGGGTCGTCCGCTATTTGTTCCGATAATTCATGGTGTTTTACAGAGTCCACCCGTGCGCCGCAAGCCTGACTGACGGCACTATCGGATGCAACAATGGGCTGGCCGAGTCGTGCCAGCTGCGCCTAGAATTGCCGCATGAGATTATCGTCATGAATTTCGAACAGTTGCCTGAGCCGCTGCCCGCCAATCCGATGCAAGTACTTAACGCTTGGGTCGCCGCGGCCCGTGACAGCGGGATATATCCAAACCCCGAGGCCATGGCTCTGTCGACCGTAGGCCAGAATGGACAGCCGAGCACGCGTATTGTTCTGTGCAAACAGCTGGTTTGCGATCCGGGCTTCGTTGTTTTTTACACCAACTACGGCTCAGCCAAGGGCGAAGCCATTGCGGGCAACACTGCGGTATCTGCTGTTTTTCACTGGGACAGCATGAACCGCCAGGCGCGCATCGAAGGCCGCGCAACTTTGTCACCGACACAAGAAAGTGACGACTATTTTGCCAGTCGCGATCGAGAGAGTCAGGTTGGCGCCTGGGCAAGCGCCCAAAGCCAGGTGATTCAGGAACGGAGTCAACTGCTGCGCGCCATGCAAGCCATGCAGCAAAGGTTTGCGGCTACGACAGAGATCCCCCGTCCGCCCCAGTGGGGCGGGTATCGAATCTGGCTTAGCGCGGTCGAACTTTGGACTCGCGGGGAGGCCCGGCTGCATGATCGGGCACGCTGGCAGCGCACTTTGGGCGGGGTCTTAAGTGACGGGAGCTACCAGCCGGGCGACTGGCAGAATAGCCGCCTGCAGCCGTAACTTGAGACTGAAGAACAGCTGTCGGCTTCCTTTACACCAAATTGCGAGTGTGGCGGTTAATTACAGGATATGCACCGCTTTTCCACATGGCATCGGGGGCATGTGGGATGCGGGTCCCAGCCAATGCGCAGGAATAGCAACTAGGTGGGGATGCTAACACCCTGAGAACGCGGCCTTTATTCGCAGTGTCCCGGTTGTTCGGCCACATTATTTCGTGTCGAAAAGCTTTACAAAGCGCTCAGAAAAGTTAGTCCTGCATGAGACGACTATTTTTTATCTCATTGCTTATAAAGGATATTCTTAAATCTGGCACGCATATTGCTTTATTTAGCATGCGCACAAAAAAGGTTTCTGTGTAGCCGGACTTTCGAATGCTGCATTTCAGACATCGAAGCCAGAAGTATAGGATCAAGAAGAAGAAGAACAACAAACAACAACAAGAATATCCTTAACGACAACAATAAAAATCCACCACCGTCCGGTGCTAAAGCAGAAACCGAATTCGCGACAACAACAATAACCCGTACACCCCGGTCACCCACCGGGGTTTTTTTTGCCCACCATCCGGGCAATCAGCCATGCACCCGTGCCCACCGGGGTTTTTTTTGCCTCCCAACCTGCCTATACAATGACCCTACCGAGCAGCAGGCAACAGAGGCTTAACAATTGGGTAACCGACTAAGCAAAATTTACACTCGCACGGGCGATGACGGCTCAACAGGGTTGGGCGACGGCAGTCGCATTGCAAAAGACCATCTGCGGGTAGAAGCATACGGCACCGTGGATGAGCTCAACAGCGCCATCGGTGTATTGCGGGCAACCAAAGTGCCGCCGGAGACCGATACTGTACTTACCGAGATTCAACACAGGCTGTTCGATCTAGGTGGTGAACTATGCATTCCGGGCACCACCATCATCACTGATGAGCACGTTACCCGGCTGGAAGAAACTCTGGATCTGTACAACGCGGAGTTACCACCACTCAAGGATTTTGTTTTGCCGGCCGGATCAACCGCCGGCGCTGCCTGCCACATGGCACGTGCCATTTGCCGGCGCGCCGAAAGACGTGTGTGCACACTGGCGGCCAGCGAAGCCATCAATAACGCAGCACTGAGTTACCTCAACCGCTTGTCGGATCTGTTATTCGTGATGGCACGGGCAATTAACAAGGCCACCGGTCAGGCCGAAACACTATGGCGCAGCGAGAACTAGCGAGCGGTACGACCCGCCTAGACGATCCAGTCGTATAGCGTTAATAACGCCAGGGCAGGACACCAGATCATCCACAACGTGCGCGTAACCAGGTCAAGAGCGATGCGGGCACGTGCACTTATATCGCCCTGCTCGCGTGCGGTGGCTGCGCCGCGGCCTATGGCTCCCAGCAGAGTGTCACTGTCACGCGGAAAAACCTGCTCAGCGGGTGGCCGGTAGCGGCGCCATTCCTGAACGGCGTCATCAAAATTGCCCGCGAGAGCATAGCCAACCATCAGCAACCTTGCGGGTATCCAGGCAAGTACGGTATGGATGCGGATCGCGGCCTGCACATAGGCAGGCGCCTCCGCCAGGGTGCCCGGCCCGTTAAGGCGGATTGCCCGGCGGCGAATCAAATCCACGACCCTGAACAACCACGCGCCTGAGGCGCCGAGCAGCACAAACCAAAAAACCACGCCAAACACGCGACTATTCGCTTGCGCATAAATTGCGCACTCCACATCGGGCAGTGCATCCGGATCGTCAGGAGCCTGCTCCTGGAGAGCGGCTGCAAGCTTCGTGATGGCTTCCTGATCGTCGTTCGCGATTGCGGACCGGAACTCTTCCACTTCCTCTAACAAATCGCGCGGACCGAGACAAAACAGCAATACCACCACCGCAAACAGCAGCGAAGGGATGTACAAAAGCCGGTCGGCAAGCAATAACTCCACGATACCTACCGGCACCACCAGCAAGGCGATCAATAATGCAGCTGTCACCAGTGCCGCATTTTTCTGCAGTCTGGCTGCGCGGTGATAGACCGCATCAAACAAAAAATCCAGCCAGTGAAACTCGCGCAAATGAAACAGGTGCGTTAACAAACGCTCAATGGCTAACCCCAGAATGAGTGCGAGAAAGTTCATGAGCCAATTATGAACGCCGCAAGGTCGATATGCGAACTAAGCGATCGGTCTTTCGAGCAAACCACGTAAGCGGGGCCAGTCAAAAGCCGGCCCCGGGTCTGTTTTTCGCCCCGGGGCGATATCGCTGTGGCCGACGATATCTGCATCAGCCAGGGAGCTGACTTCACGACGCAAGGTTTCTATCAGCGCTGCCAGATTCAGGTATTGCACCTCCTCATAGGGCACAAGATCAGCACCTTCAAGTTCGATACCAATAGAAAAATCATTACAACATTCTCGTCCGCAATGGTCGGACTGGCCGGCGTGCCAGGCGCGCTGCGTGGTGGGCACAAATTGCACCAGCTCACCGTCACGTCTGATCAAAAAATGCGCCGAAACTTGCAGCCCGGCAATTTCACGAAAATACGGGTGGGCATCGTGGTCCAAAGTGTTGGTAAACAACCGGTCTATCCAATCACCCCCAAACTCGTTCGGTGGCAACGATATGCCGTGTACAACGATCAAATCGGCCGTGCAACCGCCCGGCCGTGCATCGCAGTTGGGTGAATCGAGGCGCCGCGCTTCCGGCACCCGGCCCGTATTGGGATCAAAACTGTACATGGGACCATTTTGCCAGACATTGTCACGAGAGCACGCATGTTGCACGATGCCCGCCTATGCGACAGGTACGAGTATTTAGTCAGGAACCGCTGGGCGCGAATGTCACCGTCAAACTGGACGAGGGCGCCGCGCGCCACGTCAGCCAGGTTTTGCGCATGAAGGCGGGGCAGGAGCTGGTGCTGTTTGATGGCCGCGGCGGAGAGTACCCGGCGGTAATTAAAAGCGCGGCGCGCAACCGGCTAACGGTCACAACCGGCGCACATCATGCGGTCGAGCGCGAGTCGATGCTGCACCTGACGCTCTGGCATGGACTGTGCCGCGGGGAGCGCATGGATACCGTGATGCAAAAGGCAACCGAGCTGGGCGTCAGTGCGCTGGTGCCGATTGTTACAGAACGCTCGGTCGTAAAGCTCAGTGAGGACAGAGCGCAAAAGAAACTGAGCCATTGGCACAGCGTGGTGGTGAGCGCCTGCGAACAATCCGGCCGCAACCGCTTGCCCGAATTGTCGGCGCCCGTAAATTTCACTGATGCGCTTTTGGATGTCGGATCGCACGATTATGCTTTGCTGCTGGACCCGGAGAGTGAAACAAGTCTGGCGGCTGTCTTGCGCGATGCCTCGCCACTCTGTCGGGTGCTTATATGCACCGGTCCCGAGGGCGGCTTCAGCGAGACGGAGCGTCAGGCGGCTACAAATGCCGGCATGCGCGCAGTTGGCGTTGGGCCGCGTGTACTGCGAACCGAAACCGCACCCGTTGTTGCGCTCAGCATGGCCCAACTATTAGCGGGCGATATGGGCTGACCAGCCCGACAGACTCAGGCTGAAGCCAAAGCCCTGGCGATGCGCGGCTCCAGCAATTCAAGATCCGGTATCAGCGCTTGTTCGCTTAACATGTTTATCCGGCAAATGACCGGGGTATCGTCTGACACCCTGTAACTCTGGTCGAGTTGCACCACCTCACTGTTTACGCGAACCATTTGCGGAAAGCCCTGCGCCAGAACGCCGTATGGCGGGCAATGCGCCGATCCGGATAGCGGGTTAAATATCACCACCCGCGTGCGACCGCCGGCGCCGGGCAGCTCCAGGCCGAGTAGTGCCTCGAACGCAATAACGGGCACCTCAACTTCACGCCAGAGAATCGTATCGCGCAACCACTCGGCTTCACGTGCTTTCTGAGTAGGCGTGTATCGAACCACTTCCGCCACACAGCTTCGCGGAATGATCAGCCGTTCATCCCGCAGGGGAATCAACAGGCTATATAGTTCCTCGCTTACCAAAGCCATGCTTTATTCCGTGGCGCCTTCGGTCGCGTCTTCTGTATGGTGGTCGTGCGCAGAAACGTCATCGTCAAGCAGCCGGCCAATGGCATCGAGCATTTCATGCTCCTGATAAGGCTTGCCCAGGTAATCGTTGACACCCAGTTCGATCGCCCGTGCACGATGTTTTTCGCCGGAACGGGACGTCACCATAATAATTGGCAACCCGGCCGTGTCCGGATTACTGCGAACCCGTCCGGCAAACTCGTAACCATCCATCCGCGGCATCTCAACATCGAGCAAAATAATCTTCGGATGGTGGTCCTGCAAAACCTCCAGTGCCTCGATACCGTCTTTAGCCGTGAGCACCCGCATGCCGTTCCGTTCGAGCAACCGCTGCGTAACACGGCGCATAGTGATGGAATCGTCAACCACCAGGGCCAGCGGCGGAAGGTTATCTTCTTCGTCGTGTAACAGCTCTTCCGGGTCAAATTCCGGCACCGGCATACGCACAATTGCCGCCGCATCCAGAATAACCACGATACGTCCGTCACCGAGGATAGTGGCACCGGCAATGCCACGAATGCCGGCCAGCTGCGGGCCAACCGGCTTGACCACGACTTCGCGCGCATCGGCCGTATCGTCGGTAATCAACGCTGTCGAGTTCTCACCGGCAGCAACCAGAATAATCGACACCTTGTCCTGATCGGCGCTGATGCGCGCTGGCCCCAGCCCCAAATAAAGCCCAAGATGCCGCAACCGATAGGCCCGACCGCCGTACTCAACCACCGGGTCGTCCTCGGCCATGCGCTGCTCAAATTCTGCGCGCGAAATCCGGACCACACCCTCCACAGAGGGCAACGGCAAGGCAAAACTCTCAGCCCCGACACGCACAATAAAGGCTTGTGTTATTGCGAGGGTATAGGGCAACCGAACCGTAAAGGTACTGCCCTTGCCTGCTGTGGTGGTGATCCCGAGCGTACCGCCCAGCTTGCCAATCTCGTTAACCACGACGTCCATACCGATCCCGCGACCGGCAGACTGCGTGAGCTTGCCTGCGGTGGACAGGCCGCTGTGCAAAATAAGCTGCGCCAGCTCTTCGTCAGTTAATTCCTGATCTTCGCGGATAACGCCGCGCTCAAGTGCCTTCGCCCGCACGCGGGCCAGATCGACGCCGGCACCGTCATCGGCCACGTCGATAAGTACGTGGGACCCTTCGCGCCGGAATGCGATGGTAATAGTCGCCGTCTCGGACTTACCCGCTTTCCGCCGTGCAGCCGGCGTCTCAATGCCATGGATAACGGCGTTGCGCAGCATATGCTCAAACGGCGCCAGCATGCGTTCCATGACCTGCCGATCGAGCTCACCGCTACTGCCGCGCACCTCAAGCTCAACCTGTTTGCCACTTTCCTGAGCCTGTTGACGAACCAGACGCTGCAAGCGCGGCACATGCTGTTCGAAAGGCACCATGCGTGTACGCATCAGGTTGTCTTGCAGCTCGGACGTAATGCGTTGCTGCTGCGAAAGTATGGTCTCGGTATCGGACGCGATGTTTTGCAGCAGATCTTTCAGACTGCTGACATCACTAGCCGTTTCGCCGAGCCCGCGCGACAACTGCTGAATGGTCGAATAACGATCAAGCTCCAGCGGATCAAATCCATCATCACTATCGATGGCGTCATTCTGATGCTTAAACAGAATCTGAGCCTCGGTCTCCATTTCCAGCAACCGCAGCTGCTGCTGCAAACGCTGCACCGTCTGTCCGAGTTCATCGAGGTTGAACTGAATAGAGCTGACCTGCTGCTTAAGCCGCGAATGCGAAATGCTGATCTCGCCGGCATTGTTCAACAGGTCTTCGAGCATTGCCGAATCGACCCGCGCCATCTCCTTGCGCTGAGCAACGTCCTGAGATGCGGCCGGCACAAGATTCTCGGGGAATGGCTGAGGCTGCTCGGGGGCCTTACCGCTGATCAGATCCTGAGCCAGTTCGCCCAACTCGGCGGGCTCCGGAATATTCAGCGGGGCTGACTCTGCAGTTTCCTCGCTAATATCATCGCCAATATCATCGACAATAAACTCGTCTTCGGCGGCGATGTCATCCGCATCGTCAACGTCCGTTGCAGGAGGCACCGGCGGCGTATGCGGGATACTGCGCTCCAGCGGATCGAAAGCCTCAGCCGGGGTAACCAGCGTGGCCTGCGACGCAATAATAATGCGGCCAAGCAACTCGGCATCTGCGGGCACCAGCACGCCCTCTACAACCTGTTCGCGCATGTGATGCAGTTCATCGATGCTCGCTTGCAGCAATGCCTGCATCTCCGTATCGAAACCGCTGCTGCCCGCATTAATCCGAATCAACAAGGTCTCAAGCTCGTGACTCAAATCACCCATGGTCGAAATGCCCGCCATTCGGGCACCACCTTTGAGCGTATGCAGGTGCCGCTGCAAATCAGCCAGCGCATCTACAGCGCTGCCGTCATCCATCAGGGTTTGCAGCACCGCATCGGAAGCTTCGAGAATTTCAGCGGCTTCTTCACAAAAGATGGCGGCAATTTCCGCATCGAACTCGGGCACAACATTTCGTGCCTCGGGCTCCGGAATCGGGTAGCGGTCCGACACATCGAGTTCGTCCGCTTCCTGCTCGGAATCCTGTTCGGCTTCTTGTTCGTCCTCTTGTTCGGCAATGGCGACAGCAAGCGACTTCAGGCGCGCTTCCAGATCCGCTGTATCGGGCAATGCCATGCTGTCGTCTTGCAGCCTGGTGATGTGCAATTCAATTGCGTCGGCCGCCGTTGCACAATACTCACGTTGTGCGGAGTCGAGCGCCTGTTGATGTCGATACAGTTGCTCGACAAACTGATTAAGCGCCCCCGTCAGCCCCGCCGCTGCCTTCACACCGGCCATGGTGATGCTGCCGTGTAGCGTATGGCAGGCATTATGCATGCTCTCATCTACAACCGCGCCTTCGGCTGCACTGCGCGCTAAATGTGCCCGCACAGCCTCAAGATGACCGGCAGACTCGCGTTCGAGAATGCCCAGCAGCACGGGATCGATACCCGCCACAGCAGACTCGTCAGGGTAAGTTGGCGACTCGTCAAAATCTGCTTCGACAGCAGATTCAACCTCTTCGTCCGCAGCATAGCCGGCGTATGCAGACGGAACTTCGCCGCCCGCAAAAAGCTCAGCGCACGCGGCCAGCCCACTAATGTCCGCATCGGGATCGGTACCGGCCTCGAGTTGCTCCAGCAATTGCGGTGTGGCTGATACTGCATCCTGCAAAAAAGCCACGACTTCAGGTCCGGTTGGCACCGTCTTGCTGATGATGCGGTTTAGCAGGTTCTCGATGCTCCAGGCGAACTCACCAAACAATTGTGCGCCGACCATGCGACCGCTGCCCTTGAGCGTGTGATATGAGCGCCGAAGCGTTATGAGCGCCTCTTCATCGTCAGGATGTTCTGCCCAAATCGGGAAGTGGCGATTGATGGATTCAATTTCTTCGCGAGCCTCCTCGATGAACACTTCCAGCAACTCAAGATCGGGCTCGTCGTTGCCCTGCTGCATGACCGGCACTTCAATAATTCGGGTTTTCTCGTAAGCCTGCGGCTCGACCACCGGCTCTGGGACGACCGAGGGCCTGGCCTCCTCTATAACCGCCAGACTTCGCTCAGCATTCTCGAGCATGTAGACAGGTTCTTTCCGGCCCGCCTGCAAGGTCTCCATGTAGTACTCAAGACTGACGATGGCGTCCGCAAGCCGGTTCAACCGGCCGGGGTCGTGCGCCATATCGCCGTTCTGCAAATTATTCCGGATCACGTCGCCAATACGCGCGAGTACCTTCACCGCACGTTCGCGCCCCAGCATGGTGAGACCGGCACTGACACCGCGCAACTGGTCCGGCAAATTATCGAGACCACGCCGTTCGTCGGGGCGATCAAGAACCTCGGTGATAGTCTCCTTTACGTGCGCAAGATTGACTTTGCATTCGCGCAAAACAGCTTCGGCTACCGCCTGAAAATCTGCGTCTACCGGTTCGGCATCAGGCTCGGCTGCATTGGAACGAACCAGTGCAACCAGTTGCCCTTCGAGCGCGTCCTCGACTTCCAGCAATGCCGCTGCCAAGGCAACCAATCCGGATTGCCCGTCCTCCCGATCCGCTTTAATCAGTTTCGCCAGAGACTCGCTGTGTTGCGCAACCGTTTCACGCAGATGGCCCAATCCGAGCACACCGAGCGTATCCGCGATTTTGCGCAACAAGCCGACCTGCTCTTCGAGCTCGGTCGGATCCTGCATACCGGTTCGGACATAGATATCGAGCGCGTCCTTCGCGCGGGCCAGGTCTTCGCTGATCGCGCTGGCGACCGTTTTCATCAAGCGGGGGCTGGGCGCGGCAAGGCTCTCGCGCATTTGATCAACCTGCTCGTCCGCGGGTGCAAGATCGCCCAGCTGAAACGCTGTTTTAATCGCAGCAACACGCGGCCCCGCGCTGCTGGCACGGGCGACGTAATAAAGCAGGTTATTAACCAGATCGGTCGGGGGCCTGGCGATGAAGCCTGCCTCCCCTTCCGACTGCAGCCGTTTAATCTCGCGATCTACCTGTCCCAGCAGCCGCTTCAGCGCGATACCGGATTCAAGGCCGTCATCGGCGAGCGCTTCCAGCACGCCGCCGGCTACCCACCACAACCGATAGACATCCTGACCGGCGGCAGCCTTCTCGAGCCTGTCGGTGACCTCAGCCATTCGGCGCAAATTCTTTTCGCTGTCGCCGCCTTTAATCCAACCAAGCAGGCCCAACTGGAATTGCGGCCGCAATTTGCCCAATTGCGCAATAACGTCTTCACCACTGGGCTCCGGCCGAGCCGGCGTGTTCGCCTCTGCCGCCGGTGAACCGTTCAGCAGCAGCAACGTACTCTCGGATAGCAATGGCTTACCGCGGGCCGCGCGCAAGTCGTTCAGGAGTGGCAACATCACCAACGGGATGTCTCTGCCTCCCTCCATGATGCGTTCGACGTAGGCCGGCAGCTGCACCATAGCGCGGCTGAGGGCCTCTATGCCGCCATCGGATAGCTCTCCGGTTTTAGAGCCTTCCTGCAGGAATCTACAGGTGGCTTCCATCTCTTCTGCCAACAAGCCTGCGCCATAAATCGAGGCGACATTAAGCGCGCCGCGCACACTGTGCAGCAACTCAGCACATTTATGCAGTTCCCTGGGACTGGTTTCCCCTTCGGCAAAACTTTCCAGCGCAAGGTGCGCCTCACGCAAAGTCGCCGCAATCTGCTCCCCGACTGCGTGAAACGATTCTGATCTTGCCGACATGTTCATTTAAGACAATACGCTGGCTTCATCAACAACGTTTTTGGCCTGACTCTTTGCATCGCGCGCCTGCTTTGCCTCTGAGGCGACCGCCTGCACTTCCTCATCACCAGGATTCATCGCATGCTGCTCGGTCGGCAGCACAAAGCCAGACACGGACTCACGCAACTGCGACGCCAGCGCAGACAGCTGACTGATAAATTTGCTCGTGGTAGCGGCGCTTAAATCGGTTTCACTGCTGATGGCCTCCAGCTGCTCTGCGCTTTCCAGGACTTTGCGCGCCGCGTCGGTTTGCTCGCGCGCAGAACTGGAAATGTTTTGCACCAGCATGGCGATCTGATTGGAAACCTGTTCAATCTCTTCGAGTGCAGCGCCCGCATTTTCCGCGAGCAATGCGCCGCCGACTACATCCGTGGTGCTGCGCTCCATGGAAACAACGGCTTCGTTGGTATCCGACTGAATCGTACTGACCAGCACCTCAATCTGCTTGGTTGCATTAGCCGAACGCTCCGCAAGCCTCTGCACCTCGTCGGCCACAACCGCGAACCCGCGGCCGGCTTCGCCAGCGGTCGAGGCCTGAATCGACGCATTCAGCGCAAGTATGTTGGTCTGATCAGCAATGTCATTGATCAGCTCCACGATATCGCCAATCTCTTGCGAGCTTTCGCCCAGTCGTTTTATCCGCTTGGACGTTTCCTGAATGGTTTCACGGATGGTGTTCATGCCCGCTATGGTTCGGCGCACTGCATCGCCGCCCTTGTGAGCAATATCCACCGAATGGCGCGCCACATCGGCGGACCGCTCGGCGTTACCCGACACTTCATCGATGGAAGCGGCCATTTGCTGAATGGCCTCACTCGCATCCTTAATCTGTCGGGATTGCGCTTCACTGGCCTGCGCCAACGCCGACGCGCTGGCCTCGGTCTGCTTGGTCGCGTCCTCGACGAGAATGGCACCCTTGTTTATGGTTTCGACCAACTCCCGTAGCGCTTCCACGGCAAAGTTTATTGAGTCGGCAATGGCTCCGGTAACGTCTTCGCCGACCGTCGCCTGCACCGTCAGGTCGCCATCCGCCAGACTGCTGAGCTCATCGAGCAGTCGCAAAATGGCCTGCTGATCGCTCTCCGTTTGCTCGGCCAGCCGCGCAGTGCGCTCACGATGACCTGAAGCGCGAAACCACAACACCAGCATAACCAGCACTATAAATGACGCTGCTCCAAGCAGAGCGAACAGGCGTTGATACTCGACACTGAGACCGGCGCTGGCGAGAGATTTGCCGAGCACCAGACGCTCGCCTTCCATCGCCTGAACCAGTTTGTCGAGTGTCTGCTGCGCTTCACGCACCACGACCAGCGAATCAGAGGTGCGCAACCCATCGGCGACCGCTGCACCCAACTGTTCCGCCCGCCGCGCCAGGCTGGCGAGTGCCTGCTCGGTACCGCTACCGGAAACTGCCCCAATCGCCAGTTGCGGATCGCCGCCGCGCAAGCCGCGCACGATCTGCTGCAACTCCATCTCGGCATCAATGAGGCGTGTGTTTAACTCGGCGTTACCAGGCATCAGCCCCGCAGAAGCGAGACGCACCGCTTCGCCTAAAAGCCGCAACCGCTCCAGATGTGCGATGACAGCCGGCTGCCTTTGTATGGAAAGTTCTCCCTGCAGCACGTAAACCGCATCCGCGAACTTGGGCTCCAGCTGCTGAATGCGCCCCAGCGCCTCCTGCGTCGCCAATACGTCGCCCTGGCTGTCCAGCAGCGTCTGCACCGACTTGCGCACTTCGCCGAGATTGGCCCGCTGGCTGCTGGTTAATCCGCCGGTGGTTATGTTTTTCAGAGCAGTGGCGGTATTTCGCAACCCCGCAAAAGCAGTCTCGTCGCCTGCCAACGCTTTGCCGGCCTGCAGATTGGCTGCTTGCGCGTTGAGTAAAGTATCCACCGCCGCCGGTTTTCCGGTGGTGCCAGCACTTAATCCGTATAACCACCACGCTGTAATGCCGAGCGTCAGCAACAACATCACTGCCAATACCGGCATGTATCGCCCGTCTTTGCTCGCAACTGCCATCAGTCAGCGTCTCCCGTCCACAGCAGCTCTTTGCGTTGCACCCTGGGTTTGTGATTCAACGCAGTCATCAGGCTGCCGCCTTTTGAAATTCATCGGCCGCAATCAGCTTCTGCACACTGAACACCGGCCACACCTCTTCACCCCGGATGCACGCACCTGCCAGGTATCGCTCACAACGAATCTCTGTGTCAGGAATCTCATCGGTAAATTCCGAACTCAGAAAACGGCGGAAGCCGAACACCTCGTCGACGATGATGCCGACCGGCATTTCCGGGCTGTTAGCGACCAGCACGCGTGCTGAACGCACGCCGCGACTGGTGCCGGCGCCAAGAAACGCGCGCAGATCAAAAACCGGCAGCAATTGTCCGCGTAAATTGGCCAAGCCCGCGACCCACTCGCGTGTGCCGGGTACGCGCGTCACAGCAGACGGCATCATCATGACTTCACGCACGTCATCACGCGCAACCAGAAAACGCTCGCTGCCAAGCAAACAACCAATACCGACCCATTCTTCGGCATCAGCATCCAGCGAAGCAGAGCCCGATAACGCCAACCGACTGCGCCGCTCGAGTTCGCGCAACAATTCAAAGGGCCTGTCGCGTAAATCCCGCAGCGTGCCTGTATAAGTCTCGCTCATGAATTCAGCGCTGCCTCCACGGCAGCAGCCAACTGCTCTTCATTAACCGGTTTGACCAGATACTGGGCAGCGCCCTGACGCAAGCCCCAGATGCGATCGGTCTCCTGTCCCTTGCCGCTGACAATGACAATCGGTATTTCCCGGGTTGCCGGGTTGCGCGATAATTTGCGCGTCGCCTGAAACCCGTTCATACCGGGCATGACCACATCCATGACGATAACTTCCGGATGCACCTGCTCGGCAGTAGCAATAGCTTCTTCACCGTCGCTGGCCACGACGGTGTCGTAACCGCGGCGCTCCAGCGCTTTGCAGAAAATGTGCTGCTCAGTAGGCGAATCATCGACTATTAGAACCAGAGCCATAATCCCTTCTATACGGCAGTGCGTGAAACCTGCGTGGCAATAGCGCCCAGCAGTTCATCACGAGTAAACGGTTTGGTCAGGTATTGCTCCGAACCGACAATGCGGCCCCGCGCGCGATCGAACAAGCCGTCTTTGCTGGACAGCATAATCACGGGCGTGTCGCGGAAATTCTGGTTGTGCTTGATAAGCGAGCAAGTCTGATAGCCATCGAGACGCGGCATCATGATGTCTACAAAGATGACATCCGGGTTGTGGTCGGCGATTTTAGACAGCGCATCAAAACCATCAGTAGCGGTGAATACCGTGCAGCCCTCTTTGGCTAACAGGGTTTCAGCGGTGCGACGGATGGTCTTACTGTCGTCAATCACCAGAATCTTAAGGCCCTGCAAATCAGGTGCCGAGTCGTCTGTCACGCGCGCCTCCGGGCATGCTGCGGGTCTGGCTAACCCGCATACTTATTTACATAATGGCTGTTGCGCGTCAACGCACCGATGGCGATTATTTCTGACCCTGATACGACAACCCACAACAACGGCTCGATAATACCCGTGAAAGCCTGATATTTCAGCAACTCTGGGGCAGAATAGCTGGTTTCGAGACCCACATCCGGAGTTATGGCTCATGAACCCGATTCGCACCGGCGTGGTGATGGATCCCATCAGTGGAATCACCCCCGCCAAAGACAGCACGCTCGCCATGCTCCTGGAAGCTCAGTCGTGCGGCCACGACCTGATTTACCTCGAAATGAACGACCTGCACGTGGTCGAGGGGGAGGCGCGCGGCCGGGGCCGACCGCTGGAGGTCCGTGACAGCCTGGACGACTGGTATACGCTGGGGGCCTCGGCAGACATGGCGTTAAGCGAGCTGGATGTCATCCTGATGCGCAAGGATCCACCGTTCGACATGGAGTACATCTACGCCACCTACATCCTTGAGCGAGCCGAAATCGCGGGGACACTGATCGTCAACCGGCCAGCCAGCCTGCGGGACATCAACGAAAAGGCTTTTACTGCCTGGTTTCCGCAATGCTGCCCCAGCACACTGATTACCCGCGATATGCGGGAGCTGCGCGATTTCCGCGACCGTCACGGCAAAATTGTGGTGAAACCGCTGCACGGCATGGGGGGCAAGTCCATTTTCGTGGTCGCCCCCGGCGACAACAACGCCAACGTCATTTTCGAGACACTCACGCGCGACGGCGAAGGCTATGCAATGGCGCAACAATACATCCCCGAAATAAAGGCCGGCGACAAGCGCATTATTCTGGTCGACGGCCTGACGCCTGACTATCTCTGGCCAGGGTGCCGGGCGCAAACGATAACCGCGGCAACCTCGTAATGGGCGCAACCGGCGAATTGCGCGAACTGAGCGAACGTGACCGCTGGATATGCGAACAGGTCGGGCCGGAGCTGCGGCGGCGTGGTGTATTGTTTGCAGGGCTGGATGTCATCGGCGACTACCTGACCGAAATCAATGTCACCAGCCCCACCGGAATACGCGAGATTAAAAAACTTTCCGGAGTCAATCTGGCTGCCGCACTCGTGAAACGCATTGAACAGGAAATCAGCGCGCGCCGCGCCGCCGCCTGAAGACCGCGCTTGCGCATGCCATGAGCGCTATCAGGGCACAACGTCGACCGGCCGACCTGGCTGCCATTGAGACACTGGTTGCGCGCGCTTTTGCGAAACACGGTGGCACTCAAGCGTTTCGCAAATTTCGGGCGGAACGCGACGACATTGTCTCGCTGGTGGCGGAGCGCGACGGTCGTATCGTCGGCAGTGTGTTGTTCAGCCCCGTGCGCCTCGAAGGCCCGACCGGCGAGATTTCGGGTATGGGGTTGGGACAACTGGCGGTTGATCCGGACTACCAGAATCAGGGCATCGGCACACAACTGTCGGAAACGGGGCTGCAATTACTCAGGGATCGCGGGTGCCCCTTTGTTATCGTTATAGGGCACGCCAATTACTACCCGCGCTTCGGTTTTGAACCGGGCGACTTGCATGGCATTCAGTGTCAATGGTCTGGCATTCCCGGAGAAACGTTTATGGTGATGTTCCCCTGCGGCAAGCGGCCGGGGTTAACGGGTAAAGCGACCTTCGACGGCTTGTAGCATAATAGATATTCATGGATGCTCCCGGAAGCAACGACCGCCTCACTACCATGCTGTTTGTGGCCGCCCTGTTTCACGGCGTGCTCATTCTTGGCGTCAGCTTTACCGACGGCGAGCTCTTTTCAACCGGCACGCCATCCACCTCCATGGAAGTCGTGCTGCTAACGCGCGAATTTGATGAGCGACCGGACAGCAACGACGCCGAATACCTTGCGCAACAAAATCTGGCGGGTTCGGGTAATACCACAGATGACGCGGGGCTGCGCGTCGCTTACGGTCGCGATGCCGATCCGGTTGCCCCCGGGCCTGAGCAGGATGGTAACGATAACCGGCAACAGCAAGATCAGCGCCGCGATTCTGCGGAACAGCTGCTGTATGCGCGGCGCGCCGATGCGGGCAGCTTGTCAGCGCAACAGCAACAGATAAACGAGGAAATGCGGCTGAGGACTGGCATGGCGGGCACGTCTAACACTATCGAAATTCTTGCCACGCCCGATTCGCAAACCGTGCTGCAAGGCGCAAAACCACGCGAACTCATTGTTAGCGCCAATACCCGCGAGTCACGCATCGCAACCTACCTCGATGGCTGGAAGCGCCGCATCGAGCGCGTCGGCACAATGAATTTCCCGCGGGTGGCCGCCAACGCCCGCCAAAACCCGGTACTGGAAGTCAGCATTCTGGCTAATGGGAACCTGCAGGAGGCCATCATACTCAGCAGTTCCGGCACCCGTGAACTCGATATGGCCGCGGTGGAAATTTTGCGGCTGGCAGCACCGTTTGAGCCCTTTCCGGAATACCTGCGCAATGATTATGATGCGCTGAAGTTTTCTTACGAGTGGCAATTTAGTAGCGGATCTGTAGGAACTATGCGCACGCGTTGAATGTCCCTTAGCCAAGGAAGAAGCATGGAAACCATACACTCACTTGCCGGTCACCTGCTCGTTGCCATGCCCGGCATGGCTGACCCCAATTTCGAGCATTCGGTTACCTATATTTGCGAGCACACGGATCAAGGCGCCCTGGGCATTACCATTAATCGGCCGCTCGATATTGATCTCCGTGAAGTTCTGGAACAGTTATCACTGCAAGCCGCACCTGCAGACATGCTCTCGCAACAGGTGCTTCGGGGCGGGCCCGTTCAGTCCGAGCGCGGTTTTGTTATCCATGAAGCCGACAAAAACTGGGAAGGCACCACAGAAGTCGGCCACTCGATATTCGTGACGACATCCAAAGACATCCTTGTCGACGTCGCCCGGGGGCACGGGCCGGAACGACTGTTGATGGCGCTGGGATACGCCGGATGGGGCGCCGGTCAGCTTGAAGAAGAAATTCGGCAGAATGCGTGGCTGACCGTGCCGGCATCCAAAGAGCTGGTTTTCGAAACACCCGTAGAGCAACGCTGGCAGGCTGCCGCCGGCTCCATTGGCATTCATCCGTCGAGCCTGATTCTGAACCCGGGCAACGCCTGAAGCCGGGTTTGGGCACATCGAATCACACTCCCGCCGGCAGTTTGCTGGCGCTGGATTTTGGCCTGCGGCGCATCGGCATCGCCAGCGCAACCCCACTCACAGGTACGGCAACGCCGCTCACCACGTTATTAGCCAGCGACGGCGAACCCGACTGGCCGCAACTGGACAAACTGATTCACGAATGGCAGCCGGAGCTCTTGATAGTCGGGCTGCCCTGTAACAGTGACATGAGCGAATCGGACATGACGGTGCGGGCCCGCACCTTTGGTGGCCAGCTCCAGGAAAGGTACAAGCTGGAGGTCAAGTTCATGGATGAGAGGTATACTTCTGCCGAGGCAGCATCCCGACTCAAGCAGCAACGGCAGGGCGGGATACGCAATAAACGCATAAACAAAGCAGACGTGGACAGCCTGGCCGCGGCCATCATTGCTGAAAGCTGGATGCGCAACACCAATAATAAGTCCTGACGGGGAATCAATGAACCAAACCGGCAACCTCAGCGCCCAACTGGATGAGGCGGGTCGATTGCGGCACCTGCTGCGACTGCAGGGACTCAGCAAAACGTTCATTACCGAATTACTGGATCGCGCGACCGCCTTCCAAACCGAGGTCGGCAAACCACCCGCACGCGATGACGTGCTCAAAGGCCGAACTGTCGCGAACCTGTTTTTTGAGCCCAGCACCCGCACGCGCGCCTCGTTTGAACTGGCAGCGAAGCGGCTCAGTGCCGACGTGTTGAACCTGGATGTCAACATGTCATCGCGCACCAAGGGCGAAAGCCTGCTCGACACGATCTATACGCTGCAAGCCATGCAAGTGGATGTTTTCGTGGTGCGCGATGCCAGCGCCGGCATTCCGGAATACATCACCGAGAACATCATCCCGCAGGTGAGCGTGCTTAACGCGGGAGAAGCCGATGTCTCCCACCCCACCCAGGGGCTGCTCGACCTGATGACCATTCGCGAAATGAAGGGCGCTCTTGACGGACTGACCGTCACCATCATCGGCGATATCGCTCATTCCCGCGTCGCGCGTTCGCTGTCCGAAGGATTGAGCATTATGGGCAACAACGAGTTGCGACTGGTGTCGCCCGATGGCCTCAGCGCCGACCCGACGCTCTATCCCGGCGCGGTTGTGACCAGTGATATTGACGGCGCAGTCGAAGGCGCGGACGTCGTGATGGCCCTGCGCATACAGCGCGAACGAATCAAAGAAAAGGCCAACCTGATGACGAGCATGGATTATCACCGTGAATTCGGGCTCACCGAAGCACGCCTGCAACTGGCAAAACCCGACGCCATTGTGATGCATCCCGGCCCAATGAACCGCGATGTGGAAATTGCGGGCGCGGTAGCCGATGGGCCGCAGTCGGTAATCACCCGGCAAGTGCACAACGGTGTTGCCGTGCGCATGGCGGTGCTGGCGGCGGTGACGGAATCGCGGCAGAAATGACAGTCGTTGAAAAACCGCATCGTGGCACGATTTACGTCGAAGATGCCCTGATTCTCGAACACACGGAACACCCGGGCGAACAGTTCATCCTGCGCGTCAAAGCGCCGGAGTGTGCTCAACGCGCTGTGGCGGGAAGTTTCGCGCACATTCAGTGTGACGCGGACATACCGATGCGCCGACCGATTTCAATCATGCGCGCCGACCCTGAAACTGGCGAAGTCGACTTTCTGTACAAAATTGTCGGGTCCGGATTGCGGGCACTGAGTCGTCAGTTACCGGGCAATTCGCTGAGCATCATGGGGCCTATCGGGAATGGCTTTACAGTCGCCGCCGACAAACCTCGCAAATTAATGATTGGCGGCGGGGTCGGCGTGCCGCCGATGCTGTTTCTGGCGACCACTCTGGCAGAAAAATTGGCCCATAAATTGGCCGATGGAACCGGCCGTGATGTGCTGAGCGACTCGCTGGTGCTGATGGGGTCCGAAGTTCCGTTTCCGTTTGAGCTGTGTGAGTCCTCACTGCCGGTCGCAGGAATAGCCGGCGAAATTGATCAGGCTCTGGCCGCGCTCGACTTACTGAAGGTGCCCACCCGGCTGGCAAGCCAGCAAGGATTCCCCGGCGTATACCGCGGTTACGTGACAGATCTGGCGCGTTCATGGCTTGCGGCGATGAACGATACGCAGCGCGGTCAGGTTGAAGTCTTCGCTTGCGGGCCCGAACCGATGCTGCAGGCAGCGGCCGCCGTGGCGAACGACTTTGATGTGCCATGCCAGCTGTGCCTGGAAGAATTTATGGCTTGCGCGGTCGGCGGCTGTGCCGGGTGCACGGTGGCCGTGCACATGGACGACACAGTGGCAATGAAGCGCGTGTGCGTCGACGGCCCGGTATTTCCCGCTAAGGCAATTTATCCGAAGTGAATGGATGCTTCGAGGTTGGCACGTGAATCGGCATTCGCCAGCGCTTCGTCCATACTGATACGGCCAGTCTTAAACAGATCGAGCAACGCAGAATCGAAAGTCTGCATGCCTGATTCCGTGCTACTGGCAAATGCTTCCTTAACCTGAGCAATATCGCCGCGATTAATCAGTTCAGCAACATGAGGTGTATTCAGCATCACTTCAACCGCTGCCACGCGTTTTCCATCAACGCTGCGCACCAGACGCTGCGAAATAATCGACCGCAGGTACTGCGACAAATCCATGAATACCTGACGGTGCTGATCCATTGGAAACATATTGATAATTCGATCCAGCGCCTCCGGTGCATTGTTCGCATGCAGCGTGGAAATCACCAGATGGCCGGTGCCCGCGAGCCGCATGGCTGCCTCCATGGCTTCACGATCACGCACCTCGCCGATCAGGATAACGTCGGGCGCCTCGCGCATAGCGCTCTTTAGCGCACGATCATAAGACCTGGTGTCGATACCGACTTCACGCTGATTCACAATCGAACGTTTGTTCGGATGCAGAAATTCGATAGGGTCTTCAATCGTAATAATGTGTGACGAAGTTTTCTCGTTACGGTAGTTGATCATGCCTGCCAGCGTAGTGGATTTACCGCAACCGGTGGCTCCCACCATGAGTATCAGGCCTCGCTTAAACATCACCAGTTCTTTCAGAAGCTGGGGCATCTGGAGTTCATCCAGGTCAGGCAGATTGGAGCTGATATAGCGAAGCACCATGCCAATATTGCCGCGTTGCTGAAAAATATTGACTCGAAAGCGGCCAAGGCCGGGTTTGGAAATCGCGAAATCGATTTCCAGCTCACGCGTAAATTCTTCAAGCTGATTTTCGTCCATCAACTCCATGGCTGCCTGCTTCACCATTTTTGGCGTAAGCTCCAGCTTGTTGACGGGCATTATCTTGCCATCAATTTTGATTTTTACCGGCGCATAGCAGGTAAAGAACAAGTCGGAAGCATGCTTCTCGACCATCAACTTAAATAGTGGCTGTACGTTCATAAATCAGCGCTTACTTAAGCGTTGCTCCTTCCTCTTCGACCAGGCCAAGACCTTCATCGATCAGATGTGGGATCAGTCTCAGCGCGCTTGCTTTCCAGCTTGATGCGCAGCCGTACCTCGTTCTTGGAGTCCGCATTCTTCATCGCTTCGTCGTAACTGATCTTCCCGGCTTCAAACAGATCGAACAGCGCCTGATCGAAGGTGTTCATGCCGATACGATTGGACTTCTTCATCACCTCTTTCAGTTCCGCAACCTCGCCGCGGAAAATGAGATCGGAAACCAGCGGCGACTTAAGCAGAATTTCCATGGCCGCGACACGCCCGGAGCCCGTTTCACGCGGAATCAGGCGTTGCGAAATAATGGCCTTGATATTCAGCGACAGGTCCATCAGCAACTGATCGCGCTTGTCTTCGGGGAAAAAGTTGATAATGCGGTCCAGCGCCTGGTTGGCACTGTTGGCGTGCAAGGTTGCGAGACACAGATGTCCGGTCTCGGCAAACTGGATGCCGTATTCCATGGTATCCCGGTCACGAATCTCACCAATCAGTATCACGTCTGGCGCCTGACGCAAGGTATTCTTTAGCGCTGCTCCCCACGAATCAGTATCGACACCCACTTCGCGCTGCGTCACCACGCACTGGTTATGCGGGTGCACATATTCAACCGGATCCTCGATGGTCATGATGTGGCCGCGCGTGTTGGCGTTGCGGTGGCCGATCATCGCGGCCAGTGTGGTGGATTTACCGGAACCCGTCGCGCCAACCAGTATCACCAGGCCGCGCTTGGTCATGACGATATCTTTCAGGCCCTGCGGCAGCTCCAGCTCTTCAATAGTCGGAATATCGGTCTCGATGCGACGCAAAACGGCGCCAACGTAACCCTGCTGCACAAAAACGCTAACGCGGAATCGCCCGATACCCTGAGGGTTGATGGCAAAGTTGCATTCCTGCGTCGCATCGAACTCTTTCGTTTGCTTGTCATTCATGATGGCGCGGATTAGCGTCGCACTTTGCTCGGGCGTAAGACGCTGCTCGGCCGCGCGATGTATATCGCCATCGATCTTGATTGCAGGCGGAAACCCGGCGGTAATGAACAAGTCGGAGCCATTCTTGGCAACCAGCTTCTTCAGAAGGGTTTGCATCATCTTTGTTGCCTGATCGCGCTCCATGCTTTTTACTCCCTAATGCTTAATTTCCGAGGCCGTCTGATTCACGCCTGCCTCTAGAACTCATCCTTATTGGCGGCTCGGAAGCGCGCCTCTTCTTTGGTAATGACGCCCTTGCGCAACAGCTCCTGAAGATTCTGGTCAAGCGTTTGCATACCTGAGCTCTGCCCGGTCTGAATCGCTGAATACATTTGCGCAATCTTTCCCTCGCGAATCAGGTTTCGGATAGCCGGCGTACCGATCATGATCTCGTGTGCCGCAACCCGGCCGCCGCCCACACGTTTCAAAAGAGTTTGCGAGATTACCGCGCGCAGTGATTCCGACAACATGGACCTGACCATCTCTTTTTCTGCCGCCGGGAACACGTCGACAACACGGTCAATGGTCTTGGCAGCAGAACTGGTATGCAATGTGCCGAACACAAGGTGGCCTGTTTCGGCAGCCGTCAGCGCCAGACGTATGGTCTCCAGATCGCGCAGCTCACCCACCAGAATCACGTCAGGATCCTCACGCAGAGCGGAACGCAGTGCCTCGGTAAAGCCCAGAGTATCGCGATGCACTTCGCGCTGGTTTATCAAAGAACGCTGGCTCTCGTGCACAAACTCAATCGGATCTTCAATCGTCAGAATGTGATCGGGCTTGTTCTCGTTAATGTAGTTGACCATCGCGGCAAGCGTGGTGGATTTACCGGAGCCAGTCGGCCCGGTCACCAGCACGATGCCGCGCGGATGCATGGAAATGTCCTTAAAGATCGGCGGCGCCTGCAGATCATCGAGGGTAAGGATCTCCGAGGGAATGGTACGGAACACAGCACCGGCGCCACGCGCCTGGTTAAAAGCGTTGACACGAAAGCGCGCCAGTTTGGGAATCTCGAAAGAGAAATCGGTTTCAAACTTCTCTTCAAAATCCTTGCGCTGCTTGTCGTTCATGATGTCATAGATCATGCTATGGACATCTTTGTGCGTAAGCGGCGGCATGTTGACACGCTTGACGTCGCCGTCAACACGAATCATCGGCGGCACGCCCGCAGAAAGGTGAAGGTCCGATGCATTGTTCTTGACGGAAAATGCGAGTAACTGCGCTATGTCTACTGCCATCTCTCAAGTCCTTGAGTTAAGAGCATTCATTCGCTGCTTCAGGCATCCTTACCATAAGCAGCACACGTAGAAGCAGTATATGGATTGGCTCGGGAGGTATCGTGACGCGTATCACGAAACATTTAGTTAATTTACAAAATCGCATTGCCCGCGCAGCGGCCGCCGCCGGCCGAAATGAGAACGAGGTCTCAATTCTGGCTGTATCGAAACGTCATGACGTTGACGCAGTTCACGAAGCGTATGCCGCGGGGCTCAAAGCAATGGGAGAAAACTATCTGCAAGAGGCGCTGGAAAAAATACCGCGCTGCAACCCGGGTATAGAGTGGCATTTCATTGGCCGTATTCAAACTAATAAAACCCGGTCGATCGCGGAAAACTTCGATTGGGTGCAAACCGTTAGCAGCGAAAAGACGGCGCGACGACTGAACGATCAGCGCCCGGAACAATTGGCTCCGATGAATATCTGCGTTCAGGTGTGCACCGATGAAAGCGATCACGGAGGCGTTGCGCCGTCTGAAGTAGCTGAATTGTGCCGGAAGATTTCGGGGTTTCCGCGGCTGCGGCTGCGGGGATTGATGACCATACCCCTGCCCGCAGACAGCGAAAGTGACCAACACAAACCGTTCCGGCTGCTAAAAGGCCTCTACGATGAACTGAATTCAGCCGGGCACGGGCTGGACACATTATCCATGGGCATGAGCGACGATCTGGAAGCTGCAATTGCCGAGGGCAGCACGATGGTGCGGATTGGAACCGCGCTGTTTGGGCCCAGGCCTTGATAAGTTACTCTTAAGCCATACCCTTTGCCCTTCCACCGGACAGGAACCCATCGCTCATGCAGGAAAATCAAACACGCATCGGCTTCATAGGCGGCGGCAACATGGCTCAAGCCATTATCCGGGGCTTGCTGGATGCCGGGCACATGCCTGAGCGGCTGATGGTGTCTGACCCGTCTGCCGAACAACGCAACGCGTTGCAACAGATTTCCCGCAGTATTCACGTGAACGATGACAACGCCGAGCTGGCGACTACCTGCGATGTGCTGGTGCTGGCCGTAAAGCCGCAGATTCTCGCAGAGGTCGCGTCGGCGCTTCCGACGGATGACCGCCCGACCAACCAGTTGATTATTTCTATTGCCGCGGGAATAACCATCAACGCACTGCGGGGCTGGCTCGGGGACGGCCCGCGCCTGGTGCGCGTCATGCCGAATACACCTGCCCTTATCGGCGCCGGAATGTCAGGGCTCTATGCAGACGATATTGATTCCATTGCACGCGGCGTGGCGGAATACATAATGGCCGCAGCGGGCGAAATTCTTTGGGTGCAGGATGAAGCCCTCATTGATGCGGTAACGGCGGTGTCCGGCAGCGGCCCCGCTTATTTTTTTCTGCTGATGGAAATCATGGAAGACGTGGCTGTAGAACTGGGTCTCGATGCCAATCAGGCGCAGTTGCTAGCCACCAAAACGGCGGCCGGAGCGGGATTGCTGGCGCTCCAGTCTGAAGAGAGCGCTGCAACCCTGCGTGCGCGCGTGACCTCGCCGGGCGGCACAACAGCGGCGGCACTACAGAAACTCGAAGACGGCGGCATCCGTGATATCGTTCGCGCTGCAATGCTTGCGGCGCGAGATCGCGCCGTAGAGCTTGGCTCCTAAGGACAGAAACGTACCCACATGCAAAGCGGACTTGTTTACATACTGCAGTCACTCTTCGACATGTATCTGGCAGCCGTCGCGCTGCGATTGGGCTTGCAATGGGTTCGTGCCGACTACCGCAATCCCATCGTGCAATTTGTCGTGACGGTGACCAATCCGCTGGTAGTACCGCTGCAAAAAATACTCGCCCCGATGTACAAAATCGACACAGCGACACTGGTGGTTTTCCTGATCCTCCAGCTTGGCGTGACGGCAGTGCTTGCGAATTTCGGGTGCCTGGCGATGCCGGACATGCTCACTTTGCTCTGGCTGGCAATCATCCGAGGCGTGCGGCTGATCCTGAACCTGTACTTTTTCGTGGTGTTTGGTTACGTGCTGATGAGTTGGATATCCGGCGGCGCGCACAACCCTTCGCTGGCGATGCTGGGCAACCTGCTGCGTGAGCTGGCCGACCCGTTGCTGCGGCCCGTACAACGGCTGATACCGCCCATTGCGGGCTGGGACTTATCGCCGATATTTCTGTTGCTGGGCCTGAGGGCCCTGGCAACCATGCTGGTATCGCCCGCTCAGCAGGTCGCTGGCGGTTTTATGTGCCAGCTGGGGGCGATTCTGTAAGCTGCGACGAAGCCAGTTTCACAGCGATCTCCTGCACCACCGCATCAGTGGCTTCGCCCCGGTAGACAGCAAGCGCGCCCTGACTTTCACTGTAAATAACCACCGTGGGCTGCCCGTCCAGTAAGACATTGGCGGCATCCGCAAACCGCTGAATATCCTTAACGAAGAGCACGGCACCTTGCTCAGGGGGCAGCAGACCCTCATAGTCCTTGGCAATGCCCCGCCGGATAAGCCCCTTTACAAAAAACGGCGGATTTTCAATGACCGGGAAATGCCAGAATCTGGTTTGCGTCGCATCAACGCCGCCATCGATCAGTGCTTTGTGCCACGCGATGAGCGCTTTACCTTGCCAGGTGCCGTTGTCCTGATCTCTGGCAATGCCCAAAAACAGCAGATGCTGCCGGGCACCCTGCACAGATTCGGGAAAGACGAAACTGTTGCCCGCAAAATCTTTTGCATCGACGGTTTGGAACGCTGTCGCGGAAACGGACATAAATAACAACAGCGCTGACACGGCCGCCGTCAACATGCGTTTTGCAGTCATGATTTTATTTTCTCCAGCGCGGCATTTCTAAGCCTGATGATGTCCATATGGGAAACATAGAGCAGGTCACCAACCTTGCGCATCAGATAATCTTCGTACTTATCCAGATGCTCGTCTGCAAGTGCAACCTGCCAGAGCAATTCAATAACGGCGAGTTTTTGCTCGTATTCAAGACTGTCATGCAGTGCTCGGGTAAAATCAAACAGGCACACAGCCTCTTGCATGGCTTTGTCAGCGCGGGTTAGCAACTGTGCCGCTTCCTCTGAGCTCAGCTCGAAATGCTCCGCCAGCAGCCGGGTAATTTCGCCATGCTCGTGTTCCGTATCATCAAAATCGGCGCGTGCCATTTCCACCAATAGTGCCGCCAGCGCCAGCTGTTGCCGGTCCTGCGGGTCGGCAGCCGACTCTGCATAAGCTTTGCTTCCGAGTAATACGCTTTTTAGTTTTTTGAAATTCAATGTTTATAACGCTCCAACAACAGTTTACGCAGGGTTAGCAACTCACCGTGAAAAAAATGCCCCGCGCCCGGCAGAACAACAAGTTCCGGGCCGGGCTGATTTGCCGCCACCCAGTCGCGCACGGCTTGCACCGGCACGATGTCATCCTCCGCTCCGTGCACTATCAGCCACGGCATGGTCGGCCGGTCGGCGAGCTTGTCGCTCAATATATTGACCGCGGGGGCGATGCTGGTCAGCCTGCTGGCCCCCGTTGCAACGGCCTTACGCGCGGAAACCACGGCACCAAAGGAGAACCCGGCCAACCAGATGGCGACACCGGGCCAGCGTTGTTTGGCGTAATCCGTCACTGCCAGCAAGTCATCGCCTTCCCCTTCTCCACCCGCGTAACCGCCCTCACTATCGCCCACGCCCCGAAAATTAAACCGCAAAGCCGGCATGCCCAGCTGATTATGCGCACGAGCAAGCGTATGCACGACTTTGTTGAACATCGTGCCCTCATATTGCGGATGGGGATGACAAATTATCGCAACGCGATCAACCTTCGCGTTCTCATGTCTTTCAGAGCTGGGCTCGGGCAATTCCAGAAGTGCCTGCAATCGGCCCGCCGGCCCGTCAATTGTCAGTTCTTCTTTGCTGGTGTGTTTCATTAACATTTCGCAATACTATAATGTCCGGCGGCGGCAGATCATCGCATAATCCCACTGTCGAGAATCATGCGCACGGAGAACTCAACATGAAACTCACTTCGGAATCCTTCGGACAAAATGAACGCATCCCGGAGCGATGCGCTTTTGGTATTCCCTGCCCCGTTGATCATGTCAGGCTGGGTGAGAACCGCAGCCCGCAACTCAGCTGGAGCGATATCCCCGCTGATGCGAAATCACTGGTATTGCTTTGCATCGATACCGACGTCCCGTCGTCCATGGATGATTTCAATAAAGAGGGCAGAACCATTCCTGCCACCTTACCGCGCGTTAACTTCATCCACTGGGTTATGACGGATATTCAGCCCACCGCTGGCAGTCTCGCCGAAGGGGAATGTTCTGACGGCATTACGCCCGGCGGTAAAGACCTGCCGCCCGGCCCCGCCGGATCACGGCAGGGCATCAATGACTACACCGGCTTTATGGCCGGCGATGAAAATATGGCAGGCGACTATCACGGCTACGATGGCCCGTGCCCACCGTGGAACGATGAAATAGTGCACCACTACCGGTTCAAATTATTCGCGCTGGATATCGCAAGCTGCGGACTCGCAGGCGCTTTTACGGCCGCCGAAGCACTGGCCGCCATGAAGGGGCACATCATAGACCAGACCGAATTGACCGGTGTTTACTCGCTAACGGACGTCTAGCAGCTCTACTTCGAATAATAATGTGGCGTTTGGCGGAATGGCGGCTCCGGCACCCCGGGTTCCATAGCCCAGCTCCGGCGGGATAAGCAATACCCTCTTTCCACCTACCTGCATACCGTCAAAACCCTGATCCCAACCCGCGATAACTCTGCCGGCACCGAGCGGAAACTGGAATGGCTGGTTGCGATCTACCGAGCTGTCGAACTGCACGCCCTTGTTGTCGCTTTTGTCCGGATCAAAGAGCCAGCCGGTGTAGTGGACCACGATATTCTTGCCCGACTCCGCTTGCGGCCCATCGCCTACAACCAGATCTTTTATTTGCAGCCCTTCCACGGTGGTCATCTCTACCTCATCATTGTCGGCCGCGGCCGTTGCGGACGGTGATTCACCCGTTGCCTGTGGTTGACAACCAATCGTAAAAAGAAACAGGGCGGTCAACAGGGGAGTCATCCACCTGGTTTTCATACTTAGTGAATTCATTTACCCGGCATCCTTGTTGAAATTTTACGCGCCCGGCTAGTCGCTTGCATCGACGGCAAGATCCAGCGAAGCAGAATTTATGCAGTATCGCTGGCCCGTTGGTTGCGGCCCGTCATTAAATACATGCCCCAGATGAGCTCCGCAGCGCGCGCAAACCACCTCTTCACGAATCATGCCGTGACTGTGATCGCGATTACTGACCACGTTGGCGGGGTTACCGGGCTGCCAGAAACTTGGCCACCCGCTACCCGAATCGTACTTGTGCTCGGAAGAGAACAATTCTTCGCCGCAGCAGGCACACAAATACTTCCCGGGCGTCTTGCAGTCGTGATACTTGCCCGTGAAGGGCGGCTCTGTCCCCTGCTCCTGAGTCACATGGTACTGCTCGGGCGTCAATCGCTCGCGGAGGGCCTTTTCTGAGATGTCACGCTTGCTGGTCATGGTTGTCAATAACTTAGGCGGGTCGCCATTCTAGCCAATGATTGCACTCCGAAGCGACCCCCGCCCACGCTGACCGCCGTGAGGGCATCAACCCGATGCCAGCGCCGGTATGGCAAAAGACAGTGTCTAAGCCGTTATTCTTGCATGATCCCCTGACCAGCCAATCTGTTTGGGCTGCTGTTTTTCAGCGGCGGTTTCGCTATGATCACGCTACTTGGGTGATTGTGCTGTGCGCATCTTTTCTGCTTCCTAACAGAGTTTCCCTCGCCGATACCGCGACGACATCGAAACCGTATGCCAAAAATTGCAATTATTGGGTCCAAAGGAATACCGGCTCGTTACGGTGGTTTCGAGACCCTCGCTGAAAACCTTGTAAAACGCCTGCACAAGCAGTGCGACTTCATTGTTTATTGCAGCGGTCCGGCATATGAAGAACACCCGGAAACCCATATGGGCGCAGAGTTAAAGTACCTGCCGCTGGACGCGAACGGCGCACAAAGCATCCCCTACGACATCTGGTCAATGATTCATGCCAGTAGCCGTGCGGACATCATGCTGATACTTGGCGTGTCAGGCTGTATTTTTCTGCCGGTACTGAAGCTGTTTTACCGCGGCAAAATCATGGTCAATCTGGATGGCATGGATTGGAAACGTCCCAAGTGGGGGCGCTTCGCCCGTGCCTTCCTGAAGCTCTCGGAAACCGTGGCAGCAAAATTTGCTGACCAGCTGATTGCCGACAACGATGCCATTCACGACTACATCGGCGATATTTATGGCCGAGACAGCTTTCTGGTCGAGTACGGTGGCGATAATGCCCGCTCCGAAATTCCCGAAAAAGCCGGCGGCTCTGTGTCTGTCATCGCACTTCACAAGCATGGCAGCGACGACGATTTGGTTGATACGGGCTTTGACAAATACGCTATCGCCGTTTGTCGCATCGAACCGGAAAACCATATCCACGTTATTCTTGAAGCGTTTTCCCAGGCCAATACACTTCCGCTGGTGTTTTTAGGCAACTGGTCGAACAGCGAATACGGGCAGGCCCTGCGCCGACGTTACCGGGCCAATCCCAACCTGCTACTGCTGGATCCGATTTTCGAACCGCGCAGACTGTTCGCATTGCGTAGCAATGCGCAGCTATATATACACGGACACAGCTCAGGCGGCACTAATCCGTCGCTGGTAGAGAGCATGTCGCTGGGCTTGCCGGTAATCGCCTATGACGTCGTATTTAATCGCGCCACGACCGAGAACATGGCGCTCTACTTTGATTCGACCCTCAGTCTGGTAAGCATACTGCGGCAACTTGGCTCTCTGGATCTGGCGGGCAACGCGCGAAACATGCGCGAACTCGCCAAGCGACGATATTCATGGGCCACTATCGCCAGCAAATATGCAACCTTGTTTGATCTGCCAACAATATCGCTGCCTGACACTGCTGTTGAACAGTCATTGCCCGAGCCGTCGGTCCGCCCGGCAGCAGCGGTCGAGGCATTGCGGCCCATATCCAATAACGACGTTTCCGCCAAGCTGTCGCGAGTGGAATCCAACACAGCGCCATAAAACGTTTTGCCCACGCCCACCGTACTGCACGGGTCCCACAACTACTACATTCCAGGCGGGGCCGAACGCTACTTTTTTGAGCTCAGCGACCTGCTGGAGCAACACGGGCATAAAGTTATACCGTTCTGCGGCGCATCCGATAAAAATCGACCCAGCGAATACTCGGACTATTTTCCGCCGGCGATCGATACGACCAACCCGTCGTTCACCGATGTTTTTCGCTTTATTTACTCCCGCGATGCCCGACGCTATATAAAGCGCGCCATCCACGACCTTAATCCGGACATTGCGCACCTGCATATTTATCACGGCAAGCTGACCAGTTCGATACTTGGCGCCCTCAAGGAAAATCACATCCCCATTGTTCAGACCTTGCACGAATACAAGCTGCTGTGCCCGGTGTACTCCTGCGTGCGTAACGGACAAATATGCGAAGACTGTCAGGGGAAACACTTCTGGAAAGCGCTCGCGCATCGCTGTAACCGCGGCTCAATAGCCAGAAGCGCGGTAAGCATGACCGAAAGTTACGTAGCCAAAATGCTCGGCGCTGTCGAAAAAGTGGATCACTTCATCGGCGTCAGCCAGTTCATGACCGATAAAATGCTGAGCATCGGCGTGCCTCGGGACAAGATCAGCACGGTTCACAATTTTGTCGACAGCGAAAAACTGCGGCCGGCCGCTGAGCCCGGCAAGTACGTGCTGTATTTCGGTCGTCTGGATGCAACCAAAGGTTTGTTTACCCTGCTTGATGCCATGCGCGATAACCCCGACCTGCAGTGCGTTATTGCCGGCAGCGGACCCGACGGTGATGCGCTTCAAGCATACGCATCGCAACACAACATGCAGAATGTCCGGTTTCCAGGTTTTGTTGAAGGAACTGAACTGCAAGACATGATCCGTGGCGCGGTGTGCACGGTGCTGCCGGCGGAATGGTATGAAAACTGCCCAATGTCGGTGCTCGAATCACTGGCTTACGCCCGGCCAGTGATCGGCACCCGGATCGGCGGAATTCCAGAGCTGATTGATGACGGTCAGGACGGTCTGATTGTGGAACCTGGCGACCGGGAACAATTATCGGTCGCGCTGCGCGAGCTTGGCGGGAATCCGCATCAATCAGCCTTGATGGGCCGAGCCGGCCGCGAAAAGGTGGCGCGCCGCTTTTCGCCGGCTCATCATTACGCACAGATTCGCGCAATTTATGACCAGTTATTGAGCCCCTGACCGACGTGGTTGCACAACTCGATAAGCAATACATTCTGACAAGGCCCTCCCGGGCTCTGGCCCGGGCAGTCAGCTACGCTTTTTTCGAAGGTCGTCCGCTAACCACGAAAGGGCGCTGGATTAATCCCTGGTTAATGCGCCGGGCCACGACAGTCGCGCGTGGCGAACCGCTAAACCATGTGCGTCGGCCGCTTTTCATATTGGGCACAGGCCGGTCGGGAACAACCGTGCTGGGGAAGATTCTCTCATTACACCGGGATGTAGGCTGGCTCAACGAGCCAAAGTTAATGTGGCATGTGGCCTACCCGAACGAAGACCTCAACGGTAATTACACCGACGCTCCGGCACGCTACCGTCTGGGCGCAGAAGATGTCACCGCGTCGATAAAGCTTGCGATGACCAACCAGTACAGCACCTATCTGCGGATAACGCGTAACCAACGTGTGCTCGACAAATACCCAGAGCTGATTTTCCGGGCCGACTTTGTAAAAGCGCTGTTCCCGGATGCTCAGTTCCTGTTTCTGGTCAGGAACGGCTACGCGACCTGTGGGTCGATCGCAAAATGGTCTGAAACCCACGGGCAATCCGACAATGGCCAAACTGAAGATTGGTGGGGCACCGACAATCGGAAATGGCACACGCTGGTTGACCAACTGGTGCGACCGGACCCGGAACTCGGGCCCCACGCCGACAACATAGCAGCAATGGACGATCACACCGTCATGGCCGCAGTTGAGTGGACACTTAGCATGCGTGAAGGGCTGGCACTGCTAGAACGCCACCCCGATGACACGCTGATGGTGCGCTACGAAGACCTGACAGCATCTCCAGACGACACCCTGAACAAACTGTTTCAGTTCAGCGGGCTATCGTCTGACCCGGTTGTGATGAACTATGCCAGAAAAATACTGCGCCCCGTTCGCCAACCGCCGCATGTGGAACTGCCGGCTGCGGTAAAGGGCAGCTTCAATCGAACCATGCACCGGCTTGGCTACCCGGCCGAATAATCCCTCTGGCCACTACCGGCGGCTTTCAAACGAATAGCCGAACACCTCGATGTCCTGCGCATAAAGTTCAGCCACCCGGCCCCGAGTCTCGGCATCGTAATAGCCGGAATAATGGTTGTGGGCAGCCTCTTTACGCATGCCCAGCAACTCCCTGACGCGGTCGAGCGCTGTCAGTGCAGCGCCGGACCCGTCGTCCACATGCGGCAACGTCACCGGGTTCAGCTTCAGCAAGTTGCACACTTCATTAAAGTCCGCCTGCAGATTTTCGAAGCGGCCCACATAATTGACGCTGAGCTCACCGTTGTTATCCAGCAAGAACTCACTTTGCGGAACAATGTGGCGATAGGTATCGCGCATGCTTGCTTGCGGAAGTTGATGCAAAACAAAATCACGAAAGCCAAAGCGCAGATAATGTTTGCGATAGCGATATTCCGAAACCAGTCTCGCCCACGGATTCCGTACGAACGCAAAGCGAAAGGCGGAATCAAACTGATCCTGAGTCAGATAGCCAAGCTCCACGTATTCGCGGGCAGTCATATGAGCCAGGCGCTCAGGCCCCCGGGTGGGATCGTCATTCGCGCGCAGCAACAGAGGAGCCCTGTCCTCCCAGCGCAATCCCAGCAAGCCAAGAAAGTAACTTTCGATACTCTTGCCAGCCGTTTTAGGTATATGCACGAATAAGCAGTTATATTCTTTGCAATACATTGTTGCCCCGGTGGACACGCTCCTTTTTAAACCCGTTCATGGATTCGTCGAAAACCCGCATTCCAGACTTATTAAAGCAACCGGTCAAACGCGCACTCTGGGCTTATAGGCGCGCCACAGCGGCCTCCAGACGACTGCCCGATCTTATTGTTATTGGTGCGCAAAAGGCCGGTACGACGAGCCTCCACGCCTGGCTGACACAGCATCCGCAAATACTACCGCCTTTCGAAAAGGAAGTGCATTACTTTGACGGCGGCCTCGACCCTTACACCGATAATTTTGTTAAAGGCACAGACTGGTATCGCGCGCATTTCCCAACCGGGGCGGCTGCCGCCGGCAAAATTGCCTTCGAAACCACGCCGCTGTATTTGTTCCATCCGCTGGCCGCATCGCGAATAAAAGAGCAGGTACCCAACGCAAAACTGATCGCGGTGCTGCGAAATCCGGTTGAAAGAGCTGTGTCGCACTATTTTCACACACGCCGCAACGGCGGTGAAACATTGTCTATGGCCGATGCCTTTGCTGCCGAAGAGCAGCGGCTGGCGCGAGCCGGCGAGGACTACTCATCGCCCAACTACATTCGCCACTCCTATAAAGCACGCGGACGATACGCAGAACAGCTTGATCGCTACATGCAGCTGTTTGAAAAAGATCAGCTACTCGTAATTGACAGCGAAGGGCTGTTCGAACGACCGGCGGAGTACATGCAGCGGGTCTATGCGTTTGCCGGCGTGGATGCCCGCACCACGACTGGCGAGCTAAGAGCGCGCAATGTTGCTCCGAAAAAAGACGGGGTCGACCCGCAGCTGCGCGATGAGCTCAACAACTATTTTCGTCCGCACAATCAAGCGCTCTACGAAATGCTGGGTGAAGAATTTACCTGGTAGCCGAATCCGGAGACCAGAAAGCGCGACCCGAACGGGCGATCACGTCATCCACCAATGCGGGATCAGCCTGATTTTGCAGATTCCACAGCGTGGCTATCATGCCCAACCCCTTGCTTTCGCTGCCTCTCTCGCCCATACCCGCTACGTAGCGACTGAAGCCGGCAATATTGTCAGTGCGCTCACGGGTGGCACCCAAAACCAGGTGCCCCGCATCTGCGAAGGCTTTGGCGGTGGGGAAAGCTGCTGAATCCCAGTAATGCCAGTCACAGATGACGATATCTTTCGGCAGCTTTGTCCTGAGGGCAGCGTAGCCGTGGTTGCCGTGCATATTGCGCCGGACCATGTCAGGAAACTCCTCGTAGGCAATGAGCATGTCACCCCACATCCAGGTGCGTATGCCCCGCTCTGCGAGGAACGCATGAAGCTCGCGTACCGAATCAAGAAACAGCTCGGGCGGCAACATGTCTTCATCGGCAGCCGGCCACTTTTTGCGCTGCGCCGCGGTCCACTTTGCCCGCGCGATGCGCGGAAAGGCACCCTCTACTTCATCATGCCCAATGTTTATATCGGTTGGCTGCACCAGGTCGATAATTTCTTCCAGATGCGCGAACACGCGCCGCACGGTCTCTTTGTTGCGCGGGTCATACGTTGCCTGGTTGTACATCAGCTCGGGCGCCGTATCCTTGAAAAACCGGTGCTGCTTGGTTAACAAGGGAAGATGCGGAACCACGTTCATCCCGCTGGCTTTGGCATACTCGACCACGGCGCGAAAATCATCGCGAGGCATGGCGTTGGGAAGCGGCCTGATGCCTGCCGCCAGTAACTGCACATCGTCCGCGATGTACAGCATCAATGTGTTCATGCGGGCGCGGCGGGCTTTATCAATCAACGCTTTCATGTCCGGCAAGGTGGCGTTGCGCATCACCAGGTGCTGAGCCCTCACGCGCAAACCGGCCTGATCCACAAAGCTGCCATCCGCGAGCTTGCCACTCTGCTGCGACAGCATCTCGGCGACACGATCCGTTCCGAACAGCATGGCTGCACGGGTATTTCCTGTAACCCGGACATTGTTACCGGCAATCTCTATCTGAAAACTGTCGCGCCCCGGATCGCCGCCAAACTCCGGCACCAACTCCACGCTAAGTCGTAAATTGTCTGTAAACTCGTGATCGAGCTGCACGAAAGGATTGCTGACAATTCCGTAAAATCCGGCCGCAGGGGTTTCCGCCGCGCAAGGAGTTGCTACAGCAGCACCTAAGATCATACTGACAGTCAGAGCCGATGCAGAAATTCTGAAACGAGAAAAAAGCATAACGTATCTTTAGAATGACAACCGTGAATACCAACCCCACCAAGTATGCCTGACAAGAACGCATCATCGTCAGAATTAGTGCTGCCGAATCTGATCCTAATAGGCGCGCAAAAAAGCGGGTCTACCGCTGTTTACGACTGGCTTTCCCAGCACCCCGACATCTACGGCAACCCGGCGATGAAAGACTTCCCGTTTTTCTGCAAACCGGAGTACTTTGATAAAGGCCTTGACTGGTTTGCCGGCCATTTTAAGGGACACCGCGACGAGGCAATAGTTCTGCACGGCTATGTGCACTACCTGTTTCTGGCTGACCAAGTGGCGCAACGGCTCAACGATTTCAATCCCGACCTGAAGTTGATCGTATTGCTGCGAAACCCGGTAGAACGAGCCTTCTCCGGATACCTGCAAGCACGTAAAACGGGTAACGAACATACGGCCAGCTTCGAAGACGCCATCACAGCGGATCAGGCGGGCAGCTTGCATACACTGCGTGACAAGGTCGACCGAAGCTATCTGTCGCACGGCCTGTATGCCCGGCAGCTGGAAGCCTATTTCCGCTACTTTCCGCGCGAACAGATACATCTGGAACTCTACGATGCGGTGCGCAGCGAGCCGGCAGAATGCTGCGCACGACTGTTCCGCTTTATCGGGGTAGACCCAGAGTTCCGCCCGCAACTGCGTCGCAAAAATGTTTACGGGAAGCCGCGGATTGCTGCACTGGAGAGGGCCGTTCAAAAGGGCCTGCCCCGCGGACTGGTGCACAAACTGATACCGCTCAGCCTGCGCACCCGACTGCGTCAGGCGCTGCGGACGGTCAACACCGTCCAGACCGATAAGCCCGTCATGAATCCGGCGACCCGGTCACAACTGGCAGACTTCTACCGGGATGAAATCACGCGCCTGGAATCGCTTACCGGGATTGATCTGCAATCGTGGCAGGCTGCTGATCCCGCAACCAAAGATCCAGCAACACCATAGCCACGCCGGCAAACAAAAATAAATACATCCGCACGTACGATAAGGTCAGCAACAAGGCCAGCAGTGCAATAACCGCCAGCGAAACCCGCAATGCCCGAGCCAATGCAGCGTCTGCTGTGGCATCCGGCGAATTACCGCCAGCCGTAACCGGCCCCAGCAGGCGCGCGACAGCAACCATGAATGCAATAAAACCCACCAGGGACACCACCCCGCCTTCCAGTGCCAATCTCAGGTAAAAAGGATCCAGCGCGCCCAGATCGAGCGTCTCGACGATATTGCGCGCATAGCCGAAACCGAAAAGCGGCGCTTCAATCAGTAGCAGCGGCACCGTCACGTATGCGCGGAAACGGGCCTCGGTACTGCGGGCATAGGCATCCCCGAACAACAATTCATTCAGCAATTCATCGGCAAACAAGGCAACAACAGCCACCGCGCACAACACTCCAGCGGTTGCGACCAGACGTCTTCCCCACGCGGACATGCGCCGCGTAACCCAAAGATAGACGTACCATGCAAACACCAGCAAGACGACTCCGATGGCCGCACGCGAGCCCGAGAAGAAAGCCGTGGGCAGCGCAAGTACAACCGACGCGGCCGACACAACGCGGGTAAGCATATTTGTGCCGCACCGGGCGAGATATATAACAAGTGGCAATGCCATACCCAGCAGCGCCGTCAGTTTCAGCGGGTTGTCAAAAATACCCATGGCGCGAAACGCCGAATCACGAACCCGACCCGCGAGCACCTCTTCGCCGCGCCCGCCCACTTCATAACGCAGGCTCAATCCCTCCGGAAATATGGGCTCTTGCGCAATAAACTCGTAGACCGAAACAAGCTGATTAAAGAACAACGACGCCATAACAAGTGTCAAAAGCAACACGATGTCCTTGCGTGTGCGTACGTAGCTCACCACCAGCAACAAAACAAAAATACTGATCAGGCTTTCGCTTAACAGCTGCCCAATCACGCTGAGATCGAGCCGTCCGGTAAAAAAGTTACCGACGAGCCGCGCCATTAAATAGGTCAAAAGTGCGATCAGTGCCGCCGGGTGCCTTGAAAGCACCTGCCACCCGTGCCTGATTTCAGCCGAACCCCAGGCGAGTCGCAGCACGTACATGGCAAGCAACATCAGCAACATCGCACGCTGCATAGTCATCGCAAAACCATCATCGGCGAATCCGAGCGAAAAGAATCGCGGATAGATGCCGTAGAAAAGCACAGCCACAAAAAAAGCCGCTTTGCAGTCGTAAAGCAGCAACCCGGCGAAGGCCAATACCGTCACCAGAAACAGTAAGGTTACCTCCACAGCGGCACCACTCCGAGCCGACGCCATACCAGCCAAGCCGCATAGAGATTATTAACGACCATACCGGCTGCGGCAGCAATCGCCGCGCCCATTGCCTGCATTTGGGGTATCAGGACTATGCTCAATAGCAGTATCACTATGCCACCCGCAATACTCGATAAGCGATGATCTTTCTCGTTCCCCGTCATAATCAGCATTGATCGTACCGGGCCTGTCAGTGCATTAAACAGCTGCCCTCCGGCCAGAACCCACAACAAGGTTCGCGCCACGACAAACTCTTTACCAAACAAGCCCAGCAAGAGTTCAGGCAACAGTATCAGCGCCAAAGTCACCGGCAACGACACCCCGGCCATCAGCAGCGCAGCCTGTCGCGACAACCGGAAGAAAGTCGCGCGGTCGCCTTCGGCCCACAAGGCCGACATTTTTGGTGCCAGCATCCGGTTAACCGGCAGGGTAGCAAAAACCGTTAAGGCGGCAAGTCGATTGGCAGCGGCAAATAACCCGATGTGGGTGGCTGTGCCCCACAGTCCGAGGAAAATGACCGGCGCCCAGGGCTGCACAACTTTGTTTATCAAGTCGGACACCGCCAGTGAGCGGGCACTCGCGACCAGCGGGCCGAAGTCGTAGCGGATTCCCGGCAGGGCGGCTAAACCGCTTGAGCGCAAATACCATGCAACGCTGATAACCAGCGTTACGATCGCAGCGCACACATATGTCATGACAACAGTGCTCAGCGACCACTGCACCGGCAGTAATGTAAACGCGGCGACACTCAACAGCGGCAACAAACCGGTTTGCACCAGCACGGCGTCCGCAACACGCTTTTCGGCTTGCAGAAACTGCCCGTGAATCATCAGCAGGGCAAGCGGGAACAGTAGCCACACCAGGCCCCGCAATACGTCGCTCAGCTCAGGCTTGGCGAACAGCGCACTCGAAACAGTATCCGCGCCGACGTACAGCAGCATGCTGGTCGCAAAAGCCAGTATGCTGATCAGTGCAATGCTGCGCCGATAGATTGCGCCGGCTGCAGGCGCCTCGTCACGGGCGAGGTGGGCAGCCACAAAACGCACCACTGAGCCGTCGAGCCCGACCCGGCAGACCACCGCCAATACCGTCACCAGTGCCAGCGCAAGATAGAACAGGCCGGAGTCGGCCGCGCCCAGCAACCGCGCTATAAAAACACCAAACAGAAAAACCGCGACGGCAGCGATAACACGAGCGAAAAGCCCGCCCGTGGCTCCGCGCAGCAGATCGATAAAATGCTTATCCAAGCTAACGCGAGGAGGTCTGACCATTAATATCGGCGCGCACCCGATCAAGGGCGAACAGCAGAAAGCACGAAAAAACGCCCAGCAAAAAGCCGACTGCGAAGCCTATGACAACAATAAAAGGCCGGTTGGGGCTGATATAGCGATCGGCGTCCGGCACTAAAGCCTGACTCAGAACCTCAAAAGCGAACTCTTCCCGCACATTCGCCATGGTGCGCAGATTTATCTGGCTTTCGATCATGTAATAAATCGCCTGCCGGACTTCCACGATGCGCGCTTTTTCGAGTTCCTTGTTCAGGTAATCAATGGTCTGATTGGCCTCATCAATCGCCTTGCCCCGTAAACGCTCATTCAGGCGGCTTATCAGCAGGTTCACCCACGCCGCGGCTTGCTCGCGATTCGTCCATTCAATGGCAACCGCCAATATTCCGGGGTTTGCCTTGTCCTCGATAACGCTCAGCAATTCTTCCTTGAAGAACACATAAGCGTCTTCTGGTGTTGGCACGTCGCCTTCATCGGCTGCCAGCCACGTGTTGTTTTCTGCATCCCACTGCGATGCAAACAACACCGGCATAAGATCTTCTGAGCGAATAAAATCAACCAGAAACTGTGGCGAGCGTAATGTCACCATGCCTTCTGCCAACGTATTTTGCTGCGACAGTCGGCCCAGTGCTCCCATACCCGGCACCGAAGAGAAGCGCGAAATAATTGACGACAAATCCCCGCCAGCGGACGAGGCGTCACTGGCGGCTGCCACCAGTGCCTCCGCGCGATATACCGGCGCTGCCAGCAGCGCTGCCAGCACAGCGACTGCTACACAGGCAATCCAGACACCTGCCAGCACCAGTCGATAGCGCTTCAGGACTCTCAGCAACTCGCCGAGGGTGAGCTCTTCAGCTTGATGCGGCACCGGCATGACTAATTAGAGATGCCGTTAATGGCCGCGACAGCAACCGCGGTGTTATATGCGATCTTGGTAATGCTGGCCCAGGACTGCAATCTGAATCCGCGCTGCGTATCCAGAGGCACAACGATCGTATCGCCCGGCTGTATCTGCGTGGCTTCACCGCCCCATTTACGACCAGCTGCCAGCACGGCACCGTTAGCACGCACTACATAGATGCCTTTCTTCGCCGCATTGGGGGCCAGTCCGCCGCTGCGATCAATATAGTCGTCACGCTTTAGTTTTTCGGCATACAAATGAGAGGTGGCAAACTGAACCTCGCCGATCACCGTGACCGCCTGTGTCTGTTTCGGAATCAGCAGTTGATCACCGTCTTTGAGCAAGACATCGACAGCCTCACCGCCCTCAGCAAGCAAGGCTGGCAAATCAATCACCAGGCGGCCGGTTGCATCTATGGAATTGAGTGATGCCAGCAGGGCCGTGCCAACGCTTTTGGCATCAACCACCGAGGTGTCTTCCAGTGTAGTGGCTGCCTGCAAAGAGATTGATGCAATATCGCTGCGCAAGCGCTCGCGCAGAGTGGCCAGCTGCTGCTGCTCACGCAGCCTCAACTCCTCACGCAGAAAAACACTGCCCTCAGCAAAAGCTGCATCGGTCAGGCCGCCGGCACGCTTAATCACTGACGACAGGGTTTCGCCCTGCCGAATCGAATAGGTGCCGGGATAACGAACTTCTCCTTCAAGGGTAATGGTGTCTTCGTTCGCCCAATCCTGAATGCGACGCACCGTAAGAAAGTCGCCCGGACGCAGCAATGCATCGAGCTCACTGTTGCCGCTCAGCACATCGGTGAGGCTCAGCTCGACCAACTCGGAAGTGCGGGTGTTTTGCCCGACCACGCTGTACCGCGTGAGCTCTGCGGAATCGGTGTATGCCGACTCCAGCAACGCCCCGGAAGCCCGCAGCAAATCGCTGACACGCATGCCCGATTCGTAGGGATATTCGCCGGGAACCCGAACTTCGCCGCGCACCGTCACCCGCTCGTAGGGCGTGTCGGCCCCGGACTGCCGGCTCAGTTCTTCCAGCAGACCGCTCACAATAACGCTTCGGCTAAACGGGTTCTCCGGGTCGTCCACCAGCGAGAAAACGTATGCCCGGTCGCGCGCCTGCAAAGCCACGTTCTCCGCCGAATTCGGATTGCGTAACGCCTCGGCAAGGTTGGCGGATATAACCTGAACGCGCTTTTCGGGGTGTGTCTCGCGACGAATCAATACGTATTCAAGATCAGCCTGCGGCAATAAGTCGTCCAGGCTCTGAATAAGATCGGTCAGCCGCATGTCCGGACGCCATTCAAAACTGCCCGGCCGTTTCACATGGCCGACGAGGCTCAAACCGTCATCAAAATCAAGCAGCACCGGGGGCACCAGCAGGATATCGCCGGCCTGCACCGACTGCTCCTGACCCTGCGCCGTATTCAGATCGAGGCCGCGGAACGATCGTCGCCAGTCGCCCTCAATCCTTTCCAGGCGGGCACCTTCGGGATACGCATCGGCGCGCAAACCACCGGCTAAATCGATCACCGCACTGGCGCTCGCGGTTTTGCCGCGCAACTCATAAATGGCCGGCCGTTTTACGTACCCGCCAATCCCGACTGTGGCACCGATGGGCGGAATAAAAATCACATCGCCGCTTTCCAGCCGCTGGTCATCACGAGCATCACCGCCCAGCAGCAAATCGTAAAGGTCCAGCGTGGTGACCACCCGACCGTCGCGCTTTAACTGGATTTTCCGCAACGACCCCACATCGCTGACACCACCGCTGACAAACAGTGCATTGGTGATGGTGGACAAACCGCTGACAGTGTAAGAACCGGGCCGCTTGGCATCACCGGCCACCACCACATTTATTGACCGCAGCGAACCCATCGTGACCGCAGCACTGGTACCTATCAATTGTTCCGCTACGCGATCCAGAATGTCCTGTTTAAGCTCCTGAAAACTGCGGCCCATGACATTGATCGGGCCGATACTCGGAAAATTAATGGTGCCGTCACGGGTTACCACCAGGCTGTATTGACGATTTTCCTTGCCAAACAACTGCACATCCAGTGTATCGCCCGGCCCCATGCGGTACTCATTCGGCACGGGAATATCGGTAGCCGGAGCAAAGGTGGTCGGCACGCCTTCAAACAAGTCGTACCCGAACGGTGTCAGGCGAATCTCGCGCTCGAAAAAAGGCACTTCACTTTCAGCAGAGCTATCGGCTGATTGTGCTTTCAGCTCGTCCAGCGTTTCCGGGGTGATAACCACCGGCTTGCCATATTCGTCCAACAGCGGATTGCCTTCGGCATCGTAAATCACGATCTCGGCCGGCGGAGCTCCATCATCCTGTTCACTGGTGAGCAACTGGGGGAATACCAGGGGCGATTGCGCTACGCTGCCACCGGAACTCAGAAAATTGTTCAGCAATGCTTCCCGTTCACTGGGCGACATTTTCTGCAGCAGGTTTAGCTGCACCGGATCGAGTTCGGCGGGGGACTGTGCCCGAACCGCGACGGAAAAAGTGCTCGCAAGCGTAAGCCATACCAAAAATAATATGACCGATTGCAGTCGGGTACTAAAAGTCATGCGCGCTGTGACCTGCCGTCATGTAGATAGTTTCTTATTATTATGGCGCTCTTTGTTAAGGTGCTTCTGGTGGTGCTTCTAGAAGCCGCGCCTGCACAGCCTGCCCGTCCCGAAAGACAGGCAGGCGCAGCAAGATAGCATGTTCGGCCCGTGAACGCATTCCCGGCGGCTGAGGCTACATCCAGTTGTGAATCCAGCGGGTGTTCTTCTGGAACTGTTTGGTGGCTTCCATTTTGTCGCCCGGCACGTGCTCGAGGTAGGAACTGTGGTCGTAGCGGGTCCGGTATTGATTGAATACAGGGCGATACAAATCCATATGCACATCGGGAATCCGGTGCTTGGCCCGAAAGTGCGCGATCGGAATCATCGTAGTGCGCCGGGTTTCAAAAACGCCGCAATTTTCGATTTCTATACCGCGCGGCCCGAAGATGGCCGAATTGCCGGCCGAACCGTAGTTCGTGTCGTCAAAAAAACCGGGCAGGCGTTCGCCGGTATTCACGCAATTATTCGTGGCAATGGTATAGACGCTGTTGTGATACGAAGTCAGACGGAAGTCATGATACTCGAACCCTCCTGTCGCGACCCGGCAAATAATTTCCGCGCCTTTCATGGCCATGCAGCGAAACAATTCCGGCTCAAACTGGACTGCCGACATCGCTATGTTGCCGATATCAGTCGGCACGACCGGCACAACAGCATCCAATCCGTACATTTCGACAAACCGATCGTACACATCGTAAATCGTCGTTGTGTACTGTTCGACGGGCCACATACCGCGCAAATTCCGTTGCTTCCAGTGATTGGCAACAACGCCCTGAGGCCCCATCAGAATCATCTGATGCAATACGTGACCGGGCCAGTCCTGCTCATCTTTAAAGTAGGCACCAAAAACGATATAGCAATTGTATTGTTTGGCCTTGGCTGCAACTGCGGCAAGCTCCGGTCCGTCCAGCGTGATAGCCAGCTCGTAATGCTGTTCCTTCGTCCACTGGCTGAAACCCGTGATCGGAAACTCGTGAAACACCAGCAGGTCGCTCGGCGGGCCGCCACTTTGCGCAATATCGATACACTCCAGAAAATACTGCAGGTTGCGTTGAATATCCGGGCCGGGTTTAGCGCCGTTGACGCCGCCTACACGGGTCTGCACAGCACTGACGAAAATCATGTCGCGACGCAGGTCTACCGTGGGGTATGTACCGTCCTCGCGAACCATTTCAGGGGTGGGGTTTACAGCCATTGTTATTCTCCCGGCGGTCACTCGCCGCCTGTCGGAGCGCAGTGTAGCGCAGGACTTGCCGTTGCCGGGCAACCGCTATAATGTTGATTATCTTGGTGTTCGCTGCGCGGTATACCCGCCGCGGGAGTAAATCATGCGGTACAGAAATTATTTTGCATCACGGTTTCTTTCAGCCTTCGTTGCGGTTCTTGCGTTGCTCACTTTTAACGCCACAGCGTCGGCCGAAGCATTGCGAGTCAGCGAGGAAGGGCGACGCGCCATCAGCCCCGAAATCGCGATCGGCCCGGACGGTGCTATCAACGTTATCTGGCTCGATAAAGGCCTGACGGCCGATCGTCCGCCACCCAAACCCCGCAAACCCGGCGAGCACAGTCACCTGTCGTCCACCGATCTTTATTTTGCACGCTCTGAAGACGGCGGCAAAAACTGGAGCAAACCGGTACGCGTGAACGATGCCGATGGCGAAGTATGGGGCTTCTCGGTTAGCAAACCACGCATTGAGGTAGGCCCTGCCGGAACCATCCATGTTTTTTATCCCGCCAATGATCGCTCGGCGGATTTGGACAAAGACATTGTCAGCGCACGCTATCGCCGATCCACCGATAACGGCAAAAGCTTTTCCGCGCCAATCACCATGAACCGGCCAGTGCTGAAAGACCGCGAAGACGTGCTCGGTGAAGGTCTGGCAGCAACCAACTCATTCGGCACCATGGGTGTCGCGCCCGATGGAACGGTCATTGCCGCCTGGCAGAATGTTTCAACCATGCGGGATTCAGCAGACGGTGCCGATGCCATCGTGGTGGTATCCACGGACGATGGCAAAAGCTTCAGTGAAGAAATCATGGCGGTTAAAGGCAACCGGGTATGCCCCTGCTGCCAGCTGACACTGGCGTTCAGCAAAGATGCCGCTCTGATGGGCATGCGTTACCTGTTCGAGGACGGTCGCGACAGTCAGCTGGTTCGGTCAACCGACGGTGGCCGCAGTTTCGATATGGCCGGCAGGCTTGACCTTGATCCATGGCCGATTGACGGCTGCCCGCTGAAGCCGACTGAAATGGCCGTCAGCGGCGACGTGGTCTACGCTGCCACTTACACCGGCGGGGAAGACCCGGCCGGGCTGTATTTCACCGTGTCCACCGACGGCGGCAATACCTTTAGCGGAAAACAGCAGGTTCACGCCGCAGCCGCAATCGCCGATGCGCCCGCACTCACAGCAGACAGCAACGGTAACGTGCGGCTGGTCTGGCACGCTAAAACCGATGCCGGACGACGCCTCTACACGAGCACATCCACCGATCAGGGCAAATCACTGTCCGCACCGGTTGAAGTCGCCACACCGACAGGGAAATCGATGCACCCGGCCAGCGCAGTAGCTGCGGATGGCAGCGTCTACGTAACGTGGGAGCAGGAAAACGAAGAGGTCTTTGTTACCAAATTGCCCTCGCCGATGACGAAGCCGCTGGCCAAACTGAGCAGCCGCTGATGCGGCTCGCCTAAGCTTAAGACTCATGCGCGCTGCACTTCAGGCATTCGCGGCGGTTACACTGCTTGCCGCATCGCATGGCATCCGGGCGGCTGACGGGGATGCACGATTAACGGCTGTTGATGCAAACGGTCTGCGCGTTGCGCTCGAGGCGGTTCAGGCCGGCAGCGATACGGTTGTGCTGGTCAATTTCTGGGCCACCTGGTGCAAACCCTGCCTGGAAGAAATTCCATTGTTCATGGAGCTGCAAAAAACCTATGGGCCGCAGGGCTTCAAGCTGGTGGCAGTGTCGCTGGACGAAATTGAAACCCTTGAAAGCACGGTTAAACCGTTCATGCAGAAATGGTTCCCGGAGTTCCGCAGTTACATCAGCACTGAGTACGATATGGATGATATCGTCAGTGTCGTGGATAACGGGTGGAACGAGGTGCTTCCGACCAGCTACCTGTTTGCTCGCGACGGTACTTTAGCCGAGCGGCTGCAGGGCAAATATTCCGCAGCCGAATTCTCCAGCAAGGTCGACGCACTGCTCAACCCTTAGGCCCGGGCGTCGCTTGCCCCCGGCGCAGAGCGCCTGACGCTTCGGAAAGCCCGTACAGGCGCTCCCGTGCGCAACTGCTAACCTGAGCATATATATCCATAAGGGGAAGGGCATGCTGCACGAAGTATCCGGAGACATATTACTGAGCGACGCACAAGCCATTGCCCACGGGTTGGCAGCCAACGATCCCATGGATCAGGGCCTCGCCCTGGCGCTGCACAAAGACTACCCGGCCATGCACAAGGACTATCACCATTGGTGTCATACCCAGCAACGCAACCCGGGTGATGCATGGATATGGGCCAGTGCCGACGGTAAGCGCATCGTCAACCTGATTACCCAGGAGGGCGGTTATGGCCATGGCGCGCGGCCTGGCAAAGCATCGACCCAGTCGGTCAATGCGGCACTGCGTTCCCTGAAAAAAATCATCAAAAAAGAACAACTGCAGTCTGTCGCCGTGCCCAAGCTCGCAACCGGAGTTGGCGGCCTGAGCTGGGATGAGGTTCGGCCGCTGATCGAGAATCAGCTGGGTGAGCTCGATATTCCGGTCTACGTTTACTCAGACTTCGTGCCGGGGCGCAAGGCCAGCGAGCCCGCATAAGGTTCCGGGCTTTTGCCGGCGCGCAATCTGGCCGGTTTACGCACGACTCGCCATCAGTAAGAATAAGCACCATGCTTATTCTTATCTCTCCTGCGAAAACACTGGATTTCGAGACCCCTGTCAAAGCCCGCAGCGCTACCCAACCGGAATTTCTGCCGCAATCGGAAGCGCTTATAAGCGAGCTGCAGGCATTAACGCCGGACGGCGTGTCTTCACTAATGAATATCAGTGAAAAGCTCGGCCTGCTGAACTTTGAAAGGTTTATGGACTGGCACACGCCGTTTACGCGCGAAAATGCCAGGCAAGCCGTGTTCGCGTTCAAAGGCGACGTCTACACCGGCCTCGACGCCGGGCAATTTTCCACGGCGGAACTGAAATTCGCCCAGAAACATTTGCGCATATTGTCCGGCTTGTACGGCGTGTTACGGCCACTGGATTTAATTCAGCCCTACCGGCTAGAAATGGGCACAAAATTTGGTAACGCGCGGGGCAAAGACCTGTATGAGTTCTGGGGTACTGCGATTACAGAAAGCCTCAACAAACAACTCAAGTCACTCAAGGCGAACACCGCAGTGAATCTTGCCTCCAATGAATATTTCAAAGCCGTGCACAAGCGTCAGCTGGACGCAGAAATTATTTCCCCCGTCTTTAAAGACCTGACCAACGGCAAGTACAAAATCATCAGCTTTTACGCCAAAAAAGCCCGCGGCCAGATGGCCGCCTGGATCATCCGTCGGGGCATCACCGAAGCAAAGCAACTGAAAAAATACCGGGTAGCCGGCTACAGTTACTGCGCTGATATGTCGACGCCGGCAATGCCCACTTTTATCCGCGACTCGGCGACCTGAAGTTAATTCGCCAAACACCACGGGAAATTCCTAATGACCAAAATTCTGAAGCGTCTGGTATCAACCCTGATACTGATCATTGGCGTGCTGTACCTAGGCCTGATTGCTTATGCTTACTGGCCCACCGGGGGGGAAACCGTCAGTGCAAGGGAACTCGCAACCGCTGAAGACAAGTTCGCCACGGCCAACGGCCTGGAGTTTCGCTACCGCAGTTATGGCACGCCGGCACCTGACAAACCCAATGTCCTGCTGCTGCATGGCATGGGCAACAGCCTGCAGTCCTTCAGACTGCTTGCGCCGCTGCTGGCCGATGACTTCTACGTTATCGCCGCAGACATGCCCGGTTTCGGCCTGTCGGCAAAACCGGCCGACTTCGACTATCGGGCCGGCGGCATGGCCAGCGCCATGGGCGCGTTCGCTCGTGCCATTGGTCTGAAGCGCTACGCGGTAGGCGGTCACTCAATGGGCGGCGCCATCGCGCTGCTGATGGCCGTCAACGAGCCGGAAGTGAGCGGGCTGATATTGATGAACCCCGGCATCATCAACGACGGGGTACCGAAGATCACCCGCTACCTGCCCTTTCCGTTCCAGCGCATTGCAGCCAAACAATTCGGTGATCGTGATTTTCGCGAAAGCTTTCTCAAGGTGTCATACGTAAATCCGGATATCGTGACAGAACAGGTCATGGACGACCTGCAACTCGCAGCCCGCACGGACGATTATCTTGTCGGTGCCACCAGCATGATGGGGCAGTATGAAGATCCGGTCGGATTGGCACCGCTGGCGCAGGTAACCGTACCGACGCTCATTGCCTGGGGCAAACAGGATCGCAACAAGGATGATGCAGAACTGCAGCAATTGATCGAGGGCCTGAGCAACACGCGTGTGGATGTCGTAGAAGTTGCCGATTCAGGCCACTATGTGCATGAAGAAGGCGCGGTCCCGGTCGCAAAGGCCATGATCGAAGCGGCCCCCCAATGGCGGTGATGCCATTTTTACTCCGACCCCAATTATTTGACCCCAATTATTTTTACTCCGACCCCATTTATTCAGGCAAAGAAAAGCCCCGCCGAGGCGGGGCTTTCCGAATGAAGTGCTAAGCGAACTTAGCTTAAATCATTTTGGTCTTTTCGCTCAGCCTTAGGCTTTGCGACGACCCCAGCCCAGCAGGCCAAGAGCTGAACCGAACAGCCAAACAGCGGCCGGAACCGGAACCACGCTCGTTGTGAGCTCGAACTCGTTGATGCGGGAATCCAAACCAGCACCGCCTTCGAGTGTAAGCACGCCACCAATGTAGGTCATGGCTGTATCACCCAAGAACATCGTTGATGCCGGAAGTGCCGCAGCTACGCATGATGCTGGCCCGAGATAGGTTTCGTAGCAAAAGTCAGCCGCAGAGCTGGCTGCACCTGTAGCCAAATCGACAGTCACGTCAACGTACTCGTATGCCCACCAGGAGTTAAGGAAGCCACCGGTACCTGGGATGACAATCTGCGCACCACCAATCGAGCCAGATACGACAAGCGAACCGCCCGTAACCACGCCTGTGACGTCGTCATAGGTGATTGTACCGCCATAGGTGCCGTCCATCTCGTTACCGATTGCAGATGGATCCCAGGCATTGAACGATGCATCATACCAAGTCGTGGTGCCTTGAGAAAAAGGCGGAGGAGGACCCACCACCGTAAGCGCGCCGTCCTGAGTTTCACCATTATCTCTTAGGTCTGCCTCAACGGAAGTTGATGGGTTGTTACCATTAATGAATTGGCTAATCCAATTACCACCAGTAATGTTTGCAGTCACAGACGCCGCAGAAGCTGCACCTGAGAGGGCCAATAATGAAGCCCCTACTACTAATTTAATTTTATTCATTCTAACTAATCTCCAAATATTTATAGATTGTCTTATTAGAAATTAGAGTGTTGCGGCCCGGCTGTCTCCCCTTCGTCAAGCACCGTTCGATCACTTGGTAAAACGATCGAAAAGCTTGAGATCCGTAGCTTTGCGTCACCAGCTCGCACTGGCTTTGCCTTTGTCCTCTTTTCATCGACGAACCGAATGTAACCGGTTTGGGACAACGAATCAAAGCGTTTTTACATAACCATGAAAATACATTTAAAGCCGTGAAACGCAGCCCCAAAGCCAGTTTCAGCTCATCGGTACAAGTGCCTGTTTTATATGGTTATGACGGGCGATATGCATCACCATTAAGAATGTGCCGCTGCAAAGCCGTACTCATGACCCAATCTTTGGCATGTCGCGCCGCAACAATAAAAAAGGGCCACCCGAAAGCCGGGCGACCCTTCTAATTTTTTTTAAGTGCGTGGAACTGTCTTTGGATTAACGTCGACGACGCAGACCCAGCAGACCCAGAGCCGAACCGAATAACCAGACGGCAGCCGGAACGGGGACGACCGTCGGAAGCTGTGACCCCAGCGACAGATTGTATTCGCCGGTTGCAGCCAGTGCGACAAAAGGATTCACGTAAGTCACGGTGTTGATGGCGAAGGGATTCATGAGGTTACCAGTGTCCACGGTGCCTGCAAATCCGGGACCGTCAATAATGTCGCCGTAAGCCGTCTTGTTATCGGCACCGGTCCAGTCTGTCAGGGAATACGGAGGGCCGAAAGTCTCCAGCGGGCCGCCACGACCGATGTAATTACCGCCGTACTGCATGCCAGGACCACACGCGGCATTATTCACGCCATTACAGGTCACATTACCCGCCAGCAAACGCAGGTCGGTAGCGCTGGAAGATTTCCAGTGAAAACTGTCCATCGTGACCGTATCGTACTCCGGTGTGTTCGGGTAGTCAGGGTTCAGATCCCAGTTAGACGTCAGCGTACCAACTTGTTCGAGTTCAACGTAAGACACCGCACCGGTCACGTCATCAAAGGTGACCACGCCCGTAAGTGACATCTCCGGTCCGCCGTTGGTGGTGGTAGACAGCGTATTGTCACCGCTTTGACCCGGATTCCAAGTCTGCATACCGTCCCAGGAACCGGTAACGGAATACGATACCAGTGCCGCGTTTGCTGCAATACTAAAGATCAAGCTTCCAACTGCTACTGAAAGCTGCATGACTAATCGATGCATATTGATTCCCCTCAAAAGAATTATTTAAGTTATAGGTAAATTTGCTGCCCCCGTGGTACTCGGGTTTTCGCGGCAGTAATTCGCCATAGAAGACAAGCTACAGGTGAGGGTCGGCGCCGGGAAGAACTGTTTCTATAACGCGATAGTTTCTATTCCGAAACTATCTTTTTATGAAAATTGCTATATGCAAAGAGTGATAATGCGCGGTGTGCGGGATCAGGCACGCGGATAACAATTAATACCAAATCAAACTCATCAGGATATTTGCCAGGCACATGGATACTTCGACCACCCGACCACTCATTGATATTTCCGATCAGGAAGTTCAGGAACTGATGTTTGAGATTTTTAATCTTCTTGCAGACCAGTTTGATGGCGATACAACGCTGAACAGCCTCCGCATCGGCAACTACATTGGCTTGAAGTCAATTTACTATAGCGACCCAACCAACAACACCGACATCTCGAGAACCCTCAACATCTCGCCATCCACGGTTTCGCGACTGGTCAACAACATGGTGGCTTTGGGTTATGTCGCCGAAACCAGTCACCCGAGCGATGGCCGGGTCCGACTGATCACCATCACGCCGGGCCACCCTGATCAACAGGCTCTGGAAAGCCGTGTGAAGCGGGTTATAAAAAATGGTTTCAGATTACGCCGCGAGGGGGTTGCAGTTAAGGCAAGGCAATCGTCAATGGAGTAAGTGGTGGCCAGGGGCGGAATCGAACCACCGACACGCGGATTTTCAGTCCGCTGCTCTACCAACTGAGCTACCTGGCCATAGAGAGGCGGGGCGTATTAGACCCACGCGCCCGCGGTGAGTCAAGCAAGGGCTGACGATAAGCCTACTTGGGTACAAATGCCTGCGGCGGCTCGGAGCCGTCGCCAAAAAAGAACTTCTCCATCTCCTTCTCCAGAAAGGCCCGATCCTTGGGTTCAATCGGCACCAGGCGGTACTCATTAATAAGCATGGTCTGGTGCGCCAGCCACTGCCGCCAAGCCTCCTGCGACACCTGCTCAAAAATACGGCGGCCCAGGTCACCCGGATACGGCGGGCGATCCAGCCCGGGCTTTTCTTCATTGAGCAATATGCACTGAACGGTTCGACTCATGACTCTCTGCTTGTGGGCTCTTTAATCTCGGCCAGCAACCGGGAAACGGGCGCTGCCAGTCCGGCAGCCTGCGGTGAGCGAGTGTTATACCAGAGCCACCCGTCACCTTCCATGACACCGGCGGTTGCCGGCCCGGGTACAGACACTTCCAGCGGCTGCATATCGAAATCAAAATGACTAAAGCTGTGCGCGACCGCGGGCCAATCTCGGCCCGCAACGCGCTCAGCACCCAGATGCAGCCCGGCCCAGCTTTCGGCAGCGGCCTGATCGGCAAACTCCGGAAAGCTCCACAGACCGCCCCAGATACCCTGCGGGGGGCGTTTCTCCAGCAGCACGCATTCGCCCCGTCGCGCCATCAGCAGCACCGCTGAACGGCGCGGGCGCGCTCTTTTGGGCCTGGCGCCCGGGATACTGGCAACACGGCCGGTCGCCAGCGCCTTGCAACCTTTATTAAGCGGACATGCATCGCAAGCGGGCCGCGACCGCCGACACAGGGTTGCGCCCAGGTCCATAATGGCCTGCGTGTAATTCGCCACGCGTTGCTGCGGCGTACATTGTTCCGCCAGTGCCCACAATTGCTTCAGGTTTGCAGTTGTGCCGGGCCACCCTTCGACCGCAAAGTACCGCGCCAGAACCCGCTTCGCGTTGCCGTCGAGTATGGGCTGGCGTTGCCCTGCTGACAGCGCCAGAATCGCGCCTGCCGTGGATCGCCCTATTCCGGGCAAGGCAACCAGCTGATCCAGTTGCTGCGGCAATTCGCCGCCGTATTTATCCATCACCATTCGTGCTGCTTTGTGCAGATTACGAGCGCGGCTGTAGTAACCCAAGCCCGACCAGTGATGCAGCACCTCATCGTCGCTGGCTGCGGCGAGTTCCGCAATGCTGGGAAACCTCTTCGTGAAGCGCTCGAAATAGCCCTCGACGGTGGCAACCTGGGTCTGTTGCAGCATGATTTCCGACACCCACACGCGGTACGAACCAGGGTTTTTCTGCCAGGGCAAATCCCGTCGCCCGTGCACGTCCCACCAGGCCAGTAAACGGTTAGCGAAATTATGATGCGCGTTAGTCAAATAACTTAAGTTTCTTCTTTATTTTGTCTTCAAGGCGTTCGCGCGCTTTCTCTGTAACGGTGTCTTTTAAGAGATCACCCAAATCAACCCCCACCTTGGGGTCGTCGATCGGACCCTTCACATTGATCGGTATGGTCAGCCCTTTTAGCTGGCTGACCGTATCAGCGGTATCGGCCGACTCGTCTGCAGCGGGTGAATCGACATCCGGCGAATCAACAAGACCCGGCGTATCGACAACGCGCGCCTGCAAACGGTAATCCATCACAGCATCGACAAGGTTGATGTTGCCTGCCCCGGTCAGGCGCATAAAGGGTAACGTCGCCTTAAAGTCCTGGTTGCTCGCCTGCCCGTCGGCAAATTTGAGCGTACCGGAAAACTCACTAAGCTCCGTGCGGGGATTATCGGGCCTGGGCGGGGGTTCTGTCTGTTTGATCAGCGCTTGGGCTTTGCGAACCTCGTACCAAAGATCCACACCGCGATACATGCCCTGCTGCAATTCGAAGGCCGCATCGCCGCTCAGACTCTTCAGCAGTTCGCCGACCGTGTCGCCACGACCGTTCGCCGTTATACGCAAATTGCCGAAACCGGCCAGGTTTTCCATATCAGCCGTGTCTGCCAGCAATTCGGCGAGCGTGATGCCGGTCAGTTTTTCATCAACCGCAAGCTTTGGCTTGCTGCCCCGAACATCCAGACGGACATCGCCGGCGTAACTGCCGCCGTAAAGTGTTGCCGTCAGCGGGTGCAGCCGCAGCGCGCCGCCACCAGAGGCCACAGTGACATTCACGTCCGCCAGCTGCGCGCCTTCGAATATCAGCTCGGCAATATTGATGTTGCCGTTAACATTGAGGGTGCGCAGCGTGTCCGCCGGAACATCAATGCGTTCATCATTGATGTTTGACGCAGCGGCGTTGGTATCCTCCGCGCCTGACTCCGCCGCAAGGTATGCATCCGCATCGAGACGATCAACCTTTAGTTCAAAAGCCAGCTTCTCAGATTGCAGGTCAAGCAGCTTTACCCAGCCCGTAATGCGGGTGGCATCAAGCTGAATTGCCAAATCACGCAACTCCGCCTGGTTGCCGTCGGCGCTAAGTACCGCTGCAGCCTCAAGCTCAAGGCGCACCGGCTGTTCCGGCAACAGGCCGGCAGCGAGCAACGACAGCCTTATGTCAGTCGGCTCGCCGAACACGATCCGCCCTGCGGAAAAATCAAGCTCGGCAAGCTGGATGCTATCGCCGGCAGCGAGATCGCTGTAGCGCACCTCGGCATCGCGGACGACGATCCCGTCGATATTCAGCGCGGCGGAGGATCGGGCAGGTGCGCCCGGTTCCTCATCGCGCACGTCGTCCGGGCTGTCGTCGCCCGCAGCAGTAAATTCCCAGTTGACCGATCCGTCCTTGCGGCTGATCAGATTGACCGACAGCCCGTCCAGAGTAACCTGACCGATACGCAATTCCCCACGCGTCAGCAAAGGCCAGAGCTGTAAGCTGAGATCAGCACTGGCCACACGCATAAAATCGGATTCGCGCCAACGCTTCTCCTGCCAACTAGTGGGGTTACCGGCAGAAACGGAATTCAGACGCAGGCTGCAACACGGGAAAGCGCCAAGCTCTATATCGCCATCCATGGAAAATTCACGGCCGGTCTCTTCACTCAACGCATTGAGGATGTCGTCGCGGTAGTCGTTCGGATCGACGAACAGCACCACTGCCAGAGTCAGTATCAGCAGTAATGACAGCAAGGCGCCGATAAATATCGCGCCGTATCGAAGCAGGGAGTTCATGAGTTAATAGTATGCGGCAGCGACCGGGCGCGCCAATACATCAAAGCCGGAAATTGAAAAAATCAGGGCAACAGCCGGGTACGCAGCTCATGCACAGACAGGAACCCCTGTTGCGCAAGCTGTTGATCGAGCCGCGCTCGCTCGTCATCGCTGATGGACGTACTGGCCACCCACTGCACCAGTTGGATCAGAACGCCGTTTATTTCTTGCTCGCTGCGGGCACTCTCTATGCGGGCGGCATATTTCTTTTCAAAGTATCCGTGCGGATCAACAGCCATGGCAGCAATCATGCGGGCAAAAGTCAGCGCAAAATCACGCAGCGCAACACCCTGCTCGGCCAATAATTGATCTATACCCGATGCCATAAAATTACGCGCAAATAAACGTTAGAGTTTTTGGTCTTCTTCTTCGGCCAGATAACGGACAAAGCGGTTGTCATCATCCACCAATATAACTTTAGGCCTGACGGGTTTGTCCGTGTATTCGAATGCCATGATAACGACTTCTTCGCCCGCCCCTATCATATGCGCCGCCGGACCGTTCATGCAGATTTTCCCTGAACCGCGCGTGCCTTCCAACACATAAGTTTCCAAACGGGCGCTGGATGTGTTGCTGGCAACCAGCACTTTTTCATTCGCCCACAGGTCAACAAGATCGAGCAAATCCTTGTCGATCGTGATGCTGCCTATGTAATCAGGGTCGGCCTGAGTTACCGTGGCTTTGTGAATTTTGGCTCTTAACAACGAACGCAACGAACCGTCTCCTGCGGTCTTGGGGGCGCTCATGCTACCAGAAAGCTGGCCGCGCACCGACCCACCTGAACGTCAATGTTTACAAGGGTTTTAGCCGGCCTGACCGAAAGTTTCGCCGCCTTTACTCAGAAACAGGGCCTCGTCCTCCGTGGTGTGACGGCCCAACACTTTGTTACGGTGCGGGAAACGGCCATAGCTCTCAACGATGTCCATGTGTTTAACCGCAAAATCAGCAAAATTCCGGGCAACAGCCTGCCACTCTGGTGGCGACTCGCTGACCATCGCCTGCATCAGCGCAACACCAGAACGCTGCACGTCCAGATCCTCGCTGTGCTGATAGGGCATCAGAAAAAACGCCTGCTCGGGAACAGTAAGGCCGGCCAGCTGGCCGAGCGCCACGCCCGCCTGCGCCAGCGCGATGACTATCGGATCGTAGCGGTAGACCTCGGCGGTGCCGCGAAAAATATTGCGGGGAAACTGATCAAGCACAATGATCAGTGCCAGACGGCCGCGGGCAGTCTGCAGCCAGTCATCATAATGGCCAGCCGCGGCATCCGTTACCGTATCGCCGTATAGCTCCCAGATCAGGCTGTCGGTGGCCGCATCATTGCCAAACCAGAACGAACTTCTGGCCTGAGCGGCCTGGGGCGACTCGAGTGTCTCTGCAAACCAGAACTCCAGTACTTCATCCGGATGTGCCATCTCATTCACCCATGGCGGTCTGACGCGAAACCTCAGGGCTGTAATCGGCCCACGGCGCCGGAAAACGCATGGCAACAGCCGAACACGCCATGGCAAAGACCGTCAACAAGACGTACATGCCACCGTCGCCATACATCACCAGCAGCGCCAGCGATGTTATCAAAAAGGGCTGATGCGCAAACGCAACCTTGCCGTTGTTGGTCGCGCGCAGATTGTGCGGCGGCGAAACAAAAATATCCCACCAACCCACCTGATAATTGAGGTTGTACGCCGACAATACGCCGACCAGCAACAGAGCATTCACGATACCCGGAAATTTAAACTGCTCGAGCATTGCGTACATGGAAAGGTACAGCAGGCCGGCGCACAAACCCCACATCACGCCGTGAAACAACGCTGGCAACAAATAAAGCTTGCGGCCATGCGTCAGCGTCCCCCGTGGCCACCAATACACGTAGCCCCATATGGACACCGCCCAGCACAGAGCCACCAGCGCGAGCCAGACCGCGTCACTGCTGCGCCCTGCCGGGATCAGCGGGTTCGTCAGGACGTAGCCCAGTGCACCGCTGACCCAGCTGAACAGCAGCACAAAACAGTAGTAAAGCCAGGCTCGAATCCATGCCAGACGAGGGCTGTAAATTTTTGGATCGTGATTCGCACGTGCGGCAAAAAACACGCCGCCCAACCCCACGCCAATAACAATCACAGCGAGCATCGCCCACCGTAACCACGCCGGGCCGCCAAAAGCGGCACCGGCGAAATAATCAGTGGAGGACATTCGCCTGACTAAACCAGTTGGAACCGGTCAGTTACAGCCCGCAGCCGACTCGTTGATCGGCACCGAAACATCAATACCGGCTTCCTTAATGGAATTCACTACGCTGACCAGTGTGTCAGCAGTCGACTTGGGATGCGCCACCACAGCAATGCTTGCTTTAGGGTTCTCGGCTTTGCGGCGGATGATCTGCGCAGCAACGGCACGCTTGTCAATACGCAAGCGGTCAAGCTGAATATCGTCGTTGGCGCAAATGACAAGCGTGATAGAGTCGGACTTCTCTGTACTGACTTCGACATCCGGCGGCTTGTTGGCGTCCAGCGCGATCTCTTTCACAAATGTTGCGGTAACAATAAAAAAGATCAGCATGATAAAAACCACGTCCAACATTGGCGTCAGGTCTATTTTGGCCTCTTCTTCGTCTGCCATCATCTGGTTGGCGCGATCTATGCGACTCATTCGTGCTTCCTCGGTGCTCGGTTCAAACGTTAGGGGGGTGATACTACTAGAAAATGCTCGCCGGAAAATATACGGAGGAAAGACTATGGCTGGGGCCGGCCGGCGTATAAAAGCCCCAGACCCGCCGCACCCAGCACCCATCCCGGCCATACCGGGGAGGCAGCGAAAGCCAGCAATGCCGCGCCCGCAAACAGCATGACCGCACCTGCAAAACCGAAATAGCGGCTGCGCGCCCAGCTTCGCAGCATGGCTTTGTCGGGGCCCAGCGGCTTCTCATCCTGATCAACCCGGTCCATCAGCTTGCGAACGACTACGGGCAATCGGTCAACCACGTACCTAATCTCCGGTAACTCTGCGCGTATGCGCCGCACCATGGCTTTAGGCCCGGTGCGCTCTTCCATCCATTCGCGCAGCACCGGCGCGCCTGTCTGCCACAAATCGAGCTCGGGATAGAGCTGTCGCCCCAGCCCTTCAATATTTAACAGTGTTTTTTGCAGCAGCACGAGTTGTGGCTGCACTTGCATATCAAAAGAGCGCGCGATACTGAACAAGCGAATCAGCACCTGTCCAAAGGAAATTTCCTTTAGCGGCTTGTTAAAAATAGGCTCACACACGGTGCGTATGGCCGACTCGAATTCATCCACCCGGGTACTGGCCGGAACCCAACCGGAATCCACATGCAAGCGGGCAACACGATGATAATCGCGATCAAAAAACGCCATAAAATTTTCGGCCAGATAACGGCGGTCGCGATCATCCAGAGTACCGATAATGCCGAAATCGACGGCGGCATACTTGGGATTGGCCGGGTCGGTGATATCAACAAAAATATTGCCCGGATGCATGTCGGCATGGAAGAAGTTGTGCCTGAAACATTGCGTAAAAAAGATCTCAACGCCATTCGCGGCAAGTTTAGGTATGTTGGTACCTGCCCGACGCAGCGTGTCCATATCGCTTATGGGCACTCCGTGTATGCGCTCCATCACCATGGCGCGTGGCCGGCAGTAATCCCAGTAAACTTCCGGGACATACAGCATGTCCGAGCCCTGAAAATTACGCCGCAGCTGTGACGCGTTTGCGGCCTCGCGCATCAGGTCCAGTTCGTTCAGCACGGTCTTTTCATACTCCGCGACCACTTCGACCGGACGCAAGCGGCGCGCTTCTTTCCAGTATCGACGGGCCATGCCCGCGATTGCGTACATGACTTCCAGATCCCGCTCGATCTCGGCCCGCACGCCGGGGCGCAGCAGCTTCACGACAACTTCCTCGCCGCTGTGCAAGCGCGCTACATGCACCTGCGCAATGGATGCTGCGGCCAGTGCTGCCGGATTAAACTCCGCAAAAATCTCGTTTGCAGGCCGACCGTATATGGCCTGTATTTGCGCCAGCGCTTCCGCTCCGGAAAACGGCGGCATCTTGTCCTGCAGTTTGGCCAATTCAAGACCAATATCCGGTGGCAGTATGTCCTGACGGGTAGAAACGGACTGACCGAACTTGACGTAAACAGGGCCAAGTTCCTGCAATGCTTCGCGGATACGCACTGCCCGCGGCTTGTCAGATTTGCGCTGCCCCCAGGTCCACGGCGACAACAGAAAAATAAAACGGAACGGCCGCAACAAATGAACCGATGCAATCAGATCATCCAGCCCGTGCTTTACCAGCACGCGCTGTATTGCCAACAACCTGAACAGCAGCCTTAATCGCATGGTTATTGTTCTTCTGCCCCGAAACCTGCCATCAGCTATTCCGGGCGGTGGCAATTTGCTCGCCCAGCCATTTCAGGCGTGCTTCCAGGCGATCGACCGCGGCGGTTAACTCGTCGACATCAGCACAAAATTCTTCAATCTCGACGGCTGTCGCCAATGCTGCAGCTTCCTCCGTGAGGTATTCGCCAACGCTACGGCCAACACTCCGCCGGGCTTGAGCAGCCCAGCTCCAGACACTTCGCGCGACATTGCCGATCTCATGCGCCACGACATCACCGGTAGCTCTGGAAAGCAATTCTTCCCAATCGGGACGCACCAACTGCAACAAATAGCGAAATTGCTCGGCGACCTCGGTGTCACCCGTCACCCTGACAGCACCTTCACGTATAACGGCCTCAGGATCACTGCCGGACATTCGTGCGAGACTGACAGGCGACCCTGATAACGTGGCGTCCGGCGTTGCTGCAATGCCCGGACACAGCCGCAACTGCCGGTCTGCAACCACAAAGTAGGCCGCCAGTGCATCACTCCCGGGCAGTATCTGCAGGGTTTTGCCTTCCAGACGTTCACACATGCCGGCCGCTGTGGTCGATTGCTCAACACCGCGTTTCAGCAAGATGGCGGCGGGGCCATCGGCGAATCTGGCCGCCAGCTCTTTAATAAGGGAATGTTGTTCCATTCAATACTTGTATCCCACATGCAGCGCCACAACTCCGCCACTCAGGTTGTGATAACGGCAATCCTCCAGGCCGGCAATTTCCATCATGCCTTTCAGTGTCTGCTGATCCGGGTGCATACGGATGGACTCGGCCAGATAACGGTAGCTGTCGGCATCATCGGCCACCAGTTTCCCCAGTGCAGGCAGTACCTTGAAAGAATACGTGTCGTAAACAGGCTCCAGCCATTTAATGACCAGCCTGGAAAACTCCAGCACCAGCACGCGGCCGCCGGGACGCGTCACCCGCGCCATTTCATGCAACGCCTGCTGCTTGTCGGTGACATTGCGTAAACCGAAAGCGATGGTAACGCAGTGCATGGAACCGGTATCGAAGGGCAATGCTTCGGCATCGGCAACCAGTGACGTGATATTGCCGGCAAGACCCTTATCAAGTAACCGGTCACTGCCCACGGCCAGCATAGCTGCATTGATATCGGTATGAAAAACGTGGCCCCCGGGCCCCACCTGTCTGGCTAAACCCGCCGTGATATCACCGGTGCCGCCCGCCACGTCCAGCGCTTGCTGCCCCGGCCGCAACCCGGTGCGCGCGAGCATATATGCCTTCCAGAACCGGTGCATACCGACGGACATCAGGTCGTTCATGACGTCGTAGCGGGAAGCGACTGAATCGAATACCGCGCGCACACGATCAGCCTTCGCGCTGCTGGCGATAGTCTCGTAACCGAAGTGAGTGGTGTCGTTGTTTTCGTTATTCACAGAGCGATTATATGTCGGCTTTGCGTCTAAAGGATGTAGCGCGAAAGATCCTCATCCTGCGCCAACGCACCCAGATGCTCGTCAACATAGGCCGCATCAATAACTGTTTCCTGACCGCTGCGGTCTGCCGCCTCGTACGACACGGTCTCAAGCAGGCGCTCCATCACCGTGTGCAAACGCCGCGCACCGATATTTTCGGTTTGCTCGTTCACCTGAAACGCCACCTCAGCGATGCGCTGCACACCGTCTTTGGTATAGGTCAGCTTCAGGCCCTCCGTTTGCATCAAAGCCGTGTACTGCTCGGTCAGGGAGGCATCCGGCTCGGTGAGTATTCTTACGAAGTCTTCACTGGTCAGGGCATTCAGTTCGACGCGTATAGGCAGCCGGCCCTGCAATTCCGGAATCAGGTCGGACGGCTTGGACAGATGAAAGGCACCAGAGGCGATAAACAATATATGGTCGGTTTTGATCATCCCGTACTTGGTGTTGACGGTGCAGCCCTCAACGAGAGGCAACAAATCACGCTGCACGCCCTCGCGGGATACATCCGCGCCCTGCGTATCGGCACGCCGGGCAACTTTATCGATCTCATCAATGAAGACAATACCGTTTTGCTCAACCGCATCCAGCGCCGACTCTTTAATATCATCCTCGTTGACCAGTTTGTGCGCCTCTTCTTCGACGAGTAGCTTCAATGCGTCCCTGACGCGCAACTTACGTTCCTGAGTTTGCCCCTGACCCATGCTTTGAAACATGCCCTGCAGCTGGCTGGTCATCTCCTCCATGCCCGGCGGCGCCATAATCTCGACACCTATCTGCGGTGACTGCACCTCAATTTCGATTTCCTTGTCGTCCAGCTTGCCCTCGCGCAGCATCTTGCGAAACTTCTGCCGGGTCTCGTTTTCAGTCGCTTCGCTATGCGCGGGTGGCGGCAACAGCGCATCCAGGACTCGATCTTCCGCGGCGTCCTCGGCGCGATGCTTCACTTTTTCCATCTCCAGTTCGCGCGTCAGCTTGACGGCGACATCGGTCAGGTCGCGAATAATGCTGTCCACCTCCCTTCCCACATAACCCACCTCGGTGAATTTGGTGGCTTCAACCTTGATAAAGGGCGCGTTGGCCAGCTTGGCCAGGCGCCGCGCGATCTCGGTTTTACCGACACCGGTGGGGCCCATCATCAGGATGTTCTTGGGGGTGATTTCGTTGCGCAGTTCTTCTGCGACCTGCATGCGCCGCCAGCGGTTACGCAGCGCTATCGCAACAGAGCGTTTGGCCTGATCCTGACCAATAATGTGTTTGTCCAGTTCCTGGACAATTTCACGGGGGGTCATTTGTGACATGAGTAATCCTGATAACTGAGAGCGGTGAGCAGCTAGCGGGTTGGCAGTGTTTCCACCACGATATTTTCATTGGTATACACGCAGATGCTCGCGGCAATTTTCAGCGCGTTGCGAACAATCTCTTCGGCGCCCAGCTCAGTATTGTCGAGCAAAGCACGCGCGGCAGCTTGCGCATAAGAACCGCCCGAACCAATCGCCATAAGGTCGTCTTCGGGCTGAATAACATCACCGTTGCCCGAAACAATTAGCGAGGCTTCAGCATCGGCTACACAAAGCAACGCTTCCAGACGGCGTAAACGCCGATCGCTGCGCCAGTCTTTGGCCAGTTCAATCGCGGCCCGGGTCAGATTGCCGTATTGCTCCAGCTTGGCTTCGAACAACTCAAACAACGTGAAAGCATCCGCCGTGCCGCCGGCGAAACCGGCTAGCACCCGCCCGCCCGCCAGGGTACGAACCTTGCGTGCGTTGCCTTTCATAATGGTGCTGCCCATGCTGACTTGTCCGTCGCCGGCAATGGCGACAACGCCGTTGCGACGCACCGATACGATGGTGGTCCCGCGATACTGTTCCATGTGAAAGCCCTGCTTTGTCTTATCGTTATTTGCGCTGATCCGTTTTTCCTGACCCGCTGCGCTCGGGGGTGTGCTTTATCGTATATCTGGGCTAAATGCTGAAAATCAAGGTGTGTATATATCTGGGTGGTGCTGATATCCGCATGACCCAACATTTCCTGCACCCCACGCAGGTCACCGGAGGATTCCAGCAAATGGGTCGCGAAGGTGTGTCGAAACAGATGCGGATGCACGCGCTGGGGCAGGCCCGCCTCAGCCGCGCGGCGTTTGACCATGGCCTGAACCGACCGCGGGCTGATCCGTCTGCCGCGGCTGCCAACGAACAAGGCCGACTCCTCCGCATTAGCCAAGTTAGCCCGCACACGCCGCCAGTCGCTAACCGCCTGCAGGGCATAACGGCCGACCGGGACGATGCGCTCTTTGCCGCCTTTGCCGAGCACCCGCACCGTGCCTTCGCCCTGGTTGATGGCATCGACTTCGAGCCCAACCAGTTCTGCCAGACGCAAACCCGATGAATACAACAACTCCATGATGGCACGGTCGCGAAGATCCGTCGGCTCGTCACCACTGATTTTCATCAGCAGCGCCATCTGCTCGGCGTCGAGGGTATCGGGCAGTCGCCGCGGAGCTTTGGGTGCAACCACCTCGACCACCGGATTACTCTTGATGTGATTTTCACGGATTAAATATCGCATGAACATCCGCGCGCCCGACAACCGCCGTTGCACACTGCGCGGACTCAAACCTGATGCGAATTCGGTAGCGGCATAACGACGCAGATTGTGCACGCGCATCTCGCCCCATGAAGCAATGCCCTGCTTGTCACAAAAGGATTGCAGGCAGAGGAGATCACGACGGTAGGCGGCGACCGTGTGCGGAGACAAACGACGTTCAGTTCGCAAATGCCGCAGAAAGTCTTCTGCCAGCTGCCATTGATTGCTGTCCATGCAGGTACTCCTGACCGGTACCGGGCCGGTCGCGCACCCGGGTGCGTTCAGCGCACCGCCAGAGCGCAGCCCAGCAGGTCACCGAGGCGCCCCAGGAAATCCATACTCATGCCGGGATTAAAATACTCAGCGTCACGACTGCCAATGGCAAGAAAGCCACTCGACGCATTTTCACCCAAAGGCACCAGGGCTGCAGAGCCGATATCATCGGCATCGTCGGCAAATAAAAATTTACGCTGCGTGTCGCGAATTTTTCCGCAACGCGATTCACTGCCCTTAAGAAAAGTTTTGAACGGGCTCAACGCAGTATCGTCTCGCGACACGGTGCGCAAAAAACGACCGTGGCGGATAAATTCGTCAAACTCACCGTCCGTCCACTCGAACAACACCAGCACCGACTGATCGGCATTGAATGAGCTGCGCAGCATTTCTTCTGCAACTTCAACAACATGCGTGCGGCTTCCGGCAGCCATTAGGGCGGTTGCCAGTACATGCACTTTGTCGGCCAGTTCATCATTTGTGCGGGCGATATCCACCAGATCGCGCAACTTGCGCTCCAGCTGCTGGTTCTTCTTCCTTAAGGTTGCGACCTGTCGCTCGATCAGCGAAACGGCACCGACGCCGCCGGTACGGTGAGGAATGCGCAGCCTGTCCAGCAAGCTCTGGTGCTGCTCAAAAAACTCAGGATGCGCCTGCAGGTAATCAACCACTTCTTCTGCAGTTAGCTCGACATTCACCACCTGCGGCTTGTTAGCACTCGTCATATCGCGACAACCCCGTCGAAAGCCCGCACAGCTTCCCCGATTAACCAAACGGGCGCACCCTCGCCCGGCCAGCGAACTCTGAGCTCGCCTCCCGGCAATGCAACCGTCACATCATCGCCCAGTAATCCGGCGACGCGTCCGACAGCTACTGCCGCACAGGCACCGGTACCGCACGCGCTGGTTTCACCCACTCCGCGCTCAAAAACCCTCAGGCGGATATGCGCAGGACCCGTAACCTGCATGAAACCGATGTTAGCACGGTTAGGGAACCGCTCATGGCTTTCAAGCAGCGGCCCGAGCTGCGCAACCGGCGCGCTGACAACATCCGGCACCTGAATCACAGCATGGGGATTCCCCATGGACACAACGGCCAGTTCCACAACTCCACCACCGACTTCCACGGCGTAGGTATCCTGTCTGCCTTCCGGTGCCAGAAACGGCACCTTGTCCGGTTCGAATACCGGTTCGACAAGCTCCACGGCGATGTCGCCATCGCTTTGCAACCGGGCATTGACGAAACCACCCGGAAATTCGAGCCGCCAGATGCGGTCACTGTCCCGGTTGTCCCCCGCGACATACCGCGCGATACAGCGTGCGCCGTTGCCACACTGAGCGGCCTCACCCCCGTCCGAATTGAAGGTGCGGTAGAAAATATCGGCATCCTCACTGTGCGGCTCATCCAGCCAAAGCAGCTGATCAAAGCCAATGCCGGTGCGGCGATCAGCCAGACGGCGGATCACCTCGGCAGAAGGCACGGGCACGCCCCGGAGCACGACAAAATCGTTGCCCAGCCCATGCATTTTGGTGAAGCTCAGCTGCATATGGTCACGATGCGTTGAAAATATTCTGTTAAATGAGAAGATACCGGCCTCAAGTATAAAGCCATCCAATAAAAGCACTAGATAAATAGCGGACAGATCCGCGCGGAGACAACCCATGCGACACATCATGGTTCTCAACCCCAAGGGCGGTTGCGGCAAGAGCACGCTGGCCACTAATCTAGCCAGCTACTACGCCAAACAGGGCCAAAAAGTGGCCCTGGCGGATTACGACCCTCAGGAATCCAGTCTCGACTGGTTGGCACAGCGACCCGCGAAACGACCGCCGATTGCAGGTCTTGCGGGTCACAAGGATGGCCTTAAACATCTGGCACGCGACACCGATGTGGTCATTATTGATGCGCCAGCGCGCTCACATGGCAAAGAGCTAACCAATCTGTTGCACCACGCAGAAACCATTTTAATCCCCGTGCTGCCATCGCTTATTGATATGCGCGCGGTGGAAAAATTCATTACTGAACTGCGTGCCACGCCCACGGTGAAAAGTCGTAAAGTAAAAATCGCCGTGGTCGCCAATCGGGTCCGCGAAGGCACGCTTATTTTTGACGAACTGGATGAATTTCTGGCCGCAATCAAAGTGCCGTACATCGCCACGCTGCGCGAAGCGCAAAATTACATTCGTGCCTATACCCGCGGGCTTGGCATACACGAACTGCCGGATTATTTATCCTGGCCCGATCAGGAAGAATGGGGGCCACTTACCGACTGGCTGAACTCACGCGCCGCGCGCCCCTGAGTCTTCGCCCAACTTCGGGTCGGGCAACCGCAAGATATCAGCACCGGCACGCCCCTGAGTCAGACCTTTCTGGTAGGCAGAAAAAGCGCCTTCCTTGTCGCCGAGTTGCTGCAACAACTGGCCAAGCTCGTGCCATGTGCCGGGCTCCGGACGAATGGCTACGCTCGATTCATAGTAACTGCGCGCCTTGCCCCACAATTCGGTTGCCACGCAAAGTCGCGCGGCCACGCGCAGCAATAGCGGGTCTTCCGGGCGCTCGCGCAACCAGTTCTCTACCCGCTTGAGTCGCTCCGCAGCTGCCGGTAATTCCGGCTGACCGTAGGCAACAATCAGAGCCTCGTGCCATGCCTGATTGAGAGCACTGCGCAACACCGATTCGGCTTTGCCCGCATCACCGGCGGCCACCAACGCGACTGCACGCGCCGCAATCAATTCGGAATCATCGCGCAAATGCCGTGGGACGCCTTTCCAAAGGGAGTTGATGCGCGCTTTTTCACCACCGCAGTTTCTTAACAACGCACTCCAGCACTGCACCGTCCAATGATCCAGCGTTGCGTTCGACATTTTGCCCAGCTTGCGTAACAGCGGCAGCGCGCTTTCGAGCGCAGCCCAGTTCTGCTGCGCAACGTTAATCTCCGCCTGCATGCGCAGCGCTTCCGGATTACGCGGCGAAAGGCCCAATACTTCTTTGAGTGTATTACCCGCCGCATCCTGCTCGCCGGCATCCAGCTGCAATTGCGCTTTAGTCAGCAGCACCGTTTCTCTGGCTCGCGGCTCCTGCTCGCCGGCCATAGCAAGCCAGTTATCGCGTCGCTCGGTATCGCCCTGCGCCTGGGCAGCACGTGCCGCCGCCAGGTAATTCAGCAACGGGGTCTCGCTGTTGCGGGCGCCCTTGGTCAGCAATTTCTCGCCACGGGCGAAATTGCCCTGACCAATTTCGATGTAACCCTGCGTAATGCGCTCCCCTGCTTTGCGCACACGGCGGCGAGCGGCCGCCTCACCGAGCTGACGGGGCGCACGCCAGATACGAATAAGTAATCGAATCGCGACATAGGCAATAATCAGCAGAAATGCCAGCACCGGTACGGACATTTCAATGATGTAGCCACGAAAATTGATCAGTACGTAGCCGTTGTCCTGCAGCAGGTAGTTCGCAGTCAGGGCGCCGAGCGCCAGCACAAGAATCAGAAGTAAGCCGCTTTTCACTGCTGCGAGCCGCCGCCCACGCTTTGGTTTTCTGCGGCCAGCAGCAGCTGCAGCGAACCGGATACGTCGGGTAATTCACCCGGCATTTCTAAGGTCTGCAGCTCATTCAGCGTGATCAGTGCCGCCTGCACGGCGCTGGCCTGTTGATCAAAGTACAAAGGTATCTGCGCAACAACACGCTGTAACGACTGCGCATAAAGTTGTGTATTGCCGCTGATCAAGGTCAAACGTGCAAGCTGCAATTCTGCACGCACACTTTCGATAACCAGCGCCTGCTGCGCTGCGCTCAATTGCACATCAGGAGCAACCTCGCTTTCACGGATGCTGACGATGCTGCGAAACGCGCTCGTTACCGTGTCTTTCAGCCGCGACCACGCATCATCCCCGGCAACCTCTGCAACCCCAGGCAGCCCCGTATTAAAACTCTCCGGCACCGGATTGGACAGCGGCCAGTCGTTTACCTGGGCGGCCAACGACTGCAAACGGAAACTTATGCCCGGCACGTCCACCTGCGGTATCGCCCTCAGCGCAATGAGCTCCTCGCTGAGTTTTGCGCGCACCGGAGTTAAAGCGGGGTCACCCGTCTCCAACAGCTTTTCATCGGCAAGTTGCAGCGCCCTGGCGCCGGTACTCGGGTCGTGTGCGAGCAGTACGCGAGCGTTAGCAATGCGCAAATAGTACAAAGCCTCTGCACGCAAAAAGCTGTTACGGCGTGCCGCGTCGTCGCCGGTAAATTCTGTAACACGTTTTGCCAATGCATCGATTTGCATGTCTGCATCAGCAGTCGCGGCGACAGCTTCAGCCAGCGCAACCTGCATATCTGCAAGCGCTGCCGCATTGGCCTGGGTCTGCGCGGATAAATTGTCCTGCCGGCGCTCGACATCGGCTCGCAATCGTTCCACGCGCCCGGCATCGCTTTGCAATTTTGCAGGCAAAGACTGCAGCCCCTGCAATTGCCAGAGGCCATACCCGGCCGCGATTATTGCTGCCAGCGCCAGCACCGTCGCCGCGATCGCCAGGCCGCCGGATGACGATGCTGGCCTGGATTGTCCGGCTTTTGCTGGCCCGGTACTGGCTTGCCCGGTATTGGCTTGCTCCGCTTGCGCGGCAGTGGCAACGGGGGTGCCGGCCGAGTGTTCTTCCGAGTCTGATTGCGGATCGGGCGGGGTCATGGCGCAAGCCTGCTCAGTCTGTTAGCGACACTCCATTCTGCCACGGTGTACGCGTGATTTCAGAAGTAAAAGGCAGCGGCGGCCGGATTGCGTGCGGCGCAAGCGAATTCAGCTAAGGCGCTTTTTCACCTGACTGACGTGGCGACGACTAACAGCTAAGGGGGTTGCAGAGTTGCGCATGCGAATTTGGTAGAGGCCCGATACGTCGCGAGAAAACTCCTCAATCATGCTGACACGTACCAGTGAGTTACGATGCACCCGCACAAAGTCGGCAGCGAATTCCTGCTCCAGCGTCTTGAGCGAATCTTCAATAATGTCCTCGCCACCGCTGTGAACCATGCGCACGTACTTTTGATCGGCATGAAAAGAAATCACGTCAGCAACGCTGACCAGACGTATACGATTGCCGCTGGTGACCGATATGTTGGCTCGGGCACATAACTCCGGCGCGGTATTGACCAGATCCGCCAGTTGCCAGCGATTAATGCGGGCAGCCCGCTCCAACGCTTTTAACAGGCGCTCCCGGCGAACCGGTTTAAGCAGATACCCGACGGCGTTCGCCTCAAAAGCGCTGACCGCATACTCATCGTACGCAGTCGTAAAGACGACCGCCGGCGGCAGCGGCAAGGTCGACAGGTGGCTGGCAACTTCAACGCCGTCCATGCCCGGCATACGGATATCCAGCAACACAACGTCCGGTGAGAATTCGGCCACACTGTCCAGGGCCTCTTGTCCGTTGGCGGCTTCGGCCGCAACCGACCACCCGCCGATATCACCCACCATGTCGGAAAGCCGCGAGCGAGCGGGCGCTTCGTCGTCAACAATCAGTACACGCAAGTCGCCATTCGGCATCAGTCAGCACCCCGACGAGATTGCAGCGTGTGCGCGCGAGTGGCCAGCGGCACTTGTGACGAGCGCGGAAATCCGATCAGCACCCGGAAACTGTCGACAGCTCGCTCGACCTCCATGCGTGCCCGCGGGCCATAGGCCAACTGAAGGCGCTGACGAATATTATCCAGAGCAAGCTGATGCCCGCCTTCACGCTGCTCAACACCGGGCGGCAGCGGATTAGTCACCGTGATGGTCACCGTGTCATCGTCAGCCACGCCCCTCACAGTTATCACACCGCCCTCGGCAAGCGGCTCTATGCCGTGATAGATGGCATTCTCAAGCAAAGGCTGAATAGTCAGCCCGGGTATGCGCGTTTGCAGCGGAACATCGTCCAGTTGCCAGTCGACGGTTAGTCGACTGCCAAGCCGCTGCGCTTCCATGCGCTGATAGACCCGCGCGACTTCGATCTCCTGCTCGAGACTGATGCTTTCGCCGGGGTTACTCAGCGAGGCACGAAACAAATCGGCCAGATCTTCAACAGCGCTTTCGGCCGCAGCCGGATCAGTGCGAGTCAGTGCCGCAATGGTATTCATACTGTTGAACAGAAAATGGGGGCGTATACGCGCCTGCAAGGCGGAGATACGCGATTCCGCCTCGCGTTCAACGTTGGTGCGCCATTGATGAGTCACGTAGAAATAGCGCAACACGCCGGCCGCAACCAGCAAACCGAGTAAAAGGTTGGATGCCAGAAATTCCCAACGCGTCGGCGGGAACACGTTACTCATGTCCACCATGCGTGTGGCACTAAAGTAGTGGCCGAAGCGGTATATAACTTCGGACAACACGGCGATACAGGCAAGGACCAGGCCCAGACTAAAACTTGTCGCCACCACCGTGTTGCGGCGCGAAAGCACGGGTCGCAGCAAGGTCAGGAGGCATGCGCTGCTAAGGGTCATCCACAACATCATCAGCGAACAGCGCGCGAGTTCGATAAAAAAACTGTCGAGGTCAGGGCCGCGCGCGATGGTCAGCGCCAGGGCAACAAGTTCAGATATCAATACCAGCGCGATAACAGCGCTCGCGGAACTGAAATCGGGCAGGTAGCAGTTGTCGGTGTCGGCTAACTGCGTAGCATGTGACTTAGTTGCCACACCACTTGTCGATAGCACGCGCGGCATTTGCACGCTCGGTATCGATCTCGTCGTCAGACAGATATTCGCGCTCGCCGTTGCTGCCTTCGCGATAGAGGCGCCGCACCTGGCTGTATTTGGTCAGCCTGGCTTTGGCGAAATCGCAATTTTCAGCACGTTGCTTTTCTTTTGCCGCCAGCTCGGCAGCATCTTCTGAATCATGTTTGGCACGAATATCTTCGGCAACGCCATTAGCGCGTGCGTCGGCCTGGGCAGACTCGCGATTGGCAGCGATCAACGCGGGATCTGTCAACCGGATTCGCAATTCGAGCACGTCCAGAGGCTGCTCACCATCTGCCTGCTGCAGCGGAGGGCGATCCGTAAAGGCGACGTGACCTTCATCATCCACAGACTTGTAGACAGTCTGCGCCGACAAAGTCCCCGACACGCCAAGCCCCAGCAACAGGGTTGCGGTCAGTACGCCGATACCGGTGTTAATGCTTCTGTAGAATTCCATCATGCTTCCCTGCTCGTCGATCTCAGTACATCCAGATGCCGCCAATTATGGGCGGCGGACCCGCCTGCCACCTTGATGCACTTCACATCCCGGCAAGCCCGATACCGAAAAGGTGCCACGCGCAAGGGGTCGCCAAACCACTAAAATCGACAAAAATCGGCGAAATTTACCCTAAAATCGACCTTCTGCGGCTAAATGCTGACAAACAGATAAAAAAAGGCCGCAGCTGTAACAAGCCACGGCCTTTTGGTTTAGCTCGCTGGCAGCGGGCCCTCAACCCCGCTGCCAGCGTTATGGAGAGGGCGCTAATCGCCCGTTTTGGCAAACTCCGGGTAGGCCTCCAGGCCGCACTCGCCGAGATCGACGCCCTCGTATTCTTCCTCTTCGCTGACGCGCACACCCATCACGGCCTTGATGCCCAGCCAGACAATCAGGCTGGTAAAAAACACCCAACCGAAAATAGTGGCGATGCCGGCTAACTGGGCGCCAAAGGTTGCCTCGGTGTTCGTCAGCGGCACGGCCAACAAACCCCAGATGCCGACCACCCCGTGCACTGAAATGGCCCCGACCGGGTCATCGATCTTGAAAGAGCGGTCCATGAAGACAATCGCGGGCACCACCAGCAGGCCGCCGACAATACCGATGAGTGTTGCTGCCATCGGGCTCGGGGTCAGCGGTTCAGCGGTAATTGCGACCAGACCTGCAAGTGCCCCATTAAGCGCCATGGTTAGATCCGCCTTGCCAAACCACGCACGGGCAAGCAGTAGCGCCGCAACCAAACCACCCGCTGCTGCCATGTTGGTGTTCACAAACACCAGTGCTACGGCGTTGGCTTCTTCCACGTTGGAAAGTTTGAGCTCGGACCCACCGTTAAAGCCAAACCAGCCCATCCAGAGGATCAACATGCCCAGTGTTGCCAGCGGCAGGTTGCAACCCGGGATAGCTTTGACGCTGCCGTCTTTACCGTATTTTCCTTTACGGGCACCCAGCACCAATACGCCCGCCAGCGCTGCCGCGGCGCCGCACATGTGCACCACGCCGGAACCGGCGAAGTCTGAAAACCCCATGGCATCAAGAAAGCCGCCGCCCCACTTCCAGTAACCCTGCATCGGGTATATGAAGCCGGTCAGCACAACCGCGAACGAAAAAAACGACCACAGTTTCATGCGCTCTGCCACGGCACCCGAAACAATGGACATCGCGGTTGCTACGAACACGACCTGAAAAAAGAAATCCGACAGTCCTGAATAGTATGTTTCGCCGCCGCTTGCCAGTACCTCTGCAGTGGCATTGTCGCCACGGCCGAGCACACTGAACTGACCGAGGAAGCCATCCAGAATCGGCTCGCCCGGGTACATCAGGTTGTAGCCAACCAGCATGTACATGATGCAAGCGATGGCATACAGACCCACGTTCTTGGTGAGAATCTCGGCGGTGTTCTTGGCACGAACCAGTCCGGCTTCGAGCATGGTAAAACCCGCTGCCATCCACATGACCAAGGCACCACAAACCAAAAAATAAAATGTGTCCAGCGCGTAGCTGAGTTCGGTTACCTGTTCCACTTTAAGCTCCTGTATTTATCGCGCGGAATCAGATCGCTTCCGAACCGGTTTCACCGGTGCGGATCCGAATCACTTCTTCCAGGTTGCTGACAAACACTTTGCCGTCACCGATCTTGCCGGTACGCGCCGTGTTGATGATGGCCTCTATGACCTGCTCGGCTATGTCGTCATCGACCGCGAGCTCTATTTTTGTTTTAGGCAAAAAGTCCACGACGTACTCAGCGCCGCGATACAGTTCGGTGTGCCCGCGTTGCCTGCCGAAACCTTTAACTTCGGTGGCGGTGATGCCCTGCACGCCTATATCGGCGACAGCCTGGCGCACGTCATCGAGCTTGAAAGGCTTGATGATTGCAGTAATGAGTTTCATTGCGTGTGTCTCCTAGTTCAGGATGTCGAAGCTCTTGGTGACGCCAAACACCAGACGGTTCTCAGACATGCTGCCAATCAAAAGACCCTTGTCGCTGGCGATCCAGGCAATGGAAAAGTCAAACAGATCCTGATCGGCGACGGTCACCGTGCCGCCGTAACCGGCCTCGTAGTAATCGCTGTCCACGCCGGCAAACAAGTCATCGCCGAGCGAACCGAACTTGGCGTAAAAGCCTTCGTATTCCGCGGTGATTGACCAGAAATCGTAATCAACGTCCGGGCCGCCCAAGGCGTCGTACTCGCCTTTCGCGTAGTCGAGGGTGAACCATTTCCAGCCGCCGCTCAGGTTGATCTCCTGATAGTCCTCATCGGCATCGTCGGTATAGGTGTAAAGCGTCGCACCAATGCCGTAAGAGAAATCACCGATCTCGCCGCCGTATCCGCCGTAGAAATCGACCTCAACGCCGTCGGCACCGTCAAAGTCCACACTGGAAGCCCACGTGCCGACGTAAAGACCCGATTCCCAGGCAGCGTCGATGCCGCCCTGCGCTGCAGCCTTACCGTCCGAAGATGGCACGCCCCGGAACACATATTCCGAGACGATGCCTGCGTTACCCGTTACTTCCACCGCCATTGCAGGCCCTGTAACAACACCCAGTAATGCAACTGCCGTCATAGCTTGTTTCTTCACTTTGTTAACCCTTTTATGTATTGCGAGAAATCAGTGCGGATGTCACCATCCCTTCACTCCCTGACCGGTACTAAGCACGAACCGTGCCAGTTTCTGAAAACCGTTATTTATCGACGGGTTGCGAAAATCAGGCCGACGCTGCGCGCACCACGGGAGTGCGATGCGAAGTGAACGTGCGCCAAAACCGTGCAGCTAACCCGGGTGAACACCTGGCAAAGAGAACATGGAGCACAACCATGGATATACAGCGATGAACAAGAACACCCTTGATGAATTGGCGGGCAAACTGGCGGATGCGGTTCCCGGCGAGCTGCACGACCTAGGCAATGACCTGGGCAATGACCTGCGCAATGACCTGCAGAACAATTTTCGCGGGCTGCTCGCAGCCGGCCTGGAAAAAATGGACCTGGTAACGCGGGAGGAATTCGATGTGCAACGCAAAGTGCTGGAGCGCACTCGCGACAAGCTCGACCGCTTAGAAGCACAACTCGCCGAACTGCAAGCCCGCGCAAACGCTTCCGCAGCCGACGACTAACGACCAACGCTCCGCGGCTTAATCCGTATGCAACCGGTGACCGTGCGCTGTCGCGCACCAGAGGGCGGTCGTGCGCCCGAAGTATTCGTCGAAGTTCATCTGGGCCCGGGCCTGCCGGGCCTGTCCGTCGTGGGCCTGGTCGAAACCGCAGTTCGCGAAAGCCGCGACCGCGTCCGGGCTGCGCTGCAAAATTCCGGGTTCGAAATGCCGGACCGGCGCATCGTCGTGAGCCTGGCACCGGCCGACCTGCCCAAGTCCGGCAGCCGCTACGACCTGCCCATTGCCATCGGAATACTGTGTGCATCGCGCCAGTTGGCTGCGACCAAACTGGATAGCTACGAGTTAGCCGGCGAGCTTGCCCTGTCCGGTGAGTTGCGCGCAGTACCCGGCTTGCTGCCTGTTGCCATGGCCGCTCTGTCCGACGGCCACTCGATTATTATTCCGCGCGCCGCCGAGGCAGAAGCCGGGCTCTTACGCGATAGCCGCGTGCGGGTTGCAGAAAACCTGCTGGCCGTTACCGGGTTTCTAAGCGGCGCTCAGCCGCTGCCAAGCGCGCGACCCATAGCGTTGCAACGCAGTGCCCCCGTGCCGGATCTGAGTGACGTGGTAGGGCAGTCAGCAGCGCGGCGCGCATTGGAAATTGCCGCTGCCGGCGGGCACCACCTGCTGATGTGCGGGCCGCCCGGCACCGGGAAAAGCATGCTGGCCCGGCGACTGCCCGGTATCCTGCCGGCTCCCGACCACCGCCGGGCACTGCAGACAGCCGCGTTGTATTCGCTAAAAGGCATCGCCACGCGGCACTGGCCTGATCCGCGTGCGCCGGCCTTTCGCGCCCCGCATCACACCGCAACGGCAGCAGCGTTAGCTGGCGGCGGCAGCGCCCCCACACCCGGCGAATTGTCGCTTGCGCATAACGGCGTGTTGTTTCTGGACGAACTGCCGGAATTCAAACGCAGTGCTCTCGAGGTCCTGCGTGAACCGCTGGAGACGGGCGTGATCTCAATAGCCCGTGCCAACCGCACCGTCAGCTTTCCGGCACAAACCCAACTGGTTGCCGCGATGAATCCCTGCCCCTGCGGCTACCTGGGCGACCCGCAACACGAATGCCGCTGCTCGCCCGACCAGATTCGCCGATACCGAGAACGGCTCTCCGGCCCCTTTCTTGACCGCATTGATATTGGTTTGCACATTTCACGAGAACCGCCGTTGTTGTTCGACGCGCCCGCTGCAGAAAGTTCAGCCGTAGTTCGCCAACGCGTCGAGCAGATGCAAGCGCTGGCGCGTGCTCGCGCAAACAAACTGAACGCTGAACTGGACACTGACGAATTGCGCTTGCACTGCCGCCCCGATGCGGCAGGCATGCGGCTGCTCAATGAAGCAGCCGACAAACTGGGTCTCTCGCACCGTGCCTGCAACCGCAGTTTGCGGGTCGCGCGAACCATTGCGGACACGCACGGCTCCGCCACCGTCTGCGCTGCCCATGTAGCGGAAGCCCTGAGCCTGCGCCCCGTGCTGGTGCGCTAAGTTTGTATAGACTGAAGGTATGCAATACACCCTCCACCAGCACGGTCGAGCCAGCATAGAGTTCCTGTCGGATCTGCGCTTAATGAGCGACCGGCTGGAGCAGGTGGCCGATGCCCGGGCGGCGCAGCACATACCAGCGGATGATTCGCTGCCGGATGATATTGCCGGGCTGCACCGGACACTGACCCCGCTGTTTGAAGACATCCCTGCTTTCCGGATGCTACGGCTGTGCCGAGACTGGACGCTGGAAGCACATGGCAGCGTTGCGATAACCGCCTTTGAAGAAATACGCGAGGCTGTGGTACCGGCGCTGGACCGACTACAAACCTCGCCGCGGCGGCCACGCTATGCCGAAAGCCCTCCTAAACCCGACTACTGGGACGGGTTCGAATTTCACAAGTCGGCCGGCGGTTGGGACGGCCATGACTACATGGGCTTCGTGCATGGTGAACTCATCCACCGCAAAATGGTGAACCCGAATTTCGCGGGTTTAATTTACGCAACACGCAAGAGCGTGGCCGCCGCGGCCCCGGTAAGTAACCCAGCGCGCATACTCGAAATCGGCTGCTGCAGCGGCCAGTACACTCAGGGCGTGGCCGAGATATTCCCACACGCCAAAATCAGTGCCTGCGATCTGAGCGCGCGGCAACTTGAACAGGCCCAGCGCTATGCCAACGAACACAATCTGGACTGGGAGTTGTTTCAGGCAGCAGGAGAAGCCACCGGGCAACCGGATGACAACTTTGATCTGGTCACCAGTTACGCGATGTTTCATGAACTGCCGATAACTGCAGCAAAATCGGTGTTACGCGAATGCCTGCGCGTCACGCGGCCCGGGGGCTATACGGTGATCGGCGACGTGAAGGCCTATCATGCATTCAGCCGCCTGGAGCGCTGGAAGAATGACTACTGGAATCAGGAGCACGGCGGTGATCCATTCTGGCGCGAATACGCCAGTACCGATCTTGCCGAACTTGCGCTGGACGCCGGCTTTGCCGAAGCCAGCTGGGAAGGCCTGGGGCCCTCTCAATATCCCTTCGTACTGATTGCACGCAAAGGCCTGACGACATGAGCAACCAAAAACCGAACCTGCGGGATGCTGACGTGGACAGGCTGGGCAAAGCCATACTGACACTTGCGGGTGAGCTATGGGCGGTTAAAGACCGGCAAAAAATTCTCGAAGCGGTGCTGGAGGAAGCCCTGAAAGACAAGGGCCTGGCCGTGGCCGAACTGGTGGACAAGCATCAACCGGATAACGAACTCGCTGCAGCGCTCGCAAATGATCGCCAGGCTTACATCAACAGCTTGCTGAAATCTCTCGAAGGCGACTAAAGGGCAACGAGAGGATTACTGGACCTGTTCAACCAGGTAATCGACAGCCGCAATAATTTCCTCGTCAGACAAATCCACGCGCCCGCCCTTGGGTGGCATAAAGCCGGCTCCCTGAAAACCTTCAAGCGCATGTTTGTTCAGCACTTCGCGTCCCTGTGCGATACGCGCGCTCCAGTCAGCCGCGACACCGGTCTTGGGTGCTCCACCGATACCACCGCCATGACAAGCCAGACACGCAGCGTTGTATACCTGCGGGCCCGTCATCAACACCGCCGCAGCCGGCGCATCCTTAACCGCTGTGACGCCCGGGTCCGCTACCGCTTCACCGTCAAGTACGACACGGCCAAGGGGCGCAATGCGCTCATTGACGGCTGCCTGATACTCGCGATCGTTCAGCAGCATGCGCTCCATGTTGGCGTTATTCACGTCGCGGGCGATAACAAACAGGCCTACAGCCACGCCGATCAATACGCCAATGGTTAACAGGATAAGGTCAATGTTCTTCTGGTCGTCGCTGCTCATGTATTCATGGCTCCGGATATATTCCATGAAGGGTCAAATATTGCGGCCGCAAACACTGTGGCTGCCGGCCGGGGCGGCAAGTATACGGATAAACCGACCGCGCTGAAAGGCACGGCGCGGCTCAGACCTGCACCCGCAGGGGCGACGAAAAATCCTGAATCCCCGCCAGTTTGCGCAGGCCGTTCAGGTCGTTGATCACAGCATGTGCATTGTCAGGCCGGCTAATCAGACCCCGGTCATCGAGCTGCGTAAAGCTGCGGCTTACCGTTTCCTTCTTTAAACCCAGAAAATCGGCGATGTCCTGACGTGACATCGGCAGCGCGACAGTCCTTAACGCAGGCGCATCATCGGCAAGATCCTGTGCCACGCGATGGCGATTCCGCAAATACAACAGAAATACCGCCACGCGCTCCACAGCCGTTCTTTGCCCCAGGCTGTAGATGAGATCCATGGAGTTTTCGAGCACCCGGTAGACCATATTCAGAAATGCACGCCCCGCTTCCGGGTCTTCGGACAGCCTGGCTTCCAGCATGACGCGCGGCCGCGCAACGATTCGGGCTTTGGTAACCGCCTGCACTGAAAAGAAATATCGCTCAGTGGTGAGGCCGATAAAGTTGTCGGGAAACAGAAAACTCAGCACCTGACGCCGACCATCATTGCCGATGCGGCTCACCATAAGCGTACCGTCCAGAATGTTGTAAACCTGTTCCGCTTCGGACCCGGCATGAATCAACATTTCGCCGGGGCGCAGCACGCGCTCGGGCGCTCCCTCAAAAATATTGAGAAAAGTATCTTTTGTTGTGGCGTCGAATAGCATTAAGTCACATCTGCCGGTATCATCAGCGCGCAATTAACGGCTTGGATGCCTGGTCGCGAGATTAGATTATAGTCTTAGCTTGTGCGCCGGGGCACGGATGCCCACCTTTATCTTTCTGGTGCCACCCAGGCCGATAACACCAAAGTTTCCTGCGCCCGTAGCTCAGCTGGATAGAGCGCTGTCCTCCGACGGCAGAGGCCGGGGGTTCGAATCCCTCCGGGCGCGCCATGTATACCAAGGCCCTGCCGGTTCCGGCGGGGCTTTTTTATTGGTCGGTGCATTACTGACCGAGCGCGCCCATCGTTATTCAGAATGAATACCCGATAGACGTGGTGGCAATGTAATCCGAGCTGGCGCCGCCGGTGGGCGGGTCGCTGGTATACGAGTAGCCGACACCAAGATCGAGAAAAAAGTCTTCGAACAATTCTCGTTTAAGAGACAAATCAGACTGCGCACGATATTGGCTCAAATCTTCCAGCAAAGGGAAAATTGTTGAGGTAAATGTCAGCGAAGTTTCGGGTAGCAAATTGCGGCGCAGGTAGCGAATTTCTATCCTGCCTTCAGCCTCGCGCGTGGAAGCGTCTTCACCCGAGAACGAGGTTTGCGCGACCTGCGCACCACCTGTAAGGGAAAACTGGCTCTTGTTTGTCTGGGTAATATATCGGCCGAAGGCGCCACCTACGGCCAAGCGGTTATCAACGCCAAGCTCATCGTTCTTTTCCCAACTCGTAAACCAGTCCGCAAACCAGCGGTTCGGACGAAATCGCTGATAGTTGAGATTGACACCCTGACGCGCCGTAGCCGGCAGTCCCGGCTGGTTGGTAACCGACGAATTGAGGCGCAAGCCGACCAGATAAATGCGGGTCCTGTAACTAATGTCTGCCGCCAGATTGGACGTGGTGACTTTACTGGACTTCTGAGTCTGCAAGCCAAACGAAAATGAGCCGTCCAGCCGTTCCAAAAACCGGTCGCTGGTCTCAATCGGGGTGATACGAACCACTTGTTGAGCGGCAAACGCATACTCCTGATCGGCCGTCCGGACACGAACGGTATAGTCCTTATCGGCACGCAATAGCGAGCCGAAGTAACGTTTCCCGTCTGTAAGCTCAATCTGCAAGGCCTGATCGCTGGTGACGCTGACAATGTCTTCCCAGTCGATACTGACAGTGCCCATCGAATCGGTGCTGTAGCGAAGTGCGCCGAATTCCAGCGACTTAACCTCGCCGGTCACCTCGTTGCCGTTAATCAGAACAACGCTGTCGGTCTTGGCAGCCTGCACCGTCACCGGCAAGAGGATGCACAGCAGGGAAATCGCTCGCAGATTGGCGGGGTTTAGTCTAGGCATTAGCTACGGCCAGGGTGAGTTTTCAGAAATCACATTGTATCGGTCATTTTTAGCACACTGCACATAGCCCAACCACAAAGCATACAAGGGGTTACAAATACCGCATTGTCCGCCGCCAACCATCTGGGTACCATCCGATGCTGGCAGGCATTAATAATTAATGGAGAAAATGAGCATGTCGACTCGTACAGCTCGCGTGGTTATAGCCACGCTGCTCAGCATTTATCTGGGGGGTTGCGCGTCCGGCTTCAAAGCCACTTACGATTACGACCCGGCACAGGATTTTAGTGGCTATAAAACCTACGGGTGGATTTCCGAGCATCCGATGATTGTCGGTTCGACAGACCGCATACCCAGCCCGCTTCTGGAACAGCGGATCATGGTGGCCGTTGAGGAAGGCATGGCGGCCAAGGGGTTCACCAAAGCGGATGATGCTGAATCCGCTGATTTCAGCCTGTCGTTCACCATCGGCTCACGTAAAGAAGTGAGAGTGGATTCTTATCCTTCTACATACGGTTACGGACGCGGCTGGGGTTGGGGCGGCCCTTACTACGGCATGCCAATGGAAACCACGGTACGCGAGTACAACAAGGGCATGCTGGCCATTGATGTCTTTGACGTGTCTCAGCATCGACCCGTTTTTCACGGCGTCGCCACAAAGTCCATTACCGATTCTGATCGCAAACAACTGGATGAGACCGTTAAGGCAGCCGTTGATGCCATCCTGAAAGGATTCCCTCCACAGCAGGCTCAGGAGTAATTCAACATTCGTACTTCATCATTGTTTTTGGCTTCACTGACGCTGTTCGCATTTCAGGTCAGTGCAGATGAGCATAAAAAAGGTGACTGGCGGTATGTCATCGAACCTTATGTTCTGGCTACGTCAATCAGTGGCAACACCAGTGCCGGGCGTGTGGCCGGCGTTCCTGTTGATGTCGACTTTAGTGACATCCTGGAAAATCTGGAAATGGCCGGAATGCTGCATTTTGAAGCCGCCCATCGCAGCGGCTGGGGCCTCATTCTGGATTACGGCTTTATGGATCTCGGTGCCGACAAATCGGTAGCCCTTGGCGGCGTTCTGGATGCCAGCGTAAAGCAGGGGATCCTCGAAGCCATTGCGACACGGCAGATTGACGTGAATGCAGGATCGCTGGAGGCGCTGGCGGGCATTCGCCGCTGGGACAACAAGGTCAAGGTTAGCCTCGACCCTATGATCTGGGGCGGCAGCGTAGCGAAGAGAATCGACGAGGATTGGGTCGATCCGGTTGTGGGGCTGCGTTGGACTGCCGAACTTGCTCAAGACTGGAGCCTCAGCATGCGCGGCGATATCGGCGGATTCGGCGTGGGTGCGGACTTTAGCTGGAGCGCGAGTGCCACGGCAATTTACAGGATCAACGATCGGTTTGAACTGGAATTCGGCTACAAGGCCCTTGATGTTGACTACGACAATGAAAAGGGGTCAGGAGAAGGACGGTTTGTGTACGACACGACGACACACGGCCCACTGGTGGGGCTTATCATTAACTTCTGAGCGTTCCGTAGTTTGCATCAGAAGGCCAAGTTAACGAACAACTTCGGCCCTTGATAGACAAAGTCGAACGCTCCCGTGTCGCCCAGTTTGTTGACACTGAGATTTAGCGAGTAGAAGTCATAACCGACTCCGACCCCGACAATATCGCCGAATTTCCGTTCCAGACCGACGCTTGCATAACTCATGAAGCCGTCATAACGATCGAAATCCAGAGCGAAAACCCTGGCATCGGCACTGAGCTGCCATTTGCCCTTGATTAACGCCGTCGCAAACGCTCCAAAAGTCGGCAACGGGGCGCTTGCACTTAAACGCTCTATCTCCGGGGAGCCTGCCTCACTAATCGAGGTCTCAAAACTGAAATAACTGAGCCCGGCGGAAACACCGAGTTCTTTCTGGCCATCCCGCAACAGTGAATAAGCATAGGCCAGGCGAATAAGACCGGTCTTAACCTCACTCTGAATTTGCGTTCCCGCTGGGTAATTCTGGTCACCAAAAGACAGATCGTCCTGAATGGCTGTGCTGGCCTGCCGCGTTAGCCGAAACGCGCCCAGTTCAATGCGGTGGTAATAGCTAATCCGGACGATGCCGTCAAATTGTGTAACGGTTTTTCGATCCGCTGACGCGAGAAAATTCTCCAGGTCAACGGCATCCCCGGGCTGGCCATCGTCCGAATCCCGCGTAACACGAGTATCTATTGCGCCATTCAAGGTGCTCAGACGAATTTCAAATTCACGCTCCTTTTGGCCGCTGCCCGCATCCCGCGGCACAAACAAATTGGCCTTATGCGCAATAGCAATTGAAGCCGACCAAAGCCGGTCGCGCCCAACCAGCGGGCTGTCCTGTATGGAATCATCAAGCTGTTCCAAACCGATCGAACCCCGTAACAGCCAATCCGGCGTAAGTTCATAACCGAACGAAACTCCTGCCCAGATGTTAGTTGCAGAGCCAGGCTGATAAACGGGTCGTGATGCGGTCGACTCCTGCTCCGTGACGCCAAAGTAATACCCGTTGTAGGCGTCACTCAGATAAGAAATACGGACCGCAGGAACGATGAAGCCCCGATCAAGGTGCTGCGGGTAAGAAAATTCCAATTCCGTTGTCGCGCCACTGTGCCTATTAGGCAACTCCCAATATGACCGTATCTGCAGGTGCACGGGTGAACCACGCCAGCCAAGCAGCGGCCCGGATTCAATAGCCCAGCCGCGATCCCTGACACCCTGCAAATCGGCATTGTCTCCTGCACCGGTGCCCAGAGTTTGCACACGTCCGACCAGCCCGAACTCCCAATCGTTGTCCGTGACAAATCGTACGCCGATATTTTCGCCGCGAATTAACAGCCGACTGCGCGTAAAACTCGAATGCTCTACAGTGGCGAGGATCGGATAGATGACGGTTGTTGGCGAGGCACCGATGTATGGATTCTGAGCTACCGTAAAGGCCAGACCCAGTGCGTAGTCATTCAGATCCTGATTGCGGAAACTATCCAGAGCCGACTCTGCCAAAGCACCATACGAAGTCAGCAGCAGTGACAACACGGACAGGGTTTTTGCCAAACGCATAATTTAAGTCTGCATTTTTCGACTAGAATCCGATGGTACACGCACGCTTCGTTGGCTTCAGCTAAAACCGTGGTTGGCGGTTCGTGATACCGCACACGTTTATTACTGATGGTTTGTTATGGCGCGATATCTAAGCACAGGCTTGATGCTGGTGGCCGTTTTGGTCGGCGGTTGCGATAGCGCTGACAATTCCGGGCAAGCCCTGCCTGCTAATATCGGCCCGGTGACGTTTGTTGGCAGCGACACCTGTCAGGGCTGCCATAGCGATGCTTTCGCCGACTGGACAGGCTCGCATCACGAACGCGCCATGGATGTTGCGACCCCCGACACGGTACTGGGCGATTTCAATAATGTGCGCTTCGACTATTTCGGGCAAACAACGCGCTTCTTCACGCGCGACAACAATTTTTATGTGCAAACTGCGGACGCTGCGGGTCAGGATCGCGAGTTCCGCATTGCCTATACGCTGGGTGTCGAGCCCCTGCAGCAATACCTGATTGAGTTTCCGGGCGGGCGCTTGCAGACACTGGCCTTTTCGTGGGACGCACGCCCGCTGGCCGAGGGCGGTCAGCGCTGGTTTCACATTTATCCGGACGAATACATTGAGCCCGGCGATGAACTGCACTGGACAGGGCCGCAGCAAAACTGGAATTACATGTGTGCCGAATGTCATTCGACCAACCTCGAGATGAATTTCGATGCTGCAACCAACACCTTCGCTACCTCGTATGCAGAAATCAATGTGGGCTGCGAGGGTTGTCACGGGCCGGGGTCGACGCATGTTGCGCTTGCCCAGGCAGGTTTTGACAAGGTAGGTTTTGACAAGGCAGGCAGCGAAAAGGCAGGCCACGGCTTCGATGTCGACCTCGATGATCGCGACGGTGCGACGTGGGCCATAAATCCGGACACCGGCATTGCCGAGCGCAGCGAGATGCTGCTGCAAGCACAGCAACAACCGGAAGCATGCGGCCGCTGCCACTCGCGTCGCGGGATCATCGTGCCTGAATATGAATACGGCAAGCCGCTTGCTGATACACACCTGCCGGCACTGCTCGACGAGTCGCTGTATTTTGCCGATGGTCAGATTCTCGATGAGGTGTACGTCTACGGCTCATTCTTGCAGAGCCGCATGTATCGCGCAGGCGTAACCTGCACTGACTGTCACAATCCGCATTCCGCCAAACTCGTCAGCGGCAATGATCCCAATGCCGTCTGCGCGCAATGCCATCTGCCGGCAAAATTTGCCGCACCTGAACATACCGGGCATGAGCCGGCACAGGCCGGTTGCGTTGATTGTCACATGAGTTCCCGAACCTACATGGTCGTGGACGATCGCCGCGACCACAGTTTCCGCATACCGCGCCCTGATTTGACTGCGAGCATTGGCACGCCCAACGCCTGCGGCACCTGCCATACCGGCCGTGATGCAAACTGGGCCGCGCAGGCTATTACCGCATGGCGAGGCAACGACGCGTGGCAACAGCCGCATTTCGCGACGGCGCTCGACGCGGGTCGGCGCGGGTTTGCGAATGCGCAGTTGCTTGATGTTATTGATCGGGATCAGACACCGGGGATCGCTAAAGCGACGGCCTTGTCGTTGCTCGCGCAACCCTTCGGCAGCCGTGAATTTCGCACGCTGGAAGCGCGGCTTGGCCATGGCGATGCGCTGATAAGAATTGCCGCATTGCGTCAGGCGCGGAACCTGCCGCAGGAACTCCGGTTAAGGCTGCCCGGGTCCCGCCTCCTTGCAGACCCGGTGCGCAGCGTTCGTATCGAGGCCATGGCGAGCTATGCAGGCATGCGGGATTCGTTACCGGAGCAGGACGCGCGTGCCTATGCGCAGGCAGAACAGGATTATCGCCGGGCCTACGAAGCCATCGCCCATCGTCCCGAGGCGCTGGTTGCTCTGGCTGCACTTGAGATCGCGCAAGGCAATCCCGACGCTGCGCTTAAGCTGTATCAGGACGCTCTCCGTATTGAGCCGAACGCCATAGGCGCCCGCGTGAACATGGCCGACGCACTGCGCGCACTGGGCCGGGAAAGCGAGGGCGAGGCCATCTTGCGCGAAGGCATAGAGCCGGACACCGGGAACGCGGCCCTGCATTACGCCCTTGGATTGTCGCTGGTGCGAAGCGGGCGGAGCAATGAGGCCCTGGAAGAGTTACGCCTTGCTGCCCGGCTGGAACCGGAAAACCCTCGATACACCTACGTATTGGGGATCGCGCTCAACTCGCTAGGCAAGCCCCAGCGGGCATTAAAGGTCTTAACGGATGCCCACAGGCAATTCGCCACCGATTTCGATATCGCCATGGCTCTGGCCACCCTGCGCCGCGACGGCGGCGACACGGATGGCGCGCTGGAAGTCGCCTACCGGCTGGCCAGGCTGCACCCAGAGAACCAGAGCGTGGTAGCACTGCTGCGCTCGCTCGATGCCATTCCCTGAGGCGCCGGCAGGTTGGTACCAGCAAGTGACGGATGCTAGGATGTCACTCAGCTTTTCACATAAGAGCCACTCAACAAGAATTAAGCAGCAGCAAAGCTGCTTTAGCAGAGGCAATACCTAATGAACACTAGAACACGCGAAACCAGGCGCTTGTGGTCTGCAACTGCAGTTGCTTTCGGAGCGCAACTTCGACTGCTAACCGTTACGCTGGCCTTTCTGATTACCGGCATCGCGCAGGCACAGGATACGGCGCAGGCTCAGGAGCCAGCCAAGCCGAATATTCTGGTTGTCTGGGGTGATGACATCGGCACCTGGAACATCAGCCACAACAACAGAGGCATGATGGGTTACCAGACACCGAATATTGATCGCATTGCCCGTGAAGGCGTGGCATTCACCGACTATTACGCACAGCAAAGCTGTACCGCCGGACGTGCGGCATTTATTGGCGGCTCTGTGCCGGTGCGCAGCGGCATGACCAAAGTAGGCCTGCCGGGTGCCGAGCAAGGCTGGCAAAAAACCGACGTAACCATGGCGACGGTGCTGAAGGGTCAGGGTTATGCGACCGGCCAGTTCGGCAAGAATCATCAGGGCGATCTCGACGAGCACCTGCCAACCATGCACGGTTTTGACGAGTTTTTAGGCAACCTGTATCACCTGAATGCCGAGGAAGAACCCGAGAACGAGGATTACCCGGGCGATATGGTCCTCAAAAACGGTAAAACCTTTTTGGAACAATTCGGCCCCCGCGGCGTCATCCACTCTTGGTCGGATGGGAAAGGCGGCCAACGTATAGAAGACACCGGCCCGCTGACCAAGAAACGCATGGAAACCATCGACGATGAGTCGTCTGACCGCGCCATTGCGTTTATCAAGGAACAACAAGCAGCCGGCAAACCCTGGTTCGTATGGTGGAACGGCACACGCATGCACTTCCGTACCCACGTCAAACAAGAGCTGCGCGGCCAGTCAGGGCAGGACGAATACAGCGATGGCATGATGGAACATGATGCGCATATCGGCAAATTCCTCAAGACTGCTTGATGACCTGGGCATTGCCGACAACACGCTGGTGATGTACTCCACCGATAATGGTCCGCACTACAACACCTGGCCGGATGCCGGCACCACGCCCTTCCGCAGCGAGAAAAATTCCAACTGGGAAGGCGCATACCGCGTGCCCGCTTTTGTGCGCTGGCCGGGAAAATTTCAAGCGGGTGTAACCCTGAACGGCATCGTTGCACACGAAGACTGGTTAACGACCTTTGCAGCGGCGGCCGGCGACACCACAGTCAAGGAACGCCTGCTTAAGGGCACCAAGATTAACGGGCGCAAGTACCGGAACCATCTCGACGGCTACAACATGCTTGATTATCTGAGCGGCAAGACTGACCAGTCGCCGCGGCGCGAATTCTGGTATGTAAACGATGACGGCCAGGTCGTTGCAGCCCGCTTCAACGACTGGAAGGTGGTCTTTATGGAAAACCGCGGACAGGCTTTCGGCGTATGGCGTGAACCATTCACGGAGCTGCGCGTACCGCTGTTGTTCAACCTGCGCCGCGATCCGTTTGAAAAAGCGCAGCACAATGCCAACACCTACAACGACTGGTTTCTCGACCGGCCTTTCGTGATCGTGCCCATACAGACGCTCGCAGCAGAGTTCCTGATGTCCATGAAAGAATATCCGCCCAGCCAGTCACCCGGATCATTCAATCTGAGCAAGATTGAAGAAAAGCTGAAATCCGCCATGTCTTACTAGGCAATCAGCCTGATCGTTGAAGACGCACGATGAAAACAAGGGCCGCACAACACTTCAAGTGCTGTGCGGCCCTTTTTTATCAAGCCAATAACATTTCAGGGATAAACCAACATGAAAAATTCGCTATCACTGGGATGCTTGCTGCTTGCAACGTGTTTGTTTAACAACGGCACTCAGGCCGCCGACAAACCAAAACTGATCCTGCAGGTAACCGTCGACCAGCTCCGCGGTGACCAGCCAACGCGCTATTACGATCGCCTGGGCGAAGGTGGTTTCCGTTACTTGTGGGAGAACGGCATTGTTTACCGCGATGCACATCACGCGCACGCCAACACCGAAACCATTGTGGGCCATACAACGCTGGCGACCGGCGCGCATCCGTCTACCCATGGCATGGTGGGCAATCTCTGGTTCGACCGTGAAACGGGCTTCACGGTCTATAACGTGGAGGACCCTGACTACCGTCTGTTGAGCAAGAATGCGGGTGTTGATGCCAACACCGAGATCGACCCCACACAACGTGCCGCGCGCGGTGATGGGCGATCACCGGCGGCAATTCTGGTCACGACCTTTGGGGACGAACTGCGCAGCAACAGCGGCGGCGAGGCAAAAGTTATCGGCGTGTCCGTAAAAGACCGCGGGGCGATTTCGATGGCCGGCCACGCCGGCACCGCGTACTGGTTTTCCAAGGCCGGCGGCGAATTCGTGACCAGCAATTATTATCTCGACAGCTACCCGGACTGGGTGCTTGCCTTTAATGCCTCCAGACCGGCGCAGCAATTTGCGGGTACAAGCTGGCAGCTGCTGAATGACAAGGAAAGCTACCTGTTCGGTGATTCGGATGATCGCGCGTGGGAGACCGACGTAGGCGGTTTCGGTCGCGTATTTCCGCACAGCTATGGCGACGGAACCAGCAAGTACTTTACTACCTGGCTCACACTTAGCCCGGCTGGCGATCAGCTGGTACTCGACTTCGCCAAGCAGGCGCTGGTCGAAGAACAACTTGGCAAAGATGAGGTCACCGATTATCTGAGCGTGAGTTTTTCGGCAACGGATTACGTCGGGCATGTGTTCGGCCCGTCCAGCCTCGAGAGCGAAGACAACATTCTGCGGCTTGATCGAACACTGGCGGACCTGTTCGCATTTGTCGACAAGCAAGTGGGTCTGGAAAACACTCTTATAGTTTTGTCCGCTGATCACGGTGGGCCTGACACACCCGGATACCTGAACAGCCTGAATATTCCGGCGGGTTACATTGATCCGGATAGCTGGGACAAAGATGCGGCCATTGCCCGCATAAAAAAAGACTTCAAGATCAAAGGGCCGCTAATCGAGGCGTACGAGCACCCCTACCTGTATTTCGCCGCTGACGTGAAAAACGATAAACGCATTGATCACGAAGCGCTGGAAGCCGCTGTTATCGAAGAATTATCCAGGTTTCAGGGCGTGTCGCTTGCCGTATCGAGCAGCGCGCTGCGGCGGGGCAATTTGCCAGACACCGAAATTTACCGGGCCGTGATCAATAATTTCAATTCAAAGCGCTCGGGCGATGTCTTTATCGTGTTCGAACCCAACTGGTTTATAAATGATTTTGACGGCCTCACGGTTGCATCAACGCATGGCTCGCCCTGGGCCTACGACACTTATGTGCCGATCGTTTTTGCGGGTGCGGGTCTGGCGGCGCAGACAGTGGACAGGCGGGTACTAACGGTAGACGTGGCAGCAACCTTGTCGGCCTATATGGGCATTAAGCCTCCGTCAGGTTCGGCCGGGCAGCCCCCTTGCAGAGGTCATCAGCAAGGGATTTATCAGCAAGGGACTTATCAGCGAGGGACTTAGTAGTTACCGCTAACCACGACGTCGAGTCGTTCCCGAGCCGTTTTAGCCCAGCGCTGGCAAAAGGCCTCGACGTCATCCCAGCGGGTAACCGGCGCACCCTGCTTTTGAGCGATTGCCGACCCTTCAGTTGCCTCGCGATCAAAAACCCTTGCGAGTATCTCATTGGTTTCCGAGTCGCTCAGCTCTATCACCAGCGTCGCCTCACCCAAAGCAAGCAGGAATAAATCCCCTCCTATGCCGCCCAACGAGCGTTGCGGGACAGAGGCAACGATGTCCTGAACCCGCACACGCAATCGCAGGGTGCCCGGGCCGGTGTTGTCGGTTAAGCGCAGCGTGCCGGATGCACTGAATTCTTTTTGGAATCGCGCATCCACTAACTCATGAAAACGGTCTTTCTGCTCTTTGCTCAACGGAAATTGCCGCTTGCTGCGATCGGGTGTTCTGAAAGCCAGCTCAGACTCTTCTATCAACAGCTCGCGGTACTGACTGAAATCAGCGTCGGGCCTGACAAATACAACATCAAAATACTTCGATTTAACTTCGCGCAAGCCATCAACACGGACGGTCGGAGATTCCAGCGGCATCGTCGCCTGCGGCACACACGCGGCAAGCGCCCCGGCAAAGGCAAGTGAAAGAATCGCTGCTCTGGCGCTCATGCCGATATCATATCCAACTTCCCAGCGCTGCACAGTCGCAGTTTATTGCGGTGCAGGCTGTTCTTCGACCGCGATGGCTATAGATTCCGTCACGGTAATCACGACTAAATCGCCGACTTCGGCGCGTTTCAGATTCTGCGGGTTGCGCGCCACGTACTCATTGACCGTGCCATCCGGCAGCGCCAATTTAAAGGTGTTCGCTTCCAGATTGATCGCTTCCACGGTTGCAACAACGACTGAAGCATCCATAGCCGCCATCCCGGGCCTCTCGCCTTCTTCGGCGCGAACCATGGCAGAGGCTTCAGCGGCCTCGGTACCCATGCCATCATCCTCCATAACCTCAACCGATACCGACACCTCGTACTCAGCGACAAGGATATCGCCAACTTCAACCTGACCGAGGTTGCGCACCTCGTCGCCAACGGTAAAGGTGATCGTCTCGCCGTCCGGTTTCCGCAATGTAACCACCCGGGTATCGTGGTCGACGGACTCAACCTCAGCCGAGACAGTGGTCGTCTGGCTGGCAGCAAACGAGGCCTTGTCCATTGCGGCCGTGTGCCCCCCTGCCAGTGAGACGGTGCTCGTCACTAAGAGAGCCGCCAGGGTTATGAATTGGGCGTTTTTCATGAGTGGGATCCATTGTTGAATTCAGACAGCAGCTTAATGGGTTGATGTCGTCGGGGCAATCAACACGTGGCATGTAATCGGGGCCGCAGAGGGCTACTATCGATCCTGTAGCCAGGCAATCCGGGCCGTTTTAATGGGGCAAAAGCGATACATGCGGGGTCCAAATGGGAGGTCGTAGAACATGCGCTGGCATAGGCTGATTAGCTGGATGATGCTGCTCGCGCTGAGCCTGGTCGCACTGCTAGCGGCCGTGTTTTTGATTGTTGATCCCGGCGTATTAAAAAAACCATTAGAGGCATATGTCGAGCAAACAACGGGGCGGGAGCTTACGATTGGCGGCGGGCTTTACATCGATCCTGCCCGGTATACCAACGTTGTGGCGGAGGATGTGCGACTCGGCAACGCAGATTGGGCCGAACCGGACAGCATGATCTCGCTTGGCAGGGTGGAATTGCGTATCGACCTCTGGTCACTACTGGGCGGACCAACGGTGATCGAACTGCTCCGTATCGACGATGCCAGGGTCTTTCTGACCCGGCCTGAAGAAGGCGAACCCAACTGGGCATTTACATCGGATAACAAAAACAAGGATGCCGGGCAAGATTCACCCGGACCCGGTGTTATTTTCAGGCACATCGAGTTGCACAGCGCCAATGTGGTGCTTGACAGCTTTGATAGGGAGCGGCCTTTGCACCTGGATATAGAGCGTCTGCTGCAGACACATACGAATGAAAAATTTGTTGAGCTCGATTTGCGCGGAACGCTCGACGGTCGAGCCATCGCCCTCAAAGGTGAAGCGGGCGATTGGGACGCCATACTGGCTGGCAAAGATTTTGATTTTACGGCGCACGCCACGCTGGACACCTTCGAGCTATCTGCCCGCGGCCATATCGACGATTTGGCAAACTTGCGACGCCCGGTGGTGGTATTCGCAGCGCATGGTCCGGACATCGATGACCTCACTCGATTGCTTGGCCTCGGTGAGGACGGCGAAGGAGACATAGATCTAGTTGGCTCGTTAACCAGTAGCGACGCCGGTCCGATGGTGCTGGACATCAAGGGCAATGTCGGTCAGACAAAAATAGACGCCAGTGGTGCCGTTGCGGATTTGCAGAGCCTTGACAATATTCAATTGCAGGCGACTTCATCCAGCCCCGATATAGGGCGAATACTTAAATTTGCCGGTATTCAACAGGTTCGCGACGCGCCGTTTACGCTAAACATTGATGCCGAAACTCAGGGCGGCACTTTCATCATCAATGAAGCCAGCATGTATTTTGCGGGGGCTCAGATCGATGCTGCAGGGCGTATGCCGCGCTTTCCGAGCATAGAGAACGCTGCTATTAATCTGCATATAGAAGGGCCGAGTATCGAGCGCTTCCGCTATATTACCGGACTGCCCGGCGAGGCCAGCGGCCCCTTCTCCGCCGGACTGACCGTCGATGTGAGTGAAGACGGGCTCCAGATTCTTGATCTCGATGTCGAGACATCACTTGGCAAATTTCGTGGCGATGGCAACATTGGCGACCCGGCGAGCCTGATCGGTAGCGCGCTCAGGTTTGAGGTGGAAAGCAAAAGCCTGGCCCGGCTCGCAGGCGCATACGGGGTCAATAATTTGCCCGACAAACCGATCGCGATTGTTGGCAACGTTGAATACACGCAAGCCGGAATACGAACGCGGGCTCCATTAACCTTCTCCATCGATGGCTTTACCGGCGAGCTGGAGGGCCTGGTGCCGCTCACTCCGGAAATCAACGGCGCCGACCTTACATTCGCTGCCCGCGGGCCGAATCTGGCCGATCTCGTCGGGGCGTTCATGACCACAAACGTTGTCCCGGCGCTGAACTTCGCCGTACAAGGGCGCGTGCAAAAATCAGCGAACGGCGTTCGATTGCAGTCGGTTACCGGCTCGCTGGGCCGCTCGGAAATTGGCGCGGACGGGTTACTGATGCTTCGGGCCGATCTCGCGGGGTCGAATCTGGAGTTGAGCGCTGCCGGAGAAGCGTTCGAAGAGTTGCTTGGGCCCTTCGACAATATTCAGGTTCAGCCGGGAGCTTACAAACTGGATGGCAAACTGGACTTCAGCGCCGACGCGATCAGGCTGAGCGATATCCGTCTCGACCGCGAGGCTGGCAGCGCCCGACTCAACCTTGAGATCGGCATGCCGACATCCCGTCAACAGCTCGATTTCAATCTGCGAGCGAACGGCCGCGATGTGCACAGCTTTGCTCGGCGGGTTGCAGGCTTCGAGGCCTATCAGCAACCTTTTTCAATTGATGTTACAGGCAAATTACGCGGTCGCGCCTGGACATTCGATCAGCTGGAAGTGGCGGTTGGCGACGCAAGCATTCAGGTGACGGGAGAGTTGGATACAGGTGCCGAAAAAAGCGATACAGCATTCGACTTTGCGCTGGATGTGCCTAGTCTTGCACGGCTCGGCACGTGGGACGGCCGGGCTTTTAACGACCAGTCACTTAGCCTGAAAGCACATGCCGCAGCCGCAAACGGGGTGCTGGACATTGATCGCTTTGCTATTGGCATCGGCAGTAACCGCGCCACCGGGACGGCGAGAATAACCAATGGCACGGTGCCTGACGTCGCGGTCAACATGTCTGCAGAGAAGCTGGCACTAATACCGCTACTCGCGGATGCCGAGGCTCAGCCAGAAGCTGACACCGGGTTCATAGACGGCCGCGTGATACCCGATATTGATATTCCGCTTGAAGCTCTGAACAAACTGAATGCCGAAATCAATGTGGATATCGGTCAGCTGCAGCGCGATGAACTGTTACTTAAGGACGTCGAGCTGACAGTGGCGCTTCGCGACGGCGTACTGAATATTTCCAGGGCGCGCTATTTGGCACGTGCGGGAGAAATGCTGGCGACGGCGCGTCTCGAATCGGCCGGGGGGGAAGGAGCGGCATCGCTGCAGCTGGTTGCAAGAGACTTCGCCCCTGGGGTATTCGATGCCGACCTGGATTTATCCATGACAGGCAATATCGACATTAATGTTCAATCCACCGGTCGCAATCTGCGTGCGCTGGCCGGCAACCTGAACGGCATCATATTGCTTGATGCACGCGGCGGCCGGGTCGCGAATAACGCGTTTATTGACGCCATGTACGGCGACGTGGTGCGGGAAATTTTCAGCACCATTAACCCGTTCACCAAGACGGATCCGTATACCAATTTTGAATGCATTATTGTCCCGTTATCCATTGCTGACGGGCAAGTGACCGCGACCCCTAGCGCTTTTATCGCCACCGACAAACTAAGCTTCGCCAGTCAGGCGCTATTAAATCTCAAGACGGAACGCATTCAGATGCAAATTCGTACCACGCCGCGACAGCGGGTCAGTACTATCAGCGCAGCTGAACTGCTGAATCCGTTCGTGCAGGTGGTCGGAACACTTGACTCGCCGCGTCTCGCCGTCGACGAAACGGGGGTCCTGGTGAGCGGCGGCGCGGCTGTTGCGACGGGAGGGCTTTCCCTGCTCGCCAAAGGCGTCTGGGACCGCATTTCGCGGGCCAAAGACCCGTGCAAACAGGTTTCAGACCAGGCTATCGAGCAACTCGGGCCGCGCCTTCCCCAGCTTGTGCTGCAACAACCGGCCGAATAAAAGCGGGCCGCCCAAAAGGCGGCCCGCTGAGTTACGGCTTACGGCTTTCTAAAAAACCTGCGTCGCTGCATTATCGATTTTTCAGGGCATCCCGAATTTCGATAAGCAATTTTTCTTCATTTGAGGGCTCAGGCGGTGCCGGCGGTGGCGCTTCTTCTTCGGCCGTTTTGAGTTTATTCATCATGCGTATGGCCATGAATATCGCGAAAGCGACAATGACAAAATCCAGCACAGTATTGATGAATACCCCGTATTTGAGGATCGGCGCGCCGGCTTCTTCCGCAGCCGCCAACGTCAGATACGTGCCTTCACCAAGGTTAATGAACAAATTGCTGAAATCGACGCCACCCAGCAACAGGCCGATGGGGGGCATGATGAGGTCATTAACGGCCGATGAAACGATCTTGCCAAAGGCTGCGCCGATAATAATACCGACCGCCATATCAACAACGTTACCCCGGAGGGCAAACTTTTTGAACTCCTCAAGCATTACGACATCCTCTTGTTACAAGAAAAATTCCGGGCAGCGCCACAGCGGCGTATTCCCGTTCTAAGCTTCTTAAATTATTATTTCAGCGTGCGCCGGATCAATTAAGCGCGTCTTCCATCTTTGCTTTGGCAGCCTTCGCCTCTGCTGCGGCATCGTCGGCCGCATCTTCTGCTGCATCGGCGGCATCTGACATCGCATCACCTGCAGCATCAACAGCGTCATCAATTGCATCCGCAGCATCGTCCGCCATATCGCCGACTGCATCGGCCGCGTCTTCGGCTTGATCACCGGCGGCGTCCATAGCGTCTGACATGCTGTCCTCCGCTGAATCCATCGCATCGCCCATGCTGTCAGCAATACCTGCCGCAGTATCTTTCGCTTCGTCACTCGAATCCTGAGCGCAACCGGTTATCAGCAGACCGCTTGCGAGCAACAGGGCCATTAGTGTTGATGTGGCTTTAGTCATTACAACCCCCAACCAATAAAGTACCTAAAAATGCGGCTCGCATAGCCGAGCCGCCCTGATACAGCATACTGCCGTTGACGAGTGTAACAGCTCGATATAGCAATCGGGCCACCCGCTGACTGAATTGCAATTCGCAGTCGTGGAGCCCCAACGACAAACTCGGGTACAGCCTATTTCAATACAAAGGTCACCATCATGCGGACCTTGTAGCCGGTGATTTTGCCTTTGGTGATAACCACCTCCTGATCCTTGATCCACGCGCCGGTTATGTTCTCGAGGGTCTTGGCAGCGCGCTTGACGCCGCTGGACAGCGCATCGTCAAAGCTTTTAGAAGATGAAGCGGTAATTTCGGTGGTTCTTGCAACACTCATAAGTCTTACTCCGATTCGGGTTTTTGTTATCGTTACATCGTGCGCCAATTAAAGGGCACGGTCGTGTTCCTTCCGTGGAGTTTTAATGCTTCAGGCTTCAACCTGACAGCAAAACAATAAAGCAAACGCGATATTTAGCAAGTTGACCGCGCTTTACGGGGTTCCGTCAAGGTGTTGCTGCGGTACGATAATTAACGAGAATTCAGTCATGCAAAACTTCGAAAAACTGGGTGCCTTTTACCTTGGCCGACGGCTGGAACCGTCAAGCGGAGAACGTCTCGACGAATTGGTTCTGTATGACAGCAAGGATCTGACCACGCACGCGGCGATTATCGGCATGACCGGCAGTGGCAAAACCGGCCTCGGCATCGGGCTGATCGAAGAGGCCGCGATGGATCGCATTCCGGTTCTGGCCATTGACCCCAAGGGCGATCTCGGCAATTTGCTTCTGACCTTCCCGCAGTTTAAAGGTGAGCAATTCGAACCCTGGGTAGACCCTCACGCAGCAGCCGAAAAAGGGCTGTCAACAAGTGAGTACGCCGAGGCGCAGGCCGCCTTGTGGAAAAAAGGGCTGGCGGGTGACGGGCAAAGCCCGGCGCGTGTAAAGCAGCTCAAAGCCAACTGTGATTTTGCCATCTACACACCCGGCAGTCAGTCGGGAACGCCGCTGGCGGTGCTCGGCGAACTGTCGGCACCGGCGGCAGAAGTCCGGCAAGACCCGGACGTTTATAACGATCTTGTCGAAGGATCGGTAACCGGAATACTCAGCCTGCTGGGCATAGAAGCAGACCCGGTAACCAGCAAGGAGCACATTCTCGTCAGCAATGTATTGCGCGACTGCTGGAACAATGATCTGAGTCTGGACCTGGCCGGTTTGATTGCAGCCATCCAGAACCCGTCTTTCAAAAAAGTCGGTGTCATTGACGTTGACACTTTTTATCCCGCAAAAGACCGGTTTGCGCTGGCGATGCAAATTAACAACTTGCTGGCCGCGCCCGGCTTTGAAGCCTGGCTTCAGGGCCCTACGCTCGACATTGACAAGTTGCTTTACACCACAGAGGGCAAACCCAGGGTCTGCATCTTGTCGATTGCACATCTGGATGATCGCGAGCGCATGTTCTTCGTCACCATGCTGCTGAACGCGCTGTTGGCGTGGATGCGCAGACAATCAGGCAGTTCGGCGCTGCGCGCCATGCTGTACATCGACGAGATCTTCGGCTACATGCCGCCGGTGGCGAATCCGCCTTCCAAGAAAGCGTTGCTCACGCTATTGAAGCAGGCACGCGCTTTTGGCCTTGGTCTGGTGCTATCCACTCAGAACCCGGTGGATCTCGACTACAAAGGCATGAGCAACATGGGCACGTGGTTCATCGGGCGGCTGCAAACCGAGCGCGACAAAAAGCGGCTGCTCGAAGGCCTTAACAGTGTCGGCGGTGATATAGCGCAGGGAACCTTATCAAGCCTGATCTCCGACTTGGGTAAACGCTGCTTCCTGTTACACAACGTGCACGAAGACGGACCGGTTTTATTTACGACGCGGTGGGTCATGTCGTATCTCGCAGGCCCTCTTAGCAGAGCCCAGATAGCAAAGCTTTCGCCGGCAACGCTGGCGCAGGCGCAACAACCCGCAGCCCCGCAAAACATTCAAGCTGCCCGTGCTGCTGCCGCGCCTGTACTGGAGCCGGGCGTCGGCCAGACATGGCTGGGTGCAGGACGCATGCGCCGTGAAGGTGAAACAGTCAGTTACCAACCTGCCATGCATGCCGATCTGACCGTCACGTATACCAACGCGCGGGCAAAAATAGACGAAACCGAATCGTTTAGCCTGCTGGTCGAGATGGACGAGAACGATGCAGCGCCGTTTTGGGACGAGGCCGAGCAATGCGCCACGGAGTCACTGCAGTTTTTCGATAAGCCCGCATCGGGCGCAGGTTTTGCTCCCTGCCCGAGTGCAATGATGTCAGCCGCTAACCATAAAGTCTGGCAGAAGAAACTGGCCGGCTGGATAAGAACCGACAGACCTCTCAAGCTGCTTAAGAGTAATGCGATGAAATCCATTTCCCGGGCAGGCGAGTCGGAACGTGACTTCCGCATACGGCTGCAGCAAATTGGCAACGAGCAACGCGACATCGCCGTCGGCAAACTGAGGGATAGTTACGCCAATAAAGTTGCCCGGCTTGAAGACCGGCTGATGAGTGCCGAACAGGCGCTGGACCGTGAAGCCGAACAGGCCAGCGGTAGCAAACTGGACACTGCCATGTCGCTCGGGACGGCCCTGCTGGGGGCCTTTTTGGGGCGTAAACGTCTTTCCACGACATCCGTCTCGCGCGCCGGCACGGCAGTTCGCAGAGCGGGCAACATGCGCAAACAAGCCGGCGACGTCCGGCGTGCGGAAGAGAAAGTCGCGCAGATCGAGCAGGATATCGAGGCCCTGAAAGACCAATGCGAGAGCGAGATCAAGGCACTTGCCGAGGCCTATGATGCACAGCGCGACGAGTTGGAGGAGGTGCTGGTGCGAGCGCAGAGCCGCAACATACGTATCAACGCTTTCGGCATCGCCTGGCGGCCGGTATACCACCCTGCGGATACATGACCGCTTGTCATAAGCCCGCGCTGCGGAACTGGCTCGCATAATACGCCAAATGCAGCCGCCAAATCCGTGCCGGGGGGTCTGGAATGAGTTAAAATTCCTGTTCCGCAGCACGACCTCCGGCCACAATAATACAGAGCGCTATATCGCTAAGGTGCCTGCCCGAAGTTATGACCTATCTGGATCATTTCAAGCTCAAAGAACCGCCGTTCCGGTTAACCCCGGATCCGGACTTCGTCTATATGAGCAAGCAGCACACGCGGGCCAAATCCTACATGGGTTCGACAATCTGGTTCGACGATGGCTTTGTGGTCATCACCGGTGAAGTCGGTTCAGGCAAGACAACGATGCTGCAGTCCTTCCTTAGCGAGTTGGACAATGACACGGTCTACGCAGTTATTTCTCAAACGCAGTTGAGCCCGACCCAGTTTCTGGAAGCCGTGCTGCACGAATTTGGTTTTGATCCGTTCAACAAGAGCAAAGTACAACTGCTCACCATGATGAGCGAGTTTTTGATCGATCAGTATGCGAACGGCAAGAAAGTCGTCCTGATTGTGGACGAGGCGCAGAATCTCGGCTGGAAAGTGCTGGAAGAGATTCGCCTGATGTCCGGCGTTGAATCGCATAAAGAGAAGGTGCTGCGCATCATTCTGGTCGGACAACCGGAACTCAAGCAAACGCTGGAAACACCGCAGCTCAGACAATTGATGCAGCGCGTTCGGTGCCGTTTCCACCTCGGCCCGCTGACAGAAGAAGAGACCACCGAATACGTGTTGCATCGGCTCAAAGTCGCAGGCAATGACAACAGCCGGCTGGTTCTGAAGAATGCTTTTCCCGAAATCTACAAATACACGGGCGGTGTGCCGAGATTAATCAACACATTGTGCGATACCGCGTTCCTGTGTGCGTTTGCCGAAGATCACAAAAAGATAACTGCCGAGGATGTTCTGTCGGCCGTGGATGAACTGGGCTGGAAAGCCCAGCAAGCGGAGCCCGATGAAACTTCAGAGGTTCCGTATCTGGCGCGTCTGGCATCCAGTCCGCTCAGGCCGGACAGCGTATTCAGACTCGATGTTCGCGAGGGCGGCAAACTCATCACCGAGCACTACTTTCCGGTGGGCCGCTTCACGGTAGGTCGCTCGGCAAATGCAGATCTCTGCATCACCAGCAAATATGTCAGTCGGTTGCATGCCGAGATTATTTGCACCGATACAGAATGTTTTGTGCGCGACATGGGGAGCACCAACGGCGTAACCGTGCGGGGCGAACGGGTCAAGGAGCGGAAACTGCGGGACAGAGACGTAATTTCGCTGGGCAAGTTTGACCTCGTCTACACGGATTTGCGTGAAGCGGGCGAGAATGCATGGAACGACGACAACGAGGACGAAGATTCAGCCATACAACAGAGTCTGGCCTAGCGATTTGATTCAGGGCGCTTCGCCAGCCAGACCTGTCACACGAAAAACCGGGCGTAACTAACAATAACAACAGGCCATTTATGGCCCGTCATCAGGGGGATGCAGCACATGTCTGCACTTAAGAAGTCCGCATTAAAAACCTTCACGGCAGGCACGCTGCTGCTCGTTGCGCATTCAGCATTTGCGCAGTTCAGTTTTGAAGACCGCACGGCCATTTCAACCATTGATTTTACCGGTGAGTCATACGGATCTTCGTGGGGCGATGTAAATGCCGATGGCCTGCCGGATGTCTACGTCAACCATCATCGCTACAAGCCGGGCATGTATGTGAACAACGGCGATCAGACCTTTACTGATATCGCGAGCAACACCGCCTTCTGGAATCAGTATCCACTATTGGATCAACACGGCGCGACCTGGGGCGACTTCAACAGAGACGGATTCCAGGACCTGTTTCAGTCGCTGGGTGCTGCCGACATCAACCAGTTCATGGTCAACCACAACGGGACCCTGACGCAGGAAGCCACGGAATACAACATTGAGTACCGCAGCTGGCCGGGCCGCATGCCGGTCTTTCTCGACTCGAATCTGGACGGACAAATGGACTTCACGCTGATGCAGCGCGGCCGTCCACTGCATTTCACCCAGAACTCGGACACGTTTACCAACGTCTCCAATGCCGTGAATACCCGCTGTGACGATACACAGTACGGCCAGCTGGCTGACATCAACAATGACGGCCGGCTGGATTTGCTCTGCGCGGCACAATCAAACTGGCCTAATAAAATTTACGACATGTCAACGGTGCCGTTTACTGACATCACGTCCATGCTGCCCAACGTGAAAGCCGTTAATGATTCGGCAATCGGCGACTTCAACAATGACCAGCGACCGGACTTTTTTGTACTGCGCGGCACGCTGCGCCCCAGCGATGCGGCCATCACAACGGCTGCGCAGACAGAGTACGCGGGACAAGTGCAGGCTCACCTGCCGACAGCCGGGTCGCGCGAGGAAACCTTCACTTTCCAGAGTGCAGGCATATTGCATGTTTATCTGGACTGGCAGGCACGCAACGTAAACCGCATGTACATAGGCTCGGCGGGCGTGCATCCCACGGGTTTTACTGGCAGTGAGCCAATCCGTTTCACCCTCGATCCCTCCAATCCGAACACTTGGGGGCTTAAGCCGCACAACTCAGCGACTGATGAGGGCATGTACATGGGTTACGACCCGGCTACTGAAACCTGGACATTCAGCGCTTCCCCCGGCGGCCAGTGGTCTTATACGTGGTGGACGATTAATAGCGAAGCACCTGTTTCGAACCTCACGCTGGTCGGTCCGGGCGGCGCAGAAAATGGCCTGCCACCTGCCTTACTGGTATCCGGCCCGGGCGGCTATACGGATCAGGCCGCCGCTCGCGGCCTGAACCAATCCGTAAATTGCGTCAGCGTTATCGCGGCAGATCTCGACAACGACATGGACGAAGACCTTTATCTGGTTTGTCGTAACGGCGTAACCAATCTGGCTAACAAGCTGTATGAGAATGATGGCAGCGGTAATTTCACCGAAGTTCCGGGTGCCGGTGGTGCCGAGGGGCCGCTTGGCTTCAATGTCGGGCGCGGTGAAAGCGTCTCCACCGCAGATTACGACCTGAACGGCTTTCTGGATCTGTACCTGACCAACGGGCTGAATCTTTATCCGGAGCCGCCGGACTCGCTGGGCGGGCCGGACGTACTGCTGGCTAATCTAGGTAACGCCAACAGCTGGATTCAGCTTGAGCTGGTAGGAACAACTTCCAATGCGAGTGCCATAGGTGCCCGGGTGCTCGCCACGGCGGGCGGTGTCACGCAGTTGCGCGAGCAAAACGGTGGCCTGCATCGATGGACACAGAACCACCAGCGCATACATTTGGGGCTGGGCGTGAACACCACTGTGAACCTGCAGATAGCGTGGCCCAACGGGCTGGTCGAAAATTACGACAATGTTCCGGCCAATAACATTTACAAAGTCACCGAAGGTGCCGGCTACCAGATACTGTTACCGACAGCCGGACAACGGACCATTACCGTTGATGATCCAGTCGCGTCCGAGACCGACGGCATCATGACATTTACGGTGCAGGTCAGCGGGTCGGGCGACGATGTGTCGGTGGACTACACCACCGCAGATCAGGTTGCCACCCAACCCGACGATTACACGCTGACAGCCGGAAGCTTGTTGTTTACAACCGGCATTAATTCGCAAACAGTTGAAGTGCCAATTGTTGACGACGCCGACGAAGAAGGCTCTGAGCAATTCCTGCTGCAATTGTCGAACGAAGTGAACGGCGTCGTTATCAAACCCGCCGGTATTGCAACCATCGTTGACAACGATATTGCAGCCTGCGGGGCGCCAACCTACGACCCGGGCACGGATCTGGTGCTTTTGCTGTGGGAAGACTGCGGCACAGGCAACTGGCATTTGCGTTCAACAGCCGGCGGGTCCTTCAGTAACAACATCGGCACCATCACATCGTCTGAGGACTATGTTGCGTTCGCGCCCTTCTCTATAGAAGGTCATGACGTGCTGAACATCAGCGATCCGAAGGTGATCGACTTTAATCTGAAGGCATGGGGCGCCAGCGAAGACGGGTTTGATTTCACGGTCGCCGGCGGGGCAACGGCTTGCTTCAACCTGGCCGGTGGCTCCAGTGTAACAAGCGTACTGGTTGGCCCGAGCGGTCTGCCCGTTAGCGGCGAATTCGATCTGGCGACGCTGGGGCCTTGCGTAAGCGATCCGCCACCGCCCGACCCGGAAACCGAAATCTATGACGGAGTACCCGCCTACAATTCGGCCACGGACACAGGCCTTTACGTGTGGCGTGATGCAGCGACAGACACGTGGCACTTGCGCACGACGGCAGGCGGTACGTTTGCGGAATGGACCGGCACCATGACTGCCAGCTCGAATTTCACCAGCATGAGCGGGTATTCGATCGAAGGCCATGACACCTTCGATGTCAGCAATCCCGCAGCGCTCGGCTTTACCATGAAAATATGGGGCACAGCCGAGGACGGCGCTGACTTCACCTTCCCGGCGGATACCAGCGTATGCCTGAACCTGACGACACCGGGTGGGGCATCAGCGGTAGTTGGCGCGGGGAATGCCATAGCCCCCGTGCCGTTTGACCTTAAGACGCTGGGTGCGTGTGTCCCGTGAGCAGTTCGCTGTAAAGCTGCTGCATCGACTCTCGATATACGGCCGGATTGTAGTGCTGCTCGACATGATGTCGGGCAGCACGACCGGCGGCCTCGAGGTCTGCATCCGGCATCCGGTTGACCGTGTCAAGCGCTTCTCTAAGTGACTCGGTTGATCCGCTCTCAAACAGCCAGCCCGTTTCACCCGCGTTAATCATCTCCGGTATGCCACCGATATCAGCACCAATGACCGGCGTGCCGAAAGCATAGGCCTCTAACAGACTGATCGGTGCGTTTTCGTACCATTCAGATGGCAATACAACGGCCCGCGCCTTCTTAATCAGGTCATGCAGATCGTCTCCACTGCGAAAACCGAGAAACTGAACGCGTGCTCCCAGCTCGGCCGCTAACGCCTTAAACTCGTCCGCATGCGGGCCAGTGCCCGCTATCAACAGAGGCACATCAGCATCAGCGGCCGCCCGAATAAGCGTATGCACACCTTTATCCCGAACCAGGCGGCCAAAGTAGAAAAAATAGTCGCCGGCAGAATATTCCGGCTCGAATTGCGACGCATCCACATAGTTCGGGACATACAGCAACTGGCTTTCGGGCCAACCCCATTCGACAAACTTGTCGCGATAAAAGCGACTTGGCGTGACCACACGATTGACGTTATTGCGGTAACTTTTCAGCGCACCGTGAACCATCGCCTCCAGCGCAATCAGCGAACTCAGCGTCGCCGAGCCCTTGATGCATTTGCGGGTGGCCACGTTCCAGACCTTGCCGCCCTTGCAAGCCTCACACACACTGCCATTGCTCAGCATGGTGTACGCGGGACACAGTATCTTCAGATCGTGCGCGGTCAGCACAACCGGTATCCCCCGCTCTTTGAGCAGTGACAGTATGGACGGCGAAATCTGATGATAGACCGAGTGCACGTGGGCGATATCCGGCGCGTAGTCATCCAGTAACGCCGCTAATTTGGCTCGTGCCTCGAAGGAATAGACAATTTTGGCCGCCTTACGGGTTTTATCCCAAAACCCATACAGATGGCCCAACTCAATCTCTTCGACAAAATACTGCTGCTGTTCACACGGTTCATTCTTGGGATGCTGCATTGAGAAAAATGCGTTTTCCCAGCCCAGACTTTCGAACAGCGCTGCGTGATCAAAATAAACTGCCTCTGCACCGCCTCTGCGGTAATGGTATTTGTTGATCGAGAGCAATTTTCGAGTAGCTGTCATCAGCGCGCCCTCAACCCGCATTCGCCGGCCGGCGCATGATCGCCCGCAGCTGAATCCAGACGCGACGGGGATTTGTCAGCACAGCCCCAACGAGATGCAACGGATACCTTACGAGCAACTGCAGCCATGCCGATGCGTTCATTTTCCCGTTCGTTACCTGCGGATAGTCAAAGCGTGACAAAAAAGCTGCGGTACGCTGCTCGCTGATCCGAATCTCGCCGTCACTCAAGACCTCCTTCCACTGATCAGTCATCGCGGCAGACACTCCGGGCGCCTCACTGTCGTGCGCAACATTTGACGACCCCCACTGCGGCACATCAAGCATGCCGGTCTGGAAGTCAATCTGTAGCCACGCGCATAAATCCCTGATCGTTTGCTCCGGTTCATCGACCAGATCTTCAAACCGTAGCAACCTGACTCGCGGATGCGCCTCGAGCCGAAGCGCCGCTGCCGTAGCACGCGTCCATAAACTGCTCATGGTGACCGGATGGTAGTTGAACCAGATACGGATAACTTCCGAGTACGGCACATTGCGCGCACCCAGCTTGCGTATTTGCCAGCGGTTCTTCTGCGACGCCAATACCGCACGGGGGTCTCTCACCATAAAAATAAGACGTGCTTGCGGATACAGCTCGAGCAACTGTTCAGCGTAGAAAATATTGCGTGGCGTTTGCTCGCAGGCCCACGCCCGCCCGGAAGCCGCGGCCATATGCGATACGACTGCCGCGTACATGTCTGCGCCGTTATGTTGCTCAGCCGGCAGACTTTCCACCAGATCGCGGGCGTCTGCGAGTTCCTGGTCAGTGGGGCCATCAACCCATGAGTCACGGGCTTGCCGCGCCAGCAGCATGGCAGCAGCGCGTATCAGATAGTCGTTATCGACCGCGGCACGCCCGGTATCCACGTCGTAAAGCTCGCCGAAGTAGTGCAGCTCTTTAAGGCCAAGCACTTGCGAATGGTTGCCGAGTACACGACTGCATAGCGTTGTACCCGAGCGGGACGGGCCCGTCACAAAATAAATATTGCCCTCGTTCATGCGTTCGCCAATCTTGCGTACTCTGCAGCCACCAGCGGTGCAATCACCGGATAAATCCGGTGTTGCCTGACATAGTCACGACCGCGCGCCCCCATACTTTCTGCGCGTTCGGGATCATCAAGCATTTTTATGATCGCGCTGGCAAACTCATCCGCCGACCATTCGACGCACAAACCGGCCTGACTTTCTTCGATGATCACACTTTGTTCAGGGTGAGAGTTAGCAATGACCGGCCGACCCAACGCCATGTACTCACTGATCTTGGTAGGCGAGGTGGATTGCAGAATCGGCGTTGGATAAAACGGTGATATGCAGACAGCGGCGCGCGCAACGCGCTCATGTGCCTCTGCCATGGGCACCATGCCGGTGAACTCAACCGCGCTTTGCAACCCGAGCTCGGCAACTACCTCTTCGAGAAACTCGCGATCCTCTTTGTCGGGGCCATCACCGACCATAATAAGCCTCGCTTCAGGATGCCGATCAAGCACCTGCCGAAAAGCGAAAATCAGCGTGTCCAGACGACGTACCCGTACCAGCGTACCCAGGTAAAGCACGGTACCCGGCTCCGCATCTGCGGGGGGTATATCGAGTAAAGTTTCGCTGACCGCCATCGGCACCGGGGTCATCAACTGCCGGTCAACGCCCTCGGCGGCGATGTCTTCCAGCATCTGCCGGCTCTGCACAAACACATGATCGGCATTCGGCATAATGATTTTGTAGAGCAAAAAACGCGCGACGTTGCCACCGGCAATGCTTAGCCACGGAAACCGGGAGCGCCCCTCTTGCCCGTCCAATATGCGGCATTCGGCATAGGGGTACGACAGCCAGTAGGTGAATTTTTTGCGGGTAAGCCGCGCCGCCAGCAGCCCGAGCACGCCGACCACAAATTTGTCGCGCACCTGAATGATGTCGTAAGGCCCCGTCAGCGCCTGCCAGAACGTGCGCAGATCAGCGCCGAGCTCAATAAACTTGTTGGCAATCTTGGCTGACACACCGCTCAACCGGCTGCGGCCAACAACGAATGCACGCGCGCCGTGCCACTCTTGCTCGCGCCAGAATCCGTCCGGCCTGGTGGTGAAGATCACGTAGTCAATCTGCATGCCCTGCTCGGCCAGGCGCCTGGCGAAAAGGTCCGCGACGTCTACCCGTTCGGCGCCGTCAGGCTCGCCAACCAAAAACAGCATGCGCAGATTCTGCAATGCTTCAGACATAGCCGAAATCCCGCATGGTCGAGCCCGCCTGCTCATCAACAATGCGCAAATCTTCGGGGCTCAGCGTTGTTTTCCAGCGGTCATCTTCCGGGCGAATACCGCCTGCCAGATCAAAGCGAGCGGGGTTGCCGCCTGCAGAATGCACCGTGATTTCATCGCTGAACTGCAGACAGGCCGGATCATAAGGCATATCCAGCCATGCGAATACGCTCCTCAGCGACGCTGCCGGATCTGCCACGAAATCTTCGTAACGCAAACGCAAACGGTGTTCGGGGGCCACCCAGCGTTCCAGCAAGCGACGACTCAGCGTGTGATAGTGATTCCATCGTTCGGCGGCACGTTCAACGCGCATATACCTTTTTCGCGATGACACCACGCCCCGCGCATCTCTGACCAGATGCAGAATGCGAACCTGCTCCGGGTTGTGCAGATAAAGATGCGGTGCCTTACGCGGTGACTTTGACGCATCGATGATCAATGCGCTGCCATGGGCTTGGGTGGCGGCTTCGAATAATGCCAGCGTATTGCGCGTGCCCTTGCGTACCGATGGCAGCGTCGTCAAACGCATGCCGGGCCAGCGGGGCGTGGCAAGCAATGTCGCTGTATCGAGCGCGCCGCGCAACTTTCCCCACAAGTACCGCCACTGCGTTTGCTGCGCATGGTCAATCAGCCCTGAACCGTCTTTGCCCTTGAGCGCCTCACCCAGATAAAGATCGTAGGGAGCAGCCCGCATATCAATGCCCGTTCTGGCTGCCAGCAAGGCAAAAGTCTCGCCCCAATGCGGGCATGCGGACAGCGGTTCGCCGCACGTGCACAACTCGCCCAATGCCAGCAACTTTGGAATGAACGCGACCTCGCCCAGATTGGCGGCCTGCGGATGATTACCCAGCACCAGACTCAGCAGCGTCGATCCGCCGTGCGGCGACGATACGATGTACAGATATTTGTCAGGCGGGCTCATGCTCGGCATCACCCGTACTAACCTGCTCCAGAACCTCCAGATACTGTTCGGCGATTGCGTCCCAGCGATAATGCTGTTCTACACAACGCCTGCCGGCCTTGCCCATTGCGTCAATATCGGACGGTGTATCAATGAGCCGCTGCCAAAGATCTATCAATGCCATCGTATCGTGGCGCCTGTAGGTATAAGCGGCGCCGTGCACGGTTGCGATATTTTCGTCTATGCCGTTAACCAGCGAACACACGCCCGCCCCCATAGCCGAAACCAGTGACGGCGATGTGCCTTCGAGTTCGCTGGCCGATACATACATGCGGGCATTGACCAGCAGTTGCTCGTAATCCTTGTCGTAGACAAACCCAAGAAAGCGGATTTTGTCAGATGCCCGGGCAAACAACTGATCCCGGTAATCGCCACCCGACGGATCATCACCGATGATCACCAGCGGATAGTCGGTACGCAATGCTTCGTACGCCGTAATCAGGTTGTGCACACCTTTTTCGGGGGCCAGCCGCCCGACAAAAAGAAAATACTGCCCTGCCGTAAGATGGTGTTTTGCCAGCAATGCCGCAGAACGTGCCTCATCCACTTCGATGTCATTTGCGCCGTAGGCGATGAGGCTTGTTCGGACCCCGTATTTCTCGGTGTAGTATCGCTCCACTTCAAGATTATCAACAACGATTCTGTCCGCCATCCAGACCGCGAACTTTTCACCGATTTTGTGCACGAGCTTGGCCAGCATGCCCCACTTTTCGCGACGCCACTCTATACCGTCGCCTGACAGAATCACCTTCTTGCGAAACAATTTGAGCAATGGCAGAAAAACGGAGTTGCCGGTGTTGTACAAATGCACATACCGATAACGGGATCCGGTGAAAATCAGATGCACTATGGAAAAGAATGTATGGCTCAACGTATCGAGGCTTTTTGTGTTGAGCGAAGGTGTATAAACCAGATGAACCCCGTCAAGCTCAGCCGGCTTGTCTGCGTAACGATTGCTGCGACAATAAACCCGCACATCATAGCCGGCTGCTGCCCAACGGCGGGTCAGCTCTTCAGCGCACGTTTCCAGGCCTCCGTAGTTGGCTGGTAGCCCGCGAATACCGATTACGGCGATCCCCTTTTCCTTGGCTTGTGCGTACGATTTATTCACCTGCCCGGCCTCACCCGCCGCTGCCCAGCTTACTTAAAGCGCTCGACGTACAACTCCAACGCGTCTTTCCAGTCCGGCATGAAGTTGATCTTGCGCGCATTCAGCTTGAAGTTGACGAGCTTCTCAGACGGCGGACGGGGCGCAAAGTACTCGGCTTTGAAGTGATCAGACGATACCTTGGTAACCTTGACATCATTCTCCATGCCGAGCATACGCACAAACTCCACGGCCACGTCGTAACGACTGCAATCACCGCCGCATACCTGGTTGTAAAGCCCGTAAAGATCGGTTTCCACCACCTTGAATATGCCTTCAGCGAAACTCACCGTATAGGTTGGTGTGCCGAGCTTATCGTCCACGACAAAAAGTTCTTTCTGGCCTGCCTGAAGCTGTTTAAAAAGTTTATTGATGAATTTTTTGTCTTTTTCAGGGCCGCCACCCATCATCCATCCAGCCCTGAAAATAAAGTGCTTTTTCAGATGTCGCTGAACAAACTTCTCGCCGTGGTACTTTGACTTTGCGTAAATGCTCAGCGGGTTGGGTTTGTCGAAATCGTTGTAGACGTCCTGAGCACCATCCACAATACCGGCGGTGCAAATGTAGACGTGCGGTACATCCAGCTTGCCAGCGATCAACGCGACATTCTCTGCGCCGAGGGCGTTGGTCGCCCAGGAATCGTCAGGATTCTGTTCGCAGTATTCCAGATCGGTAAGAGCCGCCAGGTTTATGATGAGATCGGGCTTGAACGCACAGATGTCCTCATCCATTGCCCAGTAGTCACGCACGTCAGCATAACTGAGCCAGTCAGTATTGACGTCGATGTCGGTGGCCTTAACGGTTGTGCGGGCGGAAAAGTACTCATGCACGGCTTCGCCAAGCATGCCGCCGCAACCGGCGATGTACACCCTGGTGCTTTTTTCAAGTTTCACTGTCTACCACTCCCTGTGGTCACATATATACAACTGTCGCAGAAAATAATCGCGTTATATAGTGCCGGAAATCCTTTCCGGTCTTATTTGATCCTGATTAAAAAGGACAAACTCCTAACGTATCAAGCTCCACCGGCGTGGCCACAGGCACGCGCCCCGCGCCATAAAGCACGGTCAATCCGGCGGGCTGCGTGAAGCTGATGCATACCGGCGCACCCGGGGCTGGCTGCACGGAAAATTCGTCCAGACCATTGCCCCATATCTGCAAGCCAAAGTTGACCTGACCGGATACGGTGGTATCGAAGGTGTCATGCCCTTCAATATCAACCTGAGTGACGGCGCCGAAGGCCTGATTGCTGCTAATCTGGCCCACATAATTGGCGTAGGCGCCTCCGGCTGTGGACGTCAGATGCCAGGTACCGGTCGCACAGTCCTTCCAGACAAACATCTCAGCTTCACCGCTGCTGTTATAGGATGGCCGGCCGCAGGGCGACACTTCGTTGTCCTGAATCGTACCGACACCGATATCTTTGGCCAGAACGGCATTTGTCGCTCCAGAAAGTTCAATAGCAAAAGTTTCGTCGCCTTCGCCGGATGCATCGTCAACAATGGTTACGTTCACCAGCTTGCTGGTCTCGCCCGGCAAGAATGTCAGGGTATCGCTGACGGGCAGGTAGTCGGCAGGCTGAGTGGCCGTCTGATCCGCTGAGGCATAGTCCACGGTAACGGTCTGGGCACTGACTTCAGCCAGACTCACGGTAAAAGCAGCTGTACCCGCGGTTTCATCGACCGCAACGTCGTCAATGCTCAGACCGACATCCAGGTTGGTACAGGCACCCAATGTGCTGAGATCCAGCGGTAAGGCATAAGTCGTGCGGTCGCGGCCAATGCGCACGGTCTGCGCAGCGGGCAGATCCAGTTCCAGGCACAGGGCGGCACCGCCTGCGGGCACGAAGGTGAATTCGTCGAGGCCGTTACCCCAGATCTGCATAACGAAATCGATGGTGTCCACCGCACCGGTATCGAGCGTGTCGTGGCCCTCGATATCCACCGCAGCGACGCTCGCAAACGCAGCCGTCGAGATGATGCGACCGGTATAGTTCGCATAGCCGCCGCCTGCGGTCGACCTTACGTGCCAGATTCCCGACACACAGTCCTGCCAGACAAACAGGTCTGCTTCCAGCGCACCGTTAACCGCGGGATCAGGCTCATCGCACGCTGATATTTCGTTGTCTGTAATTGTAGCCACACCAACGCCTTTAACCAGAGTGCCGTTGATGGCATTGCTCAACACCACGTCAAAGGTTTCGTGCGATTCACCGTCGGCATCATCAACCAGGGTTATATCGACCGAATGACTGGTCTCGCCGGGTAGGAAATATCAGCGTATCGGTTGCACTCAGGTAATCAGAGGGCTGCATCGCGGTGCCATCGGCGGTAGCGTAATCAACGTCAACCTGTTGCGAGCTGGCAGCAGCCAGACTCACGGTGAAGCTGGCCACACCTGCAGCTTCATCCACGGTTACGTCGTCAATGCTGATATCAACCGACAGATTGGTGCACGGCCCGAGCGTCGCCAGGTCCAATGGCAAAGCATATTCCGCACGATCTTCGCCAACGCGCACCGTCTGCCCCAGCGGCTCTTCAACGGTCAGACAAACCGATGCGCCAGGCTGTATCTGAAAAGTAAACTCATCGAATCCGTTGCCCCAAATCTGGGACAGGAACGCCAGTTCTTTTGCATCGCTATTGTCCAGCAGGTCATGCCCCTCGATATCAACCGGGGTTACATTGACCAAATCCTGATCGGAGACCAGCCGGCCGGCGTAGCGGGCGTAAGTGCCGCCAGCGGTAGTTTCTACGTGCCACACGTTGGCAATACAGTCCTTCCACGCAAACAGTGCGGCCTCTGCGGAGCCAACAGGCACGGGATCACCGCAGGCGGAAATCTCGTCATCAAGAATCGTTGCGACACCGCTACCCACGACAATAATGCCGTTTGACGGATTACTCAGTTCGACCGAGAAGGTTTCATCCACCTCACCGTCGGTGTCATCAATCAGCGTAATGCTTAACGGCTGTGTCAGCTCGCCGGGAAGGAACGTCAGCGTTCCGCTGGCGGCCGTATAGTCATCGGGATCATTCGCGCTACCGTCAAGCGTTGCGTAGTTAACGGTAACCGTCTGCGGGCTCGCCTCGGCCAGCGTCACCGTGAAGTCGGCACTACCGGCCGCCTCATCAACGGATACGCTGTCTATGCTGATATCAACCGGCAAGTTGGTGCAGGGCCCGAGAGTTCCCAGATCGAACGGCATGCTTATTGGAACCTGCGCGGAACCCAGGTTAACCGTAGTAGTGCCCACGGGAGTTTCAATTTGCAGACAGGCTGCGGCACCGTTCTGAATCTGGAAAGAAAACTCGTCACGACCGGTGCCCCAGATTTGCAGGCCAAAATCCAGCACCGTCGGATCGGCATTGTCGAACACATCGTGCGGTTCAATATCGAGGGCCGTCACGCTAAGCAACGACTGATCGGAAACGATCTTGCCCTCGTAAAGCCCGTAACCGCCGCCAGCTGTGGCCAATACATGCCACGTATCGGTACCACACTCTTTATAGATGTAGAAATCGGCTTCAACTGCGGTATTGACGTCAGGCGCGCCGCACTCGGACGGGACAACCGTTCCGAGATTCACTTCCTCATAAGTCGCCGATTCGGTAACCCGGTAAAGCTTGTTCGCAGGCACATCGGTGAAATTGTCTACTGCACCGCTTGGCCACTCAACCGTGATATCCACCAGCGTGTTGCTGCCGAGGCCAAAATGTATACGCTGATGATTCTGTGCCCAGCGATGGTAACCGCCATTCTGTTCGCGAAGTTGCGTGACACCACCGGCAGTCGCATAAACCTTCGCGCCCAGGCCGTCCTTATTCGACAGCGTGCCCACCAGATCCAGTTCAATCCAGCTATTGCTGTTACCAACGTTGGCATACAACAGGTCAGGCCCGCCGCGTGACTCAAACAGCGGTGCTTCCGGATAAATGTTCAGGCCGTTGGTAACAAACAAGTCGAGAAAGCCGTCGGCGTTGAAGTCAGCCGTCACCACGTTCTCGCCCGTACCGACTTCCATGCCAATGGGGCCCTCTGCGCCGCCCGCAGACGGCAGTGCCTGAAAGTTTCCGTCACCGAGGTTCTCGTAAAGGATATTGGCTTCGTTAGAGATGCCGCCCCGACAGACCACGTAGATATCCTGGTCCATGTCGTTGTCAAAGTCGCCGGCCACTGCGCTGACGCAGCGTATCGGGGCACCAACACCGCGTGCGGCTGCCTCCTCCACCATGCCGGTTCCATAGTTCATGATTAGCTTGGGCTCAATCGGGAACTCGCCGGCCGACAGGCCGCCCACTTCAAGATTGGTGATCGGCTCACTTGAATCGATAAACCAGTAGGTGATGTTAATCGTGGTGCCCGACGAGGTAACTACCTCCCAGTAGCCCTCTACTTCGTCATAGCCAATCCAGACGCCATCTTCCAGCGCCGGATCATGCGGCATGATGCCGTGGTTAAGCGGGTCAGTCGGATCAAGATCAAAAGAAATCGGATCCGACGGCCCAAAGTTGTTCGGATGCCAACCGGTGGAGCCTATGAAAATCATGTCCTTGTTACGACGATTCCAGTCCATCAGGAAAGTCGCAATACCGGTGGTGTATATCCGCATGTGCTCTTCGGAGCCGCTGTCAACAATCAACTGCGCCTCGACGCTATCGGCGTCAGTTTGCACGGCCTCACTCAACCGCAACCCGCCACGCACTTCAAAAATATCGTTGCGCAGGTTGTTGTCGAAATCACCGATAGCGGTGTCGTTCACCGCCTCCTGCAATGGCACCTGGGCCGTGATGTCAGTGAACGGGATGGTCGTGGTGTTGTAAACACGATTCGGCCAGAGCGATTGATTGTCGCAAATCAGATCGAGCGTACCGTCCGCGTCAATATCGACTAACTGCCCGTACTGGGCGTTCTGACAGGAAATGCCCGTTTGTGGTTTAGTAGGAACCCACGTGCCCGCGTCCTGACGAAAAATCTTGGGAAAGCCGCGCAACATCATGATGAAGTCGAGCCAGCCGTCGGCATCGTAATCCAGCCAAACCGGCAACCGGCCCGGCCAGCTGGTATAGGCATCCAGACCGTAATTGATGGTTTCATCAAACAGCACGCCGTTGTGGTTTACCAGGAACTGCAGATCATCCGTCGCACCCAGTGAAACAAAGAGATCCTGATAGCCGTCGTTATTGAAGTCGCCCCATGCGGCGCCGTGCTGGTCGAGTAACGGCTGAGCAGCCCAGACCCCCACCTCCAGATATCTGTTATTAAAGGTGCCGTTGCCCATGTTCACCAGCAGCGCGGGGGGCTGACGGTGATTGTTCACGAAGAGATCGGGCCAGCCATCAGCATTCAGATCACCCCATGACGCGCCATAGGACTCGCCGTCATGAAGTATTCCCGAGCCGGGAGTCGCATCCTGGAACTGGATTTGAGCAGCGGCGCTCGCGGAAATAAAAATCAACACCGTGATCAGCAACAGCAAATGCATCACGCCGTCAAAAGTTTTCGCAGCACTCGCGGGCTTCGACCGGCCCACAGCCTTGCTTTGAAAACAATTACTTTCCAAACTCCGGGCGAGTCTATTCTTATGAGACATTCTGCAAATCCATTGCGGGTGCACAACATGCGCCACTAGCGTGTTGTTGTTATCGTTTCATGCCAGTGCAATTACTTCGAACTGGCACGGTTCAAGTGACGTTACTTAGTTTGCATAGATTAGCATTGTTGCGCCGCCAGACCTACGAATGGCGCACATTTTTTCTTATATGACATAGGTTTATAACCGCTTATGTCAACATGCGCGCTGGCCGTACATAACATGGCTGCACAGCGGTAGCTAAAGGCGCGTTAATGAAAAGCTTGATACAGACGCCGGCGGCAGTTGCAGTTGCAGTCGGCCATTCGCATCGAAACGCATCGTCACGGGTTCGGATTCGAGCTGAATCCGGGGCTGCAGATCGGGCTGATCCGGATCGGCACCCTCCTCGCCGGCCGCGTAGTAGTGGCGCAACTCAATTTTACGGTTGGCCCAGGTTGGCATATGCAACGTCGTGACAGTTGTTGCCGATGCCCGATTCGCGGCCCATACACCAAGAATGTCATCGGTCGCATTTGCGAATACGACTGCACGGACATCGTAGCCACCTGCATAGGCACTGTTGTTGGGGCTGCTGTTAAACGTTGCCAGCACTCGCTGCATACTGACTTTGCGGAGCACCCGCATAGCCCAGTAAACGGCGTTGGGTCGCAAGTCCGCGGCATCATCAAATAATTTCCATGGCATCGAATTCAACCCGTGCCACGATGCTCCCTGCACCTCCGGCATCTGCGCCAGTGCGATCAGGAAATCGCCAGTACTAACCGCGGCCGACAAATTGCCGGTATAGGGCAATGCTTCAACTGCTTTGACTTCGCCGAACTGAATGCCTCGTGCATGTTCCGTAATCCATACTCCGGGGCTTTTTCCCTCGCGCACGTCGGTTGCGTAGTCAATTGCCTTGCGGAACTCCTTGATGCGATAAGGTAAGAACTTGTGGATCTCTTTTCCGCCCCGTGCGTCGTAGTAAAAGTGCAGTGAGAAGTCATTAACTTCGGGAAGACCCGTAAGCACATCCCGCACGAAATCACTGGATTTACTCATACTCCGCGACTGCTCGGAACCGCGATATTTCCAGTTGAACTCACGCAGAAACGCCACGAAACGTGCGTCCGGGTCGGCAAGCTTAATGGCGTCGATGGAACGTCGCGAATGCTCGATATACTTGGCGTGCGACCACTGATAGTCGGCGCGGTCCAGTTCGTTGCCGAGTTGGTAGTAGCGCGGCTTGTCGGTTCCGATTTTCTCCAGCATATGGGCAGCCAGTCGGCCGTTTGACTGAGCAACATAGTCTTTGTCGAGCTCGGTAAACAAGCCCTGATAATCCCAACCCATAAGATTCAGCACGTACCACGGCTGACCACCCACTTGATCAACCAGGGCCAGATAGTCATCCACTCCAAACATCAGTTTGGCGGGCGGGCTCCATTGCACCGAGCGCAGTGGCTCACGTTGGGTAACCGGCCCGACAGATGCCTCCCACGAAAAGCGGTTCGCCACCAACCCGCCGGGGAAACGGTACAGGGCCCCCGGAAATTCTTTGAGCGCATCGGTCACCTTGGCGGGAATGCCGCCAGTGGATGCATCGAACAGATCGCGCTCAAAGTGCCAGTGATTAATATTGAAACCGAACAAGGTTTCCGGAACTTCGGTGCGCAATACCACGCTTGGGCAAACACTTATCTCGGCTTGTTTTGCCGAAGAGATTTCCAGCACTGCTTGTTTGAGCTGCCGCCCGGACTCACTGTTCGCGCTCCACGCGGATGGGCACTCGGCACCGGCAACAAGTGGAGAAATTAAGCCCAATATCGTGATGGCTATGCGCACTATCACTGCACTGCCCCGCGGCTAACAAGGGCGCGTAATCGCATCGGCAATATTTCCATCATGCTGCTTTTTTCCTCATCGGTTACAGGCAGCGTCAATAGCACTACCCCCACATAAACCACCAACGTTATTGCCGTGGCCAATACAAAATGTGCGCCGGCCCACATACTAAGCTTGCCTGCCGCGGCGGCAGCCAGACTGCTCGCGATAACCCCAATGCAATGACGCCATTCAAAGCGATAACAATATCCGCGACGCCGCAGATATGTGTAGACCATCGACATCGACACCGCCAATCCAACCAGGTTCGCAGTCGCTATCGCCCACAAACCCAGCGCGGGGATGAGTGGCACCGCCAACAGCAACGAACCTGACAAAAACAGGTTGCTAAACATATAAACGCGGTTCTGCTCGACTGCTTTGACAAGCAAATCGAGCAAATTGTTCACGCTGGTCACAAGTAACACGACATAAAACCCTGCCACCAGCAGGGCGATGTTGCCGAATTTGGCGTCTGTGGCCCAGTTAAGCAACTCATCGCCGGATACCAGCAATACCGATAACGGCGCGAAAAGCAGCACAAAATTCGCCAGCAAAACCAGATTGGCCAGTCGCACAAGCTGATCAAAATTCTGATGCTGACTGTAGCGGGACATCATGACTGGCCTGACCAGCCCGACAAACATATGCAAAGGCTCATAACGACGGGCAAAATCGATCAAGCGATCCACCACACCAAAAATCGCAATAAATTCTGCCGACATAAAGTATGCGACAAACAGGCGATTCGGAGCGCTGCCATAGAAGATGGAAGTCAGATTCTGCAGGTAGCACCAGAATGCAAAGCGGGCATATCGTCGACTGTCCGCCACCAGCACGCCGCGGTCTCCTTCAGCGCGCTCGCCATCATTCGACCAACGATGCAAAATAAACATCGCCAGCATCAGCATTGAAAAGCCTTCCGAGAAAATTTCTACGTACGCAAAATTCGCGAGGGTAAGTTGGTCCGCTGCGAGCATATACAGCGTGCCGGCGAGTTTAAGCAACCCTCCGGCAGCAAGGCTGTACTGCGCATCTCGTTGCCACAACAAATTTTCCAGCGCCTGCGCAATGAACCCCGAGTTGACCCGGAAAAACCCGACCGCCAGATACAGGGGCACTATATGCTGCCAGTCAGTGAGTTTTAACGACTCCGACAGCACCCCCATAAACATCAAAGGGACGATACACAGGAGCGCGTATAGTAAAGCCCGGACCACTATGCTGCCGACAAGCAGCAGATACATCGCGCGACTGTTGTGATGCGTGCGCAACTCCGGCAAATAGCGATGCAACATTTGCGGCACGCCAAAAGACGACACCAGACCAATAATGAGGACTAACGCGTGAAGCGACGTGTAAGCGGCAAATTCCGGCACGCTGAACTCGCGAACGAGCAGGAACAAAACCAGCAATGTGGCAACTGCGGATACGCCCTTGCCCAGCACAAAATGCGCGAAACTGCTGCGTATGGCGGCGGCGCTGTAGTGTACCGGCCTCGCTGACGGACCGCGCTCACTCATGTGTTTTTGCAGACCGAAAGGCCGGGATTCGATACGGCCCGCTCTGGCTTCTGTTTAAGGTAATAAGTCAGGTACGCGAACAACAGCATGATCAGTGTTTGATAACCGATATCAAACACAAAAAACGACTTGTGAAACATGCTTAGGGCGAGAATAACAACGCCCGCCTGTAGGCCAGAGAAAATACCTGCTTTGTAAGGATCAGAACTAAATCGCTGCCGCAGGATGCCTGCAGAACGAAACGCCGTCCAAAACATAGCCGCAACCATCGCGAGGCCCAGAACGCCGGTTTCCCACAACAGCGCTGGAACGCCGGTCAGGCCGATACCCATACCGGGATAGCGCGTACTGGCCAGCGTAACTCCTGCATCGAGGCCCGTACCTCCCTCACGCGACGCTCGGGGGCCGTGGCCAATAAGGGCGTGCATCGGTTCCGATAGCGAATGCTCTTGAAACCAGAAGCTGATCGCACTCGTGCGGTTGAGATAAAACTCACCATGCCCTTCGGTATCGCTGAAGTTCTGCTCAATGGTGCCGGCAATGAACCCTTGTATGCCATCTGCTTCGTCCGCATAGAAGGCGGAGTACGCGAACATTAATCCCGCCAACGTCAGCGCAAGAAATCCTGCGGACAAGATTGCGCGCGCCGGTCGCAGAATGATCTCGTTTTTGAAAATCACACATACGATAACGAACAGATAAAGTATCGAGACCTTACTTTCATTAATGAACACGGGCACAAGCAGCGGCACAGATAAAATAACCAGCCGGCGCAAAGTTATGGCCTTGTTGTTCCATAACGACAGCAGTACCGCAAACACAATCAACATGAAAGCAGACAATACCGCGTTGGCACCACCACCAAATTTTGATGCACCAAATGTGCCGGCTATTACGTCGTAAGGCACCACGCCTTCTCCAAAGCCGGTACGCAAGGGCACCAGGAAAAGGTACTGATGCGCGACGAACGGGAGTTGAATAAAAGCGGTATACAGCATCAGGCGAGGGAACATATCAATGACCTGGCGCGGCCACGGCATCATGACCAAAGCAAAAAACAGGCCCGCTACCTGAAAATAACTTTTCAGCCCCACGACCAGCTGCGAGACCCCCTGTCCGTTCGCCCACCCCGACAAAGCCGTAATAAAGAACAGCGCAAGCAATTGCCAGGCGATCGGTGAGACGGTGCCGTCCTTACCCATACTGCGGCGGGAAATATTTTCGATAAGCGCCAGGGCAACCAGCATCACCGATGCGATAGCAACGGCCCAGCGAATAAGCTGAAGCTCAGGCGCATAAAGCATGGCCAAGCCCGACACCACCAGCCCGCCGGCAAGCACCGACCACAGCAGCAGCGATGGGCTCGTGAGCATGATCAGGCCGCCCACAAGCCCAATAACAGCTGCGGCCGCAGGCAGGCTGCCCGTGCCGGCGATCCAGCCAAAAACTATGGCCAGGCCGCCTCCGATTGCATATAGCAACACCGACTGCAAAAGAAATTGCCGCTGACTTGCCATGTCGCTAACCCGCTCCGCCTGACCGCCACCGAGCAAGATTCGCACCGGTCAGTGCTTCCAGACGAGAAATTTCATCTGCAAACAACTCGTGTAACTGCTCCCGGGTTTGCCGCTGCAGCGGCGGAATAACATTTTCAGGCTCCGTTCTGTTTACCGAACGATAGGCTTTCTGTAGCCCCGTCTTGCCCAGCAGGTTCCACAACCAACCCAGCCTTAACTTGCGCAAGAGCCCACGCAGCACATTTTTAGCTGCCTCGAGACTGGCAGATCGATTCACATAGCTTTCATTTGAGCGCTGACTCAACGCCGCAGGAACGTGACCCGTATCTATACCCAGAAATTCATAAATGCGCTTGGCTACATCCGCCCCGTCGGCAACAACTTCGTCAAAGAATACGACCATCAATTGTTGCGAATCAAAATATCGCAGCCAACGTTCCAGATGTGTTGCATACAAACCCTGCTCAATGTACTGAGGGTTATTCTTAAGTCCGCTTTCAAAAGAAAGGTCGTCGCCGCCAAAATGCCCGATGCGCACTTCGTGTTTGTGATTGGAAATTGCACGCTGCACAGGTTCGCGTAAAAAGACTATCAGCCGCATATCTGCAGCATAGTCACGAACCCTCTGCGGGGCACTGAGGTTATGGAAGTATGACGGCGAAACTTCACCTACCACGCGCTGACCCGGTTGCGGATCGAATTGCTTTTCGTACCACTGAAACCCGAAGTCATAGAAATTCGAAAAGTAGTCAAGCTCTTTTGTATCACTCAAACAGACTTCCGGGTGATCACTTAATATGTCATACAGCCAGGTTGACGCACACTTTTGCGCACCTATGCCCAGAAAATTTGGTTTGCTCAACTCGCCACGCATTTGCGCGGACCCGCCCTAGAAGCTATTTAAAACCGAGCCCACAATTTCGGCACGGCCCTTCAGGCGCTCTGTAAAAGCCCGGACGTCACTGAGCGGCGTGTGATTGCGATGCGCGACCAACAATGCGCCACCGCAACGATAAGCAATGGTCTCGGCACCGATACCGGTGCTGCCCGGCGGAGCCTCAATCAGGATGATGTCGTACTGGCTGCTTAACTGCGCCAATATGTCCTCGAACTCGTCACGCGCCAGCAATTCTTCGGGATTGGGTGGCGGAGCGCCCGCGGGAAGCAGCCAAAGATTCTCGAAATGCTCGATTTTGTGCACATCAAGACGGCCGCCCGTGCGCCCCACCAATGCCGGCGACAAGCCAGGCTCGTTATTAATATGAAAAATTTCATGCAGTCGCGAATTCTGCAAATTTGCATCAATCAGCAAGGTCCGGTCGCCCAATTGCGAAAACACAATAGCCAGATTAGCTGCCAGATAACTGCGGCCCTCGCGCGGTTTCGCGCTTACGACTGCAAGGGCAGTATGGCCGGCTGCAAACCACCGCAGCATGAGCTGCATGCGCAATGCCCGCAAGGATTCGACGCGACGGGTGAACGGCTTGTAGGCGGCAACCAGTTCCTTGCCGTAGTTCCCCACCCCTGGTTTGAGATAGGGGTATTCGAACTGCCTGGCTAAGGCATGCTCAATATCCGACTTGTCTGCCAACCCCAACTTGATCGCCGCGTCACCGAAGCGCAGTTGCTTCTCTTTGGCACACACTAATACCCGCGCTATATCTGCTTCTCGCAGCACGCCCGACTCCATCAGCAGAGTCCCGAGCATGGTCGCGTTCGCCACCTCTATATTTTGCTGCGACATTTTCATGGGTTCAGACATATTGCTTCCATTCCGGGCCTGCGGCCCTGAATTCTAGATACTGGCCAGTACGGGTATGCCCAGCCCTTGCCTGATATCTTCTTCGATGCGCACGCGCCGATTAAACACTTCGAGAATAATGGTGGTGCCAATCCCTAGCGCCAGACCAAGTATCAGACCCAGCGCCATATTTAGAAATTCTTTAGGACTGGATGGCTTATCGGGGATACTTGCGGTATTGAGGACGGCAATATTAGTCTGATTAAACTGGCTCTCGAGGCTGGTCTGGTAGTAACGTTGTATAGCCGCGTCGTACATGCTGCGACTGTTCTCAAGGTCACGCACCAATAAATCAAGCTGATCGCGCTCTTTCTTGACTTCAAGAACCTTGGCTTTCTGCCGACTCAAGGAAGCTTCCAGCGACCGTTCCTGATCAACCGCACGCAAATACTCGGGATGCTGAGCGCCGAGCTGTCGCGAACGCACTTCATAGGTATTCGCCTGAGCGGCGGTCAACTTGGATGACAGATCCTCCAGACGACGCGTTTCGGTATCAAGGCGCTCGTCTATAGCAACAATGCCCCGCTGCTGCTGATATTCGGTGAGCTTTTGCTGCTGCTCCTCCAGACGATTTTGTAAAACCTTCAGCTGCATGTCGAACCAGGCCGCATTGCGTCTCGCCGGCTCCATGCTGAGCTCCAACGTCGCATCTATATAGGCTTGCGTGAAGGCGTCAGCAATTTGCGCTGCGTATTGCGGGTCGGCAGACATGACCTCGACCGACAGAACCCGGCTCTCGCGAGCCGGCTTTACTGTCAGGTCATCCAGAAATGCGTCGGCTATGACTTCCCGCAAATTCGGCACGCCCTCTGCCGACCAATCGGGGTTGCCCTTATGGCGCTTCATATAACTTTCTGCTGCAACCGGATCATCTGACAGGCCGAGCGCATCGACGACTTTCACTGCCACGTTGCGATTATTAATGATGTCCACCTGCGTAGCCATGTAGCTAGCAGCGAGCTGGGTGGGCAATCCACGGCTGTCGAAAGGCCCGGCATCTTTAAACGTCAGCACAAGGCTCGAGCTCGCCGTGTATCGTTTGGTCTGCTGCAGGGTAAAGGCCAGCGCAGCAAGCAAGGTCACCCCGACCACAAAAATGATAAATACGGCGCGGGCACGCAGCAATTGAACAATCAATGGGAAATTCATCTGAACTTTACCTCGCGAGGCTGATACAGCCTCTAAAACAGACTTTCGTCCACAACAACGACGTCGTTGGGCAGAAGCTCATCGTTTAATGCGGACTTCACGCTCACAATATCACCATTGTCAGCACGACGCCGCAGTGACAAGCCCTTTTCGGTGCCGCGCATGGTCAGGCCACCACTGACAGAGATCGCCTGCATAATAGTCATGCCGCGTTCCAGACGATAACGGCCCGGCTTCTCGACCTGACCGTAGACATAGAACACATCCATCGCAGGCACCAACACGATGTCCCCGCCCTGCAGATCGTAGTTCTGACTAAGATCACCGTTGCGCAGCAAGGCCACCAGGTCGACACGTATGTTATCCGTGCTTCCTTCGCGCTGCCTGGCCAATATCAGGTAGTCCGCCGCATCGTCACCGACCCCGCCGGCCAGCGCAAGGACACCCGCGATACTTTGCGCGCCTTCATCGGACAATGAGTCGACTGCAAAGCGACCCGGTTTTTTAACCTGACCGATCACCGTGACTACATCGTTTTCTTCACGGATACGTTGTTCTACAAAAATGCTGACCTGCGGATTACGCACGAACTGCCCTTCTGACAGCCCTTTCTCGATCAGTGCCTCGGCCTGCCGGTTTGACAAGCCCGCGATTTTTACCTGACCGATAAGCGGGAAAATAATGGCTCCCTGCTCGGTTATGCGCGAAACGGTCTCCAGATCATCCTGACCGTAAACGGCTATGCGGACGACATCGCCCGCACCGAGGGTCGCATCTGCCTGAGCATAAACCGCGGCAGGGCCCGTCAGGAGCAGGATGAAAATGGCCACCGAAAAGGTGCGCAAGCTGACAGAAACGGTATTCATTATTATTCTTATCCTTAAGCAGAGCTTAAACAATCAGCGAACGGTGATTTTAAAACCAATGGCTTATGGCTGACCAGTGCCGGGCAGGCGATTAACCCGCTTTGACAGCCGCAACACAGCGTTTGTGTGAACCCTGCCCGGCATTATGGAACAATGAAGCCAAGCCGGCTGAGCGCATTAGCGTATAATCTTGCGGCTAAGACCAAATTTCAGAGGGAAGGTTCGTGAAAACCAGAAATATGCATCTTTTGGTGGCTGTTGTTTGTTTCGCATTTTCCGCCTCAGCGCCGTCTCTGGCTACCGCGGAAACTCTGGAAGACATCCTGCAAACGTTCAAACCCTATGCCGGCGCGGGCGTCAGATATGACTCTAATCTGTTCCGCCTGCCCGACCAACCGGGCGCCGAGCGAGACGGCAAGCGAACGCCTTCGGACACTATATATAGCGTGCGGGCCGGCGTTGACGGCGCACTGGACATCAGCAAACAAAACGTCTCCGTGATGGGAGAAATTTATCGCGATCAATACAGCGATTTCGACAGTCAGGATCACACCGGCGGGTTTGGTGATGTTACGTGGAACTGGCAAGTGGCCGAGCAGTGGGACGGTGAGCTCGGCTATGACATCGATCGTGCCAAGCAGGCCTACGAGAATCAGACCATTGTGAATTATGGAGCCATGCCACTCACGGTTGATGCCTCCCTCAAAACCATGGATATACGCACCCGACAGAATCTGCGGTTGCAGGCCAACTACTGGGTGACCCGGGACTGGAAGGCTTATGTGCGCGGCAAACTGACCGACGTTTCCTTTAACAACCGCAAGCAACTGAACCTTGAGCGCAGCACGGTTGGGGCCGGCGTTGACTACCTGAATGAGATCGGCAACCGCATAGGTTTGGATGCCGATGTTGTCAGAGGCCGCTACGACATCTGCAAAACCACGGTTACCTGCCCGCAGGCAGATTACGATGAATACAATTTTGGCCCAACAGCCAACTGGAAAGTAACGGGCAAAACCCGTTTGCGTGGCCGGGTGCGTTACACCAGCCGAGACTACGAAGGCCCAAGTCAGGTTGATTTCGACGGTGTCACATGGCGCCTGACACTGGTGCGCAACCCGGAAGAGCCGAGCAATGCGGAGTTCGCAATTTATCGCGAGATCAGCACGCTGAACGATGACATCTCCAACTACGCCGTTATTGACGGATTAAGCGGCACCGCGGTGTGGCAGCTAACCGGCAAAATTTTTCTGAACGGGCTCGTCCAGTATGAAGAACGTGATTTCAAAGGCACCGGCTCGATTAACCAGGCTCTGCGTAAAGACAAGGTCAAGACAGCAGAGGCCGGCGTCAGCTGGGAAATTAACCGGGTGCTGACGTTGTCAGGTACGTTTACGTTTGAAGACCGCGCGTCGAATCGCCTGTTCGAAGAATACGACTACAACTTGCTGGAAATTCGCCTGCAGGGCGGCTTCTAGACCCATGACCAACATGAGTGACAAGAACAAGCCGCGCAGACGGAGAGACTCCTCACTTTACCGTGACATCGGTGCCAACCCGCGCACTGAAGAAGTCTCAGACACCCAGCACAGTGGCCTGCCGGGCAAGGCTGTGGACACCCGCTTCAGATTTGTGCTGTCGTCCAAAGACCCGGCGGTGGTGCCGGTTGAACACCAGGCTGTCATAGAAGAACTCACCACCAGCCTCGATGAGATCGACGCGGCAAAGCGCGAACTTGAAGCGGAGCTGGGCTCCAAAAACAGTGCCAACAAGCTGCAAATTGCCCAAATCAAGGGCCGTCTGGCGGATCTGAACCGCCGCAAAGCCGAGATTGAATCACTGCTCCGAGCCCGTCCGGCTGCTCCGGACGCCTCCTGAGCTTTACATCGCAGCGCAGTAACGGCGGCGGCTGAACCCGTTGGCAGCCATCCGTTTAACATATATAGTTGCGGCTTAGCGCGTTATTCTAATGTGACGCATTCAGGAAGCTCCGCAAGGAGTGTGATCCGGTTCACAATATTGTAATTAAACTGCCCGTAAAATGGGCACTCTAATGATGCTCTGCTGGTCTGCCAGCACCGCCAAAAAACAAGAATAAGCAAGGAGTGGTTGGAGCGTTGGATATCGGCATTCGCAGCCTGTCTGTACTACTCGTGAAACTGGCCCAGTTTCTCGCCGCGCCTATTGCGACGGCAGCTTCGCTGTTCCTGCTGACAACGTTGTATGGCATAAAAATTAACGAAGACTACGTTTCGCTGGCCATCACCGCGGTCATTCTCACCATGCTCTTTGTCCGCAAGGCCCACCCTGGAAACAATCGGGTGCGGCTGTTCAGCGGCTACGTCGGAACCATAATTACCGGCTGGATGATCGTAGTCGGTGCAATACTTCTCATCGGTTACGCGACCAAGACCTCGGCTGTCTATTCTCGTCTGACGCTGTTCACCTGGTTCTTGCTCAACCCGGTCGCCATCGTTTTCTTGCAGTGGGCATTGCAGGAGCTGCTTGTCCATGTAATGAATCTCACCAACAGCCGCAAAAAGGTGGTCATAGGCGGTATTAACGATGTCAGCCTCCAGCTGGCAAAGAATATCAAAGGCGATGACCAGCTTGGGTTACAGTTACTTGGGTTCTTCGAAGACCGCAACCCCGAGCGACTGGGCGATATTGAAAAAGGCGAGATACTCGGAAGCCTGGCTGACATGCCGGCATACGTGAAGGCCAACCGGGTCGAGACCATCTACATTGCGCTGCCTATTCGCCACCTTGAACGAACCCGGGTTCTGATGGATCAACTGCAGGACACCACCGCATCTATTTATTTTGTTCCGGATATTTTTGTCTTTGACCTTATTCAGTCTCGTATAGATGACATCCATGGCGTGCCGGTATTCGCTCTGTGCGAAACGCCATTTTATGGCTATAACGGTATCCTTAAGCGGCTATTTGATCTGGCAGCCTCGGCTGCGATTCTGACCATGATCTCACCGCTTCTGTTGTTAATTGCGGCGGGCGTAAAGCTCTCATCGCCGGGGCCGGTGCTCTTTAAACAGCGCCGTTACGGGCTCGCCGGTGAAGAAATCAAAGTTTATAAATTTCGCACAATGACCGTGACCGAAGACGGTGATAACGTCCGCCAGGCCGAAGCCAATGACGAACGTTTTACGCGCATAGGCGCATTTCTACGTAAGCATTCACTTGATGAATTGCCGCAGTTCTTTAATGTGATCAAAGGCGATATGAGCATAGTGGGCCCGCGTCCCCATGCGGTGGCCCACAATGAGCTGTATCGCAAGCTCATTAAAGGCTACATGATGCGTCACAAAGTACTGCCGGGCATTACGGGCTGGGCGCAGGTAAACGGCTGTCGCGGCGAGACCAAAGAAGTCGCGCAAATGGAAAGCCGGGTAAGGTTTGATCTGGAATATTTGCGCAAGTGGTCGCTTGCAATGGATATAAAAATCATCCTGCGCACACTGGGGCTGATTGTGAACGACAAAGAAGCCCACTAAAACCAAAAGCACCCGATCTAACGCGTTCTGCAACTTTTCTGCAGAGACGCAAGCACTCAACATAATCCCAATTTACTTTACACCCCTATTACTGTGATGCGTGTCGCAGGGCACATCCGCGCGCTTTTCAATAATGACCCCAACGGCAAGGAAGACCGTTTGGGCAAATACTTCCGGTGCGGATGGAAAATTTATGGGCGATTGTTTCCCTGTTGTAAGGGCAGCCGCTATTGCGCTTGCGCTAAGCACATTGATCACAGCCTGCGGTGGCGGCAGCGGCGATGACAACGCCACTCCTGTTAATAGCAGCTCGGTTCCCGAAGCTGCTCCCCCCGCACCGCTGCAACAAGCGCCGGCACCGACAAACCAGCAGCCCGTCGCATCCGCGGGTTCAGATACGGTTGTAGAAACCGGAACCACCGCAACGCTGGTCGGCTACGGCAGTGATCCGGACGGCGATGCACTCACCTATTACTGGTCGATAACGGCGTCGCCCAGTGGCGCCAGCGGTATGCCGATAAGCGGTGCAAACAGCCGCGCGGTACAAATCACTCCGCCCGTTGACGGACAGTACGAACTCAGTCTCAGTGTTTTCGATGGCGACATGTTCAGCCAGGCAGACACAGCCGTTGTCACGGCTTACACGCCGGCAACGCCGGCCCCGGCTCCCCCGCCACCGCCTCCTGCTCCGGAACCAGAACCAGAACCAGAACCAGAACCAGAACCAGAACCAGAACCAGATCCTGAACCTGAACCTGAACCGGATCCGGTCCCAAACCCCGATCCGCTGCCCACGGCGGGCGCGCCGCTGGCGGATTCCTACGCATCCAGCGTGTCCTACTTTGGTGATGATTTCGGCAACGGCAATGTCAGCAATGCATCTTTGATGAACGGATTCTGGAGCGTGCATACCACCAGCGGCGTAACGGTCAGCGAATCCGGCGGAAAACTCAGCATCAACTCGTCAGCGACAGCTGCAAACACCGGCTACGTGCAAAGCCCGGTTGATTATCAGTACAACTTCTTTAACCAGCCTTTGCAGTTCCGGCTGAGCGGATTGACTTTCGGCGGCAGCGCAGCCGAAGCATGGAAAAAGCGGGTGCACCTGGTACTGACTTCCAGCGAAGCATCGGCCAGTGATGCTCCCGACGCCCTGATGGTCGCGGCGCAAGCCAACGGCAGGATCGTCGTAGCCGTAAAGACAGATTTGCCGGGCGTCAATTTAGATAGCGCGACGGTATTGCTGGATGAGTCCATTGGCGCAACACCGACCGAACTCGCGATTGTCGTCGACCAGACGACGTATACGGTGGTCGCAACAAGCGCAAATGGTATTTACAGCCACAGCGGTGGGCACGGCCTGAGCAAATCGTCATGGGGCAAACGCGGCGACAGCGCCTTCGCCATTGAAGGGCTGCGCAACGACTCAGCAACCGACGGCACCACGGCAAACATCCAGGTGGACGCCGCCGATGTTTCTTCGCTGGTATTCCATGACGATTTTGGCAACGGTATCCAGACGCATACAGGTAATCGACGTAATTTCTGGAGCATCAGCTCTACTGGCGGCACTAGCGTGGATGAGTCAGCCGGCGAGCTCAGCTTTGCCAGCAGTGGCAGCGGCGCCCAGAACGGCCGTGCTGTCAGCCCAGTTAGCAAGGACTTCAACTTTTTCGGTGCAGACCTCGTCTTTAGTGGCGAGCTGCGGCTGCAAGGCTCAATGTCCAATGACGGACAGAATCTCGCCAAGTTCGGCATAAGCTCATCGGCTCAGTTGCCGTGGAGCGCTGACGATGCAGTTGTGTTATCCATCGCTGCGGACGGGCGGGTGCGTTTGGGCTACAAGCAAAATGCGGCGGGCAGCCATCCCGAAAGCGGCACCGTGCTTGTCAATCAGGTGGTTGCGAACACACCGGAACGGTTCAGCCTTCGACTAACCCGGGACGACTACAACCTCACGGTGTACTGGCCGGGCGGCGAGCGAAATTTTGCCGGCAACCACTCCATGCAGTGGCACAAGTGGGGCAACGGCGATACTTCAATCAGCGTTGCGGGCGTGCGTGACTCAACGTCGTCTTCCGACACTGCCGTTGCCCGCTGGCTGGGGCTCAGTGTGCATCGTGATATGCCGTACACCATGGCCGCGACCGTTTACGGCCCGGTAGGCGACGGTATCAGTCTCGAAGTACCGGAACTGAACAGCAGCCATACGATGATCGATCAGGGCCTGCTGGATGTTACCAAGCCACCATTCATGGCGGATGCCAGCGGCACCCAGGACTCCACCGAAGCGTTGCAACACGCGATACATTTCGCACGCGAACACGGGCTCGTTACCTGGTTTCCAACGGGCACCTATCGAGTTTCCGACACTCTGGAGTGCGACCAGCATTTGTTTGTGCGCAGCACCGGGCTGTTAGCCGGCCAACGCGAAGAAGGCCCCTGTGTGATGGTCGGATCGCGAGCCGGTGCGCAAAGACCGAAAATCTACCTCGCACCCGCCTCTCCCGGTTTTAACAGCACATCCAAACCCAAACCGGTAATTCGACTTCTGGGCACGCAGCTACCACAGCGGCTCGGAAACAAGTCAGCCCAATGTCGCGATTAACCAGATGATCGTCAATCTGGATGTCGAGGTAGGCACCGGCAACGCCGGCGCCATCGGGATCAGTAATCAGGGCGCGCAGGGTTCCGGCATAGAGGACTCAATTATTGATGTGACCCACGGACACACCGGTATATCGGGTGGCGCAGGCTCCGGCGGCAGTCATTCGAACGTGACTATTATCGGCGGTGAGATCGGCATTGATATGAGCGGTTCACAACCGGCTCCGACCCTGACCGGTTTTACGCTCCTGGGACAAAAGAAGAATGCCATCTATTACAGAGGCCCGCAGAACCTGACGGTGGTGGGCACGCGTATCGTCACGGCAGCTTCATCAAGCGGTCCGGCAGTTCTGGTTCCTGATATGTCGGGTGGCTGGTCGGCTGTCAAAGGCCAACTCGCAATGGTAGACAGCTCCATTGAATTCCCGACCAGCCGCAGTAGCAATATCGCTGTCCATGCAGGACGCAGCGTCTACCTGCAAAATCTTTATGTGAAGAATGCCGGTACCGCGTCCACTTCGCCCGACGGTGCATCACTTGACGCGAATTTATCCGGCTGGAAGCAAATCAACGAATACGCCCACGGCGTTCGTCCGCCGGCTTACACCGACTTCGGCATCGCTGTGCAGTATGAAACACCTGTGTACCGCGATGGAGTACGCAGCACTGCCGACGTGATAAACCTTGGTGCGAGCGGTGTCGCACCGCCGGCCGATCTGCAGTCCAGACACATATGGAGCAATACCTTCGCCAGCCAGGAGTCCGCCAGTGCGGCGAACGTCAAAGCTGAGTACGGTGCCAAAGGCGATGGCATTACCGATGACACGGCAGCGCTGCAACGGGCCATTGACGAGAACACCGTTGTTTATCTGCCCAAAGGGTACTATCGCATCACCAGTCCGCTGCTGCTAAAAAGCAATACGCAACTGGTTGGCGTAGCACGACATCTTGCCAATATCGTCGGCATGAGCGGCGGATCGTTTGAGAATGCCGGGTCGCCTCAGCCTTTGGTGCGCACGCCGAATGATGCGAATGGCACGACGACGCTGGCGTTCCTGACGCTGTTTGCGCCTATCGATTTGCCTGGTGTTTATGCGGTTGAATGGCGCACTGGCCGAAACTCGATCTCCCGCAACGTGAATGTGGCTTCACGTTCCGCGTATGGCTATGCGAGTGCTCCGGGCAAACCCAACACCGGCGACACCAGCAATCCGCTCGCCGTCATCACCGGGAACGGCGGTGGCAAGTGGTACAACTTCTACCAGGAAAGTCACTGGAAACAGGCACCAGGCTACCGCCATTTGCTTATCGACGGCACCAGTCAGCAGCTGTCTCTGTATCAAGTAAATCCTGAGCACGCCCAGAGTGATGCCAACATCGAAATACGCAACGCCAGTAACGTGGACATCTACAGCCTCAAAGGCGAAGGCAATTTTGCCGTGGCCTGGATCCGGGATTCAGACCGAATCAACGTATACGGCTTTGGCGGCAACGCTGCTGCTTTCGCTGCCAGTGATGGATATCCGGCCGGCTACGCGCAGTACACACCGACATTAATACGCGTAGAACGCACACCGAACTTCCGGCTGGTCAACATCGTTGACTACGGCCGGATGTCCGGCAATGACCCGGTTTTCGGTGCCGGTGTCGATGCCAATCTCTGGCACGCTATTCTCGATAACCCTGGCAGTGGAACCGTTCTGTCGGCGAAACTCGACCGACCGGTGCTTTTCAAACGCGGCTACTAACGACGCTCCAAAAAAAAGCCCGGCACAAGCCGGGCTTTTTTTCGTACCAACTTTTTTGACAATTTTTTCCTGCCAAATAACGTTCGTCGTTATAAACAGGCTCCCAGGGTTGCCAGGTCAAGTGACATACCCTTGGCCGTGCGGTCAACGCCCAACTCAAGTTGCGCACCGCCCTGCACCTGGGACAGATCCAGACAGGCATCGGCACCCGCAGGTATTACGACATCGAAGCCGTCCATACCGGTACCGCCGACCTTAAGATCAAAGTCGATCACGCCGTCACCCGTTGCTGAGTCAAGCACATCATTGCCTTCAAGCGATATGCCGCTGGCAGACAACGTCGCGCTCTGGCTCGTCAGGGTGCCCGTGTATGGCCCCCAGGCTACTCCTCCGCCTGACACACGCACGCTCCACTGCTGATCGGGGCCGGGTGCATCGCAGTTACGCCATATCAGCACCGCATTGTCGACGGCCTGATCGTAGTCAGCCGGACCGCATTCAGGATCGGGCTCCGGGGGAGGCGGCAAATCACAGGCGGCCATTGTCAGCATGTCGAAATTGCCCGTCATCGGGTTGCGCTCGGCACCCATGTAATAGGTGGATCCGGTCACAAAGGACTCCGGAATGAAGCAAGTCGCTGATCCTGCTGGCACATCGATCTGGAATGCATCTCTGCCGGCACCGCCGACTTTCATGACCCAGTCAACATGCGCGTCGCCAGGCACCGTATCCAGTTCATCGCTGGCTTCCAGCTCACTGCCGGTGGCACTGATCACGACATCACTGTGGATATCGCCCGAGTAAGGCCCCCACGTGGCACCGCCGCCGCTGACCACCACATTCCAGCGGGCTGCCGGACCGGGATAATCGCAGTCTTTCCATACATACACACCGTTGTCAGCGTTACCAATGACATTGGGGTCACCGCACTCCGGATCTGGATCGGGAGGCGGCGGTGGAGCAACGCAAGCACCCAACGAAATAAGATCCAGCGGCGCAGAAATCTTCTTCTTGCTGCCACCGATGATCATCACGTCAATGTCCTGCTCGCTGAAGTCCAGACAGGCTTCTGTCTGACCGGCCGTGCTGAAATTGATGCCCTTGTCGTTGGAGTACCAGCTGCCGACCGAAAAACCGAGGCTATTCGTGCCACTGCCGGTAAGGTAATCAGAACCACCGCCAAGGTTGTAGCCGGACACCGAGCTAAATGCTGCGTCCGCCTCAACAGTACCGGTGACACGCTGCTGCGCGCTTGAGACACGGCCGCCTTTGGCGCGCATGGACCATACACCCGTACTGCAGTTCTTCCACAGCAAGATGACCGGACCGTAGTCGAAATCATAAGGCGGTTCGCCGCATTCGTCGCCCGGCGACAGGGTGGTGTAGATCGGGGCGCCCATAACCGCAGGCGTGATCGAGCCGCCTTCGTAGGCTTCATACAACGTATTGGCTGCAACCGCCGTGTAGTTGTCCACCGCACCGGAAGGCCATTCCACAGTCACATCGGCAACCGTGTTCGAGCCCAGACCAAAGTGCAGTCGCTGGTCACTCTGCGACCAGCGATGGTAGCCGCCGTTTTGTTCGCGCAACTGGGTGATACCGCCTGCCGTTACGTAAACCTTGGCACCCAGACCGTCCCGATTCGCATTCATGCCCACCAGGTCAATCTCGATCCAGTGATTGCTGTTGCCCTTGTTGCGCAACAGCGTATCGGGCCCGCCCTCGCCGACCGGGTAGTACAACAAGCCGTTAGTCACATAGAGATCAAGAAAGCCGTCCACATCATAGTCCGCGCTGACGACGCTCTCGCCCACGCCGACACTAAAGCCAACGCCTAACGGCCCCTCACCACCGTGGCCGAGCACTTCTGTGAAGTTGCCGCTGCCGTCATTTTCATACAGACGATTGGGCAGGTTCTCAGCTCCGCGACGACACACCAGGTAGACGTCCTGATCCATATCGTTGTCAAAGTCGCCGGTGATGACGCTGCCGCAATGCACGGGCTGGTACAAACCACTGACATAAGTGATATCCATGCCACCGGCACCGTTATTAACCAGGTGCATGGTTTCGGTCGCAAATTCGGGGACGTCGAACTGATCTTCAATCAGATTGCTGACCGGCACCGCGGTGTCAATCTGCAGATAAGCCTGTGTGGTGCCGCCGGCATCAATCCAGGCGCGCCAGCGCGATTCGCCGGCCACCCAGTCAACTCGAACCGGGCCCACATCGACCGTCGTTGTGCCGGTCGGGCTCAGCACGTGAACCTTTGATGACTCCAGCAGACCCATGCCGGCATGATCGAAAGCAACCGTAATCTCACCGTTGCTCTCAAAATAAAAGCCCTTACCACTGGGCTGACCATCGTCTTTACGCAGCCACGCCTCAATGCGGTTCGGGTTGACGATATGCGCACCGGATGGTCGGATTGCACCGCGCGTCACGATCATGTCCGTCAGCAAATCGCCGTTGAGGTCGCCGGTCGTAGAGTCGTTCGCATTGCTTATCGTCGGGATGGAGGATGTCAAATTGACAAAGGGCGTGTTCGTATAGTCGTAAATTCTGACCGGGAATGTGCCTTCGTCAGCACACATGAATTCCAGCAACCCGTCATTATTAAGGTCGAACAATTGCGCGTAGTTCAGTCGACCACTACAGCTAAAACCTGTGCTGGAAGGCGCGTTATCGAAATCGTAGGCGGGATTGGTACCATCATCGGGGTCACGAACGCGCAGCTTGGCACCAGCCGTATGCACTTGCGCCACATCAAGATGGCCGTCGTGGTTATAGTCGAACCAGACACCCAGACGCGCAGCCGAATCGCTGTTCAGGTCAGCATCAACTGCGTGATCCTCAAAATAACTGCCAAAATTAACCAGCAGCTGACCGGGCCCGGTCGCACTGACCCCAATCAGAAGATCCAGGTCGCCGTCATTGTCATAGTCGGCAAACGATGCGCCGTGCTTGTCGTCGAAGGGATCGTCAATCCAGTTACCGGGGTCGACTTCATAAGCAATATCCTCAAAACTGCCTTCGCCGGTATTGCGATAAAAACGCGGAAAATCGCGGTGACCCTGATTGAAAAGATCAGGCCAGTTATCGCCGTTATAGTCACCCCAGGTGCCACCCCAGCTTTCGGTGTAACCGGTGAGGCCCGCAGCTTCGGAAACGTCTTCAAACTCGATCTGCGCAGCCGTATTGAGCGAATAAAAAATAGCGGTGAGAATCGCGATCAGCTTGAACGCGGAACAATCATTGTTCTTGGTTTTCATAGTCCTTATGGCCTGGAGTGTTCGACACTCTCTTCATGTTTTAATGCAGCAACAGTACTGAAATACTCGCCCACACAGTATGCTCGCAAGAAGTCGCCAAAGCAATAACGTCGCGGTGCGAAACGGGACATGATTCACAAATTAATACTTATGTTTCATTTACTTATGTAATGTTCGCCAACCACCTCTGTTACCGACCATGCTTTCACAATCTATTTTCCGCTACGCACTTTCGCTGCTCAGCATTGCGCTGATTTTGTGCGCGCCGGCGACAAGCAGTCCCGCGGCAAACATGTCGGCAAACAGCAGCCGTGAGATGCTGCGGGTAGCAGTCGCGACCAATTTTCTGAACACGGCGCGCGAGCTTGCCCGTGAATTCGAAAAACAAAGCGCGTACCGCGTTGCCTTGTCATCCGGCTCAACCGGAAAACTGTATGCCCAAGTGATCAACGGTGCGCCGTTTGATGTCTTTCTGGCGGCGGATACCGAGCGGCCCGCGCGCCTTGAAAAGGACGGTTTAATCGTGCCGGCAACCCGCACCACCTATGCCATTGGCAGGCTCGCTCTGTGGAGCACTACAGATGATTTTGTGCGGCCGAATACGCTACCGCCGGCGAACAGTTATTCGCACCTGGCTATTGCCAACCCCCGCCTGGCGCCCTACGGACGTGCCGCACAGGAAGCCTTGCAAGCACTGGGGGTATGGGAGGCCATTCAACCGAAACTGGTGATGGGCGAAAACATCGCGCAGGCCTTTCAATTCGTGGCCAGCGGTAATGCGCAACTCGGATTGATCGCAGCCTCCCTGGTACCCGCTGCCCGAGGTTCAGTCTGGCTGATTCCCGCGGATTTGCACCAGCCCATTGAGCAGCAGGCCGTGTTACTCAATGAACAGCCGGCCGGCCGGGCATTCATAAACTTTCTGCACAGCCCGGCCGCGCGTAAGCTAATACGCGAACACGGTTATGATTTGCATGGTCATGATTTGCATAGTCATGATTTGAAAGGGGACTGAATTGCTGAACGCCGCCGACATGGACGCGCTCTGGATAACGCTGCAGCTAGCGACCATGAGCACGACGGTGCTGCTGGCGCTGGGAACGCCTCTGGCATGGTGGCTGGCGCACACTCGCTCGCCTTTCAAAAACACAATCAACGCACTGGTGGCAATGCCACTGGTGTTACCACCGACTGTGCTGGGCTTTTATTTATTGCTGGCACTGAGCCCATCGGGTCCCGTCGGCCAGATTGCGCAAGCGCTGGGCGGAAAAACACTGGCCTTCAGCTTCGCCGGACTCGTTATCGGTTCGGTGATTTATTCGCTGCCTTTTGTCGTGCACCCCTTGCAGGATGCCTTCGGACGTATAGGCCCGAGGCCCATGGAGGTCGCCGCGACACTGGGCGCGGGAAAACTTGACCGATGGTTCGGTGTTGCGCTGCCCTTGGCCAGGCCTGGTTACATCACGGCCGCCGTATTCGGCTTTGCCCATACCCTGGGTGAGTTCGGAGTGGTGTTGATGATCGGCGGCAACATACCGGGCGAGACGCAGGTGCTGTCGATCGCCATTTACGACCATGTCGAGACCCTGCAATACGGACAGGCCCATCTGCTATCGGGGGTATTGTTGCTGCTGTCTTTCGTTCTGCTGCTGGTTGTTTATACGGTTAACCGCCGGTTCAGGATTACTTAATCGTGAATTACACCAGCGTGAATCAGACCAGCGTTAATCAGGCCAGCCAAGCGGGCGCTTTGGCCGTGGATATCGGCGTCCGGCGAGGCACGTTCTCGCTGACTGCCAAATTCCGGGTGAGCAATCCGGGCGTGACCGCCATATACGGCAAATCTGGTGCGGGCAAAACCACATTATTGCGAGCCATTGCCGGCCTGTCCCGGGCAGAAGGCACCGTCCAGGTGGGCGAACAGATTTGGCAGGATCGACACAGCTACCTTGAAACCCATCAGCGCCCGGTTGGTTTTGTTTTTCAGGAACCAAGCTTGTTTGAGCACCTAACCGTTCGTAGCAATCTTGAGTTCGGCATGCGCCGTCGCGGCACGGGCGAGCACACCCAAACTTTTGATGAAATTGTCAGCCTGTTGCGGCTTGAAACGCTCCTGACGCGATCAGTCATCGGGTTGTCGGGAGGCGAACAGCAACGGGTGGCGATTGGCCGCGCCCTCCTCAGTAACCCCCGTCTGCTGCTAATGGATGAACCACTTTCGTCGCTTGATGCACCGCATAAACTCGAGTTACTGGCGTACCTTGAAACTCTGCAACGCCAGCTGCAACTGCCTATGCTGTATGTCAGTCACTCGCCGGACGAGGTTGCGCGGCTGGCCGACGATCTGGTGCTCATGGAAAACGGGAGTGCCATTGCCAGCGGGCCGGCATCCGAAATGCTGACCCGTCTTGATCTGCCGCTCTCGCACGATGACAACGCCGCGGCGGTTGTTACAGCATTTTGTACCGGGCACGAAAAAGAGTTTGGCTTGAGCCTGTTCAATTTTGATGACAACACTCTGCATGTTCCGGGTGACCACACACACCATGGCGTCAAGCCATTAAAGCTGCGCATTCTGGCGCGCGATGTCAGCCTGACGCTGGAGCGTCAGCACGGCACCAGCATTCTCAACATTGTTCCGGCGCGGGTGTTGGACGTTCTGATCGGGAACAGCGCGCAATGCATGGTTAGACTGGATTGCAGTGGGCAGGTTTTGCTGGCGCGAATTACCCGGAAATCGGCCGCCGCGCTTGATCTTCAGGTTGGTCAGAATGTCTACGCACAGATCAAATCCGTTGCTTTGTTATGAACACTGTCAGCCTCGCTGCAGAACGGCGTATCGGGCTGGGCTCCGGTACCTGATTAAACACGCAACGGCTGGTATGCTGTGTCTGGCAAGCAAGTGAATGGCACGCACGAACATGAATCGCGATTCATTAAGACAAAAAGTAGAGGCCATACTGCCCAACTGGCGCAGTTGGTATCCCAGTGTTTTTCATGCCGCCGAAGACCTCGGTTTAATTCGCGCACAAGTATGCGACCCGAACAGCCTTAACCTCAACAATCGCCACGCGGCCATACAAAGTCAGGCGCTGGAGGCGCACCGCGAACAGTGGGGCGGTGACGAAAATCTTAACGGCGACAAATAACCGGAAACTGCGTCGGATGGATTGGTGGGTTTATATGCTGGAATGTGCTGACGGTTCGCTCTACACCGGTATTGCGCGCGACCCTGACAAACGACTTGCAACGCATAACGCCGGCAAAGGTGCTCGCTATACTCGCAGTCGCTTACCGGTCAAGCTGGTCTACCAGGAGCCAGCCCGGGATCGCGCAACCGCATCCCAGCGCGAAGCGCAGATCAAAGCCTGCAGCCGCGCAGCCAAGCTGGCACTGCTCTGAACATGAGGGTCTGGCCGATTGCCAGACCGATACATTGCTCCGGCTAATTCACTTCAGGTAGGGTATGCCTTCCGATAAATCAGGAGCCTGCTCGTGGCCACAACTGACTCAACCACCGCCGAAAACAACACACCCGAAATCGTATCCCGTCGCAGTTTTCTGGCCGCGACCGCCGGCATAGCAGCAATTGGCTGCGAAACGCTGGATGCTGCTAATGCAAAAATTGCCGCGGCCGAGAAAACGGCAGCCGAACGTCGCGCAACGGCACCCAAACCACCGTTCGATACTTTAAGGGAATACGTCGCGGCTCTGGAGGCGCACGATCTGCTGCTGCGCTTTGAGCGCGTCGACAATGACGAATTTGAAGCCGCCGCAATTGTCTATGCGTTGATGGACAAATACGGGTGGTATGACGCACCCGCCGTTCTCATCGAAAACATCAAAGAAGGCGGCAAGTGGATTAAGGGCCCCATTGTGATTAACCACATGGGCCACTGGGACACAGAATGCATCACCTTCGGGCTGGAGCCGGTTAAGGGCAACAGCCGGGCAAGTTACCAGCGGGCTCTGGACTACACCCGCGAAATGCTCGTTGACGGGCAAATTGCGCAGATTCCGCCGGTGGAAGTTTCGCGCGACAAGGCACTGTGTAAAGAGATCATTGAAACCGGCGACGACATCGACATCACCAAATTTGCTTTTATAACCAGCAACCCGGCTGACGGCGGTCGCTATGTCAATACCGGTTCAATTTTCACCACCGACCCGAATCTGGGCGTGAACTTCGGCACCTATCGCTGCCAGATTCGCGGCCCGAAAGTACTCGGCGTCAATCCCGAACCGAATCAGACTGGCTGGCGCATGCTGATGGCGGCCAAAGAGCGCGGTGAAAAATATGCACCGATATCCATTGCCGTGGGTCAGGACCCTGCGGTCTGGACGGTCAGCGGATCCAAAATTGCACCGCGTGGTTTCGGCAAGAACATTAATGTTGTCGATGAATTGGCCGTGGCCGGAGGGCTGCGCGGCAAAGCGATTGAAATGGTCAAGTCGGAAACCAATGACATCATGGTGCCGGCACACTGCGAAATGGTAATCGAAGGCTTGGTTCCGTTGCAGGAACCGATGCTGCCCGAAGGGCCCTTTGGCGAAATGTACGGCCATCTGGGGCTTAAGAAGGACGAGAACTTCTGGATGAACATCACCGCCATTACCTATCGGAAAGACCCGTGGGTAATGAACCAGTTCACCGGCGCAACACGCGGCTACGTGACCGCCCCCATCACGTCTATATTTAACGAGTCATTTTCCAAACTGATTCCGGGCGTCATCGAAATTAATCAGGTGGTCGATACCACCGGCTGGGGCATTGTCAGGGTGAAGAAAACCGAACCCGGTCAGGCGCTAAAAATCGGCACACGCATAGCCAGCATTATTCCTCTGTTCAAAGTGTTGGTCATCGTGGACGAGGATGTGGATCCGTATAACTGGTACGAGGTTGGGCTGGCCGTCGGGGCACACAGCCGGCCGGCCACCTCCACCAAAGTCATCAACGGGCGGGGCATGCCGCTGGACCCGAGCGCAGGCGATCGTCGGGCTCTCAGCAGCAAGCTGATTATTGACGCGACACGGCAGTGGCCGGAAGAAGGCGGCCCCGAAGTCTATCCGGGCCTCAACCGCAACCTGCTGGAGGAACTGGCCCCGGATGCGATGGATCGGGCACTCAGCAAATGGGGCAACGTGATTAATACCTGGGGCAAACGCGACTTCGGCTAGAGAAATCCAGTTAGTGCTAACAGCCAATCAATTTTCAGATTATGTTAATTTGATTCCTGTTGGACACATACTCATGTATTTTTGACGGTTGAGGAAACGGGTTGGTCGACATTGTCGTCGGCTCGACATACTAAAAACTATTCGTACGGTGACCAGACCGTCCGGGGGATTCATTGTGAAAAAGCTTCTCGCGATAGGCTTGCTGTTAGCCAGCTTTTCTGCACAGGCTGTCGATTATCAGGTACAGCAATTACCTTCGATCAGCACTGTCAATTACTCGATTGCTTACGGCATAAATGACAATGGAACAGTCGTTGGCAGTTCCTGGAATTCGACCGCAGGAATTTTGGAAGCGGTTGTTTGGGATAATGGCGTCGCGCAATCACTGGGATTCGAAGGTCTTGCCCGCGCTGTAAATAACAGCGGTACTGTCGTCGGCGAAACCGGCGGCGGTGATCTCAGAGCACCTAATGGCACCGCTTTTAAGTGGGACAGCACAAATGGCTATGTGGATTTAGGAAATCTGGGTGGCGGTGGTTCAGCAAATGCCTCCGGCGCATACGATATCAATGAAAGTGGCGTTATTACCGGTTTTTCAATGACACCAAATATTCCCGTGGGAGAAGTCGACGTTTATGGCCTTAATGGTTTTCGCTACGCGAACGGAGTGATGACCAATATCGGCACGATTGCGCCTAATGGATATAGTCGTGGCCACAGCATTAACGATTCTGGAGAGATTGTTGGCCGCGCATCGTTAATTAATTTTCAGGACAGTGAAAAGCACCTTGCCCGTTGGGACAGTGCAAATAATCTAACCTCGGTCGCAAACTCAGGATCAAGCATATATAGCACCGGCCAAGCAATTAACAACCATGGACAGATCGTCGGCAACGGCATTGACAGCAACGGGGACTGGTTGGGCATGGTCTGGGACTCGAGCAATAACTTTCTGTACTGGCTAGACACCTTTGGTGGAAACGAAAGTCGTGCCTGGTCAATTAATGACGACGGCATCATCGTCGGCTACGGCACCAATGCATCCAATCAACGTCACGCATTGATTAGTTTAGACGGCGGTGCTACGAGCATCGACCTCAACACGTTAGTGCTGGATTTATCCGGCTGGCAAAGCCTGACTGAAGCCTATGATATCAACGAGCAAGGTCAGATTGTGGGCTACGGTATTCTTGACAACGGTGAATGGGGGGCGTTTGTTGCGACTGTTGTTCCGGTCCCTGCTGCGGTCTGGATGTTCCTGTCAGCCTTAGGTGTTCTGATCGGGCTTCGCAGAGCGCGTTAATATCGCGTACGACGGAAACAAAAAAACCTGGCATTGGCCGGGTTTTTTTGTTACTCGCAGTTGTCAGACCGCCGTCAGTGCCGCCAGAAAACCTGAAGGATCTTCGCCAGCCTCCAGGCGCTCTACCAGTGCCGAACCAACGATCACTCCGGTTGCATGCCGGCCGATCCGTTGCACCTGTTCGGGATGACGCACACCAAAGCCCGCGCAAACGGGTAAGTCGGTATGGCTTTTCACAGTATCGAGATACGTGGTCACCTCGGCCGGCAGTTCAACATCGCCGCCTGTGATGCCCGTAATAGTGACCGCATAGACAAAGCCCTGACTGCCCCGACACAGCATTTCCAGCCGGTCATCGGGTGTCGCCGGCGTCACCAGTTGCACCAGCGCCAGCCCTTGCTTGTCCAGTGCGGCACGAAACTCTTCGCTCTCCTCCCAGGGCAGATCCGGCACGATAAAGCCGCACACACCGGCAGCCAGACAATCCGTGGCAAGACGGTCGAAACCATAGGCCAGTAACGGATTCAGGTAACTCATCAGGATAATGGGCGCACCCACATCACCTGCTGCGGTAAGTTCTTGAAGAATCCAGCGCAGACTCACGCCCGCTGCAATCGCCGCATGACTGGAACGCTGAATAGTTACACCGTCAGCCATGGGGTCCGAAAACGGCACACCAACTTCAATCACGTCACCTGCGACCGCGATTTGCTTCAGCGTCTTGATGAAGGCGTCTTTATCCGGGTAGCCTGCAGTGATAAACGGCACCAGTGCCGGGCGACCGGCCGCGGGTGCTGCCGTCAGCGCGGCGGACACCCTGTCCCGTGGCAAAATCTTGCTGGACTGATTCATGCCCGGCTCCCTTTTGCAGCAATGTCATTGCCGCGCGCAATACGCGCAGGAATGTGCTGCGACAAGGTTGGCATATCCTTATCGCCTCGGCCGGACAGACCAATCAGAATGCGTTTGCCCGGATTATGCTTCGCCCATTCGCGGGCACCGGCAAAGGCGTGCGAGGATTCCAATGCTGGCAAAATACCTTCCGCAGCACAGCATTCCTGTAGCGCATCCAGTGCCTCGGCATCAGTGGCCGACCGATACGACACACGACCGATGGTTTTCAACAATGAATGCTCGGGGCCCACGCCGGGATAATCAAGGCCGGCAGACACCGAATGCGTCTCCTGAATTTGTCCGTCATCGTCGTACAACAACATGGAATAACTGCCGTGCAACACGCCAGGTTTGCCGGTTGCGAGCGTCGCCGAGTTGTCCCCCAGCGCCGGCCCGTGACCACCGGCCTCGATGCCCAGCAACTCGGTTTCGGCATCACCCAGCAGCGGATGAAACAAACCAATGGCGTTTGATCCACCCCCTACACAGGCAACCGCGACATCCGCAAGCGCACCCGCCTGAGCCAGCATTTGCTCACGTGCCTCGGTACCGATCACTGCCTGCAGCCGCTGCACCAGATAAGGGTACGGATGCGGACCGACCGCAGACCCCAACAAGTAGTAACTGCTGTGCGGATCGGCCACCCAGTTGCGGAAGGCTTCATCAATGGCAGCCCGCAAGGTTTTGTCGCCGCTCTCGACAGCAACCACTTCTGCGCCAAGTTGATACATGCGGTCCACATTCGGCGCCTGACGTTTGATATCCACGGCACCCATATAAACCGTGCAAGGTATACCCACGCGCGCGCAGGCCGCCGCCGTTGCGACTCCGTGCTGGCCGGCACCGGTTTCAGCGATAACGCGTTTAGCGCCCATTTCTTTGGCGAGCAAAGCCTGGCCCAGTGCGTTATTAATTTTGTGTGCGCCGGTATGCGCCAGATCTTCGCGCTTCAGGTATACCTCCGCGCCCCAACGACGCCCGAGTTCGGTTGCGTGCGTCAACGGCGTTGGGCGCCCCACCCAGGTGCGCAGTTGTTGATCCAGATGAGCCATGAAATCGTCATCATTTAGATATTTTTCGATCTCGCGCGCCAGCCTGCCCAACGCCGGAACAAGAGTCTCGGGCGCATAGCATCCGCCGAAGGGGCCGTAACGACCGTGGGTATCCGGCAATTCGTTGTTGATGAGTCGGGTCAGAAGTTCCTGACCCTCCTGCGGTGAAATATCAGCCTGCATGGGCTCCCTCTGCTGCTCTGGCCGCATGCAAAAATGCGGCGATTCTATCCGGGTCTTTAACACCCGGGCTTGATTCAACTCCACTGCTGACATCCACGCCCCAGGGATGAACCTGAATAATGGCCTGTTGCACGTTCTCAGGACTCAGCCCGCCAGCCAGAACCACGCAGGTTTTGCGGGCTACTTGTGCGGCATGGTCCCAGTTGGGCTGCAAGCCTGCACCGCTGCGGGCGCCTTCGAACAATATATGCGGCGGCCAGTCGAGTTCATCCTGATCAAAATCGGTGGCTTGCTTATCGCGATATACCGGCAAGCGCCCAATGTCATCGGGCACATCCAGTAATTCAAAATCCGCAGCATCAGTCTGCAGCCAGTCCGGTTTAAATACTTCACGAACGTGCTCCCATTCCTCGATCGAGGGCCGGAGCATCACCGCCACCCGTGCGATGCCTGCCGGCACACCCCGGGTTAATTCGTGCGCCAACTCAGGCGTGACCCGTCGTGGCGACTTCGCAAACACAAAGCCAAGCGCATCCGCGCCGGCATCAACAGCCGCTTCTACTGCACGTTCTGTCTTGAGGCCGCATATTTTTACGAACATGGCACTGCTCCCGCTTCACGGATAGCAGCCACCATTGCCGCCGGATTTTCGCTGCGCATCAGCGCGGTTCCGACCAACGCCAGACTATAGCCCTGTGCCGCCAATACGCCGGCCTGCCCGGCTGTTTTCAGCCCGCTTTCGGCAACGCAAGGAACATTGGGAGGCAAGCACTCTGCCATCCTCGCAAAGTGATCAAAGTCGACTTGCAGCGACCGCAAATCGCGGCAATTAACACCCAGCAAAAACCGACAACAATCGCCTTCCATTGCCTCGCCCAAACGCTCCAGCACCGGCAGACATGCATCCAGGTCTGCCGTGTCGAATACTTCCACTAACGCAAACATATGCAGTTCAAATGCCGACTGCAGCATGGCTTCAAGCTGCTCGGGCTCGAGCATGGCGGCAATCAGCAGCACGCCCGAGGCACCCGCCAAACGAGCCTCACGCACCTGGTAACGCGACACCAGAAAGTCTTTGCGCATGACGGGTGTGTCGCCCGCCACTGCCACCACGGCTTGCAAGTCTTCCAGGCCACCGTCGAAGCGTTCCGGCTCGGTTAATACCGACAAAGCCACCGCCTGCCCTTTGATATAGGCAGCGGCTTGCTCTGCCGGTGATATCAGATTGGCATCCAGCTTGCCTTCGGCGGGTGAACGCTTCTTTATTTCGGCGATCACATCAAAGGCTCCGGCTTTTAGCCGTAACGGCTTCGGCGGATCCAGGGCAGCCAGCAAGCTGCGTTGCTGCACATCGCTAAGTTGCTGGCGCGCTATCGCATCACGTCGCCGACTTGATGCCGCCATCGCCTGCAAAAAATCGCTGTCGGCGGCAGCGCTCACCCTGCTGCCTCGCTGAACGCTCTGAGTTGTTTGAGCAATTTGCCAGCACGGCCGTCAGCAATAGCTCCATGTGCTGCGGTGACGCCTTCGCCAAGACTGCGGACACGACCGGTGACTTCCAGCAGCAATCCCGTTCCTAAAGCCAACGCATCCTGATGCGGCCCCCGGTCGCGACCGATCAACACTTTTTCCAGCTCGGCCGCATTGTGCGCGGCATCACCGCCGGCCAGATCCGCAGCAGTGCAGCGCGCTATACCGGCGTCGCGCGGATCGCGAACTTCGTGATGCACACGCCCGGGTTTCACATCGAACAATTCAAAGCGGCCGACCGGTGTGGCCTCATCCCAGCCAGGTTCACCGTGCACCACAAACACCCGCTTCACGTGAGGCATGCCGGATAAACTTGCGGCCATCAGGCTTGCCATTTTCGGACTGTAAGCACCGATCACACCGTAGGGCGGCGCAGCCGGGTTCGTCAGGGGCCCCAGTATATTAAAGACCGTACGCACGCCCATGGCCGCCCGCACCGGAGCGATGTGTTTCATGGCAGGGTGAAATACCTGCGCAAACAGAAAAGTAAAATTCGTATGAGCCAGACAATCGGCAGCAATGCGCGGATCGCCTGGAAGCACGATGCCAAGCTTCTCCAGCACGTCGGCGCTGCCGGACTGACTCGATACCGAGCGGTTGCCATGCTTGATCATGGGGATGCCACAGGCAGCGGCGAGCAAAGCCGCGCCCGTCGACAAATTGAGGCTGCCGGATGCATCACCACCGGTACCCACGCAGTCAGCCGCATCGTCACCAACCTTGCCCGGAAAAGGCTGCGCGAGGTCACGCATAGCATTGGCAAAACCTCGAATCTCGTCAGCCGTTTCGCCGTTGGCACGCAAGGCTGCCAGCAATGCTCCCGCACGCGCCGGCTCCAGCGAACCGGCAGCAAGTAAGCGCATCGTGTCGGCAGCTTGCGCCTCGCTGAGATGGCGGCCGTCCAGCAGCCGGTCCAGCAACTCGCGCGAAAAGTCTGTTGTGGATTCGGTATTCATAGGCCGACCTGATTCACCGTGAATTTCAGAAAATTGCCCAACAACTGATCACCGTCAGGTGTCAGCACGCTTTCCGGATGAAACTGCACGCCTTCCACGGCAAAGGTCCGATGCCGGACCCCCATTATCTCGCCATCGGACGTACGCGCGGTGACCTCTAGCACGTCGGGAATGAGATCACGATCAGCCGCAAGCGAATGATAGCGACCTACCTGACAATTTTGCGGCACACCCGCGAACAAGCCACGACCGTCGTGCTCAATTAATGAGGTCTTACCGTGCATCAGTCGCTGCGCCGATATAATTTTCCCGCCAAAGTACTGAACCAGGCTTTGATGACCCAGGCACACGCCCAGCACGGGTATTTTCCCCGCAAACGCACCAATCATATCCAGTGACACGCCGGCATCTTCTGGCCGCCCGGGCCCCGGGGATATCACCAGATGGGTCGGGTTAAGGTCGGCGGCCTGCGCACGGTTAATCCGATCGTTGCGGTGCACGATCACCTCTGCTTCCAGCACCAGAAATGCCTGTACCAGGTTGTAGGTAAAGGAGTCGTAATTATCGATCAACAATACCCGCGGTTTTTGTGACTTGTTCACAGGCCTTTCTCCGCCATGGCCAACGCACGGCGCAATATTTCGCTCTTGGCCATTACTTCCTGATACTCATATTCCGGCACACTGTCCGCGACAATACCGGCACCCGCCTGATAGCTGTAGTGGTCGCCCTGAAAAACGAGTGTGCGAATTGTGATCGCCTGATCCATATCACCGTTAGCCCCAAAATAACCTACCGTGCCGGCGTAGAGACCGCGGCGTTCGGGCTCTAACTCATCGATTATCTGCATGGCACGTACTTTGGGCGCCCCCACCAGGGTTCCGGCCGGGAAGGTTGCGGCAAACAGTTCGCAGGCATCACTGTCGGCCCGCAGCTCACCCTGCACCCCACTGACTATATGCATGACATGACTGTATCGCTCTATAGACTGATAGGGCTCGACGTAAACACTGCCACCCTTAGCCACCCGACCCAAATCGTTGCGGGCAAGGTCAACCAGCATGACGTGCTCGGCCAGTTCTTTTTCGTCCGCCAATAAGGATTGTTCATTGGCAAGATCCTCTGCGGTGTCTTTGCCGCGCGGGCGCGTGCCCGCGATGGGACGCAACGATGCGGTTGACCCGTGCAGCCGCACCAGCGCTTCGGGAGATGAACCCACAACCTGAACATCGCCAAGGTCGCAATAAAACATATAAGGCGACGGATTCAGCAAACGCAGGGCCCGATAACACTCGAACGGCTGCAATGAATGCCGCCCGGCAAAACGCACTGACAACACCAGCTGATACACGTCGCCGCTGGTGATGTATTCCTTGGCGCGCGCCACGCGTTGCATGAACTCATCGCCAGAGAGGCTCTGGGTGGCCTCGCTATAGCTACCCCCGCTGGTTTCCGGCCGCGGGCCGGCCAATAACCGCCGAACCTCGGTGATCAGTTGTTGCCGCTCTTCCTCGCTGCCCGAGTGCAATAGCGCAATGCGTCGGCTGAGGTGATCAAAAATCAGCAGCGATGCAACACCAAGATAAGCAACTTCTGGCGGAATCGGCCCTGCGCTATGCGGCGGCGGGCTTTCAAGGCGCTCGAAATAGCGTACCGTGTCATAGCCGGCCACGCCGACCAGCCCGCCGGTAAATGGCAGACCTTCCACGTCCGGTAAAAGTTTCGGTGCCAGACTTTGTGCATCGCGCAAGGCGTTCAGCAACTCGTCCTGGTTGGCCGGGCGCGGCAACTGTTTGTCGCCATAGCGCATACCGTGTTCATCAAGACGGAATTCCAGCGCGGAACCGAAGCCCAGAAATGAATACCGTGCCAGATGCGTGCCTTTCTCTACACTTTCCAGCAAAAATCGAGGCTGCAACGGGCCCAGCTTTAAATACGTCGAGACCGGCGTATCAAGGTCAGCGGCAATACTAAAAATCGATTCCATAACAGTCATCTTGTCTATATAAACTTTTTGCGTGCCCTAAAACAAAAAACCCATCACCGTAGTTACGGAGATGGGTTTTCAAGATCAGCGACACGCAGAAACTAGTCGGATACCCTCTCCGCAGAAGACGGTCCCCACCACCAGTTCCGGCTGTTGATCTGAATATTCATGGGGCGCAAGTATCGTCTCAGCTCCGCTCAACGTCAAGAGTAGCGGCCACAAACCGCGCTAAATGTCGTACAGCATGGGGAGGGTAAAGGAAAAGACTATCCACATCAGGAAAGTCAGCGGTAACCCGACGCGCAGAAAATCGGAAAACTTGTAGCCGCCGGCTGACATAATCAGCAGGTTGGTCTGATAGCCTATTGGAGTTGCAAAGCTCATATTCGCGCCGAAAATTACCGCCAGCACGAAAGGCTCGGGTGATACCCCCAGTTGATAGGCCACACTGATCGCGATCGGCGTACCGATAACAGCCGCCGCATTGTTCGAAACGACGTTGGTCAGCACAATCATTAGCAACATCAGCCCGCTGAGAGTCATCGACGTCGGCAGCTCTCGGGTAATCGAGACAAATAGCTGGGCGATGTACTCTGCACCGCCGGTCTGTTCCATGGCGGTTCCCAACGACAGGCTGGCGACAATAATCATGATGACCGGAATGTTCAGTGAATCCCCCACATCGCGCCATCGCATGCATCCCGTAAGCAGCATCGCCACCACGCCGATCAACGAGGCGATGGAAATTGGCAGAACCTGAAACGCGGCGCTGGCCACCACCGCTATCATAATGCCCAGAGCCATATTGGCCTTTTCGGTGTGCGGCAAATCGGTCGTACCATCCAGCACCAGCATGGTCCCGCTGCCCCTTAGCTCGGCAATTGCTTCGCGCGAGCCTTGCATAAGAATGACGTCACCGGCCCGCAGTCGGGTGGACTCGAGTTCACCCACTACATCGGACATAGGCCGCGCACGATGAATTGCCAGCGGCACCAGACCATAGCGCGAACTGAACTGGCTCACGTTCAACATTCGGTTGTGCATGGGTGAACCACGGGTAATGACAACTTCGGCCAGCTGCTGTCCTTCGGTGGCCCGCAACTCGCCCTCGCTAACCGGATGCTCAATATCGCTTTCGTTGTACAAAGTCGCACCCAGCAACTTTTCATATTCCTTAAGCCGATCAGCGGTATCACTGACATACATGCGATCACCGCCCTGCAAAACCACCGAGGGCAGCCGGGTTAGCGACAGATTATCGCCGCGCTGCAGACGCTCAAGGCGCATGCGGTTGTCAGTTTTTGCGCGCACCTCCGTCAGGGTTTTGCCATTTGCAAAACTGTCCTCGTTTACATAAAGCATGGCCTTAAAAACACGCGGCGCGGTGTCCGACATAGGCGGCGTTCGTTCTGGCAGCAGTCGCGGCGCAACCAACCACAGGTAAAGCAGGCCCGGCAGCGCGGCGATAACCACCGGCAACGTAAAATCAAACATTTCCAGCTTGGGCAAATTCTGTTCAGATGCAATGCCGGCTACGAGCAGATTGGTCGATGTACCGATAGTGGTCGACATGCCACCGATCAGGGTGGACAGGCCCATCGGAATAAGCACTCCGGATGAAGAAATTCCGCTGCGCAGACAAACCGCCACCAGTATCGGTAGCAACATCACCACAATGGGTGTGTTATTCAGGAACGCGCTGCTGGTCGCTCCGATCACCAGCACTGTCAGCATGGCCAATCGTGGGCGTGTCTGCCACCCGGAAGACATGATGTAGGCCAGCGGCTGCAAAGCACCCGTCACCTCGACCGCTTTGCCAACCACCAGTAGCGCGCAAATCGTCACCAGCGCCTCATTGCCAAACGACAAAAAGAACTTTTGTGGCTCTATGCCGGGATAACTGAAAATATAGAAGCCCACAACCAGTGAGACGAGCACCAGAAAACTGGTCGTCTCCAGCGGTATGCGCTCCCGCGCAAACAGGAACAGCGTGATGCCTGTCAGCAGAATTACGGCGAGGGCATGCGGTTCAGGGAACGGGGGCAAAAATATTCCTCTTATAATTCAATTGGTTATGAGGATGCAGCGGATCAGTGCAGGTAGCCCTGAATTGATAGCACGTATACCGCATGCCCGCAATCTTGTGCCCGCGGCCACAAACAGTTAGGCCTCTCACCCTAGGCAGTGACGTAATATCCCGAGCGCTTGCCCGCAACCGCCCCGGACGCGACTGCGGCAGTGAGTTGCAGCAACCGGCCCCACTCTTCCGGCTGCAGGCGAGTGCGCACATCCGGCCCGTGCATGGCTACTGCGTCCGCGCAGCCGATCGCCGGAACTAAACCGATCCACGCTGCTGCAGACCCGGGATGAGTTGCATCAGGAAACAAACTTAGCGGCGACAGTGCCAACAGATGCCGATGGCGCAACATGCGGTTTCGCACCAGACGATTGGCATCCGCCACACCGTACCTCGGGGTCAGGCTGGCAACCAGTTCGCCCGCGCCAAGCTCGGGGAACGGCCCTCTGCGACGCGCCAGCAACATGGACTCATGCACAAAACAAGCGCGAATAAATCGCAACCATCGTTGCAGGCGACGAAAAGCATCGGGATGATGCGGCCGCAATCCTCTATCAACCAGCAAATCACCAATATGCGTCAAGCGCACGGCGACACGCCGGTTGAGCAATGCATCGAGTCGCAGGGCCGGTAATGACCAGTCGATAACATCAATGAGGTTGTCTGCAAAACGCAGACTGGAAGCCAGACTCCGGCGCAAGCTGAGGGGCCCGCGCAATCGCCGCACGTCGAGATCAATAGTCAGCCACGCGCTCAGCGAGCGGGCATCAAATAAGCTACCGGGCATTACTGCCTGACCCTTTTCGGCACTGTGCAAAGCCGACAGCGGCCGCACCGCTGAAGCCGGTACAGGCTGAATAAGGGTGTCGCCGTGACTGCGCTGCACCAGTGCGGCCCAGTTGTCCGGATCGGCGGTAATCGTTGCGAGATCGTAGCGCACAGCCACACGCGTTGACCCGCGCAACAGCGCTTTTGCGCAGCGCAGGGCGTGGTGACCGCCACGCAACTGCTCAAGAGGCAGGGAAACGCCAATGGCCCCAGGCGCGCACTCCTGAACCGCAGTATATGCGCGCAAATGATGCTGCCAGAGTGACAGTCGTTGCTCGCACTGTTCACGGCAAAACTCTTCGTCAGCTGCACTGCTCATGTCCAGGGTCATGCTGCAACCCTCGCGCAATGCCGGAAATACAACCTGCCGACACAGCCTGGCCACGCCGCAATCGTCAGTGAGCGGATAACGCCCCACACTCAAGCCGAACTCGCGGCCAGGGGGCGCTGGCAACGCCAGCAGGCCACTTTGCAGCAATTCCGCAAAACAGTCTTCCCAGCGCGAGCGATCACTTTCGCGCGCAGTTGCCCGGCAAATGAGGGCCGAACGCTCATCCCGGGATATACCAGTATCGCTATACATCTCCCTAAAAAATTCTCATACGCGCCACTGTCATGCCTTCACAGAATCGGACGTCTTTGCCGCGATTCAACGAAAACACCCATTGCTTCCTTCTGTGGTCCCGGCGACTTAAGATTTGGCCTCGGCAATCCAAGAGATGCGGTTTTTATGAGCAAACCTGTTGAGCAAACGCCCACCAGCTCGAGGCACAGTATTCACTTCGCAGAAAAGGATGCAGCACTGCGAAACGATGTCCGTGAGCTTGGGAAAATGGCGGGCGAGCTGCTCCTGGAACAGGGCGGTGAAGCACTTTACAAAACCGTAGAGTCGGCCCGGCGCTACGCCATTAAGCGTCGGGAAAATGATGCAGAGGCCAACGCCAAACTCGAGAATCTGCTGGGCGAACTGGGCTCTACCGCGGCCCGGGATGTCGTGCGGGCTTTTTCAACCTACTTCCAGATCGTCAATACCGCTGAGCAGGTTCACCGTATACGCCGGCGCCGCGAGTACCTGAAAGATGCTGCTGCGAGACAACCGCGCTCATTCGATCAGACATTCTTCGACCTCAAAGAGAGCGGCCTTGAGGCCAAGAGCCTTGAGAATCTGCTCGCAGGTCTTGCGATACAGCCCGTATTTACCGAACACCCGACAGAAACCACGCGACGCACGATATTGCGCAAGCACCAGAATATAGTGCGGCGTCTGGTCGACATGCAGAACCCGGCGCTAACTCCGCAGGAGCATCATGCATGCTTCGAAAGCATCCGTGCTGATATCACTGCCATCTGGCAAACCGAAGAGAGTCCGACCGAAATCTACACGGTCTTTGATGAGCTTGAGCACACGCTGTTTTTCGCAACGGACGTGATCTACAGAATTATTCCGCCCTTCTACGAGGCCATCGAAGCCGCGCTACAAGACGTCTACGGCGATGAAGCTGCGCGCATTAACATACCCACGCTGCTGCGGTTCGGATCACTGATAGGCGGAGACTTTTCCACCGACAGCGAGTTGTCGGCACGCACGCTGCGAGACGTCATGCAACGTCAGCGGAGCCTGCTGCTCGATCTTTACTACAAAGATTGTCGTGCATTAAGCGAAAAGCTGAGCCAAAGCGAGAGCCGGGTAGACGTTGACCAAAGCATCAAGGATCGAATTGAGCAATACGCGCGTCAGTTTCCCGGTATCCACGGCACAACGCCGCATCGCTACAGTGAAATGCCCTACCGCGTATTTTTGCGTCTGATTTCACAACGCCTGCAGGCTACTTATGATGAGGATGCGTTTGCTTACGAAAACCCGGAACAGTTTATTGACGATCTGCAAACTATCAGCAGCAGTCTGGGCAGTCGGCGCGGCGCGAATGCCGGGCAATTTGCGGTCAAACGCCTGATACGCCGGGCCGAGACTTTCGGTTTTCACTTCTTGTCACTGGACATGCGACATGATGCCGAAGACCTGCAACAAATCCTTGCGTATTGTCTGGATGATGACGAGTGGCTCAACACGGATCGCCGCGAACGCGCCATACGATTGCAAGGGATGTTGGAGGTAAACGACTCGCCGGTAGTAGAACCAGATAATAATGCCAAGCGGCTGTTTGCCATATTTCGTGCGATTGCCTATTGCCGACGTAAGCACGGCCCGGACGCCATCGGTGCCTTGCTGGTGCGTCATTGCGCCGGCGTCGATGATGTTCTCGCTGCAATGTTGCTGGCACGGTGGTCAAACATTCACAGCGTAGACGGCACTATCCCGATTAATTTTGTGCCCTGCTTTGAAAATAACGCCGAGTTAAAAAAGGCAGCGCCGCTGCTGCAAGAGCTCATGGCAAACCCGCTATATAGGCGCAATCTGGAAGCACGGGGCGCGCATCAAACAGTGATGCTCAGTATTTCTGACGCCACCGCCGACGGCAGCGTCGCTGGCTCCCGCTGGAACATGCAAAAAGCACATATAGAACTCAGCAAAATTTTTGACGCAGCCAACGTCGAATACACATTTTTTCACGGGCGGGGAAGCTTGTCGGGACGGGTCGGTGTAGCCGACGGCATTGCGCACGGGCATTTGCGGGCGACGGAGCACGGTGAAGCCGTGAATGAGCGCTACGGCGTTCGCGGCATCGCCGTGCGTACGCTTGAGAAGGCCTTCAGTGCGGTCGCCACGGCGACGGCAGGGCTGCGGACTAACGAAGCACAGGATCCCAACTGGCCGGTTGCGATGGGCCGACTGGCCAGCGCCGCTGACCAGTCGTTTTCTGATTTAGTCGATGCCGAATTCGACGAGTATTTTCAATTGGCAACGCCGATTGATGTAATCGAACACATGCGCTCGGCTAACGTGTCACCGAATTCCGCGTCCGGAATCCGGCGTAACGTACCCTGGGCGTTCGCCTGGGAGCAGGGGCGCTTCTTGCTGCCGGCGTGGTTCGGCACCGGCACGGGCCTGCACGACTGCATCGCGGAAACGGGCATCGAAGAAATGCGGCGCATGCTCGAGCAATGGCCGTTTTTCCGTCGCCTTATTGACGACGTGGAAGTGGCTCTCGCCATCGCGGATCCAGGCATTGCCAGTCATTACTCACAGCTGGCCGGTGAAAAACTGCACAACAAGTACTTCCCGGTTATAGAAGCAGAATACGCCCGTTGCGTGAAAGCATTGCTTACACTGCGACAGCAGGAGTCATTGCTGGAATCAAACGATACGCTGAGAAGGTCCATCAAGTTGCGCAACCCCTATGTCGATCCGATGAGCCTGCTGCAGGTCACTTTGCTGCGACGCTGGCGTGAAGCGGGCAAACCGGAAGGAAAATTACTCACCGCGCTGCGCGCGAGCGTGAACGGCATATCGCGCGGTTTACAAACCTCAGGATAGCCGATAAACGATTTAGCCATGCGCACAGTATTTCTGGATTTTGCATCCCTGCACCCCGAAGATCTCAATACGCAGCACCTGTCCGCTTATCTGGATAACATCGAGTACTGGTCGCACAGCGCGGGCGACAAGATTGCAGCGCGACTGGCGGAAGCAGAAGTCGCTGTGGTCAACAAAATCCAACTGACGCGAGCCGACCTCGAACAGGCGCAACGCCTTAAATTGATCTGTCTTGCCGCCACCGGCAGCGACAATGTGGATCTGCAAGCGGCGCAAGAGCTGGGCATTGCCGTTACCAACATTCGCGACTATTGCACGCCATCCGTCGTGCAGCATGTGTTTACGTTAATACTCACACTAAACCAGCATCTGGATGCGCACCGGGCGCAGGTTCGCGACGGCGGATGGCAGAATTCCCTCGATTTCTGTTTGCTGGAACCGGGTTTTACAGAGCTGCGCGACAAGACACTCGGGCTGATCGGTCTGGGCGCGTTGGGCAGAGGCGTCGCAGATGTGGCGCGGGCATTTGGGATGCGGGTGGTTGCTGCGCGTTTGCCATGGCGAACCACGCATGCGGCCAGCGCCGACAAGCAAGGTGCGCAGCGACTACCGCTACATGAGCTGTTGCCGCAAGCGGATATTGTCAGCCTGCATTGCCCGCTGACAGACGACACGCGCCACATGATCGACGCAGCCGCACTTGAACTGATGCAGCGCCACGCGCTGTTGATCAATACAGCGCGGGGTGCGCTCATCGATTCGGATGCGCTGGCTCATGCCCTGCAGAACGGCCTTATTGCGGGAGCCGGCATTGATGTGCTGCCGGAAGAACCACCTGTGAACGGTGATCCCCTACTGGACTATCTCGGCTCGGCCGAACAACCGCAAAATCTCATTGTCACGCCGCACATCGCATGGTCCGCGCGGGAATCACGACAACGCGCACTGGATCAGATACTAAGAAATATTCAGGCTTTCGCAGCCAACGAAAACCTAAACAGGCTTTGCTAAATGAGAGTTAACTAACCGTTCCGTAACACGCGCACCGGTGGCTCGTTGACAGCCTTGCGCGTGGCCAGCGTCCCGGTCACACCGACAATGATAGCGCCGCTTAACAGGCCGGCTGCCCACAAAAACGGATCGATTTCGTAGGCTAGGTCAAAAACAAACCTTGCCAGCAGGTATCCCACCGCACTGGCCCCGAGCGCTGCCAGAAAACCGGCCAGCGCCCCAAGTGCCACGAATTCGGCAGCAATGCCCTTAAGGATCTGACTGCGACGTGCTCCCAGTGTATGCAGTATGGCGCTTTCAAAGCGTCGTTCATCGCGGGTAACCTGAACCGCGGCCAGCAACACCACCACGCCCGCCAGCAACGTAAACAAAAAGACGTACTGCACGGCCATGGATGCGCGGTCGATAATAGAGCGCACTTGTGCCAGGGTGACTTCCAGATCGAACACAGTTATGCCGGGATAACGCTGCAACAGTGTGCGCAACACATCGCGCTTGTCGTCCGCGATGTGCAAGCTGCTCAGATAAGTCTGCGGCAACTTGCTCACCTCACCCGGCGAGAAGACAATATAAAAATTCGGCTGCAATGAATCCCAGGCAATACTGCGCGTACTTACGATTGGCGCGCTGACGGTTTCACCGCCTACCGAAAACGCCAGCACATCGCCTATACCCACACCAAGATTGCTCGCAAACTGATCTTCGATGGAAATTTCCATGGCGCCACTGTATTCAGCCGGCCACCACTCACCGTCCACTATTTTGTTGCTGTCAGAAAGCTTCGGCGTCCATGTCAGGTTTGCCTCACGACGCACGAAGTTTTCGGCCTGCTGTGAAGGGAAGCTATAGTCATTAATGGCGACACCGTTGATAGCGGTAATGCGGCCGCGGATCAGCGGCAGAAAATCAGGTACTGAGCCTAATTCGTCGGCAAACAACTCGGCAATGCCGCCCCAGTCTTCTGGCTGTATGTTCAGCAAAAAATAATTCGGCGTATCTTCGGGCAAGCTGCGCTCCCAGTCGCGCAACACGTCGTTGCGCACCACCGTGAGCAGCAGCAGCACCATTAATCCCAAACCAAAGGCGACCACCTGCACCACGCTTTCACGCCCGCGCCTCGAAATATTGGCCAGTCCGTAACGCCATGCCACGCCACCCGCACCACGAAAACGCGTAAAGGCCTTGACCAGCAACCACCCGGCTCCGACCGCCACCAGACTCATCGCGGACAGTCCGCCAACGATATAGAGCAGCAGTTTGAGCTCTTGCACAATCGACCAGACCATTGCCACCAGCGCCGCTATCGCAACGCCGTAAAGCAAACCAGTGCTCAGCTGTGGCGGCGCGAGATCACGACGCAATACTCGCAGCGGCGGAGTTGTGCGCAACTGCAACAGTTGTGGCAACGCAAAACCAATGGCCACCGTTGCGGCGGTCACCAACCCCAGCAAGGCCGCCTGCATGGACGGCTCCGGTAAATCAAACGGAGTGAAGCGGGCCGACAAGGCTGCCAGCACGGCCTGGCCGGCAAAGCCCAGCAACGTGCCGACTGCTGCAGTGCATACAACGATCAGGGTAAGCTGTGCCAGCATACTTTGCTGAATGAATCCCTGACTGGCCCCCATGCTTTTCAGCAGCGCCACGGTATCGAGGTGACGCATCGCATATCGTCGCGCCGCCATCGCCGTGGCGACAGCCGCCAGAATCACAGTGACCAGTGAGGCCAGCGTCAGAAAGCGCTTGGCCCGGTTAATGGCCGAAGTGATTTGTTCGCTGGCATCTTCAATACTGCTGATCCGCTCTTCCGGCTGCAAACGATCTTTCCACGCTTCCCGAAAAGCGGCTGTCTCTTCCTCTGTGCCGGCGAACAGCTGCTTGAAAGTAACGCGGCTGCCCGGCCGAATAACTTCCATGGCCGGCACGTCATCAGCATGCACAATGATGGAGGGCGACAGGCTCATAAAACCCACGCCCTGATCGGGACGGAATTCCAGCACTCGCGTCAGTCGAAAACTTGCCGCGCCCAGTTTGATGTCAGCACCGATATCCACATCCAGGCGCGCCAGCAAGCTCGCTTCAGCCCAGGCGGTGCCGGGCTCCGGGACGCTGTCGGCCGCATAACCGGTGCCGAACATTTCGTCCGCGATCAATACGGTACCGCGCAAGGGATAACCTTCAGTGACCGCAGTAACGATGGCTAAACCACGCCCGCCTTCGGCAATGGCGACGGTAGGAAACTCAGCCGTCGTCGCAGTACGCAAACCCGCCGCTGCACCGGCAATAAGATAGGCCTCGTCTATCGGGTCAGGCGAACGGATCACCAGATCGGCCGCCAGCGTTTCCGCAGCTTGTGCCTGCACCGCCCTGGCGACACGATCAGTGAAAAAGCCGACCGCTGTCATGGACGTGACCGCAACGATCATTGCAAACAACAAAACCGTCAGCTCACCGGCGCGCAGATCGCGCTTCAAACTGCGTAACGCAAAACGCAGGCTGTTCATGCCAGCAACCGACCCGCTTCCAGTTCAAGAACCCGGTCGCACTTTTCTGCGAGCGACTTATCGTGCGTTACCAGCACCAATGTCGTTCCCGACTGCTTATTCAGATTAAACAGCAATTCGCTGACACGCTCACCGCTGGCCGTGTCGAGGTTGCCAGTGGGTTCGTCAGCAAACAACACCGAAGGATTACCAACAAAAGCCCGGGCAATAGCCACGCGTTGCTTTTCGCCACCTGAAAGCTGGCGCGGATAATGTCCGGTGCGCGAACCCAGACCTACACTGTCGAGCGCGGCGCGCGCTCGCGCGGCGGCATCACGTTCTTCGGCAAGCTCAAGCGGCAACATCACATTTTCAAGGGCCGTAAGCGAGGGCACTAAATGAAATGACTGAAACACAAAGCCAACAGCTCGACCGCGCACCTGGGCACGCCCGTCCTCGTCCAGTGTTTCGAGTCGCGAACCACACAGCTCCACGCTGCCGCTGGTGGGGTGATCCAGCCCGGCCAGCAGCGCCAACAGGGTCGTTTTTCCTGCCCCTGACGGTCCCACCAGCGCCACCACCTCGCCGGAACTTACGCGCAGGTTTATGTTCTCAAGTATGGTTAGCATGCCTTCGGGGCTGCTAACCTGTTTGCCCAGTCCGGTAGCCGACAGTACGATTTGATCACTAGTGCTCATTATTTTTTACAACCGTTCATAAAATTCGCTTGTGCTATTCCTCATGCAAACATTTTCATGCCTTTAATTTTCGACAAAAAAAGAATTGTCGCACTCGTTATCAGCCTGCTATTCAGCGGCACAACGCTGCCATCTGCGGCTGCAGAACGCGTAGAAAACCTACCTGCCGTGCTGGTGCTCGGTGACAGCCTGAGCGCCGGCTATGGCATGGATGTCCATCAGACATGGGTTGCCATGCTAGAAGAACGCCTGCAGTCAGAAGGTTACGGTTATCGGGTAATCAATGCCAGCATTAGCGGTGACACAACCGGAAATGGGCTGCGTCGACTGCCGCGCGCCTTGTCCTTACATCAACCCGAGATAGTCATTATTGAATTGGGTGGTAATGACGGACTGCGCGGACTGCCCGTGCCTGTCATGCGCAGTAACCTGGAATCAATGGTGCAGGAAGCACGCGACGCCGGTGCCATGGTGGTGCTGGCCGGCATCCTGATTCCACCCAATTACGGCACCGACTATGCCAGCGAGTTTGCCGCCGTTTATCCCGCGCTGGCAGACCAATACGAATTGCCGCTGATACCTTTTTTTATGGAGGGTGTGGCGCTGGATCCCGACAAATTTCAGGCGGATGGCATTCACCCGACTGTCGAAGCACAACCGATATTGCTGAATAACGTATGGAAGGCGCTGGAACCCGCGCTGGGGCCGCCGCCAGAGCCGCGGCAAACGTCCATGCGCGACTGACTGCGGCTATTCGAAGATCTTTGCGATACTCGCCTGTATAGCCAGAGCGGCAGCCCGCGGGTCAGCCGCATTGCGAATGGGCCGCCCAACCACAATATGATCGGCGCCATTACGGAAGGCATCTTCGACCGTGACAACGCGTTTCTGATCGTCTTCCGGACGGTTCTCGACCGGGCGTATACCGGGAGTGATCACCAGCAACTTGTCATCCACCGCTGCGCGCAACGCGCTAACCTCCAGACCCGACGCAATCACCCCGTCACATCCGGCTTCGAGCGCCCGCCGTGCGCGTGACAACACCAGTTCGCGAACGTCACAGGCGAAACCCAAGTCATCCAGATCGCCGCGATCGAGACTGGTGAGCGCGGTTACCGCCAGAATTTTTACCTCACCCTTGGCCTCAGCGGCAGCTTCCATGATGCCTTGATTGCCGTGAATAGTCGCGTAGGTCACGCCACGCCCGCGCAGATTGCGCACTGCGGACGCGACCGTTGCAGGTACATCAAAAAATTTGAGATCAACAAAAATCTTTTTGTTGTGCGCAACCATCCAGTCCAGCAATTCAAAATAGCCGCCCGACATACACAGCTCCAGACCGAGCTTGTAGAAGGTCACGGCATCACCGAGTTGCTCGACCAGCGCGCGGGCCGTGTCGGTATCGGCGACGTCGAGCGCAAAAATCAGGCGATCTTTGTTTTCTATGTTTTTCGGTGTCACGGCGAGTCTCTTGGGTTGATTGGCGGGGCATTCTAGCATCGCCAAGAAGCTAGAAATCGATAGCCGCATCAACCAGCCGCCTATACGCCGACAAGGCGTAGCGATCCGTCATGCCCGCTACATAATCGGCGACAGCGCGTGCCTGACCGGCTTCACCCTGCTCTGCCGACCAGCGCCGGGCGCGACCGGCATGTTCGTCGGGCATCACAGCGGGGTCATTGAAATAGGTCGCAAAGAGTCCGGCGACCACCTTGTCGGCCCGCTGGGTCATGGCCAGCACGCGCTCATGGCGATACAGACTTTCGCGCAGAAATTTCTTCAGGGCCATATGTTGCGCGTACGTGTCGGGGCTGAACTGCACCAGCGGTTCCGGATTGGCGCGAACCGCATCAATATTCGCCGGCGCCGCAGCGTGCAGGTTGGCGCGCGTAGTTTCCAGCAGGTCGCTGACTATGCGGTTGATCATCGCGCGCACCGTTTCGTTAATGGTTGCACGTGGGCTGATACGCCCGTCGCGACATATCTGTTCGTACTCCAGCCTGAACAAATCCACACTGCACAATTCATCAACCGTAATCAGTCCGGCACGCAGACCGTCATCCACATCATGATTGTTGTAAGCAATGGCATCGGCAAGATTGGCCAGCTGCGCCTCGAGGCCCGGCTGGCCACCATTGATAAAGCGCTCGCCAAGTGCGCCGAGTCTGCGGGCATTGCGTCGCGAGCAATGCTTGAGAATGCCTTCACGGGTTTCAAAACACAGGTTCAGGCCGCGAAACGCCGCATAGCGATCTTCCAGTTCATCAACCACCCGCAGCGATTGCAGATTGTGCTCAAACCCGCCGTAATCCCGCATGCAGCGGTTAAGTGCATCCTGGCCCGCATGACCAAAAGGCGTGTGGCCAAGGTCATGTGCCAGACAAATCGCCTCGACCAACTGTTCGTTCAGTTGCAGCTCACGGGCCACGGTTCGCGCGATTTGCGCGACCTCCAGTGAATGGGTCAGGCGCGTGCGGTACAGATCGCCCTCGTGATTGACGAAGACCTGCGTTTTATAAATCAGGCGACGAAAAGCCGTGCAGTGAATAATCCGGTCACGGTCGCGCTGAAACTCGCCGCGGTAGGGATGCGGCGCTTCCGCATGCATGCGGCCGCGACTGCCCGCCTGTCTGGCTGCATAAGCGGCCAGGCTTGCGTCAGGATCGTGCGCCTCTGTCACCATGACCAATGATCAGCGCACGAACTGCTCACTGAGAAAGTCCACCAGATCGTGCTCCGGATAATCAGCCGTAACCTCCGCCTGCCCGATGGCGCGCATCAACACCAGGCGGATATGCCCGGCAATCACTTTTTTGTCCAGCGACATGGCAGACAGAAACTCGGCCGGCGGCACACCGGGCGGGTCTATGGGCAGCTGCAAATGTGCCAGCAAATGTCGCGTGCGGGCCAGTTCATCGGTGCTCAGCCAGCCCAGCCGGTGCGAGAATGCGGCTGCCATGCACATGCCGGCGGCGACAGCTTCACCGTGCAGCCATGTGCCGTATCCGGCACAACGCTCGATAGCATGTCCGAAGGTGTGGCCAAGATTCAGCAACGCACGTTGCCCCTGTTCACGTTCATCGGCCGCGACGATCCGCGCCTTAATTTCACACGAGCGTCTGACAACATGCTGCAAACGTTCTTTGTCGCGCTGGAGCAATCCCGGGTACTCAGTTTCCAGCCATGCAAAAAACTCAGCATCGCCCAGCAAACCGTACTTGACGACTTCCGCCAGGCCGGCGCCCAGCTCGCGCTCCGGCAGCGAGTTCAGCGTGTCCATGTCACTCACCACGCACAACGGCTGATGAAACGCGCCGATTAAGTTTTTGCCACCGGGGTGATTGACGGCTGTTTTGCCACCAACGGATGAATCCACCTGCGCCAGCAGCGTGGTCGGTATCTGGATGAAATCCACACCTCGCTGCCAGGTCGCGGCCGCAAAACCGGTGATATCGCCGATCACACCGCCACCCAGTGCCACAAGCACACAGTCACGTCCGAAGCGGTGCTGCACCAGCGCGTCAAAGATCAGATTAAGCGTATCAAGCGTTTTAGCCGATTCGCCCTCAGGCAACACCAGCGTTTTAACGCGGCTGCCGGTCACGAGGCCTTCCACCGGCTTGAGATACAAGGGCACCAGCTGATCGTTGGTGACAATCAGAACATCGCGACCTCCGACATACGGATCCAGCAACCCGGACTCACGCAGCAATCCCGAGCCAATCATGATCGGATAAGTGCGGGCGCCCAGCTCAACATTTAAAGACAAGTTCTGATTCATAGTTGTTCTGCAATTACCGGGCTATAAATGTGCATCTTCCCGCAGTCGTTGCTTGATTTCCTTTACCACGCTGGTCACCCGGCGCCCGTCGGTCTTAATAACATGGTCGGCGATCTCTCGATACAGCGGGTCGCGCTCCTGCATAAGTGCTTCAAGCACCGTAGCCGGATCATCACACTGTAACAGCGGCCGGTGCGAAGATTTTCCGGTACGGCGCAGCTGCTCCGGCACGGTCGTGTAGAGGTATACCAACGTGCCGCTGGATGCCAGTCGTGCACGCGTTTCCGGGCTTGTGGGCGAACCACCGCCGGTTGCCAGCAGAATTCCGTTCAGGTTCGCAAGTTCAGCAATCACGGCCGCTTCGCGCCGCCTGAAACCCTCCTCGCCTTCTTTATCAAAGATCAGCGGGATATCCACGCCGGTGCGCGCCTCGATTTCTTCGTCGCTGTCATAAAAGTCCAGCTGCAACTCAGCTGCCAGCCGCCGCCCAACGGCGGACTTACCCGAGCCCATGGGCCCGATGAGATAGATGTTGCTGGAATTTTCCATGACGATGCTCTGTGGGGCGCAAGCATAAACCAAAGCGCATAGACGCGGGAAAAGCAGGCAAAAAAAAGACCGGCAAAAGCCGGTCTTTTTTGAATGGTTGGGCTATTACAACCCAGAGCCGTCAGCACATGCCAATGTACCGAAGGGGCTGATCTCGCCCGGCGGGCTCGCATCTACTTTTGTTATGTCCTCCGCCAGCGCGGGCAGAAGGAAGTAACGTGACTCAGTATTTTCGGTACCGCCGTCTATCGACACTGTGGCGGTTAAGCGGACATCCAACCACAAATTGTATTCCTGCGGATAAACTACACAAACTTCAACAGCGCCAGCCGCATCGGTCAGCAAGTTCTGTTGAGCCACACCTGGATCGGCGGCAGCAACATTATCGCATTCGGTTGCAACAATAGTCGCGATGTTACCCGCCTCGAGAGTCATATTGGCGTTGTCGTCCTCACCCGCATCAAGACTGCCATTCTCGTTGCCACCGTTGCCAATCCAGTCTTCGTCGGGGCAGAACTGCTCATCGATATGGCCAGCACCGAAGATCGCCTGATCTTTGATCCAGGCATCATTTGCGGCATTAACGACCAGTCTCCCCTTGCGATACTGCCAGGATTTGACCGTCAGCCGCAGCGCTTCGCCCGCAGCAGGAGAACCGGTAACGTCAGTGGCAATAACGGTGTACTGCACGCCAAAACGCGTGGGGCTGATCGTAAATATATCGTTGCCAGTGCCAATCACAAAGTTGATCGCTTTGCTGGACACCGTCAGACTGACTGTATCTGATATTGCAGTACCTCGAACGGTTGCCGAAATAACCACACCACCATTCGGCGTAGTGGTGTTGCCAGCCGTATAGACCGTCGTTGCGACACCCTGACTGTCTGTCTTGTCAGACGACACGGTAAGGCCACCGCCGGACGGGTCCGCGGTGATATTGAAATCGACATCAATATTTTTAACGCGGTTACCCGATGCGTCGCGGACCACGGCAGTGATCGTTGCCTGCTCGCCCGATATCAGATTATCCGGAAACGCCGCGACATTGACCGTGTCAGGCGTGTCGGCGACGAACTCGATTGTAAGTTGAGTGGTCGGCCCATCCACCAGGGGTACAGCACCCAGCGTGACACCTGTCGCCGTGATCGTGGACTTACCGGCAAATGTGGAATCAATATCCACAGAGGCCACACCCCCGACGGTCGTCGCCGAACCCGCGCTTAGCGTACCGCGGTCGGCTGTAAATTCGATGGTCGACCCGTCAGGCACCGGGCCGCCGCCCTGCTGCCAATCCATAGTCAGCGTCTGCATTGCGGGAATCAGCAGAACCTCTGTGTTAGGAGCGGGACTGGTGAAAGCGAAGGTATCGTTGGACACCGCCAGCGTGAACGTCTCAGAGATATTCAATGACGGGATTGACGCGGTAATCACATCCGCAGCGCCGTTGGCCCCATCAGCAGTCAAAATAACCTGTACATCACCGGAACCTGTCGTTACTGCGGAGGCCGGAAGCGTATTGCCGTTTGCAGACGAAAGATTGATCAGCTGTGCGGCAATACCGGCATTGTTGCCATCAAGCAGCGACAACGTCAGGGTGGCATTATCTCCCTGCGCGATATTTGCGGGCCCCGAGATTTCCAGACGGGTACCTGTAACGGTAATCACCACTGTGCTGCTTACATTCTGCGCAGGGGCCGACACCGTGACCGTAATTGTGCGGTTTGAAATATTGCCAAAAGATTTGAGAAAGGCCTCGGCGATACCGGACGCATTGGTAACACCGCCATCAACCTCTTCAATCGACCCACTGGTGGAACTAAACAGCAGATCGGTACCCGGCACGATATTGTTGTTGGCATCGCGGACTACGGCCGAAATCTTCACAAAATTTGTATTCGACTGATCCGTTAGCAGTTCACTCGAACTGACCACGATCTGGATAGAGGCAACATCGCTACCCGGCAACACGGCTGTGCCCGTGATCGTCCCGCCACCGCCACCGCAGGCCCCCAGCACCAGTGCCAGCAGTCCGATCATGGTTAATTTGAAGTTCTTCATAACGTATTCCCTTACGCGCCCGTCTCCGGGAAATAACTAACTGTCCGTGTCTACAAAAGACCCTGCGACGAATTCATATTCATATGCAATTCGTCGCCAGGTTTTAGTAAATGGTCGAGCCTTCTTTCAGTATCTTCGGCGTTACGAACACCAGCAGTTCCGACTTATTCGAAATTCTGCGAGTGCTCTTGAACAAGTTGCCGAGCACCGGTATGTCGCCCAGAAACGGCACCTTGGTCTCAAATTCGCCGCTTTCGGTCTCGTAGATGCCGCCCAGCACCACCGTCTGACCGTTTTCAACCAGCACCTGAGTGATCACTTCACGGGTATCAATACTCGGTTGAGCACCGTTCTCGGTCACAATAATTTCACCCACGCTGTCCTTCGACACGATCAGGTCCATGATGATGCGGTCGTCCGGCGTAATCTGCGGCGTTACCGTCAGGCTCAGCAGTGCTTCCTTAAACTGTGTTGAGGTGGCGCCGCTTGACGAAGACTCCTGATACGGAATCTCCACACCCTGCACGATCTTGGCTTCTTTCTGGTTCGCCGTAATAACGCGGGGAGAGGAAATCACTTCGGTATTACCCTCGGCCTGGGCCGCGGTGATTTCGAGGTCAATCAGGTAGTCGTCATCCAGCACGGCCATCGCAAAGGAACCGGCCGGGTTCGCAATCGGCAACCGCACGTTGTACCGGTCGCTCAGGTTGGGTACGGCATTAATCGGTAATACCGGGTCGCCGTTAGCGATGTTATCCAGACCGGCCTGCACATAAGAATCGGTTCCGGCGCCGGTGCCGGACACTGCAACAAGGCCATTACTGCCATTGCTATCCACGCCGGTAAAGCCCCATCGCACGCCCAGATCACGACTGAAATCGTCGTTCACGACCACGATGCGCGACTCAATCAGTACCTGACGAACCGGCACATCAAGGGTGGCAACCAGTCGGCGAATGTCGGCAATATTATTGGCCGTGTCTTTAACGAGCAGTGTGTTGGTGCGCTCATCAATCGCTACCGAGCCGCGCTCAGACATAATTGCGCCTTTACCCGATTCGCCCAGCAATTCGGCAAGATCCGATGCTTTTGCGTAGTTCACCTGCACAAATTCCGAGAACAAAGGCTCCAGTTCGCGAATTTCCTGACGCGATTCCAGATCGGCTTTTTCGCGTGCGGCTATCTCATCGGCCGGGGCAACGATGATCACGTTGCCGTTCTCGCGCATATCCAGACCTTTAGTGGCCAGCACAATGTCCATGGCCTGATCCCAGGGTACGTTCTGCAAACGCAGCGTGACATTACCCTCAACCGTGTCGGATACCACAATGTTGCGACCGCTGATGTCGGCCAGCAACTGCAGTACCGCGCGACTGTCGATATCCTGAAAGTTCAGTGTCAGCCGCTCACCGGAATATTCCTTGTCGCCGCTGTAAATGGTCGCCGATGCCGGGCCCTCTTTGGCTGCTACCGGCTGGATTTCTACGGTGAACACGCGATCTGTCTGATAAGCGAGTTCTTCATAAGCCCCTCGGGCCGCTATGATCAGGCGCGCATCGTTGTCGACACGTACAGAATCGATGGAGCTGACCGGTGTCGCAAAATCAAGCACGTCGTAGCGCTTCAGCAAACCGTCCGGGAGGGAGGTGCCTTCGAAGTTCACAACCACCTGGCCGCCTTCCTGGCGCACGTCAACGGGAATACCGTCATCGGACATCGTAATAATGACGCGACCACCACCGGCTTCGGTGCGACGAAAGTCAATCGATTCAATGGCTCGTGCGCCCTTCGGTGTCGGCGCTGCACCGCTGACTGAAGCGGCAAACTGCGTAACGTCCGCATTGGTCGCTACGGGTGATTCCAAAGTTACGATAACGGTATTTCCGGCAACACGCGTCTGGTAGCCCACTAAATCATCCAGATTCAGCACCACGCGAGTGCGGCCGCCGGCTTGCGCAGCCAGCACAGTATCCAATACACCGATACCGACATCAGTGCGACGACTCTCCAACCCGAGAGTGGTGTCGGCCAGATCGAGCGCAATACGCGCCGGCTGATCAATGGTGAAAGCCAGAGGTTCCGGTGCCGGACCCGAAAGCACAAGGCTGACTTCAACCTTGTTGCCTGGCAGGGCCTGCGCGGTAATGTTTTCAAGCCGGTTGCCTGCTTCTTCTGCCATTGCAAAAGACATGGCCCAGCTTGTTAACAGCCCCAGAACCGTGATCTGTGCGAGACGATATTTGAACGTGTCCCGCACCTGTGTGGCTATGATCATCTTGTGTAACTCCCGGATAGCTCCCCTGAAGGGATCAGTCGCTCAAGCCAATCTCGGCCGAACGTTTGTAAAACCCGCCGATACCGTCTGGCACCAGTTCCTCTAAACGTATTTCGGCCGACTCTATATCGACAATACGTCCGTCGTTCTGACCAACATAGTTACCGGGTGTAACCCGGTGCACCATGCCGTCCTGTGTCTGAACGAGACCAAACATTGTGCCGGCGTTCTCCAACGTCCCAACCATCGCGAGCGTATCGAGCGGAAACTGCTCCAGATACTCTTTGTTGCGATCTTTGATCGGCTTGGGCCCTGTCATGGCTGCCGGGGATCCCGGACGGTCAGGCTCAAACGGCGAACGCACGCTGTCTGCCGTGTAGGCAAAAGTTTCATAAGGACGGATCTGCGGCAGCGGTTCAATACGACCGCCAGGACGCTGCTTTACCTGATCCACGTAGCTGCGCAATTCGCTGTCTACACCTGCCGAGCAACCGACTGTGAATGCCACCGCAGCGAGGACGGCGAGTCGCGACATTAAACGGGCTTTATACAAATACATAATCATGAAATCAGCCGTCCCCTAATTCATCATCTTCGAGGTAACGGTAAGTCTTTGCTGTGACATTGAGCGTCAGGTTGTCAAAACTGCCATCGTTCGCGGCCGGACCAATCTCGATGTCGTGCAATGTCACGATGCGCGGCAATGCCGCAATATCACTGACAAAATTACCGAGCTGGTGATAGCTGCCGTCAAGTCTGATTTTGATCGGCTTTTCGGCGTAGAACTCTTTAGGATTCTCCGGCAATGGCTGGAACAGTTTCTCTTGCAGGCCAGCTGCAAGGCCGGTTTGCGATATATCCACCAGCAGGTTCGGAATCTCGGTTTTGCCCGGCAATTGCTGCAACATGGTGCCAAAGGACCGCTCAATCTCGGCCAACTGCTCCTGATACGCAGCAAAGTTGGCCGCCTTACGCTGGCGCGCCTCAAACACGGTGCGGAGTTCCTGCTCCTCGGCCTCGGCGCGCTCAAGTACCGGAACCTTTTCCTCAACTACGAAGAAGTAAACACCGGCCGCCGTTGCGACTACCGCCACAATCGCAACCGCTGCGGCACGAAAGACAAAGGGCCAGCGCCCGATGTCGTTCATATCCAGATTCTGGAGTTCCTCGAGAAGATTCATGATGCTTCGTCCTCGCCGGAGACCCGCACACCTTGCGCGAATACCGTAAATTCACTCATGCGCGGGCCATTTGCGCTGTCCTTCTTAACTTCGACAACTTCCAACTCTGGCTTTTCCAGCCACTCGGACTTGTCGATGTTGCGCATAAACGCCGAAACGCGGGTGTTGGATTCGGCTGAACCCTTGATTTCGATACGCTGGCCGGTCTGCTTAATTGAAGTGAGATAAACACCGTCCGGCAGCGTGTAAACCATTTCTTCGAACACGTGCACAATTTCGGGCCGGCTCTGCTGTAACTCTTCAATAATTTCCATGCGCGCAACCAGTCGCTCTTTCTTAAGCTCAAGGTCGCGAATTTCTTTAATGGTTTCGTCAAGCGCAGCGATTTCATCTTTTAGCAGCTGGTTCCGGTCGCGCTGCGCATCGATGATGCCGTCCATGAGCAGTACGCCTATCAAAACCACCAGCGCAGCTACGCCGAATGCGCCACCCATTGCGGCATAAAATTGATTGCGCCGCTGCGCCCGCAGTTCGTCACGCCAGGACAGCAGATTAATTCTTGGCATCAGTCGAAGCTCCTTAGCGCCAGACCGCATGCGGTTAGCAAGGCGGTAGCATCCGCCTGCACACCTTGCGAGCGGGCGCGTGACGAAATTTTCATGTTGCCTAACGGGTCACCGATTTCGGTAGGTATACCCACCTTTGAAGCAATCAGATCGGCCACACCCGGTATGTTGGCGCAACCGCCACAAACCAGAATCTGCTCGGGCTGTTCACGGCCGCCGCCGGACGCCAGGAAGAACTGCAAGGAGCGACTGACCTGTTGGGTCATGTCATCGATGAACGGATCCAGCACCTCAGGCTGATAGTTACTGGGCAAGCCGCCTTCTTTCTTGGCGCGCCCAGCGTCTTCCAGGCTCAAGCCGTAGATACGCATAATCTCTTCAGTGAGTTGCTGGCCGCCAAAGTTGAAGTCGCGTGTATAGATGACGCGCAAATCTTCGAGCACACTGAAGGTGGTGCTCGACGCACCGAAATCAACAACGGCAACCTGGTGCCCGATACCGGCATCGGGCATCTGATGAATCATCAGCGAACATGCGTTTTCGAGGGCGAAAGGTTCGACATCGACAACGCGGGCTTTAAGGCCAGCGGCCTCAACTGCGGCACGGCGCTGATCGACATTTTCGGTGCGCGTTGCAACCAGCAACACATCAACCATGTCGGGATCATTTTCGGATTCGCCAATAACCTGAAAATCAAAACTGACTTCTTCCATCGGGAAGGGGATGTACTGGTCGGCTTGTATTTCGACCTGCGCCTCCATGTCATTTTCATTCAGGTTGGCAGGCATCTGAATAATCTTTGTGATGGCTGCGTCACCGCTGATGGCGATGGCAACCTCGGCTGATTTAGTGCCGGCCCGTTTAACGGCACGACGCACAGCCTCGCCGACAGCTTCGGCATCAACGATAGATTTTTCAGTGATCGAGTTAGGTGGCGATGGCTCGGCCGCATAACATTCGACGGCAAAGTTTCTGCCGTTCTGTGTCAGCTCGATCAACTTGATCGATGACGTCGTTATGTCAAGTCCAGCCAGCGTTTTTGAACGTGAAGCGAACATCCATTTTCCCTTCGTAGTCCTGAGCTTGAGCAGACAATGCTACTCTTAGCTTTAAGAGTCAATTTAACTATAAATCGGCAAAATAATGAAATAGTTGAGGCACAACAAATCCGCAGACCTAGATTACCCCCCGCAGCGGGCTAAAACCGTGACCAATTCCCGGTTTGGGACATGTCTGGTCGAGATTGCGCAGAAACCCTGAAACCCGCTAAATCATTAGGTTTGTCACATGAACACGACTAAAATGCATAATCAGCAACCGCCACACAAGGCACAGAAACCGGAATCTGCATGAGTTTTATTTTTCGCATGCTGCCGCTGGCAGTAGCGGCCCTTGCGACGCTTGCACTGGGGGTGGCGGTGAGCGGTTTTGCCGCTTATTACTACCTGCGCCCCGCGCTGCCCTCCGTTGCGGAAATGCGGGAAATCCCCCTGCAGGTTCCCCTGCGCATATACAGCCGCGACGGACGGCTGATGCAGCAAGTCGGGGAGCAACGCCGCACGCCCGTGGCCTACAAAGACATCCCGGAGACAGTGGTGCAGGCCTTTCTGGCCGCGGAAGACGACCGGTTTTTTGATCACCCCGGCTTCGATTATCAAGGCATTGTGAGGGCTGCGCTCAACCTGGTCCTGACCGGCTCCCGGGCGCAGGGCGGCAGCACGATCACGCAGCAGCTTGCCCGCGAGTACTTTCTGACCCGTGACCGCACCTTTATCCGCAAGGCCAAAGAGCTGATTCTGGCCATGCAGATAGAAAATTCCTTTGAAAAACAAGAGATTCTGGAGCTCTACCTGAACAAGATCTTTCTCGGGCAGCGCTCTTACGGCGTCGCAGCAGCGGCCCAGGTGTATTTCGGCAAAACGCTGGATCAGCTCTCCGTCGCCGAAGCGGCAACCATTGCAGGATTGCCGGCAGCCCCGTCGCGGCTCAACCCCGTAAGCAACCCGGATCTGGCTCGCGACCGCCGAAGCTATGTCTTGCGGCGCATGCAGGAGCTTAACTTTATAGATGAGGATACTTACGAACAGGCATTGAATACCCCGATGGAGTCCTTTTTGCATGCTCCCGGGGTCGAGCTCGACGCGCCTTACGTGGCGGAAATGGCGCGCAGCGAAATGGTGCAACGCTTTGGCAAAGCGGCTTACACAGATGGCTATCAGGTTATCACCACTGTCGACAGCGAATTGCAGACGGCCGCGACCCGCGCATTGCGCACCGCCTTGTTGCAGTACGACCGACGCCACGGTTTTCGCGGCCCGCTGGACAAGCTCGATCTGGATACGCTGCTGACTGACGTCGAGAACCCGGATGTGCAGTTGCAGGAACAGTTGAGCACTTACCCGCGTTTTGACGAACTCGGCGCGGCTGTCGTACTCGGTGTCACCCGCGAAAAAGAGGGTACTGCGGAATTCTTTCTGCACAATGTCGGTCGCATTGTGCTGCCCTGGGAGCGATTACGCTGGCGAAAATACATTAACGACGATGTCATCGGCGGCGATCCCGGCAGCACCGATGACATGCTCGACGTGGGCGATGTGGTTTATCTGCTGCAAACCGCGCAAGGCTGGCAACTGGCGCAATTACCGGAAGTGCAGGGTGCTTTCGTTGCACTTGACCCGCATGACGGTTCCATTGCCGCAATGATTGGCGGCTTTAATTACTCCATCAATAAATTTAACCGCGCCAGTCAGTCCTCACGGCAGCCGGGCTCATCGTTTAAACCGTTCGTGTATTCCGCTGCTCTGGAAAACGGTCTGACTGCGGCCAGCATTATTAATGATGCGCCCATTGTGGTTAACAACACCGGGCAGGAAGAAGCGTGGCGTCCGGAAAATCACTCCAACCAGTTTTATGGCCCAACGCGCATGCGCGAAGGACTGGTTCGATCCATGAACCTGGTGTCGCTGCGGATACTGCGCAGCATCGGCATCGGGAACGCGCTTGAGCATCTCAGGCAGTTTGGCTTTCCGCGCTCTGCCACACCACGAGATCTGTCGCTTGCACTCGGCAGCGGCGGGGCATCGCCGCTGGATATGGCGCAGGGGTATGCGGTGCTCGCTAGCGGTGGTTTGCGCGTGAATCACTATGTGATTGATCGCATTCTGGACGCTAACGGGAACGTCCTGTATCAGGCTGAGCCTGACATGGTCTGCGAACCTTGCGCGCCACGCTGGTTTGACAGCCGCGAGCAAGAGGCAGCAGCGGATACAGCATTAGCGGCGGATAGCATGCTGGCCAATGATCCCGAAATACCCGCCTACCAATCCGTTCAGGAAATGCTCGCGACCGCCGCAACCTGGCGGCCCGACTACAATGAAACCCCGAATTTCTGGTCAGGCCGTAACCAGGCCAACCGGGTTATCCCGGAGCAAAACGCTTACATCGTTTACGACATGATGCGTGACGTTATCCGGCGCGGCACCGGACGGCGGGCGCGGGAACTGGGCCGCAGCGACATCGCCGGGAAAACCGGCACGTCGAACAATCGCAGGGATGCCTGGTTCAGTGGCTTCAATGCCGATCTGGTAGGCATCGCCTGGGTGGGCTTTGACGACGATGCACGTTCGCTGGGCGCCGGTGAAGAGGGCGGCCGTACGGCGCTGCCAATGTGGAAGGACTTCATGGCTGTGGCGCTGGACAACGCGCCCACAGCTGCATTACCCCAGCCAGAAGGGCTGGTAACGGTGCGTATATCGCCGGAAACAGGCCTTGCCGCGCGGTCCGGCGAGCCTGCCATTTTCGAGATTTTCCGCGACGGAAATCAACCGCAGTCCAACCCGGATCAGACGAGCTACGATGCCAGAGATATTTTTATCGGCGAGGAAGAATCCATCTTTTAGAAAGGTGACAACTGCTAATTACCGGAGCTATGCTCAGGACTGTTCTTAGCGCGCCACGGAGCAAGGCCATGGGGACAGTCACAAGACGCAAAGATTGTCAGCGCGCAGTGTTGGCGCAGGAAGCCGCACGACTCATTTGCGAACACGGCATTACTGATTTTCGCACCGCCAAGAGTAAAGCCGCCTGGTCACTGGGTCTCAGCGACCGCGGCGCACTTCCCAGCAACCTCGAAATTGAAATGGCGCTGGCCGAACGCAACCGGATTTTCTCCGCTGAACCTCATGCCCGGCTGCTGAGCCGACTGCGCAGCGTGGCCGTGGAAGTCATGTACCACCTGCAACCCTTCACGCCCTGTTTGGTCGGATCGGTGCTGAGCGGAAACATCACCGAACATTCCAACATTCATGTGCACGTCTTCGCCGATTCTTCCGAGCTTGTAGGGATGCAACTGGATGCGTGCGGCATACATCATCAGCTGCGTCAGCGTCGCCACAGTGTTCGTCGCGGCAGAATAGAAACTTTTCCGGGTTACGATTTTTTTGCGGAAGATTTTACGGTCGAGACAACCGTCTTTCCCGAACGCCGCAAAGGGCATGCGCCTCTCAGCCCTGTCGATGGCAAACCCATGCGCCGGGCACGCTTGCGCGATGTTGAACTGTTGGCCAGTGCCTGAGAAAGGCGGCGTTTAACGTTTAGCGACGTTGACGTAATCGCGGGCCTTCGGGCCGGTATACAGTTGCCGTGGCCGACCGATCCGATGCTCGGGATCGGTGATCATTTCCTGCCAATGACTGACCCAGCCAACCGTGCGCGCGATCGCAAACATCACCGTGAACATGGACGGCTGGAAGCCCAGCGCGCGATAAATAATGCCCGAATAAAAGTCAACGTTGGGGTAGAGCTTCTTCTCGACAAAGTATTCGTCTTTGAGCGCCACTTGCTCAAGCTCAAGCGCCAGCTCAAACAGTGGGTCGTCATCACGCCCCAACTGCGCCAGTACTTTGTGGCACATATCGCGAATAATGGTCGCGCGCGGATCGAAGTTTTTATAAACGCGATGGCCAAAACCCATAAGGCGGAATGAATCGTTCTTGTCTTTCGCCTTGGCCACGTATTCACTGATGTTCTTTGCGTTGCCAATTTGTTTGAGCATACGCAGAACAGCCTCGTTGGCGCCGCCATGCGCGGGGCCCCACAAAGCCGCGATACCGGCGGCAATAGCCGAATAAGGGTTGGTGCCCGAACTGCCGGCCAGTCGCACTGTTGACGTTGAGCAGTTCTGCTCATGATCGGCATGCAATATCAGCAGCAGGTCTATAGCTTCAGCTGCGATCGGGTCAATTTCGTACTCCTCGGCCGGAACCGAGAAAAACATCTGCAACAAGTTGCTGGAATAATCCAGATCATTACGCGGGTAGACAAACGGCTGGCCCAGACTGTGCTTGTAGGCTGCAGCGGCGATGGTGGGCAACTTGGCAATAATGCGGTGCGAAAAAATCTCACGATGACGTGCATCCTGAATATCCATGGTCTCGTGATAAAAGGCCGACATGGATCCAACAACGCCCGATACCATGGCCATGGGGTGTGCATCGTGATGAAAACCATTAAACAGCCGCAACATGGTTTCATTGATCATGGTATGCGTACGAATGCTGTTGTCGAACTTTTCCAGCTCCGCCTGAGTGGGCAGCTCGCCGTACAGCAATAGATAACAAACTTCGATGAACGAACTGCTCTTGGCAAGCTGCTCAACCGGATATCCGCGATACAACAACACACCTTCGTTGCCGTCGATGAACGTAATCGCGCTCTTACAGCTGGCGGTTGAGGCAAAACCCGGATCAAAGGTAAAGATGTTTTCCTGAGCGTAGAGGTTACGCACGTCAGCAACATCGGGGCCAAGTGTGCCGCTATAAACGGGCAGTTCTGCGGAAGATCCTGTTTCGCCGGTCAGCTTGTAAGTCTTGTTACTCATCTATTATCTGTATGCTCCGCTTCTGTTCAGTTAGCGCATCGCTAGCCTATTGCCACCAACAGGATTCGGCACAGCCACAACCGCGTGTTTTTGAGAAAAGCTCAAAAACAAACCACTGCGGCCGAAGGCCTGAAGACGATCCTTGCTTAAGGAATTCGGGGATGCCCGAAACCGAGTCCGATATTATAAGCCACGCGCTGCGCCACTGCATCAGAACCGCACCGCAATGCCCGCCTTACGGCGAAACTGCTTTACATACCGTACTTGCGACGGAATTTATCGACGCGACCAGCCGTGTCGACGATCTTCTGCTTGCCGGTGTAGAAAGGATGGCAGGACGAGCACACTTCGATATGCAGCTCATCCTTTAAAGTCGAACGCGTAGTGAACTCATTGCCGCAGCTGCAGGCAACCTTGATTTCCTGGTATTCGGGGTGAATTTCAGCTTTCATTATTTCTACTGCTACCTGCAGACATTATTTTTACGAGCGGCCAACCCGCCGGAGGGCGCGGAAGAATAACGGCTCGGCGTGGGAATGACAAGCACGGCATGCGAGCCGCCATAATTATCCACAAAAACTGTGGATAAGTCTGTGGATTGCGCGTGTACCGAACACCTAACAGACGGAAAAAGCTGGAAAAAGGTTAAATCGGACAATTGCTGACCAAAGCCAATAATGTCTTTTTAATCATTGCTTTATGCGGCCTTTGCACTGCCGCATATGATAAATAAGCGGTTAATTGCATGATTTGTCACGCGGCGCAGCGGGCTGTGCATAAAAGCGGACTGAGTCTAAGTGCGCCCTCAGGCCATTCAGCGCCGCAACTCCGACTGTCAGTTTCGCGCAGGGGGCAGAAAAACCGCTTGTAAATCATCCAGAAAGCGCCAGCCATGCGGGGTGGGGCGAATATGGCCGGCGGGCGAGATCTCTACCAAATCGCGCGCGGTCGCCTGTGTCAGGCCCGGCGTCAGACAGCTGGCTGGCAGGCCGGTATAGCGCTCGAACTGCTGCTGACTCACCCCGTTGCGCAAACGCATGGCGTTAAGCATGAATTCAAAGACGCAATTCTGCTCGTCCACAAAGCTTGTGATCATTTGCTCGCCGGTGGTGATTTTCTGCAGGTAACTGCGAGGATGGGCAACCCGCTGCTCACGACGTATACCAGATAAGTCTGTCAGTTTGCCGTGGGCACCGGCACCCAGACCTAAATAATCGCCGTAATTCCAGTAATTCAGGTTATGCCTGCTGCGACGTCCCGGCCGACCCCAGGCGGAGACCTCGTAGTGTTCATAGCCTGCGGCGCTCAGGCTGGCTGCGCCTGCGGATTGTATCTCCCAGGCCCGGTCTTCATCCGGCAACCCGGCCGGTGGACGAGCGTAAAAAACCGTGTTGGGCTCCAGCGTCAGGTGGTAGTAAGAAATATGCTCGGGCTGAAGTTCAATTGCCGCGTCAACATCGGCGCAAGCACACTCGAGAGTTTGCTTCGGCAGCGCATACATAAGATCAATATTGATGTTATCGAAGCCAGCTGCGCGTGCCTCGGTAAATGCTGCAAAAATGTCGGAGCTGTTATGCACCCGGCCCAGCACGTTCAGCATTGCGTCACTAAAGCTCTGCGCACCCAGCGACAAACGGTTGATACCGGCATCGCGATAAACTTTAAAAGCCGAGTGCTCCAGCGCTCCGGGATTGGCCTCCAGCGTAATCTCGCAGTCATCGGCGAGTTCAAAACGGCCGCGAACCGCATCCATTACGCGCTGCAATTCCCCTAGCGGAAACAGACTCGGCGTACCTCCGCCCATAAAGATCGATACCAGTGGGCGCTCACTTAGGGCAGCAGGCTGCTGCTCCAGTTCAGTAATCAGCGCCGACGCGTATTCCCGGCCAGGCAGTTCACCGTGCACAGCATACGAATTGAAATCACAATACGGGCACTTCGCGACGCACCAGGGAAAGTGCAAATACAAACTCAATGGCGGCAGCTGATCTATATGGCGTGTCTCACGCATCCGCGGCAATCAACTCACGTAATTTGCACAATGCTTTACCGCGGTGACTCCGGGCATTTTTCTCAGCAGGATCCAGTTCTGCGGCCATGATGCCGCTTTCAGCATCCACAAACACCGGGTCATAACCAAAGCCGCCGTCGCCCGATGGCTGGTGGGCTATGCTGCCTTCCCAGCAGCCTTCGGCAATTAAGGGCGACGGATCATCGGCTGAACGCATGAAGGTCAATACGCAGCGAAACCGGGCACCGCGCCGCTCATCGGGTATGGCGCGCAACTCCCGTAACAACTTGTTCACGTTATCGCTATCGCTGGCCTGTTCTCCCGCGTAGCGCGCCGAGTAAACCCCGGGGGCACCCTGCAAAGCATCGACTTCGATGCCTGAATCGTCCGCCAGTGAAGGCAACCCGCTGGCGTTTGCCGCATGCTGCGCCTTGAGCAAGGAATTGGCCGCGAAGGTCGTGCCGGTTTCCTCAATCGACTCGATGCCGATGTCGCCCTGCAAGACGACTTCAAAGGCGCTGCCCAGCATGGCCTCTATTTCCCGCGCCTTGCCGACATTCGCACTGGCGAAAACAACACGCCGTTTGAGGTTGTGGGCTGCAGGATCGGGCTTCACCTGCGCTCCCTCCAGTTGTAAAGGGTCTCGCTCTGGATTGAACAGATTTGCGCCACCCCGGTCGCAGCAAGGTTCAGCAGATTATCGAGTTCGTCGCGTCGAAAGGCGTGGCCCTCGGCCGTACCCTGAACCTCGATAAAACCACCGGCTTCGTTCATTACGACATTCATGTCCGTCTCTGCAGCTGAGTCCTCGGCGTAATCGAGATCAAGCACCGGCGCACCGTTATAGATGCCTACCGAAATCGCTGCGACCTGCCCGTGAAGCGGGTTCTCCTTAATTTTGCGATCCGCCAGCATGCGCTCCATGGCCATTGCCAGCGCCACCCAGGCACCCGATATCGACGCGGTGCGGGTGCCACCATCGGCCTGCAACACATCACAATCCAGCGTGACGGTATAACCGTCCAGCGCGCTCAGATCCGCCGCCGCGCGCAGGGACCGGCCAATCAGGCGCTGAATCTCCAGCGTGCGGCCGCTTTGCTTACCCCGGGCGGCTTCGCGGTTGCTCCGGGTATGCGTAGACCCGGGCAACATACCGTATTCAGCGGTAATCCATCCGCTGCGCTCACCACGGAGAAAGCGCGGCACAAATTCTTCAACACTGGCGGTGCACAAAACGCGCGTATTGCCAAAGCTGGCCAGCACCGAGCCAGCCGCATGAACCGTGTAATCGGCTTCAAAAGTCAACACGCGCATTTCATCAGCGGCACGTCCGCTTGGTCGTTTCAACATAGATACCTGCTTCCCGTCTGGTGAGACTGTCTATTTTCCGGTGCCATAGCGCAGGGCTGCAGCAGAAGTGTTGTCGCTGTGCGGCGACGATTTGCGGGTGGCGCGTTGCGCCAGCGTGCGCAGGCCTTTTTCAAGACTGACGTCCGGTTCGGTTAGCGCGGCGAGCTTGTTATCGGCAACCGGCGACCAGAAACCGTCACTGCAAACCAGCATAACGTCGCCGGGCAGCAGCGCTTTGCGGGCACTGATCGACATGCGGGGCAACTCCGCATCGCCCCCTAAACAGCACTCCACATAATTCCGCATGGGGTGGGAAGCCAGCTGGTCACGCGTGATGGAGCCGTCATGCAACAACACATTAACGTGACTGTGATCCCGCGAGTGCTCAACAACCTCGCCGCTGCGTAAATGGCAGATCCGGCTGTCCCCCACATGCGCCCAGAATGCTGCGTCGTCCTGTATCAGGCACAGTGCACACGTGGCGCGCGGCCGGGTTTCGATATTCAGATCCGCGCCCAGTTGCACCACAGCCGCATGCGCAAGACCGACAGCCCGATGCAGAAAACCGAAAGGATCGAAAACCGGATGCTTCTGCGCCTTGAAGGCTTTAGCAATCGCCTCAACAGCCAGTTCAGCGGCGCGTTCACCGTCTGCATGACCACCCATGCCGTCGATGGCGATTAACAGCGCAGCACCGTCGGCCTCCACCACCTGCACACGATCCTGATTTTCCTGGCGGTCTCCGAGTAAACTGACCGCGGTGCTTTCTGAAATCATGCTTTATTTGCGGCGGTACAAAGCACCCGCCAGGCCCACTAGAATTAAACCCAAACCGCGGGTGAGTTTACAGGAGACTAACGTGATCCACAGCATGACAGGCTTCGCCAGTGGCGAGCTCGACACCGAACAGGGGGTACTGTTATGGGAATTGCGTTCCGTGAACCATCGCTATCTCGAAATGCAGTTCAAATTGCCGGACGGTTTTCGGGCACTGGAACCCGCGCTGCGTGACTTGGTAAGTGCCAGGCTACGCCGCGGCAAGGTGGACGCAAGCCTGCAGTTTCGTGCTTCCAGCGAGGCAGCAGCGCGTCTCAAAATTAATGCAGACCTTGCCCGGCAAGTCATCACGCACGCTGAACAACTGGCCGCATCCATAGCAGCCCCGCAACCCTTCAGCGCGCTCGAAATAATGCGCTGGCCCGGTGTGGTCGCCGAAGATGCTGTGGACTTAAAGGCGCTGTTTGATCCTGCAACTGCGCTGCTCGACAGTACGCTGAACGCGTTAATTGCGAATCGCGCCAGGGAAGGTGAGCGCATTCAAGCGACCCTCGAAGACCGGCTGACACAGATTTCAGCACTCGCCAATGCGGTCACAACCCGCATGCCGCTGGTGTTGGACAACATCCGCAGCCGCGTGCGGGAACGCGCTCTGGGGCTGGAAATCAAGGTAGACGAAGAGCGGCTCGAGCAGGAATTGGTGCTGCTGGCGCAAAAAATGGATGTTGCTGAAGAGCTTGACCGGCTGCATGCCCATGTCGCCGAGACTCGCTCCGCATTCACCATGGATGATGCCGTTGGTCGCCGGCTGGATTTTCTGATGCAGGAGTTTAATCGCGAAGCCAACACCCTCGGGTCAAAATCGGCTGACCCTGAAACCACCAAAGCCGCGGTCGATCTTAAGGTGCTGATTGAGCAGTTGCGGGAGCAGGTACAGAACGTTGAGTAATGTTTCTCGGCATTTCATGCTGTTTCAGATTGTTTTAATTATCTGTTTTTATTAAATAAACTGACTCTACTCGTTTACAAACACTTCCCATTGTTTCAGAATACCGGTGACAGAAGTGGTGACAGGTAAGCTTTATTAGCTCTGCTTTTCATGCAAAACCACGTTTCTGTCACCATTTTGCAAGGGAGACAAGGGTGTGGGCACAAGACTCAACGACAAGCAGGTAAAAGCCCTGCTAAAAAGGGGAATTCCCGGGCGTACAGCGGCCGGAAACGGGCTTTATCTCCGAATCAGCAACGAGGGGACAGGGTTCTGGGCGCTTCGCTACTCAGTCAACGGAAAGCGCCGAGAAATGGCTCTGGGGACCTACCCGCAACTGTCGCTCGCAAACGCCTCTGCTGAAACCGCCAAACTCAAAGCAGATATCAAGAACGGTACTGATCCGATTGCTGAAAAGAAGCGACCGGCAACCACGAAAATCCGAACCGTAAATGATCTCGCCGCAGATTGGCTCGCGAACGATATCGAAAGACGACTCAAGCACCCGCAAATACCTCGACGTGTTTACGAGAACGATCTGTCGCCGATATTTGGAGAACTCACTCTAGACCGTGTAAGCCCCCTCGATATTCGTGGCGCTATTAACCGCATAACGCAAAGTAACCGGCCAACTATAGCGAATGACGCCTTGATGTACTGCAAGCAGCTATTTCGACACGGAATTCGATTAGACCTCATAGACACGAACCCTGCGGACTCATTCACTGTTCATCAAGCCGGGGGCCTAGAGGTAAGCAGAAGCAGAGCCCTAAATCTTGACGAACTGGAAACGCTATTCCGTGTGCTTCGAGAACACTCCACTCAATTCACCCGGGAAAACTACTTAGCCATTGCTTTACTCGTGGCTCTTGGTGTCCGCAAGGGAGAATTGATAGCTGCCAAGTGGGGCGAGTTCAACTTTGATACGGCGATCTGGGATATACCGCAAGAGCGAAGCAAGACAGGCAACGCGATATCCGTCCCGCTTTCCACACCTGTAATCGACTGGCTTAAAGAACTGCACATTCGTGCGGCTGGCTCGGAATACGTATTCCCGTCCAGACGCGTGAGCACGAGACGTGCATATATCAGTGACGACACGTTAAATCATGCTCTGGGGAAACTATTCGGGCAGAAAGCACCTCGAGGCAGAAGGCAGCACAAGAATGTTCTGGGTGAAGCCGGCATAGAGCATTTCACTGTGCACGACTTGCGACGTACATGTCGCAGTCTGCTAGCGAGTGAGGGCGTTCCCGGCCACGTCGCGGAACGTTGCTTGAATCACAAGCTAAAGGGCGTAGAGGGCATTTATGACCGATACGACTACCTTAAAGAGCGCCGGGAAGCGCTCGCAAAGATTTCCAGCATATTGCTACCGATGGTTAGCCCCAACCAGAACGTGATTGGCTTTCGCAGGAGAGCTCAGCGATGAGAAAAGGAACAGGGTTTAGCGCCGGGCAAAAAGCTAGTTTGAAGCGAATCTGGATAGACTGTGGCGGAGAAAAAGAGCTACTCGATGACTTCACCCAAGAGCTAAACTATTTTCTCGCGACGTCGCCGAAACTAATTACTAACGGCAATGTGAAGTTCGAAACCATTGAGCGAGACAATTACAGAAAGGTCGCTAACGCCTGCGAAAAGTTGATCTCAGCGCTAGGAGCCATTGATTCACTGGACCGGCTGAACGTTCTTTCTTTGCGAGAACGGAAACCAGAATATGGCGATCGGTCACTACCCATGTGCGATCCGCTCGACTACGTGAACGTCGTTAGAGAAACTGCGTCTTACTATGCTAACTCACTCGGTCGTCTTCGAAAGTACGAACGCCAGCTGAATGGACTTGAACATTTTCTGAAAAGATTTCCCGCCACTAGAGAAATACTAAACAGTCAGCTCATCGACATCGCATGCACTTTGTGGCCAGAAGTGAATAGCGAAAGTTTTCATAAGGCTCACAAAGCGCTTAAGAAAAAATAGCCCAAAAAAACCGCTACTTTTTCCCTTCCGAGGGAAACATAGAAGAACAACTATTGGCATCCAGAATCACAATGGATTATGGAGTGCAAAATGGAAGCGGCGTCCGCGGGCAACAGGATCATAAAGAGATCCGAATTTCGGGAAATAACAGGAATATCGCGCACAACAGAGTGGCGTCTCGCCCAGGAGGACAATCTACCTAAAGCTGTGGTCGTGAATGGCCGTGTGCTGGGGTATCTGGAGTCCAGTTATCGCGACTGGCTAGAACAACACTCTACTTAGGCGCCCAACCATGGATCGCTTACCAGAAGCCCTCAAGGCGCTAGCCGATTTCGAGCAGTTCATCCTTTGGAAGCTCGCTGCCAAAGACGGAAAACCCACCAAGCTGCCTGTCAACTATCGAACCGGCGCAGTAGCCAACGCACAAGACTCCAACCTATGGGCGTCGGCCGATCAGTGCATTGAAGCCCATAAACACTTCGGCACCAACTTCGGCGTGGGGTTTGTGTTCACCGAAAGCGACCCATTCTTCTTTCTGGATGTCGACAACTGCTATGACCATGCGACCGGTGGCTGGAGTGACATGGCGCTTAACCTATGCAATCGACTCCCGGGCGCGGCGGTCGAGGTCTCCCAAAGCGGAAGGGGGCTGCACATAATCGGCGCGTACAGCGGTGCGGAACCCGTGCACAGCTGCAAGAACGTCCAACATGGAATTGAGCTCTACACATCGGGCCGCTTCGTAGCACTCACCGGCGCACACGCCAGCGGAAACGCCGCCACCAACCTGACCTCACAGTTAACCCGATTGGCGGGGGAGTTCTTTCCTGCGAAGATCTCGACTGACGATCAGACTACTGACCCTGCTCGGACTTCGATTCCGGCCCCGGAGTGGAATGGGCCTACTGATGACGAAGAGCTAATCGCCAAGATGTTATCTAGCCGGCCGGGTGGGCGGACCGCATTTGGTGGTGGCGCAACTATAAAGCAGCTTTGGGAAGGCGATACTGAGGTTCTTGCCGCTACCTATCCATCACAGAATGGGCATTCCCCCTACGATGCGAGCAGCGCTGATGCTGCCCTTTGTATGCATCTAGCCTTCTGGACGGGTAAAGATTGCGCGCGCATGGACCGGCTATTTCGCCGCTCAGCACTTCTTAGAGGCAAATGGATAGACCGGCCTGACTATCGCGAACGAACTATTCTAAACGCAATCAGTGTTTGCACAGAGGTCTATGGGAACCGCCCCAAGCCCATACTGGCTCAAGCAAGCTCGCCCCGTGCCGTATCAATGCGCAGCGGACCTCAACTAATGGCAGCCAAGCAGCAGGTCAAATACTTTGCTGGCTGCGTGTATATGCGTGATCGCAACCGAGTATTTACACCAGATGGTGGGCAACTCAAGCCGGAACAATTTAACGCTACCTATGGCGGCTATGAGTTTCTTCTAAATGAGAACAAAACGACTCGAAAAGCGTGGGAAGCTTTCACCGAATCACAATGCATTGATTACCCTTGGGCGCATGCCGCGTGCTTTCGGCCAGAACTAGCAAGCGGCGTAATCATAGAGGAAGGAAACTGGCAACTGGTTAATCTCTATGTTGCCGCTCCCGGGGAACGCAGACACGGAAATATTTCACCGTTTTTGGCCCACATTGAGCGCCTATTACCAAACGAAGCAGACAGAGAAATATTCCTTTCGTATCTAGCCGCCTGTGTACAGCAGCCGGGAGTTAAGTTTCAGTGGTGCGTGGTTCTCCAGGGTGCGGAAGGAAACGGGAAAACAGTTTTCTATTATGTACTCGCATATGCACTTGGCGAGCGCTACGCGCACTTACCGAATGCGGCAGAAATCACCAACCCCTTTAATGCGTGGATAGAGCAAAAGCTAATTATCGGTATTGAGGAGCTGCATACCGCGGGCCGCCAAGAGGTAGCCGATGCGCTCAAGCAGATGATTACAAACAAGCGCATTGAGATTCATGGCAAAGGACAGGATCAGCGCACAGGTGATAATCGCGCAAACTTCATCATGTTCAGCAACCATAAAGATGCTGTTCTAAAAACGGAAAATGATCGGCGTTATTGTGTCTTCTATTCGGCTCAGCAAGAGCGGGCTGACCTAATCCGACACAACATGGACAGCAAATACTTTGCTCGACTTTACGATTGGTTAGAGAGCGGCGGATACGCCCACGTTGCTCAATATCTCTCAACTCGGGCCGTGACTGTCGACATGTTGGGTCGCGCCCCACGCACGTCTAGTACCGCTGAGGCCGTTCGCTCAAGTTTAGGGGTAGCCGAGCAGTTAGTAGCTGAAGCCATTGATCTTGAGGAATCTGGTTTTCGTGGTGACTTTCTATGCACTAAGTCAGTCAGTGAATTGCTCAGGCAATCAGGGAAGAAGCTAAGCCCTCAGAAGATTGCGTCCGTGCTAACCAATCTTGGCTACGTTAAACACCCAGCCCTACTTGCTAGCGAAGGGAAAGCGACAATCAACGGTGTAAGGCTACGCCTATATGTCCGACGTGGGAGCCTCGCAGCAAAACTAAAAACTGCCGACGTCGTAGTGGAGGCGTGGAACCGTGCACATATAGGACACAGTCCGAGTTCTACTCCTGTCCGAACACAGTGCGCGCTATCGGACAGTTTGAGGGCACCGTAACCGGCTACGCTCCGCCATTTCTGTCCAAGTGTCCAAGCTAAAGAGAGATTGATAGAGAGAGAGCACATATGCATTACAGATACCCCCCGTGCTGTTCCGTAAGGCACGCAGCAACGGAGGATGAATAGGTTGGACAGCTGGACAGAAATGACCCCCAGGCCTTATTTGGCAAAGCACTCAGTCTGTCCGAAGGACTTGATAAATGATTGGACGCAAGTTTTGCCGCAATTTTGCAAATTTACTATTAACGGAGAAGAATCGTGAATAAATTAGAAGAAATAATTGGCCGTCTTGAAACCGCGAAGAAACGCTACAAGGCACTGGAGCCGTCTGGGGACCTAGGTAATTTGGAAGCAATAGCTCGAGAACGTGCGGCGCTAAGCGAACAAATAACATTACTGGAAGATTGCGCCGATTCGGAACGGTCACGGATCGAGGCGGAAGAGAAAGCCATAAGAGAGGAACAACGAGAAATCTACATAAACAGTCTTCTCAGAGAAGCACAATCTCGCGGAAAAAAAAGCGGCAAAATGAACCTGAGAGCGGAGAAACTAATGCAAGAACTTGTGGAGACGTTCGCAGAGCAAGAAGCTGTGCTATCTATCGAAGCTATTGGCCTTCACAACCCAGAACGTTATGAGCTCTTAAGCAATGACGAGGTAAAGAAGCTCCTTAGAGCCCTCGAACGCTCACTACCAGATCTAAGTCATAAGCAATTCTCCTTTAGCTGGCACAATACGGTCGAGCGGCTTGCTATAGAAAACCCCAAAATAAAAAGAGCGGTAAAGGAGTTAGTTTCCATGCCGCCTCACGGTTTTGACGTTCCGTTAGGCGGCGTAAAGAGCCACCTAGAGCGGGCTATCAGGCAACTTCCTAAAGCAATGCCCAGTGAGCACAAGACCGAGGAAATAGCACCGGTAGAGGAGCTGGTTCGGTTCCATCAAAGTGTAGACCTAAGAACAAGGTAGTCCAAAATTAAAAGAATATGCCCGCTTCGGCGGGCTTTTCTTCAGCGAATTAGCTGAATAATTGTCAAAAAAAGGTACTGTAGCCGGTAGGGGCGGGGGCCGGCGTTTTGATTCCGCAGTGTCTGCCTGGCACAAAAAGCAGAATATTTATGAAAATTTCACAGAATCAATTTTACCTAGACATAAACTAGAACATTAGCTCCTTGTAACAAGTCTCGACTGCTCTGCCAATTCAATGGCTATCTGCCGTTGCAAACTATCGTCTTTGGAAAGGTTAGTAATATTCGCGTGCCTAGCGTATGGAATGCCATTCGCATCAATTTCTAAATACGTATTCTCTGAAGCTGTACTCAAAACATCGCACGCTACGATATCCGCTCGGGCTGTGACCTAGCGCTTACTGATAGATCCTACAAACTGCTTAGCGTAGTCTTCCCCGCGATCCCCGGCAACGAAATACGCAAATAGCTGGAATTATAAAGAGGTGCTGCATGGTGCGTAAAAGCACTGATTTCTCCAGGATATTGAGTGAACTGCGTGAATGGGGAATAAATGACTACAAAATGGCTAAAATCACAGGCATAGAGCGGAGCAAACTGTCCAAGTTTCGTACAGGCGACAGAAAGCAGCCGACCTATGATGACGGCATCGCCATTATGGCTGTCTACAAAAAAGAGAAACGACGCACGCGCTGAATCTCGTGTTTTGCTATAGTAATAGGGTGCACGTGGCACCCATCTCATAAGGTACGGGGATACTGATACACCTCAAATCACCTCCTTGTGCAGATATACGCCGCTGGCACTCGGCTCCCTGAGAGGGCTATTAAACCTCTAGTCGGTACTACTAATACCGGCTAGGGGTACTTTACTTACCTTGATGGTAGGCTGCGACAATGAGCACACACATGCTCAAGCCTGCCTAGCCGCCACCTCGTGTAAGAACTTACATACACGCCTTTCGGCCAACTGCATATCACATAACTCACCTCCTATCATCGCGTGGATTTGCGGCCATGGCCGCAGCACGATTCTTAATCCTCTAGTTCGTCATCACCATCGTCGGCGAAATCCGGCCTGTAGTTTTCAAGTAAGAATGTCGCTATTTTCAGTGCATAATCCCACTGTTCCTTGTTCATACCTTTCGGAATTAGGATTAGCCCATCATCCATTCCGTGCAGTGGGATTGGTATTTGAACTTTGTTGCGAACGAGACTGCTGCCTACGGCATCGCTTTTCTCGGGCGTTGTATTCACTACTCCTTCGCCGCCCGTATGGTCGCCGCTATTGCGCCGTTTCTTTTTACCAGTCGCTACTACCGGTTTCGGCGGCTTTACGTACTTTGATACAGTGATATTTGCGTCCTTACACGCGCCCAAAAAGAAAGCTATCCCTTTGGTTACTGTGCTGCCGCTCGCGCCAGCAGCACGAAATTTCTCCTGCACCATCTCAGTGGTTGTGTTTGCCAAATCAAAATCACTATTGAGCAGAAACGGATAATTTTTTTCTAGCACAAGCCTAATTGATTCGCTATAATCCTTATCTGAATCAACAAGTTGCTCCATTAGTGCTGTTGGCCGCTGATCGTTGTCTACAAGACCGAGGGACTTTAGCGAAGCTGCCATTGTCGCCTTACCGGAGTTTGAACCCGGAAGTGTTGTTCTGGTCAGATGAGTTGGCATGCCATTCTTTCGCAAACCATTGATATAATTAGTAAAACTTTTATATGTAACGTATGCAGGCGGCTTTTTTGCGCTTTCTTCAGTCATCATATCGCTCCCTGAGCAATTTTTTGAGAAGGAGACTATACCATGATTAATGAAGACGTGAAGAATAATTCTTCACAAAAAACAACTTTTATTCGCGGGACACGAGTTGCGGTCAAAACGTATGGTGGAAAGGTCGTCGAAAGACTAGTTTGGGACTATGCAGCGGGGGTCTGCTTCGTTTGTACTGACGATATCTATGCTGCGCTGCAAGACGGTAACGAAGCGCCAACGCCAACTGGTTTCCCTATTGAAGACGTCGTATTGCTGGGTGACTCAGGGTTTTGTGCAACTGCTACATAATTCCGCAAATAGCTCCCTTATGCTGCGCTTAACGTCAGTCACCTAACGCCTTGGGCAGGGGCAGCACGCGAAGCGTGACTTCCAGCTCCCAGAGCGAGCTCTTTGCCCCAAATTACTAGGCATTTTCCAGTCGGTCGTTAGGTGTTGCATGAGTAATAGTGTTATCGCCATAGGATCGTTGAACTTCTGAAACGACTACGTGGTAGCCCTTATACCACTTTGTATACTGCTTCTTTGCTTCAAGATGCTTGGGATGCGCCGAAAACTCATGAAGCGCCGCTTCACTGTCCCAATAGTAGGTTGAGTTTATTTTCTTGCCGTCCATGGAACGCCAAAACTCTACACCCACATAGCCTTCCATAGATTCCGCAGCCTCTTGAATTAACTTACTTAGGGCATGGAACTCACTATCCATTTCACCTAGCTCAAATATGAATGCCGCAGAATACATGTAGCTCCCCTTAATTGATGCCTAACGCCTTGAGCAGGGGCGGCGGGCGACGCCAGACGTCCCGCGAGCGGAGCCAGTCTTGTGCCCCAATTGGTTAGGTGTCACGTGGTACATGGCGCGAATATTACTCCCCTTTGGTGATTGCATAGTTCCTAACAACGCGTGCTGTGATTTTACCCCAGTGCGACCGGTCGACACGCTGCTGATGCAGGGAAAAAGTTTCTTCGCTTGAGAACTCTTCGTATACGTTGAATCGCCCAGTGATAGCTGCATCTTGAGTTACCTCAAACACGATGCACCCGTCTTCTTCCCGTGTAAGCCGAATATGATTTGGTAGCTCTCCGGTAACATCGTTGAGATCGGCTGCCGGTACGTCGATGTAGCCACTGAGGATTACCTTGCCCATGACCTATCTAGTGACACCTAACGCCTTGGGCGCGGTCGGCACGCGGGGCGTGGCGTCTGGGGAACGCAGTAAGCGAACTGCCCCAACTGGCTGTACGCTCCGACCCACTTACTCAGGCATGAACGGTATATCAGTTGCTCCATAGTCATACCCCATTTGACTAAGAACAGCGGTCAACTGACCGCGATGATGTGTTTCGTGATTATACATGTGACTTACTAGAACCCATGCGGGCTTGGTGCGAGCAACACCGTCGACTTTACTGGTGAACGTGAACGGAGCAGCCAGCCATACTTCGTCGGTGATTGCTGCCCACTTGGAAATTTTTGAGTCCCACTCTCTTCGCGCCTGTGCCAGTTCTCGGAAATCGGCATAGAGTTCCTGCCCCAGCACGGGCACGGCATCTTCATTGCCGAGGAATCTGGAGAGCCAGGCTATATCGCCGTATAGCAGGTGATTTAGGGTGGCGTGAATTGACCCAAAGAATAGACCTTTGTCAGTCTTTCGCTCGGTGTCGGGAACGCGTGAACACAGCTCGTAGAGCCGGATATTCATCCACTCGTTGTAACGCGCCAACGTTTGGCAATACGCAGCGGTGATCATTGCGTTTCGATGGGCATGTAACTCATTGGGCACGGGCGTCCGGCGAAGCCAGGCGTCCGGCGATCGATAGTGAGCGAATGCGTCAACCGGTTAGTTAGCAGGCTCATTGAATCTGCATCTCGAAACATATGAACTTTAAGCCTCTTCTTGGGAATGTCACTTCACCCGCCTCAGAATAGCCCCTCGTTCGATACAGGGAAAGCGCTGCCGGATTTCCAGCATAAGCGTCTAAGCGAATGGAGCCCACGCGCAATGATTTAGCGCGGTTCTCAGCAAAGTCCATAAGCTGGGATGCGCAGCCGTTGCGCCAGTGATCCGGATGCACAAATAGATGATGAACTACGACAGCAGGCGAACCGAAGCACCAAGCACAAGACTGATATTCCGAAGGTTGATTAGTATCTAAGCCCGCACCCGCAACAATCGAATCACCGTCCTTGATTACGTACAGAGATTGATTTTCTATAGCAGCCGATACAATTTCTATACTGGGGTATTCATTATCCCATTGGTCTATGCCTAAATCGCACAGTTTGGATACGCAGGCTTGCACTGCCTGCATTGTTTGATCGAGGTGACGTGCTGAAGCAGCGATTACTTGCACGGTGTTTCTCGGAACTGCTTAGCCCCATAAATCCTTGGGTTGAGGCAGCCTGCGAAGCCCGGTATCCAGTGAGTGTAACGAACGAATAGATCAAGCTGGCTACATTGAGCTTTCAACTACCGCCTCTGCCTCTATCTCGACCAACATCGCGTCGTCTATCAGGCCGCTCACTTCAACCATCGTCGTTGCTGGACGAATATCACCGAAAATCTCGCCATGGGCTTTGCCAATCGCCTCCCAATTACTCTGAATATCGATCACGTACATTCTGGTGCGGACGACATCAGAGAGAGAAGCTCCCGCTTGGTTCAGGGCTGATGCGATATTTGCCAGCGTTTGGATGGCCTGTGCGTAGGCATCGCCGACCCCGACAATATTGCCGGCTTGGTCGGTTGCTGTGGTGCCGGAGACCCATACGCCGCTTCCAACCTTTACAGCCCTGGAGTATCCGACCGTGGGTTCCCACTTCGATCCGCTGGATATGTTTATCCGTTCTCTATGCATTGGCCCCGATTTCGGCTCCCGTGATACAACGAATTACCAAGATACAAGCCTAACCTAACGTAAGCGGGCTATCGGCCGCAGGTGTCAGACAGTCGATAAACTCGATTGCCTCCGTCTCGGCGGCTGACGCTTTGCTCCATATTTTGATGCTGTCCAGTTCCGAGACTGCTGCAACGAAATCTCCCGCATCCCCATCGGCTTCGATCCCATAGGTCTGAAATCTAAGTGCGACGGGAGCATACATCACGTCTGCGATAGTAAACTTGCCGAACAGCCATGGACCCTCTGCCGAGTATTGGGTGCGACAATCCTTCCAAATGTCCAAAACACGGTCAATTTGCTGCCTACATCCGGTCGTAAGCCTGCTTATGGGTATTACCTCTCGCTTCCTGATGTTCTGCGGAAGCTCGCCCCGAATGGCTATAAAACCGGAATGCATCTCGGCCGAAATTGATTGCGCATGAGCGCGTGCGACGGGTTCTTCGGGCCAGCCGACCAATTGCGAGTACTTTTCCCGTAGGTAGAGAATGATCGCCATTGAGTCCCAAACTCTGCTGTCACCGTCAATCAAAACCGGAACGCGGCCCGCGGGACTGAATTGAGTGACCTCGCGATACCAGGCATCAGTAAACATGGGCAGTCTGACTTCATCGAAGTCTAGGCCGCTCTCTTTCATGAATAGCCAGGCTCTTAGCGACCACGAAGAATAGTTGCGATTTCCTATAACAAGTTTCATAGCATTTCCGATGCTTATGACGAAAGCCCCAAACGGTTAGATAGCCGACCTACTTAGAATCTTCCCCATAGGTACAAACGTAATCGTTAGATTATCGCCCACAGGGTACTCCACTGGCTCGGAAGCTTCGAAGCCATGGCATTTATAGAGTCGTTGCCCCGGCAGCGTAGCCATGAGCTCCAGACGGCTGTAGCCCATTGCGAAGGCAGCAGCCTCGCATTCCCGCATGATCATTGACCCGATGCCTCGACGCGCATGCTCAGGTTCGACAAAGAACGCCCTTATTTTTGCGGCATCTTTCGCAGGATTAAGCATAGCTGAATTTCGATCGATTTCGCTATCGTTCCCAAACAGCGTTCCGCGATAGCTCCAACCACCACATCCAACCAGTGCGCCGTGCGTTTCCACGGCAAAGTATGTTTCGTCATCGATTAGTTGCGTATCGACGCCCCATGCAGCAACCAATGCGCCTTCTATTTGTTCCGAAGTGTAATCAGATGCGCCGAGCAAGCGAACAGATTTCGCTATGAGCGTTTCAATTTCTAAAACGTCGGAACGTTGAGCCGTGCGAATCGAGTAAGTCATGCCACTGTCCAGCGAGCGAAGTGAGCGAATAGGCCCAACCGGTTATGAATCAACCGCCTCATATGTCTTTACACGAAAGGCGCCAAGCTGACCAATTATTATAGGCACAGCAGTAGCGGAAAAGGCTGTATAAAATGCCATGCGCATATCGTCTTCAAAGGCTATAGGGTGATTCTCTCCATCACAATGTTTGCTCTAGCATATTCAGGGTGTTCTCCTAAATGAATAGTCTCAAAGCCATGTTTCTTGTACAAAGCTACCGCTGCTTCTAGCTTTGTGTTTGAAACAATATAGGCCCTGCTTGCACGTAGCTCGTTTAGCTTATTCAGACACGCCTTCATCAAGATATCGCCGTAGCCCCTGCCATGGTACTGCGGTGACACTGCCATTCGTGCGATTTCATAAACAGCGGCACCTTCATAAAATAGCGCGCATACGCCCACAACTTCTTCATCGACCAATAGGCTAAAGATGTAACCGCCATCGTCGATGACTTTCCCAGGGTTTTGAGATAGCGCCTGATCAGCCTCTTCTAGTTTGAAATACTTGGAAATCCACTCTTCATTGAGTCGGATGAAGTCAGCCAAATGGTCCCTGTTATTCTCGTACAGCACGGCTTTACACCTTAAAATGTCTTTGGCACGGGCGGCACGCGAAGCGCGATGTCCGGCGAGCGCAGCGCGATGTCCGGCGTATTGACCCAACTGGTTAGGCTTTAACAACCAAATAGCCCCCCGCTCCAACGAGGGCCGCGCCCGCCGCCTTTCTAGACAGCGTCGTGAATCGCTTACCAGTGGCAGATGAAACCACCCGACGCGCAAAGATGGCGTAGAAAACCTTTACTCCGCCGACCGCCACGATGGTGACGGCTACAACAATCAATGCATCAGCTAGGCGTAAAGCCGCCAAATCAATGAACATCGGCAACAGACTTAAATAGAAAAAAATGGCCTTGACGTCCCCAAGAGTGAGGAACAAACCCGATAAGAAGCTTGCGACATAGCTACCTCGCTGACTCGGCCGGTCTTCGGCAAGGGCGCTATCTTCTTTCGACCTAAGCAACGAAACGCCGAGCCACAATAAGTAGAACGCACCTAGATACTTAATGACCATGAACATACTGCCCATAGCCTCAGCAGCAACAGTAAGGCCAAGCATTACCAGTGCAATGAAGATCAGGTCGCCCAGAACGATGCCTGCGCCAACGGCTATGCCATGTGATGTACCTAACGTAATGGATCGGGCGATTACTAACGCTACGCTGGCGCTAGGTATTGCTGCCAAAACAACCATTGTTCCAAAGAGCGCTATTATTTCGAGGATGTTCATTTGTGAATGCCTAACGCCTTCGGCAGGAGCGGCTGGCGAAGCCAGACGTCCCGCTCGCGAAGCGAGCCCTTTGCCCCAACTGGTTATCCGCCAATTGGTACACCCTCTCGGCGCATGATTTCGATGGGGATAAGCTTTCGTGTGGGCAATGCATCCTCGCTGTGAACATCCATATTGAAAGCGAAATAGTAAACCTCTGTGCCAGCCTCTACCCAGCCGACCCACCAAGCAATGGCAGGCTGTATTTTACCATTCACGCCCGAATATCCTGTTTTTGACCGAATCAAATACCCAGGAGCCGCTTCGGAAGTTAGCGCGTCTTTGACGATCAGCTGATTTCGCTCTGAAATGGGAACTTCCCCTGTATACAAGCTTTCCAAGAAGCAAACCTGACCCAGCGCCGATATTCTCAGGTCACCATCAAGCCAGAATCGTTCAATGCCCCCGCCAATTTCGGTGTTCCCATAATCGAACCTCGAGAGAAATGTCTTCATCTTCTCCGGCCCAACCTGGCGAGCGAACGCTTGGAACACCGGCACGACCGAAAACTGAATTGCTTCTCGCAGAACGAAATCCTGCTCCCATACATCCAGATTTCGAGGTGTGCCGTCCCACTTAAATACCTGCCGTCCGTTTTTTACAACGCCCGTTTCTAAGGCGATAAGCGCATTGGCAATCTTGAATGTCGATGCAGGAATATACGATTTATTCGCACGCACCTTATCGTTGGTGACGCACGAAGCACTAGATTCCTTGCAAAGCAGAAATACACCAGTTGCGGAATATTTGGTGAACACCTCAGTCCACTGTTTCTTTTCAATGACAGCGCCAGCCATCACTGTGCCGCCGATTAACAGCAGTATTGCAGCGACCAGAAGCTTGGTGCCCATCTTCACTGGCCGGCTAACGCCTTGGGCAGGGGCGGCTGGCGAAGCGTGCTTTTTGCCCCAACTGGTTAGGCGTCATACCATTCGTAGCTGACGTTCGGTAGTCCAATAACTGCATTTACACCTCCGCTAGTCTGCACTAACCCATGGCGCTCATAGAAACGTCGAGAACCAGTATTGAGTTCCAGCGTTGAAAGAACGAAGCCCTTGGGGCAATGTTGCTTCACCCAGCTCACTAGGGCGGAGCCAAGACCCGCTCCTTGAGCGTGCGGGTTCACATAGAGCAGAGACAGCTCCACGGGTTCTAGGTTTCTAGTCAGCGCCGCAAATCCCAGAATCTCTCCTTCATCGTCCAATACAAACACCTCATGTTTTGGGAGAATCACAGAAACAAATCGTTGTCTCCACTCTGGCTTTGGTTGGGGATGCTCTAAATCGGCATCAATTGAGTGCCATGCACTAAACCAAATCTCAACTACAGAACTTAGATCGGATTGCTCATAACGTCGGATCTTCACAGATGACGCCTAACGCCTGCAACAGGGGCGCAGCGATAGCTGTGTCCAGCGACCGAAGGGAGCGAACCGATTGCATTGGTTATGTCTTTTTGCCTGCATTCGGCTCAGCAATAGCTTCAATATCAACAAGATTCCACGGCATATTCTTTTGACGATAAATTCGTTTATTTAGTTTGGGATAGTCACCCACATCATGCTCTAGTCGCTGTCCGACGACTATGCATTTCAATAACTCATCGCTGTTATTGCGAAGCACATGGGCTTCACCGCCTGCTCTATACCCTAGAAAATCTCCAGCCTTCACTGAATATACTTTCTCTCCAATCTGTGCCTCGGCTGTACCCTCAAGTATGTATACGCACTCATCCTCATGATAGTGCTTATGAAACTCGGTCGATTCATGGTCGGGCTGGATTTCAATTATGTGAAACCCAAAACCTGTGAGGCCTGTGAGATCGCCAAGTGACTTGTTTATACGCTGCGCGTTGCCATTCAGAAAGTGAGTTTTAGATATACCTTCAAATTGCTCAATTTCTTCTTTGGTGATTAGGTATTTATCCATTTCTCTCTCCAGAGACATAACGCCCAAAACAGCGGCCAGCCGAAGACTGGCCCGACTGCTTGTGCTGGTTAGGCCGCATTAAACTGGCCACCAATAGGTGGAGCGATAAATTGACATCTTATTCATTGCTGTCCAAGTCATTGCTTCCCACATTGAGCGCCCCTTACTATTTTTCGCTTCATCGGACAGCATGTTAAAGACAGCAGCTGTTATCCAAGTCGGATAGTCAGATGAAAGCTCAGTTAACTTGGCTGCATAGTTGGCAGCCCGGCCAATCCACACTAAATCGTTCGAACCACGTATGCCCGTCCGTGCAACAGTTAGCTTGCTTGTATCAATGCCAACAGTTTGTTTTGCTTGATAATCAGTCTTGTATTGAGCCTTAATTGCTGGATTAACAATATTCGTTGTTACGTAGTTTATTTTTAGCCCAGCGCGCGCCGCCGATGAGTTTTTAGAGCCGCCAATAAAAACGGCCATGATGCGATCTCCGTCGTAGGAGGTTATCACTCCTCCTTCTGAGCGTATTGCTTTGGCCGCGCAGTGCAAGTAAGACTTGTATACCTCAGCAGCAAATAGGGCATTGTATCCATCGACTAGTTTTGTCGAATCTGCAAGATCAGCATATAAAACCGTCGCATCTAGCTCTACAGCATCGTTAGCCAATTTTAGGTCAGCAGATTCAGGAATCTTTTGCCCTGATCTGGTAGACCACTGATCTTCAAAGATCTTTTTTACCTGAGTCTTTAAGTCATTTCCGAGCGACATGAAATAAGCCTTAGATGCCGTAATTGCAACAGACTAATGAATAGAGCCGTTGTATAGCAGATAGATTGCTGCCACCCAAGGCGAAGTTGATAAATATAAGCAGACTAGGGCTCTTTGAATCCAAATAAATTTTTGGTTAGCAATCTCAGCATTGCGGTGGCACTGGGCTACCAGATCTGTGCAGTAGGATTCATTCGTCAGCTCTGAAATGGCACTGCCGTACTGACTAGTATCCCGCTGAACAATCCCACCAAAATAGATGACGGAACCTTTCGGGCCAGTCGTGCGCGGAAAGGATGCAAATGATAGAAACAACAGACTTGTTCCAGCAAAAAGCAACGTAAAAGAAGCAAAAATTGCTGGTGCAATATTCCAGCTTGCACTTGTCGATGGCGCGATCGCCGCTAAAACACCCAAAAGCGCTGTATCAACGGCGAAGATAAACGAGCCCTTTGATTCAGCAGCTGAAATCCAAGAGAGCTGTCTAGCCAAATTAGATTCCAAAAGGGAAATTTTCTCTGATATGTCCATAGCAACTATTTCTCCGATCTAGCGGCCTAACGCCTTGGGCAGGGGCGGCTGGGCGAAGCCAGACGTCCGGCGAACACAGCGAGCCAATTGCCCCATCTGGTTATGTGGCCAAGTGAATTTACCAGGGAGAAGGCTTTGCAATACTTCTGCCAGATGGCATAACGAAAGGCTCTGGGAACTGAAATTTCGCATACATCTCCTTTTTCATACGGAATGAGGTCGCCACCAATTTCGCTAATTCCCTATTTTTGCGCTTAAACGGGAACGCAAACACTACTTGCTTTGTTGGGAATAAGCGGGATGCTGTACGAACTGCCGGAGCCAGATCTGTATCGCCGGTTACTAATACCACCGTATCGCAGAGATCTAAATGGAAGAGCTCGATGAGCTTTATAGAAATCGCAACGTCTGTTTCTTTTTCTTCGAAATGTTCATGTTCGACCCTGCATTTTTTGCACCAAACACCCTTGCGTTTGAATCGGCCTAATTCGATTTTTGCCCCAGCGCCTCTGAGACAGTCGAGATAAGCTCTATGCCGCGTAGTTGTTCCCGGCCGTACACTATCCATGTGCGTCGCGAGAGCAGAAAAGTAGTAGATTTCCTCAAATTGAGCTTCTTTGCCCAAAATCGAAAGGTAGGAACTAAGTAGCGACGGTAAGTCGAGCCAAAGGGTTGATGTACCGCCTAGTGCATGGCGGGCTTCTTTAGCTGAATGGTAGACGTTGAAACCATCTACGAGAAACGAGACTCTATTTACGATAGGCAAAAAAAACCCTCCAGACCGTAACCTGAAGGGGGCCAGCCGACCCGTGGGTCTAGCTGGGGTTGACGTAGTAATTATGGGGCTGATTGTAGCTGAGTCAAGACCCCAAATCTCACTTCAGATAGCAGGTATAACTAATTGTTTCGTAAGACCCAATCTAACCACTGGGCGGACATTTTGCAACCGCGAGGAGCTGTAAGGCCACATAACGCCTTGGGCAGCGGGCGGCGCGTAGCGCCGGCCGGCGACCGTAGGGAGCGAACTGCCCCAACTGGTTAGCTAGCCTCACCCCCGAACCACCGAGTAAACCGCTGCAGGAAGAGGTACGCCCTTGTGCATGATTCGGTTCTTCGCAACGCATTCCAATGTTGCTCCGACTTTCTCGGCAACCCGACGGCTCGCTGAATTATTAGCCATAATGACAATCTCCAATCGAACCAAACCGAGTGTATCTAATCCAAATTTGATAATCGCCTCGGTTGCCCTTGTGCATATTCCGCGATTTTGCATTGACTCCCGTACCCAATAACCGATATTTCCGATTCGATAGTCGTGATCGATGCGATTTACAGATATACCGCCAATAAAAGTGCTTCCATCGGGCTGAAAAATGCCGACGTCATAAGCCTTCTCGGCTTCAATAGCTTCTGCGCAGGAAGTAAAAAACTCGATGGCTTCCTCTGCCGAGTAGTCCGGTTTCCACCAAGGCATTGTTGGCTCCAAAGTTGTACCGCTTTCTTGAACAGCTGCTACAAATTGGCTCGTGTCTCCAGGCAGAAACGGCCGGATTACGAAATTGTCACCAAGCAGCGGATTCATGTTGGCTAGCTAACGCCTTGGGCAGGGGCGGCTGGCGAAGCCAGGCGTCCCGCTCGCGAAGCGAGCCCTTTGCCCCAACTGGTTAGGGGGCACACTTGTTCTTGAGTTCTTTACCACTTGGATCAATTCCGGTTAATTCGAAGGTAACTGTGCGCCAAGTTCTAAGAGACTTTCGCGATTCATTGGTGGGTGCGGGTTCATAACGAAGCAGTCTTGTGGAAATCATCGCCGCTTGGCCGAATTCGAAGGACTCTGGCCACTGTTTCTCTACATATACGTCGACAACTTCGCCAACTGAATTAATGGTGTATTGTAATCTTGCGCAACCGGGCTGGCGCATGGACCATGCCACTAATGGAAATTTGGTGGAGGCCGTCTCTGTGAGCGTCCAATAGTATTTTTGCTCACGATTATCTAAAGCCAGTAAAGAAATTATTGACGGTCTGAAAGTTCTGCACGGTCTCTACAGCGGGCTGGCTTGACGAACATGCAGCGATAGCAACGGTAACAATGCAACAAATAATCGTCTTCATGAGTGCAACCATAGCCCCCTAACAGCTTGATTCAGTGCAATTGAGCATTGATCTTTCCCCGGATAGACCCTGTACGCTCTGTTCTAACGCGAACTTCGCCGTATGGCAAGCAATAGCCTTATTTTCCGCATTGGCTTAAGAAATACACGGAATGGATACAGGGATTACGAAATTGTTCTACCTTTTCGGCGGTTTGGTGAAATCGTTGTGGGCCGATGTTACTAGCCGGGTTTCAGTGACGACCATTATCAATGTCACTGGAGTCTGTTGTTTTCGAAGGCGACCAACCTTGTGCGCGACGCCGGACGACGTCTTCGATGCGCGATACTAAACTTAAGGGTCTAAAGTTCTGATGCTTTAAGCATTCAAATAAATGGTGGGCCCGGGAGGACTCGAACCTCCGACCAAGGGATTATGAGCGCCCTGCTCTAACCAGCTGAGCTACAGGCCCGAAAAATGCTGTAAAAACAAACGGTGGAAATATTGTGGAAAGCGTGAAGGCGTGCGCACGCATGTTTCAGCTAACTATAAAATTTGGTGCTAATAGGCGTGTGTCGTCTAATGGTAGGGCATCAGCTTCCGAAGCTGATGACGCACCTATCCACTCCATAGCAGAATTCATAGAAGGCATTCAGCGCTGACTCAGTTTGTTTCTTCGCCCGGAGAGCTTCAAACTCCCGACCTTCTGATTCGTAGGTTATGGTTTGGTCAACGGCCGATACCGTTGCTAAGCATAAATTTCGAAATTGGACCCTACGATATGCAAGACAAAAATGATTAACCTGATTTTCAGGCCGTGAGGAAATGGGCGCTACAAGCGCTTCATCCAACTCGCACTGCTATATGCGTTGGAAAGCGATTTGCCTACAATACTCACGTTCGTTCGTGATGGTGCTTATGCCGAACACATGCTGTCAGACGAAAATAATGCAGGAACTCATAGACTATTTGACCGCGGAAAAAGATAGATCGGCCAATATGGAATGGTAACTAGGCTTCGATGATGTATTTCAGCAATCGGACTGACAAACTGGTGACAGAAATGGTGACAGATACGCCTATTTTGAATGAATTTACATCACGAAAGCCTTTTTTCTATTGGCTTTATGCACCTCTGCTACGTGAACAGGTACAGAACGTTGAGTAACGCAGGCGACGGAAAAAATGCGACAAACCATTTGTTTGTCATCGCGGCGCCATCCGGCGCCGGCAAAACCACCCTGGTGCACAAACTGATGGCGGAAAACGCCATGCTGCGCTTTTCCGTTTCCTATACCACCCGGCCACGGCGCAGTAACGAAACCGACGGCAAAGACTACAACTTTGTCGATGAGGACGCCTTCAGGGCCATGATCGCTGCAGGTGATTTTCTTGAGCACGCGCAGGTCTTTGATCACTTTTACGGCACCTCGCGCCGCCACGTTGATGGCTTGCTGAACCAGGGCCACAGCGTGATTCTGGAAATTGACTGGCAGGGTGCACAACAGGTGCGTTCGCACATGCCGGACTGTCGGAGTATTTTTATCCTGCCGCCCTCGGTGGCAGAATTGAAAAAGCGCCTGACCGGACGCGGAACGGACACTCCTGAGGTTATAGAACGGCGCTACCGCGACGCGGTAAAAGACCTGTCGCACTGGCACGAATTCGATTACGCCGTGATCAATGACGATCTGGAAACGGCCTCGCGGGAGCTCCGCGCGATAGTCGACGGCGCTGACAGCCGTGCCGCGAACGCCACCAGCCACCCCCGCATGCAGGCACGTATTCGGGAAATCCTTGCCTAATCAGCCGCTTCGGTGTCTTCTGGCCGGCCGGGGGCATTGCAAGCAGACAGGCAAGTCTGTACTCTTTCGCGTCCGCTGAGGGCGGTAAGCCCTCCGCCCCGCGCGTTCCGCATTTCAATGATTGTTAGAAGAGCATAAAGAAGCCATGGCCAGAATTACCGTAGAAGACTGTTTAAAGCATGTCGACAATCAGTTCGACCTCGTTTTGGTGGCCGCCAAACGAGCCCGTCGGCTGGCCAACGGTCAGGATCCACTGGTCGAAATCGAAAACGACAAGCCAACCGTCATTGCCCTGCGCGAGATTGCAGCAGGGCTCATCACGGCCGAAATTCTCGAGCAGATGACACAGCCTGAGGAAGATATTCTCAGCAGTGAGGAGGCCGAGGAACTGCTGGCCAGCACGCCATTGCCGGGCGCGGACGCGCAATCTGATTTTCAGCCGGCCGCAGCTTCATCACTTGCCGCATCGCGCATGGCGCCGAAACTCGAGGCAGATGCCGATGCCGACGAATCCGACCAGGCCGAATCCGATCAGGACGAGCCCGATTTAGACGAGCCCGATTTAGACGAACCCGATCTGGACGAGCCCGACACGGACGACTAGTTACCTGCCGGCGGCGCGCTGCCCGCCGGCCAGTCTGGCTATCTGAGTCCCGGGCCTCTCGACTCAAAGCGATTCCTTTATACTGGTTCCAGACCGCGTGCCTGCGCGGCAGACGAGTGTGAATGGAATACGCTGCTTCATTGCGAGAAAAACTGCCGCCCGCCCTGCAGGGTGTTGGCTTTCGGCGGCTTATGGCCAAGCTCGACTACCTGAACGATGAGCAAAAAGCCAAGGTCAAGGCTGCCTTTGAGTTCGGTGCAGCACGGCACTCCGGGCAACAACGCGCATCGGGCAAACCCTATATAAGTCATCCCGTAGCGGTTGCGGAAATCATCGCCAGCATGCATCTGGACGTTGAAAGCGTTTGCGCCGCAATTCTGCACGACGTCATCGAAGACACCGGCACCAGCTCCAAAGAAATCAGCGAGGCATTCGGCGAAGAAGTTGCCATCATCGTTGAGGGCGTCAGCAAACTCGACCAGCTTAGTTTTACGACCCGCGGCGATGCGCAAGTCGAAAGCTTCCGCAAAATGATGCTGGCCATGGTCGAAGACATCCGGGTCATTCTGGTTAAGCTGGCGGATCGACTGCACAACATGCGCACATTAAGCGCGCTCAAACCCGAAAAGCGCGTGCGCATTGCGCGTGAAACCCTGGAGATTTATGCACCGATTGCTAATCGACTGGGCATCAACTGGCTGAAAGTAGAGCTCGAGGAATTCGGGTTTCGCAATGCCTACCCTTTCCGGGCGCGTGTCATAGATGCGGCAATAAAAAAGGCCGAAGGCAATCAACGACAGTTTATTAAGCGCATGTCTGACCGTCTGGACAAGCAGCTTATGGAAGCCGGTATTCAAACTCGCATTGTCGGACGAAAAAAGCACCTCTACAGCATTTATCAGAAGATGGCTCGCAAGAAACTGCCGCTCAGTGAAATAGTGGATGTATACGGCATGCGCATCGTGGTAGACAGCGCCGATAATTGCTATCGGGCGCTCGGTATTATTCATCAGCTATACAAGCCGATGCCCGGGCGTTTTAAAGACTACATCGCCATACCTCGCGTAAACGGTTATCAGTCGCTGCATACAACGCTGTTCGGGCCCACCGGCATACCGGTGGAAATGCAGATACGCACGGAAGACATGCATCAGGTCGCCGAAAGCGGGGTTGCTGCACACTTTAATTACAAAGCTGCAGACCCGGCCGTGGTCTCTCCCCAGACGCGCGCACGGGACTGGCTCGCATCCATCAGCGAAATGCAGGCCTCGACGAACTCCGAGGAGTTCATGGAGAACGTAAAGGTCGATCTATTCCCGGACAAGGTTTACGTGTTTACGCCAACCGGAGAGATTTTGCGTTTACCCCGCGGCGCGACCTGCGTCGATTTTGCCTACGCGGTTCATACCGACGTGGGCAATCGCTGTGTATCGGCGCGAATAGACCGGCATCTACAGCCGTTGCGCACGCAATTGAAAAACGGGCAAACGGTAGAGATTATTACTGCCAAGAACGCCCAACCGAACCCTAACTGGGTGAATTTTGTGGTCAGCGCGAAAGCCCGGCACAGCATTCGCCATTACCTGAAAAATTTGCGCCGCGACGAGTCTATCGAACTGGGTCGACGCATGCTGGTCGAAGCACTGCGGGCACAAGGCAAAAGCCTGCGCGGCATTCCGAAGAAGCGGATGAACGACCTGCTGCAACGTTTCCAGCTCGCCAAGCCGGTGGATTTGTTTGAGCAACTGGGCCTGGGCAAGCGCGTCGCCCCACTGGTGGCCCAGCTGCTACTTTCAGGTGACGGCGGCTCGGCTGAGCCCGGACACGATCACATGCCGAAAATTACCATCGCCGGCAGCGAAGGGCTGGTGGTCGGATACGCGCGTTGTTGCCATCCGATTCCGGGCGATGAGGTGCTGGGGTACGTCAGCTCGGAGCGCGGCCTCGTGATTCACCGCAATATTTGCGGCAACCTCGCTCACTACGCCAAAAAGCCCGGCAACTGGCTGGCCGTTGAGTGGGAGCAGGACATCGACGGCGAATTCTCGGTGGAACTAAAAGTGGAAATGCCCAATCGGCCCGGAGCTCTTGCGGAGGTTGCATCCCGCATTGCCGATGCCGGAACCAGCATCGCACAGGTATCGGTCAGCGAAGACGATGAAGATTACGCGGAAATGACTTTTATTGTGCTGGTGCGCGACCGTATTCATCTTGCTAAGGTCTTACGCAGTATTCGTTCAGTACCTGACTTAAAGCGCGTGGCCCGATCCTGCGCCTGAATTTTTACCTCGGAAACAATCATGACAAGAATCCCCGTCAACACGGACAAAGCGCCTGCCGCTATTGGCACCTATTCGCAGGCTATTAAACACAACAACACGATCTATATCTCGGGGCAGATTCCGCTCGACCCCCGCACCGGCAAACTGGTCGAAGGCATAGATGCACAAATCACGCAGGTTTTTGAAAACCTAAAAGCGGTCGCCGAAGCCGCGGGCAGCGACCTCAGTCAGGCGCTTAAAGTCACTGTTTTTCTGACTGACCTCGCCCATTTCGCGCGCGTCAACGAAGTCATGGAAACGTATTTCAGCAAGCCGTACCCGGCGCGCGCAGCGGTTGAAGTTGCCGGCCTGCCAAAGGGCGCCCAGGTTGAAGCCGACGCCGTACTCGCTAACTGATCTGCGCGGGGTGGGCCCCGCGCTGGCCGAGAAGCTTGGCCGGCTGGGTGTGCGACATCCGGCGGATTTGTTGTTCGTACTGCCGTTTCGCTACGAAGACCGCACCCGCATAGTCCCGCTTGGCAGCCTGGTGCCGGGCCAGCGCGCAGTGGTCGAAGCAGAAGTGGGGCTCACCGAAGTGGTCTATCGCGGCCGACGTAACCTGTTGTGCAGAATTGCGGACGGCACCGGTGCGCTTACTTTGAGATTCTTTTATTTTTCCCGTGCCCAGCAACAAGGTCTGGCACGCGGCAAGAAAGTTCGCTGTTACGGCGATGTCCGCAAAGGCTCCGCAGGGCTGGAGATGGTTCACCCGGAGTACCGCGTGCTATCGGCCAGCGCGCCACAAGCGCTCGAAAACCATCTCACCCCCGTCTATCCGAGCACCGAGGGTGTGCAGCAGGGTCGACTGCGCAGCCTGATCGGCCAGGTGCTCGACCGCCGTGACCTCCTGCTCAAGGATTTGCTGCCGCCAGAACTACTGGTCAAACACCAATTGCCCACGCTCGCTGCAGCGCTGCGCTATCTGCACCGTCCCCCGGCGGATGCGCAACTGGATGAACTTGCCAGCGGACGGCACCCCGCTCAGCGGCGCCTGATCATCGAAGAGTTGCTTGCCCATCATCTTAGTCTGCGCAAAATCCGCCAGCGCGCCAGCCATCTGCAAGCCCTGCCGCTGTCACCTGATAACAGCCAGATCAACGCCTTTCTTGACAACCTCGGCTTTCAACTCACCGGCGATCAAAAAAGCAGTATTAAAGTTATTCGGTCGGATCTTGCGGCTGCGCACCCGATGATGCGCCTGGTGCAGGGTGATGTGGGTTGCGGCAAGACAGTGGTGGCCGCCGTCGCGGCGCTGGCAGCCACCGGCGCCGGAACGCAAGTGGCGATCATGGCGCCCACCGAACTGCTGGCCGAACAACATCGCGATAACTTTGCGGCATGGCTGGGCCCGCTCGACATCAACATCGCCTGGCTGTCCGGCTCTTTAAAAAGTGCACAGCGCAAACAGACCTATGCGGCCATCGCCAGCGGCGAAGCACAGGTCATTATCGGCACGCATGCGCTGTTTCAGGAAGCGGTCGAGTATGCCTGTCTGGGGCTGGTCATTGTTGATGAGCAACACCGCTTCGGGGTGCACCAGCGCATGAGCCTGATGGACAAAGGCAGTGCCGGTAGCCACCGGCCTCACCAACTCGTCATGACGGCCACCCCGATTCCGCGTACGCTGGCCATGACGTTGTATGCGGATCTCGATGTCTCCGTCATCCGGGAAATGCCGCCGGGCAGACAACCTGTTAAAACTGTGGCGGTGTCGGACACCCGGCGCGGTGAAGTTGTGGCGCGCGTTCAGAAGGCACTGGAATCGGGCCAGCGTGCTTATTGGGTTTGTCCGCTGGTCGAAGAATCCGAAATGCTCAGCTACCAGGACGCCGAATCTACGCACGCCATGCTGCGCGAGGCACTTAAAGGGACGAGCGTGGGTTTGATACACGGCCGGATGCGTGCCGAAGAAAAAGAACGCATCATGAAAGCCTTTGCGGCGGGCGAAGTGCAGGTGCTGGTCGCGACCACGGTTATCGAGGTCGGGGTGGATGTGCCTGAAGCCACGCTCATGATCATAGAAAATGCTGAACGCATGGGCCTGGCGCAGCTGCATCAGCTGCGGGGCCGTGTGGGGAGGGGCAATCAACAAAGCAACTGCGTACTGATCTACAGCTCCGCGGTTAAACTCTCGCAGCATGCGCGGCAGCGGATTGATGTCATGCGCGAAACCAACGACGGCTTTGTAATCGCGCAAAAAGATCTTGAACTGCGAGGCCCGGGTGAGGTGTTGGGTAAACGTCAAACCGGGTTGCAGCAAATGCGCGTTGCCGACCTCGGCCGGGATGCATGGCTCTTGCCCGAAGTGCAGCAACTCTCCGATACCCTGTTGAAGAACCATGCCGAGGCGGCCGACAACATTATCCGGCGCTGGATTGCTCAGGCAGATGACTACGGCAACGTATAGAGAATAAAATCCCCCCGCATGTCCGCAGCCGATAAACAACTTGCCGCACAATTTACGCCGGAGAACGGTCTTGGTGCCGTGTGGCGTAATACGGCGGGTGCGCTAAACGAAGTACCCGACGAAGTAGCTGATGGCTGGTTGTCGGAGAGCGGTTTACTGACGCAGCGGCTGCGCGAAAACTGCGGTGAACGCTTCAGAGTGCGGCTGCTCGATAGCCATTCTGCTTCACTTACGTGCGGACTGCGCCGCGAAGTATTGCTCTGCTGTGGCGACAACCCGTGCATATATGCCATTACCGAGATCCCGCCGGCGACACTGGCGGCGCACGGCTGGCTTGGCAAACTGGGCGACGAGCCACTGGGTGAAGCGCTGCGCTCCCGCGATAACGTCACTCGCAGCGCATTCGAATACGCATTGATCGATGCAGCTCGTCTGCCGGCCGATATCAATCCAGCACAATCGGTCTGGGCCCGCCGGTCCGAGTTTCGCATTGGTGAAGATTCCCTGTCCGTTACCGAAGTTTTTCTTCCCGGCCTGGCGCGCTGCAACGCGCGCAACCAGAACTCGTGAACCGCACCCATCAGGGCGAAGGGCTGCTGGCAGAACTTGCACTGCAACTGAGTCTTTACGGCAAATTGATGCGGTTGGATCGTCCGATCGGCATATGGCTGCTGCTGTGGCCAACCCTGTGGGCGTTATGGATTTCCTCGCATGGCCGCCCCGACCCCTGGGTTTTCACGGTGTTTGTGCTTGGCGCGGTGATTATGCGCAGCGCCGGCTGCGTGATTAACGATTTCGCCGACCGTAACCTCGATGGCCGTGTGCAGCGCACCCGCGACCGGCCGCTGGCCGTGGGCAGCGTGGCGCCGGTCGAGGCGCTGGTGCTGTTCATTGCGCTGTGCATGATCGCGCTGGGTCTGGTGCTGACACTCGATCGACTCACTCAGTTGCTGGCACTGGGTGCCGTCGCGCTCACCGTAATCTACCCGTTTTGCAAACGCTTCTTCGCGGCCCCGCAGCTGGTGCTGGGCATCGCTTTTGCCTGGGCCGTGCCCATGGCTTTTGCAGCGCACACAGGCGCCGTTCCGCGCCTTGCTTATCTGCTGGCGCTGGCGGTTGTGGTATGGGCGGTGGCCTATGACACCATGTATGCGATGGCAGATCGCGAAGACGATCTGAAAGCCGGTGTGCGATCCACGGCCATACTTTTCGGTCAGGCGGACGTATTCGTTGTCGCTATTTTGCAGGCGCTGTTTTTACTGGCCCTGTTATTAGCAGGCGAAGTGGCGGGTTTGGGAATGTGGTATCGCCTGAGCCTGCTCATAAGCGCTTTGTTCATGGTGTATCAATTTACGTTGATCAGGAAACGCAAGCCCGACGACTGTTTTCGTGCCTTTTTGAACAACCGGCATATTGGCGCCATTGTGTTTGCCGGCATCGCGCTCAGCTATATATTTCAATCCGCTTCGTGAGAGCCGGCGGGGGTGTCTGACGTACGCAATGCCCGGGCGACGGCCCAAACATCAACGGTTGATGCGCCCGCGGCTAATAATGCTTCAGCACACGCAAGCGTTGTTGCACCGGTTGTAATGACGTCATCCACCAGCGCAACATGAGCGCCTGCGACATCCAGACCGACCGCGAACGCGCGATGCAGGTTTCTAAGACGCCCCTGACGGTTGAGCCCTGTTTGGGCAGAGGTCGCACGAATACGCTGCAAACCCTCTGGCTCGCAATGAAGGTGTAACGCTGTTCCCACCGTCGCAGCGATCAGCGCTGCCTGATTGTAGCCACGCTGTTTTTGTCGCTCGCGATGCAGCGGCACCGGCAACAACAATGTGGGCGGCGGCAGCACGGGCGGTCGGCAAAGTAAATCCAATGCCAGCAGTTCGCCCAGTAACCGCGACAGATAAGCCTGTTTGCGGAATTTGAGCCCGGCGATCAAGCGGTCAACGGGATATTCATAGGCCATCGCCACCCGACAACTGCGGACGCACGGGGGCTGCGCCGCGCAGACTGCGCAATGCCCGCCACCTTGCACCGGCATCGCGCACAAATCGCAAACATCGCGCAGCCACGGCAAATCGCGACAACAGGGAGTGCACAAATCCATGCCTGCAGCCCCCGCACCGCATAGGACGCAGTGAAACGGGAACAGCCACGACAGCACTCTGTCAACTTTGCTAACCGGCAAAAGTTGACAGTGAGGGGCAGCGTTTTGATACTGCCCTCCGGTACTGGCCTGACGCACGCCCATCGCAGAATTTTCCCGCCGTAATGGCCGGGGCAAAAGCTGACTTTGCGCGGCATATCATTGGAAATACGCATGCACGGATCACAAACTGTTGAATTAGCACCGCACAACTGCCATCAGGCCACCCTGCAGATGGCGGCAGCAGGCGATATACGAACCGACTGGACGCTCGACGAAGTCAGATCGTTATTCGAATTGCCGTTCAATGATCTGTTGTTCGCCGCGCAAAATGCTCACCGTCGGCACTTTGATCCGAATGCCGTGCAAATCAGCACACTGTTAAGTGTGAAAACAGGCGGCTGCCCGGAAGATTGCAGCTATTGCCCGCAAAGCATTCGCTATGAAACCGATGTGAATAACGACCCTCTGATGGAACTCCGGGAAGTGGTCGAGCAGGCCAGGGCAGCAAAGGCTAAAGGCGCGACGCGTTTCTGCATGGGCGCGGCCTGGCGCTCGCCTAAACCCAAACAACTCGAACAAATCAACGCCATGGTTGCGGCCGTAAGCGATCTCGGTATGGAAACCTGCGCGACGCTGGGCATGCTCAAACCAGAACAGGCGCAGCAGCTCAAAGCAGCCGGGCTGGATTACTACAACCATAACCTCGACACTTCAGAGCGGCATTATCAGAAAATCATTACCACGCGCACGTACAAACATCGACTCGACACACTCGAAGCGGTGCGCGATGCCGGGCTTAAAGTCTGCTGCGGCGGCATTGTCGGCATGGGCGAAGATGAACTCGACAGGGCAGAACTGCTGCACACCCTCGCCACCATGACTGAACATCCGGGCAGTGTGCCGATCAATCAGCTGGTGCAGGTAGAGGGCACGCCACTGGCCGACGAAGGTGCGTTCGACCCGCTCGATTTCGTCCGCATGATTGCCGTTGCGCGCATCCTGATGCCCGCCTCGCACGTGCGGTTATCGGCAGGCCGGGAAGACATGAGCGATGAAATGCAGGCGCTGTGTTTTCTCGCCGGTGCCAATTCTATTTTTTATGGTGAAAAGTTACTGACCACAAGTAATCCGTCTGCCGACAAAGACCGCCAGCTCATGAGCCGACTGGGAATCACGCCGGAAGCCTGCAGCAAACAGAGTGCATGAACTGGATCAACAGCAGTTGCGTCGAGCTTGCGATCGCCTCGTAAGCTCGATTGATCAGACCGATTTTCTTTGCCACGAAACTCGCGAAAGGCTGCTTGAGCGGCTCGGTCTTATTACGCTGGACCCCACGGTGATACTCGATCTGGGTGCCGGAACCGGCGGCGCGGCCAACGCTTTGCAACAACGCTATCCCGAAGCCCTGCTGATATTGCTGGACTGGTCGGAACCGATGTTGGCCGCTGCCGAAAAAACCATGCCGCGAGTTTGTGCCGACGGACACCGGCTGCCGCTGGCTGACAACAGTGTGGATATCATTGTGTCTAACATGACGCTGCCCAATTGCGCCGAACCACTGAAAATATTTTCGGAAGCACGGCGGATATTGCGGACACCCGGGCTGTTTCTTTTCAACACGCTGGGCCCAGATACACTTAAGAATCTGCGACGCGCCTGGGCGAAAGTAGACTCGGCACCGCACGTACACAGCTTCGCCGACATGCACAATATCGGTGATGCGCTGGTGCAAGCCGGCTTTCGTGAGCCGGTCATGGACGTAGAAACGTTGCAGATTAACTACCGGAACACAGACCGGCTGTTCGCAGACCTGCGCGCGGCCGGTGCAACCAATTTTCTGTCAGCACGGCGCAAAGGGCTGACCACGCCGCGGCGCTGGAAGGAAATGCTCGCTGCGGCCGATTCGTTGCGGGCGGCGGACGGCGCTTTTGTAGCGCACGCTGAAGTCATCACCGGGCAGGCCTGGACCGGTGACGTCGGGCCGGGCGTACTTATGCAGGACGGGGTAGCAAGCTTTCCGGTCGACCGGCTGATGGGAAGACGAAAAGGGGGTTAAAATGCGCCCCCACTATCAAGTCAGGCTCTAACCGGGCGCAATGGGATGCGGCTGCAACAAACCGAAGTACCAGGCAATAAACAACAAGACAAACAACGCAACCGACAGGCTGATTCTTACCGTCAACGAATTCACCATGCGTTTGGACCGGCCTTTGTCCTTGAGCATGAAATACATGCCCGAACCCAGACTCAACACAATGGCAATTAAGACAGCGACAATCAGGTATTTGATGATCATGTGGATCGGCCCGCACTAATGGGAACGCAACCCTACAGCGCAGCGGCAGAACCGGCAAGCGGCAAACCCGGCTCGACCATCGGGCGACCTGTTGTTGCAACGATCATGCTGGTCGCACTGCTCAGCCTGTTTTTTTCGGCCGGATTCTGGCAACTGGACCGGGCAAACCAGAAACGCCGCCTGCAGGACAACTATGCCGCGGCTGATGCCAATGCGGTATTGCGCGCGCCAGTGGCGGATGACCAGGCAGAGGAATACCGGTTTCGGCGTTTTGAGCTGCAGGGTCGATATCTGCCCGAGCGCCAGATATTGCTCGATAACATGACGGACGGTGGCTCGAACGGTTACCAGGTTGTGACGCCGTTTCAAACGGACGGTCAATACATGCTGGTTAATCGCGGGTGGGTTGCTGCCAACCAGGATCGGCAGATACTGCCCGATATTGGGGTCAGTGCAGAGCAAAGAACCATCGTGGCGCAGCTTAACTTTCTACCGGCGCCGGGCCTGCTGCTCGGGCAAAGCGATAACGCTGAGAGCTGGCCGCGACGCCTGCTGTTTCCCGACCGCGCGCAACTTGAACAAACCCTCGGCCTGACATTACCCGACTACCAGCTGCAGCTGGATCCTGCCCAGGTCGATGGCTATCTGCGTATCTGGCAAACGCCGGATAACGGCCCGGCAAAGCATCTGGGTTATGCCTTTCAATGGTTTTCCTTTGCTGTGCTGGCCTGCATTTTTTATCTGATTCTTATGTATCAATGGTTTCGCAACCGCAACGAGATAAACACCCGATGACCAGTACCCAAACTCGCGGCCGGCTAACCCTGCTGGCGATCGCTGCACTGTTTGCCTTGCCCATCCTGGCAGCCATGTATTTTTACTTTGCCGACAACGGCTGGCGCCCCGGCGACAAAACGCAGCACGGTGACCTGATATCGCCCCCGCTCACTTTGTCGGATCAGCCGCTAACATCTGAAGACAGTGCGCCACGTTTTCGTGACGTGTGGAGCCTGGTGGTACTGGCGGATACGCAATGCGATGACATCTGCGTTGATGCGCTGGTAAAGATCAGGCAAGTGCGGCTCTGGCTGGGGCCCAAAATTAACCGCATGCAAACAGTATTACTGCCCGCCGATAGCGCGGTTCTGCCAGAGACCGTGCGCGCGGAACACCCCAAACTCATTATCGCGGAACCGTCGCAATCACAAGGCGCCCGCAAGGTCATCGGAAGCTACAATAACGGGCAGATTTTCATGGTGGATCCGCTCGGTAACGTCATGATGTCCTATAAACCCGGCGTTGATATGGGCGATATACGCAAGGACATCGGGCTCTTGCTGCGCATTTCGAACATTGGCTAGACCGCCGTCGGTGATAAGCACAGGGGAAGTAATGCTATGGCTTGGTACAAACGACTAATCTGGTTCGCGACCATACTGGCGCTCTTTGTGGTGGTATTGGGTGCGTATGTACGACTGAGCGATGCAGGCCTGGGCTGCCCCGACTGGCCTGGCTGTTACGGCGAACTGATTCCTACCGGCATCGAGCATGGCGAAATCAAGGCCGAGTATCCGGAGCGGCCCCTGGTAGAAACCGGCAAAGCGTGGCGCGAGATGGTGCACCGCTATGTCGCGGCCACCCTTGGATTTGCAATTGTGCTGATTGCGTTGCTCGCGTGGCGTAATCGCAAGGAGCCGGGGCAACCGGTCAAAGTTCCGCTGATCACACTGGGCGTGGTGATTTTTCAGGGCTTACTGGGGATGTGGACGGTCACACTGTTGTTAAAACCGGTGATCGTCATGGGGCATTTGCTAGGCGGGCTCACAACGCTGGGCTTGTTGTTCTGGCTGCTGCTCGAAGACGCACGTAAATATCAGCCCGGGGTTCGGCAAGTAAGCTGGCCCGCTGCCATCGGGTTGATTGTGCTGGTTTGCCAGATCGCTCTGGGTGGCTGGACCAGCTCCAACTATGCCGCGCTTGCCTGTCCGGACCTGCCCACCTGCATGGGGCAATGGTGGCCGGAGCAGGCCGACTTTAACGAAGGGTTCATCATGTGGCGAGGCATCGGCATCAACTATGAGTTCGGGGTGCTCGAAGCGCCGGCGCGCGTGGCGATACATTTTGTGCATCGGTTGGGCGCTGTCACGACCACGATTGTGTTGTTGCTGGTTGGCGGACATTACTGGCGCAAGCGCCACGTTTCGGCATCGCTGCGCACCGCGTGCATGGCAGTGTGGGCTGCGCTGGCCATGCAGGTGTCGCTCGGTCTCGCCACCGTTTACTTTGGGCTACCACTGGCCATTGCGACCGGTCATAACGGCATTGCTGCGGTATTACTGCTGACGATGATCAACCTGAACAACGTTGCGTCGCGCCGCTGATTAGCCGCGCAGTCGAAACTCATGTCTCGTTTTACCGCAACCATTCTCATGGCCTGCGTCCTGCTGGCGATTCTGCTATGGATTGTTTTGAGCACGGTCGCCGAAATGGCCGACCCGAGACCGCTGGTCACGCTCGAAGATGAACCCGAACTAATAGAATTCGACCCTGATCTGCCGGTGATCACAACCGCGGCGGAGCTGCAAAACTGGCTGGATCAACAACAACTCGACGGGGCCGCTTTAATCGCCGATTTTCGTGACTGGCGCATGAGTCGCGGTTACCCTGACAGCGCAGGCTGGCTCGGCGCTACGCTCCCGGATGCGCTCCGGGATGCGACGCCGGCAGCAGCCGACGACAACGCCAGCCTCGTAGCAATGGCAGGGTCAGGCAATATCAGCGCCGCTGCCACACTTGCCGAACGCAGCATGCAAAGCAATCCGGTTGAAGCGCTGGAATGGTGGGATCAAGCTGTTATTAACGGATCGCTGTACGCCATGGTGCGCGTATCCGACTTACTGAACTCGCTGGGAGACCCTGCTCTGCAAGCGTTCCGCAGCGATTCCGTCTGGCAGCAGGCTCTGGACGAAGTTAATGCCCAGGCGCCGTCACCCCGCGAACGAGCGCTGGCATGGGCCATGGCGGCCGTGACCGTCGGCGGCTATGCCATCGTTGATGACGAACATGCCAATCGCATCACTGCCCTGGTGAACCAACTGGACGATATACAAATCGACAACGCCTGCGATACAGCTCAGGAGTATGTGCTGGACACCGCCACCGCCAGACGCGCGCAGGGCGGTGCGGTTTTTTCCACTGATCGCCCGCTGTTCGCGACCAGCATCGCTGAACCTGAGAAAGTTCTCCCTTGCGACGTTCCGGTGCCACCGCTGGTCTCGCTGGATAACTGCCTGACCCAGCCATTTGTCGGCCCCGGTAACCGGCTGTGGTATGCATGGTTCTGTCCCTCGCCGTAGACAGCTAGACTGCAAACATGGATGTCACCCGGATAATTGACCCGTTAAACGACGCGCAGCGTGAAGCTGTCACTGCAGCACAGGAGCCGGTGCTGGTAGTGGCGGGTGCCGGAAGCGGGAAAACACGGGTGCTCGTGCATCGTATTGCATGGCTGGTAGAGGTCGAGGGCGTTTCGCCGCATGGCATTCTGGCCGTGACTTTCACCAACAAGGCAGCGGCAGAAATGCGCGCCCGCGTCGAAAAACTGCTGAATATTCCGGTGAGCAATCTTTGGGTCGGCACTTTTCACGGGCTGGCTCATCGCCTGCTGCGTCGCCATGCCGAGGCGGCAAACTTGCCACCAACGTTTCAGATTCTTGATTCGCAGGATCAGTTGCGACTGGTGAAACGCATTATTCGCGACATGGAACTCGACGACAGCACGTGGGCGCCGCGTGAAGTGCAGTGGTTTATTAACGGCCAAAAAGACGAGGGGCGGCGGCCCGATCACATCGATACGCGTAACGACCAAACCCGCGCCATGATGGTCAATATTTATCGCAACTATCAGGCCATGTGCGATCAGAACGGCCTGGTTGATTTTGCTGAACTGCTGCTGCGCGCCCATGAACTGTGGCTGCGTAACCCCGATATTTTGCGCCAGTATCAGCAGCGCTTCAGGCATTTGCTGGTGGACGAGTTTCAGGACACCAACAGCGTACAGTACGCGTGGCTGCGAGTGCTCGCGGGTGACAGCGGTTTGTTATTTGCCGTCGGTGACGACGATCAATCCATCTATCGATGGCGGGGCGCGCGCGTCGAAAACATGTTTCAACTGAAAAAAGCATTTCCCGCTATGCGGGAAATCAAGCTGGAACAGAATTACCGCTCCACGTCGACCATCCTTAACGCCGCCAATGCAATTATCGCCAATAATAACGACCGTCTCGGAAAGAATCTGTGGACGGACGGTAGCGACGGCGAGCCCATCAAGCTCTATCGCGCATACAACGACCGTGACGAGGCGGAATTTGTTATCTCGCGGCTGGAAGATTGGATCAGCCAGGGCAATCTGCGTGCCGATGCGGCGGTGCTGTATCGCTCCAACGCTCAGTCGCGCGTGCTGGAAGAAATGTTGCTCGCCAGACAAATTCCCTACCGGGTCTATGGCGGGTTGCGCTTTTTTGAGCGCGCGGAAATCAAGGATGCGCTTGCATACCTGCGCCTGCTCGAAAACCGCGCCGATGACACTTCGTTTGAACGCGTTGTCAATCTGCCCACGCGCGGGATTGGTGCCAAAACAGTAAGCCAGATCCGCGAGTATGCCAGCGCAAACGCCACCTCGCTGTGGAACGCAGCACTGAGTGCTGCGGGCGGGTCACTGAGTTCGCGCGCGGCAACAGCCGTGCAGCAATTCATGATGCTGATTGAGCAACTGGACAAAGACACCAGCCAGCTTGAACTGGGCGAGACGGTAGATCATGTGCTCACTCACAGCGGTCTGCTGGAACACCATCGCAAAGACCGTGGCGAACAGGCCGAAACCCGGGTGGAAAACCTGGAAGAACTCGTGAACGCAGCGCAATCATATGAGCCCGATGAGCAGGATGAACTGCCGCCGCTTGCCGCTTTCCTTTCACATGCAGCACTGGAAGCGGGCGAAGGTCAGGCAGAAAAATGGGAGGACTGCGTGCAGCTCATGACGCTGCATTCCGCCAAAGGCCTGGAGTTTCCGCTGGTCTTTATCGCCGGACTGGAAGAAGGCCTGTTTCCGCATAAACGCTCCCTGAACGATGCGGGCGGGCTCGAAGAGGAGCGCAGGCTCTGCTACGTGGGCATAACCCGCGCCATGCAACAGCTTTATCTCAGCCACGCCGAACAACGACGGATGCACGGGATGGACAATTATGCGCAAGTGTCCCGCTTTGTTGCCGAACTGCCGAGCGACTGCGTTGAGGAAATTCGCCCAAGCATCAAGGTCTCGCGGCCTTCCTTCAGTCGCTCAGGCAACCAGCATGGCGCAGTAAAGATAGCGCCTCCGGGTGTCAGGCTGGGTCAGCATGTCCGGCATGGTAAGTTTGGGGACGGCGTGGTTCTGAACTACGAAGGTTCAGGTGCGCATGCCCGGGTACAAGTGAATTTTGAAACCGTTGGCACCAAGTGGCTGGTATTGTCCTACGCCAATCTGGAATTGATGTAGTCGTTTTTAAGCTCGACAAGTGTTGTAACATACCGCGTGTTAACGAGCGCCCACAATATAGATGAATATTCTTATCCTAGGAGCCGGACAAGTTGGTTCTAATGTTGCCCATCAACTGGCCCGTGAAGAGGCCAATCAGGTAACCATCGTTGACACCAACGCCACGGCTTTACGCGAGCTGCAGGACCGACTTGATGTACGCACCGTAATCGGCCATGCCGCCTATCCGGACGTTCTGGAGCGCGCCGGTGCTCGCAAGGCAGACATGGTTATCGCGCTGACGAACAGCGACGAACTCAACATGGTGATCTGCCAGATCGCGTATACACTTTTCGACACACCCACAAAAATCGCCCGCATCAGGGCACCTGAATACATCAACGCCAAGGAACTGTTCCAGAGTGAACACATGCCGGTGGATGTATGCATCAGCCCAGAACAGCTGGTCACCGACAACATCGAGCAACTGATCCATTACCCGGGCGCTTTTCAGGTACTGGAATTCGCCGACGGAAAAGTCAGGCTGGTTGGTGTGCGGGCGCACAAGGGAGGTTTGCTGGTGGGGCAGCAAATCAAGGCTCTGGACGACCATTTGCCCAACGTGGAAGCCCGTGTCGCAGCGGTTTATCGCGCCGGCTATCCCGTTCCCGTGGACGGTGAGACCACGCTGGAAGCCGGTGACGAAGTATTTTTTATTGCCGCGCGTAAAGACATCCGCGTGGTGATGGGCGAAATACGCAAGCTGGAAGAACCCGTGCGACGTGTGTTTATCGCCGGTGGCGGCAATATTGGCTACCGGCTGGCGCGGGCTTTGGAGAAAACCAATCAGGTAAAAATTATCGAGCGCAACAGGGCTCGTGCCCGTCAATTGTCAGAACGACTGGAGCGCGCCATCGTCCTTTCCGGCGATGCTGCGGACGAAGCGCTGATGCTAGAAGAAAGCGTCGACAGCGCAGATATTTTTGTGGCGGTTACCGATGCTGAAGAAGCCAACATACTTTCTTCGATGCTGGCCAAACGACTTGGCTGCAAAAAAGTGATGGCACTTATTAACCGCCCGTCATATGCCGAACTGGTTGAAAGCGGCAACATTGATGTCGCAATCTCGCCGCAGCAGGTGACTATTGGTTCGCTGCTCACCTACGTTCGCCGCGGTGACGTTGTTAAGGTCCATGCATTGCGCCGCGGCCGCGCAGAAGCAATCGAAGCGATTGCCCATGGCGAGCCAGGGCGTTCAAAAGTGGTTGGCCGAACCATCGATCAAATCAAACTTCCGCAGGGCACCAGCATATGCACCATTGTAAGGGGCGATGTGGTGATGCAGGCGCATCACGACACCGTGGTGGAAGAAAACGATCATGTAATCTTGTTCATGACCGATCGTCGCCACATTGACGATGTCGAACGAGTTTTTCAGGCTCGCTGATTAGCCATGCGACTCGCTGTCGTCCAACGCCTGCTGGGTCTGTTGCTGTTAATTTTCAGTTTTACCCTGCTGCCGCCGGTTGCGATCTCCTGGTACTTTAACGACGGTGGTGCCAGCGCCTTTTTGTCGGGTTACCTACTGACGGTGATCGCCGGACTGGTAATCTGGTTTCCGGCCCGCAAACATACCCAAGACTTGCGGTTACGCGATGGATTCCTGGTGGTGGCGGCTTTCTGGTTAGGTCTGGGGACAGTAGGCGCGTTGCCGCTGTTGCTGCTGGAACAGCCAGACATGAGCCTGACCGATGCCGTGTTCGAATCCATGTCGGGGCTGACCACAACGGGCGCGACCGTGCTGACCGGCCTCGATGACATGCCCCGATCGTTGCTGTACTACCGGCAACAACTGCAGTGGCTCGGCGGCATGGGCATCATCGTGCTGGCGGTTGCCGTACTGCCAATGCTCGGCGTCGGCGGCATGCAGCTTTACAGGGCCGAAATGGCCGGGCCGGTAAAAGACTCCAAACTCACGCCGCGCATTACCGAAACCGCGAAGGCACTCTGGTATATCTATCTCGGGCTGACCGTGGCCTGCGGCGTTGCTTACTATGCTGCCGGCATGGGCGCCTTCGATGCGCTCTGTCATGCCTTCAGCACAGTCGCGATCGGTGGTTTCTCTACTCACGATGCCAGCATGGGGTATTTCAACAATTCCACCATTAATGCTGTCGCCATCGTATTCATGTTCGCTGCGGGCATAAATTTTTCGCTGCACTTTCTGGCGCTCCGCGGCATAAGCCTGAAAGTGTATCTGCGCGACTCGGAATTTAGGGCGTACGCCAAGGGCATGATTGGTCTGGCCATCGCGGTGATCGCCTACCTGTATTTTTTCGGTGGCTATACGTCTCTGCGACACACCATTAATGATGGCCTGTTTCAGGTCGTATCCATCGCCACTACGACGGGTTTCACCACAACCAACTATGCTGCCTGGCCCGGCGCAATACCCGTACTGCTGCTGTTTGCGAGCTTCGTCGGCGGCTGCGCCGGCTCCACCGGTGGCGGCATGAAAGTCATGCGCTGTCTGCTGCTGTACCGGCAGGGTCTGCGTGAAATCAAGCGTCTGGTTCATCCCAACGCCGAGATTCCGGTCAAGCTCGGTGGCAATCCGGTATCGACACGCGTCATCGAAGCGGTATGGGGCTTTTTTGCCGTCTACGTTGCCGTATTCGTCTTCATGATGACCGTATTGCTGTTTGACGGGGTCGATCAGGTTACAGCGTTCTCCGCCGTCGCCGCGTCATTGAATAACCTGGGCCCCGGACTGGGCGAAGTGGCGGGAAACTTTAGCTCATTATCGGATCTGAGCAAGTGGGTCTGCGTTATTGCCATGCTGCTGGGGCGCCTGGAAATTTTCACATTGCTGGTTATTGTGTCGCGCTCTTTCTGGCAAGAATAGCGCGGCCTGCTCATGCTCGCACTGGCATCCAGAATTGAGTTTATTACCAGGCTGATCGGCCGTTCGGTCGCCTGGTTGTGTTTGTTGATGGTGCTGGTCGTAGGCATCGTTGTGATTGAGCGGTACTGGATGCAAAGCGGTTCTATCCGGCTGCAGGAATCCATCACCTTTATGCACGCCCTGGTCTTTATGCTGGCTGCGGCTTACACATTGGCCGCGGGCGACCACGTGCGCGTGGATGTGTTTTACGGGCACATGTCGCCACGTGCGCAGGCATGGGTGAATTTGCTGGGCACCTTGCTGCTGCTGTTGCCGTTTTGTACTTTTCTATTTTGGTCCAGCTGGGACTACGTCGCATTGTCCTGGCAAATTCGCGAGTCCTCGCAGGAAGCGGGCGGGTTGCCGTTTCCGTTTCCGCCGCTACTGAAAAGCGCTATCCCGCTATTCCCGTGCGTCCACGGAAGGCCAGGCTCTCGTCGACCATCAGCAACGGCGGTTCCAGGGTTTCCGGGATCGCGTCTGTCACGTTCTTGCCCGGCTTCGGGTCTTTGTCGGCCTTGGCATCCTCGGTGGGGGTCGTCAGCGCCGAGCTCAGCGGCGCCGGCGTCGTTCCCTGGGTGCTCTGCATCGCCGAGTAGGCGAGGAAGGCTGCCGCAACAGCCAGCACCACCAGGCCAACTGTCGCCCAGGTACCCCCCGACCGCTGCATATCGCTCCCTCGTCGCGTGACAGCGTCAGGCTAGTGGCTCACCTCGGGCCGGCGGCTTCGCGGGCGGCCCAGTCGATGGCTCGGTCGACGGCTCGGTTGCGTCCGCGGGCCACCAGGTCGGATCGAGTTGGTTCTGCGCCTTCACCGCCGGCCCGATCCGGTAGCCGATCTGGCGGGCGAGGTCGAGCAACACGGCGAGGTCGTGCCCGGTGTAGTAGGGGCGTCCGCGGACGCGACTGGCGAACACCTCTCCGACCACCTCGCCTTGGTACGAAATCGGCGCGGCGATGCACGTCGACTTCTTGTAGTCAGCCAAGAACTTCTGGCTCTCTGGGACGCCGCCGTTTGCCGACCGACGCCACGTACCCGCTGCCCGAGCGCAGCAACCGCGTCACGGTCGGAAAGGTCTTGACCGGGTAGGTGTCACCGTCGGGGATGCGGATCTCGTCGGGAGACTGGACGCCAACCGTCACCAAGGTGCGGAACCACTCGCCCTTCATCAAGGTAATCGCCGCAGCGTCAGCCTCGAAGAAGTCGCGGATAAAGGCGGCCGCCGCCGTCGAGATGCCGTTGAGTCCTGCGGTGTTCTTCAGGCCCTCGCGCAAAGCGTTGCCGGCGGCGAGGCGGGAGACAGCCGGGAGATCGGAAGGACGCGGGCGCTGCGGATCGGGCGTCTGGTCGGACACCGCTCCACCTCACGACCATCACGGGCCTCGGCTCGTCCGACGCCTCCGGTGTGCACCGGCTCCACCCCCGTCGCGAGTACCGGTGAGGTGATCGTGCACCGATTTCGGGCAACCGTCATCGGAACACAGCGAAAGGGTGCGCTCGATTGTCGCAGTCACCGGGTCGGTGACGCTCGGTGACGCGCCAGTCCGCGGCCGGCTGTGCGTGGACCTCGTGGGCGACCTTAGGCCTGTCCCGATGGCTGCCCAGAAGAGCTCGCACCACACGTCGGCGTCCGCGTGACCCGGGTCGCCGTCGCCAGCCCCCTGCGAGCGGCTACCCGCGCCGGCCTGGCTGCCGGCGACAGCGGTGGCAACGCCATCGACGCCGCGCTCGCCACCGCCGCGATGCTCGCGGTGGCCTACCCAGCCAGCTGTGGGGTGGGGGGCGACCTGCTGGCCCTGGTGCGCGAGCCAGATGGCCGCACCACGTTCATTGACGCGTCCGGCAGCGCGCTGCTCGCAACCGACACCGATGCTGTGCGACGCGCACACACCACCATGCCGATCCACGGTCCGGCACCCATCACCGTTCCCGGCGCCGTTGGCGGTTGGGCCGCCCTAGCCGCCCATGGCGCGGCCTTGTCATGGCGCGACGCGTTGGCACCGGCCCAGAACGCCGCGGCCGACGGCTTCCCCGTCTCGGCCGGCCTCGCCGATCAATCGCAGCGGTCACACCTGGGCTCGCCGACTTTCCTGACCTCGCTGCGCTGCTCTGCCCCGATGGCACGCCACTTGCTGCCGGGCAGACCCTGTGGCAGCCTGCGCTGGCCCGCACGCTGGCCGCGCTCGCCGACGGTGGCGCCGCCGCCCTCTATGCCGGCGACGTCGGGTCTGCCCTGATCAGCGGGCTCAACGACCGCGGCGTCCCGCTGTCGCACGACGACCTGCGGCAGTTCACCGTCCACGAGGACGAGCCGCTTGAGGTGTCCGTCGACGGCTGGCTGGTGCAGGCCGGGCGCCCTAGCTCGCAGGCCTATCTGGTGTTGCGACTGCTCGGAATGCTTGACGTTCTGGACCCGGCGCCGGGCACGCCGTTGCACCGGCGCCTGCCGGCTGATCAACTGGCTCGCGCCTTCGGGCGCCCTGTCGACCGAGCGAGATCGCATCCTTGCCGACCGGCGCTTCATGACCCAACGCGTCGACGACCTGCTGACGCCCGAAGCGCTGCAGCAGCTCGCGCACGACGTGATCGCGAACGACGGGTCGATGCCGACGTCCCCGGTCAGCAAGCACCCGGACGGCGACACAGTTGCGATCGTGGCTGCCGACGACGAGGGGCGCAGCGTCTCGCTCATCCAGAGCCTCTTTCACGGATTCGGGTCGCTCGTACTCGAGCCCGCGACCGGTGTCTTGATGCACGATCGCGGCGCATGCTTCGTCCTCGACCCGGCATCGCCCAACGTCCTGGCGCCCGGCAAGCGACCGCTGCACACGTTGTCACCGGTGCTGGCCGAAGCCGCGCCCGCCATCGACGCACAACCCGCACACGCACAGTGGCTCGTGGTCGGAACGATGGGCGGGCACGTGCAGCCCCAGATCCTCACTCAGGTCTTCTCGCACTTGATGGCTGATGGCTCCGCTCAGGACGCCGTCGCCCGACCGCGCTTCGTCGTCGGCGCCTGGGACGAAGGCGACCCAGACAACACCTTGTACGCCGAGGCAGACGCCGACCCCGACGTCCTGCACGAGCTCGAGAACTACGCCGGACCCCGCCACCTGGTGCCGACGCTGAACCACCGCCTCGGCCACGCGCACGCCATCCGAGTCACGGTGGCCGGCGCTGCAGGCGCGGCAACCGCGCCGGCCACCTTCGACACCGGAACCGACCCCCGCGCCGACGGCTGGCGCCTGCCGTGGGGGTGGAGGGTCAGTGGAGGGGACACCCCGGTAGTCCGAGAGGCTGACGATGCGGGCGTCGCCGCGGCTGTTCGGCAGCGGAACAGGGGTCGGGACCCCGTCGATCGAGAACACCACGGTTCGCACTCGCGGGACGGACAGCGCCGTCACCGCCACCTGTCCCACCGCCAGCGGAAGCCCCACTGACTCGAGCGCCGTGTCCACCGTCAACTCGATCACCGCGCGACGCCTCAGCACCTCGCCCGTCACCTGCAGGTCAGGGGGCAACAGCGTTGTCGACCCCTTGATCTGCTCAGCCGGACGCGGACCGTCCAGCAGCGTCGCGAGGGCGACGTCGAGCCGCTGCTGCCGCGTCTCAGCACTGCCGGCACGCTGCGCCCGCGCCAGCGAGTCGCCACGCACCCAGGTCACCGTGATCAAGCGCGGCTCGGCCGTCACCGTCGACGTCGGGCTGGGCTCGGGTTGGAGAAGCTGCGCGATGTCGGAGTCGACCGGTTGGGGACCATCAGCGGCGGGCACGCCGCAGCCTGCGATGAGCGCCACAGCAACTGCCATCCCTACCGCGTACTTCGCCGATGCCAATCCTCGCCACACCCTCATTCCTGGACCCCCGGCATCTCGACGACGAAGCATGCTCCGCCGGCTTCGGTGTCTTCGTACCAGCAGGCGCCGCCGTGCGCGAGCACGTGATCGCGTACCAGCGCCAGGCCCAACCCCGTGCCCGAGCTCGAGGCGCGGGCTGGCGTCGACGTGCCGCGCGAGAAGCGGTCGAACACTGCCTCGCGGTCGCCGGGCGGAACGCCGGGGCCCGAGTCAGCCACCGAGAGGCGCACGTGGTCGCCGGCGCGCTCGACCACGATCCGGTCGACACCTCCTCCGTGCCGGTCGGCGTTCTGCACCAAGTTGTCAATCACCCGACCGATCCGTCGGCTGTCGGCGCGCACTCGCGTGTCGCCGTGCCGCTCGACCAGGCCAGGGCGTCCAGCGACAGCCACGGACGCAAGCTCGGCAAGGTCGATCACCGGCTGGTTCGCGGGATCGAATGGCTCGTGGTCGCGAGCCAAGTCGAGCAGGTCTTCCAGCAGCTCGGCGAAGCGTGCGACGTCGACCACCAACAGGTCGACAGCTTCCTGCGCCACCGCCGGCAGCTCTTCACGACGACCTTCGAGCACCGACGCGCTGGCCGACATGGTCGTCAGCGGACTGCGCAGCTCATGGCTGACGTCGGCGGCGAACTGGGCGTCGCGCTGGATCCGAGCAGGTGGCCGACGCCGACGCCGTGCTGGTCACGTCCGGCCCGGACGGCAAGGAGATCGCAGCCCCGCGTCGCCGCGCTCGACTCCGGCATCATCACCGACGCCGTCGACGTGCAGGCCGGCGGCGGCGCGCCGATGGTGACGCAGTCGGTGTTCTCCGGGACGTGGCTGGCCGACGGCGCGGTCACCGCCGGGACGCCGGTGATCACCGTGCGCACCAACTCGGTCACGCCCGAGCCGGCTCCCACCGAGCCTGCGGTCACCAACGTCGATGTCGCGTTCTCCGACCTGGCCCGCTCGGCCAAGGTCACCGGGCGGACTGCCAAGCAGAGCACCGGACGCCCCGACCTCACCGACGCCGCCATCGTGGTGGCCGGCGGCCGCGGCATGGGCTCGTCGGACGCCTTCGCCATGGTGGAGAAGGTCGCCGACGCCCTCGGGGGCGCGGTCGCCGCCTCGCGTGCGGCGACCGACATGGGTTGGTACGGCCACGAGTTCCAGGTCGGTCAGACCGGCAAGACCGTCGCGCCCCAGCTCTACGTCGCGGCCGGCATCTCCAGCGCGATCCAGCACCGGGCGGGCATGCAGGGCAGCAAGACGATCGTCGCGGTGAACAAGGACCCGAAGGCACCGATCTTCGAGATCGCGGACTTCGGTGGCGTGGGTGACCTCAACTCGATCCTGCCCGCCCTGGCAGACGAGCTCGGAAACCGGTAACGCGCTCTACTAGCGTTCGCTAGACCTCGACAACCCATCGGTCAGCACGGATCAAGGAGGAGAGTCCTAGGTGGCCATCCGGACAACCATCGGCGTGATCATGATCCTGCTGGCGCTGGGTATCGCCGGCAACCGGCTGTGGTACCTGTACCGGCTCGCCATGAGCGGCCAGAAGGTCGCCCCTGATCGCACCGCTGACCGGGGTGCCGCGGTGAAGTCCGTCCTGGCCGAGGTCTTCGGGCAGGTTCGGCTGCTGCAGTTCACCGTCCCAGGGGTTGCGCACTTCGTCACCTTCTGGGGCTTCATCCTTCTGCTGCCCACCGTGATCGAGGGCTTCGGCGCCATCTTCGACGTCGACTTCCACATCCCCTTCATCGGCAAGCAGGCGTGGCTGGGGTTCATCGAGGACGTCGCCGTCGTCGGCGTGCTCATCGGCATCATCACCTTCGCGATCATCAGGCTGGTGAACTCGCCCAAGCGGGAAGGGCGCAAGTCCCGGTTCTTCGGGTCGCACCTGAGCACCGCATGGGTCGTCCTCGTGATGATCACGATGGTGCTGGTGAGCCTGCTGCTGTACCGCGGTACGCAGATCAACGTCGAGCCCCCGACCTTCCCGTTCTACGAGAGCGGCGGAGCGTTCGCCTCGGAGTGGGTCGGATCCCTGCTTGCTCCGCTCGGCCCGGAGACCAACGAGGTGCTCGAGCACGTCTTCGTCCTCTTCGCCGTCGGCGTGCTGCTGGGCTTCTTGGTGCTGGTGGTCTACTCCAAGCACCTGCACATCTTCACCTCCGAGCCCAACGTGTTCTTCAAGCGCCAGCCGATCGCCCTCGGCGCACTTGAGCCGATCCGGGTCGACGGCAAGGACGTCGACTTCGAGAACATCGATGAGCTGGACGAGGACGCCCCGCTCGGTATCGGCAAGATCGAGGACTTCACCTGGAAGGGCATGCTCGACTTCATGGCATGCACCGAGTGCGGCCGCTGCCAGAGCCAGTGCCCGGCGTGGAACACCGAGAAGCCGCTTAGCCCCAAGATGCTCATCATGGGCCTGCGTGACCACGCGTTCGCCAAGGGTCCGTACCTGATCGCCGACAGCGACGAGAAGCGCGAAGCAGTCTCGGACGAGGTCAAGGCCGAGGTCGAGCGTCCCCTGATCGGCGCCAACGAGAACGGCTACGCCCACGCCGGCGACAACGGTGTCGGCGGGGTCATCGACCCCGACGTGCTGTGGTCGTGCACCACGTGCGGCGCCTGCGTGCAGCAGTGCCCGGTGGACATCGAGCACGTCGACCACATCCTCAACATGCGCCGCTACCAGGTGCTCATCGAGTCGGAGTTCCCGAGCGAGGCCGGCGTGATGCTGCGCAACCTCGAGCACGCGGGCGACCCCTGGGGAGGCGGCGGCCAGGCGCGCACGACGTGGATGAACGACATGGACTTCGAGGTGCGGGTCTTCGGCGCGAACGGCGAGGACACGCTGCCCGCCGACGTGGAGTACCTGTTCTGGGTCGGCTGCGCCGGCGCCGTGGACGACAAGGCGAAGAAGACCACGAAGGCCGTGGCCAGCCTCCTGCACGAGGCCGGCGTGGAGTTCATGGTTCTCGGTGACGGCGAGACCTGCACCGGTGACCCGGCACGGCGACTGGGCAACGAGTTCTTGTTCCAGATGCTCGGCCAGCAGAACGTCGAGGTGCTCAACGAGATCGGGGCCCGCAAGATCGTCGCCACCTGCGCGCACTGCTTCAACACGCTGGCCAACGAGTACCCTCAGCTGGGCGGCAACTACGAGGTGATCCACCACACGCAGCTGCTGAACCAGCTGGTGGCCGACGGTCGGCTCACCCCGGTCACGCCACTCGACACCACGATCACCTACCACGACCCCTGCTACCTGGGCCGGCACAACCGCGTGTTCGCCCCGCCGCGGGAGATCCTGGAGGCGCTGCCCGGTTCGACGTTCAAGGAGATGCCCCGCAACTCCGAGATGTCGTTCTGCTGCGGGGCCGGCGGAGCGCGCATGTGGATGGAGGAGAGCATCGGGTCGCGCGTCAACGAGAACCGCTCGGCCGAGGCTCTCGACCTCAACCCGGATGTGGTGGCTGCCGCGTGCCCCTTCTGCATCGTCATGCTCTCCGACGGCACGACGGCCGTGCAGGCGGCACGCAACGGTGACGGCGGCACACCCGTCGAGGTCACCGACATCTCCGAGCTGCTGCTGCGCTCGGTCCGTCCTGCAGCGGCTCCCGTTGCCCCAACCAGCGAGTAGGCACGTCCCAGTACCTGACAACCGAATATCCACTTCTCAGCCGAACCGCAAGGAAGGTCAGCCCATGACGGAAACGGCCCTGCCCACGACCGGTCACATCGGTGGCGGCGGACTCGATCTCGACACCCTCGACCTCATGCTCGAGGCGCTCACCGACTTCGTCGCCGCCGGCATGGACGACGACCGGATGCTCCAGCTCGACCATGACGACGTGTGCCCGGAAGACCTTGTCCGGGCCATGCAGAGCGAGGAGCTCGGGGTCCAGCTGGTCTTCCTGCCCGAGGAGTACGGCGGGATGGGCGGCGGCGCGTTCGACATCTACCGCGTGTGCGAACGCATGGGCCGCATCGACATCGGTCTGGCCACCTCGGTTCTCGCCACGTTCCTCGGCTCCGACCCGATCCTCGTCGGCGCGACCGAGGAGCAGCGTGCGGAGTGGCTGGGTCGCATCGCCGAGGAGGGCATCCTCTTCGCGTACGGCGCCACCGAGCCCGAGGCCGGCAGCGACCTGGGTTCGCTGACAACGACCGCGGTACCCGAGCAGGACGACGACGGGAACATCACCGACTACCTCATCAACGGCGCGCAAGCAATGGATCAGCAACGGCGGCATCGCCGACGCCTCAACGATCCTGGCATTGACCGACGGCGGACCGACCTGGTTCGTGGTCGAGCGCGAACGCCTGGCTTCCGAGGCGCAGCCCGAGGACAAGCACGGCATCCGGCTGAGCAACACGGCGGCGCTGTTCCTGGACAAGGTCCACGTGCCGAAGCCGACCGGCTCGTCGGCGGCGTCGAGGGCCAAGGCCTGGTCCAGGCACAGCAGGTGTTCGGCTACACGCGCCTGATGGTCGCGGCCTTCGGCCTCGGCGCCGGTTGGGCGGCGCTCGACCGGGCGATCGCCTACTCCCCCGAGCGCATCCAGGGGGGCGCTCCGCTGTCGACGAGAAGCAGGGCTACACCACAAGCTGATCGTCCCCCACGTGGTCCGCCTCGGAGGCCGCCCGGGCCTACATCGAGGAGACCGCCGACCGGATCGACGCGCGGGGCGAGGGCACCTCAACACCGAGGGCGCGATCGCCAAGTACCTGGCCACCGAGGCCGGGGACGCCGCGGCCGACGCGGCGATCCAGGCCACGGCGGCTACGGCTACACCCGCGAGTACATGGTCGAGAAGATCAAGCGCGACGTGCGCATCACCCGTATCTACGAGGGCACCTCCGAGATCATGGAGATGACCATCGCCGCGCGACCGCTGGCAGGAGCACCTCAAGACCCGCGGCGACTACTACCACGACCAGGCGGCAAGCGAGCTCGAGGGCCTGCACGCCGCGCCCCGACCGTCGGCGCCGACATCGCGGCGCTCGCGACCGACGCTCTGGCCGAGCTGCTCGACGCCGCTCAGACGGGCCGCCTCACCCGCAACCAGCACATCCTCTTCCGCCTCGGCGAGATCATCGCCGATGGTCGAGGCCGCAGCCTCGCTCGTCGTCGTGCTGCGGCCAGGCTGACGAGACCAGCTCGACGCCAAGGCCGAAAGCGCTTCGCTCGGCCCGACGCTGGCGACCATGAGCCGCGTCTACGCCCGCGAGGCCGCCCTGAAGGTTGCCGACGAGGGGGTGCGCTGGGTCGCCGGCGGCACTGCAGTTGCCGGGGTCGACGGCGCCGAGCTGGCGCGCACTCTGGCCACGACGCTGCGCGTCGACGACATCAGGGCCGCGCAGGCAGGGCTCATCGCCGACATGGACTCGATCGCCGCCGCCATCTACGACAACGCCTGAGGACCCTGTGATGAGTGACTACAGATCGTCACGCCATCGCCGTCGTCGGCGTCGGAGCGATCCTGCCCGACGCCCCGAACGTCCGACGCTTCTGGCACAACATCCGCGACGGCCGCTACAGCATCACGCGAAGTCCCCGCCGGATCGCTGGGATCCGGCGCTCTACTACGACCCCGATCCGACCGCGCCCGACAAGACGTACTCGAAGATCGGCGGCTGGGTGCGCGAGTTCGACTGGGACCCGATGAAGCTGGCGGCTGCCGATCCCGCCGAAGGTCGCCGACAGATGGACCGCACCCAGAAGTGGGCGGTCGCTGGCCACGCGCAGGCGCTGCCGACTTCGGCTACCCCGAGCGGGCCGCTCGACCCGGAGCGCACGGCGGTGATCATCGGCAACGCCATGGCCGGCGAGAAGCACTACATCGACCTGCGCTCCGCCGAGTCTGTTTCCCGAGTTCTCCGCGCACTGCCTCGACCGACGCCCAGCTTCCGGGCGCTGCCCGCGGCCGCGCAGCAGGAGCTGCTCGCGCAGGCGCGCGCTGCCTTCCTGGCCGGTCGACCGACCATCAACGAAGACACGATGCCCGGTGAGCTGGCGAACATCATCGCCGGCCGGGTGGCAGCACTGTTCGACTTCCACGGCCCGAACTTCATCACCGACGCCGCCTGCGCCTCGGCCATGGCCGCGATCGACGCCGCCGTCGAGGGCCTCAGACGAACGACTACGACGCCGTCGTCACCGGCGGCGTCGACCGCAACATGGGCATCTCGGCGTTCGTCAAGTTCTGCAAGATCGGTGCGCTGTCGGCCACCGGCACTCGGCCCTTCGACGCCGGTGCCGATGGCTTCGTCATGGGCGAGGGCGCGGCGCTGTTCCTGCTCAAGCGGCTCGGCCGACGCCGAGCGCGACGGCGACCGGATCTACGCGGTGATCCGCGGCTTCGGGGGCGCCAGCGACGGCAAGGGCAAGGGGATCACCGCGCCCAATCCGGTCGGGCAGACAGCTCGCCGTCGAGCGGGCCTGGCAGAACGCCGGCCTGTCGACCCGGCCACGGCCGGCTGATCGAGGGCCACGGCACGTCCACCCGCGTCGGCGACGTCGTCGAGGTCCAGACCTGAACGAGGTGTTCGGCGGCCGGCGCGCCGAGCGGGACCGATCGGCCTCGGTTCGGTCAAGTCCAACATCGGCCACCTCAAGGGAGCCGCCGGCGCCGCCGGCATGCTCAAGGCGACCCTGGCAGCCTGCGACGACAAGGTGCTCACCCCGAGCCTCAACTTCGTCGCCCCAACCCCAACATCGACTTCGGACGCCAGCCCGTTCCGCGTCAACACCGAGCTGCGCGACTGGCCCGCCGGGCCGGACGGCGTGCGCCGCGCCGGGGTCAGTGCCTTCGGCTTCGGTGGCACCAACTTCCACGTCGTGGCGGAGGAGTATGTCCCCGGCCGGCTACGGGAGGAGTCCGCCCCGCGTTCGTTCGCCTCGGCCGAGATCCCGCAGCAGAGCGCACCCGCCGCGGCCGCACCGTCGGCATCGGTTCCGAAGACACCGGTGCGCGGTGCCCTCGTGCTCGGTGGAGCCACGGACGCCGACATCGTCAGGCAGCTGACCACGGTGGCCGCCGAGGCAGCAGCCGGCACGCGCGCCCCCGCTGGCTCCGCCCGACCCGGCGCTCGCCGACCCGCCGTGCGGCTCGCCATCGACTACGGCGACGCCGCCGACCTGGCGACGAAGGCGGACAAGGCGCTCAAGGCCCTCGCGACCGACAACGCCGCCATGTGGCAGATGCTGCGCGCCCAGCGGCGTCTTCCGCGGCGCGGTCCCGCGCCGAAGGTGGCCTTCCTCTACACCGGCCAGGGCTCGCAGTACGTCAACATGCTGGACGAGCTGCGCGCGCCACGAGCCGGTCGTCGCCGACACCTTCGCCGAGGCCGACGCGGTGATGACCCCGATCCTCGGTCGTCCCCTGACCTCCTACATCTTCATCGACTCCAGCGACGCCGCGGCGGTCAAGCAGCTCGGCCAGCAGCTTCTGCAGACCGAGATCACCCAGCCGGCCGTGCTGGCAACCGACCTGTCGATGACCCGCATGCTCAATGCCTACGGCGTCTGGCCCGATATGTGCATGGGCCACAGCCTGGGCGAGTACGGCGCGCTGGTCGCGGCCGGATCGCTGACGTTCGCCGCACGCGCTCGAGGCGGTCAGCGCCCGCGGGCACGAGATGACCAGCCTCGACGTGGGCGACAACGGCGCGATGGCCGCCGTGTTCGCGCCCGCTGGACCAGATCCATCAGAGCATCGTCGACGAGATCGACGGCTACGTCGTGGTCGCCAACATCAACAGCACCAGCCAGGCCGTGATCGGCGGCGACACCGCGTCGGTCGAGAAGCGCCGTCGAGGCATTCAACGCCGCCGGCATCACCGCAGCCCGCATCCCGGTGAGCCACGCCTTCCACACCTCGATCGTCGCCCCGTCCAGCGAACCACTGCGACAGGTGCTGCGCCGCCTCGACGTCAAGCCGCCGGTGCGCCCGATCGTGGCCAACGTGACCGGTGAGTTCTACCCGCAGGGCGCCACCGTCGACACCATGGTCGACATCCTCGGGCAGCAGGTCGCCTCCCCGGTGCAGTTCGTCAAGGGGCTGCAGACGCTGTACGACGCCGGCGCGCGCGTGTTCGTGGAGGTCGGACCGAAGAAGGCGCTGCACGGTTTCGTCGAGGACGTGCTGGGCAGCAAGCACGATGACGTGCTGGCGCTGTTCACCAACCACCCGAAGCAGGGTGACATCGCCTCCTTCAACCAGGCCCTGTGCGGCCTGTACGCGTCCGGGCTCGGCTTCAGCGGCAACAACGCAGCCCCTGACACGGCCGCGCCTGTGGCCGCCGCTGCACCCGCTGCCGCGTCGACGGCAGCGCCGGCTTCGGCCGCCGCCCCCGCGTCGCGTCCCGAGGAGACCTCCACGACCGCCAGCCCGCCACCTGCGTCGCCGCAGCAACCGTTCGCCGGTGTCGCCGAGAAGGTCACTGAGATCGGCCAGATCTTCGCCGATGCGGTCGACGACGTTCCGCGCTCGCCCGGGCCGCAGGCGCTCCTGCCGGCACTGGTGCGCCGACGCCACCGGCCACCGCCGAGTCGGTGGTCATCACCGGCGCGTCGGCCCTCGGCCTGCCGGGCACCGAGAAGGTCTTCGACGACGCCAACCTCGCGCGCATGCTGCCGGGTGAGCAGCTCATCGCACCCATCCCGATGCACCTGCGTCGACAGATGGTCGACAAGCACATCACGCGACTCGTGAAGCGCGAGATCGGCGACGCCACCTTCGAAGAGATCACTGACGACGCCGAGGTGATCAAGCTCGCGGGGCGTGCGGCGCCCCTCGACGTCGTACGGGAGTTCGGCGTCGAGGCAGCGCTCGACAGCGCCCTGGACGACACCACCCGTCTGAGCATCGGCGCCGGCATCGACGCGCTGCGCGATGCCGGTATCCCGCTGGTCATGCGCTACAACACCGACCACCACCGGGCACCAAGCTGCCCGACCGCTGGGGCTGCCGGAGCGATGCGCGACGACACCGGCGTCATCTTCGCCTCCGCCTTCCCCGGCTACGACTCCTTCGCCGACGAGATGCGAGCGCTACTACGAGGACCGCTCGCCGCGAGCAGCTGCTCGCCGATCTGCGAGAGCTGTCCGCGCGCGGCTCGGCCGGCAACCGGCACGGCGTCGCCGAGGAGATCGACCGGCGAATCGCCGAGATTCGTCGACGTGCGCGACGCCGACCCCTACACGTTCGACCGCCGGTTCCTGTTCCGCGTGCTGTCCATGGGCCACTCGCAGTTCGCCGAGCTCATCGGCGCCCGCGGACCCAACACCCAGGTCAACGCAGCCTGCGCCAGCACCACCCAGGCCGTGGCCCTGGCCGAGGACTGGATCCGCGCCGGCCGCTGCCGATCGGGTCGTCGTCGTCTCCGCCGACGACGTGACCACCGACACATGCTCGAGTGGATCGGCGCTGGCTTCCTCGCCAGCGGCGCCGCCGCGACCGACGAGCGGTCGAGGACGCCGCCATGCCGTTCGACCGCCGCCGCCACGGCATGATCGTCGGCATGGGCGCCGCCGCCCTGGTCGTCGAGTCTGCCGAGGTCGCCCGCGAGCGGGGGCTGCAGCCGATCTGTGAGGTTCTCTCAACCGTCACGCTCAACAGCGCCTTCCACGGCACCCGGCTCGACGTCACGCACGTGGCCGGCACCATGGAGCAGCTCATCGCCAAGGCCGAGCGCCGCGGCATCGATCGCGACGAGATCGCGCCCGAGACCGTGTTCATCTCGCACGAGACCTACACCCCGGCCCGCGCGCGGCTCGGCGCGCCGGCCGAGGTCACGCCCTGCGCCGCATCTTCGGTGCCTGCGACCGACAAGATCGTCATCGCCAACACCAAGGGCTTCACCGGCCATGCCATGGGCGTGGGCATCGAGGATGTCGTCGCGGTCAAGGCGCTGGAGACCGGCATCGTGCCGCCGGTGCCCAACTTCCAGGAGCTCGACCCCGACCTCGGCAGCTCAACCTGTCGAGGGGCGGTGAGTACCCGGTCCGCTACGCGCTGCGCCTCGGCCGCGGGCTTCGGCTCGCAGATCGCCATGGCACTGCTGCGCTGGACGCCCATGCCCAGCGGCCAGCGGACACCGGTCGACCAGCTCGGCTACCAGTCGCGGATCCTCGATGCCGGGGTCTGGCAACAGTGGCTCGACCACGTCACCGGCAAGCCCGGGTCCACGCTCGAGGTCGTCGACCGTCGGCTTCGCGTCGTCGACGACGCCTCCTCCGCCAGCCGCTCGACTGCGCCTGCCGCGCCTGCCGCAACGGCTGCGACACCGGCCCCGGCACCCGTCCCCACCCAGGCGCCCGTGCCCGCTGCCGCCCCGGCACCGCCTCCCCCGCCGCCCCCACCCGCCCCGGAACCGGTCGCGGCAATCGACCCGGTGGTCGACAAGGTGGTCGCCATCGTCTCCGGCATGACCGGCTACCCGCCTGAGCTGCTGGATGTGGACCTCGACCTCGAGGCCGACCTGGGCGTCGACACCGTCAAGCAGGCCGAAGTGTTCGCCGCCGTGCGCGAGGAGTTCGGCGTCGAACGCGACCCGAACCTGCAGCTGCGCGACTTCCCGACCCTCACCCACGTGATCGGCTGGGTCCGCGACAAGGCCGGCATCCCCGAAGCAGCGCCTGCCGCTGCCGCCCCGGCTGCTCCGGCCCCTGCAGCTGCCCCTGCTGCTGCCCCACCAGTACCCGCGGCAGACGCGGTGGTGGACAAGGTCGTGGCGATCGTGGCGGAGATGACCGGCTACCCGCCTGAGCTGCTGGATGTGGACCTCGACCTCGAGGCCGACCTGGGCGTCGACACCGTCAAGCAGGCCGAAGTGTTCGCCGCCGTGCGCGAGGAGTTCGGCGTCGAACGCGACCCGAACCTGCAGCTGCGCGACTTCCCGACCCTCACCCACGTCGTCGGCTGGGTCCGCGACAAGACCGGCATCGCCGAGGCGCTGGCAGCGGCGACCCGCCGCCGCCCCGGCTGCGCCGACCGCGCCTGCGGCGACCCCTGCCTGGCGCCTGCCAGTCGCCGGCGGCCGACGCGGTGGTGGAGAAGGTCGTGGACATCGTCGCCGAGATGACCGGCTACCCGCCCGACATGCTCGATCCGGACCTCGACCTCGAGGCCGACCTGGGCGTCGACACCGTCAAGCAGGCCGAAGTGTTCGCTGCGGTGCGTGAGGAGTTCGGCGTCGAACGCGACCCGAACCTGCAGCTGCGCGACTTCCCCACCCTCACCCACGTCGTCGGCTGGGTCCGCGACAAGACCGGCATCGCCGCCGTCGCACCAGCGGCACCCGCCGCTGCCCCGGTTGCGGCCGCTGCGCCCTCGTCGACACCTGCCTCGGCACCTGCGGTGCCGGCTGCCGACGAGGTGGTGGAGAAGGTCGTGGCCATCGTCGCCGAGATGACGGGTTACCCGACCGAGCTTCTCGACCCCGACCTCGACCTCGAGGCCGACCTGGGCGTCGACACCGTCAAGCAGGCCGAAGTGTTCGCTGCGGTGCGTGAGGAGTTCGGCGTCGAGCGCGACCCGAACCTGCAGCTGCGCGACTTCCCCACCCTCACCCACGTCGTCGGCTGGGTCCGCGACAAGACCGGCATCGCCGCGCCGAGCGCAGCACCCGCGGAAGCCGCACCGGCGGCTCCAGCCGAACCTGCTGCGGCGGGAGCGGCCGGCGGTGACGAGGTCATCGACGCCGTTGTCGCGATCGTGTCGGAGATGACCGGCTACCCGACCGAGCTTCTCGACCCCGACCTCGACCTCGAGGCCGACCTGGGCGTCGACACCGTCAAGCAGGCCGAGGTCTTCGCCGCCGTCCGCGAGAAGTTCGGCGTCGAACGCGACCCGAACCTGCAGCTGCGCGACTTCCCCACCCTCACCCACGTCGTCGGCTGGGTCCGCGACAAGACCGGCATCGCCGCCGGTGCGCCCGCCGCGTCATCGCCGGTTGAGGATGCCGGTGCACCCGCGGGTGCGGCGGCTGCTGCGCCGGCCTCCGGTGGCGTGCACGCCGCACCGGCGGCAAGGGGTGACCTGGCCGCCACCGACACGCTCCCGCGGCGTGTTCCCGTCCCCTCGCTGCGTCCGTCGCTCGACCAGTGCGTCCCTACCGGGATCAGCCTGGACGGCGACAGCCGCGTCGTGGTGATGAAGGACTCCTCCGGCATCGGCAAGGCTCTGGTGAAGAAGCTCGCCAAGCTCGGAGCCACTGTGCTCGAGCTCGAGCCGGGCGTCGCCACCGACGACCTGATCACCGCCGTCGAGGGATTCGCGGGCGAGGGGCCGGTGCAGGGCGTCTACTGGCTGGCCGCCATGGACGACGAGGGCAGCCTCGACACCATGGACCTCGGCGGCTGGCGTGAGGCCCTGCGCCGCCGCGTCAAGACGCTCTACGCCACCATGCGAGCGCTCTACGAGCACAACCCGTTCCTCGTCAGCGCCACCCGCCTCGGCGGCTACCACGGCTACAACGAAGCCGGGGCGACCTCACCAATGGGTGGCGCGGTCACCGGCTTCACCAAGGCCTACCAGCGCGAGCGCTTCGAGGACCGTCCCTTGGTCAAGGCCGTCGACTTCGCGCCGAGCCGCAAGACCGCGGCCCTGGCCGACGTGCTCGTCGACGAGACCTTGCGCGACCCCGGTTGCGTCGAGGTCGGCCACGTCGACGACGCCCGGTGGACCATCGGTCTGGTCGAGCGGCCCTTCCCGGCCGAGCCGAACGAGGGTGCTCTCGGCCTGTCCCCCGACACCGTCGCGCTGGTCACCGGCGCTGCCGGCTCGATCGTCTCGGCGATCGTCGCGGACCTCGCCGAGGGAGCCGGCGGCGGCACGTTCCACCTGCTCGACCTGACCCCTGAGCCGGACCCGAACGATGAGAACCTGAAGGCGTACATCACCGATGTCGACGCCTTCAAGCTGCAGGTCGCCGGCGAGCTCAAGGCAAGGGGTGAGCGGGCGACGCCGGTCGCGATCGAACGCGAGCTCGCCAAGTACGAGCGCTCGCAGGCCGCCCTGGCCGCCATCCAGGCTGTGCAGGACGCCGGCGGGACGGCCCGCTACCACGCGATCGACCTGACCGACCCGGCCCAGGTGGGGGCGGTCGTCGACGAGATCCGCGAGCAGAGCGGACGTATCGATCTGCTGCTGCACGCCGCCGGCGCGCTGCAGGACCGCCCATTGCCCAGCAAGGAACCACGCATGTTCGACCTGGTCGTCGACGTCAAGAGCGATGGCTGGTTCAACCTCCTCACGGCAGCGGCCGACCTGCCCATCGGGGCCACGGTCGCGTTCTCGTCGGTGGCCGGTCGCTTCGGCAACAGCGCGCAGACCGACTACGCCGCGGCGAACGACCTACTGTGCAAGACGACCAGCGCGTTCCGTACCAACCGTCCGGGCACCCGGGGCTACTCCTTGGACTGGACGGCCTGGGGCGGCATCGGGATGGCCACGCGTGGGTCGGTCGCCAAGATCATGGAGATGGCCGGCGTGCAGATGCTGCCCCCCGAAGCCGGGGTGGCATGGATCCGGCGCGAGATCACCGCGGGCACGCCTGCCGGTGAGGTCGTGGTCGCCGGGACGCTCGGGATGATGGCCGCCGAGCCTCACGACACCGGCGGTCTCGACCTGTCGGCCTTGAGCATCGAGGGCACCGGGCCGATGGTGGGTGAGGTGGTCTCGGCGAGCGTGCTCGACGGCATCACCGTGCGCACCACGCTCGACCCGACCGAGCAGCCGTTCTTGAACGACCACCGGATCAACGGAACGCCCGTGTTCCCCGGCGTCATGTACATGGAGGCCTTCGCCGAGGTGTCCAGCCTGCTGCTGCCTGGCTGGCACGTTGTCTCGGTCGAGCACGTCGACTTTCCCGCCTCGCTGAAGTTCTTCCGGGACGAGCCGCGCACGATCACCGTGACCGCGCTGATCCGCCCGGACGCTGAGCACCCCGACGACCTGGTCGCCGAGTGCACCCTGAGCGCCGAGCGCACGCTGCCCGGTCAGGACACGCCTCAGCGCACCGTGCACGGCAACGGCGTGGTTCGTCTCAGCGCCTCGCCGCGGTCGGCGCCGGAGGCAGCCAAGCCCGGGCGCAAGGCCAAGTCGTCGTTGTCAGCCGAGCAGATCTACTCGGTCTACTTCCACGGCGACGCGTACCAGGTGCTCGACTCGGTGTGGCGGTCCAAGGACGGCGCTGCCGTTGGTCGCTTCGCTGACAACGTGCCGCCGAACCATGTGCCCGCCGACTCGCCGCTGCTGATCGGTCCACGTCTCGCAGAGCTCTGCTTCCAGACCGCCGGCATGGAGGAGATGGGCCGGGAGGGCAAGAACGCCCTGCCGCTGCACGTCGGGTCGTGGGAGGTCTACGGCACGCCGAGCGAGGCCGGCCCGCTGACCTGCACCGCCCGACCCACCGAGGACGGCTTCGACTGCCTGGTGCAGAAGAGCGACGGAACCGTCGTGGCGCGCATGTCTCAGTACTGGACGGTCGTCACCCCCAATCCCCTGCCCGACGACCAGGCAGCCTTGCTCGCCGGGGTAATGGCGAAGTAGATTTCGCGAAACAGAGGAGTACGGGTGACATCCATCAAGCGGCTGGCCATCGTCAACCGCGGAGAGCCGGCCATGCGTCTGCTCGCCGCCGTGTCGGAGCTCAACCTGGAGCGGGAGGCGGACAAGCGCATCACCGTCATCGCCCTCTACACCGACACGGACGCGTCATCGTGGTTCGTGCGGCAGGCCGACGAGGCGGTGTACCTGGGCACGGCCACCTTCGAAGACCCGACCGACGGGCACCGCAAGGTGCGATACCTCGACGTCGACGGACTGATGACCGCATTGACCGATGCCGACGTCGACGCTGTCTGGGTTGGCTGGGGATTCGTCTCGGAGCGGGCGGAGTTCGCCCAGCGCTGCGAGGACGCCGGGATCACCTTCATCGGCCCCAGCGCGGCGACGATCCGTCGCCTCGGCGACAAGGTCACGTCCAAGCGGATCGCCGAGGAGGCCGAAGTCCCGGTCGTGCCGTGGAACGGGGGCCCCGTCGAGAGCGTCGAGCAGGCACTCGAGCACGGCAAGCTTCTGGGCTATCCCGTGGTGCTCAAGGCGTCCGCTGGTGGCGGGGGCCGGGGCATCCGCGTCGTTCGCGAGCCCGCTGACATGGAAGTTGCGCTGGAGTCCGCCCGCTCGGAGGCACAGCTGGCCTTCGGTGACCCGACGGTGTTCATGGAGGAGTTCCTGCCCGCAGCGCGTCACGTCGAGGTGCAGGTGATCGCCGATGGACAGGGCACCACCTGGGCCGTCGGCGTCCGCGACTGCAGCGTGCAGCGACGCAACCAGAAGGTGCTCGAGGAGTCGTCCTCGACGGCTCTCACGCCGGAGAGGGAGCAGGAGATCCGCGACGCGGCCGTCCGGCTCGCCGAGGCGTCGAACTACCGCAACGCCGGCACCGTGGAGTTCTTGGTCGACCCCGACGGCAGCCGGTTCTTGTTCATGGAGGTGAACACCCGCCTTCAGGTGGAGCACCCCGTCACCGAGGCCACCACCGGTCTCGACCTGGTGAAGATGCAGATCCGCGTGGCAGAGGGCCAGCGCATCACCGGTGAGCAGCCCGCGGTGTTCGGCCACGCCATCGAGGCACGCCTCAACGCGGAAGACCCGGAGCAGGACTTCTCCCCCGCTCCCGGCCTCGTCTCGATGTGGCGTCCGCCCCAGGGCACGGGTGTGCGCGTCGACTCCGGCATCCGCCAGGGCGACACGATCGCCTCGGAGTTCGACTCGATGATCGCCAAGGTCATCGCTTGGGGCTCCACCCGCGAGGAGGCCATCGCACGCCTGGCCCGCGGGCTGTCGCACTCCGTCGTCGTCGTCGAGGGAGGCACGACCAACAAGTCGTTCCTGCTCGACCTGCTCAGCCGTCCGGAGGTGCTCTCCGGCGACGTCGACAACCGCTGGCTCGACCGGATGACCGCCGTCGGCGGGCACATCCTCGACCCCGACCCACTCGCGCTCCTTGTGGCAGCGGTCGAGGCCTACAACGTCGAGCACGAGGCGGCACAGACCGTCTTTCTGAGCCAGGCCGCCAAGGCCCGCCCGGAGGTGCCGGACGAGGTCGGGCACACCGTGGTGCTCCGCTACCGCAACGAGCCGTACCGCCTGCAGGTGTTCTGCACGTCCCCGGGCAACTACCGCGTGGTCTCCGACGGCGACGTCGCCGACCTGAAGGTGCAGTACATCAACGAGTTCCAGCGGGTCGTCACCGCCAACGGTCGTCGCTACCGCATCGTGTCGGTCAGCAAGGGACCGGTCACCCGCGTCGAGGTCGAAGGCACGTCGCACCTGGTGCTGCGCGACGACGGCGGGGTCGTGCGCGCGCGGGGCCCGGCCTTCGTGGTGAGCATCCTCGTCGAGCCAGGTCAGGAGGTCGCCGAGGGCGACCCGATCATCGTGCTGGAGAGCATGAAGATGGCCTCGACCATCGCCGCGCCGTTCAGCGGCGTGGTGGCCGGGGTCGACGTCTCGCCCAAGGCTCAGGTGGACGCGGGCGCGGCGCTGCTGCGCATCAAGGCCAACGAGGAGGAGGAGGAGGCCGCACCGGCGGCCACGCGGGTGTCGCTGGCCGGCTTCGCCTCGCAGTCCTCGACCGACGCCACGGTCTGCGGGCCGGTGTACGGCGCCTTGCAGACCTACCTGCTCGGGTACGACCTCGACCCCGGCGCACCGAAGCGGCTGATGAAGCAGCAGAAGGCGCTGGACTCACACTGCGCGCCGAACGACCCTGACCTGCTCGCGTGCGAGAACGAGTTTCTCGACCTGTTCACCGAGATCGCCGCGATGTACCGCCCGCGTCCGGCCGACGGCCTCGAGGACGCATTGGTCACCAGTACCCAGGAGTACCTGCTCAGCTACCTGCAGTGGCTCGACCCTGAACGCGCCGGACTGCCGGAAGAGTTCACTGAGCGCCTGGAACGCGCGTTGGCCCGCTACGGCGTCGACAGCGCCGAGCGCAGCCCGGCGACCGAGGCCGCCGTGGTGTGGATGTTCCGCTCGTTCAGCCGGGTCAGTGCGTTGGCCCCCGTGGTCACCACGATCCTCACCCGGTGGCTCGACAACGCCGACGCGCTGCGCGCGAGAGCAGGCTCGGATCTGAGAGGTCGGCTGGACCACCTTGCCGCCGCTACCGGCGGCCGACACCAGGTGATCTCCGACCTCGCCCGCGACGTCCGCTTCAGGTTCGTCGACGAGCCGCAGATGCAGGCCCGGGTCGACGAGGTACTGGCCGAGATGGACAGCCGCCTCGACGCGCTGGTTGCCGACCCCGACGGCGCTGATGCCGCCGAGAACATGGCACAGCTCGTGGCCTGCCCCCAGCCGCTGCGGGGGACCATGCTGCACCGCTGGCTCGCCACCGGCGACGAGCAGACCCGTGCGGCCTTGCTCGAGGTGCACGCCCGACGGTTCTTCCGCACCCGCAACCTGCACGACTTCAGCGTGGCGTCCTACGACGGGCACCTCGTCGCCCGCGCGGACTACGAGCACGAAGATCTCAAAGCTCACCTGGCGGTCTCCTACAGCGAGTTGTCGAGCCTGCCTGACCTGTGCCGGGCGCTGCGCTCGGCGGTCGCCGACGTCCCGGACGAGCGCGAGCTGGTGATCGAGATAGTCGCTTGGCGGGACGGCACGCAGCCTGCCGCCGACAACATGTCCGCCGAGCTTCGAGGCCTGCTTGAGGCGTGTGACGTGGGGCGGGCGGTGCATCGCTTCGACGTCACCCTCACCCACACGGGCGGGGACGTGCCGGAGCACCTGCGCACGCAGCACTTCACGTTCCGCCCCGGCGAGGACGGCTCGTACGTCGAGGACATGCTGTACCGCAACCTGCACCCGATGCTCGCCAAGCGCTTCGACCTCTGGCGGCTGTCGAACTTCGCGTTGGAACGTCTGGCCTCCCCGGAGGATGTCTACCTGTTCCTTGGCCGAGCCCACGACAACCCGAAGGACCAGCGGCTCTTCGCCGTGGCCGAGGTACGCGACCTGAGCCCGTCGCGGGACGCCGAGGGTGGCCCGACGCACTACCCGGCCATGGAACGAGTCGGCCTCACCGCCCTGGCGGCCATGCGTGCCGCGCTGTCGGACTTCCCCACGCGGGGTCGCCCGTCAGGCAACCGGCTGGTGCTCTACGTTCGACCACCCTTCGACATCCCCCGCGCCGAGTGGCCGCAGATGGCTAGGCACTTCGCACCGCTGGCGGCCGGCACCGGGCTGGAGAAGCTGGTGATGCGCGTCAACATCCCCACGGGGAACGGCGAGATGGACGCAGCCGTGCTGCACGTCGAGGGCGCGGCGGGACAAGGCGTCACGGTGCGCGTGCGCGAGGTCGGCGACCGGCCGATCCGGCCGCTGACGCCGTACCGGCAGAAGGTGCTCACCGCGCAGCGCTTCGGCGTGCCTTACCCGTACGAGCTGATCCGCATGCTGGCGCCCCGTCCGGGTGCCCAGGCCGACTTCCCCGACGGCAAGTTCGTCGAGCACGACCTGGACGAGAACGGCGAGACCATCGAGGTGGGTACCCGCGAGCTGGGCAGCAACACCGCCAACATCGTGTTCGGGCTCATCACCAACTACACCGACACCGTCCCCGAAGGCATGACGCGGGTGGCGATCCTGGGTGACCCGACCACGGGGCTGGGCAACCTCGCCGAGCAGGAGTGCCGGCGCATCATCGCAGCACTCGACCTCGCCGAAGAGCTCAAGGTGCCGGCGGAGTGGTTCGCCGTCTCGTCCGGTGCCCGCATCGCGATGGACTCCGGCAGCGAGAACATGGACTGGATCTCGGCGGTGCTGCGCCGCATCATCGAGTACACCCAGCGCGGTAACGAGCTCAACGTGGTCGTCACCGGCATCAACGTCGGGGCCCAGCCGTACTGGAACTCCGAGGCCACGATGCTCATGCACACCAAGGGCATCCTCGTCATGACACCGAGCAGTGCCATGGTGCTGACCGGCAAGCAGGCGCTGGACTTCTCCGGGGGTGTGTCAGCCGACGACAACTTCGGCATCGGTGGCTACGACCACATCATGGGTGTCAACGGTCAGGCCCAGTACTGGGCGCCGACCGTGGCCGCTGCCTGCCGGCTGCTGCTGCGCCACTACGACCACGCCTACGTCGTGCCGGGCGAGCGCTTCCCACGTCGTCGCGCCACGGTCGACCCCGACGACCGCGACGTCCGCACCTCCCCACACGAGCCTGTGCCCGGCTCGGACTTCACGGTGGTCGGCGATGTCTTCTCCAGCGAGAAGAACCCCGAGCGCAAGAAGCCGTTCGACATCCGGTCGGTGATGCGTGCGGTGTCCGACACCGACAACGAGCCGCTGGAGCGCTGGAAGGACTGGCGCGAGGCGGAGATCTCGGTGGTGTGGGACACCACTGTCGGTGGTATCCCGGTGGCGATGCTCGGCCTGGAGTCGCGCACGCTCGCCCGTCGTGGGTACGTCCCCGGTGACGGGCCGACCACCTTCACCTCCGGCACGCTGTTCCCGCTGTCGTCGCGCAAGACGGCACGTGCGATCAACGCCGCCAGCGGCAACCGGCCGCTGGTCGTACTGGCGAACCTGTCGGGCTTCGACGGCTCCCCGGAGTCGATGCGTCGCTGGCAGCTGGAGTACGGAGCCGAGATCGGCCGGGCCATCACGAACTTCGACGGCCCCATCGTGTTCGTCGTCGTCTCGCGCTACCACGGCGGGGCTTTCGTCGTGTTCTCCAAGAAGCTCAACGACACCATGACCGTGGCCGCTGTCGAGGGCTCGTTCGCCTCCGTGATCGGCGGAGCGCCCGCCGCGGCGACGGTGTTCGCCCGTGACGTCAAGGTGCGCACCGAGACCGACCCGCGCGTCGTGGCGATGCGGGAGAAGGTCGCGGCCGCTGCGCCCGATGACGTGGCCGCGCTGCGTGCCGAGATGTCCGCGCTCACCGAGCAGGTGCGGTCGGAGAAGCTGGGTGAGGTGGCGAACGAGTTCGACTCGATCCACACGATCCAGCGTGCTCAGCGAGTCGGCTCGGTGGACGCCATCATCCCTGCCGACGAGCTGAGGCCCTGGGTGATCGAGGCGCTGGAACGCGGGATGGCCGCCTTCACCTGACGCTCCCGACCGGACGCGTTCGCGTCGGCAGCCCCTACAGCGTGCGTTGTCGAACGACGGCTGCGATGTCGAGCCTGCTGATGGCACGCAGACCGGGCAACTGGGAGAGCATCGCGACCGCGAGCACGGCGAGCCCGGTCCAGACCGCCGTCCACGGGTTCATATCGAGGTCGAACGAGAAGAGGTCGGAGGAGAAGCTCGCCATGAACCCTGCCGCCACCACGTAGCCCACGGCCAGACCAAGCGGGATTCCGACCAGGGTGAGGAGCAGGGTCTCCATCGTGATCATCCGACTGACCTGCCCGGCCGACACGCCGCTGGCGCGCATCGTCGCCAGCTCGGCGGCCCGCTCCGCGATCGCGGCCGTGATCATGTTGAAGATGAGTGCAAAGGCAAGGATGCCGCCGAGAACCAGCATCACCCCGACGAACGCATAGAACAGTGCGAAGTACTCCTCGAAGATGTCGCGCAATGCAGTGGTGCTGATCACCGCGATCACACTCGGCTCGTCAAGCAGCCGCGCCCGCACCTGCTCGCTGGACTCCTCGGTGCTGTACTGGACGAAAGCGGAAGTGACAGCCGGCGATGCGAGCGCCTCGGGACTCGCACCAGCCGCCGCCAACTCCTCCAGCAGCCACCCGCGGGCCGCGTAGGCGAAGGTCCCGAGTGGCTCGTCGACGAAGTCACGCACGCTCGTCCGCACGGACGCCTCCAGAGCGGGAAACGTCACTGTTACCGGGTCGCCCACCGCCAACCCGAGGACGTCGCGTGCAGCCTGACCGACGAGCAGACCGGATCTGGGGAGATCGATCGGCTGGCCATCCACGCCTATGAAGCCGTGCATAACGGTTCTCGGCTGCAGCCCTTGCAGCTCAGTGGCGTACAGGTCACCCTCAGTGACCAGGGATGCGTCGAGCACCACAGCCGGCTCGGCAGCAGCGACTCCCTCCACCCCGGCCAACGCGTCAACCTCGGCGTCGTTCATCGGTACCTGCAGGTACACCTGCGCGCTGCTCGTACTGACCACGTCGAACTGCCTGGCCATGAGCCGGTCGACCGTGTCGATCATTCCCCACGAGGTGAGCACCAGCACGATCGCGAGAACGACACCGACGACCGTGGACGTGCTACGAGCGCGGTGCCGACCGATCCCGCGCAAAGCGATCCGGTAGCGCACGGGAAGCCGCCGCAGCGACGGAAGCAGGCGCTCTGCAAGGCTGTCGTGGGCGTCAGGCTGGTCGACGGCCTCGCCTCGCATAGCCAAGGCAGGAGGGACACGCACCGCTGCTCGAGCTGGTGCCCAGGACGCTGCGACGCCCATAGCCAGGCCGAACGCCAGCCCGATGAGCGGAGTCGTCCAGTACCAACGCACCACTGTGTCCGGAATGGACAGCAGCTGCGTGTAGGTCGATGTGATCCAGGCGCCGAGTGGGACGCCGAGCGTCACCCCGGCGGCGGCACCGAGAACGCCCAGCACCAGTCCGTAGCTGCGGTAGTGGCGTATCACCTCGCGTCGGCTCAGGCCGCTCGCCAACAGAACGCCGATCTGGCCCCGCTGCGCGGCCACCATGCGGTTGAGGATGATGAATGTGGCAAGCCCGGCTCCGCTGAGGAACAGGGCCGGGAACATGAACGACAGTTCGCCGAACGCCGCGAGGTCCTCGTCCAACGCCGCGTTGGATGGCTGCTCGGCCTTCGTCATGATGTCGGTCGCTCCTGCTACGCCAGCCGCGGCGGACAGCTGTGCATCCAGCACCGCTCCGCTGGGGCTGTCGTCGTAGCTGACGAGGGTCTGCCGCACCTGCGTTCCGCGGGGGGCAGCGGCCAGTAGGTCGTTGGAGGCGAAGACGACGCCGAACTCGTCGGGAGTGGTGATCACCTCCTGTCGGTCGGCTGCGGGCCACAGGTACTCGGGGCTCGCCACGACGCCGTTGACCGTCAAGGTGCGAGGACCGTCGGACATCAGAACCTCGAGCCGGTCGCCTGATGCAAGATTGAAGTGGTCAGCCATGTGCTTCTCGACCAGCACCCCCTCGGGGTCGGTCCCGTCGAGCGACCCACCGGCGAGGGTCTCGACCCGACCGACCGCGGGTTGACCGTCGGATGGTAGGCCCACCATGCGGCCCAGCAGGGTCTGCTCACCGGCGGCCGTCGGCACGACCAGCGGTAGGTCGGCCTGCAGCCGAGTTGTCACAGCGCCGACACCCTCGGTGCCTTCTGCGGTGGCCGCGAACTGCGCTTGATCGCCGCCGCTCACCGTCAGATCGGCAAGGACGAGGTCGGAGTAGGTCTGCTCGTAGGAGGCTGTCAAGTTTCGGAATGCGTCATACGAGGCGGCGAAGAGCATCACACCGAGCATGACGGTGACGACGACAGCAACCGCTTGGGCGCGCGAGGCCCGCAGGTCACGACGCAGCTTGCGGCGCAGGACGCGGGCAGGGCTGTGCCGCTCGGCGGAGTGAGCCGGGGTGTGGTGCCGCGCGACGGCAGGTGCCCTCACCACACGAGCTCCCCCGCGGTCAGCGGGTGCGGCTGCTCCGCATCGTCGATGAGGCTGCCGTCGGAGAGGCGGAGCACGCGCGTGGCCATCCTCGCGATGGCCGAGTTGTGCGTGACGCACATGACCGTCCGGCCGTCACGAGCAAGGTCGGACAGAACGTCGAGAACCTGGCGGCCGTGGTCGAGGTCGAGGGCACCCGTGGGCTCGTCGCACAGCAGCACTGCCGGTTCCTTGACGATGGCACGCGCGATGGCCACGCGTTGCTGCTGCCCGCCAGAGAGCTGACCGGGGAAGGCCGGGGCGCGGTCGGCGATGCCGACGCGCTCGAGAGCGGCCAGTGCACGCTGTTCACCGTGGGGACCAGTGATCTCCGCGATGAGCTGCACGTTCTCCAGTGCCGTGAGACTCGGCACCAGGTTGTAGAGCTGGAACACGAACCCGACCTCACGCCGTCGGTAGTCCGTGCGGCCACGCTCGTCGAGTCCTACCAGGTCGCGTCCGGCGACCCGGAGCCGTCCCGACGTCGGTTGCTCGATCGCCCCGATCAGGTTGAGCGTCGTCGTCTTCCCAGAGCCGCTCGCGCCGAGCAGGACGACGAACTCGCCTGGACGGATCGAGAACGAGACACCGTCAACGGCATGCACCAGGGTGTCACCCGCACCGTAGGTCTTGCGCAGATCCCCCACCGTGATCGCGGCGTCCATCACTTCGGTGTAGTCCTGCGTCGCCCCGCGTGCCAGGGACCGTGGGCCTGTCAGTTCACCAGGGGGTTCGCCATCCAGGAGTGGACGGGGGTCGCCGAGCGAAGAGCCGACGGCTCCTCTAGGCCCACCGGCGCCGGGGCGGGATCGGCGTAGCAGACCGACAGGAGCCACACGCCGTCCCGCAGCCACCATCCAGGCATCACCGCGCCTCCGGCGGCGTGCGTGCTGACGACGCGCAGCGGCGACCACGTGCCCTGGCTGCGCATGCCCGGGTCGTCCAGCACGACCTCGACGGTGCGCGTGTCGCGGCGCAGCCCGGTGCGCAGCACCTTGAGCGCGCTCTCCTTGGCCGACCAGAAGAGGTTGGCCAGCACCTGACGTTGCTCCTCGTCCGGAGCCGACCTGACCACGTCGGCCTCCGCCGCAGTCAGGAAGTCCGAGACGAAGCGGGCCGAACGGGGCTCGACGATCTCCACGTCGCAGCCGACGGCCCCGATGTCGGAGCCGACCAGGCACACTCCCCAGCCGGCGCGGTCGGTCAGCGAGACGTCCAGGCCGAGCGGCTCGCCGTCGATCTCAACGTACGGGGCACCGGTCAGCCGGTTCGGCACCGACACCCGAGCCAACGTCGCCACGTCCGGTTTCCAGCCGAGCGTGGCCAGCACCGCATGCTTGGCGGTCAGCCGTCGCACGAGGTACTCGGTGCGGCGCTTGGTGTAGCGCATGGACGACGCCCGCCGCTCCTCGAACGGGGTCAACCAGCCGGTCCCCGCCGGCAGGTGCGGCTCGCCGCGGGACAGCCACTGCATCGGGACCTCGCTACCAGATGCCGACTCGGGAGTCAGGCTCCATCCAGAGACCGTCACCCGGGACGGTCCCGAAGGCTTCGTGGAACTCCTCGACGTTGCGCACCGTGCCGTTGCAGCGGAACTCCGGCGGGCTGTGCGGGTCGATCGCCAGCAGCCGGATGGCCTCCTCGCTGCGGGACTTCTCCCGCCACACCTGCGCCCAGCCGAACAACAGTCGCTGCATGCCGCTGAGGCCGTCGAGGACCGGCGCCGTCGTCCCGTCCAACGCGATGCGGTAGGCATGCGCGGCGATCGCGAGGCCGCCGAGGTCGCCGATGTTCTCCCCCACCGTGAGCGCGCCGTTGACGGTGTGGCCGGGGGTGTTCGCCGGCTCGTAGGCGTCGTACTGCTCGATCAGCGTTGCGGCCCGCGCGTCGAACGCCGTGCGGTCGTCGTCGGTCCACCAGTTGTGCAGGTTGCCCACGCCGTCGTACTTCGAGCCCTGGTCGTCGAACCCGTGGCCGATCTCGTGCCCGATCACCGCCCCGATACCGCCGTAGTTGGCGGCGTCGTCGGCGTCGACGTCGAAGAACGGCGGCTGCAGGATCGCCGCAGGGAAGACGATCTCGTTGAGCCCGGGGTTGTAGTAGGCGTTGACCGTCTGGGGGGTCATGAACCACTCGCCGCGATCGACCGGGCTGCCGATCTTCGCCAGCTCGCGGTCGGTCTCGAACGCGGCCGCCCGAGCCACGTTCCCCAGCAGGTCGCCAGGGACGACCGTGAGCGCGGAGTAGTCACGCCACGTGTCGGGGTAGCCAATCTTCGGGGTGAAGGCGGCCAGCTTCTCCAGGGCCCGGAAACGCGTCGCCGGTGTCATCCACACCAGGTTGCTGATCCGCTCCCGGTAGGCGGCCACCACGTTGGCCACCAGGTCCTGCATCCGAGCCTTGGCGTGCGGAGGAAAGTGCTCGGCGACGTACAGGCGCCCGAGCGCCTCCCCCAGGACGGACTCGACGAGTGAGATGCCCCGCTTCCAGCGCTCCCTGATCTGCGGGACCCCACTGAGCGTCTGCCCGTAGAAGCTGAAGTTCTCCGCCACGAAGTCCTCGGTCAGGTACGGGGCGGCCGAGTGCACCACCTTCCAGCGCAGCCACGCCCGCCACGCGGCCAGGTCGACGTCGCCCAGCTCGGACGACAGGGCTGCGAAGAAGCTGGGCTGGCGTACCACGACCTCGGCCAGCGTGGACTCACTCGCGCCCAGGGCGGACAACCAGGCACCCCACGGAAAAGCCGGGGCGAGCGCGGTGAGGTCTGCATAGGTCATCAGGTTGTAGGTCGCCGTCGCGTCGCGCGTGGCCACCCGGTCCCAGTGCGCGGTGGCGAGCCTGGTCTCCACCTCCATCACCCGGTGCGCGGCGTCGCCGTCTCCCACCCCGGCGAGGTCCAGCAGCCGTTGGACGTGCGCGACGTAGTCGACGCGAATCTGCGCGAACCGCTCGTCGGCGTAGTACGACTCGTCCGGCAGCCCTAGCCCGCCCTGGTTCAGGTACACCAGGTACCGGGTGGAGTCGCCCCGGTCGGTGTCGACGTAGCTGCCGAACAGCCCGGCCGTGCCGCGTCGCTCCAGCTGGCCGACCAGGCTGAGGAGCGACTCGACGCTGTCCACCTCGTCGACTCGCGCGAGCAGCGGCACCAGCGGCTCGACGCCGAGCGAGTCGATCCTGTCGGTGTCCATGAAGGCCCGGTAGAGGTCGGCGATCTTCTGCTCGTCCGAACCGGCCTCCCAGGATCCGGCCGCCAACCGGTCGACGATGCCTCGCAGCTGCGCCTCTGCCTCGTCGCGCAGCCGCATGAACTCGCCGTAGCGGGCTTTGTCCGACGGGATCTCGGCGGTGCTCAGCCATCCGCCGTTGACGTGCCGGAACAGGTCGTCCTGAGGGCGCACCGCCGCGTCGACGTAGCGCAGGTCGATACCAGACTTCACACCCTCACTCTGTCATGTGGGGGTGCCTCGCAGCAGCACGACAGGGCACGGCGCGTGGTGCACGCAGTAGGACGCGACCGACCCCAGGTGCATGCCCGGCAGCTCGCCGCGACCGTGGCTGCCGATGACCAGCAGATCGGCGCCCTCCGACCGGGTGGTCAGCACCCTGGCTGGACGGCCTTCCGCAGCCTCGGCGCGTACGACGACCGGCGGGTTGTCCCCGACAACCTCCGCGAGGGTCTCCTCCAGCACCGCGACGGCCCGGTCGGCGTAGTCATCCTCGGTCGCCGTCGGCAGCAGCAGGATCGTGACGGGCACCTCCCACGCACACACCGCGCGCACCTCGGCACCGCTGACCTCCGCCTGCCGTATGGCCCACCGCAGCGCCTGCTTGCTGTCGGCTGACCCATCGATCCCGACGACTATGCGACGGTTCATTCCGCACCTCCGTTGAACGTCCTGCCTCCATGGGACAGGGGCCGAGGAAGGACTGCCAGGGCCATTAGACATGAGAATGGTTCCCGAATAGGCCGGAATGGGCCGTCCAGCCGCAGAAGAGCGGACCAATGGCGACGTCTGACTGCCGCTCGTTGGGGCATGATTGTCCTGGCGGGTTCCCGCCTCGACGCTACTGCCTACCCCGAAGGACGACCGTGACAGACACCGCTGCTGCGAGCACCCACGCCGACACCGGAATCGACCCCTGGCGCGACTTCCGTGGGACCCAGTGGAGGCTCACCGTCGACGTCCGCGACTTCATCCAGGCCAACTACGAGCCCTACACCGGGGACTCCTCGTTCCTGACCGGGGCCACCGAGCGCACCCAGGGCATCTGGGCGAAGCTCAGCGAGCTCATGGTGGTCGAGCGTGAGCGCGGGATCCTCGACGTCGACGTGCACACGCCGGCATCCATCACGAGCCACGCGCCGGGATACATCGACCAGCCCAACGAGCTCATCGTCGGCCTGCAGACCGACGCGCCGCTGAAGCGCGCGATCATGCCCAACGGCGGCTACCGCATGGTCGAGGCCGGCCTCAAGGCCTACGGCTACGAGCCCGACCCGGCCGTCACCGAGATCTTCACCAAGTACCGCAAGAGCCACAACGACGGCGTGTTCGACGCCTACACCCCCGACATCATGGCGGCGCGCCGCTCCGGGATCGTCACGGGTCTGCCGGACGCCTACGGGCGCGGGCGCATCATCGGCGACTACCGCCGCGTCGCCCTCTACGGCGTCGACCGGCTGCTGGAGCGCAAGCAGCAGGAGAAGGACGCTCTGGCGTTCCTGCACTCCACCGACGACGTGATTCGCGACCGCGAAGAGCTCTCCGAGCAGATCCGCGCCCTCGGTGAGCTCGTGGAGATGGCGTCCAGCTATGGGTTCGACGTGCGCCGACCGGCCACCACCGCTCACGAGGCGGTGCAGTGGCTGTACATGGCCTACCTGGCAGCGGTGAAGGAGCAGAACGGCGCCGCGATGTCGCTGGGCCGGGTCTCGACCTTCCTCGACGTGTACGTGGAGCGCGACCTCGCCGACGCGACGATCACCGAGGAGTTCGCCCAGGAGCTCATCGACGACTTCGTCATCAAGCTGCGCATCGTCCGGTTCTTGCGCACGCCCGAGTACGACGAGCTGTTCTCCGGTGACCCCACCTGGGTGACCGAGGCGATCGGCGGCATGGGCGAGGATGGCCGGCCGCTGGTCACCAAGACCTCCTTCCGCTTCCTGCAGACGCTCTACAACCTCGGCCCTGCTCCGGAGCCGAACCTGACCGTCTTCTGGTCACCGGCGCTGCCGCAGGGCTTCAAGGAGTTCGCCGCCCAGGTGTCGATCGACACCTCGTCCATCCAGTACGAGAACGACGAGATGATGCGGCCCCGCTTCGGCGACGACACGGCCATCGCCTGCTGCGTGTCGGCGATGCCGGTGGGCAAGCAGATGCAGTTCTTCGGCGCTCGGGTCAACCTGGCCAAGGCGCTGCTGTACGCGCTCAACGGCGGACGGGACGAGATCTCCGGTACGCATATTGCCGACATCGGCGACCCGGTGACCGGCGACGTCCTGGACTACGACGAGGTCGTCGCCAAGCTCGACACGATGGTGAGCTGGCTGGCCGGCGTGTACGTGAACGCGCTCAACGTCATCCACTACATGCACGACAAGTACGCCTACGAGCGCATCGAGATGGCGCTGCACGACTACGCACCGGCGCGCACGCTGGCCTGCGGCATCGCCGGCCTGTCGGTGCTCGCCGACAGCCTGTCGGCCATCAAGTACGCCACCGTCAGGCCGATCCGCGACGAGACGGGACTGATCGTCGACTTCGAGACCGAGGGCGACTTCCCGTGCTTCGGCAACAACGACGACGACGTCGACCAGATCGCCGTCGGCATTGTCGAGCGGTTCATGGAGCACGTGCGCGAGCACCCCGCCTACCGCAACGCGACCCACACCCAGTCGGTGCTCACGATCACGTCCAACGTCGTGTACGGCAAGAAGACCGGCAACACCCCGGACGGTCGTCGCAAGGGCGAGCCGTTCGCCCCCGGCGCCAACCCGATGCACGGGCGCGACAAGAAGGGCCTGGTCGCCGCGGCCCTGTCGGTGGCGAAGCTGCCCTACGAGGACTCCGAGGACGGCATCTCGCTGACGGCGTCGCTCATGCCCAGCGTGCTGGGCAAGACGCCGGAGGAGAAGACCGCGACGATGGTCGGCATCATGGACGGGTACATGTCCGCCGAGGGCTTCCACATGAACGTCAACGTCCTCAACCGCGACACCCTCCTCGACGCGATGGAGCACCCGGAGAACTACCCGCAGCTGACCATCCGGGTCTCCGGGTACGCCGTCAACTTCGTACGGCTCACCAAGGAGCAGCAGAAGGACGTCATCGGTCGCACGTTCCACATGAACCTCTAGCAACATCACGCCGCGGAAGTCGGCTGAACGGCTGACGGTTGCCCGCCCCTTACGGGCGTAGCCTGAAGCGACTGTGGTGAACTGTCGACGAACGGGGCGAACAACAATGGCTACTGGCATAAGCGGCGCACTGCGCCGGATGGCACTGGTGGGGGTCTCAGCCCTCGCTCTGTCAGCGACTGCAGGCGCCGCGATGGCGCAGGACGCCGAGACTCCGGAGTACCCACCGGAGATCCCGGCCAGCGCCTCCGCGGTATGCGTCGGTGACATCCCGTACTTCAGCTTCCAGGTCGACTTCGGCCCGGAGTTCGCCGGTGAGACCCTCACCATCACGCTGCAGAACCCCGAGGGTGACGACTTCGTCTACGTTCGCACGCTCGACGCCAACGGCACGCTGTCGGGCAACAACATCCTGTGGCCGGGCGCCAACGACAACCCGCCGGACTGGCCGGGCTGGATCCTGAACGAGGACGGCGACTGGGTCGAGGCCGACGACGGCTTCCTGTGGGCGCGCGAGAGCATCACTGCCACCTTCGAGGTGAACCCGACGCAGACGATTACGGCGACCTACCCGCCGGCGACCTCGGTGTGCGCCAACCCGCCGAACAGCGACACTCCGCCTCCGCCGCCCGGTGAGGAGACACCGCCCACCACGACCACCACGACGACCACCACGACGACGTCCGGTCTGCCCGCCACGGGTGCGCAGACCGCGGCGCTGCTGGTTGCTGGGGGCGGCCTGCTCGCCGGTGGCACCGCGCTCGTCGTCTCCTCGCGCCGTCGTGGAGCCAAAGAGTCGGTCTGACCGCTCCTGAACGACCGTTGCGTTTGGGTCCAGTGGCAGCGTGGGCGACGATAGGTCAGTGACCGACAGCCGTCCCGTGCCGCTGGACCTCGACGCGCGCGTCCACCAGCCTGCCTCTTTCCTCGACCACGAGGACGCCGCGCAGGCCGATGGGAGCGTCAAGGGGTACCTGCACTCCACCGAGACCGTCGGCTCGGTGAACGGCCCCGGTGTCCGCTACACCGTCTACCTGTCCGGGTGCCCCCTGCGCTGCCTGTACTGCCACAACCCGGACACGTGGAACATGCGGATGGGTGAGCACGTCGACGTGGAGACGGTGCTCACCGACATCGGCAAGTACGCCCGATTCATCTCGGTGTCCGGTGGCGGCCTGACCGTCTCCGGCGGCGAGCCGCTGCTACAGCCCCGTTTCGTCACCGAGCTGTTCCGAGGCGTCAAGGAGCGCTTCGGCATGCACACCGCGCTCGACACCGCCGGCTCGCTCGGCGAACGCGCCTCCGACGAGCTGTTGGCGCTGACCAACTTGGTGCTGCTCGACATCAAGTCGGGCAAGCCGGAAACCTACCGGCGTGTCACCTCGTGGGAGCTGAAGCCGACTCTCGACTTCGCCCGCCGGGTCTCCGACGCCGGCCGTCGCATGTGGGTGCGGTACGTGCTCGTCCCTGGTGTCACCGACGAGCCGGACAACATCGCCGCCGTCGCCGACTTCGTGACCACGCTCGACGGCGTCGACAGGGTCGAGATCAGCCCCTACCACGACTTCGGCGCCCAGAAGTACGAGGCGCTGGACTGGGACTACCCGCTGGACGGGGTCGAGCCGCCCTCGAAGGACGAGGTCAAGGCCGCAGGCGACATCTTCCGCGACAGGGGCCTGCTCGTCATCTAGGACGCCGGCGCTGGTCGTGCGCGTCGTGCCGGTAGGTGATCAGGTCGATGCCGGGCCGCGGAGCCCAGTCACGTTCCGGCGAACGGACGAATCCCAGGCGCTCGTACATTCGCTGGGCCACCACCATCTCGGGCTCGGTCGAGATCACGGTGGTGGTGGCACCGGCGGCAGCCGCCCGGTCGAGACACTCGCGCACCAGCAGGCATCCGAGGCCGTGACCCTGCAGATCGGGGCGCACGGCAAGCATCCTGAACTCGGCCTCGCCGGGTCGGGCGATGTTCGCCCACCTGCTCCCCGCGAGGCAGAACGTGACCGTCGCGACGACGCCGGCGCCTGCTGCGCGCGCCACCAGCACCTCGGCCTCCCGCCACCGGGTCTCGACGTCGCGCAGCTCAGACAGGTACGGGCTGTCGGGAGCGACGAATCCCTGCGCAACGTAGGTGTCGACGACCAGGGCCCCGACCAGCGCCAGCTCGTGCTCGCCGGCACGCCCGACGGTGACCTCGGACCTCAGCCCATCTGCTGCACGCAGTGGCGTGCCCGACGCCCCTCGTCGCGCACCCACTCGAACCGTGCCCCAGCCAGCACCAGCAGGATCCCCACCAGAGCGAGCGCGACCCACCTCGGCAGCGTAGCCAGGCCGGTCCACAGCTGCGCCGTCCCGGCCAGCAGAACCGCGGCAGCAGCCGGGACGAGAACCCCGGCAGCATGCTGACGCGCCCCGACGACCATCAGCACGCCGCCGACGACGAGCACGACGACGAGGCGCACGACGTGCTCGGTCGCCTCGCCGGAGACGTCAGACACCCACGGCGAGAGCCAGGTGGCGAACGCGCTGGGCAGCAGCGCCACCGACAGGGCCGGTGCGGCCATCTCCAGGCTGGACGTCTCACGCCCGCGGCAGCTGACCACGCCGGCAACCGCCAGCAGCAGCGCAGCAGGAAGGGTCCAGGCCTCCAGCACTGTGGGGTAGGTCTCGGGCACCAGCAGGGCGAAGGCGCCATAGCCGCCGACCGCGGCCGGCCACGCTAGCCATGTCAGGCCGGGGTTCCCGGCACCCACCCAGGCGGCGCCCAGCAGCGACAGCGACACTGCCAGGGCGAACACGCCGATGACCGCCTCGTCGGCGTCCGCGAGCACCATGACCGACCAGGTCGCCCACAGCGGGACGGCGGGCAGCAGACCGATGAGGCTCCCGGCGCGCACGACCCCGGCGAGCAGCAAGCCGCCGCCCAGCGCCGCCACCGCGACCGCGACGACCATGCCGTCCGGAAGCAGACTGGCTGCCAGGCCCACGGCAACCGAGGCCAGGACGACGGCCCCGACTCCGGCCAGCTGCCGGGCCGACCGGCTCGCGTCGTCCGTGGGCATCACCGCGGCCATCCCAGCCAGCGCAAGCGCCGTCATCCCGCTGGTGAACGCGGCAGCGCCGACGGCCTCTCCGGCCAGGGAGATGCCTCCGGCGACCCCGAGGCCGATCAGCAGCGCCACCGCTCCGGCGAGAACCATCGGGGCACGGTCGACCCGCGCCCACCCGACGACGTAGGAGCCCGTCACGAGCAGCACGCCGCCCACGGACAGGATGGACACGGCCAACGCCAGGGGCTGCGCCGTCTCCTGGGCGGACTCGGTCAGCGCCGCTGTCACGGCGCCGAGGGCGGCGGCAGTGCTGCCCCACCCCATCCACGACCATGACCGCAGGCCTGTCGCCCGACCGGCCACGACGGCAGCAACTGCCAGCGCGGTGAAGAGGGCGACCCAGAACAGCGAGCCGGACTCGAGCCAGTCCTCCGGCGCCAAGCCCAGCGCGGGCAGGGCCACGGCGTCCACGATCACGAGGCCGAAGGCCAGGGCGGCCAGCGCCTCAGCTGTTCCGCGCAGCCGGGCTCGCAGAATGATGGCTAGCGACGTGACGACCCCGGTGACGAGCAGCACGATGCCCACCTGCCCGGCGCCCCCCAGCCGCGGCCAGGCCACGGCGGTGAACACCGAGGCCGCAGCGACAAGAAGCAGTGCGCCGATACTCAGCAGGATCGTCTGCATCGGCATCCGGGACGGCGCGGTGGGCACTGCGGCGTCCATCCCCGGCACGGCTGCGGCGCGGGGAGCGACGTCGCCGTCGCGGATGCGGTCCCGAACCCACGCAAGGCGAGCCTCCAGATAGGCCGCCTCGTTGACGAAGTGGGCATCGGCGCGATGGCCGCACGAGCACTCGACCATCCCTGTCGTCGGGTCGACCATGCTCGGCACCAACTCGGCCGAGCAGACGGGACAACGCACCAGCGTGGCCGCCACCTCCCCCACCTCCTTCCTGATGGTCGCCCTACGCCACGGAGTCGTCCAGTGCATTCAGACCCAGCAGGCGCGCGGCGTTGCCCCAGAGGACGCCACGTAGCCAGTCCTCGCCTAGTCCGAGACCGACGAGCGCCTCCACGGCATGCGCGTAGGGATAGGGGATGCTCGGGAAGTCGCTGCCGAACAGCACTCGGTCGCCGACGGCAGCCAGCCGTTCGACCTCGGCGTCGCTCACTCGATGCATCTCGTTCATGAACGCGGTGAACGACATCGTCGTGTCGAGGTAGGTGTTGTCCCGGGACTCGACCAGGTCGAGGAAGCCGCTGGTCTCCGGCGCCCCGAGATGGGCGATGATGGCGAGGAGGTTCGGGTGGCGGTCCAGCACGTGCGCCAGTGCCATCGGCCCGGTGAAGCGGCCAGGCATCGGCCCTGACCCCGCATGGATGACTACCGGGATGCGGGCGTCGGCCAGCAGGCCCCACACCGGGTCGAGCACCGGCTCGCGCGGGTCGAAGTCCCCGACCTGAAGGTGCACCTTGGCGACCTGGGCCCCGGCTGCCACGGCGTCGGCCACATAGGTCGCGGCGTCCGGCTCGGGGAAGAACGTCAGGGTCGGCAGAACCTCGGGGTACTCCTCGGCGAGCGACAGGGAGTGCCGGCACAGATCGGCTGCCATGCCCGGCTAGTGCGCGTACGGCATCGTGGAGAACCGGAGCACCCCCATGTTGCGCAGATGGGCGACTAGGTCGGGCACGGCCCAGCGGTAGCGGATCGGCCACGGCCGTCCGAGCAGCGGCCCGGTACTGTCGAAGTACGCCCAGATGCGGGCCTGCAGCCGCTGCGGCAGCAGGTGGACGTGGATGTCGACGATGCCGGGCACGCCCAGCGCCGTGGCGACCGCGGGAACCTTGGCGTCGTCGGGCGGTGGGTCGAACAGGTCGAACACCGTCACAGCTTGTAGCCGATGACCCGCAGCAGTTCGCGCCGATCGGCGACGTCGTCCGGTGTCTCCACCCCCAGCGGGGACCCGCCGTCGATCACCCCGACCACTCCTCGGCCGAGGTCGGTCACGGCGACCACTACCTGCAGCGGGTTCGCCGTGGCGGCGACGATGCCGCACACCTCCGGGACGGCCTTGACCGCGTTGAGCACGTTGAGCGGAAACCCGTGGTCGAGCATGATCACGAAGCTGTGCCCCGCACCGATGTCGAGCGCGCCGCGCACCGCGAGGTCGACGAGCACGTCGTCGTTGCCGGAGCGGCGCACCAGACGCGGCCCCGAAGCCTCGCAGAAGGCAACCCCGAACTTCAGGTGGGGGCTGATCCCCACGAGCGCCTCGTGCAGGTCGTCGACGGTCTTGACGAAGTGCGCCTGACCGACGATGACGTTGAGGTCGTCGGGCTTGGTGATCGGGACGACCTCGAAGGTCAGGCCCAGGGCTCGTCCGGCATCAGTACCCACAGCACCAAGTACACCAGCAGCTGGGGTCCGGGCAGCAGCAGGGAGAGCACGAAGAGCACCCGCACGGTGGTGGCGGAGAGGCCGAACCGACGGGCGAGCCCTGCGCACACCCCGGCGATCATGCGCTCGTCGCGAGGGCGGACAAGTCCGGTGGACCGTGTGGCGTTCATTCCCCCATCATCGCGACGCTGAGTCGGCGGCACCATCGGGGAACTCCCCGATTCGTCCCTGAATCGCCGCCACACCGCAGTGGCACGATGGCGGCGTGCTCAGCGACCCCGACACCACGCCGGAGCGTCGTGCTCTGCGCGAGACGGTCCACACGTTCACGACCCGCGAGGTGCTCCCCCATCTCGAGGAATGGGAGGAGTGCGGGGAGATCCCGCGCAGCCTGCACGTGACCGCGAGCAGCGCGGGGCTGCTCGGTGTGGGCTTCGACGAGTCGGTCGGAGGCAGTGGCGGCGACGCCCTGGACTCCGTCGTGGTGACCGAGCAGATCATGCTCTCCGGAGGCTCCGGTGGCCTGGTCGCAGGCCTGCTCACGCACGGCATCGCGCTCCCGCACATCGTGGCAGCTGCCAATCCGAGCCACATCGACCGCTTCGTCCGGCCCGTGCTGGCCGGACAGGCCATCGCGGCGCTCGCCGTCACCGAGCCGGACGGCGGGTCGGACGTCGCCGCGATTCGCACCCGCGCGGTGCGTGATGGCGACTCATACCTGGTCAACGGGTCCAAGACCTACATCACCTCCGGTATGCGGGCTGACTTCCTCACGACGGTGGTGCGCACCGGTGGGAACGGCCACGGCGGGCTGTCGCTGCTGGTGATCCCCACCGACGCCCCCGGGGTGTCTCGCCGAGCGTTGCCGAAGATGGGTTGGCAGTGCTCCGACACTGCCGAGATCGCGTTCAGCGACGTGCGGGTGCCCGCCTCGTCCCTCGTGGGCGCCGAGGGCTCTGGCTTCGTGCAGGTGGCGACGCAGTTCGTGGACGAACGCATCGCGCTGGCGGTGCAGGCCTACGCCACCGCCCAGCGTTGCCTGAGCCTGACGCTGGAGTGGGTGCGCGCCCGCGAGACGTTCGGCCGCCCGCTGGCGTCGAGGCAGGTCGTGCGACACCGGCTGGTGGAGATGTACCGCCAGGTCGATGTGGCCCGCACCTACACCCGGCAGGTGGTGCTCCGGCATGTTGCCGGCGAGGAGGTCGTGGCAGAGGCTGCGCTGGCGAAGAACACCGCCGTCGCCGCCTGCGACCACGTCGTCGACGAGGCGGTCCAGCTGCACGGCGGACTCGGCTACATGCGGGGCACCGAGGTGGAGCGGCACTACCGCGATGCGCGCATCCTCGGGATCGGCGGCGGGGCGACCGAGGTCATGACCGAGCTGGTTGCCGCTCGCCTCGGATGGTGACCTCGAGAGGGTCGCCGGACACCAGTGCGACGTCGACGTCGTCGCCATCCACCGTCACGCGCAGCGAGCGGCCGCGGAACGCCACGGGGTAGCTGATCCCCGACCAGTCCGCGGGCAGCACCGGATCGACCGACAGCGTGCCGTCGACCACGTCGAGGCCACCGAACCCCTGCACCGCCAGCTGGTAGGCCCCACCACAGGCAGCCGTGTGGATGCCACCGATGAACGTGCCGCCGACGACGGCGTGTGCCGTGGTGAGCAGGTCGACTGTCGCAGTAGCCCGAAAGTGGGCGAGCGCGGCCTCGACGTCTCCGGCGCGCAGCGCGACGAAGCCGAACGGCGGGTGGCTCAAGGTCGACGCGTGCGAGCAGCGCGGCTCGTAGTAGCGGTAGTTCGCCTCGACCACGTCGTCGTTGAACTCGTCCCGGTGCTGCCACAGCAGGACGGGGACGTCGGCCTGCTTGGCCACCTGGGTGCGCACGGCCACACCGTTGGGCCAGCCCCAGTACTCCTCCGGGTGCAGCAGGCGAGCGCGCAGGTCGTCCGGGGTGACGTCCTCGAGCTCGAAGAAGCCGGTGAACTGCTCGATCAACCGTGTCTCGGGGTCGGGCTGGGGCAGCAGCAGGTGGTCGCGGATACGCGCCCACGCCGCTGGTTCGTCGGGTTCGAGCACCAGGCGGCTGGCGAGGTCGTCGAGCGCTGCGGGGTGGTTCTCGGCCAGCCACGCGTGCATCCGCACGGCCACGTCGAGAGCAGTACGCACCTGGTAGTTCGTGAACGCGTTGTCGTCGACGTTCTCGTGCCACTCGTCCGGACCGAGCAGCCGGACGCAGTGGTAGGTGTCGTGCCGCTCGTCCAGCAGCACCCGCGAACGCAGGAACCGAGCCACCTCGAAGGCCATCTCGGCGCCGTGCTCGACGACGAACTGCTCGTCGCCGGTGACCCGCACGTACTGGTCGATCGTGGTAACGATGTCGGGCGAGATGTGGATCTGCCAGATGTTGAAGTGGTTGCGGATGGGGCGGCCGGTCAGCACGTCGGCGAAGAACACGTCGGGGCACAACTCGTCGCCGGTGTCGCCGGAGATCCAGGCATAGAACGCCCCGTCGTACCCGTGCCGGGCGGCCTTGCGCCGGGCACCGTCGAGCGTGCGGTGCCGGTACACCAGCAGCCGGCGCGCGATCTCGGGCTCGGTCCACAAGAAGACCGGCAGGTTGTAGACCTCCTGGTCCCAGAAGGCCGCACCTTGGTAGGCCTGGCACGACAGCCCGCGAGCACCGACCGGCAGGTGGTCGGTGTGTGCGGGGGTCGCGATGCGGTTGTGGTAGGCGCAGAAGCGAAGCGCGGCCTGGTCGACGACGGGCCCGTCGATCATCACGTCCGCGCGGTCCCAGATGCGGCCCCACTCCTGCGCGCTGTCCTCGGCGACGGCGGCGTACCCGCGCCTGGCGGCGGCGCTGCGGCCGGCACGCGACTGCTCCTGCGGGTCATGGTGGTCGTTGGACGTCCAGACCGAGGCCACTGTCTCGACCACGACCCCCCGTTCGGGCGTCAGGGTGGCCACTGTCGGGCCGGCGACATGCTGGGCCACCACCACGGTGGTGCCCCGCTCGACGGTGTGCCCGACGGCGACGCCGTCGGTGACCTGCATGTCGGCGAAGTGGTTGCCGTTGAGGCTCCACACCTGCGTGTCGAGGTCGGTCTCGAGGACGACGTCCACGGTGCGGTCGCTGGTCACCTCCCACCGCTGCGCCAGCAGGTGCAGGTCGACGGCGCTGGCGACCCGCCGCACGGTGACGACGATGCGGGCCTCACCCGCCCGGCAGGAGATCTGCTGGCGGAACTCGCCGCTGCGCAGGTCGAGGCTGGTCTGCACGTGATCGGCGTCGGCGACCGTCACCGGCACCCCGTCCACGCTGGCCCGCACGACCAGCGGGTTGGGAACGGTGCACAGCTCGCGCCAATGCCCGTCGGCCATGTCGTAGGTGTCGCTCACCACGAGAGCGACGTAGCCGTCCGCGCTCTCGTCGGGGGCTGTCCCCCGGTACCCGAGGTAGCCGTTGCCGACCATGAAGTTCGACCCGACTGCCAGGGCGTGCTCGGCGTCCCACCCGGTCTCGACCAGCGTCCAGCCGTCGGCCGAGGAGGTCAAGGTGTCACTCAGGCGCATCCGTCGACGGTAGCTGCTCGGCCCACTCGCGGTAGCCCTCCAACGCAGTCGGCAGCGTCGGGAAGATGCGCTCGGCTCCCACGCGGTGCAGGAAGCCTCCGCGGGCGAGCTGGACGGCGAGGTCTTGCTTGACGCGTGCCAGGGCGAGCAGCACACCGCGGTCGGCCAGCTGCAGCCGAAGCTCCTCCAGCGCAGCCACGGCGGTGCTGTCGATCTCGACGTTCGCCTCGACGTTGAGCAGCAACCACCGCACCGGGCCGTCGGTGCTCGACGTCTCGTCCACGGCAGCGACTGCCCGACGGCGGAAGTCGGCGGCGTTGGCGAAGAACAGCGGGCTGTCGTAGCGGTACACGACCAGCCCCGGGATTGTCTGCGCCTCCGGGTAGTCGTCCACGTCGTGCATCCCTGCGAGTCCCGGCACGAGGCCCTCGATGGCGTCGTGCGGGCGGGCGACCCGGTAGAGCAGCTCGACCACCGAGAGCCCGACGGCGACGAGCACCCCGGTGAGGATGTCGAGGGCGAGCACAGCGATCGTGGTGGCCAGCGCCAGCGCCAGCTCGGCGGTGCGGAAGCGCCACAGCGCACCGAACGCGGGCAGGTCGATGAGCCGCAGCGCGGCGTAGACGACGAGCGCGCCAAGGGCGGCGAGCGGGAAGTACTCCAGCACCGGACGCAGCAGCAGCAGCGTCACGACGATCGCGACGAGCATCACCAGCGAGTACACCTGGGTGCGGCTTCCCGCGGCGCTGCCCAACGCAGTACGCGACCCGCTGCTGCTCACCGGCATGCCCTGGGTCAGCCCGGCCCCGAAGTTGGAGGCGCCGAGCGCCAGGAGCTCGGCGTTCGCGTCGACCTCCTCGCGGCGACGGTGGGCGAATGACCGGGCCGTGAGCACGTTGTCGGTGTAGCCGACGATCATCAGGCCGAGCGCCGGGAGAGCCAGCAGCCCGATGTCGGAGGCGACGACGTCCGGAACCGCGATGTCGGGCAGGCCGAAGGGGACGGTGCCGACGACCTCGACCTGGTCGGTCCATCCGAGCAGGGCGACAAGGGCTGACGCACCGAGCACCACGATCAGCGGCCCTGGCGCCTTCGGGAACCAGTGCTGGATCGCCAGAAGCAGCGCCAGCGTGCCCAACGACAGCACGGTCGTCGCTGCGTCGAGGGTGTCGAGGTTGGCTGCGAACGACGCCAGCCGCTCGGTCACCGAGCCCCGCTCCACCTCGACGCCCGTGAGGGTGCCGAGCTGGCCCACGATCATGGTCAGCGCGACACCGGTGAGGTACCCGACCAGCACCGGCCGCGACAGCAGGTCGGCGACGAACCCGAGGCGCAGCCCCCAGGCGACCACGCAGTAGCCGGCCACGAGCAGGCACAGCAGCGCGGTGAGCGCGGCGTAGCGGGCCGGGTCGCCGGCGGCCAAAGGGGCGATCGCGGCTGCGGTGAGCAGAGCGGTCGTCGACTCCGGACCCACCGAGAGCTGGCGTGACGACCCGAGCAGCGCGTACACCACCAGCGGCACGAGGATCGCGTAGAGACCCACGACCGCGGGCAGCCCGGCCAGCTCGGCGTAGGCCATCACCTGAGGCACGGCGTAGGCGGCGACGGTGATGCCGGCGATCACATCTCCGCGTAGCCATCCCCGCTGGTAGCCGCGCAGCGACGCCAGGCCCGGGAGCAGAGGTGGCGAGGTCACGGCCCGAAGGGGCTCCAGCGGTGGCCGAACTCGTCCTCTCCCGACGGCGGGATGTGCGCTCGGCTCGGGTCGTAGCCCGGAGCCGGCTCCGGCTTCGCGACGATGCCGTGGTCGGCACGGGCCCGTCTCACCCCTTGCGAGATCGAGTGCCAGACGTGGTCTTCGCCGATCTGGGACATGACGCCCGACCGGCGCAACAGCTCACGCACCGGGTAGCGAACCCGAACGAAGTAGACGTCGATGTCACGGGTGTGCAGCGTCTCGACCAGCTCAGCCAGCATGTCGACGCTGGTCGTGTCGAGGACGTTGGTGGCCTCCATGTCGATGATGACGACCTGCACGCCCGTCGCGTCGTCGACGTGGGCGAGAACTTCGTCCTGGCAGGTCATCGCGTTGACCCAGAACACGGGCGAGTCGAGCCGCAGCACCAGGATGCCGGGGACCGTGCGGCGCTCGGCATGGTTGGTCAGGCTGCCCCAGGCGGCCTTCTCCCCCTCGATACGACCCAGGGCGTCGACCTTCACCCGGCTGGACCGGTACACCAGCCCCAGCACTGACATCCCGATCGCCAGGCCAAGCCCCGGGAGCGGACCCAGCGCCAGCACACCCACGCCGGCGGCGACAGCCGCGACGAAGTCCAGGCGGCGCACCTGCCGGTACCGCGCCAGTGCGTCCAGGTCGAGCAGACCCCAGACCGCGTGCACGACGATCGCGCTGAGCACGGCCAGCGGAAGGGGCGAGAGCGTCGGCGCGAAGGCCGCGATCACGACCAACGCCAGCACGGCGGTGGTCACCCCGGTGGCCTGCGTGCGCCCGTGGGCGGTGGCCGCCGCCGCCGTCTTCGACAGGCTGCCCGCCACTCCGAGACCACCGAAGAGCCCGCTGGCAAGGTTGGCCGCACCGCTGGCGACGAGGTCTTGGTCGGCGTCGATCCGGTAGCCCCCGCGGGCGGCGAAGAGGCGGGCCGCGCTGAGGCCCTCGGCCAGGCCGACCAGCGCCAGGGCGGCACCGGCCCCCAGCAGCCAGCCCAGGTCACCGACGCCCACATCCGGCACCCCGGGCACTGGCAGCCCGGCAGGCACCTCGCCGACCACGGCAATGCCGAGGCCTTCCCAGTCGGCGACGCTGGACGCGACGATGGCGGCGACGACGAGCACCAGCGCCCACGGCACCCTCGGCCAGACCGCTCCGAGACCGAACAGCACCCCCAGGGACACCAGCGCGATCGCCGTGGTGGCCAGGTCCCAGTCGACAAGGAAGCCACCGGCGAGGGCGGCGATGCGTCCGAGCACGTCCTCGTCGGGGACGGGCACCCCAACCATCTTCGGGATCTCCCCCACGATCACCAGGATGGTGAGCCCGAACACGAACCCGGTGACGATGGGCTTGGAGAGGAACTCTGCGATCCAGCCGATGCGCAGCAGCCCGAGCGCGATCAGCACCAGGCCTGACCCGAGTGCGAGCGCCACGGTGTATGCCACAGCCTCGGCCTCGGTCTCCGGTGCCCGGCTGGCCACAAGCGAGCCGGACAAGACGGACACGGTCGAGACCGGCCCCACCACCAGCTGGCGCGACGTCCCGAAGATGGCGTAGGCCAGCAGCGCGGTCGGCACCGCGTACAGACCGACCTGCACCGGCACGCCGGCGATGGCGGCATAGCCCAGCGACTGCGGCACCGCGAGTGCCGCGACGATTGCGCCGGCGGTCATGTCGCCCCGCAGCCACGCGCGGTCGTAGCCGCGTGCCCACGCCAGGAGGTTCATTCCTCGTTCACCGCCCGTTCAGATGTGGGCAGCCTAGGGCACGCGCGAGGGTTCGCGCCGAACGCTGCCTCAGGCGTGGCTGACCTCCACCAGCTCCTCCCGAAACGCCGTCGCCGCTGCCTCTGTGCGGCTCGCGACGCCGAGCTTGGCCAGGATGTGGGAGACGTGCACGCTGGCGGTCTTCGGGCTGATGTAGAGCTCGCGGGCGATCTCGGTGTTGGTGCGTCCGTCAGCCACCAGCCTGAGCACGTCCTGCTCCCGCTCAGTCAACCCGTGTGCCGCCGACGGCGATCCGGACGAGGCGGCTCGGTGGCGCGGGATCGAGAGCTGCGACAGGTGGTGGCGGCGAGACAGGGTGGTCAGCCGGCTGAGCAACGGTGCGGCACCCATCTGCGCGGCCAGCGTGCCCGACTCGGCCATCCAGGCGGCGAGGGTCTCTCGACCGGCCTCGCCCCCGTCCGCCTGGTCGGCGCTTGCCGCCTCATGCCCGGCGGACTCCAGGCTGGCCTTGGCATATCGGTAGAGCGCGTAGGCCCGCTCGTAGGCGGGCACGGCGTCACCCATCTGGACGACCGCGAGCCAGGCCGGCAGCACCGCCTGGGCCCGCACTCCCGCCAGCTCGGCGTCAACAAGGGCACGTGCGACCCGCTTGCGTGCGCTCGTCGCCGCACCCGCAGCGACCCGGAGCGAGTCGAACCACGCGTCGTCGTCGTGACCGCCCAGGCACGCTATCGCGGCGGCAGCGATCGGCAAGGCGTCCCAGACCCAGTACGAGAGCTGCCCGGGCTCAGATCGCCCGGCAGCTGGTCGGCGAGCACGTCCAGGCACCGTCGAGGCTCCCCCCGCGACAGCTCGAACAGCGCGAGGGAGCAGATCAGTGCCACCCGCGTCTGAGGCTCGTAGAGCGCTGACTCCGGAGTCGCGCGCAGAGCGTCCGCAAGCTCTGGTGCGGCCGGGTCCCCGCGACTTACGAGCAGGCGCGCCAGCACGGTCTCGGTGCCGGTGTCGCGGTCGTCCGGAAGGCCGGAGGCGAGGGCACCCTGCAGCAGAGCCTCAGCCTCGTCCCACCGCCCGAGCGCCTCCAGGGCTTCGGCCTCGTTGCCTGCCATCCATCGGTCGTCGAGGCGTGCAAGGCCCTTCGTCGTCGCCTGGACGCGAGCATCGGCCGCCATGCTCACCGAGTCGCGGTAGCGGCCCTGCTCCAACAAGGTGGCAGACCCTCGTACATAGGCCATGAGCACCGACTGGTCGGCCCCGCAGGAGTCCGCCTCCCTCATCGACAGCGCGTTGAGCTCCAGTGCGCGCTCCAGGTCTCCGCGCATGTGCGCCCGTACCGCGAGAACGCCGTGGGCGTCAGCCATGGCATGCGGGGCGTTGAGCTCCTGCGCGGGCTCACCCGAGGAGGAGACATGAGGATCACCCGCCGAACAGTCATCGGTCTGGTAGCGACCGGCACGCTGGTCACCGGCCTGATGGTGATGCCCGCAACAGCGATGTTGCTTCCGCCGCAGCTAGAACCCACGCCGGCGACGGTGTCGGAGCCGAGCCCGGCGATGACAGCAGGCCGCGCGTGGTGCGCATGCAACGACGTCGTCTACGAGATGCTGTGGATCGACTGACCCGCACGAGCCCTACGGTGGGGGCATGGGACAGCTGGACGGACATGTCGCCCTCATCAGCGGCGGCGCACGCGGCATGGGTGCCGCCGAGGCCGCGCTATTCGTCGCCGAAGGTGCCCGGGTGGTGATCGGGGACGTGCTGGACGCCGAGAACACGGCGACCGCGGACTCCCTCGGCGACGCCTGTCGCGCCGTTCACCTGGACGTGACGTCGGAGTCGGACTGGATGGCCGCGGTCAACGCAGCCGAGGAGGCCTTCGGCCCGATCTCGACGCTGGTCAACAACGCGGGCATCGTCGAGCCGTCCCCCATCGAAGCCACCACGACCGAGTCGTTCCACCGGGTGCTGGACGTGAACCTGCTCGGCACGTTCCTCGGCATCAAGTCGGCGATCCCGTCGTTGCGCCGCGCCGGAGGCGGCAGCATCGTCAACATCTCCTCGACCGCGGGCCTGTCCGGGTACGGGCTGCTGTCGTCCTACGTCGCCAGCAAGTGGGGCGTGCGCGGGCTGACCAAGGCGGCGGCGCTGGAGCTGGCCCGGGAGAACATCCGGGTCAACTCGGTGCACCCGGCCCCGATCGACACGCCGATGACCGCGCACTGGGACGAGGAAACCATCACCGGCAACCAGCCCATCCCCCGATTCGGAACCGCGGACGAGGTCGCCCGCATGGTTCTGTTCATTGTCAGCGGCGCCACGTACTCCACCGGTAGCGAGTTCGTCGTCGACGGTGGCCTGGTGACCGGGATGCTGCCCCGCGAGAGGTCCTGACCGCTACGCGTTGAGGCTGCGGTGGTGCTTGCGCAGGCTCTTGAAGATCCCGGTGAACTCGGCGAACAGCGGGTCGTACACGTCGCGGCTGCCGGGTTCGGGCACGAACCGGTCACTGACCGGCACGAGGGCGGCGGCCTCGTCCAGCGTCGTCTCGCCCAGTCCGATCAGCGCGAGCATGGCGGCACCCCGAAGCTGGGCGAACATCGGGTCGGCCACGCGCTCGACCGGGATGCCGAGGACGTCGGCGTAGATCTGGCACCAGAGGTCGGCCTGCGCACCTCCACCCAGGATCCGGATCGAGCCGAAGGGCTTCTTGGTGAAGCTCTCGACCGCGCTGAGCAGCCACCGACCGTTCAGCGCCACCCCTTCGAGCACAGCGCGCGTCATGTGCGGGACGCCGTTGCGGGCGGACACGTTGACGAACCCCCCGCGCGCCGAGCGGTCGTCCACCGGGGTGTGCTCGCCGCGCAGCCACGGCAAGAAGATGACGCCGTCAGACCCGCGTGGCACGTTCGCGGCGTCGGCCAGCACGGTCGGGTAGCCAGGGGCGACGGCATCGACCGACGCCGCCACCTCGGCCTGCCGGTCCATCCACCAGCGCAGGCAGTACCCGGCGGCGGCCTGGTCGTTGATGATCAGGTACGACCCTGCGACGACACCCGGAACCGACGCCATCATGCGGCGGGGATCGACCTTCTTGCCGGGCACGCGGCAGGTCAGCCACGACGTCGTGCTGACCGCGACGTGCGCCTGGTACTCCCCCACGGCGCCTGAGCCCAGGTAGGCGGCGAAGAAGTCCGGCACGCCGCACACGACCGGTGCTCCTTCACGTACCCCGAGGTCGGCGGCGACCTCGGGCTGCACGGTGCCGAGCACCGACCCGGTCGGACGCAGCGGGGGAAGCAGCGAGGCGTCGCGACCGAGACGCCGGACGAGCGCGGGCACGTAGACCGGGTTTCGTCCGGAACGGTTGTCGACGACCGAGGCGAAGAACTGCGACGCCGGTGTCGCGGCCACGCTGCCGGTGAACCGCAGGCCGAGGTAGTCGACCGGTTCGAGAAGCGCCCGGACGCGCCCGTAGAGCTCCGGCCGTTGGTGACGCAGGAAGAGCTCGTGGCCCAACGGGTCTTCGCCGGTCACGAGCGGGACGGTGCCGGAGTAGCGGATCGACTGCGCCACCACGGCCGGGGACAGCCCCGCTACGAGACCGCCGACGGCATCCTCGGCGTGCGGCGCGCCGCGGTGGTCAGACCACATGAGGCAGCGACCCACCGGGTCGCCGTCGGCATCCACGGGCACGATCGACGACCACTGGCTGGTCAGCCCGACGGCATGCAGGTCGTTGCCGTCCACGACCCCGTCGGCGATGAACCCGCGTACGCCGCGGCGGATCCCCTCCCACCACAGCGCCACGTCCTGCTCAGCTCCGCCGTCCTCGGTCTGCACGGTCGGGACGGCGGTGAACGACGTGGCGTACATCTGTCCAGAGAGCCCGACCGCCCCGACCTTCGGGCCGCCGGTGCCGAGGTCGACGGCCAGCACCCATGGCCGTCCCATCGTGCTCAGACGCCCTTCGGGGGCAAGGCGTACATCAGGTCGAGGCCGGCGGTGAGCAGTCCATCGAGGGCGGCTGTGCCCTCCGGGGTCCCGCCGAACCCGTAGAGGGCTCCGGACCGCGGGGCGTCGGCTGCGGGGTTCGCGGCGTACTCGACCGCCGCGCGCAGGTCACGGCCGAACTGCTCGGCGACGCCGGGCTGCGTGTTCGGTCGTGTCACGCAGAAGTGCAGGGCAGGTGGCAGGTGCAGCGCGTTCATCCGCCAGCCCCGTTGGATGAGCGCGTCGTTGACGTGGAAGATGGACATGTCGTCGAGGTGCTGCGGGTTGGTCCGGAAGGCCACGAGAAAGGTCGGGTCGCCCATCACCTGAAGCTCGGGGATCGACTCCACGCGGGCGCGGATGGACGCCGCGGTGCGAAAGATCGCCTCGGCCACCTCCAGGTAGCCCTGGCTGCCCAGGGACACCATGGAGGCCCACGTCGCCGCGATCAACCCACCGGACCGGCTCCCGGAGATGCCGGGCGAGAGGTACAGGCCGCCCGGCCAGTCCGGCGCGGTGAAGTACTGGTGCCTGCGCAGGTTCTTGTCTCGGTACATGAGAACGGACGTGCCTTTGAGCGCGTACCCGTACTTGTGCGTGTCCGCCGAGAGGGACGTCACGCCGGGCACGGTGAAGTCGAAGGGCGGGATGTCGTAGCCGAGGCGCTGGCCCCACGGCAGGATGAAGCCCCCGAGGCAGCCGTCGACATGCAGCCCGATGCCGTGCTCCTCGGCCAGCCCACCCAGCGCGCTGATCGGGTCGATGAGGCCGTAGGGGTACGAGCCGGCCGAACCGACCAGCAGGATCGTCCGGTCGGTGATGTGCTCACGCACCCAGTCGACGTCGACGAGCAGGTCGGGTCCGACCGGGGCGTGCAGCACCTCGACGCCGAAGTAGTGGGCTCCCTTGTCAAGGGCGACGTGGGCGGTGCGCGGCATGATCATCTGCGGCTCGGTGATGCCCCGCTCCTCGCGGGCCCACTCCCGGTAGGCGTACACGGCGCTGATGAGGCTCTCGCTTCCGCCGGACGTGAGGACGCCACACGGCTCCTGTCCGGGGTGGTGCTCGGCGACGGCCTGCGCGTTGAGCAGGTCGAGCGTCATCGCCACGATCTCGCCCTCGAGCTTGTTGGCGCTCGGGTACATGTCGCGCTGCAGCACGTTGGAGTGGGCGAACGTCTCGAAGGCCTGGGTCAAGAAGTGGTAGTGCTCGTGGTCGCCGGAGTAGATGGAGCCGGAGCAGCGGCCTGCGTCTCCGAGCCGATCTTCTTCGGCCGCCATCGTGCGCAGCTCGGTCAGCAGCTCCTCGCGCGATCGCCCACGGGTGGGCATCGTCTCGTTCACCTCGTAGCGGGACCGGTACGGGTAGAACTCCTCGATGATGGTCGCGAAGGGGTCTGCGTCGCTCATGGCCACCATCTTGGCAGCGTCAGCAGGCGGCGGGGTCGTCGGTTCGGCACACGTGGGTGGTGCGGGACCTCGACGTCAGCGGGCCAGGGGGTCCAAGGGGTGCGGCTCGGGGGTCGCCCCGATCTCGGCGAAGCCCTCGGCCAGGCACTCCATGAAGACGCCCGGGTCTCGGATCGCCGCGTCGTCCATGCTCACTCCCACCGAGCAGTGCTCGCGCGCGTACGACAGCATGGTGATGTTGGCTGCCGCACCCATCGTGGGAACGATCGGGTACAGCCGCTCCAGGCGGACGCCGCCGATCCACACTTTGGCCGGAAGCCCGGGAACGTTGCTGGCGGTGATGTCGCTCGTCTTGGCAACCTCGGCGATGACTCCGACGGGGAGCAGTCGGGAGGCGTCGGCGGCCAGGTCGGCGAACGGCAGCATCGGCTCCTGGCGCGCCTTCGCGACCACCGTCGACGCCTCGCTGAAGCGAGCGGCGACGTCTTCTTCGCCGGCGTCGAGCTCGATCCGAGCGATCGAGACAGCGTTGGAGTTGGCGTCCTGCCCGTCGATGCGCAGGCTCACGGGGACGTTCACCCGCAGCTTGCCCACCTGGGTGCCGTGCAGCTCGTGGTAGCGACGCAGGCCCCCCATGATCGCGGCGAGGAACGCGTCGTTGAGGCTCCCGCCGTACTGCTTGGCGGCAGCGCGCATCGGGCCGAATCCCACGTCCATCGTGCGGCTGGAGTATGTGGTCCCGCGTTCCTTCATGGAGGGCGAGAGCGGCTCGCGGTGCACACGCATCATGCGGGCCGCCGAGGTCGCCATGCGTACGGCCTCGGTCGTCGTCTGCCGAGGCCGGGTCGCCAGGTTCTTGGCCGATGACGGGATCTCCTTGACCGCCGCCACGCCGAGCCCGCCGGCCCGCTTGGCGGCACTGCCGACCGCCGCGACTGTTGCGGTGATGGGATCGGTACGGCCCGGCGCCGGGGCCGGCGGCAACGGGTCGTCCGTCGAGGTCGCCCCCTCTGCCCAGTCGACGAGGCCGGCGAGCATCATGACGCTGCCCTGACCGTCAGCGATGGCGTGGTGCACCATCAGAAGGATCGCCGCTCGACCACCCTCCAGGCCCTCGACCAGCGTCGCCCGCCACAGCGGACGGTCGCGGTCGAGGTCGTAGAGGCTCTGCCGGCGCACGTGGACCATGAGCTGCTCCCACGACCCAGGCTTGGGCAGCACGTAGCGCGCGGTGTGGAACGTGATGTCGAAGTCGGGGTCCACGACCATCCGAGGCTGGCCCAGCGCGCCGATCGGCTCGACGACGCGCTGACGCAAGGCTGGGAACCAGCGGCTGACGCGCTCCATACGGTCGCGCAGGGCGTCGATGTCTGGCGTCGAGTCGAGCAGGAAGACCCCCATGATCGCCGACCGCATCGTGACGCTCGACACCGATGTGCGCCAGACGCCGGCGTTCCACCCCGCCAGCTTCTGACCCCACTCCGGGATCTGTCCAGACTGCTCCGGCATGCCGACACCTCTCCCGTGCTCGTGGATTGTCGCAGGCTAGCTAGCCTCGGCCGAGCCTACGGCTCGACGTCGACGGCGGCGCCGCACCACCGCCACCAGGCCCCAGATGACCAGCACGAGGAGCAGCACGAGCACACCTAGGATGATCCCGATCCAGCCGAGCAGCCCGATCCGGAAGGAGTCGTGGGACTCCGGGGCCCGGTCACTCACCACGCCGTCGGGACCTGCCGCCACGTCGACGCTGACCACGAGCCCGGCATGATCGGTGGGCAGGCACAACCCGCGACCGGTGATGGCCTCCCCGACTCCGGCAGCGGCCAGCACCGTCGACGACTCCTCGGTTGTGCTCACCTGGCTCGGGTCGTCGCACGCCCAAACGTCGTCACCGTCGGGCCATTCGTCGCCGACGATCTCCGCGGTCACCACGGTGGCGCCGTTGGCGAGGAAGACGTGGTCGAGCCGGTCGGTGAAGCCGGCCGAGTTGCCCATCTCCAGCGCCGCGGTCACCCGATCGGGGTCCGGCCCGGCCAGGTCGGCCGCCGCGCCCCATGTGTAGTTCGTCGGGTCGAGCACGTCCGGACCGGCGTCGCTGTACCCAGCGTCCAGCATGGTCCAGAAGGCGTTGCACGTTGGGTCACCGTTGTCGAGGGTGAGGTCGCTCGGCTGCGGCGGGCAGGCCTCGTACGCCTCCGGCTGCGACCCTGGGTTCGGCGCGTCGGGGGCACGCGGGTCGCGAGGGTCGGCGTTGAAGTCGCCGACGACGACGAGGGGGACGGTCGTAGTGGCCAGGTCGTCGACGAGCTGCTGGGACTGCGCGACCGACGGGGCGGGCGAGCCCTCGTCCCACAACGACTCCAGGTGGGTCGTGACCACGCGCACGGTCGTGCCGCCGACCGCGAGGTCGGCCCACGAGTACCCGCGGTCGATGGTGAACACCACCGGGACCACCGCGTACCGGTCGGTGTACTCGCTGGTGCCGGCGGCCAGCACCGAGTCGGCGAGGTCGGCGCGCACCAGGAGCGTGTCCCCGATCGTGAACCCGCAGTCGGCGGTGTCGCTGCCGAAGATCGGCTGGAACGTGTCGGGGTCCTCCACCGTGGTGAGGAACGGGATGGCCGGGATCTCGTAGCCGGGGTTCTCGGCGCGTGCGCCGTCCTCCTCGGCGACGACATACGGCTCGCCTGCATCGGCGGTGGCGGCGAGGAACTGCTCGGTGAAGTCGTAGACCGGTGTCAGCCCGCCGAAAAGCCCCGTGCGGCAGGCCCAGACGGTGGCCTCCTGCAGCCCGATGACGTCGGGCCGAAAGCGCGCCGCCTCTGCGGCAAGCTCGCCCACCCGAGCGTCGAAATCGGTGGTCGCGACCTGGTCCCACATGAACTGCGCGGCCCCCGACAGGTCGGGCAACAGCTCCAGCGCGACTCCGACGTCAGCGCCCAGGTACAGGTTGCGCGCCATGACGGTGATCTCGCGAGCCTCCTGGCTGTCGTCCTGCTGGCTCACCTCAACCCCGGTTGACGCCGCCGCGAGCGGCGTCAGACCCAGCACAGCAAGGGTCGTCGTCGCCGCAACGGTCATCCTGAGAGCGCGTCGCCGCACCGCTCCCCGTCCACGTCCGTCCATGATCACAGCGGCAGGCTAGCGACATGACCCGCGCCCTGCGCTGCTCTCGCTGCGTTGCCGCGCATGATTGGCCTCGTGGCAGAACCGGCGCGGGTGCAGGGCGGCAGTCCGGGGCGTCGCTGGCCGCGGGTCCTGGCCGCCGCCGCGCTGCTGGTGCTGCTCGCGCTGGGGCTCGCAGTGGTGCTCGTGTTCGACCGGGTGCCGCGCGACGACGTGGAGTCGGTACCGCCGGGCACCCTCACTGTCGCGCCCACGGCCGTCGGCACCTGGTCGATCGGGGACGTCGAGGTCACCCTGGACGAGGCTGGCCTCCGGGTCATCGACACCGCCAGGGATGGCCTCGTCGTGTTCGACTCACCCCCACAAGGCCCGTTCCTGGCCGCGGTGCTGGGCGATGTGGCCTGGACGGAGTACCGCGGCTACTTCTGGCCAGACACTCGGCATCGGTGCGACCTGGTCGACCAGGAGGTGCGTTCGGCGACCGACGACGGCGGTCGGCTGCAGATCTCCGGGGTCTTCACCGGCTGCGACCAGGTGCGCGAGTTCAGCGTCGACGTTCGGCCCGGACCGGAGCTCGGCGACATCGCCCTTGACGTGGCGGCCCGCAACGTCGACGCGGTCGCGCTCGTCTCCGGACGGACTCCGGGTGCCGGGGTGCACGGCTTCGGGGAGCAGTTCGCCTCTTTCGACCTGTCCGGGCGCGTGATCCCGCTGGTTGTCCGCGAGCAAGGGGTGGGTCGCGGGCAGCAGCCGCTCACGGTGCTGGCCGACCTCACGAACCGTGGCGCGGGCGGCACCGAGAAGATGACGTATGCGGCCTGGCCGTCTTTCACCACCGGAGATGTGCGCGGTGTCGCGCTCGACCCGGCCGCTGAGCAGTCGCACGCCTTCGCCGTGGCCGACACTCGCCGCGACGACCGCATCGTCCTCACCTCGTGGGCTTCGCAGATGCGTGCGGTTCTCACCGCCGACACCGACCCGACGGCGCTGCTTGAGCGGCGGGCTGCGGCCACGCCGCGCCCGCCGCTGGCCGAGTGGGTGCTCGACGGAGCAGTCCTCGGCCTGCAGGGCGGCACGGCGACGGTTCGAGACGTCGTCGACGAGATGACCGCAGCGGGGGCCGAGCTGTCGGCAGTGTGGCTGCAGGACTGGTCCGGCACGCGGGTAGCCGACCTCGGCGACCGCCCCTGGTGGACCTGGCAGCTCGACACCGGTCGCTACCCCGAGTGGGACGGCCTGGTCGCTGACCTGGCCGAGCAAGACATCAGGGTGCTGACCTACGTCAACCCCTTCCTGGTGGACGCCGCAGCCAAGGGCGACGACGGGATTCGCAACCTGTACCGGGAGGCGGAGCAGGAGGGCTACCTCGTCCGCGACACCGCGGGTGAGACCTACCTGCTCGACCAGGGGGGCTTCGATGCGGCGATGGTCGACCTCACGAACCCCGCAGCCAGCGACTGGTACGTCGACGTGATCGCCACCGAGGTGCTCGGCGAGGGTGCCGACGGCTTCATGGCCGACTTCGGCGAGGGGCCACCTTTCGGCGCCGTCCTCGCCGCCGGAGACCCCGCTGCCGAGCACAACAGGTGGCCGCTGCTGTGGTCGCGCGTGGTGCAAGACGCCTGCGCCCGAGCGGACAAGCCTGACTGCGTCACCTGGTTCCGCTCCGGGAGCGCCGGCATGGCGCAGCACGCAGCCCTGTTCTGGAACGGCGACCAGATGGTGACCGACGACCGGCTCGACGGCATGGCGTCGGCGCTGCTCGGCACGTTCAGCGCCGGCATCTCGGGCTGGCCGCTCGTCCACTCCGACGTCGGCGGCTACACGAGCATCGACGCCGTCGTGAGCGACTACGTCCGCCCGGACGACCTCAACCAGCGCTGGGCCGAGATGGCTGCCTTCTCGCCGGTGATGCGGACCCACGAAGGAAATCGGCCGTCGGAGAACGAGCAGGTCTATGACACCGACGCGACCCGCACCGCCTTCGCCCGGATGACGCGCCTGTACGCGGCCCTCGCCCCGTACCGGGCAGATGTGGTCGCCGAGGCTGTCGAGCGCGGCGTCCCAGCGATGCGGCATGGCTGGCTGACGTACCCGGGTACCGCGGCCGCAGAGGTCGACAGCCAGTACTTCTTCGGGTCGTCCATCCTCGTCGCCCCCGTGCTGAGCACCGGAGCCAGCAGCGTCGACGTGACGCTCCCGCCGGGTACCTGGCTGCATCTGCTCACCGGCGAGCTGTACGACGGCGAGCGAGTCGTGACCGTGGACGCGCCGCTGGGGACGCCGGCGGCTTTCGTCCGGGCCGACGACGAGCGCGCCGATGAGATCCGCGCGCTGGTCAACCAGGCGGGCTTGTAGGTTCGTCCTCGTGACACCGGACGTGGCGTCGATGCTCCCTCGACCTGTTGCCTTCGCCCTGGGCGGCGGCGCCGCCTACGGCGCTGTGCACGTCGGAATGCTGCGCGCGCTACGCGAGGCGGGTATCGAGCCCGACCTGGTCGTCGGCACGAGCGTCGGCTCGCTCAACGGGGCGATGCTGGCCCTCGACCCCGACGGAGCCGTCGACACCCTCACCAAGATTTGGCCGTCGATCACGACCGCCACTATCTTTCCCGGTGGATGGCTGACGCGGCTGCGGACGCTGCAGACGAGCCGGGCCTACCTCTCGCCCAACACCGGCATCGCTGCCGTGCTCGCCCAGTACCTGCCCGTGAAGAGCTTCGATGCCCTGCGGCTGCCTTTCGGGGCCGTCACCGCCGACTTCGCGACGGCCGGCCCGGTGACGCTGCGCCAGGGCGACCTGCACCAGGCGATCCTTGCCAGCGCCGCGATCCCGGGAGTGCTGCCGCCGGTCGAGGTCGACGGCCGCTCGCTGGTCGACGGTGGCATCTTGGCCAACGTGCCCGTCCAGCAGGCGGTGGAGATGGGCGCGGCGTCCGTCGTGGTGCTCGACTGCGGGCTGTGGGGCATGGCGATGGAGCAGCCGCAGACCCTGGTCGAGGTGATGCTGCGGGTGGCCGCGATCAGCGTCGGTCGCCAGCTGGCCCTCGACCTGCCGAAGATCGCCTCGGAGCTGCCGGTGGTCTACCTGCCGGGCATGTTCCCGATGACGACATCTCCGCTCGACTTCGACCACTGGTCGACGCTGATGACCGGGGGCTACACAGCCGCCAAGCCATTCCTGTCGGTGCTGCGCGTCGACGGGCCCGGCCTGTACGGCACTCCCCCGCTGGAGATGTCGGGAGCGGCAACCGTGTCGACCCCTTCCCCAGGCCGCCGGGATGTGTGACAGTTCACACTGTGAAGGTGCGGTCGCTGCTCGAGCAGCCGCGCAACGTGGGCGGTGCGGTCGCCGACGCGATCGCTGACACCGCAGCCGTGCGTAGTCCGGTCTCGGTCCTCACCGGCTATCAACCGTTGCGCAGCTGTCGTCCGCCTCGCATTCCCTGAACCCACGTGACACGAGTCACGTCCAACCACCTCAGGAGGTTTCATGGTCATCTACGCCCCGCCGAACACCGAGGGATCGGTTGTCAGCTTCAAGCCACAGTACGAGAACTTCATCGGGGGCAAGTGGGTACCGCCGGTGGAGGGCCGGTACTTCGACGAGCCGACGCCGGTGACCGGTGAGATCTACACCAAGATCCCGCGCTCCACAGCCGCCGACATCGAGGTGGCCCTGGACGCCGCCCACGCGGCCAAGGACCGCTGGGCACGTACGTCACCGACCGAGCGCTCGATCATCCTGAACAAGATCGCCGACCGGCTTGAGGCCAACGCCGAGGCGTTCGCGGTGGCTGAGACCTGGTGCAACGGCAAGGGAGTGCGCGAGACGATCGGGGCCGACGTCCCCTTGGCGGTCGACCACTTCCGGTACTTCGCCGGCGCGATCCGCGCGCAGGAGGGCAGCATCGGCGAGCTCGACGAGAACATGGTGGCGTACCACTTCAAGGAGCCTCTTGGCGTGGTGGCCCAGATCATCCCCTGGAACTTCCCGCTGCTGATGGCCGCCTGGAAGTTGGCGCCTGCGCTTGCTGCCGGCAACTGCGTCGTGCTCAAGCCCGCTGAGCAGACCCCGACGACGATCCTGATGTTCGCCGAGCTGGTCGGTGACCTGCTGCCTGACGGTGTGCTCAACATCGTCAACGGGTTCGGCACCGAGGCCGGCAAGCCGCTGGCCTCCAGCCCGAGGGTGAAGAAGGTGGCGTTCACCGGCGAGACGACCACGGGCCGGCTCATCATGCAGTACGCCTCGCAGAACCTCATCCCCGTGACGCTCGAGCTCGGTGGCAAGAGCCCGAACGTGTTCATGTCCAGCGTGATGGACGCCGACGACGGCTATCTCGACAAGGCTCTCGAAGGCTTCGCGATGTTCGCCTTCAACCAGGGCGAGGTGTGCACCTGCCCGTCGCGAGCCCTCGTGCACGAGGCCATCTACGACGAGTTCATGGAGAAGGCGATTGCGCGCACCGAGGCGATCAAGCAGGGCAACCCTTTGGACACCGACACCCAGATCGGTGCGCAGGCCAGCCACGACCAGCAGGAGAAGATCCTGTCCTACCTGCAGATCGGTCGCGAGGAAGGCGCGAAGGTGCTCACCGGCGGGGACAAGGCCATCATCGAGGGGTTCGAGGGCGGTCACTACATCCAGCCCACCATCTTCGAAGGCGTCAACAGCATGCGGGTCTTCCAGGAGGAGATCTTCGGCCCCGTCGTGTCGGTGACGAAGTTCCGCGACATCACCGAGGCCCTCGACATCGCCAACGACACCCTGTACGGGCTCGGGGCCGGTGTGTGGAGCCGGGACACCAACGAGATCTACCGCCTTGGCCGCGGGATCGAGGCCGGCCGGGTGTGGGTGAACAACTACCACGCCTACCCCGCCCACGCGGCCTTCGGCGGCTACAAGGGCTCGGGCATCGGCCGCGAGAACCACCACATGATGCTGGCGCACTACCAGCAGACGAAGAACATGCTGGTGTCGTACAAGTGGGAGGCTGACGGCTTCTTCTAGGCCGTCGACGACGAGACACGAGGAGCACACATGACCAAGGACGTGACCGGCCCGGTCGACCGGGTCACCGCTACCGAAGCGGCGCTCGACCTGATCGACCGGCTGGTCGCGATCCACGGCCCGGTGCTGTTCCACCAGTCAGGCGGGTGCTGCGACGGCAGCTCGCCCATGTGCTACCCGCGTGACGAGTTCAGCGTCGGGGAGTCCGACGTCTTCATGGGCACCTTGCCGGACGCGACGTCGACCCCCTTCTACATGTGGCTGCCGCAGTTCGAGTACTGGTCGCACACGCACCTCACGGTGGACGTGGTCCCCGGCAGGGGCAGCGGTTTCTCGCTGGAGGCGCCGGAGGGCGTGCGGTTCATGATCCGATCGCGGCTGTTCAGCGACGAGGAGGCCGAGCTGCTGGTGACGTCGCTGTGACATCCTTCCGCGGTGACCGACTGGGGACCTGACACCGTCGCCGTTCGTGGTGGCCTGGCACGTTCGTCGTTCGACGAGACCGCCGAAGCGCTGTACCTGACCTCCGGCTACGTCTACTCCAACGCCCAGGAGGCTGCCGACGCCTTCAGCGACGACATCGACCGCTTCATGTACTCCCGGTTCGGCAACCCGACCGTGGCGATGTTCGAGGAGCGGATGCGCCTCATAGAGGGCGCCGAGGCGGCCTTCGCGACGTCCACCGGCATGTCGGCGGTGTTCACCGCGCTGGGGGCGCTTGTCGGTGCCGGCGACCGGATCGTCGCCAGCCGTGAGCTGTTCGGCTCTTGCCTGGTTGTCGTGGACGACATCCTGCCCCGCTGGGGGGTGCGCACCACGCTGGTGGACGGCACCGACCTCGACGCCTGGGCGGCGGCGCTGGCCACCCCGGCGCAGGCGGTGTTCTTCGAGTCGCCGAGCAACCCCATGCAGACGTTGGTCGACATCGCAGCCGTCAGCGACCTGGCCCACGCAGCCGGCGCGACGGTCGTGGTCGACAACGTGTTCGGCACCCCGGTTCTCTCCCAGCCGTTGCGCCACGGCGCTGACGTCGTCGTGTACTCCGCGACCAAGCACATCGACGGTCAGGGCCGCACCCTCGGCGGCATCATCCTGGGACCGAGCGTGCTGGTGAACGGCCCGGTCAAGCACCTCGTGCGCAACACCGGCCCGACGATGTCGCCGTTCAACGCCTGGGTGATGCTCAAGGGGCTGGAGACCCTGTCGCTGCGCGTGCGGCACCAGACCGCGTCAGCCGTCACCATCGCCGAACACCTCGAGCAGCACCCGCGGGTGCGCCGCGTCCTGCACCCGTGGCTGCCGTCGCACCCGCAGCACGACCTGGCTCGTCGGCAGATGCTCGGCGGCGGCACGATCGTCACCGTCGAGGTGGACGGTGGGAAGGCTGAGGCGTTCGCCGTCCTGGACGCGCTGGAGCTCATCGACATCTCCAACAACCTCGGCGACGCCAAGAGCCTCATCACCCATCCGGCGACGACCACGCACCGCCGGCTCGGACCCCAGGGGCGAGCCGATCAGGGCATCACCGACGGGGTCATCAGGCTGTCGGTGGGCCTGGAGGACGCCGACGATCTGCTGGACGACCTCGACCAGGCGCTGGCGGGCGTCTAGCGAAACGTGGTGTCAAGGCGGCATCTGGGTCGCCAGGGATACCTGAACCGCACCGCGACGGCGCGCTGCACCGGGCCAGACAGCCGGTGGCGGGGGCTGTCCTATCTGCCTGTGGGCTGCTGGTCGAGACCGTGCTGGGCGAGCAGGCGCCGCGCGGTGTGGGCTGCCGCGTCCTGAAGGCCGACCGGTTCGACGACGAAGGCGTCGGGGCCGGCGATCGTCATCATCAGACCCACGCGTTCGTCCACCGGGGGCAGCACCTGCGCCACGACCTCGAGGTCGTCATCGGCCTGGGCGACCGAGCTGCGCTCGGCGAACCGCGAGACCACCCACGCCATGTCGCGGGGCACGACCAGCCTCACCTCGGTGAGCGTCCGCGATGCCTCGATGCGGGCCTCGACGTCTTCCGGGCGCTCGAAGGTCTCCTCCAGCGTCTCGGCGTCCCGGATGCCTCGCACGAGGAACGTCCGGATCTGCCCGGCGCTGTCCAGCGGCCCCGCGTCAACCTCGAAACCACGACGGGTGCTGACCACCCGGTACGGCTCGATGACCCGCGTGGTGACCCCAGGGCGCCACGCCCGCCAGTACTCGATGCGGACGCGACGGCGCCCGGTGGCAGCCTGGCGCAGCGCAGCGGCGAGCGGCCCGCCGTACTCGGGGCCACCGTCGATGCCGGCCAGCAGCGTGGAACGCAGCCGGGCGACGGCATCGGCGAGCACCGTGTTGTCAGGCTCCAAGGCGGCCAGGTCGCTCGCCGCCCGGTACAGCGGGCCCAGCACCTCGGCGGTGAAGTGCTCCAGCCCCAGCTCTGCCAGCGGCGCCGAGCTCGTCAGGCGCACCCAGGCCGCCTCGGTCGACACCGTCTCTTCCCCGGCCGCGGACAAGAACTCCACACCGATCCCGTAGGTCAGAGCCAGGTCGTTGCCGACCGGTAGGTCGCGGTTCATGAACACCGACAGGTCGGCACGCAGCTCGGCCACGGTCATCGACGCCTCGGCCGACAGCGCCTCGACGGCGAGGCCCGCGGGATGGTGCAGCAGGATGCCGAACACGCGGGCCAGTCGCTGCACGCGCTGGGCGTAGCGTGCCGGCGGCATCAGCGGCTCGTCCCAGCGACGGCCTCAAGCTCGGAGCGCACCTCGGCGCGCACCTCCTCCGGGCCGAGGAGGACGACGCGGCTACCGAGCTCGTACAGGCGACGGCGAAACGCGCGGCGGTGGGTGACCGGGATCGTCAGGACGACCTCGTCGTCGCTCTCCCGAGCCGTCGCGGCGGCTCCGAGCAGACCCTCGACATGGGGTCGGTGCTCGTTCGTGGTGCGCACGACGACCTCGACCGGCTTGTCGACCGACCAGGTGATCGGGTCGAGCTGCGGTCGCGCCACCTGCGCCGGAGTTCTCGCGGTGCCAGGGCTGTCGATGGTGACATCGCTCATGCGACTCACGACGAACGTCTTCGGGTCGCCGGCCGCGGTCTCCTCCGCGGTCAGGTACCAGCCGCCGGGACGCACGTGCAGACCGTGCGGGTGGACCTCGCGCGGCTTGTCCCGGTAGATGAAGCGCAGCAGGCAGTGCTGGGCGACGCCGCGCTGGACCAGCCCGAGCGCGGCAGGCTCGGGCTCGGCGACCACGGCGACCTCGGAGGACTGCGTCGTCCCGGCGGCACCCAGGTCGTCGAAGAGCACGGCCAACGAGGCGGCGCTGGCCGCTCTCAGCAGCTCGGCCCGCTGCGACGGCGTGAACTCCACCCGGAGCCGGTTGTCGATCGCCGTCAGCCGGTACCGGGCCGCCTCGCCCTCACCGGCGACGTTGTCGATCTGCCAGCCCAGCGTCTCGAGGTGACGTATGTCGCGTCGCAGCTGGTCGCGTTGGTCCAGGCGGTCTGCCGCCCCGAAGGGCACCACGTCCAGGATCTGGTCGGCCGACAGAGTTCGCCCTGGTGCCCCCGCCAGCATCGACAAGATCTGCGTCAGCCGCTCCATCGGGGCGCGCTGGTCGCGTCCGGAGGCCGTCACCACGCCGAGCAGTCTGTCAGGGGTCGTCGGCCCGGCGGGACGGCACGCCGAGCAGCACAGCAGTCGCTGCGAGCACCCACGCACTGCCCAGCGACCACCCGCCCAGCACGTCGCTGGGCCAATGCACCCCGAGGGCGACGCGGCTCCAGCCGACCGCGGCCACCGCCAGCACGACAAGCACCACCGAGGCCACCCGGGCGGCCCGACCGATCAGCACGGTCGCCCATCCGACCACCAGGAGCACGCTCACCCACGTCACCACCACCGACTGGCTGTGGCCGGATGGGAACGACGACCCGAGTGGGTCGATGACCGTGCCCGGGTAGTCCGGACGATCGCGCTGCACGCCTTCTTTGACGGCGGTGTTCAGCAAGGCGCTGCCACCCACTGCGGCGGCGAGCCACAACGCCAGAACGTGGCTGCCCGCCACCAGCAGCGCCCCGCCGACACCCAGCACGAGCGCGAGAGCGACCCAGCCGCTGCCGAGCAGGCTCACCGCTTGGGCGAGCGTGCTGACCCAGGGGGTGTCTGTCGCGGTCGCCTCCAGGGACGCCGAGACCTGCTGGTCGGCGTCGACGAACCAGGTCGGCTCCGTCGCCACGAGCACCGCAACGCCGGTGAAGACGGCCAGTGCCAACGCCGCCCAGAGGAGCAGCGACCGCCTCACGAGGCGGCGCCGAAGCCGCCACCGCCGGGCGTCTCGACGACGAGCACGTCGCCGGTGGCCACGTCGATGCTGTCAGCACTGCCGAGCCCGACGCGGGTGCCGTCTCCGCGCTCCACCCAGGTGTGCCCGAGCGCGCCCGGCTCTCCCCCGGCCATGCCGTACGGAGCGACCCGCCGGTGACCGGACAGGACGCTGATGGTCATCGGCTCGTCGAACACCAGGCGTCGTACGCCACCGTCTCCGCCACGCCATCGGCCTGCGCCTCCGCTGCCGCGCCGGATCTCGAACGACTCCATCCGAACCGGAAACCGCGTCTCCAGCACCTCCGGGTCGGTGAGCCGCGAGTTGGTCATGTGCGTCTGCACCACCGGCGCACCGTCGAATCCGTCCCCGGCCCCGGAGCCTGACGCAATCGTCTCGTAGTACTGATGGGCGGCGTTGCCGAAGGTGACGTTGTTCATCGTGCCCGACCCCTCCGCCTGCACCCCGAGGGCGGCGTACAGCGCGCCCGTGACCGCCTGGGACGTCTCGACATTGCCGGCAACCACCGCCGCCGGATACGTGGGGGCAAGCATGGAGCCTTCCGGGACGACGAGCGTGAGGGGCCGCAGGCAGCCGTCGTTGAGCGGGATGTCGTCGTCCACGAGCGTCCGGAAGACGTAGAGCACCGCCGCCGACGCCACCGAGCGCGGCGCGTTGAAGTTGCTGTCGAGCTGATCGGTGGTGCCGGTGAAGTCGATGGTCGCGCTGCGGGCCTGCTGGTCGACGCGCACCGAGACGGCGATGACCGCGCCGTTGTCCATCTCGTAACGGTGCTCACCGTCCTGCAGGGTCGCCACGACCCGGCGGACCGCCTCCTCGGCGTTGTCCTGCACGTGCCCCATGTAGGCCTGGACGACATCGAGGCCGAAGTGGTCGATCATCGCCGCGACCTCGGCGACGCCCTTCTCGTTGGCCGCGACCTGGGCTCGCAGGTCGGCGAGGTTGGTCTCGGGGTTGCGCGAGGGGTAGGGCGCCTCGCTGAGCAGCCGGCGCGTCTCCTCCTCGCGCATGGCGCCGTCACGCACCAGCAGCCAGTTGTCGAACAGCACGCCCTCCTGGTGGACGTCGGTGCTGAAGGCCGGCATCGACCCGGGAGTGAGCCCGCCGATCTCGGCGTGGTGCCCTCGCGACGCGACGTAGAACAGCACGGCCGACCCCGCCTCGTCGTACACCGGCGTCACCACGGTCACGTCCGGCAGGTGCGTGCCCCCGTGATAGGGGTCGTTGATCGCGTAGACGTCACCCGGGCGCATCGTGGCGACGTTGCGGGCGATCACCTCACGGATGCTCGTTCCCATCGACCCGAGGTGCACGGGCATGTGCGGAGCGTTGGCGATGAGGTTGCCGTCCGGGTCGAACAGGGCACAGGAGAAGTCGAGCCGCTCCTTGATGTTGACCGACTGCGCGGTGCTCTCCAGCCGGGCACCCATCTGCTCGGCGATCGACATGAACAGGTTGTTGAACACCTCCAGCGTCACCGGGTCGACCCGCGAGGACAGCGCCGCGGCGGTCCGCGGCTCGGTGCGTCGCAGCACCAGATGGCCGGCTTCGTGCACCTGGGCACCCCAACCGGGTTCCACGACGGTGGTGGCGTCGGCCTCGGTGATCATCGCGGGCCCAGCGACGAGGTCAGCGGGCTGCAACGCCGAGCGGGACCAGATCGCGATGTCCGCCCACTCCCCCGCCACCCACATCCGGCCCCGTTCGGCGCGAGGGCCGTCGACGTCGGAGACCGGCGGCGCCAGCGCAGGCCGGTCGCTTCGACCCACCGCCTCCACGACCAGGGCTTCGACCACCAGGGGCCGGTCCATCAAGAACGAGTAGGTGCGCCGGTAAGCCCGCTCGAAGTCGGTGCGCATCTGCTCCGGGCTGCCCAGTGCGACGGCGAGAGAGGTGTCGGTGCCCTCGTAGCGCAGCAGCACCTGCACGACCCGGGCGACGTGGGAGCCGGGCACGTCCTCGTCGGCCACCTCGGCCTCAGCGGCGGCACCGAGCGTGTCGCGCAGCGCGAGAAGGTGAGGAACCACAGCCTCGGTGAGCTCGCGCTCCACCGACTGCTCGCGCATCGCTCGGACGTCGGCGAGGCCGATGCCGAGGGCTGAGAGCACGCCGGCGAAGGGCGGGACGAGCACCGTCTCGATGCCCAGCGCGTCAGCCACGGCGCAGGCGTGCTGCCCGCCGGCCCCGCCGAAGGTGGTGAGGGCGTACTCGGTGACGTCATGGCCCTGCTGCACCGAGATCTTCTTCACTGCGTTGGCCATGTTCAGCACCGCGATCTGGACGAAGCCGGCGGCCACGGCTTCGGTCGAGATCGCGCTACCGGTCTGCTTGGCCACCTGGCGGGCCAGCGCGTCCAGCCGGTCGCGGGCGGCGTCGGCGTCGAGCGGCTTGTCCCCGGTCGGTCCGAACACGGTCGGGAAGTGGTCCGGGGAGATGCGGCCCAGCACGACGTTGGCATCGGTGACGGCCAGCGGGCCACCGTTGCGGTAGCAGGCCGGACCCGGGTCGGCACCGGCCGAGTCGGGACCGACGCGAAACCGGCTGCCGTCGAAGTGCAGCACCGACCCCCCGCCCGCAGCGACGGTGTGGATGGCGAGCATCGGGGCCCGCAGCCGAACCCCGGCCACCTCCGTGTCGAAGACCCGCTCGAGCTCGCCGGCGTAGTGCGAGACGTCGGTGGACGTGCCGCCCATGTCGAAGCCGATCACTCGGTGGTGCCCGAGCATCTCGCTCATGGCGACCATGCCGACGATGCCGCCTGCAGGTCCGGAGAGGATCGCGTCCTTGCCGCGGAAGTGGCCCGCCTCGGTCAGACCGCCGTTGGACTGCATGAACAGGAGCCTGGTCGAGTCGAGCCGCGTCGAGACCTGCGCGACGTAGCGGTCGAGCACCGGGGAGAGGTACGCGTCAGCCACCGTCGTGTCACCGCGGGAGACGATCTTCATCAGCGGGCTGGCCTCGCTCGACACCGACACCTGGGTGAACCCGACGTCACGCGCGACCTGGGCCGCGAGCACCTCGTGGGCACCGAACAGGTGCCCGTGCAGGCAGACGATCGCCACCGAGCGGAAGCCCTCGTCGTAGGTGCGCGCCAGGTCCTCGGCGAGCCGCTGCAGGTCGGGCGCGCGCAGCATGCGTCCGTCCGCGCCGACGCGCTCGTCGTACTCCACGACCCGCTGGTGCAGCAGCGAGGGCAGAACGATGTGACGGTCGAAGATGCGCGGCCGGTTCTGGTAGGCGATGGCCAAGGCGTCGGCGAAGCCCCGCGTGATCACCAGGACCGTCGGCTCGCCGCGCCGCTCCAGCAGCGCATTGGTCGCGACCGTGGTGCCCATGCGGACGGCGTCGATGGTGCCGGTGGCGTCTCCGCCGAGCAGGTGGGCGATGCCGGCGACAGCCGCGTCGTCGTAGCGGGCGGGGTTCTGCGACAGCAGCTTGTGGCTGACGAGCCGCCCGTCCGGACGTCGGCCGACCACGTCGGTGAACGTTCCGCCGCGGTCGATCCAGAACTGCCACCCGGACGCGCCCATCAACGGAGACAATCACATCTCATGGGACATCTGCTCGTACACCTCACCAGCGGTCCGGAAGACCCGACCCGAGCCGCGCTCGGCTTTCTGATCGCGGCCCAGGCCGCTCAGGACGGTCACCGGGTGAGCCTCTTCGTCGGACTGGAGGCCGTGGGGCTGCTACGCGACCCGGTGCTCGACTCGCTGCAGGGCTTCGGGACGGGCTCGCTGCGGGAGAGCTACGACCAGCTTGTCGAGCGCGGCGGCCACATCTACGTGTCGCAGAGGTCCAGCACCGTGCGCGGGGTCACCGACATCACCCTTGAAGGGCACCCGGCCGAGTTCATCCTGCCGGAACGGCTCGTCGCGCTGACCTTCGAAGCCGACCGGGTGCTCTGCTACTGATCTTCGGCGATACGTCGCCGGCGTCGATGGGTCAGGCGCTGCTGCTGCGCTTGCGCGTCAGCGTCACGCCGAGTCCGACGACCAGCACGGCCAGCAGCAGGTAGAAGAACCACTTCATCGGTGACCTCTCCTTCTCATGACCGCACGCGCGGCCAGCGCTAGCGTCCCGCGGACCGCGCGGCCGGGCAAGGGCCTTGCGCACTCTCGTTGTCCGGTTGTTGGCATCAGGTCCAGCCTGATTTCAACGATCGTTGACTTCTAACGATCGGAATGCCTACCGTGGCCCTATGCGGGCCATGGTGATGAAGGAGTTCCGGGAGCTGCGACGAGACCGGCGCACGGTCGCCATGATCGTGGCCCTGCCGATCCTGCTGCTGGTCGTGTTCGGGTACGCCGCCAACTTCAACGTCGACTCGCTGTCGACGGCAGTGCTGGGCCCGCAGGCCGAGCAGGTGCAAGCCCAGCTGCCCGAGCTGTTCGACGTCTCCCAGACCGACCCGGACGGCGACGCCCAGGAGGCCGAACACCTGCTGGTGGACGACACCGTCGACGTCGCCATCGTGACCGGCTCCGACCCGGTGGTGGCCTACGTGGACGGGTCGAACCTGTTCGCCGCTCAGGCAGCGATCTCGGCCTTCAACAGGCTCGGGGACCGGGTCGATGTTCAGGTGCTCTTCAACCCCGACCTGGAGACCGCCTGGGTCATGGTGCCGGCGATCATCGGCCTGATCCTGGCCTTCATCGGCACGATCGTGACCAGCATCGGAATGGTCAAGGAGCGTGAGCGCGGAACCCTGGAGCAGCTCGCGGTGATGCCGATCAAGCCGAGCACCGTGATCTTGGGCAAGATCACCCCGTACTTCGTGCTGGCCGCGTTCGACATGATCGTGGTCACCGTCCTCGGGATGGTCCTCTTCGACGTCCCGTTCAACGGCAACCCAGTTGTCTTCGGTCTCGGCGGGGCGCTGTTCCTGTTCGTGGTGCTGGGGCTCGGCGTGTTCATCTCGACGATCTCGACCACGGTCGGTCAGGCGATCCAGACGGCGATGTTCTTCTTGCTCCCGCAGATTCTGCTGTCCGGGATGATCTTCCCACTCGAGGCGATCCCCTGGGGCGTGCGGTGGATCTCGTACCTGTTGCCGCTCACGTACTTCACCCAGATCTCGCAGGGTGTGATGCTTCGCGGCGCGTCGATCGACTCGCTGTGGGTGCCGTTCGCGGTGCTGACGCTGATGGCGCTGGTCGTGTTCACCGGCGCAGTGCTGCGGTTCCGCCGGTCGCTGGCGCCGGGCGGGTCCCGGCAGCATGTGGAGGCAGCAGCATGACGTTCGGCGTTCGCGACCTCACCGTGCGCTTCGGCGACGTCACCGCGCTGGACGGCGTGACGTTGGCGACGCCTCCCGGGCAGATCACAGCCGTCGTCGGCGGAGACGGCGCCGGCAAGACCACGCTGCTGCGAACGATCGTCGGCCGCGTCGCCCCCGACTCAGGCGACGTGACGGCACCGGCCGCGGCGAAGATCGGGTACCAGCCCGCCAGCGGTGGCTCGTGGCCCGACCTGACGGTGAACGAGAACCTTGCGTTCGTCGGCGGGATGTACGGGCTCTCGACGCACGACGTGAGCGAGCGCTCGTCGCGACTGCTGGCCCGCGCCGGGCTCGACGACGCTGACGACCGCCTGGCCCGCAACCTGTCCGGTGGGATGCGCACCAAGCTGGGCTTCTGCCTTGCCATGGTGCACGGCCCGGAGCTTCTCGTGCTGGACGAGCCCAGCACCGGCGTCGACCCGGTGAGCCGCGTGGAGCTCTGGCGGCTGCTGTCGGAGACGGCCGCTACCGGGACGGCTGTGGTGCTGGCCACGACGTATCTGGACGAAGGCGAGCGCTCGTCGTCCGTGCTCATGCTGGAGGAGGGCCGCATGCTGCTGTCCGGCTCGGCCGAGGACGTGGTCGCCGCCACCCCCGGCGTCGTGGTGCAGACCCGTTCACCCGTCCGACCGCAGTTCTCGTGGCGGCACGCCAGCGGTTTTCGGGAGTGGTGGCCTGACGCCTCCCCCAACGGTGATCACCCCGTCGAGCCCGACCTGGAGGACACGGCGATCATCGCGGCGCTACGAGCCAAGAACGGCGGGGGTACCTGATGACCGCGCCCCTCATCGAGGCATCCGGTCTGACCGTGTCGTTCGGTGACAACCGAGCGGTCGACGACGTCACCTTCGCGGTGAACCCAGGGGAGGTCGTCGGTCTGCTCGGCGCCAACGGCGCCGGCAAGACGACCACCATCCGGATGTTGCTCGGCCTGCTGCGCCCGTCGGCGGGCGCGGCCCACCTGCTCGGGGCTCCTCCCTCGCTGGAGTCGCGTCGCCAGCTCGGGTACATGCCGCAGAACCTTGGGCTGTACCAAGAGCTCACCGTCGCGGAGAACGTCGCGTTCACCGCGCAGGCCTACGGGTGCTCGCCCGCGACGCTCAGCGGGGCGGTCAAGGCGTCGGCCGACCAACTCGTGCACAGCGTGCCGCTGGGGGTGCAGCGCCAGGTGGCGTTCGTGTGTGCGTTGCAGCACCTGCCGCGGGCGCTCGTGCTGGACGAACCCACCTCCGGCGTCGACCCGTTGGCGCGCGCCCGGCTCTGGAACACGATCCGAGAGCAGGCCGACACAGGGGTCGGCGTGCTCGTCACCACCCACTACATGCAGGAGGCGCGGCAGTGCGACCGGCTGCTGCTCATGTCGCGCGGGGCGGTCGTCGGGCGCGGCAGCGAGGCCGACATCGTCGGTGACACCAGGGTTCTGCAGGTGCAGGCCGACTCGTGGCAGCAGGCCTTCGACGTGCTCGACGCCGCCGGGCTTCCGGTGACCCTCGATGGACGTCGCGTCCGCGTCGTGGACAGCGACCCCGGGACCGTCGAGCGACTCATGCGTGAGGGTGGGATCGCCGCCGAGGTCGGTCCGGTACGGGCCACGATCGACGAGCGCATGACCGTGCTGGCCAGAGAGCCGTGACGACCGCTCGTCCGCGGGGACGTCGTCCGGGTACGACCGACACCCGTGCCGAGATCCTGGACGCCGCTCGCGAGCTCTTCGCCGCCCAGGGCTACGAGAAGGCGAGCATGCGAGCGATCGCTGCGCGCGCCAAGGTTGACCCCTCGTTGATCGTGCACCACTTCGCCTCGAAGGAAGGGCTCCTGCGCGAGGCGATCACCCTTCCCATCGACCCCCGAGTGCTGCTCGCCTCGGGCCTGGCCGACGTGCCGGACGAGAAGGTGGGTGAAGAGCTTGTACGCGTGGTGCTCGGCGTGTGGGAGAAGCCGGCCGTCCGGTCGCGGCTGCTCAGCCTGCTGCGGACCGCAGTGAGCCACGACCTGGCGATGACCGTGCTGAGTCAGATGCTTCAGCGAACCGCAGTCGCGGCGGTCGCGCGCCTCGTCGACGACGACAGTGCCCAGATGCGCGCCGAGCTCGTCGCCACCCAGATGGCCGGGCTGGCGATGACGCGGTACCTGGTGCAGCTTCCGTCCGTGGCCACGGCCAGCGTCGACGAGCTGGCGGTGGCCATCGGGCCGTCCGTCCAGCGCTACCTCACAGCGGACATCTGACCCCGACGGCGTCCCTCAGGCGTCGACCGCGACCCGAGCGCCGAGGGCGATGAGCACCGTCCCTGACGCGGCTTCCATACGACGGCGAATGGTCGGACGGCGAAACCAGGCTCCGGTGCGCGCCACCCCGGCCGCGAGCGCGAGGTAGAGGGTCATCTCGATGGCGACCTGTAGCAGCGCGAGGGCGGCGGTGGTGGCGAACAGCGGGGCGTCGGCCGGGACGAACTGGGGGTAGAAGGCGAGCATGAACACCGCGGCCTTCGGGTTGGCGAGGTTGACCGCCAGCCCTTCGCCGAAGGCCGACCACCAGCCACGACGGCTCGGGGCAGGTGGCACCACGATCGGTTCGCTGGGTGCGCCCCGTTCCCGCCAGGCGGCCAGCAGCGCCCGGCCACCGAGGTAGATCAGCACTCCGGCGCCCACGACGCGCAGCGCCAGGTAGGCGACCTCGGAGGCTGCCACCAAGGCGGCAAACCCGGCTGCGGCCGCCAGGGCCCACAGGTAGAGGCCGAGCTCGATGCCGAGGACGGTCGGCACCGTCGCCCGAAACCCCCGCATTGCGGCGCGCCGCAGAATCAGCGCCATGGCCGGGCCGGGTGAGGCCGAGATGAGGACCACGGCCAGCACGAACGCCGGCAGGCTGGCGACGAGGTCCACGTGCGAAGCCTACGTCGCCAGCCCTGGTGCAGACCCGGGGCCAGCCGCTACGCGAGCAGGGCCTCGGTGAAGGTCACGGCGAAGGCCCGGCACCAGACCACGACCCGCCAGCCGGCCCCGGCGTCGACCTCATCGGGCACGTCGTACTGCTGGTCGCCGACGTTGCCCTTCAAGGTCCCGAGATCGATGGAGCCCTCGACGGAGCCGTCGGGCGCATCCGCCGGTACGAGGTAGACGAAGAGGTCGGGGCCGTTGTCGGTGGCGAACTCGGTCAACGTGAGCACGGTGCCGTCACCGGTGTCGACCAGCGTGGCCGTGCCCACGCCGGGATGGTCGCGCGCCTCGAACTCACCGCTCGCCACCTGCCGGGCACCCGTCGTCTCACCTGAGCCGGCCTCGCTGGACGGGCCGCCCTCGCGGGACTGGCTGCCCCCGCTGGCATCGTCGGACTGGCTGGTCGCACCGGCCGCCGGTGCCGCCGGCTGGTTCACGACCACCACGTCCTCGTTCACGACGTCGTCGGTGATCAGTGGCAAACCCAGGACAACGCCGGCGACGCCGGCGACGAGCACGTAGACGGCCCCGAGCGGCAGCAGCAGCTCACGGCGCCGACGCACGAGCACGAACAGGCCAGCGGCGAGCAGGACGAAGAAGACCGACGTCAGTGCCATGGCCATCACGTCGCTGCTGGCGAGGCGTCCGAGCACGAGGATGCCAGCCAGCATCACGCCCAGGAGGAGTACGGCGAGTGCGAGCCGAGAGCCGATGCCGAGTCGTGCCGGGCTGGTCGAGGATGGAGTGGTGTCGGTCTGTGTCATGCCGGCATCAACAGCGCCCGCCCGCCGCCCCATCCGCGTACGGGGTTGTGAAGTTCTTACAGTGGCCCCATGACCGCTCTCGCGCCGCACCCCTTTCGTACCGCTGTGGAGAACCGGGACGTCGACACCATGGTGGCGCTCCTCGACCCGCAGGTGAGGCTCTACTCCCCCGTGGCGTTCAAGCCCTTCGTGGGCCACGAGCAGGTGCATGCCCTCTTCACCGCGCTGTTCGAGGTGTTCGAGGGCTTCCACTACGTCGACGAGCTCGCTGGGGACGGCACGCACGCGCTGGTCTTTCGTACTCAGGTCGGCGACGCGCAGGTGCAAGGGCTCGACCACATGGTTCTCGGCGGGGACGGGCTGGTCACCGAGTTCACGGTCATGGTGCGCCCGCTGTCAGCGGCCATCGCCCTGGCCGAGGCCATGGCGCCGCGCGTCGGTCACGTCGTGAAGGGGTAGCCGTCGCCGGTCGTGGCGGCACGCCGCGTTCTTCAGAGCTCGCCCAGCGCCTTGCGGATGCGTGTGGCCGACACCGGGCGCGGCGTCCCGAGCTGTTGGGCGAAGGCGTTGATGCGCAGCTCCTCAAGCATCCAGCGCACCTCGACGGCGTCGGGATCACCTCGCCGGCTGGCGGGCAGGGCGTCGACCCGGTCGAGGTAGGCGTCTTCGACCTCGTGCACCTCGGCCATCCGACGGGCGTCGCGCACCGGGTCGGTGGGCAGCACGTCAAGGCGACGCTGGATCCCGCGCAGGTAGCGCACCAGGTCAGGCAGCCGTGAGCGGCCGACCTGGCTGACGAAGCCGTCGAACACCAGGCCCGCCATCTGCGCCTCGAGGTCGTCACGGACCGGCGAGGTGGGGTCGAGGGCGGATGTGCGCAAGGTCACCTCATGGGCGATCGCCAGCGCTGACCCGACCTGTTGAACGACCTCGTGGGTGGTGTCGTCCAGGTGGGCGCGGACGGCGCTGCGCAGCTGCTGATAGGCGGCCTCGTCCCATGGCACTCCCCCGCCGTGCACCACCAGGTCGTCGACCGCCGCTGCGGCGGCGTCATCGAGCAGCGCCGGCACCGAGGGGTACGGGTTGTGGCTCAGCGCCAGCTTCGTGCGCCCGTCCAGGCGACGCACGACGGCGCGGGCCGGGGACGGCAGGTCGAGAAGCAGCAGCCGCCGCACCCCACGCGGCATGGCGCGACGCTGCGCCTCCGGTGTCGCCAGCACCCGCAGCGCCGCTGTGGCGCCCTCATCGACCAGGGATGGGAACCCGCGCACGCCGCCGTGGGTGCCCGCTGCCTCGACGGTGCGCGGGATGGTCCCGACTACCCAGCCGGTCAGGCCGGTGCGTTCGATGCTCGGCGCCGCGGCAGCGACCGCCCGGGCCGTGCGCGGGGCGAGCCTGCGTTGCAACGAGGGGAGGTCACGGCTGCTGCCCACCACGCGGTTTGAGTCGTCCACCACGGCGGCACGGACGAGCAGGAACGGCGGCACCTTGGCCAGATCGATGTCGGACTCGGTCACCACCGGGCCCCCGAAGCGGGTGAGCTGGTCGGCGACGGCCACCGCGAGCCGTCCGCTGGGCTCACCGAGTCGCTCGGTGACGGCGGCGGCGTAGTCGGGTGCGGGGACGAACGAGCGCCGCAGCGCCTTGGGCATCGCCCGCAGCATCGCCTGCACGAGCTCGGCCCGAAACCCGGGCACCTGCCAGGTGAACGCGTCCGGGTCGAGCCGGTTGAGCACCGTGAGCGGGACGGTGACGCTCACCCCGTCGGCGTCGGTGCCGGGCTCGAACCGGTAGTCGACGGTGAACGTCAGGTCGTCGACCGTCCACGCGTCGGGGAAGCCTCCGGCGCCCGACCCGGCCACGTCCGGACGGGTCAGCTGCTCGGCGGAGAAGGTGAGCAGGTCGGGATCACGCTGCCGACGCTTCTTCCACCACGAGTCGAAGTGCCGGGCGGACACCACGCTCGCCGGCAGCCGCTCGTCGTAGAGCGCGAACAGACCGTCGTCGTCGACAGCGACGTCTCGGCGACGGGTGCGGTCCTCCAGATCGGCGATCGCGGCCAGAGTGGCCTGGTTCTCGTGGAAGAAGGGGTGACGGGTGCGCCAGTCCCCCTCGACCAGCGCGTGGCGGATGAATAGCTCGCGCGACAGCACCGGGTCGACGCGCGCATAGCCGACCGTGCGAGCCGCGACGATGGGGATCCCGTACAGCGTCACCGTCTCCGTGGCCATGACGCTGCCTCGGCGGGCATCCCAGCGGGGCTCGGAGTACGACCGGACGAGCAGGTGTGCCGGCACCAGCGACTCCGCCCAGCCGGGGTCGACGCGGGCAACGTCACGGGCCCAGACGCGTGTCGTCTCCACCAGCTCCCCGGCCATCACCCAGCCTGGCGGCTTCTTGGCCAGTGCTGACCCCGGGTTGATCGCAAACCTGGCGTTGCGGGCTCCGGTGTAGTCACGCTTCTGCTCGTCCCACCTGCCGAGGTGGCTGAGCAGGCCGGGCAGCACAGCCTGGTGCACCCGATCGGGGTCGGCGCGCTCGCCTGCCTCCGGGCTCAGGTTGGGCCGGGCGGGAACATCGATTCCGAGCTCACGGCAGGCGCGGCGAAGCTGCGTCACCAGGTCTTGCCACTCCCTGATCCGCAAGAAGTGCAGGTACTCCTCCCGGCACAGCCGGCGGAACTTGCTGCCCGACAGCGCACGCTGCTTGTCCTGCAGGTACGCCCACAGGTTGAGGTAGCCGATGAGGTCTGACGTCGGGTCGGCGAAGCGTCGGTGCGACAGCACCGCGGCGTCACGAGCCTCGACTGGACGCTCCCGAGGATCTTGGATGGACAGCGCCGCCGCGATCACCAGCACCTCCTGCACGCAGCCGAGACGGTCAGCCTCCAGCACCATTCGGCCCAGGCGGGGGTCGACCGGCAGCCGGGCCAGACGCCGTCCGACGTGCGTCAGGCCGGTTGTCGGCGCTCCGGTCTGCAGCGCTCCGAGCTCGTCGAGCAGCGCGATGCCGTCCCGAAGGTTGCGTCGGTCAGGCGGGTCGACGAACGGGAAGGCCTCGAGGTCGCCGAGCCCGAGCGCGGCCATCTGCAAGATCACGGCGGCGAGGTTGGTACGCAGGATCTCCGGGTCGGTGAAGCGGGGGCGGTCGGCGTAGTCCTGCTCGGTGTAGAGCCGGATGCAGATGCCGTCGGCCACGCGCCCGCACCGGCCCTTGCGCTGATCGGCGGAGGCCTGCGACACCGGCTCGATGGGCAGGCGTTGCACCTTCGTGCGCATGCTGTAGCGGGAGATGCGCGCGGTGCCGGCGTCGACGACGTATCGGATGCCGGGCACTGTCAGAGAGGTCTCCGCCACGTTCGTGGCCAGCACGATCCGGCGACCGCCCTGTGGGGCGAACACTCGCATCTGCTCGGCGTGGGAGAGCCTCGCGTACAGCGGCAGCACGTCGGTGGACGCCGGCAGGTGCTCACGCAGCGCCTCGGCGGTGTCGCGGATCTCGCGCTCGCCGGACAGGAACACGAGCACATCTCCCATCGGCTCGTGCGCGAGCTCGTCGACGGCGTCGATGATCGCCTGCATCTGGTCGCGCTCGGCCTCCGCCGGGTCGTGGCCCGGGCCGAAGGGGCGGTAGCGCACCTGCACCGGGTAGGTGCGCCCGGACACCTCGATCATCGGCACCCGGGTGCCGACGACCGGGGTGAAGTGGTCGGCGAAGCGCTGCGGGTCGATCGTCGCCGAGGTGATGACGACACGCAGGTCACGTCGGCGGGGCAAGATCTCGGCGAGGTAACCCAGCAGAAAATCGATGGTGAGGCTTCGTTCGTGGGCCACGTCGATGATGATCGTGTCATAGCGGCGCAGCAGCCGGTCGCGAGAGATCTCGGCGAGCAGGATGCCGTCGGTCATCAGCGTGACGCGGGTCTGCTTCGACGTCCGGTCGGAGAACCTCACCCGGCTGCCGACCACCTCACCCGGTTCGGTGCCCATCTCCTGGGCGATGCGGTCGGCGACCGTGCGCGCGGCGAGGCGGCGTGGCTGGGTGTGGGCGATCCGGCCCTTCTCGCCGAGCAGCGCGAGGGCGATCTTGGGCAGCTGGGTCGTCTTCCCCGACCCGGTCTCGCCCGCGACGACAACAACTTGGTTGTCGCGCATTGCCGCAGCGATGTCGTCGACCCGGGCCGCGATCGGCAGCTCGACCGGAACGGCGAGTGCGGCGGGCACCGGGGTCACGACCGTCCAGGTTAGGTGACGCATGATGGACCCATGTCGTTCGTGACGATCAACGTCCTCACCGTCCCTGCCGGCGCCGGGGAGACGCTCGAGCAGCGCTTCGCCGGCCGCGCCGGGTCTGTCGAGCACTCCCCAGGGTTCGAGCGTTTCGAGCTGCTCCGCCCGGTCGAGGGCACCGACGACTACCTCGTGTACACCAGGTGGGCCAGCCGTGCCGACTACGAGGCGTGGCTCGGCTCGCAGGACTTCCAACGTGGGCACGGTCAGCGCCCCACCGGTCAGGGCCCCGCCGCGACCGGGTCGTCCATCTGGTCGTTCGAGGTCGTCCAGCACGTCTGAGCCCGCAGCGGGCCACCTCGTGTACGACCTGGGCTGTTGACAGTCGTGTCAGGGTGCCGTCCGCGTAGCTCACGCTTGATCAGGGTGCGTTCCGGGTAGCGACCGCGGCTTTCGCGGTGCATCCCAGGTGGCTATAGAGCCTGTTGCGAAACGGGGGTGACGGTAACCACCTATTTCGGATGGTTTGAGTATTGGGAGGGTGGCGAAGGAGTTCAAGCGGACGGGTCGTGACCAGTCGTTCCTGTTGCCGCCGGATGTGCGGGACTGGCTGTCGGGTGAGCATCTGGTGTGGTTCGTCATCGACGTGCTCGATCAGCTCGACACCTCGGGGTTCGAGGCGTCGGCGAAGTTGGGGGGGCCGGGCCGGGGGGGCGTGGCCCTCCCCCCCCCCCCCCCCCCCCCCCCCCCCGGGGTGGTGGCCCCCCCCCCCCCCCCCCCCCCCCCCCCCCCCCCCCCCCCCCCCCCCCCCCCCCCCCCCTGGGCCCCGGGTCCCCCTCTCGGCTCCCCTCGGGCCGTGCCCCCCCCCCCCCCCCCGTTCGCCCCCCGCCCGTCGTGCCCCCTCTCCCCCCCCCCCCCCCCCCCCTCCCTCGCCCCGTCCCCCCCCCCCCTGGCCCCCCCCCCCCTCCTCTCGGGGCCCTCCTTGGTCCCCCCGGCCTACGAGCCGCGGATGCTGCTGGGGGTGCTGCTGTACGGCTACGCGTGCGGGCAGCGCTCCTCGCGCCAGCTCGAGCGGTTGTGCGAGGTCGACGTGGCCTTCCGGGTGCTGACCGGCAACCAGGTCCCGGACCATACGACGCTGGCCCGGTTCCGGGCCCGCCACGACGCGGCGATGGCCGACCTGTTCGCCCAGGTGCTGCTGGTGTGCGCGCGGGCCGGGCTGGGTCGCCTCGGGGTGGTCGCCATCGATGGCACGAAGATCGCCGCGAACGCCTCGCTGGGCGCCAACGCCGAGGAGGACACGCTGCGTCAGATGGCCGAGCAGATCTTGGGCGAGGCCGCTGACACCGATGCCGCCGAGGACGCCCTGTTCGGCGACCAGCGCGGGGACGAGCTGCCGGCGGGCTGGCGGGACCGCTCCGGGCGACGCGACCGGATCAAGAAGGCCCTGGACGATCTGAGTGCTGAGCGGGAGCAGCGCCAGGCCGCGCAGCAGAGCGAGCGGGTGGCCAAGGCCGAACGCCGCGTCGCCGGGATCGAGGCCACGCTGGCCGCCCAGCGTCGCGAGGTCGCCGCGGCCAACCAGGCCCGCGCCGAGCGCGCCGCCGCCGGCACCCCGGTCGGCGGACCCCGACCGGTCCCGGTCGAGGAACACACCAAGGTGCGCCGCGTCCGCGCCCGCCTGGACCGGGCCCAGGCCAAGCTCGACGCCGAGCGCGCCACCCCGCGCCCGCTGCCGCCCCGCGAGCGGGCACAGTCACGGATGACCACGCGCAACACCACCGACCCGGACTCGCGGCTCATGCCCACCCGCAACGGCTGGCTGCAAGGTTCCAACGCCCAGCTCGCGGTCACCGACGACCAGATCATCCTGGCCACCGCGCTCACCACGCAGACCGGAGACGACCACCAGTTCGTCCCGATGATGACCGCCGCCGTCCACGCCGCCGCCACGCTCGCCGCGGCCCGAGGCGAACCGGACCCCGCCGAGACCATCGGGATCGTCCTGGCCGACGCCGGCTACCACTCCGAAGCCAACCTCACCGCCCCCGGCCCGGACCGGCTCATCGCCCCCGGCACCGGCCGGGACCAGCACGCCCAAGCCGCCGAGAACCCCGTCACCGGACCCCCACCCCCCGACGCGACCCCGGTCGCGGCCCACGCCCACCGGCTGCGCACCCCCGACGGGCACGCCACCCACAAGCGCAGAAGCGTCACCGTCGAACCCCCTCAACGTCCTGCAATCCCCTGAAACCGTGGAGACTCGAAATAGTCTGGCCGGCTCCCCGCTGGCAGCCTGCTCGGGCACGCCCGGAGCCGGCGTTAAGGCTGGCCGGAGGCCACCGGTAGGCGGGGCCTTGACGCCGGTGAGGACGGGCCCATGCTGGGCGGGCGGGGAGCCGGGGGTCATGCCGCCGCCTTGTCCGGGCGTGCCTGCTGGGGGTCCGCGGCGGCGAGGGTGAGCTCGTAGGCGACCGGGGCGAGCATGCCCAGCGCGGAGTGACGGCGGATGTGGTTGTACTCCTCGATCCACACCGGCACTCGGCGGCGGGCGGCCGCCCTGGTGGTGAACCGTTCCAGCCTGCGCAGCTCGAACTCCACCGTGGAGTGCCAGCTCTCGATCACGGCGTTGTCCAGCGCCGACCCGACCCGTCCCATGGACTGGGTGACGCCCACCCTGGTGCAGCGGTGCGAATGCCGCCGCGGTGAACTCGAGCCCCTGGTCGGTGTCATGATGACCTCGCCCAGGACGTCCCTGCCACCGCGGACCGCGACGGCCATCTGCAGCGCGGCGGTGGCCAGTGGGGCGTCGTGGTGCTCACCGAGGGCGAACCCGACGATGCGACGCGAACCCATGTCCAGCACGCTGTCGAGGTAGAGCTTGCCCTCGTCGGTGACGATCTCGGTGCCATCGCCGTACCACTTGTGGTTGAGCCTGTCGGTGGCGAAGTCGCGCCCGATCAGGTCCGGCGCCCGCCACCGTCCCGGCCCGGGCGGGTGGTCTGCTTCGCCTGCGCCGCCGGCGGGCCACCAATCCATCTCGCCCATCAGCTGGGCGACGGTGTCACGCTGACCTGCCAGCCCTCCTCACGCAGGTCGGCGGTGATCCTGAGGAACCGTAGGTGCCGTTGTGCGCGGCGAACAGACGCGCGATGTCGACCATCAACCGCTGCCGGCGGGCATGCTGCACCGACCCGTCACCGTGACGCCACTTGTAGAACCACGCCGGCGACACCTCCAGCGCCCGGCAGGCCACCGCGTGCGGCACCTCGTGCTGCGCCCTCTGGGATGCGATGAACCCGGCCACCGCTACCGGCCCATCGCCTCGTCCACCCAGAGGGCCACCGAGCGCTTGAGCACGTCACGCTGCATCCGCAGCTCGATGTTCTCCCGCCGCAAACGGTCCAGCTCGGCCCGCTCGCTCTCACTCAACCCGTCATCGCCACCACGGCGATCCCGGCGAGCCTTGGCACACCAGTTGCCCAGCGTGCCCTCGTTGACACAACTCCCGGGCGACCTGCGCGATCGGTTTGCCGGTCTCCTCCACCAGGCGCACCGCACCAGCCTTGAAGTCCTCATCGAACTTCCGATACCTACCCATCGCCCCTCCTTTTGTGGCGATGTCTCTACGGTACGAGGGGAAACCCAGCCACCTCAAAGACCGCATCGGACTGCGCCGCTTCTCCCGACGCGAACTCCCAGCCGCCCGCGCCGAACTCGACCTCGCCGCCACCGTCGCCAACCTGCTCAAGGTCCACCACCTCACCCCCGCATAACCCCCGAGGGGGCCACCCCCACCCCCACCGAGAGCCACCCCCGCCCCACGCCTCGACCCCGCCCACGCAAAACCGCAACACGCTCTATAGCTACCCGAGTGCCGCCTTGATCACGCTCACGTATCGCCTGTGCTCGTCAGCCGCTTGCGGGCGGAGTCCTTGAACTCGCTCATGAACAGCGTGCGGATCGCGTCGCTGTCCAGGGCGCCGTCGACACCCACGAGCCCGCCCTTGGCGAGCCGGATGCACACCACGGTCCAGGCCTGGCCCATCGCCCAGGTGAACGCTGAGGCGACCCCGGCGCTGATGGCACCACCGACCAGGCTGCCCATGCCGGGCACGAACTTGAGCAGGTTCGCCACGGCGGTGCGTCCAGCGGTCGTCGCGGCGGCGGTCGCGGCGAGCGAGGCGGTCACGGCGCGGTCGAGGTTGATGTCGTATATGTGGGAGACGCTCGCCATCATCGTCAGCTGGATGGGTACGAGGATGGCTGCGTCGGAGAACGGGATGGGGGTGGCCCCGGCTGCCGCCGCGGCAGTCGAGGCGATGTCGATCGACCGTCTCGCCTCGACGCGCTTGCGGCGAAAGTCGATCTGCTGGGCGGCTACCAGCGCCTGCTGAACTCCCTGGGGAGCGACCTGAAAGGTCGCATCGAGGACGTCCTGCAACCCGTGCGCCTCGAACCCGGCGAACTCGTCGGACTTGGCGTAGGTCATGAACGGCACGCCGCCGGTGATCGGCAGCTCCAGCGCGGTGATCTCCTGCGCCAGGCGAACCGCGTCGGGGTGGTAGCTGCCCTTGCGCTGGGGCACCTGGGTCATCACCAGCAGCACCGGGAGCCCGAGGTCGTCAAGCGCGCGGATGAACGCAGCCTCGGTGTCTTCGAAGCGGCGGTCGCTGGCCCGCACGCAGTACCAGGCGACGTGCACCTGGTCTTTCAGGTCGAGGCGGCGCATCTCCCGCACGTAGCGCTTGAGATCGTCGAGGATGACCTCGTTGTCCTGCCCGATCTCCAGCCCGCGGGTGTCGAGCACCCCGAAGTGACCGGAGTGGTGCATGTACAGGTGGCTGTCCCGTGTCACCGGTTCGCCGATACCGGTCTCGGCGAGGTCCTCACCGAAGATGGCGTTGATCAGCGTGCTCTTGCCGACACCGGTCTTGCCGAAGATCGCCAGGTTGAAGCGGCCGATCTTGTCGGCCTGCTCATCGAACTTCGCCGCGAACTGTCGTCGGAACCAGTCGCTGGAACCCTCTGCCATGGCCCTATCGAATCACCCCGGACGCTCCCCTAGGGTCGGCACATGCCGCCGAACGACTACGACACGATCGTGGTCGGCAGCGGGTTCGGCGGCGGCGTCGCCGCGCTTCGCCTGGCCGAGTCCGGGCGTCGAGTGGCCGTCCTCGAGATGGGACGCCGGGTCACCCCGGCTGACATGCGGGCCGGGGCGCAGCACACGCACAAGCTCCTGTGGGCACCGCGAAGCGGTATGCGCGGCTACTTCCGGCAGACGCTGCTTCCGCACGTCCTGGCGCTCGGTGGCGTCGGGGTCGGGGGTGGCAGCCTGGTGTATGCCGCCGTGCTGCTGCTGCCGAAGGACGAGGTGTTCGACGACCGCGCGTGGGCGGGCGCGAGCTGGCGAGCCGAGCTGGCGCCGCACTACGCGAGTGCGGCGGCCACGCTCGGACGCGAGGTCAACCCGACGTTCGGCGCCCAGGACGAGTGGCTACGCCAGGCAGCCACGGCAATGGGTGCCGACGCGACGTACGGCCCGACGCCGCAGGGCATCGACTTCTCGGCCTGCACCTCCTGCGGCCGGTGCCTGACCGGGTGTGACGTCGGTGCGAAGAAGTCCGTCGACCGCACCTACCTGGCCCGGGCCGAGCGGCTCGGCGCGCGGGTGCAGCCACAGCGACAGGTCACCCGGCTCGTGGCCACCCCCGGTGGCGGGTACGCCGTCGACGCCGTGCACTCGTTCGACCGCCGACGTCGCGAGACCTGGACGGCCCGAGAAGTAGTGCTGGCAGCCGGGGTGCTCGGCACCGCACAGCTGCTCCTCGCGTGCCGTGACCGCTACCGGACCCTTCCCGCGCTCCCCTCAGCGGTGGGCCGCCACGTGCGCACCAACAGCGAGGCGTTCGTGGCGATCCTGCAGCCGGACTCGGCGGTCGACGTGAGCGTCGGGCCGACCATCTCCAGCGACTTCTGGGCCGATGCCACGACCCACGTGACCAACAACCGGGTTCCGCCGTCGTACGGGTACATGCGTTCGTTCATGAGCCCGTTGGTGGACGAGCCGACCCGGGTCGCCCGGCTAGGTGCAGCGACCCGGGCCGCGGCGCGCCACCCGGTGTCGTTGGCGCGCGCCATGGCCGCCACCGACTGGCACCGACGGCTCACGCTGCTCACCGTGATGCAGGCGGAGGAGAACGCCATCGAGATCGGCTACCGCCGCCGCGGCGGGGTGTGGAGCCTGACGTCGCGGCTGCCCCGCGGCAGCGCCCCCGCGCCCGCGTACCTGCCGCAGGCCAACGCGGCCGCTCGAGCGTTCGCAGATGCCAGTGGTGGGACGCCGGTCGGCATCTGGCTCGACAGCGCGTTGGGCCGCTCCGCGACGGCCCACATCCTCGGGGGCGCCGTGGTCGGCGACGACCCGGCCCGGTCCGTCGTCGACCCCGACCACCAGGTGCACGGTCACCCCGGGCTCTACGTCGTCGACGGGTCTGCCATCCCCGCCAACATCGGGGTGAACCCCAGCCTCACCATCACCGCGATGGCTGAACGTGCGATGACGCGCCTGGCGGCGGCCTCGTGACGCCGTTCGACCTCACCGACGGCGTCGTGCTGCTGTCCGTGCCGACCGAGGACGACGTCGATCGGATCACCGAGCTGTGCCAGGACGCGGACGTGCAGAGGTGGACCACCGTCCCGTCCCCGTACCACCGCAGCGACGCCGAGTGGTTCGTCCGCGACCTCGTGATGCCTGGCTGGGAGCAGGGCATCGTGGCGACCTGGGGTGTGCGCGACGCCGCAGACGGGCTGCTGCACGGCATGGTGGGCATCGACCTCGCCGGCGACGGCGAGCTCGGCTACTGGATGGGGCCAGCCGCGCGGGGCCTCGGCTGGATGACCCGGGCCGCACGGCTGGCCGTGATGACAGCGTTCGGACATGGACTGGACCACGTCCGGTGGAAGGCGATCGTCGGCAACGATGCCTCGTGGCGCGTCGCCGACAAGCTCGGCGTGCGCCTTGACGGCACCGTCCGCCGCGCCGTCGAGCAGCGAGGCGGCTGGCGCGACGCCTGGGTTGGCACGCTGCTGCCCGACGAGTTCAGCTGAGCGTCTCCGCCGGCGACGAGCGCTCAGGCAGGCAGCGCGCCTGGGTGCCACGTGGCAGGGTCGCTCGTGACGACCATCGTGCGCGCCCCGTCCACGAGCCGTTCGCTGTCGACGGCCGCCGCCTCCTGGGTTCGGCCGACAGCCCGGTAGTAGCGAGCGGCCACGGCGTCCTGGCGGCGGCGCAGGCGTGCCGCGTTCGCCGCGCCAACCGTCTGCTCGACCGTCTGCCCAGCAGCCCACGAACGCAGCAGCGTCGGCAGGCTGGTCAACCCGTCGGCGTAGATGCCGCGTGCCCCGACGGAGACGCAGAAGCCTGAGCGCAGCCAGGCGTCGCTGTGGCTCATGCCGTAGCAGGCGGTGGAGAACACGACGCGCAGGCGGCGCCTGGCCGAGGAGTCCAGCCGGGCACGGATCTGGTCGGCCACGACGATCGCGTCGACCGGTCCGTCGACGAACCACAGCCGACGCGACGTGCCGTGCGGGTTCACGAGCAGGTCGACGGCCCGCACCCCCGGCGTGGTCGCGGCGGTGTGCAGCGCCGCCACGAGTCGATCGAGCGACGCGTCAGGCCCGTGCAGCACCTCCCGGGAGCGATAGGTGTCGCGCAGGTACCGCGCTGCCATGCGTTGCGCGCCGCGCTCGACGTAGCGGTAGAAGGCCCGCTCGGATGCCGATCCGGCGTTGGCGAGCGAGACGACCTGTACCAGCGCGCGTTGATCCGCGGTGAGCGGCGTCGCCGACGTCATCTCATAGCCAGTAGACCGGCGTGCCTGCCGGGATGTTGTGGAAGAACCACCGGGCGTTCGCGTCCGACATCCGTAGGCAGCCTGCCGAGACGGGGGCGTGCACGCCGGGGCGTCGCCCGAGCGCCGACGTGGGAATTGTCGGGCGGCCGTTGCTGATGTAGCGCGGGATCGCGTGCGACCCGATGCCCCGTCCGTGCACCAGCCGCACGAACCACGGCAGACGCTTGGTCCACGCGTAGTCGTACGACATCGGCGTGCGGTCACCCACGTAGCTCAGCGCCGGCTTGGCGATCGACGGGTTCCCGCCCACGGGGATGCGACGCACCACCCGGTCTGATCGGTTGACGACGAGAACCTGGTTCGTCGCCTCGTTCACCTCGACATGGAACCGACCGACGGCCTTCTGCCGTGGGATGGCACGCAGCCAGCCGTGCTTGGTCTTCCAGACCGACGAGGTGGTGGCGACGCGGACGGTCACGCCGCGACGGACGGTGGGGCCGCCTCGTGGGTGGCTGACCGCCGCCTTCACGCGGTAGCGCCCGGGGCGCACCTGGGCACCGGAGGCATTGCGGCCGTTCCAGCGGGCCGTGAAGCGCTTCGTGGACGACACCCGCCACTTCGCCACAATCGGTCCGCCCACCCGTCGGACGACCACGGTGCCGGTCATCGGCCCTCCGGCGCTCCTGACTCGTACCACCGTCGCCCGGGGCATCCCGGCGACCGGGCCGATGAGTCGCTCGGAGACGTTCAGCGACACCTGCCCGGAGCGAAGCCCTCCGGACGCGGCCTGCGCGGGCAGCGCAGTCCCGGAGAGCACGACGAGGGCGCCGAGCATCGACACCAGCAGGGAGACGAGATGGTGGGGGTAGGGCCGGGGGGCGGCGTACGGGCGGGCCACGACCACCTACCGTACCGGGATGGGTCGAGACCGGGACTCCGCCGGGCGCGCGCGTCAGGCGCGCCCCCGCGATGCGCTCGGCCGACCCCTGCCGTACGGCGAGCCTGGCGTCGACCCGGTCTCGGAGGAGCCGTTGCCGCCGGCAGAGACTGTCGTCGAGGCGACGCGGCTGCTCGACGAGGGGCGCCCGTTCGCTGCCCACGAGGTGTTCGAGGCCCGGTGGAAGGACGCGCCCGAGGATGAGCGTGACCTCTGGCAGGGACTCGCCCAGCTCTGTGTCGCCGTGACGCACGTGCTGCGGGGCAACGCCGTCGGCGCGGCACGACTACTCGAGCGTGGCCGCGGCCGCGTCGTCGCCTACGCCGCCACCGGCGGCGAGCGGTACGGCCTCGACCTCGAGGCGTGGGTCATGCGGGCTCAGGCCGCCGTCGACGCCGCCACGCCGACCGTCAGGTAGTTCCAGGGCGCCTTGCCGCCAACGTAACGCGACTCGACGTCCTTGAGCTCGAACCCAGCCTGCTCGACCAGCGACGCGGCGTCACGGGTGAGGTGGCAGCCGTCGGCGAACAGCTTCTGTGCCGGCTCGATCACACGCTGCACCCGCACCATCATCGGGTCGGGGGCGAGTCCGTGCTCGAGGAAGTGGAAGACCCCGCCCGGGCGCAGCACGCGGCGCAGCTCACCCAACGCCGCCTCGACGTCCGGGATTGTGCACAGCGTGAAGGTCGACAGCGCGGCGTCGCAGGAGCTGTCCGGCAGCGGGATCCGGGCGCCGTCCAGCCCGATGTGGCGCACCTGAGCGTGGGAGTCCGCGATCCGGTCGGCAGCCAGGCGGCGGGCGCGCTCGGCGGGTTCGACCGCGTAGACCACGCTCACCTCGTCGGGGTAGTGCGGCACGTTGAGACCCGATCCGAACCCGATCTCGACGACCGTTCCGGCGAGACCGTCGACGGTGCGCTCGCGCCACCGCTCCCAGCCCGACCCGCTGAGCACCCGGTCGACCAGGTGCGGAAGCACGTACTCGCGGTAGAGCCCCAACATGTCAGCTGACTTCGGCCGGCTCGGCCAGCTCCGCGCGCCGCGCGAGCGCAAGCTCACGGATGCGCGCGAAGTCGTCGTCGGTGTAGACGCCGTTGACACCGGAGATGGTGGCGAGCTTCATGCCGTGCTTGATGCCGAGCCGGTAGATCTCCTTGACCCGCTCCCACTCGATGTTGCGTCCGACGGTGAACGTCTCGTAGCGGCCTTCCAGCGCCAGCACGACGGTCTCGGCCAGGCAGGCGTACACAACTCCTGGAGGAAGCCCGATGTTGCGCATCTTCACCTCGCCCGGCAGCTCGATCTCGCCGGACTCGACCACCAGCACGTCCGGCCGCTTCGCGACGTCCTCGGCGGACAGGTCCAGCGGCCGGGCGACGTCGGTGATGACGCACCCCGGCTTGACCTGCATGATGTCGAGGATTCGTTTGCCGGCACCGGAGGTGGCGGTGACGATGAGGTCCATCTCGCCCAGGTGGCCGTCGGGTGTCGCCGCGATGTGCACGTCGGCCCGGGGGTTCTCCCGCTCGATCTCGTGCTTGAGCGCCAGCAGCTTCGCCGACTCGGGCGAGACCAGCCACAGCTCGTCGCTGGCTACCGCAAGCAGCCGCGCGCACACCGAGCCGATGGCCCCGGTCGCCCCGACCACCATGGCCTTGCCCGTGATGCGCCCGTCCGGGCCGATCTCGGCGACCCCCAGCTTGAGCAGGGCGTCATGGGCCGCCCACAGGGCGCCGGACGCGCTGTAGGAGTTGCCGGTGGTGATCGGCAGGGGGGCACGCTTCGCGACGGTCACGCCGGCATCCCCGACCACCTTGGTGAAGGCGCCGAGACCCATCACCTGAGCGCCGAGTTTCTTGGCCGTCTCCGCCGCCTGCAGGAGCCGTGCGTAGGTGAACTCGGGGCTGTGCGCCATAAGCTCCTTCGGTGTGCCACCGACCGTGATCAGCCATCCCTCGGCCTCGGCCCCGGTCGGCGACACGATGCCGGTGACGTGGCTGTAGGTGAACGGCGGGATGTAGGCCATGGCCTTCTCGACCGCGTCCATCACCGGCGATGGAGCCACCTTGGCGATCGTGTTGAGCGGCTCGACGGTGCGGAAGTACTCCTGCGACAGCGGGTGGATGACGAACGCGAAGCGGCTCTTGCGCTTCGGCCCGTTCGGGTACAGGACGCGTGGCTGCAGCCCGGCTGCGACGATCATGTCGAGCAGGTCGTCGTTGGTGAGCTCGCCATCGCTGATCGCCAGCATCATCGCCTCGAGCAGCGCCGCATTCACCGTCACCGCGAACGGCTGCGGGGTGAAGTCGAGCACCATGTCGACACCGCGCCCGGCCAGGTCGGCGAGGCGGTCGTCGGAGATCGACGATGTGACAACAGTCTTGCCCGCCAGGTCTTCCAGCCCGAAGCCGACAAGCTCGTCGAACGTCGCCACGACGACGTCGGCGTCGCGGGCGGCCTTGCGTGCCTTCGCGTGGCTGCGCCGTGCGCCCGGCGCCTTGACCTGAGACTGGAGCACCCCCGGCAGGCGGCGCATGGCGCGCACACCGACATCGGCGGCCAGTCCGAGGGCGGGGTTGGCGTCGATGCGCGCGGGCAGGTCGAGGGCCAGCAGCGGGTCGGCGAACTCGATGTTCTGGGTGAACTCGCGAAGGATGCGCGTGGTGCGGTCGTGGTTCAGGCCGCCGAGGACGACGGTGCGGACGTTCGAGAAGTACCCCGGCATCTCCGTCTGGACGTGACGAATCGTCCACTCCTGCAGCACGTCGCGCAGGGCGTGCCCGTCGGCTACCGGGACGGACGTGGTCGCCCGCTTCACTCGGTCGACCTCCTCGAGGTCGCCGTCGTAGAGACCCGCGGCGCGCGCCTCGCGGATGCCGGTGACCGCGATCGCGTCGGCGTCCTCGGCCCACTTGACCACGAGCTCTTCGGCAGCGCGGACGTCGCCGCTGGTGCCCAGCCGCACGACCCTGAAGTCGGTGCCGAGGAACGTCACGTGCTCGTCGAAGTCGCGTTCCGGCCCGGTCAGACTCACGTTGACGACGACGGTGACGGGTTGAGGGGTCATCCTCACTCCTTGTGGTTCGCTGCCCATGAGGACGGCACGACTCTACCTGCGCCAGCGGCGCGCAAGCCGGGTCGAGAGTCCCGCCTGACGGGCATTGCGGCGCCTCAGGTGCCGAATGCGGGTTCGGCCTTCGTCTGCTCCGCCGAGACGTCCCAGAGCTGGCGGGCCATGGCCGCGTCCTGGGCGGCCTTGGAGCGGCCCACCCGTGTCGGTCCGCCGCGCGACTCCCCGATCCCGTCCGGTCCGAAGTACTCGTTGCCGGTCACGTCCGGCATGGTCGCGGCGTAGATCTGTGGCAGCGCACCGTCGGCCGCCGACTGGCTGAAGACCGCGTTGACGGCCTTGATGATCGACCGTCCCACGACGTTCTGCACGATCGCGGGGCCGGAGTACTGCAGGTTGGTGGAGGCGTAGCCGGGGTGGGCCGCTACGACGACCAGGTCGACGTCCCCGTCGTCCGCCCGGCGTTGCAGCTCACTGGTGAACAGCAGGTTGGCCAGCTTGGACGCACCGTAGGCGGGCCACGCGGAGTACGACCGGTTCGCGTAGTGCAGGTCGTCCGGCTGGAGCGAGCCCATCTTGTGTGCCGTGCTGGAGACGTTGACCACCCTGGGCGCGTCGGCGGCCATCAGCAGCGGCAGCAGACCCTCGGTGAGCGCGAAGTGGCCGAGGTGGTTGGTGCCGATCTGTGTCTCGAAGCCGTCCTCGGTCGTACCGAACGGCGGCGCCATGATGCCGGCGTTGTTGACGAGGATGTCCATGGCGTCGACCCGCGTACCCACCTCGTCCACCGCGGCCCGCACCGACGCCAGGGACGCCAGGTCGAGCTCAAGCGGCTCGGCGCTGCCACCCTCAGCAGCGGCGGCCGACGTCCGTGCCACAGCGGCGTCGGTGCGGCCGGCGTCGCGACCGGCGACGAGCACCCGGGCCCCCCTCGACGCGAGCGCGACCGCGGTCTCCAGGCCCAGACCGGAGGTGGCTCCGGTGACGAGGGCGGTGCGACCGGACAGGGACGGGGCGTCGGCAACAGACCAGCGGCTCATGGCTCCAGTGTCGACGACGCGGCGCTCGCTCGCGCGGCGGGCTGCCCTGAGGGCCGGCTCCCGCGGCGCCGACAGCGACGTCTGAACCGACACGCCGAGGGCGTCTTGTCGCCGAATCACACCGGTGGCAGTATCGAACGTCCGTTCGACTGCGGGAGGGGGTTCGTGTCCATGTTGGCCAGGCTGGCCCCCCTGCCACCGTGCCCGACCGGGGACCCGATGGTCCTCAGCGTGCGCTGCTCGACCAGCCCCGACGCGGGCACCTGGACCCGTCACGACGTCGAGCTGCGCGCCGACTGGACGCTCACCACCCCGCACGACCTGCCGGCCGAGCGCGTTGCCGCCGCCTTCGGCGGCTACCTCACGTGCCTGCACGTCGTCGACGTGGTGCTGCCAGCCGTGCGCGCAGCCCTGCAGATGCATGGCCGTCGGGTCGTCCCACGGCTGCGACGGGCAGCACGCGGAACCTGGAAGGCCGACGGCAAGGCTGCCCGCCGATGCTGCTCGCCGGCTGCCACTGCCCAGGAAGCAGCGGCCCACCTGCGTAGCGTGGAGCACGCGGCGAGCCACAGCGGAGCCGACGGCTGGCTCACCGAAGCCCTGCTGGAGCGGGTGCTCGCCGCCCACGCCAACAGCAGCGCGCTGAGGATGGACGACGAGCAGCACGCGTCCATGACCCGGTGCGTGCACGGCGAGCACGGGCCACGCGCGCTCTGGGACGCCGGGCTGCACCCCGAGATCGTCAGCACGGTGCACGCCGAGGTCGTCGGGGCCGACGGTCCGCCGTTGCCCGAGGCGCTCTACCTCGGCGTGGTGTCGCGGCGTCCGAACCTCGCCTGGATCGCCGACACCACTTCGGCCGCCCGCGCCGCCGTGGGCGAGCCTGCCGACCGGGACGACACACCGTGGCTCGCCGAGTGGCTGGCGTGGACCCAGACGCCGCTGGACCGCAAGGAGCGACACGTTCGGGCCGGCTGGGTGGCGGCCGGCATACCCCGCAGTTGGATCGAGGAGCTGAGCCATGCCGGCTACCGGCCTGACGACGCGTTGGCCATCGCCGGCGAGACGGGCCGGAGCGTGTCGGGGGCGGCCGACGTGCTGCTGCTCTGGGTCCGGGCCGGTTGCCGGCCCACGTCCGACGACCTGCTCGACCTCTTCGCGTCGGGAGTGCCGCCCTGGTACGAGCCGTCCAAGGGCGCCATCACCCGCCTGCGCACCAACCTAGGCGACGTGTCCGAGCGCTACACCACGACCGAGCTCGGCTTGATGCTCGCCCTCGAGGGAACGGCGCCGGCAGCCGAGCACGTCATTCGAACCCAGGCCGCACCACCGCGGACTCTGCTCGGTCGGCATCGAGCAGCCATGGTCGCCCATGCAGCAGCACGAGAGGAGTGCGCGTGAGAGGACGGGACCGCTACGAGGCATCGCTTGAGGCGCTGGGGGTGTGCATCGCCGCTCGGGTGCCCTTCCTGGTGTGGGGTGCCCCGGGAGAGGGCAAGACAGCCGTGGTCGAGTCGGCCGCCGAGCACGGGTGGCACGTCGAGACGCTCATCGTGTCGCACCACGAGCCGAGCGACTTCGCCGGCCTGCCGGTCGTCGGGCGCGACGGATCAGTCACGCTGGCTCCCCCCGCGTGGGCGCAGCGGCTTGCCGCGCACGACGGGCCGTCGATCGCCTTCTTCGACGAGTGGACGACGGCCGCGCCGGCCGTGCAGGCCGCTGCCCTGCGTCCGCTCACCCACTACGAGGTGGGCGCGCTGCAGCTGCCCGGCACGGTGTCATTCGGTGCCGCCGCCAACCCCACCGACGTGGCGACGGCCGGCTGGGAGCTGGCTGCGCCGACCGCCAACCGGTTCTGCCACCTCGACTGGTCGATGCCCGTGGAGGTGTACGCGGAGTCGTTGGTCGCCGGAACGTGGCCGACGATCGCGCTGCACCCCGTTCCTGCTCGGCACGAAGCGGAGGTGGCGGCGGCACGAGCACTGGTGGCCGGCTACGTCCGGGCGCGTCAGCAGCTCTCGGTAGTGCCGGCTGACGCCGCCGGACGTGGCCGGGCGTTCCCCACACCGCGCACCTGGGACTACACAGCCCGCCTGCTGGGCATGGCCCGTGCTGTCGAGGCGAGCGCGGAGGCGATCCGGCTTCTGGTGGGCGGCTCGATCGGCGCGGCGACCGCGCACGAGTTTCTGGTCTGGGTGGACTCCCACGACCTTCCCGACCCGGAGGACCTGCTCGCCGACCCGTCGGGGGTCGCCTTCGCCGGCATGCGGGTCGACCGGGTGTTCGTCGTGCTGCAGTCGGTGCTCTCCGCGGTCGTGGCCGACCCCACCGCAGCCCGGTGGACGGCTGGCGTCGAGGTGTGCGCTGCCGCGGCGTCCGAGTTGGGCGTGGACGCCGCGGTGCCTGTGGTGCGCTCGCTCATGCGTCCAGGGTTGCGTCCGCCAGGGGCCACGCTTCCCCCGGGCATCATGACGTTTCGGGCGCCCCTGGCGCTGGCCGGGTTGCTCGGCGAGAGCGCTGCATGAGTCCGGCGCTCACCCCGGGCGCAGCGTCGGCAGGCCTGGATCTGGACCGGCTCGCCGCCGCCAAGCTCTGGCTGACGAGCGGTCAGGGCGACCTGCCCTACTTGTCGAGCGCCTTGTACGCCCTGCACGCGGTATCGAGCATGGAGGTGTCGACGCTCACCGCCGACACCGACTGGCGCGTCTACGTGAACCCGGTGTGGCTCGGCGACACCGCCGTGGCCGTCGTGGCGGGCGAGCTCGCGCACGTCGCCTGGCACCTGCTCAGCGAGCACGCGGCACGCGCCGGGTCGATGATGGTGACGCCCACCACCGCCGGGGCCTGGCGCGACGCCACCGATGTCACGGTGGGCGAGACGCTGGCAGCGTCCGGGATGACCCGAAGCGGGCTGCCGACCCCCGTTGATCTCGGGGTGCGGCCCGGCCGCTCGGCCGAGGAGCACTACGCCGCCTTGTCCAACCTTCCGGTGAGCTCACCGGACGAGCTCGGCGTGGACCCCGGGCACGACGAGCCGGACGGCAGCAGCGTGGACCGCTGCGGAAGTGCCGCCGACGGCCTGGTGCGCGACTACGAGCTGCCGTTGTCCGCCGACGTGCCCGCCGTCAGCACGGTGCAGGCCGATGAGGTCCGCCGACGGGTGGCGATCGAGTTCCGCGCGCACGTCACCGCTCGCGGCACCGAGCCGGGTGAGGCGCTGCGCTGGGCCTCGGCGATCCTCGACCCCGTCGTGCCGTGGCAGCAGGTGCTCAGCGCCGCGGTGCGCCGCGCCGCCGGGTGGGCGAACGGGCACACCGACCACACCTACAGCAGACCGTCACGACGCCAGTTCGCCGTCCACAACGTGGTGCTGCCGGCCACGCGACGCCCACTGCCGCAGGTGGCGATCGTCGTCGACACCTCCGCCAGCGTGGACGACGGCATGCTCGGGCAGGCACTCGGCGAGGTTGACGGGGCGATCGCCGGCCTCGGGGTGCCCGGTGGGCAGGTCACGCTTCTGGCGTGTGACGCCGCTGTCAGCACCGTCTCGCAGGTGCGTCGAGCGTCCGACGCCCGACTGGGCGGTGGCGGTGGCACCGACATGCGAGCCGGCATCGAGATGGCCAGCCGGGCACAGCCCCGGCTTGACGTGCTCATCATCATCACCGACGGATACACGCCGTGGCCGCAGTCCCCACCCGCCGGGATGGCTGTCGTCGTCGCTCTGCTGCACCGTGCCGACACCGCGGCGCCGCCCGCGCCGAGGTGGGCCACCACGGTGGACTGCGCCATGCGCTGACGAAGGACCCCCGGTTCTGGCAGGCTCCCCGACGTGTCCGCGATGTCCATGGAGCCGGCCCCAGTGGCGGTCCCGATCATCGCGGGCACGGCCATCCGGGGCCTGGCCGCCTCGTTGACCATGAATGGTGTGCTGGAGCGGCACCCGAACGCCTTTCTGGTGACGCTGGAGCAGTGGGGCATCAGCGTGCGTCTGGATGACTCCCAGCGCTACCTGCACAAGGCCATCCGCGAGGGCATGTTCAAGCAGAACCGTCCTGCCGACGAGCCCATCGTGCTGGTCGGTCACTCCCAGGGCGGGCTGGCCGCGCTTCGCTACGCCATTGACCACCCTCAGCAGGTGCTGCACGTCGTCGCCGTCGGCAGCCCGTGGAACGGAGCCCGCCTCGCGGGCACCATCAACTCGCTCATTCGCACGGTCGTGCGCCGCAACGTGCCGGCGCTGGTCGACATGACGCCCTCGTCACCGTTCTTGCAGGCCCTGCACGAAGAGCTGCCGGCGATCGCAGACCGGGTCACCAACATCTACAGCACTCGCGAGATCCTCATCGAGCCCTACATCTCCGCGCACATCCCCGTCCCCGGGGTCACCAACGTCCTCATCGCCACCCAGGACGAGTACGAGAAGCACCTGCGCGTCTACGGCCACACCCACCCGGTCGACGAGCTGATCGAAGGTCGCGTGACCCACCTCGGCGAGATGGGCAGCCCGGACGTTCGCGGGGTGATCTGGCGCACCGTCGGCCGCGCGGCCAAGTAGTCGTGACCGTACTCAGCCGAGCAGCGCGGCAAGCTCACCCAGGTCACTCGCCTGCAGGTCCGGCGGCGGAAGGTAGTCGGGGTAGGTGCCGTCCCCCCGGTTGAGCCAGGCGCCCCGCAGCCCAGCGCGTTGCGCCCCGTGCACGTCCCATGGGTGTACCGCGACGAGCACCATGGATGACGTCGTGACCCCGCAGACCTCGGCGGCGTAGCGGTAGGGCTCCGCAGCGGGCTTCCACCGCCCGGCGTCCTCGACCGACAGGCGATGCTCCAGCAGGTCGAGCACGCCGGCGCGGTCGAACATGGGCTCCGACATCGCCGAGGCGCCGTTCGTCAGCGTGACGAGGCGCCGTCCGGAGCCGGCCAGGGCACGCAGCCCGGCCGGGACGTCGGGGTGCACCTCGAGGGCGGCGAACCCGCTCAGCACGTGGGCGACCGCGTCCTCGACCCCGCGGCCACCGTAGGACTGGTGGTCGAGGGTCAGTCGCAGGTTGCCGGCCGCCACGTCGCGGAACGTCCGGGCGTCGCCGCAGGCGGCGAGCGCGAAGCCGTCGCGCAGCACGCCGGCGAACCAGGAGTCCAGGGCCCAGGTAGGCAGCCCGACGTCGGCAAAGCGGGTGCGCAGCGGGTCCATGTCCGACAGCGTCTCGTTGACGTCGAGGACGACGACCTCGCCGCGCAGGCTCATGACGCCGCAGCCGCGTGGATGACCTCGCGCAGCACGTCCGCGTCGACGTCGGAGAGACGCTTGACGTACAGGCAGCCCTTGCCGGTCGAGTGCGGCCCGAGCCGGCTCAGGGGCTCAGCATGAGCGTCGGCCCCGTCCATCAGGTAGAGCGTGAGCGTGCGCTTGCGGGGTGCGAAGCCCACCTTGAACCAGTCGCCCTCCCGGCCGGAGGCGTACCGGTAGTGCACGCTGCCGTATCCGACGATGCTGCTGCCCCACATCACCGGCTCGTCGCCTGTGGCCTCGTGCATCATGCGCGCCAGCTCACGGCAGTCGGCTCGCACACCCTCGTCCTCGATCGCGGCGATGAACGCCTCGACGTCGGAGTCGTTGGGCTTGGTCTTCAGCTCAGCCATGCGGCGAGCATGGCACCCGCGGCCCTAGCCCGCCAGGGTGCCGCCGAAGACCTGCCATGCGAGCGCGCTCTTGGCGATGAGGCTGAGCGTGATGTAGGCCCGCTCCCCCACCAGGTAGTCGCGCCAGCGGCCGACCTGCTTGTACTGCAGCCACTGGTTCACGGCGAAGGTGTTGAAGAAGACGAACAGCGACACGATGATCCCGTACACGAAGGCCGGCGGCTCGGCGTCGCTGGTCGAGCCAGGAGCCAGGACGTAGAGCAGGATGCCCAGCCACGGAACGATGCCGGCGATGCAGCCGAAGATGAACGGCACCCAACCGCCGTCGCCGGGCTGGTGGTACTTCTCCTGCAGCCACCCGAAGAGGATCATCGAGGCGTTCACACCGAAGATCGCCAGCAGCGCCACCGCGTCGGAGATGCCGGTGAGCTGGGCGATGAGGACGATCATGATCGAGCTCGACAGCGAGTACTCGACCCATCGGAAGTAGTTGTGCCCCTGGACCAGCCCCGCCTTGTACCGGTCGAAGAACATCGGGCTGGCCACGATCACGTGGAACAGCGCGGAGAGAGCGAAGAAGCCGGCCACGGCCAGCCCGACCGGCGTGTCGATGATCGTGACCGTGTCGCTGGGGGTCGTCCCAGGGGGACCCTCGAGGTAGGTGCCGGTGACTGGCAGCGTGAAGTCGTTCGCGAGCGCCACCACGAGGCCGGCTTGCACGGCGTGCAGCGCCGCGGCGATCAGGTTGTACCGCCGCAGCGAGGAGTAGCGCGCCTCGTCGTCGGTCGGAGAGGTTGCCTGGTCCGTGGTCGTACTCATCGTGTCTCCCTGGTGCCGCGTCCTCGCGCCTGATCGTGGGCACGTCGCCCGGCTTCGCAACCCGCGGTGATCTTAGCCCCTGGCAGGACGTCGCCGGCGCGAGCACGCTGGGTGGTGTGGTGACGAGACTCAGTCCCGATACGGTCGTCGGCTCGTGCACCGGTGACGTGGGTGCCTACGTGCACGTGCCGTTCTGCGCGACCCTCTGCCCGTTCTGCCCCTACAACAAGGTGCGCGCCCGCGACGACCTGGCCGATCGGTACTTCTCCGCGCTGGCGACCGAGATGGCGTGGTACGCCGACGCCCTGCGGAGGAGCGGACGGACGGCCTTCACGTCGCTCTACGTCGGCGGTGGCACGCCGACCCTCTACCCGCAGGCTCTGGCGCGGGTCGTGGACGCAGTGCCGGTAGCCGGCGAGCGCGCGGTCGAGGTGCTCCCCCTGCACGGCACGCCGGAGCGGCTGAGCACGCTGCGTGACGCCGGGATCACCGCGGTCAGCATCGGCGCTCAGTCGTTCCACGACGCCGTGCTGCGCAGGCTGCGCCGCCCGCACGACGCGGCCGCGAGCCTGTCGGCCGTGCGTGTCGCGCGTGCGACGTTCGACTGCGTCGACGTCGACCTCATCACCGACGTCGCCTGGGAGGACGACCCCCACCTTCGGGGCGCCTTCCTGCGCGACGCCGAGCGCTGCTTCGACCTGGGGGTCGAGCAGGTGTCGACCTACCCGCTGATGCGCTTCGGCTACACCCCGTTCGGCACCGCTCAGCACGAGCGCCGCCGCGAGCGCGACCTGCTGCACCGCCTCACCACCGTGGCCGAGCGCTACGGCTACGAGCGTCGGTCGGTCTGGACCTTCAACCGCCGCGACGCGTCCGCCTACACGTCGATAACGCGGCGACGCTTCATTGGCATGGGCGCCGGCTCAGCGTCGTTCACCGGGAAGGACTTCTACGTCAACCACTTCGGGCTCGACCCCTATTGGTCCGACGTCGAGGCCACACGCCTGCCCGTCGCTCGGTGGCTGAACCTGGGACGGTTGGCCGGTGGGCTCTACGACGCATTCTGGCAGGCCTACGCGGGAAGGCTCGCCGGTCACAGGCTCGGGCGCCGTGGGTTCGACCTGTACCACGACATCGAACGACTCGTCACCTACCAGCTCATCGAACCCTTGTGGGCGCAGATGCTTGCCGAGCACGGGACGAGCGCGGGGTGGGCGACGCCTGAGCTGGCTCGCCACGGTCGGGCATGGGATGCCGCTAGCGCGTTGTGGGAGCGACCCCGTGCCGCCTGAGGCCGGCATGCTGGGATGGGTGCCATGAGTGACCCGTGGTGGAAGAGCTCCGTCGTCTACCAGATCTGGCCCCGCAGCTTCGCTGACTCCGACGGCGACGGCATCGGTGACCTGCCAGGGATCGCCTCCAGACTGGACTACCTGGCCGACCTCGGCGTCGACGTGCTGTGGCTGTCTCCGTTCTACCCGTCCCCGCAGGACGACTACGGCTACGACGTCGCCGACTACCAGGCAGTCGACCCCATGTTCGGCACGATGGACGACTTCGACCTGCTGCTCGCCGCCGTCCACGAGCGCGGCATGCGGCTGATCGTGGACGTGGTGCTCAACCACACCTCCGACGAGCACCCGTGGTTCGTCGAGTCACGCTCGAGCCGCGAGAACCCCCAGCGTGACTGGTACTGGTGGCGCAAGGAGCCGAACAACTGGCGGTCGTTCTTCTCCGAGTCGGCATGGACCCGCGACGAGCAGACCGACGAGTACTACCTGCACCTGTTCTCGGCCAAGCAGCCCGACCTCAACTGGGAGAACCCACAGGTGCGCCAGGCCCTGTACGCGATGCTGCGCTGGTGGCTCGACAAGGGCGTGGACGGGTTCCGCATGGACGTCATCAACATGATCTCCAAAGACCCCGCGTTGCCCGACGGCTGGGTGCCACCCGGTGAGACGCTCGGGCACGGCTTCCCCCACTTTCTGTACGGCCCGCGCATCCACGAGTACCTGCATGAGATGCACACCGAGGTGTTCGCCGGCCGCGACAGGACCTACCTCGTGGTCGGCGAGATGCCCGGCGCGCAGGTGGAGCAGGCACGCCTCTACACCGACCCGGCTCGCGGGGAGGTCGACATGGTGTTCCAGTTCGACCACGTGGGGCTCGACTACGGCACGGCCGGCAAGTACGACGTCGCGCCGTTCGACCTGCGTCGGCTCAAGCAGTCGTTCGGGCACTGGCAGAGCGGACTGGCTGCGATCGGGTGGAACTCGCTGTACTGGAACAACCACGACCAGCCGCGCATCGTCTCGCGGTGGGGCGATGACAGCGACAAGTACCGGGTCGCCTCGGCGAAAGCCCTGGCGACCCTGCTGCACCTGCACCGCGGAACGCCGTACGTCTACCAGGGCGAAGAGCTGGGCATGACCAACTACCCGTTCAGCCACCTCGACGAGATCGCCGACATCGAGGGACTCAACTGGGCCAAGGCTGCGATCGCGGACGGCCGTCCCATCCTTGAGGTGCTCGCCGGGCTACGGGCGCACGGGCGGGACAACGCCCGCACACCCATGCAGTGGGACGACTCCGCGCACGCCGGGTTCACCACCGGCACCCCCTGGCTCGCGGTCAACCCGAGCTACCCGGTCGTCAACGCCGCCGACCAGTCCGACGACCCCGACTCTGTGCTCGCCCACTACCGTCGGCTGATCGCGCTGCGGCACAGCGAGCCGGCCGTCGTCGACGGCGACTTCACGATGCTGCTGCCCGAGCACGAGCAGGTGTACGCGTTCACGCGGCGCCTCGACCACGTCGAGCTGCTCGTGATGGTCAACGTGTCGAGCGAGCCGGCCGACGCCGCGGTCGAAAACGAGGACGGCTGGCGAGATGGCGAGGTGCTCGTCGGGTCGGCCTACTCAGCGACCATGGGGCCCTGGGAGCACCGGGTGCTGGCGGCGGCGTCGCTGAGGCTCGTGGCCCGGCCGGCGGCGCCATCCAACCTGTGGACGAGCGCCGACGCACAGGCCGGCGGCGGTCCACCATGTCGCCATGGCATTCACCGACCTGCCCCCCGACTGGCCCACTCGTCCCATCACGAACCCGGCACTGCTGCCCGACGTGCTCGACCTCGTGGTCAGTGAGCGTGCTCGCGCAACCGGCTCGCTCTTCTTGCTCGTCTGCGACGCCGGTGACCGACTTGTCCTGCCCATGCAGATCGGTGAGATCGCCGCGGCGCCCGGCAGGTCCGCGCGAGGCGACCTCCTGGTGCCGGTCATGCGCCAGGTCACCGACATGGAGCCCGACGGCGGTGTCCTGGCGGCCATCGCCCGGCCGGGCGGGTTGTCGGCCACCGCTGACGACGTCGCGTGGGCCGACGCGGTCGCCGCCGCCGCACAAGGGTCGGTGCGCCTGCTGGGCGTGCACGTGGTCACGCTGGACGGCAGCCGTCCAGTGCCTGCAGACCGCCACGCCGCCTGACCGGGGTCATCTGAGGGGGCAAAGCCCTTGACGTGGACTCGTCGAGCGTCGAAGGTGGCACTCGTCCAGACGTCGTGGGAGGCAGGACCGAGCATTGACGCAGCACAGCTCAGACTCGGCGCAGCGCTTCGAGTTCCGGTTCCAGAAGCTCTACGTCCCCATGCTGGCCGGGCTGGGGGTGACCGGCGGTACCGCCCATGTGGTGGTGACCGACGACCGGTTCGTTGCGCGGTTCGGCCCGTGGCTGGTCTCTACGGCCTTGAGCAACATCATTGATGTGCGTCCGTCTGGTCCGTACAACGCGGTCAAGGCGATCGGTGCGCGGCTGTCGATGACCGACCGCGGGCTCACGTTCGGGAGCACCACCGAGGGCGGCGTGTGCCTGACGTTCGACAAGCCGGTGACCGGGCTCGACCCGCTGGGCGTCATGCGCCATCCTGGGCTGACCGTCACGGTCGACGACCCCGACGGCCTCGTCGCCGCCGTGCGTGCCGGCGCTGGCCTGAGCACGACCCCCGTCGACTAGCCCGCGTCGCTGGCCTGCGCCGCGTCGATGCCGGCCAGGCGTCGCGCCATGGCCTTGTCGGCCTCCAGGTCGATCTTGCGGGCGATCTCGACGCGCTGCGCCTGCGGTGACCCCGCGCCGTGCAGCGACTCGGTGAGGTACCCCACGGCGTTGCGTCCCATCGTCAGGTTCTCCACCAGCCGCAGGAGCCGCACCCGGTGCTCGGTCGGGACGTCGGGCGAGGTCGAGAAGTACTTCTGCAGCGCGGGACCGACCTCGTCGTCGGCGAAGTCGGCCTCCCCGGGCAGGGTTGCCACCAGACCCCCGGCGATGTCTTGGGCGAGCCGGGCCAGCTCGTACGGGAACCGGGTCACGTTGTGCTTGCAGACGTTGGCGAGCAGCCCGTCGTTCTGGTAGTTACCGGCAGCCGTCGGGGTCGACTCGTGGGAGGAGGCGATCCCAGCGCCGTAGACGGTCTCGTTCAGGTGAGCCATCTCGATGATCTTGTCCCGGACGTGGGAGGCCTTCTCGACCCCGTGGTACTCCGCCAGCTGGGCCGCCGCTCCGATCAGGACGTCACCCAGCCCGGTCTTGCACACGTAGCTGCGCCGGTGGAACGCCGTGAAGCGCTCGACGAGGGGTGCGGCGAACTCCACCTCGCCGTCCATGAAGACGTACTCGTTCGGCACGAAGACGTCGTCCAGGATGATCGTCGCCTCCTGGCCGCCGTACTGGGCGTTTCCGACGTCGATGTCGCCGCCTTCCAGCGCACGCGTGTCGCAGGACTGGCGGCCCAGCACGTACGTGAGCCCGGGGTGCTCGACCGGGATGGCCACCACGACGGCGTAGTCGCGGTCGGCCTCGGTTATTCGCATCGTGGGCATGACGACGACCCAGTGGCTGTTGAGGCACCCCGTCTGGTGTGCCTTCGCGCCGCGCACCACGATGCCGTCAGGACGGCGCTGCACCACGTGCGTGAACAGGTCGGGGTCGTGCTGCGCGGCCGGACCCTTGCTGCGGTCGCCCTTGGGGTCGGTCATGGCTCCGCCCACGACGAGGTTGGCGACCTGGCAGTAGCGCAGGAACGAGGTGAGCCGCTGGTGGTAGGAGGTGCCGAGGGCCTCGTCGCACTCAAATGTCACGGAGAACAGCGCGTTGAAGGCATCCATGCCGACACAGCGCTGGAAGCAGGTGCCGGTGTCTTGACCCAGCCGGCGCTGCATCCGGTTCTGCATGACCACGTCGTCGGCCGACTCAGCAACGTGCAGAAACCGGTTGACCCGCTGCCCAGCGATGGAGGAGTACGCCGTCGCGAGATCAGGGTGCTCGAGGGCCAGGTCGTAGGTTCGGGCGAGGGCGTTGATGGAGGGCCGAACGACCGGGTGGTCGACGGGCTCCTTGATGCGCTCACCGAGGTAGTGCACGCGAAGGTTGCGCCCGCGAAGGCTCTCGACGTACTCCGCCCCGGTGGTCAGCGGCTCCGCGTCGCGCCGCCACACCGTGCGGCTCTCCTCAGCCGGGGTCATGGTCCTCCTGTGTAGCCCCGAGGGGTGAGAGCCACTGGCGAAGCTTGTCGTACACGACTGGGTGGTTGAGCATCGACAGGTGGTGCACCCCGGTGAGGTGGAACCCCTTGTCGTGGTCGAACGGGATGCGTCGGACCTTGCCGTTGCCCGATGCGCTGGAGTAGCGGACGAGACCGTCACCGAGCAGGTGCCCGGCCGGGTGGGCGGAGTCGCTGGTGACAGTGGCAGCCACGAAGTAGTAGGTAGCGTGGTCGAGGAACGGGACGTGTGTGGCCCGGTCGGTCAGCAGCTCGTCCGGGTCGTGGCCGAACCAGTCCTCCTCGACGAGGTTGCCGTAGCGCAGGTCTTTCACGCCGACGCTGCGTGACCCGAGGATGCGGCTGAACGGCTCGGTCTCCGGCAGCTTGCGCAGCACGATGTCGACGACGTGCGCACCCTGCTCCAGGGGTGCCCCCAGGTGCGGGGTGCCCAGCGTGACGACGGTGCGCACCGCTGCCGCCCACGGCAGGGAGTCCCGCTCGCCGTAGTGGCAGGCGCTGCGGGCTACGAGCCCGCCCATCGATGCCCCCACCAGCGCGATCTGCTCGACCGGTACCGGCCATGCGGCCACCAGGTCGTCCAGCAGAGCCGAGAGCCGCTTGCCGTTCTCGCTGACCCGTAGACCGCTGTTGTAACGCACGTAGACCGGTGTGAGGCCGATGTCCTTCTCCAGCCGCTCGCCGTACGGCAGGCCGTCGTCCGGCGACGGTTCCGGTTCGCCGGGCACCGCGGCGACCGTGCGCGGCCCCCAGGCCTCCTCCCCCTGCACCAGCCCGTGCACGAAGACGACCATCGTCGGCCCGGCGTTCGGGAAGGCGGTCGCGACGGCCTCCGGGTCGATCAGCAGGTCGTGCCCATCCACCCGCACGGCCGTGCGCAGGGCGAGCGCTGGCTGTCGTTCGGCGACCTTGTCCCCCCACAGGCCGTTGACGATCGTGGCCAGTCGTTGCCCGACCGGGTGCTCGGAGAGCAGGTCGGAGGACTCGCCGCGCCGCGACACCAGCTCAGCGACTCCGGCGGCGAGCACCCGTTGCCCTCGTGTGACAGCGATGTAGAGCGCGTCGGTGACACCCCGCCGGACCACGGTGACCGGCGCGGCCGATGGCGGCAGGTAGCCGTCGACGCGCCCGACGACCGCCCGGTGGACGTCCTCGACGATGCCGATCACGCCTGCCACGGCGTCACCGGCCAGCGCTCCGGCAGCTTGCGCCTCATCCTGGCGGCTCACGGCACCCACCTTCCTGCGCCCACGGTAGCCCGATCAATCGTGATGGCCGACCGAGTGAGCCGATAACCTGCCACGACGACCTGCACTTCGGTTCGCGAGCACCGAGCGCCGCCGTGATGAGAGGCCCCATGACGAACCCCACCGCACGAGCGCTGCTGACGCCGTGGGGCGAAACGGTCGACCGGGAGTGCCCGCTGCCGGAGTACCCGCGTCCGCAGCTACAGCGCGACAGCTACGTGTGCCTGAACGGTGAGTGGGACTTCGCGATCACCTCCTCGCAGGACCCCCCGGCGGCCTATGCCGGCACGATCCTGGTGCCGTTCTCGCCGGAGTCGCTGCTGTCGGGGGTCGGGCACGTGCTGCAGCCGGATGAGGTGCTGCACTACCGGCGCTCGTTCCGGCTGCCATCCGGTTTCGTCGCCCACTGGGACGACCGGGTTCTTCTGCACTTCGGCGCGGTCGACCAGTGGTGCCGGGTCGAGGTCAACGGGCCCGTCGTCGGCGAGCACTCCGGCGGGTACCTGCCGTTCGCGGTCGACGTGACGTCGTCGCTGGTGAAGGGCATCAACGAGGTTCGTCTCGTCGTGCGTGACCCGTCGGACACCGGACTGGGCTCGCACGGCAAGCAGCGGCTGGACCGCGGCGGCATCTGGTACACCCCGCAGTCGGGCATCTGGCAGACGGTGTGGCTGGAGTCGGTGCCGGCGGTGCACGTCGACCGGCTCAGCATCGTGCCTGACCTCGACGCGGGGGCCCTCGACGTCACCGTCCACGTGCTCGACCGCAGGCGGAGACGCCAGCGCGACGACGAGCATCTGTGCACGGTCACGGTGCTGGCCGACGGCACGCGCGTCGGCTCCGCGCGAGGGGCGGCGGGCGAGCCCGTCCGCGTGAGCATCCCGCAGCCACGGCACTGGTCGCCGGACGACCCGTACCTGTACGACCTCGAGGTCGGAGTCGGCCGTGACAGGATCCGCTCGTACGCGGGGCTGCGTTCGTTCGGGCTGGGACCGGACGACAACGGCATCCCGCGGCTGCTGCTCAATGGCCGGCCCGTCTTCCACGCCGGCGTGCTCGACCAGGGGTACTGGTCCGACGGCCTGTACACGGCCGCGTCCGACGATGCTCTCGTTCACGACGTGGCCACGATGAAGCGCCTGGGTTTCACGATGATCCGCAAGCACATCAAGGTCGAGCCGCTGCGCTGGTACTACCACTGCGACCGCCTCGGGATGATCGTGTGGCAAGACATGGTCAACGGGGGTGGGCGGTACCGCGCGTCGGTGGTGACCACGCCGGCCGTGACCCCGGTGCACCTGCCCGACCACCGGTACGCGTTGTTCGCTCGATCTGATGCTGCTGCGCGCAGAGACTGGCTCCGGGAGATGCGTGACACTGTCGAGCACCTGGGCAACGTCGTTTCGCTGGCGATGTGGGTGCCCTTCAACGAAGGATGGGGCCAGTTCGACGCCGCTTGGGTAACCGAGCAGGTGCGCCGCCTCGACCCGACGCGCACGGTCGACCATGCCAGCGGCTGGCACGACCAGGGTGCAGGCGACCTGACGAGCCGGCACGTCTACTTCCGCCAGTTCCGCGTGCCCCGCCGCCGAGCCGGCACGGCGCACCGGGCGCTGGCGCTGACCGAGTACGGCGGGTACTCGCTGCACGTCCCGGAGCACAGCGCGAGCGCGACGGAGTTCGGGTACCGGCGCTTCGCGAGCACCGCCGAGCTGGCCGAGGCGTTCACGGCGCTGCACGCCGAGCAGGTCGTCCCAGCGATCGCCCGCGGGTTGTCGGCGACCGTCTACACGCAGCTCAGCGACGTGGAGGACGAGACGAACGGCCTGCTCACCTACGACAGGCGGGTGGAGAAGCTACCTGCCGAAGTGGTGCAGGCGGTGACCGCCCAGCTGCGGCTGTAGCCCTACGGGACCTCGCGGTTGCGACCCAGCCGCTCGTGGCTGGTCACCCAGTCACCGGCCAGCACGGCGCTGCTCAGCGACACCTCCCCCGCGAGCACGACCGCCGCGCAGATCTCGGCGAAGGCGCGGACCCGTCCGGGTCCGTAGCAGCCGAGCATCGTCAAGCACTCGCGTTGCGTGGCCAGGCCGGTGCCGCCTCCCATGGTCGCCACGATCAGGGCGGGCAGGGTGATCGACCAGTAGTAGTCGCCGCCATCGGTCACCTGGCTGTAGACCATGCTGGCATGTGACTCCGCGACGTTGGCGACGTCTTGGCCGGTGGCGATGAACAGGGCCGCCAGCCCGTTGGCGGCGTGGGCGCCGTTGCTCGCCGAGGCCGCCATGAAGCCACCGGTCTGGCTGTACTGCCGGGCGCGGAACAGCTGCTGTGGTGTCACCCCCATGTGGCGGTGCAGCAGGTCAGCCGGGATCGTGGCCTCGGCGACCACCCGCTTGCCGCGGGTTCGCAGCATGTTGATCTGGGAGTGCTTCTTGTCGGTGTCGATCGCTCCGGACAGCACGTAGCGCGGGTGGTCGGGGTGGTGGCGCTGGATCCACTCGCATGCGGCGAAGGTGGCCTTGCCGACCATGTTCTGCCCGGCTGCGTCCCCGGTGGTGTAGTCGAAGCGGGTGTAGAGCATGGGTCCGACGGCGTAGCGCTCGATCTCGACGAGTCGTCCCACGCTGGTGGTGGCCTGTGCCGCGTCGCGGATCTCGTCCTCGTGCGCGTCGATCCAGCCGGCGAGATCGCGAGCGGCCACGGCGTTGTCGAGCACGAAGACCGGTGCGCGCTGCATGCGGTCGTCCACGACAGTGGCCCGCACTCCCCCGGCCTCGCTGAGCAGGCGCATGCCTCGGTTGTAGGACGCCACCAAGGTGCCCTCGGTGGTCGCCATCGGCACGTAGTAGTCGCCCTGGGCGTGCTCGCCGTTCACGCGCAGCGGTCCGGCGAGCCCGATGGGCACCTGGGCGACGCCGACGAAGTTCTCGATGTTGCCGGGCAGCGTCGACGGGTCGAGCGAGTACGACGCGACGTGCTCGAAGCAGGTGCCGGTCCGCTCGCGAACGAAGTCTCGTCGGGTCTGGGCCTGCTCGGGGGTGTAGTCGTCCTGCTTGTCGCGCGGGACGGACGCGCGGGAGCGGCTGGTCATGCATCGTATTGTCTTGTAGGTGAGGCCGGGACGGGTGCTGGTGGTGCTCGCGGTGCTCGGCGCCGTGGTGGCGATGACGTATCTCGCGCACCGCGGAGTGCTCGCGATGGAGCGTCGGGGCTGGGTGTACTACCGAACCAAGGGCACGGGGAGCATGGGGGCGTCGGCCATGTTCGGTCTCAACGAGGTCTTCCACCCTGAGGCGCAGCAGACGGTGATCGAGCAGGACGAGTCTGAGCGACGGGGCCCCCGCCGTTCGACTCCGGCTGATCCACCTCGGGTGGGCTGACGGTCGACAACGATGTCGCAAGCGCTTGACATGTCTAACCGCGTTAGTTATCGTCTCTAACATCATTAGACAGAGGTCAGGAGCCCCCATGCACCACGAACTGCGCACCGAAGTCGAGATCGCCGCACCGATGGACGACGTCTGGCGGATGCTGACCGATCTGGCGGCCTACCGGGACTGGAACCCCTTCATCATCTCGGCCGAAGGCTGGGCGGAGGTGGGCCAACGGCTCACGAACCGCATCCGGCCCCCGGGCGGCAGGGCAATCACCTTCAAGCCGACCGTCACCGTGGTCGAGCCGGCCGCCACTCTTGAGTGGCTGGGTCACCTGGGACTGCCCGGGATCTTCGACGGCCGGCACCGCTTCGATCTCGCTCCGAGTGCGGACGGCGGCACGGTGGTGATCCACAGCGAGCAGTTCGACGGAGTCCTGGTTCGCCTGATGCGCTCGTCGCTCGACAAGGGGACGATGGCCGGGCTGGTAGCCATGAACCGCGCCCTGAAGGCGCGCGCGGAAGCGTCCGTCAGGGACCTGTCGTGACCCCCCCGACGATGGCCGGATGGAACCTCGCGCTTCGGTTCGCACTCGAGCTCGCTGCCTTGGCGGGGCTTGCCGCCGCCGCGTGGCAGCTCGGAGCCGGGCCGGGCAGGTGGATCGCTGGGGTGGCCGCACCCGTCGCCGCAGCGGCCATCTGGGGGCTGTTCAACGTGCCCGACGACCCCAGCCGCTCCGGCGCCGCCCCCATCGAGGTCACCGGTCCCGTCCGGCTCGCGATCGAGATGGCGATCCTGGGCGGCGGCGCCGCCGCAGTCGCGGTCGCAACCCGCCCGGCGCTGGGGACGGTGCTCGCGCTGGCCGTCCTGGGCCACTACCTCGCCTCGGTCGACCGCATTGCATGGCTGGCGGCGCACCGCAGCACGGCCCGCGGGCGGGCGACCGTCCCGGCGACACCGACCACCGAGCGCGGCTGATGGCTCGCAAGGTTGGAATCACGCGGGAACAGGTGCTCGAGGCTGCAGCCGAGATCGCCGATCGCGACGGCCTCGACGCGCTCAGCCTCGCGTCGGTCGCGTCGGCCCTCGGGGTTCGGTCCCCCTCGCTCTACAGCCACGTCGACGGCCTTACCGGGATGCGGCGTCAGCTGAGCATCCACGCAAGCGACCTGCTCAGCGCCGAGCTCACCGAGGCCGCTGAGGGCCTCGAGTCGACCCAGGCACTCAGGGCAATCGCCACGCAGCTGAGAACCTTCGCCCATCGCCGCCCCGGCCTCTACGCCGCGTTTCTGCCCGCACCGACCGCGGACCAGGATCCCGAGGTAGCTGCCGCCCTCGCCCGGCCCGTCAGCGTCGCCGGAACCGTGCTCGCCGGGATGGGGATCGACGCCGAGACCATGATCCCGCTTGTCCGGGCGCTGCGGGCCTCGGTGCACGGCTTCGTCCATCTCGAACTCGGTGGCGGCTTCGGCCTAACCGATGACATCGACGCGTCGTTCACCACGACCGTCGACCTCGTGGTCGACGCCATCGCCAGACACCGGTCGGCGTAGGGGTCAGGGGCGCCTCAATAGTCGGACCGCCCCGATGAGAGCAAGGGGAGCAACGACATGAGGGAGCACCCAGGAGCGTGATCCCGGGTCGTGCCTCCCCGAGTGGATGCGGTCGGAGGTACTGATCCGCACGACGGGCCGACCAGCCAGCTGCGCTCGAAGCTGCTCGTCGGTGACGGTCAGTGGATTGAGCCCTTCGAAGACCAGCGCGAACCCGCAGTTGCGAACGACGGCCAGTGCTGCCCGCTCCGCCTCGACCGGGTCCACGATTGGTGCCGCCGCACCCTGGATAGTCCGACCGGGCAGGTCGATGGTGACCCGCGGGTCGTCGGTCAGGTTCAGGTACCAGTCGGCGTGGGCACCGAAACCGGACAGCACATAGACCTGGCCGTCCAGGATCGCGTAGTTGAGCGGAGTGTGGCGCGGCAGGCCGGAACGCCGTCCCGTCGTCGTCAACGTGAGGAAGTAGCCGATCAGGGGGCTGCCCACCCAGGCGCCCACGATCGGATGCCGCAGCATCGGCAGCATGACGTGCCGGTTGGCCCACCTGAACGTCCGCAGCATCACCTGACGCTCCCGGCCGACGGGTCCCCCGGCGCTGCGCACGCTCGGCCGTGCCGTCATGGCCGCAGGGTATCGGCGGCGATCCGGACTCGGTGTCGCTCCGTATCGGGCGGCAACCCGCAGTTGTCCCCAGATAGGCGCAGGGGGCTGGACTGTGTCGCACCCCCCCTGCCACAATTCGTACATGTGTTCTGGGTATCTGCTTTGATGCAGTAGCCTGGTGTCATGGCTGGTGAGCGGCCGGTTGCGGGGGTGGACTACCCGGGGACGTTCCAGGAGTTGCTGGCCTGGTTTCCCGACGACGAGGCCTGCCTGGGCTACCTGGCGGCGCTGCGGTGGCCGGAGGGCTTCGTCTGCCCGGCCTGTGGGGTGGCCGAGGAGGCGTGGCGGACGGGTCGTGGGCTGTGGATGTGCCGGCACTGCGCCCGCAAGACGTCGGTGACGGCCGGCACGATCTTCCACGGCACCCGCTCGCCGCTGACGACGTGGTTCGCGGCGCTGTGGTTCGTCACCTCGCAGAAGAACGGGGTGTCCGCGCAGGGGCTGCAGCGAGTGCTCGGCTTGGGCTCCTACGAGACCGCGTGGGCGTGGATGCACAAGATGCGCCGGGCAATGGTCCGCCCGGACCGGGACCTGCTGTGCGGTCAGATCGAGGTCGACGAGACCTTCGTGGGCGGCGTCAGCTCCGGCAAACAGGGCGGGGGCACCGACAAGGTGCCGGTGATGGTCGCCGTCGAGCGCGCCGGAGGGCGACGTCTGGGCCGGGCCCGCATGGAGGTGGCCGAGCGGGCCGGCACGACGGGGCTGGTCGAGTTCGCCTGCCGCACCGTGGCACCCGGCTCGACCATCCACACAGACGGCGCACCGATGCTGCGCAAGCTCGGCTCCCGGGGCTACGAGCACCACTACACCGTGGGCATGCGCGCACCCGATCCCGCAGCCGTCCTACCCGGGGTGCACCTGACCGCGTCCCTGCTCAAACGGTGGCTCACCGGCACCCTGCACTACGGCGTGCAACCCCACCAGTTGCCCTATTACCTCGACGAATTCACCTTCCGGTTCAACCGCCGAACCTCCACCAAACGCGGCCTGCTCTTCTACCGGCTCCTCCAACAGGCCCTCGCCACCGACCCCCACCCGCTCGGCGACCTACTCCACCCAGAAGGACTTCACTGAAGCAGATACCCACAACATGTGTTCGAACTCTGGCCTCGGGGTGGCCGCGGCGCCGACGGCGGTGGCACAGCAGGTGCACGACCTGCTGGACGTGCTGCTGAGCGCGGACCTGAGCCAGCTGGGGTCGCAGGAGCACGCCGTACTGGTGTCGCGGCTGGTGCGCGCGGGGCATCGGCTGCACGCCGGCCTCCTGGACGCAGTGGCGGCCTTCGACAGCGCGGACGTGGCTGCTGCCTCACGACACCGCACCACCACCAGGTGGCTGGAGCACCGCACCGGGGTCTCGGTGGGAACCGCGGGGCACGTCACACGCCAGGCTCGGGCACTGCGCGACCACCTGCCCGCCACCCGTGACGAGCTGGCTGCGGGGCGGATAACCCCGCAGCACGTCTCGGCGATCGCCACGGTGCTTCGCACCGTGGGGGTGGAGCACGCCGTCGACGCGGAGCCGATCCTGCTCGCACTCGCCCGACAGACCGATCCAGCCACGGTGAAGCGGGCCACGGCCGCCATCTGGGCCGAGGTGAACCCTGCGGGTGCGGAGAAGGCTCTGCACGCCTCCTACGCCCGACGGGGACTGACGCTCTCGGCCGTCGGGCAGCTCGGCTACCTCGACGGGGTCTTCGACCTGGAGTCGGCCGAGCTCATCTCCGCGGCGCTGCAACCCCTGATGACCCCCGCGGGCGCGAACGACAAGCGGGACGCACCACAGCGGCGCGCCGACGCGCTGGTTGATGTCATCAAGCGCCACCTCGACACCGCCGACGTGCCGCGGGTCGGTGGCCACCGGCCTCACGTCAGCGTCGTCATCGATGCCGACCAGCTACCTCGCACCAGTACCGGCCTCACACCTGCGAACAGCCCGGGCAGCCCCGACGACGCGGACGCGCCCAGCCGGCCGAGCGCACCGTCGCGGGGCTGGGCCGGCACCGTGACCCTGCCGTGGACTGGTGCCGCAGTTCCCGCCGCGGTCGTGCGCCGCTGGCTGTGCGACGCGGCGGTGAGCCCCCTCGTCGCCTGTCTTGTGCGCCGTCGACAGCCCGCCACGCTCACCATCGACCAGGTGTCCACGCTCTCCGCGCCGGGGGCTCCCGCCGCGCCGTCCGGCACCGCGCTCACTCTGGAGAGCACCGTGTGGATGCCGTTGAGCGTCGGACGCACCCAGCGCACCGCCACACCGGCCCAGATCAAGGCGCTGCGGGCTCGTGACGGCGGGTGCATCCACCCGGAGTGCACGCGAACGGCTGCCTACTGCGACGCCCACCACGTGCAGCATTGGGCCGATGGCGGGCCGACCGACATGGCCAACCTTGTTCTGCTGTGTCGGCATCACCATCGCACGTTGCACCAGCACCTGTGGGCCATCCATCCCGACCCCGGGAGCCCGGGGCTGTTCTGGGTGACCAGCGACGGCGGGCTCCGACGAGCCCAGACCGCGTCGGCCCGCTCACCGCCGGCGCGATGCCTAGCGTGAGGGCTGCGTGGGCCGCGTCGTCGCGGTCGGGGGTCTGGCCATGAGCCAGATCGGCACACCAAGGGCGTCCAGGTGGTGCTTCTCGAGGACGGTGAACCCCAGGTGCTTGTAGAACGCGACGTTGGACTCGGTCTCGGTCTCCAGATAGGTCGTGGCCCCGTCCCGCGAGGCTCGCGCGAGGCCTTCGCGTACCAGAGCCGCGCCGAGGCCGGCGTCCTGCCTCGCTGGGTCGACGCCGACACACTGCAGGAACCAGTGCGGCTCGGGGACCAGGGCCTTGCGGCGCTTCTCCATCCGGCTCAGCACGTCGAGCAGGGTGCGCCGTTCCGGCCGCGGAAGCTGCATCACCGACCGGGGCAGTGCAAGGCGCGAGCGCAGAAGCGCCCACGTGTCGAGCTCGACTCCCGGCTGAGTCCACAACGCGACCCCGGCACCATCGCCGATGGTCCGGGCGAAGCCGCCGGCGGCCACGGTCGTACGTGTGAGGGCGCCGAGCATCCGGGTCAACGACTGCTCCCGGTGGGCCGGGTCCGGCCAGAGCGCGCACCAGAGCGGATCGTCGGCGAACGCTCGAGCGAGCATCACTCCCACCGACGCGTACTCGTCCCTGGGCACGGCGGCAATCCACGTCGAAACGATCTCCTCGGGGTCGATCGGTCCGGACGGCATGACGAACGACGCTACCGATCCCAGGGCATCGCCCGCCACCATCGCAGGCATGAGCCGACCGACGACCCGTGACGACCTGGTGGATCACGTCGATCGAGACTTCGAAGCACTCTGGACGAGCATCCACCCGATCTCTGCGGGCGACCGGGAGCGCCCGGGGGTGTGCGAGGCATGGTCGGTGAAAGACCTTCTGGCCCACCTCGATGCCTGGCACGACCTGTTCCTGGAGTGGGAGGCCATCGGTCGCGGCGGGGGGAAGGCGCAGATGCCCGCCCCCGGCTACAGCTGGAAGCAGACCCCCGAGCTCAACGAGCAGATCTGGCGACGGACCCGCGACGATGCCTGGGACGACGTGGCCAGCCGTGTCGCAACGTCACACGCCCGTGTCCGCGAGGTCGTCGCCGGCTACAGCGATGACGACCTGTTCACAAAGAGGCGCTTCGCGTGGACCGGGAGCACGTCGGTCGGCAGCTACGCCATATCGGCCACCACGAGCCACTACGACTGGGCCCGCAAGCAGATCCGCACTTTCGTGAAGGCTCAGATGAAGAACTGACCGTTCGACTCGTTCGACTCCCCGTACATCATCGCGACGCCACCCAGCTCGACGCCCTCGATCAGGTCGTCGGCGGCGATGCCGAGCAGCTCCATCGTCATGGTGCATGCCACGAGTCGCACGCCGCTGTCGCGGGCCGAGGCGATCAGCTCGGGCAGGCTCGGCACGTTGTGGTCCTTCATGATCCGCTTGATCATGGCCGGTCCCCCGCCGAGCATGTTCATCGTCGATAGCGGCATCTTGTCCGGTCCGGACGGCATCATGGCCGCGAACGCGCGGTCCATCGCCGAGCGCTCCCGCTCCGGCGGGTCCTCTCGGCGCAGCGCGTTGAGCCCCCAGAAGGTGAAGAACATGCTCACCTCGTCACCCATCGCGGCGGAGCCGTTGGCGAGGATGAACGCGGCCAGCACTCGGTCGAAGTCACCGGAGAACACGATGAGCGTCTTCTTCTCGCGGATGCGCGCGGCTGCCGCACCTGCCTCCAGACCACCGCCCTTGCGGAAGGTCGCCGCGTAGCCGGGGCCCTCGGGCACGATGTCGAGCATCTCGTGACCGTTCGTGGCCGCCCAGGCCGGTGCATCGAGCCGGAAGCCGGGGTCGGAGACGTGCACGAGAACCTCGTCGCCGGGGTTCAGCGAGTCGATCTTCTCCTGCAGCTTCATGATCGGTCCTGGGCACGCCAGGCCTGTGCAGTCCAGGTCGACGCTCACGCCGGTGGCAGCGATCACCACGGGCGCCGCCTTGCCGGTGTTGGCGCCGGTGAGCTCCTCGGCGTAGTTCACGACCGGTTCGAAGGAGTCGACCCCGTCCTCGTGAGCGACGTCGTGGTAGGCCCGGAACGTGTTCATGCCGCCGGAGAGCATCCTGACGTCGGTGAACCCCCGCTGGACGAGCGCCCGGTACGCCAGGTAGCTGCGGAACCCCACCGCGCAGTACACCCGCAGCGGCGTGCTGCGGTCCCAGCCATCGCACGCCTCGCGGATCGTCGGCAAGGGCACGTTCTCGGCACCCGGCAGGTGCCAGATAGCGAACTCTGTCGGGCCACGCACGTCGATGATCCGCGCCCCCTCGACGGCTCCCGGGTACTCGCTCGGGTACCACAGGTGCACGTCGCCCTTGAGCAGGTTCGAGCCGACGAACCCAGCCATGTTGATCGGGTCCTTCGCCGACCCGAACGGTGGCGCGTAGGCGAGCTCGAGGTCTTGCAGGTCGAAGATCGTCATACCGGCCTTGATCGCCGTCGAGAGCACGTCGATCCGCTTGTCCACCCCGTCGAACCCGACGCACCCCGCGCCCAGCAGCCGACCCGTCCCTGGCTCGAACAGCACCTTCAGGTGCATCTTGGCCGTGCCCGGGTAGTAGCCGGCGTGCCCGGACGGATGAACCTGCACACGCTCGAACGGGATGCCTGCCGCCGTCAGCTGCTTCTGGTTTGCGCCGGTGCCACCGGCGACCATGTCGAACATCTTGACGATGGAGGTGCCCTGAACCTGGCCCCACGTGGTGTCACGGCCGCAGATGTTCTCCGCTGCCACCCGGCCCTGCCGGTTCGCCGGTCCGGCCAGCGGTACGAGGTAGGGCCCGGGCAGGATCAGGTGCTCGACTTCCACGGCGTCACCGGCGGCGTAGACATCGGGCAGGTTGGTGCGCATGTGCTCGTCGACCTTGATGCCCCCGCGGGGCCCGAGCTCCACGCCCGCCTGCGCTGCGAGCTCGGTGCTGGGCCGCACACCGGCGGCCAGCACGACCAGGTCGGTCTCGACGAAGTGGTTGTTCTTCAGCTCGACGCGCACCCGGCCGTCCGGCGTCTCGCTGAACGCCGCAGCCGTCGTCCCGAGCTGCAGCTCGATGCCGTGCTGGCGGACGTAGCCCTCCATCTGGGTGGTGAGCTCACGGTCCAGCGGCGGGATGATCTGGTCGGCCATCTCCACGATGACCGTCTGCACGCCCCGGTGGTGCAGGTTCTCGGCGACCTCCAGCCCGATGTACCCGGCACCGATCACGACCGCGTGCGTGGCGGGAGGCCGCGACTCGGTGCCGTCCACCAGTGCCTTGATGGCGTCCATGTCCCCGACGCGGCGCAGCACGTGGATCCTGGGGTGGTCCACCCCGGGCAGCGGCGGGACGAACGGAGACGCGCCCGGGCACAGCGCGACCGCGTCGTAGGACTCGACGATCTCCTCACCGGTGTCGAGGTTGCGCACCGTGACGGTCTTGGCGCCTGCGTCGAGGCCGATCACGTCGTGACCGGTGCGCACATCCAGGGCGAGGGACTCGTCCAGGCTGTCCGGGGTCTGCAGAAGCAGCCGGTCGCGATCGGCGATGACCTCCCCGATGTGGTACGGCAGGCCGCAGTTTGCGAACGACACGTGGTGAGCGCGCTCGAACACCACGATCTCGGCGAACTCGTCCAGGCGACGGGCACGGGCCGCGCATGACATCCCAGCAGCGACGCCACCGACCACAACGATCTTCATCAACCACTCCTTCGTCCGCCGTCCACCGTAGGGATTCCGACGCCCGGACGAGAGACTTTCGTCCGAGATCGACGCGCTGCCTCGACGCGTACTGTCGCACCGGCGCTGCTTGCGGACCGGAGAGGACGACCATCGTGGCTGTCGAGATCATCGTGTGGGTGGACAACGAGGACGACACGGGCACGTTCGGCACGCCTGACGACCTTCAGTCGAGGCTCAAGTGGGAGGCCGGCAAGGTCCACTCCTCGCTGCGGACCGGCGGTGAGGTGCTCGTCGTCATCGGGGGCACCACCCTCCTCGCCGGCGGCGGGGTGGCCTGGACCGGCGGAGGCGCGGGCGTCGCTGTCGGCGGGTCGGCGATCGCCACCGTGGGCGGCCTGTCGATGTGGCTCGGCTCGCTGCTGGAGAGCATCTGGCGCGCACCGGCTCAGGACGACTTCGCGCAGGCGACGGTGGTCTCCGCGATGCCCGTACAGCTCGACCCGGCCACCGCCGAGGCCGAGCCCGAGCTGTCCGCACTCGTCGGCAACCTGGGCCGGGCGGCTGGGATCGCCCAGGCGCTCCTTGAAGCCCTCACCCGAGCGCAGGGCGCCGCTGCCGCCGGCGACGAGGTCTGGCTTCGTCGGCACTCGTTGGCCATGGAGTCGCTGACCAGCGCGCTGGGTGCGCGCCTGCTCACCGCGTCGAGTCTCATGGACGAGCTGTCCGACGACCCGGCAACGGGCCTGCGCGCGAGCCACCAGCAGATGGTCGAGGCGCTCGGCTCGCTCACCACTGGGGAGAGCAGCCAGCGGGCGATGAGCGCGCTGGCCGACTGCGGGTTCACCGAGACGCCGTGGCTGCTCGACCACCTGCTGGCACTGCAGCCGGCACGGCTCCCGGCGCAGGCGTCGACCCACCAGGCCCTGAGCCGGATGGCGATGACCACCCGCCGCACCGGCATGCAGCTGTTGGAGCGAGGCTAGCTCCCCGGGCCAGCAGCGGGGGCCAGTGGCAGGGGCTAGCGGCCGATCGACTTCTGCCCGCCCGCACGTCCTTCAGCGACGAAGAGCAGGACGACCGCGGCGATGATGGCGACAGTCGCCCCCAAGAAGTTGAGCTCGAAGACGCTGCCGGTCCCGAACAGGCTGGCCACCAGACCACCGATGAGCGACCCGACGACGCCGAGCCCGAGCGTCATCGGCAGGCTCAGCGCATCCTTGCCCGGCTTCAGCAGCCGCGCCACGGCGCCGACTACCAGGCCGAAGATCAGGAACCCCAGGATGTCGATGATCATGTGCCCAGCGTAGGCGGACCGGAAGACCCTTGCCCGGCAGCACGCGCCGGAGCACACAGTCAGGAGTGAGCGCGACGCTGAAGTTCATGGGTGGTGCCGGGACCGTGACGGGCAGCAAGTACTTGCTGCGTGCCGACGGCCTCGCGGTTCTGGTCGACGCCGGCCTGTTCCAGGGCCTCAAGGCGCTACGCCGACGCAACTGGGACCCGTTCGGGTTCCCCCCGGCCGACCTCGACGCCGTCGTGCTCACCCACGCGCACCTCGACCACTGCGGCTACCTGCCCGCGCTGCGCCGCCAGGGCCTGGACTGCCCCGTGCTGGCCACGGACTCCACGATCGACCTCGCCACCCTCGTGCTGCGCGACAGCGCGGCGTTGCAGGAGGAGGACGCCGCGTACGCCGCCAAGGGCGGCTGGTCGCGGCACAAGTCCCCGCAACCCCTCTACTCGACCAGCGACGTCGAGCGCCTGCTCCCGCTCATGCAGCCGGTGCCCTTCGGTGAGATCAGGGAGGTGCCGTCCACCACGACCGGCGCGGGCGCGGACGTGACGCTCGTGCCGGCCGGTCACATCCTGGGGTCGGCGTGCGCGCAGGTGACCCTCGGCGGGGCCCGGGTCGTGGTCAGCGGCGACCTGGGCCGCGACACACACCCACTGCTGGCTCCCCCCGCTCCCCGCCCCGGCGCCGACGTGGTGCTCGTCGAGTCGACCTATGGCGACCGCAGGCACCACGACGACCCGGAGACGCGGCTCGCCGACACCCTGACGCGCACATTGGGACGCGGCGGCGTGGTCGTGATCCCCGCGTTCGCGGTCGATCGCACCGAGGTGGTGCTCATGACCCTGCGGCGGCTCATGGCGCAGGGTCGGGTTCCCCGCGTGCCGGTGTTCGCCGACAGCCCCATGGCGCTGGGGGCGCTCGCGGTGTACCGACGAGCCGTGGCGGCCCACAGCGCCGACGTACGCACCCCCCTGGGTGGCGTCGACGGCGCCTTCGACCCTGGCGACCTGCGCGAGGTGCACGACGCCCGCGACTCTATGGCGATCAACGACCCGGGCTTCCCCTGCATCATCGTGTCCGCGTCCGGCATGGCCTCCGGCGGACGGGTGGTGCACCACCTCAAGCATCTGCTGCCCGACCCCCGCAACACCGTTGTCCTTGTCGGGTTCCAAGCGATGGGTACCCGAGGGCGTGCCCTGCGAGACGGTGCCGAGCAGCTGAAGATGCACGGCCGATATGTGCCGGTGCGCGCGGAGGTCGTCAACGTCGAGGGCTTCTCGGTGCACGCCGACAGCGACGACCTGATGGCGTGGCTGGCGTCCGGGCCCGACGAGCCGCAGGTGGTCTACGTGGTGCACGGCGAGCCGCGCGCAGCGGCAGCGCTCGCCGACCGGGTGCGCAGCGAGCTCGGCTGGATGGCGGTGACTCCCCAGCACGACGAGATCGTGCGCGTCTGAGCCTCCGACGCGCCGCGGGCGCCCGCTACAGGAACATGCGGAAGCCGCGCGGTCGGCGCAAGAAGCCGCGGATCGCCTCCCGGCCGGTGCCTCGAATCTCCGGGCCGTGCATGAAGGCCGCCGTGGAGTACTCCAGGTCGCCGAGCCGGTGCGCCGTCTTCTGCGTCAGCGTGCCGTCGCTGCAGAAGGCCATCACCGGCCATGTACGGCGAGCGTTCATGTTCCAGATCGCGTCGCCGGTGATGAGCGTGCCCGACGAGAGGTGCAGCAACGACACGTGCCCGGGCGTGTGGCCGGGGGTGTGCACCACGCGCAGGCCCCCGGCGACCGGCAGCACGTCGCCGTCAGCCAGCACCGTGTCGACGGGTACGGCGCCGACCCCCGGCTGTCGGCTGCGCAGCCGGCCGAACCACGAGGACGGGTCGAGCGGGGCGCCACGGCCAGCCCCGATGTCGTCGGCGTCGGCGGCGTGCGCCGACACCGACGCCCCGGTCTCGTCCACGACGCGGCGCAGCCCACCGATGTGGTCGAAGTGCGAGTGCGTCACGACGATCCGGGTGACGTCCTGCGGCGCTGCCCCCATCTCGGCCAGTGCGGCCATGATCTTCGTCGGCGAGCCCTTCATCCCGGTGTCGACGAGCGTCACCTGACCGTCGTCGTCGCGCAGGGCGAACGCGTTAACCAAGTCAGTCGGCACGAGCGGGATGCGCACGACGCCCGGAGCGAGCGTCACGGCCAGCGTCATGTGCTGGGAGCCTAGATGTACTGACCACCATGCCCGGGCTCGATCGCCCCCTACGCTGCGGCCATGGCTGACACGACGGACGCCGACGTCGCCACCGGGCCTCGGCCGCTCTCTCCGTTGGGCAACTGGCTGCGGGGACGACGCGCCCGCCCGACGATGAGCCAGGACGAGCGGGACGCGGTGATCGACGACCTGTTCATCGACGCCTCCGCCCGAGCGGCGTACCTGTGGCGCTTCTTCGTCCTGCTCATCCTGTCGACCTTGATCGCGACGCTGGGCCTCGTGGCTGACAGCGTCGCCGTCATCATCGGGGCGATGCTGCTGGCCCCGCTGATGACCCCCATCCTCGCGGTCGCCGCCGCCCTGGTCATCGCGGATGCCCGCGAGCTGCTCACGAGCGGCGCGATCCTCGTCACCGGGGTGCTGGCGGCGATCGCGACCGCTGCGGGCGCGACGTGGGTGGGGCTCAACGACCTGACGATCGTCTCCGAGCTGCCCGCAGAGATCATCGGCCGCACCGAACCGTCGCTGCTCGACCTCGGTGTCGCCATCGCTGCGGGGCTGGCCGCCGGCTACGTGCTGACACATCGGCGCGTGCTGTCGAGCCTGCCCGGCGTCGCGATCGCGGTAGCGCTCGTGCCACCGCTGGCCACAGTGGGCATCACCGTCGAGCTCGGGCAGCAGGACGCCGCACGCGGCGCGCTGCTGCTGTTCGCCACGAACCTCGTGGCGATCGTGCTGTCCGCGATCCTGATGATGCGATGGGCCGGCTTCGCCCCTCCCGAGCTGGGCGTGCGCAGCACGCGGTCCACACGGCTGGGCATCGGGGTGAGCCTGGTGCTGCTCGTCGTGATCGCCGCGCCCCTCACCGTGCACACCCGGCAGGTGATCCTCGACCAGTCATTCGCTCAGATCGTCGGACGCGCGGTCCAGGCTCTCGACCCCGCCAGCGTGATCGTCGACCTCGACACCGAGGTCGTCGGCAACGGCCGGGCCACCGTGTCGGCGACTCTGGCGACCACGGCCCGCGACCCCATCCCCGCATGGAGGCTGGCCGAGGCCCTCGCCGCCGACACCGGCCGCGTCGTCGACGTCGACCTGCGCATCGAGGAGAGCCGTAGTGATGCTGCCACGGCGGGCTGAGCGGCACCGGGCCGTCGCGCTCGGCGTCGCCGTCCTGGCCGCGACAGGTGTCGCAGCCTGCACCGCCACTCCTGACTCGGACTCCGACCAGCCCACGGTCAGCGTGTTCGGTCCTTGGCGAGGCGAGTCCGCCGAGGCCTTTCGTGAGTCCATGACCACCTTCGAGGAGCGCACCGGCATCGACGTCGTCTACACCGGCAGCGCCAACTTCGTCGGTGACGCCACCCGGCGGGTCCAGGACGGGCTGGCCGCAGACGTGATGGTGTTCCCTCAGCCGGGGGTGATGCTGGAGCTGGCTGACCAGGGCCTGCTGGTACCGCTGCGGTCCGACGTCGTGCAGGCGGCCACTCGCAGCCATCGCCCTGAGGTCACCGAGGCCCTGCCTGCGGAGCAGGCAGATGTCGGCATCGTCTACCGGCTCAACGTCAAGAGCCTGGTCTGGTACCCACCAGCCGTGTTCGACGAGTCCGGCTACTCGGTGCCGCGCACATGGTCCGAGCTCGACGCGTTGGCTCAGCAGATCGCCAACGACGGGACGACACCGTGGTGCCTCGGTGTCGAGGCCTTCACAGCGAGCGGGTGGGCGGCGACGGACTGGATCGAAGACATCGTGCTGCGCTCGACCCCGGTCGACACCTACGACCGTTGGGCGGCAGGCGACCTCCCGTTCACCGACGCGGCGATCGCGGCGTCGTTCGAGGACTTCAGTGAGATGGCCCTGACCGTCGGGCGGCCCTTCGGGGGTCGTCGGGCCGTGCTCAACACCAACGTCCAAGCGGCCGCCCAACCGATGTTCGACGACCCACCCGGATGCCTGCTGCATCGCCAGGCCTCGTTCGCATCCGACGACCTCGACCCCTCGGTCGAGATCGGCCCGGACGGCGACATCGACGTGTTCGTGCTGCCCAGCCGTGACGACGAGCCGCCACCGCTGCTGGTCGGGGGCACCTTCGCTGCTTCCGGCACCGACCGGCCGCAGACCTGGGAGCTGCTGGAGTACCTCGCGTCGCCGGAGGGGTCGGCGCCGTGGGTGCAACGCGGCGGGTTCATCTCGCCGCACGCCTCGGTGGGCCGCGACGACTACGGCAGCGAGCTCGACGGCCGCATGGCCGAGCTGCTGGCCGACGCCGACGTGGTGCGCTTCGACGGCTCCGACCTGATGCCCCCAGCCGTGGGAACGGGCACGTTCTACTCCGCCATGCTGTCCTACATCGCCGCAGGTCAGCTTGACGACGCCCTCGCGGAGGCACAGAGCGGCTACGACGAGTGAGTCGACCTCATCGCCGCGACAGCCGCGGCTCGTCCACCCAGGTCAGGTACTGCAGGCCAGAGTCCCGATCGGTGTAGGCCACGAAGCCTGTCCAGCCGTTGGCGTCGCGACGCACCGCACGACACCAGCCGGGCAGGCGGCGACCGTCCTCGGTGCTCACCCATACCGGGCGCGGAAGGTCGACCACGGCTCAGCGCACGTCCAGGTCGAAGGCCCGCTCGAGGTCGGCGGCGATGGCCCCCACGAGGTCGAACACCGTCTGGGCGGACTCGCGAGACTCGATCACCGGGATCCCGGCCGATCGGGAGTGGCTCACGATGTAGTCGTCGAGCTCGCGAATGGCGGCCAGTCGGTCGAGGTAGTGCTGGGGTGCCCGGTCGCTCGTGGCGAACCGGGACGTGAATCGCCGCTGGTGCTCAGCCGCGTCGGGCACCGTCAGCACGTAGCCGAACAGGTCCCAGTCCGCGGGGACGCCGACCAGGCCCGGCACCAGGTGCACGCCGTTGAGGACCAGCTGCAGCCCTTCCTTCAGCGCCCGGCGCACCAGCGACAACGAGGCCTGCGCGACGATGGACGCCTGCTGCTCGAACGCCACCAGCAGCGGGTCGCCCGCCAGGTTCGAGCGCAGCATGCGCTGCGCGGAGAACGACGACTCGCTCAAGGCGGGAATCAGGCCTGGGTTCAGCGTCCCGCGCAGGACGGCCCGTACCAGGTCGGTGCTGAACGTCCGGTCGATCCCCAGGATCTGGGCCGCACGGTCGCTCACCGTGGACTTGCCGACCCCGGACGTGCCCCCCACCGTGATGACCAAGGGGTGCCCGGTCGAGCGCAACCACCACCGGGCCCGCAGCCGTCGCAGCACGTCGGCCTCAGCGCGCTCCTGCAGAACGGCGGCGGTGTGGCCGCGCACCTCGTCGATGTCGACGCTGGCGGGACGAAGGCGCGAGCCGACCTCGGCCGCGACGTCCATGGCCTGCGGTGTCGACAGGCCGGTCACGATGAGGGAGCGCGCCAGGATGGCATCGGCGAACGGCAGCTCCAGCGCCCCGTCGCGGACCATCAGCATGACGCGACCCTAGAGGCACCGGCGCACCTGGGCCGGGGCGCCCCGCGACTACTCGTCGTAGCCGTCTTCCACCACGTTCGCGCGCAGCACCGAGCTGGGCAGCCGAGCAAGGCCACGCGCCGTGCGGCCGGGGATACCGACAGCCGCGACGATGGCGTTGCTCAGGTCGCGTTCGATCACCTCGGGCACGACCCGGTCGACCGAGGCTCGCACCATCTCGTCCAGCCGCACGGTCGCGATCTCCGCGCGCAGCTGGTCGACCACGGTCGGCATGGCCGCGTCGACGACCTCGTCGAGCGCCTGGCTCGTGGCCGACACCATGGCCGATCGCACCAGGTCGCTGGAGAGCACCTCGGCGACCACGACGCTGACCAGCGCGTCGACCGTGTCGATGCGTGCCTGGCGGCCGGCACTCGTCAGGTCGTCGGCCTGCTCGTACATGGCCTCACGCTGCTCGTCGGGAAGACTGTCGACGAACGCGTGCCCGAACGCCGAGGTCACCCGCTCGGCGGTGCGAACCGCCTGGAAGGTGAACTCGCGCGCCGGCCGGGTCGCGGCCAGCCCCAACCCCAGCGCCATGTCACCGGCGTCGACCAGACGCCGGTAGCTGCCGAAGCGCCTGGTGCGCCGACCGGTCGGAGTGCGGCGGTCGCTGGACGCCGCACGCTTCACGCTGTTCGACCCGCGTTTCTTGTCGCCGGCGCTCGATCGCTTGCTGCCGCTGGGCTGCGGCGGGGTGCTAGGGCTCACCTTGCGCAGCCTAGGACCAATCGGCGGCCCGCGCCCGCAGGTCCCACGGGGGCGCGGCACCTGAGCCCTAGCCTTCACCCGTGCGCATGACCCGTCCGCCTGTGCCGACACGACTGGCCCGCGCCCGGGTTCTGCTCGTGGCGGCGCTCGGGGCCGCGATCATCGGGGCCGGGCTCACCGGGTGCTCGGCGGGCAGCGGCGGGGGCACCATCACCGAGGTGGCGGCCTTCCAGCCGCTGCCCGTCCCACCGCTGGCCGAGTCGACCATCGACGGCGAGGGCCGGCGCGTGTTCGACCTCGACGTCCGCGAGACGACCACCGACTTCGGTTCCGGGCCGGTACCGGGCACGTGGGGGGCCAACGGCGACTACCTCGCCCCGACGGTGCGGGCGCAGCGGGGTGAGACGGTGCTGCTCAACGTCACCAACGAGACGACCCAGACCACGACGCTGCACTGGCACGGCATGCACGTGCCGGCTCGCATGGACGGCGGCCCGCACTCGATGGTGCCGCCCGGCACGACGTGGTCGCCGACGTGGACGATCGACCAGCCGGCGGCGACGTTGTGGTTCCACCCGCACCCCCACGGCCGGACCGCCGAGCAGATCTACCGCGGCCTGGCGGGACTGTTCATCATCGACGACCCGTCCGCCGACCCGGGTGGCCTGCCTGACTCCTACGGCGTCGACGACATCCCGCTCATCGTGCAGGACAAGTCGTTCACACCGAGCGGCGAGCTGGACTTCGAGGCCGGGGCGACCACGGCGGTCGGGTTCGTCGGCGACACGATCGTGGTCAACGGGGCCATCGGCGCCTACCTGGACGCCGCCCACGAACGCATCCGGCTGCGCCTGCTCAACGCCTCCACGGCACGCGTGTACCGGTTCGCGATGGCCGACGACCGCCCGTTCACCGTCATCGCCTCCGACGGTGGGCTGCTTGCCGAACCCGTGACGACTACCTCGGTTCAGCTCTCCCCTGCCGAACGGGCCGAGATCGTCGTCGACCTGCGACCCGGCGAGACGACAGCCCTGGTGAGTCACACCCCCGACCTGGGCGCCCGGGTCGATGCCGCGCGGATCTTCGGTGGAGGCACCTTCGACGTGCTGCAGATCAGGGCCGCCGACCAGCTCGAGCCGGCACCCGACCTGCCGGGCACCTCAGCCACGCTGCCCGCGGCCGACCGTGCTTCGGCGAGCGGCGCCCGCTCGTTCGTGCTCGGCGGGCGCATCATCAACGGCCGACTCATGGACATGGGCCGCATCGACGAGGTAGTGACGGTCGACACCACCGAGGTCTGGTCGGTGACCAACCAGTCCAGCCTGCCGCACAACTTCCACGTCCACGACGGCCAGTTCCGCGTGCTCAGCATGGACGGCTCACCACCCCCGAACGAGCTCGCGGGCTGGAAAGACACGGTGTACGTCGCGCCGACCACCACCGTGGAGCTGCTCGTCCGGTTCGAGACTTGCACCGACCCGAGCTTCCCGTACATGTACCACTGCCATCTCACGGTGCACGAGGACCAAGGGATGATGGGCCAGTTCGTCGTGGTCGAGCCGGGTACCGACCCGGCGCAGGTGTCAGCGCCGATGGACGCGATGCACGCCGGCGCCGACTCGCACACCGCGGCGACGCCAGCAGTCGGCTGAGGCGACTCAGGCCGGGCGGCACCAGCGGGCACGGCGGGCCGCCAACGTCGCCGCGAGCGCCCGCTGCACGCTTGGTTGCGCCAGGCGGCGACGCACCTCGTCCACCGCAGCGTTCCACGGGCCGTCGGCATACGTCGGGTAGGCGTGCACGGTGGCGGCCAGCCCGGTCGTCGTCGTGCGGGTGCGGATCGCAAGGGTCATCTGCGCGATCGACTCCCCCGCCCGCGGACCCACGATGGTGGCTCCGACCACCCGGTTGCCGCGCGGGCTGAGCGCGAGGCGGGAGAAGCCCTCGGTGCGGCCGTCCGCGATGGCCCGGTCGACGTGGTCGTGGTGGCGGGTGACCGTGCGCGGCTGGTGCCCCGGCGCCGCTGCCCAGGTGGGGACGCCCACGGCAGCGACCTCGGGGTCGGTGTAGGTGACCCGGGGCACAGCGGTCATCGCCACGGTGCGACGCAGGCCGAGCAGCGCGTTGCTGGCCGCTGCGCCGGCGTGGGCGGCGGCCAGGTGGGTGAGGTGCGGCACCGGCGTGACGTCCCCAGCCGCCCACACCCGCGGGTTGGACGTACGTTGGTAGCGGTCGACCACGACGGCACCGCCGTGCGTGAGCGCGACACCGGCCGTGTCGAGCCCGAGGCCGGCCGTGCGTGGCGTGCGTCCAACGGCGACGAGCACGGCATCGAACGCGACGGTGGCCTCGCCGCGCCCGTCGCTGACGACGGCGACGCCTGAGCGGGGGTCGGAGCCTGGCTCCACCCGCGTCACTCGGTGCCCCACCCGCAGGTCCACCCCATCGGCAGCCAACGCCGAGGCGATGATGCTCGCCGCCTCGGGGTCGTCGCGCGACAGCAACCGGTCGGCGGACTCGACCAGGGTCACCTGCGATCCGAGCCGAACGAACGCCTGGCTCAGCTCGCAGCCCACCGGCCCCCCGCCCACGACGAGCAGGCGCGGCGGCAGGGTGTCGAGAGCCCAGACGCTCTCACTCGTCAGCACGTGCGCCCCGGCCATGCCCTCGATCGGGGGGACGGTCGGAGCCGCACCCGTGGCGACCACGGCATGGTGGAAGTCGTGGATGGCCCCGTCCACCGCCACCGCACGAGGCCCGACGAACTCCGCGTCGCCTGCCACGACGGTGACGCCGGCGGCGCGCAGCGCGTCCGGGGAGTCGACGGGCTCGATCGTGCTGATCGCCGACCGGACGTGCGCCATCACGGCCGCGAAGTCGACCTCGACCGCGCCGGTGCGGGCGAAGGGCCCGGCGCGGCGGGCCGCCGCAACCGATCCGGCTGCCGAGAGCAGCGCCTTGCTCGGCACGCAGCCGGTCCAGAGGCAGTCCCCGCCAGTCCGCTCACGCTCGACCAGGGCGACTCGGGCCCCGATCTCCGCCCCAGCGTGCGCCGCGACGAGACCGGCGGTGCCCCCACCGACCACTAGCAGGTCCCACGGCTGGGCCACAGTGCTCCTCAGGGCTGCTCGATCGGCGAGTCTCCATCGTGGCTGGCCCACCGGCGCCGCGCATGTCGGGCGGACGCGCGGGGCGTGGTTAGGTGGCCGCATGGCGCTGCTCGACTTCGTCCCACCGGGCAGCTCGGCCGACGAGGTTCTTGACGGGTTCGTCCGGTGGGCGGCCGAGGAAGGGCTCGACCTCTACCCGCACCAGGAGGAGGCCGTGCTCGAGCTGCTCTCGGGCAGCAACGTCATCCTGGGCACACCCACCGGGTCGGGCAAGAGCCTGGTCGCCCTGGGCGCTCACCTGGTCGCGTTCACCGAGGGGCGCCGCACCTGGTACACCGCACCGATCAAGGCCCTGGTGTCGGAGAAGTTCTTCTCCCTGATCGAGGCGTTCGGCCCGGAGAACGTCGGGATGCTGACCGGCGACGCCGCCGTGAACCCTGACGCGCCCATCATCTGCGCGACCGCCGAGGTTCTCGCGACGACCGCCCTGCAGGAGGGCGCCGACGCCGACGTCGGTCAAGTCGTCATGGACGAGTTCCACTTCTACTCCGAGCCCGACCGCGGCGTCGCCTGGCAGGTGCCCATCCTCGAGCTGCCCCAGGCGCAGTTCTTGCTCATGTCGGCGACGCTGGGTGATGTCTCGTTCTTCGAGAAAGACCTGACGTGCCGCAACGGTCGACCCACCGCAGCGGTCACCGACGCCCCGCGACCGGTGCCGCTGACCTTCACCTACGCGGCGACTCCGATGCACGAGACGATCGCCGATCTGCTGCGCAAGAACGACGCCCCGATCTACGTCGTGCACTTCACCCAGGCGGCGGCCGTGGAGCAGGCGCAGGCCCTCACCAGCGTGCCCCTGGCCGACGCAGCGCAGAAGGCGGCCATCGCCGCCGAGACCAGCGAGTTCCGCTGGGGTCGTGGCTTCGGCGCCACGCTGTCGCGCCTGGTGCGGGTGGGGATCGGGGTGCACCACGCCGGCATGCTGCCGCGCTACCGGCGCATCGTGGAGCGGCTGGCCCAGAAGGGGCTGCTGACCGTCATCTGCGGTACCGACACCCTGGGAGTCGGTATCAACGTGCCGATCCGCACCGTGCTCATCTCCTCGCTCAGCAAGTACGACGGCCGGCGCCAGCGCCTGCTGAAGGCCCGGGAGTTCCACCAGGTCGCCGGTCGCGCCGGGCGCGCCGGGTACGACACCATCGGGCGGGTTGTGGTGCTGGCACCCGAGCACGAGATCGAGAACCGGCGACTGCTGGCCAAGGCCGGTGACGACCCCAAGAAGCTGCGCAAGGTCGTGCGCAAGAAGCCGCCCGAAGGCATGGTGTCGTGGACCGAGGCGACCTTCGACCGGCTTGTCGCGGCACCACCCGAGCCGCTCGTCTCCCGGTTCAGGGTGACCCACAGCATGGTGCTGGCCGTCCTGTCACGTCCGGGCGACCCCGTGGAGGCGCTGCGCCACCTCATCGACGACAACCACGAGCCGCCCGGCGCCCGCACCCACCACGTGCGGCGCACCGTCGCGATCGCCCGGTCGCTGCTGGCAGCCGGAGTGGTCCAGCGACTCGACGAGCCGGACGAGCACGGCAGCCGGTACCGCGTCACCGTCGACCTTCAGGCCGACTTCGCGCTCAACCAACCCCTGTCGCCGCTGGCGGTGGCGGCGCTCGACCTGCTGGACCGGGAGTCGCCCGGCTACGCCCTCGACGTGCTGTCAGCGATCGAGGCGACCCTGGAGAACCCACGCCCGGTACTGATCGCCCAGCAGAAGAAGGCCCGGGGGGAGGCGGTCGCCGCGATGAAGGCCGAAGGCATCCCGTACGAGGACCGCATCGAGATGCTCGACGACGTCACCTACCCCCAGCCGCTGGCCGACCTGCTCGAGCACGCCTACGACGTGTATGCCACGAGCCACCCCTGGGTCGCCGACTACGAGCTGCGACCCAAGTCGGTCGCGCGGGACTGCTTCGAGCGGGCAGCCAACTTCCACGAGTACGTCGGGCAGTACGGGCTGGCGCGGTCGGAAGGCGTGCTGCTGCGCTACCTCTCCGACGCAGCTAAGGCGCTGCGCCAGACGGTGCCCGAGGACGCGCGCACCGACGAGGTCGTCGACCTCATCGCGTGGCTCACCGAGCTCGTGCGTCAGACCGACTCCAGCCTGCTGGACGAGTGGGAACGCCTGCTCGGCGGCGATGAGCCGGTCACCGGCCCGGTCGACATGGACGCCCCTCCCCCGCCGGTGACGGCCAACGCCCGCGCGTTCCGGGTGCTGGTGCGCAACGAGATGTTCCGCCGCGTGCAGATGCTGGCGCGCCGCGACTGGGCAGGGCTGGCCGCCCTCGATGCGGACACCCCTGGCGAGGACGCGTGGGACGCGCAGCGCTGGGCGAGCACGATGGAGCCGTACTGGGCCGAGCACGACAGCGTGGGCACCGGGCCGGACGCGCGCGGCCCCGACCTCTTCCTCATCGAGGAGAACCCGTCGACGTGGCGGGTGACCCAGCGCCTGGACGACCCGTCGGGGTTCCGCGACTGGGCGCTGACCGCGGTCGTCGACCTCGCGGCCAGCGACGACGCCGGGGTGGCGGTGCTACGCGTGGAGTCTCTCGGTGAGATCGGGCGCTGAACCCGGCCCTGAGGCTCCCCACCGGGCACAATGCCTGCCCATGGTCAGCAAGCAGTCAGCTGTGGGAGTCCACTCCGAGGTCGGGACGCTGTGCACCGTGCTCGTCTGCGAGCCGGGACGAGCACATCAGCGGCTCACGCCGAGCAACTGCGACGGGCTGCTGTTCGACGACGTGATGTGGGTCGACAACGCTCGGCGCGACCATCGGGACTTCGTCGAGCAGATGCGGGCCCGCGGTGTCGAGGTGCTGGAGATGCACGACCTGCTCACCGAGACGGTCGCCCTGCCGGACGCCCGCGCGTGGCTGCTCGACCACCAGGTGGTGCCCAACCAGGTGGGCCTCGGTCTGGTCGACGAGGTTCGCAGCTACCTCGACGGTCTTCCCGACCGCGACCTCGCCGAGACCCTGATCGGAGGCCTTTCGACATACGAGTTTCCCGACAAGCACGGCGGCTCCATGCTGCGACTGGTGCGCGAGGCGGCAGGCGTCACCGAGTACCTGCTGCCGCCGCTGCCCAACACCCTCTACACCCGCGACACCACCTGCTGGGTGTACGGCGGGGTCACGCTCAACCCGCTGTACTGGGAGGCGCGACGGGAGGAGACGCTGCTCACGACTGCGATCTACCGCTACCACCCGCGCTTCGCGGGCACCGTCACCGCGTGGTGGGGTGACCCGACGCGGGACTGGGGCATGGCGACGCTGGAGGGCGGGGACGTCATGCCCATCGGCAACGCCACCGTGCTGGTCGGCATGAGCGAGCGCACGTCGCGGCAGGCCATCAGCCAGCTCGCGGGGGCGCTGTTCGAGGCCGGTGCCGCCGAACGGGTGATCGTGGCCGCACTACCCAAGCGCCGCGCCTCCATGCACCTCGACACCGTGTTCACCTTTGCCGACCACGACTGCGTGCTCGTCTACCCCGACATCATCGACGGCGTGCACACCTACTCCTACCGACCCTCGGACCGGCCGGGCGGGCTCGCTCTGACCGGCGAGGACAAGCCATTCGTCCAGGTCGTCGCTGCTGCCCTGGGCCTGGACGAGATGCGTGTGGTCGAGACCGGAGGCGACGCCTACCTGCGCGAGCGCACCCAGTGGGACAGCGGGGCGAACCTGCTGGCCACCTCCCCGGGCGTGGTCTTCGCCTACGACCGCAACACCCACACCAACGAGCTGCTGCGCCGTCAAGGCATCGAGGTGGTCGAGATCGCCGGCGCCGAGCTCGGCCGTGGTCGGGGTGGCGGGCACTGCATGACCTGCCCGATCGTGCGCGACCCTGTCGGCTACTGAGCCTGCGTGCCGGTCGCCGCAGCGGTGTCTTCGCTACGCAGGAGTGGTTCTGTCTTGCGAGATGGGCGCAGCCCACGCTTGTCGGCGTAGAAGGCACGGACGAGGTCCATGTCGTCGACGATGTCACCGCTGGGCATGAACGCCGGGCCCCACCCGCCGGTGCGGCTCGGTCCATCTAGGTAGGTGAGGACGATCGGGACGCCCGCAGCCGACGCAATCCGGTGGAAGCCCGACTTCCAGTACCGGCCGCCGCTTCGGGTGCCCTCGGGCGGGATGACCACAGCCACCCGCTCCGCGGCCTTCACCATGTGGGAGACGTCGTCCACCAGGCCCACCGGGTTCTGCCTGTCGACGGCGATGCCGCCGAGGCGGTGCATGAGCGGCCCCAGCGGTCCGGCGAACATCTCTTCCTTGCCGAGCCAGACGGGGGTGACCCCGCTCGCCCAGGCCATCGCGATCATCGCAGGGAAGTCCCAGTTGGACGTGTGCGGCGCCGCGACCGCGACGTAGACCGGCACGTCCGGCGGCTCTCCGGTCACATCGAAACCGACCGCGGACACCAGAGCACGGCTGACGCGCCGACGCAGATCACTCACGATCGATGGTCCCACACGTCGCAGGTGCCTTCTTCCGGGTCAGCCTGATGCCGAGAACCCCGCGACGCCAACCACCACGACCAAGATGACGAACATCGCACCCAGCGCGGACAGCACCAGTCCGATGATGGACACGATCTTCGCCGCCTTCGCGATGCCCTCCCCGGTGAGCCGACCCTGCGAAGCGGCGATGTTGGCCAGCGACTGGTTCGCGAGCACCCACCCGAGGATGTGCAGCACGACCGGGCAGAGGATGAACCCGAAGATCGCCGACACCAGCGCCCAGACAGCCTTGTCGTCGGTCTCCGGCGCCGGGGGCGGGGCGTAGGTCTCGTAGCTCACGTCGGTGTCCTCTCGGGTGCATGCAGGCGTGCGTGAGTCTACGAGCGCGGACGTGATCCACCAGCGACAGCGTCGACGGTCTACTGCGCACTCGGGTATGCCCGACACATCGAGCTCCCCCGCTGTCCCGCCGCACCGCCGAGCGTGTGGTCGACGCCACCATGCGGACTGATACCCCCGGGGGTATCCTGTCTGCATGAACGACACGCAACCCCTATGGCTCTACGACGGCGACTGCGGCATGTGCGAGAAGGCGGCGACACGCATCCGCGCCGCGATCAACCCGCCCGTCGCGATACGCGCCTACCAGGACGTCGACCTCGACGCCTTGGGCGTCAGCGACGAGCAGGTGCTGGCTGGGCCGGTTCTGGTGCAGCCGGACGGGACGACCCTGGTCGGCCCGGCGGCGATGTCGGCGATGCTGCGGCTCTCTCGCGCGCCGTTCCGCCAGGTAGGCGGCGTCATGGCGCTTCCGGGCCTGCGCCACGCGCTGGCCGTCGTCGGCCCCCGGTTCTACGCCGCCCGAGGGCACCTGCCCGGCAGCGACCCCGCCTGCGCATCACCCGACGCTCCACACGCCGCCTGACGACCTAGCCTGCGCGGGTGCCGCTGCTCACCGCCCGCTCGCCGCTCCCTCGGCAGCCAAGCCGGCTGCTGGTGGCCGGTACGTCGGGCGCGGGCAAGACGACGGTGGCTGCTCGTGTCGGCGACGCCCTCGGCATCCGGCACGTCGAGATCGACGCGCTCTTCCACGGACCCCACTGGCAGCCCCGGGAGCAGTTTCTCGCCGACGTCGAGGCCTTCGCCTCCGGGCCGACGTGGGTGACGGAGTGGCAGTACAGCGTGGCGCGACCACTGCTCGCCGAGCGCGCCGACCTGCTCGTGTGGCTGGACTTCCCGCGGCACACCGTGATGCGCCAGGTCGTGCGCCGCACGCTGCGCCGGCGCCTGCGACGTGAGGTGCTGTGGAACGGCAACGTTGAACCACCGCTCTGGCGCGTCGTCATCGACGACGAGCACATCGTCCGGTGGGCATGGCGGACGCATCCGCTGACGACTCACCGGGTGCTCCACCTGCTGGCGGCCCGACCCGACCTGCCAGTCGTCCGACTCACGAGCAGCCACGAGGTGGCCGCGTGGATCGGTGGTCCGCTCGCCGCGGCGGGACAGCCGCGCTGACGGCATGCACCGGTCAGTCGGCCCATCCGGACAGGTCGACTCTGCTGTCGTCCAGCAGGGCGGCGTCACCCACGGCGGTCGTGAAGGCGGCGTAGTCGTCGTGCACGACCGCGGTGTACTGCTCAGCGAACGAGAGCACCGCGTCGCTCGCCCTGCCGCCGCCACCCAGGTAGCCCGCGATGGCGACGGGGTCGCCGGTGCGTGCGTGGGCGCGGGCCAGCGCCCACCCGCACAGGTAGGCGTGCATCGTCAGCCCGTGGCGGCCGAGCTGGCTGACGTCGAGGTCGCCCTTCATGTCCCACAGCTGGCGGACGTAGTAGTCACGCCCGCTGGCGGGGTCACGGGTCCAGCCGAGAAGCACGTCACCCACGGCCTGCATCATCTTCTGGCCGACGACGACCCGACGCCCCTGGTTGCGGGGCCCGGGCCCGGGTACGTGCCCGGCGAGCACGCTGCGGTTCGCCTCCTTCAGCTGGATGAGAACCAGGTCGGACGGGTCGCCGGAGTCCAGAACCGCGACAAGGCACCGGGTGCCCACGCTGCCCACCCCCACGGCCTTGAACGCGAGGTCCCGGATGCTGAAGCGGCGCATGAGCTGGGCCCACTCCGGGGCCAACGAGTCGACATAGCTGGCGAGCATCGCCTCGACCAGGTCCCGCTCGGGCAGGCGCTGCAGCCGTGGTGGTCGTTCCCGAAAGCGGGCGACACCCGCGTCGTCGTGCTCGACGAACTTCTGCAGAGCGCGTGCGGCCGACCGGGTTCGCGCCTTGTCGGCCTGCACACGCATCTGGGCCGCACGGCGCTCGTCCAGGTGCGCGCTGATGGTCCGTCCGTCGAGGCGGGCGTACCAGACCTGCAGCGTCGGCATGTCGGCGTAGGCACGCATGTGCTCGACGTAGGAGGTGAGCGCTGTCTTCGCGACCGCCGTGGTCGCCTTGCGCCCGAGCTCGGCGTCCTCCGCGGCCAGCAGCAGTGACACGGCGAGCCGCTTGAGGTCCCACTCGAACGGGCCGCGGTAGGTCTCGTCGAAGTCGTTCAGGTCGAACACGAGACGTCGCTCAGGCGAACCGAAGACGCCGAAGTTGGCCGCGTGGGCGTCACCGCAGACCTCGACGTGCAGCTTGGTGGAGGGTGAGGCGGCCAGGTCGGCCGCCATGATCACCGCGGTGCCACGGAAGAAGGCGTGCGGCGAGGCCGACATCCGCTCGTGGCGCAGCGGCAGAAGCGACTGCACACGGTCGGTCTCCTGGGCGAACACAGCATCCACCCGCTCGGTCTTGCCAGCCAGCACCAGGTCGCCCAGCGACGAGCGAGACCGCCGCTGGCGCTCGAGGCGTCCGTAGGCGCCTCGTTCAGCGCGCGTCAGGTCGGGCTTGGCCACAGGTGAAGACTAGGGGCCAGCCGCGTCGTGGACGCCGGACCCGCAGGCCGACGACGCCCACGCCTCAGACGTCGACCAGCGGTATCTCCGGGTTCGGGCGCAGCGTGACCTTCACCGCTCGGGCTCGCGGACCGGCCGACGCCGTCGTCAGGGCCGTCGTCCACGCGTCCAGGTCGAACGTGTGCGTCACCAGGTGGTCGATGCGGTAGGCCTCGTCGCCGAGCCACTCGACGACCTGGTCGAACGTGTGCCGTCCGCCCAGCGACGGCTCCGGCCCGAAGTTGTACGTCCCAGCGATGGTCAGGCGGCGGCTCCACACCAGCGACCAGTCGATCGACTGCTTTGCGGCCCCGCCGATGAGCACGAACATGCCGGTCGAGCGCAGCAGGTGCAGGCCGAGCTCAATCGTCTGCGGCAGACCCACGCAGTCGAAGACGGCGTCGACGCCCCGCTCGAGGATGGGAGCCTTCCTCATGCGTGGCCGCAGCACACGTCCGCCGTCGCTGGCGGCCAGCTGCTCGACGGCCTGCGGCCCACTGGGCAGCACTCGGCTTGCGCCGGACAGTGTCGCCTGATCAGTGCCGAACTCGTTCGGGCTGACCACGATGATGTCCAGATCCGGGTGCAGCATGCGCAACGACGCCGTCATCAGCAGGCCGATCGAGCCAGGTCCGATCACCACGACACGGTCGCCACGGCGCTGCCACCGCAGTGCGGCGTGGGTCACGATCGACGCGGGCTCGGCGAGCACCGCTCGCCGAGAGGCGATCGACCCCACGGGGTAGAGCTGCGACTGGTGCGCCACGACCTCCTCGCCCCAGCCCCCACCGACGTTGAGGTCGAAACCGAGGGACGGCGACGCGCACGACACGTCACCGGGCAGATCGAAGCGTTCGCAGACGCCTGGATGGCCCTCCGCACACGCTCGACACGGCGGATCGAAGCCGCGCTGCAGGCACGAGAACACCGGGTTGACGGCCACGCGGTCGCCCTCGGTCACCGCCGTCACCCCCGGTCCCACGGTGTCGACGACGCCCACGATCTCGTGCCCCAGAACCTGCTTGTCGGCGTGGAAGAAGGCGGTGAGCTTGAACGACGAGTTGGCGTGCGCGAGGGCGACGTCCGAGCCGCAGACTCCGGACAGCTCAGGCCGCACCCGCACCCAGCCGGGTGCCGCAGGAAGCTGCGGTGGGGGGACGTCGGCGAGCCTCAGCAAGCCGCCCGGCCCCCAGCCGGCGCTGCCACCACGGCCGCGCGGGATCTTCTGCGCGGCAGCAGTCACCAGGTATCGCGGTGTGGAGATGTCGGCAAGCACAGCCTTCACGTCAGATCAGTCCTTCGTCGCGGGCCCAGTCCTCGACGAGGGACATGGCCTGCTCGTAGGTAACCCGGGGTTCGAACCCGAGCAGGTGGCGCGCCTTCTCGTTGGAGTAGACGCCGGTGCGGGCAAGCATCAGCATCGTCGCCGGGCTCAGCTCGTTCGGCTGGCCGAGCCGGCGCAGAAGGGCACCCGCCCCGCGGCTCAGGGCGACGGCGAGCGGGGTGGGCAGGGTGCGCGCCCGGCCACCGGTCAGCGCGGCCAGGCGGCCGAAGTAGTCGCGGCACGGCACCCCGTACCCATCGGTCAGGGTGAACACCTGCCCGGACGCCGCCGGAGTGCTCAGCGCCAGCAGCATGGCGTCGACAAGGTTGTCGAGGTAGATCGGGGTGAGCAGCCCGGTCCCGCGCGCAGGCAGCACCACGCGCCCCTTGCGCGCCATCGCGATCGGCTCGCGCACCCAGATCGAGCCCGGCCCGATCACGTCGCCTGGCCGCACCACTGTCGCGTCAACCTCACCGGCCGCATGCGCGGTCATGACGACGGCCTCGGAGGTGACGCGCGAGTCGGTGTAGGAGAAGCCGTTGACCCGCACCGGGTACGTCTCGTCCACCCCGTCGGGGTAGTCGAACCCGTACGCCATGATCGACGACACGTGGACGAAGCGTCGCACCCCTGCGGCCGCGGCGGCGCCGAGGGTTCGTCGGGTGCCGAGCACGTTCACCCTCCAGGCGTCGTCGTGGGACGCGACGTTGGAGACGATGGCGGCCGTGTGGATCACCGCGTCCACGCCGTCGAGATGGTGCGACCACCCCGACGGGTCGGTCGTGCTGCCGGCGACCACGTCGATGGTCGGGTCGGCATGCAGGTCGACCCCGCTGACCTGAGCACCGAGGTAGCGCAGCCGGTGGATGAGGGCTCGACCGATGAACCCGGCTCCCCCGGTGACGAAGACTCGGGACGGGACGTCCGGGGCAACCCGATCGGTCACGGACGCAGGCCGGCGAGAGGTGCGGTGACCCGTTCGATCAGCGACGGGTGGGGCTTGCGTGCCCGCGCCTCCTTCATCGCGCGGGTGTAGCGCCAGTAGTCGACCTGCATCGTGTGCCGCTTCGAGCGGGTGTAGCGCTTGGCCATCGCCGCCTGGTCGTGCGCGATCCAGTCCCGCATCTGCTCCTCGCTGGGCGCGACGACGGCGTCGGTGAGCAGGTCGGCCACCCACTGACTCTGGTACTCGAACAGCGCGATGTTCGCTCCGACCGTCTGGATGAACCCGATGAAGAACAGGCCGGGCCGGTCGGGCGAGATGGCCCGCTGGTAGAGCGGCATCGCGTTGTCGGCGGCGCCGTAGACCTCGGGGGCCAGGAAAGGCAGCGACACGTCGTACCCGGTGGCGTAGACAAGCACGTCGGCGTGCGCGGACGTGCCGTCAACGAAGTGGACCGTCTCGCCGGCCAGCCGCTCGATGGTGGGCTTCACGACGATGTCGCCGTGGCCGACGCGGTCGTACAGGTCCGACGACACCGTCGGGTGCGCGTGCAGCAGTCGGTGGTCGGGCTTCGGCAGCCCCCGGTCCTGCGGACGTCCTGAGCTGAGGCGTTGGGCGACCTCGTAGAGAGTGCGCTCGACGACGAACGGCACGTAGCCGTTGATGGGCGAGGCGAGCGTGTCGATCGGCTTGCCGAAGGCGTACTTCGGCAGCACGTGCACGCCACGCCGGGTGACCAGCACCACGCTGCGCGCAACTCTGGCGGCGTCGCAGGAGATGTCCATGCCGGAGTTGCCGACACCGACGACGACGACGTCCTTGTCGGTGAACACGCTGGGCTCCACGTACTCGTGGGAGTGAAAGGACTCCCCGGTGAACGCCCCGGGGAAGTCGACCATGTGCGGCGTCCCATGGTGGCCGTTGGCGACGAGCACTGCGCGGTACGTGCGGGTGCCGGTGACGCTGGTGGTGACGGCCCAGCCCTGCTCGCCCGGCTTGCCGGGCCCGGGCAGGGGTTCGACGCAGGTCACCTCGGCGCGGAACGTGATGCGCTCAACCAGCCCGTGCTTCTCGGCGAACTGCTGGAAGTACTGCGCCATCAGCTCGTGGCTGGGGTAGTCGGGCCAGTCGTCGGGCATCGGGTCGGACGGGTACTGGCTGGAGAACCGCGACGAGTTCAGGTGCAAGGTCTTGTAGGCCGCCACACCGCCGTTGTCGTTGTCGATGCGCCACAGGCCCCCGACCATCGACCCCTTCTCGAACCAGTCAAAGGCCAGCCCGCGCTCGGCCAGCGCTTTGCCCGCCGCGAGGCCGGCTGGTCCGGCTCCGATGATGGCGGCCTCAGCGTCGAATCGGCCCGCGGCGTATGTCGATCTCCGCACGTCGGGACACTAGCGCGGCGGCGCCCGCAGCCGACCCTCGGGAGTACCCGATCAAGCCGGCCGTGGCGGCAGTAGCGTCACGGTGTGCTGCCACCGACCGTTGCCGACATCGAGGCTCGCGCCGCCGAGCTGCTGGATCCAGGACCTCTTGGCTACTACACCGGCGGCGCCGGTGCCGAACGCACCCTGGCCGACAACCTCGATGCCTGGGCGTCGCACCGGCTTCTACCGCGGGTGCTCGTCGATGTAGCAGGTGTCTCGACGACGACCACCGTGCTCGGCACCGAGGTGAGCATGCCGGTGCTGGTTGCCCCCGTCGCCCTGCAGCGCATGGCCCACCCGGACGGTGAGCCCGGAATGGCGCGTGCGGCAGCCGCAGCCGGGACCCTCATGACTCTCTCGACACTGGCGAGTGCGACGCCGGCCGAGGTTGCCGCTGCGGCTCCAGGGGCGCCGCGCTGGTACCAGCTGTACATGGCCCGCGACCGAGGTGTCTCGAGGTCGCTGGTCGAGCAAGCCGCCGACGCGAAGTTCACCGCGATCGTCGTCACGGTGGACGCACCGGTGCCTGCGACCCGGGACCGCGACCTGCGCACCGGGTTCCGCGTGCCCGACCACATCGACATGCCCGCAGTCACCGCAGCCCTGGGCCGCTCGGCAGGGGTGAGCGTGACCGACTTATTCTCCCTCGTCGATCCCGCATTCACCTGGGCCCAGCTGGAAGACTTCATCACTGACTGCCCGCTGCCGGTGCTCGTCAAGGGAGTGCATGCCGCCGCTGACGCAGCCCTCGCCGTTGAGCATGGCGTGTCGGGAGTGATCGTCTCCAACCACGGCGGACGCCAGCTCGACGGCGTGCCGGGAACAGCCCGGCTGCTCCCTGCCGTCGTCGAGGCGGTGGACGGGCGCGTCGAGGTTCTCGTCGACGGCGGCATCCGGCGTGGAAACGACGTCGCCGTCGCCCTCGCTCTCGGGGCACGCGCCGTGCTGATGGGTCGCCCGATGCTCTGGGGCTTGACCGTCGGCGGCGAAGCGGGCGCGCGGCACGTCCTCGATCTCGTCCGCGCCGAGCTGGCAACCACGCTGGCGTTGCTCGGATGCACCTCGCCCGATGATGTCACTGCGGCCTACCTCGCCTAGTGTCATGAGTCGGAAATTCGCTGGCAATATGAGGCGAGGGATTCGAGGATCTCGTCGGCGGTCTTGGTCCAAACGTAGGGCTTGGGGTTCTCGTTCCACTGCTGGGACCAGTGGGTGATGTCGTCGGCGAGGGCCTTGACGTTGGGGTGCACGCCGCGGCGGATGAGTTTGACGGTGATCTCGGCGAACCAGCGTTCGACAAGGTTGAGCCAGGAGGATCCGGTGGGGGTGAAGTGCAGATGGAACCGGGGGTGGGCCAGCAGCCACTTCTTGACTGCGGGGGCGGTGTGGGTGGACAGGTTGTCCACGACCAGGTGGACCTCGCAGTCGTCGGGGACGTTGGTGTCGATGGTGGCCAGGAACTTGCGGAACTCGACCGCGCGGTGCCGGGACTGGATCTGGGTGATCACGGTGCCCGCGGTGGGGCCGGCGACCTGGAGTGCGGCGAACAGGTCCAGGGTGCCCGCCCGGACGTAGTCGTGGGTGACCCGCTCCGGGGTGCCAGGCATCATCGGGAACACCGGCTGGGACCGGTCCAGGGCCTGGACCTGGGTCTTCTCGTCCACGCATAGCACCAGCGCCTTCTCTGGCGGGTTCAGGTAGAGCCCGACGACGTCGCGGACCTTCTCGATGAACTGCGGGGTGGAGAGCTTGAACGTCTCCTGTTTGTGCGGCTTGAGCCCGAACGCCCGCCAGATCCGTGAGACCGCCGACTGGCTCATCCCGCTCGCCTGCGCCATCGAGCGCGTCGACCAGTGCGTCGCGTCGGCCGGCTTGGACTCCAGCGTGCGCACGATCACGTCCTCGACCTGTTCGTCAGTCACCGTCCGCGGCGCCCCCGGCCGAGGCTCGTCGGACAACCCGTCCAGCCGATGCTCGACGAAGCGGGCCCGCCACTTGCCCACCGTGACCTGGTGGACGCCGAGCCGCTCGGCCACCGCGACGTTCGAGCCCCCCCTGCGCGCACGCCAGCACGATCCGCGACCGCAGCGCCAACGCCTGCGCCGTCTTCGGTCGACGCGCCCACCGCTGCAGCGTCTCTCGCTCCTGCTCGGTGAGCTCCAGAACCGCCTTGGGTCGTCCACGCTGGGGCATACCCCAGTCTAACGATTATCCAATGAATTTCCGACTCACGACACTAGGAGACTGCTGAACAATCCGCGTGGCAGGGGGTGCCGCGTGCTGCTGACCTGAAATCCTGTGGCCGTGCAGGGTGAGTCGGATCGGCAGCGGGAGCTGCTGGACGTGGAGTCAGTGGCAGGGCACCTACTCGAGTCGGGCCGTGTGTTCGCGCTGCTGGCCGGGCATCGTGACCGTTTGTTCCCTTCGGAGTTGTTTGCCGACCTGTTCCCATGGAGGCGGGGCCGGCCGTCGATCCCGGGCGAGGTGATCGCCGCGGTGATCGTGCTGCAGGCGTTGTACGGGCACTCGGACCGCGAAGCGGTCGATGCGCTGACCTTCGACCTGCGGTGGAAGGCAGCGTGTGGGTACGCGATCGACGCGAAGGGCTTCGATCCCTCCACGTTGACCTACTGGCGGCGTCGGTTGGCGGCCAGCGACCGCCCGCAGCGGATCTTCGAGGTGGTCCGCGAGGTCATCACCGAAGCCGGTGCGGTCGCCGGGAAGCAGCGCCGTGCGCTGGACTCCACGATCCTCGACGACGCGGTCGCCCGTCAGGACACTGTCACCCAGCTGATCGCCCAGATCCGTCGGGTCGGCCGGGAGGTGCCCGGCGTCAAGGACCTGATCACCACCGAGTGCACCCGGCTCGCTGCGCTGACTGGGCAGGACTACACGACGCCCGGGAAGCCGTCGATCGCCTGGGACGACCCTGCCGCCCGCGACGACCTGGTCACCGCACTGGTCAACGACGCGCTCGCGCTGCTCGCCACGCTCGACATCGAGCAGATTCAGGAGGGCGGCGGCAAGCCGGCCGAGGCCCTCGCGCTGCTGGCGCTGGTCGCGGGCCAGGATGTGGAGCCGGCCGAGGACTCCGATGGCACCGACGGCCGGTGGCGCATCGCTCGCAAGACGGCGCCGGACCGGGTGATCTCGACCGTGGACCCCGACACCCGGCACGCTCACAAGACCCGCGAACGGCGCCAGGACGGTTACAAGGCCCATGTGGTAGTCGAGCCCGATACCGGCCTGACCACCGCGGTCAAGGCTACCCAGCCCGGCGGCGCGCAGAACTCCGACGCCAACGTGGGCGCGACACTCCTCAGCGAGGACACCACGATCACTGAAGGCCAGCCGGTCGAGGTCCTTGCCGACTCTGCCTACGGCACCGGCGAGATGCTCCACCAACTCGACCAGGCCGGCCACGAACCGATCATCAAGCCCTGGCCGCTGCGACCCGCAGTGCCCGACGGGTTCACCCTGGACGACTTCGTCCGTGACACCGACGCCGCGACGGTGACCTGCCCGGCCGGGGTCACCAGGTCGCTGTCGACCAAGAACACCGTCTCCTTCGAATCGGCCTGCGCAGACTGCCCGTTACGTCAGCGATGCACAACGTCCAGACGCGGACGCAGACTGGTGCTCCACGAGCACGACCTGCTGCAACGCGCGCACCGTCAACGAGCCAACGGAGAAGGCTTCCAAGCCACATACCGTCACCACCGCCCGATGGTCGAACGATCGATCGCCTGGCTCACCCGAGGTGCCCGGCGCGTGCCCTACCGCGGCGTCGAGAAGAGCAACAACTGGCTCCACCACCGCGTCGCCGCCCTCAACCTCCGCCGACTCCTCGCCATGGGCCTCACAGTCCACGACGGAGCCTGGACGCTGGCCTGACCAGGGGCCAGCATCGCCCGCTCGCCGTTCCCGGTCGCCCTCAGCAAGCCCAGGATGGACACTGGCGAGCGCACCCGACCTCGTGGGCGCACCACGAGCGCTGACTCGAACTCGCTGCTCGACAGCCCATATCGGTGGCGCTCCGCCCGCCGCCACGCAATACACCACAACCAACGGCGCCTTGTTCAGCAGTCTCCTAGAGCGGCCTACGCTCGGGCGGCATGTCGACCGCCGATCACCACGACACCCTGCGCACAGTCACCCTTGGGCGCCTCGACGAGGGCGTCTACCTCGCGACGAACACCCGCGGGGGGACGCTGCGCTTCGGCAGCAACGCCGGGGACGACTTCACTCCGGTCGAGCTGCTGCTTGCGGCGATTGCCGGGTGCTCCGCCGTCGACGTCGACGTGGTCACCGGTCGTCGCGCTGTGGCTGAGCACTTCGAGGTGACGGCGACGGCGCACAAGGTTCCCGCCGACGGTGGCGGCAGCATTCTGCGTGACATCGAGGTCACGTTTCGGCTCGCGTTCGACGAGGGCGAGGCCGGCGACGCGGCCCGGGCGATCCTTCCGCGGGCGGTCGCGACGTCCCACGATCGCACCTGCACCGTCAGTCGCACCGTCGAGGCCGGAACACCGGTGACGACACGGGTTGCCACCGACGGAGGGTGATCAGTGGCGCAGGCATCCGCTCCGGCGCGTTACTCTTGAGGTACAGCTCCACGTTCGGAGCCTTCCGTGTACTGACGCGGCGACCTCACCATGAGCGTCCCGCATCCCCTCCTGACGATGTGTGAGCGGGCAGTTCGCGCCACATCGACGTCGTGAGGACGTGTCATGCACCCTGTCTCCCCCACCTCCCCTGCCCTGGGCTCACCCAGCTTCGCCGACCTCGGCGTACCTGCCGTGCTCACCAGCGAGCTCGCCGCCCGCGGCATCCGCGACCCCTTCCCGATCCAGACCGCCACGCTGCCCGACGCCCTCGCCGGGCGGGACGTGCTCGGACGCGGTCGCACCGGCAGCGGCAAGACCCTCGCCTTCGCCATCCCCACCGTCATGCGCGTGATGGGCAGCGACTCCAAGCGGCGCCCCGGACGGCCGCGGGCGCTCGTCCTCGTGCCGACCCGAGAGCTGGCCAACCAGGTGCTCGAGACGCTCACGCTGCTCACCGACGCGCTGAACCTGCGCGGAATGACGGTGTACGGCGGGGTGTCGTACGGACCGCAGGTCTCGACCCTGAAGCGCGGCGTGGACGTCGTCGTGGCCACGCCGGGTCGCCTGGAAGACCTGATCGCCCAGGGCCACGTGACCCTCGACGCGATCGAGGTCACCGTGATCGACGAGGCCGACCACATGGCCGACCTGGGCTTTCTGCCGGCTGTCAAGCGCATCCTCGACCGCACCCCTCGGGGCGCCCAGCGCCTGCTCTTCTCGGCGACGCTCGACGGCGACGTCAACGTGATCGTGCGCCGCTACCTGACCAACCCCGTCACGCACTCGGTCGACAGCTCGACGAGCGAGGTGCCCGCGATGGCGCACCACGTGCTGACGGTGAGCGCCACGGACAAGCCGGGCGTCATCAAAGAGCTGCTGTCCGGGCACGGTCGCATCCTGGCGTTCACCCGCACGAAGCACTCGGCCAAGAAGCTGGCGCTGCGCCTGAGCGCTGCCGGTATCCCGTCAGCCGACCTGCACGGCAACCTGTCGCAGCCGGCGCGCAACCGCAACCTTGCCGCCTTCCACAGCGGGGACGTGCGAGTGCTGGTGGCCACCGACATCGCCGCCCGCGGGATCCACGTCGACGACGTGACCCTGGTGGTGCACATCGATCCGCCCGCCGAGCACAAGGCCTACCTGCACCGCTCCGGCCGCACCGCCCGGGCCGGCGCCGAGGGCGTCGTGGTCACGCTGGCCACGCACGAGCAGCACTCCGATATCCGCACGCTTATGCGCAAGGCCAAGATCTCCCCGACCGAGCACCGCGTCTCCCCCGGGCACCCGGCGCTGGTGGCCCTGGTCGGCCCGCCCGCTCCTCTGGTCACCGCCGTCCGGGCGCCGGCCTCGACCTCGCAGGGGCAGGGCGGGCGAACCTCGACGTCGAGCCGGTCACGGCACCGACGTCCGCGGCGGCGCTAGCGGTCGTCGGCCTCGTCGTAGCCCTCCGTCGACTCCTCCCGCTCCTCGGCCTGGGACTTCTCCACGTCGTCGCGTTCGTCCCGCTCGTCCCGGTCGGCCTCGTCGCGGTCCTCAGGCTCTGATCGCGCTTCGTCAGACTCGTCCGGGCTGTGCTCACGTGCGCCACTCGACGGCGTCGGTGGGCTCACCGGAAGGCTGTTCGTCGTCGTCGGCGGCTGGGCGGGCTCCGCCGCATCGGCGGGCGCAGCGTCCGAGCCATCCACCAGCACCGGGACGTCGACCGTGATCGTGGGCGCCGGATCCCTCAGCCGTGTCGTGTCGGTCACGACCACCGTAGGCCGCGGCTCGTCCGAGGGGACGGCGTCGACCTCCGCCGCGACCGGCAGCTGACTCTGGGGCGTCTGCACGACCTGGTCGTACAGGACGAAGCCCAGACCCACGCTGGCCACCAGCACCCCGACCCAGCCCACAAGCATCTTCATCGTCAGTTCTCCCGTCCGTGTCGACCAGACCCCGGTTGCCGGGCGGTGCCACGACCGTATCGACGCCATCGTCACGGCGGGCCCTCGCGAACGTCAAGCGAGCGACAAGCAGCGCTTGACACAACCTTGCCGAGGCACGACGTCGCGGCTTGCCATGCGGTCATCGCAGACTGTGGCCATGACCACTCGCTGGCTCACCGTGTACGAACGCCGTCGCTGGACCGCCCGGTTTGCCGCCGCGTGCGTGGTGCTCGGCGCGGGAGCGTCCGTCGGGGCCCTCACGGCCCACCTGGAGAGCGCGTGGACGCAGGAGCAGACCCAGGCTCTGGCCGCATCATCGCCTTCGCAACCTTCGCTCGCCCCAGTGGAGTCGAGCCGACCAGTCGTCGTTCGAAAGACCCGAATCGTCCATGTGCCGAGCGACCCGGTGATCGTCTACCGCTACGTGCCGGTGCCGGCCGCCCCCGGCGGCACAGCCTCGGCGTCCGACCAGCCAGCAGGGACCGCCGCAGAACCGCCAGCAAGCAGCGCACCTACGCCACCAGCACCCGCGGCAGGCTCCGCGGTCCAGCCGGCGCCGGCACAGCGCCCGAGCCTGGCACCGGCACCGCGACCCCCCAGCCCGGCACCACAACCTGCTCCACCGGCGACCACGTCGTCGGCGTCATGAGCCAACCAGTCGCGGACGCCCGCGTCGGCGTGAGGATCAAGCGCTGGCGAACCACGCTCTGGCTCACCGCCGCAACGAACCCCCGAACCGAGAACACCGACTCCCTGCAGGCCAGGCTCTCAGCGATGCTGGACGAGGAGGTCGACCAGCTCGAGCGAGCGGCGAGTCGATTCCGGCTCGACTCAGAGCTGGCCACGATCAATCGCTCGCCCAACCGGTGGCGCGACGTGTCTGCGGTGCTTGCCGACGTCGTGGCTGCCGCCCTGCATGCGGCGGCGGCCACCGACGGACTGACGAACCCCTGCCTCGGTGCCGACGTCGACCGTGCCGGCTACCGTTCGTGGCGCGAAGGGACACCGCCCGCGACCGGTGAGTCTGGCGGGGCCCGCTTGCAGTCGGCCCACGACACTGATGCACGCGAGGTGTGGCGATCAGTCGAACTGGTGCAAGGCCTGGGCGGGGCACGAATGCGCATCGGGTCTGGCTACCAGCTCGACCTCGGTGCCGTCGCCAAGGGCTGGCTCGCCGACCGGCTGGCTGAGCGGGTCGCCCGCGAGCTCGATCGCCCGGCACTCGCGAACATGGGCGGCGACCTGCGAGCCACTGGTGGCATGGAGTGGACGGTGGGCCTCGACCCGCAGGTGCCGGGCATGCAGAGCACCACCTTCGCGATCGTCGACTCGGGCCTGGCCACAAGCAGCCAAGCCCGACGACGGTGGGTCACCCCCGACGGACCGGGGCACCACCTGATCGACCCGCGCACCTCTCGAGCCGCGGACACACCGTGGTGGTCGGCGTCGGTGCTCGCCGCATCAGCCGCAGATGCGAACGCCGCGGCGACAGCGAGCATGGTGCTCGGCCATAGGGCACCCGGACTGGCTGCGCGACACCGGGCTGGATGCCGTCCTCGTCGCGTACTCGCCCGGCACGACGCCCGTGACGCACCACGTCGGCCGCTGGCCCAGCCTGGCGGAGGTGGCCTGATGGACGTACCGCTGACCTGGATGTTGATGCGCGCCACGGGGACGATCGCCCTGGCCTCGTTGACGATCGCCGTGGTCGTCGGCCTCGTGGGCCCACGGCTGCGGCCGACGAGCCGTCTAGCAACCGTGAGCATTCACCGGGCGGCCGCCGCCACCGGGACGGTGCTGATCATCGGACACGTGGTGTTCGCTCTGGTGGACCAGTTCGTGAGCATCGACCTACCGGCAGTGCTGGTGCCGGGCGCGTCGCAGTGGGAACGGTTCGGCGTCGGCCTCGGCGCCATCGCCCTCGACCTCCTCGCCCTGCTCGTCATCACGTCGTTGGTCCGCTTCCGAATCCCGCGTCTCTGGCGCAACGTCCACCTTGTCGCCGTGCCCATGTGGCTGGCCGCGTGGTGGCACGCGGTGTCGGTGGGGACGGATGCGCCGAGCGCGTCCGGTCGAGCCGCGGCGGTGGCGAGCTTCTCGGCTGTGGCAGTTGCGCTCGCGGCGCGCCTGGCTGCTGTGGGGCCGGCTGGCACCACCGCCGACCCCGACGTTGTCCCCACACCGGTTGGGAGCCGTCGATGACCATCACGTCCGACGTCGCCACTGGACCGGCACTGCCCGGACTTGTCCTTCCCGGCCGGCCGGCGGACGGCCCTCCGCGCACGCTGCTCCAGCCCGGCACGCTCCTGCTGCATGGGGTATCGCCCGGCACCCCGGTCGACCTGGGCGCGCACCTGCGACGGTGGGGAACCAATCCACGACTGCGCCTCACCGATCTCGTCACGGCCGCCGATGAGGCCGGCCTTCTGGGTCGGGGCGGCGCCGCCTTTCCGGCCTCGCGCAAGCTCGCGTCCATGCGCGGGCGGCGGGTGTCACACGTCATCGTCAACGGCTCCGAGGGCGAGTCTTCGAGCGGGAAGGACTCGGCGCTGCTTGCGCACATCCCCCACCTTGTGCTGGACGGGGCAGAAGCCGTGGCGAGCGCTCTAGGTGCCCCGCAGATCGTGGTGCGGATCACCGAGAGCCGACGCGACCTGCTTGCCGTCCTGAACAGCGCGATCGCTGAACGCCAGGGAGCGCTGGTCAGCGTCTCGGTCGGCCCCGACGCCTTCGTGGCGGGCGAGGCCACGGCGGTGATCCAGGCTGTGGCGGGCGGGCCGGCCAGGCCGAAGGACTACGGCGTATCGCCAACACTGCCTCGCCGCGGGGTCCGCCGGCCGTCAGCGGTCTACCTCAGCAACGTCGAGACGTTCGCTCGCCTGGCCCTCGCCGCGCGCGATGTTCGGTCAGGCAGCGCGCTGATCAGCGTATCCGGGGCCGTCGAGCATCCCGGCGTCCTCGAGATCGACCAGCAGCAGACCCTTGGACGGGCCGCCGAGACCGCCGGCGGACTTCGCGGCCAGCCGTCGGTGCTCATCGCGGGTGGATGGCATGGCGCATGGGTCGAGTGGACGGCGTCCACCGCGGCCACTCGACTGACCCCGGACGCCGTGACCGACGTCGGCGGGCGATGGGGCGTGGGGTCGTTCGTGTGGGTCCCGGACGACGTGAACCCCCACGACGTACTCACTGCCGTGGTGGAGCTGCTCGCCCGCTCCAGCGCCGGACAGTGCGGGCCCTGCGCACTGGGACTCCCCCAGCTGGCCCGATCACTACGCGAACCGCCGACGAGCGACCGGCGGCTCGCCGTACTCGACGTACTCAACCTGGTGGATGGACGCGGAATCTGCTCGCACCCGAGTGCGTCGGCGGCGGCCGTGCGCTCCGCGCTCGCATTCATCGACGCCCGGTCCGGTCGAGCATGAGCCGCCGACGTCGCGCCGGGGCGACGCTGGTCGTGGACTGGACGCGCTGCACCGGACAGGGCGTGTGTGCGGCAGCGCTGGGCGAGCAGGTCTCGCTGGACCAGTGGGGCTACCCGCTGGGAGTGTCTACGAGGGGAGCATCCATCGACGCCGACGATCGCGCTGCGGCCGTGATGGCGGTGCGCTCCTGTCCAACCATGGCCCTGCATCTGCGAACCGCGCGTCCGGGTGCGGACTAGGGTCGACGACGTGGCCCATGTGCTGCTGATCGAGGACGACTCGGGGATCAGGACCGCGGTGAGTCGCGCCCTGACCACCAGGGGGCACGCCGTCGACTCGGCCGCCACCGGTCTCGACGGTCTGCAGGCGATGCTGACCAAGCAGCCCGAGGTGGTGGTTCTCGACCTGGGCCTGCCCGACGTCGCCGGAGACCGACTGCTGGGGATGATGCGAGCGGTGTCGACGTCCCGGTGATCGTGGCAACCGCCCGGGACGACGAGGGGCTCATCGTGCGGCTGCTCGACGCTGGTGCCGACGACTACGTCGTCAAGCCGTTCGAGCCGTCACACCTCGAAGCCCGTATCCGGGCCGTCCTGCGCCGGGTCGACGGCGGACCCGACCTGGCCGTCGATCCACCCCTACGCATCGGGGGTCTGCATGTCGACCCTGCTCGACGCACGGCTGCCGTGGACGGGCATCCCGTCGCCCTCACCCGGCTCGAGTTCGATGTGCTCGCCTACCTGGCCCGCCATGCCGGGCGAGTGGTGAGCCGGCAGGAGCTGCTGCGCGAGGTGTGGCAACGCACCGACAGCGCTCGCACCGTCGACGTCCATCTGTCGTGGTTGCGTCGCAAGATCGGTGACTCCCCCTCCGACCCACGGTTCATCCACGTGAATCGCGGCGTCGGAGTGCTTCTCGAGGACCGGTCGCACGACCCCGAGGCCTGATGTACCGCCGACTGGTCGCATTCGCGCTCGTGGTCACGACAGTCGCGATCGTCTCGTTGATAATCCCTTTGGGGCTGGCGGCCCGAGACCTGGTTCGCAGCCAGGCCACGGCGAGCATCGCCGACGAGGCCCGGGCCATCGCCGACACGTGGGAGGCCGTCTGGCGCGCCGACGGCAGCCAGGACTCACCAGTGGTCGAGCAGACGGCGCACGGGGTCGCGGTGAGTGTCATCGCGCCCGAGGAGATCGGCACGAGGACGGTGCCTGCCGGTTCGGCGAGCGTGGTGGCCTCAGCCGCCCGCGGGCGCCCAGCGGCCATCGACACCGGCGACGAGGCCTTCGCCGCAGCCCCGGCCCAGTTCGACGAAGACATCGGTGTCGTGCTGGTGACCGCAACGTCGGACTACCTGCAGGAGGGGCTCGAGCGCCGCCTAGCGGCGCTGAGCGCGGTCTCGACGGCGCTGCTGGTCGCTGCCGGCGTCGCCGCCTGGCAGCTCGCCCGGGTGACCGTCCGCCCGATCCGGGAGCTGGCCGACACCGCCGACTCCCTCGCCGCAGGTGACCTCGGCGCGCGAGCAGATGCTTCGACCATCCCCGAGGTCGACGAGGTCGCGGTTGCGCTCAACAGGCTGGCCCATCGGGTGCAGGAGCTGCTGGCAAGCGAACGGGCTGCGACTGCCGAGCTCGCCCATCAGCTGCGGACGCCCTTGACCGTGCTGACCGCCGACATCGACGCCGTCGACGACGACACGATGCGCCAGCGCCTGACCGAGGACGCACTGGCACTGCAGCGGACGACCGACGAGATCATCACCAACGCCGCTCGACCGACGCGTGAGGGGCTGCTGGCCAGCTGCGACGCGGTCGAGGTCGCGCGCGCCAGGGTCGAGTTCTGGCGGGTGCTCGCCGACTATCAGGGTCGTGATCTTCGACTGGACGTGGCGCCGGGGCCGCTGGTGGTGCGCCTGACGGCGGACGACCTGTCCACGGCAGCGGACATCCTGCTCCAGAACGTCTTCGTCCACACGCCGGAAGGAACGTCGTTCACCGTGCGGGTGCAGCCAGTGGGGGGCACAGACGCTGATCCCGTGCTGCTCGAGGTGGCCGATGAGGGTCCAGGATTCGGCGAGGAGCCAGACGACCGCACCGGCACCACCAACCTCGGCCTGTCCATCGCCGAGCGGATCGCCCAGGCATCCGGTGGCCGGCTGTCCCGGACGCGCGGATTGGACGGAGGAGCGGCGGTCCGTCTGCTGCTCGGACGCCCACCCGGACGCTGAGGCGCGGGCACGGCAGGTGGCCTGACTGCTCCGCGCGTCGGCGGGCTCCCGGGTCGTGAGGACGCTAACCTCACCCAACTTCGTATCGCCAACGGGAGATGACCATGCTGCTTCAGGACGACACTGCCGGGGCCGTCGCGTCCGGGCTCTTCATAGCGCTGGGCTTGGCCTGGTTCGCACTGATCCTGGTCGCGGGCTGGAAGATGTACACCAAGGCCGCTCAACCGGGCTGGGTGTCGATCATCCCCTTCCTCAACCTGTTCGGGCTGCTGAAGATCGTCCACCGGCCCCTGTGGTGGTTCGTGCTCTTCCTGATCCCGTTCGTCAACATCGTCATGCTGGTGATCGTGATGAACGACCTGTCCAAGGCCTTCGGTCGTGGGCTCGGGACCACACTGCTGCTGATCTTCCTGACGCCGATCGGATACCTGATTCTCGGCTTCGGTGACGACCGGTACGTCCTGGAGCCCGACCCGATCTTCGGCTGACGCCCGTGGCCCTGCGGGGCCGCGTCAGTGATGGTGCTCGTGCGCGGCATCCGCCTTCGTGACCGCCACGACCCCGTCCTCGTGCTCAGGCGGTGCGTAGACGGTCAGCAGCACCGCCGGGATGTCTCCTCGGTTCGCCACGTTGTGCCGCACCCCCGCCGGGACGACAGCCAGGGTTCCGGTGGGCACGCTGTGCACCTCGTCACCGATGGTGATCTCGACCGGCCAGCCGGAGGCCACCAGGAACATCTGGTCCCCGTGCTCGTGCACCTCGGCGCCGATCTCCTCGTGCGGTTGCAGCGTCATGGCGACGAGCTGGCTGTGAGCGCCAGTGGCCAGCACACGGCGGAACGCCGGCTCCATCGCCAGCACGGCCTCGACGGTGGTGATGTACCCAGTCATGAGCATCCCTTCCTTCTATGTCGAATCTGCGTCGGCGCCGTGCGGGCAACCAGGGCCGGAGGTCCCCCCGGCCGCGTGGGACCATCACCGGATGCCCGCGGACGAGCCACCCTCGATGCCCACGGCGTCGTCGGCGCTGCGTGACGTCTTCGGGTTCGCTGAGTTCCGGGGGGCGCAAGGCCAGATCGTCGAGCACGTGGTCGGGGGTGGCGACGCCCTCGTGCTCATGCCGACCGGGGGCGGCAAGTCGCTGTGCTACCAGATACCCGCGCTGGTGCGGCGGGGTACCGGCATCGTCGTCTCGCCCCTGATCGCGCTGATGCACGACCAGGTCGAGGCACTACGCCTGCTGGGGGTTCGTGCCGCCTACCTCAACTCCTCGCTCGCCCCCGACGAGGCCCGCGAGGTCGGGCGTGCGGCAGCGGCCGGTTCCCTCGACCTGCTCTACGTGGCACCGGAGCGTGCGCTGACCGCTGGGTTCCGCCATCTCATGTCGACGCTGCACGCCGGTGCCGGCCTGGCGCTGATAGCCATCGACGAGGCCCACTGCGTCTCGCAGTGGGGGCACGACTTCAGGCCGGAGTACCTGCGCTTGGCCGAGCTGCACCAGGCGTTCCCGGATGTCCCGCGCATCGCGCTCACGGCGACCGCGGACGCGCTGACCCGCGCGGAGATGCACGAGCGGCTCGGTCTCACCGGTGCCGCGGAGTTCGTGTCGAGCTTCGACCGGCCCAACATCCGCTACTCGGTCGTCGAACGCGACGAGCCGCGTCGTCAGCTAGCGGCGTTCCTGTCCGGGCGGGCGGGTCAGGCGGGCATCGTCTACTGCGGGTCACGCAAGAAGGTGGACGAGACCGCCGAGTGGCTGCGCTCACGCGGGGTCGACGCCATCGGCTACCACGCCGGCATGGACGCCGATGCCCGCCGGGCGGCTCAGACGCGGTTCCGTCGCGACGACGGCGTCGTCGTGGTGGCAACGATCGCGTTCGGCATGGGCATCGACAAGCCCGACGTCCGCTTCGTCGTGCACCTGGACATGCCCAAGTCGGTCGAGGGCTACTACCAGGAGACTGGCCGGGCAGGTCGCGACGGCGAGCCGGCCGACGCGTGGATGGTCTACGGGCTTGCCGACGTCGTCGCCCAGCAACGCTGGATCGACTCCTCCACTGCCGGCGAGGAGCAGAAGCGCGTGGAAGCGATCAAGCTCGACGCGATGCTCGGGTACGCCGAGTCGGCCACATGCCGACGCCAGGTGCTGCTCTCCTACTTCGGCGAGCACTCCGACGCGTGCGGCAACTGCGACGTCTGCCTCGACCCACCGCGGCTGTGGGACGGAACCGTCGCCGCGCAGAAGCTGATGTCGGCTGCGATCCGAACCGGGCAACGCTTCGGAGCCGGTCACCTCATCGACATCGTGCGAGGCACCGCGACGCCGCGAATGGCGTCGCTGGGCCACGATGCCCTCCCGACGTTCGGCGTTGGGGCTGATCTGGATGTCCGTGAGTGGCGTGGGGTGGCGCGCCAGCTCGTCGCTGCTGGGCTGATGCACCCCGACGCCTCAGCGATGGGCGCGCTGCGCCTCACCGACAAGGCCCGTCCAGTGCTCAGCGGCGACGAGACGGTAATGCTCAGGCGGGTGGCCGCTGCCCCGCCGGCCATGCCGCGCCGCCCGTCGCGCGGCCGCGGTGGTGACGCCAGCCCCCCGCTGGCGCCCGCTGACCAGGTGCTCTTCGACGCTCTGCGCGCCGAGCGGGCGCGTATCGCCGAGGCGGCGAGCGTGCCGGCCTACGTCGTGTTCCACGACTCGACACTTCGCGAGATGGCGACGCAGCGGCCTACTGACGCTGCCGCGCTCCGGCAGCTGCCGGGTATCGGCGCGGCCAAGATGGAGAAGTATGGCGAGCAGTTCCTCGCCGTCATCGTCGCCGCCGACTGAGGCGGGACCTGACGGGCGCTTCGCTAGCGTTGCCCGCCATGGCTCACACGTTCGGCTTCACAGCGACCCTGTGGGAGTACGACGGGCCAGCGTCCTGGTTCTTCGTCAGCGTGCCGACCGACGTGGCCGACGAGATCGCCGACCTGACCGAGGGCAGGTCCGGCGGGTTTGGTTCGGTGCGTGTGCTCGTACGCGCAGGGAGCAGCCGCTGGTCGACGTCGCTGTTCCCGTCCAAGCAGAACGCTACTCGGCAGACGGTCGGGCAGCCGGATGAGCTTCCAGTCGCCCTCGCGCAGAGCGGCGCTGATGGTGAAACGCCACCTCATCTCCTGGTGGGGCCGGCCTTCGGCCTTCCCGGTCAGGTAGGGAAGGAGGTCCACCCCGTCCAGCTCGTCCTCGGCGGTGATCGGGCCCCCCGCGGCGGTCACGAACGTGGGCAGAAAGTCCAGGGTGCTCACCGGGCTCTCGAAGGTCGAGCTCCCCGGGAGCGTCCCGGTCCAGCGCATGACGAACGGCACACGGACGCCCCCTTCGAGGAGGATGCCCTTCTGGCCGTTGAGCGGCGCGTTGATCGACGCGTTGGCGTCGACGGGCCCGCCGTTGTCGCTGATGAAGGCCACCAGGGTGCGCCGGGCCAGCCCGGCGTCGTCGAGGGCCTGCAGGATCCGGCCCACGTTCACGTCCAGGCGGTGCACCATGGCGCAGTAGGTGCGGCGGCGGGCCTCCCCGACGTGGCCGTAGAGCTGGAGATCCTCCTCCAGGGCTTCCATTGGGGTGTGGGGTGCGTTGAAGGACACGTAGAGGAAGAACGGGGCGGCTCGGCGAGGCTCGACGAAGCCCACGGCCTCGTTCCCGATGTCGTCAGTGAGGTAGGTCAGGGAGCGCGCTCTCGGGCCTGCGGCCGTTCTCGGGCGCTCGGCGAGGATCTTGCCCCCGGGACCCGACACCGGGACGAGGGCGAGCCCGGCGACGGGGTGTATGTTGGGGGTGCGGTTGCCTCCACGTAAGGAGAAGAGCTGTGAACCTGGCCCGGGGGGACGTGCCCTGGCTGACCACCGACCAGATGGTCGAGGTCGACTGGCAGGAGTCCTGCGCCCGCTCGGAGCGTGGGGAGGACTACGGGAGGCCGTCAGCGCTCCCGGGGGAGACGTCCAGATGACTCACCGGTTCATCCTCGGTGCCCTTCTCGCCGCCTCGTGGGCCACCGTAGTCGAGGCGCAGCCCCGACCGGAGCACAACCTCCGCTACTCGGAGCCCGCGATGGTCTGGGACGAGGCCCAGCCCCTGGGCAACGGGCTGCTGGGCGCCCTGGTGTGGGGTGACGGCCATCCCTTGAAGATCTCCCTCTCGACCACGGGGAAGGCGGCATCGAACAGGGTGACGCCGTTCTCGACGCCGGCGGCGCGCGATGGTGAGCGCGATGTCGGGCCGTCCGAGTTCTATGGCGAGCTGGGCCAGCAGCGCGGTCTCGCCCGGCGCGGTGACGAAGCGGGCAAGCTGCAGCAGGAAGGGCCGCGCGCGATCGGCATCGCCGGCCTGGCCGAGATAGCGCGCCACGGTGACCAGGTCGCGGCCGCCGAGCGACTGCCGGTCGGCGGCGCTGGCCACCGGATCGCTCGGCAGCCGGGTGCCGGCGTTCGGCACCTTGCGGGGCGGCGAGCTGGCCGTAGAACGTCTGGCCGAAGCCCGGCGGCGCTTGGCGTACCACTCGTTGGCTTCCTTGGGACGCTTGGCGGCCTCGTGGCTGCGGCCCAGCCAGTAGGCGGCGCGGCTCTTTGAAATGGCAGTCGAGACGCCGTCGTAGAGCGTCTGGAAATGCTTTTGGCCATCGGCCGGCTTCTTGAGGTGACGCAGCGCGATCCAGCCGGCGAGGAATTCCGCGTCGGCGAAGGCACCGCCCTTTGTCAGGCCGTGGCCGACGACGACGGCATAGGCATCGGCGGGGCGACCGGCGGCCAGCAGCTCGCGCGCCAGCAGGTTGCGTTCGCTCCACCACGCCGCGCTTCGATCGCCCTTCGGCCCGGCGATGAGCGTTTTGGCCTCGCTGGAGGTCGCCCGTCCGCCGCGCCCACTGCGCGCGTTCCAGCCGGACCTTCGGCTCGTTGAGCCGTGCCGCCGGCACGCCGCGCAGCACCGTGGGCGCATCGGCGGCCCGCGCCGCCATGGCGAGCCGGGCGTAGGCCAGCGGCTGATAGTCGGGCGGCAGCTTCGACAGCAGCTCGCGCGCCACCTGCGGGCGGCCCTCGCGCAGGATGCGGTCGAAGCGGGCGATATGATCCTGCGGGGTCAGCAGATGGCCGTAGCGATTGAGGAAGTCATTCTCGTCCGACGTCCGGAAGGTCGCCTTCTGCCAGCTGTCGCGCGCCAGCCGCGCCACGTCGTTCGGGCTCGTCGCCTGCGCCGCCTCGAGCCGGCGCATCTGGCCGGTGCTGGTAAGCGGCGGAAAGGCGGTGAAGTAGCGGAAGACCTCGTTGGTCGGCGTGTCTGGCCCGATCCGGTCCTCGGCCTGGCGGCGCAGCACCTCCGGCTCCGGCCAGTCGGGGTTGTCGCGCAGGAAACGCCAGGTCGCGGCAAAGTCGGCATCGGTCCTGGTCGCGACCCGCAGGATGTTCCACTCGACGGTGCGTACCAGCAGCGGATTGCGGAAATTGGCGACCGCGGCGCGGGCATCGCCATAGCGGCCCTCGTCGACCGCCTTCAGCGCGGCGGCAAGGGCCGCGGCCTCGGCATCGCCGAGCGGCTTGGGTGCGGCGATTGCCTGGGCCACGTCGCAGGGCGGCGATGGTGGCAGGACGCTGCCCGGCGTTCCGTCGTTGGCGATCGGCACGGCCGCGTCCATTGTCGCGCCCGGCGGGCGGGGTGGCGGCGGGGGAGGGGTGGCGCACCACTGTCGGCTGGCACGCGCCGGACGCCGGTATCAGTGCCCTGTCGGCGGTTGATCGGCTGCTCTGCCGCGCAGGACGTGACCTCGCCTGCTGGGCATGGACGGGTACCGCTGCGCTCACGGCGAGGATCAGCACTT
>CALNYJ010000001.1:0-27930 GCA_942490785.1 uncultured Gammaproteobacteria bacterium | reverse complement strand
CCGGCCTGATTTGCGGGCCGCGGTTATAACCACGCGTTGCCAGTCACCCTGGTTCAATACCCTAATTCGCGCATTTGATATAAATCAATGAGGGGTTATGGGTTTCGGCCGAAGTTAGACAACGATTGTTAGTCCTTCTGCGGCGGTTCCATGTCACATCATTGCTCTATTGTTCTTCGTACGGTGTTTGCCATGGTTTCGTGTTGTGCAGGGCTTTCGGTCACAACAAGCTTTGCCAATCAGGCCGATGAAATTATTGTCACGGCGCGCAAGAAGAGCGAGAGCTTGCAGGAGGTGCCCCTGTCGGTCACCGCTTTTACCGCTGAGCAGCTTCAGGCGCAGGGCATACGCAATAATTACGAGCTGGCTGATTTCACCGTGAACTTCAGCACGCAGCAGCAACTGGGTCGGCGTGACGATCGGCCGGTCATTCGCGGCATGACTGCTCCGGCAACCCGTGGCGAGCCGAACGCGTCGTATTTCATTGACGGCGCATTTGTCTCCGGGAGTATCTCCACCGCGATGCTGGGAACCGTTGAGCGCGTCGAAGTGTTACGCGGGCCGCAATCGGCTCAATTTGGCCGCGCCACATTTTCGGGCGCCATTAACTACGTCACCCGCAAGCCCTCGGATATGCTGGAAGGGCAAATCAGTTCGCGTGCAGGCACGCATGATGACTATCAGGCAGGTGGTTGGGTCAGCGGGCCGTTAATTCAGGACAAGCTTGCGTATCTGGTCAGTGCCAACTGGGAAAGCTTCGGCGGCGAATGGCACAATCAGCTCGAGCCTGAAGGGATGCCCGGAGGCGCAGTGGGCGGCCTGCTGTTTACCAGCAAGCCCACGCAGGGCGACTACAGCCGGCTGGGAGAGACCCAAACCCAGGAAATCACCGGCAAGCTGCTTTTCACACCTACCGATCAGTCTGAGCTGACCTTTAAATACACTTACTCCGAAGGTGATGACGGTCACTTTGCCGCGATCCGCGGCCAGGATCTTAATTGTTATTTGCCCAATGCGATGGGCGATCCGATGATCGACGGGCCGGGCTCGCCGTTGTGGAATGCATCGATTGATGCGGGTCGCGGCGGCGCGTTTTGCGGCACCGTTGATCCGTCCGGACAGACCATCCGTCACAATCTGCCGGACCTTCGCGAGGGGGTCCAGTCGCTAAATGCGCTCGGTGTCGGCGGCCCGGAGGACTGGACGGCACCCGGCGCCAAACCCGGCACACGCCGCAAACAGAATCGGTTTCTGCTGCAGTACGATCAGGCGCTGGGAGAATGGGACATGACCGCTCGTCTCGCCTATAACGATGACGATTTTGATCAAGTTCTCGACCTTGACCGACTCGAAGGGCGTGTGCCAATTGTGCCGATCTTTCTGACCGGTTTGTTTCATGTAAACAGTCAGACCGAGTCAGAAGACACTTCCGCAGAAGTGCGTTTTTCCAGCCCGGCGGACAGTTCCTTGCGCGGTGAATTCGGTGCCTATTACTACAAAGCCGATCGGTCGGATAGGCAGCGCCACTTTCCTGGCCCTGCACTGGCACAGTTTTCCATTCCCCGCGAAGTTGAGACCACCAACACAGCTGTTTTTGCCGGCCTTAGTTACGACTTGTCCGATGTGCTGACGCTGGATGTGGAGGCGCGTTACGCCAAAGACGAAAAAGATCTTGTGGCCTTTATAGCAGACCCGGTGACCAGCGCCGTCAACACATATCGCACCACGCTCGACCTGTCGTTCAAGAGCCTGACGCCCCGCTTTACGCTGACGTACAAACCGACGGATGACACGACGTTTTATGGCCTGATGGCCAAGGGCACCAAGCCGGGCGACTTTAATGTCGCCTACTTTGCCGGCCCGAGTTTGTCCCATAACCCTGCTATTGGCGGGCCGATCACCGGCCCGGACGATCCTCGTTGTTTTCAACTGGGTATAGCGCTGGGCACGGACGATGCCATTAATTGTGGTATCGCTGTTATCGATGAAGAAAAAGCGTGGACCTACGAAGTTGGCGCCAAGGTGACATGGCTTGAACGCCGCGTTACCACCAATCTTTCGCTGTTCTATATAGACTGGAAAAATCAGGGGCAATTCGACACGATGCCAACCTACCGGTCGGGTGGCTTGCCAGGCTCGTCAATCAATCAGGCCGATACCGTTGTGGTCAATGCAGGTAAATCCCGCTCCAAGGGCCTGGAGCTTGAGACCAACTTCATCGTTAACGACAACCTTTTCCTGATCGCCAACTACGGCTTTGTTGATGCAGAGTATCTTGAGTTTAACAGCAGCCTGTATGCTTCAATTACCGGCATCAACGACCCATTTGGGGCGGGTAATGTTGCCGGTAATCAGCTTTCCAATAACCCGAAGCACACTTTTATTATCGGCGCGGTGCTGAACAGGCAGTTGTCGGGCTCGCTGGAGGGCTTTTCCCGCATTGATTTTGCCTATGAATCGCCTCGCATGGTGGACGAAACAAATCTGCTAAAACTCAGTCGCCGACAGTTATTGAATTGGCGTGTCGGTGTTGAAGCCGAGCAATGGAAAGTGACCGCTTATGTGACCAATCTGCTGGACGATGATACGCCTACGGCAGCTTCCAGCTTTATCAATTTCCTTGAGCAGTTGGACAACAGCACCGGGCTGGCTCCGGTCTATGCCAATTTCTGGACGCTCAACCCCAATCGCGGCCGAAACTGGGGCGTGGAGTTGCTATATCGTTTCGGTGAGTAAAGCGCATTGTTATAACAATGCGTCTTTAAGCAATTCCGCAATCTTCTCCACGTGCGCCGGATCGGGTTTGCTGACGGGTGCATAGTCGTCGAAACGCTCGGGAATTTTGATAGTGGCATCAATGCCAATTTGCTCACCGACCACTGCAAAGCCCTGATCGCCTTTTGGTGCCGACGGGTCCAGCACCATGGCCTGCCCGCTCTTATTAATAATGGTATCGCTGTAGGGTTGTACCCGTGTTTGCAAAGCCCATTCCACCGAGGTCAGGTCGTAGGGGTCTACGTCCGGCCCCACCACGATGACCCACTTGGCAGTGCGCCCCCAGCGGCCGGATGCACCCCACACGGCATGCAGCACATACTTGCCAAATTCGGCATGCGGTTTCCTTTGCCCGTCAACCGTTAACTGCACGATGTAGGTCAGGTTAGGCGTCACGACCACATCCCGCACTTCGGGAATCTTGCGTTGCAGGTCGGCCAGCAATTCACCCTCGATAGGAATGATCGCAAGATAGTTGTGATCAAACGGCGGGAGCATCTCGATCGTCGCATACCACAGCGGATTCTTCCGATGTGTAATGCGCTTAACTTCCAGAACAGGAAATAATTGCACCTTGTCGTAGTAACCCACTGTGTTGGAATGCCAGCCGATGATTTCCTGCTCAACGTTCGGCTGGAATACGCCCTCAATGACAAACTCTGCCGATGCAGGAACTTCCAGATCGACGGTGTCGCACTTTACAAGCTCGATAGCTTCGCCCCGCAGCCCGCCCGCGTACGCAAACTCGTCCTGCCCGAAAGGCACTGACGTGCAGGCAGCCACATGGATGGCCGGGTCGCACTGGCACGCTATGGCAATCTCGAGCGGCTTGCCCATGGCCTGCGCTTTTGCCAGGTGCAGGCCAATATGGCTCATTGGGGGGTTCCAGAAAGCAAATATCGACAACTGTCTGGTCTGACGCTTTTCAGAGTAGTCGCCGCCGGTGCCGTGGCGGGCATTCCAGAACTGGGTCAGGCGGTACCAGCCCACATTGCGCTCGCCGGTTTCGGGATCACGAGTGGTGACGACGCCGCCGCAAATGAATGACGAGCCTTCTTCGCCAAACCACACGTGCGGCAGCTGTTTGTCCAAAGCAATGTGCGCTTCATCGATCACCACCTCTTTGCAAGGAGCAGCGTCGCGCTCAACGATGACCGGCTCGTGCCAAAGTGATTGATCGGCCAAAACTCTGGCGTGCTTTTTTTTCATTTCCAGCGGGTCACGCTCACCAATGGTCATTGCGGTGCGCTCGCGCGTGCCAAACGGGTTGAAAATGACCGGTATGTCCGGGGTGTTGTAGTCCGTCAGATTGTTCAGGATCAAAGCCGGGCCATCGGTCTCGGCAAGATGCCGCATCAATGCCTGCAAATCATTGGTATCGCGCCCGGCCTTCAGCGGTATATCGATATCCTTAAGTTGCCCGTCTTCGCGCAGATGCGCGAGGAAGTCTCGCATGTCTTTGTATGGCATGGTTCTAATCTCCTAGGCCGAGGCTGCCGGGGTTCATTAAGCCTTTTGGGTCTACAATCTTTTTAATCCCTTCCAATACCTGCCAGGTTTCTTGATTCAAGGCATCCTTGTAGGGATAGAACTTGCCCAATTGTTGATTGACGGCACCGTGCTCCATGAATATTTGCGCCAGATCACCCAGCATTTCGATCACAGCAGCGGTCGCGCCGGGGACAGCAGGCAGGTCTTTGTATTTTTTAACATCAGCCGGTTCCAGATTGCGCAAATGAAATTCCTTTAGTGCATCCGGGTAATAAAAGGCCGGCTCGAAAACAATGTCCGTTCCGGATGACCCGGTCAGATGCGAAGTATTGATCCGGTATTTGTTCAGAATGTCGCGTTTGGATTCGAAATAAGCGACGGTCGCCTCGTATACTTCTATCAGCTTCGACGCAGGCAGGCAGGCGTGAATGGGAATCCAGCGTTCGCCATCGTGTCCGACAATGAATTCGCCAACGTGCTTGAAGGGTTGAGCCCGAACCACTTTCGGGATTACCGGCTCCATTTCTCTGCCGCTCGCTGTAATCGCAATAATCCTGCGTGCTTCTTCAAGTCTCCAGCGCGCGTCGTCGGCGTTATTTGAGTCGAATGTAAGGTGCATGGAGTAGTCGACGTCGTCAGCAAAACCGGTCGCACCGGCCAGCGCCATCTTTGCCGCTTCCTTTAGGCCTTTGCCCAGCGACCCTTGCGATTGCATCACTTTGCCGACAGCCTCGAGGCCGCTTTTCATGTCCTTTACCATGGTGCGTTTGCCGTTCAGGTACGGATCCAGGCCATAGCATTCGGCAGCCAGCCCGGCGCGCCCAATCTCGGTTTGCGCTTGGGCAAGGTCATAGAAATTGTCAAACGCAAACGAGGCATATTCCGTGAATTTGGGCGTGCGTATCACACGGATGGTTGCTTCTGTTTTGAGGCCCAGCGCGCCGGTATCGGAAAGAAACAGGCCTGTCAGGTCGGGTCCGTAGTGACGAAAAAACGGTTTTCCGCCGCGGTTTGCGCGTGACCCGGTGGAAATCAGTCGCCCATCCGACAGCGCAACTTCCAGCCCCAGAACGCTCTCTGCAACCGTTCCGTATTGTGCTGAACCATACAGCATGGAGTTTTGTGACAATGCGCCACCTACCGTCGCCAGCATGCCCGACATCGGTCCGAAGTAGGGTGTTCGCAGACCCTTCGCCTGCAGGGCTTGGTAAACCTGCATCCAGGTGCAGCCCGACTCCGCCGTGATGTACATGTCCTGTTCGTTGATTTCGACAATACAGTTCAGGTCGCGGCAGTCCACCATCACTGTTTTTTCGCGATTTGGCACATAGCCGCGCGTGTACGACATTCCGCCGCCGCGTGGAACGATTGCATACCCGGCTTCACTCGCGGCGGCGCATACCTCGCTGACCTGATATTTGTCGGCCGGACGGACCACGAAATCGGCGACGGCATCATCCCAGAAAGCGTCTTGCGACAAATACGCGCGCTCAGCCTGCTCGGTGATAAGCCGATCCGGGCCGACAGCCGAAAACAGGCGGTTTTCCAAGTCTTTGTTGGTCATATATCAACTCGCGAGAGAAAATTCGGGAGCGCCCCGAATTACGACGTTTATACTATGGAGCGGCTATTTTTCGGCCATTGATGTATATCAAGATTGCAGATTGCGAGAGACCTTCAAATACGTGACCCGCTATTCAGAATTGCCCTGCAGTGAATGTATTGCCCGCCACAGCACATTGTGCGCAAGCCTCGCGGACAAAGACATGCATCGCCTTTACGAACTGGCTGTCGAGCGGAGCTACAGCACGGGCGATATCATATTGCGGGAGGAGCAGAGTGCCGATTATGTATTCAGTATTCGCCGCGGTTATGCCGCTATGGTGCGGTTGACCTCGGACGGCAAGCGTCAGATTCTGGCCTTTTTGTTTCCGGGTGACTTTGTGGGGTTTACGTCGGAAGATAACTATCACTATGGCGTCAGTGCCATTGCTCCCGTGAATGCCTGTCGTTTCGGACGCGCCGAACTCGAGGCATTGGTTGAGAAATACCCGGTGATGGATCGCAAGCTGCGGTTTACTCTGACCCGAGCGATGGATGCTTCCTATGAGTTGTTGTTTTCATTGGGCAGAAAGGACTCTCTGCAGAAGGTGGCATCCTTTATCTGGTATGTCAGTTACCGTCAGAAGAAGCTGGCGCAACCCAGTAACCCCATTCATTTGCCAATGCGGCGTTCCGATATTGCTGATTTCATGGGGCTGACCATAGAAACGGTCAGCCGCGCGTTCACCGTTCTGAAGGGCATGGATGTTATCCGTTTGCGCGGCGCATACGAGGTTGAGATTGTGGATATGGATCGGCTGCGTTCGATCGGGGTGGTTGTTGCAGAGCCGGCGCCTTATGAGCGCAATGATCCCGACTACTATCCGCACAAGGCTGATTAGAATATATCCGGGTCCTGGCTTACCCGGCAGATCTTTACTCCGGTGTTGCCGCCGCGAAACAGGCTGGCAAGTGAATCGGGCATCATTTCAAGGCCGTTATCTTCGTCTTCGGCATTAATCAGTTCGCCGCTGCGATACCACGCGAGCAAATCACGCTCAGCCTTTTCATACTGTTCCCAGTAATCAAAGACCACAAAGCCTTCGATACGCGCCCGTTTGTAAACGATGCACTGATAGTTAATGGGGCCGTGGTGCGGCCCGGGTGCATAGTCGGTTGAGATAAACCCGCAGATCACAATCCGGGCGTGCATTGCCAGATTGGCAAGCCCTGCATTGAGGATCTCGCCACCGACATTGTCGAAAAACACGTCAATGCCGTCGGGAAATAGTTCCTTGATGCGGTCACCAACGTTCTCGGTTTTGTAATTGATGACATCGTCGTAACGCAAGGTGTCGATCAGCCATCCGCATTTTTCGTCAGAACCGGCTATGCCAACCACCTTTTTGGCGCCTTTGATTCGGGCAATTTGCCCGGCCGCGGAACCTACCCCACCTGCTGCTGCTGAAACCAGCACACTGTCACCGGCCTTCATTTTTCCGGTTTCCAGCAGGCCAAAATACGCTGTTGCCCCGGCCTGGCCGAGCAGGCTCAGCTCGGTCGACAGTGGGTGGATGGGGTTTTTGACCTTCTTGGTGCTGAAGACAAACTCCGACCCCCGCGGACGCTGGATTGAATAATCTTGCCAGCCCAAAGAGCCTACAAAAATTTCTCCGGCCTGGTAGTCGGGGTGCCTTGATTTGACGATTTGGCCAACCCCCCGGCCGCGCATCACCTCGCCAATCGGGAGGTTCTCCAGAAAGGAATCGTGGCTCTTTTCCAGATAACCTCGCTGGGCCGGCACCGGGGCAAGGCAAATGGTCCGCACCAGAAACTCGCCGTCACCGGGCTCGGTGACCGGCTCGCTAACCCATTCAAAGTGCTCCGGGCCGATAATTTCTTCGGGTTTGGGGTAACGCGCTACACGCCATTGACGATTCAAATCAGTTGTCATTGCCTTGTTCCGTAATTGCGTGTCGGACACAGCCGAAATCGCGATCAGACTCGAGCATGCATTCTATGGTTAGCGTTTGCGAGCAACCATTGATGTATGTCAAGCGCATTGCCGCTCCCACATTGATGTGAATCAATGCCCGTCATTTTAGTGGCGCGGGACACTGTAACGCTGTGTTTCACCAATGCTTTTGCTTAAGGAAGAATCATCATGGTCAAGGCCATCGATATCGTCGTTAATCTTTGGACGACTGAAGTGACTGAAAACTATCCGGAACATCTGGATGAATTCTGGGATTTGATGGCATCCTCCCGGGGCCTGGACAAATTCTCCGGTAATGAAACAACTCAAAAGGGCATCCCCATCGAAATGGAGATTGCGGAGATGGACAAGGCCGGTGTCGAAAAAGGTCTGCTGCTGGCCACCACCGGTGGTGATGTGGGCTCGTCCATTTTTTTCGAAAAACATATCGATATTATTCATCGCGTTTGTCAGGAGTATCCGGAGCGCTTCAAGGGCATCGTTGGCATTAACCCCTCGAAGATTGGCGAATGGCTTGGAAAGCTCGACCAGGGTGTTCAGGAATACGGGTTTGTCGGGGCGCACATTTACCCGCATTGGTTTGGCAAAGCACCTAATCACGCTGTTTACTATCCCTTCTATGCGCGCTGCGAGCAATTGGGTGTCCCGGTGCAGATCCAGGTGGGCCATTCGATGCAGTGGTTTCTGGAAACTGTCGCGCCGCCAATCCTGCTCGATCGACTGGCGATAGACTTTCCCACGCTTAAGATAATTGGCATCCACACTGGACACCCGTGGACCGAAGAGATGATCTCAATGGCCTGGAAGCACAAGAACGTCTATATCGGCACCGATGCGCATGCGCCACAGTATTGGGATCCGTCACTGGTTCGCTTCCTGAACGGGCGCGGTCAGGATAAGGTGCTTTTTGGCACCGACTGGCCGATCATCGGCTTTGAGCGCGCCATCAATGAAATTGAAGCGCTGGGTTTGCGCGAGGGTTCGAAGCAAAAACTGCTGCGCGACAACGCTATCCGGGTTTACGGGCTCGAAGACTGGGTCTAGAAAATCAAATTCTATAGTTAGGTGAATTACCGAGCAGCTGACGGCAAACCGTGGAATATCGCATCGAACGACATTTCGTAACATTTGAGAGCCGTTGGGGAACGCGGCAGGTGCACTATCGGCGCACCGGCAGCGGCCCGCTGTTGTTAATGTTGCATCAGTCGCCGCAGTCGTCACGCGAACTTGAGCCACTAATGCTGCAGTGGGCGAAACACTTTACGATCGTAGCGCCGGACTCGCCGGGTTACGGCCTGTCGGATCCGCTGCATCTGGTGGGCGCCACCCTTAACGCCTTCGCCGATGCGAGCATCGAATTCATGGATGCCATCGGCGCTGAGCGCTTCGCCATATATGGGTTTCACACGGGAGGCATGATCGGTACCGCTATTGCAGACGGCTACCCTGACCGGGTGACGGCGCTGGCATGCAACGGCATTGCGGTGCCAACCGATGCCGAACTGGAAGAGATTCTGCGCGTTTATTTGCCGCCGTTTGAGCCACGCTGGGACGCCGGTCACCTCGCCTGGTTGTGGGCCAAGACTCGCGAGCAAACTGTATTTTTCCCCTGGCACAACCGCACCCGGGCCGGCCGTATGGATTTCCCCATGCAGTCACCGGAACATCAGCAGAATAGCGTTCTGGAGTTTTTCAGGGCAGGCAAGCATTACCTCGTTGCGTACCGGGCGGCGTTCGTTTTTCATGCCGAAAACATTGTGCCCCGGCTAAAGGTGCCGAGTCTGTTCACAGCTGCGGACTGGGATCCCCTGCAGCCGCATTTGCAGCGTTTGGTGGTTGACCCTGATCGGGCTCCCAAGGTGTTGGTAGAGACATCGGCAACGCCGACAGAGGTGTTAGCGAAGTGCCTTGCTCTGCTGCAGGCGCATCCCGGCAGCCGCGTCGCCGAAACCCCGCACACCGCTGCCGTGCCCGGGCGGCTCTGGCGTCAGCTGGTGGATATTGATAAAGGCGTTGTGCACGTGCGTCGCGGTGGTAATCCGGAGGCACCGGTTAAGGTTTTGCTGCACGGTGCTGGTGCGTCCAGCGCAACGTTGGAAGCATTGGTCGAGCCGCTGGCCGAGCATTTTCATGTGGTCGTTTTTGACTTACCGGGGCATGGTGAAACCGCCGTGCCAGTCAAAGCGCATGATCCGACCGTCACTGACTGCGCGGCTATGGTGCGCGACGGGCTCGACGCACTGGGCTTGGGCCAGGTATCGCTGCTGGGGGTCGAAGGCGGCGGCGCGGTCGCCGCAGAACTGGCGCAGCTGTGTCCGCAGCGGGTGACGGCGGTGACCTTGCAGGACGCGCGGGTGTATTCGGAAGCTGACAAAGGGCTGTGGCGTACACAGGGCATGCCAACAATGCAGCCGGAATGGTCCGGCGGGCATTTGCTGCGTTGCTGGCACATGGTTCGCGACGGACGCTTATTCTCGCCCTGGTTCAGGCGTGACAGGGAGGGCATCCGCTGGTGCGAGCCGCAGCTCGATGATGAGCGCATTCAGCTCGAAGTTGCTGAGTATCTGAAAGCCGAAGGTGCATGGCAGGCATTGCTGGCAAGCGAGCTGGAATATCCGTTGCAGCAGCGGCTGACAAGCCTGCAGGTTCCGGTGACCATTGACTACAGTGCCGAGTACCCAGGCACCCGACTAACAGATCTGCACAAGACGCCATGAACCTTGCTTCATTGATTCGCAGTCATGCGCGCAATCGTCCGGGTGCCGTTGCGGCAGTTCACGGTGATGAACAACTCACCTACCGCATGTTCTGGGGCCGTGTCGAAGCCAGTGCCTGCAGATTGCAAGGTCTCGGTATCGTCGCTGGCGACCGCGTCGGCCTTTGTCTGGGCGATCGCCTTGATCATCTGGTTCTGCACTTTGCCGTGGCGGCGGCGGGCGCGATGATTTTGCCAATGGATCATCGTTGGACAGCCGCCGAGAAAGAGCAGGTGGCTCGAGCATTCAACGCCCGATTGATACTGCGCGAACCTGACGACGAGGCTGTGGCCGGCGCTGAAAATGAGATCGTCGGTCGGGGCTGGTGTGACCAGGGCTCGAGGAACATGCGGCTTGCTGAGTTGGGCAGTGATACAGACAGTCCTCTGTTGGTGTCGCTTTCCTCAGGCACAACCGGTCGTCCCAAGGGCGCGCTTGTTACGCATCGTCAAATGTATGAGCGCTTTGTCAATCAGTGGGTCACATTAGGTCTGGGTGCAAATGATCGCTTTCTGTCGGTTACGCCTCTGTATTTTGGTGCCGCGCGATCTTTCTGCATGGGCTTTCTTGCCGCGGGTGCCACGGTTATTCTCGATCCGCCGCCGCATAAACCCCCGCAACTGGCAGCGGCAATTCAGAAGTCCGGCGCCAATATCACTTTTCTCGTGCCGACTTTGATGCATCGGCTTTTACCGCTGGCAAGTGACCTATCTCCGATGTTCCCCGATCTTGATTTGCTGGTGTTTGGCGGTTCCATTGTTCACGGTCGGGAGGCGCTGGAAATGCAAGCCAGGTTGACTCCGAATCTGGCCAGCTATTACGCGACCAGCGAGGGCGGTGGCATCAGTGTATTGCAGCCTGCAGATATTGAGCTGCACGGCGATACCGTCGGCCGACCGGCTTTCCGCATTGAAGTGGATGTGGTCGATGCCGATGACCGGCCGGTGCCGCCGGGAGCAACCGGCCGTTTGCGTTATCGCGGTCCGGGAGTTGCAACCGCCTTTCTTAATGAAGCCGGCGACGTGGAAGAGCATTCCGCTGACGGCTGGTTTTGTCCGGGCGATCTGGCGTGTATTGATGTGGAAGGCTACGTGAGCCTGCGCGGTCGTGAAAAGGAAATGATTATTCGCGGCGGCGTCAATGTGTATCCGGCAGAGATTGAAAGTACACTGCGTGCGCACCCTCAGATTACCGAGGCCGCTGTGGTGGGGTGGCCGTCGCCAATGCTGGGAGAGGACATCGCTGCCTTTGTGGTAGGTGAGCCCGGCATCCGTCCGCAAGCGCTGCTCGAATACTGCAGGACACAACTTGCGCCTTATAAAGTTCCCCGAGAGATCATCGTTATGAACGAACTGCCTAAGACTAATTTTGGCAAAATAAAAAAGGCTGATTTGGCCTCCATGCTGCCAGCGCTGTGAGCGATAACCAAACGAAGCAACGCTTTGGCCCAGTGTTGCTGGCTCCGGGTATCTCAAAAACCAACGCGTGGACTTTGTTGTTTGCGTCGTTTGTCAGTATCGGCTTTCTGACCTTCGTCAATATCGGGCAGGCGTATGTACTGACCACCAATCTCGGCATACCGGGTAACGAACAGGGGGGTCTCTCGGGTTTTCTGGCCGCATGGTCCGAGGTGGTTGTGTTGTTGCTGATTGGCGTTTTCGGCGTGTTGTCCGACCGTGTGGGGCGGCGGCCTATCGTTGTTGCCGGCGTGCTGGTTATGGCGATCTCGTACGTCATCTATCCCCTGGCTGGTGCGGAGTGGCATTTGTTTTTCTCCCGCAGTGTTTATGCGGTTGGTATCGCCGCCATGATCGGCATGATGGGAACGCTTATTCAGGATTATCCGGACGAGTTCTCGCGCGGCAAAATGATTGCCCTGACCGGCTTGTTCAACGGTATCGGTGTGGTATTCGTGAACGGCGTTTTTGGTCGTTCTCCGGAGTTCTTTGCTGCCCAAGGCGCGGATATGGTTGCAGCCGGACGGTATTCACACTGGGTGATTGCGGCCGTGCTTGTGCCTTGTGCGCTGTTGATGGCTAAAGGCCTCAAAGGGGGCACGATGGTGCGCCACGATGAACGGCCCGAAACGCGGGAATTGGTGATGGGCGGTTTACGCGCGGCAAAAAATTTGCGCATCGCGTTGGCCTATTGCTCGTCTTTTGTTTCGCGGAGTGATTTTGTTGTTATAGGAACCTTTACCGTGTTGTGGGCATCGGTTGCCGGTGCCGAGCAGGGCGTGAGCACTGCAGACGCGGTTAAGCAGGGGGCCATACTGATTGTCGTGGCGAACGGTTCTGCGATGTTGTGGATGCCCGTGATGGGCGTATTGATCGACCGCATCAGGCGCACCGCCGCGGTGGCTATCGGCGCATTTATTGCTGCCATTGCGTTTTCAGGAATGTGGTTTGTTGATAACCCGCTGAGTACGGAAGCATTGCCCTGGTTTGTCCTGTTGGGCGTCGGTCAGACCAGTTGCTTTTTCACCTCGCAGGCGCTGATCGGCCAGGAAGCGGCAGTCAAAGAGCGCGGCGCGGTCATTGGCATGTTCGGCGTTTGCGGCGCTGCCGGGATACTGTTTGCCACCAGCGTTGGCGGGCAATTGTTCGACAGCTGGATGCCTGCCGGACCTTACGTGCTCGTTGGTATGGCAAATGCAGTGATATGCGTTATGGCGACGCTAGTCTGGATAGCAGCCCCCGAGCCCGCAATAAAGTCGCGTACCTGAGTCACATGCCGCAAGTAGTTCTGCCGCACAAGTGCGGCAGAGGTTTTTACTTGTCCGACTACTTAATCTCGTTGGGCGTATGGCCATGTAAATGCCGCACCTGAGCATCGTCGTGGTAATGCGGATACTCGAAATCGTCCGGACCGTGCGGATGATTGTGGCCATCCGTGGCTACCCACTGGAACAATGTGGGACGTTGCCGGTAAAGATGCGCAGCTGCCCGGTGAAGATTCTCATCCGGGTTCGACCACGGATTAAAGTGGAAGTAATTGTGCAACTTCGAGTCGGTGCGTCCGAATGCAATGGTGCCTCGTTCACAACGGAATGCGCCGTGGTTGATCCACGGTGGACGCCAGAAGTAGCCACCGGTTGGCAGATCGCCGAACTGCATCATCCATGAGGTACCCCAGATGTGATAACTCTCTTCGGCACAGTCGTGGTACGAGATATTATCCTGTGCATACTCCGGCGACATGCAGTACAGAAAACTGCACGCTTCGGTAATCGGATCGTAACGCAGCACTTTTAGCATGCAGCCGGATGCCACCGACGGATTGGCAAGCGTAGCGGGCGCCCAGGGCGCATCCTGATAACTGTTCAGCGACGTATAGGCTGCGGTAAGTGCCAGCTGATGATTTTTGTCCGATTCGTAAAAGCTGGGCTCGCTGTCGTTGAACATCAGCAGCACTTCGGCCCCTTGTGCCGACTGCATCGCCCCCAGAGCCATGCCCGCCGGGACAAACGCGTGGTGGCCGCGCCCCCAGATCTCCTTACCCACCTTGATACGCCCTTCCAGCACGAAGATCTCCATGTCGGAATAGCTCAGGCCGGGTTTGCGCTTGAAGCCGTTTTTGAACTGCACTTTCAGTGTGCAGGCACCGGTATCGATGTCCAGCGACAGCACTTTGTATTCGCTGCCTTTGAAGCCGTTCAGATCCAGTTTTTTATAGGGAGTGTCTAGCTCCACATAAGGTTCGATGTGTGGTCGTGCCACTTGTCGTTCTCCTGAAAAACTCTAAGGTGCAAAAATTATTTAATTTTGATGGGGCTCGGCGGATGACCATGCAGATGGCGGATCTGGGCATCGTCATGGTAGTGAGCATGCTCAAAGTCCTCCGGGCCGTGCGGATGGTTGTGCCCGTCCGAGGCAACCCAGTCGTACATCATGGGTCGCTGGCGGTACAAATGAGCAGCCGAACGGGCCATGTTCTCGGCCTGCGAAGACCACGGATTGAAATGGAAATAGTTGTGTATTTTTGAGTCGGTGCGGCCGAATGCTATACAGCCATGCTTGCTGCGGAACGATCCATGGTTGATATAGGGCGGACGCCAGAAATAACCCCCGGTTGGCAAATCGCCGAACTGCATCATCCATGAGGTACCCCAGATGTGATAACTCTCTTCACAACAGTCGTGATAGGAAATGTTGTCCTGCATGAACTCAGGCGTCAGCGTGTATAAAAAAGTGATGGCTTCGCTGAGCGGGTCATAGTGCAGCAACTTAATCATGCAGCCATTTGATGCCGCAGGCTGCACGATGGCACCTGAAGTCCATGGCGCGTCCAGATAAGAATTCATGGACACATGTGCTTGAGTAAGTGCCAGCTGATGGTTTTTGTCGGATTCGTAAAAGCTGGGCTCGCTGTCGTTGAACATCAGCAGCACTTCGGCGCCTTGCGCTGAGCTCATGGCGCCGAGGGCCATGCCGGCAGGGATAAAGGCGTAATGTCCTCGCCCCCAGATTTCCTTGCCAACCTTGACGCGCCCTTCCAGCACGAAGATCTCCATGTCCGAATAGCTCATGCCTGGGTTGCGCTTAAAGCCGTTTTTGAACTGCACTTTCAGTGTGCAGGCACCGGTATCAACGTCCAGCGACAGCACTTTGTATTCGCTGCCTTTGAAGCCGTTAATATCCAGTTTTTTGAAGGGCTGATTCAGTTCGACATAGGGCTCAATATGAGGTCTGGCCACAGTATTTTCTCCTTGACGAAATCAATTAAAAGACAACGCGATCTTTGCGTTTAGGCTTCTTGGGGACTTCGTGCTTGGCTATTTTGCGCCGCATGTCACCGGTGACATTGGTGCCGCGGGTCTGGCAGATTTCCAGAAATTCCTTGTACCACCGGGCCCGGGTCGGTGCGAGTTCATCCATTTCCTTGACGATGGCTTTGTAGCGAAGTTTTTGCTCCGCGATATTTTCTTCCAGCCATGCCATGGCAGACTTGCTGCGTTTGGGTTTCTTGTCCTGTACACGTTTGGCCATCACTGCTCCTCCGGAAACAACCGTATAGAATTTGAACCAGTCTAAATTAGGGTTCGCGTTGTTGTGTTTGATCTATGTCAATTAGTCGCTTGCCACGAACTGGCTTCATACGCCGATGCTGAAAATTGACGTCATACTCGATGCAGGTCTGCCAGCAAGTCTGGTTGAGGAGCTTGGCCGGCTTGCCGATGGCTATGGCATACACACTTTTTGGGGCTCTGCTTTTGCATCGCGTCGCGATCCGATGCTGACCATGGCAGGGTTGCTTCGAACCACCAGCAAGGTGCGACTCGGTACGTTGCCTGTAAGTCCTTACGAAGTGCACCCGCTGCGCATTGCCGATGCGTTGCTAACCGTCAATGAGTTGTGCGGCGGCCGGGCGTCTATACTGATCGGCGGGTTGGGGCATTCCACCAGTCGCGTTACGGGTTTGCAGCCGGAACATCGGCTGGATTCTGTTCGCGACTGCATCGCGATACTTAAACAGATTTCCCCGGACGCGCCCCTCAACTATTCCGGTCCGCGGTACAGCCTGACTGACTACCTCCCGGAGTGGGCAGAGGCGACCCCACCGCTGATATACGCGGGTGCAACCGGGCCCAACATGCTGCGCATGGCGGCCGGTGTGGCGGATGGCACCATGATGGGTGATGTGCCGTTATCGCGCATGTCAGAAGTGAACACTTATATCAAAGAAGGTTTGCAGGCAGCGGGCAGGTCGCGAGACGCATTCCGGGTGAACAATTTTTTTGCGTGGCATATCAAGGCCGATCGCGGTGTTTCGCTGGCCGAAGCCCGTCAGGGCTTGATTTGGCGTGGCTTCTTGCAGGATTGGCATATTTCTACGTTTCTGGAGCCCAAGGAATGCGCGTTGGTGCAGGCGAATCGCGAATCGTTTCTGGCAGCCTTCCTGCAGCAACGTGATCGCATTGAAAATGTACCTGACAATATTGTCGATGCTCTGGTCAGGAATCTCACACTGGCCGGTGATGTAAGCGAAATTGATCAAGCTATCAGTAAGTTACGTTCATATGAGGAGGCCGGTTTAGATGAGGTGGCGCTAAAAATACACAACAATCCGATTGAGGCGATCAAACTGATCGGCGAACGCGTGGTGCCAGCGTTCTCATGACTATATTCTTGCAGATGCCAATTAACCGGAAGTATCGGTCTGGCGAATCCACAATTGGCAGGTGCCGAACTGTAATTTGGTTGCGGGCCTGCAATAACTAGAACTTTTGGAGTTTTCATGTACATAAATTTCTGGTATCCCGTTGCCCGCTCTGATGAAGTGACCAACGAGGCGCCGAAGCGCACTCGCATCATGTCGCTGGATTTTGTTGCCTTTCGCGACACGGACGGCCACGCTCACGTGCTAAGCGATACCTGTATTCACCGTGGCGGTGCCCTGGGTAACGGCAAAATTAAAAAAGATTGTGTTGAATGCCCTTATCACGGCTGGCAGTTCAACGGCGATGGTCGTTGCACGGTGATCCCCTCACTGGGCAAGGAAGAAAAGCCGCCCGCACGTGCCAAGGTTGACAGTTATCCCACGCAGGAAAAATACGGGATCGTGTTTGCCTTTCTTGGGGATCTGCCGGAAGAGGAGCGCCCCCCGCTTTATGAAATTCCCGAGTTCGAAGACGAAGCCTGGCGCGCCAATGAGCTGGTGGTGTTCGAGGTTGATTACTATTACGAGCGATCTGTCGAAAACGGTCTGGACCCTGCCCACAATGAGTTCGTGCATCCCAAGCAGGGCACTCCTGGCATGATGCAGGATTTTCGCAATAAGCCGATTGATGTCGCAGATATCGGCGACTACGGCAGCAAGTTCATGATGCCATTTGCGCAGGCACATGAAGAACAAGGGCTGATGGCGGACAAGATTAAACGCGATGCCAGTCAGTTGCAGGGTGGCTCCGGCCATTTTGGACCGAATGCGCTCATAACCTGGTTGTTACTTGGCAACGGCAACGATTTTCATCAGTACTTCTATGAAGCGCCTATTGATGAAAACCGCACCCGCATCTTCTTCGTCAACATGCGTCACTTTATGCTTGATCCCAAGCACGATAAGAGCATTACAGACGTAAACATGGAAATCGCGCAGGAAGACATCGACCTGCTTGTGGTTCTTAACCCGGTGCGGACCCCGGAAACCACCACCAAGGAATTACTGGTGCCGGCCGACAAGCCGGTCGTGCGCTATCGCGAATACCTGAAAGACTGGGAGAATCGTGGCTGGCGCATCGACCTCAAGAAGCTGCGTGAAATTCGTGGCGATGTGGCTGTAGCCATACCCTGTCCTGCCCGGCGTCAGGAAAAAAACTGGATACTCGACGCGGTTCCACTTGTTGGCCGTGAGTTTAAAATCTGACCACTGGCGGCGCATCGGCAAAGCTCCATACCTTGTAAGGCACGACGTACATTGGCAGCGGATCCTCGAACAGATGATCTTCCAGCCAGCGTTTACGCATGGACGCCTGGTTTTCCAGATCCTGTTCGGTATAGGGCTGATTTTTGCGCTTTTCCAGCAGGTCGAGATAGCCGTTAACGAATTTTTGATTTGCCTCGGTGACAAAATTGAAATTATCTTCGTTGATTTCCATCAGAGGAGGTACATAAAAGGCGGCACCTACTGCAGCGGCCTTTAGTTTGTCTTTGTGAGCGGGCAAATTAAGCATCAAGCGATACTTTTTTATATCGCGACCATATTCCGCAAAGTGCTGATCGACTATGTTTTTCAGGTAAGCGTTGTCTTCCTCGATCCACGTGCCGGGCGTGTAATCCATGTAACCGGCCATGGCGCTTTTCCCGCTGGCCATATAGGTAAAGTACACCGTGGCATGCAGTTGCCCAAGCAATGGAGTTCGAGAATGAAAGTTGAATTCGTAATAGCGATCCCAAATAGCCTCCGGAACATAGGGAGGGAAGGCCATTTTGCTGTAGTTAATATAGAAGGACGTTTTTTCCAGCACATCACCACGTGACACATGAACAGTGTGCGCGGCTTTCTCGTCTTCATGATGCAGGGTTTCCACATCGCGGCTGCCGTTGAATTTATTTACCAGATCAAGAAAAAAGCTTTCGCGCTCAGCCGTTTTTTCCAACATGCGCTCCGCAAAGGCGCGTTGTTCCGGAGTCAGATCGCCAATGCTCCAGTCGCGGCCGGAGTCTTCGGCGGTAAAGTGACTGCGCGAAGATGCGCTGCCAGCCGAGAGAGTCAGGCCGCTCGCGGCAGCAAGTTGCAGCAGTTCTCGACGGCTGAGGTTCTCAACTATGGGCACATTTCTTTTCATGATGGATTCCCCCTGATTAATTCTGACGTGGTTGAGATTAAGTGAGCGCTATTCGTCACCCAGCACGACCAGTGCTTTGCCAAAGTTCTGGCCGCTCATCAACTTTTCAAAGTGTGCGCCGGTGTTTTCGATGCCAATGGCACGATCTTCCCGGTATTTGATTTTGCCGTCTCGCACCCAGGGCGCGACCAGATCAAAAAACTCCTGACGGCGATCTTCATAGTCGTAGACCACCAGCCCTTTGAGCACTGCCCGTTTAATGATGGCCGGCCCCAGGTTGAAGTTTTGCCCTTTATTGGTCTCGTTGTACTGGCTGATGAGCCCGCACAGTATTACCGTGCCGTAGTTTCGCAACACCGTCAGCGCATCGAGCAACATCTGCCCGCCCACGTTATCGTGGTAGATATCGACGCCGTCGGGCAGACCCGCCTGCAGCGTTCCGGGATACCCTGCGGCCTTGTAGTTCACACACTGGGCGAAGCCCAATTCGTCGACCACAAAGCGGCACTTGTCATCGGACCCCGCGACGCCATATGCGGTGGCGCCTTTTTGCATGGCGATCTGACCAACCATGGAGCCCACCGGCCCGGACGCCGACGACACCAGTACGGACTGACCCGGCTGCACATCGGCCAGCTTGATCATGCTGGCAAAAGCTGTCAGTCCGGGCATGCCGAGTATTCCGAGATAAGTCGACAGCGGTGCCAGTGCGGGATTGACCTTATAAGTCTGCTGTCCGTCTGATAAGGAATATTCCTGCCAGCCTCCGAAATGTCGTACATAGTCTCCGACCGCAAAATCGGGGTGGCGCGAAGCAACCACCTGGCCCACCGTCTCGGCAGACGGCGCCTCTTCTTGTTCGAGCGCTTTTTTCGCGCTGATGTGGATGCCGGCTATGGCCGGTCGCTGATAGGGATCCAGAGAAAGATAAATGTGTCGAACCAGGATCTCGCCATCACCCGGTTCCGGCCTTGGGCTTTCGACCAGTCGAAAATTGTCCGCGCGCGGAATGCCGCTAATGAGTGATGCAAGGACGACTTTCCGGTTGATGCTGCTCATTGGTGACAGGCCCTGATATTGCCGATGCGTCGCGGCACTGTGAGTTCAAGTGCTCAATATAGCAATGGTTTTCCAGCAATTCGCCGGTGCGCTCATTGATGTGGATCAATGCCGCGTCTGGGTTGTGGCACCGAACATTCATGCGAACTTTGAAAGGGAGCAAAGCATATGACTTTTCTGAAATCTGCCAACAGACGACTTGCTGCCCTGTTGTTATTGGGCAGCATGCAGCCAGCCATGGCAGCGGGTGAACCGATGGACGGTGAATCAATGAGTTTTGAAACAACGATAGATTTCGCATCACCCGTATGGAACCGTGATGCCTGGGCTCGTATTGCCAGCGATGTCGATCCATCCAAACAGGCAATTGGCCGCTATCGCGGCCAGGTCATGGCGGTGGTTGACGGTGAAAAGATTCAGGTGCTGTGCGGCTTCGAGGGCTTTGCGGTATCACGACTGATACCGACCGAAGACGGTAACTACCGCCGTTTAAACCGCGAGACCATTATTTATACCGATCCGCGGACCGGGGAGGTCATTGATCAATGGACCAATCCGTGGACCGGCGAAGTCGTTGATGTCGTGCACGTTGATAACGATCCTTTCAACTACAATATTGCCACCGAGATGTACATCGCACCGGAAGATATCGGCGGCGAAAAGCCGACGACACCGGTAAAAATCCCGCTGATTTTGCCCTGGAGCAAAATTGGTGAGGATACTCTGGCGCTGGAAACCGATATGCACCTGTTTTACCCGAACGTACTGCAACCCGCCCAATGGCCGCGCGAGTCATCCGGTCCGATGGTTCAGGTATCTGAAATGTTCCGCTATTTTGTCCCCGTTGCCGACCTTGTAGACCCGAGCAAAACTGCCGTCAGTTGGCACGGTACCTGGAACCGTGTGACGCCCTGGCTGCCATGGATGTTGCTGGGCGATAAACCCGGCCACGTACTGTACGTGGGTGTCATGCACAGTGCCGAATCAGTGGATGAAGTATCGCCGCCGGTATTGGCTTATATCAAAAAGCATTTTCCGAAATTCCTCAATGCACCGGAGGAAGACACTGGCCCTAGCTTGTCGAGTATTGAGGATTACGCCCGCAAGCAAAAGCCGGCCCCGGCGCTGATCGACTAAGCTGACCTTATGGCGAGCGGCTTTACGGCGGGGACAAAGCAAGGCAACGGCTATCCATCCGCCGGTTACGCCTGGTACGTGACTGTCGTCCTGACGCTTGCCTATGTGGTTGCGTTTCTCGACCGCCAGATACTGGCACTGCTGGTTGAGCCGATTAAGGCCGATCTCGGCATCAGCGACACGCAGATGAGCCTGCTGCTGGGGTTGGCCTTCGGCATATTTTATACGCTGATGGGGATTCCCATCGGCCGTCTGGCAGACCGGGCTTCGCGCCGAACAATTATTGCTGTGGGCATATCCGTGTGGTGTTTGATGACCGCTTTTTGCGGTCTGGCGCGCAATTACACGCAGTTGTTTCTGGCACGCATTGGTGTGGGCGTGGGCGAAGCAACTCTGGGCCCCAGTGCTTTGTCGCTGATCAGCGATTACTTCCCGCCGGAACGCCGTGCCCGGCCGCTGGGCTTTTATGGCATGGGCGTGTCAGTTGGCGCCGGCGTGGCCATGCTGCTTGGCGGTCAGGTCATTCGCATGGTTATGCAGGCACCCCCGCTCAAGCTTCCGCTCGTGGGCGAACTGTATGCATGGCAAACGGTTTTTTTGCTGGTTGGGCTACCCGGATTGCTCATTGCCCTGCTGATGGTGACCGTGCGCGAACCATTGCGTCAGGGCAAAATGGAGTTCGTTGATGCTACTGGCCGAAAGTCTGATGCTCCGTCAGTCCGGGTCGCCGCCGGATTCCTGACTAAACGCTGGAGGGCTTATGCCGGTGTGTTTCTTGGCATGACCGGTGGAACCATTCTGGGTTACGGCCTGTTGTCGTGGTTGCCGGCGCTTTTCATCCGCACCTGGGGTTGGGACATCAGTACCGTAGCGACGGTGCAGGGGACAGTGATGCTGATCGCCGGCCCTATCAGCGTCAACCTGGCGGGGTGGCTGGCTGATCGCAGCTACCGTGCCGGCAATAAGGATGCCCATCTGCGCATCTTCGCGGGCTTCAGCGTGGTGATGTTGCTTACTGCGGTGTTGCTACCCCTGATGCCGAGCGCCGAGCTGGCGGCCGGGCTGCTGTTTATTAATATTCTGGGTTCAGCGGGTATTACCGCCGTGTCGACGGCGGCACTGATGCTGATTACCCCGAACCAGCTCCGCGGCCAGATATCGGCAATCTATTACTTCATTATCAGTATTTTTGGATTGACGGTCGGCCCGACCGCCGTCGCGGTGCTTACCGATTTTGTATTTGCCGACGAGAATTCGCTGCGTTATTCATTATCGATTGTGGGTGTGTTTGCCGGATTGCTTGCCGTGGCCGCCCCATTGGCATTCAGGCGCGCTTATCGCAAGGCCGTTGACGAAGCCCAGTCTTGGAATTAATGACCTAGGAAATCGTCACCCAGCGCGATTTCGCGCCGCGCCCTTCGCGCAAGGCTGAAGTCTGATATTCGTAGAGTTCCGGCCTAAACAGGCCTTCGAGTACGGCCAAAGGTTTCTCATCTTTATCCGTGAACAAAGCCGACATCGCAATCAGCGGCGCTCCCACGGGAATCTTCAGTCGGCGCGCTGCATGTTCATCAGCTGCCACTGCGCTGATGGACTGATCGGCGCGTGCCAGCAAAAAGCCGGCGCGCTCTAAAACGATCAGCGCAGGGTCCTTGCGCAGTTCGGCACGGTTGAGTTGTCGGGCAATGGCGACCGGCAAGTACACAGTGAGGAGAGTAAAAGGGGCGTTGTTCACGCTGCGCAGACGTTGCAGACACATTACATGCTCATCGCTGTCGAACTGCCTGACCAGGTGCGCCGGACAGTCAATCGTTCGCATCGACAGAGTCTTTACTTTTGCAGGCGCATCGTGGAACCGGCCGGGCTCAAGCATGCCGCCAATGTTATAGCGATCCGGCAAATCGGCCGGGCGCGCCAAAGGAAACGTGCCGACACCGCGCTTGCGAACCACGTAACCGTCCACTTCCAGATTCTTCAGCGTATGGCGAATGGTGACCCGCGAAACGCCGAATTCGTCGGCCAGCTGGTGCTCGCCGGGCAGCGGCTTGTCGGCCGCGTACTCATGCTGCTGAATCTTGTCGCGGAGCACCACGTAGACCTGATGGTAAAGCGGCGTCACCTTGCGGTTCTCCGCATCTTTATCAGGTTGAGTTTTGCGTCGCGCCTGGGCCATATATTTGAAGTTAGCAGTTGTATTGCAATGAATACAGCCAATTATAGGAATGTGCGCCATCCGGGCAATTACGGAATTCCACTGATGCGGACCGACCCGGTGTAAAAGCGAGCGCTCAGTCGTCGGTGTTTGTACCCGTCATGACCGCGCCGTTGGCAACCAGTTGCTTGATACGGGTGTCGTCATAGCCCAGACCTTTCATCAGCTCAGCCGTGTGTTCTCCAATTTTCGGAGCTTGCCGATAGAGGCTAAATCGTCGCTCTTTCATTTCAATGGGTAAACCCGGTAATCGTGTTGTGCCGCTGCCATCAGGCAGCTCCATTTCCAGCAGCGCGTCAGGGGTGGCGTTGAGATGCGGGTCGTCCCACAGATCCTCAGGTTTGGTGATGGGCGCGAAGGGCATGCCGGTGGATTCCAGTTTTGCCATCAGTTCCGCTTTGCTGAAACGTTTAAACAGCGCCGTGATCACCGGAATAATCGCAGGCCGCTGGTTAACCCGTCCGGTGTTATCGGCCATGCTGGTATCGTTCGCAAAGTCATCCAAGTCAAAAGCTTTGCAAAATGCCTGCCACTGCGCATCACTGACCACGCCGACAAACACCTGTTCACCGTCTCCCGTTTCAAAAATTTCGTAGATTGCCCAGGCTGCGATCCTGTTTGACATCGGTGGAGCCGGGTTGCCGGTAATTGCTTGTTGAGCCATGTGCTGACTCATCAGATACACCACGTCCTCATACAACGCACTTTTGATTTTCTGCCCCCTGCCGGTGGTGTGTCGTTCTTCCACGGCGGCCAGGATACCGATCACACCGAACATGCCACCCATGATGTCAATGACCGATGAGCCTGCGCGCAATGGGCGCCCCGGCGGGCCCGTCATGTAAGCCAGGCCGCCCATCATCTGCGCCACTTCATCCAGCGCCGCCCGGTTCTCATAAGGGCCCTTGAGAAAGCCTTTCTGTGAGCAATAAATAATGCGCGGGTTAATGGCTACCAGATCGTCATAGCCGAAACCCAGGCGCTCCATGGTGCCCGGACGAAAGTTTTCCACCACGACGTCGGCACCTTTGACCAGATCTTCCGCCACTTGTTTGCCTTCGGGTGATTTCAGATCGATAGATATGCTGCGTTTGTTGCGGTTGAACATCAGAAAAAAGCCGGCCCCGGAACCCGGCAGCCAGCGGGTTTTATCGCCGCCTATGGGCTCGATTTTCACCACATCAGCACCCATATCGGCGAGTATCGAGCCGACAGCGGGGCCCATCAGCATGTGCGTGAATTCGATGACTCGCAAGTTGGCCAGCGGAAGGGAATTAGCGTCATTCATAGGGTTTCCTGTTGCATTATGGGCTGTGCAAGCTTTGCGGTATCTCAATGAATCCACCGGCCGATCCCGCAAGCTAGGGGTGCGATTGGCCGATAACTGGCTGCTGTAAGGAGCATATTTTGGATTCGCATTCGATCTGGTTGTACGTGCACATTGTCCTTTTTGTGTATTGGCTGGGTGCTGACGTAGGGCTGTATGCCGTTATGATTCTGGTTAAAGACCCAAAGCTCAGTTACGAAACCCGCAAGACATTGATCATGATGGCTTTCTATATAGATCAATTTCCGCGCGTGACCTTCGCGCTGATTTTGCCGGTTGGTTTGCATCTGGCAAAAGATCTGAATCTTTTCCCGTTCCCGGACGGCTTGCTGGCGCTGGCGTGGGCCGTTGGTATTGCGTGGAGCCTGATGCATCTGGCAATTGTGAAGTACAAAGGCACCCCGCTGGCGAGCCGACTGCTGCAGATCAATAAAGTTTATGAATTGTTGATGGGTGGTTTTTTTGTGGCCGTGGGCGGATGGTCGTTGCTTAACGGCAGCCCCATCGATGCAGGTTGGTTTGCAATGAAACTGTTTTTGTTTGGCCTTATTTTCTGGATTATTCTGGGGATCGACACGGTGTTTCAGCCGTTTACCACAATACTGAAAATGGGCGAGCACGGTTCCACGCCGGAAGCCGAGGCCGAGGTTACGCGGCAGACTCACCTGACCATGGCATGGGCTGTCTTTCTTTATCTGCTGGTGCTCACCGTTGCCTTTATGGGCAAGGTCAAGCCGTTCTGGTAACGCCATACTAGATAATTCGCATGCTGAAATCGGCGGTGGCAAGGCGCTCGCAGCCGTCTGCGGTAATCACCACGGTGTCTTCCATGTGCACCGAACCCCAGCCAATCTCGGTATGCGGCATGTCAACGTTGACCACCATGCCTTTTTGCAGCACCTGATCGGGTTTGTCTTGCGGTTGCACGCCTGCTTCCTTCGGGTCGTCTGTGTGTTCAAGGCCGAGGCTGTGCACCACCGGATCGCGGAAACCTGCGAAGCCTTCGCTGCGCACCACGTCGCCGACTGCGGCTGCCAGTTCGCTGTAGCGGATACCCGGTTTAAGGTACTCCTGCGCGGCATCCCAGCCCTTGCAAATGGCGGCATGGCGCTGGCGGTGTTCCGCCGTGGGCTCGCCCAGTACCGCGCAGCGGCCGAAGTCACCGTGGTAATGCTCGAAGTGCCCGAGCGCATCAAACATCACCGGCTCGCCGCGGCGAATTTTTTCGCCCGGCAGCTCGCCGACACCGCAATTCAGGTATACGCCGCGAGCTCCCTGCTGTGACATCGTGATCATGTAGACGTTCTCGAGTTCTTTCCACGTGATGTTCTCGGCCATGGCGTCGGCTGCTGCCAGCAGGCTTTTTTCATTCATCACCGCGGCCTGTCGGAGCAGCTGCAATTCATCTGCACTTTTAACCAGGCGGATTTCGTTGAAAAGATCAACGCGGTAGCTGATCCGAATGTGATCAAGGCCACAGGCAGTCAGCCAGCCTTGCAGGCGTGGCTCATCGGTGGCGAGGTGCGCATGCTCCAGCCCGGCTGCCTTAATTGCACGGGTGACGGCCCAAAAGGCGTCCGCCGACATTTCGCTGCCCAGACGTTCGATGATGCGAACCCAGCGTTGCTCAAGATCACCCAAAGCCGCGCCCGGTCGCTGCGGCCAGCCGCTGTAATCGGCTCCTTTGAGGGTGCCGTCCGCAAGCAGCGATTCGCCGGCGTGGCATGAATGGCCCACGATATTTTTCATCCATGTGCCTTTGCTTTCGACGCGACGCAGTTCCAGAGCCGGAACAATCAGGCTTGCCGGTGCTGCGGTGTCGCGCGGCAGCAGGGCGAAATAGGCAGCATCGTAACCGCCGGCGGTATTAAACAGACCCCAGTAGTCGCTGAGGTAGTAGAGGTTGATTGGCAACTGAGCGATCAGGCCGTCAATTTCTTCGCGCTGCATGATTTCAGTCGCGCGTTCGCGATTCAGAAGCATAGAAAGTTTCCTGCGGTAATTACCTAGAGTCGATGACGGGCACCCGTGCTAACGTCGCCCTTGATGTATCAATAGTAATACAAGTGAACCGAACGTTGGCCATTTTTAGCAGGTGTCCGACAGGGTTATTCAGGAGGCAGTGATGTTTATCAATTTCTGGTATGCGGCAGCGCTGGGCAGCGAAGTGACAGCGGAAAAACCCCTAAAAGTAAAAATGCTCGGGCAGAACTTCGCCCTGTATCGTGACAGCAAAGGCGTGGCCCGTTGTGTCAGCGACATCTGCATTCACCGCTGCGCGTCACTGGCCGGCGGCAAGGTCAAAGGCGACGCGGTTGAGTGCCCCTATCACGGCTGGCAGTTCAATGGCGATGGCGCATGTACACGCATTCCGTCCATGGGCATTAATGCCAAGATTCCCGCGCGCGCCAAGATTGACGGCTACCCGACTGCGGAGCGTTACGGCCTGGTGTTTGCGTTTCTGGGCGACTTGCCGGAACAGGAACGGCCACCGCTCCCCGATATTCCCGAGTGGGGCAAAGAGGGTTGGCGTTGCATTAACCTCGAATACAGCTGGAAGGCCGGCTGGGAACGCTCCATCGAAGCCGCGCTGGATCCGGCGCACGCCGAATTCGTTCATACCGGCATGAAGTTTGCGGGTTCTGATGAGGAATACCAGATTCCATCTGATCTGGATCACATCAAGGAAGAGTGGGGCACTACGTTGCACGCCGCGCTCAATACCGTTGCGCTGCCGCAGCGCGCCGAACTCGGGAATGCCGATATTTCGTCCGTCAAGCCCGCGGCCATGGAAACCAAAGTGACATCAAAGTTTATCGGCCCTAATCACACCGTCACACGCATTCAGTTCAGCGACACCGATCAAGTGTGTCAATACATGTGGGAAACACCGGTGGATGAATTCAATGTTGCCAAACACCTGGTCAGCGTTCGGTCGATTGTTATCAACCCCGACTATGACGAGTCATTTAACAAACGGAATCTGTTTGTGGCCGAAGAAGACCGGGTAATTGTCGAAGACGTGGACCCGATGATTTTCCCTGAGTCGAATACCAAGGAAGTATTTGTGCCTGCTGATACGCAGCTTGGCGAATACCGCCGATACATCAAGGACTGGCAATCACGAGGCTGGCGTATCGACAGTAAGCAGGTTGATGAGAATAAGGGCAGGGTGGCCTACGCTATACCGAGTCCGGCGCGTCGGGAAGGGCACAATTTCCCATTGGACAGCGTGCCGCTCATTTCGGGCGATAAAAAATCCGCCAAGGTGGCCTAGAAGCGGATTATTGACCTTGGGTAGCCGGCAGACGCGGCAAGCCATTTGCAGTAATGGCATGCCGCGTCTGC